>NZ_CP142850.1:150000-2832500 GCF_036287235.1 Exiguobacterium sp. 9-2
AGACCGTCTGATTGGCAAATCCGTCAGGCATCACAGTCAAGGAACGATGCGGAGTCCCGTAGGGACGTAGGTCACGATTTCACACTGCCAAGAAAAGCCTCTAGTGAGGGGGAAGGCGCCAGTACCGTAAACCGACACAGGTAGGCGAGATGAGAATTCTAAGACGCGCGGGATAACTCTCGTTAAGGAACTCGGCAAAATGGTCCCGTAACTTCGGGAGAAGGGACGCTCTACACATGTAGAGCCGCAGTGAATAGGCCCAAACGACTGTTTAGCAAAAACACAGGTCTCTGCTAAATCGCAAGATGACGTATAGGGGCTGACGCCTGCCCGGTGCTGGAAGGTTAAGGGGATGGGTTAGCGCAAGCGAAGCTTTGAACCGAAGCCCCAGTAAACGGCGGCCGTAACTATAACGGTCCTAAGGTAGCGAAATTCCTTGTCGGGTAAGTTCCGACCCGCACGAAAGGCGTAACGATTTGGGCACTGTCTCAACGAGAGACCCGGTGAAATCATAGTACCTGTGAAGATGCAGGTTACCCGCGACAGGACGGAAAGACCCCATGAGCTTTACTACAGCCTGATATTGAGGCTTTGTGCATGATGTACAGGATAGGCGGGAGACGTCGAGCCCGGAGCGCCAGCTTCGGAGGAGTCACCCTTGGGATACCGCCCTTCATGCATAGAGTCTCTAACTCGCAGCCGTGATCCGGCTGGAGGACCGTGTCAGGCGGGTAGTTTGACTGGGGCGGTCGCCTCCTAAACAGTAACGGAGGCGCCCAAAGGTTCCCTCAGAATGGTTGGAAATCATTCGTAGAGCGCAAAGGCAGAAGGGAGCTTGACTGCGAGACCTACAAGTCGAGCAGGGACGAAAGTCGGGCTTAGTGATCCGGTGGTTCCGCATGGAAGGGCCATCGCTCAACGGATAAAAGCTACCCTGGGGATAACAGGCTGATCTCCCCCAAGAGTCCACATCGACGGGGAGGTTTGGCACCTCGATGTCGGCTCATCGCATCCTGGGGCTGGAGTAGGTCCCAAGGGTTGGGCTGTTCGCCCATTAAAGCGGTACGCGAGCTGGGTTCAGAACGTCGTGAGACAGTTCGGTCCCTATCCGTCGTGGGCGCAGGAAATTTGAGGAGAGCTGTCCTTAGTACGAGAGGACCGGGATGGACGCACCGCTGGTGTACCAGTTGTTCCGCCAGGAGCATCGCTGGGTAGCTACGTGCGGACGGGATAAATGCTGAAAGCATCTAAGCATGAAGCCCCCTCCAAGATGAGATTTCCCTTTGAGTAATCAAGAAAGACCCCTCAGAGACGATGAGGTAGATAGGTCACGGGTGGAAGCATGGCGACATGTGGAGCTGAGTGATACTAATCGGTCGAGGCCTTGTTCTAGCAGATGCTTGTTGATGACTTCAGTTTTGAGGGCGCGAGCCCGTCGTCTGGTGACGATAGCCAAGTGGTCACACCCGTTCCCATGCCGAACACGGAAGTTAAGCACTTGAACGCCGAAAGTAGTTGGGGGCTTCCCCCTGTGAGGATAGGACGTTGCCAGGCAATTCATTTATTCCGCAATAGCTCAGTGGTAGAGCAACCGGCTGTTAACCGGTAGGTCGTAGGTTCAAATCCTACTTGCGGAGCCAATGGCCCGTTGGTCAAGCGGTTAAGACACCGCCCTTTCACGGCGGTAACACGGGTTCGAATCCCGTACGGGTCACCATTATACTTTTTGTGCCGGTGTAGCTCAGCTGGTAGAGCAACTGACTTGTAATCAGTAGGTCGCGGGTTCGACTCCTGTTGCCGGCACTGTTTTTTCTCAATCGTATAAGTTTCCTAGACAAACTGGGGGGGTAGCGAAGTGGCTAAACGCGGCGGACTGTAAATCCGCTCCCTCGGGTTCGGCGGTTCGAATCCGCCCCCCCCCACCATGTCGAGCCATTAGCTCAGTTGGTAGAGCATCTGACTTTTAATCAGAGGGTCGCAGGTTCGAATCCTGCATGGCTCATTTCTTGCGGAAGTAGTTCAGTGGTAGAATACGACCTTGCCAAGGTCGGGGTCGCGGGTTCGAATCCCGTCTTCCGCTTTTTCTTTCGGGGCCTTAGCTCAGCTGGGAGAGCGCCTGCCTTGCACGCAGGAGGTCAGCGGTTCGATCCCGCTAGGCTCCACCAATTTTATTTAAAGATCTTAAGCGAGTTTCGTTCGTCTTAAGTTTTTTTTATATGAAATGCCAAGCATAACCAGAGTACGTACGCAAGAACACCGTGATTCCCTTCACGGTGTTTTTTTGTATATTCATGCGTTTTTTTGTTGAGTTGAACCACCTATTTGTTACCGCTTACAATACATGTAGAAGTGACTATGACATAGGGGGAATATCGAATGAATATCGCGTATATCAGCGTACCGTACCGTTATGGACAAGGAAAGCCGGGCACTGAACACGGACCTGCTGCTGTCGAAAAAGCCGGTTTGTTAGCGACACTTGAAGCACGGGGACAAGAAGCAGTACGCTACGGGGAAGCGGCTGTTTTATCCGAGGATGCGGTCCGAGAAGAAGATCCGAAGCTAAAGCGTCTTGAAGGCGTCGTCCACACGACGAATGACTTGCATCTGATTGTTCGCGATGCGTTATCAGAGCAACGCTTTCCGTTGTTAGTTGGTGGTGATCACAGCATGGCGATCGGAACGATTGCGGGGTTACGTCAGACTGTACCACGTCTTGGCGTCATCTGGTTCGATGCACACGGTGACTTGAATACACCGGAAACATCACCGTCTGGCAACATCCACGGTATGCCGCTCGCTGTAGCCCTTGGGGAAGGACATCAGCGTTTAACGGAAGTAGGAGGAACAGATGTTAAGCTGCAACCGGAACATCTCGTCTTCATCGGATTACGTGACGTTGATCCAGGCGAACAAGAACTGATTGATCGTCTTGGTATTCGTGTCTACGATATGGAAGCGATCCGAACTCGGGGGATGGACGCGATCATGGAAGAAGCGATTGCCTATTTGAAGGAAACAACGGATGCATTCTATCTTAGTTTCGATATGGACGGTCTTGATCCATCGCTTGTCGTCGGTACAGGAACACGTGTTGCTGATGGCATTTTCTTAGACGATGCGAAGACGGTGTTACAGCATTGTGCGGTAGCAGAAGATTTCATTGCAGCTGAATTTGTTGAAGTGAATCCTTTGCTTGAAGAAGGAAACGGAACCGCGGAACTTGCGAATGAACTGATCGGAGATTTACTTTTGGCAATGGAAACACATCGCTTAGTAAAATAATGGATAGAACTTGAACTCTTTTCATCGGGGTTCAAGTTTTTTTGTTACAATTTAAAAGGAGATGAAACATTTATCGGTCGACTTCGTATAAGAGATTGACCGCATAGAGCGGGGGGTATTCAAAGTGGAAGAAACGACACTACGCTTAATTGAGCGAGTGAAACAGGGAGACCGTGATGCTTTTGCGGCACTTGTTGATCTATATAAGGAAGGTGCCTTTCTTGTGGCTTTCCGGGTCTTGCGCGATCGAATGGAAGCGGAGGATGCGACACAAGAAGCCTTCATCCGTGTATTTACGAAGATCGATTCGTATAATGCACAATGGAAGTTCCGGACTTGGTTATACCGAATCGTTACGAACGTATCGATTGACCGATTACGGAAAAAGAAACCTGACTATTCTCTTGATGCTGAGATGTCAGGTACTGAAGGACTGACATTGTATTCACAACTCGAAAGCAAGGACACCTTGCCGGAGGACCAAGTGGTCGATAACGAGCAACGAAGTGAAGTCGGGGATGCGATTGCAGCTTTACCAGAAAAATACCGCGTCCCACTCGTCCTGAAATATATAGAGGATCTTTCACTAAAGGAAATCAGTGAAATGATCGAATTACCTGTCGCTACTGTCAAAACTAGAATTCATCGTGGACGGGAAGCGCTGAAGAAGCATTTTGCCAAACGATGAGAAGGAGGAACTCACCATGTCACGAGAGCATGTACATGAACGGATTCAGGATTATTTAGATCAAAACCAACCACCTGAGGAATTCGAGCGATTGGAAGCAGAGTTACGGGAAGCGGACGCGATGGACGAGTTCGAAGAGTATCGACTCCTTGATGCTCGACTGCGTCAACTTCCAGCGCCCAAATTATCGGCAGATTTTACATCCCGCGTGCTGGCACAATTGCCCGACCAGGTGGATACGCCGAGCGCTGCTTTACTGCACCAACCGCAACCGTCCCGTTTTGGAGGGAAGATGAAGCAATACCCATTGCTCGCGGCGGCGGCTGTTTTCTTACTTTTGTCGATCGGTAGCCTTGGTGGTTATATGGCACAGGAAGAACATGACTTATCTTATACAAATGCACCAGGCATCGTCGCTCAAAATGGTGAGGTCGTCGTGCCAAAAGGCGTCACGGTCGATCAAGATCTCTATGTCGAAGGCGGGAACGTCCGAATCGAAGGGAAAGTTAATGGCGACGTCATGACCGTTGACGGGAAAGCTTACACGGCGAGTGCCGGTAGCGTGACCGGAGAAATCAAGGAAATTGATCAATTATTCGAACGCGTTTGGTACGGAATCAAACGTCTATTTCAATAATCAGATGGGACGAGTCGAACTCGTCCCTTTGTGCTATAATGGAAACTGTTTAAATCAGATGAGTTAGGGGGCACGGTTGGTGAATTACTTCAGCTGGCAACCACTTCAATTTCAATTGTTGAAACTGGGAGAAAACGTACATTGGTACGATTATATTAATGATGTGATTGATATCGCGGTTGTGACGTTCGTTATTTACCGTCTCATGATCATCGTCAAAGGAACAAAAGCGGTCCAGCTCATTAAAGGGATTTCGGTCATTTTGATCAGTTGGTTCCTGAGTGGCTTTTTTGGACTCAAAACACTTCAATTCTTACTCAATCAAATTATCACCTATGGGTTACTGGGGATCATCATCATCTTCCAACCCGAACTCCGGCGTGGACTGGAACACTTAGGACGAACGAGTAAATTCTTCTCACGTAGTGCGATCAGTGATGAAGATGAACAAGTTCGAATCGTCGATGCGCTCGTATCGTCTGCCCAGTACATGTCAAAACGCCGTATTGGAGCACTCGTGACGATTGAACGTGAGACAGGACTGAGTGAATACGTAGAGACGGGCATTCCGCTTGGTTCACAAATCACGAGTCAGTTGCTGATCAACTTATTCATTCCGAATACACCATTACATGATGGCGCTGTCATCGTCCAGCAAGGCAAGTTAGCAGCTGCCGCTTGTTACTTACCGTTGTCAGAAAGTGCACATATCTCAAAAGAGCTTGGAACACGTCACCGCGCTGCAATCGGTGTCAGTGAAGTAACGGATAGTGTTACGCTCGTCGTCTCGGAAGAAACGGGTGGTGTCTCACTCGCCATCAATGGACGTCTGTACCGGGAACTCGATGAAGAATCCTTACGGACGAAGTTGCTTGAGACGATCGTTAAGGTCGAACAGACGAATACTTCCTTCTTGAACTGGATGGGGGCGAAAAAATAATGTTCGAAAAATGGTTCAATGAACGATGGTTTTTACGCATTGTTGCGGTCGTCTTAGCCGTCATGTTGTATTTGATGGTGGCAGGTTCGAATACGACAGGAAAGAGTGACGCCGCTAGTCTGTTGCCGATCGCAGGTCAAGGTTCGACGAAATTTGACGTGCCGGTCACGGTCCAGTATGATGAATCGCAGTGGGTCGCCTATAATATTCCAAATACGATGGAGGTAACCGTTAAAGGTCCATCGAGTAGCTTGACGATGCTTCGGCTTGTTCAGGATTTTGGGTTATCGATTGATTTAAAAGGACTTGACCCTGGCTATCATCGTGTCCGTGTCACAGCAACTGGCTTCGGAAAAGATGTCGAGGTGACGCCAAAGCAGGAGACGATTGAAGTCTTCCTCGATAAGAAGATTACAAAGGAAGTACCGGTACAAGTCGCCTTACTCAATAAAAACAAAATCGCTGAAGGATATGTCGCTGGGGAAGCGCAACCGAATCAACAAACCGTTGAAGTTACGGGAGGCGCAGAGAAGTTACAGGCGATTTCAGCGATCCAAGTACCGATCGATGTAACTGGTCGGGCAGAGACGTTTAAAGAGACGTTCAATGCCAAAGCGACCGATGCGAACGGGAATACGATCAATGCATCTTATCAACCGGAACAACTAGAAATCACAGTACCGATCTATAAGGAAAGTAAGACGGTACCGATCAATGTGCAGACAAAAGATGACGTCAAAAAAGGATATACCGTCGTCAAGATCGTTCCCGTTACGACGGAAGCTCGTCTATATGGAACAAAAGAAGAGTTAGAGCGTATCGGTTCCGTTGATACGGAAGCGGTCTCGCTCAAAGGATTGACGAAGACGACAGAAAAAACCGTCAAACTTGTTGAACCGGAAAATGCGACAGCGATGGATCCGACACAGGTCACCGTCAATATCGTTGTCGAAAAGGAAAATGCGAAGTCGACGACGGAAACCGTCGAGGATCGGGCAGAGAAAACGATTCCCGGTGTGACGGTCACGTTAAATGGGTTTGATGAATCGAAGTATACGATTGATTACAACCAAACGATTGATGTCGTTGTCCGTGGGAAAGAATCTGATTTAGCATCGATCGATGCGACGGATATCAAAGCGGTCATCGATGTGACGGGACTAAAAGAAGGAACGCACGGATTGCCGATTTCGTATCAGACGTCAAAAGCCTTTGATGTCCTGCGTCCGGATAATATGGATGTCACGCTAAAAGCTGTTCCGCGGACATCCGTTCCGACCAATTAAAACAAATTAGTGAAATGAGGAAATAACACATGGGTAAGTATTTTGGAACTGACGGCGTACGCGGCGTCGCAAACGTAGAATTGACACCGGAACTAGCATATCGCCTCGGTCGAACAGGTGGTTACGTGTTGACGAAACACGAAAGCACACGACCAAAAGTCTTGATTGGACGCGATACACGTGTTTCTGGTCAAATGCTTGAGAACGCACTCATCGCTGGTCTTTTATCAATCGGTGCAGAAGTCATGCGTCTTGGTGTCATCTCGACACCGGGTGTCGCGTATCTGACAAAAACGATGGATGCCACAGCGGGAGTCATGATTTCTGCATCGCACAATCCAGTTGAAGATAACGGAATCAAGTTCTTCGGTTCAGATGGCTTCAAGCTCGATGACGCAACTGAGCTTGAAATCGAAGCATTGCTCGATGAAGCAGAAGATACATTACCACGTCCAGCCGGAAAAGAACTCGGTTTCGTTCACGATTACTACGAAGGTGCACAAAAATATCTTCATATGCTTCGCCAGACATCGGATGAAGATTTCTCAGGCATCCATGTCGCGATCGACGGCGCACACGGTGCGACGTCAAGCCTCGCACCACGCCTATTCGGTGACTTGGAAGCAGAAGTATCGACGATCGGTACAACTCCGAACGGACTCAACATCAATGATGGTGTCGGTTCGACACACCCAGAACATCTCGCTGCCTTCGTTAAGGAAAAAGGCGCAGATGTTGGTTTATCGTTTGATGGAGACGGCGACCGCTTGATTGCAGTCGATGAGAACGGTGATATCGTCGATGGCGATAAAATCATGTTCATTTGCGGAAAATACTTGAATGAACTTGGTCGTCTGAAAGACAACACGATCGTTGCGACGGTCATGAGTAACCTCGGCTTCCATAAAACTGTTGAAGAAAACGGGATGACGGCACTTCAGACAGCAGTCGGTGACCGTTATGTCGTCGAAGAAATGCGTAAGAACGACTACACGCTCGGTGGTGAACAGTCGGGGCATATCATCTTCATGGATTACTCAACGACAGGGGACGGCATGTTGTCAGGCGTCCAGTTGTTGCAAATCATGAAAGCGACAGGGAAAAAGTTATCGGAACTCGCAGCTGAGATGCCGATCTTCCCACAACGTCTCGTTAACATCCGTGTCTCAGACAAAAATGGTGCAATGAGCGGTCCTGCCGTACAAGCGATCATTGCAGAAGTCGAAGCAGAGATGGCAGGCAACGGACGTATTCTCGTTCGTGCGTCAGGAACAGAACCACTCGTTCGTGTCATGGCAGAAGCCCCGACACAAGAAGCGTGTGATGCATACGTCGAGCGGATCGCGAACGTCGTTCGTGAGAACTACGCGTTACAAGAAAACTAAGCAGCCCGAAGCAGAGCGATTGCTCTGCTTCTTTTTTACAATTATTTTAGAAAAACAAATTGATATTTTTACAAAAAATAGGGATTATGCGTATTGAATAGAAAAATATCGGGAATAGTTACAAATACGTTACCTTTCTTGCTTTTTCAGATTAAAGTTCGTATGATGGTGAAGTCGGACAGAAACGGGGTCGGACAGAAACAAGAAGCGCCAGGGCTTTCTCCGTAGGACGAAAGCTGACGAGGTGGAGGTTTATCGAATGATTCGGCGGATGCCTCCCGGTACCAGATCCATACCGTAAATCGTTCTGAAATCGTCCAAGTGATTGGGCGGACAAACAGACCGATCGGGATCCTCTCAACAAGAGCCGTTTCCTCTTCAGGGAAATACTTGTAAATGGAGAGATGTAACATGTGCGGAATCGTAGGTATGATTGGACAGGTCAACACGAAAGAAATTTTATTAAAAGGTCTCGAGAAGCTCGAGTACCGCGGCTATGACTCGGCAGGTCTTGCGTTCGTCAACGACGGCGTCCAAGTCCACAAAGAAGTAGGCCGGATTGCTGCGCTACGCGAAGTCGTTCCTGCAGATGCAGACGGCACAGTCGGAATCGGACACACACGCTGGGCGACACACGGTGTCCCAAGCGTACCAAACGCGCACCCGCACCAAAGTGCGTCAACACGTTTCACACTCGTGCACAACGGTGTCATCGAGAACGATGAGCAGTTGAAAGCAGAATTGAATGTCGATCTCCTCAGCGACACGGATACAGAAGTCATCGTTCAGATGATCGAAAAGAACTTCAACGAGACAGGTGATGTCGCGGAAGCATTCCGTCAAACACTCCGCGTCTTGCACGGTTCGTATGCCCTCGCATTGATCGATGCTGAAAATCCAGACGTTTTGTACATTGCGAAAAACAAATCACCACTTCTCGTTGGTCTCGGTGACGGGACGTTCAACGTCGTCGCATCAGACGCAATGGCAATGTTACAAGTAACGGATCAATTCGTTGAGCTGCATGACGGTGAGATGATCATCTTGACGCGTGATAGCGTTACGATTCAAGATCTCGACGGTAACGTTCGAGAGCGTGAAGCATATACGGCTGAAATCGATGCATCAGATATCGAAAAAGGAACGTATGCGCACTACATGCTCAAAGAGATGGATGAGCAACCAGCTGTCATCCGCAACATCGTTCAACAATATCAAAATGAAGCAGGCGACATCACACTCGACCAATCGGTCCGTGATCTCGTACTCGGTCGTGACCGTGTCTACATCATCGGTTGCGGAACAAGCTATCATGCTGGTTTGATTGGGAAACAGTTGATTGAACAAATCGCAGGCATCCCGACAGAAGTGCACATCTCTTCTGAGTTCGGATACAACATGCCATTATTGACAGAGAAACCACTCTTCCTCTTCCTTTCACAATCAGGTGAAACAGCGGATAGCCGTGCGGTTCTCGTTGAAGCGAAGAAACTTGGTCACCCGGCACTGACGATCACGAACGTTCCAGGATCAACATTGTCACGTGAGGCGAACGCAACATTATTGCTCCACGCGGGTCCAGAAATCGCCGTTGCTTCAACAAAAGCGTATACAGCTCAAATCGCTGTCCTCGCTGTTCTTGCGTTTGACCTCGCTCAAGCGAAAGGGGTTGCTGTCAACTTCGATCTCATGAAGGAACTCGGTAAAATCTCAAGTGCGATGGAATCGGTCATGTCTCAAAAAGATCGTTTCCAAGAAATCGCGACAGAGTACTTGTCTGAATCACGTAACGCGTTCTTCATCGGTCGCGGACAAGATGCATACGTCGGGATGGAAGGTGCATTGAAACTCAAAGAGATCTCGTATATTCAAGCAGAAGGATATGCGGGTGGCGAGCTCAAGCACGGTCCGATCGCTTTGATCGAAGATAACACACCGGTCATCGCACTCGTGACACAACCACACGTTCACCTCAACAACCGTGGGAACGTCAAGGAAGTCGTCGCGCGTGGTGCAAACGCGTGTGTCATCGCAGCAGAAGGTCTTGAATTGCCGACGGATGCCTTCGTCATCCCAGCAGTCGAGCCACTCTTGTCACCGCTCTTGTCTGTCTTGCCACTTCAATTGATTTCATACTACGCGGCACTCGGTCGCGACTGTGACGTCGATAAGCCACGTAACTTGGCGAAGTCAGTAACGGTTGAATAAGAAAATAAATCGACTCCAAACGATAGGCGCGAAAGTGTCTGCCGTTTGGAGTTTTTTATATAGGAGGACAACAAGATGAATCGCTGGATCGCCGCATTTCCTAAACGATATGAACAGGACGTCCGAATCGTCCAAGCGTGTCTACCGTTTGCTTGGACGCGTTTATCACCCGGGGCGATCAAAGTAAATACAGAGCACGAACAGATACAGATTCCGACTCGCTTATATGTACCAGAGGTTGACTCGGAGCGGATTAAACAACTGACGTCGACTCAAAAAACGATGTTATTTTGCCTTTACACCCGTCACCATGATGGTCACATCCGTGAACGTTATCTCCGTCAGTTACTCAAAACAAATCAACAAGATGAATGGATACTCGTCTATATTCTTGAACTTGCTAGTGAATACGTCTGTGAAATCGTTGACATCATCGTACCTGTGATCGAGCAATGGGATCCGGAAGTGAAGCGGCGATTCGTCGAGGATGATCCGGCATACATGAAGCGAATCGAAGACCGGATGATCAGTTACTGGAATGCTTATTATCGGTCAAGTGGCGAACGACGATCTGAAGCGGACTACCCAGGCTTTCAGATTATAAAATCGTTACGGGAGAATACTTCGGTAGAGGAAGTGTGAAGAGATAAAAAGGAGGTGCGCCCATGATCACGAAATCAAAGGATCTGTACTTAGAAGGACCCGGACCTGCTGTTTTGCTGTTACATAGTTTTACTGGTAGTGCGAATGAGATGCGGGGGCTCGCTCGCTTTTTACATGTAGCCGGGTATACCTGTTACGCGCCCAATTACGCCGGGCACGGGGAATCGCCGGAGCGCTTGTTTGAGACGACGATCGAAGACGTCTGGCAGTCCGCGCAAGTCGGACTTGCGTTTTTACAAGATCGAGGACACAAAGACATCTTTTTGATTGGACAATCACTCGGTGGAGTGATGGCACTTCGACTGGCAGAACAGTCAGGATGTGCCGGACTCATCTTACTCTCGACGCCGATTCTTGAGCGGACGATTGCCGGACTTGAGCACCGCGTTCGTCGCTATACGGAACGGTATTTTCAATTTGACGATCGTTCGCCGGAGTGGATCGCAGATTTTGTCGACCGTCATTTTCCACGATCGGAAAAAGATTTACGGGCACTGCAACAGTTCATTCTCGACACAGGAGTCGTCTTGCCGAAGATCACACAGCCCATCGCTCTATTCCTTGGCGCCTTAGATGATGCGGTCTATCATGCCAGTCTCGAGCGAATCGAAACGACGGTGTCGAGCCGAGATCAGAAAAAGGTTCTTCTTCCGAACAGTAAACATTTACTGACGCTCGATCGGGACAAACAGCGTCTGTTCGAAGAAATCCTCGTCTTCTTGAAGACGCATCCGGTAGATTCCTTGAAACCATCATCTGCTGTGCAGTAGGCTAGATAGGTAAGCGATACGTGAAAGGGGAAGGGATCATGCGAATTTTAGTAGTAGGAGCAAGCGGAACGATTGGACAGGCAGTCGTCGAACGGCTGAGTGAGCGGCATGACATCATTCGTGCCGGACGAAGCGGAGCGGATGTGCAAGTCGATATTACGTCAGAAGCAAGTATCCGAGCGATGTATGAAACAGTCGGTTCTGTTGATGCTGTTATCAGTGCCACAGGTGGCGCTCATTTTGGTCCATTGACGGACTTAACAACGGAGCTTAATCAAATCGGAATCGACAGTAAACTAAAAGGTCAGGTTAATCTGGTCCTACTTGGTTTACAGTCAGTACGAGACGGAGGAAGCTTTACGCTGACGACTGGCATCATGATGGACGATCCGATTCGCCAAGGCGCATCTGCTGCGCTGGCGAACGGTGGGGTCAAAGCGTTCGTTCATGCAGCGGCGATCGAGATGCCACGAGGCATTCGAATCAACAGTGTCAGTCCGAACGTACTGATTGAGTCGCTCGAGAAGTACGGACCCTTCTTCCGTGGTTTTGAAGCCGTTCCGGCGTCACGTGTCGCGACGGCGTTCGAAAAAAGTGTCGAAGGGGCACAGACGGGGCAAAACTACGAAGTTTATTAAATGAAAAAGCAGGTAGCGAAAAATCGCTACCTGCTTTTTTTACAGACCGGATAGGATATAACGTTCGATTCCGAAAAGTAATAGAGTGATCCCGAGACAAATGAGTAAGTTGCGTACGAACCAGCGACCTGTCATCGTCCGGTTCATGATCAGTTTCTCCAGTGTCAGATTGACGAGAAGCACACATAAGAAGATGACGCCAAACCAAATCATCCAGACACATCCTTTCTTTCTTCTTAACGAATCCAATAGCTAAAAAGTTTCGCGCCCGTCAGGAGCAGGAAATCATTCAGATGAGCGGGAAGGAAACAAGCAGTCGATTTTACAAGGAGGAACATGACGATGAAACAAGCGGTCCTAGTGATTGATTTTCAACAGGAACTCGTTGACGGAAACATCGAAGAACGTCCGGTATACTTAAAGGAACAAGTTGCGCACGTCATCGAAGCGGTCGTACTCGAAGCAGACGAACGGAACATCCCAGTCGTCTTTATTCGGGATCTAGATGTCGCTGGCGGAACAGGACCCGGTTTTGCAGTCCATGATTCGATTCCCGTTCCAGCGTCCAGTGTCACGTTTGATAAAGCAGCGACGAATGCGTTTCATGGTACCCCATTGCTCGATCATCTACGCCAAGCATCGATTGAACATCTAATCGTCTTAGGTTGTAAGACGGAACACTGCATCGATACTGCGGTACGCAGTGCGACAGTACATGGTTTTGATGTCACACTCGTTGCCGATGGACATACGACGAACGGTTCTGATGTATTGACGCCGGAGCAAATGATTGCCCACCACAATCAAGTCTTGCACGGTCATTATAACGTCGAACACTTTTCGATCGTTCGTCCGTCAACGGAAGATGTCTTCACCCCAATCCACAATGACTACCGGACATGAAGAGGAGAATAAGATGATTGAATTACGAAAAATGACAGCGTCCGATTACGATCGCTACGCGACGCTCGTCCAAGATGAACGTGTCATGCGTTACATCACGGAACAGGCATTAACAGATACGGAAACGAAACAACGCTTTGAGCGAATCCTTGAACAACAGCAGCACGACCGACTCGGATCGTATCTGATTTATACCGAAGAGACATGGATTGGAATCGGGCACATGACCCGGAGTCAAACGCAACCGTTCGAAGCAGAGCTCGGTTACATGCTACTACCCGACCAGTGGGGACGCGGATACGGCACAGCCATTGCAGAGCGTCTCTTACAGTTAGCGACAGAAGAAGAGCTACAGGTCGTCACGGCGACGATTGATCCAGCACATGAAGCGTCGCGCCGTATTTTGATCGGATTAGGTTTTGAATCGACCTATGTTGGACCGATTGACGGTCTACCAGGTGAAACGCTACAGAAAATAGTGGGAACGACGGAATGACGCGAGACGAATGGATTGAACATTTTCAACTCGACGTCGCAGTATGCGCGACTGTCGACGAATCGTATAGTTCTGAAGTCGATCGTCTCGTCCTAACGGATGGTCAGGTCGTCTTCTTGAAGCGCCCGTATACGGCTGAAAAGTGGTACCGGGAACGTGGCTGGATTCATGCACTAGAAGAATTTGTACCCGTGCCGCACATCTTAGCTGAAGCAACTCCCGGGCAGACGACCGGGGCGTTCGTACTTGCTGCCTTAGCGGGACAGGCACCGATCACGATGAATAAAAAATTGGCGTACGAAATTGGTCGAACGCTCGCAATGCTGCATACGTGTACAGGAGAAGATTACGGCGAGTATACGGAAGATGGATTTTATGCCTATCCGGTTCAGGACTGGCGACGCTTCCGGAATGAAAAACTCGATGGATTCATGCCGTTCATCACGACCGAACTCGATCCCAGTTTTTTAGAGAACATCCAAACAGAGTTAGTCAGACGAGAACAGTCGTTACCGGAGCCTTCACGTCCCGTTGCCACACATTGTGACTTCCGCCTAGCAAATTTACTGACGGTAGGTGATCAAGTCACAGGGGTGATCGATTTCGAGACGACCCGCTACGGGGCCGTCGAGATGGACTTCACGAAGATCGTCCGTAATCTCAATACGTTCGGTTCCATTTACGTCACGGCATTTCAAGAAGGATACGCGACATTACACCCAGACGTGCCGTTTGAGACGTATCTAGCATACTATCGTTTGTGGGAAGCACTCACGGCCGTCGGCTGGTGCATCAAACGTGGACTAGAAGAGCACCGGGTGTTCTTTGAGGAGAACATCATGCTTATCGAGCAGGAATTACAGATGACAAGCATATCGGACGGGTATTGATTCACCCATGTCTTGGAAGAAACCTCTATACTTAGAGAAATGAGGAATATGAGGGGGAAGCGAGATGACAGGGAAACGAATCGGAATCATCGGTGGTGGACTCGCCGGAATCTTTGCGGCACGTCAATTGCAGGCAGCAGGACATGCTGTTGAAATCATCGAAAAAAGCCAGAGCGTCGGGGGGCGAATGGCGACTCGTCGGATTGATGAAGGAACAGCGGATCATGGTGCCGTCTTCTTCACGGTTCGGACGGAAGAGTTAGGACGCGAAGTCGACGACTGGCTTGAGAAAGGGTGGGTTCGTAAATGGTTCGGAACGGATTTTCCACGCTATGTCGCGACGGACGGCATGAATCAACTCGTACAAGCGATTGGTCGAGGGATTCCCGTCCAGTTGAATGAACAGGTCACGCATATTACGGCAATGGAGGACGAACTCGTCACACAAGCGACGGATCATCAAGGTGCGTATGATGCGTTACTTGTGACGGCGCCTGTACCGCAAGCATATGAACTGTTGCAGGCTTCTGATCTGGCGCTCGGAGAGGACGATCATGAGCAGTTACGCCAAGTGACGTTCGAGCCGACATTCGTGGGTCTGTTTGAAATCAAAGAGCGACTGACGATCGGGGAAGTCGGCCTACAAGACGAACAACTCGTCGATGGGATGTTAAAACTCGTCAATAATGCCGAGAAACAGATTTCGAAGACGACACTCCTGAGCGTCTATATGACAGCTCGCTTCAGTGAAGACTGGTACGAGCGCCCAGAAGAAGAGACACTCGCGGAAGTCGAGCGTCTGTTACAACAGCAACTCGGACCAGTGACGATTATCTCCCGCCAGCTCAAGCGTTGGCGTTACGCTCAGGCACGCGCAGTTTACCGGACACCGCATTTGAAACTGTCGTCACATCCACTTTGGCTTGCTGGTGATGCGTTCCTTGAAGCCGATGATGCGTCAGGACGGACGCGCGTCGAGAGCGCTATCATCTCCGGATTACGTGTCGCAGAAGCGATCGACACCCACTTACGTCAGACGGTAACAGCGACGGAATGAACGAAAACATGCACTTCTTTTCTGACTCGAGAAGAAGCGCATTTTTTTGTTACTCACGATCATTTCACCTGAAAGTGTTGTTCACTCCAAGCTGCCATGTGATCAAGAATTGGTAAAAAACTATGACCAGCATCCGTTAGAGAATATTCAACACGAGGGGGAACTTCGCCAAAGACGTGCCGTTGAATCAACCCATCCGCTTCAAGCTCACGTAGCTGACGTGTCAATGTTCCCTTAGAGATACCTGTTAATTGTTGCAGTTCATGAAAACGATGTGTCCCGTGTGTCAGGTGCCACAGCAAGATGATCTTCCATTTGCCAGCGACCATCTGTTGGACCCGAGTGACTGGACAGGCAGTGCGTTGATTGGTCGTTGTATCGAATACAGCCACATTCATCCTCTCCCATTGGTTCGTTTTGAGGGACCTAGTTTCAGATAAGTGCCTACTTTTTTTAGTGTATCACCTAGCGTATCATGAAGAACAACATCAAACTTCAAAGGAGTGGTTTCATCATGAAATGGTTAATTACAGGAGCAACCGGAAAATTAGGCGCGCGGATCGTGCAGCACCTCAGTGAACAAGTCGGCAACGAACATGTAGCGGTTAGTGTCCGCGACGTCGAAAAAGCAACAGAGCTTGCAGCACAAGGAATCGATGTCCGATACGGAGACTTTGATCAGCCCGAAACACTCGGACAAGCGTTTCAAGGAATCGATCGATTGTTGATCATTTCGACGGACGGTGAAGAGGCGACTCGGATCCGGCAACACCAAGCCGCTGTCACGGCAGCAAAAGAGGCAGGCGTCAAGCTGATCGGCTATACGAGCATCGCCAATGCGGCACACAGTACAAACGGACTTGCTCGAACGCATCGTGTCACAGAGGAAGCGATTCAAGCGACAGGTATCCCGTATGTCTTTTTCCGTAACAACTGGTATCTCGAAAATGAACTCGGAACGATTGACGCCGTCGCGCAAGGCGCAGACTGGTTAACGGCAGCAGGCGAAGGGAAAGTCGGATGGGCGTTACAAGATGAGTATGCGTTAGCCATTGCGACGGGACTGACGCTTGAGCATCCAAACCCCATCTATGAACTATCGGGTCCGTTGCATACACAAGCAGAACTCGCGACTGCAGTCGGAACAGTGCTTAACCGATCGGTCGCTTTAGATGAAGTGGATGAAGCGACATATGGTGAGCGGATGCAAGCAGCTGGCTTACCTGACTTCTTGATTCCAATGCTGACTGGTATCCAGGCAGATATCGCAGCAGGGACTCTGGCAGTAGAAAGTACTGATTTTGAAGCATTACTTGGTCGTCCCGTGACGACGCTGGAAGAGGGAGTCCGTCTCCTTTTGAAAAGATAAGTTCATCTGAACGTTTTCAGGATGAATGAGTAGGGTAAATCCCCTTTAGAAGCAATTAAAGGAGGAGCCCTACCATGAAACTGTCATCCTATCGTGTTAAGGAAGGCGAGCAAGTCTCGTTTTCGAATTACCCGACATCAGAAGAACATAAAATTTCGGAAGCAGAATTGCGAGAGAAACGGATTCCAAAAAGTGTTGAGACGTTACAAGAGTTACATTGGCGTTTGCATGCTGAAGAGAAAAATGGCGTCCTCGTCATCCTGCAAGCAATTGATGCAGCGGGGAAGGACGAGGCGATCAGCTATATCTTTTCTAACTTGAACGCACAAGGACTCCGAACGATTTCCGTCAAAAAACCGTCGGATACGGAGCAAAAACATGACTACCTATGGCGGATCCACGAAGGACTACCAGAAAAAGGGGAAGTCGGCATCTTAAATCGCTCCTATTATGAGGAAGTCATTGCCCCACGAATCCATGATTTGCTCGAGGAGGAAGAAAAGCCGGATGAGGGTGACGTGTGGCAGATGCGCTATCGTCAAATTAATGACTTTGAACGCTATCTCGTCGAGAATGGCTTCCGAGTCGTCAAGTTCTTGTTCCATGTCTCAAAAGAGGAGCAACGGCAACGGCTGTTGACTCGTCTGAAAGATCCAACGAAAAACTTCGAATTCTCGTTTAATGACATTGAGGAACGCAAGCACTGGGACGAATACCATGAGATTTTTGCTGAGCTTGTCTCAGCGACATCGACATCGTATGCACCATGGTATATCTTACCGGCAGATGACGAATGGTATTCCCGCTATATCGTCACCGAAGTCATGAATGACGTCCTGAAGGAAATTGATCCGCAATATCCAAAGCTATCAGAAGAGGATCAGGAACAGCTGGATGAAGCGATTAAACGACTGGAAGAAGAAGCATAAACTATTTAAATACACCAAATGCGATTGTTCTCTTGCTGAGAAGAATCGCTTTTTTAATACACTTAGAGTTGTATGAAATTCTATTTACTCATCATGATTTCTGAACTTCTGAACATCGCGGGACAAATGTCCTGTTCAAATCAGAAGGACTCTCGTTAAATGAGAGTATCATGGAAAAAGAGAGGAGTATGCATATGCGTGGTATCTTATTTGCGATTGCTGGTGGCTTTTTCTTAACGCTTCAAAGTGTCGCCAATGCCCGGATCAGTCAAACGATCGGGACGTGGCAAGCAGCGACGATCACTCAGATGACCGGGTTCATCGTTGCGATCCTCTTAGCGGTCGTCTTACGGGATCGTAGTTTTTCAGCGATGCGCCGTGTCAAACCGCTTTATCTAGCAGGAGGTGCCTTTGCGGCGATCATATTATTCAGCAACATGACGGCGGTCCACCGGATGGGCGTGACCTTGACGATTTCGCTCTTTTTATTGGCGCAATTAGCGCTGGCACTCTGGATTGACGGAAGAGGCTGGTTCGGCGTCATGAAACGCCGACTGCGGGGGCCGCAGATCATCGGCATCTTGATGATGGTTGCAGGCATCTTCATCTTAAAGAGCTAAGGAGGAGAAGAAGTGACGGACATTGTGAGCTATTTGGAACGGTATCAGTTAACGCATGTCTTTGATGTATCGCTACGCAAGGCGATGCACATCCAGACGTTCGCACCGGGTGAGGCTTTATGCCGACAAGGCGATGTTGCGCATGAACTGTACCTGCTCGTCGAAGGGAAATTGAAGATTACGCATATGTCGGCAACGGGGAAACGTCTCGTGTTGTCCTTCAAGCATCCGTTTGATCTCGTCGGCGATATTGAGTTTGTCCGAAAGATTGATTTGATGAACACGGTTGAGGCAGTGACACCAGTAACCGTCTTACGCATCGCCTATGCGGATTTGGAAGAGGCACGTGTACATCATTCTGCTTTTCTATTATTTTTACTCGAGACGATCACGAAAAAGTTTGAATTGAAATCGCATACGCTCAGCTTCAATCTGCTGTATCCGGTAGAAGTTCGGCTAGCCAGTTATTTGCTGTCGATGACACCTGATACGGATGCTTTTGCGAGTAAGGAACTGGTCGATGCGGCAGATTTGATCGGGACGAGCTACCGTCATGTCAACCGTGTCTTACGTCAGTTCGTCGACGATGGGTTGATTCGCAGAACGCAGCATACGATTGAGATCATTGATCGAGACGGATTGATGGAGCGCGTTGGAGAAAGCATTTACGAATGAAAGAGGTGCGACATGGTTACGGGAATCATCCTTGCTCTTTGTGGGGGCATGCTCGTTTGTATTCAAAATACGTTTAACGCAAAAGTCAAAGAACATGTCGGTGCTTGGGCGACGACGACGCTAGTCCTTGGACTCGGGTTCCTCGCTTCACTGACGATTGGTTTGATCGTCGAAGGGTCACAATTGTTTGCACTCGAACAGGCGCAAACTTGGTTTTGGTTCAGTGGGATCATCGGTGTCGGTGTCGTCCTCTGTGTGACGCAAGGAGTTCAACAACTCGGACCAAGTCGAGCGATTTCGATCGTCATGGTGTCGCAAATCTTATTTGCCTTACTGTGGGATACGCTCGGTTGGTTCGGGTTACAAGCCGTTCCATTTACGTGGACGAAAGCACTCGGTGTGTTGCTGATTGGTGGGGGCGTACTGTTATTTCAACTGGGCGGGAAAACAACAACTGTACGACAAGTACGTAAAGGAGCTTGAAGATGTTTTATACGACAGTATTATTCGATATTGACCATACACTACTTGATTTTGAAGCGACGGAACGGATTGCCTTTCGCCGCCTGCTCGAGCAACAAGATCTAACGTGGACGATTGAGCGAGAAGCGCGCTACAAGGAAATCAATCACGCGCTCTGGAGAGCACTCGAACGGGGTGAAGTGACACGTGAGGAAGTCATTCACTCGCGATTCGTGACGTTCTTTGCGGAAGAAGGACGAGAAGTCAACGGACGAGAAGTTGACGAAACGCATCGCGGATACCTCGCGCAAGGGACGGAATTGATTCCGGGTGCGACTGCCCTGTTAGAGCAACTAGAAGGGAACGTCGAGATGTACGTCGTCACGAACGGGATTTCAAAGACGCAACGCGCGCGACTTGATGGCGCCGGATTAACGGACTTCTTTAAAGCGATTTTCGTTTCAGAAGAGACAGGTTTTCAAAAGCCGATGGCAGGATTTTTCGATCATGTGTTTGCGCAGATTCCACAATTCGACCCGGCGCGAACAATCATTATCGGAGATTCCTTGTCAGCTGATATTGCAGGTGGCAATCAAGCTGGTATCGCAACATGTTGGTTTAATCCAGAAGGAAAGCCGGCAACGGATATCAAGCCCACGTTTACGATTACCTCTTTAGCCGAACTACCTGCAGTGCTTGAAAACGCAGCAGTCCTTCAACAATGAATCAAATCAGTCGATAGGAAAGAGAAGGAAAGGGGGCGATCACCGTGCAACGATGTGATCAACAGACGCTGGAGGCAACTCCCGTCTAATTAAAAGGGGAAATGAACATGATTCAACTCGTACCGGTAACAGCAGAAAATTGGGAAGCTTGTTGTGAGCTGACGCTGACAGCAGAACAGCAGGACTTCATGGAAGCGAATGTCTATTCGATCGCGCAAGCGAAGTTCGAACCAAGCCTTGTCCTTCGGGCGATTATGATGGACGATACGGTTGTTGGTTTTGTGATGTACAACACGGAACTAGAAGAACTCGACGGTTACTGGATATACCGCATCATGATTGATCAGGCGCAGCAAGGGAACGGTATCGGGCGATTAGCGATGCAAGCCCTGATTGAAGAGATGCGAATGTTACCTGCAGCGAAACGAATCGTCGTCGGCTATCGACCGGATAATCAGGCGGCGCACAGTCTGTATGCGAGTCTCGGCTTCATCGACCACGGGGACCGATTCGGTCGGGAAATGGCAGTACGATTAGACATTTGAAGGATGGAAGGACTCTTGAAACGCAAGAGTCCTTTTCTTTTGGATATTTTTTGAAACTTTTTGTGACTCGTCATGCTCTAATAAGTAAAGGGAGGGAACACGATGGACTTACGAAACGAGCACACGACACTTGTCCGCCGTGCGATGAAGCACGATGAAGCGGCGTTCGAGCAATTGGTGCTCCTACATAGCGAACAACTCTACCGAACAGCATATCTTTATGTGAAGAACGAACACGATGCCTTAGACGTCGTACAAGAGACAGTTTATAAAGCGTTCATCTCGATCGAACAAGTGAAGGAACCGAAACATTTCGTGACGTGGATCACGAAAATTCTGATCCGTAATTGTTACCGCGCGTTGGAAAAACAACAACCAACAGATGATATCTTACTTCATGTTCCGGTACAGGAAGACCGATCGCGAGACGAACACCTCGATCTCGTGCACGCGTTATCGCATCTGCGAAAAGAATACCGGGATGTCTTAGTTCTTTTCTATTTTCATGATATTCCGATGAAAGAGATTGCAAGCTTCATCGGGATCACCCTTAATACGGTGAAGACCTATTTAAAACGAGGACGCGAAGAGTTAAAAATACAGTTAGGAGGAATGGATTATGGCACAGCACGATCTACAAAATGACTACGAAAAAATTCCCGTACCGACGAACGCGTTACAAGATCGAATTCGTCAAGGAATTACGCAAGGCGTAGCGGAACGACAACACGTACGTCCGCGCCGGAAACAATACGTAGCTATTGCCGGTCTTGCAGCATCGTTGTTCGTAACGACATTCATCGTCCCACCGTTTGCTTCCGCGATGTCACACGTTCCGTTGATTGGTGGACTGTATCGTCCCTTTACAGAACAGGGGACAGTCGGAACTGAAATCGAGAAGAAACAGCTCGCAACAACAATTGATCAGACGGTAACCGATCAAGGCATTACGATCAAGGTCGTCGACGCCTACTATGATGGTACGACGATCGGGATGAACCTGACGGCAACTGGTGTACCAGACGTCAACGAAACGAAACGAGCTGCTTTTTATGAAGTGTTCAAAGGGGATAAACGATTCGAAGGTACTGAAAATCAAGAACTGGCACATTTCAAACAGGACGGTAAGGTATGGAAAGCACGAATCGAATATGATGTCGGCTTACAGAAATTAAGTGATTCCATGCAGGTGCCACTCGTGATTTCGGAAATGTTTGGTCTAGACGGAAACTGGCAATTCGAGGTTCCGGTCAAACGATTGCAAGCGATTGAACAGACGTTTAATACGACGGTGAAGAATCCTGATTATGCAGTTGATGTCACATTGAAACAGATGACAAAAGGACAGGCAAGTACGACGTTTGATTATACGGCGGTTTATCCGAAGTCATATGATTACCGAATCATATTTTCATTGTTTGATGATAGTGGGAAAGAAGTCATTCACAATTGGTCAGAAAGTACAGCCTTAGTAAGCCATACGAATACTTCATCCGAGCGAACCGATACGTCACGGCTTAGTCTAGGCAACTATGTGATTCCGAGTGGGGCATACACATTGCATCCTCAATTAAGCATTACACCTAAAACAACGTTTATTCCATTGACGACATCGTTACCTTACGCGGAGCAGAATCCAACACATCCGTTAAAAATGACGACACAAAACATTAAGATTACGGACTCTCAAGTAATCGTCGATTTTGAAACGAATGCAGTCGAAATGTTATCAAACATTAAATTGGATGCAGTGAGAAGCATGTTCTTGATTCAAGGAAACGAACCACCGGATGGGCGTGAAATCAAACCACACATCACGGTACGAGATGCGAACCAAAAGCAATTCCGAGCAACGTTTACGTTATCAGCTTCACAAATGGCATCCATTGACGAATTTTATCTGGAGACAGGTTACTCGAATATCATGACGAACACACCAATCGACTTGAAACCGATTCTGTTCACCGTCGATTAAACAGGAGACTCCTGACATGCTGTCGAACTAGAATCAGCATGTGAGCAACAAAGGAGTCTGATGAAATGGAAATACGTCAAATGACAGCGGAAGATTACCCAGAAGTCGTTCGGATCTACGAACAAGGAATAAAGACGGAGAACGCGACGTTTCGCACGGAAGCATTACCGTACGAAGAATGGACGAGGCATCACCATGAACACAGTCGTCTCGTTGCGATTGAAGGCGAGCAACTGCTCGGCTGGGTTGCGTTGAGTCCATTTTCTTCGATTCCAGCATACGCTGGTGTCGCTGAAATCAGTCTTTATATTGCAGAAGAAGCACGCGGTAAAGGTGTCGGCACTCGCTTGATGGAAGACGTCATTGCAACAAGTGAAGCAGCAGGCATCTGGACCCTGCAATCGCAAGTCTTTCCGGAAAATCATGCGAGTCTGCGCCTTCATGAACGTTTTAATTTTCGCGAAGTTGGTCGCCGGGAGCGAATTGGTCGGCTCGGAGGCAGATGGCGCGATACGGTATTGCTCGAGCGACGCAGCACATATCTCTAAAATTCGGCAAGTGGACGCAATGTTCCCTTGCCTTCTTTGTGTTGAAAGCAAGGGATAACGGGAAAAGACAGACAGCAAAAGAAGGGGAGGGATCACGATGGATGATTTTTTTGGTGAGGGACTTGAGACCAATCAACAAAAGCGGAAACGCAAACTGGAGGAAATCTTTGATCAGTCGTTTGAATCGGAGCGCCGGGATTTTAATCAATCGTTGGAGCAGGACGTGACGGTTGCTCTGATCGGAGATGTCAATGCGGGAAAATCCTCGACCTTGAACGCAATTCTTGGTCGCGAAGTCGCAACGGTCGGAGCACGCCCAGGTGAAACGGTCCGCATCGATCAAGTAAGGCAACATCCGGAAGATAAAGTCATCTTTGTCGATACACCGGGACTAAATGATGCCAATACACAGAACTCGGAAGCGACATGGACGTATTATCAAAGTGCCGATGTCATCCTTTATTTTTTAAATGCGGCAGGTACTGTCTTGTCTGAGACAGAGACGAAGAATTTCCAGAAAATCTATCAACATAACCAAAATGTCTTGATCGTTGTCACGAAGATGGATGCGACGGATGATGTCGACACGATCGTTCGCCATATTGCAGAAAAACTACCAGGACCAAAAATCATTCCCGTATCAGCACGAGAAGGAACGAATATTGATCGGCTCCGCCGGGAGGTCCTCGATATCTTAAAAAAGTTCGACAAGGATAATGTGTTCGTTCGCCAGATGGATCCGACCGTTCGCGGGAAGATCGCCAACAATTGGATCGTGGGTGCCGGAACAGCTGCTGGTGCGATCGGTGCTGTCCCGTTTCCAGGAGCTGATATCATTCCGTTGACTTCAATTCAAATCGGCTTGATGCTCAAGTTATCAAATCTGTATGAACGGCAGTTATCCAAGGAGAGTGCCAAAGAGTTGCTTGTCGTGACAATCGTCGGAAACTCCGGAAAGACGGCTTTTCGACAAATAGCGAAACTGGTTCCGGGATATGGTGCCGTCATTGCTGCGGGAGTCGCTTCGACCGCCACCCTTGCACTCGGATACGGAACGAAATATGTCTATGAGAATAAGCTCGAATTAACACCGGAACAACTAATGGGGTTCGTCAAACGATTCCGAAAGAAGGCGGAGGAGTCGTCAGAAGAGACAAACGAGTAATCTCCTTGCTATTCCATACAGCAATGAAGGGGGAGAACATATGACACGACTACTCGAAGAAATCAAACAATATCAATCGAAATTCCGACAAAAGGCACCTGCTGAGAAACAACGGTTGATGGCGGAAGCGACAGCTGAACTGGCTGCTTCTGGAGTCGTACAAGGTCTAGGTGTCGGTGACACAATCCCACACTTTACATTACCCAATGTATCTGGAGAACCAGTCGCAATCGAGACATTACTCGAGCAAGGTCCTGTTATCTTAACGTTCTACCGGGGTGGCTGGTGTCCGTACTGCAATCTCGAGCTTCGCGCGTACGAACGGTAAATCGACCGAATCCGCGCTCAAAGAGCGACTGTCATTGCAATTAGTCCGGAGACAGCTGATTTTGCTGAGCAAACGGCGAATAAGAATGCGTTAAGTTTCCCTGTCTTAAGTGACGTTGATTTACATGTATCCCGTCAATTTGATTTGGTGTTCGACTTGCCAGATTATTTGATTGAGATTTACAAAGCATCGGGACTTGATGTAGCGAAGCACAATGGAAATGAGGATTGGCAGTTACCGAAACCGGCGACGTTTATCATTGATACGAATGGTGTGATTCGTTTCGTAGAAGTGCCGTCCGATTATACGAAACGCGTTGATCCAGAACACATCCTCCAAAACCTTGAACAGAATAAAAAGTATGAAGATTGACTTAAACGGTCTGGCTTCTCTCTACTTGTTGGGAGAAGTCAGACCGTTTGAAGTTTCCCTTTATTTTGTATCAAGAAGTACTCGTCTCAGCCATTCTTGAAATTTGAGATCAGTCTGTTGCCAATCCATTGCCCGTGCAAAATGATGAGCGGAGATGCGAATGGCTTCGTACTCCTCTGGATCTCGGAAGCAAGCTCGCATTTCGGCAGCGAGTGCACCAGGTGTTTTGTTTTTAGCCATGTAGCCTGTCATGCCGTACTGAACGGCGTCTCGTACACCAGGAGCATCATATACGATGGATGGTGTTCCGACCGCCGCCGCTTCAATAATAGAAAAACCTACGCCTTCACGTATGGAAGGGAAAAGGAGAGCGGTGGCACGACTCATCATGCGGCGCGTTTCTGTTTCAGTGACTGAATCGTAATATGTGATAGCATCCTTCACTTCTTTAGGAAGGGGAAGTGTAAGGTATTGCAAAAGATGAGAGCTGTTACGAATACCAATCAGCCAGAGGCGTGTCTCAGGAAACTCACGTTGGACCATGAGGAATGCCCCAATCGTATCTTGAAGTTCTTTTTCGTTCAGACGGTTGATATATAGAAAGGTTGGAACATGTTCTTTTAACTCCCATTCCTGTTCAGACCACGGGGAAAAGGAAAGTCCTGGCGGCAACATCGTGATATGACTGTTAGTAAAACCAGCACTTTGTAGTTCATCTACAACAGAGGGGCTGACAGTCAAGGCATGACTATCTTTATACCAGCTTAACCGTCGAGTCTCTGTCCATTCGCCAAGCTTTGAAAAAGGAAAAACAAGTGTCGTCGACCAACGCTCACGAATCAATTGATAAAGAAATAAAGTTCGTTTATGACGTGGAACATAAAGTGGTGTGAAGAAATGAAACCCATTCAAATGATCCAGAACTAAATCAATCGTTTTAGCATAAGACCAGTAATAATAAAGTGCATATGGAATAAGAGAAGCTGTCGTACCATAACGGAGGTAAGTGATACCATCTCGATACTCCGTCGGTGATCCGCCCTTGAATGAGACAGACAAATGGGTAACTCGGTAGGTAGTACTGACACGCCGCAACATTTCATGAATAAAAGTTTCAGCTTCTCCGGCTTGTGGATGTCGAGCATCACGCCAAGATAAAAAAAGTAGATGAGGTTTCATGTCGTACCTCCTTTGCGTAGAAAAAATTGGATCCGAAAGATCGGTTCTGCTAATAATCTTCTCTAAAGTAGAAGGATATTCCTAGAAAATGCATCAAATCAATAGACTTCTGTTTCATCCATGATGTCCTGAAGCGTTACGTATAAAAGCTTTTGGGTAAAGAACAATAACGAAACGGGTAGGAGGAAAGCGCATGAAATGGAAGGGAAGAGAACGGAGTTCGAACGTCGAGGACCGGCGGGGAATGGGTGGGAAAGGAATCGCCGGTATCGGCGGTGGTGTCGGGATCATCCTGCTGATCGTCATCACTTTGATGGGCGGTAATCCAACTGAACTACTCGGAGACTTAACCGGTGGGGATCAGCAAAATACGACGTATGAGGAAACAGCGCAGGAAAAAGAAGCAGCGGACTTCGTCTCCGTCGTCTTGGCCGATACGGAACGAGTCTGGACGAAAGAATTTAAAGAAGATGGTAAGACCTATAAAAAACCGACACTCGTCTTATATACGGATCAAGTTAGTTCGGCTTGCGGACAAGCAGGGAAGTCCGTCGGTCCCTTTTACTGTCCCGGTGATCAGAAATTATACATTGATTTAAGCTTTTATGATGAACTGCAGACGAAATACGGAGCACCGGGCGATTTTGCGATGGCGTATGTCATTGCGCATGAAGTAGGGCATCATGTCCAGACGTTACTTGGAAAATCGGATGAGATCATGCCACTTCGAAAGCAAATGAGTGAGGAGAAGTTCAATAAATACCTCGTTCGATTCGAGCTACAGGCAGATTATTATGCCGGCGTATGGGCGCATCACGCGCAAGGAGAAAACTTGCTCGAAGAAGGCGATCTTGAAGAAGCGTTGACAGCAGCCAATGCTGTTGGGGACGATACGTTACAAGAGAAAGGACAAGGATATGTCGTACCGGAAAGTTTCACTCACGGCACATCGGCGCAACGAGAGCGTTGGTTCCAAAAAGGCTTTGATAACGGCACGATCGAAGGTGGAGACACATTCAAAGCGAAGAATCTATAAAACGAAGTAAAGACATACCTTTTGAAACATTTTCCAGTCGTTTCCGTAAAGAAGAGAGAAGGATTCAAAGGGGAGTGTCGAAGTTGAAGCACATCAGTCTATTTTTGTTGCTGTATACGGCTGTCGTCGTATTGACGTACATCGTGTCACGATTTGCGCCAAACTTGTTGGTCTACATGGTTTATATCGCGATTGCGTCGTTACTCGTCATCACGGGCTATTTATTGAAACGGCTTGTACTGAAACGTTAAATACCAAAAAGGGGCTGACTCACATGTCGTCCTCTACAAAGATAAGGGTGGCAGAATGATGATCTGCCACCCTTATTTCGTAAAAAAAAGAATGACGCGTCACACGCCACTCCTACAGGAAAAAGCGCATTATGCGCTGCCAGAGACAAATAAGACCCGCTTTCCTGCTTGAATGAAGCAGGAAAACTGGCTTGTGTCTCGCCTGAGGAAAGGGGGTGAAAAGACGCGTCATTCTTTTTTGAGTCAGCCTCTTTCGCTATTTAAAAGCAATCTTATGAACGGAACATCGTCGGATCATCTGGAACGTTCTCCAGGTAAGTGATCCGTCCGTTTTCATCGAGACGTGCGATATCTTTTCCGTCCTGCGTGAAGACGCTACCGTCTGCCCGTTTTCCGCAAACTGCCCAGCGTGTTTCATACGTTCCTGGTGTTGTTTCTTCCCAGCCGGCGTACATGTGCTTAATATCCTGATTCGCCGTGAACACATGACGGACGAATTGTTTCCAGGCGTCGATGCCGTGCTTTGGTTGTCCGTTCAGAACGAACGTGATGTCTGTCGTAAACAAGGAAACGAGATCCTCGAACGCTTGTGCGTCCGTGCGTGACGCGTCGAATAAGTCGAAATAACGATTCAATACCATAGTAAAAACCTCTTTCTGTTCATTAAAAAAGTGTCATCATCCGATCTGTGATTAACGCATGCAACCGTTCTAAATGTTCCGGTGGACAGGAGGTATCGATTGCTTGACGGATCGAGCCGATTGATTCGCGCTTCAACGTCGATTGCCAAGCATCTTCTGCCTCTGTCATCAGATTCGAGAGCAGACCGATCTCCTGTTCCTGAATCCCCATCAAATCTTCAAAGACACCACTTGACGCGTACAATGTCTGTTTGCCCTCAATGGCTTGATAGACATCGAAGATTTGAATTTCTTCTGCCGGACGTCGCAAGCGAAAGCCCCCTTTGACACCAGGTACGGAATACAACAGATCCGCCTGAACGAGTTTTCGTAAGAGCTTTTGGAAATAGGTCGGTGAAGCACCGAGTTGCTGACTAATGAACTCACCGGACAAAACGGCGCGCTCCGGCAGGAAGGTTAAGAGCAACATCGCATAAACGGATTGCTCGACTCCTGTTTTCATTTGCATAGAAAGACTCCTTTCGTTAAACGTGGATAATGTATATCCATAATAGTTCGATGATGAAAAATTGTCGAATGATATGCTCTCACAAAACCGTCACACCTTTTCGACAGCATCTGCATAGCATCCCCGTTCCGGATTCGGTATACTAAATGTACGATATGTGAAAATATTCACTAAAAGTCGTTCACACTTTGTGAAAGGACGTTTGTATATGAATCCATTAAAAGGAATCGTCCAGATTCCACGTAGTATTCTCATTCAATTCATCATTGCGGCTTTCTTAATGGGGGTCGCGGTCGTCGGTCAGTCATACGGCATCGTGTTGACGGTCGATCGCATTTTCCTAAAAGAACAACCGTTTGAAGCCGTCATTCCTTTACTGCTCGTCGTTCTCGGGATGCTGTTGCTCCGAGTCGCTGTGACGTATTGGAACGGTCGTCTCGGTACGACGTTATCGGCACACATGAAGCAGGCGCTTCGGGAAGCACTCGTTGCGAAATATACGAGTCGCTCAGTCGAGATGATGCTACAAGGGCAAGCGGGACAGAAGGTCAGTGTCTTGCTCGATGCAGTAGACGAGATGGACAGCTACTATAGTCAATATTTGCCGAAAGTCGTCCAGACGACGATCGTTCCCTTGATGGTCTTGATTGCGGCATTCAGCTATGACTGGATCACGGGTCTTGTCATGATGATCACGGCGCCGTTCATTCCGTTGTTTTACATCATCATCGGCATCATGACGCAAAAGCGGGCCGATGCTCAACTCGAGAAGATGACGGCATTCTCAGGAACGTTCCTCGATACGTTACAAGGACTGACGACCTTGAAGTTATTCGGTCGCGCGAAACGACAGCGTGACGTCATCGAAAAAAGCAGTCTCGATTTCCGAGATGCGACATTAACGGTCTTGAAGCTCGCCTTCTTGTCGTCATTGATGCTTGAGTTCGTCTCGATGCTCAGCATGGGAATGATTGCACTTGAAGTCAGTCTGCGTTTGATTCTGTTTCAAAGCATCACCTTTATCCCAGCGTTCTTGATGCTCGTGTTGGCACCAGAATACTATCTTGCCTTAAAAGAGATGGGGGCTGCTTTCCACACGGGACGCGGTAGTGTGGCAGCAGCGAAACAAATCGCAGCCGAATTGACGGCAGACGATCGTCCTGTTGCATTCGGTCAATCGGAACTCACGATGAATCGTCCACCACAAATCGTCTTGGATGAAGTCGGCTTTACGTACCAAGAAGGACGTTTTGCCTTGCAAGATATCGGGCTTACGATTGAGCCGTATCAAAAGGTAGCGTTGATCGGTCGCAGTGGGGCCGGTAAATCGACCGTCTTGCAGTTGATTGCCGGACTCGCGAATCCACAAGAAGGACGGATTCTACTCGACGGAACCGAGCGCGGTCAGGTGGAGGAAACAAGCTGGTTCCGTCAGTTGAGCTACATTTCTCAACATCCGTATCTGTATGCCGGAACGCTGGCAGAAAACATCGCGATTGGTGAGCTTCGTCAAGCGACGCCGGAAGAGATTTTCGAAGCGGCGCAGGCGGCAGGGCTCGAGGAGTTGATTGCGACGTTGCCTGAAGGGATCGACACGGTGATCGGAGAAGGTGGACGCGGTCTATCGGGTGGCGAAAAACAGCGTGTTGCGTTAGCACGAGCGTTCTTGAAACGACCGAACGTCGTCGTCTTTGATGAACCGACGACTGGACTTGATGTCAAAACGGAGCGACTGCTCCAACAAGCGATTGAGCAACTCGGACAATCGGCAACGGTCATCACTGTCGCGCACCGTTTGCATACGATTGAACGATCGGATCAAATCGTCGTTCTCGACGGCGGACGAATCGTCGATCGTGGCACCCATGATGAATTGCTTGGTCGCGATTCGGAATATGCGCGGATGCGTAGCGTCCAGAGAGGGGAGGAAACACGATGAAGGAATTATTAGGAGTCTTTCGGTTGATGGTGCATCAAAAACGCGATATCGCCTGGTCGATCTTCTTCGGTGTCCTCGCCGGTGTGACAGCGGTCGGTTTATTCGCAGCAAGTGGTTACCTGATTTCAAAGGCAGCCTTGTTGCCACCGATCCAGACACTCGCCGTCTTGATCGCCCTGCAAAAAGTGTCGAGTCTGACGCGCGCCGTCAGTCGGTATGCGGAACGTTACTATTCGCACCGGGCGACGTTTACGATCCTTAGTGACATCCGAACGTCATTTTACCGTCGTCTCGAGCCGCTTGCGCCAGGGATTTTTGGTAAGTACCGCAGTGGTGACTTACTTGCGCGGATCGTCGGGGATGTCGAGAGTCTACAAAATACGTTCTTACGTGTCCTCTATCCACCGATCGTGTTACTGCTCGTTTTCTTCTGTACGATTTTTTTCGTCAGTTTCTTCTCATGGACGATTGCCGGGATTCTGTTGCTTGGTTTAATTTTGACCGGTTTCTTGATTCCGGGATGGTTCGCGTACCGTGAACAACGCTTCGCCCGTTCAGTCCGTGTTCGACGTGGTGACTTGTCGACAGAAGTGACAGAGTTATTCCAAGGCTATCGTGATTTGAAGATTTACCAACAGCTCGACCAAAAGGAACAGGACTTGAATGCCGTCGCGAAACGGTATGTCGAGGAAGAGAAACGTAATGGTTTACACGCTGTCTCGAACCTGGCCTTAAATACGATGGTGACGTTGATCATCTCTTGGCTTGTCCTCGGTGTGGGTGCCTATCTCGTCGCAAGCGGACAACTCGAGGGAGTTTTCCTCGCTTTACTCGTCATGACATCGCTGACCGTCTTTGAAAATGCGGCACCGATGGCGATCTTACCCGGCTTTTTTGAAGATAGCCGCCATGCTGCGAAACGACTCGATGAAGTCGTGACTGAGCAAGAGGAGCCGACGTACGCTCCGTTCGTCCTCGATCAGGCACCGTCCTTTGAAACGAATGCGCTGACGTTTACGTTTCCTGATGCACCCCGTCCAGTCTTACGTGACGTCACTGTTTCGATTCCGGCTGGTAAGAAGACGGCAATCGTCGGAGCGAGTGGTTCCGGGAAATCCACGTTACTTCAATTGATGTTACGGATGTATCCGACGGACGGATTAACGATTGCTGGACAGGACAGTCAGACGGTTGATCCGGAAGGACTCTGGCAGCACGCGAATGTCGTCCTGCAACAAAATCACTACTTTTATGGAACACTTCGTGATAATCTACTTCTCGCAAACGAAGCAACGACGGACGAAGCGATGCGACAAGCACTCGATGATGTCGGATTAACGACATTCGAGTTGAGTGATCGTGTGTTTGAAAAAGGAGAGAACTTATCCGGAGGAGAAAAACAGCGGCTAGCGATTGCCCGCGTGCTCTTGCGAGAAGCATCGCTTTACTTGCTTGACGAACCGACGTCCTCCGTTGATGCTTTGACGGAACAGATGATTCTCAAGCGACTGTTTGCGCGAGCAATGGACGCGACACTCGTCCTCGTCAGCCACCGCTTAGCGGGTCTTGAAGCGATGGACCAAATCATCGTCATGGATCAGGGTCACGTCATCGAAGTCGGAACGTATGCCGAATTGATGGCACGACAAGGGGCGTTTTATGAGTTAAAACAAGTCGAGCAGTCGGTGTTTGCTCCGATTGGATAAAAAGTATGGAAGGCAATGAATCAAGTAAGGTTCATTGCCTTTTTTATTTACCTTGGAAAAACTGAAAAGACATGACAGTCTACTTCTGAAATGGTAAAGTCTAGAAAAAACGTAGGGGGATTTCATGCATATCACACAATCATCCATCGTCGTCGATCAGACGACCGTTTCATATGATCATTTTCAAATGGGATCCAAACAGGTCTGCTTCTTGATTTCGGGAGCATCGTACGTATACGACCATCCATACTTTTACTACAGTCGAATGGCATTACTCGCGCGAGGCATCGATGTCATCTGCATTCACTATGTGACAGAAGATCTATTTTCAATGTCAGACGCTGAATCAAATGCCTGCATGACGCGCCGGGTTGACTCTGTCGTCTCGGAAGTGCTGACAAAGCATCCATACGAAAACGTTCAGTTTATCGCAAAATCGTTAGGCACGATTCCGCTTGCCGCGTTACTTGCTAAGCCGAGTCTACAGACAGCGCGCTTCGTTTTCTTAACACCCGTCCTAAATGAAGTGGTCGAACAAATCGCCACATCGACGCAAGCTGGACTGATCGTCATTGGCACGGCCGATAAGTTTTATGATGAGGCAGCACTTGAAACGTGTCGGACATCACAATTAATGATCGATGTTATCGAAGGAGCGAATCATTCACTAGACCAAGGATTTGAGGTCGATTCGTCACTTGCAGTTCTCGGACATGTCATTCGTCAGATCGAAGCCAGTCTATTCGAACCGCTACATCAGTAAAAAATCCGTCCAGCAGAGAGGCTGCTGGACGGATTTTTTAGTATGGACGAAGTAAGGCGCGAACGGGACTACCATCGCCGTCGACGAGCGGGAGCGGGACGGCATTCAAGTGGTAATCACCAGGCGTGATCGCATCGAGGACGAGTCCTTCGAGGATATGGATTCCATGCTGTGCCAGTGCGTGATGGGCTGCCATTTCCTTGCTATCAATCGCATCGACGCTTGGTAAGTCAAGACCAATCAGCGAAATCCCGAGTTCTCCGAGACGTTCAGCAAGACTTGGTGTCAACACAGGAATCGTCTCTGGGAAAGTCGATTTGTCGATCCAACCATCCGTTTTGATGATCAAGCGCTGGACGTCATTTAGCTCAAAGCCATCTAAATCAGCGGCTGTGATTTCTGTACGCCCTGGTAAGTAAATGACACGCGCATGTCCGATATAGAGGTTTGGATCCAGGTCGATGATTTTTTGTCCAGCATCATCAAAATGAAACGGCGCGTCGACATGGGTACCGGTATGCAGACTCATCGTAACTTTGCCGACGTTAACGGAACCGGTGTCTGCCTTATTCCATGTCAATGTCGCTTCAAACGGTGTATCCCCCGGCCACGTCGTGACGTGACGATCAAGTGGTTGTGAAACATCAATCCATCGTGTCATCGTTTCATCCTCCTCATAATGTCGTGCGGACCGACCACAGTTCCGGGAAGAACCGGTGGTCGAGCACACGCCGTAGATAACTGACACCAGACGAACCGCCCGTTCCTGGTTTTTGTCCGATGATCCGTTCGACGGTACTCATATGGTTAAAGCGCCACATCTGTTGCTGGCTTCCGATATCCAGTAGTTTTTCACCGAGTTCATACAGATCCCAGTATTGCTCGACATCTCGATAGACGCTTGCCCAAGCGGCCTCGACACTTGCATTCGGCGTCCAGTCTTCCGTGACATCACGCTCAAGGACGGACTCGTCGATCGGTAGTCCATGACGCGCCATCGCCCGGATCGTTTCATCGTAGATGCTTGGTGTCTTCAAGTCTTCGAGCATCATCGGATAGAGTGTTTCATCATGTGCATAGACTTTTAGCATCTGCTCATTCTTGAAACCGAGCGCGAATTCGATTTGACGGTTTTGATACGACTGAAAACCGGACGAATGACCGAGCGCGTCACGGAATTCCAGATATTCGGCAGGGGTCAAGGTCGACAAGACATTCCACGACTGAATCAACTGGTGCTGAATCTTTGAGATCCGTGCGAGCATCTTAAACGATGATTCGAGATCATCGTTTGCAACGGCTTGCGTCGCTGCACGCATCTCATGCAGGATCAGCTTCATCCATAGCTCGCTCGTTTGATGAATGATGATGAACAGCATCTCGTCATGATGCCCCGATAAGCGATGTTGACTCGTAAGCAATGGATCCAGTTGCAAATAATCCCCGTAGGACATATCTTTCTTAAAATCCGTTTGAATCGATGCTTCAATAGACGTAGGATCTGTCTTTGTCATTCCCATTCATCCCCTTTATCGAGTTAATTCAGTTTTCGTTTTTCAGCGGTCTTCAGTTGTTCTGGATGCGCCCGTTTCCAGAAGAAATAGGCGATAGATAAGAACACTAACCACGGTATACCAAACTTCAAGACGATTTGGAAATCTGTGAACCATGTCGTCAGGACGAGTGCGAATAACAACAATGCACCGAGGGCCGTCAGATACGGATAGCCCATCATCCGAACCGGTAATGTCCGTCCACCTTCACGTTCCCAGGCTTTACGGAAGTACAAATGGGAGATGAAAATCATGAACCACGTGAAGATCGCCCCGAACATCGAAATCCCCATCATGAACGGATAAGAGACGCTCGACTGACTGCTGATGATCGCTGCGAGAAAAATGCCGAGTGTTGATAAGGCGAGTGCAAAGAGCGGTACACCTTTTCGATTTAAACGACCAAATACTTTTGGCGCATACGTTGCCTTGGATAATGAATACATCATCCGTGTCGAAGCATACAGCTGACTGTTCATCGCGGAGAGCGCTGCTGTCAGGATGATGAAGTTCATGATACCGCCTGCATATGGAATTGATAGCATCTCCATTACTTTGACGAACGGACTTTGATCGACGCCGCCTGCTTGTTGCCACGGGACAATCATCAACATTAAAGCAATCGTGACGACATAAAACGTCGAGAGACGGAAGACTGTCGCTTTCAATGCTTTCGGTACGGCAACGTCCGGGTCCTTTGCTTCACCGGCAGTGACAGCAATCAATTCCGTTCCGAGGAAACTGAACAGGGAGATGAAGATCGCAATCCAGAGACCCGAGAAGCCGAATGGCATGAAGCCACCATCATTCGTGAAGTTTTGTGGACCGATCTCAGGGCTCGGACTACCGATGACCAAGTAAGCACCAAGCAGGATGAACAGTAAGATGGCACTAATCTTAATGACCGAGAACCAGTACTCAAAGGTTGCGAACGTATTGACTGTCGTAGCATTGATGTAAATCAACGCGGCAGCGAATACGAGAATCCAGACGACCCCGGGAACGTCCGGGAACCAGTATTTCATATAGATGGCGATCGCACTAACTTCAACGCCGATTGCGAGAACGTTTGCGATCCAGTACGAATAGCGGACGAGAAAACCCGCGTACGGACTAATGTATCGTTCGGCAATCGTACCGAACGAGCCAGATGTCGGATGAGCGACCGTCATTTCAGCCAGACAGCCCATTAAAAGTAGGACGATGAAGGCGCCGACTGCGTAACTGATCAAAACGCTCGGTCCAGCAAGCCCGATTGCAAGCCCACTTCCGAGGAAGAGACCGGTACCGATCGCGCAGCCCATTGCAATCATCGTGAGTTGGCGTGTCTTGAGTTCACGCCGTAGTTCAGTAGGTTGTTCCATGGTGTACTCCTTAAGCAACGACTTCGCGTTCATTCGCGAAACGTTCGTATTCTTTATCTTCCATGATTCGTTTAAGTGTCGCGACGACGTCATAGACATCGGTAAACGTGTTGTAAAGCGCGACGGGTGCTAGACGGACAATGTTCGGTGCCCGGAAATCGGGGATGATCCGATTTTCCTTGAGTGCTTTACAGATCCGCGCCGCTTCCGGGTGCTCGAGGCTGAGATGCGCCCCACGGCGTTTATCGTCAATTGGATTTCCGATGACGAAACCGTACGGTATGAGTTCCTGCTCGACAAGGTCCATCATGTACTGCGTCAGGGCGAGTGACTTCGTTCGGACGGCTTCAATACCGACTTCGTCAAACATCTCTAACGCACCGATTTGTGGGGCGAGACTTAAGACGTGTGGTGTTCCAATCTGGAAGGCACCTGCGTGCGCGGCCGGTGTCATCGTGTGATCCATGTCAAACTGCTTGTCCTTGCGCGAACCGAACCAGCCCGTCAGCCCAGGCAACGTTCCGAAATGACGTTCGTGGACGAATAATCCACCGACTGTTCCAGGACCGCCGTTCAAGTGCTTGTAATTACACCAGTAAGCAAAGTCGACGCCCCAGTCATGGAAAGCGTGCGGAACGGCTCCGACGGAATGACAGCCATCAAAACCAATCAAGATGCCGCGGTCGTGTGCCGCTTTCGTTAAACGCTCCATATCGAGAATCTGTCCGCTTCGGTACAGCACCGCCGGCAAGACAATCAAAGCGATATCGTCTGTCATCGCGGCAATGATATCGTCCTCCTCTAAAAAGCGACCATCATGACTTGGTACTTGGACGAGATGTGTCTCCGGATCCAGTCCGCGTAAACGAAGCTGACTTTGTAAAGCATAGATATCCGACGGGAACGTCAGCGCATCCGCTAAAATCTTATCTCGTCCTTCTGTTGGTTGGAAGAATGTCGCGACGAGTTGATGTAGATTGACGGTCGTCGAACCGGTGACCATGACTTCTTCCGCTTGTGCGCCGACAAGCGGAGCGTTGAGGGCAGCGAGACGTTCTGATAATTCGAACCAAGGATGACGTCCTTTCATCCAGCCGTCGATTCCGAGTTCTTTCCAGTCTGATAGCGACTCGAGCAACGTCTTCTCGGCACGCTTCGATAATAAACCGAGCGAGTTTCCGTCCATATAGATACTACCCGGTTGCAGATAAAACTCATCACGATAGGTGGACAATACATCTTGATCGTCCCGAGCAACGGCATCCGTCCGTTTTGCTTGTAATGTCATACGTCATCCTCCTCAAATGAATACTCAATCAATTTTGACAAAAGCGTAGCAAACAAATTGACATTGTGTCAATATTATCGAATAGAGAAAACAAAAGGAGTGAAGGACATGTCATCTTCTCAACCAGAAAAAATCGATAAACGGCATCTGCGCACAGTGCGGACACGCGAAAAACTGTTGAGTGCGGCACGTGACGTCTTCTTAGAACAAGGGTTTCAAACGTCAACGATTTCACAAGTGATCAAACAAGCTGGCGTCGGCTACGGAACAGCCTACGTGCATTTTGAAGGGAAAGATGAGTTGCTCGTCGTCCTGATGGAAGATGTCATGAGTCGCTTCCATGCGATTGCGGAACGAACATTTGAACCGACGACGTCGCTAGAGGCAAAGGAACGTATCGTGACGCAAGCTACGGATTTCTTACGTCTCGCGGAAGAAGAACGAGCGATGCTACGGATCGTTGAGCAAGCAATCGGCGTCTCTTACATCGTCCGTGCGAAATGGAAAGCGATTCGAGAACGCTTCATTGATCGGATCAGTCAGGACATTCAATATGCTCAGGAGACAGGACTCGCGCGACAAGATGTCGATTCGAAGCTCGTCGCCCGTGGCTGGTTCTTCGCGAACGAGATGTATTTATTCGAAGTCGTCCGTGAAGAAGCAACAGCGACGATTGAAGAGATCGCACACGTCTTAGCGACGATTTATACGCAAGGACTCTACCGGATCGAGGATTGATGAACGGACAGGAAGGGAACGTTTCAAAGTAGAAGGGAGCGTGACCGGGATGGCGTTTGATTACGATCTCGATTTCAAGACGACGGATTTTCGTAAGGAGCCGGAAAAGTACCGGGTCGGACGCGGAGAGCAAGGCGTTTTGCTCGTCGAACCATATAAAAGTGAGATCTTGCCGCATTGGCGTTTTAAGACGCCGGACATCGCGAAGGAATCTTCCGAGAAAATTTATGAGATGTATTTAGCTTATAAAGAAGACGGAGACTTCGTCGGTATGGATATGGCGCGGAAGTTCATTCAGATGGGACATACGCGCGCACGACGTTACGCGAACTATAAGGGTGGGCGTAAATATAAAGATAAAGAGACCAAAGAATTGCACACGCGCGAGATCGACGAAGAAAAAGCAAAATCTGCGGCTATCTTCCAAGAAAAATGGGATTTGATCCGGGCAGATGAAGAATACCTTGAACTTAAACGTGCGCATCAAAAGCAGTACGGATAAGTCATTTCAAAATAAAGGGAATCCATTCAAACCATGCGATACTGAAAAGAAAACGGGAGGCCTCGGTATGAATCGTTGGTGGGTTCCGCTGTATCCGATTGGTCTGTTTTTACTGGTCGATCACTTTTTCTATGATATTTCATTGATATGGCTTATCATGCTTGGTATTGTGAGCATCCTTTTAAGTATCCGTCCGAAGCGACGATCCTTTTCGTCATATCGTCCGTTAATGATTGGGACACTTTTGATCGGCTGTGGTCTGATACCGTGGTTGACGCTGGATTTTACAGGAATCGTCTTCGTCTTCTTGTTAACAGAAATCGTTGCGAAACTGCTCGTGTCAGGAACAGAGGAACAATCCGTATGACGTGCGAATATCGTTAAACGAAATAGCCTCGACTGCTCTGTCCGATGGGATGGAGCAATCGAGGCTATTTTTAATGCGTTTAAGAACTCTGTTCGACTTTGGCAATCAGTCGTGATTGACGTTTTTGCCAGATGAACGATCCGATGAACGTCACGACGAGGAAGATCAGACCAAGTGCGAATGGATAGAGAATGTTGACGTCATACAGTACACCGGCAAGCGTTGGTCCGAGCACGTTCCCGATGCTCATATAGGCATTGTTCATTCCCATAGCAAAGCCTTGCTCATTACCAGCGAGCTTTGAAATCATCGTATTCAAGACGGGGCGTAAAATCGATGTCGCAAGGAAGATGACGAGGGTAATCGCAAAGAATCCACCGTAACTTGATGTCAATAATGACAACAGGAAGCCGAGTGCTGCGATGAACAGGAACAGGTTCAGGACCTTTCCTTCGCCTAAATTACGGGATAACTTATCGACGATGAAGATTTGAGCAATGACGCTGATGATTCCAGTTGACGTCACCATGATCGCGATGTCCTTCGGTGAAGCACCGAATTGATCATCAACGAACAGACCGAGTACCGATTCGTATGCCATGAGACCAAAGCTCATGACGAGTGTAATGACGAGCGGTACGAAGTACGGTTTTTTAAACGATGTCCCCAGTTTCTTAAGCATCGACCCTTCATCTGGTGCCATCGCTGTTGCATCGTGTTGTTCGCTTTCTTGAAGTAACAGGACGCTGAATAAGACAGCTGCACCCGAGACGATCGCTGAGATGAGCAACGGCAATTTTAAGTCATACTCGGCAAGGAATCCACCGATTCCTGGACCGATGACGATCCCGAGTGACATCGCAGCTGAGACATAGCTGTTTCCTTTTGCACGTTGATCCATCGTCGTGATGTCCGCAACGTAAGCAAAAATCGCTGGAATCAGAAGGGCGGCACCGGCACCACCGATTGCGCGCGAGATGTAGAGAACCGTGACAGAGTTTGAGAAATAGAAGACAAACATCGAGAGCGTCAAGCCGATCAATCCATAGATGATCATCTTACGACGACCATATTGATCTGCCCATTTACCAGCAATCGGTGACATGACGAGCTGTGCTCCGGCAAAGATGGCAATCATTAATCCAGCCGCCGTTCCACCTTGTCCAATCGACGCTAAGTAAGCGGGTAGAATCGGAATGATGATCCCGAAGCTCCCGACCGCAATAAACATATTGATCATGAGGACCGTTAATTTTTTTCGTTGATCCGCGTGCAAGGGGACCCCTTCTTTCGACCCGCTTTTTGTAAGCGGTTATTTGTTTCACCTTCATTATCTTAGATTCAAGCTAAAGCGTCTGTCAATGTAGACGAGTCGATGATTTGAAAAAGACTCTATCCTTCAAGAAGGATAGAGCCGGTTCAGACTTATTGTTCTTTTTTGAATAACCATTTGACGTTCGGTGACAGCAACGGTCGGAAAATCGTCACGATAGGTCGACTCGACAGCAACCAGACGAATCCGGTAGCGAGTAAGAAAGAAAGTCCAATCAATAACAGTGGTGACTCCGTAATGGCTGGTGGAACCGAATCGCGGAACAAACGAACGATGAACGAGTGGATCAAATAGATCGCGAGCGTCTGAATTCCGATCTGGTCGAACCGTTCACCGAACGACCGATGCGGTACGAGCAGGAGAACGGAGAAGATCATGATAGTGCTGATGGCGTAAAGAAACAGTTGGATTGCCACTCCCTTGAGGAGCGGGACTTCGAATTCACCATACGTATCGCGGTAAAAGAGCCAGACCGTGTCAAACCCGTTTTTTGTCCAGAGAATCATGAAGACGGCAATCAAGAGTGAGATGATCAGTCCGGTCAACCGCCCGATCGGTGCTGTCATCTGTTTTCGCCAGCCGGTATCAGTTAACCAGCCACGCTCCTTGACGAGATACCCCATCAAGAAGAACGGATAAAAGCTGACGACTTTTTGTAATGATAGGAAGTTCGTGATCGAATCTGGATTGGCGTTGATCAATAAGGCGAATAAGACACTGACGATCAGCGGAAAACGCATCGCTAGAAAAGCCGGTGTGACGGTCTGCCAAATGATAATGCCGAGCAAATACCAAAGCGTCCAGTTCGGAACGAGTGGATGAAGTAATCCATCGAGCATTTCCCGTAAGGAGTCATCCTGCGTGTAAGATAAATAAATTTCGTGAATCGACTGCCAGAGAAAATAGAGAACGACGAACGCGATGATTCGTTGTGGTCGCGCTTGTTTGAAGAAATAGCCACTCATGAAGATAAAGGCTGGCATATGCAACAGGTAAATGACGTTATACGCCATCTTGACGACATCATTTCCTGGTAAGTCACGGAACGTCTCGATCAAGTGACCAAAGACAACCGTGAAAATGAGTAGCACTTTATAGTTTCCAAGCCAATGATCGTACATAGGAGCGGTCACTGGTTTGATAGCAGTAGTCATTTTTTTTCACCAAGCAGAATTTGATCGACGAACCGGGCACTTGATTTCCCGTCCTGATGCTCGAAGAAGTACTCCGCGAATGCTTTGACGTTGTGCATTTCGAAGTCTTGATTTTTAATTCGCTCAATCAACTCTTCTGATGTCTTGACGATCGGACCAGGTACGAATTCCTCAAAATCATAGTAAAAATCGCGTTTTGAGATATAGTCTTCAAGATCGTACGCAAAGAACAACATCGGTCGATTCAATAGGGAGAATTCGAAGCACGTCGATGAGTAATCCGTGATTAAAATGTCTGAGACGAACAGCAATTCATTGATTTCACGATGATCCGTCAAATCAAGGAAGAAGTCGGCATAGACTTCAGGAATCTCCATCCGACGACGGATGAACGGGTGGAGTTTTAGGACAAAGACATACTCCTCATGAAGTGCTTCATACAATGCATCAAGATCCAGCTGATCAAAATCATAATAAGCACTCTTCGCACCATTTCCTCGGAATGTCGGAGCAAACATGATGACTTTCTTTTGTTTGAAGATTGGATATTCCTCATAAATACGTGCTTTCGCTTCCTCGATGAACGGTTGATCGAAGAACATATCCGTCCGAGGAATACCGGTCGCGATAACTTGGTCTTCCCGTAAACCAAAACCTTCTGCGTAATGACGGGCGACATTATGAGAGCTAACGATCGCTTTCGTGTAGTTCCGGTGACTGAGCGAGTTCGCACTTGGACCACCTGGTTTTCCGAGGCGACTGTAACCGAACGTCTTGAAAGCGCCAACGGCATGCCAGACTTGAACGAGGTCACTACCTTTACGAATATTCAACGGATAGATCATCGGATAGAAATCATCGACAAGAATCGTCTTTGCTGTCGCTAAGTGATACGGCAGCGCAAACTTATCACGCCAATCACGGCGAGACTGGAGATTCGGTTTGAAGAACGTCTTCACGTCGAGATTGAGATTGCGCCGCTCGACTTCATCCAAGATATAGGCGAAGTTACCACTAATATCGCTTCGTGAGTCGGAAGCGAGGATGACTTTATTCTCTTGGATCGGTTGGGTCCATTTCGTGACGTTATAAATCGCCTTGAACGTAAAACGGCGGAACTTGAACGCCCGCTTTTTCATGTTTTTCTTCCATTTCTTATACCGATCGATGACTTGAACTAAACGTTTCGATTCGCCTTTTTTCAGGGAATGGAAACCTAAAGAGTTGCTGTATTGTGAATACTGCACGACAAGTTCGTACTCAAGTAAGATCAACGCGTTACTATGTTTCGTATCAACGCGGTAAGCGATAGGAATGAGTGAACGTGTATCACCAAAAGGCGCTTCATGTAAGATCGTCTTTCCTTGCACGATGGCGAAAAAAGCATCAAAATAACCCATCGGCAACGGACGACCCGTTGGTGTAATGTGGTTCAAATTTAATTCGCCTGTAAAGGACTCTTCCGTCCAGTCTCCTTCAAATGGAAATCGGCAGATGAACGTCCGTTTATTTCGTTTGTTCCGAAAAACGATGGCACGTTCGAGTGGTACCGATACTTCAACAGGTTCAGACTGAATATAGTCGTCGACCGGTTCCTCGGAATCAGTTTGATGCGATATAGAATTTTCAAATAATGTTTGTTCGGCGTGCAAAAAATCAGTCAATCCGCTTAAACGTGCTTCGAAACGAAACGTCGTTCCGGCTAATTCCAAGTAGGTGACCTCGGCATGTAAAGTAGGCATAAGTGTCTCTTCTGTCAAAACCATCTCTCCTCGCTCGAATAATTACATTACATTTACACAATAACGATAAAATTTTAAAATGCAGTTGAACATAGTATAGTGAAACTAGAAATCACCACTCATTATATCGTGAGACATTAAAATTAATAGGAATTTCTTTATTTTTTTGTGTTTTTGTAAAATAACAGTTTAATACAGACTGGATCATTACAGATACCCTGAACGATAGGGAGAGAAAACCGACATACGATTATTTCATAAGGGAGGGAAGCAGGTCGTCTCGTGCGGAATAGGTAACGAGACACTGCGTCAGAAGATGATTTATGCAGCCATTTTAGCTGGAGGAAAAGGAACACGAATGGGGAATGTCGATCGCCCGAAACAATTCTTATCGATCGGAGAACGTCCGATCATCGTCCATACAGTAGAAAAATTTTTGTTACATGAAGATTTTGACCGCATCATCATCGTCACACCGACTGCTTGGATTAACTATACACGCGATATTTTGGAAAAATACATCGGAAAAGATGACCGTCTTGTCATTACACCGGGTGGACAAGATCGAAATGAATCAATCATGGCAGCGGTGAACTGGATTGAAGAGAAAAACGGTCTATCTGAAGAAGACATCATCGTCACACACGACGCCGTCCGTCCGTTCCTGACGCACCGCATCATCAAGGAAAACATTGAAGCGGCGCAAGAATTCGGTTCATGTGATACGGTCATTTCTGCAATTGATACGATCGTCGCGTCAACGAACGGCAAAACGATCACGGATATTCCAGTACGGGATCAAATGTACCAAGGACAAACGCCACAAAGCTTCCAAATCACGAAGTTAAAATCGCATTATGGGTCGCTTTCAACGGAAGAACGGGCGATTTTGACGGATGCGTGTAAGATTCTTCTTCTGAAAGGAGAAGATGTGGCGCTCGTCACAGGAGAACTGTTCAACATTAAAGTGACGACACCATATGACCTACGGATCGCAAATGCTATCTTGAAGGAGCGGATTCATCAATGATTAATCAAGTCTATCAACTCGTCGCCCCGCGTCAGATCGAAGTGACGTATGATGAGCGGTCTTTGAATACCGATCGTGTCGTCGTACGTCCAACATATTTATCGATTTGTCACGCCGATCAACGCTATTTCACAGGTAGTCGTAGTGCGGAAGTATTGGCGAAAAAATTACCGATGGCGATGATTCATGAGGGAATCGGAAAAGTCGTCCATGATCCAAGCGGTACATTCAAGAGGGGAACACTCGTCGCGATGGTACCGAATACACCGACAGAAGATGATGATATCATCGGTGAAAACTATCTGCGCACGAGTCGTTTTCGTTCGAGTGGATATGACGGCTATATGCAAGACTATGTGTTCTTGAAAGCGGATCGCCTTGTTGAGGTACCGGTCGATCTTGATCCTGAGGTCGCGGCATTCACTGAACTTGTCAGTGTATCGGTCCATGCCTTGACTCGCTTTGAAAAGATTGCGCACCCGCGCCGTGAGACGTTCGGTGTTTGGGGAGATGGAAATCTTGGTTTCATCACGGCACTTTTGTTGCGTAAATTATATCCGGAAGCAAAACTACTCGTCTTCGGTAAAACCCAGTCGAAGCTCGACTACTTCTCGTTTGCGGACGAGACATATCACATCGACCAGATTCCAGCTGATGTCTCCTTCAACCACGGTTTCGAATGCGTCGGTGGAATCGGTAGCCAATATGCGATCAATCAGATGATCGATTACATTATTCCAGAAGGCACGATGGCTTTGCTCGGTGTGTCAGAAGATGCCGTCGCGATCAACACGCGGATGATTCTTGAAAAAGGACTGCGTGTCTACGGATCAAGTCGAAGTACACCGGCTGATTTCGCACGGACGATGGAATTGTATCAAACTCATCCGGACATTCCAGCCTATCTATCGAATCTGGTTTCGGGCGTATTCCAAATCCGACAAATCGAAGATATTCATAAAGCGTTTGAAAACGATTTAACGAATCGCTTCGGAAAGACGGTCATGGAATGGTGCATGTGATGATATGCGCTGAAAAAGAGGAGAATCGTCTATGAAACAAAAAATTCGGTTATTGCAACGACGGACGGTCCACTATTTGCTTGCTATGACATATTGGTTGACGAAGCGACTGCCGATCCAATCAAAGAAAGTCGTTTTTGCGACCTATCGTTCCGATCGTCTCGTCGATAACTTTCGTGCCGTCTACGATGAACTAGAGCGACGCGATTTAGGATATGAATACGTTTTTTTGTTGAAACGATTTCCTCAATCGTTGGTGGGACAAATTCAATACGTCTTCCACATGATGCGAGCGACGTATGAATTAGCGACTGCCCGTTATTTCATCATCGATGATTATTATTATCCTGTATATGTCTCGTCCTTACGGAAAGGAACAGAAGTCATTCAGTTGTGGCATGCATGTGGTGCCTTTAAAAAGTTCGGCTATAGTGTTCTTGATAAATCCTATTCGCCGGATGACGATTATTTGAAGATGGTCCAGATTCACCGGAATTATAGCAAGGTCTATGTTTCCGGTGAAGCCTGCGTCGCACCATATGCGGATGCTTTCGGAATGACACAGGAACGGATTTATCCGTTAGGGGTTCCACGGACGGATCAACTACTGAATACAGTACGCCAAGCCCGTGTGCGAGAAAAGTTGTATGACCGATATCCAGAATGGCGTAAGAAACGAATCATCTTACTCGCTCCGACGTTCCGTGGAAACGGACAGACGACAGCACATTACGATCAAGAGCTCGATTTTGAGAAGTTTCGTCGTGAGCTTGGACCGGATACAGTCCTCTTGCTTCGCATGCATCCGTTTGTTCTTAATCCACCAATCGTACCGGACGCGTATTCGGATCAAATCATTAACATGACAGACTATCCGGACATCAATGATCTGATGCAGATTGCGGATATTCTGATCACGGATTATTCATCTGTCATCTTCGAGTTTGCCTTGTTGCAGAAGCCAATGATTTTCCTTGTTAACGATCTGCAGTCGTACAAAGCAGAACGCGATTTCTATTTCCCGTATGAATCCTTCGTACCGGGGCCGATTGTCTCGACGTTCGAAGACGTCATCGCTTGGATTAAACGCGGGCAATTCGATACGCAGAAGATCGAGACGTTCGCGAATCAGTTCTTTACGTATCAGGACGGGGAAGCAACCAAACGAATTGTCGATCATTTGTTATATGACACGATTCCGGAAGCACCTGTCTATACGAAAACGCCGGTATGAACACAAAAAAACGTTCCGATTGCGTCTCCATTTGGGGAGAGAGACGTCATCGGAACGTTTTTATTTTGAATTGGGGCTTGATTGGCGCGAGCAGGGGTAGCTCGCAGAATGCGCACCTCTTAAAAGTGCGTCAACTTGTCCTTCAGGGACGTTCTCGGTTTGACAGGTGGAACGAGGGCTGGCCAGCCGATTTGAATGACGCCGAGAACCCGTTCATTTTCTGAAGCGTGAACGATTGAAGCATATTCTGGTGTAAACCAATGTTTTCCGCTCTTCCAGCAGCAACCAAGGCCGCGCTCTGTCGCCACCAACTGTAGATTTTGAATCATGGCAGCTGTTGCGAGTGTATCCTCTAGCTGTTGATCCGGTGTCCCTTGTACCTGACAAAGTACTGTTAAGTAAACCGGGACTTCCCGTAATTTTCGTTCAGCCTGTTGACGTTGTTCAGATGTTTTCGTCTCGAATTGACCACGCGCTGTCAGTAACTCCATCAAAGCATCGACGTACCGAGTTTGTCCCTCTTCGATTGCGAGAACAAAACGCCAAGGTTCTCGTAATTTATGATTCGGGGCATACATCGCCGTTTCGAGTAATGCCTCTACTAATTCGACTGGAACTGGTTGTTCCGTATAAGACCGGATGGACCGGCGTGTTTCAATCACTTGTTGGACATGCATCCGTTTCATCTCCTCACTGAGTACTTTTTCACTATAGATGATAACGATTATCATTGTCAATGTTATTTGTCAGAAAACAAAAAGACGATTCCTAAGAAGAAATCATCTTTCGTTGAATTTGTATTAAGAGGCTTTTCGTTCCTCTTCTTGAGCAACAGTCGTTAGTTTCTTTTTCATGAGACGAATCCGGTACAACGCAAATAAATAATGGGCGAAATAAATCGTGAATCCCAGGAAAAGCGTTAATGCTACATGAATCTGAACGCCAGGAACAGCATGAAGCTGAATGAAGAGCAAGACAGCCATTGCCATCGTATAGAGCACCATTTCCACCGATTGTGGCATGACGCGTTGACGTTTTAGGAAAAAGGAACGCATGAGTGGTAGGACGACGAGACTGACGAGACGATCGACCAGACCGATGACGAGCACACTGATCACCATCGCTAAACCATTTTCAAAAGTGATTAATCGTGGAAAAACAAGATATGTGACGAGTAATAGTGGTCCAACTAACAAAAAGATTGAAATCGAGGCACGTGCAAAGACGAAGAGCCCGTTGACACTTGTTAAAAAGGCGCGAAAAATCTTTTGCGACCAAGGCGATGGTCGACCGACTTGCCAAGCAAAACAACAAGCAAAGATAAACGCATAAAATTGCAGAAAGGCAACCATAAAGCATCTCCTTTAGATATGAAACTCATTGTCCCTAGTGTATCGATTTTAAGAGAGAAGTGCAAAGAAGAACTTTTCACGAAGTATAGCAAAAGACCAGCTGATATGACATCAACTGGTCCTTCATGAATCAATCCAGATTTGGTTCTTTTTTTCCGTGCAAGAAGAAGGACAGAATCAATGCGAGCGCAGATAAAACGGTCGCAATCCAGAACGCGTCAGTGATCCCTTGGATCGTTGCTTGTTTTGTCAGCATCGTAAACCAACTCGTTGAAGCAGCTTGTGAGCTACCCAGCTGTTGTCCAAGATCGTTTAAATGTTGCGAAAGCGTCGGGTCGAGCGTCGTGAACTGATTCGCATCGTCTGCCAAGTGAGCCGTCGTTTGACGGGTCATGACGGTGACGAGAATTGCCGTTCCGATGGAGCCGGCGACTTGACGAAGTGTGTTTTGGGTTGCGTTTCCGTGCGGGATCATCTTCATCGGTAAAGCGTTCATACCGGCAGTCATGATCGGCATCATGATGAATGCCATACCGAATGACCGAAGCATGTAGATGCCCATGATGGAATAATACGACGTATCCATGTTTAATTGCGTCAATTCCCATGTCCCGTACGTCATCAACGTCAAACCGAAGATAGCGAGCGGTCGAATACCGAAGCGGTCAAATAAACGACCGGCAATCGGTCCGGTGATTCCCATGATTAGTGATCCGGGCAAAAGGAGAAGACCTGAATCGACCGGTGAAAAACCGCGAATGCTTTGAAGGTAAATCGGTAAAAGCAACATCCCACCGAACAACGCCATCGTGACGATGACATTGATGAAGAGGGTAAATGAAAATTCTGGAACCTTCAAGACGCGAATGTTTAACATCGGATCTTCCATCGACAGCTCACGCATTGCAAAAGCAGCAATTCCAATTAAGCCGATGACGATCGTGCTGATGACGATCGGGCTATCCCAGCCGTCATTCCCGGCTTCACTGAATCCATAAAGGAGACTGCCGAACCCAATCGTACTGAATAATACACCAAGTGCATCAAAAGAAGGTTTCGAGAGTGGCTGTGTCAGGCGGAACCAGGCCGTACCGAGTAGCAATGTCACTAATCCAAAGAACGACATCGCATAAAACATGACGTGCCAATCATAGTTTTGGATGACATATCCCGTGATCGTTGGTCCGACTGCTGGAGCGAGAATCATCGCGATTCCGAGCATTCCCATGGCAGCGCCACGCTTATGCGGTGGGAACAATGTCATGAAGACATTTGATCCGAGTGGCATCAAGATACCAGCACCTGCCGCCTGAACGACACGCCCGATCATCATGACCGGGAAGTTCATCGCCATCGAACAGATGATTGATCCAAAGAAAAAGAGTGTCATCGACGCGAGGAACAACTGGCGGAACGTATAACTGCGCATTAAAAAAGCACTGATCGGAATCAAGATCCCGTTGACGAGCATGAAACCTGTCGTCAACCACTGGGCAGTGGACGTCGACACGTTGAAGTCATTGATTAGAACCGGTAACGCGACATTAATCAACGTTTGGTTCAAAATAGCAATGAACATACCAATCAGTAAGACCGTCAGTACTTTCGGAATACTGACGTTTTCAGTCGATACTTGTTTTGAAGGTGCTGCGACTGGTGGTGTCACGGTCATCGTCGGTTCCGTCTCGAGGGACTCCTCAAGTGTCGGTCCGTCAGTGGCCAGTGCGATGTCGGATTGACGATTCCGGCGGGCGATCCAGTTGACGCCGATGATGATCAGAATCGTGAACGCACTATATCCGAACAAGAAGGTAGTAGACATGAACGTCCCTCCTTAATCCTTATGAATGCGGACGGTCACATTCATACCAGGTCGAATGTCGAGTGATTTTTCTTGCGAGAGTGATACTTTAACTGGAATGACTTGTGCGACTTTCGTGTAGTTCGCATTTCCGTTTGAAGAAGGCATCATCGAGAACGTCGAAGCTGTCGTCATTCCGATCTGTTCCACTTCACCAGAAAGTGTCGTGTCAGGATAGCTGTCGACATACACGTCAACGGTTTGTCCGACTTTGATTTCATCGATTTCTGTTTCTTCGATGTTCGCTGTGACCCAAAGGTCGTTTAAGTCAAAACCATAGGCAAGTGGTGTACCGGCTGCGACGAAGCCGTTCTTTGTCGCCATCGACTGAACGATCGTTGCCTTCGCAGGCATCGAAACAGAAAGATCTGTTGGTTTTTGTCCAGCTTGCGCAGTCATGATGTGACCAAGTGTTGCACCGCTGTCGAGCGATTCGCCTGTTTTAGCAGACCAGTCCGTTAATTTACCAGCGCTTGGGCTAGCAATCGTTATCATTTTGCCATCGATTTTCGCATTGTCTGTTTTGACATAGCTTGTTGCTTGATCGTAATAGTAGTATCCGACGACCCCACCACCGATCAAAACGATGAGTGTAACGATATTAATGATTAATAATTTTTTCATACTCATGGGTGTGTTAGCATCCTTTCTTGTGTACAATCGATTCAAAAAAAGTACTCCTCTGGGGGGAGGAGTAATTAATATAGTTAATTATATGGATAGTTAGATAACAAACAACCAACAATTTCCGACAAAATGTTGGAAAAATAAATGATAACGGATTCATTTTTAAAAAGATGATGGAAAAGGAGTGAAATGCACATGAAAGAGAGCCGTGATCCACGACCAAAACGGTCACGTGACCGTATTACGATGGAATTGTTTCGTTTACTGAAGACAAATAGCTTTTCGAGCATCACCGTCAAGATGCTGACGGATGGGGCGGGTGTGAACCGCTCGACCTTTTATGCGCACTACACAGATAAATATGATTTGCTTGACCAAATCGTTGAGGAACAGATGATGGCGCTCGAACAAGCGATTCGGATTACAGGTACAGGCACTGTATTTCCGACAGTCGAACAGGTCAGTCGTTATTTTGCTCGTTTGTTCATTCACATTGAAGAAAACGAATTGTTTTACCAGACGATGCTCGTTCAAGGTCCTATCAAAACGTTCATCTCACGTTTTCTTGATACGTTGAAAGAAAATTATCGCCTCGTCTTTCGATCTCAAGTCGCAGAAGATGCGACTTTCGTCGATCGGGATTTGTTACTGAACTATGTCATTGGTGGACAGTTAGGATTATTGATTTCCTGGTTGCGAAACGGTCGACCATATTCATCCGCATATATGGCGGAGCAATTGAGCCGGATGATCGTCTTTGGAACGGTTGAAAGCATCGGTTTTCCGAAAGAAACGGAATAAGGTCATAGAAAAAGACAATCCCGCTAGGAAGTGTCTCGTATTCAAGCTTGTCGGAAGGCAAGTTCCTTCGTATAAATCGTACTTCGGTTTCGTCCGCTTTCTTTTGAGTAATACAACGCTTTATCTGCTTGTTGTAATGCTTCAAGAGACGTATGGGAACCACTAGAATGTGCAATCCCAAGCGAAATCGTGATTTGCAGATCAGGTACGTCTGCCGTCGGGAACAGGTTGCGTGCGACTGTCATCCGAGCCAACTCTGCGATTTTTTGAGCTTCTTTAGCTGTAGTGCTTGGTAAAATGATCAAAAACTCTTCACCACCGTACCGTCCGACGAGGTCATCCGGTCGTGTTAAGGAAGCGAGTGTCATGCCGAGTTGACGTAGGACATCATCCCCGGCGTCATGACCATATGTATCATTGACGTGCTTGAAGAAGTCGATATCAATCAAGACAAGTGAATACCCTTGATCCGTTGAACCGACAAGTGACAGTGAATCATCGAGACGGCGCCGATTGGCAAGTCCAGTCAAAGCATCCGTCATCGCTAGTTTTTGTTGATACTGAATGTTTTCGAAGTGACGGCGTAATTCCGTCAGCAGTCGAAAAGCAACAAAGCCAGCCAATAGATTAAAGAAGATATAAGCGATTGAAATTTTAAAGAATGTCGACCAGCTGTTTGTCAGGATATAGATGGCAGGTAACGAATAGAGAACACCAATTGACACCAATAATTGAAAATGGCGTGTCGAGACATGAACGAATCGACGTACGATTCCGATCGTCGTAATGATTAAGACGATAATCAGTGTGGACAGATAAAAACCCTCCATTTGATCGACGGGTGTCAAAAAGTAACGTGTCCCGATGATCATTATACCGGCGACGATGGCGCTCGGGAAACCACCGAATAGCATAGCGATCGCGACTGGGATGATTCGTAAATCCACACGGGCGACATCGATCTGAATGCCATTGAACATCAACAAAACTGCAATCAGACCACAGACAGTTCCCAATATGAGGCGTGTACTCCAGCTGGAATTCAGCGAAATACGTGGTCGATTCCGAAATGGTAAGAATAAGAGAGTAATCGTCGTGAACAGTAGACAAAAGTTAATGATGAATTGATTCATGATGGACAACAAATCCTCCCAACTCCCCCAGCTAACAGATTTCCATATATATACTCCAGTATACTCATCTAGGTAACGGTTAGACAGAGGTAAATGTTTAGATAAAACATAAAAAACGGTAGAAAATCTACCGTTTTTTATGAAGACGAAGTGAGCGTATCCTCATCCATCGTCAGTAAAATCTTATCGAAGACGCGAATCATCGTTTCCAGTTCTTCTTCTGTTAAAGTTCCGAAGCGATCTTGTAAATAGTTTCTTCGGACGACCTCGAGTTCCCGAAAAGCACGCTCTCCGTCATCCGTCAAAGCGAGGACAATCGAGCGACGATCTTCCGTCGAACGCGTCCGTGTGACATATCCTTGTTTATAGAGCTTATCCGTTAAAGCAGTGACTTGACTCGTCGCCAGCTCAAATTGTTCCGCAAGAAGTGTCGGACGCTGAGGACCGTTTTCTGAAAGACTTCGTAAGATGAAAAATTCGCTTCGGGTCGCTGTTCCTTCAAATAGTCGATTAAGTTCACGTCGCAGGGTACGAAGAATGACACGCATTTGTTCCTCGAGTCGGTAAGTCAGCAAATCACGTTCCTGTGGCATGCAAGCAGCATCCTTTCTCTCAGTGGACTTCTATCATTTAGTGTACTAAACATATCGGATTTTTACCATCTACTACCCCAGATTCAAAAAAGGCAATTGACAATTTCGTGGCGGTTTGTGTAATATGGCGTAGTAATAACTAATTTAATTCAGTTCTCACTCAACCAGTGGGATGGAGGTTGCAGTTCTTAAGAGTACGGTTACGGATGTCGTCAAGCGACAAATGAAGTGACCTGAAAGGAAGAATTGCCGAAATCAATCATCGCTTTGAAGATGATCGATTGGGATTAGATCGAATAGGTCTAATACTGTCACAAGTCGGGTATCACTTACTTGTGGAGAGCTATCTTTCACGACGGTAGAATGAGGCGCATTCATTTTATTATGTTGCGTTCTCATCTTCCATCTGGAAGATGAGGGCGCTTTTTGTTTTTTCATTCAAAAAGTGTCCTCTCAAAAAATCTAAACAGAGAGAAGCGAACGAAATGAACAAACTAGATGTGAAACAAACAACAGATTCGACAGCCGAAGGATTAAAACGTGGATTACAAGCCCGTCATATGTCGATGATCGCCATCGGTGGGGCAATCGGAACAGGACTTTTCATCGCGTCCGGTGCTTCCGTTGCAGCAGCAGGACCAGGTGGTGCACTCCTATCGTATGCAATCGTTGGTCTGATGGTCTACTTCCTAATGACGAGTCTTGGCGAAATGGCGGCGTATATGCCTGTCGCCGGATCCTTCTCGACATACGGGACAAAATTCGTCGATCCATCATTCGGCTTTGCACTCGGTTGGAACTACTGGTACAACTGGGCGGTCACGATCGCAGTTGAGCTCGTTGCAGCACAAATCGTTATGACGTATTGGTTCCCGGACGTTCCTGGATTTTACTTCAGTGCCTTATTCCTTTTACTCATGATCGGCTTGAACTACTTCTCCGTTAAAGGTTTTGGGGAAGCGGAATATTGGTTCGCCATGATTAAAGTCGTCACTGTCATCGTCTTCTTAGTCGTCGGTGTTGCGATGATTTTCGGTGTCTTTACATCGGAGCCACCGGTTGGCTTTAAAAACTTTGCTCTCGGGGATGCGCCGTTCGTCGGTGGTATTCCTGCCGTCATCGGGATCATCCTCGTTGCTGGATTCAGTTTCCAAGGAACGGAACTAGTCGGAATTGCCGCAGGTGAATCGGAAAATCCGAAAAAAAACGTTCCAAAAGCAGTCAAACAAGTCTTCTGGCGCATTTTACTCTTCTACATCCTTGCGATTTTCGTCATCGGTATGCTTATTCCGTATACGAGCCCGAACTTGGTTTCCAATGACATCACGGACGTTGCCGTTAGTCCGTTTACGCTCGTCTTTGAAAAAGCAGGTCTTGCGTTCTCGGCAGCACTCATGAACGCCGTCATCTTGACATCTGTTCTATCTGCTGGTAACTCAGGTATGTATGCTTCCACACGGATGCTGTATACACTTGCTCGTCAAGGAGATGCACCAAAGTTCTTTGCAAAAGTGTCGAAAAATGGGGTACCGCGTAACGCCTTGCTTGCAACAGGAGCAATCGGTGCGCTCTGTTTCTTAACATCGATGTTCGGTGGACAAGTCTATCTGTGGTTACTCAATGCTTCAGGTATGACAGGATTCATCGCATGGCTCGGAATTGCGATCAGTCACTATCGTTTCCGTAAAGGATTCCTTGCACAAGGTCATTCGTTGAAAGATTTACCTTACGTGGCACCAGCGTTCCCGTTCGGTCCGCTGTTTGCATTCGGTCTTTGTTTCCTTGTCATCGTTGGTCAAAACTATGCAGCATTCCTTGCTGATCGAATTGATTGGGTCGGGATTGCCGCGACGTATGTCGGAATTCCGTTGTTCCTTGCCTTCTGGTTAGGACACAAATTCAAAAACCGGACGTCGATTGTTCGTTACGAAGAGATGGACTTCCCAGAACATCCACGTCAATCGTAATCAACTAGCCGCCTTCTATTTATAGAAGGTGGTTTTTTGTTCCTAAAAAAGAAAACGTTTTCTAAAATATAGTTTTGAAAAAGTATAAAAAAGGAATCAATGAATACATATTTGAGAATAGGAATTTTGAAAAAGAGAGGGAGGGAGATACATGACTACATCTGAATTATTTTTTACATTAGGTTCTGCAGCATTTTTCATGTTGCTCGTTGCCTACATATCGTACCGGTTGACGCGCGGGAAAACACAAGGTGTTGATGAGTACTTCTTAGCAGGTCGAGGGCTAAGTGGCGTGTTCATTGCCGGCTCGTTACTGCTGACCAATTTATCAGCAGAGCAGTTGATTGGGCTCAATGGGCAATCCTTTATGGGGAACATGTCAAGTATGGCATGGGAAGTCACAGCGGGCTTTGCTGCGATCATCATGGCCATCTATCTACTTCCGAAGTTTCTTGGACTTGGTATCTCGACGTTACCGGAATACTTAAGTCACCGTTATGATGAGACGGTTCGTCGGATGACAGTTTTACTCTTTTTACTCGGATATATGTGTGTCACGATCCCTTCAATGCTGTACTCAGGTGGGATTGCTGTCTTGCAGTTGTTCGATGTCCCTGAGTTGTTCGGCCTCAGCTATACGCAGTCCCTCTGGTTAGTCGTTTGGGTCGTCGGGATCATCGGAGCGATTTATGCGATTTTTGGAGGACTACGTGCGGTGGCTGTCTCCGATACGTTGAATGGGATCGGACTCGTCTTCGTTGGATTCTTAGTTCCAGTACTTGGCTTTATTGCGCTTGGTGACGGGAATCTCCTTCAAGGGATGAAGACGATTGCAACTGTGCAACCGGAGAAGCTGAACGCAATCGGAAGCTCAACCGATGCCGTTCCGTTCTTCTCGATATTTACGGGAATCTTATTCGCAAATTTATTCTATTGGTCACTAAATCAATATGTCATTCAGCGTGTGCTCGGCGCAAAGGATTTAAAAGAAGGTCAAAAAGGAGTCTTAATGACAGGATTTTTGAAGTTGTTAGTTCCAGTCTTCATGCTGATTCCTGGAATCATTGCTTATCACTTGTATGGAAATACACTGACGAGCGGTGATTTATCATATCCTCGACTGATTACAGAATTGCTGCCAGTCTCGATGATGGGATTTTTCTTAGCTGTCTTACTCGGAGCCGTCTTCAGTTCGTTTAACTCGCTTTTAAACAGTATTGCAACACTTTTCGTACTGGATGTCTATCAGCCAGTGTTTGCGAAAGAGGCAAGTGATGAACATCTGATTCGCGTTAGTAAATGGTTTGGAACGATCGTTGCCTTGATTTCTTTCATCATTGCGCCGTTCTTAATGTATGCACCGGACGGCTTATGGAGTTTAATCCGACAATTCACAGGATTTTTCAACATTCCGATTCTTGTTATCGTATTAATGGGGATTTTCATGAAACGAATCCCGGCGATTGCAGCGAAAATCGTCATCATCTTTCACGTGTTCGCATATTACTTATTCGTCTTCGGTTTCAAACAACTGTTCGGTTGGGATCATGGCATTAGCTATATTCATGGGTACGGTATTCTACTCGTGATTGAAGTATTGTTCATGGTATTCATGGGGTATCGTTACCCAGCAGTCCAGTCAAAAAAGGTCAATCGACTACACTCTGTCGAGCTCATTCCATGGAAATTCGCGATTCCAGTCTCAATCCTATTATGTACATCTATCGTTTGGACGTACGTTTTGTTCTCAAAGATCGGACTAGCTTCGACAGTAGGCATCGTATCAACTTGGTTTTGGCCGGTTACGTTGGGGCTTGCTATTGCAACGATCATATTATGGCGTGTGTCGCTAAATGCTTGGGAAGCGAAGTACCGGACCTATCTCGAAGAAGAGTACCGTCAAGCTGAATAATCCTCTCGCAGAAGGTATGACATATCGGGTAAGATGAAAGAAAAACAGGAGGCGATCTTCGTGAATTACTGGTACCACTTTAAGCGTGCCTTCTTACCGATCGCATTATTGCTTGTGACGCTTGCCTTGTACCAAATGATTTATCGTTTGAATAACATCTGGTACTCGCTTGGAGGACTTCTTCTTGTCTTCGCGGCAATTTACTTCGTCATGCGTCGCCTAAAAACGAATCCAGAGGATTGAATGAGCAGGAAAGTCGAGTCCATTCTCTGAACGCGGTAAAATAGAGACATACAGAGGAGGGGAAGATAGATGGCAAAAGCAATATTTGCAGGTGGTTGTTTCTGGTGCATGGTCAAGCCATTCCATAAATATGATGGGGTAGAGCAGGTCATTTCAGGATATACCGGTGGTCATACAGAGAACCCGACTTATAAAGAGGTCTGTTCGGAAACGACAGGTCACTTGGAGGCGGTTGAAGTCACGTACGATCCGTCCGTCATTACGTATGAAGAATTACTCGATATCTTCTGGCGTCAAATCGACCCGACAGATGGCGGTGGTCAATTCAATGACCGTGGTGAATCATATCAGCCGGCCATTTTTTATGTCGATGAAGCGCAGCGTGAAGCAGCTGAACGTTCGAAAGCAGAGCTTGACGCATCAGGACGTTTCTCGCGTCCGGTCGCAGTAGAGATTCGTCCGGAAAAGCCGTTTTGGCCAGCAGAAGAATATCACCAAGATTATTATAAAAAGAATCCGTTCCGTTATCAGATGTATAGCGTCGGCTCAGGTCGCGCGAAATTCGTTAAGGAAGCGTGGAAGGATCATGGTAAGGAAAAAGAACTAAAAGAGCGCCTGACACCGATTCAGTATAAAGTCACACAAGAGAACGGGACAGAACCCGCTTTTCGTAACGAGTACTGGGATGAAGAACGTCCAGGTCTTTATGTCGATATCGTCGATGGTACACCACTCTTCACATCAAAAGATAAATTCCAGTCAAACTGCGGTTGGCCGAGCTTCGCTAAACCGATCTCAGAAGACAAGATGGAAGTCGAACTCGACACGAGTCATGGGATGACGCGGACGGAAGTACGCTCTGCGAATGCAGATAGTCATCTTGGTCACATTTTCGATGATGGTCCGACAGAGCTTGGTGGTCTACGCTATTGTATCAACTCAGCAGCGTTACGATTTATTCCGGTAGAAGAGCTTGATTCGGCAGGATACGGGGAATATAAAAAACATTTCGAGTAACATGTAGGGAGCAGTCAAACGATTTCGTTTTGACTGCTCTTTTTTTCAAATGGAAAGGAGAGGATCAGATGTTTCAGTCCGTGTATGAAGAGATTCGACAGATGACGATTGCAAAGGTACTTGATTTCTATGATCATGAAATCCGTCAGCTCGATGAGAAAGCACGTCAAGAAAAGTACGACAAGATGAGTTTGAGTCCATTTCGTTTTTTTCGGGGGAGTTCGCATCTTTTTTATTACGATGTGACCCGGATTCCGCTTGGTTTTGACACACCTCGTGATAAGCCAACTTGGATCCAAGGTGATCTTCACTTTGAGAACTTCGGTGTCCATGGCAATGCAAAAGGAGAAATCATCTACGACGTCAACGACTTTGATGAAGGATACTTAGGATCGTATTTATACGATTTGATTCGCATGGCAGTCTCTGTGCGATTATTCGCTGAAGAGGCAGGATATGATTCAGTCCCTGCAATTCGTAATTATGTTCTTGAATACTTACATGATTTAAAAAAGTATGCACTTGGAAAAGATCCAAGTGATGTTTGTTTTACAAGAGATAATACAAAAGGGCCAATCAAGAAATTAATCAAGAAAGCAGAAAAAAAACGTGAAGAATTAATGGGGGAGCGAACGGAACTGGTAGATGGCGTGAGACGATTTTGTACACTCCCGGATATGGAAGTAGTAGATGATGCGACACGAGCAGCAATTGAGTCTGCCTGGCCTTCCTACATCGAGACAATCGACACCGAGGATCGCCGTGAGGAATCGTTCTATACGATCAAGGATATCGTTCGTAAGCTAGACAGCGGAACAGCATCCATTGGTCTCGAGCGCTATTACATCTTGATTGAGGGCGAAGGGGGAGAAGAAGATTTGATTCTTGAGATGAAACAAGCGCAAACGTCTGTCCCTTCGTTATTCCTGCCCGTTTATCGTCCAGAAGCAGAAACCGTTCATCAAGGGAGACGGGTCATCACGTCGCAAAAGGCGATGCAGGCACATGAAGATCCATATCTTGGTTATCTGACGATTGAAAAAAAGGAATATTATGTACGCGAGCGCTCACCGTACAAGAAAAAACTAAAGGCGAAGCATATAAAAAGTCAGGAAGACCTTGAGAACGTGTTATGTATTCAAGGTCAAATTACCGCGAAAATCCATGCGCGGGCAGATCAAGATGCGGGAATTCAAGAAAAAATATTAACCCATCATGCGGATGTTGAAATCATTCGAGCTATCGGTGTTTCCGATACCGCTTTTTTGGAGCAGATCGAGCGTTGGTCAGAAGCTTATGTCATGCGAACAAAGCTGGATTACCAAGTGTTTTTAGAATGGATGAAGACGCGGAAAACGACTTAAAACGTGGACTGAAAAAGGAGAAAAATATCGGTATGTAACAGATGTTACATGCCGATATTTTTGAAGTGATTTTTATTCTTTAATAGATGAAAGCGTCACGCAAAAAACAAATAGGTATAATGACCTATATCAATTTATCTGAAAACTTCGTAAATTTTTGATTAAGTTCTTACGAACGACTCGCTTCGTAAGACAAATCACAACGGATATAGGGGGAAGTACATCATGAGTTTGACGCGGAAAAAAGATGTTTCCGCTATGATTGCTGCAAGTAAACGCAACAGTGGACTTGCTCGAAATCTTGGCGCGATGGATTTAACGTTTTTAGGAATTGGCGCCATCATCGGTACCGGAATCTTCGTTTTGACGGGAACAGGAGCGTTGACTGCAGGACCAGGACTTATCGTATCATTCATTCTATCTGCCATCGCCTGTGGTCTAGCTGCTCTTGCTTACGCTGAATTTGCATCAACGATTCCGGTCAGTGGATCCGTCTATACGTATACGTATGCAACGATGGGAGAGATCTTCGCTTGGATCATCGGTTGGAACTTGATTCTCGAATATGGACTCGCCTCCAGTGCCGTAGCAGCCGGTTGGTCAGGTTACTTCCAGTCTTTACTCGCAGGATTTAATATCCATGTGCCAACAGCTCTCTCAGCAGCTCCAGGAGCAGTAGAAGGAGCCAAGACATACTTCAACCTTCCAGCCTTCCTGATCCTCTTTGCCATTACGGCATTGTTGTCGATGGGAATCAAGGAAACGAAACGTGTCAACAACATCATGGTCGTCATCAAATTAGCAGTCGTCGTGTTGTTCATCGTCGTCGGTGTTGGCTACGTTGAACCATCAAACTGGACACCATTCACTCCATTTGGTTGGGGAGGCGTCTTCTCGGGTGCTGCGATCGTCTTCTTCGCGTACATCGGTTTTGATGCTGTTACATCAGCAGCGGAAGAAGTCCGTGATCCACAAAAGAACTTACCACGTGGTATCATCGGTTCACTTGCTGTCTGTACAATTCTTTACGTCATCGTCGCAGCCATCATGACAGGGATCGTCCCTTACAAACAATTCGCTGGTATCGATCACCCGGTCTCACTTGCGATTCAAATGGCAGGTCAAAACTGGGTCGCTGGTTTCATCGATCTCGGTGCGATTCTCGGGATCACAACGGTTATTCTCGTCATGACATACGGAATGGTGCGTCTCGCGTTTGCGATCTCGCGTGACGGGATGTTCCCTAAAGTATTCTCCGAAGTGCATCCGAAATACCAAACACCATTCAAGGCGACTTGGATGATCGGACTTGGTAGTTCACTCGTCGCTGGATTCGTTCCACTCGATGTCATCGCGAACCTCGTCAACATGGGTACACTCGCAGCATTCGTCTTAATCTCTGTCGCTGTCTTGATTCTTCGTAAAACACAGCCGGATCTCCCACGTGCATTCAAATGTCCGGGTATGCCATATGTGCCAATCGCAGCGATCGCTGCATGTCTCTTCTTGATGTTCAACTTGAAACTCGAGACATGGATTGCTTTCGGAATCTGGCTTGCAATCGGTTTAGTGCTTTACTTTACGTTTGCGCGTAAGCGTTCAAATCTACACCCAGGAAACATGCCGGCAGCGGAACTTGCTGCTTCAAAAGAAGAAGAGTAAACACATCAAAAGACCCAGTCGCCTTCAGGCGATCGGGTCTTCTTGTGTTAGGAAAGTGGAACAGGACCTTTGACGCGAACCGCATCAAATTCACGACGAATGCTTTCATTGGCTTTCGCTTCATCTTCTGCCGACCAGCCGAGTTCGCTACGCATCAGGGCAAGAACACCGTCTGCGTATTGTTCAGCATGTGGGAAATCAAAGAAGACGGCTGAAGCACGACGGTTCAAGAAGTCACCGGGTTGCATGACGAGCTCTGCTTCTAGACCATACAGAAGGGCACCGAACCAGTGTAACGGTAATTGATAACGAGCGGCTTCGTCACCGCGTGTCCGAATCAATTCGAAGACACGTTCGACATTCGTACCGTAGCGCTGGATGAGCCATGTCGTCTCATTCGGTGACAACCCAAGTGCTTCGCCTTTTGGTTGTTGTTCCTTCATGTAACGCGCGAATCCTTTACTTCCTTGTGGATGACCACCACCAAGCAAGATATCGTGCGTACGGGAAGCAAGATAAATTCGATTTTCTTCTGTCTTGAATTGCTCCGCGACCATATCGATGATTCGTTCTGCCATCTTCCGGTACCCAGTCAACTTACCACCGGCGATTGACATCAGACCGGATTTCGAAACGAAGATTTCGTCTTTTCGGGACAGTTCACTTGGATCTTTTCCATCTTCATGAATGAGTGGACGTAGTCCAGACCACGTTGATTCGACATGCTCAGGTCGTAACTCGACGTTGAACATTTGATTCGTCGCCTCTAGGATGTAATCCTGATCCTCGACGGTGACACCAGGCTCAAGAATATCTCCTTTATAGTTCGTATCCGTTGTTCCGACATACGTTTTCCCTTCACGTGGAATCGCAAAGATCATCCGACCGTCTGGAACATCGAAGTAAACGGCTTGTTGCAACGGGAAATGTACTTGATCGATGACGAGATGAATCCCTTTTGTCAGGTGTAATGACTTTCCAGACTTCGAACCGTCTTTTTCGCGCAGTTCATCGACCCAAGGACCCGTCGCATTAATGATCTTCTTCGCCCGAATCGTATACGTTTTACCACTTAAGACGTCGCGGACTTCGACACCAACGACTTTTCCATTGTGGTAGACAAGCGATTCCGCTTTCGTATAATTGACGGCACGTCCGCCGTAACCGATGGCTGCTTTTAAGACTTCGACCGTCAGTCGAGCGTCATCCGTTTTATATTCGACATACCGACCACCACCGACTAAGTGTTCCGAGCGTAGCAGTGGTTCGTAACGTAATGTTTCTTCTTTGCTAAGCATCGTCCGACGTTCATGGCGTTTGACACCAGCGAGTTGGTCATAGACACGTAAGCCGATCGAGGTCGAGAAGCTACCGAATGTACCACCTTCGACAAGTGGAAGCATCATCCACTCCGGTGTCGTCACATGCGGTGCGTTCTCATACACGATGGCACGTTCTTTCCCGACTTCGGCGACGAGTTTAATCTCGAACTGCTTCAGATAACGCAATCCACCATGGACAAGTTTCGTCGATCGGCTCGATGTCCCTTCGGCGAAGTCCTGCATTTCAATCAAGCCTGTTCGCATGCCGCGACTTTGTGCGTCAAGCAGAATACCAGCTCCCGTGATACCGCCCCCGATGACGAGGACGTCTAGAAGTTCTTGTCCCATCTCTTCTAACCATGCTGTCCGTTCCGTACTTGAAAACATCTTGTCTTCCCCCTGTTCGTCTGAAATGAATAGTTAGTCTACTTCTATCCATGTACCCACTTTTGCACTCTTTTGAGCACGATCAATGATTTTCATGACGAGTTCAGCCTGTTTCGCAGAGACAGGTGGTGTGGTTCGCTTACGGATGGCTGGAGCGAGATCCGTATAATAATCCCCAAAATGACCGGAAACAAAAGGGAAGTCTTGCAGAGGTCCATTTGCTTCAGCCAATTGATAGGTCGTCCGTTTTGTATCGACTTCATCAACGAAGTAACTCGCCTGTGTTCCGTGCACCATCAGGGAGGGACCAACAGCTGGAACGATGGAACCGATATGCAAAATAGCGCGTCGCGTGCCAAAGGCTAAAATTAGATGTGTATAGTCATCAACGATCCCATCTTGTCGTTGAATCGTTTGATCACAAAAGACACGGTCTGGAATTTCATCGAAGGCGACGAGTGCTTGATCGATCAAGTGTGAACCAAGGTCGTACAATAGTCCGGCACCAGGAACGTCCTGTTCGCGCCAACGCTCCTGCACATCGGGACGGTAACGGTCATAATGCGCTTCGAACGTCTGGAGCGTACCGAGTCGTCCAGATTTCAATAAGGTCATCAGCGTCCGAAAGTCCTTCGTGTACCGCCGATTATGATAAACTGTCAGTAACCGACCGTATGTCCGTGCTAGTTCTGTCAACGTTTCGGCTTCTTCGAGCGTGACGGTGAACGGTTTCTCGACAAGTACATCACAGCCCGAGAGCAAGGCGAGACGCGCGAGTGGATAATGCAGATCATTTGCCGTCGCGATGACGACTAAATCGATTTGTTCCGCTTCAAGTAATGCTTCAAGTGTCGGATAGACAGGGAGCGTCGCGTCGTACGCAGCGACCGCTTCCGGGCGACTCGACTGAACAGCGACCAACTGATAATCAGGTGCGTGTAAATAAGGCGCATGCAAATGTTCACCGGCAAGACCAAAACCAACTAATGCGGTACGAATCATAGAAAACACATCCTTTTCAAGTTCATACCCTCAATCTACCATAAGGAGGAATACAAGATGATTACCGAGCAACACATCATCGAAAAGATGCGCCAAGCGATGCAACGTATTGACCAAACAACAGGAGCTGCGCAGAAAGAACAGATTGCAGCGATGAAGGTTTACTGTGAACTACTGCTCGAATCCGATTCGACGTCGAGTTCGACAATATCGCTTCCTACGTCAACGCCTCAGGCAACCCCAGCGGTCGATCCGATGTTAGCGCGTTTCATGGGTGTTTCGCAGGAAAAAGAAGAAAAAGGCACTTCATTGCTCGATTTTTGAATGAAATGACGCAATTCAGGGAATAACCATCACAGTTAAAATGAGAAAGGGAGATACGTCATGAAAACAGTCATCGTCATTGGAGCAGGACCAGGAAACGGATATGAAATCAGTAAACGATTCGGGCAAGAAGGGTTTCAAGTCGTTTGTGCGGCGCGGACACAAGAAACGCTTGCAGCCGTCATCACGGAACTAAAAGAAGAAGGTGTAGAGGCGGTGGGGGTAGAATGTGATGCTTCTCGAAAAGCCGATATCGCATCACTCATCGAATGGACAGAGGAGCAGTATGGACAAATCGATGTCTTAGTCTATAATGCTTCGATTTTACATCAAGCATCTGTCCTTGAAGTCTCGGCAGAACAGATTACGAAAGAGTTCGAGATCGATGTTCTCGGTGCACTGCATGCCGCACAACTCGTTGCTCCTTCGATGCAGGAACGAAAAGACGGCGCCATCCTGATTACAGGAGGTGGCGCTGCGATGCAAGCAATCAAATCGTTACCAGGGCTTTCGATTGGCAAGGCAGGCGTTCGTCAAGTGACGCACATGCTCCATGATACGTTGAAGGAAGACGGTGTCTACGTCGGAACCGTCACGATTGCCGGAGAAGTGAAGCGTGGAACGGCACTTGATCCGAAAAACGTAGCGGAAGCGTTCTATACACTCTATACAAACCGTAACGAAGTAGAGACAGTTCTATCAGCAGACTAACTTATGAACAAGGTGACGTATGCGGGTTCGGACATTGACCGAATCCGTATTTTCATGGAAAGGAGAGAAATAGAAATGAGACGATCTGTATTCATAAGTCTACTTTTTTTATTCGTCCTCATCGGTTGTGCACCAGAAGAAACCGATCTGCTTGGCATCAAGCAACCAGACGATGAAAAGATTACGAAAGCGACAGTGCAACGCGTCATCGATGGGGATACATTAAAAGTGAGGCTAGCAGACGGCAAAACGGAGGATGTTCGTTTGTTGCTCGTCGATACACCGGAAACTGTTAAACCGGATACGCCGGTTCAACCTTATGGAACGGAAGCTTCAGCGTTTACAAAAGAGACATTACCGAGCGGGACAGCTATTCGGTTAGAGCGTGATCATTCCCGGGCTGACCGATACGGACGACTGCTCGCATATGTCTGGTACGGCGATAAAATGTTGAATCAAGAGTTACTCCGAAAAGGTCTTGCGCGTGTGGCGTTCGTCTATGAACCAGACACACGTTATGTCGATGTGTTTGAACAGATCGAACAGGAAGCCAAGCAGGCAAAGAAGAAAATCTGGAAGCACGATGGCTACGTCACGAATCGCGGATTCAATGTTCAAGCGATTACAGAAACGAAATCCTGCGATATCAAAGGTAATATCAATCGGTCAGGTAAAAAAATTTACCATGTCCCGGGTGGTCAGTCTTACAATGAAGTGAAGCCGGAGCAACGGTTCTGTACGGAGAAAGAAGCACAAGAAGCCGGATTCGTCCGAGCAACACGCTGATAAACGCAAAAAAAGCCATCGCTAGCGATGGCTTTTATCTATCATACAGGTGGTGGCGGTGGTTGATACTGCTGTACGTTATCATCTTCATCAAAGGAGATCGTGACATCGGTGATTCCTTTAAGGATGCGAATTTGCAATTCGAGTCGATCTTTAATGTCGTCCGCTTGCGCAATTGTCAAGTTGGGATCAACTTCAATCTCCGTTTCGACATGGAAGTGATCTCCTTCCTTGATGACTTCAAGTTTTTCGATGTCCCGAACCGCTTCATCACGTAACAAGATTTCACCGATTTTGGCTGTCAGTACTTCATCAACCTCACCGAGCGCACCGGCAGCATTTTGAATAAAGACGTTGTAGACGACATAAAACATCATGAGTCCAATCAAGATGGATGCAATGCCTTCTGCTTGATAAAACGATGTATAATGCGAAATCAGGACAGCGATAATGGCGATGACGCCACCAAGAGTTGCGACAAGATCTTCCATGAAGACAAGACGTGTCGCCGGTTTGGCTTGTCCAAGATGGGCGAAGCTTTGACCAACAAGTGTCAGTCCGCTCGATTTGAGTCCCGTCTCATGCGCGATTTCTTTCATCGCTTTATAGAACACCCCGACTTCCAGTACAACACCAATGCTAAGTGCCGTCAGGATGATCCACAAACCACTTGTCTTTTCTCCAGGACCGTGCGTGATATGCAAGATGCCTTCCCGAATCGTCTCGTAAGCAAGGAGAGCGACGACAATGATTGCAGCAAGTAAGACGAGATTAACGAGCCGACCAAAACCGTTCGGAAACCGTTTCGTTGGTGCTTTTTTACTGAGAGCAGAACCGATGTAGACGAAGAACTGGTTCGCTGCGTCACCGATCGTATGCATCATTTCAGCGAACATCGCTACATTCCCAGTTAAGATATAGGCGACGAACTTGATCGCGGCAATGATCGTATTGACGATGGCGGCAGCAAGGGCTGACTTATTTCCGCGACGGATCAATGAGAAAAAAGTGGTCATGAGCGGTCCTCTCCTTGTCTACTCAAAATAGGTTAACCGCGTCCTGCTTGGAAAGAAGGATAAAGTGTCATGCCGCCGTCCGCAAAGAGCGTGATCCCTGTAACATAACTTGCTTCATCCGACGCAAGCCATGCAGCAACGGCAGAAATCTCTTCTGGTTTCCCGATGTTGCCCATTGGAATCATACTCTCGACTTCTTTGCGTTGTTCTGGATCTTCGAATTTTTCAGCGTTGATCGGCGTATTGATCGCACCAGGTCCAATTGCATTAACCCGGATTCCTTTCGGTGCATACTCCATCGCAAGGGTTTGTGTCATCAATTTGACGCCACCTTTACTCGCGGCGTAGTGGACGAATGTCGGCCATGGAATGATTTCATGCACACTCGACAGATTGATGATACTACCTTTGACATCATGTTCGACGAAGTACTTCAGTGCTTCTCGTGCCCCGAGGAAAGCTCCTGTCAAGTTGACATCAATGACTTTTTGCCAGTCTTCGAGCGACATCTCATGGGAGGCTGACGGCATCTCGATTCCCGCGTTATTGACGAAAACGTCTAATTGACCAAAGCGATCGACAGTCTCTTTCACAAGGTTGATCATGTCGTCTTCCTTCGAGACATCTCCTTGGATCGTAATAGCTTCGCCACCCTTATCTTGAATCGATTCGGCAATTTTTTTTGCTTCTTCCGGGTGACTGCGATAGTTAATGACGACACGCATGCCTTCTTCTGCATAACGGCGAATGATTGCTTCACCGATTCCCATCGATCCACCTGTTACGATGGCAACTTTTCCTTTTAAACTTTCATACATGATGCTTCACTCCTTCATTTATTGTTTCGTAAATCCAATCATGATTCCACCAGCAACGACTAAAATACAACCGATGATGACGAAGGTCATCTCTTTCTTCGTTTTCGTTTCTTTCAGTAAGAGGACGCCACCGATGGTTGAGATGACGACACCTGTTTGAGAAAGGGAGAAGCTTGTTGCGACCCCGACTTTTGCCGTAGCAAACAGTAAAGCGACGTTCCCGACAGCCCACATGAGTCCGCCGATGGTATTGCCAGCTGTTTTCTTTGTGAAGAGGTCTCCTTCTCGTAAAGAAAGAAGAATTGCGCTAACGACCATCCCGATCGCTTGCGGTAATACGGCTTCCCAGCCATTAATATCGAACCAGCGGGCGATGACGACATATCCGACATATCCGACAGTCGAGATGAGGAGGAGCGTCAATCCTTTGCCGATATTCTCATCTTCTTTACTCTTATCTTCCTTATAAGACGTGAAAGCTGCTCCGGCAATGATCAATACAAGCGCACTGATTCCGAGAATCAAGGCAGTTGTCGTTGACCACTCGCCAAAAGCAAGAACACCGAACAACGATGTTCCGACGAGTTGCATCCCTGTTGAAATTGGCATCGTTTTTGAGACACCCATTTGACGAAATGCGGCAAATTGATTTTTTTGACCAAGTGCCCAAAAGGCACCAGAAAAGAATCCGGCAACCCAAGCGGTCGTCGACATCTCTGGGCTGACAAAAAAGAAGGTGACGATCGCGAAAAGTAACGCACCCAGAGTCGTACCGATGATTTGTTGCGCCGTTGAACCTCCGATTTTCGAAACGACAAGCGGCAACGATCCCCACATCAATGCGGGAACGATGGCAATTAGAATATCAATCAAGTGTTTCACCTCTCCTTACTATTATCTCTCTACTTGAAGCTGTACCCCGCAAGGCGATAGGAAAAACCTTATGGTGCGAAGATGAATTATTCTGAAATAAAAAACGTCCACCGAGGTGGACGTCTGCTCATGTGTTATTTAACGGAATGGTTCATCGGCGATCCGGACGATTTGTCGTCCGATCCGGCGACCGTTCCATAAAGCGATGACAGCGATCGTCAAGGAAATGCCCATGACGTCGTACTGCGTAAAATAATAGCCGAGATAACTAAAAGGCAGGCTGATGATCCCGACGAGCGAACTCGTCCACTGTCGGATTTTGAGTGACTCGATGTTCGCAACACGAGAGAACTTTTGTTGCTCCATGATCCGCCAACGTGTCGGTTCGCTTAAGGCATCGTTAACAAGACGCGGGAAGGCGAGCAATCGCGCGCCGTAAGAACCAGCAATCTGTAGGTAACGGTTTTGATTTTTCCCTTCGTCATCGAGCCAGCGTCGAACCATTGGTTTAGCGAGTTCCAGCAGGTTGATTTGCGGTGAAAGAATCTGAAGGATTCCAAGAATCGTTGATGCGGCACGTCCAAAGAAAGCAAACTCAGCAGGAAGCTGGATCGGTTCATTTCGGACGAGCAATTCGATATCGGATAAGACCTTCTCGATCAGTTTTGTATCCACGTTTTCCATATCACTTTCGAGATAGAACGTGACTGCTTTTTCAATTGCTTGTCGGATATTTTGCTTATTCGCATTTGGCAATAAGAATCGTAGATCTTCTAAACCATCGACGATTGCATCGTAATCCAATGTGACGAAGGACTGAAGAATCCGCTGGATCGCTCGCATATCATCGGGCGTCGTCGCTCCGATCATCCCAAAATCAAGCAAGACGATTTTGCCATCGGACTGGACGAGGACATTGCCTGGGTGCGGATCGGCGTGGAATTTCCCGCCGAACAATAATTGTTCTCCAGCGTTCAAAAATAAATTACGTGCTAGTTCTTCACGGTCAATCTGATGTTCGGCTAGATAATCCAGATCCGTGATGCGTGTTCCTTCAATCCATTCCATGACAAGCACCCGATTTGTACAATGTTCTTCATAATAGCTCGGGATATAAATGACAGGGTTTGTTTCATACATCTTTTTAAAGTAGAGACCGTTTTTTAATTCGGTACGGTAATTCAATTCATCACCGATTACGAAGACCATTTGGCGATATAAGCTTTGCAAATCAGTCGATTTGTTTAACGACGTCCGGCGCAACATGGCAATGACGATACGCATGGCACGGAAATCGGTTTTGATGATTTGTTCGATATTTGGTCGCTGGACTTTGATCGCGACTTTTTTACCGTTTGATTTTAAGGTTCCGCTGTACACCTCACCAATCGAGGCAGAAGCGACAGGACGGGAACTGATATCCGAGATGATTTCTTCGATCGGCATACCCCAATCCTCTTCGATGATCTTTCGTGACTCTCCAAGTTTACTTGAAGGAACTTTATCGACCAGTTCGGTCAGTTCCATCAAGACGGACGGAGGAAACAGGTCGGCTCGAATTGATAAGAACTGACCGAGCTTGATCAATAATCCTTCTAACCGTAATGCTTTTTTCTTATAGTCACGCGCAATTCGGATCATGATGCGCTCAAACTCTTCGTTGTTCGTACCTGGCCGGTTTTTCCGGGTGAATCGATAGATCGTAAAGATGTAACGTGCGAACATCGTCACGATGACGACGATGCGATAAAGCGCCCAACGTTTCATACGGTCACCTAGCTTCCTGTACAGTTTGTTTCAGTATAGGTTACTTTACCTAAAAACGTCACTCGCAAACGGTCGAAACGGTGACAGAAAATTAATGCTTTACGGAAACTAAAAAGAGAGTATAGTAAGTATTGGAATTTCTTTGTAGAAAGGTGAAATGTGCGCATGTCCTGGGACTTATTGAATATCATCGGCACGGTCGCTTTTGCGATGAGTGGTGCGATCGTCGCGATGGAAGAAAAATATGATTTATTCGGCGTTTGGTTACTTGCTTTGATCACAGCATTTGGTGGCGGTGCCATTCGTAATCTATTGATTGGTGTACCAGTATCTGCTCTCTGGTCGCAAGGTGGTCTCTTTTTAGTCGCGATTCTCGTTGCGTTGTTGATTTTCATGTTACCCCAGTTATTCTTGCCGCACTGGACACGTTGGGGTGTCCTCGCGGATGCGCTCGGATTGTCTGCGTTTGCGATTCAAGGTGCCCTGATGGCGACAGCAAAAGGACTGCCGTTGTCAGCAACAATTTCAGCGGCTGTACTGACCGGTGTTGGTGGCGGAGTGATTCGCGATTTACTCGCTGGTCGGAAACCACTCGTCTTGCATAAAGAGATCTATGCGATGTGGGCTGTCATGGCAGCACTCGTGATTGATCGCTTCCAATTGACGAATCCTCTACATTTGTTCACATTGCTCGGACTCATCACCGTTTTACGTATGCTATCGTATTATTATGAATGGAATTTACCAGCACGACGGTTAGGGGGAGAATAACTATGAAAGTATTCATTATGATTGGCGCGATCTCGATGATGCTATCGGTCGCACTAGGTGCATTCGGTGCACACGCCTTAAAAGATATGTTGACGGAGCGGATGCTCGCGAACTGGCAGACAGGCGTACTTTACCAGATGGTACACTCGCTCGGCATCCTAGCACTCGGAGGACTCTTATTAAAGGCATCGATCCCACAATGGTCATTGGCTGCATGGCTGATGCTCGCCGGAATCGTCTTCTTCTCAGGTAGTCTGTACGTCATGGCATTGACGAATGTAACGAAACTGGGTGCCATCACACCGATCGGTGGCGTCTTGTTCATCGCGGCGTGGATCTTTGTCGCAATTGGTGCCTATAAAGGATTATGAGAACGGACCGTGTTTCTTCAGTCATGGAGAAAGACGGTCTTTTTCATATGAAAAACGCCTACTCATGATAGAGTAGGCGTAGGTATCAAAACGGATTCACCGCTTTGTGGTTTGTGTTTTGTTTAGCTTCGATAATGCTTGCTCATAGCGATCCAGTACACGATCTGCAACCGGTTTCAGCTCTTTTGAAAGCACAGCGAATTGCAATTCACGCGATCGTGTCGATCGGTTCATAGCATTCCCCATGGTAATTCCTCCTTACGTCATTCAACTTACTGTTTTATAGCCGCAAGGAGTATATTCCCATGAGATATTTCAATCAAACGTCATTCAACACATTAAAGTGCAAAATGAGTATTTAATTGTTCACTTTCGAGACGGTTACCGATGAAGAATTCACCGAACTCGCCATATTTCGCGCTGACTTCATCAAAACGCATTTCGTAGACGATTTTCTTGAACTGAAGAATGTCATCTGAGAAGAGCGTAACGCCCCATTCCCAATCGTCAAATCCAGTTGATCCACCGATGATTTGCTGAATCTTCCCAGCGTAACTCCGACCGATCATACCGTGACGATACATGAGCTCTTTTCGTTTCTCCATTGAGAGTGTATACCAGTTATCGCCATCGCGACGTGACTTGCTCATTGGATAGAAGCAGATGTGCTTCGCTTGTGGCAGGATCGGATAGAGGCGGTCACGCACATATGGATTCTCGTATGGGTTTCCTTCGCCTGAACCACGGTACGTACCAAGTTCGACGACAGAGACATAAGAATATGTTGGAACCAAATAATCATATAGATCGAGTTTCTGCATCTTGACTTCGACGTCTTGGATTTGTTCCATCGTAGGACGAAGAACCATCAAGACGAGATCTGCTTTTTGACCAATGATCGTATAAAGTGCGTGGCTTCCGTCTTTAGCTTCTTCCACACCAGAAAGCTCTGCGAGGAAGGCTTGGAACTCTTCAATCATGCGCGCGCGCTCTGTCGCGTCGACTTGTTTTAAGCGTGACCAATCGATCCGGCGAAAATCATGTAATGTATACCAGCCGTCGAGTGTTTCAGCGGCTTGTTGCGTAGCAGTCGGTTCAGATGTTTGGTGTTGCATGAGATGACCTCCTGAGTCTGAAATAAATTGTCTTTTTCCATATCCTATCTTATCACATTCTATTAAAAGGCTTCGTCTTAAAAGGTTTTGTCCATGAGATCGTAACACATGAAAAAAGCAGAGAGTGGGTAAAAGGGATAGGGGGTCCTGTTTTTCTCGAAAACGGCTTCTGTACTATTTTATAAAAAAGCTGTAGTAGTCGATGAATATGGCTTCAGTGCTTTTGTTAGATAACTTTTTTGCAAATTGTTTTAACAACGATTGAGAACTGTGTATAATAAACGGTGGAAAAGAAAATGGATCAAATCGACGTCGTCGTGTTTACCTAAAAAGGAGAGAAACTCATGCAATTATTCGATATGTTAGAACAAAAGATTAAAGCGCACCAACCGAAAATCGTCTTCCCAGAAGGAATTGACGCGCGTGTTCTCGGCGCAGCTGTCCGTTTGAAGAAAGACGGTCTTGTCACACCGGTCGTCATCGGACCGCGTGCACAAATTGAAGAAACAGCAACAGCGAACGGCATCGATGTAACTGGACTTGATACAATTGATCCTGCTTCTTACGCTGGCATTGATGAGCTCGTCGCATCGTTCGTTGAGCGTCGTAAAGGGAAAGCAACAGAAGAACAAGCACGTGCTGTCATCTTAAAAGATGTGAACACGTTCGGTACAATGCTTGTTCACACTGGACAAGCAGAAGGTCTCGTATCGGGTGCGATGCACGCGACAGGTGATACAGTTCGCCCGGCACTTCAAATCATCAAAATGCAAGAAGGCTATAAAAAAACATCTGGCGTCTTCATCATGGTTCGTGACGATGAGCAATACGTCTTCGCAGACTGCGCGATCAACATCGCACCGGATGCGAACGATCTAGCAGAGAACGCGATCGCATCTGCGAAAACAGCGAAAACATTCGGGATCGATCCGAAAGTCGCATTGCTCAGCTTCTCAACAAAAGGTTCAGCAAAATCACCAGAGACAGAGCGTGTCGTTGAAGCAACGCGTATCGCAAAAGAACGCGCACCAGAACTTGCGATCGATGGCGAACTTCAATTTGATGCTGCTTTCGTTCCAAGTGTCGCAAAATCAAAAGCACCAGAATCAGATGTCGCGGGTCAAGCGAACGTCTTCATCTTTCCAAGTCTTGAAGCTGGAAACATTGGCTACAAAATCGCACAACGTCTTGGTGGCTTCGAAGCAATCGGTCCGATCCTTCAAGGTTTGAACAAACCGGTCAACGATCTTTCACGCGGTTGTAACGAAGAAGATGTCTACAAACTCGCGATCATCACGGCGGCACAAGCGGTCGAAGAACGCCAAGCCTAAGCACAGTGTGAAAAAGTCTTTACTTTTTCGCTAAACCCCGTACAATGGTACACATCACGAAAATCACGAAACGTAAACGTATAGCAACGCTCGTATAATAGTGGGAATTGGCCCACGAGTCTCTACCGGATCGCCGTAACGATCCGACTACGGGTGGTGAGTTACTGCTCTCTTTTTTGGCGTACAGTGGCTGCCCCCGGGTAGCGGCTGTACGTTTTTTCGTTTTTTAAAGAGGAGAATGCATGTATGAAACGTCTACACGACATGATTAATCAAGAGGGAATCGTCTTATCGGATCAAGTATTGAAAGTGGATGCTTTTTTAAATCATCAGGTTGATCCGACGTTGATGTGGGAAATCGCCTATGAGTTCATGGAACGCTTTCAAGATGCTGGCATCACGCGGATTTTGACAATCGAAGCGGGAGGTATTGCCCCGGCAATGATGACAGCACTTCGTCTTGGCGTACCAATGGTCTATGCTCGTAAGACGAAATCGGTCACATTGAACGAAGGAACGATTTCAGCTGAAGTTTTCTCATTTACGAAACAACAGACGAATACAATCACGGTCGCAGAGAAATACCTGCAACCGGGTGAACGTGTTCTGATCATTGATGACTTCCTCGCAAACGGAGAAGCAGCATTTGGTCTCGCTCGTCTCGTTGAACAGGCAGGGGCAGAAGTCGCTGGATTTGGAATCGTCATTGAAAAGTCGTTCCAACCGGGACGTCAAAAACTGATCGAAGCTGGATTCCGTGTCGAGTCACTCGCGCGTGTCGAGTCATTGAAGGACGGAAAAGCGACATTCGTCGACTCGGTGACCGTATGAGACTATCAAACTTCAAAGCAGCCAGTCTCGGACTTCAGCATGTGCTTGCGATGTACACGGGAGCAGCTGTTGTTCCACTGATCGTCGGGAGTGCGATCGGATTGTCAGGAGAAGAACTTGCTTATTTAGTGGCGATTGATCTTTTCATGTGTGGCGTTGCGACCTTATTACAAGTACTCGTCACGAAATACACAGGTGTTGGTCTTCCAGTCGTACTTGGTTGTACCTTTACAGCAGTCGGTCCAATGATTGCGATTGGAAGTCTTCAAGGCATTACAGCGATTTACGGTGCTTTGATTGCCAGTGGGCTGATCATTCTCGTCATTTCAGGTTGGTTTAGTAAGATCGCGGTCCTGTTCCCACCGGTTGTCCTTGGTTCCGTCGTGACGATCATCGGGATTTCCTTGATTCCGGCTGCGATCAACGATATCGGAGGCGGACAGGGAGCGAAAGACTTTGGTGACTTACGTTACCTCGGACTCGCCGGATTAACGATCGTCTTGATTTTAATCTTGAATCGCTACGGTACGGTCTTCTCAAAAGCGGCAGCTGTCTTAATTGCTGTGATGATCAGTACACTCGTTGCATTTGGCATGGGAATGATCGACTTCAGTCCGGTGGCAGAAGCATCATGGTTCCAAATGGTGACACCATTTTACTTCGGTGTACCGACATTCAATGCAACTGCCATCTTGACAATGACGCTCGTTGGTCTCGTCTCGATGGTTGAATCGACAGGTGTGTTCTTGACACTTGGTGAAATCACGGACCGTCGTTTGACGGATAAGGATCTAGCGCGTGGTTACCGAGCAGAGGGTGTCGCGACGATCGTTGGTGGTATCTTCAATAGTTTCCCTTACACGACCTATAGCCAAAACGTCGGTCTAGTTCAGTTGACTGGCGTAAAGACACGCAAAGTCATTTTATTTGCGGGTGGATTTTTGATCTTGCTCGGTTTCTTACCAAAAGTAGCGACGTTTACGACATTGATTCCAAAACCTGTTCTTGGTGGAGCGATGTTGATCATGTTCGGAACGGTCGCGGCAAGCGGGATCCGTATCCTCTCACGGGTCGATTTTTCGAAGAACGAGCACGTCATCACGGTGGCACTCGCGCTCGGAATTGGTCTAGGAATTAGCATGAATCCTGAAATCGTAGCAGGTCTCCCATCACAAATTCGCGTTTTGACGGATAGCCCGATCGTCGCTGGTTCACTAACAGCATTACTATTGAACGGGATCTTCCGATTGACCGGGAAGTCCGAAACAGCAGATGTGCCACTTGCTAAAGTTGAATAACAATTGTAACTTTCCGAAAGGAGCTATCCTGTATACTACATAGTAGCAGGTAGTTCCTTTTTTATACTGCTAACGTAATCAGAATATTCCGAGTATGTGGATTTAGTGAAAAATATACATTGAAAACGTTTACAAAATCGACACATCTTCTTTATACTGACAACGTAGCGGTACGGGGAACTGCTAAGAAACAAACAGAGACTGGAAGGACGTCGTAAAAATGAAACAACAGACAGAGTTGAATCGGGGACTGGAAGAACGTCACATTACACTCATGTCGCTGGGGGCGGCAATCGGTGTTGGACTCTTCCTCGGATCAGCGAAAGCGATCCAATTGGCAGGTCCAGGGATCTTACTTGGTTATCTTATCGGTGGTGTCATCATTTTCATTATCATGCGAGCACTTGGGGAGCTTGCAGTGCGGGAGCCGATCGCTGGTAGTTTTGCGGAATATGCCCGAAAGTATGTCAGTCCATTAGCTGGTTTTTTAACGGGTTGGAATTATTGGTTACTCTGGATTTTTACGTGTATGGCGGAAATCACAGCAGTCGGTATTTACATGAAAGTATGGTTCCCGGATTCCCAGGGGTGGGTATGGGCGCTAGCAGCACTTGTCTTGATGACAAGCATCAACTTCATTGCTGTTAAATTTTATGGTGAATTCGAATTTTGGTTTGCGTTGATTAAAATCGTCGCGATCGTCGCCATGATCATCTTAGGAACTTTGACGATCGTCATTGGTCTTGGAAACGGCGGCACACCGGTTGGGATTTCGAACCTTTGGTCACATGGTGGATTCCTGCCGAACGGATTCGGTGGAGTACTCCTTGCCATGCAGATGGTCATGTTTGCCTTCTTAGGAATTGAAGTGATTGGGGTCACAGCAGGGGAAGCGAAGAACCCGAAAAAAACGATTCGAAAAGCTGTTAACAACGTCTTCCTTCGAATCTTAGTATTCTACATCGGGGCGCTCTTCGTCATTTTATCGATTTATCCATGGGATCAAGTCGGTGCGAACAACAGCAGTCCGTTCGTATTATTATTTGATTCACTTGGCATTCCGGCAGCAGCCGGCATCATTAACTTCGTTGTCTTAACGGCAGCACTCTCGTCATGTAACTCGGGTATCTTCTCGACAGCCCGGATGATGATGAACTTATCCGAGAACAGTGAAGCACCACGTCGTTTCTCGAAAATCTCGAAAAACGGTGTTCCGGCACTGGCGACGATTCTTTCAGGTGTCGCATTGCTCGTCGGTGTCGCTTTGAACTATTTCTTACCGGAAGACGTCTTTGCGATCGTTACGAGTATTGCGACGTTTGGCGCCGTCTGGACGTGGGCAATGATTCTAATCGCTCAGATGCGAGCACGGAAAGTACACGGTTCAGCAGAATTTGGTGTTCCGTTCTTCCCGATTGCGAACTATATCGCCCTCGCGGCGCTTGCCGGTGTCATCGTCTTGATGGCATTTGACGCAAGTACACGGATCGCTCTGGTCGTTGGACCACTCTGGTATGCGATTCTGATTGCTGTCTATTATGCACGGGGAATGCATAAGGAGACACGTCAGTCGACGCGTCAGGCATCAGGAGAATAAGCGTATAGATGAATGGAATGGAAACGAGATACGAGATGATCTCGATAAACTGAGTCCGGTAAATACTGGACTCAGTTTTTTAGCATTAAAATATATTTTGAAAGCGCTTCATAAATGAGTTGACGCCACACTGATTCCGTCGTATTCTAATAGGGAAAAGAATAAACCATTCAGGATTGTTACTGCAAAAGCAGGCAAAACCTAAATTGATATCTGTTGCGTGTTGCGGCGATGGATATGAATTTAGGTTTTTTCTTTTCAATTCGATGCTCAAGGGTGGAGGTGAAAGATTCCATGCAGATCGTGAAAGTGTTTAATAATAACGTGGTGGCGATTGAATCGAATGGGCAAGAACACGTCGTCATGGGGCGAGGAATCGCGTTTCAAAAACGAATGGGTGATGTGATTGACGAATCACGGATTGAAAAAACCTTTACGCTCGAGAGTAAAGAGAGTCGAGAACGATTTATCGATTTTTTAAATGAGATGCCACAAGCTGAAATCGAAACAGTCAAGGAAATCGTTAAGATGGCAGAAGCGAGGCTCAACAAATCGCTTCATGACACGATTTACGTAACGCTAGCCGACCACATTCATTATGCGCTATCACGATATGCGGAGGGAATTGTGATTCGAAATCCGCTCGTCTGGGAAGTCAAACGATTTTATGGTCCGGAATTTGCCGCTGGAAAAGAGGCAGTTCGACTCGTCAATGAACGGCATGCAGTTCACTTGGAAGAAGAAGAAGCGGTCTCGATTGCGTTGCACTTCGTCAATGCGTCGATGTCTGGAGTCAAGGGGGAGAGCCTGCATATCGTTACGGAAATGACGAAAGCGACACAGGCGATCATGACGATCATCACGTATCACTTCCAAGTAGAATTGGATGAGGAATCTCACGCATACGCTCGCTTTTTAACGCATTTGAAATTTTTTGTACAACGGATTGTTTCAAAAACGATGCTAAAAGTTGGTGGAGACGAGGAATTATATGAAATGGTCAAATCGCGTTATCCACTCGCATTTAATTGCGTCGAGAAAATTGCTAATTTGATTACAGGCAAGTATGACTATGAAGTATCGAAAGATGAGCGACTCTATTTAATGATTCATATCGAAAATTTGATGAAACAGAATCAATCCTAAGGATGGTTACCGCATCGACGGGCCAAACCTAAATGATTGCAGGTGTTTTTCCACTTGCCGTCGTTTAGGTTTTTTTATTCCAAAAATACGAATGGAGTGAGTCATATGGGGAAGTATCAAGCTCTTGCGCAAGACATTGTGCGTTTGGTTGGTGGCGAAGACAACGTCAAAACAGTCTTCCACTGCGCAACCCGGTTACGCTTCAAATTAAAAGACGAACAACAGGCAGATGCTGAAGCGCTAAAACAAGTCGATGGTGTTATTACTGTCGTAAAGAGTGGTGGTCAGTTTCAGGTCGTCATTGGCAACCACGTCGGTGATGTCTACAACGAACTAAACGGCATTGGTCAGGAGACGTCGGAAGAAGCAGAAAAAACGAGTTTATTTAACCGTTTCATCGATACGATTGCCGGCATCTTCACACCAATCCTTGGTCCGATGGCAGGAAGCGGCCTATTAAAAGGCTTACTTGCAATCCTTGTAGCGACGGGGCTGTTGACACCGACGATGGGGACGTACATCGTTTTAAATGCAACTGCGGACGCTTTGTTTTACTTCCTACCGGTCGTTCTCGGTCATTCAGCAGCGAAAAAGTTCGGTGGTAATCCATATATCGGGATGATTATCGGAGGAGCGTTAGTTTATCCGTCGATTGTCGCCTTGCAGGCTTCTGGTGATAGCTTAACGTTCTTGACGATTCCGGTCGTCCTGATGAGTTACGCTTCGTCCGTCATTCCGATCATCTTGGCAACATTCGTTTCATCAAAACTTGAAAAGTTTTTCAATCGTCATTCGCATGAAGCAGTCAAAAACTTCACGACACCGATGCTCGTCATCATGTTGGTTGTCCCGCTGACTTTCCTTGCGATTGGTCCGCTTGCAACGTATGCCAGCCAAGGACTGGCAGCTGGTTACTCGTTCATCTATAACTTAAGTCCAGTCATTGCGATTGCTTTCATCGGTGCGTTTTGGCAAATCTTCGTCATGTTCGGTCTGCACTGGGGACTCGTACCAATCATTATCAATAACTTGTCTGTCAATGGATTTGATACCATCACAGTCGGTGTATTAATGGCAACTTTTGGTCAAGTGGGTGCGGTTTTCGCGATCACAATGCGAGCGAAGGATCCAAAAATCAAAGGACTTGGTACTTCTTCGACGATTGCCGGTATCTTTGGTATTACGGAACCCGCGATGTATGGTTTGACACTACCACGTAAAAAGCCATTCATCTTCGGTGTTGTTGGTGGTGCCGTAGGCGGATTAGTAGGTGGTGCGCTGGGAACAGCTTCCTATGCACTTGGTGGACTTGGAATTTTCGGGGTACCTGTCATGATTCCGCAAGATGGTATCAACCTCTCATTCTGGGGAGCACTTATCGGACTAGCTGTTGCTACAATAGTCTCGTTTGGATTGACATATTTCTTTGCACGTGACAAGCAACAAATCACGGAAGAAGTACCGACGATTAGTGAACAAGTAGGTTTACCAGTACTTGCGCCGGTCAAAGGGCAAATTATTTCGTTGGATGAAGTGAACGATACCGTCTTTTCAAGCGGTGCGATGGGGAAAGGACTCGCGATCATTCCGGATGAAGGTGTCGTCTACGCACCATTTGACGGAGAAGTCGTGACCGTCTATCCGTCAAAACATGCGATTGGTTTGCGATCTGACACCGGTGTTGAGATTTTAGTTCATATCGGTCTTGATACGGTTCAGTTGAACGGTCAATACTTCGAGTCGCTCGTTGAGAGTGGGAAGGCGATTAAGGTGGGAGATCCACTGATTCGCTTCGATATTGAACGAATCAAACAGGCAGGTTATGACGTTATTACACCAGTCATCGTCACGAATACGGCAAGTTATCTCGATGTATTGCCGACGTATCAAGGTACAGTCGAACCGTCGCGTGATGTTTTGCGTATCTTAGTCTAAACCAAATTAGAGGAGGAATTTTTCATGAAACAGATCAAATCCGATTTTTTATGGGGTGGCGCAACAGCGGCCAATCAACTAGAGGGTGCGTATGCGACAGATGGAAAAGGATTATCAATTGCTGACGTCATGCCAGGCGGAAAACATCGAATGAACGTCATCCACGATCCGCGATTCGATTTTGAATTGAAAGAAGAATACACGTATCCGAATCATGACGGAATCGATTTTTACCAGCATTATAAAGAAGATATCGCTTTGTTCGCTGAAATGGGTTTCAAGACATACCGGATGTCGATTGCTTGGAGTCGAATCTTCCCGAACGGGGATGAGACAGAACCGAATGAAGCAGGATTGCAGTTCTACGATAATGTCTTTGACGAGTTGTTGAAATATGGTATCGAGCCGCTCGTGACGATTTCGCATTACGAACTACCGCTTCATCTAGCAAAAGAATACGGAGGATGGCGTGATCGCCGACTCGTAACGTTTTTTGAACGATACAGCCGGGTATTATTTGAACGCTATCAAGGGAAAGTCAAGTACTGGTTAACGTTTAATGAAATCAATGGTGCCCAGTTCATGCCGATGCTCAGTCTTGGGATGGCAGTGCGTGAAGACGAAAACATGTTACAGTCGACATACCAAGGTCTACATCATCAATTCGTCGCAAGTAGTCTAGCAACGAAAGCGGCTCGCCAAATCGATCCATCGATGCAAATCGGATGTATGCTGATCGCTGCACCCGTATATGCGTACAGTTCGAATCCGGTCGATGTTCAGTTTGCGCTAGAGGAAGAACGGATGATGAACTATTTCTGCGGGGACGTCCATGTCCGTGGTGCTTATCCGGCATTTGCTGACCGTTTCTTTGCAGAAAACGGAATCGAGCTAGCGATCGAAGACGGTGATCTTGATCTGTTACGCGACTATACGGTCGACTTCTTCTCGCTCAGTTATTATATGTCGCGGACGGAAAAAGCAGAAAAAGATGGAGACGAAGCAGGCGGAAATATCATGAGCGGGGTCAAGAATCCGTATCTGAAAGCGAGTGATTGGGGCTGGGAAATCGACCCGGATGGCTTACGTATCATCTTAAATAAATTGTATGATCGTTATCAGGTTCCGTTGTTCATTGTCGAAAATGGACTTGGTGCTTACGACGAAGTGGAGCCGGATGGTACGATTCATGACTCTTACCGGATTGCGTATCTTGAAGGTCACTTAAAGGCCATGATGGAGGCGATTCAAGACGGCGTTGAGATGATGGGGTATACGAGCTGGGGTTGTATCGATCTTGTCAGTGCGTCGACTGGTGAATACAGTAAACGATACGGTTTCATTTACGTTGATAAACACGATGATGGTTCGGGAACACTTGCCCGTTCACGGAAAGATTCATTCTATTGGTACAAAGAGATCATTGCTACGAATGGTGCTGCATTAACGCAGACTTCCATCTCAAAATAAAAAGATAAAGCCCTAAAAGCGGACTAGAAGCGTCTGCTTTTAGGGCTTTAATATGTAATGTGGAATTGAACTTAAATGAATCTATATCTTTGTTGTCGATCTCCGAACCATTTGGATTCTGCTTTATAAAATAAGAGGATTCCTATAATACGGTTTCGTTTTGTTTTAACGATAGATTTGCTACACTTACGACAGAACCATACAGGAGGTCATACGAGATGAAAACGATTCATGTAGATGAATTACAAGAGCGATTAGAGGCAGGTGAGGCGTTGCATGTCGTCGACGTCCGTGAGCAGGATGAATACGATGCAGGACATATTCCGAACGTCCGCTTCCTTCCGATGTCTGAGATCGGCGAACGCTATACGGAATTGCAAGAAGGCGAAACCTACTACTTGATCTGTAAAGCGGGTGCGCGGAGCGAAAACGTCGGTCGTTTCCTCGAGCAATATGGATACGACATCGTCAACGTCGAAGGCGGTATGATGAACTGGAAGGGCGATCAAGAAGCATAAGGTAAGCGTTACCAAGGAAGACGACTCGAACTGAGTCGTCTTTTTTCATGTGAACTAGTACACGTTTATCGATTTTTCTATGAACATTTTTCGTTATTCTTCCGATAGAGAAGGTAGAATAGCGAGTCCTTGCACTCGAGAATGGAGTGACACATGGAACAAAAGATCAAACGAACAATGAGCATCAAACAAAAATTAATCGTGACATCCATTCTACTTTTGATGATTCCTGCATTAGTAATCGGCTTTGTCGCATATGACCTCGCGAAACAAAAGATGACGGAACAGATTCTTCAATCTGCTCATAGTGGAGTCGACCGGATGAATGATGAGATTCAAAACATCATTGATCCGATGCGGCGCGATGTCGCCTTTTTTGCGGACCGAATTGACGGAACGCTCTATCAAAAAGGAAAACAAAATGCTGCGTTAAAGGAAAAAATGACTGAATATCTCGATATGCATCCGCAGGCGGCGAACATCTATTTCGCGACGACGGACGGGGATATGAATATTTTCCCGGAACAGGTCATGCCAGATGATTATGATCCACGGGAACGCTCGTGGTATCAATCGGCAGAAGCAGCAGGTGGCAAGGTCGTCATCACGGATCCGTACGTCGATGCTGCCTCGAACAAGATGATGGTCACGCTCTCGCAGACGACTGGTAACGGAAAAGGTGTCGTGGCGATTGATGTCGATGTCGACCGGATCGCGGAAATCGCGAAAAAGATCAAAATCGGAAAAGAAGGATACGTAATGATTCTTGATTCTACGAAAAAAATCGTTACGCATCCGACATTAAAACCAGGTGAGAAAGCGACAGGCAAATGGGTGTCATCACTTTACGCTAACCCAGCAGGGCAATTTGGCTATGAGTTTGAAAACAAAGGCAAACAGATGGACTTCATGACGAACGACCTGACGAAGTGGAAGGTTGCCGGAACACTGTACGATCATGAAATCACGGATGCGACATCGAGTATTCTTTGGACGACGCTTGTTGTCATCGGCGGGATGTTGCTCGTCGCAGCCATCTTCATCTACTTCATTCTTCGCTCGATTCTTCGCCCACTCGGTCATTTAACACGTGGAGCAGAACGGATTCAATCTGGTGATTTGACGGAGCCCGTCATCGTTGAATCAAATGATGAAGTGGGGAAAGTGGCGCAAAGCTTTAACGTCATGGTTGACTCACTCCGTTCGATCATCATTAATCTCGATCAGTCGATTACACAAGTAGCTGGCTCTTCTCAGGAATTGATGGCGAACTCAGCTCAGACGACATCGGCATCGGAACAGATCGCGGGATCGATTCAACAGGTCGCAGCAGGGGCGGATCAATCGAAACGCCAACTCGATGCGAATGCTGTTTCGCTCCAATCGATTACAGCAGGCATCATGCGAATCGCTGAGAGCTCAACCGATGTCTCGGAATTGTCACGTTCAACGGCAACAGAAGCCGAGAATGGAACAGTTGCTGTGCTGAAGAACGTTGAGCAGATGAAAGAAATCGATGCTTCTGTTCAGAACTTCGGTGGTGTCATCAGCTCACTCGCCCATCGTTCGAATGAAATCGGAAAAATCGTCGATGTCATCAACGGTATCGCTGAGCAAACGAACTTGTTAGCACTGAACGCAGCGATCGAAGCAGCACGCGCAGGCGAAAATGGAAAAGGATTCGCTGTCGTCGCGAGTGAAGTGCGTAAACTAGCAGAGCAATCACAGGATTCAACGAAACAGATTGCACAGCTGATTCAAAACATTAAACAGGAGACGGATCAGTCGGTCACGATGATGAAGGAAGTCTCAGGACAGACGAAAGCCGGTTTGTCGACGACAGAAGCATCAGCAGAGCGTTTCCAAAAGATTCTCGAACGAACGCAGGAAATGACGCCACGGATCGAAGACGTGACGGCGACTGTCGAAGAAATTGCAGCGAACGTCCAAGAAGTATCTGCGTCAGCGACGGAAATCGCACATATCGCGCAAGAGAATTCGTCCGCTTCGAAACAAGTCGCAGCGACGACGGAAGAACAGTTGAGTGCGATGGAAGAGATTTCGCAATCCGCCAAAGTATTATCCGATATGGCGGAAGAACTACAGGTACTCGTTGCCCGTTTCCGTGTTTAAATGATCAAATCAAAAAAAGGCAAGGAAGCCCGTCTTCCTTGCTTTTTTGTCTGTCAACATTCGGTGACAAACGGAACAAATAGCTTATAATCCCTGTGAATCCGGGCTTGAGACAGTGTTAAATCGGGAATTTAATTAGTATCTAACACTTCGAAGGAGGTGGGTACGGTGAAGCAGTTTCGTAAAATAAGAGAGTGGCAAGATGCAGGTCTTTTGGATGAAGCAACTGTTGAACGAATTCTGAACTATGAAAATCAACGTTCAACAAAACAACGTCTGCCTTTGTTATTAATCATTGGAGGTACCTTCGTCGTATTGGCTGTATTCAGCTTTTTGGCTGCTAATTGGCAAGCGATGCCAGTCGGCTGGAAAATCGGACTCGTCGTAGTACTCATGTGGAGCTGTTACATCGTGGCAGATCTTTCGGAACGTCGTCATATTCTTCATCCGATTGTCTTTCGAATCGGTGGAATCCTAGCATTTGGTGCCTCAATTCTCGTCGTGGTTCAAAGTTTTCATTTGCCGATGGAAGGATCATTACTCGGTTGGTGTGTGTTTGTCGCCGCGTTAGTACATTATGTACTTTGGCGTCATGAGGCATACGGTGTCGTCGCCTTTCTTTCCGGATGGACGATCTTCACGAGTCTTGGGGGATTTGGTCAGGAGCAGGCGAGTTATCTTGACTGGACGTCCTTTAGTCTTATGATTATACTTTCGTTCAGCTGGTTTTACTTCAGTCAACAGCTGCCGTCGCTTTTATTTAGCTGGCTGTTTCTTTTTTTCAGCGGTCTATCCTTGTTTCTCCTCGTATCATATGACGGATTCCTGTGGCCGATTTGGACGCTATTTTTGCTTGTTCCAGTTCTCTGGCTTGTTCGTGAGGAATCCAATCGCCGTATCGTCGAGATGGTCTATCTGGTCGTCGCTGCTATCAGTTCGATCATCTATTTATCCGTTCGTGCGGAATCAAACGTCGTATTACCCTCCGTGACAGAAGCGGTACTGTTAGCTATCGTCTCCACCGGTCTAGGAATCTTTCTCTATCAAAAACGTCGTGGATTGTTGTTCATCGTACCGCTTGGATTCGTCGGAGTACTCTGGATTGATGAACAGGCAATTCTACTTGCCATTCTCTTTGAATTATCCGCGCTACTGTATCTGTTATATCAAGAACGCCGTCATGCAGTCGTCTGGCCAGCCTTTCTCTATTTCATTCTCGTTCAAATTGCGATATATGTCATATATGCATGGGATCGTTTAAACATGTCCTTATTTTTCCTCATTGGTGCGCTACTCATCTTCTTATTGTCCGGTGTCTTATGGTGGTTACGCCGTAAAGGAGGTGTGGCGTCATGAAGCGTTATCTGATACCAGTATTGCAGACATGCGCCGTCGGTCTGTTGATCGTCAGCTTTTTTGCGACCTCCTGGTTCGGGACATCGTACCGTTTTCGGGCAGAACCGTTTGATCCGTTTGATCCCGTTTACGGCGAATACGTGATGCTTCAGTACCCAGATTTAAAACCTGGTCCGAGGATTCAAAACGGACGTGTCTATGTCAGCTTCAAGACGGATGCTTCCGGTTATGCTCAAATCGATCGGATTTCGAATGAACGATTCTTCGGAAGTATCGCCGGCGATTATTACGAGCAATATGTATCGATTCCGCAGTTGACGCAGTATTATGTCGAACAGGGAAGCGGAAAACAATACGAAAAAGCAAAAGCACTGGAAGTCCGAGCGGATGTGTCACCATGGGGAACGATCCGGACGACGAATTTAAAGATTTCTGAGTAAAAAACCTTGCGCCAGGAATAAAACGGTTGTACTATTAATTTAAATTTTCAGACAACTGAATCTGCATGTGTAGATGGGAAGAGTAAAGTGATTGGAAATCGATAGAGAGTCTCTGTTGCTGGAAATGAGACGATTTCGATACTTGAAGATGGTCCCGGAGCAGTCGGAAGAACGTGAACCGTGTTCATCAGTAGAACCGACCGGTAGGAAGGATACCGTTAGCATTCCATGGAGTCTCGTACTCCTAGAGGTGGCTGAGCGTGAGTTGAGTCATGAACGAAGGTGGTACCACGTGATCAGACATCACGTCCTGAGAAATAAGGGCGTGGTGTCTTTTTTTGTGGAGACGTTCCCGCAGGAGGAGGATGACGAGATGGCAGAAGCATTGGTATTGCAATCAGACTTTGGCGTGAGTGATGGGGCAGTGAGTGCGATGTATGGGGTGGCCCATAGCATCAATCCGGAGATTCGGATTTTTGATTTAACGCATGACATTCCGCCATTCCACATTTGGGAAGCGTCCTATCGGTTACTGCAGACGGTGCCGTACTGGACGGAGCAAACGGTGTTCGTTTCTATCGTCGATCCGGGTGTCGGGTCGAGGCGAAAGAGTGTCGTCGCGCGAACACGGACCAATCAATACATCATTACACCGGATAATGGGACGTTGACGCATCTTTGGCAAGCCGGATACATTGCGGAAGTGAGACAACTCGATGATCGCCGGCATCGTCTGCCTCGGATGGGAGAATCGTACACGTTTCACGGACGAGATATCTTTGCCTTCACGGGTGCGCGATTATCGAGCCACGTCATCACGTTCGAAGAGATGGGACCGCTTTTACCTACTGAAGAACTCGTCTTACTCGACCGGACACCTGCCTCGTCGTCGGATATCGGTGTCACGGGTATCGTCGAGATTCTCGATGTCCGCTTCGGAAACGTCTGGACGAACATTCCCGTCGCACTCGTCCGTCAGACAGGTCTCGATATCGGGAGCCACGTCAAGGTAAGGGTTTCGTACCGAGACCGGATCGTCTACGAACAAACACTGCTCTTCGGTCATTCGTTCGCAGATGTGCCGGTCGGTTCAGGAGTTGTCTACATCAATTCGCTGGATCAGATTGCTCTTGCCTTGAATCAAGGTTCGTTTGCACATGCATTTGAAGTTGGAATCGGAAATGATTGGAGTGTTAGCGTACAACACATTAAAGGAGGAGATCGAACATGAAAGGATTTACGACAAAACAAATCGTCGCAACTGGGATCGGAGCAGCTGTATTCATCATTTTAAGTCGATTCGCTGCGATTCCGACAGGCGTACCGAACACGTCAATCGAGACAGCCTATGCATTTCTCGCATTCATGGCGGTCTTGTTCGGACCGGTTACAGCCGGCTTGATCGGTCTGATCGGTCATGGCTTAAAAGATGCGATTTTATACGGTTCCCCGTGGTGGAGTTGGGTCATCGTCTCCGGGTTCGTCGGGTTTGGTATCGGATTGATTGCTAACCGAATTCGTTTAGAAGAAGGCGGATTGACGACTCGTAAAATCGTTTTATTCAACGCCACACAAGCCATCGTGCAAGCGATTGGTTGGATCATCATCGCACCTGTACTCGATATTTTAATTTACACGGAGCCGGCGAATAAAGTCTTCGTTCAAGGTGCGGTCGCTGCGACATCAAACATCTTGACAGTCGGTGTCATCGGAACGTTATTACTCGTCACGTATGCCAAAACAAGAAGTAAAGCAGGCAGCTTGAAACGCGAAGTTTGACCGAATGAGCTATGATCCTGTGCGAAGAAACGGCAGGGACATAGCTCATTTAGCTTGGGGGGAGAAAGACATGACAAACGTGATTGAATTTCAGGATTTTTCATTTACATATCGGAGTCAGTCGGAACCGACACTCCGGCAGATTCAGTTAACGATTCAAGCAGGCGAACGCATCTTAATTGTTGGACCTTCGGGTTCAGGAAAAAGTACGCTTGCTCAGTGCATCAATGGGTTGATTCCATTCTCGTACCCGGGAACGTGGAAAGGACAGGTTCTGATCAAAGGGCAGGATGCCCGGACGTTATCGTTATTTGATCGTTCGCTGCATATTGGCACGGTGTTACAGGATCCAGATGCGCAGTTCGTTGGTTTATCGGTTGGCGAAGACATTGCCTTTGCGCTCGAGAACAAACAGACAGGGCGACCGGAAATGCACGAGATCGTCGAACGCGTCGCACGGATGACGGACGTCGAGACGCTTTTGCAAGCGCGATTAAATGATTTATCAGGAGGTCAGCGACAACGGGCGGCATTGGCTGGAGTTCTCGTCGAAGATGCGGATATCTTATTGTTTGATGAACCACTCGCAAATCTCGATCCGGTAGCGGGTCAAGAAGCGATGATGTTAATGGATCGACTGCAACGCGATACGAACCGAACACTGATCGTCGTTGAACACCGAATCGAGGATGTACTGGTCATTCCATTTGATCGCATCATCGTCATGGTCGACGGAGAAATTATCGCCGATCATCATCCTGACGTCATCTTAAGTAACGGAAAACTGCAACAAGCAATATTGCGTGAACCCCTCTATGTCAGTGCCGCACGCTGGGCTGGCATGACCGTGGAGTCTGTAGATCAGCCGAGCCGCATCGATCCTTTTTTAGAGCAGTTCAACCAGAAAGACGTGTTAGAACGTTTAGAAGAAGCTCCTCAAAAAGAGGCTGCAATCTCTGATTCATTGCTTGAACTTGAGCAGTTGGCGTTTCATTATCATCAAGGAACGCCAGTGCTTGAAGATGTGACGGCGACTTTTCAAAAAGGAACACTGACAACGATCGTCGGTCAGAATGGTGCAGGGAAATCAACGCTTGCGAAAGTGTTGAGTGGTTATCAACGGTCAACGAGTGGCCGAATCCTACTTAACGGGACCGACATTACGCACCAACCGATCGCCGAGCGGGCAGGGTCAATCGGATTCGTCCTGCAAAATCCGAATCATATGATTTCGAAGCACCTCGTGCAGGAGGAAATTCGCTACGGGATGCAGACACTCGGATTGAGTGAAGCGGAAGAAAACGAGCGTCTCGAGCAGACGTTACGTCGCTGCGGATTATATCCGTTTCGCAATTGGCCGATCCAAGCACTAAGTTTTGGTCAGAAGAAACGGGTGACGATTGCTTCGATTCTCGTTCGACGACCGGATATCTTGATTCTCGATGAACCGACAGCTGGTCAAGATTACCGGCATTATTCGGATATGATGGGCTTTTTAGAAGGATTGAAACAAGAGGGGATGACGTTACTCATCATCACGCATGATATGCATCTCGTCTTAGAGTACAGCGATCAAGTCTGCCTGGTGCAAGCTGGACGCATCCGTTACGCCGGAACGTCATTTGGACTGCTAAATCAAGAACAGTTGCTGCATCATGCCCATTTAAAGCAAACATCGCTCTTTACGATAGCGAAACATCTCGACATCGATGCGGAACGATTCGTCGAGTCCGTGATTACGGCGGAGCGAAAGGAGCGGGAACAATGGCTGTAGAAATGCTTGGCTATATTGAAAAAGCGTCACCGATTCATCGATTGACGGGAACGACGAAACTGATCGGATTCTTGTTATTTACGACAGCAACGATGTTTACCTATGATACGCGTGTCTTACTTGTTCTTGGTTTAGTCAGCATCGTGTTATTCCGATTGTCACGTATTCAGTTTCGGGAAGTCCGATTCGTTTTGATCTTTACAGCAATATTTGTCCTGATTAATGCACTCGCCGTTTATCTATTCGAACCAGAGCAGGGCGTTGAAATCTACGGTTCGCGTCACGTTTTATTTGAAGGCGTTGGTCGCTTTACGATAACATCAGAACAATTGTTTTATCTGTTTAATCTCATCTTAAAATACAGTGTGATCGTTCCGATTGCTGTGTTGTTTCTCGTCACGACCCATCCGACAGAATTCGCGTCCTCGTTGAACCGGATTGGTGTACCGTATAAAATCGCCTTCGCTGTCTCATTAGCGCTCCGTTACATTCCAGACGTACAAGCGGACTTTCGGACGATTGCGAACGCTCAGGAAGCGCGGGGAATTGCCGTCTCGCATGGTTCGCTTTGGCAACGGGCGCGTAATAGCATCCAGATTTTACTTCCGTTGCTGTTTACGAGTCTCGAACGAATTGAAACCGTCAGCAATGCGATGGATCTCCGTGGATTTGGTGCGGGACGAAAGCGGACGTGGTACAACCAACAGACGATGACACGCATCGATTATGTCGCCATCAGTTGTGTAGTACTTTTGACAATTTTCTCGTTTGTCGTCACTTTCCATGACGGCAATCGATTTTATAATCCGTTCTAAGCATGAGATACGAAAAAGGCAGTGGATGCGTCCACTGCCTTTTATCATATAACTAATCCGCTTACGCAGAACGTTTTTGATTTTCCCAACGTGGTGAGTTCAATAGTTCAATCCATTTCTTGACGGCTGAGATCGTAATGACGATCGCGAGCAGTCCCATCGTTACGGATAAGACGGTATTCAAGACGCTAAATCCTGGAGAATCTGGATTTGCATAAACGTTTGCGACCATCCAGATATCAGCAAATGTTACTGTGATCAGGAGGTAGACGAGCGGGATGAACGTCGTCAGGGCATAGACTTTTTTATCGGCGATTTTCAAGATGATCGTCGTTCCGATGATCAAGCCGATTGAAGCCATCAGCTGATTTGATACCCCGAATAATGCCCAAATCGAACCGATGTCACCTGAGAACAGGAGATAGCCCCAGAAGAACGTACCGAGTGCTGAAGCAAAGATTGCACCTGGAATCCAGTCGACGCGTTTGAGTGGTTTATAGAATTCACCGAAGAAATCTTGAATCAAGTAACGGGCGACACGTGTTCCTGCGTCGATTGCAGTTAAAATGAAGACCGCTTCGAACAGAATGACGAATTGGAAGAAGAAACCGGCAATCTCTTTGAACCATGGGATGGCGCGGAAGATGAACGTCATACCGACGGCGAGTGAAACGGCACCACCCGTTCGACCTGCAAGGTCGAGTCCGATTTCACGAGATAAATCATCCAAGTAGACCGTGCTCATACCTAGAGTTGCGAATACTTCTGGTGTTGAGTTGATGGCAAAGTAATCACCGACTTCAAGAGATGTCGCAGCAATCAATGCCATGACGGCAACAAGACATTCAACAAGCATGGCACCAAAAGCAACCGGTTTGATGTCACTCCACCGATTGATCATCTTCGGTGTCGTACCAGAACCAACGAAAGCGTGGAAACCAGAGATTGCACCACAGGCAATCGTGATCGAGATGAATGGCCAGACTGGACCAGCGATGATTGGACCACCGCCATCAACGAACTTCGTGAATGCTGGGAATCGAATGTCCGGGTTGATGATGAAGACACCAACGATTAAGGCAAGGAAAACACCGATCTTCATGAAACTTGATAGATAGTCGCGTGGTGCGAGCAAGAGCCATACAGGCAGTGCCGCAGCGAAGAATGCATAAATCGGTAGAGCGATTGCGAGCTGACGAGAGGACAGGTCGAACCAGTCACCGATGAATGTTTCCGTCAACTGAGGACCAAAACCAATCGCAGCTAAGATGAGTAGAAAACCGACTGTTGAAGCAAGGGCTAGGTTACCACCTTTACGTAAGTAAATCCCAACGAGCATCGCGATCGGAATCGTCGAGAAGACAGCGAATGTGCCCCATGGATTATGTTCAAGTGCGTGCAGGACGACCATCGATAGTCCCGCCATCGTAATCGTGATGATGAAGAGCATCGCAAGACCGGCACAAAAACCAGCGACGGGACCTAATTCTTTTTTAGCGACTTCGGACAACGATTGACCATCTTGACGCATCGAGGCAAACAGGACGACCATATCATGGACCGCTCCCCCGATGACGGCACCGATCAAGAGCCACAGTAAGCCGGGTAGGTAGCCGAACTGAGCAGCAAGGACAGGTCCGACGAGTGGACCAGCAGCAGCGATTGCCGCAAAATGGTGTCCGAATGAGACCCATTTGTTCGTTGGAACGTAATCTTTTCCGTCCGCTAGTTTATGAGCAGGCGTTTCGCGATCATCTTTGATTTTTAAGACTTTCGCAGCCATGAATGTACCGTAGAGACGATACGCGATTAATAAGATACAGATGACAGCAATGACGATGGGAGTAGCGCTCATCTAAAATTCCTCCTCTTGAATGAACTATGATGGATTTAGTATACAAGTTGTGGAAGCGCTTTCTTTAATTTTTAGATGAGTTGTCGATTTTGTACGACGAAAGGTTGAAAAAGGACCTTGAATCACAAAAAAGAAGCACTCAAATACCGAGCGCTTCTTTCAATAGTTTGACATACGTCCGACTGACCGGCACATCGATTTGGTGAATCTTTAAGTTGTAAGCCCCGTTAAACCAAGGTTCAATCGCGTCAATCGCTGATAAGTTCACGAGATACGAGCGATGAACCCGTAAAAACCGATGATCTTGAAGCTTTCGTTCAAGTTCGAGTAAGGTCTCGTTTGAAGGATACGCTTCATGTTCCGTTACGATTTTCGTTTTCCCGTTTTCAGCGACGATGTAATCAATATCTTGCGGAGATAAGAGTTTGAGTCGATCTCCCGTTTCGACAGCTAAACGTTCAAGTCGAGGTGCTTTTTTCGGAAGCGGTCGTGCGACTTTTTCGATGGCGCGCACGATCCGTGCCGGATCATACGGTTTCAAGATGTAGTCATAGGCATTGAGTTCAAAGGCTTCAAGTGCATGAGCATCATATGCCGTTACAAACAAAAGAGCCGGAGGACGTGGCATCGACTTCAATCGTTTGGCGACTTCAAGACCGCTTCCGTCCGTCAGCTCGATATCAAGAAAGACTAAGTCGGGTTGAAGGGAGCGGACGAGTCGTTCCGCTTCTTCGACACTACCGGTTTCTCCGACGACTTCAAGACCGGCTGCGGTCACGTGATAACGGAGCTCGTCACGTGCGAGCGGTTCATCTTCAATCAACAAGGTGCGCATGCTGGTTCTCCTTTCTGACTTCAATGGGAAGGCGAATTGTAATCGTCGTTCCGTTTTGACCGTCACTCGTGATCGTAAACTGTCCTTTTTCACCGTACAGGCTTCGAATCCGTTCTGCCGTATTGAATAACGCGGTACCGGTACCAGAAGATGGAACGACTTCTCGACCGAGACGAGCAAGGCGAGAGGCTTCAATCCCGCGTCCGTTATCGACGACTTCGAGGTAAAGTTGATCTGCCTCACACCATGCCGTCACCCCGACATATCCCGTCTGCTCATTCAAAAAAGCATGAAGGAACGCATTCTCGATCAACGGTTGTAAGATAAACGGTGGAACGAGTAAAGACGTCGTCTCTTCCGCTAAATCGATATCGAGGAACGGTCGATTTGGAAAACGAGCAGCTTCAAGGGATGTATACGCTTCGATATGCTCGAGTTCCTTTTGGAGCGGAATTTTCGTCGAGCGTGCTCCTTGGAGGTTACTACGGAAAAACGTTGATAATTCGAGCAACAATGTCCGTGCCTGTTCGACATCCGTTCGGCACAGTGCATAAATCGTATTGATGGCATTGAACAGGAAGTGTGGATGAATTTGTGCTTCGAGTGCCCGGATCTCGGCATCCTTCAGTAAATCAGCTTGGCGCTGTGCGTTCCCGAGTGCCAGTTGTGTAGAAAACAGTTTTGCTAATCCTTCAATGAGTTCGACTTCCACGGCGTCGAGCAATTCGGCGTGGGGATAGTAGACTTTTAACGTCCCGATCGTCGTTTCCCCGACGATGAGCGGAGCGATGATGCCCGCTTGAAGTGGGCAATCCGTTACGGGACAGCCGATATCGAGTCGTTCCGTCACAAGACGAACTTGTCCATCCTGTAAGACATGTTCGGTTGGTTTTGTCGTCCAGTGACTACCTGCTTGATGGTGATCACTTCCGATGCCAAGGTGAGCAAGGATAACGGATTGATCCGTCAAAGAGACGGCTTCGGCTCGTGTTTGCTGCAACAGAATTTCCGCGACAGCTTCTGCCGTATGGATATGTAGACCACGCGTCAGGTGCGGAAGCGTCAAATCGGCGATATGCAACGACCGTTCTGCTTCTCGTGCACGGACGGTTTCTTCTTCTCGCGCAGCAAGGCGGATGATCGATAAAAATAACCAGACGCCAAGGACGTTAATGAGTGTCATCGGCAAGAAGATAAACTGGACGAGTTCAACAGCCGCGTCAAAGGGGCGGGCGAACAGTAAAATCAATGACATTTCAAATAGCATCAAAAAAGCGGTCAGACAAACAGGTAACAATGCTTGGCTGCCGAGTCGGTCACGCCAGTAAGGGCGAAGTAATCCACTGACACCACCGGCAATGACGGTCGAAAGCGTACAAGCAAATGCTGTGAACCCGCCGAGGGAATACCGATGAATCCCGACGATCAGTCCAGTCATCAATCCACCAAGCGGACCAGCGAGTAACCCACTGATGACAACGATCATCGTTCGTGTATTCGCGATTGCCGATGTTCCGTCGACCTCTTCGAGCCAAGCATGGGGCAAGAATTCTGCTAAGTCGACTTTGACCCCTGTATAGTTACTTAAGATCCCATACGTCGCAAAAAACAGGACGAGGACACGGAATTGCCAACCTGCTTCCGGTTGACGCAACAAGCGTCGCGTTGGTCCCCACTGGGCGAGGATGAACGCTAAGATGATCATGATACCAAGTCGCTCGAGTAAAAAAGGAATCAGTTCCAACATATGTATTCCTCCATTCGAGTTAAGTGTAAACGCTCGCAAAACGAAGGGCAATGCTGATAAACAAAAAAGCCGTACTCCCTCTAGTGGAGAGGAAGTACGGCGAGCTTGCTTATTGTGCGTCTTTATCGAACGTGATGCGTGCGATTGCATCATGTTGATGAATCGTTTCTTCGTTGCGACATTCGACGTAGAACGAAGCAATTGGATCCATTTCGTATAGGTCAGCAGCAATCAAGCGCACCATGTCTTCTACGAAACGTGGATTTTCGTATGCCATCTCTGTCACGCGTTTTTCATCCGGACGTTTGAGTACCGGGTGAAGTGGGGCAGAAGCATTTGATTCAGCCGCATCAAGCAATGATTGTTTCCAGTCAAAGTCTTCTGCTTCATCACGTAACGAAGCTTCCATCGTGACGTAGCCACGTTGGTTGTGGGCACTGTACTCGCTGATTTCTTTCGAACATGGGCAAAGTGTCGTGACGTTGATCGTCAAGCCGACAGATAATGTCGCTTCATTCGTTTCCGTGTTGACGCTGACCGTTTGCCATACTTCGGCATTCATCAACCCACTAAGTCCCGTTGCAGGTGCTTTACGTGTAAAGAACCATGGGTAACGGATCGTCAATTGACCTTCTGTTTGTTCCATACGGTCCGCTAAATCACGCGCGAATTGAATAAGTGATTCATTCGTAACTGTCCAACCTTCGTTATGGTATTGATCAAGTTGTTCCGTTAAGCGACTCATGTTGATCCCTTTACGGTCTTGTACGAGTGACGTCGACAACTCGAACGTTGCGACTGTCGCTTGTGTTTTGTCCCCGTCTTGGATGACGACAGGATGTTTAACGTTTGAGATTCCAACAGCGTCAAGTGCGAACAGGAAGTTCTTCGGTGTATTTTGCAAGTCGACCATTTTATCTTTTTCAGTCGGTTTTGTTCCTTTGATTGGTGGTACCGAACCGAACAGCTTATGGCGCTCTTCTTTCGTTGGTAACGTAATCGGGTAGGTAGACATATTTATGGGCCCCTTTGTCCTTTTGTAGTGTTTCAATAGTAATAACATGACAGGAATGCTAGAGACGAGCAAGTCTGATGATTCCGCAAATGTGTTTCATCGTTTCATTACTAAAGTGTTGTCTTGAATTTTATCACGAACGTTCGATAAACGAAACTCGCACGACTTAAAATCGACACATTCCATAGCCGGAGGAATAACATGCTTGCAATCGGGTACATTATCCTATAGTATATGTTCAGGTGAACGTGTAATTATTGTTTTTGTCATAGTCATACAATGTATTTTTGATTTTACAGATAGTCAGAGAAAGGGATGACAGAGATGGATTGGCAGTTATTACTTCAATATGCCTGGGTCGTACTCGTCTTGATCGCGCTTGAAGGATTACTTTCGGCAGATAATGCACTCGTACTCGCGGTCATGGTTAAGCACTTACCAGGAGAACAACAAAAGAAAGCACTTTTTTATGGATTAGCTGGAGCATTCGTTTTACGGTTCGCGGCACTGTTCGCGATTTCATTCCTCGTCGATATTTGGCAAATCCAAGCACTTGGAGCAGCGTACTTGCTCATCATGGGATTACGGCATATTTATAAGACCGCTAAGGCAAGGAAACTCGGTGAGAATCATGGCGCCGAAAATGAACTCGATGCAGAGCCGAAGTCGGAAGAGCCAGTTTCAAAAGGTGAATTCTGGCGGACAGTCGCGAAGATTGAATTCGCTGACTTAGCATTTGCTGTCGATTCGATTCTTGCTGCAGTTGCTTTAGCAGTCGCACTTCCGAACTGGGGATCGGGCGAAATCGGTGGTTTGAACACCGGTCACTTCATCGTCATCTTAACGGGTGGTTTAATGGGTGTTGTCCTCATGCGTTTCGCGGCCCGTGTCTTCGTGAAATTACTTGCAGAACGTCCAGGTCTTGAAACAGCAGCCTTTGCAATCGTTGCCTGGGTCGGTGTGAAGCTAGCTGTTCTTGCGCTCGAACATCCGAAATACCATGCATCAATCGAAGGAACAGTCTTCGAAGCCTTAAAACTTCCGGAAGGATTTGCTCACAGTACACCGTGGCAAGCATTCTTCTGGACGGTCATGGTCGGTCTTGCCCTTTGGGGTTGGTTCTCTTCACCAAAAACGAAAGCAAATCCAGATGCTGAAAAGAAAGTTGATCAAAACTTATAAGAAATGGAACGATCCGTCGATGACGGGTCGTTTTTTGGTGTTAGGTTTTCTTAAACAATGGGAATAAAACACAAGGTTAAGTACTTCAGTCGAGCTTTCATCTTTTTCTTTCCGATCGACCGGCATATAATGAATAGACTGAACAAAAAAGGGGATTCGTTAGTATGGATATTGGATTAATTACACAGTATGCGACCGTCGGGCTCGTACTGATTATTTTGCAAGGGTTATTATCTGCCGACAATGCGATGGTCATGGCTGTCCTAGTCCGACCGTTACCAGACGATCAGCGTAAAAAAGCACTTTTCTATGGTCTCGTCGGGGCACTCGTCTTACGTTTCGTCGCAATCTTCTTTGCCTCGTACCTAGCGACGATTTGGGAGCTTCAGGCACTCGGAGCGATATACCTCTTTTACGTGGCGTTTAAAGGAATCGTTGAGGCACGATCGAATAAACACCAAGTACCGGACTCGATTGCTTCACAAAAAGCCTCACCGAATTTTTGGTGGACGGTTGTTAAAGTCGAATTCTCTGATTTAGCGTTCGCTGTCGACTCGACACTTGCCGCTGTCGCCATGGCAACGACACTGCCGATGATCGGAGGAACGATTGGTGGTCTGAATACAGGTCAATTCTGGGTCGTCTTCTTCAGTGGGATCATTGGTCTCGTCATTATGCGTTACTTTGCGAGTTGGTTCGTTGTCTTGCTCCAAAAGCGACCAGGTATCGAAGAAGCAGCGTTTTGGCTTGTCGCTTGGGTTGGCGTAAAACTCGTCGTCATGACACTTGCGCATCCGTCAATCGACGTCTTGCCGCATGAGTTTCCAGAGAGTACACTATGGCAAACGATCTTCTGGGTCGTACTTGCCCTGATTTTAATCATTGGTTGGTTCCGTAGCGGAAGTAGTTCAACCAAATCAGCAAAATAATACAATGGCGGGCAGGGTACTCTCTGTCCGTCTTTCGTTAGGAGAGATTTTATGCAAAACGGTAATTTCATTCGGATGCTGACGCGGATGCAAAACGTTCCACGGTGGGATGAATATGCACCACGTTTTCCGGATAACGCAGCCAGTCATAGCTTTCGTGTTGCCTTATTCAGTTTGATGGCAAGCTATTTAGAAGAAGCAGACGGACAAACACCAGTCGACCGCCTGACATTGCTCGGAAAAGCCCTATTCCATGACATGAACGAGGTCATCACCGGACCAATCAAACACCGGACGAAAAAAGAGCCAACGCTACATGCACACATTCAGGCAATGGAACAACAGGCGAGTGAACAGCTCGTCGCCTTACTCTCGAAGTCGCTTCAACCAGCCTTTACGACGTATCTTGTTCATGCAGAAGATGATTCACCGGAAGGACGAATCGTTGAAGCCATCGATACGTTTGATGCGATGTTATATGCACGCCGGGAAGCACGGATGACAGAGTCCGTCTTTTTCGAACAAAAAGCAGCGGAATTACAGGCTGTTCTGGAACGACACCCACTCGTTTCAATCCGTCGCTTGACACAATCCGTCATGGAAGAGGACGAGATGTCTCATTTTATCGAAAACGTCTTGATGATGGATACGATTCGGCGCTGGAAAGGACGTTTTAATACGATTGATGATAACGACGCGACACATGCGTTTCGAGCAGCTTCGCTTGGTATCTTCAATGGATTGATTGAATCAGAAAAATACGGCGTCACGATCGACATTGAAGAAGTCGTCTCTCGTCTCTTGTGCCATGATCTCGTTGAAGGAACGACAGGAGATGTTCTTGGACCTGTCAAACATGCGACGCCGGTCACGGCAGCAGCCTTCGAAGCTTATGAACGGGCAGAAGGAGAGACGTTGATCAACAATTTACCAGAAGACATCCGAGCACCGTTCCGTCGATTCGTCGTTGAAGCAAAAGACGAGACGTACGAAGGGCAAATGGTCGATGTGATCGATAAACTCGATGCGTTGATCAAAATGAACATGGAACGAAAGTTAAATGGTGTCGAGTATGAGACCGGTTATCGGGCCCAACTCAAAAAGGTACAGATGACATATGAAAATCCATCGGTCGTCTTTTTCCTCGCTTATGTCTTGCATGATTTGGATTACGTGACGTCATGACAAAGACGACGATGACACCAGGCCGCTTGACGTTGATCTTGATCCTCGGTTCACTCGCTGCACTAGGACCGCTCTCGATCGACATGTATCTACCTGCTTTTCCGGATATGTCACGCTCGTTTGATGCGAGTGCGTCACTGATCCAATTGAGTTTGACGGCTTGTATGCTCGGAATGGCGCTCGGACAATTGATCGTTGGTCCGCTCAGTGATGTTCGTGGACGTAAGCGTCCGTTAATGATTGCTTTACTTGCGTATCTGCTCGCTTCTCTTGCGTGTGCGATGGCACCAACGATTGAAGTGTTGATTGCGCTGCGCTTCATCCAAGGGGCAGCCGGAGCGTCAGGAATTGTCATTTCCCGGGCAATCGTTCGTGATCTATTCGAAGGACCGGAATTAACGCGGTTCTTTGCTGCCTTGTCCCTCGTCAACGGAACGGCACCGATTCTAGCACCCGTCATCGGGGGACAGTTGCTTCGGTTCGGTGACTGGCATTTTGTCTTTTACTTGCTGGCGATTTTAAGTACGTTGATGTTGCTCGCTGTTGCACTGCGTTTGCCGGAAACACTTCCACTCGAAAGACGCGTTGAAGGGAATTTGACGACGACGTTGAAGACATTCGGACGTTTGTTGACGGACCGTGTCTTCATCGGCTATGCGTTTGCGCAAGCATTCGTCATGGGCGCGATGTTTGCCTACATCTCCGGTTCACCGTTCGTCTTACAAAATATTTATGGCGCTTCGCCGCAACAGTTCAGTTTTTTGTTCGGCTTAAACGGAATCGGAATCATTTTAGCGGCTCAAATCGCTGGACGTCTTGCTGGTCGAGTTGATTCAGAACGTCTGATGCGAATCAGCTTGACGGTTGTTGCGAGTGCAAGTATCTTTTTGTTCCTCGCTTTAACGTTAACGGACCAATTGATTTTCGTCATGATTCCACTTTTCTTCGTCGTCTCAAGCGTTGGTTTGATCTCAACGCTCGGTTTTACCTTAGCGATGCAAAACTACGGAGCAACGGCTGGAAGTGCCTCGGCACTTCTTGGTTTACTCCCGATGCTCGTCGGTTCGCTCGTGTCACCACTCGTCGGCATCATGGGGGAGCAATCGGCCGTTCCGATGGGGCTGATTATCATGACGCTTGATTGTTTGGCACTCGTCCTTTATTACGGACTAATCGTCCGACGTCCCGACCGCTCATAAATACTTGTTAGTCAAAAACGTTTGTCCTATTTATGGGACGAACGTTTTTTTATTTAATGAAAGGAAAAGAAATGGAATTCATTTTGAAACATTTTCTAGATGGTTTGCGTAGAAGAGGGAGAAAGCCAGTACTTCAGAAAGGAGTGGAGCGATGAAACAGGAGTTGCCGCGTGAACGAGAACCGTCGATTGAGGCAAGATTAGCACGTCATTTTGCCGCGCAAAAAAAATACTTACGTCGTCAAGAAGAGGCGATTGATCAGCGAGACAAAGAGTTGGCTCGTTTATTGTATGAAGAAAACCGGACTGCGTATCAGCGGGCTTATCACGAACTGTATGGTTCACATCCTTACATCGAGGTGAACGAAAATGGACGTTAGTACACTTTATTTATATGCGTTAGCGGCCGCTGCTTGTGGTGTGTTTGTGTCCATCCTATTCTCAGACGTCATTCCGGGTGTCGATCAAATTTTCCATCCTACGTTGATCTTATCTTTCGTCATCATCACGTCAGCGATCGGCTTCGGACTCGAACAACTGAGTCCGCTTGGTTCAATTTTGATTTTGATCATCAGCAGTGTCATCGCGTTGTTGGTGACGACGCTGATGCATATTTTTTTGTTCGTTCCGATGGCACAAGCCGAACAGTCGCTTGGATTTTCGGAACAGATGCTAGAAGGGCGTAGCGCAACCGTCATCGTGCCGATTCCGACTGAAGGATATGGTGAAATTTTACTTGATGACGTCTCAGGACGTGTATCGAAGTCAGCCGTCCTGTTTGAAGGTCCTGCCTTACCACAAGGAACAAAAGTACTTGTTATCGAGATTAAACAAGGCGTCGCGTCTGTCGTGACGTACCCCCAACAATGGAAAAAGGAGATGTTTACATGAATCCAGTGTTAATCGTATCGATCGTTGCAGTCGCATTGATCGTTGCATTGATTGTCCTATTCATCACGAAGTACCGAACGGTTGGTCCGGAAGAAGCATTAATCGTATCCGGTAGTTATCTTGGAGGACGCAACGTTAATACCGATGAGTCCGGCAACCGGGTGAAGATTATTCGCGGCGGCGGAACATTCGTGTTACCTGTCTTCCAACAAGCAACACCACTTAGCTTGTTATCGAGTAAACTCGAAGTCACAACACCAGAAGTGTACACGGAGCAGGGTGTACCGGTCATGGCGGACGGAACAGCGATCATCAAGATCGGCAGCTCGATTTCTGAGATTGCAACAGCAGCAGAGCAGTTCCTCGGAAAATCAAAAGAAGAGCGCGAAGGGGAAGCGCGTGAAGTTCTTGAAGGGCACTTGCGTTCGATCCTCGGTTCGATGACTGTCGAAGAAATTTATAAGAACCGCGATAAGTTCTCGCAAGAAGTCCAGCGGGTCGCATCACAAGATCTGGCGAAGATGGGACTCGTCATCGTTTCGTTTACGATCAAAGACGTCCGAGATAAAAATGGATACTTAGAATCCCTCGGTAAACCACGGATTGCACAGGTGCGCCGTGATGCGGACATCGCAACAGCAGACGCGGAAAAAGAGACACGCATCAAACGAGCGGAAGCTTCAAAAGATGCGAAAAAAGCAGAACTCGAACGTGCAACGGAAATCGCTGAAGCGGAAAAAGAAAATCAGTTGAAGATGGCAGACTACCGCCGCGAACAAGATATCGCGAAGGCGAAAGCCGACCAAGCGTATGATCTTGAGAATGCACGTGCACAACAAGAAGTCACCGAGCAACAGATGCAAATCAAAATCATTGAGCGTCAAAAACAAATCGAGCTCGAAGAACGAGAAATCCTCCGTCGTGAGAAACAATACGATGCGGAAGTCAAAAAACGTGCCGATGCCGATCGTTACTCGATTGAGCAAGCTGCCCAAGCGGACCGTGCGAAGCAATATGCGGAAGCAGATGCAACGAAATACCGGATTGAAGCATCGGCAAAAGCGGATGCAGAACGAATTCGTCTGGATGGTCTTGCGAAAGCGGACGCTGAGCGAGCACAGGGGGAAACAGAAGCAGACATCATTCGTTTGAAAGGTCTTGCCGAAGCGGAAGCGAAAGAAAAAATCGCGCAGGCGTTCGAACAATTCGGACAAGCAGCAATCCTTGACATGGTCATTCGGATGATGCCAGAGTACGCGAAAGAGATTGCAGCACCACTCGGTAACATCGATAAGATCACGGTCGTCGATACAGGTAGTGGTGAAGGTGGCGGTGCGAACCGTGTCACAGGGTACGCAACGGATTTGATGGCGTCACTGCAAGAGACGTTAAAAGCGTCGTCAGGATTAGATGTCAAAGAGTTGATCGAGAACTTCTCTGGTAAAGGAACAGCAAAGCCGTTAACGGTCAACTTGAATTCTCATGATGCGGTGGCAGCGTCGAAAACAGAAGACTGATATCATTACTATGTACTAGTAGAAGTAGTTTCTGAAAGGATATCTCATCATGGATGGTTTAGCGTTACTGCAAGAGCGTTGGATGTTGTTGCTCCCGTTCGTTGTCGTCTTCTTGATCAACGTCGGGTTATTGACAGCCCTTCTAAAGAAGCGAAATGATTTACCGAAGATGCTGGTCTTTGGAATGGGTGGGATGGCGATCGTATTCATCGTCTCCTCGCTCGGCTTAAGCGTAGCACTGCTATTCTTCGGCTATAATTCCTAAAAAAACGGGACAGACTCGATTAAGAGTCTGTCCCGTTTTAAATGAAGTAAGAATGAATGCTGTTAACGTGGAAGGTCGTAACCAATGACGACGAGTCCCGGTCCAGTATGTGAACCGATGGCTGCGCCGGCGATCGTCAAGATGACTTCGCTTGGTGAGAATTGTGCTTCAATCGATTGTTTTAACTGTTCTGCCCGTTCGATCGAATCCCCGTGACCAATCATGATTCGGTGTCCGTCAATCGCAGGACGTGCTTCTTCCATCCACTCGACGATCCGGTTCATGACCTTTTTCTGACCTCGGATTTTTTCTTTCGGAATCAGCTTCCCATCTTCGACGGTCAACAGTGGCAAGATCGATAGGAGACCACCAATGAAGGCGCTAGCTCGCGAAACGCGTCCACCGCGCATCAAATATTCGAGTGATTCGACTGTAAACAGATGACGAATCGTATTCACCTTGGCTTCAGCGTAAACCACTGTTTCTTCAAACGAATGCGTTTGTGCATACTCTGCAACGTCGAGAACGAATAGTCCTTGTCCCGTTGAAGCGGTTTTCGTATCGAGCACGAGATAGGGGACGTTCGGATATTTTTCGGCGAGTTCATCTGCGAGCATCTTCGCGGTTTGGTATGTTCCAGATAACTCACTTGAAAAAGCGAGATAGAGGAAGGGATCACCTTGTTCGAAGTGACGCGTGAACACCTCGACCATCCGGCTGACTTCTACTTGGAATGTCTTTGGTGCTGCGCCATCGCGCATCTTATCATACAGTTGTTTTGGAGATATCGATTCTCCGTCGAAGAACGTGTCTTCGTCGATCAATACGCCGAACGGCATGATCGTAAAATCATAAGCATCTAACATGTCTTTTGGTGCATCAGCACCACTGTCTGTGATCAATCGGATCATCACGTTCTCTCCTTTCTTAACCTAGGGCTTTTTCATTTCGATCAAGCATTCGACTCAAGTTGACACCGAACCGCTCGTTCTCGAGTTCCGTCAAAGCCGCTGGTGTTAAATCAGCGCCGAGCGCAAGTAATGCCTCATAGGCACGACGTAAACATTCCTCAATCGTCAATGAGGTACCGAGTAATTCTTCAAGCGAAGCCATCGTTTCCGGGACAATGGTTGGATAGACGAATTTCGTCGCCTCGCCTTGAAGCGCTGCCGCGTAAAAGTCGCGGACTAAAGCGGCGCGCTGACTCCCGCTTCCGTTAACACAGAGGTAGATTTGGACGGCAACGCCACCGCGGACACGGCGCTGCGAGATACCGGCGAACTTTTTACCGGCGATCGACAGGTCGTAAGAACCGGGACAATACGATCCAACGACTTCACCGGCGACGATCGCGTCTGTTTCTTGCGCGAACATGCCACGGACGAGCGCAAGCATCGCTTCGTAACCACTGTCGATATCGATCCCACCGCGTTCCGGTAAGACTAGCGAAATATTCAAGACACCAGCGTCAAGGACGACGGCAAGACCGCCTGAGTTACGGACGACGGGCGAGAAACCATGTTCGTGCAAAACAGCTACGCCGTCTGCGAGGTGAGGAAGGCGGGCATCCTGGATGCCGAGGACGACAGTTTCGTGGTGAATCCAAGAGCGGAGTGCAGCTCCTTCTGTTGCAACGGAAGCGCATAATGTGTCGTCTATCGCAAACGATTGTGTCGCATGAAAAGCAGTTCCGAGTGACGTTTGATCAAAAATACGATAATGTTCTTGTTTTAAGAGTTCGATTCCCATAGGCTCGTTCCTTTATTGTAGATTTGCGACATCATTATAGCACAGGGTGTATAAAGTTTCTGTGCGAAGCGCCGCAGGAGACAGGAATCCTTGGAGACAAAACCGAACAACAACGACATAGACACGATTTAAAGGAGAGAAACATATGTATCAATCATTAGGTCAATTAAAGGAAACGAAGGTCTTTAAAGATCCTGTTCATCGGTATATCTATGTCAGTGATCAGTTGATTTGGCAATTGATCGGTACACGTGAGTTTCAACGACTACGTCGAATCAAACAACTGGGAACATCCTTTTTGACGTTTCATGGGGCGGAACACACGCGATTCCATCATTCACTCGGCGTCTATGAGATCACGCGCCAACTGATCGACGTCTTCAATGGTCGCGCCGATTGGGATGATCAGTACCGAGAGTTGACGCTGGCTGCGGCACTCTTACACGATGTCGGTCATGGTCCGTTTTCGCACGCATTCGAGAATGTTTTTGGTGTCAATCATGAAACATGGACAGAGCGAATCATCCTCGGGAATACGGAAATCAAGAAAGTTCTCGACCAAGTGGGAGAGGGATTCGCGGAAGAAGTGGCGTCGATCATCAATAAAACGCACCCGAATCAACTGCTCGTCACGATGATCAGCTCTCAACTCGACGTTGATCGAATGGATTATTTATTACGCGATGCGCACTTTGCTGGCGTCAGCTACGGAAAATTTGATCTTGAGCGAATGCTTCGGGTATTGCGTCCGGCGCCGAATCAAATGGTCGTCAAGCAGTCCGGGATGCATTCGATTGAAGACTACATCATGCGTCGGTATCAGATGTATTGGCAAGTCTACCTGCATCCGGTGACACGATCGAGTGATTACCTATTAAAAGCCATTCTCGAACGAGCACAGGAGCTGTACCTTTCCGGTTATCCGTTTGCGATTGCACCGATTCATTTAATGCCGCTGTTTGATCAGAAGATGGAGTTGCGTGATTTCCTTGGACTCGATGAGACGATCGTCTACTTCTATTTTCAGCAGTGGGCGAACGAACAGGATCCGATCCTTTCTGATTTATCAGAAAGATTCGTTGACCGAAAGTTGTTCAAGTATGTTGATTACCCTGCTGAAAAACGTGAACTCGTCCATGAAAAATTATGCGAGCTGTTTGACGCGATCGGCTTGAATCCGACGTATTATCTGCTAGAAGATAAACTCAGTCGTCTTCCTTACGATTTATATGGAGATAATGGTGAAATCAGCAAACAACCGATCATGCTACAGATGAAGGGTGGGCAGATGAAAGAGATTTCGCAAGTTTCACCGCTCGTTCAAGCCATCGCGACGTCACGCCAAACGGATGAGAAGCTGTTCTTCCCGCAAGAAATTTTGCACGACTTGCGCGAACATGCGAATGAGAAGATGCAAATCGACCAGTTATTGATTGGTAATGTGACATCATGATATCGTCCGCTGTCCTTACGAAAATCTTACAACAGTTTGGACAGGAGGGAGGAGAGGTCGAAGTCTTAAAAGGTGCGACATCCTCCCTTGTTTTTCGGGTCGGTGAGGGAATTCTTCGCGTCCATACGAATCAGGACTGGCTACATGAGGAGCCTGATCTTGTCTTGCACGAGGTGTTTGCGTTACGAGCAGCAGGTGACTTAGCACCAGATGTGTTGGACTATCAAACAGATGTTAGGGACGAAATACCGCCTTGGTTATATATGACGCGTTCACCGGGAGAGATCCGGCTTGATCAGGTGGATGAGCAATATGTCGAACGACTAGCACAGATGCTTGCGGCAATCCATACAATACCGGTACCAGAATCTCTTTATGTCTATCAGCCGTATGCGACGGAACGTTACGTTCCGACGTGGACGCAGCATCCGGAGAGATGGCGTCAGCTACTGGCGGTCGAACCGATCGAAAGTCAAACAATCCGATTTATTCATCGGGATTTCCATCCGGTCAATGTGTTATACGAAATGGACAGAACGTGTCATACGATTGATTGGATTAATGCATGTGTAGGTCCCATTGAAGTCGACCTTGCGCATTGTCGTTTGAATCTTGCCTTGCTCGAATCCGTCGAGATGGCGGATCATTTTTTAAAAAGTTACCTTAAACAGACGAACCGTTTGTACGATCACGCGTGGGATATTCGGGCTGTTTTTGATTTTGGACCTGAAACAATTGACGTCTATTCGGGGTGGAAAGCATATGGAAGGCAAAACCTCAGTCAGGACAATGTTCGGGAACGCTTGGAAAAGTTTGTCTTGAAAGTCTATGAAAATAACGAAAGCGGTTACTAAATGAACTTTTTCTCTTGTAGTTCTTCGAAATATTGATTATTCTATTACTTGGAAAGAGATTAAACGTCAGACATCGTACGAATGTACAACTGATAAACAACTAATAGATAGAGGGGTACTTCATGAAATATCTTATCGCACTACTCGGACTGGCTATCGTTTTCGGCTTGGCACTCCTTGTCAGCAGCAATCGTAAAGGCATCAAATTGAAACCGCTTGCGGTCATGCTAGTTCTTCAGCTCGTACTTGGGTTCATTTTACTCAATACATCGTTCGGATATATCGTCATTCGTGGCGTCGCGAAAGTCTTTGAAAAACTGCTGAGTTATGCGGCAATCGGGATTGATTTCGTCTTTGGTGGACTAGCGAACGAAGGTGCACAACCGTTCTTCATTAACGTCTTGCTACCAATCGTTTTCATCTCTGCCTTGATCGGAATTTTGCAATTCACAAAGATTTTACCGATCTTGATGCGCGGGATTGGTTTCGTCTTGTCGAAAATCAACGGGATGGGGCGTCTCGAGTCTTACAACGCGGTTGCTTCAGCTGCGATCGGACAATCAGAAGTATTCATCACAGTAAAAAAACAAATTGGTCAATTACCAGCAAACCGTCTTTACACATTGTGTGCATCAGCAATGTCGACGGTTTCGATGTCAATCGTCGGTGCGTACATGACGATGGTAGAACCAAAATATGTCGTTACAGCAATCGTCTTGAACTTGTTCGGTGGTTTCATGATCGTCTCAATCATCAACCCATACACGGTTGACCCGGAAGAAGATATTCTTGAAATCGTCGAAGAGAAGCAAACGTTCTTCGAAATGCTCGGCGAATACATCATGGATGGATTCAAAGTCGCAATCATCGTTGGTGCGATGTTGATCGGTTATAATGCTTTGATCGGAATGGTCAACGATATCTTCCTGATGGTTCTCGATATCTCGTTCCAAGAAATTCTCGGATACATCTTTGCACCATTCGCATTCATCATGGGTGTTCCATGGGCGGAAGCCGTCAGTGCCGGTAGTGTCATGGCCACGAAATTGATCACGAATGAATTTGTCGCGATGTTAAGCCTTCCTGAGTACACGAAAGAGTTCTCGGAACGTACACTCGGAATCGTTTCTGTCTTCTTGATCTCGTTCGCGAACTTCTCGTCGATCGGAATCATCGCTGGTGCGGTTAAAGGATTGAATGATCGCCAAGGAAGCGTTGCAGCTAGTTTTGGTTTGAAATTACTGTATGGTGCAACTCTCGTCAGCGTCTTGACGTCAATCGTCGTCAGCGTCTTGCTGTAATCGTTACACATGTAAAAGAGCAATGGATCAGCAGATCCATTGCTCTTTTTGTCTATTATTTCGTTTCACCGTGCGAAGCAATTCCGACACGGACGCGATGGTGGGTTCCGTCACGGTAGACTTCGTAAGCGAACTGCGCAACGTTCTCCCGGGGAACCGGTCCTGTCGATGCAGTGAAGCGTGTCGTCTCAATCAACAAGTCGTCAGCATCAAGTGCTTTATCTTCTGTCAATTGTGTTGGGCAGATGACGGTGAAGTCGACGTCTGCATCTTTTAAAGTTAAATAAGCTTTCAGGTGATCCTCTGCTGCGATTGTCGAGCGGCGACGGGATTCACTCGATTGGAAACGATACTTTCCAGGTTCTTCTGACGCATCGAGAATGCCTGCTGTACCAATGAAGACGATCCGTTCGATGCCTGCTTCCTTCATCTTGGTGACGAGATGTGGAATTGCTGTCGAGAGAACCTGCTGTTGATCGGTACCGAGACAACTGAAGACAGCGGTACTTCCTGCGAGTGCTTGTTCAAGATCGTCCGGGTTTGTCGCGTCTCCCGTCAGGATATGAAGGCGATCGTGAACTGGTAAGTCCGATGACGCGGAACGCACGAGTGCTTGGACATCGTAGCCATCTTTTAATAAACGATCGATTAGAGGGCGACCCGTTCGACCGGTCGCGCCAAATACAGTAACAGTAGTCATAAGAATTCCTCCTTGGAGATCAAGTAGATGGGAAAAAGAGACGTGCGGTAACGACCGGACGTCTCTTGTTGATTATTTATCTGCAAACATGACGCCAGCTTGACCATAATCTGTTTTTTCCATCTCTTCGATGAAGACCGTGATGTTTTCTTTTGGAGCATTTGTCGTTTCCGATACCGCTTCCGTGACTTTTTCAATCAAGGCGCGTTTTTGTTCGACTGTACGACCCGATAACATTTTAACCGTGACATATGGCATGACTTCATTTCCCCCTCTAGCATGATGACGATACGCCATCAGTATAGCGCATTCGATAGGGGATTCGTCAATTCGAACATCGTTTTCGAAAAAGAAGGGTATAAGGTAGGAGCTATTCTTGTCGGAAGCGAAGGTAGTCATACACATACGGCAGAAAAGGAGAGACATAATGGACGCGATCATACGAAAAAAAATTCATACGCTACTGATTTTTGATCGGACGTTACCAGAAGATACAGCTTATCCATTGTCTGGCCCTAAAGGACTCGAGGTTGCAGATATCGTCTTTGAACAGAACATCCCGTTCGGTCGACTCGTAACGGATAAAGAACTCGCTCAACTGCTGAATCAAAAAGAAGCGAAGCGATACGGGATGCTGACATTGCTTGAAGATGATGTACGTTTCAAACCGTTGTTTCAAAATCGAAAACCGACAGCCGACATGGAAGAAGAGGTTGAGGCAAAGGTGCGAGAACTGGCGCATCAGTTACGTGCGATTCGGTCGCGGTGTTCTTCGCTGGAACGTCTCTTTTTATTCGGTCGTGCAGCGCAAACCCTGTTTGATCGTGCTTTGCTTCATCTCGAAGAGGTCAATCCCCCAGCCCACGAGGAGATTGCATCCATGACGTGTTATCGTCTCCCGACGATTCGCCGAGCGACAGAGGAACAATTACAGCTCCTCCGTTACGAGTGACTGGTTGCAGACACCTCGGAATGCGGTATGATAGAAGCAACAGGAATAAAAGGGGACAAAACACGATGGAAAAAAAGATTAACTTCAATATCATTTCAGATAACTCTACAGACGGTCACGGAGGATTCGGTGTCGGAACACTCAGTTTAAATAGTATGTCACCAGTCATCATTTCTCCGGAAGACGGCGAAGCTTACATTGATATGGGTGCGATGCACGCAAAAGCAGCAATCGAGAAACGCGTCAAGTTCACGACGGATAAAGCCGATACGCCAAACGGTAAACTGTACTGGATCGTCTGGGTGACGGTCGGCCGTAAGCCAGAAGGCTTCTATTACGGTGGTGTGGCTGCTTGTGACCTGCTAGTCGATGCAGAAGCACGGCGCGGATTCAAGATTCTCGCCGACCACGTCAATAAGATGGATAAATCCCTTAAAGGACGGATCGTCGTCGATCACATGGATGAGCGTTCAAAGGAATTGTTACGTGATTTCTTACAGACTCATAAACCTGAGATGTGGGAAAATGCTGACACTGCTTTACATGAAGCGTTGGTCTAAACAAAAGAACGTGTGCCGCGGCACACGTTCTTTTTTCATGGTCGTTTCAGCGTCAAGACGACGAGTTCTGGATGATTGAACAGACGAAACGGAAACAGGCTGTTCCCGAGACCACGACTGACGATCAGTTCAGTCTGCTGTTCCTGATAGCGGCCTGCCGTCACGGTTGGAAAGAATCCTTGACCAGGCGCATACAGACCTTCCGTAAAAGGTAAGCGGATCTGTCCGCCGTGGGCGTGACCGGATAAGACGAGATCAACGGAACGCTCTGCATACAAGGATTTATATTCCGGACGATGCGCAAGCAGGAGCTGGAACGCATCAGGCGATACGTCTTGCAGTGCTTGATTGAGACTTTGACGAATCCCATCCGGTTCTGATAGTCCTTCGCGCCAATGTGTCGTCGTCGGATCATCGATACCCAGTAACGAAATCGATTGTCCTTTATACTCGATGACACGCGTTTCATTCCGAAGAACGGTGACACCGAGCTGCTCAAGTTTCGGTAAAATCGTTAAATTTCGTCGGACTTCATGATTCCCGGTGACGAAGTAGACAGGGTATCGATCGACGAGCGCTTTCATAAGTGTAAGGGCAGCTTCTTCTCCGTTTCGCCTCGAGTCAATCAAATCGCCAGTCATGACGACGAGATCTGGTGATTTACGACTAATTTTTTTCAATAGTCGTTGTTGATCCGATCCGAACGCTTTGCCATGTAAGTCGGCGATTTGAACGACGCGATAGCCATCAAATGATTTTGGCAAGCGACCCGACGTCACTGTGATCTCTGAGACGTCGATGACGTTATTTTCACGATATAAAAACCAACTACCTAGGGCGAGAATCCCAAGGGATACGAGCCAACGTGTACGTTTTCGCATGAGTCACCTCATTTCTTTCTGTTCAGCATAATTCAGGATAACAAAAAAGACCTCCTTCCGTATGCGACGGAAGGAGGAGTTCAAAACAATTTAAGCATCTTGCTTCAAATCAGTTACTTCTTTTTGGGCATCAGGTTCATCTGATAACTCCTTAAATAGAGCGATAATCATCATACCGACGACGAAGATGAACGGAAAGGCGGCAAGAACTGAAGCAGCCTGCAAGGCGCTCAATCCTCCGGCATAAAGTAAGACAGCGGCAATCGAAGACTGGAGAACACCCCAAGCGAGCTTAATGCGTAAGCTTGGCATGAGACTACCACCAGACGAAAGCATCCCGAGAACATATGTCGCGGAGTCAGCCGAAGTAATGAAGAACGTCGTGATCAAGAAGACAGCGACGATACTGAGGAATGTGCCTAATCCACCGAATGTCTCAAACAGAGCGAACATGCCGGTTTCGACTCCTTTATCGTTAATCGTCGTGATCAAATTGACGTTTTGGAACAGTTCATTCCAAATTGCTGATCCGCCAAAAACAGAGAACCAAAGCAATCCGAAAATCGTTGGGACGAGCATGATTCCGATGACGAACTCACGAATCGTTCGTCCCTTCGAGACACGAGCAATAAACGTACCGACGAATGGTGACCATGAAATCCACCACGCCCAGTAGAAGATCGTCCAATCGTTGATCCAGCCGCGTTCCTCTGGATTAAAAGCAGATGCGCGGAAGCTCATGACTGGTAAATTTTGCAGATAAGCTCCTGTCGTTTGGACGAAGAGGTCCATGATGAAACTAAACGGTCCGAGGAAAAGGACGGCGACCATCAATAGAACAGCAAGAACAATGTTGGCGTTACTGAGACGAACGATTCCTTTATCAAGACCAGATGCGGCACTCATCATATAAAGGACCGAGACGATCACGATAATGATCATTTGTGTAGCAAATGAGTTCGGAATACTACTTGTCAAGAAGTTCAATCCACCTGAGATTTGTTGCGCACCGAGACCAAGTGACGTCGCGACACCGAACGCCGTTGCGACGATGGCGAGTACTTCGACGGTACCTTTACCGGCTGAAGCGAACTGAGGCTTCATCAATGAAGCGACCGTGTCGCCAATCGTAGCAGGACGTCCTTTTCGGAATGTCGAGTACGCGATGGCAAGTCCGACGATCGCATACAAGGCCCACGGATGTAATCCCCAGTGGAAGAACGAATAGCGCATCGCGAGTCGTGCCGCTTCCGTCGGATCATCCGTTGCGACCGGCGGTGTATGGAAATGCGTCAAAGGCTCTGAGACACCCCAGAAGACAAGACCGATCCCCATACCGGCACTAAAGAGCATGGCAAACCAAGAAATGAGACCATATTCAGGTCGGTCCGAATCCTTACCGAGTCGGATGGAACCGAAGCGGGAAAAGATTAAAAAGATAGCAATGATTAAAAAAGCACTCATGCCGAGAAGATAAAGCCAGCCAAATCCGTCAGAGACAAAGGATTGTGCTTGAGCTGTGACATTTCCGAGACTAGCTGCACCGATTAGGGATTCCGGTAAGATTCCCCATATGGTAAAGAGCACACAGAAAATGACGGATACCATAAAGACTTTTGTAATCTTACTTTTTCGATTATTTTCCATCGTGTTCCACACCTTCTTTCGAATTTTACATGGTTGTTCTGTATCAATTGATGACAACGACATTATCATTACCCCGTGCATCCGATAACAAAACCTAATCACGCAGGGTACTACCGTAACAAACATTTTGGTAAAAAAGCAAATTAACCGGGAAATGAAAACAAAGAAACCATTAGTTTACAGGAAGGGATTCTAAAAAAAAGGCGGTGTTTAAACGCTCTTAAAAAATTAGAAATAAAGAAAGAGAAAACGTTAATCTGTTATTTCCCGTTTCGTCTTAAATCTAACGTGAAGCTTGATCTGAGCAAATCAGAGGCGGTCCGAAATTGGATTTGATATAACAAAAGCAGTCATCATTTTAAAGGAGGCATTTCTTATGGAAAAACAACAACAAAAACAAGCGATTCTCGAAGCATTTCAATCTCGTCATGCCACAAAGGCATTTAACGGTCAAATGATCCCAGAAGAGGATTTCCGTTTTATCTTGGAAACGGCGCGTCTGTCACCAAGCTCGTTCGGTTATGAGCCATGGAACATGCTCGTCATTCAAAATCCAGAAATCCGTGAAGCGCTTAAAGAAATTTCTTGGGGCGCACAAGGACAATTACCGACAGCGAGTCATTTCGTCTTGTTCCTCGCTCGGACAGGAGAACAAATGCAGATAGATGGACCGCATGTTACGCAGATGATGGATTTCCTTGGTTTATCTGAAGAAGCGAAAGCCGGACGGACGAAGCGATACGGTCTGTTTTTAAAGGAGGATTTCGCGATCGGTCATAACCCGAAAGCGATGGAAGACTGGGCAGCGAAACAAGCCTATATTGCACTCGGAAACATGATGTCGACGGCAGCACAAATCGGGATTGACTCCTGTCCAATCGAAGGGTTTGACCAACAAGCAGTCGAGCAATTACTCGTCGGTCGTGGACTGCTCGATCGTTCTGTTTTTACGGTTCCGGTCATGGTCGCATTTGGTTACCGGGCAGACGAACCGAAACGTGATAAGCAACGTCGCCCGCTTGATGAAATCGTAACGTTCGTCGAATAAACACGGAAGACAAAAATTTTCAAATTATATAGAAGTTTCTTTCGAAATTCGGTATACTCGCATTTGTATGATTAAGAAGCGCCGTAAACGCCACTCGCATACGAACAACTTTTGTCTTGATGAAAGAAAGGGGTTCTATCGCAAATGGAACAAAAATTAAAGTTATGGTTCACGGAACACCAAACGGAAGATTACGGTATCACATTCCGTGTCAACCACGTTTATGAGAGCGAACAAACGGAGTTTCAACGCCTAGAGATGGTTGAAACGGACGAGTTCGGTACGATGTTGTTACTTGACGGAATGGTCATGACGACAGATAAGGACGAGTTCGTTTACCACGAGATGGTCGCGCACGTCCCATTGTTCACACACCCGAATCCAAAATCGGTTCTGGTCGTTGGTGGAGGAGACGGCGGAGTCATCCGTGAAGTCTTGAAACACCCGTCCGTCGAAAAAGCTGTTTTGGTTGAAATCGACGGAAAAGTCATCGAGTATTCGAAAAAATACCTCCCGAACATCGCAGGTGGATTGGACGATGCACGCGTCGAAGTCATCGTTGGGGATGGATTCATGCATATCGCAGAAGCAGAAAACGAGTATGATGTCATCATGGTCGATTCGACAGAACCAGTTGGTCCAGCGGTCAACTTGTTCACGAAAGGCTTCTACTCTGGTATTTCAAAAGCATTAAAAGAAGACGGTATTTTCGTCGCACAATCGGATAACCCATGGTTCACACCAGACTTGATCCGTGATGTTCAACGCGACGTCAAAGAAATCTTCCCGATCACGAAGCTCTACATCGCTAACGTTCCGACATATCCAAGTGGTCTTTGGACGTTTACGATCGGATCAAAGAAACACGATCCGCTTGCTGTCGCACCAGAGCGTTTCCACGAGATCGATACGAAGTATTACACGCCTGAGCTTCACACGGCAGCTTTCGCGCTTCCGAAGTTCGTTAAAGATTTGACGAACGGCTGAGTTCAGTCACTATAGCACACATGAACAGAGCGGTTTCGATCTTCGAAATCGCTCTGTTGTCAGGTAAAGAGGCGTTTGCAGCAGCAAACGACCAATGAACAGGGGGAATGGATCATGCGTTTTGATGAAGCATATTCAGGAAAAGTCTTTATCGCGAGTCAACCGACTCACGAGGATGCAAAAGGAATTTTATACGGCATGCCGATGGACTGGACGGTCAGTTTCCGTCCCGGTTCACGATTCGGTCCGGCACGTATCCGTGAAGTCTCACTTGGTTTAGAAGAATATAGCCCGTACTTAGATGGCGACATCGCCGACGCGAAGTTGTTTGACGCGGGAGATATCCCGTTACCATTCGGGAATGCACAAAAATCACTTGATATGATTGAAGAATACGTCGATTCATTACTGGCAGCAGGCAAGTTCCCGCTCGGTATGGGTGGCGAACATTTAGTCACGTGGCCAGTCGTCAAAGCGTTCGATAAACACTATGATGATTTTGTTGTGCTTCACTTTGATGCGCATACGGACTTGCGTGACGAGTACGAAGGTGAGCCGTTGTCACACTCGACGCCACTCAAGAAAATCGCGAACTTGATCGGACCGGAGAACTGCTATTCGTTCGGAATCCGTTCGGGGATGAAAGAAGAGTTCGAATGGGCGAAGACGTCAGGCTACAACCTTTTCAAATACGAGATCGTCGAGCCACTTCGTCAAGTTCTTCCAACACTTGCCGGGAAAAAGGTCTACGTCACGATCGACATCGATGTCCTTGATCCGTCAGCAGCACCAGGAACAGGGACACAAGAAATCGGTGGGGTGACGACGAAGGAACTACTCGAAGTCGTTCACATGATTGCACGAGCAGACGTCGACGTCATCGGCGCGGATTTGGTAGAAGTATGCCCAGCGTACGATCAATCCGACATGACAGCGATCGCGGCAGCAAAAGTGTTGCGCGAGATGATGATTGGATTCATTAAATAAATAGACAAAGGAGACCAGACGTGATGTCGGTCTCTTTTGTTTTGTTCAGAAGAAGAACTGAACGACTCCGAATGCACCGAATCCGATGATCAGACTGACAGATGTCTATTGGACGACGCGTAGAACGGACGTCGCAATCTGGTGTTTAAGCAGGTGTGTGATGTTTGCCAGGATGCTCCCCCAGGTGGCAGAACCAAGAAAAATACCGATTAGAAACAAAACGGCATCCTGTCCGCTCGTCATCGGATTCAAGAACGTCAGAAGTAAAACGGACAGGTAGGCACTTAACCGTGACGAGGCTGTATCATAACTAACCTTCTTTTCAATTGATTTGTTATGTATTTTATTTCGAAAACAAAAAGAAGGTCAGTGTGTTTTCAAAACAAGTTCATAGCACACTGAAATCTTTACACATATACGGAAGTATCTTAAGTTTAAGATGTCACCACGACGGAAATATTCTGAAGTGTAAGAACATTGGTTTGAGAGCGATGTACATTTGACAATCAGAAAGGTGGAAAAAAGATGAAGAAACTCTTATCGTTTGTGACTGCTACGTTACTGTTTGCACTATTCGTGCTTCCGGTAGGCGCAGCAGATGACGCAATGGTTCGTGTCATTCATGCTTCACCAGATGCTCCGGCAGTCGATATCGCGGTCGATGGCAAAAAAGCCGTATCAGGAGCAAAATTCAAAGATGTCACAGATTACCTCACACTACCAGCTGGCGAACATAAAGTAGAAGTATTCGCTGCAGGAACAACAAAAGATCCTGTGCTCTCTCAAACACTCAATGTGGAAGCTGGTAAATTCTATTCTGTCGCAGCAATCGGTAAACTTGCTGATATTAAACTTGCTGTCATGGAAGACAACGGCAAAGGCGAAGACGGCAAATCAATGGTCCGTGTCGCACACTTTGCACCAGATGCACCTGCTGTTGATGTCGCACCAAAAGGTGGAGACCCACTCTTTAGCAACCTTGAATTCTCAAAAGTCTCTGACTACGGTACACTCGATGCAGGTACGTATGACCTTGAAGTCCGCCCTGCGGGCGCAACGGATGTCGTCAAAGCACTTGATGGCGTCAAACTCGACAGTGGCAAAAACTATACAGCTCTCGCAATCGGTTTACTAGAAGGCGAGCCAGCGTTTGATGTTCTCTTAATTCCAGATGGCGGTGAAATGGCATCAATGCCAGATACAGGACTTGGTGGTTCTGCTGATACGACTTCTGCTACACCATGGGCAGTCGCAGCAGCAGCTGCCTTGTTAGTAGGAACAGCGTATGTCGTCCGTCATAAACAAAACGCTTAAGAGTAGTCTGCTTCTCTTACTCGTATTAGCCGGATGCCAATCGGAATCACCTCCAGGTACTACAAAGCCGGAAAAACCAAAACAAACTGAAACGACGTCTTCTTCGTCCACTTCATCCGAAATGGTGGACGAAGAAGCATTCATTCCAACGCGTATTATGATTCCGACGCTCGATGTGAAAGCAAACATCGAAGTCGTCGGGAAGGATAAGCAAGGACGGATGGATGTGCCAAAAAAAACGGATCAAGTCGCGTGGTATAAATACGGTGCGAAAGCCGGTCAAACCGGAAATGTCGTATTAGCAGGACATCTAGACGATGAAAAGGGACCTGCTGTCTTTTATGATTTAGCCAAGATGAAAAAAGGGCAACGGATTGAAGTGACAGGGAAAACAGGACAACAGGTGTCATACGTGGTGACGAACGTCATGTCCTATCCCGTCGATGAAGCACCAGTCGGATCAATCTTTGGTGCGACCGTCATGAACAAACTGACGCTCATTTCATGCATTGGTACGTTTACAAACTCAAAAGGGTACGATCAACGTCTTGTCGTCACGGCAGAACAAGACAATTAAAAATGAAACAGGTCTCTCACTTCGGCTATGACCGAAAAAGAGAGACCTGTTTTTTAGTGTGTTTCTGAAGCTGCGACAAGATCCGTCGTCAGTGTCGTCAAGCCTTGCGTCGTTTTACTGAGACCTTGGATCGTCTCGACGATTTGTCCAAGGTTTTCTTTATTACGACCAAACAACGTCAGTGAGTTTTCCATTTCACTCTTAACGGTTTGGATTCCTTGTTTGACTTGTTGTAATTCTTGCTGAGATGCAGTGTTGGCGCGTGTGATGTCTTCCATCTGAGAAACCAGTTGTGTAATGTTGCCATTGTTCTTTTGAATCAGACCATTGATGCTGCTACTTAATGACTTGGCATTTTCAGCAAGGTTCCGGACTTCCGTCGCTACGACAGCGAATCCTTTACCGTGTTCACCGGCGCGGGCTGCTTCAATCGAAGCATTTAACGCGAGTAAGTTCGTTTGATTGGCGATCGCTTCGATGCTTTGTGTCATCTGGACGATCTCATCCGACGTCGTTTTCAATTCGTGGATGCTTTCAAGCGAAGTACCAACTTGTTGTGTTGATTGAGCGAATTGTTGCTCCATCTGTTGCATCTGTCGTTCGTTAGCAATCGTCATTTGGACGAGTTGCTGGCTCGTCTGCTCCGTCTGATCTGTTTCTGCCAACACTTGTGAAGCACGTCGGCTCGTTTCGATGATGGCATGATCCGTATGTTCGACGGAGCTTGCGACTTCTTGACTGACACGAACGACGTCTGTCAGCAGTTGACGGCGCGACTCGTTCGCTGCCGTTACTTCATGAAGACGAGAATCGACGTACTGACTCGTTACGATTTGAGCATCTAAGTTCATCGCGTGAGTCAATGCAAGCACGGCTGTTGTCAGTTGCGCTGGGTCATGCTGATAATGTTCGACGATTTTAGGAATCAACAACGTCTGAAACGCAGCATATGAAGCGATGAACCAAGTGACGGGAACGAAGTTGTGTTTATGCGTCTGTCCCATCCGTGTCCGCATCGCAAGGAAGGATTCATCCATGTTTCCTGTCAGAAGACTCGTGAAGTAGTCCGCAAAGACTTTTTTCAATCGTTCGCGTGTCGATGATTGTTTCGCGATCGTTGCCATCTCTGGATTCAATAATAGATGGTCAAGCACTTGCTCGAGGACCTCATCTAAGATGCCTTGAACGACAGGTGCCATCGATTTAAGTGTCTGTAGCTGTTCTTCTGTATACCCCATGTATACGAGACGAGATGTAAGATCAGGATCTGCCGTCTTCGTGATGAGATGAGAATCAGGAAAGCCGATTGTAGCTTGATAAACCGAAGTAGTCTTACTTTTAAAAGGATTGCGCACGTAGTTGCCTCCAATACTCAAGATGTGAATAAAATGATGTCTGTTTCTTATCGGTTCATCTTGACGAAGCGATACTGGTTTTCGAAAAAAAGACGAGAATATTGAAAAACATTGACCGGAAACAAAAAAACTCATGGCAAGTGCCATGAGGAGAATGAAAAAAGACAGGATTAGACAGGTTGATCTTCCTGGAATGCTTTTTTGGCGTCCACGATCGAGCGCATTCGTTGAACGCAGGTCTGAACGAATTGAATATCGATGGAGGTGAAACGGGTGACAGGTCCACGAGCTGACTCGGCACTGAATGTGAAGGTTCCGAGATTCCAAAGTTCGATTTTGAATCGTTTTCCTTTGTTGTCGTCGAAGTGTTCTACGAATTCGATTTGCGGTACCATACGAACCCCTCCTTACTCCGTATATTCCCGCTTTTCAAAAAATAAAAAAGCCAAACTGCGTGTTAGAAGCAGTTTGGCATGGATGTTTAAGCAGTCGGCACATCATAGCCGATCTCTTCGATTGCATCGACGAGGCGCTCACGAGGAACGTCTTCATGCTGTACCGTCACTTGGTTTTGTTCCAGTGAGACAGTAGCATGTTGTACACCTTCAACTTCAGATAAAGCTGATTCGACACTCGCTTTACAGTGATTGCATGTCATACCGATAACAGATAACGTTGTTTCTTTCATGATGAAGTTCCTCCTTCAGATAGTGGGGTACGTTTTAATCGTAACGCATTCGTCACGACAGAGACAGAACTGAATGCCATGGCGGCGCCCGCAAGCCATGGAGCAAGCAGACCAAGAAAAGCAACAGGGATGCCGATCGTATTGTAGCCGAGTGCGAAAACGAGATTTTGACGAATGTTTTTCATTGTCTGCTCACTTAGTTCGATCGCAAGTAAAACTTGTTTTAAATCGTGTCCAAGCAACGTCACGTCGGCTGCTTCGAGGGCGACATCCGTGCCGCTGCCGAGCGCGATGCCGACGTCCGCCGTTACAAGAGCGGGAGCATCATTGATACCGTCTCCGACCATCGCGACACGTTTCGTTTGTTGAAGTGACTGAATGACATCTGCCTTTTCAACAGGTAAGACGTCAGCAAAGACGAACGCTCGATCGAGTCCGAGTTCTTCCGCTAGATGATCAGCAACTTCACGACGATCACCGGTCAAGAGATACACGTCCTTAGTCTCTCGCAACCGCTGGATTGTTTCTTTCGCTGAATCTTTTAACGCGTCACGGATGGCATATCCGGCAGCGACTTCTCCATCGACGGCGACATACACGAGTGTCGCTCCGAGTGACGTCCAGTCAGGAAGGGCGATGTTTCGTTCCTGGATCATTCGCGCTGAACCAACGATCAAATCATGTCCCATGATTTGTCCCGTGATCCCACGTCCTGATTCGACATGGAACTGTTCGATATCAAACACGACATCCCGCTCTGCTGTGATGGCACGGGCAAGAGGATGTTCGGATTGACGTTCGAGCGCGGCAGCGAAATCGAGAGCTGTCTCCGTGCCAAACGTCTCGACGACGACAGGGCGACCGACTGTCAATGTTCCAGTCTTATCAAAGACGACAGCATCGACATGTTGGAGGTTCTCCAGTTGAGCACCGCCTTTAAAGAGAATCCCTCGTTCCGCTCCTTTTCCGGTTCCGACCATGATTGAAGTTGGTGTCGCAAGCCCGAGTGCACACGGACAGGCGATAACGAGAACCGCGATGGCAGGACGAATCGCTTCTGCAAAGGAACCGGTGAACATCCACCAAGCGGCTAACGTCAGAAGCGCAATGGCAACGACGATCGGTACGAACACACCAGAAATCCGATCGGCTTGGCGCTGAATCGGCGCTTTTTCGGTCTGCGCTTGCTCGACGACGCGAATGATTTGTGCGAGAACCGTTGCTTGCCCGATCTTTGTCGCCTCGATTTGTAAGGAACCGTTCGTATTCAGAGTACCACCAATGACGGATGCGCCAACAGTCTTATGAACAGGAACGGATTCACCGGTCAACATCGACTCATCGAGATACGCATCACCTGCACGAACAATACCGTCTGTCGGAATTTTATTTCCGGGTTTTACGAGCAACACCATCCCGGCTTGGATCGCCTCAATTGAAACGATCCGTTCCTGCCCATCTTCCAAAACGATGGCTTCTTTCGCTTGTAAGGAAAGCAGACTTTTAATCGCTCCTGTCGTCTGTTGTTTCGCACGGTCTTCGAGAACCTTCCCAAGCAAGACGAGTGTAATCAGAATCGCACTTGTCTCAAAGTAGAGGTGTGGCATATCAGAGACGAACAGCATTTCAGCAACGGAATAGAAGTAGGCTGCCGATGTCCCGAGCGCGACAAGGACATCCATGTTAGCACTCCCGCTCCGTAAGCTTTTATAAGCCCCGCTATAAAAGGGCGCACCGATGATGAATTGAACCGGTGTCGCTAAAGCAAATTGTAGCCACGGATTCATCAAAAATGGAAGATGGAATGGACTATTCGGAATATGTGTCAGCATGCTCGCGAGCAAAGGGAGCGAAAGAACGGCTGCGATGACGAAGCGATACAGCATCCGACGATTCGATTTTGTTGCGTGTGGTGCTTGTTTGACCGTGGCCTCGTAGCCGATTTTGCGAATTTTTTCGATAATCGCTTGATCATCATAGGCATCAGAAATCGAGACACGAGCCGTCTCGAGTGGTAAGTTGACCGTTGCTTCGACGCCGTCCATCCGGTTTAGGACTTTTTCAATCCGAGCGGAACAGGCGGCACATGTCATCCCTTCAATATCAAACTCAATCGTTTTTGACATCAGAAAACCCTCCTTACTTTTTCAGACGGGCAATGACTGCCATCAACTCATCGACGTAAGCGTCCGTACTGTCTTGACGAGTCGCGACCTCATGCATGCACATTTTGACGTGGCGTTCGATGATTTGTAGTTCGACCTGTCGAAGTGCTGCTTGAATCGATGCGGTTTGCGTCAAAATGTCGATACAATACCGGTCTTCAGAAACCATGTTGGCAATCCCGCGGACTTGTCCTTCGATACGCTTTAATCGTTTCATTAAAGCGTCTTGTTCTTCATGTGTTCGTGGGACGACAGGGTGATCGTGTGCCATAGTCGTGCCTCCTTTAGTAATCTTGTTGTTATCTTCACTCTAACATATAGGTATGGGGGGTACCAGTATATAGCTCAAACAATAAAAAAAGCAGTCGCGAGAGACGACTGCTTTTGCACTTATTGATTGGAGACTTGCGGTTTGACGATCGTTTCGTTCAATGAGCGTTGATCGCTAATGATGTCTTCAGCTTGTGTCGCCCGTTTAATGAAGAAGGCGAGGACGAATGCTAGACCAGCAATGAACGTCGAGATGAAGAACGCATAGTTGATTCCGTCAAGCGTCGCTTGCATCGTAATCTGCTGTTTCAAAGCAGCAGCTGCTTCAGCTGTCGGTTGACTTGCCATGTTCTTCGCCGCTTCGGTCGCGAGCTCTGTGCCACGAGTCTTCGCATGCGTTGACATGATCGTTACGAGCAACGCCGTTCCGATTGCACCAGATACTTGTTGCAACGTATTGTTCATCGCTGTGCCGTGTGGATAGTAGCGTGTTGGTAACTGATTCAAACCGTTCGTTGAGACCGGCATCATGACCATTGACATCCCGAACATCCGTAACGAATACAGGATGATCAGATGCGTATACGTCGTATCCATCTCAAGTTGACTGAAGTAATAACTCGTGACGACTGTGATGAATAAACCAGTCAATGCAAGAGGACGACCACCGATCTTATCAAACAGCTTCCCGTTGATCGGTGACATGACGGCCATTAAGATGGCACCCGGTAACAGCATGAGACCCGCATCAAGTGGTGAAATACCGCGAATCGTCTGGACATAGATCGGAAGCAATAACATGCCCGAGAACATCGCCATCGTGACGACCATCGAGATCGCAGAAGACAAGGCGAACATCGGGTAACGATAAATCTTGAAGTTGAGCATCGGACGTTCCATATGCAGCTGACGATAAATGAATGTCACGAGTGCGATGACCCCGACGATCAGTGCTCCATAGACGTGGAAACTATCCCAACCTTTAGAGCCGGCAGAACTGAATCCGTACAATAAGCCACCGAAACCAAGTGACGAAAGTGCAACGGAAGCCAGATCGATCCGAGCGGCAGACCGTTCCTTGACGTCACGAAGTAAGAAGAAACCAGCGACGAGAACGATTAAGGCGATTGGTGTGATGAAGTGGAACAGCATCCGCCAATCGTAGTGCTCAATGATCCAACCGGATAACGTTGGTCCGATCGCTGGAGCCCCCATCATAATCAATCCGAAGAAGCCCATCGCAGTCCCGCGTTTTTCAATCGGGAAACTGACGAGCATGACGTTCATCAGTAGCGGCATCATGATGGCAGAACCCGACGCTTGAATCATCCGTCCTGCGAGCAACACAGGGAAGACGTCTGCGAATCCGGCAAGAATCGTTCCGGTCGAGAAGAGGGTCATCGCAAGTAAGAACAAGCGACGAACCGAATACTTTTGAATCAAGAAAGCAGATGTCGGAATTAAGACACCATTGACGAGCATGAAACCAGTCGACAGCCATTGAGCAGTAGCTGGTTCGATCGCTAGATCCTTCATGATTGAAGGAAGGGCGATGTTGAGCAAGGTATTATTTAAGAAAGCGATGAATGCCCCGATCATCAAAACGGCGAGGATGCCGTAAGGAGCTCGAGCTGTGTGAGTTGCACTTTGTTGCATGAATATCCTCCTAACTAAACTAACGGTACAGATTTCTATACGGTCGTTCTATCTGTAGTTTATCTTAATCCGATTTAGTTCGAATTACAAATAATAATAGCTAAGAAAGATAATTTTATTTTTTATGTAGTTTTGAAAGCGTTTTTCTAAATGAGGAAAATGATTCGTAGGAAATAAAAAAGCGCAATCCTTCTCGTTAGAGGAAAATTGCGCTTTGTCTTCAGTTTGAAACAGCCAGAAGCTTGTTTCATAGTTAGCGTTACTGAACGTTCGTTTCGAGTGCATCCTTTGTAATGTCGTAGTGAGATGCTGTCCAGACAGATTTGCCGTCCTGAATGAAAAGAACTTGTGGCGACTCATGTCGGACATTATAGTGTTCAGCGATGTGATTCGATAAGGTCCGAGCTTCTTGGACGAAGAGATATGCTGTCGGAACAGATGTTTCATCCGCGAACTTCGTATACTCTGAGAATCCTGCGGCACTGATCGGACACGTCGTACTGTGTTTGCAAATCACGAACGCGCTATGCTCGGACGCAAATTGATCAAAATCAGAAATAGACTGCAGTTTACGTGGTTGTGTCATAATATATCACCCTCCATACGTCCGGAGACGTTCACTTAACTTTAGATTTTCCCGGTAATCGACCGGACAGTCAATCAATACGGGTCCATCGCTCGCGAAAGCTTGATCAAGACAATGGGCAAGCGAACCGTGTTCACCGACGCGAAGTCCAAGCGCACCGAAAGCATGAGCCAGTTGAACGAGATCCGGATTATCAAAGGTGATGTACGATGATTTTCCATATGCTTGTTGTTGTTTCCATTCGATGAGACCATATGTCCCGTCTCGCCAAATTAATACGACGAGTGGCAGCTTCAAACGAACGGCGGTCTCGAGGTCCTGACCGTTCATAAGAAAAGCTCCGTCTCCAGCGGCGCAGACGATACGTCGGTCGGGGTAGAGAAGTTTGGCTGCGAGTGCACTCGATAAACCATAGCCCATTGAAGCAAACCCATTCGAAATGAACAATTGATCTGGATGTGTCGTTTGATAATGGCGAGCGAGCCAGACTTTATGTGCTCCGACATCCGAGAAAACCATTCCGGCTTCACCAACCGTCCGTTCGAGCTCACGAACGATGCTTTGAGGATGTAAAGGGAGCGCGAGGGAATATGTTTCTTGAATCTCTTGGCGCAACTTATCGCGATTCCGTTGCCAACCGTTCCAGGAACGCTTTGGAAGCAGTGGTGTCAAAACGGTCAATACATCTGAAAGATTGCCGACTAGATTTGCAACGACTGGATAGTAGGCATCGATTTCGTGAAGGTTCGTATCCAGATGAACGACCGGCGTCTTTTTCGGATTCCATTTTTCCGGGGGCAGTTCCGTGATGTCATAACCAATCGTAATGATTAAATCACTCGCATCAAGAATTCGTTGGTTGTAATCAACATCCGGCAAACCGATCGTATGCGCGGCAAGCGGATGTTGTGAGGAGATGGAGCCTTTTCCCATCATTGTCTCGACGACCGGAGCATCCAGCTGTTCGACGAATGCCCGAAACGCCTCAAGTGCGTGTTGACGGTGAATCCCGAAACCGGCAATGATGACAGGACGTTGCGATCGCTCGATCAATCGTAAAACGTCCGGATCATCAATCGTCAACGGATGAAGATATGTCGGAGCACTGTCGTTTTTGACAGGAGTCACAGGTTGATCTCGTTCTTGTTTTGCAACGTCTTCTGGGAAAGAGATATGCGTCGCTCCCGGCTTTTCGCTCTGTGCCGTCGCAAAGGCACGACGGACGATTTCCGGAATCACTTCTGGTGTCAGAACGGACGTACTTGACTTCGTAACCGGACGATATAGATCAACGAGATCAAACATTTGATGCGACGCTTTATGTTGCCGTGATAGTGCTCCTTGTCCTGTGATGGCAACGACAGGAGAATGGTCCATCGTTGCACTCGCAATTCCCGTCATCATGTTAGTCGCACCAGGACCAAGCGTCGATAAGCAGACACCCGGTCGTCCACTCAGGCGACCGAACATCGCTGCCATGAACGCAGCGTTCGTTTCGTGACGCGTCGTGATGAACGTGATCGACGAACGACTAAGTGATTCGAGCAATGTGATGTTCTCTTCACCGGGAACACCGAAGATATGCGTGACTCCCTCTGCCTCTAAACATTGGACGAACCAGTCCGCCGCGTTCATGCTAGTCCACCGATTGAGATGTATTTTGTCTCGAGATACGCTTCGAGTCCTTCACTACCGCCTTCGCGTCCAAGACCGGATTGTTTCATTCCACCAAATGGTGCTTGTGCAGCAGAAGGAACCCCATCATTCCAGCCGACGATTCCATAATCAAGCCCTTCGATCGCACGAATGGCACGCGCGTAATCCTTCGTAAAGACGTATGAAGCGAGACCGAATGGTGTCTGGTTGGCGTAACGAACCGCTTCTTCATCAGAACTGACACGCTGGACGGGAGCGACAGGTCCGAACGTCTCCTCGTTCATGATCAACATGCCGGGTTTTACGTCAGCGAGCACGGTTGCTTCATAATAATAGACATCATTTTCCTCGTCCGTTGTTCCTGTTCCACCCGTGACGACACGAGCACCGGCTGAAGTAGCGTCATCGACATGTTTTTTAACTTTATCGTAACCCGCTTTATTAATCATTGGACCGATCTTGGTTTCGGCATCCAGACCGTTCCCGGTTTTCAATTTTGCCGTCTCCTGACCGAGTTTTTCAACGAACGCGTCATAAATCGAATCAGATACATAGATCCGGTTTCCGCAGACACACGTCTGTCCGCCGTTGCGGAATTTCGACTTGATCGTCTCCGCAACAGCTAAATCGAGATCGCAATCATCAAAGACGAGAATCGGTGCATGTCCGCCGAGTTCAAGCGACATCGCTTTGATCGTCTCTGCTCCTTGAGCCATCAATGTCCGTCCGACTTCGGTCGAACCAGTGAAGGTGATCTTATCGACATGCGGATGTGTCGCGAGTGATTCACCGAGTGCTTTCCCGCTACCTGTAACGGCATTGACGACGCCTTCTGGAATCCCGACTTCCTGACAAAGTTCAAGTAAACGAAGTGCTGTTAATGGAGTCGCGGTGGGTGGTTTGATGACGAACGTACATCCGGCAACGAGAGCCGGAGCCAATTTTCGGGTAATCATGGCTGCTGGGAAATTCCATGGTGTGATCGCGGCGACGACACCAACCGGTTGTTTGATGACTTGAAGTCTTTTAGAAGCATCGTGTGTCGGTATGACACGTCCGTATGCCCGTTTTCCTTCCTCTGCGAACCATTTGACGAAGTTTGCCGCATACTGGACTTCACCTTCTGATTCAGCCAGCGGTTTCCCCATCTCAAGCGTCATTAACCGGGCGAGTTCATCTTTTTTCTCGATCATTTTGGCATAGAGTTTTTCCAAGAGTTCAGCGCGTTCATATACTGTCCGCTTCGACCATTCTGGAAAAGCCTTCCGTGCTGCTTCGACAGCATCATTGACGTCTGATTTTGTTCCGTTTGGTACGCTACCGACGACTTCTCCGGTTGCTGGATTCGTGACATCTGTCCGTTCTCGTCCGTGATCCAGCCATTGTCCACCAATAAAGAATTGTCCCTTCATCTTGAAAATCCCCCTTTTTTACGTGCATTGGTTAGGGTATACCCGAACGAATAAAAAAAGATTCATTTTGGAAAGGAAAGGTTATGCAAAAAGGTAGAAATTGACCGATAAACAGTGTAGGATGATTCAGTAAATGTAATGTAAATTCAACTGAAATATTCGATGTAAACGAAGAGTGATCCCCATTGATGTGAAATGGTGAAATCATCCTCGAGACATTGACTTTAAAAGTGGATTTGATAAGATAAAAGTAAAGGGTTTGCGCAATCGGTTGCGCAAAACAAAATGAAGGACGAACAAATATACCTAACTCCTACTAATGACTCACCTACGAGAGGATTTCTAACACATGACACAAATGATACCGCGCCCTGAGACGGCCCAACAAACAATTACACGAGCTTGGTGGAAAGAAGCAGTAGCATACCAAATCTATCCACGCAGCTTTTATGACGCAAATAACGATGGAATCGGCGATATTCCGGGTATCATCGCAAAACTGGATTACTTGAAGGATCTTGGCGTCGACGTTTTGTGGATTTGTCCGATGTTCAAGTCACCGAACGATGATAACGGATATGATATCAGTGACTATGAAGACATTATGGATGAGTTCGGAACAATGGCAGACTTCGATCTCTTAATGGAAGAAGCGCATAAACGAGACATCAAAGTGTTACTTGATCTCGTCGTCAACCACACATCTGATGAACATCCATGGTTCCTTGAATCGCGTTCGTCAAAAGACAACGAGAAACGCGATTGGTACATCTGGAAAGATGCGATCAATGGAGGAGAACCGAACAACTGGGAAAGTATCTTCGGTGGATCAGCATGGGAATATGACGAGAAGACTGAGCAATACTTCCTGCACGTCTTCTCCCGTCGTCAGCCAGACTTGAACTGGCAAAACCGCGATATGCGTCAAGCGGTCTATACAATGATCAACTGGTGGCTTGATAAAGGCATCGATGGTTTCCGAATCGATGCGATCAGTCACATCAACAAGGATCAGTCGTTCGGCGATCTCCCGAACCCACTTGGTATGCCGTATGTGCCGTCGTTTGACATGCATATGAACGTCGAAGGCATCCATGCGTATCTTGAAGAGCTAAAGGATGAGACATTCTCGAAATACGACATCATGACTGTTGGGGAAGCAAACGGCGTCTCGCCGGAAGAAGCAGACCTTTGGGTCGGAGAAGAGAACGGCAAGATGAACATGGTCTTCCAGTTCGAGCACATGGATCTCTGGCGCGCAGATGCGGAAAAAGGCGTCGACGTCGTCAAACTGAAACAAGTGCTGACGAAGTGGCAAAAAGGACTTGAAGCGACCGGTTGGAATGCGTTGTACCTCGAAAACCACGATAAGGTTCGTTCGGTCTCCCTTTGGGGTGACGAGGAACAGTACTGGAAAGAGAGCGCGAAGTCGCTTGCGATGATGTATTTCTTCATGCAAGGCACACCGTTCATCTATCAAGGTCAGGAAATCGGGATGACGAACGTTCAGTTCCCGGATATTTCGGATTATGATGACGTCGCGACGAAAAACATGTATGAGATGCAACTCGCTTCCGGGAAGACACATGAGGAAATCATGGAAGTCATCTGGAACTCGTCCCGCGATAACTCACGTACACCGATGCAATGGACGAACGAGCAAAATGGTGGCTTCTCGAATCAATCCCCATGGTTCGGTGTTAACCCGAACTACGCGGACATCAATGTTGCGTCACAAGAACAAGACGAAGACTCGATTTTGAACTTCTATAAACGAATGATTCAAATCCGTAAGATGGAAGAGACATTGATTTATGGTGCGTATGATCTCATCTTACCGGAAGATACGAAAGTCTATGCCTATACACGGACGCTTGGTGACGAACAGTTCTTGATCGTTACGAACTTAAAAGGCGAAACAGCAGAAATCGATACGGATATCATCTTGCATTCGGATAATATGTTGCTTGGCAACTATCCGACGATGCACCACGAAGGAACAGAACTGGAACTTCGTCCATTCGAAGCTCGTCTGTACCGTGTGCGCTAATATGTTTTGAACGGATTCGAAGTACATCGAATCCGTTTTTTTGTTGTGCGTAAGCAGAAGATGCATCAGACGAAAAAATCGTGTACGCTAAACGATGAGGTGATAGAAGTGAAACCAGTAAAGTACTCGGTGTCATTACGACAGGTGACGACGATTGAAGATGGTCCGATGCGTGAATCGGTCGAACTTGAGGCGGACGGCACGTTGTTCGAAACAAAGGACGGTTTTGCCGTGAAATTCGTTCAACCGGATGAACAACCGATTGATACGACGATCAAATGGTCAAAAGACCAGATCGCCTTGAATCGCAAAGGTCCTGTTGCGATGCATCATGTCTTCATTTTAAAAGAGACGACTAAAAGCCAGTATGGCAGTCAGTTCGGTCAAATGTTGATGGAGACAGACACGGAGACGATTGAGATGAAACCGCAGCAGATGAAGTTTCGCTATACATTAAAAATGAATGGACAAGCAGTCGGTACGTATACGATTGATTTAACTTGGAAACGGAGTGAGACGAATGGCATTTGAACAAACAGTACGTCAAATGGAACAGATGTTGGAAGAGGAATGGTTCGAGTGGCTCGAGAACGATGAGCCGCGCTACAACGAATGGCGTGATCAACTCGAAGGACTCGCAGAGCAGGTCATCACGGAATACAATCCGAAGGTCGATCCGGAGTCAATCGATACGCTACTTTTAATCAATGAAGAATTACCTGTCTTATACGGTGAAGATACCGTCATGCTGTATACAGCGCTTTTGAAAGCACGTCAGGAAGACGATCAAGTATATGAGCGTTACTTGACGATCCTGGGTGCGTTTGCGGACGAACAGCATCCAGCGATCCGTGAAGTCGAAAAGTTAGTCGCGAAAAAGGATTATAAAAATGCCTTCGCACGTGCAGTCCGTCTGCCACAGTCGCTCGGTCTAGAATAAACAATCAGTGGACCATCTTGTTTTAGACAAGGTGGTCTTTTTAGGAGGAAGCGTCATGTATCCACTCTATCGAATCATCGTCGCGATCATCCGGAAGGGCGATCAACTGCTCATTGTCAACAATCAATCGGATCAGGACAATCGGTGGAGCTTACCCGGTGGACAGATTGAAGCTGGGGAGACACTCGAGCAAGCACTTCGTCGTGAGGTTGCTGAAGAGACTGGCTTGGCAGTCACATCATCGTCGTTTGCCTTCTTGACGGAGAACTTCATGCCAACTTATCAAGCGCACAGTCTCGTCACTTATTTTGATTGCGAGGTGAGCGGAGTACTCGATCCGAATGATCCTGATGAAGAAATTAGCGAGACGAAGTGGATCAATCAAAGAGAGCTAACGGAATACATCACAAGTGAGGATGTCCGTCTTCCGTTATATATATACTTAACAGAACAACACAAAGGTTATTATATGTTTGAAGAGATGAAGTGGTAAGCAAAAAGAACGGATCATCCTTATAAAGGAGTGTATCCGTTCTTTTGCTTAGAATGCTGCTTCTTGACGAGCAGATGTTTCAGATAATAGACGTGTATGGATTCCGCGTTGTTTCAAAGCTTGTTGGAAGGAGGTGTCGATTGGACGATATCCTTTTTCAATCAACTCGTTTATATAGATTTTATTATAGATGAACGAAAATACGAGACTGACGAGACCTGTTCCAAAGCCTACCGTAGCAGTACCGACGACAAGTGCAAGAACGAGTTGAATCAATCCCCATTTAAAATCGCCTCGGAAAAAAGCTGGGAAAAAGCCGAAAAAGAATGTTGTCCAAGAAAAGCCTACTTTGACTTCTTTGACGAGACCGCTTGGATGTTGAAGAATACCTTGCATAATGAAAACCTCCTGATATGTATATAAATAAAATGACCATATATACGATAACTTACTTTTTATGGATGTGTTTTATTTTTTTGACAGATTAAGTCAATGAATAAGTAAGAAATTTATTTGAAAATTTATGAATGAATAGTCATTCATTATATGCTATACTCATTTCAACACAACTGCTTTAGGGGGAAAGGGGTTTGTTCGAACATGAATACGTTTTTAATCATCAACTGGATTGCCTTCCTACTCGTTATCGGTTATGCAGGCTATCTGTTCACATCACTTGTCAAAAGTCGTTACGCCGCCATTAAACGGGGGAAAAAGGCGGAATGGACGCTGACGAATAAAGAACGACTAGACGCAGTTTTAGTTAACGTCTTTGGTCAAAAGAAACTATTAAAAGATAAGAAAAGTGGCGCCATCCACGTCATGATGTTCTATGGATTCTTACTCGTTCAATTCGGAGCGATTGATTTTATCTGGAAAGGACTTGCCGTCGGTCAGCGTTTTCCGCATGTCCCGCTCGGTCCACTTTATCCATTTTTTACATTCTTTCAAGAGATCGTCATGCTCGTCATCTTGATTGCCGTCGTCTGGGGTTTTTATCGCCGGTATGTCGAGAAGCTCGTCCGTCTGAAGCGAAATTTCTTAGCAGGTCTTGCCTTGATCTTCATCGGTGGCTTGATGGTTGCCGTCCTCTTCGGAAATGGATTCTTCCTTGTCTATGAGAACCACTCGACGCTCGGTGAACCCGTCGCTTCAAGTATTGCGTTCTTATTCGGCTGGGTACCGGAATCGGTCGCTTTCGGATTATTCGTCTTCTTCTGGTGGGCGCATCTTTTGTTCCTACTTAGCTTCATGGTCTACATCCCACAAGGTAAGCATGCGCACTTGATTGCCGGTACAGCAAACGTCTGGCTCGGTCGGACATCGAAGGTTGGTCGTTTGGCACCGATTGATCTATCCGTCATGGAAGAAGCAGAAGGCGACGAAGCGGAATTCAGCTTCGGGGTCAATCGGATTGAAGATTTCAATCAAAAGCAACTCGTTGATCTATATGCCTGCGTCGAGTGCGGTCGCTGTACGAACATGTGCCCAGCAAGCGGAACTGGGAAGATGTTGTCACCGATGGATTTGATCGTTAAATTACGGGACCATCTTAATATGAAAACGTCAGCCATCACACAACGTTCACCATGGGCACCTGCTTTTGCGTTCGAAGGATCGCAAGGAAATCAGATTGCCTCGCTCGCAGCAGCCGGACAGATGGATATCGTCCCGGATTCATTGATTGGGAACGTCATTACGGAAGAAGAAATTTGGGCGTGTACGACGTGCCGAAACTGTGAGGATCAGTGTCCGGTCATGAACGAACATGTTGATAAAATCATCGACCTCCGTCGCCATCTCGTCATGATGGAAGGCAAGATGGATCCGGAAATGCAGCGGACGATGGCAAACATCGAACGTCAAGGTAATCCATGGGGGATGAACCGAAAAGAGCGCGAAAACTGGCGGAAAAACCGTGATGAACTCGTCGTTCCGACAGCGAAAGAAAAGAAGAAAGCAGGCGAAGAGTTCGAGTACCTGTTCTGGGTCGGTGCGATGGGATCGTACGATAACCGGAGTCAAAAAATCGCGATGGCGTTTGCCCGTATTCTGAACGAGGCAAATATCTCGTTTGCGATTCTCGGTAATGACGAGAAGAACTCGGGCGATACACCACGTCGAATCGGTAACGAAGTCTTGTTCCAAGAACTCGCGGAAGCAAACATCAAATCATTTGAGAAGTATGGCGTCAAAAAGATCGTCACGATTGATCCGCATGCCTACAATACATTCAAAAATGAGTACCCAGACTTCGGACTCAGTCTGGATGTCGAAGTCTATCACCATACCGAATTGCTCGCTCGTCTGATTGATGAGAAACGCATTACACCGTTACATGAAGTTAAGGAGCGGGTCGTCTATCACGATTCGTGTTACCTCGGTCGATACAATGATATTTACGACGCACCGCGTTATATTCTCGAGAAAATTCCAGGCATCACTCTCGTCGAGACAGAACGTAACCGTGAAAAAGGCATGTGTTGTGGTGCTGGTGGTGGCATGATGTGGCAAGAAGAAAAAGTTGGTGCACGTGTCAACGTCGCGCGGACGGAACAATTGTTGACCGTCCAACCATCCGTCATCGGGTCAGCATGTCCGTACTGTTTGACGATGCTTAGTGACGGTACGAAGGCGAAGGAAGTGGATGAAGCGGTCGCCACGTATGATGTCGTCGAATTATTAGAACGGTCGATCGTTGGTATAGCGGTCGAAGAGCCAATTGCCACAGTTTAAAATTAGAAGTGTATAAGCGATTATTCTCGTATCAACGGGAGTAATCGTTTTTTTATTAAAAGCATGACGTTTTACTGTATGGTTTTGACATGATAAAATAAAAGAACTAACTATGGCAAGGAGGTGAGAATCTTTTGGGAAGGCGTTACTTCGAATCGGTCAGGTCGCGGAGACCACCGGCTTATCAAAACGAACGATTGATTACTACACATCACTCGGTCTCTTAACATCAGAGCGTACTGCATCGGGCTACCGTTTGTATGACGAATCGGTCATTCATCAAATCGAAAAGATTGAATATTTGAAGTCTCAACGGCTTTCCCTGCAAGAGATTCTTGCTTCTTTTACGGAACGAGAACAAAAAACAGGAGAGACGATTTATCAGGAAGTACAACAATTACAGACGACGGTTGAAGGACTCGAGCAACGTTTGTTGCAGTCGACGGAAGTCGAAAAACAAGCGATTCGCTTAGAACTGTCCCGACGTCTGACATTGATTGCTTCTCTGATTGCACAGCTTTAATACAAAACAATGGAGGTGACCCCTGTTTAGGGGATTTTGGATACTATATTATTCATCAATTTATTTTTAGTGGTGTTGTTGATCGTGTTGACGGCGTTCTTCGTCGGATCGGAATTCGCTGTCGTCAAAGTGCGGATGTCGCGTTTGGATCAGATGATCCAGGATGGCAATAAAAGTGCGGTCCTTGCGAAAAAAATCGCCGGTGATCTTGATTATTACTTGTCTGCCTGTCAGCTCGGTATTACCGTCACGGCACTCGGTCTTGGGGCACTTGGAGAACCGACAGTCGAAAAGATCTTGCATCCGGTCTTCGATGACTTCGGGATCTCTGCTGCTGTTTCAACACTCTTGTCGTTTGGTATCGCATTTGTATCCGTAACGTTCTTACACGTCGTCATCGGGGAACTTGCTCCGAAGACACTCGCGATTCAGTATGCAGAACGCATGACATTGTTATTTGCTCGTCCGCTGTATGTGTTCGGGAAGATTATGTATCCGTTCATCTGGTTACTCAACGGTTCAGCACGCCTGTTCCTTGGTCTGTTCGGTGTCAAACCAGCAGGACATGAACAAGCCCACTCAGAAGATGAATTGAAAATCATCATGGCGCAAAGTTTCCAAAGTGGTGAAATCAATCAGACGGAACTTGCTCTCATGCAGAACGTCTTCGCCTTTGACGAGCATATTGTCAAAGACTTAATGGTTCCACGAATGCGGATGGAGACGATCTCGGAACGTTTGACGAAGAATGAACTGATGGAAATCTTCATGGATAATCCGTATACGCGTTATCCGGTCACAGAAGAGAACGATAAAGACCGGATTCTTGGATACGTCAACGTCAAGGAAGTCTTGACGGATTTTGCGAACGGGAACGAACATCCGGTGACACATTACGTCAAGGAACTACCGGTCGTTTCTGAAGTAACATCACTTCAGGACACATTGCGGAAGATGAAACGGACCCGGACACACCTCGTACTCGTCGTCGATGAATATGGTGGAACAGCAGGACTCGTCTCGATGGAAGACTTACTCGAAGAAATCGTCGGCGAAATCCGTGATGAATTCGATGCAGATGAAGTCGAAGAAATCGAACAAATCAAATCTGATGAATTTTTACTGGACGGTACTGTATTACTCGTGGATTTAGAAGAACGTTTCAACATTCGATTTACGAACGTCGAGGACGTGGATACGATCGGCGGCTGGATTCAGATGCACAACATTGATCTTCAACCCGGTGAGCACATCGATACACCAGACTTTTCGGTTGAAGTAATGGAGATGGAGAACTATCAAATCAATCGCGTCAAGATTTGGTTGCATCCAGCTGAACAAGTAGAAGCAGAAGGATAAGATGGTCGGTTCCTCATCGAGGAGCCGATTTTTTTATATCACATCAGTCAAAAAATTAAGAACTTGCGGATTGTGTGAACTTTCAGCGGTCATGATAGGAGAATGGCGGAGTGAGCGGGAATGTAATCTACAACTACCGTATTGTCGATTCGCGTCCTATGAAACGAGGAGGTATTCCGTGCTTGATCAGATTCCATTCTTACTGAGTCGTTTAGGTATGTTAGCACTGTTAGCCTTTCTATTGTCCCAGTGGCGCATTTCTCGATACATATTCAAGATGGACCGCGGGATGAATGTACCACTTCTTTTAGCATTCGTATCATCTGGTATTTTAATGAACTATGCGGGAATCGTGCTTTCGAATGATACAACGATCGATCCGTTACTCGGGTTATCCGTCAAAAAGGATGCTTTATTACTTGATACACGTTTAGCAGTCATCGTGACGAGCGGTCTGATCGGTGGACCAATCGTCGGTGGGATCACAGGATGTCTAGTCGGGTTGCACCGCTATTTACTCGGTTCTCTAGGAGCAGAAGCAGGTTGGATCATTGCGATGATAGCTGGACTCGTGAGTGGATGGTACCGGAAACGTTGGCGCTTACGGGATGACTATGCCTTGATTCCACCAGTCGGCATCGTCTTAGTCGCATTGTTCTTTGAAAGTGGAATCACGTTGTTGCTGGCTCCAGACACGACGCAGGCGCTTGATTTAATCAGTCATGCGGTGTTTCCGCTATTATTCGCGAACACATGTGGTGTCATACTGTTTATCATGATTTTACGAACGCAACTTCGACTCGAAGGTGATCTCTTCGTCCGACAAACGGAGCGTTCTGATCGGTTATTACAAGCGTTGCAACCCTTACGAAAGCAGGGATTGACGTCAGAAGTCGCCCGACAAATCGGAGTGACATTATTAAAGGAAACGAAAATGCAACGTGTCGTCTTGCTCGGAGCGACGGAGGTCGTCATTGATATGACGGAACAGCAACCTGCTGTCTGTGGCGAACAACCGAGACGTGAGGAACAACAATGGATTGAGGCAGAAGAACCCGTCCGACAGGAAGATGAACTGACGGGACAGATTCTAAGCTTTCATCCAATACGCATCAACGGTCAAAAGGCGGGTGTCATCTGTTATTTCTCGAAAGATCTATTTGACGATACGGTCGAGCGAATGACGGAACAACTTGTCCGTTTATTAGCACGAGAGTTATACATGCACCGAGAAGAGCAGTTGCTCCGATTAAGCGGTAGAAAGATGAAACCTATGTTACACGTCAGTTATCTCAAAGGCATCATCGAAGAAATTCAGCGGACAGCCGATCCCGGAACTCCTGTAAAACATCAATTGAATGCGTTGCTTCAACTTTTGACGACAGCGACGCGGCACGATGAACATCCACTGCGTGAGGAACTAGCGACGCTAAAAGCTTATCTATCGCTCGAAGGTACACGCCGCCGTCCGAATCAATTGACATCCGCTGATATCACGGTCGATCTCGACATCGAGACTTCCGTTGAGGAATACTTCGTTTTCCCGTTCCTCGTGACACAGCTTGTCGATAATGCACTACGTCACGCGTTCGTAAAGGCAGGACGGCATCACCGGATTGATGTCCGCGCCTTTAAGTCGACGACGGGTTGGATCATCGAAGTCGCAGACAATGGGCAAGGAATGCCGCTTGCTGTGATGCAACAACTGGATCAAAAAGAATCAGGTGATTCGAATCTGTTCTTGATTCGACGCGCACTGGAGGTGACATATGGTCCGGCTGCGTCACTACGCGTCTATTCCATTATCCATCAAGGAACACGAATCGAAGTCCGGCTACCTTTTCCATCGCCTTGACGACAGTGGCACTTTGCTACTGTTGTTTTTTTGTGTTGCTTCAAGGGTAAATAGGAAAACAGCAAAACGTATTGTACAGGAGGAAGCAGATGATGATTACGACAACAGAAGTGGGTCAACTAGGAGATCAGTACTTGTTACGGTTCACGTTAGAGAATGTTCATGGACATAGTGTCGATATCTTGAACCGAGGCGCAAAAATTCTTGCGATACGGGTTCCAGATCAGCAAGGGATGATTGAAAACGTCGTACTCGCATTTGATGACCTGTCAGAATACCAGGATGATCCACACCATTTAGGCGCAACGATCGGACGTGTCGGAGGACGAATCGCGAACGGAGCGTTCGCGCTCGAAGGAATGACGTATGTACTTGAACAAAATGAAGGCGAGCATCATCTTCACGGGGGAAGCGAGAATTGGGCGAACCGGATGTTCACGCACGAAATCAACGATGACCGACTTGTCCTACGATTAGATAGTCCGAATGGAGAGAACGGCTACCCAGGTCACTTATCGTTTGAGTTGACCTTCGAATGGACAGACGAGAACGTCCTGCATGTTCATTATGAAGCGGAGACGACGGCCTCGACACCGTTCAGTCCGACGAATCATACGTACTTCAATTTGACGGGTGAGGCGAAGACGACAATCGAACAGCACGTCCTACGAATGGACGCCCCTTTTTATATTCCGTTGACGAAAGATGCCGTACCGACCGGTGACATTCTCCCGGTAACAGACACCGTTTTTGATTTTCTCGATGCCCGTTTTCTACATGAAGTCACACACGCACCAGACGAACAACTTCGTCAAGCGGGTAGCGGGGTGGATCATCCCTTCCTGCTTAGAGAAGGTGGGGAAATCGTTCTTGACGAACCAATCAGCGGGCGGCGGTTACGGGTCGTAACCGACCAACCGGGGGTCGTCGTCTACACGGCCAATCACTTGTCAGGCGAGTTCACGATTTGTGGAAGACGGGCAACGCCGTACCTGGGCATCTGTTTTGAGACACAAGGGCTGCCGGATGCGATCAATCAACCAGATTTCCCTTCCGTTGTCTTGCGTGCCGGTGAGCACTATCATAAGCGTACATCGTTTCATTTTCAGATGATGTCATGAGGTATCTTGCGATTTCCACTCCTGTATATGGTAGGATAGAGCGAGAAGAATCTAACGGAGGCTAAGGAAAATGACTAAAATTGCATGGGTGACCGATAGTATGGCCTATTTCACGAAAGAAGAGGCGGAAGCGATCGGCGTCAATGTCGTGCCGATTCAAATTTTACTTGGTGATACGGCGTATCAAGAGAATGCCATTACGGTCGAGCGTCTGTTTCGTGCCCTGGATGCGGACAAAAAGCTGATTGCAAAAACTTCACAACCGATCTTTGGTGAGTTCGTCGGGACATACGAACGGCTAAAAGAAGAAGGATATGACTGCGCGATTGCAGTACATTGTACGAATGGCTTATCAAGTACCGTTCAAAGCTCAGCATCAGCAGCGGAAGCGGCAAGCTTCCCGGTTCATATCATCGATTCCCATACCGCGTTCGAAAACCAACAGGAATTCATTCGTTACGGAATGGAACTTGAGGCACAGGGGAAATCGGTCGAAGAAATCGTTGCGGCGTTACAAGCATTGACGAAAAAGACCCATTTTTATATGATCGTCGGTAATATGGAGACGATGCGTCGCGGTGGACGTGTCTCGTCAGGAGACCTGTTCCTTGCGAACTTACTCAGCATCAAACCGATCATCACGACGGATGAAGCGGGAAAAGTCGTACCATTCAAAAAAGCGCGTTCTCTTAAGAAAGCCTACATCGAGATGGTCAAACAAATCGATGAGTCGATGCGTCAACACACGTTCTATAAGAACCGGATATATGTTGCGACGACGATGGCACCCGAAATGGCAGCAGAACTGCGCCAACAGGTCGCAGCGAAATTCCCGGATCTGACGATTCTTGAAGGCACGTTCGGACCGGCAATTGGGACACATGCCGGAGCAGAGACGGTCGGTCTGTTCTGGATGAATGATTAAAATTACATGTAAGAGGCGATGGATTTTTCCATCGCCTCTTTTTTTTAATCAAGCGGTCAAGGTGATACCGAAAAAGGCAGCGAGGATTCCGAATCCATAACTGCATATCAAGTAGAAGGCGAGTACTTTACGGTTTCCATCTTGTAAGAGCTGTAACGTTTCAATCTTAAACGTCGAGAACGTCGTAAACGATCCGAGGAAGCCGGTACCAAGCAGTAACGTCCAAGTCGTATCGAGATGTGAACCGATGACGAGACCAAGCAAAAATGAGCCGAGTACGTTAATGAGGAATGTGGCTAGTGGGAATTCACGTTTCCACATCGTCTTGATCCATTGACTGACAGCAAAACGACTGATGGCTCCACAAAAAGCACCGATGGCAAGGGCGAGTAATTCCATTCACTCACGTCCTTTCGTCACGTGCCGCAATCGTCTTGTTCCAAGCGCGTAACCAAGATAAGACAGGAACAGACCGCCGAACAGGCTGACGAGTACGTAGAGGAACGCATCCGCTAAATGACGTTCGTTAAATAAGGTCACAGTCTCGACGCTGAATGTCGAAAATGTCGTGAATGAGCCGATGAAGCCCGTTCCAATAGCTGTAATCGCATATTGATGCAAGAGTTTCGTTCGAAATAGGAAGTGTGTCGCATAGCCGAGCAGAAAGCTACCGATCAAGTTGATCGCAAGCGTGGGCCACGGAAACGGACCAGTCGTCAAGTTGCCAATCAGCAGTCCAAGTCCATAACGTGCAGAGGCACCGAGAACACCTGCGAGACCTACGAGTACATAGAGCATAGGAATCCTCTTTTCTGAAAAAAGTCTACGTTAAACGTACTCCCGCTCTCAAGAAAGCGTCAAGAAAAAAAGTCATCCGAGGGACTTAACGATTGAATTCTTTCTGCCGATGAACAATTGTATGACTTTACTATGATGAAGGAGTTTGAACAAGATGGTATCTGCCCTCGAGCAACAAAGTACAAAGATTTTATCCCGTCTGATTGCAACGTTGATTACAATTGCGCATCCGTTGATTTTCGTATTTGCCCAAATGAATTACGTTCCCATCAGTGTGTTCTATCAGTTTTTAGTCGGTGGTCTGATCTTGACGGTCGCGTTGCTGGTCGGCAACCGCCTCCTCGGACATCGTCCGAGTGGGAAATATGTTCAAGTGACATTAACGTATCTCGTCCTCGCCTTGGTTTTGACGACATTACCGTCCCTAAGTATCTGGACGATTGCTTATCTTTATTTGACGATTTCGATCGTCTATTTGATTCCGCGTCTCGTCGTTCTGGCTGGGATCTTCGGACTACTTGAAATGGCGTTATTCACAGCCAACGGTACGATTGTTTTTACGAACACATTTGACTTGATCGTCGCATATGTCATCTACTTGATGATCTTCTCAGCGGCTGTCTTCGTTGCCGTCTTCGGACGGAACGTCATGCTGGCAGTCCGCCAAGAACAGGAACGGTCGGAAGCTTACGCGGCAACATCGCAAGTCGCCCTTGAGCAAACGGCAGCAACGGCAACGGAAGTGACGACGTTCACAGAAGAGATGAGTGAGACGGTCGACGCGGCGAAGGATTCCTTCAGTCAGGTCGATCTAGCGATGCAACAGCTGGCAAGTGAAGCGGCAGGCAGCGTCCAAGCGATTCGTGAAATCCGTCAACTGAACGAACAACAAGTTAACCGGATGCAAGAGGTAACGGTATCAGTCGACCGTGCGCTCGAGCGGAGTTCGTCATCGCGGACAACAGCTGAACAAAGCAGGCAGACGATCGGTCTTGCCGGACAATCGCTGCAACAATTAACGACGAGCATGGATGAGTCGGTCACGTCGTTCGGACAGCTTGCTGGGCGTTTCCAGGAGATCGTCGCTATCACGTCGAGTATTAACGCGATTGCGACGCAAACGAATCTGCTTAGTCTTAACGCGTCGATCGAAGCGGCTCGCGCGGGCGAGTTCGGAAAAGGTTTTACGGTCGTTGCGCAAGAAATTCGTAATCTATCATCACAGACGGCAGAAGCGTCGAAGGAAATCAATACGATCATTGAACGTGTTGAGCAGGATGTTACGCAAACCGGAAACTCGATTCATGCCAGTACGACCTTGTTACGTGAACAGGAAGAACGGATGGCAGAGAGTCAATTGGCGCTACAGACGATTGAGACGAATACAACGGAAGTCGTCGGTTCGATCCAGTCGGCGCAGACTCAGTTCGCGACGATGACAAGTAGTCTTACTGCTATCACGACAGCAACCAGTCAACTCGACACGTTCATGAATGCCTTGCTCGCGCAAAGTGAGTCATTATCAGGTCTGACACGTCATCAAGTCGGACAGGTCATGGAACTGCAACAGGCGATTCATGCCTTGAACGAGACGGCGTCTACCCTTCAGCAAACGAATCGTTAACGAAACAGCTCCTCATTGATCAGTGGGGAGCTGTTGTCTATTCTCAGACTGTTTGTTGGTGGAACGGACGGGGAAGAAGATAGGGAATGATTATCGAAGGAGGAGTCAACGGATGAAAGCAGCTTACATTGAACAGTATGGTGGATCGGAACAATTTAAGATCGGAGAACTGGAAAAGCCGGTCATCGGGCCAGATGATGTTTTAATTGAAGTCTATGCCGCGAGCGTAAATCCGGTCGACTGGAAGTTACGAGAGGGGTACTTGCGTCAGATGCTGAGCTACGAAATGCCGCTCGTTATCGGTTGGGACGTTGCAGGAGTGATTCAGGAAGTCGGAGAAAACGTCTCGGATCTTCAAGTCGGGGACGCCGTCTTCAGTCGTCCAGAAATCGCTCGTCAAGGGACCTATGCGGAGTATGTCGCAGTTGATGCGCATCTTGTCGTGAAAAAACCAGAATCGCTCAGTTTCGCAGAAGCAGCGTCCCTTCCGCTCGTCTCGCATACAGCGTGGCAGGTCATGTTCGAAGTGATGGATGCGAAGCCAGGTGATCGGATCTTTATTGGTGCCGGATCAGGGGGCGTCGGAACGGTTGCAATCCAACTTGCGAAAGCGAACGGGTTGTACGTCATTACGTCAACAAGTACGAAAAATGTCGACTGGGTAAAATCGCTTGGAGCCGACGAAGTCATCGACTACAAACAAGAAAATCCAGCCGACCGTGTCCGGGACGTCGATTTTGTATTCGATACAATGGGCGGAGACAAGCAAGGGGAGCTCTATCAGATGCTGAAACCAAATGGGATGCTTGTTTCGATTTCCACACCACCCGATGAAGAGCAAGCGAAACAACACAATGCCCGTTCGGCCTACGTCTTCATGCAACCGACCGGTGAGCGTTTGCAACATATCGCTAAAGCCGTCGAACGTGGCGAGCTACAACCCGTCGTCGACCGGATCTTTGATCTCGACCAAATCAAGGAAGCGCATGATTATGGCGAAGAAGGACATGCAAAAGGCAAAATCGTCATCCGGGTCAAAGGAGAATAAGAAGAGGAGAGCGCTGAAATCAGCGTTCTCTTTTATTTTTGTCAATCTTTTTATCAAACCATAAACAAAAAATAACCTGGTTAAAAAAGTGTAAAGGATAAGGGGTTGCTTCTTCCTATACTAGGGCTATTAGAAGTGAGTCAGCCATATTAAAAGGAGGAAGTAACATGAAAAAAGGATTGAAGTGGGCAGGAATCATCGTAATCGGAGCAGTCATCCTTGGAAATCTAGGAGATGATGAAGAACAAGTGGCACCAGAGAAAAAAGTAGAGGTCGAACAAGAAGCAGTCAAATCAGAAGCAAAACCAGTGAAAGCAAAAGCAGCGGCGAAGCCGGTCAAGAAAACCTATGGCATCAAGGATCAGGTAAAGGTCGGGAAATTGACGTATGTCGCCAATGACGTCAAGATGGTCGACACGTTATCGAACGTCCTTGGCGAAAAGAAAACATCAGGACAATTCTTAGTCATCGGTCTGACGATTCTAAATGGAGATAAGGAAGAGCGCTTCGTCGATAGCAACATGTTTAAAGTCAATGTGGGCGATACCGAGTATTCAGCCGATACGGAACTCGATCTCTATGCGAATGAAGACGGCATGGGCTTCTTCCTAGAGACGATCAACCCGAATATCGAAAAAACCGGCAACATCGTCTTTGAATTACCGAAACAGGTCAAAAATCCGAAGCTTGAAGTCTCATCCGGTTTTGGCTGGGCAGGTGGACAATCAAAAGAGATTCAATTGACACGATGATAGGTGAGCAGACAAAGGAGTAGCAGGCAAATGCCTGCTACTCCTTTGTTGTTATCGTTTTACTTGTTGCATCGATAGTTCATACGTTAATCGATCGAGTAAGTCGAGTGTTTCGGGATGCGTGACGAGCGTCCGATCGAGTGTCTTCCGTTCAGTCTCTAGACATGCCAGATAACGTTGAGCCGCTTCAGCATGCGTTGCGGGTGTCAAGACTTCATAGATTGATTCAAGAGAAAGGCGTGGACCGTCAGGCAATGTCGTCGGAATCGTCTTTAATCCGAGCTGCGCCCGATCTGGAGTATGGTGATGAAGCAAGACTTTCGCGAACTTGATCAAGGCGCTCCGGAGCATCTCGACTGCCCATAAGTCGTTTCCCCGTGCCGCTGCTTTTTTGTATTGGAACAAGAACCAGACGGCATCAATCGCTTCATCGGTCGCTTCTTGTGCGGAAAGCGTCAAGTCGCAAGTATCCGTAAAGTCCGTCAATTGCTGTTTTGGATCGTACAGGACACGTAATTGATCCTTATGGTTTAGCGAATCAAGTGTCACCGTGAATAAATCGATATGTAACAAATCATCATAGACGACGATCATCTGTGGTGCGATGATGTCGATCTCATCTTTCCAGATGATGGGGCGATAAACAGAGAGGTGGGACAGTCGACGTGATAAAAATTTCGTTTGGCGTTCTTCCGAGACGAGACAGTACAGATCGATGTCTGAATGAACGTCTTCTTCTCCTCGTCCGAAGGATCCTTTCAAGAAGATGGCTTCGACTGCAGGATCTTGTTTGAGCCGAGCAACGAGTTGCTCGATTGCATGGAGTTGATGCATGAGGACTCATTCCTTTCCGAAAACAGAAGTCTATTAGGTTAGTATACGGGGGAATAGACAGTTTATTCCATACAAAAATGAGAAATCACATCGAAATGGATTTCTCATTGGGAGGCAGAAGTTACTTTTTCTTTATTTTCAAGATGAATGACGTGCTGTTCGCCCCATGCATTGATGGCGTCAAGAACCGGGATAAGTGTCCGACCGTAATCCGTCAGCGAATACTCAACGCGTGGCGGGACTTCTTGGTAAATCTCGCGATGCACGATATCGTTTAGTTCGAGCTCGCGCAATTGAGCTGTCAGCATCTTTTGCGTAATGTTCGGCAATTGTCGTTTCAATTCACTGAAGCGGAGCGTTCCGTGTGTGATCAAGACGAGTAAAATCGACGGTTTCCATTTTCCGGTCAAGATTTCGAGTGCGGTCTCGACTCGACAGCTTGGTGTCTCTTCCATCGGTCTTCCTCCTTCATGGTATCGTTTAGGATACTATACCACTTATTCGTGCCTACTTCCGCTTCCATCACTTCCGCGTAATAATAGAGGTACAAGCTATTTCATTGAAGGAGGAAACAACATGTCGATTCACCCACAGATTACACTTGGTCCCGTTCGTTTACGCGTCACGGATCTTGACCGTTCCGTTTCATTTTATACAGCATCACTCGGATTACGTGTACTGACACAAACGGATCAGCTAACAGTTCTTGGCGCACAAGGTACACCACTCGTTGAGCTCGAAGTTCATTCGAATGCCCGCCGTTTCCCACCGAACTCGGTTGCCGGGTTATATCATTTTGCGATTTTGCTACCGAACCGAAAAGAACTCGGTTTCGTCATCCGCAACTTGATCGCACAAGGGATTGAAATTGGTCAAGGTGACCATCTTGTCAGTGAAGCCTTTTATTTATCGGATCCGGATGGGAACGGGATCGAGATTTATGCCGATCGTCCACGTGAGACATGGACGTATGAAGCAAATGGAGATGTTAAGATGACGACCGATCCTGTCGACTGGCAAAGTATGCTCGTCGAAGCTGGAGAAGAAGACTGGTATGGTATGCCGGCCGAGACGGTCATGGGACATGTCCATTTCCACGTCAAGACACTCGAAGCAGCGCGGACATTTTATGTCGACACGCTCGGCTTTGAGGTTGCGGCTGACGCTTCGCGGATGCGTGCGTTGTTCGTCGCTGCTGGCGGTTACCATCATCACATCGGTCTGAACGTCTGGTCGGGAGTTGACGCACCGACGAATCCGGAAGATGCGGTCGGACTTGTCTACTGGACGCTGCGTTATCCGGATCAAGCGACGCTCCGAGCAGCAATCGAGACGTTGAAGTCTTCTGCTTATACCGTTACGGATCAAGCAGATGCTGTCTATGTCACCGATGATGCTGGAATCACTGCTCGATTGACAACATAACTGAAAAAATCCCCTTGTAGAGAAAAATCTGCAAGGGGATTTTTTGTTTTATCGTGAAGATGACGTTGCATTACCGTCATACCGGCTGATCAGCTCATACGGTCTGACTTTATATAAGGCATGCGGGAAGTAGTGCGGATCCATTGCATCAAGCGTCCGCAACTGGAAATGATCCCGTTTGATGTATTCACTCAGCGAGTCACGTGTCAGTGGGAAGAAGCCGACATCCGTCGTTTCGCCTTCTTGTGTCGTAAGTTCACCACCGACGTATTTTCCGCGGAAACAGACACAAAGGACATGACTTGAGACGTTTTGATAGATACCGGTAATTCCATCGATTGTGACATCAATCCCGGTTTCTTCTTTGACTTCTCGTTTGATCGCGTCAAGAATCGACTCATGATTTTCGACTTGTCCACCCGGCATCTCATACGTATCACCCCGGTGGAGGTTGCGAACGAGCAGGACTTCACCGGCATCGTTTGTGATGTACGCGGTCACGCTGACGATCGCGCGAGGGGGAGCGTACGTACCAGTCGACGTCATGAAATCTTCATAGGATTTGATATAGAGGTTTTTGCCGAGGCGCGCGCGTTTCTTCATCGCTTCACGGCGTAAGGCACTGTTTCGGACATCACGATCGACTTGTTCGTAATGTTCGCGGTCGCGGTATTCCCAGATAGCAATGACTTCATCTTCTGCTTCCGTCACCCAGCGACCAACGAGACGGGCACCATGACTGACTTGAAGCGGATACAGGTAGGTATGAAAAAACTCAGTAAATTCTTCTAGGCGTTCGGGACGAATCGTATAGGTCTTCCGGCGATGCAACATGGAAATTCCTCCTATCAGATGAGCGTTCGGATGTACGTTGTACCCCTTCTCGAACGAACGGATGAAACCCTTTTTCTCGAGGTGGAAAAAGGATTTTTTATGAAAAGGGGCTGAACCCATTCATATGACGTAACAGGCTTTCCGAAATCGATGACGATTTATTTTGCTCAAAAAAGTACAGCTAAAGAAGAACTTAAGAAACGGACGGGGCTCAACTTTAGAAAAATCGGGGATACTGAATATAGAGAGAAACAGAAAGTAGGGATATGTGATGGATGTCATGGCACTCGTCCGCCTAGCTGGCGGAATCATGTTTACCCCATTGTCGGACGATGTCTTAATGATGGGTTTTGCAGCACTGCGTTTAAGAGAAGGAATGTATCCGGTCGTCATCTGGTTGACGGCATGGCCGATTTTCTTTATCGCTTTTACATGGTTTTATCTGCTTGCCCGGTTCTTTCGAGAAATTCCACTCGTCAAACGCTGGATGAAGTCCCGTTTCTTAGAACGAGCAAAAGCAATTATCAAACGACGCGGGTTATGGGCAATTGGACTATCATTTTTCTTACCCGGCGTCAGACATCCGATTCATTATGTCGCTGGACTTCTCGGTTATCCGTTACCGCGTTATTTAGCGATGACGTTCTTAGCAGCAGGCGTCTATACGGGACTGTGGACATTCATCATCATTCGAATCGGAGAAGCTGTGACCTGGTCGGAACTGTGGAACTGGCTACAGGTGAATCCTGGCGTCATCGGATCAATCATCATGATCCTTATTGGAGCAGCAGTCATCGGGATCGTCCATCATCATCGTCAAAAGGAATCGTTGAAAGAAGAGTCCTCGATGTAAATCTAAATACAACGGCGAATCCGATAATGGATTCGCTTTTTTGGATAAAGTTTGGTTTTATAAATGAGGATAGTTTTTTGAAATAAGAAATAATCCATCAAAGAAGTGAAATCATTGTCAAAAAATGACGCACATCACTTCTTAAAAGCAACGTGGTTTACACACTGGATTGGCAATTTATCGTCACAAGCCAGTGGATGGAAAGGGATTGTAAACGCTTATACTAAAAGGTGTTCACAGAGTGGACATATTTCCTGTCGAAGGAGGATACATATGAATCTCATACAGACGGAAGAGACGGTCAAAAAAGCACCGACTTCTTCTGCTTATCGGACGATTTGGCGATGGCACTTTTATGCTGGTATCATTTTTGCACCGTTCCTAGTCATGCTTGCTGTGACAGGATCGATTTATTTATTTAAGCCACAAATCGAAAACGTCCTGTATCAATCATATTATGACGTTACACCAAAAGCAGATCGCATCACTGCGACGGAACAAATCAATCGCGTTAAAGCGAAGTATCCGGACACGTTCGTCACGTCATACCGACCGGGTGAATCCGACAACCGATCAAGTGAAGTGAATATCTCGTCACCTAAAATGTCGGCGACGGTCTTCGTCAATCCGTATTCCGGTAAGATCATTGGAACATTACCGGATGGTGACCGGATCATGAACAAAATCGAAGAGATCCACGGAGAGCTGATGGCAGGAACGACAGGCGACCGGATTGTCGAACTTGTTGCGTGTTGGGCGATCGTTCTGATCGTGACAGGATTATTCTTGTGGTTCCCGCGTAAGCAAAAGGGGCTGTCAGGTGTTTTGTTCCCACGTCTTCGTCAAGGCAAGAAGTTATTTCGTCGTGACCTCCACGCCGTTCCGGCATTCTGGATCACAGCAGGAATGTTATTCCTCATCCTGACAGGTCTTCCGTGGTCTGGCTTCTGGGGGACGAACTTCCAGTCACTCGTCACGAACCAAGGTCTTGGTTATCCACCGTCCATCTGGGGTGGGGAAGCACCGAAGTCAACTCTTCAAACGAAGGATATCGCAGAAGTCCCGTGGGCTGCCGAAACACTTGATGTTCCGCGATCGAAAGTCGAAGGAGCCGTCCCAGCTTCGATTGATGACATCGTTGCGATCGGCAAACAACAAGGGATGGACCCAAGCTTTAAGATCAGCATCCCGAGTGATCCGAGTGGAGTCTATACGCTGTCCGCGTTTCCAGCGAAGGCACAGGATGAAGCGACGATTCATCTCGATCAATATTCAGGTGCCGTGCTCGCCGATTACCGCTATGACAACTATGGCGTCGTCGGTAAAATCGTCGCGACCGGAATCACGCTTCACAAAGGAACAGAGTTCGGCTGGTTCAACCAGTTAATCAGTCTGCTGATTTGTCTTGGCATCATTCTTGTTGCAGTCAGCGGTTTCTATCTGTGGTTGAAGCGGAAACCAAGCAAGGGGATGGGGGCGCCGAAAGGACCGAAAGCATTCATGTTGAAAGGATTCCTTGCTGTGCTTGTTGTGCTGGGAATTGTCTTCCCACTTGTCGGACTCTCGTTGCTCGTCGTCTGGTTACTCGATTTCTTCGTCATTCGTCGTATTCCGAGTGTAAGGAGGTTCTTCAATGCGTAAATCGATGCAAACATTCGTGCTTGGTGGACTGCTCGTCACGACGACGAGTCTTGCCGGCTGCGCCGTTGATTCTGATGCGGCGGAGCAGTACGCAGTCGTTCATCCGTTATCGATCAAAATGAATATCCCAAAAGACGTACAACCGGACGCAAAGAAAAAGCAAACGTTCGAAGCGACGGTTTGGCGTGAAGCGAAACCGGCTCAAAAAGTCGACTATGTCCACTTCGAAATCTGGAAAGCAGACGGAACAGTCCGCTATAGTATGGAACCGGCAGAAGAGACGAAGCCGGGTGTCTACACGATTGCGAAGACATTACCGAAATCCGGCTTGTATTATGTCAAAGCGCATGCGAGCAGGGAAGGTGCGATGATCATGCCGACACGGCAATTCATCGTCGGAAAACTGTCGGCGCAGGATTTAAAAATCTTACAAGGTGGAGCAAAACCAGCTGGCGGAAGTAGTGGTCACCATCACTAATAGAGACATCAAAAAGAGAGGGCGGAATTTTCCGTCCTCTCTTTTTAGCATATATTCTTAATCCTCCTCATCATGATCGCCATGATCATCTCCATGATCGTCGGAATCGTCATCTCCTTCATCATCCCCGGAATCAGCCGATGTACCGTCGTCATCCGAGTGCTCATCTTCCGATTCGAGTTCCTGTCCATTATAGAACTTGACTTGGACGTGTACCGTTTTGATGTTCGGTAATTGAAGTGCCTGTGCGATTAACGTTATTACTTCTTCTTCTGTCATCGATGGTGTGACGAGGAGGCGATCTTTTAACGTCGCAACGTCAGTGATACCGATTTCGTCTTTAAAGCGCAACTCTTTCCGTTGATGTTCATTACTATAGCGCCACTCGAACTTTTTCTTGTTCGTATCCGTTACTTTGATCATGATCCGCTTGAGTTCTTGATTATTTCGAACGCCGTCTTGATCCGTATCTTCCTGATCATCTCGTGTTCCATCCTGATCGCTATCGGCTTTTGTCGGATCGGAACCGAGTTCAAATTCATCTTCGTTGATAAGCGTATCTCGATCCCGGTCTTCTTCATTATCTTTGATGCCGTCACGATCTGAATCATTTTTTAGTGGCTGCGTACTCACGATGAATTCTTCTCGTGTCGTCAATCGATCTTGATCTTGGTCTTCTTTATCATCAGAAATACCATCTTGATCAGAGTCCTTTTTCAATGGGTTCAAGTGCGCTGTGTATTCTTGTTGGTTCGTAAGAGAGTCGCGGTCCGCATCCTCTTTTCCATCCTTGATTCCGTCACGATCCGAATCTGATTTTGTTGGAGTGAGGCGAAGTTGATACTCTTGTGCATTCGTTAGACCATCGCGATCGTGATCTTTTGTTGCGACTTGTTTTCCATATCCCAAATGATATTGTTTTTGCCAAGCATCCGGGATGCCATTTTTGTCTCGATCGACTTGCACGACAGGTTTCTTCTTCGATTTACTTTTTGCTTCGACAGGTCCAACTGCTTGCGAGACGACGAGGGAAGCGAGCAATGCGCCAATGACGATTCGTTTCATGATTTCACTCCTGTTCTAAAAAATAAAAGATGCGGTTATAAGAAGATTCTAATGAATTGATTAGAAAATAAGTCAGCTGTTTCGTGAAATGAGTAAATAAAAACTAAAAATAATGAAAGTACTACATAAGTTTATTTCTAATTAAAAAATATTTTAAATAAAAAATGTAAAAAGATAAAACCATTTATGAACTCCATACGTTATCTATGTGAAGTCCAAAAAATCAAAGGGGTGTTCATAAGATGAAGATGAAAAAGTCGTATCTCGCTGTTCCGCTAAGTGCCGCATTGTTGATTCCAGCAGCAGGTGTCAGTGCACATGGTCATGAGGACCATAGTAAGATGTCTCACAGTTCAGGAAAAGTCTCACTAGATGTCTCCTCTCCAGCATCGGATCTGCGAGCGACACTCGATCAAATTCTATCTGAACACGCATATCTCGCAGTCGTCGCGATGCAAAAAGGAATTGATGGTAAAAAAGATTTTGAACAAGCAGCAGGCGCATTGAATCAAAATACGGATGATTTAGCGGCAGCTGTCGGTTCTGTCTACGGTGACGATGCAGGAAAAGCGTTTAAAGATATCTGGTCGAGCCACATCGGTTACTTCGTCGATTACGTCAAAGCAACTGGAGCAAAAGATGAAGATGCTAAACAAAAAGCATTAAAAGATTTGGATGAATACCGTGTCGAGCAGGCTGCATTCCTTGATAAAGCAACAGGCGGGCGATTGAAAGCAGCAGATCTCGAAGAGGGGCTCAAAGTCCACATCACGCAATTGTTAACATCGTTTGATAGTTACGTTGCTGGTGATTATGACGCTGCCTACAGCAATCTACGTGAAGCAATCGAGCATATGTATATGGTCGGAGAAGGATTATCTGGTGCGATCGTTGATCAGTATCCGGACAAATTCAAAAATACGAAAGTCGATACACCAGCAGCCGATCTTCGTGCCGGGCTCAACCGGAACTTCTCAGAGCACGCAGCGCTTGCGGTGCTCGCGATGCAAAAAGGGATTGACGGTGCAAAGGACTTTGACGCGGCAGCCGGTGCCTTGAGTCAAAATACAGATGACTTGTCGGCTTCAATCGGTTCCGTTTACGGCAGTGAAGCAGCACAACAATTCAAGAAAATCTGGTCGAGCCATATCGGCTACTTCGTCGACTACGTCAAAGCAACAGGTGCAAAAGATGATCAAGCACGCGACATGGCTGTAAAAGAACTCGATGAGTACCGTGTCGAACAAGCTGCATTCCTCGATGCAGCAACGGAAGGACGCTTGAAAGCAAAAGATTTGGAAGAAGGGTTGAAGGTCCATATTGACCAACTCTTACTCGCCTTCAATAGCTACAATGAAAAAGATTACGACAAAACGTACCCAGCGATTCGCGAAGCGTACGCGCATATGTACGGCGTAGGGGAAGGAACAGCGACAGCAATCGTCGATCAGTTCCCAGATAAATTCAAAGGTGCACCATCTGGAATGCCGAACACTGGTCTCGGTGGTATGCAAGAAGCATCATCGACGACAGGTATCGTGTGGTCATTGCTTGGTATTGCAGCAGCATCGATCCTTGGATTCTTCGCACTCCGTCGTCGCCCGCAACAATAAAGGACGACCCGCTGGAAACAGCGGGTTTTCTTATACACATCAAGCAGAAAGGAGGTAAACGACATGCGTATCATCCGATTTGCACTTCTATTCCTCATTTGTCTGCTTCCCATCTCCGTTGAAGCACACACGAGCCTCAAAAGTTCCAATCCGGCAGAAGGAGCGGTGTTATCAGAGCCCGTCGATCGAATCCGCTTGACGTTTAGTGAGGCTGTCGAAAAGACGAGTACCTTACGTGTAGTGGATACGAACGGTGTCGAACAGCCGCTTGCGAAACCGCTCATCATCGGGAATGAACTCAGTGCCGTCGTCTCGAAACCATTGAAAAAAGGACAGTACACGATTAAATGGGCATCGATTTCAGATGATGGTCATCCCGTGAAAGGAACGATCGGATTTACAGTGATGGGTGCCGCGACAACTGAAGCAAGTACAGTTGAAAAAGCAGAGCCAATGGAAACAAAGGCAGCGGTCGTCCCAGAAGCTGAACCTGTTTCAAAAGGACTCGTTCCGACGCTTCTTCCTTGGATTGTTGGTGGACTATTAGTCAGCATCGTCTTACTTCTCTTATTCCGTCGTCGTTCGATATGAGTGCGTTTCTAGGAGAACTACTTGTCTACATGGGTGGAGCGATTTGGATGGGTTATTTGGTATTACGCTTCATCTCAACGAAACACAAACCGCCATTAATGGACGGTACGTCGTGGGCGGTGGCGGGGCTTGGGATGCTTGTTCTTGGAACAAGTATCCCGGTCATCGGTGCCGTTCGTTTTCTGCTTTCGACGCAAACGATGACGGAGGCTCTACGGACAGGATTATTTTTGCATATCGGTCGGATGTTTCTTGTCGTTTACTTCGCTGTCTTACTCCTATTGATCGTACTTGCTTGGCGAAAACATCGGTCCGTCCTACTCGCACTCTTGACGATCCCGATATGGATTGGCATTGCAGGAACGAGTCATGCCGCAGCGAAATACGGGGCGCTTGGGTGGACGCTTCAGTTCAGTCACTTTTTATGTGTGACGGCTTGGATCGGTGTTGTGTTTTGGGTAGCTGTTGGTGCCCGTTCGACCGAGCATTGGTCCGCCTTTTTAAACTGGTTCAGTCCGTTTGCTCGGATTGCTTTTACCGGTGTCATTCTGTCAGGTCTGTTGCTGATGCAACTGGCGATTCCGCTTGAACGTTATCCGAATCTATGGGGCGTGCCATACGGTCAAGCCATGTTGCTGAAGCATCTTTTGTTGTTGCCGCTTTTGTTCTACGCCTTTTGTAATGGCACACTTGTCCGGCGTCGGTTACGTTTCGACTCGACATACGATCCGCGTCCGTTACTCCGGATGGAGAGTATTATTTTAATCCTTCTGTTCATGGCAAGTGCATCACTCAGTCGTTTGGAACAACCGACGTTAGGTCAACTACCGGTCAGTGGTCCAGCAGGGGACGGGTGGGTCTTGATGATTGGGATTGCCACCTTACCACTGCTCTTACTCGGATTCAGGCGACATGCATTGGGTGTCTTGCTGAGCCTTCTTAGTGTCAGTCTGATCTACCTTGGACTACTTGCGACAGGGTGAACACAAAAAAAACAAGGTAGCGGATAGTTCCGCTACCTTGTTTGTCGTGATTTTATTTTATCGAAACGGCGCAATTCGTTGCTTTCGCAAGAATCTTCGAATAGGCCCGGGCGCCCTTAATATTCAAATGAACACCATCCGCTTCAAAATAAGATGGGTGTTTGATAGCAGTGGCATGCCAGTCGATCAGTTCGACCCGTTTCCGCTTTGATGCCTCTCGTAACATCTGATTGACTTCTGCTTCCCACGGGCGTGGCACCCGTGCTGTGACGAGATAGACGTGATCGGCATTTGCAAATTGGTCGAGTAAGCTATTCAACTGATCTTTGCGGAAGCTGCCGTTCGTTCCAAGATGGAGGATGACTTGGCGTCCATGTTGATTGTACGACGCATACTGCTCACTTAGCGGAATCGCTTCTCGTAGCTGTCGACCGAGTTTCGCATCAATCGTCAGTTGTTTGAGTGTACTGCCGAGATAATCTTCGACACCGAGCAGGACGGAGTCACCAATCGCAAGCGTCGGTCGACAAATTTTTCGTTGATCAGGTTTTGCTTTCGGTGTCGTCGGTTTGAAGACCGGTTTCGGTTTTTCTTTTGGCGCCGCTATCTTATGGAAGGCGGGTTCTGGCTTCGGTGTATCGGAAACAGCAAGAATCGATAAGTTACCAATGAAGCTGACGATAAGGATCGTCAACACGGCAACACTCGCCCACTGTACCGTTGAGAACTGACGTAACTGTTGCGGATGTAGCGATAAACGCTTCAAGTAACCAGACAATCCGTGTTGACGAATCGGACGCTCGATGAAGCGATACGACGCTTCTGTTAACGCAACAAGAATAACTATGATCAATATAGTCCGTAGTACCGAGAATGTTCCAATCTGCTCGACCGGTGTCAGCAACGTGATGACGGGAAAATGCCATAGATATAAGCCGTACGACCGTTTGCCGATCGCAATAAGTGATGGATGCGCAAACCAACGACTCCAAATCGACGCCGGATGGGCGATCGTAGCAATCAATAGGGCGGCAAGGAGCGAAACGATGAAAAAGCCACCGCGGTATAAAAAGCTTCCGAACTCACTCGTGACAACCATCAGTAAAAGTAAGAGTGGCAACGTGACAGCACCTGTTTGATTCAACAATCGAACACCACGTTTTGGGATATCAATCTTAAAGCGGGTCGGTTGCCACGCGAACGCGAGCAAGCTCCCGATCAATAAGGCGAATAATCGTGTATCGGTACCGTAGTAGACACGACTCGGATCCTCACCCGGTGTGAATTGAATCGCCATCGCGAGCACGGATGCGCCGATCGCGACACCAATCAATTGAAGGAACAGGCGACGATTTTTCATGCCGAACCAAAGTAGGATCGGGAATAGCAGGTAGAACTGTTCTTCGATCGCGAGCGACCAAAGGTTTTGAATCGGTGACGGTTTCCCGAACGACTCGAAATACGAAACGTCATGGAAGATATACCACCAGTTCGTTCCGTAAATAAGCGCAAAGGCACTATCTTGACGAACCGTGTGTAACAACTCGCGTTCAAAGACGGTTACATATCCGAGAACGAGTAACAGCATGACGAATAGAGCTGGGAACAAACGACGGAAACGATGAATCCAAAACCGTTTCAAATCGAGGCGCCCGGTCGTTTGCCACTCGCGTAACAAAAGACCAGTAATCAGGTAACCGGATAGGACGAAAAAGAGATCAACACCGAGGAAACCACCAGAGAAGAATGAAACAGATAAGTGGTAGAGAATGACAGACAGGACAGCGAAAGCGCGTAAGCCGTCAAGCCCTGGCATATATGTAATCGAACGAGACGAGGATTTCATAAGACACGAACAACTCCTTTAAAACGACAACTAATTTCTAACAGTCTTTAGTGTATCGAATTCCAATTTCAAAGAAGTGTCTAAGAAGTAACAACCTAGCCCAAAAAAGCACCCGACGAGAGCATCGGATGCTGACTTATGAATGACGCGGAAAACGACACGTGACGGAAAAGCGTTTGTCTGCTGAAGTGAGCTGGACACTTCCGTGATGGCGCGCCATGTTTTGTTGAACAATCGACAGACCGATACCGGAACCGCCGGAAGAACGCGATGCGTCAGACGTTCCGAACGGCGTCAGTCACGCGTTTAGTTCCTCTAGCGTATAGATCGTTTCAATCGCATTCGAGCAAATCAGTTGGATGCCTTGTGCTCCTTCTTTGATTGAAATCCGAAGATCACCGATTCCGTGAAGTGTTTCTTTTAAAGAAATCTAACGTGAAAACCCTACTTTCCGTTGAGTATAGCATGTAGTATGCACGTCGTCCCTTTCGAAAACAGGAGGAGAATTCTTAACTGAATCTTAAACAGATCAATGCCTGATTTTCGGCGACATCGTAACTGGACAAGCCGTTATACTAGAGACAAAGGAGGGGAAAGCGATGGAACACCACACGTATTATGAAGCACTCGTTCGACGAGACGCGACGTACGAAGGAACGTTTTTTGTCGGGGTCAAGACGACCGGTATTTTTTGCCGTCCGACGTGTCCAGCGCGAAAACCGAAGGCGGAGAACTGTGAGTTTTTCGAGACGGCGCAAGAGGCATTGCTTGCCTCTTATCGACCGTGCAGACGGTGTCATCCGCTCGCTTATCCCGGCGATCACGGTACGATTCAACGCTTGATCGAAGCAGTCGAGGCGGAACCAGATAAACGGTTTAAAGAAGCCGATTTCCGAGCACTTGGTTTGGACGAATCAACAGCACGGCGCCAGTTCAAGAAACGATTCGGGATGACGTTCGTTGCCTATGCTCGGGCACGGCGGATGGGGTTAGCGATGAAAGAGATTCGGACTGGGAAGCCGGTCATCGAAGGACAGTTAGTAGGAGGCTATGAATCAAGCAGCGGTTTTCGTGAAGCGTCAGCACGGATGCTCGGGGAAGCACCGTCACGTTTTGACGGACAGGTCTTGCGCGCGAAATGGCTCGATACACCACTCGGTTCGATGCTTGCGATTGCTGATGAACAACACTTGCATCTCCTTGAATTCGTCGATCGACGGGGACTTGAGCGGGAAATTGAACAATTGCGTCAAAAAGCGCGTGCCGTCATCGTGCCTGGGGAGTCACCCATCTTTGAACAGATTGAAGGGGAGCTCCGTCGTTACTTCAAAGGAGAACCGGTCTTGTTTCAGACGCCACTGATGCGGTACGGAACGCCCTTTCAACGCCGCGTCTGGGAAGAACTTGAACGGATTCCGAGTGGCGAGACGATCTCGTATCAGGAACTGGCCATCCGAATTGGTCAACCAACCGCTGTTCGCGCTGTCGCACGAGCCAACGGAACAAATCAACTAGCAATCATCATTCCATGTCATCGGGTCATTCGAACGAATGGGGATTTAGGTGGATACGCCGGGGGACTTGCACGCAAGGAAACATTGCTCAAACTGGAGCGTACAAAGAGAGGACTGGATGTAGGATGAGTTTGATTAAAGATGTGTTTTCACCGAGTTGGCTCGATGGCTTAGGAGAAGCGGTCGATGTATCAGATTTTCGCAGACGAGTCGAACGGGAGGACTGGGAAGAGCTTGCGTTTAAACAACGCGTCCGTCGTGTTGCGGAGACACTAGAATCCGTCCTGCCACCGTTTCCGGACTCGATCGGGGAGCTGGAACGACTCGCACCGCAGTTTACTGGATTACCAGGGATCGTTTTTCCCGAGTATGTCGAACGGACAGCAACACTCGTTGACTGGAAGCTTGCGTTAGAGACACTCGTTAAATTGACGCCGTATTCGACGTCTGAGTTCGCTGTCCGGCGTTTTCTACTCGCTGATCAAGAGCGTTATCTCGAGCAAGCACTCATGTGGGCAACATCAGACGATGAACATGTTCGGCGCTTAGCGTCGGAAGGGACACGACCGCGTCTGCCATGGGGACAAGCGATTCCGAGTCTGATTGCTGATCCGCGACCGGCGTTACCGGTTCTTGACGCGTTACTACAGGATCCGTCACTCTACGTCCGAAAAAGTGTCGCCAATCACTTGAACGATATTTCAAAGACACATCCGGAATATCTGATTGAGCGGATCGAACGTCACTTAGGAACAGATCCGAACACGGACTGGATTTTGCGCCACGCCTCCCGGACGTTACTCAAACGCGGAAATCCAGAAGTCTTACAGTTATTCGGACACGTTACGCAAGGGGAGGTCGAGATTACAAATTTAGTCGTCTCGCCGGTTACGATTGGTGGAGAGCTTGACTTCTCGTTCACTGTGACGAGTTCAGTTCCACAACGTTTACGCTTGGAGTACGCGATCGATTACGTCAAACAACGCAGAACGAGTCGGAAGGTGTTTCAACTGCGGGAGCGGGAAGTTAAAGGTGTCTTACAAGTCGAAAGACGCCAATCGTTTCGGAACATGACGACGCGTGTCCATTATCCTGGTACACACACATTGACGATTTTGATTAATGGAGAGGCTTACGCGACAGCAACGTTTGAGGTCGAGGAGGAGAGCTGAATGCAAGGACGGCATCCGGATTTTAAAACGTCACGATTATTTGTTGAAGCAACGGATGAAGAATCGGGTTGTAAGTGGACGTTGCATGCGATACGTGAGAAAACGATCGTTGGAACGATTATTTTTACATGGGATGATTCAATCGGAAGCCTGCGATATACGTCAAATGATGAAGACGATCAGCACGGGTACATCACGGAAGCTTTGACATCGATTTTGCCTTATCTCGCACGGACGTTATTACTGAAGCGTGTCTATAGTGAAGCGGGCAGTGACACGGTCTGGCGTCGGAACGGATTTCAGTTGCAGGCGAATCGATATGCACGCGAACTTCATCATTAGAGCCCCGTCTGCTGAGCAGAACGGGGCTTATTTGTGATTAGACCGTTGTTTTCGACCAGTTGAAATGGTCGCAAATCGCTTCAGCGCTTTCACGCGCACTTAACTGTTCCGTATCAAGAAAGAGATAATTGACGTCCGGCAATTCGCCTGGTAGCGAGCGTGTCCGGTATCCGTCCGCCGTCTCGCGTAAGTCTTGTTCAGAAGCGGCGAGGTCACGCTTCGTTACTTTGTGCGTCAATCGGTTTTCGGTCGTGTTCCGGTGCAGACGGGTCGCGACCGGCGCATCCAGTTCAACGATATAGACGTCAGCACCTGCTTGTTCGAACAACTCAACCGTTTCTTCGATGAACTCGAGACCACCACCTTCGACGCCGAATAGACAGAGGAATGTAAACAGGACACCTTCGAGCGAACTGTTCGCCATTTCCTTGAACATCTCGCGCCGAATCGTATCTTTTAAGCGGTGATGGGCGGGTTCAGAGAAATCAAAATAAGGCAATAACAAGTCGATCGTCTGGTGGTTATGGAAGACTTTCATCTCCGTCAACCGTTCGATTTCCTGACCAATCGTCATCTTTCCGACTGCTTGGGGACCAAGTAACAAAACAAATTTCATGGACGAACCTCATTTCCTTTTTCTGCTAAGAATAGCACATTCCGATGAGTGACATCACTAGAACGTTTGTTCGTAATTTGGTATAATTCAGGTATGAAGTCCCGTCGTGTCCTTGTCTGAAGGAGGACAACTATGCAAGAGCAATGGAAGGCCGTCATCGGCTATGTAGGTATATATGAAGTCTCGTCACTTGGTCGCGTAAGGTCGCTTGATCGGACAATCGTGACGTGTCGCGGCGTCCGACAACGCCGAAAAGGTGTCTTGCTTCGACCGCGGCTCAATCGAGAAGGATATCGGAAAGTCACGCTCTATCAACGGGGGCGAGGAGAACGAGTGCAGGTTGGTCTACTCGTTGCGCAAGCTTTTCTGACGGTTGACGTCACGGAAGCGCGACTCGTTCGACGCAACGGTAAACGAGCTGACGATCAGTTATCGAACTTGGACGTGTTGCCTTCATTTGATCAGCAGTATACCGAACTACTTGGTGAGTTTGATCTCTTATTAGAACAACATGTGACACTGTCATCATTCCAGATTCGAGCGATTCGCGCCCAATATGAAAAAGGGAAGACGATTCGTCAACTGGCGGAGCAGTATCAGGTGACGGAGAACCGGATTCGCAATATCATCGATAAAAAGGAAGCACGTTATATCGGCTGAGAACAGAGGAAAAGAGCGCTTGCCAGGAATGGCAGGTGCTCTTTTTGTTAAGACGACGATTCGCTCGAGCGAACGGTCTGTTGCAACGAACTGATCCGTGACTCGAGTACCGCGCTATGTGTCTTCAATTCCGTTTGCTGAATGACGTGGTGTTGCATTTGGTCCCCGAGTACTTGGCTATAGGACGAGAGCTCTGACATCAACTTTTGGACAGATTGTAGATGTTCCTGCATATTCGACTGGACTTCTGCGACGATTTGACGTTGGTGTTCGACGGTCCCCAGTGTCGTCTCGATCGTCGTCGCTTCAGTCAGCATCTGTTGCAAGTGCTCCGTTGCCGTCTCAAGCTGTTGTGACGTCGAGAGAAACCGTTCCGTCATCTGCGAGAGCGCTTGTTCGACTTGATTGAGCCCTGTCGTCCACGTCTGATTGACCTGACGGATGTGGCCCGTACTCGTCCGGATATCGATCGCTAGTCTTTCGACTTCCTTGGCCACGACCGTGAAGCCACGACCGGCTTCGCCGGCACGAGTTGCCTCGATCAGCGCATTTAGCGATAGGCGGCGCGTCTCTTCAGCGACACGCTGGATGTGGGAAATTGAGGTCTCCATCTGCTGCTGTAGATGTGAGGTCTGTTGCAAGATTTGCTCTGTCGTCGCGGATTGTTCCTTCAGCAAGTAGCTTTCTTGTTGTAATGTCCCAAGTGTCGTGTGATTCGTCTGAACAGTCTGTTGAAAACGAGTTACGGCACGTTGGCTGTTCAGAAGTGTCGTTTGCATTTCGCTTAACGCATCGTGTCCTTGGGCAGTCAAACGTGTGGAGGCGATGATCGTCTGATTCATCTGCGTCGATTGCGCAAGTAAGGAACCGGCGACTTCATCGACGGCATGCACCGATTCATCCATCGCGGATAAATGCGATGAAAAGTGGGGCTGGACGGATTCAAGTTCCTGACTGGCTTGTTGCATCTCGACCGTCAAATCCCCAATCTGTTGCATCAATTGATTGTATTGAAACGTGAGCTGTTGTAACTCAAAGGTCGTCGTCTTAAGTGTTAACGGACGATACGATCGCTTCGCATGGGCTTCTTCAATCTGTAGAGCGAGTTTCGATAACGGTGCTAGTTGTCGTTGAATTCGCCAGCGGATCAAGAGGCTGATGCTGACAAGTGTGATCACGCTCACCCAGATGAGTGTCCAAGCTAAATCTCGAGCAGGAGCGATTAATTTATCGCGATCGGTCGTCAGCAAGATGACGTCATCAAGTTCCGGAATCGTCATCGCGACAAGAAACTGGTCTTGATTTGAAAAGGCATATGTACGAGCTGTTTTTAAATGCTGTAGTAGTTGTTTCCGTTTTGCTGGGTCGAGTGTCAACGGTCGGAACGCCTCACTCGTGTTCAGGCTCTGAAAGCGAGTCGTGTAGTCATCACGTGATAAGTCGGTTCGCTGTTGCTGTTGCAATCGTTTAATGGCACGCGTACGGTCTGTTGCGTCATTCGGATATGCGAGAAACGTTGCCCGGACGTTCACGTCAAACATCGTTAATTCGCGCATCAGCCGTTCCTCAGTTGCTGCGACGGATTGTTGGTACGACGCGTAAACACTCAGACCACTGATCACGATCAGTCCGATGGCGACGATCGGAATCAGCCATCCATTTAATTGTTGTGCCAGTAATCGTTTTTTCTTTGGCATAAAACATCTCCTCCCGTATTCCTATCGGGAGGAGATAGCTCAACATGTATGAAGGCGTTGTACGACTTGTGTAAAGGTCTTGTGAATCTAGTTCACGTAAATCGGAAGGACAGTCGCAAGATGTGTCATAAGTGCTTGTGTCTCTTCTTTTGGTTCAGACGTGACATAAATGATCAACGCAGCAGCAACGATGACAAAGATGGCAATGACAAGAATGATGAAGAACGGCATCTTACTTTTTCGTTTTTCGGCTTGACGGTCCATGAAAGATTCCCCCTTAATAATGTATACGATAGATATATTTAAGGGATTCCCTGTTCATTACTTTAAAAACACGACAACTGTCCGGTAATGAAAAAAAATACTGTCTTGTCTGACGAGAGCGTTGGACAGGGCAGTATATTACGTTCAACTAAGGAGAGACCAGACATCATATCGCTCAAAATCAGCCAAAATATTTGGAGCGATCAACTGACGGATCATTTCTTCGTCCGCCCAGAGATAAGCGTCGTGTTCTGCGGATAACTGAACGCTCGTCTGGTTCGTCGAGCAGACGTACATCAACAAAATGATTTGCCGATCGGGATGCGTTAGGAAGCTCGAGGCATAGAGTAGACGCTCCGGCGTAACCGTCAACTGTGTCTCTTCTTTCATCTCGCGAACAAGACTGTCGAGCGGCAGTTCACCGAAGTCGATCTTTCCACCTGGACATTCCCATGTTCCGCCGCCGAAGTCAGCAACAGCACGGCGGACGATCAGGAGACGTTGCTCGTGAATGATGATGCCTTTGACAGCAGGGACGATCGCCGTCATTTGACAGGACTCCGCGATAACACGACGGGATCGGTTCCTTCTGTTTCGATCAGGTACTGATCGCACAGATAGATCCCGCTTGCGTCAGCAAGTCCGAAGGCACGGCTCGTGCCTTCTTCCGTAAAGGATTGCACGAGGTGGGCGGCTTCACCCCACGTCTCGTAATGCACACAGACGACCGCGTCTTTCAGCAGGGCAAGACCAGGCAAGCGAAGGCGTCGATTGTCGCGTTGGTCAATCTCCGGAATCACGCACCGTTCAGGCGAAACGAGGGCACCGGCAGAAAAGCCAGCGACCGGAACACTGTTTACGAAACGCGACTGGATGATGTCACCAATCGGTGTCGCGACCAAGTATTGCTGATACAATTCGGTCTCGCCACCGGAGATGATGATCCCTTGACATTGCTGTAGTTGCGCGAGCTGTTCATCCGTTGGCGCGTCAGACAGTGGTAGATGGACGAAGGACGAAATACCCTCTTCCTGCAACGCTTCCGTATAAATCGAGGCGTAGGTCACCCAGTCCTTACCAGTACGTGGGACATACAGAATCGCGACCGGACCACCATTCGTTAATGCAGCAAACCGTTTTTGCAAATTCGGTGTAAATGGAGGACCGCCTCCAAATAAGAATAAATGAGTACGCATGAAGTCATCCCTCCAACCATGTATTAGAAAAAGTATAGCAGAAATCAATCAATTGGAAATATGCTGGTAGAATGATTGTCTGCGGAACCACGCGTGATGTTGTTTCCGTTCTTGAAAGAGAACGAATAGTACAAAGGCGATGACGAGACCGCGTCCAATCCATGGTAAGACGAGAAGACCGTAGTTCATCGCAGCCAACAGTTGGAGCAAGAAGCGGCGCTTACTCGGATCCCGCAGATACGTGATCAGTGGGAGTTGCTGGTGTGTCTGCTTGAATAGTCGTAGATGAAGGAAGGGTCGCTTTCGATGAGACGGCTTCGGTAAGGCACCGTTCAATTCAAGGACGGTTGTTGATAAACTCGACTGTCGTTTCATCGACAACAGAATGTCCTCCGTTAATCCGTCCTCACGTCGTGACCAGTGCCGGACATGGAGAGATCCGAACAGTAACACACCCAGTGCGACAACGAAGAGAACAGGGTGCGGTTGAAGCCAAAGCAGGAGCAACAGGGAGATGCGTCCTGCTGCCAGGAAGAGATGACCGCTCCATTTCCGCAAGAACCGTTGCCCAGATAACCGGTATGTCCAGAAGCTAAAGAACGGTTGGAGTAAAGAAAGCGCGAGACTAGTCAGCAGTACGGTGATACTAGATTGGTCAAACCGGATGTGATGTAGCGGGAAACAAAGTAGATGTAAGCCGGCCGTTAATAAGAAAATCCGCACGAAGTGATACCGAACAGAATACCGCTTCATTCGGACGATCGCTCCAGAAACCGGTTTGAAGAAGAGACGATCCGCCGGTTCGAACCAAGCGTAAAAGGCGGGCAGGAACCCGTACAGCATCCAACCGAGTAAGATCCAAGCGATCGGAACGGTTTGGACCCAGTCCGCTTGACCATTTAAGATCTGAACCGTCTCATAGATGATGAACAGACCGACTGGAATGACGAGATACAGCAAAATCGTCCAATCGAAAACTTCTCGAAAGAAGCGACGCTGTTCCGCATGCCGTCGACGGATCCGTTGCTTCAAAAAGGTTTCAATCATGCTCGAGCACCATCGCTTCCATGATGTCGAACAAGCGGGCACCGGGCTGACCAGAGGCTTCACCGATTTGAGCGAGTGTCCCTTGATGTTTGATGCGCCCTTGATCAATCCAGACGAAGTCGTCACACAGACGTTCCGCGGAATCAAGGACATGGGTGACGAGCAGAATCGCTACGCCACGCGTTCGTTCTGCTTCGAGTAAATGTAACAACCGAATCGTTGCGACCGCGTCGAGACCAACGAACGGTTCATCGATGATCAAGCAGTCTGCGCGTTGCATCAAGGCACAGACGAGCATCACCTTCTGTTTCATTCCTTTAGAAAAAGAGGATACATAGTCACCTGTGACGGCATGCAGTTCGAACGTCTTTAAGAGTCGTTCTGTATAGGCATGATCCGTCTCGTGGAGCGAGGCGACCAGTTCAAGATGCTCGGCGAGCGTCAAATATTCGTAATAGGTCGGCTGTTCCGGAATATAGGCGAGGGAGACCGGTAAATCGATCTCTCCTTCGACCCAAGGCAGCGTACCGAACATCGCTTGAATCGTCGTACTTTTTCCTGCACCGTTCGTACCGATCAAACCGGTGATGGATCCAGGCTGTAAGGCAAACGCAATCTCGTGTAAGACGGGCTGACCGACGTCATAACCGGCTTGGTGAATGGATACATGCATGTGAAACATCTCCTTTCACTACATCTACTGATAGAAGGAGAAAAATGTTTCACAGCAACAGAAATCAGCAGAACCATAGTAAAAAATGTAACAGGTTAAAAATAGCAAATGGGCTATAATGGAAATATCAATTTTAGAGGATGAGCGTGATGCAAGCAGTCAAACGAATTTATTTCCGAGAGTCCGGCATGGGAAGAGGACAGACGTTTTGGTGGGACCGTGCAAGTCAGACAGTTCGTGTGGAAGATGAGGAAGGATTACTATGTCCATGGTATCTGAAGGGGCTCCTCTTTATAGATGAAGGAGACCATCCGTTATTCAGAAAGCTGACGGAAGAGGACATCTATCTGATCGACATGTGGTCAGATTTATTCGATGCCGAGAAATGGCGGGAGTACTGGAATCCTGAAAGCCTTACTATGACGGATGGAACGGATTGGGAGATTCATGTGACGACAGAACACGGCACAGAAAAAGTGTCACACTCAAACGTGTTTCCACCTGGATGGTGGATGATTCGAGAACTCTTATACGGTTACTACGATGCCAGGAGTAATCGAGAAGATGAAGAAGAGGAGGGTGAACTATGAAACGAGCACTACTGTATCTAATTCCGTTTGCGTGGCTAGGACCTTACCTCGATTGGAAAGAGGGTTCAATACTAGGATACGTCTTATTTTTGTTTGGACTTGGTGCTTTATCGTATTCCCTTGCGCGGAGGGGGAAACCGAAATACATCGTCATCGGTAACATGGTTTCGTTTGCGATTTCGTACGGGATTGCACTCAGTGTAGGAGAAGGATATGGCGAAGGATACTTCAATCCATTGACAGTCAATCAACTGGTTGTTGGAGTGAGTGTCTTGAATCTGGTCGTGCAAATACCGATTGTGATGAATGCGATTCAAAACAAAGTGATGAAAAAGGAGTTAGGTGAAGAGTAGTCACTCTAAGTAGAAAAAACGCTACGCAACGAGTGCGTAGCGATCAAATCAAACGAGCCCTAAGATTTCGACTTCAACTAATGCACCTTTTGGTAGTTCCTTAACAGCGATACAAGACCGAGCCGGGAAGTGATCGTGCGGTGCAAAGTAATCGGAGTAGATCGTATTAAAAGAAGCGAAGTGTTCCATGCTCGTTAAGTAGCATGTTGTCTTGACGACGCGGTCTGGTGTCAGTCCTGCCTCTTTCAGAATGGCATCGACGTTTCGCATGACTTGTTCTGTCTGCTCGGTGATTCCGCCTGGTACGAGTTCACCTGTTGCCGGATCAATAGGAATTTGACCGGAAGCATAGAGTGTACCGTTTGCGATGAAGCCTTGCGAGTAAGGACCGATTGCAGCAGGGGCATTCGTTGTGTCGATTTGTTTGAATGTAGACATGAAAAAAACCTCCTCTTATAAAATACATATGTACGACACCGAGTGATTCGACTCGGATATCCCTCAACCCTTCAAAGGAGTGAATTGATATGCCACTTTATCATAAATTAGTTCGAGACGCGATTCCAAATATCATCGACCAAAACGGGAAAAAAGCGACGTTCCAAACGCTGGACGAACATGAATTCCTAGTGGAAGCGAAAAAGAAATTACATGAAGAACTGGCTGAATACGAGGAAGCAACAACGGACGCAGACGCTGTCGAGGAGTTAGCTGATTTACTGGAGCTCATCCAAGCGTTAGCGAAGACACATGGCGTGACAGTCGAGGAACTGGAAGCCGTCCGAACGAAGAAACAGCAACTACGCGGTGGATTTGAAGAACGCCTCTACCTGATCGAGGTCGAGGATTGATCCCGGAAGCGAAGCTGACGACGCATCATTTATATGACTCACTCGTCAATGCCATTGATCAGGCAGAGGAAGTCTATATCGTCGCAGCATTTGCTCAGAAGTCAGGAGTTGCCTTGCTCGTTCCAGCATTTCGTCGTGCCTTACAACGAGGAGCCGAGATTCGGCTGTTGATTGGCGACTATCTACACATCACTGATCCAGAAGCATTGGCGCAGCTGCTTACGCTGGATGGGTTGTCAGTTCGCTTTTATCGGTCAGGCGGACGCTCTTTTCACCCGAAAGCGTATCTGTTTCGAAACGCAGAGACTGGCTTATCAATCGTCGGTTCGTCGAACATCTCGAACAGTGCGCTTCGCTCCGGTATAGAATGGAACGTTCATCTACCACAAGCTGTCGCTCCACAGATTCTTGATGATGCGATTGATGCCTTCATGGACCTTTACCTCAGCGAATCAGCAGAAGAACTGAATCTGGTTGTCTTAGAGGCTTACCGTCAAGAATATGCGGCACGTCAATATGTTGCGGAACCGGAAGTCGAGTATGACGAAGGAACGGTCGTCGTCGCGCCAGAAATCCTGCCGCATCGGGTCCAGGAAGAAGCGCTCCACGCGTTACGGGAAACGATGGAAGAAGGACGGACAAGGGCGTTGGCGGTGCTTGCGACTGGATTAGGGAAGACCTATCTTAGTGCATTCTTTGCGGGAGACTTTACACGGGTCCTATTCCTGGCACATCAAAAAGAACTGCTACTGCAAGCCGAGCGCTCGTTTCAAAAAGTCAATCCAGCGTGGCAGACCGGATTTTACATCGGCAGTGACCGGACCGTCACGGAGACGACGGAGATTGTCTTCGCTTCCGTCCAGACGTTGGCACAAAAGCGACACTTGGACCGTTTTGCAACTGACCAATTTGATCTCATCATCGTTGACGAGTTTCATCATGCGGCAGCGACGAGCTATCGGAAAATCATTGATCATTTCACACCACGTTTCTTGCTCGGTCTGACGGCGACACCAGACCGGATGGACGGTGCGGATGTCTATGCGATCTGTCATCATAACGTTGCCTTCCAGATGCACTTCACAGCAGCGATTGCTGAAGGATTTTTAACGCCGTTTCATTATTACGGTATTCATGACACGATCGACTATTCTCAGATTCGACGAATCGGTCGGACTTATGATGCATCGCAGCTCGAGCATCGACAACTTGATCGTGAGGTCGCGGGTAATATCTATCATTCATGGGAGAAGCATCGTCAAACGAAGACGATCGGCTTTTGTTCGTCGATTAAGCAGGCGGAATATCTGGCGCAAGTATTTCGGGATAAAGGAACGACAGCATTTGCACTGACGGGGCAGACGATGAATCGCGCGCAATACATGCAAGCATTCGAGCAAGGTGAGATTGACGTCCTCTTTACAGTCGATCTATTCAATGAAGGTGTCGATATTCCGAAAGTCGATACACTGCTGTTCTGTCGTCCAACGGAATCCGTCGCCATTTATACGCAGCAAATCGGACGTGGCTTACGTTTAGCGCAAGACAAATCACACTGTGTCATCATTGATTTAATCGGGAACTATCGTAACGTTGAGACGAAGCTGAAACTACTCGGAACGGTGAAAGAATCGTTTAAGCGAGGGGAAATAGAACCGATTACGCCACCACCTGGCTGTGTGATTGAGTTCGATACGCGAGCACTGGAGTTGATTCATCGACTCCGACAACCAAGTCAGCGGAAGTTACGACTGATTGAACAATATGAGCAAATCAAATATGAACTTGGTCGTCGACCATCGTATGTTGAGATTGGAGAGTATGCGGCAGTTCCGCAAGGTTATAAACAGGAATGGGGTTCTTACGTCGGTTTCTTGAAGGAGCAACAGGAGTTATCAGATAAGGAGATTGAAGCGTACGATGCAAATCGCGAATTGATCGAGCAAGTCGAAAGGACAATCATGAATCGAAGTTATAAGATGGTCGTCTTGCTAGCGATGCTTGAACGGGGAGAAGAGCGCTGGATGGAGCCGATTACGGCTGAAGAAGTTGCGCCGTTCTTTTATGAATATTTGCATGCGGAGAAATATCGAGAGTTAAAGGATGCGCAAACGGCGGAGTTAAAAGGTCCATTTGATGCAGTAAAAGTAGAACGGTTATTGAAAAAGATGCCATTCCCAAAAATGGGTAAACCATTTGAATTTGATAGTAAAACGTTAACTGTAAAAATAGCAGAAAAAAATATGTATAAAATACATCAAATCATATATGAGATTGTGTATTTGAGACTTAATCTTTATTTTGCAATGAAAGATAAATTTTAAGGAGCCTGTTAACTACTAAAAATGAGTATTCGTATATGAAGTATTAAGACGACTTTTCACGAGACGAAAAGTCGTAAGATTCTTTGAGCTTTCAAGAAAACTTTTTTTTACAATTAACATCATATTATTAGATATTAATAAAAAAGATAGTTTAGTATACAGTGAAAATAAAAATGCTGTATTGAGGCATGAATAAGTATCTGGTTAATAAGTCACAAATATTCTTTTTATGCTAAGTTCAACAGGTATTTCTATATCTGTTGAACTTAGCATTTTATTATTTGCGTTAAAAAAATAATCAAAAAAACTATATAGGGAGAACTTAATTAGAGTATAGATGAAGTATCTTTTCGAACTTATACCAATCTTCCTGTGAGTTTCTTAACCATTTTATAGGTAAACCATAGTTTATATTAGCATCCAAAGTTCCCCCAATGTATTGCTTAGCCCCTCTAGTAGGATTCTTCAAGATGTTAAGCAATTCACTTTGAAATTCTGAATGACTATATTTTTTATTAGTTAAATTGTTGCTTCTGTTTTTTCCTTTAAGATGTTTAAGGATCGAAGGATTATATAATTTTTCTCCTTTTTTATACTCGATCCATCCTCGTCTTGTTATAGGATCTATTAAATCTCGATTCAATGCGTAACCGAGTATACTTACTTTCCAATCGTGATCGATGAATTTATACGGATTTTCTTCAAATTCTTTTCCTTCAGGTATTCCTTTTAATATGCCAATAACGTAAATTTGCGTTCCGAAATCAGTTACTTTTTGCTTTTCAACTAAAAGCCATCTTGAAGAAGCCCGACTGCCTTTAATATCTGTTTTAAATTGAAAAGTTCGTTTTTCTTTATTCACTATAATAGTAGACATATCATGTCCATTATCGTGAATGTGAGGATCGTTCCAAATTTCAAAATCAACGTGAAAGCTAATATTAAAATTTTCTTCTAAAAAGTGTTGAAAACCATACTCTACTACCTTGCCAATGACATGATCTGCAATAAAATCGTTCTTCTCTCGAATTATGTCTTTTCGTCCGAATTGCTTCGTACTTGTTGCTTTTAAAGCATACAATTCGTGAGCAAAATCAAAACAACTGTTTACTTCCTCTCTAGAAATATTAAGCTCCATTTTGAAAGAATTAGTTCTCAAAGGTAATATCCTCCGCTTTTTCATTCGATTATACAATAAATACCACAAAAAGATGTTGATACTTGATATGATCAAGTGAGATTGCATTATTTTTTGGAACACATATTAAAAAGGGCTGAAAATCAGCCCCTCTATTCTACTATTTATTTGTTAAATGATTTTCATGTGTTTTGATTAAAAATGTTATATTCGTCCCTGCCAAATTAAGTGCATATTGCGTCAAATGATCAGGTATAGCAATGACGCTCATACCCTGACCATGACTAGCTTCTTTATTCCTAACTGTAGGTAGTCCTTCTAATGTTGTTTTCAAGGAATTAAGTTGTGTTTGATAATAACTTGGTAAGAAGTCATTGGAAAACAATGCATTAATTAAAGCTGAAGCAGTCCCTTTTCCATAATCCCAATGATTGAAGTCACAAATACTCTTCATCGTACTCTCAAATGCCTTTGCTACGGAGAGAATAGTCGCCTTGTTATCTCCATTTTTATAGTGGTTATACGCTTCTTGGTACTCGTCTAACGCTCCACTAAATAAAGGATTATGCATCAGGATCAAAGCAGGCTTTATAGCTTCGTTATAAAGTACTGTTGAGCTGATAGGAAGTATTCGATCTTTTACATAATCTAAGCCTATGCCGTTTTCTTTAAATCTTGTATTTAACTTATCAATTACATATTCTTTTGAAACTCTAAATGAATATTCACGCTTTTCGAGTTGAATATTTGTTGTAACTAGCAACTCAATGATATCTACTACCCAATCGTTTTCCTCACAATTTAAAATAAACTCTAGGCAACTTTCGACCGGATCATACTCATATTCAGTACAACCTGGAGCGTTATCAAATGAGTAAAGAGCATGATCCGAACAGATTCTATCATGAACCCACTTAAATATACCGGTTGTATATCTAGAATCCATCGGATTATCTGTAGAATATACTTCTTTAATTAAATGATATGCTTGAACTCTAAATCTCTCTGAAAGCCCTGAATAAGGAAGTATTTCGATTTCTCGGGGATTATTTCTCTGTGAAAAAAGCATGATATACCTCCAGTAGTTTAAAGTATTAAACTGTTTGAACCTTAGGTAATTGCTTTGTAGCCTTTAAATTTTGAAGTTGTAATTTAGCAGTAGGATCGATTGATTCATACTCGATTCCAGCAAAAGTTTTTAAGATCGCTTCAAAAACAATTTGAGCACCCGCAGGAGGAACTGCCATTCCAATTTGCTTTCGAACCTTTTCTTTACTACCTACAAAGTAAAAATCATCTGGGAACGTTTGAAGTCTTGCCCGCTCTCGGTTTGTGAGAGCTCGTGGTTCCTCCCAGTGATACATATGTGTACCACCACCACCGCTACCCGTCACTGTATATGCTGGACGATTTGGATCAAGACGTTTGTAAATCGAGCTCAAACGTGCGCCTTTAACATTCAATCGGAGATGCTCTGGGATCCCTATAAACCACGCATTTTCACCTGCAGGAATGTGCGTTAGCATCTCTATCACTTTAGCGTTGTGTCTAGTGAGTTCATTATTTAATGCATCTTCTGGAATCGGTGGATTCAAAATCGCTTCACTAGATGTTTTCATATTATCTAACGTATTGAGTGGAGCAGGTACCTTAAAGACAATACCTTCTTCTGCTAGGTCATTTCGAATTCCAACGATAATGATACGATGACGCGCTTGAGGAACGCCGTAAAGTTCAAATTTATAAAGATGAGGCGTGAGTACATATCCGCATTCTTCTAACTCCGTTAAAATTTGAATAAACGCTTTTCCTTCATTAGCGCTTTGTAAGCCACCAACATTCTCAGCTACAAAAAACTTTGGTTGGTATTCTTTCAAGACCTTTACACCATAAGAATATAGAGGACCAAACGTACCGTTCAGACCTTGCTTCTCACCGACTTGGCTGTAGTCATTACAAGGAAAACCGAATGCAAAACAATCAATCTCGCCAAGAATGGACTTATCACCAATCGGAAGTTGTTCTACTGGTCCGTAATGAACAGACGGATCTTCAATGTCTTCGCATATATTGTATCGATAGGTTTTACACGCTTGTTCGTCATAGTCATTTGACCATTCGTGAACAATGCGAAGTTCCTCTTCTGTTTCTGGGTGAATCACTCTAGCATTTTTAGCCCCTAAAGATAATCCACCAGGACCGTTAAATAATTCGCCTTTTTTAAATATCATATGAAAACTCCTAACTATAAAATCGAAAGTGTGTTCTGGCATACTCCTATGCTAAACATTGTACACGTGTTATTCAAAAAATGCAGCAACTAATACTCAAAAAAAACAAAGAGCTACGAGTAATAAAACATTCAATACTGAATGATTTATTACTCGTAGAGTATTGTAAATTGAATATAGAAATTAAAAGGAGGAAATAAATGGGGGATGACAGTCTTAAGAATTTAAAAGGCTTAATGGAAATGTACGTGAGCTCCATGCTGTTAAATAGAGAATTTATAGATCCTTTACGATCCTACCTTCCCGACAAAACAAATTCGAAAGCGTTTAGCTGAAGAAACAGGTAAGGACATCAATTCAATTTATCGAGATGAACGGACTGGAACGATTTATAACGGAATCATGCTCTTGCGGTATTGGAGAGCGTTTCTAATAATTCATGAGGAAGTAGCACAAGGGAAATCGGAACCGAAACGGATCGAATCCATTCTTCAAACATATGAAAGTCATCTCAAGATGATTTCTGAAATCGAAGGAGAAGTGGATGTTCAAAGCGCAATCGAACGACATCTCCCGTGTATTTTAGATGTCATCCAACATTTTGAACGACATCCACTTCCTCAAAATCGAATAGTGAAAATCAAGTTATTAAAACAACTACAAATGAATGAACAAGTAATAGCGGGCTTGAAGCACCGTAGACGAGAGAGGATGACAAGCATTGACTGAACGAAAAATTTGGTTTATCACACGTCCGGAACGAGATCCGCGTTATCATGCGGAAGCAATGAGCGCTTTGCAAGAAGCAACGAACAACTTCACATTGAAATGGGAAGGAAACCGTGATCTGCATAAGCATTACGAGGCAGTACTTGCTTCACGCAAATTGAAACGAAACAACATTAGTAACGATGGTTCAGGAGGACGCACATGGTGCGCATTACTTAAGACATTTGCATACTGTTACATTGATAAAAATGGTGTTGTTAAACCGACTAAAGTAGGACAAGCCCTTGTAGATGGTATTAAAGAATACGAGAACGTGAAAAAGCAAATTCTTACCTTACAAATTCCGAATGCCTATTTTTTAGAGCGAGGTTTTCGACCTAAATTTGAAAGTAGCTTTCGGATCCGTCCTGCGCGCTTTTTAATCAAACTTGTACAACGAGAAGATCTTCAGTACTCCATTAGTAAAGAAGAGATTACCTACTTTGTCTTAACAGCTCAAGATGATCGTGAAGTAGAAGAAATTGCGAAAAAAATTCTCCTGTATCGTCAGTCGTCACCAGACGAGCAAGAGCAAATGAAACAAGAAATTGCTGTTCAATACGATCATCGTGCGCGCAATGATAAGGCAGCACGTGACTACTACCAGGCACATTCTGATGTCGCACACACCTTTATGATGTTGTGTGAGTATACCGGATTAGTAGAGTATGTACGTGGAGATAGCATTTTAACGACACAGCCCGACCTAGTGGAAGAGGCATTACGTGTACTGAATGAATATGATCGTCGTTATCCGTTTAATACACGTTATCGTATTTCGATCGAACGAATGGCACAAAATAATGGATTAGATGTGGATAGCTACAAATCGAACGATTATGGCGACGTGAAGCCAGCCAACAATCTAGGTAAACGACAAGGGAAGATCGATACGATTTTAGGAAAAATGCCAAACTGGACCATGCAATCCGATGAAGAGTTGATTCAAGTGTTCACAGAGTCTTTTGGTCCTAGGGATGCAACTCAATTGGTCTCTATTCTACGAAAAGAGCAACCTGCGCTACTAAATGTTTCGGAGCAGTTTGTCGAGTCTTACTTGGGGCAAATGACACCCTTAGAATTTGAGAAACTAACAGGAGATATTTTCAAAGAGCTTGGATTTGATGTGGTGTATCAACCGAAGGTGCAAGGAACAAGAACAGAGATTGAATTATTGGTGAAGTACGGAGACCATTTTGGAATCATTGATACAAAGTATTACGAGAGTGGATTCCCTTTATCACAAAACCTAGCGAACTACATGGGATCGGAATACATTCCTAACTACTTAATCTATGGTGATGCTCGGTTATCTTTCTTCGGTTACGTCACGTCAGCCGGCTACTCAGGAGAAAAAAAGCTACAATCCATTACGAAGTTAAGTGAAAAGTTAGTGGGAGAATCGATTGAAGGATTTATGTTAACGCGGGAAGTACTTCTTGGCTTCCTTGATTACTGTATCGAAAATGAAATTCCCAAAGAAGAACGGATTCAACTATTCATTGATCGCATTCAAAATAAAGCATTTAGTGATCTGAAGCTTTATCTGTGAATCGAAATGAAGGGGGCTATCCATTTATATGATAGAAACAGTACTAAGTGAATTTCGAACTCTCTCTAAAGAGTATTCCAAAACACATTTTCGACCTACTCAAAGGACACTTTCATTTAAGGTTTATTGCTGCTCTATGCTTTCGTTCTTCGTTTTATTATTGATTACATCATGGGCACTTTTTCACGCATATAGCTTTAATACAATTGTAAGCTATTTTGTAGTTACCGTTATATTGTTGGGAGTTGCCTTGATATCAGAGAAATTTTCCAATAAACATCTTGCTACGTATCGTCTCAAAAAAAATCATTATATAAAGTTTCGCTTAAAAGAGTACTTAAGAAATGATCATCGTATAGTTCAAGCGGAGCAAATGAAGCACTTGTCTGCTATGATTTCGAAAACAATTCAAATTCAAAAAAAGCACTACAAGTTTAATCCGAGCTATTTTTCGATAGTGTTGGCTATGATTTTTGGATTTTCAAAGTTTTGGGACAATGGAACTCTTTTAGTTGCTCTTGGTCTTTGTATTTTGTGCATGTTCCTTTTTGCTATTACACATTTCTTCCTTACTGCCCGAACTAATTACCTCAATTTTAAAGTAGAAACATGTGAGGAAATGCTAAGCGTTATTGATGAAATTACACTCGAGATGCTAATTGATCATCCAAACGAAAAGTCAGTTGTCGCTAAGAAGAAAAGATTCCGCTTGTAGTAGTATTATCGGTAACGAAAAAATCAGTAAAGTACTGGAGGCGCATGAGATGTCCATTCCTTTTATAAAAAATCAAATTTATCAACGAAAAGCGATTCATGATGAGTTTGGTGGTAGTCGTGAGCGTGGAATCAGTATGTCTGCTAAATCTCCGATGATTTTTATTTTTTCGAGCGAAGCAGGAGCAGATTTTGGTTACAAAAATGGATGGAATAATGAGCGTGATCTTTTTTACTATACGGGCGAAGGACGCAAGGGTGATCAGGAATTTAAGATGGGGAATAAGGCGTTACGCGATCATGTTGCAAATGGAAAGGACATCTATCTTTTTAAAAATGTTTCAAAGGGAATGTTTCGTTTCGAGGAACAATTAACTTTAGTAGACTACACCCTTTCTCCGGTTTCGAATGAATCAGGAGAGGTACGAGATGTAATCATTTTTGCTTTTACCGTTTTTGAGAATGCAGTAAATACGAATAACATCGAGTTAGGAACGCCAGGTACGCTACAAGAATTACGAGAACTGGCATTAATGGATACCTCTAACGGGGATGAAACTATTCAACAGAAGAAAGTGCACGTTCGGAAGCGTTCAGAAGCGATCAAAGCATATGCGCGTAAAAGAGCATCTGGTATGTGCGAACTGTGTGAGATGCCTGAGCCATTTCAAGCAAAATCAGGAAGTGCTTTGGATGTCCATCATTTGCTACGACTATCGGATGGAGGTCCAGATCATCCTGAACATGTTGCTGCGATATGTCCTAATTGTCATGCTCATATTCATCGTGGTGTAGAAGGATATAACTTGAATCAAAAGCTGATTGCTAAGATAAGAGGAAAAGAAGAGACATATATATAAGGCTAAAAAAGTTATTAAAAGAGCAAAAAGATCTATCGCATATACAGACGACAGATCTTTTTGCTCTTTAGTTCACTTCTTCATCTACACCAAATTTATCGGCAAAGCCATCAATAGGGCGAAATTGAAGGACAGTAGGGATATCACGAAAAAGACAATCGAATGTCCAATAATTCGAAACATCATCAAAGTCGACTTCTGTTAATCCAAATTGATCGGATAACTGTTCTACAACGTTCTCCGTCATTTCAAATACGGAAGTTCCAGTTGCCGTAAGACTACCTTCTTCAATAGTTTGTCCATTTTGCTTAATGAGATAGTCCATTTTTTGTGTACTCAATATGATTTTCTCCTTTGAAATATAGGAAATGCACGCTTGATTAAAATTTTCTTCGCATTCGTGAGATTCTTTAAATCAAAACGTAATCAGGCATTACACCCAAGTCGTCCGCCATTGGACCCATCCATTTTCATACCTGCAAAAAAGCTAATCCCAAACGCCCAAAGTGTTTCTAAAGTGATTGATTTAAAATGTTTTAACAATGTTTGCATATGCATCGCCTCCCTAATTGTCTCTTCTTCTAGTTGAATACTCAAATAACGCAAAAAAACAATTAGAATAAACGCAGGTAATAGGATGGCAAAGTATCGAAACTTTGGATAATGCCTCATTACGTTTTGTATATCTATACTTATTATGTCACTTAATTTAATCAGTAACAACTTTTTGTGGTTCTAGTCAAATGATCATCAATCTATACATTACTTATTTATTTACTTATTTATTTATTTATTTCTTCAGATACTTGGATAGATAAGATTTGTTTGAACGGAACGATTTTGACGTCAAGATTTCGTTTAACGAGGTGGACTTTCTCTTGCACATAGTCGAGCTTCTCGACGCAAAAATCGAAAGAAAATTTATTGCGGTTATCGTGAGCATGAGGATAAGATTCGCTCATTCACCTGTACACATCGATCACTTCATTATCTAACTATGCAATCTTAGTCGTTATTTCACGTATATTTCTGCAATTGATATTTCTCTGTGCTTAGTATTACGAAGCTGACATTTTTAATTTCTTGAATAGTCACCTGATCATAATAGATATCAAGATAAAAAATAATCTCTTTATTATGTAGAAATATAGAAATCATTTTAAACAGTTATTATTAGTTATATTATAGTAATTGTTTTATTTACATTGATTTTTAATGTGTAAAAAACATTTATTGGTTATAAGTATCTGTAATATTGAAAATATTTTTCGTTTATTGGTATAATAAACAAGAATGCAGATGGTATTCCTCTGATAGGGGAGGACGATTGGTATGCCTCGCTCGCAATAGCGAAAGGAGGATGATACCAATGAAGTGGTTTTTGTTAATTTTGGTTGTAGAAATGACGTTCACATTAGGTGGATACTTGATTTCAGACTTAGCAGGGTTATGCGTAATTTGCTCTTCCTCGATGTCGTTGTTTAGTTTCATCGTTAACGTTAACAGCAAAAAAAAGACACAAAAAAACACCCCAGACCTTGGCGAGTCTGAAGGTGGCCCTGATGAATCCGATAAAAAATAATTGGCGTTAAAAAATCGGATACTCTGAATCCCTAGAAGTTGCTTATCTAGGGGGGAACAGATTAGACGGCTATACTCGAAAGAGCAAAGCATGTCATGAGGTTCGCCCCTTGTACGAGGCATCGCAATCAATTAGGCTATTTCGTATTGGCGTACGAAATAGTCTTTTTTTGTGACTCCACTAAGTAAGTAAATCCTGTTAGAAAACAAACTGTATTGATTGCTTATTTTCATTATAGATTACTTAAATAGAGTATTCAACAATCAAGTTTGTGTAAGTTTGTGGTTACGCATCTTTGATTATTATAAAATTCTTTACCTTTTTTAACTCGATTTAAAACTTTTTCTTTATTATTACTTTGTAAAATCATTGAGCTCTAATTATTTATCAGGAAATAACATATAAACATAGAGGTGATTTACTTATTGTTTACTTCTTATAATCTAACTTCAAAAAATTAATGAAAAAGATCTTTTCTCTTTTATATATACATAAAAGGTTAATTCTCTTTCTTCCTGAAACGACTCTACTATCTTAAATAATGCCGTATTTATATCATACAGCGTTATTTGTAAAGACTCTCCATTCCGTTTTATATTGTGATTAACAAGACGACTAGGAGTGAAGTATGTGAGGATACTAAAATTGTTTGAAGTCATGGATCATGATAAAGGAAAGCAAGTAACAGGTAAGGTTACATTGATCGATGCTCAGCTTCGTTTCGTGCGAGAAGTAGATGGTTCAATCGAGCACGTGACATGGTTCATCGACGTTGATCGATTGACAGACTTCATGCAGGAACATTTTACTAAGCAGACCCACTGAGGTCTGTTTTTTTCATGCATCAAAGTACGTAATCAATAACCTAGAAAGATAAATAGATGGGTGGGAAAAATGTCCAACTTTATCCTGATATTCGCTGTATACTGAAGATAACTTACGAATCAGGAATGGAGAGATGGATGATGAAACGAAAATGGATGGGTTCTAGCTTAGCGTTCGCAAGTGTCGGATTACTCGTGGGACCACTTCAAGGAGTTGAAGCGGCGACACCGAAAATCAAGGTCCACTATATTGATGTCGGTCAAGGTGATGCGATCTACATCAAGATGCCAAGCGGTGAAGATATCGTCATCGATGGTGGTAACAAGGGGAAGGGCGATGAACTCGTTGCCTATCTGAAGAAACAGAAGGTCGGCGACATCGAGGTGTTAATCTCGACGCATCCGGATGCCGATCACATCGGGGGACTTGATGAAGTCCTCGACTCGTTCAAGGTCAAAAGCGTCTATGCACCTAAGGTCAAGCACACTACGCAAGCCTACAAAGACTTCTTGTTGGCGGTCAAGCGCGAGAAGCTGACGATCAAGACAGCGAAGGCGGGCGTCTCATTCCCGGTTAAAGGCGTGAAGGCGCAGTTCGTCGGACCGGTCAAAGACTATGCGAAGAGTGATCTTAACAACTGGAGCGCGGTCCTACACGTTGCCTATAAGAAGAACACGTTCTTGTTCACAGGAGATGCAGAATTAAAATCGGAACAAGACATGATTGCGAAGAAGAAGACGTTACGTGCGGACGTCCTCAAGGTTGGGCATCATGGGGCGAAGACGTCGACGAGTGCGACGTTCCTCAAGTATGTTAAACCAAAGTATGCCGTCATCAGTGTCGGCAAGAACGCGTATGGACACCCGACGAAGGAAGTCGTGACGAACCTAAAGCGGGCAAAGGCGACGATGTTACGTACAGACAAGAGTGGCACGATCGTCTTCGAAGGGAACGGATCGTCCTACACGATCAAGAAATCAAAATGACGAAACGAAAAGGAATCATCGACCGGATTGAGGGGAAGTGGGTCGTTGTCGAGTTCGACGATGGGATGCGCGACATCCTGATTTCCCACTTCCCGATGATGGTGGAGTCCGGCGATGTCATCTGGATGGATGCGTACGGTCATATCGAGAAGGATGACCAAGAACGGAAGCGACTCTCGAACGAAATTGATGAGTTGATGGAAAAGCTATGGGAGGATTAAGATAAACGATTAAAACATTTTGTGAAGGTTGTGCGATATGAAAATTTTTAATAGTTTTTTAAAACAAATAACTATTGTAATCATAAACAAACTAATTAACAGTTTGTATTTTGTGAAACAAAAAATTTTAAAAGGTAATAATAAAATTGAATTTCTTTTTGAAGACTTGACTCCTAGTACTGATATCGATGAAGACGAAAAATATTCAAATGCGATATCTTGGGGATTAGAAAATGATAATGTTAAAAATATAGCATTAACTGGACCTTATGGATCAGGTAAAAGTAGTTTAATAAGCACATTTGAGAGCAGAAACAATAAACTTTATAAGTTTTTGAACATATCAATTGCGACATTTCAGGAAAATAAAGATATAGAAAACGAAAATGACTTAGAAAAAAGTATACTTCAACAAATGATTTATCAAGTAAAAGATCAAACAATTCCGTTTTCCCGTTTTTCAAGAATTAAGTATATAAAAAATAAGGATATTATTTTCTTCATTTTGTTATTAATAGGATTTCTTTATGCAGGAATTGAATTATTTTATCCAATATATTTTAAAGAAACATTATTTAAAACACCATTTGTTCAAAATATTTCTAGCGGTGATAATTTCAAAATTATATTGTCAATTTTCTTATTCTTAGTAGTACTTTTTGCTCCAATTCTAATTTTTAAAAAAATGTATAAGTTTTTTCATGGTACTTTTAAATTTAGTAAATTGACTATTGCGAGCACTACAATAGAAAAAGGTAATAATAATGATCCACAGTCTATATTTGATAAATATTTAGACGAAATTTTTTACTTTTTTGAAGCAACTAAATATGATGTTGTAGTGTTTGAGGATTTAGATAGATTTAACAACTTAGAAATTTTTGAGAGGCTTCGAGAACTAAACTCTCTTTTAAATAACTCTAAGCAAATTGATCGTAAAATTGTATTTATCTATGCCTTGAAAGATGAAATCTTTGGTGTCAACCAGCTTAATCAAACTAATGACTCAATCGATTGGAGTAAAAATAGAACAAAATTTTTCGACTTTATAATTCCTGTTATTCCAATTATTAATTCTTCAAATTCAATTGAAAAGCTAATAATGAAAATTGATAGATTAGATTACAATCAAAAAATTGATAAGAGATTTTTAGGCGATGTAACTATATTTATAGATGATATGAGAATTTTAAAAAATATATTCAATGAATTTATAATTTATAAAGAAAAATTAGGAGTGATTGATTTAGATTTAAACAATCTTATGGCAATTATTATTTATAAAAATATTTATCCTTTTGATTTTTCTGAATTACAATATGGAAAAGGCTTAGTGCATGACGTTTTAAAAAATAAAAAGAACGTTATAGATCATAATACGAATATATTTGAAAAGAAAATAAAAATGTTAAAAGAGGAACTAGAACGAGTTAGAAAAGAAAATTTAAACTCAATAGAGGAACTTCAAACTGTTTATTTAGAGGCGTTAGGAATGTATAATCCCGTAATATACAATCGTAACAGTTCACGTATTACAATAGATTCTATCGAATTTAAAAATGACTTTTCCATTGATAAAAATTCATTTTTCAATACTTTAGAAAACGCTAAAAAGGTGGGTTATTATTTAGATAAAAATAATAGGCATAAAAATGAAAGTTTTGAAGGGAAAAATGAAATAGAAACTGTTTTTGGTGAAAAACCAAATTACTTTGATCGAAAAAAAAGTATAGAAATTATCGAAAAAAACAATAGTAATAAACTGAAATTAGAAATTGATGAACTGCATCAACTGAAGTTAGATATTACTTCAAAATCACTGAAAGAATTGATTGAAATTAGTGATCATTCATTAGTATTTCCTGAAGAAATAAGAGACAAAAAATTGCTAGTTTACTTGTTGCGTAATGGTTATATTGACGAAATGTATAATCACTATATTACCTATTTTTATCCCGGAAGTTTAACTGAAGAAGATCTCAAATTTGTATTTAGCATAAAAAATCACGAATCTTTAGATATGGATTACAAATTAGCAAATGTAAAAAAAGTTATTGAGCGATTACATGGAAATGAATTCAAACAAAAAGAAATCTTAAACTTTCAATTAGTTGATTATTTAATTGAAAACTTAAATACAGAAAATTATAAAATCTACTTTTTAAACATTATAGAGCTACTTAGTAATAAGGTTGATGATCCTCTAGTATTTATAGACGCATACAGACAAAACGGTAAAAACAAAGGAATATTCTTTAAAATAATATGTAGCAAGTGGAATGGTTTTTGGAGTTTTATTAAAAATAATTCAAGTATTTCTAACGAAGAAAAAAACCATTATACTTCAAATATTTTTGAATTTGCAGACATAGAAGATATAAATGATATGAATAGTGACGGACAACTAACAGATTTTGTATCGGATCATCAAAATTTTATAGAGATTTCACCAGCTGACATAAATAAATCTTTAAAAATTTTATTGAGTTTAAACATTAAATTTTATTCATTAGAAGCTATTAAAAATAATGAAGTTTTAATGGATTTTGTAGTTAAGAATAACTTATATAAAATTAATTTAGCCAACTTAAAGTTAATTTTAAAAATTACTAATTGTTCATTTTCTTATTCTAATATAAAGAAAAAAGCGTCGGAAAATATTTTAAATTATTTGGATGAAAATATAGTTTTGCTTTTGAACGAAACTGTGTTAAAAACGTCAACAGCAGAAGAAGATGAAAATACTCTTTTAGAACTTTTAAATCATGAAGAAGTTCCAATGGATTTAAAAAAAGCTCTTATCCCTATTCAAAATTTACTAATAACGGATATAACAACTGTGGATTCAGACAACTGGCATTTACTCTTAGGATTAAAAAAAATTGAGCCTTCATGGTTAAATGTGATAAATTACTTTAACTATAAAAACGATTTAGATGAGTTGTTAATAGACTATCTTGAACAGAACTATGTAGCAAAAAAATTATCCGGGACATATATTGAAGATTTTAGTGATTTTAATGAAGTCGTCTTAGACGAATTTCTCAATAAAATAATACATTCTAAAGAATTAAATGATAGAGTCATTGGTATATTATCACCAAGCTTTAATTCACCTTCTAAAATTAAATTAAAAGATTTAAATACAAAGAGGATCAGAACTTTAATTAATCATAAATTATTAAATTTGGATATGAATAATTATCTATTTATAAAAGATAGCTTTCCTAAATTATTACCTTTATTTTTCAAAAAAAATATAAAGAAATTTTTCAATGAAATAAACAATTATGATTTAAATCTCGATGATATAAATTTAGTCGTACAATCAAATGAATTTTCTAAAAAAGACAAAGTTAAATTTATTAATAGTTTTTCGTTTGAAACTTTTTTTGAAATAGACTCTTCAATGGCTTTTAAAATTTCAGAACTTATTCAACGTTCTGGAGTAAATATTTCTATAGACTTACTAAATTTATTGTTGACAAAAGATATCAATAATGAACATAAAGTTATTCTTATTACAAAGTATATAAAAATAAGTAATTATAATGAGATTACTTCTATGATTGAAAAATTAGACCCTCCATCCTCGAAAATAGCTGTAAGTGGAAAGAGACCCTTGATTGAAAATAACAAAGTAAATAGAAATTTTGTAAAGGAATTAGAAAAAATAAATTACATTTCTTCTAGTAAAGAATTTAGAGAAAACATTAGAATTATGACAAAAAAATCTAAGAAATAAAAAATGGATGAGCGTCCTCTTTCAAAATAGATGATTAAAGTAAAAAAACTACTTTTATTTTTTGACTTGATGAAATCTTCGACTCGTTTAAGGTCAAGAGCGTCCATGTATTAAAGATAAAGCACACGACGCAAGCCTACAAAAGACTTTTTGTTAGGGAACAACGCGAGAAGCGTCCGATCAAAAACGTGGAGGCGGAGTTTTTTTTGACTGGTCAAAGACTATACGAAGAGTGATTTGAATAATTGGAATACGGTCTTACAAGTCGTCTATAAGAAGAATAGGTTACTCTTCACGTGGGACGCGGAACTGAAGTCGAAACAGCACATGATTGTGAAGAAGAAGACGCTTCGTGCGAAAAGATAAGCGTGGCGCGAGTGTCTTCGAAGGGAACAGGTTGTCCTACATGTTCAAGAAGTTGAAATCACAAAACGAAAAGGAATCATCGACCGGGTTGAGGGGGAGCGGGTCATCGTTGAGTTCGATGATGGGATGCACCACATTCTGATTTTCCGCTTCCCGATGGTGGTAGAGTCAGGTGATATCATCTGGATTGATTAAATTGTACGAATCAAAAAAGATGATCGAGAACGGTAACAATTATCAAACAAAGTCAACGAGTTAATGGAAGTTTTATGGGAAGACTAAATCAACTATACTGTCTGAGAAAAATTTATAGTTCTAAAAATAATTTCTTTTCAAATAAGATACTTTCAAAGCAATAACAAACCACCAGTATTTAGCTGAAAGGAATAGGAAATATGAAGAATTTAATTTTCTTAGAAGGACTCCCAGGCTCGGGCAAAACAACAACAGCCGAAGCATTAACTCGTCTATTGCAAGAGCAACAAACCGACACGCGTCTTCATATCGAAGGAGATCTCAACCATCCCGCAGATTATGAAAGTGTTGCTTACTTAACGATGGATGAATGGATAAACTTTCAAAAGAAGTATGACTTACTTGATGTTCTACGATTTGCTGAAGTGTTCAATGATTTCGTGCTGGTATCGTATCGTCAGTGGCAATCAAAACAGAATGTTCCTGAAGCGGCACTTGCATTTCTCCAAGCACGAGATATCTATGAACTACCATTTGAGTTACATCAATCATTGATCTTTAAGAAGTGGGAAGCGTTCGTCGCTCAAGTTTTAACGACGGATACAACATATGTTTTTGAGTGTTGCTTCTTGCAAAACCCATTGACGATTGGGCTCATCAAATACGATTTACCGGAAGAGACGCTACGAGCGTATATTAATCGCTTAGTGACAATCATCGCACCGTTACAACCCGTTCTCGTCTATGTTGATCAACCGGATGTAGAACGAAGCTTCCGCAAAGCGTTACAAGAGCGTCCTACAGAATGGGCTGACGGATTCGTATCCTATTACACCGAGCAAGCATATGGTGTAAATCGCTCGTTATCAGGAGTAGAAGGGACGATTGCAATTTTACAGGCACGACAAATGTTGGAGCGTCAATTGTTAAAAACGCTTCCTTTTAGAGTAGAGGTATTCGGAAATGAAGATTTTTCAATAGATGTGAGACAAAAATGGTTAAAGCAGTTGATTCAGTCAACTGTGCGTTCGACTTCTTTAAGCGAGAGCTAATTAAAAGGCGATTCTAAGTCAAAGAATCGCCTTTTTATAGTGAGAATGTCTGATCAATAGTGTTTTTATCATGGTTCAATATCCAATGCTTATAATCATTGTAGAGATCACGGATAGCGTCAGGTGTTTCGCCAATCAGGTCACAGCCTTGGTCATCATAGATGTGAAACAGACTCTTTCGTCTCGGATTAAAGAAAAAGGTACGATGGATAAAAGAAGGGCGAGCCATGACATCATGACTGCAAATATCACGGATCAAAGCTGGATAATGAATCTCTTGCCGCGTACAGGTCAAAGATAATGTGTATGTAGCATAGGGATGCTCTTCATCATGTTGTGGTGTACGATCGCACCGCAGGCGATAGCGGAAGGAAGGGGACTTCAAGTACTTCACAAATCCACTATGCACGACCGGTTTCCAACCGCTTGTTCTTTTGTAGGGACTGACCTGCACGATCCATGTGATAAGATCAGATGGAGCATGAATGGCTTCGAATAAGGTTAGGGCTTTTCGATAGGCGGACTCTAGATAATTCGGATCATCTAGACCAACGTTTTTAAGCAATGTTGAATCGCCTAGCTCAAAGCGGATTCCGTTCGCATTGTGATAAAATAAGTTCGGATATAAGACGAGCTGGGGAAAGATCGTATACAGCTCTTGTTGATTCAATAGGAACCCCTCCCTTCAATTTATAATGCGCTACACTTGTTTCTTGAATGAATAATGATCCGGCTTCTAAAAGCCGGATCATTATTCATTAGCCCATACTCGTTTCATGATTAACCTGCCATTGTACGCCAAACGCATCTTCGACAATACCATAGGCTTCACTCCAAAACGTCTTTTGAATCGGCATGATGATCTTGCCGCCTTCAGCGAGCCGTGCGAACGTTTCGTGCAAAAGCTTCACATCAGCTAAGTGGAGGGCTAACGTGATGTTTTGTCCGAACGTCACAGGGTTTTGTGGCATCGCGTCTGAGAACATGAGACGTGTGCCATGAACGATGAGTTGTGCGTGTAAAATCAGTGTCTGGTGCTCCGGTGGATACGGTTGACCATCCGGTCCAGGACCTGGTCCGAACTCCATGATTTCCGGCATTTCTTCCTGGAACACCTCTGTGTAGAACGTCAACGCTTCACGGGTATTTCCATTAAAGACAAGATACGGATTAATCGGCATGGGAAAGCTCCTTTCAAAAGGGAGAATGTGTTTCTTTCAGTGTACCAAACATTCGTTCGTATAAAAAGAGTAGGTTGCTGATTTATTTAGTATAAATGATAACGGTTTCAATTTATCTGATTTTTATAAAAAATAGGTTGCAACTTCCAGAAAGACTTCGTATACTAAATTTATCGAAAGCGCTTTCGGTGAAATGGAGTGAGTAGTATGGGAACAATTTATGATTTAGCGAAGATGACTGGTTTTTCGATCACGACGGTCTCGAAAGCCTTAAATAATTATTCAGATGTCAGTGAAAAGACGAAAGCGAAGATCGTCCAGGCGGCAGCTGAGATGGGATACTTGCCGAATGCACATGCTCAATCGCTCTCGACAAAACGTTCGTGGACGATTGGTGTCATGTTTTCAGAAGCACATGGTGTCGGCATGATGCATCCGTTCTTTAATGCGATCATTGAAAGCTTCCGGAAAGCAACGGAGCAACAAGGTTATGATCTGATTTTTGCATCACGAAATTTACGTAATCGGGACATGAGTTACTTGGAGCACTTTCGGCACCGAGCAGTTGATGGCATTGTCGTCATCTGTTCGGACCAGTTGGATCTGCACGTTCAAGAATTGATTCAAAGTACGATTCCGATCGTTGTCGTTGATATGTACAGTCCGGATTGTAGCGTCGTCTATTCCGACAATATTACGGGTGGGCGACTAGCCGTCGAGCATCTATATGAATTAGGTCATCGCCGGATTGCGCATATCGCTGGCGATACGACGACGGATGCTGGTGCAGCAAGGATCGAAGGTTATAAACAAGCAATGACTCAGTTTGGTTTGCCGATTCCGGACGGCTATATTGCAAACGGTGGGTTGTTTTCCGGAGAAGAAGGAAAACGGGCGATGCAAGAATTGCTGGTGCTACCGGATCGACCGACTGCTGTCTTTGCGGCAGGGGACCAAATGGCAATCGGCGCTATTGAAGCGATTCATGAAGCTGGCTTACAGATTCCAACAGATATCTCACTCGTAGGCTACGATGATATCGAGATGGCGAAGTATATCACACCGAAGCTGACGACTGTTCGGCAAGATACGGAAACAATTGGTCAGCAAGCGGCTTCAGTCTTGATCGAACAGATTGTCGATAAACAGCGGATGACGACACAAGACGTCATTCCCGTCGAGTTGATCGTTCGTCATTCGACAGGTCCTGCACCTGAGTGACGTGCGACGATTTCGGAATCGCTCTCGCTGGTTGTCAGGGAGAAAACGCGAGAGCGATTCCGAAATTATTTTTACGGCAGTTACGAAAGGGCTTTCGATTATTTTCTTGTCATTTTCGAAAGCGCTTTCGGATTAAACGATTAAATTGAAACCGCTTACTTAAAAACTATTAAAAAAGGATGGGATGAAATGAAAAAGGCGTTCATTAGTGCAGTCACGATTGGTGCCATGACAGCAACTGTCTTAGCGGGATGTACGGGAAGTGGCGAAGACACTACAAGTGGTGGCAAAGAGGTCTTAAAGATTTGGTCATTTACGGATGAATTAAAAAAGCCAATCAAAAAATTTGAAGAAAAGAATGGCGTCAAAGTCGAATTGACGATCGTGCCAATGGCCGACTATCCGACGAAGTTGAAACCAGCTCTTGAAAGTGGCGTCGGAGCACCAGATATCTTCACGGGTGAAATCGCCTTCTTGAAACAATGGGTCGACGCTGGCTACTGGGCAAATTTATCCGAAAAGCCGTTTAATGCAGATGACGTCGCAAAAGACTACATTCCGTATGTATTTGACATGGGGAAAGATAAAGAAGGAAACGTGCGTGCGCTCTCTTGGCAAACGACGCCAGGAGGCATTTACTACAAACGAAGCATTGCGAAAAAAGTACTTGGAACAGACGACCCGAAAAAAATCGGCGGCATGATGAATTCAATGGATGGGGTGTTTGAAGTCGCCGATAAAATGAAGCAAAAAGGCTATAAAATGTTCCCAGATGAAGGATCGATTCGTTGGTTCGTGCAAGGCAATGATCCACAACCATGGGTCAACGACAAGCAGGAGCTCGTCTTGACCGATGCGCGAAAAGAATATATGGACTACGCAAAAGAACTCCGTACGAAACAATATACTGCCCTTGCACCGGAATGGTCACCATCGTGGTACGCCGGCATGGATAAACCAGTCAAAGTCAAAGAGAATGGCAAAGAAATTCAGACAGAGGTCTTCTCGTATGTGTTACCGACTTGGGGACTGCATAGCGTCTTGAAGGAAAACGTGAAAAAATCCGCAGGAGACTGGGCTGTCACGAGCGGACCGAGTCCTTACTTCTGGGGCGGAACATGGTTAGGCGTCTACAAAGATTCGGAAAAACAAAAACTCGCGTATGATTTCGTCAAAATGATGACGCAGGACGAAGAATTCTTGACAGATTGGGCAAAGGAAACGGGTGACGTCTTAGCATTCAAGCCAGTCACGGATAAAATCAAGACTAACTTTAAAGAAGATTTCTTGGATGGACAGAACAACTACGAATTTTTCTTAAAGCAAGCAGACCAAATCAAACCAGGCATCGTTACGAAGTATGATCAACAACTTGACACGCTCTATGGAGCTGCCGTGACAGAGTATGTTCGCGGAAAAAAATCAAAGGACGAAGCTCTTACGGAATTCTATAAAAAAGTCAAAAACGCGTACCCTGATGTAAAAGTACCCGAATAACGAGCAGGTGGGGCGCATCCTGCCTCACCTTTTCTCATGGAAGAAAGGAGCTTAACCTGTGAAAAAAATCGATCGCACTGGGTATCTCTTCATCGCACCGTTTTGGATCGTCTTCCTGATCTTCAGTATTTATCCGGTCGCCCTGACATTCTATTACAGCTTTACGAACTATACGGGGGCTGAAGGGGAACAAGTCGTTGGTCTTGCGAACTATACTCGGCTATTGAGTGACAGTTACTTCATCGAAGCGTTCTTTAACACGATCAAGATTTGGGCTGTCAACTTTACCTTACAAATTGGCGGAGCATTGTTGCTTGCATTGCTGTTCTCCGACCTCCAATTGAAATTGAAGGGGCTCGCGTTCTTCCGAGCGACCTTTTATCTGCCGAACTTGATTACGATCAGCTCCGTGGCGTTACTGTTTGGAATCTTGCTCGACTGGCAACATGGCTCGCTCAACATGATGTTGATGAAGATCGGTATCATTTCAGAGCCAATCAACTGGTTAACACAACCTGTCACAGCACAAGTATCTGTTTCACTCATCCTGACATGGATGTGGCTCGGTCACTCGTTCATCGTCGTCATGGCAGGCGTGTCTGGCATCTCGAAAGATTATTTTGAAGCGGCCTTGATTGACGGAGCGACCCGATGGCAAATTTTTTCTCGAATCACTTTGCCGCTGCTCAAGCCAATCTTATTGTATATCATGATCACCTCACTGATCGGTGGTTTGCAATTGTTCGACCTGCCGATGCTGATCACAGATGGAATCGGGGCGCCGGACGGGGCACTGAATACGATGGTGCTGTATCTCTATAACCAGGCATTCAAATACAACAACTATGGCTATGCTGCAGCTGTCGCTTATGGGTTGTTTGCCATCACTCTTGTTTTTTCAATCATCGTCTTCAAAGGGATGTTCCGAAAAGAACGTTCACCGAAAGGAGCCTGACCGATGGAACGAAATGCAGAAGCACGCCGGCTCGTGCCACAAACGGAAGAACAACCAGAACGCTCGGAGCATCCGCTTCGATTGCCGCCGCCTCCAAAACGGAAAAAACCATGGCTTGGAAAAACGATCATTTACCTCGCATTGATTGCCTTGACGATTGCCTGCATCATTCCATTCTTGATGATGATCGTCAACGCAACCCGGTCAAATGAAGAAGTCCTGTCCGGCTTTTCTTTGATCCCGGGCAACTCGCTTGCTGACAACTACGCGGCGTTGAGTTCGTACGTCAATATCTGGTCCGGCTTTAAAAACAGCTTGATCATTGCTGTACTCGTGACCGTCTTGTCGGGATACTTTTCCGCCTTGACCGCATTCGGTTTTGCATTCTATCAATTCAAAGGAAAAAATGTCTTGTTCGTGTTCATGCTGATCATGATGATGATTCCAGGACAGCTCGGATTGATCGGTTTTTATGAGCTCAGCAAAAACTTAGGATTGCTCGATAGCTTCATTCCGCTCATCGTACCGGCTATTGCTAGCCCGTTCACCGTGTTCTTCATCCGGCAGTACGTCCAGACGGTCCTCCATCCGAGTTTGATTGAAGCAGCACGTATCGATGGAGCAAGCGAATGGCGGATCTTCCATACGATCGCCTTACCGATGATGATGCCCGCGATTGCGACGATGTCGATCTTCACCTTCATCGGTTCTTGGAATAACTACATCATGCCGCTCGTCTTACTCTTCTCGCCAGAAAAGTATACGCTCCCGGTCTTGATGGGATTCTTGAAAGGTTCACAAGTCGCAGAGAACTTAGGGTCACTGTATCTCGGCATCGCGATTTCCGTCGTGCCGATCATGATCGCTTTCTTGTTCCTCTCGAAGTATATCGTTAGCAGTATCTCGGCTGGTGCCGTCAAAGAATAATTCGTCAAAGGAGATGACATACATGAAATTTGCACCAAACTTTGTATTCGGAACAGCCACATCGTCGTATCAAATCGAGGGCGCTTACAACGAAGACGGACGGACGCCTTCCATCTGGGATGCGTTTTGCGCAGAAGATGGCAAGGTCTTCAACTGGCAAAACGGTAACGTCGCTTGTGATCATTACCATCGTTATGAAGAGGACATCGCCCATATTAAGAAGCTTGGCGTCGATACGTATCGCTTCTCGATTGCCTGGCCACGGATTTTTCCGCAAAAAGGAATTTATAATCCTGAAGGCATGGCGTTTTATAAGCAGCTTGCAACACGCTTGCGCGAAGAGGGCATTAAGCCGGCTGTCACACTGTATCATTGGGATTTGCCACTCTGGGCACACGAAGAAGGCGGCTGGGTCAACCGAGAATCGGTCGACTGGTTCCTTGATTTTGCACGGGCATGTTTTACGGAGCTTGACGAAGTCGTCGACTCTTGGATTACGCACAATGAGCCGTGGTGTGCTGGGTTCCTCAGCTATCACATCGGGGAACATGCACCCGGTCATACTGATCTAAACGAAGCCGTTCATGCGGTGCATCATTTGCTCTTATCTCACGGAAAAGCAGTCGAAATGCTGAAGGAAGAGATGAAATCGACGACACCGATCGGCATTACACTCAATCTGGCGCCTAAATATGCAAAGACAGATTCGGTCAATGATCGGTTAGCGATGAATAATGCAGACGGCTATGCGAATCGTTGGTTCCTTGATCCGGTCTTTAAGGGGCATTATCCGGTCGACATGATGAATCTTTTCTCAAAATATGTCCATTCGTTTGCTTTCATCCAGGAAGGGGACATGGAAACGATTGCTGTACCGTGTGACTTCCTCGGGATTAATTTCTATAGCCGCAACCTCGTCGAATTCAGCGCAGCAAATGATTTTCTACAAAAAGCTGCGTATTCTGACTACGACAGAACCGCGATGGGATGGGACATTGCACCGAACGCATTCAAGGACTTAATTCGCCGATTGCGGGCGGAATATACAGATTTACCGATCTATATTACAGAAAACGGAGCCGCATTTGACGATGAGCTGATTGAAGGACGGGTCGCCGACCAAAACCGAATCGATTATGTTGCGCAACACTTGCAAGCAATCTCGGATTTGAATGAAGAAGGCATGAATATTGATGGCTACTACTTATGGTCGCTTCTTGACAACTTCGAGTGGAGCTTCGGTTACGAAAAACGCTTCGGAATCCTGTATGTCGATTTCGAGACACAGGAACGAATTTGGAAGGACAGTGCTCATTGGTATGCGAACGTGATCAAGCAACATAAAGCTACGCTTCCCCAAAGCGTATAAGGAAAAGAGGCTGACTCAAAAAAAGAATGACGCGTCTTTTCACGCCCTTTCCTCAGGCGAGACACAAGCCAGTTTTCCTGCTTCATTCAAGCAGGAAATCGGGTCTTGTTTGTCTCTGACAGCGCATAATGCGCTTTTTCCTGTAGGAGTGGCGTGTGACGCGTCATTCTTTTTGTTAAAAGATAAGGGTGGCAGATCATCATTCTGCCACCCTTATCTTTGTAGAGACTGACTTTTGAGTCAGCCCCTTTTGCCCGGATTAAATAAAAAAATCAATAGAAATAGGGTGAAAAAATGTGTAAAAGAAAAAGGATTAAAACCCATCATATGGAATGTAAAGTGTAGAGGTGACATCTATTCGTTTTCAGGGGAGGAAACGTCATGCGTCAGAGGGACTTACCGTATCGGTTCATCTTTATTTTAGGTTTACTTGTCATGATTGGAATTAACGGATGGTCCGCCATGCTCCATCCGGACGGAACGATTAACGGATGGCAAAGCATTGCCTCCGTTGTCTGGCTTATTGGTTTAGTCGGGTCTCTATTCTATATCAAAGAAGATAAAGCACTTCGACTTATGGTCTGGTATATCCGGATTGGTCTCGTTGCGGCGTTATTCATCTACGGTGTTTCGTTACTTGAAGGCGCGTTTTCTGAGACGATTTGGTTTGATGGGCTTGCGAGTGTTCAGTTCATATTCTATTTCCTCTTCGTCATCCCATTGTTTGGATTAAATGCCTGGACGGATGTTCTGTTTGGTGAGTTTTCGTTATACATGAGTGTTCTGTACGGTATCGCCTTGATCACGCTTCACGTAAAAGTCTGGAATGATGCATCACGACATTTAAATTATTGATTCAAAAAGGTGACCTTGTGTCGCCTTTTTTTGTTGTGCGTCAACTTTTTTCTCGACTCGCCCGTCTTAATGATGTATACACAGAACGATATCGAAAAAAGGAGCCGCGGCCTATGACCTCTCGCCAAATGAGAAAACGGGAACGAGCATTCGTCCGTTTTTTAAAGCAATACAAACCGAATCTCTACTGGTTAGCCTACAGTTATATGAAAAATGAACAGGATAGTCTGGATGTCATTCAGGACAGCATCCAAAAAGCGTTACAATCACTCGACCGACTCGAGGATGATGAACGGATGAAAGCCTGGTTCTATCAGATTTTGACACGAACAGCGATCGATGCGATCCGGAAACGTCAGCATAGTATCAGTTACGACACGGAGCGACTGATCGAACTTGTCGCGACGAAAGAAGATACATACCCGGATTCCGATTTACGACAGGCGCTAGAGGAGCTGCCTGTCATGTACCGGGAAGTCGTTATCTTACACTATTTCGAAGACTTGATCTTAAAAGATGTCGCGACGATTTTAGAGCTGAACCTAAGTACGACCAAGTCTCGCCTCTATAAAGGGTTGACCTTACTGAAAATGAAATTGAATGGAGATGATCTAGATGTCAAACAAACTTGATGATCTGAAACAGGCTTACCAACAACCACCGGTCCCAAAAGAACTCGATGAAATGATTGCCCGAGTCGAGCGTCGAACTCGTCCTTCGCGGACGAAGCAATCCGTGTTGATTACAGCGGCCGCCATCACGTTATTCATTGGCGGATTAAATAGTAATGCGTCGTTTGCGGACGCGATGGCGAAGGTGCCGGTCTTCGGTCAACTGACTGAGATCGTGACGATCGACTGGAAAGAGATGAAGACACAACAGTCGGCTGATATTAAAGCACCCCAAGTGACGTTACCGGACAAAGCGCTCGAGCAACAGCTGAATGAAAAGTATATCGCGGAAGGACAAGCGTTATATGAAAAGTTCAAACAAGAGACGCACGGACAAGAGGGAGTATTTGCGATCGATAGCCGATACGACATCAAGACGGATACGGACGACCTGTTGTCGATTGGTCGAATCGTCACGGAGACACGGGCAAGTGCATCGGAAAGCGTCCAGTACGATACGATTGATAAGAAGCAACAGCTTGTCCTGACGTTACCATCCTTGTTCAAGAATGACAGATATATCACGACGATCAGTGATTATCTAAAAGAAGAAATGCGTCGGCAAATGAAGGCAGACGAAGGGAAAGTCTACTTTGTCGAAGGAACACCAGATGTACCGGAGAGCGAACAGTTCAAGCGCATTTCCGCGAAGCAAAATTTCTATATTACAACAGACCACAAATTAGTCCTGTCGTTTGATGAGTACAGCATCGCTCCAGGATATATGGGCATCGTTGAATTTAAGATCCCGACTTCAATCTTAAAAGACGACCTCGTCAGCTCATCCTATATTCGTTGATTGTCAGATTTTAAAAATCATTGACGTAAAAATGAAAAAGGGAACAATTTCTAAAAATGACCTCTTATAATCAAAAGACGAATCGTTGTTTTTTGAAAAAAGGAGGAATCCCTATGAAAAAATGGAGTCGGCTCGTACTAGCGGGTGTCGTCAGTCTTGCCTTGATCCATGTTCCGGCAGCCAGTGAAGCGGCAACGAAAGCAAAAGCCTTTTCCAGTTGTGCAGAAATGCAAAAGACGTATAAAGGCGGTGTCGCGAAAAAAGCGGGTCTAAAGAATCGGACCGGGTATGACAAGAATGGAAAACCGATCTACAAAGCAACAAAGTACAAGGCATACGTGAGTCTTGCGACGTATAACTTAAACACGAAAAGAGACCGGGATAAAGACGGCATCGCGTGTGAACGTTAAGTCAGAAAACTCACGCCTAACTCAGTTCGACGAACAAAAACTCATATTAAGTAATAACGTATCCTGGTATGCGAAAAGTATATGTTTGATTGTGAAGTTGAAAAAAGAATTTATGTATATTGATTTAGAGCCTGAAAAGTAGACTTGAGAAAAGTACACTTCTCAGGTTTTTTTTATTTATAATAATTCAACTTATATGAAATATCATTTTAAATAAATCATTAATTTTTCTCAAAAAAGACGTGTGTCGATTTTTACGATAGATTTTAAATGACTTTAGCTAACTTAAAAACGGAGCATTTTAAGTAATTATTTAAATTAAACAAATAATTTTCAGTTAATTTCAAAAATGTAAGGTTTTAAAATAGGAGATTTAAAGGATTTTTTTTTCTATATATGTTAATTTTATGTTGTGTAAAATATTAGAAAAGGGTGATTTTATGAAAAAAAAGATATTTACTTCTATTAGTACAACAATCTTAATGATGAATTTTGTAAATGTAAACGCTCAAGGATTAACAGAAAATTCAGATGATCATAATGTGAAAACCTTGGAACTAGCAGAAGCACATTTAAGTGAGACTGGAGAAAACCTTAGTGATTTTATTAAAGAGAAGGAAACAAACATCAACACTGAAGATGTAAAACATTTCTTTGAGAAACAAGAAGAAGTTTCTCCAGAATCATTACAAGCTTTACAAGATAAAGTCGAAAAAGAAACAACTTTGTTAAAAAAAATCGGGAAATCTGATGAAGAAATAGCAGATTCACTAATTGAAAAAGAATACAATATTGATGAAAAAAAAGTAACTTTATACAAAAACGGAATGTACTCTATAGAAGAGTCAAATCCTAGTTCTGAAGAAGAATCTAACGAGAATCCTGATATTCAATCATTTTCTAGCTTAGCTAAATCCTCTAAAAAAAGTGTTCCCGGATCAAATACAAAATCTTATTATTCTATTGCAAATATAAAGTTATTTACAGTATCAGTTAGTGCTAAGTTTTACTATAATGGTGCAAAAGCATGGTATCGATCTGGATTAGACGGTTATAGTAAACGTGGTACTTTATCTGTATGGCAAGTAACTAATTTTAAAACAGCTAGAGAATCAGATGGAACTTCTTATGTAGCTACAGCTTCTGGTAACTTTAGCTACGGTTTTTCTTATAAGGGAGTTGGGATTAATATTAAAGAAGTGTATATCAAGCATGAAGTTAGATGTACCAAAAATGGTAACATAAAAAAAGGATATGTATTTAGATAAGGAGTGACTAAAAATGATGCGCAAATTAGACTATATAATTTTTTTCGTATTATTTCTTGTTTTGAATGCAATTAATTTTTTGGGAATACCTAGTTTAAAAGAAATAATGGCTATCATTGTCGTAGCTCTAATCGAAGCAGCTATAGCTGGAACGATTACGAATCTGTTCACCCGTATCTTTTTTAAGAAAAGTTGAGACGGATTGAAGTAGCATTTCAAATCAGATCGATACATAAAAAAAAATAACCTGACGCTGCGGCGTCAGGTTATTTTTGCTTAGTTGAAGTTTTGCTTTAAGAATGCTGTAACTTCTTCTGGTGTTTTGGCATTTGCACTGTGCAAGTGCGCTAATTTTTCATTGTTTTTAAAGACGAGCAAGCTTGGGATTCCCATGACATCATGGTTCGATGCGATTTCAGGGAACTCATCCTTGTCGATCGTATGGATTGGTAAGTGGTCGAATTGTGACTCGACGTCCGGCATGAAGTAATCCATCCGTTTGCAGTCTGGGCACCAGTCTGCTTCAAACTTAATGATGACCGGTGCATCACTTGAAATCAATTCCTTGAATGTTTCTTCACTCTTAATGAATTCTGCCATTGTGAGAACTCCTCCTCTTGGTGTTGTACCTTTAGTCTACCGATTCCCTTCAGAACTTGCACGAATTATGTTCGTCAAAGAGTCTGACAAGTCAAAAAAGTTGGTTTCTCTTTAAGATAAAGCTACCGATTTTTTTCAAAAGAGCCACATGAACCAATTAAATTCAGTTTGGTATAGGGAAACATTATTGCGTATTTATTAATTACCTAGTTTGAAACAAAATGATTTCTCTAGACCCACTCGATTTCCGACTGGTACGATGAGGTTTGCTAATCGCAGAGAAAGTGGGGGCGACGAGAATGGAACAACAAAAATACGATAATCTAAAACGCGGCGAACGCGGTGCGATGATCAGTATTGCAGCCTATATCTTGTTATCATCTTTAAAATTAATCATTGGTTATACAGCAGATTCCGCCGCACTCCGGGCGGACGGTTTGAACAACGCGACGGACATCATCGCGTCGATTGCCGTCTTAATCGGCTTACGGATCTCACAACGTCCGGCAGATGACGATCACAAGTACGGACACTGGAAAAGTGAGACGATTGCCTCGCTCGTAGCTTCCTTCATCATGATGGCAGTCGGTCTCCAAGTCTTGATCGATACGATCTCGACGTTATTCGAAGGCAAGCAGGAATCGCCTGATGTTCTTGCAGCGTACGTCGGAATTGGTTCAGCTCTCGTGATGTACTTCGTCTATCGTTACAATAAGAAGTTATCCGAGGAGATTGAAAGCAAAGCCGTCATGGCGGCAGCGAAAGATAATCTATCCGATGCTTGGGTCAGTGTCGGGACGACAATCGGGATCGTCGGATCACAGTTCGGCATGCCCTGGCTTGATGTCGTGACAGCGATCATCGTCGGCTTCTTGATCTGTAAGACGGCGTGGGATATCTTCACGGAAGCGTCACACGAACTGACAGATGGCTTTGATGAGAAGAAACTGAAAATGTACGAAGATGTCATTTTCGATCTCGAAGGTGTCAAAGGCATCAAATCGATCAAAGGACGTAACTACGGCAACAATGAAGTCGTTGATGTCGTCATCCTCGTCAACTCCACCTTGAATATCCATCAAGCGCACGATATTGCGACACGTGTTGAGGATACGCTGACGGAAGAATACGGAGTTTATGATATCCATGTTCACGTCGAACCCGAATGAATTCAAAAACGTCTTTTCTACGCTGACTGTAGAAAAGACGTTTTTTATGGCAATAACTCGATATGAAGAGCCAGTGTTCCGTACTGTTGCTCGGCTTCTGGTGAATAGATCGTATACGTAGATGTTACGAGTTCATCGATCGACCAACCGACGCAGTCGATGGATTCCTGTGATACGTGTTCATACAGTGCTTGAAAATCTTGAAATGTCTCCCGTTTCGTCACCTGGACGAGTAGCGTCTCGTTCGTCTCCGTATGCGTGAACTGAATCTGATCACCGACTTGTACTTGTTGGCGTTTCAGATCATTGAGTCGAATTTCGACCGTTTTCAGCCGTTGTTCAATCGAACGAAACGGTACTTCATATAATCCCATCTCATGTCTCATCTATCTCCACTCCTTCTCTACAAAAGCATAGCAAAACTATGTGATTTTTCACATCGCCTTTTCGTTGACAACCAGGAATAATCAGCGTATTTTAATTCATATAAGTAATTGTTCCTTTTGGAACGATTTGAAATGGAACAAGGAGGCGAAACAGGATGGAGCAAACGGAAACGGTTCGTTCAACGGCGATGATGCAGTCGTTTTGGAATGTACAACGACATCTCGTTCGAGCAGCACACCAGACGGCGCAGGAAAACGGACTCAGTTTACCTCAATTTCATAGCTTGATGACGATTGCGCCACGTGGACCGATTTCGCAAAAAGCACTCGCGACACATACGCATTTACCAAAGAGCACACTGAGTCAGTCGATTGAGGGCCTCGTTCAGTCCGGTTGGGTCATTCGGGAGACGAATCCTGAAAATCGACGAGAAGTCGTCCTATCGCTTAGTGATCAAGGACAACAATTCGTGACGGAGATTCAAGAACAAGAGAAGGGAATGCAACGTCAACTCGAACAGGTCCTAAAGACGATTGATCAAGAGGTATTCGAACAGATGCTTGCGACGCATGCTCAGATTGCAGAAGGCATCGGACGTATCTTACAGCCAGAAATGAAAGGAGGATGCTCGGATGATTAAGTTACTCAAACGATTGACGGCGTATAAATGGGCAGTACTCGCGGTGCTCGTCTTGGTTTTCGCACAATCAATGTCTGATCTCTATTTGCCGACACTAATGGCGGACATCATCGATAAAGGCGTCGTTACCGGCGATACCGCGTATATCTGGAAAATTGGTGCCGTCATGCTCGGGATAACCGGTGTCGGGGCGTTAGCTGCCGTTGCCGCCAGTTATTATTCATCGAAGGCGTCGATGGGACTCGGACGGGATATCCGTCGCCAAGTCTTCAACCATGTTGAACGGTTCTCCCTGCAAGAGTTCGACCAAGTCGGAACGGCGTCATTGATCACGCGGACGACGAACGACATCACGCAAGTCCAACAAGTCGTCATCATGATGTTACGGATGGTCGTCAGTGCACCGATCATGTTCATCGGTGGATTGATCATGGCCGTCTCAAAAGATGCCAAACTCTCACTCGTCATCGTCGCGGCGATGCCGGTCCTTGTGATTTCAATCCTGTTGATTTTGTGGAAAGGGGTTCCGTTGTTTGGGAAAGTTCAAAAGCGACTCGACCGTCTGAACCTCGTCTTGCGGGAGAACTTGACCGGGATCCGTGTCATCCGTGCCTTTAACCGGGAACGTGATGAACAAGTGCGATTGACAAAAGCGAACGCGGATTTGACAGAAGTCTCGATCAAGGTCAATAAAATCATGGCGTTCTTGATGCCAGTGATGATGCTCGTCATGAACTTGACGGTCGTCGGTGTCATTTGGTTCGGGGGCATCCGGATCGATAATGGCGGCATGCAGATCGGGGATTTGATGGCGTTCATCCAGTACGTCATGCAAATCATGTTCGCTCTCGTCATGGCTTCAGTCATGTTCGTCATGATTCCGCGGGCAGCCGTCTCGGCGAAACGGATCAATGAAGTCCTCGAGATGACACCAACAATGACAGATGAGGGAACACAAACCGCTGACCGTGAAAAAGGAACGCTCGTCTTTGATCGTGTCACGTTCCGTTACCCAGGAGCTGAGACACCCGTTTTATCCGATATTAGTTTTACGGCACGACCAGGTGAAGTGACGGCTGTGATCGGTGGGACCGGTTCTGGTAAATCAACGCTCGTCAATTTGATTCCCCGTTTTTATGACGTAACAGAAGGGAGCATTCGCGTCAATGGCGTTAATAGCCAGGACGTACCGCAAGAGGAACTGCGGTCGAAAATCGGCTTCGTTCCCCAAAAGGCGTTACTGTTCACAGGTACGATTGCCGAAAACATTCGTTTCGGGAAAGAGGACGCGATAGATGAAGAGGTCGCGCATGCAGCGCACATCGCGCAAGCGACGGACTTTATCGAACGGATGCCGGATGGTTACAATGCGCGGATCGAACAAGGCGGATCGAACGTCTCTGGTGGGCAAAAACAACGGTTGTCGATTGCTCGGGCCCTCGTTCGTCGACCAGATCTATATGTCTTTGATGACAGTTTTTCAGCGCTCGACTTCAAGACCGATGCGGCTCTTCGGAAAGCGTTACGGGAAGAAACACGCGAAGCGACGGTCTTGATCGTTGCTCAACGTGTCAGTACCGTCATCGATGCCGATCAAATCATCGTCCTTGATGAAGGGAAAGTCGCTGGAATCGGCACGCACGACGAGTTGTTTGCGAGCAACGCCGTCTATCAGGAAATCGTTAAGTCACAACTATCAGAGGAGGAAATCGCATGAGTGAGAAGAAACGACCTGCCGGCGGTCCTCCGCCTGGTGGTCCCGGTGGCGGAAATATGATGATGCTTGGTGAAAAACCAAAGGATTTCAAAGCAACGTTCCGACGCCTGCTTCGGTATCTGCGTCCGCGTCGGACGGCACTGATCGGTGTCTTTTTAGCAGCGATCCTCAGTACAGTCTTCATGATTGCCGGTCCGAAAATCATGGGAACGGCGATCACGGAATTGTTTGAAGGTGCGTATGCGAAATTCCAAGGTGTACCAGGAGCAGAAATTGATTTCACGAAAATCGGACAGATCCTCTTGTGGCTCGCTGGACTTTATATCATCAGTAGTCTGTTCAATTACTTGCAACAGTATTTGATGTCGGGCATCGCTCAAAAAACAGTCTACGATTTACGTGAGGACGTCAATCATAAACTCGAACGCTTGCCATTAAAATACTATGATGGTCGTCCGAACGGGGAGACACTCAGCCGCGTGACGAACGACATCGATACGATCGGGAGTACGTTACAACAAAGTGTGACATCATTCATCACGTCGATCGTGACAATCGTCGGGATTTTAATCATGATGCTGACGATTAGTCCATTGTTAACACTGATTTCACTTGTCTCGTTGCCGGTCTCGATTTTTGCGATTCGTCCGATTTTGAAACGATCCCAAAAATACTTTGCCGATCAACAACGGACACTCGGTCAGTTGAACGGACACGTCGAAGAGATGTATACCGGACACTCTGTCGTCAAGGCGTTCGGACATGAACGCAAAGCGGTCGAGCAGTTCGATGCCGTCAACGAGGAGTTGTATGAAGCAGGACGTAAAGCACAGTTCATCTCCGGGATCATCATGCCGATGATGATGTTCATCGGGAATATCAGTTACGTTCTGATCAGTATCGTCGGCGGGATTCTCGTCACGCAACGGGCGATCTCGATCGGGGATATCCAAGCGTTCATCACCTATACACGCCAGTTCACGCAACCAATCACACAAACGGCGAACATCGCGAACATCGTCCAATCGACGGTCGCAGCAGCGGAACGTGTCTTCGAATTACTGGACGAAGAAGAAGAGATCAAGGAAGTGACGACGCATCGTCTTGCGCAGGCTGAAGGAGCCGTTGCATTCGAACACGTTGATTTTGGTTACGGAAACGATCTCTTGATCGAGGATATGAACATTGATGTCGCACCGGGACAAACCGTCGCGATCGTTGGACCGACGGGTGCCGGTAAGACGACGATGATCAATCTATTGATGCGCTTTTATGAATTAAACGGCGGGACGATTCGAATTGACGGTATCGATACCCGTGAGATGTCACGCGAAGACTTACGGACGACGTTCGGTATGGTCTTACAAGATACGTGGCTCTTCAACGGTACGATCCGAGACAATCTTGCTTACGGTAAAAATGGAGCAACCGAAGAAGAGATTGTCGCGGCAGCGAAGACCGCACATGCTGATCATTTCATCCGGACATTGCCGGACGGGTATGATACCGTCTTGAATGAGGAAGCTTCGAACATCTCGCAAGGTCAGAAACAGTTGTTGACGATTGCTCGGGCAGTTCTTGCCGATCCTCCGATCATGATCCTTGATGAAGCGACTTCTAGTGTGGATACACGGACGGAGGTCTTCATCCAGCAAGCAATGCGACGGTTGATGGAAGGACGGACGAGTTTCGTCATTGCTCACCGTCTGTCGACGATCAAAGATGCTGATTTGATTCTCGTCATGAATCAAGGGCGTGTCATCGAACAAGGTACTCATAAGGAATTACTCGAGGCAGATGGATTTTATGCGGATCTGTACAATAGCCAATTCTCTGAAAAAGAAGTCGTATGATATAAGGCAGTGTCGTCATGTAGACGATGCTGCTTTTTTTTAGAAACGATTATTGTAAATGTGTATTTTCACATACCGTAGTTATCCAATTTCTTGTAGGAAAAACAAGAAACGCCACATTCTGGTACAGGTAAGGGTTTAACAAATCCTTTAGCTGGGGAAATTAAAGAAGTGTTAGAAATATATAATTTTATCTTAGGTGAAGGAGTGTGAAAAGATGAATAACATTTGGAACGGAACGTCGTTGAACTTGAACGGCATTCTCGGATCACTTGGCAACTTGCTTGGAGCGATCATCGTCTTTTTAATTGGATGGCTCATTGCTAAGCTGATTGCGAACGGGATTCAAAAAGCGTTAGAGAAATCTGGAGTCGTCAACAAGTTATCGCCTCAAAAAGAAGGAGCGCCACCAAAGAAGAAAAAGTGGACACCTGAAAAAATTATCGGGACTGTCGTCTTTTGGGTTCTCATGGTCTTCGTCCTGATCTTGGTCTTCAATATCCTTAATCTGAACATCATTGCGGGACCACTTGCGGATACGATGAGTACATTGCTCGCGGCAATCCCAAATATCCTAAAAGCAGCCCTCATCCTCCTCTTGGCATATGTCATCGCGGTCGTTCTCCGCATGATCATCGTCAAAGCAGGTACGAAGCTGATGGCGAACGACAAAGTACGTTCGAACAAGATGCTTCAAGGTCAGACAGATCTTTCAGCTTATCCAAAAATCGCAGGGGAGATCGTCTTCTACCTCGTCTTGCTTCTGTTCCTACCAGGTGTACTTGGTGCGTTGAACATTGAGAGTGTCTCACAACCGTTTAGCCAATTGTTATCGTCATTCCTTGGATTCATTCCACGCTTGATTGCTGCGGCAGCCATCTTCTTCGTTGGCTTCCTCGTAGCGAAAATCGTCCGCGATATCGTGACGAATTTCCTTCATGCTGTTGGAACGGATAAATTTGCATCTCGCTTCAATCTTGGGTCAAATGATCAAAAAGATTCGAAATCACTGTCGTCGATTCTTGGAACAGTCGTCTTCATCTTGATTCTGATTCCAATCACGATTTCAGCACTTGATCAATTAAATATTAAAGGAATTACAGGACCAGCGATCAACATGTTGAACGATGTCCTCGGTATGATTCCGAACATCATCGTCGGTGTCGTTCTGATTCTTGTCGGTCTTTATGTCGGACGTTTCATCAAGAAATTCGTTACAGATCTCTTGTCACGTCTTGGATTCAACAACCTAACACGTCACTTGAAAATCGGGACGTGGGATGCGAACCAAGCGTCTACATCACCAGCTTCCATCGTTGGTGCACTCGTTGAGATCGTCATCGTCGTTCTCTTCGTCGTCGAAGCCTTCAACTTGATTGGTCTTGATTTCATGGTCGACCTCGGTCGTGCCGTCCTTGCTTTCTTGCCAAGCGTCTTGACAGCGATCATCATTCTCGCGATCGGTATCATCGTCAGCAACCTTGTCAAACGTACGATGGACAGCCTGTTCGGTAACTCTGAACTGAAAGTCCTCTCAATCGTTGCGAAGTATGCGATTCTTGCACTTGCTGTCTTCATGGCACTTGATCAATTGGGTGTTGCGGATACAATCGTCAACTCAGCCTTCATCTTGATCCTTGGAGCACTTGCGCTTGCTTTCGGTCTTGCCTTTGGTCTCGGTGGACGTGATAATGCATCGCGTTACCTCGATCGTTTGCAAAAGAAAGCAGAGAACACGGAAGTCGACACATCGAATCTTCCAAGTAAGTCTGCATCGACTTCTTCTTCACCAAGCTTGAAAGATGCAGCAAAAGGTGCTGCGTCACAAGCAGCGGATGATGTCACACCAGATCGTGCACCACGTTCAGCGCGTTCATCTTCAACAGATGAAACGACACATGGTACACCAAAAGGTGCGTTGCCAGAAAATGATTTAGCACAACAAGATGATTATCCGATTGACCCAAATGATCATAAAGGGCCAAACCTCGATCATCCTAACAATCGTCCAAACCTCGATCACCCTAATGATCGTCCGTAATGAGAGTACGCCCTTTCCTCTAACTTTAGGGGAAAGGGCGTTTTTGCGTTGATGCATCAAAGCGTTGTCGTATTTTCACAAAAGTGGTTTGACCACTTTGTGAAAAAATACAGAAAAAAAGACTTATCGAACCTGACATCGTTTGTTATGATTAGAAAGTCAATTACCTCAATGATTTGAATATTCAGAAAAAAGAGAAAGTTCGGAGGATGAAACATGAGTTTGCTTCGCAAGAAAGATGTCAGTGTAATGATGGATATGAAACAACATTCCAAACTGGCACGTCATTTATCAGGGTTTGACCTTATTTTACTTGGAATCGGTGCCATCATCGGAACCGGAATTTTCGTTCTAACAGGAACGGGTGCTCTTTATGCTGGACCAGCTTTACCGATCTCATTCATTATTTCTGCAGTCGTCTGTGCACTCGCAGCCCTTTGTTATGCTGAATTCTCGTCGATGATTCCTGTTTCAGGTAGTGTATATACGTATACATACGCAACGATCGGGGAACTTGTCGCCTGGATCATCGGGTGGTGTTTGATCTTAGAATATGGACTCGCTTCAAGTGCCGTTGCAACTGGCTGGTCAGGGTATTTCCAGTCGCTCTTAGCAGGTTTCGGCGTCCATTTACCGACGGCTTTAACAGCTGCGCCAGGAGCTGTACCGGGAAGCGAGACATTCTTTAACTTACCGGCATTCTTGATTTTAATGGTCATCACGCTCTTGCTTTCACTTGGCATTAAAGAAACAAAACGCGTCAACAATGTCATGGTACTCGTCAAAGTTGCCGTCGTTGTTCTTTTCATCGTCGTCGGGATTTGGTATGTCGAACCAGGCAACTATAAACCATTTGCTCCGTTTGGTATGAGTGGGATCCTACAAGCTTCGGCGATTGCCTTCTTTGCGTACCTTGGGTTCGATGCGGTTACATCAGCGGCAGAAGAAGTCAAAAACCCAGGACGTAACTTACCAATCGGAATCTTGGGATCGCTTGCGATCGTTACCGTTCTATACGTCGTCGTTTCGGCTATCATGGTCGGAATCGTTCCATTCAAACAGTTCGAGGGTGTCGATAGTCCCGTATCGCTTGCGTTAAAAGTCGCAGGTCAAGACTGGGTTGCTGGATTTGTTGACTTGGGTGCCATCGTTGGTATGACGACGGTCATCCTTGTTATGACATTTGGTCTTATTCGTCTCTTGTTCGCGATGAGCCGTGACGGACTTTTACCGAAAGTCTTCTCGGATGTTAATGAAAAATCACACACACCGGTCAAAGCGACATGGATTCTCGGAACAATCGCTGGTTTGATTGCTGGATTCGTGCCACTCGGTACACTTGCTGAATTGATCAACATCGGGACACTGGCAGCATTCGCGCTCATCTCAATCGCAGTCATCATTCTGCGCCGGACGCGTCCTGATTTGAAGCGTGCCTTTAAAGTTCCGTTCGTACCAGTCTTACCGATTCTATCAGTCCTCGCTTGTATCATGTTGATGGTCAACTTACAGAAATTCACATGGATTGCCTTCTTCGTTTGGACAGCAATCGGACTGCTTGTTTACTTTGGTTACGGACGTAGCCGTTCTAAAATTCAATAAGTAGGGCACCCTTGGCGACAAGGGTGTTTTTGTGTGCAGGAAATCGCAAGAAAGATAGCGAAACTGCTCAGTGGAAAAGGAGGTTTTTCGATGATTCATATTCAACGCGCGCCTGACTTAAAAACAGCATATCAAACGATGCAGGATGGATTTCAAGATTATCTGATTCCGCTGCACTTATCAGAAGCAGAGTTTCAGAAGCGAATTCTCGAGCGAGACGGAAACCAGTTGGAACATTCGTTTATTGCCTACCATGGAGAAAAACCGGTTGGTCTTTGGCTGAACGGTTGGAAGGAAATCGATGGTCAACGCATCATGCGATGTGGAGGGCTGGGCATTTCACCGCAGTATCGACGACTTGGCATTGCAAAAGCCTTGTACCAAGCGCAACTGAGCCACGCTAAGGAAATCGGAATGGATGAACTGATGCTTGAAGTCATTCAAGGGAACGATCCGGCGATTCGATTGTATCAATCGCTTCACTACAAGATTGTTGGAGAAATTGGATATTTTCATTTAACCGATGAACATCAAAAATCCGCTTTGCCAGCGATCGAAGAAACAGAGTTCTTAAAACAGTATCGTGGACAAGGAGAATACATCTGGCAACAAGATCCTCATGTCATGCAACGCTTGCAGGCGAATTATTATCAACTCGAGGAAAGTGTCGTCGCTGTAGCGGAGGCTGCTTTATTGTCGGTCGTCGGTCCAACAGAACATAAAGCAAGGCATGCGACAGAAGTCGTCCGCCATTTACCGGGAACGACCTATCATTATCAATCGACAGATGTACAAGTGTGGGAAGCATTACGTTCTGAAGGATGGATACAACGGGATTTGAAGCAATACATCATGCGTCAGTCACTATAAGAAAAACGCCGCTATCCTTCAGCGGCGTTTTTTGTAGTCTTCAATCATTCGAGCGTGAGAACCGACCAAGTGATCGGGTAAGTCGTCTAGCGAAACGAACTGAAGTTTGATGCTTTCGTCACTTTGCTTTAACGTTCCGATCGGATGTTCACCGATATAGGCGAGAGTGACGCTTTGAAAGACGTCTCCGTTCGCTAAAATCGTCACGTATTGCGGACCGGAGTAGACATCGAGTAACGTCAATCGTTCGACTTCCAGTCCAGTCTCTTCGAGGAGTTCCCGACGAGCGGTCTCTTCCGGTGATTCCGCCCATTCCATTAATCCACCTGGCAAACCGAAGCGAGCTTGTGCTTCGTTCCGTTGTTCCAGCAGAATGTGTTCATGTTGCACGACGAGGACAACGGAACCGACGAGAATGACCGGATCGTGACCGATTTTTCGACGTAACTGTTCGACATAATTCATTTCAATACTCCTTGTTGAAACGGACAACCCGTCACAGGCGCTGTCTGTGTTGGTTTTGGAAAGAAGTTCGGTCGTTTGATTTCTGGGTCGTAATCTTTATGGAACATATGCGTCGTTGCACCACTCATCGGTGGTACGAGCCAGGACCATTCCCCGGTGACATCGCGACCGCATGCCGCTTCATTTTTTTCGAAACGAGCGAACTGTTTCGCAGCGGTATGGTGATCGACGATCGTAACACCAGCGCGTTCAAAAGATTCGAGTACGGCGACGTTCAGTTCGACGAGCGCTCGGTCTTTCCAGAGTGAACGTTCACGCGATGTGTTCAGACCGAGTTGCGTCGCGACGAGCGGCAACAGATCGTAACGATCCGTATCGGCGAGGTTACGAGCGCCGATTTCTGTTCCCATATACCAACCGTTGAACGGGGCACACGGATAAACAATACCGCCAATCTCAAGCTGCATATCAGCAATCATCGGTACGGCATACCAGCGGACTTCGCGACCATCAAACAGGTCATAGTCAGGATGTGTGATGCTGACTTCGAGCACGAGCTCGTCTGGAATCGGATGCAGACTACGTTGTCCATCGAGTTCAATCAAGAGAGGAAGGATGTCAAACGGTGTTTTTGCCCCTGTCCAGCCAAGTGCTTCACATTGTCGTGTCAGTTGGACAGAAGCCGGATCGCCGATGATTCCTGTTGCAGTCTCATAACCAGCGTAGCGAATCAGTTGGTGATTATGCAGCCGCACACGTGTCGGATGAAAAATCGTGATCGTCGAGCGAATTCGTCCTTCATTCGTCGCGAACTGGATATGCTCAAATAACGCGTCGCGGACCGCTTCGACGGTCAACGCATCCCGCGCGTCAAAGACATGAAGTTGCTCCCAAAAGAGGCGTCCCACACATCGGTTACTGTTGCGCCAAGCGAGCTTAGCACCGAACGCGAGCTCGGAAGCCGTCTGTTCATATGTTCCTGTCATTTGAATCGAACGGATGACTTCTTGCTGACGTCCGGACATTTCGGGGTATTGCTCTATATAAGAAGTAAAGAAGCGTTCTGCTTCGGATTGAATGAATGGGTCCACGAATCGAAATCCTTTCTGAAAAACAAGCACGATACAATCTCTGTTCCTAGTGTACCCCGCGAAGAAACGAAGCGCCAAACTTGAATGATGTATAAGGTTGTTATAAGTTCAAAAGACTCCCAAAAGTTTAAAGAAGTTATGAAATGGGGGATAGTGTAGAGAATGAGTTGAAAGTGAGGAAATTTGTATGTCTTTAATCAAACCTGTATTTGCCCGTTTTTTTGGTGAAGCCTTTTTTGATAAATCGGCTCAGCTCGCCTATTATCTGATGTTGTCCTTATTCCCATTCTTATTATTTGTGGTTGGGATCGTCTCGTTCTTACCGTTTACGTCGGAAAACGTGCTGGATTTGATTCGACCATTTGCTCCAGCAGAAACGTACGACTTGATTCAGCGGAACGTCGTCGGAATCTTTGATCAAGGCGGCTTTAAGCTTGCCTCGATCAGTTTCATCGCCGCTTTTTGGCTTGCTTCGATGTCGGTCCAGTCACTTGTCCGCTCGCTAAATGATGCGCTCGAAGTGACACGGAAAGCACCGTTTTGGCGCGGGCTGTTGCAAGACTTCGCCTTTACAATCGGGATGATGATCATCTTACCGATTTCATTGATTGTTCCGATTTCAGAGAAACTAACACGACGTTTCATCAATCATTTTTCAATCGTTGCTGATTTCGTAACGAACTACTCATGGATTTGGTTCTTATTCCGCTGGGGACTCGGGACATTGTTCTTACTTGTCTTTTTCATTTTATTATATCGGATCTTACCGAGTGTCCATTTGACGGTTCGTCAGGTACTTCCCGGGGCAATTTTCGCGACGATTGCTTGGCAAGTCGTTTCGGAATTCTTCTCTTACTACGCTGAATTTGGGAGTTACGACCGTCTTTACGGTCAGCTTGCCGGAATCATCGTCTTGATGACATGGTTCTATTTATCGGCTGTTGTTTTGATGTTAGGGGGACTGATGAATGCGGAACGCATGCGTCAGAAAAAAGAAGCAAAAATCATGAAGCCGCAAAAAATCAAAGAAGAAAGCGTGCGTTAATCATTTTGAACACACAAAAGCAGCTGACGATGTGTCAGCTGCTTTTTATTAAAAACATATATATTAGTAGGATCATAGAAGAGATAAATGAATGTGCTTCATTTAAGCACATGCTACGACAAGCCAGCAACAGCGCGGTACAGTTAAATAAAATAACATCCAATAAACGTCACGTAACGTAAGCTAAATAAAGGAGGCGAAGGGAGATGAAGAAACGAATGTGGACAGTTTTATCCGTCATTGGTCTCATCGTCGTCATGGTCGGGGGATACTTCGTGTTCCAGCAACAGCAGGCAAAATCAAGTGGTAGTAAGAAATTGAGTTATCAACCGGAAGAGACGGCAATCTTAGCTGGAGGATGCTTCTGGTGTATGGAGCCACCGTTTGAGGAGTTAAAAGGAGTTAAATCGGTCATTTCCGGTTACACGGGCGGTGATGTCGAAAATCCGACATACAATCAAGTATCGGCGGAGACGACAGGGCATCGGGAAGCGGTGTTAATCACGTTTGACCCAAACGTCATCTCATATAAACAATTACTCGATGTCTACTGGCGTCAGATTGACCCGACAGATGCAAACGGTCAGTTCGTCGACCAAGGGGAATCGTACACGACAGCGATTTTCTACACGAATGAAACACAAAAAGAAATTGCAACGCAATCGAAACAGGATTTAGAGAAACAAAAGGTTTTTGATGAAAAAATCGTCACACCATTGATTGCAGCAGGTCCTTTTTACGAAGCGGAGGCATACCATCAGGATTATTATTTAACGAATGAGAAAAAATATAAGTTTTATCGGGCAGCTTCTGGACGCGATGACTTTATCAATCGCTACTGGAACGATCAACCAAAACTTAACCTTCCAACGTATCCAAAATTATCAGACGCGGAAATTAAAAAGAAACTAACCGCAATCCAGTACGAGGTGACACAAGAAGATGGGACAGAGCCGGCATTTGATAATCCGTATCATGACTTAAAGGCAGACGGGATCTACGTCGATCTCATTTCTGGTGAACCACTGTTTTCATCAAACGATAAATATGACTCGAAGACAGGATGGCCAAGCTTTACGAAACCACTTGAGCCGGGGAATATCATTGAGAAAAGTGATTTCTCAATCGGCATGAAACGGATGGAAGTCCGGAGTCGACATGGGAATGCACACCTCGGACACGTCTTCTCGGATGGTCCGAAACCGACCGGACTTCGGTATTGTATGAACTCGGCTGCTTTACGTTTCATTCCGAAAGAGGAATTGAAACAAGAAGGATACAGCGAATATGTAGCAGATTTTAAATAATCATTAAAGGCATTCAATGCGTGTGAGCATTGAGTGCCTTTCCTTTCAAAATTGTAAGATACATCCATAAAATAAATATCCATTTTATCCATATCCTGTTTATAATCAAGGTAAAGTACGTCCATTTTGAAGGAGGAACATCTGTGAAGAAACTGATGATTTGGGTCATGCTGAGCTGTCTGATTTTGACGCTTGGAGTAGGACCTACGACAGCAAAGGCGGAGACTACCCTTGCTAAAGCAACGCTTTTGAAAGCAGGTCAAGAGACGACGCTTGAAACAGGAACGGAAGAAAAAAATACATATTGGTACCGCGTCAATCATGAAGCGGGTGTAGAAAAAACTGCCTCTCACTTCGAGTTATCAATCGATACGGATCAACCTGTTCAAGTAACAGCTTATCCGAGCGAAGCGATGGCTGCAGAAGACGATACGTTTGATCGTTACCGGACAGAAGCAGAGCCAAATGAAAAAACACCGACAAAACTAGCTGTTTCATACGCATGGGATGGACCGTATTATGTCAAAGTAGAATATTACCCGAACATCGAAGAAGGGAAGACGACAAAAGCAGCGCACGCTAAACTAACGTATAACAACGTCAAATTGCCGGTTGAGTATGAACCGATCAATGATATCAGCTGTATGGCAGAAGAAGCGCTCAAACAAACAAAAGAAGAAAAACCGATGCTTGCGCTCATGCACTCGATTCAAAAACAAGTATTGAGCCAATCGGATGCTGGACGCGCTTTGACATCGCTTTACTACAAAGCATCGCCTTATGTCGTCAAAACACTTTTATTTAACAAAGATAAGCGTCAACAAGCATACGAAGATTTAAAAACATTGAAACCAGCGATGGAAGCACTCGTGCGTGGAACTTCATACACGTTGACGAAAGCTGATCAACAAGCTGTCGATCGTCTTTACAAATTATCACGTGAAGCGTCACCTACTGTGATTGCTGAAGAGATTGATGGATATGCAAATAAAATGGATATCTCGAAATTAAGTGGTAGTTCGTTAAGCGAAACATTCCAGTCAATGGGTATGAGTATCCAATCAAAAGAAACAACACGTTACATCGTCAAATTAAAACCAGGTAAGATGAACCGTTCGATGAAGATTGCGGGTGTTCAAGCAAATGATGTAGAACGTTTATCCCTTGGCAATGCAGGAGACTTCGTCATCGTGACGGAAGATCCAACTGTTAAAGGTCAATCAGCGGCAGCATTAAAACAATCACTCAATCGTTCGTCAGCCGTTGAGTACGTTGAGAAAGTTCAGACGTACCGTGCGACAAGTGATATCAACTTCGACTACCAGTGGGCCGTCAATAAAAAGACTGCTTTTGAGCAATTTGATAACGTTGGGATCGGCTTTGAAGCATTCCAACAACGTTTTGGAACAAAAAAATTAGCTCCTGTTAAGATTGCAGTCATCGATACAGGTGTTGATTATCGTTTGAAGGACTTACAAGGCAAAGTTGATATCGCAAATGAAAAGAACTACGTTTCCGTCAACGGTGACGGGAATGCAATTGATGACAACGGTCACGGGACACACGTGGCAGGCGTCATCGCAGCAACGATGAACAACGATTATGGTATCCAGGGAATCCATCAATCGGCACAAATCCTGCCGGTTAAAGTCTTGAATGCGAACGGTGAAGGGGAAACAGACGCCATCGCACTCGGGATTAAATATGCAGTTGATCATGATGCAAAAGTCATCAATATGAGTCTTGGTGGCGGTGAGAGCCGGACGATGGCTTATATGATGAAATATGCAGCAGATCATGGTGTTACGGTCGTAGCTGCTTCAGGAAATGACTACGACATGATGGTCGGTTACCCAGCGAACTCGGAATACGCGATTTCTGTCGGAGCGACGAACCCTCTCGGAATGGTCGCGGATTATTCAAACTATGGTGTTGGACTTGATGTCGTAGCGCCAGGATCAAAAGTGGCTAGTTTGATTCCAGACGGTAACACGGTGTACATGGATGGAACAAGTATGGCTTCGCCACATGTTGCCGCAGTAGCGGGTATCTTGAAATCACTAAATTCGAAACTGACACCAGCGCAAATCGAACAAATCTTGCGTAAGAGTGCAGAACCGCTTGCGTTTGAAAATCCGAATGACTGGTATGAATTTGAAGATGAGGACGAAGATGGTGAGAAAATCGAGCCTGAGTTCCCAGCTTATGTCAGTCCAGTCGCTGGCTACGGGAAAGTTAGTATTCCACGTGCGATCTCCCAGTTGAACTTGAACGGGAACGTCAATGATGTCTACGATAACCAACTAGTTGTTTCTGGAACAGTCAAGACAGGGACGAAAGTTGAAGTGTGGGCAGCTGTCGTAACAAAAGATAAGAATGGCAAAGAAACAACAACGAATAAAAAGTTAGCTGCAACAACAGCACAAGCAGGAAAATACAGCGTCAAGATTCCGCGTCAAAACCAAAAAACAGTTCTGACGGTTCGCTATGCGAATGGATTAGACGTCACATCGGAACGGACAGAAGTCCTTCCTGGAAAAGCACCAAAAGCACCAAAAGTGAAACCGGTTCTTGCCGGTGCGACAAAAATGACAGGTACAGCTCTTGCGGGCGGTACGATTACAGTCAAAGATGCGAAACGAAAGAAAATTGCAACAGCGAAAGTCGATGCAAAAGGTAAGTTCAGCGCGAAATTGCCAAAGCAAGTTGGTGGTTCAAGCTTGATCGTTACGGTGACGGATATTGCAAAACGAACAAGTAAACCGACGATCGTAAAAGTCTTACCAGCGCCAACTGCACCAAAAGTGAAATCAGTCTATGCCGGTCAAACGAAAGTAACCGGAACAGCTGAAAAGAAACTGAGCGTCTACGTAAAAGATGCGAAGAAAAAAGTCATCGGAAAAGGAACGGTTTCTTCTAAAGGAAACTATTCCGTCAAAATTCCAAAGCAAAAAGCAAAAGCGAAACTGTCGGTTTACGTTAAGAATACACGCGGACAAGTGAGTCCTGTAACGTCTGTGACAGTGAAAAAAGCGAAAAAATAAGAGTATGAAAAGACCTTTTTTCGGGTACATTCCGAGAAAAGGTCTTTTTTTGTACATCTTAGCTGTTGCTTCGAAAGCGTTTCTATTATATTAAAAGAAACAAATGAAAAAGCATCATTCAATGAATGATGAGGAGGATACATTCATGATGAATTGGATTCGGCGACGAATCGGTCGGCAGTTGCTGACGGTTTTTTATGCGGTACTGATCGTAGTATCGATTACTTCGTTCTTTGTCTATGACTACATGGAAGGGCGAATTGAAACGTCTAAACAAAATTTAGAAACGATCAGTGAACAAAATCGCCGAGCCAACGATTTATGGGACAATTGGCAAACGGTTCAGTTCGGTTTACGAGGGTTTGTCATCTTTGGAGACCAGGATCGGTTTGACGAGGTTCAAGCACTTCGAACAGATATTAAAAGTGAGACCGATTGGTTCATGCGAAACGCAAAAACGGATGAAGAAGAAGAATTCGCGGCACAAATGACGAATTTATATGAACTGTACTATGACGCCTTATTTCCGCTGACCCAGTCTTACGTCAATGAAAAAAAGGCGAATCGAATCAACGAGGATTTTTTACAAGGGGACAGTCTATTTTCCTTACCAATCGCGAAACGTCTCGTAGAACAAGGACGATTAAAGCCAACCGCAGACGGTTCAATCGATATTACACCAGATATTGAAAAAGCATCTGCAGCGCTTGACGAATACCGGACGAATTTAAGTCAACAGCAAGAAACCGCTGTCGGGGAATTGCGGAGTGAAGTTGCAAAATCACAATGGATTTGGATCTCAAGTATCGTTGTGCTCGTCGCATTCATTCTCTTATTCGTTCACCCGTTCCTTCGCCGGATGACGCGGCAGTTGTTACGATTAGTAGACGATAATCAAAAACTTGCTCGCAAGGAACCGATTGAAATCGATAAGACGACAGAAAAACGTCCAGACGAAATCGGATTATTACGTGCTTCCTTTAATCGGATGGTCGTGACGACGAATGCTCATACGGATGCGATGCAAGGTAAAAATGAAGAATTGCAAGCGCAAAGTGAGGAATTGCTCGCGCAACAAGAAGAGTTACAGGCGCAACAAGAGGAACTCGAAGAAGCGTATCAAACGACGAAAAAGAATGAGGAAAAGTTGCGATTACGTAGTGAACTAACAGAGGCACTTGCCGTTCGCGAAACTGTCGAATCGTATCCAGCAATCGTTCAAAAGATGATCGATATCACTTCTTCAGAGTACGGTGCTCTATTGCTTTATGAAGAAGGGCAGTTTATGGGTGCAACCACAAACGGCATGACGATGGACTATTTAAAAGATCTCCTGAAAGATGAGATGTCCGTCATCAATCGATCTGTTCGCAAGATGGAATTCGTTCAATCGGAGAAGCGCGTTACACGTGAAAAAGAGCATCCGTATTCCTTTAGTACGCATGAGGTGACGATTCCGGTTCAAGATCCAGAAACGCATGAATTGATTGCTGCCATCTATCTCGTTCGCTACAAATCTGCTTATAAAGGACAACAGCTGACGGATATTCGCGAGTTTGCGCAACAAATGACGCTTTCACTTCTACGGACGCGTTCTTATGAAGGGATGCGTCAGGAAAAAGAAAAGACAGAGCAAGTGTTGGACTCAATTCGAGAAGCGATCATTTATCTCGAGGATGGAAATGGGGAGTTATACGTCAACCGTCCATTGTTTGACTTGATTCCAGAACTTCAAACGGAATTCACAGTAGATCGGACGTTACCTTCGAGTGAGTACGTCATTGATGTGATGCGTCAGTTGGTGGATGATGTTGAAGCCTTTAATACGTATCTGGATTTAATTCGTTCCGGTAAGATTTCACCGGACAAAGTCCGATTTGATGTTCGAAACAATACGGCGCATCTAGAAGTCTACGCGGAACGCATTGATGTCGTCGGGGGATGGAAGGGAATCATTCTCGTCTTACGGGATATTACCCGGGAAACAGAAGCCGATCGTCTAAAAACAGAACTTGTCTCGACTGTGTCACATGAATTGCGAACGCCGCTCTCATCGATTTACGGTTTTACAGAGTTGATGCTAAATCGAAAGATCGATGACTCAAAACAGCAGAAGTATCTAGCGACGATCCATAATGAGACAGAACGATTATCGAACCTCGTCACGGACTTCTTAGACGTTCAACGGATGCAGTCGGGTGGACAGTTGTACCAAATGGCACATCTTGATTTGCTCAGCCTAACTGAACAAGTGATGTCCCTGTATGACGCTTCAAGTGAACGACACGATCTTCATTTGCAATTGCTCAGTCCGGACCGTCCGTTCATCTTAGGAGATGAGGACCGAATCAAACAGCTGATGAGCAACTTGATCAACAATGCAATCAAGTATTCTCCGGATGGCGGACGTGTGGATGTCTGGATCGATACGAAAGACGATCAAGCCATCATTGAAGTGAAGGATGAAGGAATTGGGATTCCACGCCACGCATTTACTCATTTATTTGATAAATTCTATCGTGTCGATAATTCCGATACACGTCGAATCGGTGGAACGGGACTCGGCTTATCAATTTGTAAGGAAATCGTCAAAGAACATGAAGGCGTCATCCACGTCGAATCTGAAGTCGGAAAAGGCAGTCGCTTCATCATCGTCTTACCGCTCAGTTTAAGTGAATCGATCGATTCGACAGAAGAGAATCGACGTTCTAGTTAAAGAAAACATGATGTATTTCTGTTAAACCGTGTTCAAACCGCTTAGGTGTGAACACGGTTTTTGCTTACGTTTAAAAAGAGTAATCTTGTCAAAAATATTTTTAATAAAATAAAAAAAGAGTGAATAAACAGTAATCGTGAACCGATATACCTATAGGACAAACGAACTATGGTTAAAAAAGGAAAGGGGGGATTCGTTATGTATCAGAAATGGTTGGGAGTCGTCATCGGTTGGTTACTCTTTCATATCGGCTGGGTGACGTGCGTTGGAACGGATACATTTATCGGACAAGTCGTCAACAGTCTGTTCACGATCGGTGGTGTGATGATCTCCCTCTATTTGATTTGGCAGACACAACGACGTCAGACAAGACGCCCTTTTACCTATCGTTTATTTCTTCTTTTATTGTTCGCTAATGCCATGCTTGGATTAGGCGAATGTGGACAGCTTCTATATTTTCTACAAGGACGAACGCGAACGGAACCGTTTGACTGGATCGACTTGATCTTCAGTCTTCAAATCTTGATTTATTTGATCGCTTTTGGCTATTTTCTTCGCAATCGACGACGCGAGGTCAACTTGCGTGTTTTTTTATTCGATGAGTTCATCATTCTAGTCGTTGCAGGGTCGCTCTCATGGCACTACTTAGTGACGCCGTATTTAGAAGCGAATGCCTTGCTGACGATCGAAACGATTTTATGGCTCCGTTATCCGATCGGCGATTTATTATTACTCGGTGGAATGATTGTCTTGTTTTTTGGTTTGATGAAGCGTGGCAATGGTGGCTCGTTGTTATTAATTTTACTCGCTTTTCATTTTCAGTTAATTGCCGACCTTCTATACGTCGTGCTAGAACGATTTGATTACCTCATCCCTTCGAGTTGGCTCGATCCGTTATGGTTAGCGACTGTCATGATCGTCGGATTAGCAGCTTATCGTTTTGATGCTGAGGAATCATTCGTCAGCTTTGATGTCGCTCGGAAATGGATCGATGTCTTGCGTTTGATTACGCCATACGTATTCTTGTTAATTCTATTCGTGACGATGGCACGGCAAACAATCAGTTGGAATGGTTTGACGATTGGTCTGATGATTGCGATTCCGTTATTAATTTCCCGTCAAATTCGGATCGTCGTTGATAATCAAAGATTGCGTGAAAACCTTGAGGCGAAGGTAGAGGAACGAACGGAAGCACTAGCATCTGCCATGGAAGAGATGCGGCACATGGCGTATCACGATGCTTTAACAGGGTTACCGAATCGGTATCTGTTTGCACGATTGTTTCAAGATGCCTTGTACCGAGCGGAAGCGAGTGAAGGACAAGTCGGATTATTCTTTATCGATATCGATCACTTCAAAGAGATTAATGATACGTACGGACATCGTGTCGGAGATCAGCTCATCATCGACGTCACGGCACGCTTACAAAAGAAACTACCGCCTAATACGGTCATTTCGAGACAGGGTGGGGATGAATTCATCGTCTTATTATTTGACGTTGAACAAGAATCAGAAGTCGTGCAGTGTGGAGAACACCTGGTTTCCTTGTTTCGACAGCCGTTTCATCATGGCATCATTCCACTTCCTGTGACGGCAAGTATTGGGGGCGCGATTTATCCTACACATGCAGCCTCTCGATCGGACTTGATCGAGCAGGCAGATCTTGCAATGTACGAAGCAAAACGTCGGGGGAAAAATCAATTTTGTATGCATGATTCGACGGTAACGAAGGTATAAATGAAATCATATACTAAAACACGCTCGTATACTGATCCAAACGGACCAGTCATACGAACGTGTTTTTTGATGCATATCATTTCTTTTGCGAACGGGCTAAGAACGTTTCAATAACGTCCGGCTTGGTCACTGCTTGATTACAAGCATCACTATCGATACACATATAATGACCAATCGTTTGATGCTGTTCAGTCGAACGGCGTGTCGTGACAGTTACGAGTGTAATATCACTATACGTATGACAAATCGCACAAATCCCTTTTTGAATCGATGGTAGATAGGTACCTTCTACGCCAATCCATTCACCATTCAAGGGATAGACGAAATATTTTTTCCGATTTCCGGTATCGTTCCAGCTTAAAAACGTCGTGTGTGTCCACTCAAAGGAGTGAAGTGGCGGAACGTGTAGCTTTTTCGTTTTTTTAAAGAGCTGTCGGATTCGTGATTCAGAGATGGTCGGAAATGGTTGGACGAACGGCTCCACACGTGTCAAATACATGAGAAGATCCTGTTCGGATTCAGCGTCACGAATGTTCGTCAACAAGATTTCCTGTTCCGGTGTAAGTACTGGCAATAGATCAAATATCTTTTCAGCGGCACTGTACCGAACAGCATCACGAACATCGGGGTCATGAACGGCTGCGAATTGATGTTGCAGCAGCTCGACTTGATTCCGAATGAAATTGTATTGATGGGGTAGTAAAAATGCGTCCATTCTCGTTCCTCCTTTTCCTTTCATCGTACCGGAATTTGGCAACAGAACAAAGCGACATTTTAGTTTTTCGGACTCCTACAGCGGGAATTAAATAACAGACTGAACGAGGAGGTGAAAAGGGACGTGCAGTATTTAACATTTTTACGCTTGATGAATGTAGGAGCATTCCTCTTTGCAATGCTAGCACGCGTCGTTTGGCAACAGCCGATGACCATTCTTAAGTTACCTCTTGTTCCTGCACCATTCTTTGACGCCATTGCCGGTGTTGTGTTTACGACATTATTGATTTGGTGTATTCGACCGGTACGTGCCTTCCCTGCGGATCGAGAACTGATTGAAGATATCGGAGGGTGGCTTGCATTATCACTCGTGACGCTTGGAATCAGTAGTATGAGTGGCCCCCCTTGGGAACTCGTCTCGACGACGATTTCTTTCATCAGCCTTTGCTTAGTCTATATGAAAATTCAACACCATCCCCGGCGTTCGCCGTGGATGCGCTCTCCAGTTTCAGTGTTGCTTGCCTGGATCAGTACGATGCTATTGATTTTACCATTTCGGATCTTATCGGATTTTCAGTTCACTTCTCTATTCAGTCTTTCCGAACGCCAATGGAGCACGAGTGCGCTCGCACTAGCTGTTATCGGTGGACTCCTGTTCATCGCAATCCATTCAGATTGGGTATTTGGTCTCGCACTCATCTGGTATTTAGCTGGGCTATTGTTTAACGAACGTCTCGTTCTCTTGCAACAGATCGTAGCGGGAATTGGCATAATGTGTGTTTTACTCCTATGTTATTACGTCTTTCAGAAACGTCAACGTCTTTTTCGACAGCATTCACCTAAGTCTTCTTCGTCCTAGTTATGTTTTAGGTGAATTTGGGGTATATCCCATATAGCTGTTATAAAAGGGGGAGGCGTGCATCATGGGGAAAAAACAATGGATTGGTGTCTATCAGAATGAAACGGATTTAATTCGTAAGATCGAGGATTTACATTTTGCAGGTTATCTAGAAGAGGATCTATATATCGTGTTGCAAGACAAGACTGATATGGCGATGTTACGTGGGCAATCGGCGGCGCAACTCGTCTCTGGAAAACGGACGCTGTTTGAGCGGTTTACAGGCAAACCAGCTTCGGCTGAGGAAATTCAAACTGCTTTTACGGAACTCGGATTGCCGGAGGCAGATATTCGGCAACACGTCTTACGTGTCCAGCAAGGCGATTATGTCCTGTTGGCAGACGAAGCAGGGGCTTCTCGTCCTGCGCCGGAACCAAAAAGTATTCTGGAAACAGAGCCAGAGGGAATCGAAGCGGAACGAAAACTTGATCACGAAAACCGTGCCCTTGAAAATGAAAATGATCGGATGTTGTAAGAGAGTCGTGCGGAAAGGATGAATCTTGATGGAGAGCCAATATCATACGATTTTGGTAGCAGTCGACGGATCAGAGACAGCAGATTTAGCATTTGAGAAGGCAGTGAAATTTGCCAAACTTGATCATGCTAAACTCGTCATCGCCCATGTCATCGATATTCAGACGTTTGCTAACGTACGTGCCAATAAACGTTTCATTGATCAAAACGTTACCGAATATGCACAAGAATTGCTCGATCGTTACGAAAAGCGGGCACGAGAAGCAGGTGTCGAGACAGTTGAGCTGATCATCGAAAATGGCTCTCCGAAAACACTGATTCCAAAGGTCATCGCACCACGCGTTGGTGCGGGTCTGATCGTCTGCGGAGCAGTCGGGATGAATGCGATGGAACGAATCATGATTGGGAGTGTTTCTGAAAACATTTCCCGTTATGCAAAATGCGATATCTATATCGTCCGTCCGAAAACCTTGAAGTGACATAAAACAGCACACATCGGCTGATGTGTGCTGTTTTATGTCACGTTAGAAAGTAATAGAAAATGCCTAATAAAATCAGAATGATCGGGAGAAAAATGAAATACATCCAAGACATATTTTTTGCCGAAGTCTTGTGATCGTACTGCTCTTCTGCTGGTTGCTTAGCAATCCGCAACGTAAAGATGAGTCCGACGAGACAAATGACTAATGCGATCCAAAATAAAGTCAACATAAGCATGCTCCTCTCTTCTTTTATCATACAGAAAATGGTCATGTTCTGCAGTGGTGAGTTGTGACAGTTTAAAGTTGACAACGTACTAGTTGAGGGGCTAAACTAACTTCATAAGTTTAGGGGGTAAACTAAAAATGAAAGATAATTTACGTGAAGCAGTCCTCCTGTTCGAAGAAGTCATGATCCATGGAACTGAACGTGTGCTGAAGTCAGTCGAAGCGCCTGTTTGGCAAATGTATTCACCGGAACAACTCCATGTGTTGAAGCTCGTTGGAAAATACGGACCAATCTCATCGGGGCGTCTCGCGGCAGTACAGGGCGTACATAAAAGCGCCATTTCCAATCGGCTGAAAAAGTTGACGGAAAAAGGACTTGTCATCGTCGAACGCCGAGAAGATGATCACCGAACGAAGTACATCTCGTTGACCGAAGCAGGACGATTGGTTGCGACAGAGGCGGAGCAAGAAATCTATACGTATCTCGAAAGTTTGATTGAAGGAAAGGTCGAGGAAGAAGAAATCATCCAGTTCATCGAAACCTTTAAGAAAATCAAAGAGATTCTGCAGTTGAACGTCTAAAGACAGAATAGAAGGAAGAGGAGAATCAGACATGCGACAAATCGTCAAATGGCGCTGGGCAATTCTTGCATTATTGCTCATCGTCACAGTAGGTTTACTATTTACGGCACCAAACTTGGCAAAACAAGCAGAGGACGCAGGGGCGATTCAGCTTGCGAATAACGCTGACTCACAGCGGGCAGCAGATATTTTAGAAAAAGCGGGAGCAAGTGAAGAAACGATCTCTCTTGTTATTCCGCTCAAAGACAAAGTCAGCGATGCTGATCGAAAGTCGATTGGGAAAATCGTTAAAGATTTAGAAGCACTCGATCGTCCGGTCACGGATGTGCTGAATCCGTTTGAAAACAAAGAGACGGAAGGACAGCTCGTCTCAAAAGATCAAAAGACAGTCCTTGTTCCAATCACGGTCGACGGTTCGCAAGAAGAAATCGTCAAACTGGCAAAACAAATTCGGACAGATCTCTTGCCAAAGGATCAAACGATTTATCTAACGGGTGAAGCGTTAATCAACGATGACGTCAATACAAGCTCACAAGAAGGGTTGAAGCGGACGGAACTGATTACCGTCGGGTTGATTTTCGGACTACTTCTGCTCGTCTTCCGTTCCATCGTCACACCGTTCGTACCACTTGTGGCAGTGGGCTTTACGTACCTGATCAGCCAATCACTCGTCGCCTTTTTCGTCGACTGGTTCGGATTCCCGGTATCGAACTATACGCAAATCTTCCTCGTTGCCATCCTGTTTGGGATTGGGACGGATTACTGTATCTTGCTACTGAGCCGGTATAAGGAAGAATTGACGGCAGGACACGATGTCGAGACAGCGATCGTCAACACGTATAAGACAGCAGGGCGTACGTTACTAATCAGTGGTCTTGCTGTTCTTGTCGGTTTCTCAGCGATTGGGTTTGCGGACTTCCCAATCTTCAAATCATCGGTCGCTGTTGCGGTTGGGATTGCCGTCCTCTTACTCGTCTTATTTACACTTGTCCCCTTCTTCATGGCGACACTCAAAGAAAAATTATTCTGGCCGTCAAAGAAGGCAGCGAGTCACCAAGATAGCAAACTGTGGTCACATTATGGTGGATTATCGATCCGTCGTCCTTTACTTGCGATGATCATCGTTGCGATCGTCACGGTCCCGACACTCTTTACGTACGATGATGACCTCTCGTTTAATACCGTCGATGAGATTGGTGCGAAGTATGATACGGTCAAAGGACTGAATGCGATCTCGGATGGATTTGGAGCAGGTGAGTCGCTCCCGGTCAATGTCATTCTTAAGAGCGACAAAGATTTGATTACAGAAAAGACAGTTCCTTATGCGGAACAGTTGAGTCGTGAGCTCGTGAAAATCGACGGGGTCAAATCGGTTCGTTCGATTTCTCGTCCGACAGGCGAAATCATTAATGACTTCTACGTCGATCGTCAATTAAAACAAGTTGCTTCCGGCATGAAGAAAGCAACCGCTGGTCTTACGGACGTTCAGTCTGGTCTGACGACAGTTGAAGACAATCTCAACGGTATTACAGGACAACTACCGGCAGGAGACTCGGCTTCAGCAGGAGCAAGTCAGTTGCAACAAGCAGCAGACGGACTTGGACAGATCAACCAACAGTTGACGCTCGTCGGTCAAGGTCTGCAATCGACTCAAAATATCCCGCAAACCATTGGGACATTAAATGCCTTGTCTGGTCAATTGAGCCAAGTTCAATCTGGCATCAGTCAAGCAGCAAGTGGAATAGCCTCACAAGGAGCACAAGCCGGTCAACTTGGAAGTGGGCTGACACAACTTGCGGATGGTGTTGGTCAAGCAAACACAGGGCTTGCGAAAATTAGTAATGGTCTAGATGACATCTCGAATTTGTTAACCGAGATGGGACAAGCGACATCGATCCGTGGGACAGGTGTGTTCGTGCCAAAAGATACGTTATCGGACAAGGCCTTTAAACCAGCAATTGACCGTTACGCGATTGATCAGCAAACCGGATTGAAGTTTGAAGTCATCCTCGAAGATGATCCGTATTCACCAGAAGCGATTCAAACCGTCGCTGCAATCAAAAAGACGACAGCGAATACGATTAAAGGGACACCGTTTGAAGACAGCACTGTCGCATATGGCGGGATTTCAAGCGTCAACAGTGACTTGAATGATACGTCGAAAGCCGATTTCAAACGAACAGTGACCGTCATGTTGATCAGTCTCTTTGTGATTTTAGCGATCATGTTCCGTTCGTTGATCATGCCATTGTTCATGATTGGTTCGTTATTGCTGACGTATTATACGTCGATGTCGATCGCTGAGCTGATCTTCGTCAACGGTCTCGGATATGACGGCATCAGTTGGGCTGTTCCGTTCTTCGGATTCGTCATGTTGATTGCCCTTGGTATCGATTATTCGATCTTCCTACTCGATCGTTTCCGCGAAGAGACGATCAAGGGACTCGATACGAAGGAAGCGATGTTCCTGTCGATGAAAAAGATGGGATCTGTCATCATCACGGCAGCGATCATTCTTGCAGGAACCTTCGGAGCGATGATGCCGTCTGGTGTCTTGAGTCTCGTTCAAATCGCGACGATCGTCATCACAGGTCTACTTTTGTATGGATTAATCGTCTTACCACTCTTGATTCCAGCGATTACAGTTTCGTTTGGTAAAGGGGTCTGGTGGCCGTTTCGATCAAATGCCAAAAAATAAGAACTAATCAAACCGGATTCGTCTTCTAGATGAATCCGGTTTTTTCATGACGTATACTAAGAGCAGAGTATAAGGAGGTAGAACATGCAATACTTCAAACAACTGACTTCACGGATTTGGTATCAGACACCGGTCAGCGAGACGGATCGCCCGATTCTCGCCGTCGTGCGTGGGGAGAAGCATCAATTGATGATTGACGCGGGAAACTCGTCAGCCCATGCCGCTTTGTTTTTAGAAGAAATGAAAAAACACAATCTTGGATCACCTGACTTATTGGCCCTGACCCACTGGCACTGGGATCATATTTTTGGGATGAAACATCTCCGTCTGCCATCGATGGCAACACAGCAAACAATCACCCGCATGAAAGAGATGCAACCATACGCTTGGACGGATGCAGCGTTACAAGAACGAATGGATCAAGGAATCGAGATTCCGTTTTGTGCGGATGCGATCAAGCTCGAGTTTGGTACGACACGCGACATCGAAGTCGTCTTACCGACGATTGGCTTTACTGGACAATTGGAAATTGACTTAGGTGGCGTGCAGTGCCAACTGATTGAAGTCGAAAATGATCATTCTCCTGGTAGCCTACTCGTCTACATTCCGGAAGAACGCGTCGTGTTCTTAGGAGACGCGATGTATGCGGATATCTTTTCATCGAAGTGGAATTATACGGTCGAACGGACGACGCGCTTATTAGCGGCAATCGATCGTTTAGAAGCCGATTATTATGTCTGGTCGCATGGAGAAGCGATGCCGAAGTCTGAATTTGAAGAAGAGGTCAACATGTTGCGTCGAGCCATTCGTGTAACGGAAGCGACCGGAGGACGACTGAAGGATATGCGGACTTTATATGCAGAAGAGACAGGACGATCGTTGACGGAAGACGAAACCGAAACATTGATCTATTTTGCAAATGGAGTGAAATGACAGATCGTAACAAGGGATAAAACGGAGGACGTCGAAATAAAAAAGTACTACGAGCTTGTTAAAGGGAGCGGTACTATATGACAAAGCCAAAATTCGAACGGGATGAAACCATCGATCGCGTTTTTTTTGGAAAAGCGGGCATCTTTTCATTTTTGGTTATCGTGGGAGGCATTCTATATCTACTATATGATCTGTACGTACAATGATCGGAACGCATGCGTTCCGATTTTTTGAATTCAGGGGAGTGCACGAAAACCAGATATTGGGTAATAACTTGCGTGAGACTGTTAGTGAAAGTGAGAGGAGATGTCGGATGAAACGAATTCAAATTGCGGATTTTGATCGACGCATGCCATCGATTGAATTGGTCGAAAAGGATGATCACTATGAAGCGATGCTTGTACCGAGTTATGACCATACGTATCCTTCGACACAAATCCGGACGATCCGCTTAGCGGATATCTCCGTCAATCTGTTTGTCACCCCGGAAGAAACACTACTTGTTTCTGCGCTTTTTCATAAACCGGTTCAAGTGACGGATATCGTTTCCTGGATGCAGTTGTATACGATTAGTTTTGCCCAGTCGGATGAGACTGGTTATTTCGTCGAACAAGCGGATGAAATTTTAGAAGTCGTCTTGTATCAGAAACATCCGATCGTCATCGCGACACGTGGTCAAGATCGATTGTATTACGATACGACGGGAGCAATCGAGGTCCGGCGGGCGACGAATGAATCGGTCGGCGAGCGTCCCTTGCTTTATTTGAACGGGGAAGCCTGGTATGGTGTCCCGCGCTTGTCGTTCAATCGAATGAAGGATGAGCTGCACGTCAATGGAACGTTTTTATATGCGGACTATATGGACGCACACCATGGAAAAATCGGTTTCTTTCGCGAGAATGATCCCTCTCTACCAATCGTTTTGCTCGTCGGTCAGGCAATCGTTGAGATCGAACTGACCGAGAATCCGGATGGTTCACGCGTCCTGATTTTAGAACAACCATATGACGAAGCATGAAAGTGCACAAAAACCGTTCAGCAGATGAACGGTTTTTAAGTGAGACCGTGAAATCCCTTACAAAATATGCGAAGATAGTAAAGAGACAGACCAAAGGGGTTGATGGGGACATGGCGAAAGAAACACCGCGTAATTCTAAATGGATGCGTTCCTATAATCGGGCACTCGTCTTGCGACTGATTCGGATGCATCAACCGATTTCGCGGGTTGAGTTAGCACAACGGACGAACTTAACGAAGCCGACGGTATCGAACATCGTCAGTGAATTGATTGCAGAACAACTCGTGACGGAGCGAGAGCTTGGGATATCAAATGGGGGACGAAAACCGATCATGCTCGAACTCGTCGCAACAGAGCAATACGTCATCGGCATCGATGCGACAAGTCACCAATTCATCGGAGTCGTCGCGGATTTAAGTGGTAATACGATTCATGAGTCCGAAGCCGTGGGACGTTTTGAGACGAATGAAGAATTGATTGAAGCGATTGGTCGATTATGCGAGACCTTGATTGCACAGACACAAGGACGGGGAACGATTCACGGTATCGGGATCTCCGTCCACGGGATGGTCAATCCGGAGACAGGTGTCATCTTGTTTGCACCACGTTTCCACCTGCATGACGTTGAGTTGAAGGTACAACTTGAAGCACGCTTTGACTATCCTGTCTTCATCGAAAACGATGTTCGAGCACTCGCTTCGTTTGAGCTATTATTCGGTGAAGGTGTTGGGGTCGAACAATTCTTTTATCTCTATGCCGGGGAAGGCATCGGGGGTGCTTATGTGCTCGATGGACAGCTTGTCGACGGACAACATCATATTACGGGAGAGGTCGGACATATGCGTCTTGATCTCGATGGACCGATTTGTTCGTGTGGGAACAGAGGATGCCTAGAAGCATTAGCAGGCGAAAAAGCATTGTTACGGGATTATGCTGTCGTGGATCCGCAAGTCATGACGATTGCTGATTTGCGCAAACGGTTAAACGAACGCGATGAACAAGCAGTTCGTACATATGAACGGGCGGGGGAATATATCGGAATCGGTGTCTTGAATACGATTCATCTCCTGAATCCACGCCGGATTTTACTTGGGGGACCGATGTTTGAGCTCGCACCCACGATCGTTGATCAAATCAAGGAACGGGTCGAGCACACGGCGTTGACCGCTGCTTCACGTGAAACCGATGTCAAGATGGTTCCGTGGGGTGAAAAACAAGGAGCACTCAGTGCGGCTGCCCTTGCGACAAATAGTTTATTTCAAACGATTTAATGAACCGATTCCGTGTCTTGCAAACTAGCAAGACACGGAATCGGTTTTGTTATTCAACAAATAATTTATTGAAACCGTTTACAAGTTAAAAACCAATGTGCTATAGTCGATATAAAGTTAGATAATAAATTTAATTTACTAAGTTCATGGTCAACTAAGTGGAGGTGGATGCAGGTTAGCAGGGGCTAATCAAGCTGAAGCAGGAAAGGGAGGCATCGCGCAATGGAACCACACGATCCATGGGTTTCGTACCGTGAAGCTTTCGGGCGTTACGGAGCAATCCGCGGTTTTTATTTTCATCGGTCAACGCAACAGATGACAGAACAGGGTCCAGGCGATGTCCCGACAGACGAGCAGGATATCGTGCTCGTCCGACCACGACGTGACGGTGTGTTTCAATTCCGGATGTCATCGGTACAAGGGGTCCTGACGATCCGTTCATCCGAGCTACACATTCGAAAAAATGAGAGCGGATACATTGAATTACGCGCACTCATGCAACACATGCGCTCTGCCGGTTGTTTGACGCTGGGTGGAGAGTTATATCTCTTCGTCCGACCGGACGTCGATACGCTGGCATACCGTCTTCGATTGATCGCCCGTGTATTGATTCAGCTACAGGGAATGCCGATTCAGACGAAGGTGATCGAAGAATGGTGCCGACAGGCACTAATCGAAGGGGAACACGCTAGACGATACGCTTGACTACTTACACATAAAAGGGGAGCTCTTACATGAAATTCAAAAAAACGAAACTCGTTGCTGCAGCATCAGTCCTAACATTATCCGCATTCCTCGCCGCTTGTGGTGGCGAAGACGAGCAACAAACGAAAACAAAAGACGGTAAGACGATCGTCACATGGTGGGGCTGGGCACCGCAACCAGAAGCGGGGAAAACTGTCGTTGATGCTTTCAATAAATCACAAGATAAATACGTCGTTCAATTCAAACGATACAGTGAAGACTACGAAAAACAATTACAGGTCGCGATGCTGTCAGGTAAAGGTCCAGACATCATCGGTCTGAAAGAACCGATGATTCAGCAGTACAAGGATCGCGTCGTACCGGTCGATTCGTACATGGATAAAGCAGCAGGTAAAGGCTGGAAAGATAAGTTCGTCGAGCTTGGAATCGAACAAACAACGATTGACGGCAAACAATATGCAGTTCCAATTGGTTTCACAGGTCAAGCGTACTTGATGTACAACAAGACGATGCTTGATAAATACGGTGTGACACCACCGAAGAACTACAAAGAAACAGTCAGCGCAGTCAAGAAGATTAAAGACTCAGGCGATAAAGTCATCCCACTCATGCTCGGAGCAAAAGATGCATGGATTGACATCGATGTCTACAACGTCCTCAGCCACCAGGTCGCACCAGGTTACATTCAAAAAGTCCTCTCGGGTCAAGCAAAATGGACAGACGACGAAATGGTTAAAACAGCACAAGTCTGGCAAGATCTCTTCAAAGATAAAGTTTTCCAAGAAGGAGCGCTTGGTCTAGCGACATACAATGACGGGATGAACCAATTCTTTGATAAAAAAGCAGCGATGTGGGTCATCGGTTCATGGGAAGCACACTCGATGACAACAGCTGAGAAAAAAGACAAATGGAAAATCAAAGATGAACTCGGATTCGTTCCACTCCCGAACTTAGTAGGTGGAACAGAGCAACCGGTCATCGCATCGATCGATATGGCACTTGGTGTCAATAAAGAGTCGAAACAACAAGAAGGTGCAGCAGAGTTCATCGCCTTCATGAGTCAAGGAAAAGGACAAGAAGTCTACATGGGTGAGTTTGAAATGGCACCTGGTATCAAGGATGTCAAAGTCGATTCAGACGCTGCCTTCACATCTGAAGGCGAAAAAGAATCGTACAAGATGTTAAACGACACATTAGCAAAAGCGGTTGCTAGCCGTGGTATCCGAGATACGAAATTAAACGATATCCTCGGTAAGGAACTTCAAAACATCGCGACAGGACAAGATCCGAAAGAATCATTACAACGCGTTCAAGACGCAGCGGATCAATCAGCGAAATAAGACTCGACAGTGAAGTGGTACGCCTGCGTGCCACTTCCTGATTTTTGGACTTGAGGAAAGTGGGGAATCGATATGCAGACAGAGCGACAGGAATTGCCGATTAAACCAAAAGCAGAACCGCTCCAGCCGGTGGCGACACGCCCGCCCGCACCGAAGAAGAAAAAGAACATGAAGCGAAACATGGTCGGATGGGCCTTCGTTGCTCCGATCGTCTTGTTCGTCGTCAGCTTCATCTATTATGGGATTTTCTATAATGCCTATAACTCATTCTTCTCGTGGGACGGGATTTCGTTTGACAAAGTATTCGTCGGACTCGACAACTATGCTGAGATGTTCCAAGATCCGGACTTCTATCTCTCGCTGAAGAACACATTCATCTTCACGATTTTGACCGTTTCGATTCAAGCTGGTATCGGTCTCGTCTTGGCGTACTTCCTGCATACACCGGGACCATTGCGGACGGCGATGAAGTCGGTCTTCTTCTTCCCGGTCGTCTTGAGTCCTGTCGTACTCGGTGCGGCATTCTCACAAATTTATGATTTCCAGTTTGGTTACATCAATGAGTTCCTCCGTGCGATTGGTCTCGGTAGCCTCGAGCAGAACTGGCTTGGTGATCCGGACATCGCGCTTTATTCCGTCATTGCGATCAACATCTTCCAGTGGACGGGTTCTTCGATGGTCATGTACTACATGGCAATGTTGACGATTGAGAAGGAAATCTTCGAAGCAGCAAAAATCGATGGAGCTGGATTCTTCCGGACACTGTGGAGCATCGTCTTCCCGAACTTGAAAGGAACGACGTTCACTCTGTCGATTCTCGGAGTTATCGGTGGTCTGAAGACGTTTGACTTAGTCTGGATCACGACAGCTGGTGGACCAGGATCGTCGACGGAGTTCATTTCGACATACCTATTCCGAAAATCGATGTTGCAACAGGAAGTTGGTTTCTCGAGTGCTGTTGCCATCATCCTACTGACGATCGCCTTGCTGATCACGTACTTCCAATTGCGTGTACAAAAGAAAATGGATAACTAAGGAGGAACGACCCATGGATGTAGAATCTAAAAAAAGCCGCTGGATGATTAACCTCGTATTGGCGCTTGCGTCAATCGTCTGGTTATTCCCAATTTTCGTCATGTTCAAAGAGAGTCTTCGCGTCAATGGATTCGATAACTATATTGCGACATTGCAAAACCCGAACTTCCCGACATTCGTCTTCAACAGTTTCTTTGTCGCTTTCTTCATGATCATCATCTCGATCACGATTTTGGCGTTCGCAGCGTTCGCTTTCTCGAAGCTTGAGTTTGCTGGAAAACGTCTTTTGTTCAACATGGTCCTTGCTGGACTCATGTTACCGGTCGCTTCGATGATCGTACCCTTGTTCTTCACGCTTCGTTCATTTGACGGGCTGAACAACCACTGGGGACTGATCGGAGCGGAAGTTGCCTTCTTCTTACCATTCGGTCTGATGCTTATCAAAGGATACTTTGATGAATTGCCAAACGAATTGATGGAAGCAGCGTATATCGATGGTGCGACGATTCTTGAAGTCTTCTTCAAAGTCATGCTACCGCTCGCAAAACCAGCGCTCGCAACAGCTTTAATCTATGCGTTCCTTAACTCATGGAACGAGTACTTGATGGTTCTTACGTTCATGACCGACCCTGCTTATCAGACAGTCACGATGGCACCAAGTTTCTTCAAGGATGCGCTTGGCGGGGACCCAGGGAAAATCTACGCTTCACTTGTTTTGATCAGTTTACCGACGATGATCTTCTATATCTTCTTCCAACGTTTCTTCCAAAAAGGGATGACGGCGGGTGCAGTAAAATAATTGTTTTTGCGTAAGGGGGAGCACAATGTATTTAGGAGTCGATTATTATCCAGAACAAACACCACGAGCACTATGGGAGGAAGACTTCCGACTGATGAAGGAACTTGGTGTCAACGTCGTTCGTCTCGCAGAATTCGCTTGGTCGATGATGGAGCCGGAAGAAGGCGTCTATGACTTTAGCTTTTGGGATGACGTCATCGAACGTTTGAGTGCGGAAGGATTCGATATCGTACTCGGGACACCAACCGCGACACCACCTGCGTGGTTGTGTACGAAGTATCCAGAAATCTTACCGGTCGATGAGAACGGTGTGACGATCAGCTTTGGTGCTCGTCGCCATTATACGGTCCACAGCGAAACGTACCAACGACTATCCGTCAAGATCACGGAAGAGATGGCGAAACGATACGGTCAACATCCTCGTGTTATCGGGTGGCAAACGGATAATGAATATGGGCATGAGAAATCGGATCGTTCTTACGGTGCTGTCGACCGCGCTGCTTTTCAGCGCTGGTTAAAGAACCGTTACGGAACGCTTGATGCTTTGAACGAAGCATGGGGAACCGTCTTCTGGAGTCAGACGTACACGGCGTGGGATCAAATCCCGGTACCGCGTAAAGTCTATCAGGAACATAACCCATCCCTGCTCGTCGACTTCGATCGTTTTTGTGCCGACGGCTATACGTACTACAACAAATTACAAGTCGATGTCTTACGTCGCTACATCCCAGAGAACGTCTTCATCACGCACAACCTCGTCTACAGTGACATGGCGGTCAATCAACAGCAAATGGCGCAAGATCTCGATTACGTCGCGTTCGATAACTACCCGGTCTGGGGTGGACTACCGGAGCCGAACCGGTTCGAGAAGATGGCAAGCGATCATGATCTTTGCCGCTCTTCGAAGCAAGGAAAAGGCTTCTGGGTCATGGAACAGTTGAGTGGCGCACAAGGCTGGAGTAAAATCGGTTACTTGCCACGACCAGGGCATATTCGTCTCTGGACGTATCAAGCAGTCGCGCGGGGAGCAGAAGCGATCGTCTACTTCCGATTCCGGGCTGCTCATTTTGGAACAGAGGAGTTCTGTCACGGCATCATCGATCATGATGGAAAACCGAAACGGAAATTCGAAGAAGTCAAACAGATCATGACGGAACTGAATACGTATGGCGATGAGATTAACGCGAGCCGTTACGACGCGAAGGTTGGTGTCTATTTCGATCAAGAAAACGTCTGGGCGTGGACGCATCAGCCGCACAGTGATGCGTTTGATTTTCGGACGGAGTTCGTCCGCTTCTATGGCGGAGCGGTTCGTCAACAAGTCGCAACCGACATCGTCTTCCCAGGTGATGATTTATCTCGTTATAAACTGATCATCGTTCCACTCTATTTCTTGACGAATCCTACGTTCGATGACGCCTTGATTGCGTACATGGAACAAGGCGGTCACGTCATCTTCACGTACCGGACAGGTGTCAAAGATGCACAAAATCATGTCGTACCGACGACGTTACCGGGTAAATTCGCACCGTATGCGGGTATTGAAATCGACGAATATGAGTCACTTCAATCCGTTCAGCAACATCAGGTGGCAGGTATCGGCGAGATGTCAGGACAATCCTCAACAGCGCGCCTCTGGTGTGACTTGATCACACCAACGACAGCAGAGACGCTTGCTGTCTATGAAGATACGTTCTACGAGGGTGTAGCGGCTGTGACGCGCAATGCCTATAAAGGAATGATTACCTACATCGGCTCATCGATTGATGATGCGATGATTGATACAATTTACCGTCAAGCGTTCACAGAGGCTGGCATCGAGATGATCGATGCTCCGGATCAAGTTGAAATCATTCGTCGTCACGGCGAACAACGCGATTTCCTCTTCTTGATGAATCATGACACGAAAGAAGCACGGGACGTCACGCTCGACGGAACATACCAAGCATTGACAAAGGAAAAGACATATCGTGGAACGGTCCGACTCGCACCACTCGAGACACTGATTCTGACGACGTAAGGAGGAAGAGAACCATGGCAATCTTTGAAGTAGCAGGACGTCGTTTCGTCGTCGAGGGGAAACGGGTCGCTCACGTCGTGACAGTCGGTGCGAACGGGAAGCTGATTCACACCTATTTCGGTGCCAAGTTACCGTACCGGGATGATTATGAAGCATTACCGAGTCCGGTCGTCGCACACAGTTCGTTTGAATCACCAGACGGCGTCGCGACGTATGATTTCGTACCATTCGGCGAGATGTTGTACACGGAGCCAACTTTGAAATCGGAACGAGAGGACGGACAACGGATTCACCAGTTCCAGTTTGAACGCTCCGAGCAGACAGAAACGAAACTGACATTGTGGCTTTTTGATTCCTTGCAGGAGATGCGTGTCGGAGTGCAATATGAACTGTTTGAAGATTACGATATCATCGGTCGTTCGATTGTCGTCGAAAATACAGGACGATTACCTGTTCGTTTAACAGCAGCCCAGTCCTTTGCGATGGGACGTTGGCATCAACCGAATTTAAAACTGCATCACTTCGCTGGGATGTGGACAGGTGAGTTCAAGAAACAAATCACACCGGTGACACCAGGACGCCAGACGATTGAAAGTCGGCGCGGGGTGACGAGTCATCAAGCGAATCCTTGGTTCGCACTCGAGCAGGATGCGACAGAAGACGGCGGTGAAGTCGTTTACGGACATTTTGCCTATTCGGGTAACTGGGCGATTCACGTCGAACAAGATGCGTTTGGTTTCGTTCAGCTATCGGGTGGCATGAATCCGTTTGATTTCAGTTGGAAACTATCACATCAACAACAGTTGACGACACCGACGTTCTACATCGGGTATGCGGACGGTTTCGCAGATATGAGCGCCCATGCGCATGCGTTCCAACGTGATGTCATCATGCCGCGTGCGACTGATCGTCCAGTTCTCTATAATTCATGGGAAGCGACCTATTTCGATGTGACGGAATCTGGTCAACGTGAACTCGTCGATCTTGCAGCAGGAATCGGCTGTGAACTGTTTGTCGTCGATGACGGTTGGTTCGGTGAACGCCATTCCGATCAAGCGGGACTCGGGGACTGGCAAGTCAATCGGGAAAAGTTTCCGAATGGTCTAGAGCCTTTGATCTCATATGTGAAACAACAAGGGTTACAGTTCGGGCTATGGGTCGAACCGGAGATGGTCAATCCGGATTCTGATCTATACCGGGCGCATCCGGATTGGATTTATCATGCACGGGATGCGGTTCGGACGACGTCACGGAATCAATACGTCTTAAATCTAGGATTACCAGAAGTTGAGCAATTCATTCTCGAGATGATGGATGACTTGCTGACGCATCACGCGATCGACTACATCAAATGGGACATGAACCGTGCCTTCTCGGAACCGGGTGTTCCAAAAGACCAGACGGATCGCCAACAGGAATTATGGAAACGTCACGTCGATGCATTGTACCGGATCTTTGATGAATTGCGTCGCTTGCATCCGACGGTCGACTTCGAAGCCTGTGCCGGTGGTGGCGGACGAATTGATCTCGGGATCCTCGCACGGACGGAGCAAGTCTGGACAAGTGATAACACGGATCCACTCGATCGCTTACAAATTCAGCATGACTTCTCTTACGCTTATAACGCGAAGATGATGAGCTGCTGGGTAACGGACGGACCGAACTGGTTAAATGGACGCAACGTGCCACTTGCGACACGCTTCGTCTCCTCGATGCAAGGAACGCTCGGGATCGGTGGTAACTTAAGCGAGTGGTCGACGGATGAGTTAGCGGAAGCAAAAGGCTGGATCGAGACCTATCAAGCGATTCGTCCGACAATCCAACGCGGCATCCAGTACCGTCTTTCATCCTTCACACAACAGACACCAAGCGTCATGCAGTATACATCGGAAGAAGAAACAGTCTTGCTCGCGATCGCGCCACTTCGGCAATACGGAATACATCAGTATCACTTCAAGCTAAAAGGACTCGACCCAACAATGCGCTACCAAGTCGAGGACCGGACGTTAAGCGGTGCCTACTTGATGCAACAAGGCTTGACGTTCTCATACACGACGGATTATGAAGCCCGCTGTCTGCGGATTCAGCCGGTCCATCGTGCGCTCTCACTACTCGAATCAAAGGAGACGATCGTATGACAGACCAGACGTTAGAAGCACAATTTGAACAGCGGTTTGGCTCACCGTCGACGCATCGCTTTTTTGCCCCAGGTCGGATCAATTTAATCGGTGAGCATACGGATTACAATGGCGGTCACGTCTTTCCATGTGCGTTGACGTTCGGTACGCATGCGATCGCGCGAAAACGAGACGATCAACGTTTCCGCTTCTACTCGCTGAATTTTGAGCAGGACGGCATCATCGAAGTCGCACTCGAAGAACTGGCGTATGACGCGAAGCACGGTTGGGCGAACTATGCGAAGGGTATGATTACAGTCTTACAGGAAGCAGGGTACCGAATCGATTCAGGATGTGACATCCTGATTCAAGGTGACATCCCGAACGGAGCCGGTCTTTCGTCATCCGCTTCACTTGAACTCGTCATCGGAGTCTTGCTCGATCGATTGTATGGATTAGACATTCCACTTCTTGATCTCGTTCGGTTTGGTCAACAGGTCGAAAACCGTTATATCGGCGTCAATAGTGGTATCATGGATCAATTTGCGATCGGTATGGGGAAAGCGGGAGCGGGATTGTTGCTCGATTGTGAAACGCTCGACTATACGTATGCTCCACTCGATTTGACGGGATATACGATCATCATCATGAATACGAACAAACGCCGTGAACTGGCAGATTCGAAATATAATGAACGTCGGGCGGAATGTGAGGCAGCACTCGCTTATCTCAATCAGTTCACATCACGGGAAACGCTTGGAAAATGGACGACGTCAGAATTCACGAAAGTCGCATGGGAAGACGAAATCTTGATGCGTCGTGCCCGACACGCGATTTCAGAAAATGAACGAACACTTCAAGCACTAGCGGCACTCGAAGCGGGAGAACTGAAGACGTTCGGTCAGTTGATGAATGCTTCACACGTCTCGTTACGGGAAGATTATGAAGTGACAGGGATTGAACTCGATACACTCGTCGAAGCCGCTTGGGAGCAACCGGGCGTGCTCGGTGCACGGATGACAGGTGCTGGTTTTGGTGGCTGTGCGATTGCGATCGTTGAAGACGAGGCAGTCGACGCGTTCAAACAAGCTGTCGGCGAACAATATGAAGCAAGGATCGGTTACCCAGCGACGTTCTATACAGCGACGGTCGGTGACGGAGCACGTGAAATCGAACGGGAGGTCATCTAAATGGCAACTTTAGTCGTAGGTGGAGCTGGTTATATCGGCTCCCATGCTGTCTATCAATTGATTGATGCCGGAAAGGATGTCGTCGTCATCGACCATCTGCAGTCCGGTCACCGTGAAGCGGTTCATCCGCGGGCACGTCTATATGAAGGAGACATACGCGATCGTGCTTTTCTCGATCGCGTCTTTACGGAAGAGACGATTGAGCAGGTCATCCATTTCGCTGCTTTTTCACTCGTTGGCGAGTCGATGACGGAACCATTACGCTACTTTGATAACAACGTTTACGGGACACAAGTGTTGCTCGAAGCGATGATTGCCCATGACATTAAACAGATCGTCTTTTCTTCGACGGCAGCCACATACGGTGAACAGGAGCAGATGCCGATTCTCGAAACAGCAGAAACGCGTCCGACGAATGCCTATGGTGAGACGAAGTTGATGATGGAGAAGATGATGCGATGGTCTGAACAAGCATATGGCTTACGTTATGTCGCATTACGTTACTTCAACGTTGCCGGTGCGCGCGTAACAGGAGAAATCGGGGAAGATCATACGCCGGAAACCCATCTAATCCCGCTCGTCCTCGAAGTTGCCAACCGACAACGGTCAGAAATTTCGATCTATGGCGATGATTATCCAACGCCTGACGGTACCTGTATTCGTGATTACATCCATGTCGAGGACTTGATCGACGCCCATATGCGAGCACTTGATTATTTGGCTGATGGAAACGAGAGTACGGTCTTTAACCTCGGTTCAAGCCAAGGGTTTTCAGTTCGGGAAATCATTGAAGCAGCCCGTCGCGTGACGGGACATCCGATTCCAGAACGGATCATTGAACGTCGTGCAGGGGATCCGAGTATCTTAATCGCCGGATCTGCCAAAGCAAAAGAAGTTCTCGGCTGGACACCACAACGTACCGACATCGAAACGATCATCCGTGATGCTTGGAATTGGCATGCGCACAATCCAGAAGGGTACCGGACGAGCGTTCGTTAATAGAGAGACAGAATGAGGAGAGTGACGGCGATGAATGAACTCATCCAACAGTTAGTAGCGCAAGCGATCCAGAAACGCTTGATTGAACCGGAAGATGCGATCTACGCCCGGAACCGGATTCTAGCACGAGTCGGTCAAGATGACTTTGAAGAAATGACCGACGTACCATCTCGCCCGATTCCCGATATATTGGATGACATGATTGAAGTGTTGATCACGAATGGACAGTTACCGGCACGTCTTGAAGACAAAGAGCAGTTCGCAGCAGATGTGATGGACATCTTCGTTGCCCGTCCATCTGACGTGACGGCGGCATTCCGCCGTCTATACGCTGAATCACCGGTAGCGGCAACAGATTACTTCTATCAACTGAGCCAAGCGAGTAACTACATCCAAACGAAACGGATCGCTAAAAATAAACGGTATCAAGCAGAGACGGCTTACGGGACGATCGATGTCACGATCAACTTATCGAAGCCGGAAAAAGATCCACGTGAAATCGCGGCAGCTCGGACGGAAGCACCGACGACGTCGAACTATCCGACCTGTCTGTTGTGCGTCGAAAACGTCGGCTACGCGGGCCGTGCGAATCACCCAGCCCGTGCGAATCACCGAATCGTTCCGCTAACACTGCTGGAAGAACCGTGGGCATTACAATACTCACCGTACGTCTATTACAACGAACATAGCATCATCCTGTCGCAGGAACATCGTGACATGGTCATCAATCGGGATGCCTTTGCACGTCTGATTGCCTTCGTTGAGCAGTTTCCACATTACTTCGCTGGTTCGAACGCTGACCTGCCGATTGTTGGTGGATCGATCCTGACGCATGATCATTATCAGGGCGGACGCTATACGTTTGCGATGGACCGAGCAAAAACTTTAACATCCTTTACGTTCCCGGATCAGCCGACAGTCACTGGGGAGACATTACACTGGCCACTGAGTGTGTTGCGTCTGAAGAGTAAAGATGCGTCGGCATTACTCAATGCTGCGACGACCGTCTATGAGACATGGTTGACGTACACGGATGAGAGTCAAGAGATTCGTTCACATACTGGTGAGACGCGACACAATACAGTGACGCCGATCGCCCGTCAACGTGATGGACAATTCGAGCTCGATCTCGTCTTACGGAACAACCGGACGTCAGCAGAACATCCGGACGGTATTTTCCATACGCATGCCGATATTCACCACATCAAGCGAGAAAATATCGGTTTGATCGAAGTGATGGGACTAGCAGTCTTACCGGCACGCCTGCTTCAAGAGTTGCAACAGGTCGAACAGTTCATCACAGGTGAAGTCGACGAAGTAGCTGTCGCTCATGCTGACTGGGCGCAAGAACTAAAACAAGCGTATGTCGGACAACATGTCACGACATACGTCGAGCAAGCGGTCGCTGCGAAATTCGTACGTGGTCTCGAAGACTGTGGCGTCTTTAAACAGACAGAGGAAGGTCAGGCGGCGTTCGGGCGATTCGTTCAACTCGTGACGCGCCAACCAGTGGAGGAACAACGATGACACGACTACTTGAGAAAGAGTTGATTCGACATACATTACGTCAGGAAGGCATCGAAGTGACACTCTGGAACTATGGCGGCATTATTCAGGACATCCGGACGATTGATCGGGATGGTCATTTGGAAAGCGTCGTCTTAGGTCTAGAGACGGTGAAAGACTATCAACAACACTCGCCGTACTTCGGGGCAATCGTCGGACGCGTTGCTGGTCGAATCGGACAGGCACGTTTCGAAGTAGAGGGAAAAGTCTATCCGCTCGTCGCAAATGACGGGGCGAATCATCTGCATGGTGGAATTCACGGATTTGATCAAGCGTGGTTTGATGTCATCGAAGCGACGGATACATTATTCCATTTGCGCTTAAAAAGTCCAAACGGAGAAGAAGGTTATCCGGGAACAGTTACACTTGATGTGTTTTATCGACTAAAAGATACGACATTGACACTTGAGATGTCGGCGGTGACGGATCAGACGACACCACTCAATCTGACGAATCATACGTATTTCAATCTATCTGGAAATGCAAAGCGAGATGTGTTAGATCATGTCTTGACGTTACCAAGCGACTGCTACTTACCGGTCCAGCCAGACGGCTTACCGACAGGGGAACAACGGGATGTCTCCGGAACCCCGTTTGATTTCCGGAACGGTCAGTCGATTCGTGACGGGATTACGCTTGAGCATCCCGAGACGATTGCTGTTGGAAACGGCTACGATCATCCCTTCGTGTTGCGGGATGACACACTTCGACTTGAAGATCCGGTGTCCGGTCGTTTCGTCGACGTGACAACGAATCAGCCGGCGGTCGTGCTCTATACCGGAACGCAACTACTGACCGATTATACGGTTCATGGTGTTCCTGCTCGACCATCACTTGGTTTATGCCTTGAAGTACAAGTGCATCCGAATGCAGTCCATGAACCCGATTTTCCATCGATCTTGTTATCACCTGGTGAGACCTACCACTGGAAAACAGCTTATCATTTTAGTGTAGTATCTTGAAATAAGCCCCGCTTCCCGTGTCCAATTGGACAGGGAAGCGGGGCTTATTTGTGGTAGAACAGGGAAGGAAAAGTTTCAATTCACAGACGTTGCTCGAGCGCGAGTAGCGTCCGCTTCATATTCAGTCCGCCATGATAGCCGAGCAAATCGCCTTTTTTGCCGATAATCCGGTGACACGGGATCGCAAGCAGTAATCGATTTTTGCCGATTGCCGTGCCAATCGCGCGAGTCGCGTTCGGTCGGAAAAGACGTTCCGCGATATCGGAGTAGGTGGCGGTTTGACCGTACGGTACCGCACGTAGAGCATGCCAGACTTCAAGTTGAAACGGAGTACCGACTGGTGCGATTGGAAAGGAGAGTGTCGTCGACTGCTGATTCAAGTAGGCCAGCAGTTGCTCCGTATATGGAGCAAGCGCGGTATCAGAAGCAATTCGTTCCGCCCGAGGCAAGTGTTTCCGCGACCAGTCGTCGAATAAATCCTCCGGTTCATCCCAAGCACCGACATAACAGAGACCATCCGCTGTAGCGGCGACCGGAAACGTATGGGTGTTCCATTGCATGCGAGTGAAGTACAGTTCCATGACCATATTTTCCTTTCTACACGAAATGAAGTGACGCATCCCAAAGAGGTGCTTTTTGCGCAGAGGCACCTCTTTTGATTACGCGCGCGAACCGACCTGTTGCCGCGGTGGAAGGTGGATCGATTGACCGAATAAGGATTCCATCGATTCCGTCAAGGCTTCGACCCTACTCGGATGTGCCATGACAGGGAAGAGGAGATCTTCTCGTTTCGCTGTCAGTTCCAGTGCTTGGGTGAATTGACCGACGAGACGATGAGCATCGTCTCCTATCATATGAATACCAAGGATCAGTGATGTCTGTTCGTCAGCGATGACCTTGACGAACCCACTGCCACCTTCAATCGTCGTCGTTCCGTTTGCATTTAGTGGGAACTGTCCACTCTGAACAGTATGTCCGGCTTCACGGGCTTCCTGTTCCGTCATCCCGACCGAAGCAATCGGAGGAAACGTTCGCAGAACGGTAGGATAATACGGTGTCGTCGGATCGACGTCTTGACCGGACAAGTGAGCTGCTGTCCGCTTCGCTTCGTGAATCGCACGAGTGGCGAACTGTGGACCCGGTGTGACATCACCGATCGCGTAAATATGCGGTTGATTCGTTTGTCCGTATGCGTCGACGGTGATCGTCCCGTCTTCTGCAAGCGTCACACCGATCCGTTCGAGACCGAGCGTCAAACTGTTCGGAATCCGGGAAAGGGATTGGAACAGATAGGTGCCCTGATAGGTGACTTCTTCACCGTTTTTCATGACCGTGACGGTCGCGTCCATTGAAGCATCGATCCGTGTCACGACATCCGGCACGAGACGGATTTTTTGTTTTTTGAATGTCCGCTTCAGTTCCTTTTCAAGGCTTGGCTCGAGTGATAAGCGATCCGCAAACAACGTCACCTCTGTACCGAGCGCATGGAAACAGGCTGCGGCTTCAAGTGCTAATGTGTCGGAGCCAATGATCAATAAACTGTCTGGTAACTGCTCGAGTTGATAAAGCTGTTCGGCATTCAGTCGGCACGATTCCTCGTGCTGGATGCTGTGACTACCGGTCGCGATGATGACATCTTGGAATCGATACGTATCGAACTGATGTCCCGACTCAACACCGATCCGGTCTTCTGACAGAAAGGAAGCTGCACCAGAAATATGCTCGATTTGATTCGCCTGACAGAGGGCGACGACACCTTGACGTAATTGCTGCACGACACGATTGCGGTAAGCATTCAGTTTACTGAAGTCATGGACAGTAGGGGTGGTGAATCCAAGGTCTTCAAGATGAGGCAAGCGTAACATTTCTTCTGCCGCATGCGCATAAACCTTGGACGGGATACAGCCTCGGTTCAAACAAAGTCCACCGAGTTCAGCTTGTTCAATCAGTGTCACCTTACGACCGCCTTGCGCAGCACGGATCGCTGCCGTGTAACCTGCGGGACCCCCACCGATGATCAGGAGATCCCGTTCTTGTGTAAGTTCGCCAACAACCATGTTAGATCAACTCCAAAAGTAGGGTAGTCGGATGTTCAATCAGTGAAACGAATCGATTTGTAAAGGCAACGGCCGTTGCCCCGTCTGCGACGCGATGATCGAACGACATCGACAAATTCATCATCGAGCGGACGACGATTTGATCGTCTTCATCGACACAGGCTCGTTTTTTCGTCTTGTGGAAGGCAATCAATGCCGTTTCCGGATAGTTGATGATTGGCGTAGCCCCCGTACTGCCCAGTGGACCAACATTGCTCATCGTAAAGGTACTTGGCTTTAAGTCCGCTGCACGTAAGGCACCGTTTTGAGCACGTTGTTGCAACGAAATCAGTTGATCATGCAATTCCGTCAGTGAGAGCCGATCGGCATGACGGATGACTGGCACCATTAACCCGTCTGGTGTCTCGGTTGCCATGCCAAAGTGGAAATCCTGCTCTAATCGAATACATTCATTCGCTTCATCGAGTTTGGCATGGAAGACGGGATAGTCTTTTAAGGCAACGATCAAGGCTTTGATGAAGAAAGCATTGATGTTGATATTTCGTCCAGCGGTTTTCCATTCTGCGCGCAGGGCGAGCAAGCGCGTCATGTCAACTTCTTCAAAGTGGGTGACGTGCGGAATCGTGTACAGCGACTGGGTCATCTTTTTCGCGATTTGCTTACGAATGCCGCGGAACGGAATCGTTTCCGGTGGCGTTTGTTGTTGCGTGACCTCCTCTTCGACGACGGATGGAACCGTCTCCTGTGGAGCAACTGCAGCATTGACGAAGCGAAGGACATCGTCCTCTGAAACTCGACCTGATGGATCCGAAGCCGTCACAGCTTCGATATCAATCCCGTGGTCACGAGCAAGTTTTCGTGTATAAGGTGTCGCTAGGACACGTTTTGATGGAGATGCTTGAGCAGGTGGGGCCGCGACAGCGACAGGCGCTGGTTCAGATACGCGCGACACTTCAGGTTTTACCGCGACCGGCACTTCAGAAGCGTTACTTGCTTCGATGTGCAACAACGTCGTACCGACTTGCACCGTCTGACCGACCGGAATGATGATCTCCTTGACGATTCCGGAGACAGGAGCCGGTAGTTCAGCGACCATCTTATCGGTCGCAACCTCAACGACCGGTTGATCGGTCGTGACGTGGTCTCCGACTTGAACGAGATAATGCGCGATTTCACCTTCCGTCATACCTTCCCCGACATCATGTAACTTGACTTCGATCATGGGACTCAGCTCCTTAAAACTCGACCGTACGCTGAATCGTCGCAAGGACTCGTTCCGGCGTCGGAATGTAATGGTCTTCGAGGGCGAACAGTGGAACCGGAACATCAAAACCTGTCACACGGGCAATTGGTGCCCGTAAATAAAGAAACGCCGTATCGTTGATCAACGTGACGAGATCATTCCCGAGACCACCCATCGCTGCGGCTTCATGCACGATGACGGCACGACCGGTCTTTTGAACGGAAGCAGCGATTGTGTCCCGGTCAAGCGGATAGAGCGTCCGTAAGTCGAGGACTTCGCAAGAAATACCGCGTTCCTGTGCAGCCATCGCTGCCTTGTGAGCCACTTGGACCATTGCCCCCCAAGCGATCAACGTCACGTCCGTCCCTTCACTGACGCAGCGCGCTTTTCCGATCTCGACGGTATAGGACTCGCTCGGTACGACTTCCTTGAATGAACGGTAACTACGCATCGACTCGAGGAACAACACGGGATCTGGATCTTCAATCGCAGCAATCAATAACCCTTTTGCGTCGTACGGTGTCGCCGGACAGACGACCTTGAGACCGGGCATTGATGTAAAGAGCGCCTCCGTACTATCGGAATGGATTTCCGGTGCCCGGATGCCAGCACCATAAGGCGCACGAATGACCATCGGCACACTATAGCGTCCCATCGTTCGCATCCGGATACGAGAGACATGGGTCATGATTTGTTCATAGGCAGGGTAGATGAAGCCGAGAAATTGAATCTCGACGATCGGTTTAAAGCCATTGATGGCAAGACCGATCGATGTACCGACGATGCCGGCTTCACTGAGCGGTGTATCAACGATCCGGTCTTCACCGAACTCTTCTTGTAAGCCGTCCGTCGCTCGGAAGACGCCACCGTTTTTTCCGACATCTTCTCCAAGAACGAGTGTCGTCTCATCCTCCGACAATTTTGTCCGCAGGGCATCCGTGACAGCTTGAACGAGTGTCATCTCTGTTTGACGATTGATTGGTGTTGCCATCTCATTTCCCCCTTGCTAGCAAATACGCTTCTTTTTGTTGCTGCACATCAACCGGTAAAGTCGCGTACGTATGATCGAACAAGTCATTGATGTCTGGCGCCTTGAATTGCTCCATCGCAGCTACTGCCGCTTCGACTTCTGTTTGATGCCGTTCCTGCAGCTGTTGCATCCATGTTTCGTCAAAATAGCCTTGGTGTTTTAAGAAGTGTTCGAGTCGATCGAGCGGATCAACTCGGTCGCGCGAGCGTGCTTGATCCCGGTATTTTGTTGGATCATCTGCTGTCGTATGGGCACCAAATCGCCACGTGACGGCTTCGATCAATGTTGGTCCACCACCAGAACGGGCACGTTCAACGGCTGCTTGCATCGTAAAATAGACGGCAAAGGCATCATTTCCATCAATCCGAACACTCGGCATCCCATAGGCAATCGCTTTTTGCGCGATCGTCTCAGAATGCATCTGTTTTTCGATCGGAACAGAGATCGCGAACTGATTGTTTTGGTTAAACAGGATGACTGGTGCTTGGAAGACGCTTGCAAAGTTCATTCCTTCATGGAAATCCCCTTCAGACGTCGCTCCGTCACCAAAGTAGGCGACCGCGACATTCGTCGTGCCTTTTCGTTTTTCCGCCCATGCGGCACCGACGGCATGCGGAATTTGCGTTGCAATCGGCACAGCAGGAGGAAAGATGTGTTTCTCAGACGGGACGCAGCCTTCAACACGACCGTTCCAGTAGAGGAGTGTCCGCACCATGTCGGCACCGAACGTCAACGTTGCGCCGTGATCCCGGTACGTCGGGAACAACCAGTCTTGATCGGACAACGCGAGTGCACTACCGACTTGCGCTGCCTCTTGTCCTTCGAACGGTGCATAAGTGCCGAGGCGCCCTTGGCGTTGTAAGTTGATCGCCTTCCGGTCGAACGTCCGGATCCGGTGCATCTGTTCATATAGGGTGAGGGCAAGCTCTTTTGTCAGATCGTGTTCTTTTGAGGCATCGATGATACGACCTTCTTCATCGATAATGCGTTGAATCGGAAAATGTTGCTCCATGTCAGTCCCTCCTTCAGTGGTTACGGATATCCCATTTTGGTTTTGTCGTGTTCGTGAAGATGTTGTTGTGTTTCGCCCGAATCTGCATCCGTTTTTCACACATCCGGTTCGCCGCTTCGACCGTCGTGATGTTTTCTGCTTGCGACTCTTTGAAGACTTCGAGAACTGCGTCATAGATGTGACGCGTTTTTAGGAGAACCCGTTCGTGATTTGCTCCATACAGTTCGTCTGCCACTTGGATCAGCCCACCACCATTGACGATATAGTCTGGGGCATATAAGATGCCACGATCCATCAAGACGTGAGCAAGTTGTTCTTCCGCGAGTTGGTTGTTCGCCGAACCACAGATGGCTTTGCACGGTAAGAGCGCGATGTTTTGAGCGTGAATGACACCACCGTATGCACACGGGACAAAAATATCAGCATCCGTCAGATGAATTTCATGAGGCGAGACGACGCGAACCGTGCCAGGCGCCATTTCTGCTTGGGTTACGATTGCTGCTAGTGCCGCTTCATTGACGTCAGAGACATAAATCGTCGCCCCGGCGAGCAACAGTTGTTCGGCGACCTTAAAGCCGACTTTTCCGAGTCCTTGGATCGCGTAGGTTGCCCGACTTAATTCATCTGAACCGAATAACGTCTCGATCGTCGCCCGCAGTCCATAGACGACACCTTCAGCCGTTGGAATCGATGAATCACCACTACCACCAAATGCTTCCGGAATGCCGACGATCCGTGATGTTTCTCGGCTAGCATGAACGAAATCATCCATCGTCGTGCCCATGTCCGTTCCCGTGTAGAACCGACCACCGAGCGAATCGACGAAGCGACCGAAGGCACGGAAAAGCTCTGGTGATTTATCCGTCGCTGGATTACCGATGATGACGGCTTTACCACCACCAAAATCAACATCAGCGGCAGCGCATTTATACGTCATACCGCGCGACAAACGCAGCACATCGTCAAGTGCTTCATCAACAGAAGCATAAGGCGCCATACGGCATCCACCGAGAGCAGGACCGAGCGTCGTATCATGAATGGCGATGATGGCTTGTAACCCCGAGACAGGGTCGTTGCAAAAGACGACTTGTTCGTGACCAGCGATTTTTTCCATGATCGAGAGCGTTGGATTCGTAGATGGGTTTAACATGTTCATAGTAGAGTCCTCCTCTATCAAATATAAGTAAGCGCTTTCATTTTGTCGGAACATTATTTTGTAATTTTTCTTGAATCCGGCTTTTTTCTAAAATGAATTGTGTGACTTCCCCTGTACCGATGATCGTTTGTCCGTCTCGGACTTCAATGCTCGCGTCAACGCGACGTGAGGTCATCGACGTTACTGTCGCGGTTATGATCAATCGTGCTCCTTCCGCTGCCATACCAAGATGCTTCAGTGAAACTGCACCCCCAACACCTTCTTCACCAGCTTCTAGGTAAGGAAAGATTAGTTGACGTGCTGCCCATTCCATGTGATAAACCATCGAAACGGTGGAGTATGCTGGATGAACGAGCTGACCTTCGAATCGTGCAAACATATCTTCCGAGACGACCGCTTGAATCTCTGCTGTATCCCCGACAGCTAACCCTAGTTTCATCGTGATCCCCTTTCACAACACAGCATCTTTATTCAACCAAGTGGTCTTACCAAAAATAGTATAACACTTGTCACACGATATTTTATCAACCCGTTACAAAATGAGCAAATCATTTCAAAAATATTTTCCAAAAAAAGACTATATATCATGAAATCTCTTGTTTAATGTTGATTATTTTATCGATAAGGTGCGTTGAAGTGATAAAGTGAGAATCGTTTGGGAGCATTTAACAAAACAAGATTGACAACATTGTGAACGTATCGTACGTTAAACATATAACTAAAAACAAACGACCGTTTTATTATTGTATACATGATGAGGAGGTGCAGATATGTACGATCAACATCACGAAACGATGGATGCTCAAACGCGGGAGCAGCTACAGATGGAGCGATTACGTCAAACGATGGAACACATCACGCGCGTCCCGTTCTATCAAGAACGTCTGCAGACCTTACAGATGACGGCGAACGATTTTCAAACGATCGAGGATCTACGAAAGTTTCCCTTCACACGTAAACAAGATTTACGCGATCATTATCCGTTCGGACTATTTGCCGTCGAACGAGAACAGGTCACCCGGATTCATGCCTCGTCTGGAACGAGCGGTAAACCGACCGTCGTCGGATATACGCAAGAAGATTTAGATGACTGGGCCGGTGCCGTGGCACGCAGTTTAGTCTTAGCCGGTGGATCACCAGCTGATTTGCTGCACAATGCGTATGGTTACGGATTGTTCACAGGTGGTCTCGGGCTTCATGCAGGAGCAGAAAAACTAGGCATGACGATCTTACCGATTTCCGGTGGCAACACGGATCGCCAAATCACATTGATCGAGGATTTCCGACCGGACGGAATCTGTGGGACGCCTTCGTATATTTTACGCTTGGCAGAACGCATGATTGAACGTGGTATCGATCCACGGAAAACAAGTATGCGTTATGGCATCTTTGGGGCCGAGCCCTGGTCTGAGGAGATGCGGCAGACACTCGAACAGACCTTTGACCTGCAGGCACTCGATATCTATGGACTCAGCGAAATCATGGGACCGGGTGTCGCAATGGAGTGTCAAGAGCAAGCAGGTCTGCATATCATGGATGACTTATTCATTACGGAAGTCGTCGATCCCGTTACGGGGGAACCGTTACCAGATGGCATGGTCGGGGAACTCGTTTTTACAAGCTTGAAAAAGAAAGCGCTTCCAATCATTCGATACCGGACAGGCGACTTAGCTTCGATCACGCGTAAAGTGTGCGCTTGTGGTCGGACGACGACACGAATGTCACGTGTCAAAGGGCGGACGGACGACATGCTGATTATCCGAGGGGTCAACGTCTTTCCGTCAGAAATCGAGCGGGTCTTGCTCCAACAACCGGACGTGACGCCACATTATCAAATCCATCTCGTACGTAAAGCCGGACTCGATGCCGTTGAGCTACATATCGAATTCGAAAATATCTCAGAACGACAAATGCGTTCGATATGTGACGCCATCAAGTCGGAATGTCTCATTTCCATTGATCTCGTCTGTCACCCGCATCAAGGGTTACCACGATCGGAAGGGAAAGCCGTCCGGGTCGTTGATCGACGCTCGACATCACTCGTCTGATTCAAAGGAGGAACTAGCATGTATGATGCAACACAACTGTTCGAACCCGTCCAACTGACGGAAGACGAAAAATTAGCACGCTTCAAGGAACGAATCGAGCAAGGTGAAAAGATCGAAGCCGATGACTGGATGCCTGCCTTTTACCGAGACACACTGATTAAACTGATTTCGATGCACGGTATCAGTGAAATCATGGGTGCACTTCCGGAAAAAGAATGGGTTCCAAAAGCACCATCGCTTCGACGAAAACTTGGCATCATGGCGAAGGTCCAGGATGAAATGGGGCACGGGCAATTGTTGCTTCGTGTCGTTGAGGATTTGATGAAGCCGTATGGCAAGACACGTGGGGATTTGATGGATGATTTATTTACGGGACGATTGAAATTTCACAACGTCTTCCACATGCCGACACGGTCATGGGCCGATGCCGGAATGATTGGTTGGCTTGTCGATGGGGCGGCAATTATCACGCAGACGAACATGCTCGGCGCTTCGTACGGACCGTACGCGCGTGCCTTGCAACGGATCTGTGCAGAGGAAGTCTTCCACGCACAACATGGGGAGTCAATCATCATGGCACTCGCAGAAGGAACACCGGAACAGCGGGCAATGATTCAAGAATCACTGGATGAGTGGTGGGAATCCTTGTTGATGTTCTTTGGACCAGCCTCGAAAGAGACGACCGGGACATCGAAACAGGACGTGACGATCGCTTATAAGATTCGGACGAAAACGAATGAAGAGCTCCGGCAAAACTTCTTTACAAAGTACGTGCCGCGGATTCGTTCGCTCGGACTCGTCATTCCAGACCCGACGTTACGTTTTGATGAAGAGACAGGGCAATGGGAATACGCACAGCCGGACTGGACGAAATTCAAGACGATCATCCAAGGTGGAGGACCGCGTTCGAAAGAGCGACTAGATCTGCGCCGGACATCTTATGAGAATAATGCTTGGGTACGGGATGCACTCGCTGAAACGAAGGCATGAGAGGGGAAGGTACGATGAACGAGACGTTCTATCACGAATTCGAAGTCTTTAGCAAACGGACGCCGAACGCGGCGTTCACGCATCAATTCAGTTTACTTGCTCCAAATACAGAGATGGCGTTACTGATGGCACAAGAAAACTTCATGCGCCGGGAACCAGTCGTCGATATCTGGGTCGTCAAACGTGAAGATATCCGTGGTTTGTCACCCGATGAAAAGCAGATGCTCCAACGCCTTGATAATAAGGACTACCGGACGACTAAAGGATATGGCTACTTGAAGAAAAAATGGCGGCATTACGAGCAACAGATGCTCGATGAAAAAGAGATCATGTCTTGGCAAGGAGGCGATTCGAAATGACGGAACAAGAACGGACGGCACTCGCCTCCTTACTGTATCAACTCGCAGATGATGACTTCCTCTATGCGTATCGTGGTTCGGAATGGCTCGGGCTTGCACCGCATATCGAAGAGGACGTCGCTTCATCCTCAATCGCGCAAGATTCGATGGGGCACGCGGCGATGTATTACCAACTCCTTGAGGAACTTGGTGAAGGGAATGCCGATGCGTTAGCCCACGTCCGCTTGGCACATGAACGGAAGAACTCGATTCTTGTCGAACGTGTCAATGGACCCGGCTACTATATGGAAAAACCCGAATATGACTGGGCATTCGCTGTCGTCCGGAACTATTGCTATACGGTCGCGAAAAAGATCCGGATTGATGCGTTGAAATCGAGCAGTTACGAGCCACTCGCTGCTGCTGCCGTTAAGATCAATATGGAGTTGTACTATCATTTGCTGCACTGGCAAACATGGTTCACCCAGCTCTACCAATCGACGGAGACAGCTCGCCAGAAGATGGACGCAGCCCTAGAAAAAGTCCTCTATGACTTCGGCGACATGTTCGATTATGGCGAACACGGTCAACTGATCGAAGAGATGCGGTTGATCGAAGGGCAAGGGATTTTACTTGATCGTTGGTATCAGACGATCACACCGTTACTCGTCGAATTGAACGTGACCCTCCCAGAAATGCAGATGACACGCAATGGACGAGACGGCGATCACACGGAAGACTTGAATGACGCACTCGCGACACTCGGAGAAGTCTATCTGATCGATCAAACGGCAACGTGGTGAAAGGAGAGGGAAGCATGACGACGACACTTCAACATGCGATCCGTGAAGCCCTGAACGGGGTGAAGGATCCAGAAATCGATAGCGTCAGTATTTTAGATCTTGGCATGGTCGAGACGATGGACGCGGAAGCGACGGCGCATGGCTACACGGTGCACGTCACGCTTCTCCCGACGTTTCTCGGTTGTCCGGCGCTTGAAATCATTAAAAAAAATACCGAAGCTGCCTTGCAGGTGATTCCGAACGTCGAACAGGTCGATGTCCAGTTCCGGTTTGATCCACCGTGGACATCGGACCGAATCACAGAACAAGGGATGCAAGGATTGAAGGCATTCGGCATCGCACCCCCTCGATTCGAACAAGGAAAGTGGGAGATTGACTGTCCGTATTGTGGATCGACGTATGTGACGATGGAAAACTTATTCGGACCGACGGCATGTCGAAGTATTCTCTACTGTAAATCGTGTAAAAATCCATTCGAGGCGATGAAACCCGTCTCTACTCTCATGTGAAGGAAGGTAATCAATATGGCAAAATTAATCGCATTGTACAAACACCCGGAAAACAAGGAAGCATTCGATCAGCATTACTTTGAAGTCCATGGTCCGCTAACAGCAAAAATTCCAGGACTACAAGAAATGAACGTCACAAAAATCGTTGGTTCACCAATGGGTGGAGACGGAAAGTACTACTTAATGTGCGAGATGGTCTATGAAAGTCAGGAAGCGATGCAAGCTGGCATGCGTTCTATTGAAGGAAAAGCGTCAGGGAAAGACTTGATGAGCTTTGCGGGGGATCTCGTCACATTGATGATTGGTGAAGATGTCCATGCCGACACAACAGTACGTTAAGACGGAAATAGTTGGTCGGATCGGTCGAATTCGCCTCGACCGGACGGCACGATACAATGCGCTGAACCGGACGATGGTCCGCGAAATCGTCGAGGCGATGGAGATATTTGATCGTGACGACCAGGTGACGGTCATCGTCTTAACGGGAAACGGAAAGTCGTTTTCAGCAGGTGCTGATATCGAGGAGATGCTCGAAGCGACACCGATCTCGATGGAACTCCTCGATCCATTCGCGGACTGGGACCGGATCAGCCGAATCAAAAAGCCGATCATTGCAGGTGTCCATGGTTTCGTCCTTGGCGGCGGTTTCGAACTCGCACTTGCTTGTGATTTAATCTACGCCGATCCTGCGACACAGTTCGGTTTTCCAGAAGTCGGACTCGGCGTCATGCCGGGAGCAGGCGGGACGCAACGTTTGACGAAATGCATCGGTCGGACGCGGGCGCTCGAATGGCTCTTCACGGGTGACCGGATGCAGGCAGACGAAGCAGAACGACTTGGCATCATCAATCGAGTGACGATGGACGTTGAAGCGACGGTGCTTGCGATGGCAGAGCGGTTATCGAACCAGCCGAGCATGGCGTTACGACTGATCAAGGACGCAGCAAACAAAGCCGTCGATTTGTCGTTACAAGATGGCATGGAGCACGAACGCCGGAACTTCTATCTGTTGTTCGCAACGGCCGATCAAACAGAAGGTATGCAAGCTTTTCTCGAAAAACGCCCACCGATTTTCAATCAACAGGAACAGGAGTGAATACAATGTCGACAGTACATGAAAAAACACTTGAAATGAAACGGTCCGTCTATCATTTGCTCATTAACGGCGAACAAGTCGAAGGTGCAACAGGCGAGACATTTAAAACATATAATCCGGCAACAGGTGAAGTGATTGCAGAAGTTGCAAAAGCGTCGAAGGAAGACGCTGATCGTGCCGTTCAAGCCGCACGGGATGCGTTTGATCACGGGAAGTGGAAGATGTGGCCAGTCGGACGCCGCGCGCAAATCTTAAATAAGATTGCGAGCATCATGCGTTCCCGCTTCAACGAAATCGTCGAACTTGAGATTCTCGATACAGGGAAATCACTAGCAGCGGCGCAAGGACAAGTCACGCAAGCGATTGAAGACTTTGAGTTCTACGCAGGTGCGATCGTCGGTCACCGCGGTGTCGTCAATAACGTGCCGGGACAATTCCATAACTACACAGAAAAAGAAGCGGTCGGTGTTTGTGCGCAAATCATCCCGTGGAACTATCCGTTGATGATGGCAGCTTGGAAAGTCGCACCAGCAATCGCAGTCGGTTGTTCGGTCGTCGTCAAACCAGCGACGTTGACTCCGTTGACAGCGATCATTCTTGGTGAGATTTGTCTAGAAGCTGGTGTACCAGCGGGTGTCGTCAACGTCATTCCGGGATCTGGACGCGAGATCGGTAACCATCTCGTCGAGCATCCTCACGTCGATAAAGTCGCCTTCACGGGCTCGACGCCAGTCGGTAAAGACATCATGGGACGTGCGTCCGAGACGTTAAAACGAGTCACACTCGAACTCGGTGGAAAATCACCGAACATCGTTTTTGAAGATGCAGACGTGACAGCAGCCGTTGATGGTTCGTTGTTCGGAATCTTCTATAACAGCGGTCAATCGTGTGAAGCACGCTCGCGTTTGTATGTTCACGAAGAGATTTACGACGCGTTCATGGAGCAATTCGTCGCGAAGACAAAACAACTCGTTCTCGGCAATCCATTTGATAAAGGGACACACGTCGGAGCGATCATCGACCAACAACAAGTCGACGTCATCGATGGATATGTCCAGTCGGCGAAAGCGGACGGCGCAACAATCGTCACAGGAGGTCACGCGACAGCACCAGAAGGATACGAAAAAGGCTTCTGGTACGCACCGACGATCATCACGGACGTCACACACGAGATGAAAGCGGTCAACGAAGAAATCTTTGGACCGGTTGTCGTCGTCATGCCGTTCAAAGATGAAAAAGAAGCAGTTCGTCTAGCAAACGATACATCGTTTGGACTCGGATCAGCCGTTTGGACGAAAGACGGCGCGAAAGCGACACGTGTCGCAAATCAAATCAAAGCCGGCATCGTCATGGTCAACTGTCCGTTTTCTGCCTTCCCAGGCACACCGTTTGGTGGCTATAAACAATCGGGCTTCGGTCGAGAACTCTGTATCGAGACGCTTGATCTGTACACAGAAACAAAAAGTATCTTGTCGTATTACGGCAGTCGTCCACTCAATCCGTTCGGACTATAAGCAAGAGGGAAGGCTGGAGTTCCGTCGGGAAGTCCAGCCTTTTTTAACAGCACAGGGGATAAGGGGGAATTCAGATGGTAGAACAAATCGTCGTCGTCGGATCCGGCGTCATGGGACGTGGCATCGCTTATGTTGCCGCACACCGCGGATTTCAGGTGACACTCGTTGATATCAAAGAAGCGTATGTCGAAAGTGCCTATCGAGAACTCGAACGTATCGCAGAGAAAGGCATCACGCGAGGGAAGATGTCCGCGAATGAGGTCGAGGGACTGTTCGATCGACTGCATCTGTCGACCGACCTAGCTGAGGCGGCACAACAAGCGGATCTCGTCATTGAAGCAGTACCGGAACAACTCAGCATCAAACAGCAAGTCTTTGAAACGCTAGAAGCGAATGCACGTCCGGACTGTTATTTCGCGACGAACACGTCGACGATGAGTCCAACGGAAATTGCGTCCTTTACGAACCGGGCGGACCGGGTCATGGCGATGCATTTCTTCAATCCGGTCCATCTGATGCCGCTGATCGAGCTCGTTCGTGGTCTTGAGACATCGGATGAGACGGTTGCAGCTCTTGAACAGGTAGCGCGTCAAATGCAGAAGGAAACGGTCGTCATCCGTGAGTTTCCTGGGTTCGTCACTTCGCGGATCAGTGCGCTCGTCGGAAACGAAGCGTTCTACATGTTACAAGAAGGACTCGGGACACCAGAAGAGATCGATAAAGCGATCAAACTCGGCTTAAACTACCCGATGGGACCATTCGAACTCGGGGACTTGGTCGGACTTGATACTCGGCTCCACAACTTAAAGTATCTGCATGAGAAGCTCGGCGAAAAATACCGTCCGGCACCACTGCTCGAACAGTATGTCAAAGCGGGTCGACTCGGTCGTAAGACAGGTCGTGGTGTCTATGATTATACGAATCGCGAGGTGACATCATGAAACGGGTCGCCATCATCGATGCCGTTCGGACACCGATCGGTCGCTATAACGGCGCGTTGCGTCAGGTCCGTCCAGATGACTTAGGAGCACGCGTCATCGAAGCGTTGCTTGAGCGTAATCCACAAGTCGATCCGAAGACGATCGAGGAAGTCATTTTTGGCAATGCGAATCAGGCGGGAGAAGACAATCGCAACGTCGCCCGGATGTCGGGACTACTAGCTGGTCTACCGGTCGAAGTCGCCGGTACGACGATCAATCGTTTATGTGGATCAGGACTCGACGCCGTCATCGCGGCGGCGCGCGGAATTGCCTTAGGTGAAGGTGATATCTATATCGCTGGTGGGACGGAAAGCATGACGCGTGCACCGTTCGTTCTCGCGAAGCCGGATCAGGCCAACCCACGTGGCAATCAGACGATGTACGATACGACGATTGGTTGGCGCTTCGTCAATGATCGTTTAGCAGATCAATACGGAACGGATTCGATGCCGGAAACAGCTGAGAACGTCGCCCGTCAGTACGGAATCTCGCGCGAAGCACAGGACGACTTTGCGTTCGAAAGCCAACAACGCGCAAAACGAGCGATCGAGGCAGAGCACTTCACGGACGAACTGGTTGCGGTCACACAAACGGACCGGAAAGGTAACGTCAGCGTCTTCGACCGCGATGAACATCCTCGTCCTGAGACGACACGTGAGAAACTGGCGACACTTCGTCCGTTATTCCCGAACGGTACCGTGACGGCGGGGAATGCATCTGGTGTCAACGACGGTGCGTCGGCGTTGTTATTGATGAGTGAAGAAAAAGCAAACGAACTCGGTTTGACGCCGCTTGGGTATTACCGGGCGAGTGCGACGGCAGGGGTCGAACCTGCCATCATGGGGATCGGACCGATCGACGCGACGAAAAAAGTCCTCCGACGGGCAGGGTTGACGGTCGAACAGCTCGATCAAATCGAGTTGAACGAAGCGTTTGCGGCTCAAAGTCTTGCCTGTATCGAAGCACTTGGTTTACCAAGCGAAAAAGTCAACGTCAACGGCGGTGCGATTGCCTTCGGTCATCCACTTGGTGCAAGTGGGGCGCGGATTTTGACGACATTATTGCATGAGATGCGCCGGACGAACCGGACGTATGGTCTCGCGACGATGTGTGTCGGAGTCGGACAGGGTATCGCACTTGTCGTCGATCGGGAGGGGCTCGTATGATTCACTTAGAACGAGAAGGCTATATCGCAATCGTTCGGATTGATCGTCCAGAACGTTTGAACTGTCTCGATTATCCGACGCTTGTCGCTTTGCAAGAACAGGTCGATGCGTTATCGGTCGACCCGGAAGCGCGGGTCGTCCTGTTTACGGGAACGGGGAAAGCATTTAGCGCCGGCGCCGATTTAAAAGAACGCGTGCATTTAAACGAAGAAGAAGTCCGGCGCAATGTCCTTGCGATCCGGAATGTCTTCACTTCGATCGCACAATTGCCGCAACCAACAATCGCAGCCGTCAACGGTCACGCGCTCGGCGGTGGGTTCGAGTGGATCCTTGCCTGTGATTTCCGTTTTCTCGTCGAGGATGCACTCGTCGGCTTGACGGAAACTAGCTTCGGGATCATTCCAGGAGCCGGTGGAACACAACGCTTGCCACGACTGATTGGGGAGACGCGGGCAAAGGAATTGATCTTCACGGCGAAAAAAATCGATGCGATGACAGCAGAACGGTACGGACTCGCGACAGCCGTCGTCGCCCGGGAAGCGTTGATGACGACCTGTCTTGAGTTTGCCGGTCAGATGTTACAGAATGGTCCGATCGCCTTGCGCCAAGCGAAGCGAGCGATTGATCAAGGGCGGGATGTCTCACTCGAAGAAGGACTACAGCTCGAAACAGAAGCTTATGAAGTCGTCATTCCGACGGCTGATCGTCAGGAAGCGCTACAAGCCTTCGCTGAAAAACGACCACCGCGCTTTGAAGGAAGATGAGGATGGTCGACGTTTGAAATAAACCGTATACTAACGATACACACTATGAACGACTGAAGAGAGAGTGAATACCATGAGTGCGAACACCCAATCGATGATCTTTACGATTTACGGCGATTACATTCGCCATTACGGCAATCAAATCTGGGTCGGGAGTTTAATTCGACTCGTCAAAGAGTTCGGACATAACGAACAGGCCGTTCGGGTTGCTGTGTCCCGAATGGTTAAACAAGGCTGGCTCGTCTCCGAGAGACAAGGAAATAAAAGCTTCTATTCATTGACACCACGTGGGGTGGAACGGATGGAAGAAGCAGCGCGCCGGATCTACAGATCAACACCGCACGACTGGGACGGGAAGTGGCGGACGCTGATGTACACGATTCCTGAGGATAAACGCCAAATTCGCGATGAGCTCCGCAAAGAACTGACGTGGAGTGGGTTTGGCAACTTATCGAACGGGGTTTGGATTTCACCGAACCCGCTTGAAAAAGAGGCGGAACGATTGATTGAAGCGTACGAAATCGAAGAGTATGTCGATTTCTTCGTCGGTGAATACCACGGTCCGAAGCAAGACCAATCCCTTGTTGAGCGCGCTTTTCCACTAGAGGAATTGCAGGAACGTTACGAAACGTTCATCACGGATTATAGCCGACAATACATCGTCCATCAGAGTCAGCTCCAACTAGGAGAAATGACGGATGAGCAGTGTTTCGTCGAACGGACGATGCTCGTACATGAGTACCGAAAATTCCTCTTCACGGATCCGGGACTCCCGCAAGAACTATTACCGGATGCTTGGAGCGGACACCATGCGGCACTGTTGTTCGAGCAATATTACCGTCTGCTTGCGCAACCAGCGAGCCGGTTCTTTGAATCAATCTTTGAAGAGACACACGATGTGTCACAACGTAGCGCTTCGTATGATGCAACAGAACACCCGCTGTTTGCGGAACGATGATATATAAAAAAGCGGGACGGATCACGCGATCCGCCCCGCATTCGTGTCATTCAGATGTGTTTTGTTCGGTTGATCCTGCGAGAATGTTTCGGAAAGCGTAACCTTTATCGACATAGGAATCAATCGACTCCTGAATCATCGCGAGGTCCGCTTCCGTCAGTTCACGCACGACTTTACCCGGTGAGCCGATGATCAGCGAACGGGGTGGGAAGACTTTTCCTGATGGAATCAACGTGTTCGCCCCGATGATGCATTCTTCACCAACATCTGCGTGATCAAGAACGGTCGCGCCCATTCCGACGATCGAACGACGTCCGATTTTACAGCCGTGTAAAATCGCGTTATGTCCGACCGTCACTTCATCCTCGATGACGACAGGTGCGCCTTCGTACAGATGAATCGTTGCGTTGTCTTGGATACTGCAGCGTTTGCCGATTGTAATCGGTCCTTCGTCACCGCGTAAGACAGCGTTGAACCAGATGGTAGACTCGGAACCGATCGTGACGTCTCCAATCAGATAAGCGCCAGGAGCGATGAATACATCGGATGCTACGTTCGGATGAATCGATTGATACGGAATCTTCATAACAGAACGACCTCATTTCTAGGATAAGATGAACTACTATTCATTCCCTGTCAGTATATCATGCGGTGGGAGTCGAGAACGGAGGAAAGATATGTTTCCGATTTGTGAGCTATTCAACATTCGTTATCCATTGATCCAAGGAGGGATGGGTAACATTAGTCATGCAGCACTCACGGCAGCGGTGTCGAATGCCGGAGGACTCGGAACGCTTGGGTGCGGTACGTTGTCGGTCGATGAAGTAGCGTCTCGGATTCAGGAGACACGAACCCTGACGGAGCAACCATTTGCCTTGAACATCGCGATTCGTGTATCTCCTTATACGGAAGCACTGATCGATCTCGCGATTGCAGAAAAGATTCCGGTCGTCTCTTTGTCGGCAGGAAATCCGGCACCATACATAGAGCGACTACAAGCCGCTGGCATCAAAACGATTGCGGTCGTCGCCTCGGTCAAACAGGCAGTAAAGGCAGAACAGGCAGGCGCTGATGTACTCGTAGCAGAAGGGGTTGAAGCGGCAGGTATCAATTCCCCGCTTGAACTGACGACCCTCACTTTGATTCCGCAGCTTGTCGACCGGGTCAAGATTCCAGTTCTTGCAGCGGGTGGGGTTGGCGATGGGCGTGGGCTAGCAGCTGTCCTGTTGCTTGGTGCTGCCGGCGTCCAGCTCGGAACACGGTTGATCGCGACGGAAGATGCGAAGGTCCACCCAGTTTATAAATCGCGCTTAACGGATGCGACAGATACCGATACACGCATCATCGGGCGCTCCGTTGGATTTGTCCGACGTGTCCTTGATGGTCCTTACGTCGAACAGCTCACAGCCAAGACACCTGCTGCTTTTCTCGATCAGACGAATGAGTCGTATCATATTACAGGCGCTCTTGAAGGCGATGAAGAGAAAGGATATGTCAACGCTGGACTGGTTGCCGGTTTGATTCGTGATGTGCCAACGGTTGCTGAGTTGTTTACGCGCATGATGGAGGAAGCAGAGGAACAGCTGAAGCGGACGACTGCTCGTTTTGCGACATGAACATACAATGATGACCCGTAAACCCGCTTGTGGAAAGCGGGTTTTTTCATGTTTTTTTGAAAATGGGACATTTGTCCTTTTCAAGTGAGGCACGAATAAGGTCTACTCTAGTGTAGAGATTAAAGGAGGAGATGACGTGCAAGGAGTCGTGTTTGCTTTGATGAGCGGTCTGTTCATCGCCCTGCAAGGTATATTCAATGCGCGCCTTGCGACAGGCGTCGGACCGTGGTTATCCGTATTGATCGTCCACTTTGTTGGTCTGATGGGTTGTTTAGTCATTTATAGCTTCGTACGAGATCGGAAAATCGGCGGATTCCGTCAGTTACCGTGGATTTATGCGAGCGGTGGTTTGATTGGCGTGCTAGTCGTCGTAACGGAACTGACAGCGATCCAAAAACTCGGCATGACATGGGCGATGTGTTTGTTACTCGTCGCGCAGATTTTATGTGCCTTTCTGATTGATTTAAAAGGATGGTTCGGTGTCTTAAAAAAACAAGGAAATCGTGGTCAGTGGGTTGGTGTGGGTCTCATGCTTGCAGGAGTTGCGATTTTCTCACTTGCTTAAAGGGAGGGAACGAACATGGAAACCGTCATCCAACAATATGGACTGGATACGATTTTAACGGAAGAGACGCGCGCTTGGTTGCGTGAAGAAACCTTCCGAAAAGGAGAACTCCTCTGTACGACCGGTGCGACAATCGACCGGATGTACTTCATCGTCGCAGGCAAGGTCAAGATTTCTGCTGCTTCGTCAGAAGGGAAACAACGGATTTTACGATTCAAAACACCACTGACAGTGATTGGTGACGCTGAATTCATCAACGAACGGGAAGTGCTGAATACGGTCGAAGCAGTGACCGATGTCGATGTGTTGAGCGTGCCGTATGCGATTTTACGCGAGCACAATACAACGAACGTCTTTCTGCAATTTTTACTACGAACAATTACAGCGAAGTGGTATGCCGATTCGAAATCAGCGTCGCACCACGTACTCTATACGGTCGAGGAGCGATTTGCAGGCTACTTATTATCGATTGCGTCCGAAGCTAGTGACAGTTTGTTTTATCAGGAGATGCGGACGTCGAATCTACATGACGTCGCTGACTGGCTTGGAACGAGTTATCGTCATCTCAACCGGATCATCACGAAGTTGTGTGAGGAAGAGATTCTTGTTCGACGACGTGGCAAGATCATCATCGTCGATTTGGAACGGGTTCGCGAGAAAGCGAACGGTAACAGCTATGAGTAAGGAGGAACGAACATGATAATAGGCATTGTGTGTGCCGTATTGGCTGGAATGTTAATCAGTTTGCAGACGGTATTGAATGCTCGGATGAGTGATGCATTCGGCGCATGGGCGACGACGACGCTGGTTTTCTTCGTCGGATTCATCGGAGCAAGCATCACGTATGTCCTGTTTCATGGTGGAACGATCGGACAGATTCAAAATGTGTCACCACTCTACTGGTTCGGTGGACTCGTAGGTGTCGGTGTCGTCTTTTGTGTCATGCGCGGGATTCAATTGCTTGGTCCGTCCGTCGCGATTTCTGTCGTGTTGATTTCGCAGTTGAGCTTTGCCCTCGCTGTTGATACGTTCGGTTGGTTCGGTTTGCCGCAAATCGACTTATCGTTTGGTCAGCTCATCGGTCTCGCTGTCATGGTGTGTGGCATCTTCGTCTTGAAACGGTATCAAGTCGTGGCACCGGAACAACAGGCAAAGGATCAAGTAGAACGTGTTTCATAATAATTGAATACAGAACGGAGACAGTGGAGTTCCAATCCACTGTCTTTTTTGACTAATCTTCTATTTGTATCATGCGTTTTCTGAAATAGAGTGATAGGACAAAAATAAGAAGACCACAGTACAACATAATCGTCGTGATCGAAACGTGAAACGACAATAGAAACGAGAGGAGGGCGTAAGATAATGGAACGAGACCGTTGGACGATGCATTGACAACACTCATGACACGTCCCATCGTCTGTTCCGCACACTGAGACTGGATGAACGTAATGAAGCGAATATTGATGATGGAAGAAAGGACACCAAGCGATAACAGGATGATCAAGTACAACAAAATCTGCTGAGTTTGACTAAGCAGGAAGAGAAGCAAACCTAAGGCGCCAATCAATCGGACCGATGAGGTAAGCCCATTTACTTTCGTCTGCGCAAAACCACTCCAGAGCGCTCCTCCGAGCATTCCCATTTGATAAGCCCCTTGCATATAACTTAAATCCATCGCGTCTCCTTGTAACACATCATGAACGAGTAAGGGAATTCCGAGTAGGAGCGGTCCAAAGAAAAAGAAATTAACGCAGATGACGAGAAAAAGCGTCTGCTTGAGTTGCTGAAAGTGTAAAACGTAATGCAGCCCTTCTTTTAGTTCAGATAGAGCGGAATGCTGGAGTGATCGCCTAGTCTTAGCCTCACGAATCCCATACGTGAAGAGAAGCGTCAGACAGAGCGTCCCGAAAATCACGAGAAAGACGTGCGAGTAAGAAGAATAGCTGAGAATGACTCCACCAAGAATCGGACCTGAAAAGAGGGCGATTTGATTAGATGTCTGAATCAGTGAATTGGCTTTAGTGAGTTGTTCTTTCGGAACGAGTGTAGGAAGTAAGGAAGCATTCGCCGGCGAAAAGAATGCATCCACACTACCGAATAGAAAGGCGAATCCTAAAATCGTCAGCAATGTAAGCTGATCGGTATGAAGTAATGCGAGAAGACAGAGAATGAAACTGATTCGTAAAGCGCTCGAGATGCGCATGATCGTCGAACGTTTATAGCGATCGGATAAGACGCCACCGAATAACATGAGAAAAATACGGGGTAACAAGGTGGCCATGAGGACGAATCCAAGATATGAAGCCTGGTTTAGCGTATGGATGACATACCATTGTTCAACAAACAGATAGGTTGATAGGGAGAGGGCAGAGCACATACCGGACCCCCATAAAAATAAAAAAGATCGATTTTTAAACAGCGATTGTTGCGTATCCATTTCAATAGGCAGCATGTGGCACCTCCGGTTTAGACGTCGTCATTCTCAAATAGTGGTTCATCAATTGCAAAGGCAGTCGTCATGATATAGAAGTGTTTTTTATCTTCTTCGTCTAGTGAAGGGGACCGTGTGAACTCGTCCAATAGAGCACGATATTTTGTAGCAAAGCGTTGAAAGTCGGCTTCAGACATCGTCAGTTCCTTTTGAAGTGATAAGCTCATCCAGTCCTCGACGTTCGAAGATGAAGGAGAAAAAGTAGCTGTCGGTGCCGTAAGAACGCGTGTCTTTGCCCGGTCCAGTACTTCAAGATACGATTGCCGAGTCGCTTCTTTCGTCTCGATGAAGTTCAGAAGATGATCAGCAGGAATGTATCCTCGGGCAATCGCTTGATAGTATTTCAATAGATTGCCGCCTTGTTCTTCTGTTCGAACGAGGCGAATCAAGTCATGCTTTTCAAGTTCCCGTACGTGATAAAGGACCTTTGCGCGCGATAACGTTAGCAAATGAGCCAACTGATGCACCGTATGCGGTTTTTCGACGAGAAACATGAGAATTTTTGTTCGCAATGGATCACTGATCACTTTTAACTGTTCATAGTTCTCTAATATATGAATCGCTTTTTGTTCCATTCAATCATCTCCTTTTTAACCGGTTAATTTTTATTAACCGTAAAGCAAAAGCTTCTTTTTGTAAACGATTACAAATTTATGTAAGGGTAACGGCAAAGGATAAAGCAGTTGGTTTACATACAAAAAACTGACTTCATTGACATCTCGATCCTCCACCTTCTACTAGAAAGTACGGGAAAAACGAGATGTTTGAAATCAGTCTCAGCTACTGTATGTGGTTCGAGGCGGTTAGACCGTCGTCGTATCTTTCCATTCCTGTTCGATGAAGGCATCACGACCAGAAGCAGCACGATCTTTTTTGTAGTGTTCTGGATTTTTCTTATGGAAGTCTTGGTGGTACTCTTCCGCTGGATAAAATTCAGAAGCAGCATCGATCCGCGTCACGATTGGCTGTTTGAAACGGTTGCTTGCAGCAAGAGCGTCACGAGAAGTAATCGCAGCTTCATGCTGCGCATCCGTATGATAGAAGATTGCTGGCGCGTACTGCGTACCGCGATCTTGGAATTGACCTTCTGCATCCGTCGGATCCGTTTGGGGCCAGTAGAGTTCAAGTAAACGCTCGTACGGGAACAGGCTCGGATCAAACGTGATTTGGACGACCTCGAGGTGTCCCGTCGTTCCTGTTTTGACTTGCTCGTATGTCGGGTTATCGACGTGTCCGCCCATGTAACCTGATACGATTCCCTCGATTCCTGGTAATTCTTCAAATGGTGTCACCATGCACCAAAAACATCCACCTGCAAATGTTGCTTTTTCCATCTGTCTCTTCCTCTCCGTGGGAAATCCCCATTGTATGTCTGACAGCGAGAAAACGAAAACGACTCCTTCGCTTGGTTGCAAAAGGAGTCGCCGCTTTTTATCAACCAAAGCTTTCGCTTTGCTGGTCGTAGCACCTTGCTATGCGCAGGTTGCTGGGACGTCATCGATCCAGATCTCTCGGTCCACTCTTGATAAGGGTATATGAAGTTGATGTCATTCGTTATCATTGTTGTGATGATACCATTCACAAAGAAATAAAGTCAATCCTTAGAATTTAAGGCACGTAAAACGGTTGCTCCAAGTGTCTTCGCACCGATCAACAACGCTTGTTCATTGATCTCGTACTGTGGATGGTGCTGCGGATAGTTGACGCGACCGTCCGTATAGCCAGAGCCGGTAAAGAAATAACTACCCGGGACGTGTGTTAAGTAATGTGCGAAGTCGTCCGCCGCCATCATTGGTGTGAGTGCCATGACGGATGCTTCCGGTAAGAAAGCAGCAGCTTCCTGAACGAGTTTTGTCTCATCCGGGTGATTCCAGAGCGCCGGGTAACCAGTCGTGAAGTCAATCGAATACGAAGCACCGATGCCGGCACACGTCGTCTTAGCGACAAGATCGACTTCTTGCCGGAGCTGATGCCGAAGTGTCTCATTGAACGTTCGGATTTCCCCGACAATGCGTGCCTCACCCGTAACGATATTTGGTGCTGTTCCTGCATGGAAAGAACCGATTGCGAGAACAGCCGGCTCAAACGGATCAACCCGTCGACTAACGAGATGTTGTAAGTTGCAGACGAGTTGCGCTCCAGCGACGAGAGCATCTTTTGTTTTATGCGGTGCCTGGGCATGCCCACCTTGACCATGGACGATGATTTCGAATTCGTCGATCGCACACAATGTATGTCCTTCCCGGAATCCGATCGTGCCAACCGGTAAATCATTTTCGAGATGTGTCGCGAAAATTGCATCGACCCCTTCGAGGACGCCGGCTTCGATCATTTGGATTGCTCCACCGGGAAAGACCTCTTCTCCATGCTGGTGGATGATCCGAATCGTTCCTTGCAATTGATCGCGTAACGGATAGAGTGTAGCAGCAAGGGCCATCACGATCGCCGTATGACCATCGTGTCCACATGCATGCATGACACCGGGATGGATCGACCGGAAGGCAAGCGTCGTCTCTTCTTGAAGTGGTAAAGCATCAAAATCGGCACGGACCGCAATCGTCGGACCAGGCTGTTTGCCTTCGATCGTCGCGACGACACCACGACCTCCGACGGCTGTTTGATGAGGAATGCCCTGTTCTGCGTAAAAGGCGGCAATCCGTTCTGGTGTGCGGACTTCCTGGAAAGAGAGTTCCGGGTGTCGATGAAAATCGCGACGTAACGCGATCATTGTCGGTTCGAATTGTTCGAGTGCTTCAAAAAGTTGAGTTTGCATGTTCAAGCTCCTTTAACGTGTGTCTTTTCGCGAAAATGGGTACAGATACAGGTAATCACGAAAGGGGATAATGTAACATGGGAGAAATCGTCGTCAATGCTGTACTTACAATCAAAGCTGGACTTGCGGATCAAGTCTTCCCGATTTTACAAACGGTTTATCATGCTTCACAAAAAGAAGAAGGATGCTTACGTTATTCCTTGCACCAATCGATCGAGGATGAGCATCAATTCATGTTGTATGAAGTGTATCGGGACGAAGAAGCGCTTGAAGCGCATATCGCATCCGACCACTATAAAGCCTACCGTGAACAGATCGAATTATACTTGATGGACCGACAAGTGGCGAAATACGTCGAGATGACTTTCTGACGTGTTGCGATAAGAAGAGACGAACCCGTCGAAACCGACGGATTCGTCTTTTTTATTACATCGATTTAAAGCCGAGGAAATGCTCCTGCCAACGCGGTTCATAGATTGAATTGATTTGCAGCTGTGAACCACCCGCATGGATGAAGTGTTCGTTATCAAGCATGATTCCAATATGCGATGGACCGTCTGTATAGGTGTTCTGGAAGAAGACGATATCTGAGCGTTTACCACTTGAGATGCTCGTCCGGCGATTCGTGAAGAACGCACCATACCAGTAGCCACGAACGTTCGTCCGACCACCGTATTTTCCAGCTTGGTTCGTCGCATAGTGAATCAGTCCGGAACAGTCGAAGCCACCGTTTACGGCATTTTGCGAACCCCATGTGTAGGGTGTTCCGATATGCTGGACGGCTGCTTGGATCAGCTTTTCACCACGCGTATTATTCTTTTTGACGACTCGTTTATCCGACGTGATCGTCACGGCGGATACCGGAAGATAGACAGGTGTCCAACCTGATTGGATGACATAGAAATTTCCGACCCGGTGACGCGGATAGACGCGTTTGCCTTGTTCAACAAGTCCACTGCCTTTTGGGCTCGTCGGACTTGCGAAAAAGGATGTCGTCTGTTTGACGGTATAGATTTTCGCCCGGTCGATCGCTTTTTGTGCCAGGCTCATATCGGGTTTACTCGTGCTGATATAAGGGTTGAGGACATAACCGGTTTGACCACTGACTAAGCGGACTTGCCAAAAGTCATCATCAATCGATTTCAAACCGACTAATTTCGTCCCTTTCTTCAAATAAGCGGCCGGACGACTGTAAGCGACGTCGGCAGAGAAGAGGGGAGTTTGATCTAGATGAACATAAAACGTCGTCCCTTTTTTTGCTTTTGCCATCGGTTTGTTCAGTCCGATACGACTCGAATCGACGAAACCAAAGGTATTTTTGTATTTGACACGTGTATAATAACCGCTTTTTCCGTAGATCGAGATCGAGGCACCTTTTTTTAATGTACCGATTTTTTTACCCGACAGTTTTGCCTGCGACCGGATGACGACGTCGTCTTCTGTCACGTAACGTTGACCAGAGACATCATACAGATCCGGCTTTTTTGTCACGAGATCCGTCGTCTTGACGTAACCGTAGATCGATCCTTTTTTCAAGCGTGTGTAACTACCGCTCGTTCCGTAAATCGTCAATTGATCAGCCCGTTTAACAGTATAGACTGTTTTACTGCTCGTCGAAGCCGACGTATAAACAGACAAGTTGCGTTTCGCGTATCGTGTCCCGGTTGATGCATAGACTTTTCCAGTACCGAGATCAGCTGTCTTGACGTAAGCATGAATCCCACGGAAGATGATTCGACTATAGGCACCGTTCGTCCCGTAAACGGTCAGTAAAGTATTCGTTTGATGTTGCTTTAAGATAGGACTTGAAGATTTGGCATCCGAATAGATGGGTGTAGCGCGCTGAACATAGAGGCGTGCGGTCTTCGGATAGTACTTTAATGTCCCAAGATGTGCCGTCAACACATAGGCGTAATCGTCGTTTCGTTTGATTCGTGTAAACGAACCCTCGATTCCGTACGTCTGAAGCGAGGTATTTACAGAAATCGATTGAAGGACTTTCCCTTTCGTAGTCGCAGTAGCATAGACTGTCGTCTGCTGTTGGACGTAACGCACCCCTGTTTCCGGATGGTTCACGATTGGCGTATCTGCTAAATCAGTCGTCAATACGAAAGCGTAACCCGTTTTAGTCGCCACACGCGTAAAAGTACCCGTCGTACCAAACGTTTCGAATGCTTGATTTTGAACGATGGCTGTCTTTGTACTCGTCGTCTTCGGCTCAACGAAAAGTGAAGTTGTTCGTTTAACATAACGCAGTCCTGTTTCCGGATAATTTTCGACCGGCGCATCTGCTAAATCAGTCGTCAATACGAAGGCATAACCTGTTTCAGTCGCCACGCGCGTAAAGGTACCCACCGTACCGAATGTCTCGAATGATTGATTTTGAGTGACGGCTGTCTTCGTACTCGTCGTCTTCGGCTCAACGAAAAGGGAAGTTGCTCGTTTGACGTACTGTGTTCCAACCAATTTCGGAAGTTGCTCGAGTTGTGTCGTAGGTACGTAGACGTATTGCTCTTTCCATTTCAGGCGTGTGAACGTGTCAAAAGTGCCGTATGTATCGATTCGCTGATAAGCGGGAAGTGTCGTCACGACGGTGGAGTCAAAAGGTGAAGCGACTAATGAGAGTGGACTTTTCGAAGTCAACGTTGCTTGTTTTTGGAAGACAGGCGCTGTTTGCGTTAACGCACTTGTTGCGACATAAGCAATTCCTTCTTGCCAACTGACACGAGTGAAGTCACCGTCCGTATCGAGCGTCTTGAATGTCATTCCTGCTGGTAGTTGTTGGATGACAGCGGTAGAGTCAGCTGTTTGTAGCAATGCGGTATTCTCTTTCAAATAAGCCGTTCCTGTCGTTTCTGTGACTGTTTGTACTTCTGCCGTCGGTTGAGCAGGTGGCGATTCAGCGAAAGCAGGTGCGGGTAGAACCGAGCTCAACATCAATGTTGCAGCGAGTCCAGCAACATGAGCAGTCCATTTTTTCATCAAGAGGTTCACTCCAATTCTTAAAATTTGTCATTAGGAATAGTGTAGCATGCGCTTGTTTAAAAATTGATGAAAATCAAAAAAATAGGAGATTGGGCATAAAAAAACGGTATGCCGAAGCACACCGTTTGAAGTCATATTTTAGTCATCGTCCTCATGATCGACTTGCCATTCCCAGTCGAGCATGCCGTAAATTAAAGAGTCGCGCCAGTGGTCTTCTAAATAGACCGTCTCGCGAAGCTGTCCTTCCTTTGTCATACCGACTTTTTGTAAGACACGTTCAGAAGCGACGTTCCGTGGATCACATGTCGCTGTGATTCGGTGTAATTCTAGTTTTTCAAAACCGAATTGAAGAAGGAAAGAGGCAATTGACGTCGCGTACCCATTTCCCCATTCATCGGGTGAGAGGACATATCCGATTTCGGCGATTTTATGTTCCACGTCTGTAATGACGAGTTCACCGGCACCGATGACGACGTCACTTGGAAACGTCACGGCAAAGACATAACGACGTCTTGGTGTCTCGAGTTCACTTTCTAGTGCATCGTGCAGGAATTGTTTCGTATCGGTCTCGGAATTCGGTCCCCACGACTGAAATTGGCTGACGATGGGTTGTGACGCATAGGCGTGGACCGCTTCTACATCTTCCGGTGTAAAACGACGAATCCGAAGTTGGTCATTGATTTTATAACGCATGCAGCATCCTCCTCTTTCAGATGAAGTCACTTTAATTCTATTAGACAAATCGAAGACGAATTCCTGTTTGACACGGGAAAAAGGGCGTGCTAGGGTGGACGTATCGAATGAAATAGGCAGTATCCTCTAGGGTTCCGTACGGCTGGACCGAGGGAGGAACATGGACGTTTGTCCATGCAACGGAGGGATAAAAGCCCGGGAGTAAAGCGAATCGTCTCGCTTGCTCCCGGGCTTTTTCATTTGAAATCATCTATTAGGAGGCAATTACTATGGCAAAGTATTGGATCGGGATCATTATCGCAGCGTGTTTTGAAGTCGGTTGGGTCATCGGGTTAAAACATGCGGCAACACCATTCGAATGGGGAGCGACAGTCATCTGTATCATCGTTAGCTTCACCGTATTGATTAAAGCAAGTAACCATTTACCGGTCGGAACGGTCTATGCTGTCTTCGTTGGTCTCGGGACGGCAGGGACGGTCTTGACGGACATCGTGTTGTTCGATCAAGCGGCTTCCGTGATGAAATTAGCATTGATCGCTGTCTTACTCGTTGGCGTCATCGGTCTAAAATTAGTCAGTGGAGAGGAGAAATCAGCATGAGTTGGGTGTATTTAGTCATTGCCGGAATCTTTGAGATGTTTGGTGTCGTCTTGATCAATACATTTAATCAAAATAAGAATGCGAAGAATCTACTGTTGATGGGAACAGGGTTCGGACTCAGTTTTCTATTCTTGACGCTTGCAATGAATGGCTTACCGATGGGAACAGCGTACGCGGTCTGGACAGGAATTGGAGCAGCGGGCGGAGCGATTCTCAGCATGGTGCTTTATAACGAATCAAAAGACTGGAAACGGCTCGTCTGTATCGGTCTTGTCTTAAGTGCGACGATCGGTTTAAAACTTGTCGGCGAATGACCGTTTACATGTCAAACAGATGACGTTTTAACGGAACGCATATTTTTTGGCATATTTTAATGCAAAAGAGGAAATACTCCTTATAGAAGCTACGCATGACAAATCGTGTTAATAAGGGGAGAACATCCATGAAAACGAAACAATATATCGGAACGTTCTATTCAGAAGACGAATTGATCTCAAAAATGGACGAACTACACATTCAAGGACATCGGGAAGAAGACTTTTACGTGATCGTCAAGGAGAAGTCGAATATCGCACTCGTCCGTAGCCAGATGGACGCAGAAATCGCGACAACAAAACCGTCTTGGATGGACCGGATTCGTGGGAACAAAGGTCGTGATCAAGAAGTCGATGATCTGTTCGAGTCACTTGATCTATCAGATAATGAAATCGAACAACGAAAAACGGAAGTCGAAGGTGGGGGCTTTGTTCTGTTACTTGAAGTCCAAGACATCCAGTTCGATCCACATTTAAATACAGACAACACACATCCTGATGTAAAAGTCCGTTATGGTAGTGGAGAAGAAACGCATACGTCATCAGACGCTAATTCTAACGCACAGCTTGGCTCAGGTAATTCGCTTGACGTTGATAAGGATTCAAAGGAAGAGCACGCGGAGATTGATTTGCATCGCGCAGGTACCGATAAGATGCCGCAAGACGAGCAAGCAATCGATCATTCGAAAAAGCTCGATGGAAACCGAGAACCGAATATTGCGATGCGTCGGGATGATGATTTCCGGCGTCCAGAAACAGAATACGAGGAAAAAGAACAGGATGCAACGCAAGACGGTGAAGAACATCGTCAATCCAAACATCAATCGAATGACATTGCCAAGCAAGACCATGGAAATAATTTAGACCGCTAAAATAATAGAATGGAATCACACGTCAGGGTCATAATCGAAGAAGGTACCTTTCGGATAAAATCTGAAAAGTACCTTCTTTTTGTATGGAGATAAAACGAGAATCGTCTCGTTTTATTTATCATCCGGATTTGATCCTGTACGCACATTAGCGTTCAATTGATCAATCGCTTGCATATCAGTGTCTGACAAGCTGAAGTCGAAGACATCGAGATTTTCGCGAATCCGGCTTGGTGTGACGGATTTCGGAATCGCGACGATGTCATGTTGCAAGTGCCAACGGAGAACGACTTGAGCAGGTGTTTTCTGATGACGGTCGGCGATATCGACGATGATCGGATGCGTCAACGCATCGCGTCCTTTCATCAACGGACTCCATGCTTCGACGACGATACCTTGCTTGCGGCAAAAGTCTCGAATCGCTTCTTGGCTAAGAAACGGATGGAGTTCAATCTGATTGACGGCAGGAACAACCGATCCTTCGGCTAAAATTCGTTCCAAGTGAGGAATATGGAAGTTCGAGACACCGATGGCACGCGTCTTCCCTTCTGCATAGAGATGCTCGAGCGCTCGCCATGTCTCGACATAGCGATCTTCTTTAGGCATTGGCCAATGAATCAGATACAAATCAACATAATCAACGCCGAGCTTTTGCAGACTCGTCTCAAAAGCGGCAAGTGTCTCTTCATAGCCATGATCGGAATTCCAGACTTTCGTCGTCAGAAAGATCTCTTCCCGGGGAATACCCGAGTCACGCAGAGCACGACCGACGCCTTCTTCGTTCTCATAAATCATCGCCGTATCGATTGAGCGATACCCGGCGCGAAGCGCTTCGCTGACCGCTTCATATACTTCTTCTTCCGGTACTTTAAAAACACCATATCCGAGTTGGGGCATACTGATACCGTTATTTAACGTGATCTGTTGCATCGATTCATCGACTCCTTTATAGTAAATTCTTTTCTTGTCTAGTGTACGCGCTCCTCCTATAAAAATCGAATGATTGCCGAAGCGCGTTCTTTTGCGTATACTGAGCGATAACAAATATTAGGAGGCGATTCTGTGATTCGACAAGCTGTTTTACAATACATACATGAGGAACATGCACTCGATCAACTCGAAGAAATAATAGGTAACCGTTCGGCAGTCTTGATTCATGGACGTCAAGCCTACGAAGCAGCTGCTTTTGCTTTACCGGATGTTCCCCGCTTTTTATTTGAAGGGCATTGTACGGATCAACAGGTGGCATTCTTCAAACAAGTATGTGCTCCGTATGATGTGATTCTCGCACTCGGAGGGGGGAGTGTCATCGATACGGCAAAACAGGTCGCGTTTCAATTACAACGTCCTGTCATCGTCATTCCGACGATTGTCTCGAACTGTGCCCCGTGGACTCCGCTCAGTGTCATGTATAACGAACAGGGACAGTATATTCGATTTGACACGTTTCCTGTCGTGATTGAAGCTCTTTTACTCGATCATCGTATCATCGCAACGAGTCCGTATGATTATTTTGTCGCCGGACTCGTCGATACGCTAGCAAAATGGTATGAAGCACGTGCCTTGAGTGGGTCTACAGCAAGCGATCCCGTCATCGAGACGGCACTCCGGACAGCTGAGCGATGCAAGGACCTCATTTTGTCGACGAATGTGACAGAAAAACGTTTTCGTGAATATCCAGCTGAAATCCAATACCTCGTCGAGACCGTCATTCCATTAGCTGGAAGCATTGGAGGTTTTGGTGATGCGGCGACACGCGGTGCAGTCGGACACGCGGTACATAACGCATTGTCTCCTTATCCAGAAACACATACGTTCTTACATGGGAGTAAGGTCGGTTACGGGTTACTCGTCCAAGAGAAGCTGCTCGGACATGATGATGATTATATAGAGTTGCGTGACTACCTTCTTGCACAAGAGCAGCCAACGACCCTCACTGATTTCGGAGTTTCGCTCAACATTGTCGAAGCACTTGCTTTTCAAACATCGAAAGAGGAGCTGTGCCGTCTGTTGCGTCCAATCGTATCAGCAGAACAACTAGTCGATGCCATCACACAGAACGAGACAGTTTCCGTTTCGACTTCTTAACCTAAAAATACGCACATGTTCCGAATCAGACGGTCCATGTGCGTATTTTTATTGTGCTTTCGCCAAATGAGCGTAAGGAGTGGGACGACCGAGTAGGTATCCTTGACCAAGATCAAAGCCGAGTTCGCGGCAAAAATCGAGTTCTTCTTGACGTTCGATGCCTTCAGCTAAGATTTGAATCCCCATTTCTCGCGTTAGATAACGGGCTTTTCGTAAGAACGCTTCGTTCTCTGAGTTCGTATCGCAGTGATCGATGAAGGAACGATCGATCTTAATATAATCCGGTTGAAGCAAGGACAACATATCAAGTGTTGAGAAACCAGCGCCGACATCGTCTAGTGCCACTTGAATGCCTTGCTTTTTATACTGTTCGAAGACGTGTTTCAAATGGTTGACGTCTTCAATTTTTTCCGTTTCGACGACTTCGAAGACAAGCCGACTTGGATCAACTTGATAACGCTCAACGATTTCAAACGTATGGCGCAGGCAGTACTCCGGATTATAGATCGTCGAAGGGAGAAAGTTGATGAACGTTTTTGTTGTGCCACCGATATGATGTGTCGCGCGAATCGCTTCTTCGCGCGCCCGTTGATCAAGCCGAGAATGAAGCCCCATCTTCGATGCTGTTGAGAATAGGACACCTGGTGAGATAGGAGTGTTGTCATCTGCTGCTCGCAGTAATGCTTCATTCGCAACGAGTACATTTTGTTGAATATCATAAATCGGTTGCAAATGGCTCGTCATGACACCGTGTTGGATAAAATCAATTGCTGACCGATGCTTTAGTTGTTCTAGAAGTGCTGAAGCTAGAATGGGTGCTGTCACATAACGCGATTGTGTGGCGCGACAGGATACCGAATAATCCGCTACACGCAAGAGCGATGTTAGTAACTGTTCGAGTTGTTCGAACGATTGATAGGAATAGATTTCTGGTGTTGGTGATTGGATATGGAGTGCTCCAGCTTCGACGAAACGGATTGATGTCGTACATTCGGCGCAAGGATGCCACATAAAAGATGTCCACCTCTCGATACATCAAAAGATGTATTTATTAAATTGGTTAAACTCTTTACCCTGAGAGAAAAAGAAATTAAACCTATTTTTCATAATCATTGACCTCATATAAAAAAGAGAAGGGAACGACGGATGCATTTCCGTACGTTCTCTTCTCTATCGGTCACATGATTTCATTGTGAAGTGTAAAATATCCAGAAAGCGAGATGCAACACAGCTGCAAGTGGCACCAACCATTGAAATTTCGCTTTCCGTGTCTTGTGCCGGACTGTATACATACCGATCCAAGAACCAAGCGCACCACCGAGAAAAGCAATCGTCAATAGTGTCGCTTCCGGTGTCCGGTAAGCATGTTGTCGTGCTCGACGTTTATCCTGCCACATCGAGCCAAATCCGATGAGTGTCAGGAGGATGTAATAGCCTAAGATAATCCTCATGAAAACCGACTCCTTTTCTAACGTTCGGCACCACCGCCGCCGGAACTTCCGCCACCACCACGACTACCGCCGTTTCCACCACCGCCACCGCGCATGATTGCGGAAAAAATGTTCAAAATCGCAAAGAAGAACATACCGCCAGTGAACTTCATATCGAGGAACAATAAGATCAGTAATCCGGCACCGATCAGAATCTTCGTCCACAGCGGAAGCCCACCATCATTTTGAGATTTCGGAGGGTCTTGCGACTCAAGCGACTGATCTTTTGAAATGACACTGACGACAGCTTTGTATGTTTCACTTGCTGCTTTTCCATACTGACCATTCTCTTTATAAGGAACCGCGTATTGATCGAGGATACGACCGGCCGTGATATCGGTCAGAACCCCTTCGAGTTTATAACCGACCTCGATCCGAAATTGGCGATTCTTTTCGTTCGGAGCGACGACGACGAGTACACCATTGTCTTTTCCTTTTTGACCGATTCCTTGTCGCCGGAATGTTTCATTGGCGTAAGAACTTAAGTCCTGTCCTTTTAGATCGGGAACCGTCTTTAGCACGACTTGCGCCGTCGTGTACTGTTCGAGTTCCTGACCGAGTTGCGCGAGTTCGGCTTCTTCCGACGGTGTGAGCAACTGAGCATCATCTTGAATGAAAAAGGCTGCTCCCGTTCGTTCTGAAACGGCACTAGCCGTCGGAACGAAGAGGAAGAAGACGAGGAACGCGCTCAACAGAAGTCGCGTCCACCGCCGAATCATTTCGAATCACTGTTAAAGTCGACAGTCGGATTTTCTCGGTCGCTGTCTGAAATTTCGTAATACGGCTTTTTCTCAAATCCGAATGCAGAGGCATAGAGTGCTGTTGGGAAGCTCCGACGTTTTTTGTTATAAAGCGTCACGGCATCGTTGTAATCCTTGCGGGCGATCCCGAGACGATTTTCTGTTCCTTCCAGCGTATCCATCAATGATTGGAATCGTTCGCTTGATTTTAGTTCCGGATAAGTGGTTTGCAAAGCAATCAATCCACGAAGCGAAGACGTGACTTGTTGATCGGCTTCAATCCGTTGTTCGGTTGACGCGGCGCGCGCAAGACCAGCTTGAGCTTCAGCGACTTTGCCGTATACTTTTTCTTCTTGACCCGCGACACCTTTGACCGTTTCGACGAGGTTCGGAATTAAATCCGCACGACGCTTGATCTGGTTATCGACTTGCGACCATTTATTCGATACATCTTCTTCTACATTGACGAGGCTGTTGTATTGGCCGATTGCTAAAAACGCAATCACGACGACGACAACGACTCCGATGATTAATGGGAGTTTTGATCGACTCCGACTTCTGCGTGCCATATGGCGTTCACTCCTTTAAGTATGTCTCATCCCTATATACCCTTAACCGAATGAATTAGTTTCAAAAAAAATAAAAAACCGTCAGCTAAAATAGCTAACGGTTAGAATTTACATGTAGACGATGACAGCAAGAACAGCTGCTAAGACAAGACGGTAGATTGCGAACGGGACGAGTTTGATCTTGTTGATCAGCTTCAAGAAGAAACGAATCGATAAGAGGGCAAACACGAACGATGCGATAAATCCGACGGCATAGAAACCGAAATCACTCGCATGAATGTTATCCCAGTTCTTAACGAGTGAGAGGAAACTGGCACCGAACATGATCGGTACGGCCATGATGAACGTGAAGTCAGCTGCCGTCCGGTGATTCATGCCGAGGAAGACCCCTCCTGAAATCGTTGAACCAGAACGGGAGAAGCCAGGCCAAAGGGAAATACATTGGAACAGACCGACGAATGCTGCTTGGCGATATGTAATCTGATCAAGCGATGTCGTTTTCGGTTCCTTTGGTCCGAGTTTGTCGGCTGCAATCATCAAGAGGGCACCGACCGCAAGACCGATGATGACTGTTTCAATCGAGAAGAGGTTCTCATCGATGAAGTCTTCGAATAACAATCCGAGAATAGCAGCAGGTAATAGACCGATCAAAACGTGACGTAGTTTTAACTTGTGTGTACCTGTCGCATCGTGTTCTCCTTCAATTTTATACAGACCAATCAAACTGAAGAGACGTTTCCAAAAGACGACGATGACCGCAAGGATTGATCCGAGCTGGATGACGACCTTAAAGGTGTTCGCTGAGTATTTACCGAGAAATTCGGTTGTTTGTAACCACATGTCATCAACGATGATCATATGACCTGTTGAAGAGACAGGTGCGAATTCCGTCATTCCTTCGACGAAACCGAGTAAAAGAGCTTTCAAGAGTTCAATGATATGCATGGTAATCTCCTTCTATAATGATGTGCTATGTAAAAACATATCATGTTTTATTCTTGTGAGATAGAACCAATCGGAATATCGGGCGCAGGTCTGAGGGAACGTGACCAATCTGATCCGTGAAGACGCACTTCGATCATAGAAAGCAAGAGAGACGAAATACTTAGGACAGCAACGCAAACTTCAAGACGAAGTTTGTGTGTAGGACGGCATCTTGAATAAAATCCTCCGCTTATCACACAAGGTCAGGACAACTTCAAATTGAATAATGATTCGAATGGGAATAGATAAACGAGCAGTGGAGGATTCAATCCACTGCTCGTTGCTTTTGAGCTCAACCTAAAGCGACATCGAGAATCATCATGACCGTGAAACCGACCATTAGACCAAGTGTCGCTAAATCGGATCCGTTCTCTGCTTGTGATTCCGGAATCAATTCTTCGACGACGACGAAAATCATCGCACCAGCAGCAAACGATAACGCATATGGTAGAAGTGGTTGAACGAAGAAGACAGCCGCCGCACCGACCATCGCGGCAATCGGTTCAACGATTGCTGACAATTGACCGTAATGAAAGGCACGCCGGCGCGACATCCCTTCACCGCGTAACGGAATCGATAACGCAGCACCTTCGGGCATGTTTTGAATGCCAATCCCGAGTGCGAGTGTCAAAGCCCCGGCGACGGTCGCTCCGTCCATATTCAAGGCAGCGGCACCAAAAGCGACACCGATCGCAAGACCTTCCGGAATGTTATGCAACGTGATCGCAAGAAACAGCAACGTCGTTTTCTTAAGTCCTGTTGAAGGACCTTCAGCTGTTTCAAGTGGTGCGGATAAGTGCAAATGCGGTGTGACGAAGTCAAGGAGACGGACGAAAAATCCACCCGCAAGGAATCCAATTGCAGCAGGAATCCACGCGATGCCACCGTCCTGCTCCGTGAATTCGATCGCTGGGGCGAGCAAAGACCAGAATGAAGCGGCGATCATGACACCGGCTGCAAAACCAAGCATCATGTTCATGACGCGTTTTTCAATCGTTGTAAAGACGAAAACGAGTGCCGCACCAAGTGCGGTTAATCCCCAAGTCATCATACCGGCAAGTAATGCTTGCACGACGACGGGGAGGGAAGTGAACCAATCCAACATAACTATTCCTTCTTTCCGGGCACGATTTGAAGCGGCTATCTGTATGAAAGCTTACCCGTTTTCGATCCGAACGATTCGTGTGAAGGAGATTTCTACTGCAACACGACCACGCAGAAAGAGAACAGAACGTTCAGGCTCTAGCCGTTCAACAAAACCGACGACCGTCACGTAGCTACTTTCCTTATAATACGTGATTTCGAGTTCGTTTCCTTCTATTAAAGCCTCTTGAAGTAGAAAGTGCCACGATTCTTGCAGTTGTTCATCGATTTCAGGCAAGTCGAGCTGATGCATTTGGACATAATACTCCCGGAGCAATTGCAAGTGCTCCGGCATGAGAAAAGGGATCCACTTTAAATTCCCTCGATCACGATACGCTGTCATGAAGATCACCTCCTGGATGACCGCCAACGAAACGAAGCCGCCGTTTGGCGACGCTCGTATCGAGAAACGAGACAGCGAGACGAATCGTTCCTTTCCCGTAGCGGAGGTTAACGATGTCCATTGCTTTTAATAACCGCCGCCGCTTCCAGAGTCGCGTATTATCCTCGAACAAGGATAACTGTAAGGTGCCTTGATCGGCAGTTAGATGTCCCACTGCGACAGATAAAAAACGAACGGGTTCCCCGTCAAGCCAATTCGGTTCGAATAATTGTAAGACATGACGCAGAATGATTCGCTCATCGGATGTCGGATAAGGCAACCGGACTTGACGCGAGAAGCCACTTCGGACGACGTTTCGAGAATAGCGGACACCGATATGAACAGTCCAACCAACTTGATTCGAAAAGCGGCAACGTGCCGCAACATCCTGCACGAGTTCGTTGAGCACATTCCGGATACGTTCGAATTGATAATAGTCCTGCATCAAGGTCACACCGTGTCCAATCGTCCGTTGAGGGGCTTTCTCGAACAAATGGCGAGGGGCAAGCAGTGTCGGTGACGCGTCAAGACCCCAAGCGTGGTGCCATAGTTCGGCGCCGATGACACCGAAGCGTTCATGTAACTCTTCGACTGGGCGCATGGCAAGGTCACCAATCGTTTCAATCCCCATCATCTGCAGATGTTGTTCCATGCGGTGTCCGACTCCCCACATCTTCCGAATCGGAAAATCATGGAGACGTCGTGCGACATCAGCGTATCCACATTGTGCGATGCCTTCTTTTTTCCCGATTAAGTCAAGCGTCAGTTTCGCGATGACGTTATTTGGACCAATCCCGATGCGGACGTGAATGCCGGTCTGCTTCAGAATCGCTTCTTGAATCTTTTTGGCAGCTTGCAGATCGGAACCAAACAGGCGATCGGTTCCAGTCATGTCAATGAAACTTTCGTCAATCGAATAGACACGAATCGCTTCAGGTGGGGCAAATTGATGCAGGACATCTAAAACACGAATCGACGTTTTCATATAAGCGAGCATGCGCGGTTCGACGAGTTGAATCGTACGACGAATGGCGTAGGGTAATTGCTCGATTTCGTACAGTCGACCGGCTGTCTTGATTCCAAGCGCTTTTAAGGCGGGAGTAGCGGCGAGAATGACGGATCCGCTTCGTTTTAAATCGGAGACGACCGCAAGACGTGTCGTTAAGGGAGGGAGATTGCGATACTGGCATTCACAGCTGGCGTAGAAGGAAACACTGTCAACACAAAAAATACGTTTATTCTGTGGTAAAACGACGGAAGGAAACATTTGAATCACTCCTTTACATAAAAGAACATATGTTCTTATTTTGATTTTCTTTGACTATAGCATGGTCTCAAAGTGTCTCAAAATAAAAAACTGTTGAAAAAAGAGGGAATTCGAACGATTGACCCTTATGCAAAAGGAGTTTGATACACTAAAGGAGAGAAAAAGGGGGAATTTCTATGAAAGAGATCGTTATCCGTTTACCAGAATTACCGAAAACGCTTCAAGCAGAGACGTTCGATCAAGTCGAAATCGACGATCCATATCTGAAAGGAGCACGTTATGAAAAGGAGTCGATGCCTGTCGAACTGACGGAGCGTATCGATGCCTATCAAGTATGTTTTCAAAATGTCTCGTTCGCGAACCTCACCTTTGACCGCGGTTCGTTCGAAGATATTCGTTTCGAGCAATGTGACTTAACAGGATGTCACTTCCAAGAAACCCGTTTTCACCGCGTGTCTTTCGTCGGATGCCGGATGACGGGTGTTCAGTTTGAAGATTGTACGCTTGATCATCTGACGATCGAAGAAGGACTCGCAGACTATGCCCAGTTCATTCGTAGTACTGTCCGTCATCAGCATTGGAGTGAAACGACGATGAAAGAAGCACAGTTCTTCGAAGTGAAACCGACCCATTGGAAACTCGAAGCGGTCCGGCTTACTGATAGCCAATGGATTGAAACACCATTAAAAGGTCTTGATCTCCGGCAGACGGAACTCTCTGGTATCACAATCGATCCGCGATTTTTACCGGGCGCAGTCATTACGGAAGAACAAGCAGTCGCCTTCGCTCGATTATTAGGATTGGTCATTCCATGAAAAAAGTCTCTTTTCGATGAATTTCGAAAAGAGACTTTTGATTTGTTCTTAAAATGACATCGTTTCGCCATCTTCCGGAATGAGGAAATGGGCAGAGAGGTGGAAGGCAGCTAAAAAGTCAGCAATCATGTCGCGCCGCAGGAGACAGTGATTGACGGACTCGAGGTGCGAGACGATGATCGTTGCTTCCGCTGCTGCTTCGTGTACGGCAAGGAGATCACGCTGCGACATCGTGATCGGTTCTCCCGTCAGGAACTGGGCAGCCCCACTGTTGACGACGATGATATCTGGTGTATGTTGTTCAATCGCATGCGCGACCTCGTCACACCAGATCGTATCACCTGCGATATAAAGCGTCGGTTCGTCCGGATGCGTGAGGACAAGTCCGGAGACATGTCCCATTCGTTCACCGATTTCACCGACACCATGCTGTCCACCTGTTCGATGGACCTGGATATCACCGATCGTCACACCGGAATCGAAGGAAGAGACGTTCGTGAAGCCGGCTTCTCGGATTTGCCGTGCGTCTTCTTCTTGCTGCGCATAGAATGGCAAATGCTTGGGTAGAAATTGTTTTGCAGCATCATCGAAATGATCCGCGTGCAGATGCGTGACGAAGACAGCGTCAGGATCGAGCAGTGTCTTAACATCGACCGGTAAGTCGACGAGTGGATTGGCGACGGCATTCGGCGTTTGACCGAAAGGAGGTAAACTGCCTTTTTCGCCGAGAAACGGATCAATCAGTAAAACTTGATTGGCATACGTGACGACAAGCGTCGCATTACGAATTTGTTGAATATCCATTAGGTTCATCCTCTCTCAATGACTCGGATTGATTATTCCCCGTCTGGCATTCAATGAATCCTATCGTAAGCGTTTCTCCATCGCCATGACGTCGACGTATTCGCCGTTCAAGCGACCTTGTTCCTTAAATGTCCCAACAATCCGGAATCCGGAACGGATGTAGAGCTTTTGTCCGATTTTATTGAACGGGAAGGTAAAGAGAATCAGCTTATGCATCTGATGATCGCGCGCATGTTGTTCGGCAGTTTCTAACAACTGTGTCCCGATCCCTTGTCCGCGATGTGTTCGAGTAATGTAGACGGAAATCTCACCAACTGTCGCATAGACAGGACGCGGGTTATACGGATCAAGAGAAATGAAGCCGAGGACACCTGTCTCATCTTCTGCGACATATCCAGCGTAGCGATGCGTACGCTCTGCATACCACTGGGTCATGAACGATAAATCTTTTCGATCCGTCTCAAGCGTTGCGATTCGGTCTTCGATGCCTTCATTATAAATGGATAGAACGGCGGGTAAATCATGTTCCGTTACAGGACGAATATGCATGTTGCTCACTCCCCAATCGCTTTTCCCTCATTATATCTGTTACGTGTCGATGTAGTGATATGTTTGTGAGATAAGAAAAAGCGCCGATTCTCCTTATATAGAAGAAATCAACGCTTTTGTCGTTCTTAAGAGACCGTGGATGTCTCGTTCTCGTAAATTGGAACCCAGCCATCCGTCGTGACGAAAATTCGAACAGCGACGACTTTCCGATCCTCTTGGAGCGTAAAGTAGTGGCGTGTATTGACAGGAACAGAAATCAAATCACCAGGATTGAGTTCGATGTTATAGTAGCCGACTTCTTCGTCTTTGATCGCGAAGACGCCGTGACCGCTTACGATGAAACGGACTTCATCATCCGTGTGATGATGTTCTTTCTGGAAGTTGACGAGCAACTCGTCAAGGTTCGGTGTCGTATCCGAAAGTGAAATGATATCAGCTGTCTGATATCCACGACGTTCTGATACGTCTTTGATTTCTGGAGCGAACGTATCGAGAATCGTTTGTTTGTCGGCATCCGTCAGTGTGAAGTTCTCGACGAGAGGTGCTGGTAGTTTTGAGACGTCCCATTGTTCGTAAAGAACGCCGCGCGATGCGAGGAAGTCAGCGACTTCCGTTTGATCCGTATACCGTGTGTTTGTTTCTTGGAATAAGACTGTTGCCATGAGATGATTCCTCCTTTTAATAGATAGATTGACGGCATGATTGCAACGTCAACGTATAGTTGAATAAAAACTCGAAGGCTTCGAGGTGTTTCTTTGCTTCAAAGGCGATCGGTGCCCAGACCGTGATTCCGTGATTGCGAATCAGGACGGCACCGCTGTCCGCTGTGACATATGGCGCAAAAGCAGCAGCGAGTGTCGGGATGTCCGCGTGATTCGGAATGATCGGCACCGTGACCGTCGCATCTTCTTCCCAGTGACCGAGTGCCTTGATGATTTCTTGACCGGAGAAGGTGATACTTCCCTGATCGCCATATAACTCCGAAATCACATTGTTCGCAATCGTATGGACATGCAGGGAACATCCGGCGTTCGTTCGGTTGAACACTTCGACATGGAGCAATGTCTCAGCAGAAGGGCGCCCGGATTGCTCGCCGATCAATTGACCGGTCGCATCGACATGAACGAAGTCGTCAGGAGTCGTCTGCCGCTTATCTTTCCCACTTGCCGTCACAAGAAATTCAATCGGAATACCGGACGTCCGAATGGCGAGGTTACCACTCGTACCAGGGAACCAATCGCGCGCTGCAAGTTCTTGTTTGATGGCGCGTAGTTCTTCATACCGTCGCATGAATGTCATATCGTCACCTCCGATCGTGCTAAATCATGAACGATATCGTGGAACGTCTCAAAAGGTGTATAGGCGATATCATTTTCTTCACACAACGTGATCAGATAATCACGGGCATAGACACGATCCGCTTGTTTTGCGAGTTCGAAGTCCGTCACTGAGTCACCGATGACGATGATGACGTCATCGTCTTTGCATAATGTACGGGCAACGGATGTTTTACAACAGCCGCATCCATTCGTGCAATGGGCATCGCAGGCGTGTGGCCAATCGATGTGGACGAATGGACCACTGAAATCGGCAATGTTACAGTAAATCTGCTCTTGCTCGAGGAACGGTGCTAAGATCGGTTCGACGAAAAAGTCCATTCCACCGCTAACAATCGAAAAATGGATTCCTTGACGACGACTGTACTGAAGCAACTCCGAAAATCCTTCGCGAATGACAGCGCGCTCCATCAAGAAATCAAGATAGTCCGCTTTACCGTCGGACGGCAGAAGCGCGAACATCTGCCCGACACCACTTTGGATCGATAACGTCCGGTCGAGCACGCCACGTTTCAACGGTTCGAAGTCATTCACTGGCGCAAATACCTCCATGAGTGCAATGATGTTATCCTGCATCGTTACGGTACCGTCGAAGTCACAAAGAATTCGTAAGGTCATGACTTGATCCCCCAAGCGTCGAGCGCGACTCGTAATTCTTCATGTCGTGACGCAGCATTCGATAGGGATTCATTTGCGAGTGCCGCATCAAGTGCTTGACGAAAAGCGATAACACCAGCCGCAGCACCTTGCGGATGACCATGTACGCCACCACCAGCGTTGATGACGGAATCGATCCCGAAGTCGCGTACGAGTTGAGCAACGAGTCCTGGGTGAATACCGGCTGAAGGGACAGGGAAAATCGCTTTCGTCTGACCGAGGCGAGTCGCTTCAACCGCGATGCCGCGGGCGACGTCCTTCGGAAGAGCGACATTGCCGTAAGGTGACGGGAATAGTGTTAAGTCTGCACCAGCAACGCGCGGTAATGTGCCAAGTAAGACAGGCGCTGCAACACCGTGGTTCGGGCTAGCAATCAATGCACCGCTGTAAGCCGGATGATTGAAAATGGGAACGTTGATCTCCGGATCACTTGCCAATTCACGTAAGACGTCGAGTCCGTATGTGAAGGTATTCAACAAGAAAGCAGTTGCTCCAGCGTCAATCAATCGTTTGGCTTGATCCTTGAGCGTAAAGACGGGACCACTAAGTGTGATCGCATACAACGCACGTTTACCGGTCCGGTGGAAATGAGCATCGATAACCTCACGTCCTATCCGTGCCCGATCAATCGTCGGTGTCAACGGATTGTCATATAGGATCTCATCGTCCTTGACGAGATCGATCCCACCAGCAAGTTGTCCTTCGAGTTGATCACGAAGGAACGATAAATCGCGTCCGATGACCCCTTTGAAGATGCTCATTAACAGTGGACGATCTTCGACACCAATCAAGGAACGAACCCCTTGGATCCCGAACTTCGCACCTGGAAAATCCGACGTGAATGTATCGGGTAGTAGCAGTTCTGTTAATTTGATTTCACCGTCGAGTGAGAGTTTCCCGAAGACGGTCGTCAAGATCGCAGAAAAGTCGCGCGATACATTGTGTTCCGGGTAACGAATCGTGATATAGCCTTTCCCGTCGCGCTCTTCCGTATGTACGACTTCTCCTTTGAATGAGGCGAGTTGTTGTTGCTCAAGATGATTCAGCTCCGTCCAGGAACCAACCGTCAGACCAAGCGCGAGTTGTTCGGCGCGTTGCTCCAGTCGATCGCGGGCGGTCAATTGATAAGTAGCTGTGATGTAAGCCATGTCTTTCCTCCTTCAATAAAAAAATGGTCTCTTGTCAGCGACAAGAGACCATGAATGATTCGAACGTGGACTCTTATCTGTCAGCTTAGTAGCTGCAAGAATTAGCACCGTGCCAAAAGGTCGGTTGCTGCGACATCGTAGGGCTTGTCCCTCCGTCTGCTCTTGATAAGAATTGGATGAAATTGTGAAATCTAATTGCAATTTTTACATGAGAGTCACGACTTGTCAAACTATTTTTAGAAAATTTATTTTTTTTGAAAATACTCTTTCTATATATGGAGCGAAAACGATATCCGTTTCTGCTTGATTTCGATTTGACAGCAGGGAAGAGGATTGCGTAAGATTCAAATCAATATCACACACGACAACTACATACGACTCTTATCGCGAGTTGGCAGAGGGAATTGGCCCGATGACGCCGCAGCAACCGACCACTTGGCACGGTGCTACATCCAACAGACGTTTCGTCTGAGAGATAAGAGGACGCAGTGACTTTCCTGCGCCTCTTTTCGATGACGAAAAGAGGCGCTTTTTCGTGTATCACACAGGGGGAACTGAGATGACATACAAAGCATTTACAGAACAGGACGCGATCGAACGGGTCCGCTCACTAGGACTGATCGGCGACGGAGCCGTCGAAGCAGAAGAGATTGGCGACGGCAATCTCAACCTTGTCTTTCGAATTCGAGAAGGTGAACATCGATTGATTCTAAAACAAGCACTTCCGTACGCGAAAGTCGTCGGTGAAAGCTGGCCACTATCACTCGAGCGGGCGTGGATCGAGCAATCCGCACTCCGTGAATTCGCCCGGCATGCCGTGCCGTTCGTACCGCGTGTCTTTCATGCTAGTCACGACGAGGCGTATACGGTCATGGAAGATCTTTCACATCTGACAATCGTTCGAAGCGGTTTACTCGCAGGTGAACAGTATCCGTTGCTTGCGGAACATATTGGTTCTTATCTCGCTCGGACTTTATTCCATACATCGGACTTTGCGCTTGGTCCGGTTGAAAAAAAACGTGTCGCCCGAACGTACTACAATCCGGACTTGTGCGACATCACGGAAAAATTAATCTTCACGGATCCGTTCCATGACGCGGAGACGAACGAGATTGAAGCCGGGCTTGAAGAAGAGGTGGCACGTCTATGGGCGGACGATGAGTTGAAACGCGAAGTCGCAAAACTCGAAGCGCTTTTCATCACGAAAGGAGATGCGTTGCTACACGGCGATCTACATACAGGAAGCATCTTTGCTTCGGCAACGGAAACGAAAGTCATCGATCCAGAATTCGCCTTTTATGGTCCATTCGGATTTGATGTCGGACAGTTCATCGCCCACTTATTCTTTGCAGCATACCCGGATTATTCAGCACTTCGTGATGCCCGGATTCGCGACATCGATACGTTCTGGCTGACGTTCGCTTCGACGTTCCGCGCCTTATGGGAACGCGAAGCCGTCGAACCATTCCGGACATCGGGACTCGTCGACGATGTACTGAGCACGATCTTGCAGGATGCCCTTGGCTTTGCCGGTTGCGAACTGATTCGTCGGACGATCGGACTCGCACCAGTCGCTGATTTAGAAACGATTAGTTCTATGACGGAACGACTAGAACGAAAACAACATGCTTTACGTTTAGGATCGGCGTTAATCAAACGTCGGACCGAATGCCGGACATTTGATGATTTACGAAACTTCGACGTAACGGAGGAACTTAGCCGATGAGTACATTCGTTCAAAGTATTCGTTATGAAGATCGTGCCTTGACGATTCTCGATCAGACACGTCTACCGCAGGAAGAACACTATGAAGTCATTACCGATCTTGCACAAGCGGTCGAAGCGATTAAACAACTGCGCGTCCGAGGGGCGCCTGCGATCAGTTTATTTGGCGGATTCGTACTCGTTCAAGAGGCGTACCGGTTTGAAGCAGAACTGTCGATCTATAAGCAGACTTTGCTTGAGACATCAGCGACGTTACTCGCGACACGACCGACGGCTGTTAACTTACGAAATGTCCTTGATCAATTGAATCCAATCATTCAAGACGGGACGTCGGTAGAAGAGATCCGCGAACGGCTCGAGCAGCGGACGATTGCCTTATACGATCAGGATGCGCAGACGTCACGTCAAATCGGGATTCATGCACTTGAATTGTTCCAGTCAGGTAACCGTATCCTAACGATCTGTAATGCTGGATCGATTGCGACCGCTGCTTATGGAACAGCACTTGCGCCGTTCTATATCGCAAAAGAACGCGGCATTGAATTATCTGTTTTTGCGAGTGAGACGCGACCATTACTGCAGGGAGCACGACTGACGACATGGGAGCTACAACGTGCCGGCATCGATGTCACGCTAATTACAGATAACATGGTCGCCCATACGCTGAAAGAAAAACAGATCGATGCAATCATCGTCGGGGCGGACCGGATTACACGCAACGGAGATACGGCGAATAAGATCGGAACGTTCCAACTAGCATTACTCGCTCAAGCTTTCGGTATCCCGTTTTACGTCGCAGCACCGCTCTCGACGTTTGATTTCTCACTTGTTTCCGGAGACGCGATCGAAATTGAAGAACGTGATCCGCAGGAAGTGACGACTGTCCAAGGTGTTGCGACAGCACCAGAAGGAGTTGCTGTCTTCAACCCAGCTTTTGATGTCACACCACACACATTGATCACGGGCATCATCACCGAACTTGGTATTATCACGCAACCGAATGAAGAAACGATTGAAAAATTAACGGGGCTTCAACCCCTCGGATAAGGAGACAATTCATGAAAAAATTAGCTTACGCCGTCCTAGCACCGGCCTTATTACTAGCGGCTTGTGCGAATGGAGAAGCGACGACGAAAGTCGTCAAGGATGTACCAAAAGGAGTTCAATCGGATGTCAAGATCGCCGTCATCCGTAACCTCGCATCGGACGACCATACGAAGCAATTCCTTGATGGCGCACGAAGTGAAGGAGAAGCGCTCGGCTTTAAAGTCAGCACGTTCATTTCGGAAGGTAACGATGTCAAGTTCAAGGAACTGGTCGCGCAGGCGATTCAGCAAGATTATGATGGGCTCATCATTTCGCACGGTAAGGAAGACTATGCCTATGACATGATCAAACCAGCAGTCGATAAAGGACTGAAGGTCGTGACGTTCGATACGGTCACGAAGAAAAAAGGGGCATCTCTACAAGACGTGACGGAAACGTTCCAAAACGATCATCAACTTGCGAAGCTATCACTCGATGAAGTGACGAAGGTGACGGACAAAAAGCCGGTCCGTGTCATCAAACTCTGGTTCGGACCAGGTTTTGCCCCGCTCGATCGTCGTCAGGAAATCTATAAGACGTACGAAGCAGACGGCAAAATCAAAACGCTTGAGACGGTTGGACCGACGAACTTCCAAGATGTCCAAGGGGATATCGCGACAAAGATGAATGCCATTCTCGCGAAATACCCGAAAGGAAGCGTTGATGCCGTTTGGGGAGCATGGGACGAAGTCGCAAAAGGCGCTTACAAATCGCTCAAGGATAATAAACGTCAAGAAATCCCATTGATCTCGATCGATGTCTCAAATCAGGACATCAACCTGATGCGTGAGAAAGGCAGCAACTGGGTTTCGACGAGTGCGGTGGATCCATTCCTGATTGGACAAACGGACATGCGACTACTGGCTAAGAAAATCGCCGGAGAGAAGACACCAGATAGCTTTGATCTCGATGCGAAACTCGTTGAGCAGAAGGCATTGAAGCAGGACACAACGATGTATAATCTCGATACGATCATCAAAGGTTGGAGTACGTCGGATAAATTCAATGAGCCGTGGATGGACCGGTTGCGTGACGTCCATAAAAAACAATGACGTCTATCAATCATCACCTGGAGATGACCGGGATTTCACTTGCGTTTCCGGGAGTCCAGGCACTCAAGCAAGTCTCCTTTGAGGTGAAGTCTGGTGAAATTCATGCGCTTGTCGGTGCGAATGGTGCCGGTAAGTCGACGCTGATGAAAGTCTTATCTGGAGCGGAAACAGCGGATGAAGGAATCATCCGTCTTGACGGGAAAGAACTGTCAATTCAATCTCCGCGTGATGCAAAACGAATCGGGATTGATCTCGTCCAACAAGAGGTTGATGTGGCGCTTGTCCCGTATTTGACGGTTGCTGAGAATATCTGTCTCGATCTGTTGACGGACGGAACAATGACGGGTTTGGTATCCCAACGCCGTTACATACAGCGTGCGAAAGAAGCGTTAGCAACATTACAGGCGGATATTTCCGTCAAGACACGTGTCGAAGAATTACGTCTTGCTGAAAAGCAACTCGTATTGATTGCACGCGCCCTCGTTCAGGAACGTCGTTTTTTAATTTTGGATGAACCGACGGCACCTCTCAGTCAGGCGGAAACAAGCCATCTCTTTTCAGTCGTGCGTCGTTTAGCGGAACGGGGACTTGGGATCATTTTCATTTCCCACCGCCTACAAGAATTGTATGACATTTGCGACTCCATCTCGGTCATGCGCGACGGTCAACTCATCTCGCGACATCTTTTGACAGACATCACGAAGGAAGCTGTCGTTGAGCAGATGCTCGGGCGTAAGCTTACGTCTGTCGCGAAAACGTCACGGATCAATGCGACGAACGTACTGACGGTCGAGAGTGCCACGAATGCGGACGTCCGCGACATCTCCTTGACGGTTCAAGCAGGGGAAGTCGTTGGTATCGCGGGTCTTGTCGGTGCCGGTAAAACGGAATTATGCAAAGCATTATTCGGTGATCGCCCGTTTCAGGAAGGGGAGGTTCGTATAGGTGGAAAAGCCCATCGCCTTTGCAATCCACAAGCTGCGATTCAAGCGGGAATCGGTCTCGTTCCGGAAGAACGGCGAAAAGAAGGAATTCTTGTTGCCGATTCTGTCGCAGAAAACCTGACAGCAGCGGCAGCTCATGATTTCGTCAACCGCTGGGGACTGATGGATCGTCGTAAAGAAGTCGAACAGGCATCGAAATGGGTCAAGGAGCTGGGCATCAAAGTGGCAGACGTGAAACAGGAAGTAGGTCAACTATCCGGTGGGAATCAACAAAAAGTCGCCATCGGAAAATGGTTACTGACCGATGTTTCTGTCCTCGTCTTAGATGAACCGACGAAAGGTGTCGATGTCGGAGCTAAACAAGATATCTATCGTCTGATTGACGAACTCGCGCAACAACAAAAAGGGATCCTTTACGCGACGAGTGAATGGGATGAACTTTTGACCGTCACGGACCGAATCTACGTCATGTTCGATGGACGAATTGTCCATGAAACGAAGACGGCGGATACATTAGAAGAAACCTTGTTGTGGTATGCGACAGGAGGAGGGCAACGATGAATGAGGTAGTATCAAAACAAATGAATCGGGGGAAAGGTTTACGTCCGGTCCTTGGATTCTTGAACGACTGGGGGATCGTCCTCGCGATCCTTGCCCTCGTCCTGTTTTTTGCGACGACGGCTCCAACATTCCTACAAGGGACGAATTTGATCAATATTTTACGAAGTATCTCCATCGTGACGATCATCGCGATCGGCTTGACGGTTTCATTGACGATCAATGGATTTGACTTATCCGTAGGATCAACTGCAACACTTGCAAGCTCCTTCGTCGTCTCATTCTTCGTCTGGTACAGTCTGCCACTCGGTGTCTCGATTGGTCTAGCACTCCTTCTGTCTTTAAGTGTCGCCTTGTTGAACATCTTACTTATCGTCTGGTTTAAGATTCCGGATTTGTTTGCGACGCTTGCGACGATGTTCATCGTCGAAGGTGCCGCGATGACGTATACTGGTGGTGGTTCAATCAGTGCCGGAATGCCGCGCTTAGACGGTACACCAACAGTCGGCACAATTCCGGAGGCGTTCGCGAAAATTAGCCAGGCGCCTTGGATCATCGTCATCATGCTCGTCGTCGTCGCTGTGACACATGTCTTTTTAAGTCATACGCGACACGGTCGTTTTCTCTATATCATCGGTGGAAATCCAGAAGCCGCACGACTGACGGGAATTCGTGTCAACCGCTACCGGGCACTCGCATATCTGATTGCTGGGTTACTCGCTGCAATCGGTGGGATTTTGCTTGCGTCACAAGTCGGATCGTCGCAAATCAACGCCGGGTCCGGTTACTTGATGCCAGCGGTCGCAGCTGCCTTCATCGGCTCATCGTTCGCAGGGCAAGGGAAACCGAATGCCCTTGGCACACTCGTCGGGGCTTGTCTCGTCGGGATTCTTGAAAATGGTCTTGTCATGTTGTCTGTTCCATACTATTCGTTGAATATCATCAAAGGGCTGGTCCTTGCGGTCGCACTCGCGACGACCTATGCGCGGTATCGGAAAAAATAATTAAAATTCGACGTTTCGTTTATAACATATTCGGTAATATTCAATATATGAAAGGATGGTGATGCACATGAATGATTACCAATGTAGAGGGAACGATCGCATGTCGCTTCTGAAAGAAGAGGATCACCGGACTTGACGAACGTTGTCCATTGACACGGATGTATTCGTGTTTTACGTGCAACTGCACGGTTCAAGAACGGATCACGGCATGTGTTCGTTCCTGAAACAAATAAGGGGAAACGCTACGGCGTTCCCCCTTTTTCACGTGCTTGAAACTGCTCGTATTTCTTTAAAAGTATAGCGGAATATGAGATGATATAAAAAGTCAGAAAATTCAACTACTATGAGAGCAAGGGGCCTGACAATGCGAACATACACTAAGGAGATTCAAGCGATTATCGACAACGTAGAGAAAGTCATCATCGGTAAGGAAGATGTCATCACACAATCATTGGCAGCATTACTAGCGGGCGGTCACGTTCTATTAGAAGACGTACCGGGAGTCGGGAAGACGATGCTCGTCCGTGCGTTCAGCCGATCGATCGGGTTGACCTTCAAACGTGTTCAGTTCACGCCAGACCTACTTCCGTCAGATTTGACGGGTGTATCGATGTATAATCAGAAAACAAGCCAGTTCGAATATAGACCGGGTCCTTTAATGGGAAACATCGTCTTAGCCGATGAGATCAACCGAACATCACCAAAAACTCAATCTGCCTTACTCGAGGGAATGGCGGAAGCGAACGTCACCGTCGATGGTGAGATTCATACGCTTCCGAATCCTTTTTTCGTCATGGCGACACAAAACCCGATTGAACATGAAGGAACGTATCCGTTACCAGAAGCACAACTCGACCGTTTTCTCGTCAAAGTCAAAATGGGTTATCCTGATTTCCAGCAAGAAATGAAGTTGCTCACGCGTTTTGAACGGGATGAACCAATCGAAACACTCGAAGCTGTAATTGGTCGCGAGCAATTGCTCCAAATGAAAGAAGACGTCAAGAACGTCCATGTCTCACAGCCTGTCAAAAAATATATCGTCCATCTCGTTCAAGCGACACGGACGAATGGGTCACTCTACCTCGGCGCGAGTCCTCGTTCTTCGATCGCCTTGATGAAGGTCGCGCAAGCGTGGGCGTACATGGAAGGACGCAGTTTCGTTTTGCCGGATGATGTTAAACATCTCTTGATTCCAGTCCTGTCACACCGCCTGATTTTGACAGCGGATGCGCGTTATCACGGTCAATCGTCGGAACGGATTTTAGAACAGATCAAAAAAGAGGTTGCTGTACCGATCCAACAAGACGTGGAGTCCCTATGACGAAGTGGCAAATTGGTTGGCGTTACGCTGTATTACTTTTGACGACGGCAGCCTTATGGGCATATGCGCGCGTTGATGGCGGAAATGTCGCTTCCTTGCTGTTTTACGTCATGGCTGGTCTGACCGTCTACTGGACGCTCTTCCTCGTTTGGCCCGTCACGCAGGCACTTGCGACGCGCGAAGTATCGAACAAGATGCTCGTTGCTGGAACCGATATCCCGGTTTCCTTACGGGTTCGTCGACGTTTTCCGTTTCTCGTCGGAGCCGTCGAAGTGACGGAGGTGATTCCGAACGAACTCAGTGAAGAAAAACTCGATATCAGCCGTCCACTCCGAGCCCATTACCGGAAGACGGAGCAAATCGATTACACGATACCATCGATTCGTCGAGGGGTGTATCAGATTCCAGGCTGTATCGTCGAAATCACGGATCCATTCGGGTTATTCAAGCGGAAGCGGATGTTTCCGGTCGAGACGTATCTTGCGATTGAACCAGCGCGCCTTGCCGTTCAGCTTCCCCATGAGGAAGACCGTGGCGATGGCGGGATCTCACCGGTGTCACTTGATCTTCGCCAGTCGTCCTTTACCGTCGTCGGGGTCCGGGAATACGTCAGTGGGGATCGGATGAATCAGATTGACTGGAAAGCGACAGCGAAACGCCAAGGGTTGATGACGAAGACGTTCGAACGAGAGCAAGAACGGGAGACGACGATCGTCTTTGATGAGGGAACGGAGGCGGGTGAAGCCTTCGAACGTGTCATCTCGATGCTCGCAGAAACGACGGATCAGTTGAACAAACGACGACTGAGCTATCGGATCCATCTCGTCGGGCATGCCGTTCAATCATTGTCGTTACCACTTGAAGGAGCGAAACTGACGCATTACCTGATGACGGCGCAACCGAGTCGGACGCGGACGTTCATCGAGTCATGGGAGTACTCGTCCAAGGCGCTTCGATTGAGCGGGAATGTCCTCTTTATCACACCGGATCTTGAATCAAACAATGAACTATGGATTTCGAAGATTAATCAAGAAGCCACCGTTCATGTCTATACACCAGAACGGAGGGGAGTGCGATGATACGACGATTAATCTGGAACGCCATCGCAGCAGCCCTTTTGACTTGTTTCATGCCACCACTTCTCGAACTGACTACATTCGAGCATCTTTGGTCCTTCTTACCGATGCTGTTCCTGCCTTTACTGTTATCGCATCTCGCGCGACGTTACTTCTTACTTGGCAGTCTCGCGGGGCTACTATTGTCGTTCTACTTGATTTTGACACCGGGTTCTGCACCGTGGGGAATTTTTACGGAAATCAGCTCGGATATTCGAAGTGTCATCAATGGTGAATTACCGGGACGACCAGCCTTTGCGCTGTCGATTGGTTTGATCAGTTTCTTGATCGCTTATCTCGCGCGCCGGACGTTCCCGAATCGTGGGTTCGTCTTCGGACTTGCCTTCGGAGTCATCGGGTTCATCGCCTATTGCGATACCTGGACGGATTACTCGGGAGAGACGTTCATTCTTTATCCGATCATCTTGTCTTTGGTATTGCTGTATGCGACGGAGGTCAATGAACGACCGCGTGCTTCCTACGTACGCCCACTAAGTGCCTTATTCATCATGGGGGCTGTTATCGTCGCTGCTGTCCAAAGTCCTGTCATCAATGCGACATGGCAAGACAGTTGGTATGATTTGACGTCTGATCTTGAAGGGGAAGGGGAGCCGACAAATGCGATTCAAAAGGTCGGATACGGTAACAACGATGAGCAACTCGGAGGACCATTCCAAATGGACGACCGGGAAGTCTTCCAAGTCGAAAGTGAAGGGAACCGCTACTGGCGAGTCGAGACGAAAGACATCTATACTGGTAAAGGCTGGGTCTTATCGAAGTCAAACCCTGAAATCGATGGACGTGGTTTTTTCTCGACCTTCGGTACAGAGGTCAAGACCCGCGAAGAGACAGCAACATTTGAAATGGCGCGTGAATTACCATTCGTGCCATATAATGGTGACAATGTACGGGTCGAAGTGAATCAACAACGACAAAATGTGTTGGTTGACCCCGAGAATCAAAAAATTTCGTATCTCGACGAGGCGGATCGTCAACGGAACTATCGAATCGACTATTCGTACCCACTCTTTACGGAAGAACAGCTCCAGACAGATGAACCCGTCAATTTATCTGAGAATGAAACGGAGCGGTATCTCCAACTGCCGGAAGGTTTACCGCAACGAGTTCGTGATTTAGCGGAACAAATCGTCGAGGGTGAGGAGACACCATGGGACAAAGCACGAGCGATTGAAAATTATTTCGAAGAAGAAAACTTTGAATACAATACAGAAGATGTTGCTGTACCGAAAGAAAATCAGGATTACGTCGATCAGTTCCTGTTCGAGACGAAACTCGGATACTGTGATAACTTCTCGACGTCAGCCACTGTGTTACTTCGGGCAGCTGGGTTACCCGCACGCTGGGTGAAAGGATTCACGGGGGGCGAATCCGACGTCATCGGAGCTGCCGTGACGAGTTATACAGTACGCAATAAAAATGCCCATTCGTGGGTCGAAGTTTACATTGAAGGACCAGGCTGGGTACCGCTTGAACCGACAGTCAGTTTCGATGGAGCAGGACAATACACGATCGATCGGGAAACGAACAACGAGACGGAACAAGCAAATCCGCAACGTGAGACAGAAGATAATACGGAGACAACGACGCCAAATCGCCCTCAAGAAAATCTTCTCGATGAAGAACAGACGACTAGCGCCGGACAGACGGAGCAGAAGTCAATTCCATTTTGGCCAATCTTCCTGACGGCACTTGCTCTCTTGTTCCTCTACTTGTTCAGAAAACCGATTATTCGGACGCTTGCGATTCTCTTCTTCCGGAGACAGATTGAACGACCGGAAGGATTCCGACGGATGTATCGGTATCTCTTGCGGCGTCTTGATAAAAAAGGATTCCATTATCAAGATGGTCGGACGCTTGCGGAACTTGCTCACGAAGTCGATGGGTACTACGAGACGTACGCGATGCGACCGTTGACGGATGCTTACGAGCGGATGGTTTATGGTGGAGAATCATTATCGGCTGATAAAAAACGTGAATATTTCGAAAATATCATTCGTCATGTAGAGGGTTGATATTTACGAAACGATACAGGTACAATGGGAACAACGTAAATCACACACATGCAATCTCCTTTGTATATACTCGCGAATATGGCGCGAGAGTCTCTACCGGGTCACCTTAAACGACCTGACTATGAAGGAGCAGACCCTTCGTATACATTTTTTTGTGAAGCGGCCTGCTCTTTTTCCATTTTATCCATGGGCGAAGAGCGGGCTTTTTTCATAGGGTACGCATGAAATCAGAAAGGCGGGAACAGATTTGGAAGCACATTTGGACCAGGAAATGATTCTCGTCCTCGATTTTGGAGGACAGTACAATCAATTGATCACACGTCGTATTCGGGACCTTGGTGTCTACAGTGAATTGCATTCGCATAAAATCACTGCAGCTGAAGTAAAAGAAATCGCACCTGCTGGTATCATCTTCTCAGGTGGTCCACGTAGCGTCTACGCGGAGGATGCGTACCGGTGTGACCCGGAAATCTTCGACCTCGGTATTCCAATCTTCGGAATCTGTTACGGCATGCAGCTCATGTCACAACATTTCGGCGGAACAGTGGAACGTGCGGGACATCGTGAATATGGAAAAGCCACATTGACGTTACAAGACCCGTCACCGATGTATGCGAACTTACCGCTAGAACAAACGGTCTGGATGAGTCACAGTGACCTCGTCACATCTGTGCCAAACGGATTCGTTATTGATGGGACGAACGTGTCATGTCCAATCGCTTCGATCAAGAACGAAGAGTTGAAAATGTATGGTGTGCAGTATCACCCAGAAGTAAACCATACGGTCTTTGGAAAAGAATTGCTCAAGAACTTCCTCTTTGAAGTCTGTAAATGTGCAGGCGACTGGTCAATGGAGAACTTCATCGAAATCGAAGTAGCGAAGATCCAAGAACAAGTCGGCGATAAAAAAGTTCTTTGTGCCCTTTCAGGTGGTGTCGACTCGTCTGTCGTCGCAGCCTTGATCCACAAAGCAATCGGTGATCAATTGACATGTATGTTCGTCGATCACGGTTTACTGCGTAAGGGAGAAGCGGAAAGCGTCATGAAGACATTCGCGGATCACTTCCACATGAACGTCATCAAGATTGATGCTCAGGATCGTTTCCTCGATAAACTCCGTGGTATTTCGGATCCGGAGCAAAAACGTAAAATCATCGGCAACGAGTTCGTCTACGTCTTCGATGAAGAAGCTTCGAAGCTGACGGATATGGACTTCCTTGCACAAGGTACACTCTATACGGATATCATCGAGAGTGGTACGGATACGGCACAAACAATCAAATCACACCACAACGTCGGTGGACTGCCGGAAGACATGCAGTTTGAATTGATCGAACCGATCAACACGTTGTTCAAGGATGAAGTCCGTGAACTCGGGAAAGAACTTGGTCTTTCTGATGAAATCGTCTGGCGTCAGCCGTTCCCAGGACCAGGTCTCGGGATTCGTGTCCTTGGTGAAATCACAGATGAGAAACTCGAAATCGTTCGCGAATCTGATTTCATTCTTCGTGATGAGATTAAAAAAGCTGGACTCGAGCGCGAAATCTGGCAGTACTTCACAGTCCTTCCTCCAATCCGTTCGGTTGGTGTCATGGGCGATGAGCGGACATACGACTATGCTGTCGGAATCCGCGCTGTTACGTCAATTGACGGGATGACTTCAGACTGGGCACGGATCCCATGGGACGTGCTTGAGAAGATCTCGGTTCGAATCGTCAACGAAGTCCAGAACGTCAACCGCGTCCTGTACGATGTGACGTCGAAACCACCTTCAACGATTGAGTGGGAATAAGGACTAGACTTGCTGAGAAAATTCGTCTCATGAAGCCTGTCCTACCAATGTGTTAAAGGGGATAGGTGAAATGAAGTCTGTTTCACCTTCAACAATTCGATTTCAAAATGAAGCTCTCTTTTGTTCACATTATTTGTGAATGGAAGTGAGCTTTTTTCGTAACCAATCGCATCGAACTGTTGGATGACATTAGACAAAATCAATTTATTCGAGAGATTCAATTAAGATGTATCGAGATGTTTTGTTAGTTTTTACTGGAATATATAATAAATCATTAAACGGATAGGATGCACGCTCTCATAATAGATTGGGCATGAGCTGAAGTCGATCGACTAGATTATGGTTTAGTCATAAATTTGACCATGCTATGATGTGGCTGTCTTTGTTTTTCATATCAATAAAAAATATTATCGTATAATTCCGGGGACAGGGTTTGAAAGACTTTACAGGAACACCGTAATGATTCCTACTATGGCTCACATACAACATCGTACCTTTATTGAAACGGCTTTTACTTCTTAGGTAAGGGTCTTTTCTTGTTGCGTAGCATGACTAAAACGTTTTAAACAGGAAAAATTTTAATAATGAACATGCTCTAGTAAACAGGATCAATACATTCCAAAAAGCCTTCAATAATCAAAAAAGATGTACAAAAAAATCAGGTTTAATCAGAAAAAAAGTAGGGGAAATTCAAACTGTTGGCATATAAGATTGATTTTCAAGAGCTAAATATTATTTTTTGTGGCATTTATTAAAAAGGAGGAAGAGATCATGACGAGAAAAGAAGATACATTTATCCAAGTATTTAATACCCAAGCGGAAGTACTGAGTAAAGTAAACGAATTGAAAGCGCAGGGATATGACGAAAGAGATATGTATGTCGTGGCTCAAGATAAACATTCCTTCTCCATGGTAGAGAATCAGACAAACGTCAATGTAGATACTGCCGGTGAACAAGAGCACCAAGGATTTATGGGGAAATTCATGGCTGCCTTTTCAGACGACTCTTCTACGGAAGCATTCCGCGGAATGGGCTTATCGCATGATGAATCAGAAGAATACCGTCGTCAGGTAGAAAGTGGCAAGCTGGTTTTATATGTAGACAGCGACTATGGCGATTCTTACGAAAAGCATAGTCAAAGCTACAACCAAACTTCTGGAGTAAACGATAATCAATATGATCGCACGGGAGTCGAAGCAAATCGGGATCACAACGACCATCTCTCTGATAACGGCTCTCTTTCCCGCACAGATCGAGACCAAGGCTACGACAACACTTTAAGTGCAGACCGAAGCCAAGACTATGACGATACTCCAGGGGTCGATCGGTCTGGCGTTACTGAAACGAACAGTGATACAGAAGAAGAACGCCTTCGCCTGCATGAAGAACGGTTAAATGTAGATAAAGAAAGAGTGCAAACAGGGGAGGTAAACGTCAGTAAACACGTAGTCGAAGATCAACAATCGATCGAGGTGCCGGTAGAGAGGGAAGAAGTTTATGTGGAACGACGTAAAGTGGATCATAATGCGTCGGGAACAGATGCTTTTGTAGATGAGAACGACTCCATTCACGTACCGCTTTCAGAAGAAAAGGTAGTAGTATCAAAAGAAGATGTAGTCTCTGAAGAAATTGTTGTTGGAAAACGTAAAGTGCGAGATACAGAAACTGTATCTGAAACGGTACGACGCGAGGAAGCAGATATTGATGAAGGTACGGATACGAGAACGGACGTAGACCGTGACGATCATAAACGACTGTAATGGACCAAACTAAGAGGGAGATGGCGATCAGCTATCTCCTTTTTTACTGCAAATTAAAGACAACTCAAAAATAACGCTTACAAAACCGAACGTTCGGATAAAATAAGTGGTTAAATTTCGTTTTTATGGTTGACCCATGAATTTGAGCATGCTACGATGTGTCTGTTCTTATTTTTCATATCACTAAAAAACATAAATAATGCCGTATAATTCTGGGGATAGGGCCCGGAAGTCTCTACAGGAACACCGTAAAGGTTCCTACTACGGCGCACACGCAACATCGTGCGCTTATTGAAACGGCTTTTACCGCTTAGGTAAGGGCCGTTTTTCGTTTTCAAGGAGACGGCTTATTTGGAAGGAAGGCAATCATGAGCACACAATTGAAACAGCCACACCAACCGAAAGCAAAAGAAAATGCGATTGCGCGTTTCTTTGATTTCAATGGGCTTGGTACGAACATGCGTACAGAGTTCATCGCCGGCATGACGACGTTCTTCGCGATGGCGTACATCTTATTCGTCAACCCGAACACATTAGCAGAGGCAGGCATGGATGCGGGAGCGGTATTCGGTGCTACAGCGCTCGTCGCAATCATCGGTTCCATCACAATGGGAGTATTTGCGAATTATCCAATTGCGCTTGCACCGGGTATGGGTTTAAACGCCTTCTTCGCATATAGTGTCGTCATTGGCATGGGTATTCCATGGCAAACTGCACTTTCGGGCGTTCTCGTCTCAGGTCTCGTCTTCATGGTATTAACGGCTTCAGGCATTCGTGAGGTCATCATCAATGCGATTCCAGAGCCGTTGAAAATGGCAGTCGCAGCAGGTATCGGTTTGTTCATCGCCTTTATCGGCTTGAAAACAGGTGGTTTAGTTGTTGCGAACGAAGCAACACTTGTTTCGCTCGGTGACCTAAGCAAGGGAACAACACTTCTCGCAGTATTCGGTCTTGTCGTATCAGCTGTCTTGATGACACGCGGTGTCAAAGGCGCGATTTTCTTCGGAATGATTATAACAGCCATTGCCGGAATGATTTTCGGATTAATTCCAGTTCCGACTAGTTTTGGTGAAATCGTTTCAGCACCACCAAGTATTGCACCGACCTTCGGACAGGCATTTCTTCACTTTAATGAAATCTTCACGGTCCAAATGATGATCGTCATCCTGACTTTCTTCTTCGTTGATTTCTTTGATACAGCGGGCACGTTGGTTGCGGTAGCAAACCAAGCGGGTCTAATTAAAGAAAATAAAGTACCACGCGCAGGTCGCGCATTAATCGCTGACTCAACAGCAACCGTAGCCGGTTCGATTCTCGGAACATCGACGACGGTTTCATACGTTGAATCCAGTGCTGGAGTCGCAGCAGGCGGTCGTTCAGGGATGACAGCCATCGTTACAGCATTGTTCTTCGGTCTCGCTTTATTCTTCTCACCGTTACTCGCGATCATCACTGCGCCGGTCACAGCACCCGCATTGATCATCGTCGGTGTATTGATGGCAGCTTCATTGCTGCAAATCGATTGGAAAAAATTCGAGTATGCGGTTCCGGCTTTCTTGACCGTCATCATGATGCCATTAACGTATTCGATCGCAACAGGGATTGCATTCGGTTTCCTCTTCTACCCGGTCACGATGATCGCAAAAGGACGAGCAAAGGACGTACACCCAATCATGTACGTATTATCACTTGGATTCCTCGGTTACTTCATCTGGTTGCACTAATTCAAACTGCGTCTTTCTTCTATATAGAAGAAAGACGTTTTTTTGTTAGGGAGAGGGTAAGGGAGAAGAGAGAGGGTGATTCAGATGTTACAGCAGATTACTGGACCTATATTCGAGTACTTGGCTGAGAATAAGTTACTGATTCAATTAGCGAGAAAAGTCGGGTTACCACTTGGTGGAACATTGTTCGTCGGAGGGCAGGGCGCAGAAGAGACACTCGACACAGTCAAACAGTTCAATCAAGATGGACGAGCGGCGACAGTAGATTGTTTAGGCGAATTCATCGAGACTGAACAAGACGCAGTAGATATTGCGAATGAATGCATCAAAGTCATCGGACAAATCAAAGCATATGATCTAGATGCACAAGTATCTTTAAAACTTACTTCAATCGGATTAAGGATTGATCCAGATATCGCCTATCAACAGTTGAGTCGTATTGCAGAGGTTGCTGATCAGAGAAATATGCGTGTGACAGTCAACATGGAAGAAGCAACGATGGTTGAGTCGATTGTGCAAATATTTGAACGCGTGCATGAACGATATCCGAACGTCGGAATTGCATTACAGGCAAATGTATACCGCAGTCGTTTTGATCTAGAACGTCTTCAGGCAACAGTACGTGTCGTCAAAGGCGCATACGATGGAGACGATGAAACCTATATTCAACCTAAAAAGACCGTCGATGAGACGTACCTTCAATTAGTGAAGATTAATTTGTTAGAAGGCAACTACACGCAAATCGCGACACATGATGAACAAGTTATTCAGCAAATCATTGACTTTACTCAAATGAAACAAATTGATCCATCACGGTTTGAATTTCAAATGCTTCAAGGCATGCGACCAAAACGACAACAAGAGCTAGTTCGACAAGGTTATCGTGTCGTCATCTACGTTCCGCATGGTTTGGACTGGTATACGTATTTGATGAGACGGCTAGCAGAACGCCCAGCGAATATCGCGTTTACAGTAGGCGCCATGTTAAGAAGGTAAAGACTTTGCGAAGAGGATTTAAACTCTTTGCAAAGTTTTTTTAAAATAATGCTTGTGTTTGTCGAATTTTGTTGTTATATTAATAAATGTTCCAGCGAGACGCCTTTTATAAACGGTTCGTTGGGGCTGAAAAGTTTTTTTAAAAGCATGGTTGACATAAACAAAACAACCTGTTAATCTATTAAAGTCGCTAAGGCGGCAGACGAACTTTGAAAACTGAACGATGAGGCAAAAATCGTATTCTACGGAATACAAAAACGAATGAAGCGCAAGCTTCGTCAATCGTGACTTCGGTCACAACAACGAGCAAGTCAAACACTTCATGGAGAGTTTGATCCTGGCTCAGGACGAACGCTGGCGGCGTGCCTAATACATGCAAGTCGAGCGCAGGAAGCTGACGGAACTCTTCGGAGGGAAGGCAGTGGAATGAGCGGCGGACGGGTGAGTAACACGTAAGGAACCTGCCTCAAGGATTGGGATAACTCCGAGAAATCGGAGCTAATACCGGATAGTTCAACGGACCGCATGGTCCGTTGATGAAAGGCGCTTCGGCGTCACCTTGAGATGGCCTTGCGGTGCATTAGCTAGTTGGTGGGGTAACGGCCCACCAAGGCGACGATGCATAGCCGACCTGAGAGGGTGATCGGCCACACTGGGACTGAGACACGGCCCAGACTCCTACGGGAGGCAGCAGTAGGGAATCTTCCACAATGGACGAAAGTCTGATGGAGCAACGCCGCGTGAGTGATGAAGGTTTTCGGATCGTAAAACTCTGTTGTAAGGGAAGAACACGTACGAGAGGTAATGCTCGTACCTTGACGGTACCTTACGAGAAAGCCACGGCTAACTACGTGCCAGCAGCCGCGGTAATACGTAGGTGGCAAGCGTTGTCCGGAATTATTGGGCGTAAAGCGCGCGCAGGCGGCCTTTTAAGTCTGATGTGAAAGCCCCCGGCTCAACCGGGGAGGGCCATTGGAAACTGGAAGGCTTGAGTACAGAAGAGAAGAGTGGAATTCCACGTGTAGCGGTGAAATGCGTAGAGATGTGGAGGAACACCAGTGGCGAAGGCGACTCTTTGGTCTGTAACTGACGCTGAGGCGCGAAAGCGTGGGGAGCAAACAGGATTAGATACCCTGGTAGTCCACGCCGTAAACGATGAGTGCTAGGTGTTGGGGGGTTTCCGCCCCTCAGTGCTGAAGCTAACGCATTAAGCACTCCGCCTGGGGAGTACGGCCGCAAGGCTGAAACTCAAAGGAATTGACGGGGACCCGCACAAGCGGTGGAGCATGTGGTTTAATTCGAAGCAACGCGAAGAACCTTACCAACTCTTGACATCCCATTGACCGCTTGAGAGATCAAGTTTCCCTTCGGGGACAATGGTGACAGGTGGTGCATGGTTGTCGTCAGCTCGTGTCGTGAGATGTTGGGTTAAGTCCCGCAACGAGCGCAACCCCTATCCTTAGTTGCCAGCATTCAGTTGGGCACTCTAGGGAGACTGCCGGTGACAAACCGGAGGAAGGTGGGGATGACGTCAAATCATCATGCCCCTTATGAGTTGGGCTACACACGTGCTACAATGGACGGTACAAAGGGCAGCGAGACCGCGAGGTGGAGCCAATCCCATAAAGCCGTTCCCAGTTCGGATTGCAGGCTGCAACTCGCCTGCATGAAGTCGGAATCGCTAGTAATCGCAGGTCAGCATACTGCGGTGAATACGTTCCCGGGTCTTGTACACACCGCCCGTCACACCACGAGAGTTTGCAACACCCGAAGCCGGTGAGGTAACCGCAAGGAGCCAGCCGTCGAAGGTGGGGTAGATGATTGGGGTGAAGTCGTAACAAGGTAGCCGTATCGGAAGGTGCGGCTGGATCACCTCCTTTCTAAGGAAAACGTCCCTTACGGGACATGCCCATCGTTCAGTTTTGAGAGCTCGTCTCTCAGTCTCGCAAGAGACACTCGCACCTTGAAAACTGAAGACATCAACAAGACATCAAACTTTTAATTAACCATGTCATTTAAGACGTGTGTTCTTAGAATACCAACGCTAGATCAAGGTATGAAGGGCGTACGGTGGATGCCTTGGCACTAGGAGCCGATGAAGGACGCGACGAACAGCGATATGCTTCGGGGAGCAGTAAGTATGCTTTGATCCGAAGATTTCCGAATGGGGGAACCCACCATCTGTAATGGGATGGGACATGTTACATGAATACATAGTGTAACGTGAGGCAGACCCGGGGAACTGAAACATCTAAGTACCCGGAGGAAGAGAAAGCAAATGCGATTCCCTGAGTAGCGGCGAGCGAAACGGGAACAGCCCAAACCGGAGAGCATGCTCTTCGGGGTTGTAGGACACTCTATACGGAGTCAAAAAGGAAGACAGTAGGTGAAGGACCTGGAAAGGTCGGCCGAAGAAGGTGACAGCCCTGTAGCTGAAACTGTTTTCCCTCCAGAGTGGATCCTGAGTACGGCGGGACACGTGAAACCCCGTCGGAATCCGGGAGGACCATCTCCCAAGGCTAAATACTCCCTAGTGACCGATAGTGAACCAGTACCGTGAGGGAAAGGTGAAAAGCACCCCGGAAGGGGAGTGAAATAGATCCTGAAACCGTATGCCTACAAGTAGTCAGAGCCCGTTAACGGGTGATGGCGTGCCTTTTGTAGAATGAACCGGCGAGTTACGATAACGCGCGAGGTTAAGCCGATGAGGCGGAGCCGTAGCGAAAGCGAGTCTGAACAGGGCGTTCAGTGCGTTGTCGTAGACCCGAAACCAGGTGATCTACCCATGTCCAGGATGAAGGTCAGGTAACACTGACTGGAGGTCCGAACCCACGCACGTTGAAAAGTGCGGGGATGAGGTGTGTGGGGTGCGGTGAAAATGCCAATCGAACCTGGAGATAGCTGGTTCTCCCCGAAATAGCTTTAGGGCTAGCCTCGAGGTTGAGAGTTCTGGAGGTAGAGCACTGATTGGACTAGGGGCCCCCACAGGGTTACCGAATTCAGTTAAACTCCGAATGCCAGCAACTTATACTCGGGAGTCAGACTGCGAGTGATAAGATCCGTAGTCAAGAGGGAAACAGCCCAGACCGCCAGCTAAGGTCCCCAAGTGTATGTTAAGTGGAAAAGGATGTGGCGCTGCCTAGACAGCTAGGATGTTGGCTTAGAAGCAGCCACCATTCAAAGAGTGCGTAATAGCTCACTAGTCGAGTGGCGCCGCGCCGAAAATGTAACGGGGCTAAACATACCACCGAAGCTGCGGATTCCGTAAGGAATGGTAGGGGAGCGTTCCAAACCGCTGTGAAGCTGTACCGGAAGGAGCAGTGGAGCGTTTGGAAGTGAGAATGCCGGTGTGAGTAGCGAAAAGAGGGGTGAGAATCCCCTCCGTCGAAAGCCCAAGGTTTCCTGAGGAAGGCTCGTCCGCTCAGGGTTAGTCTGGACCTAAGCCGAGGCCGAAAGGCGTAGGCGATGGATAACAGGTTGATATTCCTGTACCGCCGATCCACCGTTTGAACAATGGGGGGACGCAGGAGGATAGTGACGCATGCGGATGGAAGTGCATGTGCAAGTTTCAAGACCGTCTGATTGGCAAATCCGTCAGGCATCACAGTCAAGGAACGATGCGGAGTCCCGTAGGGACGTAGGTCACGATTTCACACTGCCAAGAAAAGCCTCTAGTGAGGGGGAAGGCGCCAGTACCGTAAACCGACACAGGTAGGCGAGATGAGAATTCTAAGACGCGCGGGATAACTCTCGTTAAGGAACTCGGCAAAATGGTCCCGTAACTTCGGGAGAAGGGACGCTCTACACATGTAGAGCCGCAGTGAATAGGCCCAAACGACTGTTTAGCAAAAACACAGGTCTCTGCTAAATCGCAAGATGACGTATAGGGGCTGACGCCTGCCCGGTGCTGGAAGGTTAAGGGGATGGGTTAGCGCAAGCGAAGCTTTGAACCGAAGCCCCAGTAAACGGCGGCCGTAACTATAACGGTCCTAAGGTAGCGAAATTCCTTGTCGGGTAAGTTCCGACCCGCACGAAAGGCGTAACGATTTGGGCACTGTCTCAACGAGAGACCCGGTGAAATCATAGTACCTGTGAAGATGCAGGTTACCCGCGACAGGACGGAAAGACCCCATGGAGCTTTACTACAGCCTGATATTGAGGCTTTGTGCATGATGTACAGGATAGGCGGGAGACGTCGAGCCCGGAGCGCCAGCTTCGGAGGAGTCACCCTTGGGATACCGCCCTTCATGCATAGAGTCTCTAACTCGCAGCCGTGATCCGGCTGGAGGACCGTGTCAGGCGGGTAGTTTGACTGGGGCGGTCGCCTCCTAAACAGTAACGGAGGCGCCCAAAGGTTCCCTCAGAATGGTTGGAAATCATTCGTAGAGCGCAAAGGCAGAAGGGAGCTTGACTGCGAGACCTACAAGTCGAGCAGGGACGAAAGTCGGGCTTAGTGATCCGGTGGTTCCGCATGGAAGGGCCATCGCTCAACGGATAAAAGCTACCCTGGGGATAACAGGCTGATCTCCCCCAAGAGTCCACATCGACGGGGAGGTTTGGCACCTCGATGTCGGCTCATCGCATCCTGGGGCTGGAGTAGGTCCCAAGGGTTGGGCTGTTCGCCCATTAAAGCGGTACGCGAGCTGGGTTCAGAACGTCGTGAGACAGTTCGGTCCCTATCCGTCGTGGGCGCAGGAAATTTGAGGAGAGCTGTCCTTAGTACGAGAGGACCGGGATGGACGCACCGCTGGTGTACCAGTTGTTCCGCCAGGAGCATCGCTGGGTAGCTACGTGCGGACGGGATAAATGCTGAAAGCATCTAAGCATGAAGCCCCCTCCAAGATGAGATTTCCCTTTGAGTAATCAAGAAAGACCCCTCAGAGACGATGAGGTAGATAGGTCACGGGTGGAAGCATGGCGACATGTGGAGCTGAGTGATACTAATCGGTCGAGGCCTTGTTCTAGCAGATGCATTGTTGATGACTTCAGTTTTGAGGGCGCGAGCCCGATCGTCTGGTGACGATAGCCAAGTGGTCACACCCGTTCCCATGCCGAACACGGAAGTTAAGCACTTGAACGCCGAAAGTAGTTGGGGGCTTCCCCCTGTGAGGATAGGACGTTGCCAGGCAAACGGTGGTTCTGGAGCATACGCTCAAGGGCCGCCGCTTTTTTGTGTCTTTTTGTAGAAAGACATGTATCCATTTTAATGAAGGGACTGAACAGGGATATGGCGAAAAAAACGAAACTACGTGTAGCCGTCGAAGAGAACGAGACGATTGGTGCCTGTTTGGATCGTATCGATGCCATGGGATACCGCCCGACGGTCCGACGAGAAGAGCCGATCTTTGGATTAGACGCGAATGGCGAACCGTATCCAATTCGTCAGCAAATCGTCTTCGATTGCAAAGTGAAAGAGAGCGAATAACTACCTCAAGCATCGTCCGATTCATTCGGACGATGCTTTTTTTATACTTTATTTCATTTAATGCCTCCCAAGAAATAAACTCCGAATGGATACTAGATGAAATCAGAAAAACTACTTTTAAAACCGAACGATAAATTTTCAGACAATTAAATTGTTCGCCTTTGGTTGACGCCTTGGGATGGACTTGTTAAGATGAAGTCGTGACAGGATGATTGAATATAAACACCTCGTATAATAGCAGGGATATGGCTTGCAAGTTTCTACCCAACGACCCTAAATCGTTGGACTATGGGGTATATGGATGTTCGTCGATATTTCTTTGGCGTACCTTTTTATACCCTAAGCCACCCTTTTAGCCGTGGTTTGGGCTTTTTTTATGCACAAAGGAGGAAACAGCGATGGGAAATGTAGAAGTCGGCGTCATCATGGGAAGTCAATCGGATTGGGAAACGATGAAACATACATGTGATGTGTTGGAGCAACTTGAGATTCCATATGAAAAGAAAGTCGTTTCCGCACACCGGACACCGGATCTAATGTTTCGTTATGCTGAATCAGCACGTGAACGAGGACTGAAGGTCATCATTGCCGGTGCAGGCGGTGCTGCTCATCTACCGGGCATGGTTGCTGCTAAAACGACATTACCCGTCATCGGTGTTCCTGTGAAAAGTAGAGCGCTCCAAGGAATTGATTCCTTGCTCTCGATCGTTCAAATGCCAGGTGGAGTACCAGTCGCAACGGTTGCCATCGGAGAAGCAGGCGCAAAAAACGCTGGATTGCTAGCTGCTCAAATTCTCTCGATTCAAGATGAACGACTTGCCCGCAAGCTCGATCATATGCGAGTCGAACTAGAAGGAGACGTCATTGCATCTGGAGGGAACCTGCTATGAAACGAATCGGGATATTAGGCGGCGGTCAACTTGGTCGAATGATGGCTTTGTCGGCGCGTGAGATGGGCTTTGAGATTTTGACACTCGACCCAACGGACAACGCACCGTGTGCGCAAGTGGCAGATCAACATATCCAAGCTCCCTTCACGGATGTCGAGGCAGCCAAACAGCTCGCAGCTGAATCAGATGTCGTCACCTACGAATTTGAGAACATCTCAACGGAAGTCGCTGAAGCAATCGGGACGAAACTGATTCATGGAACGAATCTCCTTTTTCAAACGCAACATCGGGTACGGGAAAAAGAGATGATTGAACGCATTGGACACTCTGTCGCTCCGTACTATCCGGTGACGCATCCTTCTGACTTAGAGGAAGCAAAACAGCGACTCGGGTTACCGTTCGTCTTGAAGACAGCACGATTCGGCTATGACGGAAAAGGACAGACCGTCATCCGGACGGAAGAACAGTTCCAAGCGACAATCGAACGATTCGAACCGACAGAGTATGTTGCGGAGCAGTGGTTACCGTTTGATCAGGAAATTTCCGTCATCGTGACGCGAAGCGCAACAGAAACACGCGTCTTCCCAGTCAGTGAGAACATTCATCGGGAAAATATCTTGCATCTATCGATCGTACCGGCTCGCATTTCCGAATCGCTCGAACAAGAAGCAATTGCGCTCGCTGAATCGATCGCGGATGCTGTCGGGTTGATCGGTACACTCGCCATCGAGTTGTTCGTCGTCGGTTCTAGACTGATCGTCAATGAACTAGCACCCCGACCACACAATTCGGGTCACTATTCAATCGATGCTTGCGAAACATCCCAATTCGAGCAACATATCCGTGCCATCAGTGGTCTCCCACTCGGTGATACCCGTCTGACGACACCGGTCGTCATGGCGAACATCCTGGGTCAGCATGTCACAGCATTATACGAGGAACTACCGAGACTAAGCGCTCGGACGAAAGTTCACTTATATGGAAAAGCAGAAGCCAAGACAGGTCGCAAGATGGGACATTTAAACATCCTTGCGGACACGGTCGACGATGCTTTGGCAGAAGTCGAACGCCTGTCGATATGGAAGGAGACAGTTCAATGATCGAACGGTATACACGTCCTGAGATGAAAGCGATCTGGACCGAACAAAACAAATTCGAGGCTTGGTTAAAAGTCGAGATTCTTGCGTGTGAAGCATGGAGTGAACTAGGAGTCATACCGAAAGAGGACGTTCAATTACTTTGGGACAATGCCTCTTTTGATGTCAACCGGATCCTTGAAATCGAACAAGAGACACGTCATGATGTCATCGCCTTCACGCGTGCCGTCTCTGAGACACTCGGAGAAGAACGCAAGTGGGTCCATTACGGACTAACGTCAACGGACGTCGTCGATACAGCACTCTCATATCTGTTGAAGCAAGCAAACGACATTCTTGCTGCGGATCTCGATCGATTCATCGACATCTTAAAGGTCAAAGCGAACGAACATAAATATACGGTCATGATGGGACGAACGCATGGCGTACATGCAGAACCGACGACGTTCGGTCTGAAACTAGCGCTTTGGTACGAAGAGATGAAACGAAACAAAGTCCGCTTCGAAGCAGCACGTGAGACGGTCGAATACGGCAAGATGTCAGGAGCCGTCGGAACATTCGCGAATATCGATCCGTTCATTGAAAAATACGTCTGCGAAAAGTTAGGAACGAAACCAGCTCCAGTTTCCACACAGACGTTACAACGCGATCGTCATGCACACTATATGTCGACGCTTGCTCTGATCGCGACATCGATTGAAAAGATGGCAACGGAGATCCGCGGTCTACAAAAGACGGAAACGCGTGAAGTCGAAGAATTCTTCGCTAAAGGTCAAAAAGGATCATCGGCGATGCCGCACAAGCGGAATCCGATCGGCTCTGAGAACATGACAGGTCTTGCCCGAGTCATCCGTGGACACATGGTGACGGCGTACGAGAACGTCTCACTCTGGCACGAACGGGATATCTCGCACTCTTCGGCAGAACGCATCATTCTTCCGGACGCAACAGGACTGCTCAACTACATGTTGAACCGTTTCGGAAACATCGTGAAGAACTTGACGGTCTTCCCGGACAACATGAAGCGGAACATGGACCGGACGTTTGGGGTCATCTTCTCTGGACATGTCTTACTCGCTTTAATCGAAAAAGGCTGGTCGCGTGAAGCAGCGTATGATTTCGTTCAACCGCGTGCGATGCAGGCGTGGGAAGAACAAATCATGTTCCGTGACTTATTGTGGCAAGAAGAAGAGATTCAACAGCTGTTCACAGAAGAAGAGCTCGATGCGTGTTTCGATCCGACGTACCATACGAGTCGTGTCGATGAAATTTTTGAACGGTGTGGCTTGAACTAATCAACCTGAGACGGGGCATTTGCCCCGTCTACATCTTAGGATCATGGGGGACGAAAGCGATGCAACCACTTTATGAAGGAAAAGCAAAACGATTGTACACGACGCAGGAGCAGGATGTGCTCCGGATCGTCTATAAAGACGAGGCCACGGCATTCAACGGCGAGAAAAAAGAAGTATTTGCTGGAAAAGGCGAATTGAACAACCGATTGACGAGTCATTTCTTTGAAATCCTCGAACAAGCGGGCATTCCGACACATTTCATTGAGCGTGTCTCGGAGCGCGAACAGCTCGTACGTCGTGTCACTATCATTCCACTCGAAGTCGTCGTCCGGAACGTCGTCGCAGGAAGCTTGAGTAAACGGCTCGGTATCGAAGAAGGTACGGTGCTCGAAACACCAATCGTTGAGTTCTACTATAAAGATGATACGTTAGGCGATCCACTCGTCACCTCATCGCACATCAATTTACTGAAGATTGCGACTTCTGAGGAGCTAGAAGAGCTGTCGGACAAAGCACTTCGCGTGAATGATGTCTTGCAACCTTACTTCCGTCAAAACGGAATCACGTTGATTGATTTTAAATTGGAATACGGCAAGACGGCAGATGGAACGATTCTACTGGCTGATGAAATCTCACCTGATACATGCCGCCTGTGGGATCAGGAAACTGGAGAACATCTCGATAAAGATGTCTTCCGACGCAATATCGGTTCACTGACAGAGACTTACCAAACACTATTCAATCGCCTAGGGGGAAACACACAATGAAAAAAGTCATCGTATCGATCGCATTACGGGAAAGCATTTTAGATCCACAAGGAGTTGCTGTAAAAGGCGGATTGCAACAGCTTGGTTTTACGGGTGTCGAGAGTGTTCGAATCGGAAAACAGATTGAACTGCTCGTTGAAACGGAAACGACAGAAGCGATGATTCATGAGATGTGTCAAAAACTACTCGTTAACACGGTGATGGAAGATTATCAGATTACGATCGAAGAGGTGACGCCAGCATGAAGTTCGCGGTCATCGTCTTTCCGGGATCGAACTGTGATTTAGATATGTACCATGCGGTTAAGGATGCGCTCGGAGAAGAAGCCGAATACGTCTTCCATACCGAAACATCACTTGAAGGCTACGATGGTGTCCTGTTACCAGGTGGATTTTCCTACGGAGATTACCTTCGTTGCGGGGCAATCGCACGCTTCTCACCGATTATGGAAGAGGTCAAACGTTTTGCAACAGAAGGAAAAACCGTCCTCGGTGTCTGTAACGGATTCCAGATTCTTGTCGAAGCGGGACTCTTACCAGGTGTCTTGCATCGAAATAACGGTTTGAAGTTCATGTGTCGGACGGTCGAACTGAAGGTTGAAAACACGAAGACACGGTTTACATCAGATTATCTGCCAGGCGAGACGATCTCGATTCCAATCGCACATGGCGAAGGAAACTACTACTGCGACGATGCGACTTACGCGATGCTCCAAACGAACGGGCAAATCGCCTTCACATATGTCGATAATCCGAACGGTTCGCGCGGCGATATCGCCGGGATCACGAATAAAGCTGGCAATGTTCTTGGGATGATGCCACACCCAGAACGAGCAGTCGAGCTATTGACTGGCGGAACAGATGGATTGAAACTCTTTACTTCACTCGTCAAACAGGGGGCACACCATGCTAAAACAACAGTCTGAACCAACACCAGAATTGATTCAAGAGCAACGCGTTTATGCCACGATGGGATTAAGTGATACGGAATACCAGATGGTCGTCGATTTACTCGGACGCCAACCGAACTATACGGAAACAGGATTGTTTTCGGTCATGTGGTCTGAGCATTGTTCATACAAGACATCTAAACCCGTCCTCCGTCAATTCCCGACGACTGGACCACGTGTCTTACAGGGACCGGGTGAAGGAGCAGGAGTCGTTGATATCGGTGATGAGCAGGCTGTCGTCTTTAAGATTGAAAGCCACAACCATCCATCCGCTGTTGAACCGTATCAAGGTGCTGCAACAGGCGTCGGCGGTATCATTCGTGACATCTTCTCGATGGGTGCGCGCCCAGTTGCGCTCATGAACTCGCTCCGCTTCGGTCATCTCGGTACACCACGTGTTAATCAACTGTTCGAACAAGTTGTTGCAGGGATCGCGGGGTATGGCAACTGTGTCGGTATTCCAACGATCGGTGGCGAAATCGGATTTGATCGTTCGTATGAAGGAAATCCACTCGTCAATGCGATGTGTATCGGTTTGATCAACCATGCCGATATTCAAAAAGGTCAGGCAAAAGGTGTCGGGAACTCAGTCATGTACGTCGGTGCAGCGACTGGGCGCGATGGTATTCATGGTGCGACATTTGCCTCGGAAGATCTCGGAGAAGATACGGAAGCAAAACGTCCAGCTGTTCAAGTCGGCGATCCGTTCATGGAGAAGCTATTGATTGAAGCTTGTCTTGAGATCGTTGGTCATCCAGCACTGGTCGGGATGCAGGATATGGGCGCTGCTGGACTAACATCTTCTTCAGCAGAGATGGCTTCAAAAGCAGGCATGGGCATCGAGATGCACCTCGATGACGTCCCGCAACGGGAGACAGGGATGACAGCCTACGAAATGATGCTCTCAGAATCACAAGAGCGAATGTTACTCGTCGTCAAACGGGGGCGCGAAGCAGAGATTGAAGCAATCGTCAGCAAATGGGGGCTCCATGCCGTTCACGTCGGAGAAGTCATTGAAGAGAAAGTCTTACGGTTGATCCATCATGGGGATATCGTGGCGGAAGTTCCGGTTGACGCGTTAGCGGAAGAAGCACCAGTCTATGAAAAACCATCTCGCGTGCCTGCGTATTATGAAGAATTTCAAGCGATGGAAGAGACACTTCCAGTCGTCGAGGACATTGTTGAGACATGGCGAGCACTACTCCGTCAGCCGACGATCGCTTCAAAACGCTGGGTCTACGATCAGTACGATCATATGGTCCAGACATCGACGGTCGTCGCACCGGGATCAGATGCAGCCGTTATCCGTGTCCGTGGTACGAACAAGGCACTCGCCATGACGACCGACTGCAACAGTCGCTTCGTCTACTTGGATCCATATGTCGGTGGACAGATTGCCGTTGCAGAAGCAGCTCGTAATATCGTCGCGAGTGGGGCGACACCACTTGCCATCACGGATTGCCTGAACTTCGGAAATCCGGATAAACCAGAAGGCTTCTGGCAGTTGCAGCAAGCAACAGCCGGTATGGCAGAAGCATGTCGTGTCCTTGAGACACCTGTTATCGGTGGAAACGTCTCGCTCTACAATGAGTCAGCTGGTCAAGCGGTTCACCCGACACCGGTCGTCGGAATGGTCGGATTACACGAGCAAACCGAATGGATCACAACGCAACACGTCAAACAAGCAGGTGACAAGATTTATCTGTTAGGTGAAACAACAGCCGAGTTTGGTGGTAGTGAGCTTCAATATATGCAATTCGGTAAATCATTCGGTCGCGCACCACAAATCGATTTAGCAGTCGAACATGCACGCTTACAAGTTTTACAACAAGCAGTACAAGCAGGTGAAGTCAATGCGATGCATGATGTATCAGAAGGTGGTCTCGCAATCGCCCTCGCTGAGATGACGTTTGGAACGAACTTTGGGTTGACGGTTCAGTTTGATGGACCAACGTTACATCTGTTCAGTGAATCGCAATCACGTTTCGTCGTCACTGTGCCACAAACGCACGTTGCAGCATTCGAACAACGGACCGGTGCTCAAGCGATCGGTGTCGTCACGAACGATGAGCTTCTTGTCATCGAGACGGCAGAGACACGGATCGAAGCAGACCGTTCGACCTTACAGGGAGACTGGGAAGGAGCAATCGCGTGTTATATGACATCAAAGGACTAAATGAGGAGTGTGGCGTCTTCGGGATCTTCGGACAACCGAATGCAGCGCAACTCGCTTACTACGGCTTGCATAGTTTGCAACACCGGGGACAGGAAGGGGCAGGCATCGTCACGAGTGACGGCGACGACCTCTTCCCGCACCGCGGGCAAGGACTGGTGACGGAAGTCTTTTCGGAAGAGATACTGACGAATCTTAAAGGACATCATGCGATCGGACATGTCCGATATTCGACAGCAGGTGGAAACACACTTGAGAATACCCAACCGCTGCATTTCAAGTCGCGGACGGGAGATCTCGCTCTCGCACACAACGGGAACCTCGTCAACGCGGATTCACTGAAGCATCTACTCGAAGCAGAAGGTGCAATCTTTCAGACGACGAGCGATACGGAAGTCGTCGCCCATCTCGTCAAACGCAGTAAGCTCGACACACTTGAAGACCGGATTGCCGACAGTCTCGCGCGTCTTGTCGGGGCATTTGCCTTCCTCTTTTTAACGGAAGATACGTTATTCGTGGCGGTTGATCCACACGGACTGCGTCCACTGTCACTCGGGAAGACACCGGACGGCGGCATCGTATTTGCGTCAGAGACATGTGCCTTTGATATCGTCGGTGCAGAGTTCATTCGTGATATCGAGCCGGGGGAGCTCGTGACGATCACAGAACACGGCATGTCGTCTCGTCAATACATGCAACCACGCGAACGAGCGATGTGTTCGATGGAATACATCTACTTCTCACGTCCAGATTCAATCATTGATGGCGTCAACGTCCATACGGCCCGGAAAGCACTCGGGAAAAAGATGTATGAAGAAGCACCGGTCGAAGCAGACGTCGTTACAGGGGTACCGGATTCCAGTATCTCGGCAGCGATCGGTTACGCGGAAGCGAGTGGTATTCCGTATGAAATGGGATTGATCAAGAATCGTTATGTCGGACGGACGTTCATCCAGCCGTCACAGGAGTTACGGGAACGTGGGGTCAAAATGAAGTTGTCTGCGTTACGCGGTGTCGTACAAGGGAAGCGTGTCATCATGGTCGATGATTCGATCGTCCGAGGAACGACGAGTCGCCGCATCGTCGGTTTATTACGTGAAGCCGGTGCAACGGAAGTTCATGTCCGTATCACGGCACCACCGATTACGAATCCATGTTATTACGGGATTGATACATCGTCAAAAGACGAGTTGATCTCTGCCCGGTTGATGCCGGAAGAAATCCGTCAAGAAATCGGTGCTGATTCACTTGAATTCCTAACTGTACCGGGTATGGTCGATGCAATCGACCGCCCGTTCGATGGACCATTAAAAGGACAATGTACCGCTTGCTTCACAGGAGAGTATCCGACACCGCTCGGTTCGCTCGAGTTAGAAGCTAAACTTTGATAGATGGGGGAAGAACATGAGCAAACATTACGAAGCAGCAGGTGTGAGTCTGACGGCAGGATATGAGTCCGTCACTCGAATGAAAAAACACGTCGCCCGTTCGATGCGCAAAGAAGTATTAACGGGACTCGGTAGCTTTGGTGCGATGTTCGACCTCAGCCAATTGCAGTTGAAAGAACCGGTCCTCGTCAGTGGGACAGACGGGGTCGGTACGAAACTCAAGCTTGCCTTCGCACTCGAACAACACGATACGATCGGGATCGACTGTGTTGCGATGTGTGTGAACGATATCATCGTCCAAGGTGCAGAACCGCTTTATTTTCTCGACTACATCGCGCTCGGTCAGGCGATTCCAGCGAAGATCGAACGGATCGTCGCCGGTGTTGCTGAAGGATGTGTCCAAGCGGGCTGTACGTTGATTGGTGGTGAGACGGCAGAAATGCCAGGGATGTATGCGGATGGCGAATACGACATCGCTGGTTTTGCCGTCGGTGCCGTCGAGAAGCAAAAATTGATTACCGGTGACAAGGTCGCAGCAGGCGATGTCATTCTCGGTCTTGCTTCGTCCGGTGTCCATTCGAACGGCTTTTCACTTGTCCGTAAAATTGTCGCCGAGAGTGGCCTTAGCTACGAAGATGAAGTCATGATGCTCGGTCATACACTTGGTAATGCGCTTCTCATGCCGACACGTATCTACGTCGAAGCGGTCAAAGCTGCCCTTGAGACGGAAAAGATTCAAGCGATGGTCCATATTACAGGTGGCGGTTTCTACGAAAACGTACCACGCGTCTTGCCAGAGGGTCTTGGTGCATCGTTTGATCCGAAAAAGTGGCCGACGTTACCGGTCTTCGACTGGCTCGAGCAAGCAGGTGATCTGCCACGACATGACATGTATAATGTCTTCAACATGGGGATTGGTTTCATGTTGATCGTCAAACCGGAAGATGTCGTGGAAGTAACAGCACGCCTCGCTCGTGAAAATGAGACGGCGTACGTGATTGGTCACGTGACCGATCAAGAAGGTGTCCGGATTCAAGGGGTCGACGCATGAAGATCGCCTGTTTTGCATCAGGAAGCGGTAGTAATGTCGAAGCACTTTTTGAAGCGATCGAGGCAGGGACGTTACATGCCTCGATCGAACTAATCGTCTGCGACCAACCGGACGCAACAGTCATCGAGCGAGCAAAACGACGTGGATGTGACGTCTTCGTCTTTCGAGCAAAGGACTATCCGGATAAACCGAGCTTTGAGCGGGAGATCATCGCTCGTCTTGAAGCAAAAGGTGTTGAACGGATCATCCTTGCCGGGTACATGCGTTTGATCGGGGAAGAGTTGCTCGGACGATACGCAGGGCGAATTGTCAACATTCATCCGTCGCTGCTTCCGGCGTTCCCGGGAAAAGATGCGATCGGACAAGCGTTTCGTGGCGGAGTTAAAATCACAGGTGTTACAATTCATATAGTCGATGAAGGAATGGACACAGGACCCATCATGGCTCAAGAAGCCGTTCGGATTACAGAAGAGATGACGCGTGAAACGTTGCAACAAGCGATTCAGCGTGTCGAACATAGACTGTATCCGCAAGTCATCGAAGAGTGGATGAAAGAGGAGGCAAACGTATGAGAGCGTTAATTAGTGTGTCGGATAAAACAGGGATCGTCGAACTAGGACGAGCGTTTCATGAAGCAGGGATCGAGCTTGTCTCGACAGGCGGAACACATCAAGCATTAGAGGAAGCTGGGCTTCCGGTCATTGGTATCAGTGAAGTCACACAATTCCCAGAGATGCTCGATGGACGTGTCAAGACACTTCATCCGATGGTCCACGGTGGACTACTTGGTCGTCGTGATCTTGAATCCCATCGCGAACAGATGGCTGCGCAACAGATTCAACCAATTGATTTCGTCTTCGTCAATTTGTATCCGTTCAAGCAGACAGTTTTACAAGAAGACGTTGCTTATGCGGATGCGATTGAGAACATCGATATCGGTGGTCCAAGCATGTTGCGATCTGCAGCGAAGAACCACGCGGCTGTGACGGTCGTCGTCGATCCAGCTGATTACGAAACAGTCGTTGCTGAGGTTCGTGAAGGTGGAACAACGTTTGAGACACGCCAACGTCTTGCAGCGAAAGCCTTCCGTCATACAGCGGCGTACGATGCGTTGATCGCGGATTATTTCTTGACGCAAACAGGCGAGAAGTTCCCGGACCAGTTGACGATCACGCTTGAGAAAGTCCAGGATCTCCGTTACGGAGAAAATCCACACCAAGAAGCAGCCTTTTATAAAACACCAATTTACCGTGGGGCTTCCCTCGCTTCAGCGAAACAGTTGCATGGTAAAGAGTTGTCGTATAACAACATCCAAGATGCGAACGCTGCACTCGAAATTCTCGACGAGTTCCGCGAAGCAGCAGCCGTCGTCGTCAAACACATGAACCCGTGTGGTGTTGCCGTCGGTCCAACGATCGGAGAGGCATTCCGTCGCGCGCATGCAGCCGATCCGGTTTCAATTTTCGGAGGCATCGTCGCCTTGAACCGTGAAGTCGACCTAGAGACAGCAGAACAACTAAGCGGTATCTTCCTTGAGATCATCATTGCCCCGTCCTTCACGGAAGAAGCCTTCGCCTTATTGTCAGCGAAAAAGAACATTCGTCTACTTGAACTTGACGTCAAACGTGTCCAAGCGATCCGCTATACAGCAGTTGCCGGCGGTATGCTCGTCCAAGACAGTGACGATGAGACATTAGATGATGCAGCAGCACGTGTCGTGACAGACCGCAAACCGACAGCAGCGGAATGGGAAGACTTGAAACTCGCATGGCGCGCTGTCAAACACGTCAAGTCGAATGCGATCGTTCTCGCGAAAGACGAAGTAACGGTCGGCGTTGGTGCAGGACAGATGAACCGTGTTGGTTCAGCGAACATCGCGATTACGCAAGCCGGAGAAAAAGCAGTTGGCGCGTCCCTTGCTTCCGATGCCTTCTTCCCAATGGGCGATACGGTCGAAGCGGCAGCAGCAGCTGGCATTACAGCAATCATTCAACCAGGCGGCTCGATTCGCGATCAAGAGTCGATCGATGCGTGTAACCAACACGGCATCACGATGGTCTTTACGAACGTTCGACATTTCAAACACTAAGCGGAGGCGATTTGAATGAAGGTATTGGTGATTGGTAAAGGAGGGCGTGAACACGCGCTCGTCTGGAAGCTGGCACAGGATGAACGGATCGAGACAGTGTATGCTGCGCCTGGGAATGCCGGGATGACACAAGCTACATGTGTTCCGATCGCCGAAAATGCCATCGATGAACTCGTGGCGTTCGCACAAGACGAACAGATTGATTGGACGATCGTCGGACCAGAAGGACCACTCGTTCTCGGGGTCGTTAACGCCTTTCAGGCAGCGGGACTGCAGGTTTTCGGACCGACACGGGAAGCTGCGGCAATCGAGGGAAGTAAGCAGTTCGCGAAGGAATTGATGGCGCGTGCCGGTATTCCGACCGCTGCTCACGCCGTCTTTACTTCAGCAGCAGAGGCAGAAGCGTATGTTCGCAAAGCGGGTGCACCGATTGTCATCAAAGCCGACGGCCTCGCTGCCGGAAAAGGGGTCACGGTCGCAGAAACTGTGGACCAGGCACTTGCAGCGATCCACGATACGTTTGCCGGGGAATACGGGCAGCAAAGCCGCGTCGTCATCGAAGAGTGTTTGGTCGGGGAAGAGTGTTCGTTGATGGCGTTCGTCCACGAAGAGACGGTCATTCCGATGGTATTGTCGCAAGATCATAAACGGGCATTTGACGGTGACTTAGGTCCGAACACAGGAGGAATGGGCGCGTATTCACCGTTACCTCAGTGGGACGAGACAGCGTTGACGACAGAAGCTGTTGATCGCATCATACAGCCGCTCGTCGATCAGATGGCAAGCGAAGGAATACCGTTCACTGGCTTCCTCTATGCCGGTCTGATGTTGACGAAACAAGGACCGTTCGTCATCGAGTTCAATGCTCGGTTCGGTGATCCGGAGACGGAAGTCATTCTCCCACGCTTAGAGACACCGTTACTTGATGTCATCAGACCACTGATGGACGGACAGACACCAGAAGTCGTTTGGACGGACCAAGCAGCTGTCGGTGTCGTCGTCGCTGCAGAAGGATATCCAGAAGCGCCAAAAACGGGACAAATGATTCCACTCGATCAGATCGGGGATGACCTTCTCGTTTTTCATGCCGGAACAGCAGAACAATCCGGTCAACTTGTCTCAGCCGGTGGACGTGTCCTCGTCTGTGTCAGTCGTGCAGAGACGATCGAGCAAGCTGTCGAACAGGTCTATGCGAACTTACCAGACGTGACGCATCAGCCATTCTTTTACCGAACTGATATCGCTCAAAAAGCCTTTCGTGCCTCACATGAATCATGATAGTTGAACCAGACGCACTCGACAGAGTCTCGTCTGGTTTTTTTATTTCTTGGCGAAGTGCACGAAAAGATTTGTCTTCCATGGCGAATTTGTGTTATTTTGACCAAATGAATCCGGAACGGGGCAAAACTTCTTGAAACTTACTTAGCAACATTTTAGTATAAGAACTATAAGAAAGCGTTTTCAATAAAATAAAGGAGGTCGAGCTTTCGTGAAAAAAAATTGTGGAAGATCCCCTTGGACGAAATCTGAAGTACGAACACACCAAGCGGTCATCAGCGGAAAGCTTGCACCGACACTTGTCATACAGAATGCTACGTACCTAAATCATGGTGTCAAAGCATGGCGGACGGCGAACATCTGGATCAGTGGCGACCGGATCGTCTATGTCGGTCCAGAGATGCCGGAACAAGCCGATGCCTACCATGATGCGACAGGTCAATATATCGTACCCGGTTACATTGAACCTCATGCCCATCCGTTTCAACTTTATAATCCAGCGAGTCTTGCAAAATTCGCAGCAGAGCGAGGAACATCGACCCTCGTCAACGACAACATGTTGTTATTATTAGAGCCGACGGAGCAAGCGTTTGCTCAAGTCGAGGCGCTAGCGGACTTACCGACCTCGATGTACTGGTGGGCACGACTCGACGCGCAGACCGAGCTTGATGCCGATAGTATCTCGATCGATAATCGCCGGATTCAAGCATGGCTTAAACATCCACAAGTCATCCAAGCGGGTGAGTTGACGGGATGGCCACGTCTCTCGCAAGGGGACGATGAACTGCTCCACTGGATGCAGGATGCGATCAAACTTGGAAAACCAATCGAAGGTCATTTCCCTGGTGCTTCAGCGAAGACGCTGACAAAGATGGCGCTGTATGGTGTGACGAGTGATCACGAGGCAATGACGGTCGAAGAAGCGATGACACGTCTTGAACTTGGTTATACGACGACGATTCGTTATTCATCGATTCGTCCGGATCTACCGGATATCTTTAAGGGGCTTGTCGAAGCGGGATTGACGCAGTTCGATAAGGTACTAGTGACAACAGATGGTTCGACACCGTCCTTTTATAAAGCGGGTATGATGGATGAGACGATCCGACTGATGCTCGAGGCAGGCATTCCGGTCGAAGAAGCATACCGGATTGCGTCATACAATGCAGCACGTCATTTTAATCTCGATCATCTACTCGGAAGTATCGCGCCAGGACGGATTGCACATCTCAATTTCCTTGAGGCAAAAGATGCTCCGACACCTGTCGCTGTACTTGCACGCGGCATATGGGTCCGTCAAGCCGACATTCCATGTTACCCAGCCGAAGCGCTTGATGCTGCTTATGCCCTTATGCCACAATCAGAAGTCCAGATTTCCTTAACGGAGCAGGATTTTTCATTCAGCATGCCGGTTGGTCTTGAAATGGTCAATTCCGTCATCATGAAGCTCTATCAAGTCGAGCATGACACGAGTGTACCTATGCTACCAGCAGGTTGCGATGAATCCTTCCTAATGCTACTGGACCGCGAAGGGAAGTGGCGTTTGAATACCGTCTTGAAGAACTTTGCGACACAAGTCGGAGGTCTCGTCAGTTCGTACTCGATTAGTGGTGATATTTTGATGATCGGTAAATCAAAACGAGATATGCAAGTCGCGTTTGAGCGGATGAAAACATTTGGCGGTGGAATCGTTCTCGTCGAAGACGGAGAAGTCATCGCTGAAGTTCCATTGACCTTAATGGGGCAGACGTCCGACTTACCACTCGAGGATTTGATCGTTCAAGAAACCGCTTTACGGGAGGCATTATTTGCCCGTGGATATGCCTTTGAAGATCCGGTCTATACGTTGCTATTCCTAGCGTCTACACATCTACCATATGTGCGAATCACACCACAAGGTATTTACGAAGTCCTTCGGAAAAAAGTCCTTTTCCCGGCGATTTTGCGATGACGCTTGAATTTTAAAACGTCGCGCTTTAAACTATTAAAGAGCAATTGAATGGGAAAGGGAGTCACAAGATGCAACTCGATAAATTGCGTGGAAAAGAATTAGATCAGTTATTTACAGCCATCATGAAGATGGATTCATTAGAAGATTGTTATACGTTGTTCGAAGACTTAGCGACCGTCAACGAAATCCAGGCGCTCGCCCAACGTCTGGAAGTCGCACGTCAATTACGTGAAGGCAATACGTATCACAAAATCGAAAAGGCGACCGGTGCTTCAACAGCAACGATTTCGCGTGTCAAACGTTGCTTGAACTACGGTTCGGGCGGTTATGATCTGGCGCTTGCCCGCCTAGGTCTTATCGAGCAAGAAGTAGCGGATAACTAATGTTATCCGCTACTTCTATGAAGGGGGGCGTGTTACATTGGATTTTGCGTTACAACAAAGAATTCAACATTTCATTCGTAAGCTGACGCCTATCCAGTCGCTCGTCATCATCTACTTCGTTGCTGTCATCATTGGGATCATTCTGCTCGGCTTACCGTGGTCGACGAAAGGAAATTACGACTGGGACTTCACGGACCTTGTCTTCATGGCGGTCAGTTGTGTTAGTGTCACCGGTCTGACAACGGTCTCGGTTTCGGATACCTTTACGACGTTCGGGTACTTCATGATCATGATTTTAGTACAAGTCAGCGGGATCGGCTTGATGTCGCTTCATATCGCGATGTGGGTCATCCTCGGAAAACGAATTGGCTTCCGGGAGCGTCAGCTCGTCGTCCGAGATCAGAACCAGACGACGATGCAAGGTGTCGTCAAATACATTCGGGAAGTCATCTTGATCATCGTCTCGATTGAATTGATTGGTGCTTTGATTCTCGGGCTGTACTACACAAAGTATTTTCCGACGCTCGGAGAAGCGATGCTTCAAGGGTTGTTCGGATCGGTCAGTGCGACAACGAACGCCGGTTTTGATATCACGGGAGAATCATTACTGCCGTTTCGCGGGGATCTGTTCGTCGTCTTCATGCAAATTCTGCTTTTGACGCTCGGCGCGATCGGTTTTCCGGTACTCGTTGAAGTCCGACGTTATATTTCCTACCGGGCGACACGTCAAGCGACACGTCAACCGTATCATTTTTCACTGTTCACGAAATTGACGGCGTCGACGTTCTTCATTCTCGTTCTCTTTGGAACGGTAGCACTACTACTATTCGAATGGAACCAATCCTTTAAAGGCTTACCAATCGATGAGAAGCTCGTCGACGCCTTGTTCCAATCCGTTACGACTCGTAACGGTGGATTGACGACGGTCGATATCACGTCCTTCTCACAAGCCTCGATTTTCGTCTTGTCGCTCTTAATGTTCATCGGAGCGTCACCGTCTTCCGTTGGTGGGGGGATTCGAACGACGACGTTCGCTGTCGCTGTCTTGAGTGTCATCGCCTTCATACGAGGGGAATATGGTATCAAAATCTTCGGTCGTGAGATTGGTCAATCGGATATTTGGAAGGCCTTTGTCGTCATCGTCGTCTCGACTGGCGTGACGATGGTTGGATTGATCGTCTTGTTGATCGTTGAGGACGCGCCGTTCCTGGTGCTGTTCTTTGAAGCGTGTTCAGCGTTCGGTACGACCGGTCTATCACTCGGCATCACGGATCAATTATCGGATATCGGAAAATGGACGTTGTCTGTGCTGATGTTCATTGGTCGAATCGGTGTCATCTCGTTCGTTCTTCTGTTGAAAGCGAACCAACCGAAACGTAACTATAACTATCCGAAGGAATCCGTCATTATCGGATAAGGAGGCTCTTGTATGAAACGTGCCTTTTGGATCAACTTCGCGTATATCTTTGCTGTGCCTGTCTTACCGTTTTTGGCGCTCGTCAATGGGCGAGCGCTCTGTTCGCCAGATTCACCGTTACTGGACGTTCCGGTACTCGGCTTCTTTTTGGCAGAACCGTGGGCGTTCGTGCCGGTATATGCCGTCTTTGCGTTGTTACTGGCGTCACTGTTGACGAAACGACGGACACACGTCTGACCATCTCGCTCTGCGCGAGATGGTTTTTTGTTTTATACTGAATGTGGAATGAGAAAGAGAGGATGGGACGAACCGTGTTATTACCTTTTAATGAATGGCGACATGTCTTTAAACTAGATCCAGCAAAACCAATTGATGATGCTAGCCTACAGGCGATTGCGACGTCCGGAACGGATGCGATTCTTGTCGGTGGAACAGATGACATCACACTCGATGCAACGCTTGATCTCTTAATGCGTTTGCGACGATATCCAGTCGCGGTGGCACTTGAGATTTCAGAACTCGAAGCCGCAACGATGGGATTCGATACGTATTTGACGCCGACGGTCCTGAATGCGGGAACATTAGAATATGTCGTCGAAAAACAGGTCGAGGCATTAGAACAAGTCGGTCATATGCTGGCGCACGCTGATCTTGTCGGGGAAGGGTATATCGTCCTGAATCCTGATGCGAAGGTCGCGCGTGTGACACAAGCAAAGCCGTTAACGTTGGATGAAACCGTCGCTTACGCACAACTTGCGGATAGCGTCTTCCGCTTACCGGTCGTCTATCTCGAATACAGTGGCGTTTACGGGGAACCGGAACGAGTAGCAGCCGTTCGCGATGTGTTGAAGCAGGCACGCCTGTTTTACGGCGGCGGCATCGACTCCGAGGAGCGAGCGCGTGAGATGTTGCAGTATGCGGATACGATCGTCGTTGGGAACGTCATTTATGAGGATTTAAAAGCAGCGCTTGCGACCGTCGCAGCGACACGATAAAATATAGGAACAAAAGTTCGGAATATAAGAAATGAGGCTATTGATATGTTTAATTTGAGTGAACAGCTCGTCAGTGGACTAAACCCTGAGCAAGCAAGAGCAGTCAAGCATACGGAAGGTCCACTGCTGATCATGGCAGGAGCCGGTTCCGGGAAGACACGCGTCCTGACACACCGGGTCGCTTATTTGATGGCGGCTAAACAAGTCGCGCCGTGGAACATCCTTGCGATTACGTTCACGAACAAGGCAGCGCGGGAAATGCGGGACCGGATTGGTCGTTTGGTCGGTGGTGTCGCAAACGATATTTGGGTCTCGACCTTCCACTCGATGTGTGTCCGGATGTTACGTCGCGACATCGATCAGCTTGGATACGATCGCAACTTCACGATCCTTGATTCAAGTGATCAGCAATCGGCGATCAAGCTCGTCTTAAAGGAACAAAACTTGGACCCTAAAAAATGGGATCCGCGATCGATGCTGACGATCATCTCGTCACAGAAAAATGAATTACGCAGTGCTGAATTCTACGCCTCGATCGTGACGAGTCCGTATGAGAAGACCGTTGCTGAAATCTATAAAGGATACGAAGCGGTCCTACGCCGGAACAACGCGCTCGACTTTGATGATCTAATCGGAAAAACGACAGAGTTATTCAAGAAGAGTCCGGATGTCCTTGCGTACTATCAGAAGAAGTTTCGCTACATTCATGTTGATGAGTATCAAGATACGAACAAAGCCCAGTATGATCTCGTCAATCTGTTAGCTTCGGGACATCAGAATCTCTGTGTCGTTGGGGACTCGGATCAGTCGATTTACCGCTGGCGTGGTGCTGACATTGCGAACATCCTCTCGTTCGAAGAGGATTATCCGAATGCAGCCGTCATTCTACTCGAGCAAAACTACCGTTCCTCGAAACGAATTTTGGAAGCGGCCAACCATGTCATCCAAAACAACTCAACACGTAAAGATAAGAAACTTTGGACGGATAACGACGAAGGCGAGAAGCTGATCGTTCATACGGCAGAGAACGAGCGGGAAGAAGCATTTTATATCGTCCAGGAAATTCGGAATTCACTTCGCTACGGGATGAAACTGAGTGATATCGCGATTTTATACCGGACGAACGCACAATCGCGTGCGATCGAGGAAACACTTCTCAAATCGAACGTTCCGTACAAAATGATTGGCGGCACGAAGTTCTACGATCGTAAAGAAATCAAAGACGTGCTCGCTTATCTCCGTTTAATTTCGAATCCGGACGAAGACCTGTCCTTCGCGCGAATCGTCAATGAACCAAAACGCGGTATCGGCGCGACGACAATTGATAAGCTGCGTGATTTCGCCGATTTACAAGGCGTGTCACTGATGGAAGCGATTCGCGATATCGAATTGTCGAGTATCGCACCAAAAACGGCAGCGAAATTGACGGATTTCCGGACGATGATTCTCGGACTCAGTCAAATGCAAGAATTCATCAGTCTTTCAGAACTGGTTGAAGAAGTGCTTGAGAAATCGGGCTATCGTCAAGTGCTGAAGGAAGATAAGACGCTTGAAGCACAGAGTCGTCTTGAGAACATCAACGAGTTTATCACCGTTGCACAGAACTTTGAGAAGGAGACGGCAAAAGCCGATCCGGAAGACCGGACGATCATCGCCTTCTTGACTGACTTGACACTCGTCGCCGATGTCGATTCACTCGACGAGACGGATCCGGAAGAACAAGTCACGTTGATGACACTCCACTCGGCAAAAGGACTCGAGTTTCCAGTCGTTTTCTTGATTGGGATGGAGGAAGGTTTGTTCCCGCATAGCCGTTCGCTTCAAGATGAAGACGAGATGGAAGAAGAACGTCGCCTCGCGTATGTCGGGATCACACGTGCTGAGAAACGTCTTTACTTGTCACATGCGCGGATGCGCTCCCTGTACGGACGAACGAACGCAAACCAAGAATCAAGGTTCCTAGCGGAGCTGCCGGAAGTCGTCATCGAGCGGACCGGTAAAAAAGCGAAGCCACTCCCATGGGAAGATCGCCCTGTCCCACAAGGCAAAGCGGTCATCGGTCGTTCAATCAGTAAACCGACAGCGATGAAGACGTCAGGTGCGGAAACGCTCGGTTGGTCGGTCGGAGATAAGGCAGAGCATGGGAAATGGGGACTCGGTACAGTCGTCCAGACTCGGGGTGAAGGAGATAATCTTGAAATCGATATCGCATTCCCAGCAGTCGGAATCAAACGATTGCTCGCAAAATTCGCACCGATTAAAAAGGTATGACGGGAGGTCCACAGATGGATGCAAGCCAGCGTATAGATGAGATTCGTCAAACATTGAACCGATATAGCTACGAATATTATGTACTGGATCAACCAACGGTACCAGATGCGACGTACGATCAATTGCTTCGTGAACTGACGGAGCTAGAAACAGCGCACCCGGAACTGATCACGCCAGACTCGCCAACGCAGCGCGTCGGTGCAGCACCGCTTGAAGCGTTCGAGAAAGTGACGCATGACTTACCGATGCTGTCACTCGGAAACGTCTTTGATGAGACAGAAATTCGCGAATGGGTCGCTCGGATTGAGCGGTCGCTCGGACGTTCGACAACTTATGTCGCCGAACTGAAATTCGATGGACTTGCCATCTCGCTGAAATACGAAGACGGTCGATTCGTTCGTGGGGCGACGCGGGGTGATGGAACAGTCGGCGAAAACATCACGCAGAATCTACGGACAATCAAAGCCTTACCGCTTCGTCTACAGGCAGAAGAGACGGTCGAAGTCCGCGGTGAAGCCTATATGCCGAAACAATCGTTCGAACGATTGAATGAAGACCGAGCAAGCCGGGAAGAGACGTTATTCGCGAATCCACGTAACGCGGCAGCAGGTAGTCTGCGTCAGTTGGATTCGTCGATCACGGCGTCGCGTAATCTGTCGTTGTTCGTGTATGGCGTCGGCGTCAATACGTTGACGGCTCGTTCACATAGCGAAGCGATGGCGCAACTCGCTTCACTTGGCTTACCGACCAATCAACATATGCAGACGTGTGAGACGGTCGAAGAGATTCTTGCCTACATCGCACATTGGACAGAAGCACGTGCGAGCCTGCCATATGAGATCGACGGAATCGTCCTGAAAGTCGATCGATACGATGATCAGGAAGAGCTCGGCTTCACAGCAAAAAGTCCCCGCTTCGCGACAGCCTATAAGTTTGCAGCGGAAGAAGTCATGACGACAGTCGAAGACGTTGATTTCAGTGTCGGTCGGACCGGGAAAGTGACGCCGCGTGCCCGTTTTGCACCGGTCGTCGTTGCAGGATCGACGGTGACGTATGCAACACTGCATAACGCTGATTTCATCGCCGAAAAAGATATTCGCCTTCAAGATTCGGTCATCATCAAAAAAGCGGGAGATGTCATCCCGGCAGTCGTACAAGTCGTCACGGCAGAGCGAACGGGAGAAGAGACACCAATCGTCTTCCCGACCCATTGTCCGGCCTGTCAATCGGAACTCGTCCGTCTCGAAGGCGAAGTCGACATCCGCTGTGTCAGTCCGGAATGTCCAGCGCAATTGATGGAAGGTATCATTCACTTCGTTTCGCGTCAAGCGATGAACATCGATGGTCTCGGTGAAAAAGTCGTCCGTCAATTGTATGACCATGAAGCAATCCGGACGATTGCCGATTTATATCGACTCGATCGCGACGAGTTGTTGACGTTCGACCGAATGGGTGAGACGTCCGTCGATAAATTACTTGCGGCGATCGAAGCCTCGAAGCAGAACTCAGTCGAACGTCTCTTGTTTGGTCTCGGAATTCGACTCGTCGGTCAAAAAGCGGCGTATCTCTTAGCGGAACGTTTTGATTCGTTAGCAGGGATTGCGGCAGCTAGCTACGAGGAGATCGTCGCGATCGATGGTATCGGTGGGAAAATCGCGGACTCCATCGTAAAGTACTTCGAGCACCCAGAAGCACAAGCATTGATTCGTGATTTGGAACAACTCGGTGTTAATCAACAGTTCCTTGGTGAACGAGTTGATCAGACGAATGCACCGCTCGGTGGAAAAACGATCGTCTTGACGGGAACACTCGAAAGCCTAAAACGGTCAGAGGCAGGGAAGCGTCTTGAAGCACTTGGTGCCGATGTGACGGGAAGCGTCAGTAAAAAGACAGACGTGCTCGTCGCAGGGGAAAAGGCAGGTTCTAAGCTGACGAAAGCAGAATCGCTCGGCATCGAAATTTGGGATGAAGCGCGTCTGTTAGAAGAATTAGCCAAACACGAGGCTTAAGACCACTGCTATATGAACTAAATAAAGGAAGGCGGGATTCCGCCTTCCTTTATTCGTATTGATCCAATTGTCACGAAGCAATCGTCTCGCTTCGAATTAAGGTACCTTGTTTGATGAGACGATTCGTTGCCGTTTCCGGTGGATCGCAAGTAATCAACGTAATCGTCGGAGAGGCGACGGATTGATCAAGAACGGACAACGTCGTCGGTGTGACGAGACGACTTGACGTGATCCGGTACGTATACCGATGTGTTTTCGTCGTGACGATAACGGTATCGCCTTTCTTGACGTCAGGTAGACGATTGAAGTGAAGACCTTCTGTGAAGCTTCGGTGTCCGGCGAGCGCATAATTGCCTTTTCCAGGCGATCCGGTTTTCGGAATATGACCGATACTTCGATCGAGGACTGCTGTCGTCGACCCCTCTAAGATGACTTGTTCAAAATCAATGCTTGGTATCGAGAGTAATCCGACACCTGATTTTGCAAGAGGTTGTTTGGTTTCTTTTGCATCGACGATTTTTAGACTGTTGGTCCATTGTTTCTTTAAATGTTCAGCTTCTTGTTCGCGCTGATAATCACTGATGAAGGGCCAAACGATGAGAGCGATGCCTGCTAACAAAAAAAGCAGACCGATGAATTTACGGCGTGTCATGATAAAAAGTCCTTTCGGATGCGTGAGGGCGCATCATCTTTTTTGAAAAACAGGGGAAAACTTGTCCTTCCCCGATGGAAAACGATTCTGTTATGATAAAGAGAACGATTTGAAAACATGGGGTGCAAATAGAGATGAACTATAAAAAAGCAGTAGCGTTGACGTTATCGAGCACGTTATTTTTGGGTGCTTGTTCGTTCGACCTTTCGCCAAGTAGCGATACAAAAGAAGTCATTACTGAAAGTGAACAAGGTAAGGAAGTCCAAGCCGTCGTCAGTCCAGCCATTGATACGACGGATTCGTATTACCGGACGGTCTTACCGTTTCGTCCAAGCGTCGCACGTGGAATGACACAAAAGCGTGTCAGTTCGCGTCTTGAACTCGATGAAATCGAAACAGGATTGATGCGTCATTCGACACAATTTTTTGATCCGGAAAAATACTATTACCAAGAAGGTCAGTTACTCGAAGCCGACCAAATCGCAAAATGGTTGTTACGAAAAGGGAAAGCAGGCGATGGCGTCAGCGATCCTGAAGGTTTAAACCCAGCCTACACGTCAGGTAAGTCATATAAAGAAAAAAATCAAAAGTCACCTATGATTCTATCGCATATCTTAGAGCAAGACTACATGCTTGAAGAAGATAAGAAGCTTGAACTCGGTGGTACATCAATCGCTCTCGTCTTAAATAGTGAGTATGTTTTCCAAGATGAAAACTATGGACCGACCTATACCGTTAAACTTGATGAAAAGAAAGTCGTTGCTGAAGGGAAGCGGATGGCAAACAATTTAGTCAAGAAAATGCGTAAGACGCAGGGTATGAAGACGACACCGATTCACGTCGCCCTCTACCTCCAGGAAAAAGAAGGTTCACCGGTTTCCGGTCATTATCTCTCGTCTGCATTCATCGGTCGCGGGAATCAAATCAGCGCGAATGATTGGAAGAACTACAATGAACGCTATTACTACTACCCGTCAGCACGTGCAACGAATGATGTTCGTGATGATGCGGCGAAATTTGATTTATTCAAAGACCGTCTAGAAGACTACTTCCCGAACTACACCGGTATGATGGGGGAAGGCTTCTATCAAGAAGATGAACTTAAAAAGCTTGAAATGAAGATTCCCGTTCAATTTTACGGAAAAGCAGAACTCGTCGCATTCGTTCAGTACGTGACGTACCTGCTTGAGAATCGCTGGGAATATAATCGAAACATTCCGACGACGATCACTGTGACGAACTTGAACGGTGATACGGAAGCGATGCTATTCCTCGATCCGGATACAAAAAAACCAATCGTCAAGATTCGTTGATTTCTCCATTTACTTTATAAAGCGACATTCCTTATTTAGCGGAATGTCGCTTTTTTGTATGACGAACGCTTGAAGATAGAAGTATATGAGTATGAAAGGAAGGGTATGGAAGAAGAATGATATTTTGTTTCACTTTCCCATTTTTTAGATTTACGAAAGTCAGTAGGAGAGAGCATAATGGAAGAAGAACAGTTCTATAAACGGGGACGGCGCGATGAATCGCCAGTTCTTTTAAAGAAGATGATAAAGGAGAGATCTAGATGAATGGCGGTATCTATTCACAAATCGGAGCAGTTCGAGAAGAACTACCATCGTCCTCACGAAAAGTCGCAGACTACGTCTTGACGCATATGAACCAAATTGCGCGCATGACGATCCACCAACTCGCAGAGGAGTCGGATACAAGTGCTGCTGCAGTCGTTCGCTTTTGCCGTGCACTCGGATTAAAGGGATATCCAGAGCTGCGGATGCGGATTTCGGCTGATACGGCACGCACGGATTTAAAAGGATATCATGATATCGAAAAGGATGAACGTCCGGTCGACTTGATTGAAAAAACGCTTAGTAACAGTATTCAAGCGTTGCAGGATACAGCGAAGCAGTTAAATGATGATTGGATTGCAGAAGCAATCGACGTTATCGACCAAGCACGTGCAATCTATTTTTACGGAATCGGGGCGTCACATGTCGTAGCGGAAGACGCTGCTCAAAAATGGACGCGTGTCGGGAAACTAGCGATTCAAGAAACGGATCAGCATCTACTTGCGACGATTTTAGCGAATGCACGCCCAGAAGATGTCTTTTTTGCGATTTCCTACAGTGGTGAGACAGAAGAAGTCGTCGAGTTGATTCGCTTGGCGAAAATCCAAGGGTTAAAGGTTATTAGTCTGACGCGTTTTGGGGACAATCGGATCAGCCAACTAGCAGATATTGCGCTTTGGACTTCGCGCGCACCGGAAGCACCGCTTCGTAGTGCGGCACTCAGTTCACGACTGGCTCAACTGTTTGCGATTGACGTCTTATTCTTGTCCTATGCTGCGGGACACTATGAAGATACACTCGAACGTCTCCAATTTACGCGGGAGAGCGTTAAGACACTGCATCAAAAAAAATAAGGGGGATACATACATGTCAGAACGAACTGCCGGACTAGACGCGTTGTATCCGGAAATGGTGGAGCGTCGTCGTTATCTCCATCAGCACCCGGAGTTATCGTTTCAAGAAGTCGAGACACCGCGTTATATCGCGCAACATTTAAAAACGCTCGGAATCGAAGTCAAGACAGGAGTGGGTGGACGTGGTGTCGTCGGGTACATTCGTGGAGGAAAACCGGGGAAGACCGTCGCGTTACGTGCCGACTTCGATGCTTTACCGATTGCTGACGGAAAAGAGGTCGCATATCGATCGACAGTTCCGGGCGTGATGCATGCGTGCGGTCATGACGGTCATACGGCGACGTTGCTTGCCGTCGCAAAGACGCTCATGCAACAGCGGGAATCGTTACCGGGGAATGTCGTCTTGATTCATCAACATGCGGAGGAAGTCGTCCCGGGTGGTGCACGCGATATGATTGCCGACGGTTGTCTTGAAGGGGTCGATGTCATCTTCGGAACGCATCTTTGGTCAACAATCGATTTAGGACATGTCGGTGTTCGGACCGGTCCGATCATGGCAGCGGCTGATAAGTTCGAGCTGACCTTATATGGAAAAGGCGGACACGGTGCGAAACCACATGAGACGATTGATGCTGTCTTACTCGGGGCAACGATCGTCAAGGAATTACAATCGATCGTCAGTCGTCAACTTAATCCGCTAGAGCCGGCAGTCGTGACCGTCGGAACGTTGCACGCGGGGAATACGTTTAATGTCATCGCAGATCAAGCGACATTAACAGGAACGGTCCGAACGTTTAATGAAGCGACAGCGGACGAAATCATTGAGCGGATGGAGCAGACGATCAAAGGAATCTGTCAGGCGGTCGGAGCGACGTATCAATTTACATACGAAAAAGGGTATCCAGCTGTCGTCAACCATGCGGTACCCACCGTATTGATCGAATCCGTCGCACGAGAAATCTTAGGAGACAAGCATGTATTTGAAATCGAACCGACAATGGGCGGCGAGGACTTCGCGTATTATCTGCAACACGTACCCGGTGCATTTTTCTTTACAGGAGCCGGGGACGCTTCCTATCCACCGCATCATCATCCCCAGTTTGATTTTAAAGAGCCAGCGATGCTTGACGCAGCGCGTATTCTGGTCGAAGCAACGTGGCGGTATTTAGAACAAACTGCTGAAGCATGAAAAAATCGCTCGTCTTGACTCCGAAAAGGAATCAGGGCGAGCGATTATTGTCTTTTTAACTTAAAATTTCTTGAACACGACCAACTTGTCCGTCTTCTAATCGCACTTTGATCCCGTGCGGATGCTGCGGTGATTTCGTGAGAAGGTCTTTAACGATTCCTTCTGTTCGTTTACCTGTTCGTTGATCTTGTTTCAACACGATGCTGACTTTAAGACCAGGTGTGATATTTTTACGTGTTTTACCGTCCATCTGTAGATCCTCCCATCGTTCATTTCCTGTTTGGCTATCAGTATAACATGGTTCAGCTGGTGAAACTTGTTTGTCGCAAGGACGTAAAGTGAAAAGAGAACAGAATGTCAGAAAAAAGTTTGACTATATTTGACCAATTAAGATGTGACTTTTATAATTAAGGTAATGAAGTATAGGAAAAGGAAGTGAACTCGAATGGCAAAAGACTATTATCAAACACTCGGTGTCGCAAAGGATGCATCGAATCAAGATATCAAGCGCGCGTACCGCAAACTGGCGAAGCAATATCACCCAGACGTCAACAAGGAGGCGAGTGCGGACCAGCGCTTCAAGGATATCCAAGAAGCCTTCGATGTGCTTGGGGATGAGGAGAAACGAGCACAGTACGATCGATACGGCAGTAACTTCGACCGGATGGCAGGTGCTGGAGCTGGGGGCGCTGGAGATTATGAAGATCTGTTCCGACAGTTCGGAGGTGGTGGACGGACACGACCTGGACAATCGTTCGGATTTGAAGACATGTTCGGTTCGTTCTTTAGTCAGGAAGAAGTGTCGACCGATGAAGAGCTTGAATTGACGGTTCCACTCAGTCATCTCAGTACGAATGAAAAAGTCACGGTGCGTCTTGCGACCGGTTCGATTCAGTTGACGCTACCGAAAGATGTCTATGACGGCAAAAAAGTCCGCTTACGTGGAAAAAGTTCGATGCGTAACCGACAAGGTGTCGCGGGAGATGTTTACGTGACGATTCACCTGAAGGATGACGATCAGTTCCGACGGGTCGACCAAGACGTCATCTCGACCGTCCGCGTTCATCCGACGACACTTGTACTTGGAGGAGAAGTCGTCGCAGATACACTTGAAGGAAAACGAATTAAACTGAAAGTCAAACCGGGCACAAAACCAGGAGCACGACTTCGCATTCCAAATCGTGGTCTGAGTCAAGCGAATGGTCATCGTGGGGCATTACTCGTCCAACTCGAAGTCAAGTTACCTGAGATGGACCGCGCCTTTTATGAAGAGTGGGAACGTCAACTTGCAGTGAAGGAGTGATCAAGGATGGATTTTGAACGTTTAACGGATCGGGCACATGAGGGAATCGTCTCTGCCCAAGCGATTGCGAAACAACGTCGTCATAGTGAAATCACAGAGTGGCATTTGTTACTTGCCTTACTTGCTCAAGAAGAGGGAATTGCACGGGTCATTTTTGAAAAGTTGAATCAACGGATTGAGACATTGAATGCAGCGATTGACGAAGCGATTGGTAAGCTTCCGGCTCTGTCCCAGGCGACGACGCCACGGATCGGGGGCTCGTTGCTGAACGTGTTGACGGAAGCGGAGACGGAAGCGCGACTCATGCAGGATGACTACGTCTCCGTTGAGCACTTATTATTAGCCCTGATCAAACAATCAAGTCCAGCAGCTCAATATTTACGTCGTCAAGGCATTACGGAAGAGACACTTCGGGAAGCGATCGTCAGTATGCGAGGCAATCGCAAGGTCACGACGAAAAATCCCGAAGAGACGTTTGATGTGCTGAAAAAATATGGACGCGATCTCGTAGCGGACTTCCGGTCCGGGAAAACGGATCCAGTCATCGGTCGTGACGATGAAATTCGACGTGTCATCCGGATTTTAAGTCGGAAGACTAAAAATAATCCCGTCTTAATCGGAGAACCTGGTGTCGGGAAAACGGCAATCGTTGAAGGACTCGCGCAACGGATCGTCCGAGGAGATGTACCCGAGAGTCTCAAAAACAAGCAGTTGTTCAGTTTAGACATGAGTGCGCTCGTCGCTGGTGCAAAATACCGTGGTGAGTTCGAAGAGCGCCTGCAGGCGGTCTTGAATGAAGTCAAGGAAGCCGAAGGACAGATTCTCTTATTCATCGATGAGCTGCATACGATCGTTGGTGCCGGGAAGACGGACGGCGCAATGGATGCTGGAAATATGCTCAAGCCAATGCTTGCGCGAGGAGAATTGCACTGTATCGGTGCGACGACGCTTGACGAGTACCGGAAGTATATCGAAAAGGATCCAGCGCTCGAACGTCGCTTCCAACAAGTCCTCGTCGCGGAACCGGATGTCGAGGATACGATCTCTATTCTGCGTGGATTAAAGGAACGGTTCGAGATTCACCACGGTGTGCGGATTCATGACAATGCACTCGTCGCGGCGGCGATGTTATCCGATCGGTATATTACGGATCGGTTCATGCCAGATAAAGCGATTGATCTCGTCGATGAAGCATGTGCGATGATTCGGACGGATATGGAGTCGATGCCGGCTGAACTCGATTCCCTCGTCCGCCGGGTCATGCAGCTCGAGATCGAGGAAGCAGCATTAAAGAAAGAGACGGATGAAGCATCCCGGAAACGACTTGCCGTCTTACAGCAAGAACTCAGTTCTGCCCGAGAAGATGAGAGTGCGCTTCGGACAAGATGGGAACGGGAAAAAGAGAGTTCGCAAAGTGTCCAACAGTTACGCGCGGATCTTGAGAAAGCGAAACTGGCGTTACAAGAAGCCGAGGGGCGCTATGACTTAAACCGGGCATCGGAAATCAAGTACGGTCAAATTCCAGACCTTGAAGCGCGTCTGAAAGTCGCGGAAGAATCATCTGAACACGTCTCCCACGAACTGGTTCGGGAAGCGGTGACGGAAGAAGAGATCTCCGACATCGTCTCGAAATGGACCGGCATTCCAGTGACGCGGCTCGCGCAGGGCGAACGGGAAAAGCTACTCTATCTCGAGGATACGCTTCATGAGCGTGTCTTCGGTCAAGACGAAGCGGTTCGTCTCGTCGCGGATGCTGTCATTCGAGCGCGAGCAGGTATCAAGGATCCGAATCGTCCGAACGGCTCGTTCTTGTTCCTCGGTCCGACAGGAGTCGGGAAGACAGAACTTGCAAAAGCCTTGGCGGCAGCGATGTTTGATAGTGAAGATCATATCGTCCGCATCGATATGTCGGAGTATATGGAAAAACACAATGTCTCCCGTCTCGTCGGTGCGCCTCCAGGATACGTTGGTTATGAAGAAGGCGGTCAATTGACGGAAGCCGTCCGACGGAGCCCGTATTCGGTTCTTCTATTCGATGAGATCGAAAAAGCGCACGGAGATGTCTTCAATATCTTGCTTCAGTTGCTCGACGATGGTCGGTTAACAGATGCGCAAGGACGTGTCGTCGACTTCAAGAACACGATCGTCATCATGACATCAAACATCGGTGCGCCCATCTTGCTTGAAGCAGCAAAAGATGGTGTCATCGATGCGGCGGAAGAAGAAGCCGTTCGCCAAGAACTGAAGCGTCACTTCCGACCGGAATTTTTAAACCGGATTGATGATACGATTTTGTTCCATCCACTCCACCGGACAGAGATCGAACGAATCATCGACAAAGCGGTCGAGAAGATGACTTCTCGCTTGTCTGGACGCGGCATTACGATTAATGTCACGGATGCTGCGAAGACGCTGATCTTTGAAGAAGCATTCGAACCGCAATACGGTGCGCGTCCAATCAACCGTTATATGCAACGGACGATTGAGACGAAGCTTGCCCGAGCTTTGATTAGTGGGGCGATTCAAGATGGTTCCCAGATTGCGATCGATGTAGCAGACGGTGAACTAGTCGTAAACGGATAAAGCAGATGCTAGAAAAAGGAGTCGACTCGGCTGAAACGAATCGACTCCTTTTAGCGTTTACGGAAGAACCATATCCGCATCCACCAGATGCGTGATAAGCTAGAAAAAAAGAGAAAGAGGGAACGCCATGAATGTTACACAAGCCCAACTCGAGGAGTTGATTGAAGAGTGTCGTCCGTATACGGTACTTGGACAAGTCGCAAGTTACATCCCAGAGCTTGCGAAAGTTGATCCGACCCAACTTGGTATCGCTGTCTGTAATGCCGACGGGACGTTCGTTTCGGCAGGTGATGCGGACACGATGTTTACATTACAGAGTGTGTCGAAGATCATTACACTGGCATTCGTCCTCGAGACATTCGGAGAAGATTATGTCTTTTCGAAAGTTGGGATGGAACCGACGGGTGATGCGTTCAATTCGATTGCGAAACTTGAAGAGACGATTCCGACAAAACCGCTCAATCCAATGATCAATGCAGGAGCACTAGCAGTGACCAGCATGTTGCCGGGAACGGATGCTACGGATAAATTACTGCAATTGCGTCAATTCATCGCAAAACTATTGGATATTAAAGTAGAAATGGTAAAATATGACGCAGATGTCGCTGAATCAGAATTCGAAACGACAGATTTGAACCGAGCGTTGCTCTACTTCATGCGCTATCACGGCGTCATCGAAGGCAACGTCGAAGAGATCATCGACGTCTACACGAAACAATGTGCGATTTTGACGAATTGTAAAGGACTTGCCATGATGGGGAAAATTTTAAGTACATCTGGAAAAACGCCATCCGGGCGTCAAGTCATCTCGCGTCGTAACGCACGAATCATCCGGGCCATCATGACGACATGTGGCATGTATGATGCATCTGGAGAATTTTCTGTCCAAGTCGGACTTCCTGGAAAAAGTGGTGTTTCCGGTGCGGTCGTTGCCTGTGGTAGAAGTGATTTCGATATGGCTGATCTCGGAATCGGTGTGTTTGGTCCTTCCCTTGACGCGAAAGGCAATTCGATTGCCGGAACAAAGATGCTTGAACTACTTGTTCAACGTCACCCGTGAGCGATCTCAACTTGATCGAGTGCGTTACGCAGTTCATCCTCTAAGCGTTTGATCTGATGCAAGCGCTCTGCTTGATAAGCAGTCGGAACCTCGAATGACCGCCATCTTTCCAGTCGCTGATACGTGTCATTGATATGTCCGAGTTGCGTCTGGGTTGTTTTTAGACGATCGACAGCGGACTTCGGCTGATTCGTATAGGGACGCAAGTACTCGACCGTATAGCGGTACGCTTTCGTCGCAAGCCGCAACTCATGCATCCGTTCGATACGTTTTGGACCATCCTTTCGTTGTACTTTTTCAAATTGTTCACGTTTTTTCTCATAGCGTTTCTCCGCGGCATGAATCAGTTCTTTTTCTGACATCCGCTTGAGGCGTTTTGTCATCGGACTCGCTAAAAATCGACGGACGGATCGATCCAGTTCATTTGAGATCAAGAGATGCATCGTCTCAATCAAGGTCGAACGTTTTCCTTGGAGTTGTAAGGCGACATGGTTTGCGAACAATTGGTCGATTTCTGTTTTTTTCGAAGTCGCTTCGAGCTGTACGTCGAGATCGCGCACTTCACCGAAGGCGTGCATCAGACGCTTCCAAATCAAATAGACGGGTTCTTCCGTTAACTCGACCAATCGAGCGAACGTGATCAGTTTCCGCAAGCGAATCCGGGCTTGATGGATATCTTCCGGATTTTCAAACGTTTGTGATTCTTTGGCATAATGATTGAAGGTAGACCAGGTCTCGAGTAGTTCAAAAGTTAGCTTTTCAGTATCTCGATGGTTCATGAGATGAATCCCTCCTTGGATTGATTTCGTAAGAGTTCAAGAATGATGCGTTTTAAAATTAAGGAGGACTCCTCCTGAAATGTGGTGGAAACATGTTAGAAACAGTTACGTTCTCAGGAAAGATGAAACAATTCATGAAAATCTTCTTTCCAATTCTCGTAACGCAAGTCGCGTTTTATTTAATCAGTTTTTTTGATACGGTCATGGCCGGTCGATATGGCTCTGCTGATTTAGCAGGAGTCGGTGTCGGAGCGAGTCTATGGGCACCTGTTTACACAGGATTGACCGGTATTCTACTTGCCGTCGCGCCGCTCGTTTCCCAAGCGATGGGAGCGAAACGCGAGCGGGAAGTCAAACGGATCGTCATGCAGGCGTTGTACGTCGCTGTCGTGATCATCGGTTTGACAGTCGTCATCGGACTTCTCGCTGTCAATCCGATTCTCGAGCGGATGGAGTTATCGGTAGAAGCGCGCGAAGTCGCGCGGAACTATCTCGTGATGCTAGCGCTCGGCATCGTGCCGATGTTCGTTTTCTTCGTCTTACGAACACTCATCGATTCATTAGGAAAATCGAACATTACGATGGTCTTACTACTAATCTCTTTACCCATTAACGTCCTTTTCAATTATCTATTCATTTTCGGAAACTTCGGTTTTCCGGAACTCGGTGGTGTCGGTGCGGGAGTTGCGACTGCCATCACGTACTGGATTCTTTGTTTAGCAATCATCGCTGTCGTCATGAAAGGAGAGCTGTTCCAGCGTCTTGGTGTTCTCCGACGTTTTTACCGTCCGGACATGAAGCGGATCAAGGAATTGATTCTACTCGGTGCGCCGATCGGTCTCGCGATTTTTTCAGAAGTCAGTATTTTTTCAGCCGTCACCTTGTTGCTTGGAGCGTATGGCGACGTCATCATCGGTGCCTATCAGGCTGCCATCAACTTCGCCTCGTTCGTCTATATGATTCCGTTGTCCGCTGCGTCCGCATTGACAATCACAGTCGGTTTCGAGGTCGGTGCTAAACGGATCAAGGATGCGGTTCAGTATGTTGGCATCGGGTTGACGATGTGTGTTGCGGTTTCCGTGTTTTCCGGTATCCTGTTGTACTTAAAGAATGAAGAACTCGCAGCGTTATATAGTCGAGACCCAAAAGTCATCGAAGCAGCTGCACACTTTATGATTCTCGCGATTTTCTTCCAATTGTCAGATGCCGTCGCTGCACCAACGCAAGGTGCACTACGTGGGTTCAAGGACGTCAACGTCACCTTCTTATTGACGATCGTAGCCTACTGGGTCATTGGACTACCATTAGGTTTTTATCTTGAACGCTACACAGCACTTGGACCAGATGGATACTGGTGGGGATTGATCATCGGTCTTGCGGTCGGAGCGACACTATTGCTTGTTCGTCTTATGTACTTAATCCGTAAATCAAGGAGGCTGGCATCTTGAAATTCTCAAAACAACGGCTCATGACGATTGCGAAGATCATCTTGCCGATCGTCTTGATCGGATTCATTTTTTATCAAGGACAAAATGAATTACGCAGTTTGTCTCTAAAGGAATCGATTCAAGCGATCCGCCAAGTACCATCTTGGCAGTTCATCCTGTTGATTCTCGCAGGTCTCGTGGCAGTCTCGACAATGTTCTTTTATGACTTCTTTTTGTTGCGCTCGCTAGAAGCAAAAGCACCAGTCGGATTGATTTTCCGAGCGTCCTGGATTGCGAACTCCTTTAATGGCATCATCGGTTTCGGAGGTCTCGCAGGGGTGGCCATCCGGTCCGCCCTGTATCGACCATTCGTTGAAGGCGGACGCCTGTTGAAAGCGATCGGTTGGATGGCGCCGACATTGATTAGCGGTTTGTCAATCTTATCGACGTTATCCCTCTTGCACGTCTTCCCAGCGTTTGAAGTGCTTGAAATGAAGAAATGGTTATGGCCAGTCATCATCGGTGTTGCCTTATTCTTCCCGCTCTATCTATTGTTCTCGTTTCGACGTGGGAACAGCAGCATTCATCCGAAATCGATTGCCTTATACTCCGTTGTATCGTTTGCGGAGTGGTTTAGTGCCGGTGTCGTCGTCTATCTCATTTTGGCAGCACTCGGAACAGACGTCAGTTTTGCAAAAGTGATCGGTGTCTTCATCATCGCTGCGACAGCCGGTTTGATTTCGATGGTACCCGGCGGATTCGGTTCATTCGACTTAGTCTTTTTGATCGGTATGCAACGTGCAGGAGTCGAGGAAGGCATCGTCTTGACGGGATTATTGATTTATCGTCTCGTTTATTACTTAATTCCATTCTTAATCGGTGTCGTCTTCTCGGCTCGAGAGTTTAGTGGTCCAGTCGTCAAGATGATCGAAGATAAACCCATTGTTGGTCCGTCGGTTGAGGTCGGGGGTGTCATTTGGCGCTTGCAATTGCGATTCCTCAGTAAAATTCGTCACTTCACCTTAGCGTTGATTACGCTTGTCGCGGGTATCACGATCTGGGGGCTAGCGATTTTGCCACCGGTCTCGACACAATATGAATATTTGGAATCTAAATTGCCCCATGAAGCGTTGTTGCTCGCAAACAGTTTCTTTTTGATGGGCGGACTATTATTTGTCCTCTTATCGACAGCGCTCTATCGTCGAACGAAGCGTTCCTTGTATATGATGTATGGCGCATCGTTCTTCGCGCTGGTCGGGATGGCACTTCGTGGATTTAACTTGATTTCCTTCCTTGCCGTCGTCGTCGTCCTCGGATTGTTACTGATGTCTCGTAACGCGTTTCATCGGGAACGGACACTGATTACGACGTCGCGTTTCATCCGGGTTGCGTTCGTTGGTCTGTTGTACATTGGCGGGTTCGTCTTTTTCGGATACGCTTTTTATACACTCGGGTCGGCAGACGGTACAGAAGTGTATCCGTCGCATGAGATTTTCATGTTTGCCGCGAGCTCATCCATCTTTGCGCTCGTTTATGGATTAGTTTTCATACGCTTGTTTAACACATTTAATCAACCGGTGCTCGGGGAGCGGTTCGATGCTGAAAAAATCGAAACGGTATTACGTGAACAGGGTGGCAATTATTTGAGCCATTTAGCGTTTCTCGGAGATAAGCGCTTCTTCTTTTCCGAAACAGGTCGTTCGTTCATTCAGTTCAGTCAGACTGGCAACCGGATCATGGTACTCGGTGATCCAAGTGGAGATCCAAAGGAGCATTCACAAGTCATCGCCTCCTTCCTCCGCCGTGTCGAAGATCTCGGATACATTCCGAACATCTATCAGATTCAAGCACAAAACATGTCGCTGTATCATGATTTCGGCTTCAACTTCTTCAAACTCGGCGAAGAAGCGATCGTCGATATTCCGTCTTTCACCGTATCAGGAAAAAAACGAGCTGGACTTCGCTCGATTAAAAATCGCTTTGAACGAGAAGGTATGACGTTTGAAGTGATCGAGCCACCTTTTTCGGATACATTGTTAGCAGAACTGCAAGAGGTCTCGGATGAATGGTTAGGTGGGAAGTCTGAAAAAGGCTTCTCACTCGGTTACTTCCACAAACCTTACTTAAATCGAGCACCAATCGGCATCATGCGTGAAGCGGAAGGACGGTTGATCGGATTCATGACGTTCATGCCTGCTTACCAAGAGGGGGTCCTATCGATTGACTTGATGCGTTTTCGACCGGACGGACCGAACGGGATCATGGATGCGATGTTCATTCGGCTATTCGAATATGCGAAAGAAGAAGGCTACCGGACATTTAACATGGGAATGGCGCCACTCTCGTCCGTCGGCGAGGATGAAACGTCCTTCTGGCAAGAACGTGTGGCGGCAGATGTCTTCAATAATATTCGTTACATGTATAGTTTCACGGGTCTACGACGATACAAAGAAAAATACGATCCAAAATGGGAAGGGCGCTACCTTGCTTACCGAAAGCGGCAATCGTTACCGATAGCAATCTTAAAAGCGACGCGTCTGATTTCTCGAAAGAAAGACCGAATTTTATTACCCTGATCGACTGACGCATGAAGATGGCAGTAGACGGGTATACAAAGGGCGACCCTTTGTCTAATGACAAACGGGATCGCCCTTTTGCAATTTCAGTTCAAATGTATAAAGGTCTATACAACTAGAAATAATCACGTTATACTAAATACGAAAGCAAGTCATGGAACGGATAGAGAAAGGGTGATGCCAGATGACAGTGATCATCAATGCCCGGATTTACACGGGAGAGCAGACGATTGAAGACGGGTTCATTCGCTTTGACCGAACCATCGAGGCGATTGGAACAATGTCGGAATTTGAGGAAATCGCAGGAGAAGAGACGATTGATGCGCACCATCAATCACTCATTCCTGGAATGATCGATGTGCACATTCATGGGGGATATGATGTCGATGTCATGGATGGAGATGCCGAAAGGTTGCATCATTTCAGCCGACAGATGTTACAAGAAGGCGTGACGTCCTTTTTAGCGACGACGATCACCCAAGATTGGGCAGACATCACACGAGCGCTCGAGACGGTGCGAACAGTCGTTGAGGAAGAGGACACGACGATCGTCGGTGTTCATCTCGAAGGACCGTTTATCAACCCGGATTATGCTGGTGCGCAACCGCGCGAATATATCGTTGAACCCGATGTCGAACAGTTCCTGAAATGGCAGGAAGCGTCTGGCAATACGATCAAACTCGTGACCTATGCCCCAGAACGCCCGGGAGCGCGTGCATTCGAGGAGGCAGTGCGATTAACGGGTGCGATTCCGTCTGCCGGCCATACGGATGCGACGTATACCCAAAACCAAGCTGGTCATGTCACCCATGGTACTCATCTCTACAATCAAATGCGTGCGCTGCATCACCGGGAACCGGGAACAGTCGGGTACTGTCTCCTGACGCCGGAAGTCTATGCCGAGATCATTCCGGACGGGATTCATAGTGCACCGGAAATGGTGGACTTCGCCTACCGGATGAAGGGTGCAGATCGATTGATCGTCATCACGGATGCGATGCGCGCCAAAGGACTCGCAGAAGGTGAATACGAGTTAGGGGGACAAGCTGTATTCGTTCGAGACGGTGCGGCACGCCTTGAGAATGGTAGTTTAGCCGGAAGTATTTTGACGATGGACGCCGCTTTACGAAACATCATCGCCTATACAGGTTGTACGCTCGAAGAAGCGGTTCGTATGACATCGGTCAATGCGGCAAAAGAGCTTCAGTTGACACAAAAGGGAAGTCTCTCGGTCGGTAAGGATGCGGATATTGTGTTGCTCGACGAGGGATTACACATTCAAGAAACGATTCATCGTGGTACGCGATACCGGATCACGAACGGAAAGGAGTCTACCTCATGAAATGGATGATTGTAGAAAAAGGAGAAGAATTAGCGCATGTGGCGTATCAATTTTTGAAACAGGAAATTGAGCGTCATCCGGAAGGATTAACAGTAGGGCTTGCGACGGGCAGTTCACCAGTTGGTGTGTATGAAGAATGGCGGAAGGACTCGCTTGACTGCAGACATGTGACGACGGTCAATCTAGATGAATATGTCGGTCTCAGCCCAGAACATCCACAAAGCTACCATACGTTCATGCAAGAACACTTGTTTAATGATGTACGTTTCAAGGAGTCTTTCGTACCAATCGGGAATACGGAAGATCCGGTTAAAGAAAGTGAACGATACGAGGCGCTCGTGCGCAAGCGAGGAATCGATATCCAATTGCTCGGAATCGGAGCGAATGGACACATCGCTTTCAATGAACCAGGTACGCCGTTCGATGCGAAGACACACGTGACGGAATTGACGGAATCGACGCGAGAAGCGAATCAACGTTTCTTTGATCGATTGGAGGAAGTGCCGACGAAAGCGATCACGATGGGAATCGGTACGATCATGGAAGCAAAAAAAATCCTTCTCGTCGCTTCAAGCGAACGAAAGGCAGAAGCCGTCCGCGATATGATGGAAGGGGTCGCGACGACGGATTGTCCGGCGACCGTGCTCAAACGCCATGCCGATGTTATGGTGATCCTCGACGAAGAGGCCGCCTCTTTATTGTCAGATGACGCTAAACGTACAGGGCGGGCTGCTTATTTGAATTTCATGAAAGCATGATGGAGAAACACGAATGAATTACAAGGTACAGAGCCACCCCATCAATTGGCTTTGTACCTTTTTTGTGGTTCATGAAAGAATGGAATAAAGCCCGGTCTCATGCGATTTTATATTTTAACGTGAGATAGGTAAGGAAATAACGAAAGACGACATGCTGGTAGCATTCATGCTAATCAGGCAAAGTGCTACGATACCGGAATTATTTTAGATGCAACTATTCTGTGCGGTTTCTTTAATCGAAACGTAAATTGACATTTCATTAAATGTCCGGATAATGGAGATTAGCGAACTTTACGGAAAATTTACATGAAAATGAGGGTTTACATGATGGAAACGCGATCCGCACGAAAGAGACAGCCAAGTGCTGGCAAGATGTTCATGAAAGTCGTCGCTGCACTCGTCCTGCTCGTCACAATCATCGGTTCTGGTTATGCTGGAGCTGTTTTTATCAAAACGCAAGAAACATTGGCAAAGACGCAGATTAAGATTCCCGGCTCAAAAGTGAGCTCTAAATATGATGATGTTCCGTCTGAATCATTCTTGATTCTCGGAACGGATGAAACGAAAAAAAGTAAGGAACGTCATGAACCAGCTCGTTCAGACGTCATGATCGTCGGAATTTTGAACAAAAAGACGGAGCAATTAGTGTTGACGAGTATCCCACGTGATTCACTCGTGAACATCGATTATTCGAAGTATGATATCCCTTACGGCAAGACAGGTGTTGAGCAAGATAAGATCACACATGCCCTTTACTTCGGTTCGATGGATAAATCGAATTCCTACAACGGCATTAAATTAGCACGTGAAACGACAGAAAACCTACTCGGGATTCAAATCGATCACGTCATCAAAGTTAATTTCCAAGGATTCGTTCAATTGATTGATGCATTAGATGGTGTAGATATCGATGTACGGTATGCGTTTAAAGAACAAGATTCAAAACGTAAAGCGGGTACCATCACCGTTGATAAAGGAAAGCAACATTTGACGGGGGAACAGGCACTGGCCTATGTCCGGAACCGTCATGATGATCCGCTCGGTGATATCGGTCGCGGACAAAAACAGATGCAAGTCATTCAAGCGGTCGCAAAAGAAGCGGCAAGTTTCCGTTCGCTCAGTGCATACCGTGATATTTTGGATGCCGTGGGTGATAATGTTGAAACAAACTTAGGACCGAATGATTACACACGCTTAGCAGATTTCACTGCAGCACTCCGTGACACAACGGAGTATCAGCTCGCTGGAGAAGGCTATATCGGCATTAGCGGGAAATGGGAATACCACCTCGATCCGAATCAACTGGAACAAGTGAAGAGCAACTTAGCGAAAGCGATGCAAGGTCAAGAAGTCAAGCCGATCGCAGATGAAACGGATGCTGTACAAGATACGACAGAACAAGCACCAGAGACAGAAACGATCCCTGCGCAGTAATCTATACACGAAAACCCCTCGAATCACCGTCACAGCATGGCGATTCGAGGGGTTTTTCAGCGTTGGCGTTCCATTTCGACAGTGAAGGTATATCGGTCTCCTCGGTAAGCAGAGATGACGTATTCAAACGGTTGTTCCGTCGCGAGATACGTCAGTTGCTCGACGGATAAGACAGGCGAAGCGGTCGACAAGCCAAGGTGACTCGCTTCTTCCTTTGTCGCGAGACGTGATTCAAACGTTTGACTCGCACGTCCGAGGTTTAATCCACTCGCTTCAGCAAATGCATAGAGTGATGCGGTCGCGACGTCTTGATCGAGTCCAGGCAAGAGTTGCTCTGGGATGTAGACAGTCTCAAGAGCAAGAGCTTGCTCATCAGCAATACGTAAACGCTTCAATTCATATACGGATGCGCCTTCGCGAATCCGGAGCTTATTTGCGATCGTCATCGACGCGTCGATGATTTGATAGGAGAGGAGCGCACTCGTCGGTTCTAGTCCAAGATGTTCCATCTCTTCCGAGAAACTCGTCAAACCGGAAAGTTGCATGACGATTTTTTTATTCGCGACGAATGTTCCTCGTCCTTTTTGACGAATCAAGTAACCAGCGTTGACCAAGTTTGAAATGGCTTGACGAACCGTCATTCGGCTAATTTGGTGGGCCTCGGCGAATTCGCGCTCGGACGGAATCAAGTCTCCAGGTTGAAGGACGCCGCTTTCGATTTGTTGTTTTAAGGCAGCTTCAATTTGATAGTAAATGGGGAGTGGTGAATTTTTATTGATGTGCTGAATCACGGCATTTCGTCCCTTCGCGATCGGTAGTCTTTCGTCTAGTGTACTAGGAAAAAGGCAAGCCGACAAACGGTTCTGGATGAAATATGGCATAATACAGAGTGAAACTGACAGAGAAAGGTGGTCGAGGCATGCGCCCCGAACAAATAGAATCCGATGTCCGAACCTTTCAGACATCCCTTCGTGCGACAAAACAAGTAGACGGCTATTGGGTTGCTTTAGAGAAAAGTTACTTTTATCCGGAGAGCGGTGGACAGCCAGCGGATCGTGGAACATTGAACAACCAACCTGTCCTTGACGTTCAAATCGAAGACGGTGTCGTCTGGCATCAACTGGCGAATCCGCTCACAGGAGACGTCACCGGGATCATAGATGATGCAGTCCGAATTGATCATGCGGCGCAACATACGGCACAACACGTCATCTCTGCGATCTTACACGATGAGTCGAACATCAAAACGCTTAGTTTTCGGACGGGAAGTGAGGTTTCGACGCTTGATATCGAGACACCTGAATGGACAACTATTCAACAAGAACAGCTGGATCGACGATTACGACATGTGATTGAACAAGGATTACCGATCACGGCGACTGAATATGACGAGGAGGAAGCCCTACGTCTACCATTACGAAAAACACCACAAGTCGAAGGACGAATTCGTGTCGTTCAAATCGGCACACTTGATTATAGTGCCTGTGGTGGGACGCATCTCAATTCGACGGCACAGCTCGAGTTGATTCTCTTTACTGGGGTCGAACGGATTCGTGGGAACATTCGTCTATCCTATGTCGCAAAGGAACGGGCATACCAACTTGTTCAGTCAGAACGTCACGCCTTGAGGGAAGCGGCGCAAGCTTTGTCAGTCAAGCCGGTTCAAATGCTAGAAGCCGTTCAAGCGTTACAAGAAGAACAGAAACGCTTAACGAAACAGGTCGAACACGCCCAGGAACAACTTGCAACATTCACGCTCGCTCAAGCTTTAGAACAACAAGAAGGTATTCTGATGTTTGAACATCTGAATGAAGAAATCAAAGCATCCGAGCAACTCGCTAAAGCGATCCAAGAAGCGGGACGCGTCGGCGTCGTCTGGAATGGGACGACAAACAAGTTACTGATGAGTAGTCCAGGGGAACCCCATCTCGGGAAGTTCGCTAAAGCGCATGTCCAAGCATTCAATGGACGAGGTGGAGGAAGTGCGGTTCAGGCACAAGCACAATTTACGAATCGGGATGATGCGATGGCATATGTCGATCGATTACGGGAGGAATATCAGTTATGACAGTCATTCAAGTACGTACAGCAGAACAACATCAAGCCGTTCGGATGATCCGGGAGCGTGTCTTCGTCGAGGAACAAGGCGTACCACGTCATCTTGAATACGATACACATGATGAAACAGCGATTCATCTGCTTGTCCTCGATGAACAGAGTCGACCGGTTGCAACGGGTCGCACACGACCATATGACGACCAACGGATGAAGGTGGAGCGTGTGGCGACGCTGTCGACAGCCCGAGGAAAAGGATACGGTGGTGAGTTGATGCAGGCGATGGAACGTGTCGCGCGGCGTGAAGGAAAACAACTGCTGACACTCGGTGCACAAGTCCAAGCCATCCCGTTTTATCAAGGTCTTGGTTATACGATCGTCTCCGATGAATTCGACGATGCGGGCATTCCACACCGGACGATGGAGAAGAAAATGTAAGTTATTTTGAAAGAAATCCTGCAAAAAGGGTTTCTTTTTTTTGTTTTCTATGTATATATATAATTCATAATGAATTTTTATACAGACAAATGAATTAAAAACCAGGAGGGAATTATACATGTCAAAACAAAAATTAATCTTAGCGTACTCTGGGGGACTCGATACATCAGTAGCCATCAAATGGTTGAGCAAGGACTATGATGTCATTGCCTTATGCATGGATGTCGGAGAAGGAAAAGATTTATCCGTCATCAAGGAAAAAGCACTCCTCGTCGGTGCGATCGAATCAATCGTTCTCGATGTCAAAGAAGAATTCGCACAAGACTTTGTCTTGCCAGCACTTCAATATGGCGCCCATTACGAAAATGCCTATCCGTTGATCTCAGCGCTTTCGCGTCCATTGATCGCAGAAAAGCTCGTCGAAGTCGCACATCAGCATGGTGCGACGGCGGTCGCACACGGATGTACCGGAAAAGGGAACGACCAGGTCCGGTTCGAAGTTTCGGTCGCGGCACTTGATCCGTCACTCGAAGTCATCGCACCGGTTCGGGAATGGAAATGGTCACGGGAAGAAGAGATCGCCTACGCGAAAGAAAACAATGTGCCAATCCCGATCAACCTCGACAGCCCATACTCGATCGACATGAACCTTTGGGGACGGAGTAATGAATGTGGCGTCCTAGAAAATCCATGGACAGAACCACCACAAGACGCATATGCGTTGACGGTAGCACCAGAAGACGCTCCGGATCAGGCAGAAGAAGTCATTATCGGCTTTGAAGCAGGTGTTCCAGTTTCTATCAACGGGACGAAGTATCCATTAGCGAAACTGATTACGGAACTGAACATCATCGCTGGAGCACATGGGGTCGGACGGATCGACCACGTCGAGAACCGTCTCGTCGGTATCAAATCGCGGGAAGTCTATGAGTGCCCAGGCGCAACTGTTTTACTCAAAGCGCACGCTACACTCGAGACGATTACATTGACGAAGGACGTCGCGCATTTCAAACCATTACTCAGCAAACAATACGCAGAAACAATCTACAACGGTCTCTTCCATGCGCCATTGACGAAAGGCTTGAAAGCTTTCTTGACGGCAACACAACAGGACGTTACAGGAGAAGTTCGCGTTAAACTGTTCAAAGGAAATGCAACTGTTACAGGTCGTCAGTCGGCTGTCTCGCTTTATGATGAGAAACTTGCGACGTACACGAAAGAAGATGCATTCGATCATGAAGCAGCAAAAGGCTTCATCAAATTACACGGTCTTGCCGTTTCAACGCATGCGAGTGTACATCGTCAGGCGGGTGTAACGAAATGACCAAACTCTGGGGTGGACGTTTTACGGAAAGTGCTTCCGCTCAAGCGGAAGCCTTCGGAGCATCAATCACGTTCGATCAAAAATTAGCAAGCGTTGATTTGAAAGGCAGTCTCGCACATGCACAGATGTTATTTGAACAAGGGATTCTCGCTCAAGATGAGTGGACACAAATCCAGCAAGGATTAAAGCAACTCGAAGCGACGTTAAAGGACCATTCCTACACATTAGCGGACGAAGACATTCATATGAATCTTGAGCGTTTGTTGACGGAACAGATCGGTCCAGTTGCAGGGAAACTGCATACGGCACGGAGCCGAAACGATCAAGTCGCAACCGATTTACATCTATGGATGGAGCAGCATGTCGAAGCGTTGACGACGGCATTACGCGAGCTCCAATCGGTCATTACGGAACAAGCTGAGCAACATATCGAGACGGTTATGCCGGGGTATACGCATTTGCAACGGGCACAACCAATCTCGCTTGCGCATCACTTGCTCGCTTATTTCTGGATGTTCGAACGTGATGTCGAACGGTTGACGGACAATCAAAAACGAATTCGGAAATCACCACTCGGGGCAGGCGCGCTCGCGGGGACCACGTTCCCGATCGACCGTTTCCGTTCTGCCGAGTTGCTCGGTTTTGAGTCGGTCTATCCGAACAGTCTCGATGCTGTCTCCGACCGCGACTTTGTCATTGAATATCTCGGAATCGCCTCGACCGTCATGATGCATCTCTCACGTTTTTGTGAAGAAATCATCATCTGGGCGTCGCAAGAATTCGGCTTCATCGAGTTGTCTGACGCCTTCTCGACAGGCTCAAGCATGATGCCACAAAAGAAAAACCCTGATTTTGCTGAATTGATTCGTGGAAAAACAGGTCGCGTCTACGGCAACCTGATGGGCTTCTTGACGACGATGAAGGCATTACCACTCGCTTACAACAAAGACATGCAAGAGGATAAGGAAGGGGTCTTCGATACAGCAGATACCGTTCTCAAGTCCGTTCAAATCTTCACCGGAATGATTGAATCCGCGACGTTTAAGACCGAAGCGCTCAAGAAGGCGACAATGCAAGACTTCTCGAATGCAACGGAACTCGCCGACTACCTTGTAACGAAAGGCATACCATTCCGGGAAGCGCATGAAATCGTAGGGAAAGCCGTCCTTTACTGTGTGCAGAACGGTTGTTTCCTGAAGGACTTGAATCTCGAGACGTATCAAACGTTCCATCCTGATATCACAGAAGACGTCTATCCGCTCCTCGATCCGGTTCAAGCAGTGGCACGCCGGACAAGCTACGGCGGTACAGGGTTTGCTGCCGTTTCGGAGCAACTCGAACTCGCGAAACAGCATCTTGCGAATTGACGAATTTTGAAAAAAATCAGTCAAATGACTGGATTTAACAAAAGATGTCTGCTATAACTGTAACTAACAACCGACAGATAGAGGCGCGGATGACATGAGTAGCATCATTCTTGAAGGCAAGCATGCTGAATGATGTGAAAGGGGAAGTCCGCCGAAGTGAACGAGAAGATGCTTCTTCTTATTTGCTGGTACAACGGTTAAGATCCGTTGTACTGCCGAAACCGATGTTTCGGAGCGCTATCTTACGTAAAAGAACGAATGACTTTGTCTTCGTTTGTCCGATCGTGATAACGACGGGCCGTAGGAACGCTCCTACCGGCCCGTCGTTTTTTTCTGTATCGGGACAAAGGAGATAGGATTGTGACAACTGTACTTAAATTTGGTGGAAGCTCGGTTGCGACTGTCGAACAGATTCAGTCTATTGCGAATTATTTGAAGAGTCGCGCAGCCGAAGGTGAAAAACTCGTCGTCGTCGTTTCGGCGATGGGCAAGATGACAGATTCTTTGATCGCTCAGGCGCAAGCCATCACGGATCGCCCTGAGCGGCGAGAACTCGATCGGTTGCTTGCCATCGGAGAAGAACAGACGATTTCATTACTCAGCATCGCTCTCAACTCACTTGGCGTCAAAGCGTTATCGCAAACGGGCGCGCAAGCAGGGATCAGCACGATGGGCGTGCATACGAAAAGTAAAATCAAACAGATCGATGGAGATCTATTACGACAAAAACTCGAAACGTACGATGTTGTCATCGTCGCCGGATTCCAAGGTGTCAACGAACTTGGTGACGTGACGACACTCGGACGAGGCGGATCGGATACGACGGCTGTTGCTCTTGCGGCAGTCCTTGATAAACGGTGTGAAATCTACACTGATGTCGACGGTGTGTATACGGCTGATCCACGAATCCATGCCACTGCTCAACCGATTCCACATATCTCGTATGATGAGATGATGGAAATGAGCGCCCTCGGGTCGAAGGTCATGGAAATGCGAAGTGTCGAACTAGGAAAAAAATACGGCGTACACATCTTCGTCGGGAAAACACTTGAATCGAAAAGGGGAACATGGATCATGGAAGCGACGGAAACAATGGAACAAAAAGCGGTGACGAGTGTCAGTGTGACGAAGAACGTCTTGACGGTATCAATCAAACACGTACCGCAAACGAATGCAGCAGTAGCCGATATCTTCGAACTCTTATCGAACCGTCACGTCAATATCGACATGATCAGTCAAACGACGTTCGACAGTGACATCTTCTTATCGTTCTCTTGTCCACTCGACGAGGAAGAGTTCCTCGACGAAGCATTGAAAGATATCATGGATCGCTTCACGACAGTCAAGGTCGACCGCCACGATCAGCACGCGAAGTTGTCTGTCGTCGGAATCGGAATGCGAGATGCGACAGGTGTTGCCTCAAAGTTGTTCGCGATCTTCCGAGCGGAGAACATCCCGTTCTATCAAGTTACGACATCAGAAATCAGTATCTCGTATACGATTGCACAAGCAGATATCGAACGGACGGTTGCAGCGATTGCAAACGCGTTCGAGTTATAAGGAGGAAAACAGCATGTATCATGTAGCCGTCATTGGAGCAACCGGCGCCGTCGGTCAAAAAATGTTACAAGTACTCGCAGAACTGGATTTCCCGGTCAGCCGCTTATCCGCCTATGCTTCTGCTCGTTCAGCAGGGAACACGGTACAGTTCAAAGGAGAAGACATCACGATTCAAGCGTTGACACCGAACATCACGGAAGACGGTATCGATGTCGCGCTGTTCGCAGCGGGCGGAACGATCAGTGAACAATATGCCCCTTTACTAGCTGAAAATGGAACACTCGTCGTCGATAACTCAAGTGCCTTCCGGATGCAGGAGACGATTCCGCTTGTTGTGCCAGAAGTTAATCCACAATCGATTCAAGCGACGGATCGCTTAATTGCGAATCCGAACTGTTCGACGATTCAATCCGTCGTCGCCTTAGCACCGCTCCAGTCACTGGGATTCGAACGGATCAATTACACGACGTATCAGGCAGTATCGGGTTCTGGTCAAAAAGGGATCGAGGACTTGGCGCGTGGGGCGCGCGGAGAAGAACCTGTCAATTATCCGCATCCGATTCACGATAACATCTTGCCGCATATCGATGTGTTCCTTGAGAACGGCTATACGAAAGAGGAGCAGAAGATGATTGATGAAACAAGAAAAATCTTCAATCTTCCAGCATTGCCTGTCAGTGCGACGTGTGTCCGGGTTCCGGTCACGAACTCTCACTCGGTTGCAATCAATGTCACGTTTACACAACCGACGACGGTTGCAACGATTCGTGAAGCACTTAAAAACGCACCCGGCGTCGTCCTCGTCGATGATGTCGCGAATACACGCTATCCGATGCCACTCGATGCGAGTGGGACGGACGACGTCTACGTCGGTCGGATTCGACAAGATGATAGTCTCGCGAACACGTTCCATCTTTGGTGTGTAGCTGACAACATCCGAAAAGGTGCTGCGTCGAACGCCGTACAAGTTGCACGCCAAGCGATCGAAGAGTCGATTCATTCATAAAAAAGGAGGAGTTCTTCATGTTCAAAGGAGCAGGTACAGCACTCGTCACACCATTTAATGAAGCAGGCGAGTTGGATTTACATGTATTCGAACGCTTGATCGAGCAACAACTCGCAGCAGGGATTCAGGCACTTGTCGTCGGAGGGACGACAGGAGAAGGCTCGACATTGACGAATACGGAATTCGAACAACTACTGACGACTGCCGTTCAGGTCACGGCAGGACGAGTACCCATCATTGCAGGAACGGGTTCGAACAACACGGCAGTAACGATCGAGAAAACATTACTCGCAGAACGCCTCGGTGCGGACGCAGCGATGCTTGTGACGCCTTATTACAATAAAACATCACAAGCTGGTCTCATCGCACACTTCACGGCAGTTGCTGATGCTACACAATTACCAATCATGCTGTACAATGTCCCGTCACGGACTGGTGTTGCGATTGCCGTCGAAACAGCGGTGACATTGGCACGTCATCCTCGGATTCAAGCTTTTAAAGAAGCGAGTGGAGACGTCAGCTTCATGGGTGAACTGATGGCGGCGATTCCGGAAGACTTCGCGGTCTTCTGTGGAAATGATGATCAAATCCTACCGTACATGGCATGGGGTGCACAGGGCGTCATCTCGGTTCTTTCAAATCCGTATCCAGCAGAGACACAAGCACTTGCTGAAGCGTTACTCGCGCAAGATCTCGCCACGGCCCGCCGGATTCAGGCAGACTTGTTACCAGTCATCGGTGCTTTGTTCAGTGACGTCAATCCGATTCCAGTTAAAGCATCGCTTGAAGAACTTGGCTTTGCTGTCGGTGCACCGCGCTTACCACTCGTCCGTCAATCGGAATCGGGTCATGCCCATTTACTTGAAACAATGCGTGCTTACAAAGGAGTGGTTCGATGAGACTCGCGTTACACGGTTATGGGGCGACAGGACAATACGTCGTCGAACTAGCAGCGCAAAGTGTCGTTGCGATCGTTGACCGGACGAAGTCATCCGATACAATCGCTTCATATGCCGAGCTGACGGAGATGTCAGAAACAGTCGATGCGATCATCGACTTCTCGCATCCGAGTTTGCTACCGGATCTACTCGCATACGGGCTGGCGACAAAGACGCCACTCGTTATCGCGACGACTGGTTTTTCTGAAGCGGAGCTTGCGTCCATCAAGGACGCTGCAAAAGAAATTCCGATCTTCCAGTCGTATAACATGTCGTATGGTATCGCAATGGTGCAGCAACTACTGAAGACACTGGTGCCACTGGCAGGGGCGTATGACATCGAATTGCTTGAGAAACATCATAATCAAAAAGTCGATGCTCCAAGTGGGACGGCCGAGTTGTTACTGCAAACGATTCAGACGGCACGTGACGTCACACCTGTGTATGACCGGTCGCAGACGCGGCAAAAGCGGGAGACGAACGAGATCGGGATGCATGCGATGCGCGGTGGAACGATCTTCGGAGAACACGAAGTCTTATTCGCAGGTGTCGACGAGTTGATTGAAATCAAACATACAGCGCTATCGAAAAAAGTATTTGCTTCTGGTGCGATCAAAGCAGCTGAAGCACTCATTCAAAAAACAGCGGGACTCTATACGTTAGAGACGCTCTACACACAGGAGGATTCACATGTTACTCACTGATGCTTACGAAATTGCTAAATTCATTAAAGATGCAAAAAAACAAACACCGGTAAAACTTTATGTTAACGGCGATTTGGCGGGCTTGACGATCGAAGGTGCTACAGCGTTCGGATCAGATGAATCAAAAATTTTCTTCGCAGATGCAGGACTTGCGGCTACTTTCTTAGAAAAGTATTCAGATCGCATCACGGATGTTCATGTGGAGTATGACCGTCGCAACAGTGCGGTACCTATGCTTGATACACGTCATTTGAATGCGCGAATCGAACCAGGTTCATGGATTCGTGATCATGTCGTCATTGGTGACAACGCGGTCGTTATGATGGGTGCCATCATTAATATCGGCGCATCGATCGGAGATGGTACAATGATTGATATGAACGCTGTCGTCGGTGCACGTGGGACGATCGGGAAAAACGTTCATGTCGGCGCAGGTGCCGTGGTCGCGGGTGTCCTCGAACCACCTTCAAAAACACCTGTCATCATTGAAGACGGTGTCTTGATTGGTGCGAATGCAGTCATTCTCGAAGGCGTCAAAGTCGGTAAAGATGCCGTCGTCGCTGCCGGTAGTGTCGTCACAGAAGACGTACCTGCTGGAAGCGTCGTTGCCGGAACACCTGCACGTGTCATCAAACAGAAAGATGCGAAAACAGAAGAGAAGACGCAATTGGTGGATGATTTACGTTCACTCTGATTGACGTCGAAGAGGAGGAAAACACATGGCAGTGGATACACAGTATGGAGAAGCAATTTGGTTAGATGGAGTCTTTCATGATCCGAAAGATGCGAACACGAGCGTCATGTCACATGCGATTCACTATGGTAGTGGATTCTTTGAAGGAATTCGTGCCTACGCGACACCGGACGGACCGGCGATTTTCCAATTGAAGGAACATATTGAACGTCTTTTCCGTAGTTGCGCCTATTACCACGTCACAATTCCGTATACGGTTGATGAACTCGTCCAGGCGACGATTGATCTAGTTGCGAAAAACGGATTCGAATCTTGTTATATCCGTCCATTCGTGTTCCTCGGTACGCCATGGCAAGCATTGATGGCGAAAGATACGACAGTTCATGTCGGCATCTCTTGCTGGGAACTTGGGGAATACTTCGATAAAGGCGCTGGCATCCGTGCTAAAGTCGCGTCATATCGCCGCGTCTCATCAACGATGATGCCGATGCAAGCGAAAGCGGCTGCCAACTATATGAACTCACAACTCTTAAAAGGTGAAGCCATCCGTGATGGATTTGATGAAGCGATCGCACTCGACATGAACGGAAATGTCAGTGAAGCGAGTGTCGCGAACCTCTTCCTTCTTAAAAACGGAACGATTCATACACCATCACTTGATTGTTCAGTACTCGATGGTATCACACGCCAAGTCATTATCCGTTTGGCACAAGATCAAGGCTATCCTGTCGTCGAACGTCACATCGGACGCGATGAATTATATGTCGCAGATGAGATTTTCTTAACAGGAACAGCTGCTGAAATCACGAGTGTCGGCGAAATCGATCATATCTCCATCAACGGCGGAACACGGAACGTCGCAGATGAATTGCTCGATCTTTACCGTCAAGCCGTCACAGGTCAATTGCCGCAATACGCGGATTGGTTGACGTATGTGACTCCAGCTGTTGCGGAATGAAGACGCGTACACTCGTTACGATCGATCGGAAGGCGGTGCGACAGAACGTCGCATCGGTCTTCGCTCGGTCACGTAAACATATTTTTGCCGTGGTCAAGAACAATGCGTATAACTTAGGGATGCTCGAGATGGTCGAGACGCTGATGGCGTCTGATGTGCATCATTTTGCTGTCGCCGAGTTGTATGAAGCCATTGAAATCAAAACGAATTTTCCAGACAGTTATGTACTGGTGATGAATCCGACGGAGGATTTTGAAACAGCACGACGTTTCGGAATTGCACTCGGTGTCTCATCGCTAGAATGGCTCGCCCTAAACAGTAAACAGCTGCAAGGAATCGAGTTACATTTGAAGATCAACGTCGGGATGAATCGTTTTGGTGTCAATTCGCTTCAAGAGGCGGAAGCTGTTCTTGCGCTTGCGCAAGCAGATTCGCTCGCTTTAACGGGTTTATATACACACTTTCCACTTGCCGATGAACCGGATGCGGATCACGATGGACAAGTCGAACGTTTCGTCGCCATTGCCGATGTACTACGAAATCGCCATACGTTTACGTATATGCACTCGGAAAACAGTGCAACGATCGTCAAACACGATCCGCGTCTCGCATTTTGTAATTATGTCCGCCCTGGAATCTTCTTATTCGGCTATTCACCGATCGAAAAGATGGACTGGCTCGTGCCATCGCTACGGATGACGACGGAGGTCGTTGAAATTCGCGAAATCAGACCGGGTGAGCACGTGGGATATGGCACGAACTTTACGAGTACAGAACCGATGCGGATTGCCATCTTACCAGTCGGCTATGGAGACGGTGTCGTCCGTGGGCGTGCCGCTCTGCCTGTTCATATTAAAGAAAAACCTTATCCGGTCATCAATAAATTATTCATGAGTCATACGTTCGTCGCTGTCGATGGAACGGTTGAGGTCGGAGACGAGGTCGTGCTATACGGGGATGGCGTTGAAATTGACGATATCACCCGGACAGGAGCAGCGAACAATTCAGAGCAGATGTGTGCCCGATCGTGGCGTTTGACGCATCAGTATCTATAAGGAGGAACTTATTATGTATGGAAGTCAATACCTGACAGAAGAAAACAACACGTTGCACATCGATGGTGTCGCAGCGACCGATCTTGCAGCACAGTACGGAACACCATTGTACGTGATGGCAGAACGGGAGCTGACGGATCGACTGGCGACCGTCCGGGAACACTTCCTTGATAAGTATCCGAATACGTATGCTTCCTTCGCTTCTAAAGCATTGACTGTCAGTGCGGTGTATGAACAAGTCGTGCGTCATGGTCTTGGAATTGACGTCGTCACGGGCGGGGAACTCTTCATCGCCCGTCAATCGGGCGTTCCAGCAGAGCGAATTTATTTCCATGGTTCGAATAAATCAACGGCTGATCTTCAGTATGCTGTCGAAGAAGGTGTCGGACGAATCGTCATCGATCACTTTGCAGAGATTGCACAACTGGAAGCGATTGCGGCACAAGCTGGTCGAACGGTTCATGTCTTGATTCGGATCGTGCCACAAGTCATCGGGGGAGCGCATGCGAAAATTCAGACAGGTGGTGTCGATACGAAATTCGGTTTCTCGACACATGCGTCAGATTACTTGGACGCAATCGAAGCGATTTTAGCATCAGAACATCTATCGTTACTTGGCATCCATTGTCATGTCGGTTCGCAAATCCAAGATCCGTCGCTGTTCGAACAGACGGCTCGGACGATGATGGGCTTCGTCGAAATAATTCGTGTACAACATGATTTCACAGTCAGCGAAGTCAACGTTGGAGGTGGGTTCGGAATTGCCTATACGCAGGACGACCAGCCACTTGATTTTGAAGCGACGATCGCACGCGTCATGGATGTCATTGAGACGGAAACGGCACGACTCGGCATCGAACGTCCGCGAATCGGTATCGAACCAGGACGCTGGGTCGTTGCGAATGCAGGGACGACACTTTATACAGTTGGGGCAATCAAAGAGATCGAACGCGTCCGGACATATCTTTCGGTGGACGGTGGAATGACGGATAACATTCGTCCCGCACTTTACGGAGCGGTTTATGAAACCGTCATCGCTAACCGGATGAGTGGCGAAACGACCGAAGTGACCGTCGTTGGAGCAGCTTGTGAATCAGGTGATCTCGTCGCTGAAAAAGCGCAGTTAGTTACGCCAAAGAGTGGCGATACCCTCGCTGTATTTGGAACGGGAGCGTATAACTTCTCGATGGCAAGCAACTACAATCAATTCTTACGTCCGGCACTCGTCTTCGTTCGGGACGGGGAATCCCGCGAAGTCGTCCGTCGACAAACATATGCGGACTTAGTTCAGTGTGATCTTGGAATCAATGGGGTCCGTTCAGAGTCATAAGAGGTGAGGGGTCAAGCGATTGACGACAAAAAAACCGGCGCAATCTCGCCGGTTTTTCATACATGTGACGATTCTTCTCGCGACTAGAGAGGAATCGTTTTTTTGCTGTGATCAGTATATTCATTTTGGGATTTTCAAGACTTGTCCAACGAGTAAGAGATTCGGATTTGTGATGCCGTTCGCCTGCATTAATGCTGTGACGGTGACGCCGTAACGTGTCGCAATCGAGTAAAGTGTATCACCCGCTTTAACCGTATACGTCGTTGTCGGGATTTTTAAGACTTGACCGACATTGAGTAGACTCCAATTCGTGATGTTGTTCGCACTCGCGAGGGCAGAGACCGAGACATTGTATTTACGGGCAATCGAATAGAGTGTATCGCCCGCTTTGACCGTATACGTCGTACCGGTTGGGACCGTAGAACGCAACAGTTCTGAAATCGTGACGAACGAATAGCCTTTTGCTTTTAATTTCGAAATCATCGTCGGCAGGGCGGTTGGTGTTCCTTTCGCACCAGCCCCAGTGTGCATGAGGATGATTGATCCAGGAACGACTTTTGGTAACACACGATCCAAGATGGCTGTTGAAGAGATCCCTTTCCAATCCGTCGAATCGATATTCCATTGAATCGTTTTCGTATAACCAGCCGCTCCGACGACACTCAATACCTTGCTGTTACTCGCGCCGAACGGCGCCCGAAAAATTGGTTTCGTCGTTTTTCCGGTCAAGGATCGGATGAGCGACTCCGTCCGGGATAATTCACTTGTCATTTGGCTTGCTGATAAAGTCGTGAAATCCGGATGTGAATACGAGTGATTGCCGATTTGATGTGTTGGAGAGGCGGTTGTGATGTTTTTAATCGATTGAGGATGGTTGTTTGCACCACTGCCTGTTAAAAAGAAAGTAGCTTTCACTTGATTACTTTTTAAGACACTTAATATTTTGGCAATGTTCGTTCCGTCTGAACCGTCATCAAATGTCAATGCGACGACTTTTTTGGTCGTCGTTCCTTTTGTGACAAACGTAGAACTCGCTGCATCGACCTGTGAGGGAATTGAAAGTGGGGTTAGGAGAAGCAATCCGATCATCATGATGGTGGGTTTCTTGATGTTCATCGTTAAGGGCCTCCTTCATCAAAACATGCTTTATCAGTACTCTTTATTTAGGTATTCCCTTTATTTTTAAAAAAGAACTAAGAATTTCCCCTTTTTCAAAGAAATAAAACTGATTTAATGGAAATTTGTTTAAACCATAATCTTTTTGGGAAACCATAATATATGGAAATAGTAAAAAGGAGTGAGAAGGAATGATCGAATTCAAAAACGTCGGCAAGCAGTTTAAGGAAAATGTCGTCTTAAAAGGCTTATCGCTCGAGATTCAAAAGGGTGAACTCGTTGTTTTCATCGGACCAAGTGGTTGTGGGAAAACGACATCACTTAAAATGATCAATCGATTGATCGAACCTTCTTCAGGCACGATTTTGGTCAATGGGAAGGATATCATGAAGACGGATACGATTGAATTAAGACGACATATGGGATATGTCATTCAACAAACTGGTCTGTTCCCTCATATGACGGTCCGGGAAAACATTCAATTGATTGCTGGACTTGAGGGGAAAGATCACGATCAAATGGATCAGCGGACAGAACAACTATTAACGATGGTCGGGCTTGATCCGAGACAATTTATTGATCGTTATCCGAGTGAACTCAGTGGCGGACAGCAGCAACGTGTCGGTTTTGCGCGTGCTCTGATGAATGATCCTGATGTCATCCTAATGGATGAGCCGTTCAGTGCTCTCGATCCCGTTACTCGTAATGATTTGCAGGAAGAGCTTTTCAACTTACAAGAGGAAGTGAAAAAGACGATTGTTTTCGTCACTCATGATATGGATGAAGCGATCAAGTTAGCGGATCGGATATGTATCATGCGTGACGGGGAGATCGTTCAGTTCGATACTCCAGAAGAAATCCTGCGTCATCCAAAAGATGAATATGTCGAATCGTTCATCGGAAAAAATAAAATTTGGAGTAGTCCAGAATTCATCAAGGCAGAAGATATCATGATTGAGGATCCAGTTTCAATCAGTGGTAAACGTACATTGCTACAGGGAATTGAAATCATGCGTGGGCGAAAAGTCGACAGTCTATTGATCACTGATCGTGACCGCGTTTTACAAGGGCTGATTAAGTTAAAGAACATCCAGACGATCCCGGATAAGAGCCAACGAATTGAAGAAGTAATGGAGGGCGAAATCATTGCCGTCAATGAACACGATTCGTTACTTGATGTCCTTGAAGTCATGAATCAGGAAGAGACAGGTTATCTGCCGGTAACAGATGCAACAGGAAAACTAAGAGGATTAATCACGCGTAGTAGCTTACTTTCCGTCTTGAGTGAGCAATTCATTCATGAGGAGGAAGTTCAATGAACGGTTTCTTTGATTATGTAAAAAATAATACCGATCAAATCGGTGACTTATTACTGGAGCACTTACAGCTGACGGTCTTTGCCGTCGTCATCGCCGTCGTCCTTGGGATTCCGATCGGGATTTTAATCACGCGCTATCAAAAGTTCGCAAAACCGGTCCTCGCGCTGACGAGCGTCGTGCAAGCCGTCCCGAGTCTTGCTTTACTCGGTTTCTTAATTCCGTTCATCGGTATCGGATCGACACCAGCGATCATCATGGTCGTGCTCTATTCACTCTTGCCGATCGTCAAAAATACGTACACAGGTCTATCGAGTATTCCGGGAGATACGCTTGAAGCAGCAAAAGGAATTGGTTTGACGGATCGTCAAATCCTCAGTAAGGTCCAGATTCCGCTTGCCTTACCGATCATGATGGCAGGGATTCGGATTTCAGCCGTCACAGCGGTCGGTTTAATGACGATTTCAGCATTCATCGGTGCCGGTGGTCTTGGTTACCTTGTCTTTTCAGGTATTCAAACGGTTGATAATAACCAGATTCTCGCCGGAGCGATTCCAGCTGGTATCTTAGCGCTTATCATCGACTTCGTCGTCAGCCGGATTGAATATTCGGTGGCGCCGAACGGTATTCCGCTCGCAGATGGTCGAATTAAAAACAAGGCACGGAAGCGCCGTAAAGCGATGTCAGCGGGACGCAAGATCGCAATCGCAAGCATCGTCTTCCTATTGGTTGGTGGTACAGTCGCTTATTCTTTCCTCAAGGAAGATAAGATCGTCATCGGATCGAAGAACTTTACGGAACAGTTGATTCTTGGAAATATGTTAGCGGATTTAATCGAAGATAAAACGGATCTACAAGTCGAACGTCAATTAAATCTCGGGGGGACGAAGGTCGCTTACGGGGCGCTTGAAAAAGGGGAGATTGACGCGTATGTCGAGTACACAGGGACATTGTTGATCGACGTGCTCAAGCAGGAAGTCGAGACGGATCCGAAAACGGTCTATGCAAAAGTCGGGAAGATGATTCCCGAAAAAAGTCAGGTCGATGTCCTAGATCCGATCGGCTTCAACAATACGTATGCTCTTGCCATGACAAAAGAAGACATTAAGAAGTACGACTTGAAGACAGTGTCGGACATGTCAAAAGTCAGTGATCGCTTGATTCTCGGTTCAACGATTGAATTCGCGAACCGTGAGGATGGTTATCTTGGTCTAAAGAAGAAGTATCCGGATATGAAGTTCAAAGATGTACAACCAGTTGATGGAGGACTTCGCTATACAGCATTGACGAACGGTCGAACGAATGTCATCGATAGTTTTTCAACAGACGGTCTTTTAAAGAAGTTTGATTTGACTGTACTCAAAGATGATAAAGAGTTCTTCCCACCCTACTATGCGGTACCACTTGTTCGTCAAGAAACCCTTAAAGAACATCCAGAGCTGAAAAAAGTCCTCAACACATTGAAGGATAAAATCACGGATGAAACGATGCAAGAACTGAACTACAAAGCAGATGTTGAGAAGCAGCGTCCTGAAAAAGTCGCGCGTGATTTCTTGATTAAAGAAGGATTGATTTCTAAATAAACAGATAGAGCCGAGGCGGGAATCCGCTTCGGCTCTTTTTGTATGCGCGCTGACGCGCTATATCGTTTTGGAAAATACGTAATCAAGTGATTAAATTATTTTTTGATGCGACTAGCGAGCCAAGCGCGAACAGTGCGTTGCTGAATCATACACGTTCTTCCTCTCGGTTTAATGTTCCAAGGCGGTGCTCGGCATCTTTAACGATACGTACTTGAACCTCAGCTGTCAACCAATCTGTTTCGAATTCAGGTAACGTCGGCAAACCATAGCTTGGGTTACTCGTAGATGAAAATAAATCAGACATAATACGTTCTTCATATACTGGAATCATATAAAAATCCCCTCTCTGTGTCTTGATTCATCTCTTGCACCTCTAGTGTACGAAAGAATTGTAAAGACGGAAGAGGGGAGGTATTAAGAACCTGTGAACTTTGTAAACGTTCTCACAAACTTGTCAAATCCTCTGTAATGGCTTCACAACTATCGGCATATTGCTGCCCTCGTTTCACATATTTTCGGACTGTCCGTTCCATGATGAATCGATCGTGGTCGCTGATATCGCGGACGATTTTTGCAGGAACCCCCATAACCATTGTCCCTGCAGGCACCTTCATTTTTGGCGGAACAAGACTTCCGGCAGCAACGAATGCACCTTCTCCAATTTCAGCTTCATCAAGGATCGTTGCCGACATTCCAATCAAAGCTCCTTTTCGAATGATACCTCCATGAATCATTGCCATATGACCAATCGTGACTTCATCTTCAATGATAGTCGGAAACCCTTCATACTGATGAATCATCGAACCATCTTGAATGTTGACGCGTTCTCCGATTTGGATCGGACCTTCATCTCCCCGGATGACTGTATTGAACCAGACGGATGAGTCTTTTCCGATCGTGACCTCTCCGATGACCTTTGATCCATCCGCTAAATAAACGGATGGATCGATGTTTGGAATAAGTGAACCGACACGATATTTCATGCGTTTTTCCCCCTCAGGCATTAAATCCATACTCTTTCATCTTGACGTTACAAAAAATAAATTGCAACAGCTTCCAAACTAATTGTAAGATAGTGAAAATACGCTTACACCAGGAGGAGACAGGATGGAACAAACAGTACGTGAACGATTGATTGCGATTGCTGCAAAAAAAGAGAAAGCAGCTGTCGTCTATCAGAACATTTCAGTCATCGATGTCATGACACGTGAGACGTATACGGCAGATGTAGCGATTGATTCAGGCTTTATTGCTGCTGTCGGAGAGGGGTATGAAGGAGTCGAGAATCGTCCGGGAACGAGTCTGTTCATCGCTCCAAGTTTTGTTGATGCCCATGTCCATATCGAATCATCGATGGTACCACCAAGTGAGTATGAGCAGGCGATTTTACCACTAGGCGTCACGACGATCATCGCGGATCCACATGAGATTGCGAACGTCAAAGGCGCAGAAGGTTTGTCCTTCATGCTAGATGATGCAGAAGATCTCGCCCTTGACGTGCGCATGATGTTACCGAGCTGTGTCCCGGCGACTTCGTTTGAACATGCGGGGGCATCACTTGATGCTGCGGCACTTGCGCCATTCGTCAATCATCCGGGTGTCCATGGTTTAGGTGAAGTCATGGATTATCCGGCTGTCGAACGAGCCGATCGCGACATGTTACAAAAAATCAAACAGATTGAAGACGCAGGGAAACTTGTCGATGGACATGCTGCAGGACTCGGACTACGCGAAATCAACATTTATGGTGTCGCTGGAATTCGGACGGATCATGAATCCGTCAGTAAGGAAGATGCAATTGCACGAGCACGTCGTGGTCTGTATGTCGAGGTACGGGAAGGGTCAGCAGCCCGAAACTTGAAGGAAGTACTCGATGCCGTGACAGAGAGTAATGCCAGCAGGTTCCTCTTCTGTACGGATGATAAACATTTGGACGATACATTACGCGAAGGTACGATTGATTATAATATTCGCTATGCGATTCGTCATGGGATTAAACGCGAAACAGCGTATGCGATGGCATCGTTGCACGCGACGAACGCGTATCGTCTAGACGATCGGGGAGCCATCGTACCAGGACGCCGGGCGGACTTCGTCTTATTATCGGATGCCGATAACGTCGTGATTGATGAGGTTTATATTCAAGGGAATTGTGTCGCACGAGCAGGGAAAACGATTCGACCCGTTCGCCGTGCTCATGTGCCGGAGTCATTACGTGGAACCTTGAATACAAAACCGATCACACCAGAAGTATTCGCCCTTCCACTCGAATCAGCACGTGCGCATGTCATCGGAGTCATTCCGAAAAGCATCGTCACCGAGCATTTAATTCTCGACGTTCCACTTCAAGAAGGGCATTTCGTTCCTGTGCCAGAGGAGGATCTCTTAAAAATTGCTGTCATTGAGCGTCATCACGGGACATCGTTCTCAGCAGTTGGGATCGTCAAAGGATTTAAGATGAAGCGTGGAGCGATTGCTGCGACCGTTGCTCATGATTCACATAATCTCGTCATCGTTGGGGCATCAGACGAAGAGATGCAACTCGCTGCAGAACGTCTTGTTCAAGCGGGTGGGGGTGTCATTGCTGTTAATGGACAAGACGTGCTTGCAGAGTTACCGCTTGAAATCGCTGGGTTGATGACGAATCGTCCTTTCCAAGAAGTCGGGGATACACTCGAAGCATTAAACGATGCACTTGATGTATTAGAAGCGGATCGGTCCTTTAATCCTTATTTGACGATGTCGTTCCTTTGCTTACCGGTCATTCCGGAATTGAAGTTGACCGACAGTGGGTTATTCGATGTGAAACACTTCCAGCATATTTCAGTACAAGCAAACTAAAGTCCATCGCGAGTCTGAGTCTCTTTCCGGGACTCAGACCGTTTTTTATTAGAAATAGATGATCTAAAATCAAAGAAAGATACTTTACAAAAGGTCTAAATATTCTTAATGAAACTTAATAGTTTGGATGTTGAATCATTTTGGAAAGCTTGTTATAGTAAGGTCTATATCATTTGTGAGAAATCTCACTTTCTTTGAAACTCTTTATTTAAAAGAGTCGTAGAAAAGAATAGGATCACTAAAGTGGAAAGGGGGCTATATTTATGGATAAATCATATTTTGAAGGACATGAAGTCTTGATTGCGGACGTCTATCGTTCATTCACGCGTCAATTTTATGCACTTCCGACACATCGGCGAACGAAACGTCAATTGCGAAACCTTGCATTCTCCGTTATTCGTCAAGCCAGACCGACGTATGAAGAACGCACCGTTTTGTACGCCTATTTTGCTGAATTCTTCCGAGCAGTGGAAGAAGGACAAGATGAAGAAATCGCTTTTTATAAACAAATCGCACAGTAAAGACCCCCGATGGCTCCGTCAGAAGGGGTCTTTGTTGTTTTTAGAGATATCTTCAGGAAATCAAAAACAAGTAGCGGACGAGGTCCACTACTTGTTGATTAAAGAATTCGATGTGTGCGTCAGGTCCTCGTTTACTTGATTTCCATCCATTTAAAGCTCATATCGGCACCGAATGGGTGACGGTATAATTTATCAATGTTTGTCCGTTGCAAGTACGCTTCACCTTTTTGATAGATCGGCGCGATCGCGTAGTCATCGGTTAGCAAGATTTTTTCAGCTTCTTGCATATCAGACCAACGTTTCGCTTCATCTGCTTGTTGTTTTGCCCCTTTGATGAGATCATCGAATTTTTTGTTCGAGTATTCCATCCGGTTGAAGCTTCCGCCTGTCAACCACATATCGAGGAACGTCATTGGATCCTGATAGTCAGGTCCCCATCCAGCTGCAGAGATATCATAATCGCCCTTCGATTCGAGGTCGAGGAAGTTCTTGAACGGTTGTTGTTTGATATTGATCGTCAAACCAGGAAGATGTTTCTCTAGATCACCTTTTAAGTATTCAGAGACTTTCTTGAATGCATCCTCATCTCGTGAGAGCATGCTGAGTTCGACTGTTTTGACACCAAGTTCTTTCAATCCAGCATCCCAAGCTTTTTTCGCTGCATCGGCATCATAGCTTTGAAGATCCGGATATTTCGCTCGGAAATCCTCACCATCCGGTGTGAACGTGAAGTCTTTCGCAACGATGAAGTTTGCTGGTTTTGATCCATCGTTTAGGATGACGTCCGTAATCCCTTGTTTCTCAAAACCAAGTGCGAGCGCTTTTCGGATGTTCTTGTTTTTCAATGCTTTATTCTTTTGGTTAAAGCGGAGGAAGTTGATCCGAGCATCTGGACGTGTCTTGTAATCCTCTGATTTTTCATATTGTGAAACGAATTCAGATGTAATCGGTGCGAAGTCGACCTCTTTTGCTTCAAAGAGGTTGACGCCAGTCGAGATTTCCTTAACGACTTTAACGTTGATCTGATCCATCTTGACGTTTGCTTTATCCCAGTAATCCGGGTTTTTCTTATATGTCCAACCCGCGTTCGCTTGCCACTTATCGAGGACAAAAGGTCCGTTGAAGACCATAGTGTCCACACTTGTCGCGAACTTATCGCCTTTATCTTCAACGAATGATTGCTTTAATGGTAAGTAAGTCGGAAAACTCGTCAAACCAAGGAAGTAAGGTGCTGGAGCTTCGAGTTGTACTTCAAGTGTCTGATCATCGATTTTCTTGACACCGAGTTCATCGAGTTCAGCTTTGCCTGCCATAATTTTATTGGCATTTTTCAAGTCCTGTAAAATGTATGCGTATTCTGCGGCTGTCTTTGGATCAAGTGCACGCTTCCAAGCATAGATGAAATCATCTGCTGTGACGGCTGATCCATCCGACCACTTCGCATCTTTACGCAATTTAAACGTATATGTCTTTTTATCTTTTGACACTTCGACACTTTCTGCGATTCCAGGTGTCGGCTTGTTATCACCATCAAGTCGATAAAGTCCTTCAAAGACGTTGTTCGTAACAATGATGGAAGTCGAGTCCGTCGTTTTCGTCGGATCAAGCTGAGGTACATCTGTCGTCGAAACGAGCGTGACTTCCTTTTTCTTGTTTTTTGAATCAGATCCGCTTGTGTTTTCATCATTTCCTTGCCCGCATGCAGCGACAGCAAGTAGTGCGATGCTAGATAGTCCAGCAAACGCAATTTTCGATGTTTTATTCATGGAACGATGACCCCCCGAGAGTTAGAGTTAAATATTTCAGAAAAATGTGAACATATTGTTAATTTAAGTGAAAGTGATTAAAAATGCAACATAAATTTTCAGATAATTCTCACTGATCAAGGTCTATATCCTTAATTCCGAGTGATTTTAAATAGTCATAAAGTAGGAATATGGTCAGTTTATGCGGGGAATACATTCGTAATGTCAATCGAACCGGATCTCCTCGCATGCGCATATTCGTAATATGAACACCTTTTCGTTCAAGAGCGAAGATGATTTCAGATGGATCCAGATCAGCAGGAAGGAGCAAGTGTGCGACAAGGACGTTCGCTTCGAACCGACTGTTATTAATACGGCGCATTCCTCGAGTCAACCCCTCTAATAAGAAGAACAAAAACAAAACAAGAAAAACTGATTCCCATATAAATCCTGCACCGACAGCAATTCCAATTCCACTTGAACTCCATATAATGGCGGCCGTCGTCAATCCACTGACGATATCGTGAGGGCGACGCAAAATGACACCAGCACCAATGAAGCCGATTCCGGCAATGATTTGTGCGACAAGGCGCATCGGATCCATTTGAACATTCGTCGCCATATCGTGATAGAGTGAAACGGATTTGATCGATACGATGGTTAAAAGACAGCTGATGAGGGTAATTACGAGGCTAGTGCGTATACCGACCGGTTTATTTTTTATTTCACGCTCGAATCCCATGAAAATTCCAAGGGCAGCAGCTATTAGGAGTTTGAAGAGGTCCTCGAGCTGAAATACATGAATCCAGTTCATTCGTCTCAAATCCTTTCTTTACTTTAAAAGGTGATTTGTTATAATGACTTTTGTGTCTTTCGAATGAATATACGTAAGATGTAATAGATATACGGAAAAAGGAAGTGTCTCATCATGAATCAGCAAAAAATCGGCTTCTTTGCTCTCGCAGCAATGGTCATCGGTTCGATGGTCGGTGGAGGTGCCTTTAACCTTCCCGGTGCAATGGCCCAAAGTGCAAGTGCAGGACCTATTCTCATCGGCTGGAGTATCACAGGAATTGGAATGATCATGCTCGCGCTCGTCTTTCAGCACCTTGCAAACAGTAAACCCGAACTTGAAGGTGGTATTTATGCCTATGCACGTGAAGGGTTCGGACGTTTCGTCGGTTTCAACAGTGCTTGGGGATACTGGGTATCTGCATGGATTGGAACGGTTGCGAACATCACGCTCGTCTTCAATGCGATTAGTTATTTCTTCCCGATTTTCGCGGCAGAGAATCGGATATTCCTTCTTTTAATGAGTATGGTCGTCATTTGGGGATTATTCTGGCTTGTCTCAAGCGGGATCAAGGAAGCGACCCTCGTCAATCTGATTACAACGATTGCAAAGCTCGTTCCAATCTTAATTTTCATTCTATTGGTTGGGATCGCCTTTAATATCAAAACGTTCAATTTAGACATCTGGGGAGATGGGACAGAACTCGGTTCAATCTTCGATCAAGTAAAAGGAACGATGCTCGTCACGCTTTGGGCGTTCGTTGGAATTGAAGGGGCAGTCGTTTTATCGAGTCGTGCTAAAAATCGAAGTGATGTCGGAAAAGCGACCGTAACGGGACTCGTTGGTGTTTTGGTCATCTATATCTTGATTTCGGTCTTATCACTTGGCGTCCTTAGTCAAGAAAAACTGGCTGGATTAAAGGAACCGACGATGGCGTATGTATTAGAGGCAGCAATCGGACCAGTCGGCGCGACGATCATCATGATTGGTTTAATCATCTCTCTATCCGGAGCGCTTCTTGGATGGACGATTTTAGCATCAGAGATTTCATATTTGGTTGCGAAAGATGGTGCGTTCCCGAAAGCATTCGCTAAGACGAATCGAAAAGGGGCACCAGTCGGAGCACTACTGATTACACAGATCGCCACACAAATTGTTGCTGGGATTGCGCTATTCTCTGCACAGACGTATCTCGTTCTATCAAGTATTGCCGGGATTTGTGCGCTCTTACCATATCTGTTATCAGCCTTGTACAGCATCCGGACTTCACGGGAAGAGCGGAATCGGAAAATGTTACTCTTCTCGGTCATCGCATCCGCGTACTCTATTTGGCTCGTCTATGCGTCGGGCGTTTGGTATATCGTCATTGCGGCATTAGTTTATGCGCCAGGCATTTTAGCATATGCGTTAGCAGAACGAGAACAGCAACGGACAGGCATGTCACGCTACGAGTGGATTGCTAGCATGATTCTTGTTGTCTTAGCCGGAGTGGCTGTTTACGGAATGGTCGTAGGAGAAATTCAATTGTAATTGTAAAAAACGATATGAAAAAAGAAGTCGTGGTGGATGCTTTTCCACCGTGACTTCTTTTTTTATTAAGGGGTTGAGAATCGTTTTTCGACATCCTGTACGGACAGTGGTTCAGAGAAAATGAACCCTTGCATGTACTGGCAATCTGTCGTTTTCAAGTAAGTCAAGGCATGCTCTGTCTCAACACCCTCAGCGACGAGGTTCAACTCTAGATTGCGACCCAGTTGAATGATAGAATCCAGCAAAGCATGATCGTTCTTTGCTAGTCCATCAATAAACACTTTATCGATTTTTAATTCATCAATTGGAAACGCACTGAGATACTGTAAAGAAGAGTAGCCTGTTCCAAAATCATCAATCGATAAGCGGAAACCGAGTGACTTAATGAGGTGCATGCGTTCGACGGTTCGTTGTGTCTGTAAGATAGCAATATTCTCTGTCATCTCGAGCGTGACGGAAGATGGCGAAACGAGTCGCTCCGTTACGATATGTTGCAACGTTCGAATAAAGGAGTCACTTTGGAATTGGTGCGGTGAAATGTTGATCGCCATCGTCAATTCAGGGTCAATCGTTTGTTGCCACTTCGCGAGCTGTTCGCATGCTTCGATGATGACCCAGTTGTTGATTGGTGTGATTAGAGAAGCTTCTTCGGCGAGTGGAATGAACTCATCCGGCGGAATATTTCCGAGCGCCGTATGATTCCAGCGTAATAACGCTTCGAATCCTTTGACGGCTTGTGATTGAAGCTCGATGATCGGTTGATAAGCAAGGTAGAGCGACTGATCTTCGAGTGCTGTGAAGAGAGAACGTTCGAGTTGGATTTTACGTGTGAATTGTGTGTCCATCTCGTGTGTTAAGTACTGAATCGTTCCCGTACCAATTGATTTTCCCGCATAGAGAGCAGTTTCAGAGCGGCGGTATAAATCTTCAAGTGTTTTCGCTTCAGACGGATAGACAGTGATACCGAATGTGCAAGAAACGATGAGTGAATGACCGTTAATGTAATAAGGACGTTGTAACGCTTGTTGTAATTTTCGAGCATATTGAAAGAGTAGATTACTCGAGGGTGCAGGTAATAGGACACCGAATAAATCACTCGTCGGATGAAAAGCAAGGACACCCGTCGTATGTTCCAAAAGCCGTGTTGCCATTGCTTGAAGGAGTTGATCCCCGACATGTGTTCCAAACGAATCGTTTATGACTTTGAAACGATCGATATCGAACAAAATGAGTGCAATGGGTTCATGTGATGCAGCAGACTGGAACAATGCTTCCCCTTCGCGTAAAAATCCACGTTTATTTAATAAATGCGTCATCTCATGGTGATGCACTAAAAAATCAAGTTCTTCTTCAAGCACAGTTGTTTCCGTAATGTCGTTACCGATGAACAGATGCTGAAAACGAACGCCGTTTGCATCATAAATCGGAATCAATGTTGCTTGGAGATGTTTTCGTTCACCCGTATGTGAAGTGAGACTAAGACGACCAGACCACGCTTTGCGTTCACGGAGTTGTGTTCGGATTTCTGAGACAGTCGCACTAGTTTGATCGAGAATTACGGACCATGGCTGACCAATAAGCATTTCAGGACAGTAACCTGTTACATCCATGAGTTGGTCGTTTATATACGTAATTGCACCACGCGCGTCAAATACAGCGACACTGGCGATTTGATCGAACGCCTGACGTAAATCCATCAAACCTTGAAATAATGGTTTTGTTGTAATCGGTTGTTGAGCAGACGGAATACCACAAACGAAAGCAGCAACGACGTTGCCTACTTCATCAAGTAGAGGAGACAGTAGCAACGTTGAGGTCATGGGAGTACCAGACTTATGGAATAAGGAGGCATTCGGCAATTGGACCGATTGACGGCGTTCTAAAAAGGAATGCCAAATTTGATGGCTGAATGCCATATCTTCCTGGTCAAGTAAAGGAACGATTTGGCCAACGATTTCCTGTTGTGTCCAGCCCCAATGCTGTTCTGCTAACTCGTTCCAGGAACGAATGGTCAAATCGATATTTAAGATGAAAGACGGTAGTGGAAACTCTTGAATGACGACTTCATAGGAATCAATGGTCGAACGATCCATTACGTGCGCACGCTCCTTTATGATGAAAAGAGATGACGGTTCACTTGTCTTGTCTTTTCCCAATATATTCAATTCTTACGCATCCCAATCCTCTAGGTTATACATTTTTTAGATGAAGATTATACAAGAAAATCTGCTATAATGATCTTGAAAGCGTTTTCTAAAGAGCTATAAGGGGGAATCTTGATGAATCAAACAGAGAAAATCATTCAACAGACAGAACAGTTCGGAGCACATAACTACCATCCACTCCCGATCGTCATTTCAGAAGCAGAAGGTGTCTTCGTCACGGATCCGGAAGGACGTCGTTATATGGATATGTTGAGTGCTTACTCAGCCGTCAACCAAGGACATCGTCATCCGAAAATCATCGAAGCTCTAAAACGACAGGCGGATAAGATCACTTTGACGTCACGTGCCTTCCACAATGATCAACTGGGCTTTTTCTATGAAAAAGTAGCACAATTGACGGGTAAAGACATGGTATTACCGATGAATACAGGTGCGGAAGCTGTTGAGACGGCAGTGAAAGCAGCACGACGCTGGGCATATGAAGTGAAACAAATCCCAGGTGATGCTGAAATCATCGTTTGTGAAGGAAACTTTCACGGTCGAACGATGACAGCCGTCTCCATGTCGACGGAGGCAGAATATCAACGAGGATTTGGACCGCTTCTTCCTGGAATCAAGACGATTCCATACGGCGATCTGGAGGCACTAAAACAGGCAATCACTGAAAATACAGCGGCATTCATCTTGGAGCCGATTCAAGGCGAAGCAGGAATTTTAATTCCGTATGATGGCTTCCTAAAAGATGCACAAGAAGTTTGTCGTGCGCAGAATGTTTTGCTCGTATCGGATGAGATTCAATCTGGACTTGGTCGTTCCGGTAAATGGTTTGCTTCTGATTGGGACGAGGTAACACCAGACATGTACATTCTTGGGAAAGCACTGGGTGGTGGGGTATTCCCAATCTCATGTGTTGCCGCGAATAAAGATGTCCTTTCTGTCTTCAATCCAGGTTCACACGGCTCGACGTTCGGTGGTAATCCACTCGCTTGTGCCGTATCGATTGCTTCACTTGAAGTATTAGAAGACGAAAAGTTACCGGAACGTTCACTCGAACTCGGTACGTACTTCATGGAAAAATTAAAACAAATTAACAACCCGATGATCAAAGAAGTACGTGGTCGTGGATTGTTCATTGGTGTTGAACTAACAGAAGCAGCTCGACCATATTGCGAAGCGTTGAAAGAGAAAGGCTTACTCTGTAAAGAAACACACGAGACAGTCATTCGCTTTGCACCACCGCTTGTCATCACAAAAGAAGAGTTGGATTGGGCGTTCGAACGGATTGAACAAGTGTTAGGCGTTTCCGTCGCCCAGTAAATGAATACATTCAAATCGAATAACAGTGAACAAGATGTTCACTGTTATTTTTGTTTGGATGAGTGTCGGTATGGATACAGGAAATGTTTGAAATTCAGTCATACGGGAACATACAACTATCGCAAAAAAAACTTTTTAAATGGGGGTAATGGTTATGTCAAATGACAGTGGTCTCAATAAAAAAGCAGATGGTCTTGTTGATAAAGTAGCGGGTAAAGCAAAAGAAGCACTCGGTAAAGCAACAGGAGATAAATCGACAGAGCGCGAAGGTAAAAAAGATCAATTAAAAGGTGACGCCAAGAAAACCGTAGGAAACGTTCAACAAAATTTTGAAGATACAACTCGTCGTTAAGACCGTGGGAATTAAATAGAAAAACCGGACTGGAGGAATACTCTAGTCCGGTTTTTAGTGTTTGCTATAATGAATTTTTATACTAATAAAAAAGATAGTGAATAATTTGTATAAAGGTCTAGTCATTTAGATATTTATATGGAATAATTAAAAACGTAAAAGCGTTTACATTGTTCTGTCATTATCGTTTTATTCAGGAAAGGGTGAAAAGGATGTTGCAGTTTCTACAACGAATTGGTAAGGCTTTGATGTTACCAATCGCAGTATTACCAGCTGCCGGAATCGTACTTCGATTAGGTTCGGCGGATATGCTAGATATTCCATTGATGGTAGCAGCAGGAGGGGCAATTTTTGATAACCTTCCATTGATATTTGCCATTGGTGTCGCAATCGGTCTATCGATTGATGCGAGTGGGGCAGCGGGTCTTGCCGGAGCCATCGGGTATCTTGTCTTAAAAAATGGCGTCGACTCGATGAACAAGGATTATTCCAGTGCACAGATTCAAGCAAAATATGATGCGATTGCGGCGATCGTCAATGATTCCTCGACCAAGGTCGATGGCGCGACACTTGGTTCGATTGCGAACCAGGCGACGCTCGGTTCAACCGTCAATATGGCAGTATTCGGTGGGATCATTGCGGGTATCGTTGCCGGTCTTCTATACAATCGCTTCTACAATATTAAGTTACCGGATTGGTTGGCATTCTTCGGAGGCCGTCGTTTTGTTCCAATCATTACCTCAGCTGTCATGCTCGTACTTGCTTTCATCTTTGGTTATGTTTGGCCGTTCATCGAGCAAGGTATCAACGGTGCCGGTGAATGGATGGTCGGTCTTGGCGCAGGAGGCGCTGCTTTGTTTGGATTCTTTAACCGTCTCCTGATTCCTGTCGGCTTGCACCATGTTTTAAATAATATTTTTTGGTTTGTTTTCGGTTCATACGAAAAAGCAGATGGTACGGTAGCGAACGGGGATATTGCGCGTTTCTTCGCTGGAGATCCAACAGCGGGGATTTATCAAGCTGGCTTCTTCCCGATCATGATGTTTGCCTTGCCAGCTGCAGCCTTTGCCATCGTCATGGCTGCGCGTAAGGAAAATCGAAAAGCCGTTGCCGGAGCGATGATTGGTCTTGGACTGACATCCTTCCTGACAGGAATTACGGAACCAATCGAGTTCTCGTTCATGTTCTTGTCACCTGTTTTATACGTCATCCATGCTGTACTAACGGGTCTATCGATGGCCATCGTTAACTTACTCGGTATTTTACATGGCTTCTCCTTCTCGGCTGGTTTCATTGATTACGCCTTGAACTTCGGGATTGCGAAAAAACCATTGTTGATCATCCCGGTTGGTCTCGCGTTCGCGGTCGTCTACTACTTCCTGTTCTACTTCATGATCACAAAATTCGATCTGAAGACACCAGGTCGTGAAGATGAATCGCTCGTTACAGACACGGGAGTCGTTTTGACGGACTCAGACGATAAATATGAACAACAAGCAGCTCAAATTTTTGCTGGATTGAAAGGAACAGAAAATGTCACGTCGATTGACAACTGTGCGACACGTTTACGTCTTCAAGTAAAGGATCCAAGCATCATTGATGAAGCGGCGATTAAAGCGGCTGGAGCAAAAGGTGTCATGAAGATGGGGGCAACAAGTGTTCAAATCATCATTGGCACAGATGTCGAATTCGTTGCAGATGCGATGAAGCGACAGAAGTAAAAAAACGACCTTTCCTGAGATCAGGAAAGGTCGTTTTGCTGTACGTTCGCAACAGGTGCTGTTTTGCTCGAGCGATAGATCGGATAAAAGATTCCAATCAAGATGATGACGATCCCAATCCATTGAGAGCTCATCAGATGTTCACCTAAAATTAACACGGAACAGATGACTGCTGTCGGTAGTTCAGCTGCTCCAAGCAAAGAAACGCTTGCTGGGGAGAGGTGAGGCGCGCCCGCAGCAAATAAGAGCGGTGGTAAAATTAACGCGAACAGACCGAGCGGAATCGCGTATAACAGAAGTCCATTTTCGAAGTTCGCAGAGGACAAGAACGTCGTCGGTGGATACATCGTCATGACGAAAGCAAGACCACCTGTCATCATGTAAAAACTCTTCTTGATGACGGGTAAATGATTGGCGATGCGTCCACTAGCGAGTAAGAAAATTGAGAAGCTGACAGCCGCTCCAAGACCGAATAATGTTCCACGGAAGTCAAGTGGACTCGAGTAAGCGGCACTCGCAAGAATGGCTCCGCCAATCAACAGAATCGCAGACAGGAAATGCGCGCGAGATGGTAAACGTCTGAATGCGAGCGCATCGATGATGACACCGATCCAAGTGAATTGGAATAAGAGAATGATTGCAACGGATGCCGATACGGTCTGAAGACTTTGATAGTACAGATAACCAGTTGTACCACTAGAGATACCGATCAACATGAGAAGACCAGCTGTCTTGAGATCGAGACGAAGATTTTTCGTAAATAAGGCAAGACCGAAAATCATCAGCCAACCGAAGAAAAATTGACTCCCAGAAACGGCTGCTGAGTTAAATCCAGCTGCATAAGCGAGTTTGACGATCGTTGAGAGGACACCATAACTGATAGCGCCAATGAGAACGAATAAGGTTGCTTTTGAGCGATGCATGAATAATTTCCCTCCATTTTTAGTAAAAACCACACAAAAAAGGTTGCAACGGGGCCTTGTCCAGGTTTTTTGGACAGGGTTTGGTTGCAACCTGTGTGATTTATTGAGTTGATGTGTCGAGCAAACGATACAGCCGGGTTTTCGTTTGATTATACCGAACGGTCAGCGTATTCCACTTCTTTAATGACGCGGTAGCTTTCCGTGTTAAACGATTTAAATCCGCTGTTGACTCATCAATCTTAACGAAATCCGGTTTTTTAGTCAAGCGTGAAAGCACTTTCTTTTCAGCGTCCATCGCTTGTCGATACGTTTTCGAGAACGTTTGAAACGTCTGCTGGCGTTCCTTGATGATTGCCACTAAGGCAGTTCCCTCTGTTTTTGCTTTACCATCAAGTTTGTTTACAGCATCCTTCAATTCTTCAAGATCAAGTTCAGCGTACGTTTCCTTACGTAACGTTTCTTCTTGTTTCAATAAAGAAAGCCGTTCGTCATTTAAGGCTTCTAGTTCCTCCCGTTCATTTTGAGAGCGTTTGATTTCTTCAGCACCTGCATCAAGAACGGCTTGGTACGTATTAACTGAAATTTCGTCCTTACGAGCACGTTGATCAGCTAACGTGAATGCTTTTTCTTCACCTTTGACTTGTTGCTCTAGCTGTTCATGAAGAGAGGCTGGTGAATCGTTGGAGCAGGCAGCGAGTCCGAAGCTCGACAGGAACAGTACTGCTACGAATGATTTTTTCATCTAGATAGTAACTCCTTATAAATTCGAGTATTGCACGAAGTTGTACGGAATATGGAAATCTTCATCATAAATCGCGAACTGATAGCCCTTTTTCTGAAGTCCGGCAACAATGGCCGGAAGGGCCTTGATAGCTTGTGGTTGTTCATGCAAGAGAATGATTTCAAATGGACGCTCTGCTCGCCGAATGACCGTATTTGCCACTTCTTTTACACTATCTTTGTAATACCAGTCCATTGAATCGATCGACCAGTCCCATACTCGGAAGTCTGCAGCGTGGATGGCAGATGCCATCTTTTTCGTAATGCCAGGATCAGATCCGTAAGGTGGTCGTGTCAAATGTGTTGTCAGTTTTGTTAAATCATAAATTTTTTTCTGAACGCTTTTCATTTCTGAAACGTACTGTCCTTTTTTGTACAATGTATCGTAATCGTGTGTTTCACCATGTAAGCCGATGTAATGTCCGGCTTTCGCAGCAGCTTTAACTTCTTTTGGAAAAACATCTACCTGTGATCCGAGATAAAAGAAAGTAGCGCGAGTATGAAGTTGATCTAATGTTCGAAGTAACTCTGATGTTAATGCGGATGGTCCGTCTTCAAAGGTTAAATAAGCGACTTTTTTGGTCACACCATTCCATTTTTCGACGCGTGCTTTCTCCATGTTGACGACAGGAACTTCGGTAATGGACTTACCGGTAGTGATTGCCTGTTGTTCAGGTGTGAAGACGTATCGATAAGCAATATACCCTCCGACTCCGAGAAAAACGAGTATAAGAAGTAAGAAAAATCGAGGGAAGAACTTTCTTTTTTTTGTCCGCGGTCGTGGACCGAGTTCGCTAGCGTGGCTTGAGGTAAATGGATCCATCGTTGTCTGTCGCTCCTTGTGTCAAAAAATATCATATACAGATAATGTAACATTTTAATTGTTTCTTTTGTAACAAATAGATGACAAAAAGATGACGGAAAATCGATTTTTCTAAAAATATCAACTTAATTAGAAATAGAGTATATAAAAACAAAAAAACAACCACTAGTTAAGTGATTGTTTTACATGTTATTAGTGTTCTGTTACAGCACATTCAACACATTCTGATTGATAGGATTCACATTGCTCGTCCATTTCTTTCCCACAATGAGCGCATGTCTTAACAGGAAGTTCACGATAAAACTCAGCAGACGCTTCTTGGTAAAGGGGTTGTTCCATGTGTTTTTCCTCCTTCAAAATAAACAAAATAGTCTTTTTTCTTGTTTTTATTGTATTAGTACAGAAGTTTAATGTCAAACATTGTTTTATAACAGATGATTTATTTGGAGTATTGGTAGAGGACAATGAAAAAGAGACATGCTACGATATCTAAGTAATCTGATAATAATAAGGGGGATTTGCACATGACACAGGCAACACTGGATACAATGCGTGTCTTAACAGAAAGACGTTCCGTTCGTCATTACGACGAAACGTTCAAACTTTCAAAACAGGAAGTGGAAGAACTATTAGAATGGACGACAGCGGCGCCGAGTGCTTGGAATCTACAACACTGGCATTTCACGGTCTTCCATTCAAAAGAAGCGAAGCAACAGCTTGCACCAATTGCATACAATCAGCCGGCCATCACTTCGGCTTCAGCAATCATTGCGATTCTAGGGGATGTTCAAGCCAATCGAAACTATAATCCGGTCTACGGTCCGGCAGTAGAAGCGGGTGGTATGACAGAAGAATTGTTCGATTCGATCAAGGCACAAGTAGAAGGCGCTTATCAAAGTGAAGCGTATGGTCGCGACGCGGCAATGTCGAATGCGAGTCTTGCTGCGATGCAATTGATGCTTGCGGCAGAAGCGCGTGGATTATCAACACTCGCAATGGGTGGATTTGATCATCAACGTTTTGCGGAAACGTTTATTACCGAGTCACGGTATGTACCGGTCATGTTAATTGCTGTCGGTAAAGCGGTCGAAGATGCAAAAAAACGTCCGGCACTCCGTTTACCGATCGATCGAGTATCAACCTTCCTGTAAGTCATTCAAAATGGAGGAAGCGGGGTTCAATTCCTCCGTTTTAATTTTTTTATTTTTTTTCGGAAAAAGACTTGTCAGCCTTTTAGTTTCTTGATATATTAATACATGTCCTAGCAAGTACATTACGTACTGCAAACATGATTCTGTAGCTCAGCTGGGAGAGCGCTACCTTGACAGGGTAGAGGTCGCTGGTTCGAGCCCAGTCAGAATCATACTGAAAGCCCGCTTCTCCTTTATAGGAAAAGCGGGCTTTTTTATTATTTCTTTATCTCATCCTCGGTGACCCATTTATGATTTTTCACCATCTCTCCACCGTCCGTTGGTTCATAGTTCACCATGTAGACAGTCGTTTCTTTTACTTCATCAATCGTCGCTTTAGCTCCATCCATACCTTTCATATGATCTGCCTTGACAGTCGTTTCATCACCAACTTGCAGTGGCTTAGTTGGAACTGGATCAAGTTCTTCCTGAATGACCCATTTGTGATTTTTCACCATCTTTCCACCAGTAGTCGGTTTATAACTGATCGCATAGACGACAGTATCATAAGCACCGGCAATCGTTGCTTTTGCTCCGTTCATTCCGTCCATATGATTCGTCGTCAAAGTGACATTACTGCCTCTCGGATAAGTCGGATCACTAGCTTTCTTTAAACCAGACGGTACCTTTCCGTCACTCGAATGCATCATATCTCCATGTGACATGTCGTGTGAGTCACTATTACTTCCATCGTCATTTGAAGCGGATCCACATGCACCGAGCCAAAGCGTAGAACTAAGAGCAAGTACAGTTAACGTCAATGATTTTTTCATATTAAAACCCTCCTGAAGTCATTAGTCTTCTTTACTATACCCAGCGTATGTGCAAATCGTGTGCAGATGAAGTGACAGTTTCGTTTATCGGCATTGATTATGTTTTTTTTCGCTATACTAAAATGGAGAGATAAGGAGGGAAACGTCATGCGTCGTATTTCATACTCGGTCGGAGGAATCGTTCTTGCGGCATTTTTAATTTGTGGCAGTGTATTGTTCGGGACTTTATATTATCAGTTGTCTCAAATACGAACGCAGGAAGTGGTGGATGGTTTGCTGAACCGAGGGAATACCCATCGTGATGTCCTGGTCGATTCCTACGACCAAACGACGATGCGTCATGTCAGTATGATGGAAGCGAACTCATCCTTTACTGTCGTGATCACCGATGCAAGAGGGAAACAACTCGAAGCATCACGTCCTTTGACGAGTGAGATGAGACGTGTATTACAACATACAGATTTTGATTATCGTCAACGAGGAAAAATCGTAACGATGCGTAACTTTTTAATGACGGACAGTCCCATCACCATTGACGAGGAACATCGTGGTCATGTCTTCATGTTCGCTTCTAAAGCAATCGTGGATCACGTACTTGATCCGTTGAAACAGCAGTTTTTCCAAGTTGGTCTGCTTGCACTTTTATTGGCAGGTGCTGCAAGCATTTGGACGACCCGAATCATTTCTCGTCCGTTGATTCAGATGGAAAAAGCGACGGCGCGTCTATTGGATGGGGAAAGTGGAGAGTTGCCAATTGATCGAAAAGACGAACTGGGACAATTGGCGCGTTCGATTCAGCAATTAAAACAGGATCTCGATTTTTTAAATCGGGAACGATCCGAATTTTTAGCAAGCGTATCTCATGAACTACGAACACCATTGACATATATAAAGGGATATGCGGATATTCTCAAACGCCAAACATTGACACCGGATGAACAACGACGCTACATCACGATCATTCGAGAAGAAAGTCAGCAAATGAATGAATGGATTGAACAACTATTTTGGCTGGCACGAATTGATGCCAATGCTTTTATGATGGAACGAAAACCAGTTGATGTCGAAGATTTGATTCATCAAGTGACACGATTGATGCGTCTAGACATCGAACAAGAAAATATTTCTTTTGAGATAGAAGGTGAGCCATTACAAGTGATGGGTGACGCTCAGCAACTCCGTCAGATGATTGTAAATATCATTGAAAATGCACGTCGACATACGACGTCGGGAAAAATCATCGTTCGTTATGGTGTCAACGCAGTAGGGGCTTTCATTCAAATCGAAGATACAGGAGAAGGGATTGCTGCAGACTCCTTACCTCATGTAACGAAACGGCTCTACCGAACGGAAACATCGCGTTCTCGAAAACATGGAGGAACTGGAATCGGACTCTCCATCGTTGAAGCAATTGCGCAGACACATGGAGCTGAATTGAACATCAAGAGTCAACTTGGACATGGAACACAAGTGACACTGCAGTGGAGGGAGAAATAAAATGCCGCATGTATTGATTGTAGATGATGAACCGAGAATGCTTGAACTGTTAAAACTGTATATTCAGCCGTATGGGTACACGTGTCAGCTTGTGGATTCTGCGCAACAAGCTCTTGAGCTCTGCTGTCAGAACGTATTTGATCTTATTTTAATGGATGTCATGATGCCAGATATGGACGGATGGACATGTTGTCGTCTCATTCGAAAACACTCTAACATCCCGATATTGATGGTTACGGCACGGAATCAGCGGGAAGACATCATTCGGACACGGGAAGTAGGGGCGAATGATTACATATCAAAGCCGATTCAAGAAGGAGAACTGATCGGACGAATGGAAGTTTTATTACAGCAGCGGCATGCTGGTCTATCCTATGACCGGGAAGGCTATCGTTGTTGTTACCTCCAACAAACGATTTCGTTAACGAAGACGGAGTTTGAATTGTTAGGTGTATTTTTAGATTCTCCACGACGTGTTTGGACGCGGAATCAGCTGACGACGATGTTATGGGGAGCGGAAGCGTCTGTAGACGAGCGGACAATCGACTCGCATATCAGACATTTAAGAGAAAAACTACGTGTTTGCGGTTTTCCAATCGAACAGCATCTGGAAACGGTTCGCGGAATCGGATACCGCTGGATACACTAGTAAGAAGGAGATTCAAACATGACGACACTCTATTTCGTACGGCACGCACATTCGACATACTCACCGGATGAACGGAGACGTCCACTTTCCGATAAAGGACAGGCAGATGCAAGACGTTTACTTGAAACGTTTCAAGAAATTCCAATCGACAGATTCTATAGTAGTCCGTATCAGCGGGCAATCGAGACGGTTGCACCGCTCGCGGAGGCACGTCGACAACCAATTATTGAGGTAGAAGAACTAAGAGAGCGATTACTAGCACCTGGAGAGCTTGACGGTTTTCAGGAGGCGGTTATGTATGTATGGCAACATCCGAACGATAATCCATTCGGGGGCGAAACGAACAAAGAAGCAGCGCAACGCATTCGGCAATTCATCGATGAACTGGTGGAGAAGCATTCCGACGAAATAGTTGTTCTTGGAACACATGGAAACATCATGGTGTTACTTCTCGAAACATTCGATCCGACATTTGATTATACATTTTGGAAATCCTTACCGATGCCAGCCGTGTGCCGGTTGGAAGTGAAATCAGGAGGAGAGGTAGATATTCACGTCGTACCACTTTTGACGAATGTAAAGTAAAAAAGAGGCGGAACTGATGAGTAAATCAGTTTCCGTCTCTTTTGTAATCAAAGAAATCTTAAGGCGTAGGAATAGCACCTTCATGTTTTCGGATCAAATCAGCTGTTAATTGACCGGATAAGGTGACCATCGGCACACCGCCGCCTGGGTGTGTAGAACCACCAACGAAATAAAGTCCTTCGTATAACTCGCTCTTCGATGGAATCTTGAATCCACCATTTTTCTTCCGATCAGCTGCGACACCATAAATCGATCCACCGTTTGGACCATATAAGTCCTTCAGATCTTCTGGGGTGAAGCGATATTCAAACTCGATTGATTCCCGAAGACCGTAAAGTCCCATTCGTTCGAGTTTATCAAGAACAACTTCACGATAAGCATCCCAGTCGACCTCACCTTTTTGGAGTGTTAGAGGAGGGACATGCGTCAAGACGAACAGATTATCTTTTCCATCGGGCGCTTGCGAAGCATCAGATTTCGACGAAACCCCGACATAAATCGTCGGATCCTCAGGAGGCGTTCCTTCTTTGAACATTTGAGCGAATTCGCGCTCTGGATTTTCTGAGAAAAAGAAGTTGTGATGTGCTAGTCCACTATACTCACGGTTCACACCAAGTAATAATACGAGTCCAGAAACAGAGGGAGCAAACGATGCCTGTAATTTTTTTGCCTGCTTCCGGGCTTTTTTCTCAGGTACGATTCGTTCGTAAGTCGGGATGACCTCAAGATTTGAGACGACGATGTCGGCTGCATGGAACGTACCATTCGAAAGGACACCAACTGCTTTTTTATTTTCAAGGACGATTTGTTCAACCGGTGAGTTGAGATGCACCGTGACGCGGAGCTCGTCAAGCAATCGTTTCATAGCACGCGCGATTTGATACATCCCGCCTTTAACATAATAGATGCCAAGCCCCATCTGTACATAAATCATTTGATTGAAGACGGCTGGCGCTTGATAAGGGTTGGAACCGACATACATGACCATGTAGTTGAACAGCTGTTCGAGATACGGATTATTGAGGTGTTTTTTTGTTCCGGTCGCGACGGTGTTCATCGGGTCCATCTTTAATAAATCAGACATCGTATGGTATTTTTTTAAGTCCTTTAAATCTTCGAGACTGTATTTATAAAAGCTGTCGAGACATAAGTCATACATTTGTTTTGAGTACCGGAACAATTCGACGAAATCCGCTCGTGACGAAATTTGCTCGACTTCTTCAAGCATTCCAGGTAAGTCACCTTTGACGTCGATTTTTGTTCCATCTTCAAAAAAAGTACGCCATTGCGGTTCAATGCGTTCGATTTCTAAGTAATCATCTAAGTTACGATGAACACTTGAGAAGAGTTGTTCGAGTACCCAAGGCATCGTTAAAATCGATGGACCAGTATCAAAAGTAAATCCTTTCCCGCTGCGCTGATTTAGTTTCCCACCGACGTTTGCATTTTTTTCAAGCATCGTGACTGCGTAACCATCTCCAGCTAAACGAATGGCAGCAGACATACCGGCAAGACCAGCTCCAATGACGATTGCACGTTTCTTCAAATGGATCACTTCTCCTTTTAATAGATGAATGGAATCAAACGTTTTCGTTTTGCAGCCCACATCGTATAGGCAGGTCCGAAACCTTTTGTCAACATCGCTTCCTCGATCCGGATTCGATAGAGTAGGAAAAAGAACATGAGCACTCCAGCGAAAGCGAATAGGACCATTTGTCCCGTGAACAGAGGAAAGCTGATCGTGATCAACAATAATCCACTGTACAATGGATGGCGCAAGAAACGATAAGGACCACTACTGACAAGCTTGTCATCAGCTGCGACGACGACGTGACGAGTGAATTGTTGTTTTAAGTGGAGAATTCCCCAAAGGCGTAAAGCGACTCCACTCCACAACAGCAGGCAGGAAGTGATGCGCAACCAGGGAGAAACACTTTCGTCCGCAAAGAGGAAAGAGCAGACGATCGTTCCACTCAAGACAAGGAAAATCAAATAAAAACTTACTTGTTCTGCGGCGCCCGACTGGGAATCGGATCGATTCCGAAAACGAATCATTTCACTGATCCAACAGACGCTACCAATGCTGAAGATCCATTCCCACAATGTCACGTACGCTCCTCCTTTCTGTTTCAGAACTTGTTTCGAAAGCGCATTCAACGTTATTTACCCATTGCAATTCACCCTTAAGCTACATTTAGAAAACTTCAGAAATACTTCATTTTCATGACAAGCATTCCGAATGAACCCTGTTTGAAAAAAATAATGGTATTCTAATCTAAAATGTGGATGCAGATCCTCATGCATAAAGGAGATACACGATTCATGAAATACATCAAGACACTCATCACGACATTGGCATTGACGGTAGCCTGTACGTCGACTTATATATCAGAAGCTGAGGCGGCGACCTCTTCTTATCGTCAAGCCAAGACATCCCTTCATTTACGTCAAGGGACATCAGTCGAGCAACCGAGTATTGCAGTCATTCCGACAGGGATTTATGTAACAGAACTATCAAAAATCGGTACGTGGTCCAAAATACAGTACGGAACGAAGATTGGCTATGCGAGTACGAAATATCTGTTGACGGATGAACAAATCGGTGGGAAACGTATTGGCAAGACACTCATCGCGAATAAGAACTTAGCACTCCGTTCGACGTACGCTCCTGGAGAGAATCAGCAAGCGCGTGCAGCTTTTGAGAAAATGCGCTTGGCAGCAAAAAAAGAGGGGATTACGCTGGTCGCATTTAGTACATACCGTTCGTACGCTTACCAAAAGGCATTGTTTGATAAATATGTCGCGCGAGATGGATATGAAAAAGCGAGTACTTATAGTGCGGAACCAGGAAAAAGCGAACATCAGACAGGACTCGCTTTTGATATCGGGGGAGCAGATTCTTCTAAATACGCGATGTTCAGTTTTGCGAAGACGAAAGAGGCGAAATGGCTGTTCGCGAATGCGCACCGGTACGGTTTCCATCTTCGTTATCCATCTGGTAAAGAATCGTGGACAGGTTATACGTATGAAAGCTGGCACTACCGTTATGTAGGGGCGACGCTTGCTGCTCGCCTGAAACTCAGTGGGTTGACAATGGAAGAGTATTTTCATCTTGCTCCTTGGAAACCAGTAAAGACTTCGACATCTTAAAACATGATAAAAGAGGGTGTTGGATTCATCTATTATTCGTCTTGAATGAAAGAGATGGACTGTTTGACAATGACCGGCATGCTGATTGGTGGCTGAACATGACGGTACATTGGAGCAGACGGATGAACCGTTGGAATCATAAGCCTCACACTATAAAAAGCCCATCGCAGTCCAAGCGATGGGCTTTTTTGATGTTCACTTAATTGGTTGTTCGTTCTTTTTTCGCTTTTTTGAAGAAGAACAGTTCATAGACGACTGGAACAATGATGAGTGTTAACAACGTAGATGTCGTTAACCCCCCAATAACTGTTAGGGCGAGACCTTTTGAGATCAATGTCCCTGAAGAAGTTGTTAATGCGAGTGGTACCAATGCCATGATCGTTGCGAATGCGGTCATCAGGATTGGACGCAATCGTGTTTTACCCGCTTCAATCAATGATTCGCGAATTGGCATACCACGACCAACGTTTTGACCAATACGGTCGACGAGAACGATGGCATTCGTGGTGACGATACCAATTAACATCAAGAAGCCGATCATGACACTGACCGATAATGGTTCATTTGCCAAGAAGAGCGTGACGAGTGAACCGATTGGAACAAAAATCAGTGAAGACAAGATGATGAACGGAATTCGTGCTTTTCCGAACGTGATCAGCATCGTCAGGTAAACAAGCCCGATTGCAACGACAATCGCGATTCCGAGGGACTGGAAGATTTCGACTGTATCATCATTCCCACCACCACTTGTCAACGAGACACCGTCTGGTAAATTAATTTTTTCGACCTCTGTTTTTACAGCATTAGAAACGTTTTGTACGTCGTCTCCTTTAATTTGTCCGGAAACGCGAGCATATACTTTTCCGTCGAGCTTCTGAATTGATGTGAAGGTCTCAACTTCTTTAACGGTCGCGACATCTGTTAGAGCAACAGGACCGTTTGCTGAGAACAGTTGGACGTCTTCGAGATCTTTCTTCGAAACGAGTCCTTTTTCATAAGACAATTGTACATCTTGATCTTTATTATCAAGATTCAACGTGCCAACAGTAACAGGCTTGGTTTGATCATTGACGGTCCCAAGGATCTGGAAGCCGGATAGTCCACGATCACTTGCTTTTTCAGGATCAATTTCAACGAGGAATTGCTTTTGTTTTTCGCTGAAGTTGTTTGTGATATATTTTAAATCACTATTTTTGGACATATTATCCTCGACTAATTTCGCAGCTTTTTGAAGCGCTTCGAGATCGTTCGAGAACAGGTCGACATCGACGTTGTTGTTCGACGGAGGACCACCTGTTGATAATTCAGCTACGCTGATTTTGACATTGACGTTTTCCTCTTGAGCGATGTCTTCCATCTGTGTCTCAAGTGATTTGATCGTTTTCTCAACGTTCGCGCCGTCCTTCAGGTTCAAGAAATAACTTGCTTTATTATCGAGACGTAAGCCTGTCGTAAAGTCTCGTGCTCCGACAGACGTCGTGACGTCAGCGATTGCTTGTTCTTTATCAAACATATTTTCCATCTCAAATGAGACGTCGCTCGTTTTCTCGAGCGATGTGGCAGCCGGAAGTTCAAGCGATGCCGTTAGTGTCTTTGAGGCTTCGTTCGGAATGAACGTAAAGCCGAGACGTGGAACGATCGCTAGAGAACCGCCGAGAAGAATGAACGATACAATTAAGATCGTCGCCTTATGCGAGAGTGACTTTTCAATCAGCTTGCCATACCACCGTTGAAGAGCACCTTCTTTTTCTTCTGCTGGAACCTTCTTAAAGGCAAATTTCGCAAGAATCGGTACGATCGTGATCGCAACGAGTAGTGAAGCAAGTAATGAGAAAATAATTGTCAAAGCAAACGGTAAGAAGAACTTACCAGTGATTCCACCTACGAATCCGATTGGCAGGAAGACGACGACGGTCGTTAGCGTCGATGACGTGATTGCTTTTAGAATCTCTTTTGTCGATTGTTCGATGATCTCATCCGTCATACCGGATTCGGATTTTCGAACACGCCGGAAGATGTTCTCGATAACGACGATACTATCATCAACGACACGACCGACCGCAACGGCCATCCCGCCAAGTGTCATGATGTTCAGAGAAATATCTTGCCAGTTCAAGAAGATAGCAGCAATGAGTAACGATAAAGGAATCGAGACGATGGCAATAATCGTTGCGCGAATATTTCGTAAGAACAAGAGTACAGCGAGAGAGGCAAAGAGGGCACCAAGTAATCCTTCTTTGACGAGTGTCGCGACGGATTCCTCGATATCCTTCGCTGAATCGATCCCAATCGTATAGTCGACTTGATCGTCATATTTATTAAGGATCTTCGTGACTTCATCTGCGATTTCGACCGTATTGGCATCTTGTTTTTTCGTGATTGCCATCGATAAGGAATCTTTTAAATCGTAACGTGTTTTTTCGCTTTGTTGCGAGACTGCTTCGATTTTTGCAATATCTTCTAGACGAATCGGTTCTGCAGGTTCAGACGCCTGATCTGTAGCTGCTCCACCTGTTGTACTTGGTGGTCCTTGTGTTGCACCTTGTGGTGGACCGCCAGCAGATGAACCACCTGTTTGATCGCTACTAGCTGAACTAGTCGCACCTGCAACGGGTGTCAATTGTAGATTTTTTAGTTTATCTAGATTTTCTAGTTTTTCCTCAACGCGAATCGGTATTTTTGAATCGTTTTCTGATAGCTGACCAGATGGGAACGAGACATACTTTCCGTTGATTTGTTCCTTGATACTTGAGAGCGAGAGTCCTGCTTCTGTTGCTTTCTGATTATCGACGGTGATTTGAACGAGATCATCTTTGTAGCCACCAACGGAAACGCTATTGATTCCTGGAATCTTATTAAGTTCAGGTTCGATATCGTCCTTGAGGATTTTTTCGATGTCTTTACCATCCTTACTAAAGAAAGAGATATTATAGATTGGGAACGATCCAAAGGACAGACGATTTAATTTCGTTGTTGCTTCCTCTGGTAGATTCGCATCTTGGATTGCAGCATCAATCTGTTGTTCGACTTTATCCATATCAGTATCGAACGGGAATTCGATGTTTAAGATACCGATGCTTTCATAAGAAGAGCTTGTCAGCTTAGTAGCTCCTTCGATTCCTTTCAAGGCAGTTTCAAGCTTCGAGACGACTTGTTTATCGACATCGTCGGGCGAAGCACCAGGATATACTGTTTCAACAGAGATTTGAGGAAATTCGATTTCTGGGAACTGATCGACTTTTAATTTCGAGAAAGAATAGACGCCTCCTAAAACTAAAAGAATGGCGATGATGAAAACAGCCACCGAATTCTTTAAACTGAATCGGGTTAAAAAGTTCATATGAACACTCCTTTCGTTTATATGTGCTTATTTACATAGTAGAGGACACTCATAGAACCCGCAACTTTAAAACTGTTTTATTCAAAAAGATCTTTTTGAAAAAAGATAATTTTTTTTGTTAAAAAGGCTTTACACCTTTCAATATGCTGCTATAATAAAAATATACCCAGTAACAACACAGCATGATTCTGTAGCTCAGCTGGGAGAGCGCTACCTTGACAGGGTAGAGGTCGCTGGTTCGAGCCCAGTCAGAATCATACCGAAATCGTTCCTTTTCGAAGGAACGATTTTTTTGCATTAAAAAAACTATTCCCGAAATCAATCAGGAATAGTTGGAAGGTAGAAATATTATTTTATTGGATTTCGAGATGAAGATCGCCACGCTTCGTCCAGCCTGCGACAGTCGTCAATCGATAGAAGACGAGTGTCAAGACACCAGGTAAAACGACACCAGTCAAGAAGAAGATAAGGAACGCCTGAGGACCTTGGTTGACGAAGATATTGAGTGGCGCAATCATCGAATTTAAACCGAGTCCAGCGAGTTCATATGGTACTTTCAAAGAGAGAAGAAGCGTCGCTACAGGAGCTGAAATCATCGCTGCGAGAAACGGTGCAACGACAAGACGTGGATTTTTAACGATATTCGGGAATTGTACTTTAGGTGTGACAAAGAATGAAGCAATCAAACCACCGGGATCCGTCTGACGATATGCCATCAATGTGAAGCCAACGAATTGAGCGGAACAGCCAATGAGTGCAGCGGCACTTGCTACAGGATCAAGCTGCAAAGCGATAGCGAGTGCTGCAGACGAAGCGGGAGACATCAATAAGACACTAAAGATGAGTGCAATGACAAGAGATGTAGCAATAGGAGACGATTCGACTGAAGCGGTGATCATAGCGCTGAATTTTGTAAGGAGTGGTGTCGTTACGGCAGCAGCACCGATACCAGTGATACCACCGGCAAGCACAGCACTCATCGGGATGACCATCATGTCAAATTTCGTTTTTCCAGTCATGCGTTTTCCAACGTATACAGCGACCGCAGCTGCGAGTAACGCACTGATTGGCTGACCGGGTACAAGAACGAGTCCAGAAGCAGTCGATTGAAGTGCAGCACCACCAATCGTCGCTGCGATCATCGCGCTGAACAGGACAAGTGTGTTTCCTCCGAGCTGAAAGGCGATACCGGCACCGAGTGCAGGAGCAAGCAGTACTTTTGCGACGCCGCCAATCGTCAGCAACATTTGGATATGTAAAAAATTGCCGAGCGTCTCAATCAGGAGTCCGACACCGAGTGTTACAAGAACGGCATTCGCCATTCCAGCTGATACTTTTACCATTCGATCCATCGCATATTCTTTCAACGTTGTCATCCTCTCTCTATCTATCTCTATTTTTTGCCATGAAAAAAGCCTATCCATTTTTGGGATAGGCGCCACTCATTCTGTGCGGGCGCCTCATTCGATGCATCGAAAGGAGGGCCCAAAAATCATTTCCGTTTCATCATCGGAAAAGTTTTCAGTCCCTCATGCATAGAATAATCAGTCGTCCGGCTTGGTTAAATGGCTGTTGCGTCGGAATCATTCAATCGTGCCCCTCTCTGTGAATTTTTCTAAGCCTAACATGCTTCTGATCAATAATCAATATTTTCTGACAATTTATTTTTTCTCTAAATCTAATAGGAATTCACGCTATCATCGGGAAATCCTAATGTACTAACAATGGAGGCGTTTACATGAAAGTAATGATTTTTACAGATATTCACGGGAATGTTTCAGCATTGCGTGCCGTGTTGTCCTATCTCGATCAGTCTTCAGACATCGATGCTATATATTGCCTCGGTGATCTCGTCGGTATCGGACCTGAACATAATGAGGTCATCAATTTGTTAAGGCAGCGACCTGATATTCAGACGATTTCAGGAAACCATGATGAATGCGTCCTTGCTTTGATTCATGGGGATGTCTATCCCGCTAGTTACCAACATGCGAAAGAGCATCACCAATGGATTGCAGATTCATTGACGCAGGAGAATCAGAGTTATTTGGAGCGTTTACCGCGTGTATTGAATGTCACCCATCAGGAACAAATGATGTATCTGACACACTATGCCTATGCCGATCAGACGAAAAAAATCGGTGAGGAGCCCTTAAAGCCAGCAGTGGATGGAACAAAAGAAAGCTTACCCGTCCTTTTTTCTGGAAATGAGGCGCGAATCATTGGCTTTGGTCACCACCATCCAGCACAACAAGTTGAGACGGAGCAAACGCTGTACATCAACCCTGGAGCGGTCGGATGTCAGGAAACAGCTCTTGCCCCAGTAGCAATCCTCACTTTAGAAAAAGGACAAGTTCGTTCGGAGATTCTGACGATTCCATATGATGACCGACCATTTCTAAATGTACTCAATACAACAGAAATGCCGGAACGTGAATTGATGCGACGTCTCTTCTTCGGAAATAGATCATGAAAAAAACCTTCATGAATAGTTCATGAAGGAAGTCGATCATGCAGAAAGTTTCGTCATGATTGAGACGAGGCAGACGATAATCAGTAACAGGATGCCGATATTTCGTTTCAACGAGTGGCGTGACCAGTAGAAGAATAGTGCAAGGACAGGAGCCACGAAAAAGGCAAGAACAAGACTGATCAGTGTTGCAAGAAATAAAACAAATATCCAGAGCTTGCTCGTTGTCCGGTAAACCTGCCACATGTCGTAAAGCGACATAAGTGTATAAGCGAGTAATACAAAGATGATTCCAGTTGATAAACTCAAAACGATCATCACTCCATTTCTTTTTTAGTATAAGGGAAGGAGCAAAGATGACTATATGTCTTGCAGGAAAAAACGTGACGAATCGATGAACGTACGACTAAACGCTGTAATGAAGGAAAAGGAGAGGAATTCATGTCAGATATGTATCGCCGTTTTTTTCTGTTTCCAGATATTTTAATCATGCTTGTATTACTGATTGGAATAAGTGGGTATATCATCGCGCAACCATTCAGTTGGTCCATGTTGCTATTCTTTTGCATCGGATTGATCGTCATGTTGCTTGCTTACGAGTGGAAGCATTATGTGGCGCATGTTTTGCTAAAGCCGAGAAGACGCTTTGGGAAATGGATGAAAAAACAGTCTTATCCAGCCAAGCGACACGTGATTTAGAAAAAGAATTGAATAATAAAAAACCGTCGATCCATGGATCAGCGGTTTTTTATTCATAGAACGCGCAACATGGCACGTCGAATCGTATCGAGTTCAAGTGGACGCGCAATCGATGGCCATTCGGCGATCAACGCGATATACGTTCGAAAGATCAGGAAGGCCGTGACATCGACCGGTATGTCGCGATCGTCTTGACCAAGACGAGTCTCAAGTAATGTCTTGATATATTCGACGACATGTCGTTCAATCCGCATCCGTAATTCCTGCATCTCTTGTAATTTTAAGTTGCGTGTTTCTTCGATGATTTGAAGAATGAATAAGTGTTGTTGCTGATGATAGACGATGGCGTCGATCATTGCTTGTTTATTTTCTTCTACGGTCGCCTGTTCGACGTAAGCGCGTTCTGCTTCTTCTTTCATCTCTTGCAACACACGTGTTACGAGTGATTCAAACAGATTGAGTTTACTTTCGAACAATTGATAGACGGTTGGTTTTCCGACATGAGCGCGTCGGGCGACACGCTCGATCGTCGTTCCCTTATAACCGAGTTCTGAAAAGCAAGCCATTGCTGAGTCGAGTATCAAAGTTTCTTTATCAGACTGTGTCATGTTGTTTTCGTCTCGCTTTCGTTGAGAGTAGAATCCGTTTGGCTCCGAGCCCTCCAACGAAGCTGATGATTAATGCGACGACTAATATGGTCGCAAGGACTTGACTATTGGATACGAGGGCATCCGTCACACCGAGTCCAAGCGCTTCGCGGAATCCACCGACCGAATATGTCATCGGTAAGAAAGCGTGAATCGCTTGGAAGAACCCTGGCGTCATTTCGACAGGGAACGTTCCACCACTACCACCGATTTGAAGAAGGAGTAGTAAGAAGGCAAGGAACTGTCCGACGCGACCGAGTAGCATCGCGAGCGTGAACAGAATGGTAATGAACGTCATACCTGTCAAGGCAGCGAATCCATAGAGCGCAGGGACACTCGCGACATCAGCATCCAGCACATAGACGATTGCTGTGGCCGCTGCGACACCTTGTAATGCGCCAATCGGTAAGATAAGTGATAATTTACCGACGAGGAAGCGCCATGTCAGACTCTCACCATGTTCGGGACGAATCTGATAGACCGAAGAGAACATCAAGGCACCTGCGAACAAGGCAATACTAAGGATATAAGCTGATAAACCAGAACCGTAATTGTTGACAGTCGAATAGTCATGTTCTTTTAAGACGACGGGTTCTGCTAGCATATTATCCCGCTCTTTTGTCGGCTTGACCGTCGCGTCTTTAGCTCCTTTGCTGAGCTCATCCTTCAGTGTTTTAGCTCCATCTTCAAGTTTCGTGTTGGCATCCGCGATTTTTGAAGCACCCTCGGTCGTTTTGCCGATACCATCTGTAATCGTAGAAGAACCAGATGCCAATTGTCCTAATCCGTTATTCAACGCGCTAGCCCCAGCTTGAAGTTGATGTGTACCATCTGACAGTTGGTTTGCGCCGTCAGCTAGTTGGGCACCGCCTGTTGCGGCTTTATGCACACCCGCAGTATACTGACCGAGTTTTTCATTGAACGTCTGTTGTCCACTAGCTAATTGTTGTGCGCCAGACTCGACTTGTTTCGCACCATCGACGAGCTTCAATTGTCCAGCGTTTAGTTGCGATACAGCAGACTGGACTTGCTGACCACCTGCGGCGAGTTGACCGATTTTCTTCGTTGCTTCTGTTGCTTGAGCAAGACTCTGATCAATTGCACCTTCTTGGGCAGCAAGACTTTGAATATTTTCTTCTAATGAACCAATAGAACCGAGTAATGTTTGTTTTTCTTCATCTGATAACTGTTCAGAAGCAGAAATAACTTCTTTTAGTTGAGCGACGGTTGCCTCAAGTGCTTCGCGACGGGCCCGTAAGTCCTGTTTCGCCTGTTCAGCATCTTGATTGAGTTGTGTTAAAAAGGCATTCGCAGCTTGTGCTTTTTCATCCAGTTGATTTAATCCGTCCGTCAACTGAGGAATTTTTTCATTAAGCTGAGCAGTACCCGCAGCCAGTTGTTCTGCCCCTTGGCGTACCTGTGTTGAGCCACCGCTGAGTTTTGTTGCGCCTTCTTGAAGTTGCGCGGCACCTGCCTGTAAATTGCCACCGTTTTCATCGAGTGTGTTCAATCCAGAAGATAGCTCATCCGTTTTTTGAGCGAAGAGGGTGGTCTTTTCGTCGAGTGTCGTGACACCATCACTCAGTTTTTTCGAACCTTGATTCGCTTCCCCGAGTTTTTCGGACAGTGTCAGACTGCCATCTGCGAGTTTTCCAAGATTTGTTGCTAGTGTTCTAGCGCCATCCGCTGTTTTATGGTTACCGTCCTCGAGTTTAGAGGAACCGTCCGACGCTTTTTCCATTCCGTTTGCGATTTTCTTTAACGCACCGAATATAGCACTACTATATTGTTTCGTAACGGATTTTCGGATTTTTTCGTTTAACTGTTTTGCGGCAGTACTCGAAATTTGTGTTCCCGAGTAGTTTTTCGCTGGATTCAAGTAATATTCTAACTCAATCTTCTTAGGGTGATCATCGAGTAGGGTCGTTGCATTTTTAGAAAAATTCTTTGGAATGACGACTGTCATGTAGACTTTTCCGTCACGCAATTCTTTCTCTGCCTTATCCTGAGACAAGAACTGCCAATCAAAATCATCATTTTTTTTGAGTTTATCGACGAATTGATCCCCGATGTCGACTTTCTCTCCTTTAAACTTTGTCGCCTGATCTTCGTTGACGATAGCGACCTTAATATCTTCTGTACGACCGTACGGGTCCCAGAATGCAGATAAGAAGATGGAGTTGTAAAGAAACGGTACGAGGATGAGGGCGAGAATAACGACGATCATCATCGGACTCTTCAATTTCTTCCATTCTGAGCGAAACATAAATACAAATCCCCTTTCTAAAACTCAAAACTAATTTGAGTTTTAGGTTTTGATGAGATTTACTTTACTCTCTTCATTATAAAAAATCAATCGATAATTCCAATTTCACACAAAAAAACGACTCACGGAGAGTCGTCTCTAGAAAATGATTAAGGAATTAACAGTAACTTTCCTGTACTACGTCGGCTTTCTAAAAAGTCATGCGCTGCTTTTCCATCAGATAAAGCAAAAATTGTCGGAGAGGACAGGTTAAGGTGACTAGATAAAATCCAATCAAACAGCTCACCCGATCTGCGGATGCGTTCCTCAGAAGACGTTAACACATTCCAAAGGTCGCCACCTGTTAATGTTTTGGACGTATCCATTAAAAAACGTGGATCGACAGGTGCGGGATCACCGCCTGCCATACCATAGAAGACGACGGTCCCATGTACTTTCGTTACATGGAAACTGTCCATTAGCGTAGAACCGATAGACTCATAAACGACATCGACCCCTCTACCAGAAGTTTGTGTAAGCACTTGCTCGACCCAGTTCTCTGAGTACAAATAGACAGACTCACAACCGGCAGTTTTTGCGATCTGTGCCTTATCGGGAGAAGAAGTTAAGCCAATCGGAGTTGCACCAAGTAAACGAATGAGTTGTGTCAGTAATTGCCCCACGCCACCGGCAGCAGCGTGAACTAAGACGGTATCTCCTGGTTGAACGTGATAACTGTCGCGAGTCAAATAATGTGCCGTCAATCCTTGTAATAAGACAGAAGCTGCTGTTTCGTATGAGATACCGTCAGGAAGCGGAATCAATTTATCAACGGGTGCCGCCACGTACTCAGCGTTCGCAAGCGGAACGTCCGCAAAAGCAATCCGTTGACCTACATGGAACGTTGAAACGGCTGCACCGATTGCGGTGATGACTCCTGCTCCTTCGTAACCTAAAATATAGGGAGGCTGTCCTTCTAAATGATAGTTTCCTTTTCGACGATAAATATCTGCAAAATTCAGACCGATCGCTTTCATTTCAATCAGAACTTCCTGTTCGCTGATTGTTGGCGTTGGCACGTCTTCGAAGCGTAATACATCAGAACCTCCGAATTCGTGGAATGTTAATGCCTTCATCTCAACACATCCTTCTTTTAAATCTGCTTATAGTATAAAGCAGAACATCTGAAAATGATGGACAGATGCGTTACACTAGAAAAAAAGAAGAAAGAAGGGACGTTATGAAACGTGTCTTAATGGGAGGCATTCGCTTTTATCAAAAAGTCATTTCTCCCATGAAACCAGCCACATGTCGATTCTATCCGACGTGTTCCCATTACGGGATGGAGGCAATTGAACGTCATGGTGCAGTAAAAGGGAGTTATTTGACGACACGCCGTTTGCTCCGTTGCCAACCGTTTCATCCAGGAGGTCTCGATTTCGTTCCAGAACCTGATCAGTTTAGTTGGAAAGCGCCGTTACAGCGAGAAAATCCCCGTGAGAAGGTCGAAGTCACTGTGGAATAAGTCATGTTAGGGTTTATGTTAATAGTTTAATGAATGAAGAAAAAGGGGGGGGGTTACCGGAAATCATCGGTAACACACCCCCCTTTAATTGTTTCATTTGTTGAACGCTCATAGTTTACCTGTTAAAAACTGTGCTTCACCGAGACCGAAACTCCAGTCCGCCGCATCATTTTCGACGATTGAAACCATTAAATCAGTCGGAGCAAGTCCACAATTTGCTTCTAATCGTTCAGCGAGCAATTGATAGAGACGTTGCTTCTTCTCTTTCGTCCGCGTTTTACTTGTCACACTGATAAGGACGATATCTTTACTCCGCTTAAAACCAAGACCTGTATCTTGAATGACCATTTCGTGAGCTTTGTGTGTATGCACGATTTGATACCGATCACGTTCCGGCACGTCGAATGCTTCGACCATCGCGTCATGTGCAGTGTTGAGTAACACGTTCAACTCTTCTTCAGAACGTCCTTCAATGACGTCGAATCGTAATAATGGCATAACCGTTCAGCTCCTTTTTTAAGTATGTAGAGCAGGGAAGAGTTCCCTGCTCTCGATTATTTATTCAAAGAATGGTTTGTATTGGCGGCGATCATGCATGACGGACAACCATTGTACAGTTGAGAATTCTTCAAGTACCCATTCACCGTTGAAGCGACCAAGTCCTGAATCTTTTTCACCACCAAATGGCATATGTGGCTCATCGTTGACCGATTGGTCGTTGATGTGAATCATACCTGTCTCGACTTCCAGTGCAAAAGCGGTCGCACGTTCAATAGATGAACCGTGCACTGCACCACTCAATCCGTATGGAAGAGAGTTTGCGATTTCAAGTGCCTCTTCATCTGTATCGAATGGGATGATGACGGCAACTGGTCCAAAGATTTCATTTTTAGCAAGCGGCATATCGTTCGTGACGCCTGTGACGACAGTTGGCGCAATGACGTTGTCTTTTGCTTCTCCACCTACACGAACGGTTGCACCGGCAGCTTTTGTTTTTTCAAGATCTTCAAGGATGCGTTCGACTTGTGATTGATTGATGAGTGGTCCGACTTGTGTCCGGTCATGTGATGGATCACCATACTGTAATTCTTTCACACGAGCAACGTATTTTTCGACGAACTCATCATGAATCGAAGAAGCGACAAGAATTCGGTTCGTCGACATACAGATTTGACCTTGATGATAGAACTTGCTGTAGACAGCAGATTCAACCGCACGATCGAGATCAGCATCATCAAGTACGACGAAGACGTTGTTTCCGCCAAGTTCAAGCGCTGTTTTCTTCAGGTGTTTACCGGCAAGTTCTCCGATGTGGCGACCGACTTCAGTTGATCCTGTAAAGGAAATCAAGCGTGGGACAGGGTGTTCGACGATGGCGTCACCGATTTCTGAACCACGACCGACGATGACATTTAAAACACCTTTTGGTAATCCAGCTTTTTCAAACAGGCTAGCGAAAATTAAACCGCCTGAGACAGGTGTGTCTGTTGCCGGTTTAACGACGACTGCATTCCCAATAGCGATAGCAGTAGCAATCGACCGCACAGCTAAGTGGAACGGGAAGTTCCATGGACTGATGACACCGATGACGCCAAGTGCTTTACGATAGATTCGGTTTTCTTTGCCTGGTACGACCGATGGACGAATTTCACCGTGCATCCGTAATGGGAAGGTAGCAGCTTCCTTGACGATCAAGACTGAGGCAAGGAATTCACCTTCCGCTTTAATACGTGTACTTCCTGACTCTTTGATTAGCCAATCGATGATAGTCTCTTTTTCTTCGTACAACACCTTCAGGAAGTTTTCGATGAGACCTTGGCGTTTTAAGGCAGGAACTTTCGCCCAGTCTTTTTGAGCAACTTGAGCCGCTTCATACGCGTCATCTAAATCTTGTTGGTTCGCGGCAGAAATCGTAAAGAGCTCTTCTCCAGTGAATGGATTTGTGTTCGTCATGTTGCTGTCACTTGCGCCTGTGCGCCACTGACCGTCAATATAAATCTTCGTAAAATCCGTATGCAATGTAGCTTCGTTTTGTTGAGCCATCTCATTTCATCCTCCATTCGTTATTATAACAATTAAGTTATTCACGTTATGAAAAGAAGTAAAACACATCCATACACTTCTACCAAACATGTTGCTCAAAATCAGTCAGTCAAGCGGGTTTTAAAGAACTTTAAACCAGGAATTTAACCAATATAATGCTATAAAAATGAGTGGGATCGTTCTTTTTTAGAAGGACGATTGAAACAAGCGCTTGATGAAACCTTTACCTCTTCACGTTCGTAATAAAAGCAAGAACTTTAGAAGAAGGGAGGGATGGAAGTGACAATTTTATTATGGAGTCTAATCGTCGTGTGTTTTCTCGTCGCTTTTGCAGGACTCGTATATCCGATCATCCCAAGTGCGCCGATTTTAGTGGTAGGCTTTTTGATTTATGGATTCGGATTCGGTTTCTCTGAATTATCGATTAGTTTTTGGGTGATTCAAGCGATTTTTATCATTCTCTTGTTCACACTGGATTATCTCGTCAGCGCCTACACTGTTGATCGACGGGGAGGATCTCAAGCGGCTAAAATCGCGACGACAGTGGGATTGATTGCTGGACCGTTTATTTTACCAGGAATCGGACTATTGATTTTCCCGTTCGTCTTTGCCATCTTGACGGAAAAAATCATTAGTAAAAAAACATGGCAAACAGCCGTTTCAGTAGGAATCGGTACGGTTCTCGGTATCTTATCAAGTGCGTTGTTAAAGGGAATCGCGATGTTGCTCATGATTGTAATCTTCATCCTATACGTGGTCTGACCGATTGAAATCGTGTCTTCAAGTACACATTTTGCAAAAGTTCCGTTATAGTATGAATATGAAAAAGTAAGGAAGCTTTGAAAGAATAAAGCTTCTTTTTGCTGTAAACGACCAGATGCCTTTGCATCTGGCTTTATATTAATGGAGGTGAATCCCCTTTCTTCGGGGAAACGATTGGACAGTACACACTCAATGGAGACATTCGACACGACGACGATCATTATTCGACTACTCGTCATTGCACTACTCATCATTTTAACCGCTTTTTTTGTTGCCGCCGAATTTTCGGTCGTCAAAATGCGAATGTCTCGAATCGATCAGTTGATTACAGAAGGAAGCAAGACTGCGAAAGTAGCGAAAAAGCTGCTTGAGAATTTGGATTATTATTTATCAGCCTGTCAACTTGGAATTACCGTGACAGCGCTTGGTCTCGGGTGGCTAGGAGAATCAACGGTAGGTGCGATTCTCAGTATGTTGTTCGAAGAAATCGACATCCCAAACTCCGTTTCGACGATCATTTCGTTCGTCCTTGCATTCTCAATTGTAACGTTTCTTCATGTCGTGCTTGGAGAACTAGCTCCTAAGTCCTTGGCTATTCAAAAGACGGAAGCCATCACGATGTTACTCGCACCACCGCTTTATTGGTTCGGTAAGGTCATGAAACCTTTCATTTGGACATTGAACGGTTCAGCCCGGGTCATTCTTCGTTTGTTTGGTGTTGAACCTGCTGGTCACGAAGAAGTTCACTCGGAAGAAGAAATTAAAATCATCATGACGCAGAGTTACAAGAGTGGAGAAATTAACCAGACCGAACTTTCCTACATGCAAAATATCTTCTCGTTCGATGAGCGGATCGCGAAAGACATCATGTTACCGCGGACAGATTTAATCACGATTTCGAACGATGCATCGATGGAGGACATTATTCGTCTCGTTGAAGAGTATCAGTTCACGCGTTATCCGGTAGCGGAAGAAGGAGATAAGGATAAAATACTTGGCTTCATCAATGCAAAACAATTATTTACGGACCATATGGCGAACAAGGGGAAAGCATTAAGTTATTATATCCACAACTTGCCGATCGTATCCGAGTATTCACCTCTTCAAGACGCGATGCTGAAAATGCAAGTGGAACGGACGCCAATGGCACTCGTCATTGATGAATACGGAGGGACAGCTGGTGTCATCACGATGGAAGACATATTGGAGGAAATCGTCGGAGAAATCCGAGATGAATTCGATAAAGATGAGAAAGCGGATATCGAACAGATTCATGAGCGATTATACCGGATTTCAGGTCGTGTCTTGATTGATGACTTAAATGAACGCTTTAACCTAGGTATTGAAGAAGAAGATATTGATACGATTGGTGGTTGGGTCATGGCACAGGATACAGAAGTATCAAGTGGTCAAGAATTCCGCTATCAAGCGTATACGATCAAGGTCATGGAAGTCGATAACCACCAAGTGAAGTCGATTTATCTTCAATTGCCTGATCAAGAAGAAGTTGCAGCAGAGGATATCGGATAAAATAGCAAAATCAAAAGACGATGGACATTAAGTTCATCGTCTTTTTTCGTTATTGAAAGAATGGCAGGGTAAAGGGATTGAACACTCCTTGTGTTTATCTCCGCCAGTGACGGGTATTACTGTTTATGTGGCAAAAAAGTCTTTTTTAATTCAACAGGAAAAGGGGTTTTCTATCATGTCAAACGTCATTCTTACTTCACGCGCATCTGCAGTCGGTGGTCGCGACGGGAAAGTCGCTTCAGATGATAACGTCATTAATCTTGATTTAGTCATGCCTGGAACAAAAGGCAAAGAAGACATTCCGACATCAAACCCGGAACAGTTATTCGCAGCAGGATATGCCGCTTGTTTTGATGGTGCCTACAATTTGATGGCGCGCCAAGCGAAAAAACGAGTCGAGACGCGGACGAATTCAGAAGTCAGCCTCTTACAGGACGAAGCGGATAACGGTGTGAAAATTGCGGCGAAACTCGTCGTCGAAGTCGTTGGGGTATCGCAAGAAGAAGCAGAAGAACTACTTGAGAAGACACACAATTTCTGCCCGTATTCAAAAGCGACTCGTGGCAACATCGATGTTGACCTTTCTGTTAAAGTCGTCGATTCGTTATAAGAAATGCATCCTTAAGGAGGGTTTTCGATGGCACCAAAAGAAACCGATCGTCCAAATGAAAAATTGGAAGATGAACGGGATCGTCTGTCTGATAAAGAACGGAAACTGACAGAGGAGCAACAAAAGGAAATCCTAAAAGGTAAAAACGAGATGCCAGATGATCCGGTTTCTCCACGAGATCGCGGAGAAGATCCGATTTAAATTCAAACAACTTGGGAGATGAATCACATGTCTAAAAAAGTAGCAGTCGTACTCGCCGATCATTTTGAAGATGTAGAATTCACTGGACCGGTTGATGCGTTAAAAGAAGCGGGGCACGACATTACTGTCATTGGTGCCAAAAAAAGTGCAGAGCTTGTTGGTAAACAGGAAGATGCAAAAGTAACCGTTGATCTCTCAATTGATGAGACATCGGCGGCAGACTATGATGCCCTTTTGATACCAGGTGGATTTTCACCAGATTTACTACGCGAAGATGAGCGTTTCGTCTCATTCGTCGAAGAATTCGATATGTCAAAAAAACCGATCTTCTCGATCTGTCATGGACCTCAGTTGATGATTAACGCCAAAATCGTTAAAGGAAGAAAAATGACAGGTTATAAATCAATTCGCATCGACCTAGAAAATGCTGGAGTAGATTTCGCGGACGAAGAAGTCGTCGTTGATGATAATTTTATCTCAAGTCGACAACCGGATGACATTCCTGCATTCAATCGAGAAATCGTTGCAAAACTCGGCTAATCGTATAAAACAAAAATCAGCACTGCGTTGTCGCAGTGCTGATTTTTTTATGAGTTCTCTGGATAATCACAGAGTTCCGTGATAACCCCATGTGAATGACGAGGGTTCATATAAATCAGTCGTCGTCCAAACGGCGTCGTTCGATACGTATCTTCTAAAAATGTTAAGCCTTGTTGTTTTGCTTCGGCGATTGCTTGATCTAAATCATCAACACGGTAGGCAATGTGATGGACTCCTTTTCCACGTTGTTTTAAAAAACGAGCGATTGGACTATCCTGGCTAGTTGGTGTCAACAGCTCGATATGCGCATCATCGAACTCGATGACGGCGATGTTGGAAGCGACACCAGGTGCGGGGTTTGAGTACTCTTTTGTTAATGTTCCACCAAGTACTTTTGTATAAAATGAGATTGCTTCTTGCATATCGCGAACGGCGATGCCGGTATGATCTAGTTTCATCTGATGTTTCCCTCCATTCGCTTCAGTTTCCCAAAAATGAATCAAAGTTGCAATGGGAAGCTGTTTTCCATCATTTTCTATTACATAGAAGAGGAACAATTTATTTAAAATGAAATATCACTGAAATATTATGGAAGAGGAATGAATGCTATAATCAAAAACGTTCCTATAAATAAGAAAAACTATTATAGAATTTAATTTTAACGTAACTGTTATTCCATATAATGCATCGACATACTACTAGAGAAAAAGAGGGAATACTACATGAAAAAAACGTTCGCGTCGCTCATCGTTTCCGCACTAGTTCTTTCATCAGCACCTCATTTTGCAGCAGCTGACGATTTAAGTGAACAGAAAGCTAAAAACGAACAACAGCAACAAGACAATGCTAAAAAACAAAAAAACTTAGAGTCTTCCGTTAATCAGGAGGGTCAAAAAATTTCTAAGACGCAACAAGAAGTCAATCGATTAGACGAAGCCTTGAATGAAAAGATCTTTGCTGTCGAAACGAAAGATCGTCAAATTAAGGCGACGGAACGAGAAATCGTTCAACTTGGAAAAGAAATCGAAAAGTATAAAGCGAAATTAAAACGCCAAGAAAAACTACTTGGGGATCGTCTTCGTGTCATGCAAGAAAATGACGGGAACTCGATTAAATGGGAAGAAGTCATTTTTGGGGCAAAAAACGTCGGTGACCTCGTTAGCCGTGTCATGGCCGGAAAATCGATTTCAAAGCAAGATGATAAAATGATCACGGATTATCAAAATACGCAAAAGCAGTTAGCGGATGCACAACAAGAAGTGAAAGACAAGAAAGCACAATTGGTTGTTGAAAAGCAAGAATTGAAACGCCAACAAGCAGAACTTGAATCGCAATTAAAAGAGCGAAACAAACGCTTAAAAGAATTACGTAAGAAAAAAGAGAAATTTGAAACACAATTGATGGATGCAAAAGAAGTCCAGCAAATTCTGATTGCTCAAGAAAAAGCGATTGCAGCTGAAAAGGCAGCACGTGAACGTGAAGCACGTATCGAAAAAGAGCGTCAAGCTCAAGCAGCACGTGAAGCAAAAGCGCGAGCAGAAGCTGAAGCAGCTCAAGCAGCGGCTCAAAAAGAAGCTGAGCAACAAGCAGCTAAAGAAGCAGCGGCTCAGCAGGCAGCACAAGAGAAAGCGTCGCAAGCAGCGAAACCTTCTGGTTCGACGAAACAATCGACTCCAAAAGCATCTACACCTGCGCCAGCACCAGCTGCGCCAGCACCAGCTGCGCCAACACCGTCAGCACCTGCGACACCTAAACCGTCACCATCATCCGGTGGTCTGTTCATCCATCCAACGGTTGGGGCTGTCACGCAAGGCTATGGCTCAGCAGGTGGAGAAAACGGTTATACGTTCCATAACGGGATCGACTTTGGTGGTCCGGTTGGAACTCCAATCGTTGCAGCTGCAACAGGAACAGTCATTACAGCATCAGGTGGTGGTCCTTACGGAAACCACATCATGATTGCTCACCAATTAAACGGTAAAACGTACACAACATTGTATGCTCATATGAGCGCACTCAATGCTCACGCAGGTCAACGCGTCAGTCAAGGTGAACAAATCGGTTTACGTGGAAGTACTGGGAATTCAACTGGTCCACACTTACACTTTGAAATCCACGTCGGTGGATACAGCTATAGTGCAACTGGTCCAGCTAGCTCAGTGAACCCAATGACGATGTTTTAAACAGTAAAGAATCGTTGCTTATGCAGCGGTTCTTTTTTTGCGATTTTCAAAAAATAAATGATTATATTACAAAAAAACGTTTTCATTTGAAATGTAAATGAAATTTTTTTGAAACGATTAGGGTGCTATAATCTATTTCAGATATGAGAGAAACTTGAATACTATAATAAAATATGAAAAACATAAGTGAGGAAAACGATATATGCTAAAAAAACTAATTTCTACCATTGTTTTAGGAGCATTACTTATAACAGGAACACAACCAATTGCGGCAGCAACGATCAAAGAAAAAAAGGCTGAAAATGCCGCAGAACAACGTAAATTAGAAAAAGCAATTAAAAAACAAGAGTCGAAAATTTCGAAAGAACAACGTCAAATCAATCGAATCGATGCAGCGATCAACGAAAAGATTTTTCAGATTTCCGAAAAAAATAAACAAATCGAGAAATTGAATTTGCGAATCGATGAATTAAAAGCGGACATCGTTCGCTACGAAGAGATGTTGAAAAAACAAGAAGAACTACTCGGTGATCGTCTACGTGTCTTCCAAGAAAACGATGGAAACTCAATCAAATGGGAAGAAGTCATTTTTGGATCGAAGGATTTAGGTGATTTATTTAGTCGTGTCATGGCAGGGAAAAAAATCGCGGAGCAAGATGATAAAATGATTTCGGATTACATCGCAACCCAACAAAAGCTAGCGGAAGCAAAACAAGCGCTCGTTGAAAAAAAGGCGGAGCAGGTTGAAGAGAAGAAAACATTAATCGAACAAAAAAAAGCGTTGAAAGTTCAAATGAAAGAACGCAGTGCTACGCTTAAAAAATTACGAAAAGGTAAGACGAAGTTTACGACAGAACTTCTAGACGCGAAAGAACTACAAACCACACTTGAAGCTCAAGAACGTGCGATTGCGGCAGCGAAGGCAGCAGCTAAAGTAGCGGCTGAAAGAGCAGCAGCCGAGAAAGCAGCAGCTGAAAAAGCCGCTAAAGCGAATGCTCAAGCAGCAAAACAAGCAGGTAAGAGTTCAGAATCACCTACTTCAGTTGCCCCACCCGTTGTTTCGAGCGGTGGGAAATTCGTTCGTCCATCTTCTGGTGGCGTATCACAAGGGTTTGGACCAGCAAGCGGTGCGAACGGCTATACGTTCCATAATGGTGTCGATTTCAGTGGTTCGGTCGGCTCACCAATCGTCGCAGCAGCAGCTGGAACGGTCATTACAGCTTCAGGTGGTGGGCCTTATGGAAATCACGTCATGATTTCTCACTTCCTTGACGGGAAAGTCTATACGACAGTCTACGCTCATATGAGTTCATTATCTGTTCATGCAGGACAAACAGTTTCTCAAGGTCAGCAAGTTGGAACACTTGGTAGTACTGGGAATTCAACAGGACCACACTTGCATTTCGAACTACATGTCGGAGGCTATCAGTACAGTGCCTCTTCTCCTCTGAATGCAGTTAATCCATTAGCATACCTATAATTCAAAACGAGCTTCGGCTCGTTTTTTTCTTGCCGCTATGCTACAGTTAAGGCGAAATGAATACTTGAGCAACTAGGGGAGCTGGAGGAATCCGGCTGAGAGGAAAACCAATCTGTTTTCGACCCTATTACCTGAACTGGATAATACCAGCGTAGGAAAGTTGAGCCGAACGGATACCGAAATGGTTGGATAACGATTTCGTATAGCGTCGACTGCTTTTTTACAGCGGTCGACGCTTTTTTGTCGGTAACAACTCCCTTACATTGCTCGATGGAAAGGTGAGAAAAATATGAAACATGTATTGACGATTGCGGGATCTGACTCCGGTGGTGGAGCTGGAATTCAGGCAGATTTAAAGACATTTTCGGCATTGGGCGTTTATGGGATGAGTGTTTTGACGGCGGTAACGGCTCAAAATACACTGGGCGTTCAAGCAGTAGAAGAGTTATCATCGGAAATCGTTGATGCCCAATTAGCTTCAATCTTTTCAGATATTCGTGTGGATGCTATCAAAATCGGTATGGTCTCGAATGCACAAACGATTCACGTCATTGCAACACATCTTCGCAAACAGACAGTTCCGATCATACTAGACCCTGTCATGGTCGCAAAAGGCGGGCATGCCCTATTGCGGACGGAGGCAGAGGAAGCACTAATCGCGGAGTTACTGCCACTTGCGACACTCGTCACACCAAATTTACCGGAAGCAGAGCGCTTAACAGGGCAGTCAGTTACTAATCTAGAGGAGATGCGACTGGCGATGCATCAGTTGGCTATGAAGACTGGAGCCGTCTTGCTAAAAGGTGGACATCTACCGGGAGCTGCCACGGATTTATTATGGGACGGGCAAGAGGAATACCGTTTCACATCAGATCGGTTAGATAATCAACATACTCATGGAACAGGCTGTACCTTATCTGCAGCGATTGCGGCACGGATGGCACTTGGAGAAGCTTTACCGGACAGTGTACGTCAGGCCAAGAAGTATGTTACAGAGGCGATTCGTCATGGATTTGCTCTCGGACAAGGGATTGGACCGACACATCATTTTCATTCACTTTGGAGGGATACACATGTTTACGACCATTCTTAAACACAAACCACTCATTCATCATTTGACGAACACAGTCACGATCAATGATTGCGCCAATGTCACACTCGCCGTTGGCGCATCTCCAGTCATGGCGGAGGATATTCGCGAAGTGGAAGAGATGGTTCGACTTGCGCAAGCTCTTGTCTTGAACATTGGAACAATTGATGCAGACATGCAAGCAGCTCAACGACTCGCCGCAAGCGAAGCGAGACGCTTGAACGTTCCGATCATCCTTGATCCAGTTGGAGCGGGAGCTACATCATTGCGTACGTCCTTTTCAAAAGAATTGAGTAGACTCGGATGTACGGTCGTTAAAGGAAATGCTTCAGAAATCAAGACATTGCTTGGGGAGAATGGACGAACAAAAGGAGTCGATGCTGCTAGTGATGAGATCATGGATCGAGAAATCATTCGTGCATTCGCTCGTAAACAAAAGTCCGTCATTGTCGTCACAGGTCCAATCGACTACATCACGGATGGCATGCGCGAAGTGGAACTACAAGTAGGTACGCCGCGTCTCGGAGACGTCACAGGTACGGGGTGTATGACAGCTTCTTTGATTGCGAGTTTTCTTGGTGCAGGATATTCTGCGTTTGAGGCAGCAGTCCACGGAACATTTATCATGGGAAAAGCAGGAGAACAGGCAGCATCAGAAAAAGGTCTAGGTAATTTCAAACGAGAGTTGCTCAATGCAATCAGTCTGATGACGGAGCAAGATTTGATGGAGGTGGTAGAACATGTCAATTGATTATTCCATTTATGCGGTGACAGATCGTCGATATCATCCGGGAGTTGCAATCGAAACGGTCGTTGAAGAAGCGATTTTAGGTGGTGCAACGATTATACAATTACGGGAAAAAACAGCGCAGGGAAAGGAATTCTTCGAACAGGCAGTCCGGTTAAAGAGATTGACGGATCGTCATGATGTTCCTTTGATTATCAATGACCGAATTGATATTGCGTTACTTGTCGGAGCTGGTTTGCATATCGGACAAGAAGATATTCCTCTAACCGCAGCGCGACGTCTCTTACCGAACACTGTGATCGGCGTATCGGTAGCAACCGTCGCGCAAGCGATTGAAGCAGAACGAGATGGAGCATCTTATTTAGGTGTAGGTTCTCTATTTGCGACGTCATCGAAAGCAGACGCCGACTCGATGTCACACACGATGCTTCAAGCGATTCGCGAAGCCGTGCGCTTACCTTTAATCGGCATTGGTGGAATTACGGCAACGAATGTCGCTTCTCTTCCTATCCCATTAGAAGGATATGCGGTCATCTCGGAAATTTTTGCTAAAGAAGATCGACGACGTGCTGCACAACATATGACAGATGCTGTATGGGAATGGCATCAATCTCTTCAGAACAGGGTATAATCCGTTCAGAGGTGATTGTATTGAAATGGCAGATGATCCGTTTTCGGGGCTATTGGATCCGGTATCGATTGGAACCACAAATCATTCGCGTGGATAATCGGGGGATCTACCATTTGGGGAAAATTTTATTTCCGCGTCCTAATCGTGTATCTTATGAAATGGCTCTCTTGCTGAAGGAAAAGTATGAAAGACGCTACAAACGTCCGTTGTATATCAAGACAAGTTCGATCGCTACAGAAATTTGGGGACACACCCACTTAGACATCTATTATCGAATACTGCTTCGTCTCCCGATTCCTGCTCGATTACGTAAGCGTTATAGGAATCGATTGGAGAGTACGAAGATCATCGATATCGGTGTACGTGCGGTCGATCAAAATCGAATCGTTTGGGATATCGGTGATTACGTAGGGGGATGGTTTGTATTTTGGCTCATTCGTAGGCGGATGCGCTGAACTTGCAAATGTCCTGTTTCTCATGGTGCAATATAGAAATAGAAACGAGGTGACGGACATGGACATTCCCCGTTGTGAAACGATTGCTATTGATGAACAGCGTGCGTCTGAGATTGGACAAGTCGTTGATACGATTCCGACGCTTGAAATCGGAAAATTATTTAAGATCCTTTCAGATGCGACACGACTACGAATCGTTTATGCGTTGACGATCGAAGAGGAATTGTGCGTTTGTGACGTCTCTGCTTCTGTCGACTGCTCGATTGCGACAGCATCTCATCATCTTCGCTCCCTGTTGAAACAAGGGCTCGTCAAGTTTCGTAAAGATGGAAAAGTCGTGTATTATTCTTTAGATGACCATCATGTGTCGTCGCTTGTTCATATGGCGATGGAGCATGTACAAGAGGGAAAAGCAGTATCTGAATAATTTTTAGAGTAAACGAAAAGCGCAGCTTTGGCTGCGCTTTTCGTTTACTCTAAGGACGATTCGTCTGACTTGTTAGGTGCGAACCGGTGGGAAAAAAAGATTGTCGCACTAATTAATAAAAAGGACAGAATAGAGAGACTGAGACACATCCATTTATATGTAGCGACTAAAGTATCTGATTGTTGTAATTTTGCTTGAAGTGTCTTATACAAATCATCTTTCACACGAGATAAGTCCTCGAGAATCGTTTGTGTCGTTTGCGTCGTTTGTTTGGCAAGGCGCTTTGCTGCCGTTGGACTCTGACGCTCATAGACGACGAATACTCGTTCAATCTCGGACTCCCAGACATTATTGCGACGTAGTAAATCCTTGATTGCTCCTGGCGTGGTCGACGATTGATTTAGACTGTTTCGTAAATCATGAATTTTAGAAGTAGAAAAGTAATACTGTTCGAGATAACGACTATCTTCATACAATAAAAGACCACGCACCGCATTGGCACGATCTCGGTTATGTTCAACCAACTGGTCCACTTGATTGATTAACGGTATGTCATGATCCTTCATTTGCTCTGTTATCGTTGCAATCGTCCGATAACCGGATAGGGCGTAAATGATTGGGATAGAAGCGAATAAACTGATCAAAAGGATCAGCAGAATACGCTGACGCCAAAGTGAGTGCATGCAATCATTCCTTTAAATAAATAGACATGTCATAAGCTTAACTACTATCGCAAAAAAAGTGAAGCCTGTCCATTTTTTGAATAGGGAGAAGAAAGTAAAAAAATCAGTATTCCTAATAAAAAAGCAGGAAAGCTGGTGCAATACGAGAAGCTGTTTTAAAGTAAACGAAATAGAAAAAGCACAGCTAGGCTGCGCTTGAGTTTAAAACGAATACGAATGTTCCTTATAATTTCCAAAAACAGTATGGATTTCTGAGAACGTAACGAACGCGTTAGGTTCGACAGAAGAAACAATTTCTTGCAAACGGACGATTTCATTATTTTGAACGACGACATAGACCATTTTCTTCGTTCGGTTGGAGTATCCTCCCCGTGCATCAAGGATCGTCACACCGCGACCAAGTTCTTTTGTGATGACTTCATTTATTTCATCCGCCTTTTCGCAAATAATGATACATTGCTTAGAAGCGGAATAAAAACTGTAAACCGTTTGAAGAGCTTTGGCGCGAACGAAGCTCATGATAAGAGCATACATAACGTGTTTCAAATCGAAGACCCACCATACCAAGATATAGATGACAAGATCTTGCATCAGAAATATGCGAGGAAGTGGCCAATTATGAAAACGAGCAAAGAAAAACTTTCCAAGAATATCGAGTCCACCAGTCGATGCGCCACCAAAGAAAATCAATGCCATCGCAAGACCAGAGACTAGACCGGCAAAGATGGAGGCAACAAGCGGATCATTCAACGACTCGGGAACGATCTGAGTCGGAATCCAGTCGATTAAAAAAGAAGAGGCAACGACAATGATGCCAGATAAGAACATGAATCGCTTTCGTAAGAAACGGAAACCTAAAAGGAAGAGGGGAATGTTTAAGAGCAATTGGGTTAATCCGATTGGGGTGTGGAAAAGCTCTTGAATGACAAGCGTGATCCCCATGATACCACCTGATCCGATATCATTTGGAGATAGTAGTAAGCTGATGTACAAGGAATACAGCAACGTACCTATGATTAAAAAACTGATTTTTTCAACTCTCTTTTTCTGTGGGTGTGTTGTAGTCATGGCATTATGATGAGTGACCTCATGCTCCTCCTTCTGTGAGTATCTGCCTGCAAGAGTACGCCCATATGCATAAAATTTCAACCCTTCTTATGAAAAAAGATGAAAAAGGGTAAGTTTTTTTAGGAAGGTGATGAAAATGAAGAAAACATTCTTGATTATAGGCTGTATTTGTTTAGGCGTATTGGTGGGGATTCGTCTTTTTCAACAACCAGACGAAGAAAACCAACGATCTATTTGGCATGATGGTGATCTCGTAGCAAGACAAGTCGGTGCTTCCATAATGAATACGGTAGCTGTTCGCCAATTAGCTGAACAACTCCCGTTTTCATCAGAATTAAAACAGGTAGATGTCGAAGGAGAGTCGTTACGGCTCGCTTATGACGTCACAGGCAAAGAACGGCGTGCTTGGATCGGGACCGATACTGGTACATTACAAATGAATCAGGATTTCTTGAACGCTCGCTTATCAAAAGTACTTATGCATCATACGCTTGTTTTATTTTCGACGATTCCTGACTTGACCAATCTTGAAATTCACTATACCGATCCCTATTCGAAAGCTGATTTTAAGATAGATCGTAGCGCGTTCGACATCTATACACCATCTGACATCGAACGCGCTACGTCATCGTCTGGACGTTTTAATCGTGTCGTCATCGATGGATATGTGCTTGATGCCTCCAGACGACAAACCTTTTTCGAGCATTTCGCATCAGGATTTTCGATTCAAACTAATTAATTGTATAAAGCAAGAAAAGGCATTTTTCACAATCTCGACACAATGATATCGTTTACATCTCGTTCTTTTATGAAAACGATAAAACAGGTCTATTCAAGACTTGAACATCTCTTAAGATGGAAGTATCATAATAAATGAACAAACATTGTGAAGTGTTGAACAAAAGAAAGAGAGGTTTCTACAATGAACGAGGTAGAAGCATTAGAAGGATTACGGAATAAAGCAATCAAGTCGACGCGTATGCTACAACTGCGTCCTCTCGAATACTTAGTTCGTGCCATGTTAGCGGGGATATTCATTGGATTTGCAATCATTTTTACCTTAAAAGCAATTAACGGGCTGTATATGGCAGAATCACCTGTCGCAACACTTGTCGGTGGATTGACGTTCGGAGTGGCACTCGTCTTGATCGTCTATGGCGGTGCAGAACTGTTTACAGGGAATACGATGTATTTCACGACGGCAACGATGCGCGGCTATACAACGAATATGGATACGATGAAGGTCTGGCTGGTTTGTCTGATCGGAAATGGGCTTGGAGGATTAGCATTCGCATTCCTCTTCTCTCAAACAGGCATCTTACAAGAACTTGGAATGAACAATTGGCTGTTTGCTGTATCGGAAACAAAAATTCATCATTCGACGTGGGAAATCTTTACTCGGGCGATCTTCTGTAACTGGATGGTCTGTTTAGCGATCTTCATTCCGAAGAACATGAAGAATGAGTTAGCGCAGATCATGATGATGATGGTACTTGTCGCAGTCTTCTTCGCATCAGGATTTGATCATGTCATCGCAAATATGGCATTGTTCTCTATCGCATTAATCGTACCACATCCGGATACGATTACGTTTGCAGGAGCCATGCACAATCTGTTACCGGCTTTAGCTGGGAATATCATCGGTGGAGCAGTCTTCATGGGAATGATTTATACGTGGTTGAATAAAGAAAAACTAGAAATAGATGAATCACGTCAATCTACGGCACCGGTTCATATCGCTTCTAAACAAAATGCATAATGAAAAAGCAGCTGTCGCGACAGCTGCTTTTTTATTCATTCCATATGTTGAAAGCGATCAACATCTGCGGCGAGTTCTTCGTAAATCGTCTCGACGATTTGTGCGTCATCAAAGAGTCCGAGGACGTTATCGTCCGGTAAGGCGTCAACAGGAGACGTAAAGTACAGAACTGCCGTTAGCAATAATTGTTCTTGCTCTGCATGCATCTCGAATTTTTTCTGATAGAGGGCACGAAGCATTTCGAGTAGTTGTTTTAATTGGAAATAAAGGACGAGTTCTGCCTCGCGTTCGATATCAGAACTTTCCGTAGACGCGATATCCTGTGTCAGATGTGCGAGTCCAATTTCTGCTCGAATCAACAATTCTTGTTGTGCTTTTTCATCACCGACGAGATCGAGTGCCTGTCGGTGAAAATACGTATAAGCTGATTTAAAATCTCCGGGTGTGAATTCCATGATGATGCCTCCTTCTCTTCTCTTTCTAGTTTCGCCTTATTTCTTGCAAAATTGCAACTATTTCGTGAAAATAAAGATACAAGAAAGGGGATTACATAATGCCGACACAAGCAGAATTACAACAGTACGCGTCTTTAGCAGTGCGTACCGGGATCAATCTACAGCCAGGACAACAACTTGAGGTGCGAGCGGGAATCGAGAATTTACCACTTGTTCGCGAAATCACACGTGTAGCATATGAAGTAGGTGCTACGCAAGTATATGTACAATGGTCAGATGATGAGATGACGAAAATCCGTTATTTTGATGCACCAGAAGACTCGTTTGATACATTTCCGGATTGGTTAAAAGCACGTTACGATCAGCTTGCAGAAGAAAAAACAGCATTCTTATCGGTCGTCAGCGAAGATCCAGATTTATTAAATGGTGTTGATTCAAGTCGAATCGCGCGTGCGAATAAAGCAGCTGGTATTGCTCTCGCCAATTGGCGAAAGTTCGTCATGAGTGACAATGTCAGCTGGTGTGTCGTAGCAGCACCTTCTGAAAGCTGGGCGAAGAAAGTATTCCCTGATGCAGAGGAACCGATTGAGAAACTGTGGGCAGCTATTTTGAAGGCAACACGTGCTGATCAAGCGGATCCGGTTGCTGCATGGGCGGATCATGATCATAATCTGCGTTCAAAAGCGAAATTCCTGACAGAGAAGAAATACAAAACATTGCATTATAAAGCGCCAGGAACAGAGTTATCAATTGAATTACCAGAACGTCACGTTTGGTTAGGTGGCGGTGGTCCGAATGCAGATGGTGTTGATTTTATCGCGAATCTGCCGACTGAAGAAGTGTTCACATTACCGAAGAAGACAGGTGTTAACGGTCATGTCTCGAGTACGAAACCACTCAGCTACAGTGGTAACTTGATTGATGAATTTACTCTTTGGTTCGAGGACGGAAAAATCATCAAAGCGGAAGCGAAACAGGGGCAAGAAGCATTGGATGATTTAATTTCCCTCGATGAAGGTGCCCGGTATCTCGGAGAAGTCGCGCTCGTACCACATCGTTCTCCGATTTCTGATTCAGGTATTTTATTCTACAATACGTTGTTTGATGAGAATGCTTCGTGCCACTTAGCAATTGGTCGTGCGTACTCGACGTGTCTTGAAAATGGTCCCAGTCTTTCAGCGGAAGAACTAGAAGCACAAGGTGCGAACGACTCGATGACGCATGTCGACTTCATGATTGGATCCGCGGATCTATCAATTGAGGGAGAACTTGCGGACGGGACGCGTGAATCAGTCATGCGTGACGGAAACTGGTCGATCTAAACGAATAAAAAGGTGAGTCCGAATACTGGGCTCACCTTTTCTAATTAGATTATTATCATGCTTCTTCCCCAATGATTTTTACTTCTGTCTCAAGTAAAATACCGAATTTTTCTTGGACGGTTTCTTGTACATGGCGAATGAGTGCAATGTAGTCAGATGCTGATGCGTTTTCGACGTTGACGATAAAACCGGCGTGTTTCTTTGATACTTCAGCACCACCGATGCGTGTTCCTTGGAGTTCACTATCTTGAATCAATTTACCCGCAAAATAGCCTTCTGGACGTTTGAAGACACTACCACAAGAAGGATATTCGAGAGGCTGCTTTGTTTCTCGTTTATGCGTTAGATCATCCATGACTTCCTTGATCAATGCTGGATCACCCTCCGTCAAAGCAAATCGTCCTTCGAGAATGATGTATTCTTTCTTTGAGAAACAACTCGTCCGGTATCCCAGTTCGAGTTCATCATGCGAAATGTTCAACAGATCCCCTTGTCGTGTCAAAACAGTGGCGCTATGAAGGCAATCTTTGACTTCTCCACCGTAGGCGCCTGCATTCATGATCAACGCGCCACCAATCGTTCCCGGAATCCCGCAAGCGAATTCAAGACCACTCAGTTGATGCGCATACGCAACACGAGACGCCTCGATGATTGCTGCGCCACTTTGAGCGACGAGTTCATGTCCTTCGACCGAAATGTCGGTTAACTTTTCAAACGAAAGAACGATACCGCGAATACCGCCATCACGTACGACGAGATTCGATCCGTTCCCGAGCAATGTCAAAGGGATGCCTCGTTCGTAAGCATATCTTACGACAAAAGCCGTTTCTTCATAAGACGTTGGGATGATGAAGAGATCAGCGATTCCTCCCATTTTTGTATACGTATGATATTTTAAAGGTTCATTGATCAGTACAGATTCTTTTGAAATGCCTTCATATAGCCCTGTCATTACTTGTTCAGTCATCATGGTCTCAGTCCTTTTCATAAATTCCTATCCAGCGCTTATGCGCTCAAAATATATTTTAACATTAATTGTGCAGTCGTTGTTCAACATACTGTTCCCAAAATACCGACTTATGCCGGGAATTGCAAGCACTAGGGAGTGAATGTCATCGATTAGTAATGAAAAACATCGCACAGGTAGAATAATAGGGAAGAGGAATGAAGGGAAAAGAACTCGGGAAAAGAAACATATAGAAGGAGGCGATGAGGATGGAAAGTGAACGATTATGGATGCGACCATTCGAAGAAGCGGATTTCAGCTTTTACAAGTCACTTGTTCAAAATGAGCAAGTCATGCGCTATATCAATGGTGGCGTTGCTCTGAGTGAAGATGAGGCACGAGAATGGTTCGATCGACAATTGGAACGATACTCGGATGAACGACAAACTGGTTTTTTGCTGTTATTCAAAAAAGAAACGAATGAACCAATCGGTTTCGCTGGATTATTGATGCAGGAAGTGGATGGAAAAGAAGAATTAGAAGTCGGTTATTGGCTCGAACCGAAGCACTGGAAAGTCGGTTATGGTCGTGAAGCAGCGAAACGACTAATGATGGAAGCGTTTAATCGAGGGCATGATCGAATCATCTCGATCATTCATCCCGATAATCGTTCTTCTCAAAATGTCGCTCGCGCAAACGGTCTGAACTGGGAAAAAGATACGATTTTTAAAGACATCCCGGTCACGATCTATGCTGGACAATTATCACGACTTTGTCGTAACTAAAGAGGAGAGTTTTTATGTACGTATTCGCATTTGAGTCTTTTCATCACATGACACCCGATACGTTATATGCATTGTTGAAATTACGAATGGATATTTTCGTCGTTGAGCAGGAGTGTGCATATCCGGAACTAGATGATCAAGATCAACAAGCCACACACCTGATCGTACGTAACGAAAGCGGTCAAATCGTTGGATGTCTTCGGATATACAACCATCCGACAAAAGGATTAGCGATTGGCCGGGTTGCCGTTCATAGTACTCACCGATCAGTTGGATTGGCAAAACAAATGATGGAGAAAGCGATGGATTATTTGCAGGAAAAAGCTACGATCTACTTACAAGCGCAAGCGCACTTAGAAGGGTTTTACGGGTCATTTGGTTTCGAAACTGTATCCGAACCTTATTTAGAGGATGATATTCCACATGTAGATATGCAGTTTTACGCAAAGGATTCTAAAAAAGACTTCACGTCGTCGAAGGATAAACCGATGAATAAGTAGAATGAACTTTTCTCGGAGGTGGATCAGTCATGAAGAAAGTGCTGGTCATTTGCGCGCTTAGTTTAATCGGTATCCTCTCTTTAGGAGTCGGTATTTCGTATGCTCAATTGCAAGGGAATTACCGTGATTCTGAGCAAGAATTGATGACGATTTTAGAGCGACAACATGATTTATCGGCTTCCTCCTTTCTTGAAGTGCATGCCTCCTTTTCTTTACAGCATCGGCAAATCATACACGTCCGCCTTCGTGGCGAGCCTGCCATCATATACGAATTCATCCAACCAAAGGATGAAATCGAATATTATGGATCTGTCGGAACAAGTGTTGAAAAGACAGGGAAGCACGATGACGTCTTTCGAAATGCTCATCTAAAAGTCGGGGAAAAATAAAAAAATGGAGGATCTTCCGGAAACAACGGAAGATCCTCCATTTTTTGCTTTTAAGACGATCGGATATTGCGTACACTACGAAGAGATACTGGAATGAGGAGGTCGAGGGAATCATGTGGAAACCCTTTACGAAAAATCAATCAATTGCTCCGGCGTTGCAAGCCTTTCGGGAACTTGACGTTGAGATGTTTCGGACGCACGTTGCTCAACTGAACGATGCGGAACAACGTGCCTTACAATTCATTAAACGATCGCTAGAGCAGGATTCACCTGCTCATTTAGAACTAGCACTGGAGATGAAACAACCGTTCAGCGAAATCGATCGTCTGTTCCAAACGCTTGTCGCGTGTCAAAATCGTCAGCAGTTACTCGAGATGCTATTAGCGCATGGTCTTGACGTCAATCAAGTCTACACACTTGAGGGTCATCGCTCCATCGTCCGGCAGCCGCTTCACTTTCCTGTAGGTCTTTATGCGGCGCGTCATCCAGAGCTATGGACACTTGTCGCTACAAAATTGGACGTTACCTACACAATGCATCTTCAACGCAGTGATCAATTCATGGAGACGCATGAATTAAATCTGCTTGATCTCGTCTTATTACTTGATATCGAAGAAGAATTGACGATTCGAGTGCTGGATCAGCTGAGCGAATGCAAAGCGACCGTTGGGCTAGCAGAACGATTACAGCGCCCGACTTCACCGTTGTTGTTCAAAACAATTGAGGCAAATGCCTATCTTCCGACGTTCGTTTATGCGAAACATTACTTTCCATTCTATGCGTTGATTGGACGGCAAACGACGCTCTTTCCATCTTTATTAAAACGTGTGATGCAAGAGCCTGTTGCATCTGAAATCTGTAAGGATGCCTTGCTTGCTTTCCATAACCATCACCCTGGACTTGCTATGACAATGGGAGACGTCTATATCGAACAGTTATTCGGGATGGGTCTGGTGCTTCGTGACGTGGGGCACGTTGATTTTAGAAAAATGGATGCGGAGTATGTGTTACCTGAATACAGAGAGGTCGTCGATCGGTTAAACGATTAACGGGGGATGATCTGTACTAAATGTATGCCAATAAGAGGTTAACTGGATATCGCAAAACATCGTGGGACGATATAGTCGTAATACGTCTTGCTGTGTTGAAAGAAAAAAGACTTCAAACGTTTGAATGTTCGAACGTCGTAGTTTTTCCTGAAACGTATGGAGTATGCGACTTCCGTAGCCTTGACGTCTCAGCCCAGGTAGACAGGTGATTTCAAGAAGACGAATGTTCGGACCGAGTTTTTGAAATAAGAGTGTACCGACGATCAATTGCTTATCATAGACTAAATAAGGAACAGCTTTTCGCCTGATTAACTTTTCTAAATCAGCAACACTGTGAGGGAAGAAGTGGGTGGATCCTTTGAGGGCATCGTTACGAAGAGCCAGATACGTATCTTGATTGCGTTCATGAACAGCTTTCAAACGCAATGTGGCAGGTTGTCCGTCTGATAATCCGATCAAACGAAATTGTTCGGCATATAAACTGTAGCCAAGCTCTTTCCAAATCGAGGTTACAGAAAGGTCATGTGGTGGAGAAACTTGTACGTGAATTTGTCGACACCCTTGCCGAAGGGCATGTGTGTGTAATGAAATGGCGAGACGACGGAAGGCTTGAATATCATGAAAAGCTCCGTTCGTTAAACGAACGACATCATGTACGACATGATAGCCAAGTGTCGCCTGGATCTGACCAGACTCGAGGTAAATCCATTGACACTCTTCAAGAGGCTGAAAAAATGAAATATCATACGGCTGTTGATGAGAATGTAGAAGTTGATGGACGTGTCGTCTTTGAACATGAGACAATTGACCGTAATACACGATAGGCAAATTAAATTCCTCCTTTAAGAAAGTGAAGATGGTTGCATCTCACTTTTATTTTACAGGAAATAAAAGGTATTTATATCTTTTGTTTCAAATAAAAAGTAGACGGATTCCTGAAGATAAGAAAGAATCGAGGCAAAAATATCATGAAGTATTTTTGGATCATCATTGGGTTATCAGGATTTCTAATCAGTGCGGATACATTGACAGTAGAAGCACGTGATTACGATGAACCGGGCGTGAGTAGTTCGACGACGTATGGTAATTATGGAACGGAAGACCATATCATCGTTGATCGAAAAGAACCAATTTATGAAGGATTCGATTCACCAAACGATATGGCATTTTTATTTGCCTGTATTGCTTTACTGGCAACGGTTGGACTTGGAATCGTTAATGCTTCTGATTGAGATGAATCTGCTCTGAGCCACGAGAATACAAAAAGCAAGTGACGCTGTCCGTCACTTGCTTTTTTGTATAGTATGAGTGGTTAGGAAGAGAAGGACCTTAAAAATGAATACGTTTTTTACGTCCGACGCGCTCCATACGATCATGCTCTTGTTCTAGTCCAGCGCGCTCGAGGAGGTCGAGATAATAACGAAAAGGAGTCGAACGATGCGAAAAGTAAGGAATATATTCTGTGAACAGCATTGTCTCCGCTCGTTCTAAGGCTCGTAGTGAAATCAGGGCATGCAACTCTGCAAAGCGAATTTCTTGATAAGTGGATAAAGCATCTGCATCGATTCGGACATGTGACTGTAGTTTTTTTGCATGCACGTTCAAGCAATTGATATAGGCTTCTTGGTGTTCTGCTGTCTCACAGTGGGCAAGTACGGCAAGTAAAAGATCACTGCGTTCGGTATCAACGTCCATTGGAACTTTCAAGGCAGTATAGAGCGCGCGTTCCATCCACTCGATGCCATGACTATCATTTTTATAATAACCGACTAATTCTTGAAAAAAATCGACTTGTGAGACTTTTAATAGTCGAAAAGGATCGTTACTTAAAAATAAAGGTTCTTCTCCGGCAGCTGACGAAAGAAGAAAGAAAAACTCCTCAAAGGCAATCTGGGTTCCATTTTTGCGATGTGCATAATGGCGTAAATGCTTCAGCAAACGTTTTGCGGTAATATACCAATTCTTTTGTTCGCGAAGCGGTACGATTGGGTTTGGCTCAAGGTACTGTAAGTCGTACGCCAATTGGATGAACCGATCTGTCTGTGCGATGGTTTGTTCGACGGTCGGTTGTTCCTGTTCTTTTTGCAAATCCTTATACTTCACGAACTGTGTCAACATGGCGTCAAACTCTTTCTCTTCGATGACTTGTCTCGGAAGTTGACGATAGATTTCGACGATGATATCGCGAAGGGTCGTATCGCCATACTGTTCCAATAAAAGACGTAGTTTCCGTATTCTCATGATCGACCTCCTTCGCCAAAAAAGCACAGTACAACACTATTCATTTCCCGCTTTTTTCATAAACCGAACCTCTTCATTTGCGCTTTTTAGTCAGAGACGACTATCTTAAATAAGAAGACTCATTACAGAAGGGGACAATTACTCATGAATGAAACCATTCAACATTTACTCAACCACCGGTCAATCCGGAAATTCAAACAACATCAATTAGACGAAAAGACAATCGAGACACTTGTTAAAGCAGCGCAGGCTGCATCGACATCTTCTTATCAGCAAGCCTATGCGATTATCGGTGTCGAAGATGAAGAATTGAAACGACAACTAGTCGACGTTGCAAGTGGTCAACAATACGTGGCAGAAAATAGTTATTTCTTTGTATTTTGTATGGATTACCACAAACACATGTTAGCAGCAGAACTAGCAGGGGGGGATGTAAATCGGACGATCGAGACGACAGAAGCACTTGTTGTGGGGGCTGTTGATGCGGGACTCGCTGCTCAAAATTTAGTCGTAGCTGCCGAGTCGCTCGGATATGGAACAGTCTATATCGGTTCACTGCGTAATGATGCCCGTCGTGTCAGCGAGCTCTTACAACTTCCTGATCACGTCGTACCATTATTCGGAGTCGCAGTCGGTCTTGCGGATCAGCAACCTGGTAAAAAACCCCGCCTTCCGATGGATGCGGTCTTCCACCGGAATACGTATACTGATGACGATACGATGCGTGACTTACTGGCACAATACGAAGAGTCGACGTCATCGTATTACGGAGAACGGACCGGTGGTCAACGGACAGAAGGGTGGGTCAAACAGATGGCTGCCTCGATGCACGAACCGAAACGGACGTATCTCCGCGAATTCTTGAAAGAGAAACAAATCGCAAAAGATTGATACGGAGGTATCTGAATGGCAGAACATCAACCACAGCGCTCCCGCTTGGAGCGACGACGCTTAGAACTAGAAGAGCAAGCAAAAGAAGAGGCATTTTCGTCGGAAGAGTCGATTGCTCATGAACCACTTAAGGGACAGCAGGGAACAGAAACGTACCATCGATATGTTGAAGAGCAACGACGGGACCAAAAAAGTACATCGCGTCGTTCTAAAAACAGCGTACTGAAACAGGTCGTACAGATGATCGGGAGCGCAGGCTCGCGATTGTTTTCTAATCAAGAACGCTCGAGACGTTCGAGAAAGACTGGGCGATCAGAGCAATCCGTGCAAAAAAAAACTGACGTATCTTCAAAAGAAGCCTATCCTAAAAAAATCAAGAAAAAACGTCGTTTTAAACGAAAGCTTCTTGGATTGTTTTTGCTGTTGCTCATCGCATTCGTTCTTTTTGCCTCCCAACCCTTCACGTTTTTGTTGATCGGTAGTGACGCACGACCTGGAGAATCGTTACGCGGGTCACGTTCAGACTCCCTGTCGGTTATGCAATTCATTCCACTTTCTCGAACGATTCAGTTGACATCGATTCCTCGGGACACGTATACACCGATCTCCTGTGAGAATGGAAAGAAAGATAAAATCACACATGCTTTTGCCTTCGGTGGAGAAGAATGTACACAAGATGCCGTTTCTGGTCTACTCGATGAAGACATCGATGGGAAGATCGTTATCTCCTTCGATAGTTTCATCGGATTAGTTGATCAAATCGGCGGAATCGATCTTGTATCGACAGGAACGTTCTCCGAGCAGGATGCAAGTGGGAAAGCAAATCAGTATTCATTCCAGAAAGGAAAGGAATACCATATGGATGGTGCAATGGCACTTGCCTATTCGAGACACCGTAAAACGGACAATGACGGGGCACGCGCAAATCGTCAGTCGGAAGTCATCCAAGCCGTCGCGACGGACTTGTTGAAGCCAACTGGATGGTCGAAAATTCCGGCAGCGCACACGTATATGAAAGAAGAGATGAACCTCGATTTAAGTGTTCGTGAGATGGCAACAGCAGGTTTATCGATCGCCTTGATGTCAGAACGGAAACACTATGAAATTGAAGCCGTCAGTCAGCGATTGAATGGTATTTTCTATGACTTACCGAATGAGAAGGCACTGCAAGAACTACGTGATCGTCTCGATACGACGTTTTATGGTACCTTGAAGAACTAAAGGGGAGGGGTTTCCTTCCGGTCATTGCGGGTATAAATTGATGTACGTTGCTCCTTTGGTGGATCGTGTTAGGTCATCTCCGAAAGTAACGATTTTTGGACATGACATCATGACATTCCACGAAGGTGACTAACTTATCGAGGAGGGACCCCCCATATGAAAGTACTAGTTGTAGGTGCATCCGGTACGATTGGAGCGCGCGTCGTCAAATCGCTTGCCAAGGGTCATCAGGTCACGGTCATCGTTCGTCACGAACATCTGGTGGAACGATTCGAAAAACTCGGTGTCAAGGCACATTACGTCGATATTGAAACAGAACTCGAAAAAGTCATTGAACATGGAGTCGCAGGACAGGATGCAGTCATTTGTGCGGCGACCGCAGGAGTAGACGGCGAAGCAACGGAAATTGAACTGCTGGATCGGACAGTTGCCTTAAAAACGATCGATGCAGCTAAAAAAGCGCGTATACGTCATTTCGTACTATTAAGTGCGTACGGTGCAGATCGACCTGAGCAATTTAAAAAGGATGTCTATCCGTTCTATGCTGCTAAGAATGCGGCTGAAGAGCAGATTGAACATAGCGGTTTGACGTATACGATCATTTGTCCCGTTGCCATCACGACTGGTGAAGGGCGCGGTTTGATTGAGGCAGATGAAGATTTGAAAGATACAAAGGATGCAACGATTTCGGAAACAGATGTCGCATCGATTCTCGTTGCTTCCGTTGATAATCGGTCAGTATTCAATCGACGTCTAGAAGTCAAGGAAGGGAAGACATCCTTGAATGAGGCCTTAGGCGGAACCGAGGCAGTCGGTAGCGTCAAAGATAACCGTCAAGTCAAAAAACAATTACCACGTTTTAACTAATCATTTAAAGAGCGTATCTAAATAAAATGAGGCGAACTCTTTTCTGTTTACAAAACAGAAGAGTTCGCTTTTTTGTTGATAAAAGAAGACGGTCGAAAAGAGGAAGTCTGCTACACTTAACGAAGAAGGAGGGGATTAGATGTGAAAAAAATGTTGATCTATCTGATCCTAGCGATCGCTATCATCGGCATTGCCTATCAAGGTTATCAAACATACGATGCGAAGCAAAAGAAAGTAGAACAACAACAAAAACAAGCATCACAAGGTGGTCTAGAGGTAGGGATGAAAGCCCCGAATCTATCCTTGCGTCAAGAAGGAAAAACAATCGATCTAGACGAAATTAATCATGATGTCTTTGTTATTAATTTTTGGGCGACGTGGTGTCCACCTTGCAAACAAGAAATTCCAGAACTAAATGCCTTTGCACGACATACGAATATACCTGTTTATGGCATCAACGTCACGACATCGGAGAGGCGTGTTTCAGATGTTGCCGATTTTCTGAAGCAGACACCTGTTGAATATTCCGTGTTGTATGATCGAACAGGAAATTCAGAAGACGCCTATCGTCTCGTAGCAATGCCCGCAACCTATGTATTAGATCGTAAAGGAACGATTCTTGCAAAACATGTCGGTCCTGTGACGGAACAGATGTTAAAAGAGATGGTGAAACGAACAGGAGGATGACAATGGAACTCCTATGCGACAACTGCTCCTTTCAACAAACATTTCAACTCGGTCAACTAGATGGGTGGCCGACGTTTCCTGCTGTCTTGACGCAAGGAGTTGAAGCGTTCATGACAGGTCTGCCGCTTTGGTTCGTACCGTCGATGCATGAACCGGTCTTACAGCGGACGTATGTGGACGACTGGAATCGTTTTCGTTTAATCCAATACTATCAGCTACATCAAGCAGAAGTAGCGGATGATTGGGTACCGTACCAATTAGACTTATATCATTGTCCAACATGTCACCAGTTTTCAAATCGATTTTGGTGTGCTTTATTTTTGCAATTGGATGTCGTACAGCCACAGTATGTGTGTCCAAACGATCAAACAATATTAGAACGAATCGAAATATCTGATGTCCATCAGTACCCTTGTCCGTCGTGTAGTCACCATTCCCTATATGTTCGTCGTTAAAGCGAAAAAGCCATTCGTTTCATGAAGGACTGATGAGAGAAATTTTTCTCTATAGTCGATGCATGATACCGAATGGCTTTTTATCGATCATCAGCCCATTTGCCGAAACGAAAACGTTTGAAAGGAAGAGGGTGATGAATTGCTGACATCTAACGTATAAGTCGTACCGTCAAAAATAATTGTATCGCCTAATCTTGCTTCAGGTGGTAAATAACGTCGTGGAATGAAGCTTGAACCATTTTCCCACAGTAGAACGGCATATTTACCATCAAGTCGCTCCAGCGTACCACGTTTGATCATATTAACTCCTCCCACAATTACATCGAAGTCGTTCCTCGATCGAACAGGAACGTACTCTTTCTCTATCATTCTCTGTAAATTTTATTCTTATGTTTGGTATATTCCCAGTTCGTTTCATCTTTACACATAATTCTTTAAAAAAACGTGATTCCAAGCCGTTTTCGTCGTAATTCGGACGTAATTAACTGGAAATAAAAGCGATAGTGGCAGAAAAAAAGATCCGATATGTCATATCGGACCTCTAATATGAAATAGACTTAAGAAGCGAGGGACTGTTTCGTTTGGACTTTAGTCGGACGAAGAAAAGCAAGTAAGAACGTAAACAATGGTGAAAGAAGTAAAAAGAATGCGAACGGGATGTATTCCGTTACCGGAACACCTAGTGTTGAAGCGAAGAATGCTCCGGAAACTCCCCACGGAATGAGTGGATTGACGAGTGTTCCTCCATCCTCTAGTGAACGAGAAAGGAAACGTGGATCAATGTGACGTTCTTCAAAAACCCGTTTAAATGCTTGTCCTGGCAATAAAATCGACAAGTACTGTTCTCCAGCCATCACGTTGACACCGATGGAAGATAAGGCAACAGCAGAGATGATACTTCCATCGCGTTTGAGTCGTGAAACGGTCCGTTCAATGATGACATCGATGACACCGATGCCGCGTAAAACACCACCGAAAGCGAGTGCGAGCATGACGAGCGAAACGGACCACATCATTGATTGCAAGCCACCCTTACTGATGATTGCTGCGACGGTTTTACTAGAAGATTCTAGTTTTAAACCGTTTTGAATGACGGCCATCCAATTTGAAACGTCCCAATTTCCTTGAACGAGACCTGTTAACAATAGACCACTTAAGACACCAGCTACAAGTGTCGGGATGACCGGCATCTTACGCAATGCTAGAACCATGACAAGTAAAGGAGAAAGTAGCGTCCATGGTGATAGATGGAACAAGCGGGCTAATTCCTCTTGTGTCGTTTTCACAACAGTCGAATCGACCGTGCCACTGCTACGTCCAAAGATGAAGAACAAAATAAATGTGATCGTGATGGCAGGAATCGTCGTTCCCATCATGAAACGAATATGATCAAATACGGTAACGTTGACGATTCCCGGTGCAAAGTTCGTCGTATCTGACAAAGGTGACATCTTATCTCCAAAACATGCGCCACTGATGATAGCACCTGCTGCAAGTGCGGGATTGACACCTAACGCGATTGCGATTCCCATTAAGGCAACACCAACCGTACCGATCGTCGTAAATGAACTGCCTGTAAAGGTCGAAACGACCATCGCAATGAGAAGGGCGCTCGGTGCGAACCAAGTCGCCGAAAGAGTGGATAAACCAAAATGAAGAAGGGTCGGCACTGCGCCACTCATCATCCAGACTGCGATCGTTATGCCGACGAGTAACATGATTAAGATTGGTTTAATCGCTTCCCGAATACCTTGAATCATATGATGTTCAACGTCTTCGAACTTAAATCCACGATAAACAGCATATCCTGAGACGAAAATAAGACTGGATAAGATGGCAAGATGCGGTTCGGCTTTAGCACCGAATAACGCGGACAATAAGATGATGATGCTGATTCCTAGGATAGCTGCGGATTCACGGAATGACATGCGCATGCTTCCACCTCCTTAAAAGAATATGGATAGATGATAGTCCTCTGTTGCTAACACGCTTTTATGCATGAAAGCAATGAACAAACGTAATCTTAACGAATAATAACGTTGGCGTCAACTATAAGAGATTCGCCAATGAATTAGAAAAGAGTATAAATGTGACGATTTTTTGTCGTAAACGCTTTCTTTTTTTCTTTAAATCTTGCACAATAGGAAGTATCAGATGACATTTTTGTGAACGATGAGGAGGATACATATGTTTACAATGATTTTTGTGGTAGTCGTTGCGATCATGGGTGCAGGCGTATTTGGGATCGATCATCTCGTAGCACAACGTGCTGAAAAGCGTTAAATGAGTGGATATAAAAGAAGTGTTGAAGGGGCTGTCTTATAGAAGACAATCACTTCAACGCTTCTTTTTTGCATAAAAACTAATAAAAATTCAATTGACAGTATAAATATACATATGTTTAAATCGGTATAACATTCTTTGAAGGGGAGCGTACAGTTATGAAATGTACCATCATCGGAGTAACAGGATACACCGGAATTGAACTATTAAGGCTATTAGAAGCACATCCTTCATTTGAAATCGTTTGTTTGATGAGTGATTCGATGGCAGGACAATCGATGAATGAGTTATTCCCATTCATGAATAAAAAAACGTATTCATTATTATCTTCCTTTTCCGTAGAACATTTAACGGAAACAGAGACAGACATAGTGTTCTTAGCGACACCGAGTGGAGTCTCGAAACAATACTTAGAACAACTTCAAAATTGGTCCGGTTACGTTATCGATTTAAGTGGTGATTTACGACTACCGTCTGAATCGTATGAAGCTTGGTATGATAAGGAACCAATTGATGCCCAGTTACAACAAAAAGCGACGTATGGTTTACCGGAATGGAATCGTCAAGCAATCAAAACGAGCAGATGGATTGCGAATCCCGGTTGTTATGCGACAGCGGTCCTTCTTGGACTAGCACCATTCGTAAAAGAGAAAAAAATCGATCCCTCTCAAATCATCATCCAAGCATCTTCTGGTCTAACGGGAGCAGGAAAGACGTTGACAACACAGACTCATCATGTCCATTCCAGTGAAAACGTTCGTTTATATAAAGTAAATCAACACCAACATATTCCAGAAATTGAACAGGCACTTTTGGAATGGACCGGTTCATCGTATCCGATCACGTTCTCGACGCAATTATTACCGATCAATCGAGGCATCATGGCGATCATGACGGTCCAGCCGTTCCTTGATCAATCAGAAGCAGAATGGCGATCCTGGTTGACGGAACAGTATGCAACGGAACCGTTTATACGTGTACAACACAGCGATCCGGAGATTAAGTCCGTCGTGGGTAGCAACCACTGTGATTTGACCGTCTATAAGGATGAACGGACAGGGCGCGTTACCATCGTTTCGGTCATCGATAATATGCAAAAAGGTGCTGCCGGACAGGCCGTTCAAAATGCCAACATTCTAGCAGGATTTGATGAAATGTCTGGTTTGACCCAACAACCGATCTTTATTTAAATACTTGGAGACGAAAGAGGAGGAACGCCTGTGTGGCAAGTACAAGTAGAGACCCCATTGACGATCACGACACCGAAGGGATTTCAAGCATCAGGGGTACACGTGGGGCTAAAGCGAAAGCGAAAGGATCTTGGTTTGATTTGGTGTGAGGAAGGAGCAAGTGCCGCAGCTGTCTATACGACGAATCAGGTGCAAGCAGCACCGATTACTGTGACGAAGCAAGCGATTCAGGCGTCACAAGGACGCATTCATGCCGTCCTCGTCAACAGCGGGAACGCGAATGCCTGTACGGGAGAACTTGGTCTATCACATGCGTATACATCACAACAAGCGTTAGCGACACATTTCGGGATCGCTCCTGAACAAGTTGTCATCGCTTCGACTGGGATCATCGGTCAACCGTTAGCCATTGATACGTTACTGGCAGGTATTCCACAGCTGATTCCTACAAATGACAAGGATGCCGCGAGTGATTTCGCCCATGCGATCCTGACAACCGATACCGGTACGAAATCAGCTGGTCAACAATACATGCAAGGTGATGTCCAAATTTCAGTATGTGGTGTAGCGAAAGGATCAGGGATGATTCATCCGAACATGGCGACGATGCTTGGGTTCTTGACGACCGATGCAACGATTGAACCGGATGTCTTACAGACACTATTGCGCCGGACGATTCATCGGACGTTTAACTGCATTACCGTAGATGGAGACAGTTCGACAAATGACATGGTCATGATTTTAGCGAGTGGAGCTGCAGGGGGAGCGCCGATCGTTGAAGGTACGGACGAAGCATTCGCATTCGAACAGGCCATCGAAACGGTTTGTCAAGATTTAGCGAAACAAATTGCGCGGGACGGGGAAGGTGCGACGAAGTTAATCGAAGTGACGGTAAAGGGAACACAAACCGATGAAGTAGCGCGGATGGTCGCTAAACAAGTCGTCGGATCGTCTCTCGTCAAAACAGCAATCTTTGGGGAAGATGCGAACTGGGGACGAATCATCGCTGCTGTCGGAAGTATCAAGGAGCCGCTTGATGTATCAAACGTTGATATTAAAATTGGTTCGCAGTGGGTGTTACAACAGAGCATGCCTGTCTTATTCGATGAAGCAGTTGCATCGCAGGAACTGGCAAAGCAGGATGTACAGATTCACATTGATTTGCATGATGGAGTAGGACAAGGACACGCTTACGGCTGTGACCTGACGTACGATTACGTCAAAATCAATGCGAGTTACCGGACATGACGAAACGAAAAGTCATCAAACTAGGTGGTAGTGTGTGGGAGCAATTGGATACGCGGTATTTCGAGGAATGGAAAGCGTGGGTCGAAACCGGTAACGAATTATTGATCGTCCATGGAGGTGGTCCTCTTCTATCGAGTTACTGTGAACAAGAGGGAATCAAACCCGTGTTTCGAAACGGTGTCCGTGTAACGACGGATGGTGTCTTACTCGGGGCGCGACGGATCTTAGCAGGGGAAGTCCAATCCGGGATCGTTCAGCAGTTGAATCAAGCGGGGATTCCTGCCGTCGGGATGAGCGGGTTAGACGGCGCAAGCGTCCATGGTAAAAAAGTCAAAGGACTCGGGGCAGTCGGTCAGATCACGCACATTCATCCGCGATTGTTCACGGTGTTGAGTACGAATGGTTATGTGCCGGTCGTCACATCCCTTGTCACAGGGGAGCAAGGTGTATTGAACAGTAACGGGGACGCGTGTGCGATTGCTGTCGCGAAAGCTTGGTCTGTCGACCGATTTGAATTGTTGACGGATGTTGAGGGTGTAAAAGTAAACGGTGACTATCAATCAGAAATCACGTCTGCAGCCATCGAAGCTGCGATCGCGTCGGGAGAAATCTACGGGGGAATGATTCCGAAGGTCGAAGCGATGATGCAGGCCACTCAGCATGGTATTCCAGAGATCGTCATTCGGTCTGGGAAAAATGCGTTAGCTGCAGGGACACGAATCAAGGAGGAATTACATGAGTGCACTACTACCCACTTATCAACGTACTGATGTGGAATTGGTCAAAGGACAAGGGTCGATCGTAGAAGATGCGACAGGAAAGACGTATCTTGATTTCATCATGGGAATCGCTGTATGCAACACAGGGCACCGTCATCCTTATGTTCAGCAACGGCTAGAGGAACAGTTGAACCGAATTTGGCATACGTCGAATCTGTTTCAAATCGCGGCACAAGAGCGGGTCGCCGAGCGACTGACGGAAGACAGTCATCTCAGTCATGCTTTCTTTTGTAACAGTGGTGCTGAAGCAAACGAGGCGGCGTACAAACTCGTTCGAAAATGGACAGGGAAAACAGAAGTTGTCACGTTTAAACAATCTTTCCATGGTCGGACATTTGCGATGATGGGCGCAACAGGACAGGAAAAAATCAAAGCGGGATACGGGGAGATGGTGAATGGATTCAAACATCTACCGTTTAACGAGATGGAAAGCCTATCAGCAATTACGGATCAAACTGCTGCTGTATGGCTCGAAATCATTCAAGGAGAGGGTGGGGTCGTCGTCGCTGACGATGCGTGGCTAGAAGCGTTGATGAAGAAGGCGCAGCAATACGATGTCAAAATCATCGTCGATGAAGTGCAAACCGGAATTGGTCGGACGGGTTCACGTTTTGCATTTGAGCAGACACCACTCGTACCGGATATCATCACCCTTGCGAAAGGACTTGGAAGTGGACTCGCGGTTGGTGCGCTACTCGCAACGGAAGAGGCAGCAGAAGTATTCACGCCCGGATCGCATGGTTCGACATTTGGTGGAAATCCACTCGCGATGACAGCTGCAGAAGCAACACTTGACCTCTTGTTAAGTGACACTGTCATGGCAGACATTCAAGAAAAAGGTGAATATTTACGTCAACAATTAGAAAAAAAATTACCCAAGTCGATCGTGAGTTCTATTCGTGGTCGTGGCTTGATGATTGGTATTGAATGTACGATGCCTGTCGCACCGCTGATTGACGCCTTACGTGAGAATGGTCTTCTTGTCGTTTCGGCTGGTCCTCATGTCATTCGCTTGTTGCCATCGTTATTCGTGACGGAACAAGAACTCACGCAAGCCATCGAAAAAATACAACTCGTTTGTCAACAGGAGGTCATCGTATGAAACAATCCGGAAAACTAACGCTTGCGAACGGAACGACGTTTACCGGTTCGTGGCAAGGAACAGTTCCAGTCAAAGGAGAAGTCGTCTTTTTTACTGGGATGACAGGATATCAGGAAGTCTTAACGGATCCATCTTATCAGGGGCAAATTCTTGTCTTCACATATCCGTTGATCGGTCAATACGGTATTCAAGCGGAGGCGTCAGAAAGCAACCAGATTCAAGTCGCTGGTGTCATCGTTCAAACTTTGGCTGAGGATGGGCAAGGAACATCACTCGCAAGCTGGCTAGGCGAAGCGAATGTTCCGGTTTTGTCGGGAGTAGATACGCGTTCCCTTGTACATCTATTACGGACAGAGGGCGACCAATTTGGAGACATGATGCAGGAGAATATGACAGTACCGGAGTCAGTAGACGCAGCATACATCGCTTCTGTGTCGACGACTTCAAACGTTGAATACGTTCCGGAAGTCGAAGAGGGTCATGTCGTCTGTATCGATTACGGTGTGAAACAATCGATGATCGATGCTTTGCTTGAACGGCATATGCGTGTGACGGTCGTGCCATACGATACGACACCGGAACGGATTCAAGCACTGGCACCAGACGGTCTGCTGTTTTCCAATGGACCTGGTGATCCGACGCAACTAGATCCATTCCTTTCAGAAATCCGTGAACTGGCGACGAGCTATCCGACACTTGGTATTTGTATGGGACACCAAGTTCTCGCTCATGCGTTCGGTTGTACCTTATTAAAACAACATCATGGACACCGAGGAGCGAATCATCCTGTACGTCATCTAGCATCCGGACAAGTATTCATGACGTCTCAGAATCATGGTTATGCCGTTGATGTTAAAAGCATCGAAGCGTCTGAGATGGAACTTGCGTATGAACACATCAATGATGGATCCGTTGAAGGATTGATTCATCCGGCTCTACCGATCATGACAGTCCAGTTTCACCCAGAAGCGAGTCCAGGACCGACAGAGGCGATGGTCGTCTTCGATCAATTCGTAAATACCGTATTACATGAGGAGGTAGCATATGTGGGATAAACAGAAAGTACTCGTCATCGGTTCGGGTCCGATCGTCATCGGACAAGCAGCAGAATTTGATTATTCCGGCACACAAGCCTGTCAGGCGCTTCGAGAAGCGGGATGCGAGGTCATCTTAATGAATTCGAATCCGGCTACTATCATGACGGATCCGAGCACGGCAGATCATGTCTACATTGAGGCGATGACTCTTGAAAAAGCAATAGCTATCATCAAACAAGATCGACCGTCCCATCTCCTAGCGACGGTCGGCGGACAAACGGCACTCAATCTTGCAATGTCACTCGAAGAAGCAGGAGTACTTGAGCAATACGGTGTCGAACTCCTAGGGACATCGCTTGAGACGATCCGAGACGGAGAAGATCGCGAACGATTCAAGCAAAAGATGATCGAGCTCGCGCAACCGCTCCCGGAAAGTCAAACGATCGAATCGTTAGCAGAGCTTGAAGAATTCATGGCAGTACATGGTGTCCCACTCGTCATCCGACCAGCCTTTACGCTCGGGGGAACGGGCGGTGGAATTGCGCTGACAAAGGACGAAGCACGTCTGCTAGCGCAAAACGGCTTACAAGCAAGTCCGATTTCACAGTGTTTGGTTGAAGTGAGTATTGCTGGTTATAAAGAAGTTGAATATGAAGTCATGCGTGACAGTGCAGATACGACGATCATCGTCTGTAACATGGAAAACATTGATCCCGTCGGTGTCCATACCGGAGACTCTGTCGTCTTTGCACCGATTCAATCGATTTCGGATCGAATGAATCAGCAATTGCGGACGGAAGCGCGTAAAATCGTGTCGCACCTCGGTGTCATCGGTGGATGCAACATCCAGTTTGCGATCCACCCGACGGAAGAACGCTACTTCGTCATTGAAGTCAATCCGCGTGTCAGTCGCTCTTCAGCACTTGCTTCCAAAGCGACGGGATATCCGATTGCGAAATTAGCGACGCGTCTTGCACTCGGTGAGCGACTCGACGACTGTATCAATCCTGTCACAAAGGAGACGATGGCGAGCTTCGAACCGACGATGGATTATATCACGGCAAAAGTGCCTTGTTTCCCGTTCGATCTATTTACTGGCAGTAACCGGACACTTGGTACACAAATGAAGGCGACCGGTGAGAGTATGGCGATGGGGAAGACGCTGGAAGAAGCGTTACAAAAGGCGTGGCGTGGTGCAGGAGTCGAGCAATCGCCTCTTTATCCGACATGGATGAAAACAGCGGAGGCTGGCGTATTGTGGAAAGAAATAAAAGCGCCGACGGACCGTCGTCTGCTCGCGATGTTAGCACTACTAGATCGTCAGGAAACGACCGTCGAAGAACTCGTCGAACAGACGAAAGTACAAGCTTTATTCGTCAAAGTACTCCAGCGCCTCGTCGATCAGCAACAAAAAATTGATTTATCGAATGAAAGTTCTTTAAAACAGACAAAAATGATGGGCTTCACGGACGAACAAATTGCCCTTCTGACGGGTGTCGGTGCTGTAGACATCGAGCACTTACGTAAAGAAAAAGGCATCCTTCCTGTCTATCATATGATTGATACATGTGCAGGAGAGTTCAAGAGTGCAACTCCTTACTTCTACGGAAACTGGAGTGGTCAAACGGAAGTCACTGCATCGACGAAAAAGAAAGTCGCTGTCATCGGTGCGGGACCCATTCGGATCGGTCAAGGAATCGAATTTGATTATTGTTCCGTTCACGCGGTACGTGCACTACAAGCATCCGGTTATGAAACGATCATGATCAACAATAATCCGGAGACCGTCTCGACCGACTTCGAAGTCGCAGATCGCCTATATGTTGAGCCCCTGACACTCGAAGACGTCATGCATGTCCTAGAAGCAGAGGATTGCCAAGATGTATTAGTCCAGTTCGGAGGACAAACGGGGATTGCGCTTGCGTCTGGTTTAGAGACAGCCGGTTATAATCTTCTTGGAACGACGGCAGCTGTCATCGATCAAATGGAAGACCGTGAGCGGTTCTATCAATTTTTAGATGACATCGGAATCGATCGTATTCCAGGACAAGAAGTGGCGACACACGAACAAATGATAGAAGTCGCAACAACGATTGGTTATCCGGTCATGATTCGTCCTTCCTATGTCATCGGAGGTAAAGGGATGCATATCATCCACGATCAAGAGCAATTAGAGACGATCGTTTCCGAATTAGCATTCCCTGTCCTTGTGGATGCCTACCTCCAAGGAAAGGAAATCGAAGTCGATTGCATTACGGATGGAACAACGACGTACGTTCCGATTTTGATGGAGCAATTGGAACGGGCAGGAGTTCACTCTGGAGATTCGACGATGATTCTACCACCTGTATCGCTCAGCGCTACCGTTCAGAGCGAAGTAGAACGAATTGCACAGATGATCGGGCAACGGATGGATTATAAAGGAGCGTACAATATCCAATTCGTCTTGCATGACGATCAGGTCTACGTGCTAGAAATCAATCCGCGTGCCTCCCGCACGTTACCGATCGTCGCCAAAGTAATGGGTCAACCAATCTTGCAGTGGGCAGTCCAAGCTGCTGTCGGTCAAGCGGTCGCACTACCAACAGAACAGACGAAACTTAATTTCCATGCCGTCAAGACCCCTGTTTTTTCAACGCTGAAACTACAAGGAGTCGATCCGAAAACAGGCCCTGTCATGCGTTCGACAGGTGAAACGTTGCAATGGACGACAGACGGACTGGCACTGGAGCGTTTCATTTTCGACGAGACGACGAAACGACATTTGACCGCAAGAGACATCATCGTTGCTGGAGCAGATACCGAGGCATTCGGAACAGGTGTAGCGTTAGATGAAACGATCGACTGGGCACAATGTGCGATTTTCTATTCACACGTGACAGAAGAAAAAACCAGTCGCGAAGCAGCGCTTGCTGCCGGAGTACAAGTTCTGACAGAACCTGAACTAGCACAGTATCATCTACAAGCGGTAGAAAAGTCCTCTTATGCTATTAAGCCACTTCATACATGGACAGAGCCGATCAAGGAGGAAGTAAAATGAAGACGATGCAACAACTGCAACATTTCTTGACGATGGCGGAACTGACGCCGGAAGCATTGACGGAGCTATTGGCACTCGCGAAAGATATCAAGCATCAACCAAGCGTTTACCAAAACGTATTAAGCCATAAAAAAGTTGCCTTATTGTTTGAAAAGGCATCGACGCGGACACGCCTATCATTTGAAGTGGGTGTTGTCGAACTTGGCGGGCATCCAATCGTACTGAGTGGAGCAGATATGCAAATCGGTCGGGGGGAGCCGCTTTCTGATACGATTCAAGTCATGAGCCGTTACGTCGATGCCCTCATGATCCGGACGTTCGGTCATGAGATCGTCGATACACTTGCGGCACATGGCACGATTCCAATCATTAACGGACTGACGGATTTGCATCATCCGTGCCAAGTCCTTGCTGACTTGCTGACGATCGAAGAGACATTCGGAACCCGGGCTGGAAAGATTTTGACATATATCGGGGACGGGAACAATATGGCGCATTCGCTAATGATTGGTGGAGCGCTCAGTGGAATGGAAGTCCGAATTTGTGCGCCAGCAGCCTATGCTCCTGATCCACAAGTCGTTCATGAGGCACAAGCCATCGCGAAAGAAACCGGTGGAAATATCATCGTCATGACGGACCCTAAGGAAGCAGCGAGTGGTGCGGATGTCGTGTATACGGATGTCTTCGCAAGCATGGGGCAAGAGGAAGAAGCGACGATGCGTCTGCAAGCATTTGAAGGATATCAGGTCAATGACGATATCATGAATCAAGCGAATGATGAAGCCATTTTCTTGCACTGCCTGCCGGCACACCGTGGGGAGGAAGTCACGGCAGACGTCATCGATGGCAAGCAATCTGTCATCTTCGATCAAGCCGAGAATCGTCTCCATGCACAAAAAGCGTTACTCGTCACATTACTTGGATAATCATAAAAGACTCGGTCGCCGATTTAGCGACCGAGTCTTTTGGTTGATGAAAGTTAATCGTAGTGACGCCGTGCTAATCGTTCCTCGTGTTCTTGTTTGACTTGTCGCTTATTTTTTTCGTGCAGACGTTTCATGAACGGAGTCGTTTGCCAGGATGGTGCCCAGTCAGATTCTTTTCCGGCACGGAGCGCGAGGATATAATCATAGCTCTGATGAAGTCGTTCAATCATCTCTGTTCGGACATCGCAAATGTGACCGTGTCCGGGAATCAAGAGTTTGACTTCATATTCATAAATGAACGACTCGAGTAGTTCGAGTGTCGTCAAATATTCAGAGGAATCGTGTTCAATCAAAGGGATTTCAACATCGGAAGCATAATCACCGCAGACTAACAAGTGAAGTGGCATAACGATGAAGGAAAGGTGAGTCGCTTCATGACCGGGCGTCATAAAGAAGATCAGCTTCGTCTGTCCAATCGTCAAAATCGTTTCAGACTCATGGATCACATGCGTCACATCTGGAAATAGCACGGGGGAGTCGATGTAAAATTCATCGTTAAAGTCTTGAACGGCTTTGAGCGCTTCTTGTCGATCGACATCGATGAACGGTTTAGAAGCGATGACGATGGCATCCGTAAAGGCGTAAGCACCTAAAATATGATCAAAATGAGCATGCGTATAGACGACATATAATGGTCGTTCACGACGCACGATTTCAACGTCTCGACGAATCGTTGCAATCTCATCAGGAAGCCAGCCAGGATCGACGACAATCAGACAATCAGGCGTCTCGATCAATGTTGAGGTTGTTTTCATAAGTGTACTTTGATAAATCGTCACGCCAGGCATTTTCATCTGAATCATACGAATCCTCCTTTACGAATCTCTATCTATATCGTTGTATACCCATAAATTCGTTGGAATCATCAGCAGAACCAATAAAAAAGACGACTCGCACGCCGCGAGTCGCCTGCCCTCTAGAGGGAAATGGTCCTAGACCTATGTTATGTCATAATTGGAGCGGGTGAAGAGAATCGAACTCTCGTCATCAGCTTGGAAGGCTGAGGTTTTACCATTAAACTACACCCGCGTATTGGCTACATGAAATATAGTAGCATAGCAAAGAGAGCATTTCCATAACTTTTATGAAAAAAGGCAATTTCTTTTGAGATTCAGTGTACAATAATACTAGTTAATCGTTTACACTGGTAATCTTGATTTGTAATATGGGTAAAGTTGGGTAGAGGAGAGAGTGTCTGGTGAATGAAGTAAGAGTTTGGAGCGAACAGCCGATGGGAAAAGGATGGGAAGCAATTTGTCATCACCAATTCGATCGTCATCGCTTATTGATAGGAGAGTGGTTCCATAACGTAGGTGTACTTGCTTTTTCCATCAATCAAGATGCGGATTTGCTACCGGATGTCCTTCCGAACACATTCGATCTGCCGCTCGTCTCGGAACGTGTGCAGCGAGTCATTGCAGCATATGCGCCCTTTTCTGTACAATGTCTCAAGGTACATCTTGAGACGAAGGACGGAGTGGTTCCGTACTATCTTCTCAATCTCTTATCTGTCAGTCGGATCGAACATTTACATACGACGGATGTATTCCGTCCGATTCCGAGACGGCGCGTCTATTTTTTGACAGAGCGACGAATCAGCGATTCGATATGTCCGCATCATCTTATGCGAGATGAGCGAACACATCGCATGTTCGTCTCTGCTCAACTCGCTCGACAATTCGAGCGTATGGCTGTGACGGGTATTCGCTTTGAAGAGATACAACGAATGGAGGAATTCAAATGAAACAGTACACAGTCGATCATTGGATCACGCTAGAATATCCAAAGGTATTTGAATATCAAGAAGAAGAAACATACGTCAGTTTTTATTCAACAGACGAAAATGCAATGGGCACGCTACAATTATCCATTTATGAGTCCGATTCAGAAGAACTGACACCGTATGAAGCGGCAGAACAAGAAATCAATCTGTTGGTAGAAGAGTTCGGCATCGAACTAACGGGAGCACTTGAAGTCCGCCGTAATTCAACAAAAGAAGCATTGCTAGCAGTAGACGGGAAAGAAGAAGATATCTTCTTACGCATCTATGCGTATTCAGACGGGGAACGGCTAGTCCTATTGACATACTCCGCAGAACGCGAGACGCTTGAAATCGAGGAAATCGAAGCGATGATTTCTTCACTAACTTGGATTCAATGAAGTACACAATAGATTGTTCAAAAGGCAGCAGATCCAAGGATCTGCTGCCTTTTTGTATCGATCGATATGACTTAAGAAGAACGAGAAGATGAGCGTGTAGCTGCAGGGTTGACTTGTTTATTCAACCAGCTCGCGATATCTGCGAAAACGCGGATACGTTCGAACTCATGGAAGAGCTCGTGGCGTAACCCTTTATAAATCGTCAGCTGTACGGCATCGACACGGACACGGTTATACATATCGAACAGATGATGGATACCTTTGCCGTCAAATGCGACCGGGTCATCGCCACCCGCAATGAGCAACAGTGGTAAGTGACGCGGATGCTGATAGATGGAGGCAAGTGCGTTGACGAGTTTCGTTGCGTGCAAGAGTTCATGGAAGAACCCGAGTGTGACCGTTTGACCGGATAACGGATCTTCATCATAGCGCATGACGGATTGTAGATCCGAAGAGAGCCAGGCATTTTTCGATAGTGCTGGGAAGAAACGTAGATTATAGCGTCCGAAGACCAGTTGTCCGAAACGTTCAGCAAGATGTGTAGAAGAAAGCTGATTGATTTGGCGTTCGACGAGCTTTTCGCTGATGTTACCGAGTAAACCTGTGCTCGTCGGAGGGCCGCTCGCGATGATTCCTGCTACCGTGTGACCGAGTGTTTGACCAATCCGGCGAGCGATCAACGAACCAAAACTGTGACCGAAAATGAATACTGGTAACGTCGGGTAACGTTCTTTGATGTCAGAGACGAGTTCTTCTGCGTCCTGCATCAATTGATTAAAACCTTGATTCGGTTCAAGATGACCGAGTGTCCCGCGCTGTGCAGCTTGAGTTCCGAAACAGCGCAAATCTGCGATGATCGTGTGGTAATGATGAGCATAGAGGAATTCTGCGAATTCCTCATACCGTGCGCCATGCTCCATCATCCCGTGAAAGACGATCACGACTCCTTTCGAATCATGTGCTTCGAGGCTATGCAATGTCGTAGTATAGCCGTCAGAGGCTATCCAGTGTGAATGATCAATCGTCATGTAACTCATCCTCTCATTAAGAAAGTCCGAATACCTGTCCGTCTTCCGAAACGCCCATATGGAAGGCAGCAGGAACCGCGGGTAATCCCGGCATCGTTAATACATTCCCAGTCAATGCAACGATGAATCCTGCACCAATCGATGGTCGGATTTCACGAACTGTAATCGTGAAGTCTTCGACACGACCATACCGAGCGGGGTCATCGGTTAAAGAAAATGGCGTTTTTGCCATACAAATCGGTAAATGATTCAATCCCATCTCCGTACACCGTTCGAGTTCGCGGAGGGCTTTGTCTTCAAAATGAACGTCGGCTGCGCCATAGACACGTTTTGCGATACGTTCGATCTTTTGACGAAGCGGCAACTCGTCAGGGTACAGTGGACGGAACTGGCTTGGTTCCTCAAGTGCTTGCATGACTTCCGCGACGAGTGCTTCACCGCCGGCACCGCCTTTACTGAAGACTTCGCTTTCCGCCACACGAATATTTCGTTCCTGGCACCATGTCAAAATCATGTTCCGCTCGGCTTCCGTATCGGTGAAGAAACGGTTCAAGGCAACGACGGCAGGGACACCGAACAAGTTCATCGTCTCAACGTGTTTTTCAAGTAAAGCAAGACCATCCGTTAAGGCAGCGAGGTTTTCTTCGCTGAGTTGTGTTCTGTCTACACCACCATGCATCTTCAAGGCACGAACCGTAGCGACGATGACGACGGCATCCGGATGGAGTTTGCCAATCCGAGATTTGATATTGAAGAATTTCTCAGCTCCTAAGTCAGCGCCGAATCCTGCTTCTGTGACAACGTAGTCACTTAACTTCAACGCGGTTTGTGTAGCAATCAAAGAGTTGCAGCCGTGTGCGATGTTCGCGAACGGTCCGCCATGAATCAATGCCGGTGTTCCTTCGACGGTCTGAACGAGGTTTGGGCGGAATGCATCTTTTAGAAGTAACGTTGCAGCTCCTGATGCTTGAATATCCTTGACCGTAACCGGCTGTTGATCGTACGTATACGCAACGACAATGCGGCTCAGGCGTCGTTCGAGATCCGTGATAGAGTCTGATAGACAGAGGACAGCCATGATTTCGGAAGCGACCGTGATATCGAAGCCATCTTGACGCGGAACGCCATGTGCAGGACCGCCGAGACCAATCGTAACTTGGCGCAAGGCACGGTCGTTTAAATCAAGCACACGTTTCCAGACGATACGGCGTGGATCAATGCCAAGAATGTTGCCTTGATGCAGGTGATTGTCGAGCAAGGCACTGATTGTATTATGAGCAGATGTGATCGCATGCATATCACCTGTGAAATGGAGATTGATCTCCTCCATCGGCAGGACTTGGCTATAGCCACCACCACACGCACCACCTTTTAATCCCATCGTCGGACCAAGTGAGGGTTCCCGTAAACAAATCATCGTCTTATGGTTTGCTCGGTGTAGTGCTTGTCCGAGTCCGACAGTGACGGTTGATTTCCCTTCACCGGCAGCCGTTGGATTGATAGCAGTGACAAGAATCAGTTTGCCGTCAGATTTCGTTGCCAGCCGGTTCAGCAGCCCGTCTGTCAACTTCGCTTTATACTTTCCGTACGTATCAAAATCTTCTTCTTGCAAACCAATCCGATCCGCGATTTCTCGAATCGGGCGTAAGACAGTTTGTTGTGCGATTTCTAAGTCAGAACGAATGGTCTTTTCCATGGTATCGACTCCCTCTTTGATTGGATCTCTCTTTTTTCTAATAGTAGCCTATCTAGTGTGAACGCGCCAAAAGAAAACGTTCAATATTTTCCACCCAATGGGTCAAATGGTGACGTGTTCAAGTGTAAGTGAAAGACGTACTGTAGAGTGGAGGAGGGATGAAACAATGACATCTGGACAAAAGAAGTGGAAACGCGGTCTTGATTTTTGGCTCTTCGTCGGACCGGTCTTTCTTGTATTCGCAGTGATCGTGCTTGTACCGTTTTTCAATGGCGTCATGTATTCGTTCACGGACTGGAATGGTGTAACAGGAGAATTAAATTGGATCGGCTTTGATAACTATGTCCGTCTCTTTACGAGTGACGAGCAGTTTCAGCAGTCATTTTGGTTGACGACGAAATATACGGTCGTCGCCGTCGTCTTAACGAATGTCGTCGGTTTCATCTTGGCGTTCTTATTGACACAAAATATTCGCACACGTAATTTCTTACGGACAATATTCTTTATGCCGAACTTAATCGGTGGATTGATTCTCGGATTCGTCTGGCAGTTCATCTATGTCAAAGGCTTTGCATCAATCGGTGAATTGACAGGGTGGAGCATATTTGAACTTCCATGGTTAGGAGATGCCCGAACAGGGTTCTGGGGTATCGTCATCGTTTCAATTTGGCAAGGTGGCGGTTACATCATGGTCATCTATATCGCGGCTCTACAAAACGTTCCTCAAGAGCTGATTGAAGCAGCAAAAATCGATGGTGCCAATCGTATATCGACGTTACGGAACATTACGTTGCCACTGATCATGCCGTCCGTCACGATTTGTCTGTTCTTAACGATTTCGTGGTCCTTCAAGTTATTCGATACGAACTTGTCACTAACGAATGGTGGACCCTTCAAATCGACCGAAATGCTTGCTTTAAACATTTACAAGGAATCGTTTACGAATAATAATCTTGGACTCGGTTCAGCGAAAGCAATCATCTTCTTCGTTGTTGTTGCGGCGATTACAGTCACTCAAGTCTATCTGACGAAAAAACGGGAGGTGGAAGCATGAGTACGGCACAACCGTTACCTACTCCACAAGAGGAGAAACCAAAGCGCTCTAAAAAGGCGAGAGGTCGTTATTCACTCCGTCTTGGAACGGTCGAACTAGCAGCCTTATTGATGGGGCTTCTGTATATGATTCCGTTTTATTACGTCGTCTCGAATTCATTCAAGACGCAGGGAGATATCTTTACGAACACATCGGGTCTACCAAAGGAATGGATGACTTCCAACTATTCAGAAGCATGGGAAGCCATGAACTTCGGAAAAGTCTTTTTAAACTCCGTCATCATTACAGTCGGTGCTAATGCGGTCATCATCATCTTTTGTTCGATGGCAGCCTGGAAGCTTGTCCGTACGAAAACACGTTTGTCGACGATCATCTTCTTCTTGTTCGTTGCTGCGATGATCATTCCATTCCAATCAATCATGATTCCTTTATCGAAACTGTCTGGGGATCTTGGATTACAGAATAGTTATTGGGGACTGATTTTGATGTACCTTGGTTTTGGTTCTGGACTATCGATCTTCCTGTATCATGGTTTCATGAAGTCGATTCCTGAAGAAATCGAGGAGGCAGCAATCATTGATGGTTGTTCACAATGGGGTGTGTTCTGGCGCATCGTCTTCCCATTGCTCAAGCCGATTACAGTGACGATCATCATCTTGAACACGCTGTGGATTTGGAACGATTTCTTATTACCCTCGCTCATGTTACGAGATGTCGATTTACGGACGATTCCTCTCGCGACGTTTTACTTCTTCGGACAGTATACAAAACAATGGGACTTGGCTCTTGCCGGACTCGTGCTTGGGATCATTCCGTTGTTGCTATTCTTCTTCGCCCTGCAAAAACAGATCATTCAAGGGATTACAAGTGGATCAATCAAATAATTTTTGTAAGCGCGTTCTCGATTCTAGGAGAACGCTTTTTTTATGTTTCATGCATCAGATTAATCTGATAACTTTTATTTTTTTTGAAAAAAAGGCTTTTCAAACACTTGCGACCTGTTGTACGATGTTCTCAATTCAATTGTAACAACGACGTTGAAGGGAAGAGTAACACCTTGTACGACCGTATAGCGAGCTGGGGATGGTGAGAGCCCAGTCGGAAGCAAGATGCGAAGAACCTCCCGGAGTCGCTACCCGAACCCGAATGTCAGTAGGCGTAGCCGGAGTTGCCTGTCCGTTATCATATGGCCGAAGATGAAGCGATTCGTCTTTTGAGTGAGCAACATCGTTGCTAACATGGGTGGTACCGCGGAACCGAGTCTTTCGTCCCATATTCTTGGGAAAGAAGGGCTCTTTTTTATGGCTTCTTTTTCAAAACACAATTGAGGAGGAACACCACCATGACAACACTCGTATCGATGAAACACACACAGGAAGCAATCACACTCGTAAAGAAACGCTTTGAGGAACGCTTTTCGACGACACTCGGATTAACACGTGTTGAAGCACCATTGTTCGTAGAGAGCACACTCGGCGTCAACGACCATCTCAACGGCGTAGAGCGCATCATCCGCTTTGATGCACTAGATCACACGACAGATCTTGAAATCGTCCAATCCCTTGCGAAATGGAAACGTCAAGCGCTTCACACATACGGATTCGAAGCTGGAGAAGGATTATACACATTGATGCATGCGATTCGTCGTGATGAGATACTTGATGCGACACATTCCATCCACGTCGACCAGTGGGATTGGGAACGGGTCATTACGAAAGAACAACGGACGAGTGCCTATCTAAAAGAAACGGTACAAGCGATTTATGCAACGATTCGCCAAGTCGAGCAAGAAGTGGAAGCAGAGTATGGCATTTCAGCGATCTTACCAGAAACGATTCATTTCATGACAACACAAGAACTAGAGGATGCCTATCCAACGCTTTCAACAAAAGAACGTGAAACAGAGGTCACGAAGGCATACGGTGCTGTTTTCTTGATGCAGATTGGTGGCGCGCTTGCTTCGGGAGAGAAGCATGATGGTCGAGCGGCAGATTACGACGATTGGACACTCAACGGTGACATCTTAGTACATCACCCAGAAATCGGAGCATTTGAATTGTCTTCAATGGGAATTCGTGTTGACCGTGAAGCGCTATTAAAACAGACGTCCATCGCTCAAGAAGAGGATAAATTGGCTTTCCCGTTCCATCAAGGTGTGCTCGAAGAGCGTCTGCCGTTAACGATGGGTGGAGGGATTGGTCAATCACGTATGGCGATGTTCTTATTGAAGAAACGTCATATCGGCGAAGTCCAAGCTTCTGTCTGGTCGGAAGAGACTCGTAAAAGTCTTCAAGCTGAAGGTATTCACTTGCTCTAACATATATATATAGTAAGAAAGCGTCAAAGGAATGATATTTTAAGTAACGAAGAGCACACTTCCATTCGGAAGTGTGCTCTTTTTTTAAAGGTCATAAGACCTCAGGCGGAGGAAAAGCGTGTCAATTCTTGATAGAATGGGGATAACAATAAATAAGAAAGAGGTGAAAGCATGTCTTCTCTATTAATCGTCGGAATACTCATCCCCATTTTGTTCATTGCGTTTCTTTGGTTCAACATTAAAGGTTTACGGACAATGTGGCGGGATTATAAACGGACAGGCTCAATCGTTGCACTCGGCTTTTTCATTGTCGGGGTCATCGGAATTTTCACAGGTGTCTGGACAACTCTAGTCGTCATCATTTATTATCTCCTCCGTCCAGCGAGAGGATGAACGGAGGGTTACTCGTATGTTGGAATGGTTATTTTCGGCCGGAGAATCCAATCTCTGGCTGTTTTTAGGAATCATGATCATTGGTCTTGGAACAGAATTGATTCCAGCAGAAGTCGGATTACCGCTACTCGGTTTATATGTATCGAACGGAACAGTCAGTTGGACAATTGCTGTTCTCGTCGGCTTTCTAGGGAGTTTGATGGGGGCGACAGTCTTTTATCTCTTAGGGCGTTACGCAGGTCGTCCAATCCTTGTACGATACGGAAAATGGTTACTGATCAAAGAAAAAGAAATTGAGCAGGGTGAGCGAATCGTCGGAAAGTATGGAACATGGTCCGCGTTATTTGGACGATTCTTCCCTGTCGTTCGTTCAGTCGTTTCGATTCCCTGTGGTCTGTTTGGTCTATCATTCAAGCGCTATCTACTCGCTTCAAGTATTGGATTATTTCCGGTCTCTTTCTTTTACATCTGGGTCGGGGAGCGATTCGGAGTAAAGCGAGCGGAGTCAATGCTTAAAGGGCTAGAGCAGGAGTTATGGTGGATTTTAGGCGGAATCGTCGTAATCCTCGGCGGGTACATCCTGTATCGTCGCTCTAAAGCGAAACAACACGGACAGACGCAAGACGTAAAAACGAAGCAACAGAATAAATGAAGGGGTCGACAAAAAGTCAGTCTCTACAAAGATAAGGGTGGCAGAATGATGATCTGCCACCCTTATCTCATAAAAAAGGACTCGTCACACGCGACACCTACAGGAAAGGGCGTGAAAAGACGAGTCCTTCTTTTTTTGAGTAAGCCCGGGATTCAAGCAGGAGGAAACAAGAATCGCTTCAGCGACTTAATACGATGTTTAGGCGTCAGCAGTAACAGTTGATCATTGCCTTCAAGAGCAGTGTCGCCACGGGGAGTAATGATATGATCATCGCGAATGATGGCGGTAATCAAAAACTCTTGCGGTAGATCGATTTCTGATATCGTCGTTCCGATGAACGGATGGGACATCGGTAACGTCAATTCAATGATTTCTGCGTTCGGTTTACCGATCGACATGAACTCAATGACCGTATGGATAGCAGAAGTCTGTGTCTCGTTGAGACGTAACCGTTCGGAAAGGAATGTCAACATACTCCCTTGAATCAGTGTCGATAGTAGAACTGTAAAGAACACGATATTGAAAATCATCGATGCATTCTCGATGTCGGCAACAAGTGGGTATGTCGCAAGAATGATCGGTACCGCTCCTTTTAGACCAGCAAAAGAAATAAAGACCTTCTCTTGCCACGAATAACGAAACGGCAATAAGCTAATCCAAACGGACAGCGGTCGAGCAATGAAAATCAAAATCAACGCAAGGGCAACGGAAGACAGGATAACCCGGATATCGAGCAATTGTTTCGGGAAGACGAGCAACCCGAGAACAATGAACATTCCGATTTGAGCTAGGTGCGCCATACTCATCGTAAAGCGGACGAGCGTCTGACGGTAGACGAGTTCATGATTACTGATATAGATTGCTGTCACATAAACGGCGAGAAATCCACTAGCATGAAATGTATCAGCTAACCCGAAAGACAAGAAAGCAAACGACATGAGTAAAATCGGATAAAAGCTCGAGGAAGATAAGTCAATCCGATTGATCAAGGTTGAAGCTGTCCATCCAATGAATAGACCGATTAAAAGCCCCATCGACATTTCCCAAACGAGTGAACCGAGTCCCATCAAGAGTGATGCTTCTTCAGGATTCGTCACGAATTCAAGGAATAAGACGGTCAAAAAGACAGCCATGGGGTCATTCGTTCCAGATTCAACTTCGAGTGTTGACCCTACCTTACGTCGGATCGGTTGTCCACTTAAGACAGAAAAGATGGCAGCAGCATCCGTCGATCCTACGATTGCGCCAAGTAAAAAGGCATTCGCCCAACTGAAGCCAAGAATGTAATGGGAGGCAACTGCAACGATGGAAGTAGCAATGAAGACTCCGGACGTTGCAAGAGAAAGCGAAGGTGCGAGCTCGTGTCGCACTTCTTTCCACGCTGTTTGCAGACCACCTTCAAACAGAATGATGATCAGAGCGACAGTTCCAAGAAGCTGGGCAAGTTCCGCATCGTCAAAGCGAATGAAACCCGTAATATCACTTCCGGCAATCATACCAAGAGCGATAAAAATCAATAGAGCAGGAATATTCAGACGACTTGATAACTTCGTCGTCCACACAGCGGCGAACAATAGTATACCAATCAATAAAATCGTGAATTGTAAGGACATGGCATCAAGCTCCTATTCAATAAAGAATCTTCTAGTTTCATGATACAACAATCCCGATGAAAAGACTCGGATAACGATTGTTCAATATTTTCCACCACACCGGACAACTTTCTCTCTCTTCATTGCAAGCGTTTTCATTTATTGTGAAGGTGTAGCACGTAAATGAAACGAAATCAGGGAGGGAATCCGAATGCGTAAAAGAAGATGGGCAGCATTACCTGTCGTCACAACGGCGATGGTCGTCGCTTTGGCAGCATGTGGTGGCGGTACATTGAATAGCGATGACTCGAAAGATAGTGGTTCAAAAGATGGTAAGACGCTCAACGTATTCCAATTCAAGGCTGAAATCGCAAAAGACATGGAAAAGATGGCAAAAGCGTATGAGAAGGAGACGGGGACGAAAGTCGTCGTACAAACAGTTGGTGGTGGATCGGATTATGGTGCTGCCTTGAAGTCGCAGTTTGCCTCTGGGAATGAACCGGATGTCTTTAACAACGGTGGCTTTACGGAAGCAAAAACATGGCAGGATAAATTAGAAGATTTGTCAGACGAAAAATGGGTCGGTGATCTAACGGACCTATCAAAAGAGCCGATGACAATTGATGGAAAGTTATACGGCATGCCGATGAACCTTGAAGGATACGGCTTCATCTACAACAAAGATATCTTCAAAAAAGCAGGCATCACAGAGCTTCCAAAAACATTAACGGAATTAACGGATGCATCTAAAAAGTTGAAAGCAGATGGTGTGACGCCGTTTTCGATCGGATATGGAGAGTGGTGGATTCTTGGAAACCACCTAATGAACATTCCGGTCGCACAGCAGGATGATCCAGATCAGTTCATCGCGGACTTGAATGCTGGAAAAGCTAAATTCGAAGATAACAAACAGTTCAAGGAATTCATGAATCTGTTTGATTTGACGATTAAGTATGGGAATAAAAATCCGTTAACGACGGATTACAACACACAAGTTTCTCAGTTCGCTGAAGGTAAGACAGCGATGATTCAACAAGGGAACTGGGCACAGCAATTGATTACAGATGTGAATCCGGATATCAATATGGGCTTCATCCCGATGCCAATCAATGACGATAAAGAAAAAATGGATCGTCTCCCTGTTGGCGTACCAAATAACTGGGTCGTCAATAAAAACTCGAAGAATAAAGCAGAAGCGAAAAAATTCCTCGAGTGGATGGCGACATCTGATACAGGAAAAGACTACATGGTCAACAAATTCAAGTTTATTCCGGCCTTCAAATCAATCGAAGCAAAAGATTTAGGACCGCTTGCGGATGATATCCAAGCGTACTCGAAAGCTGGTAAAACGATCTCATGGAACTGGTTCAAGTATCCGGATGGTGCAGTAAACGAGTTTGGTGCGATCATGCAGGCATACGTCGGTAAGCAAAAAACAGCTGACGAGATGCTACAAGATTTCACGAAAACATGGGACAAAATGAAGAAATAAGAAGTGATTCAAAAAAACATGCCTGTTCCGATCAACTGACGGAACAGGCATGTTTTTTATTATAGGAAAAATAATTGGATGAAGAAGAGAAGCGCAAATACATAGATGAGTGGATGGACGCGCTCTTTTTGGATGGCTTTCATGATCGGATAAACGATGAAGCCGAATGCGATACCGGTTGCGATGCTACCGGATAACGGCATGATCAAGATGACAAGGAAAGCTGTGAAAGCTTCACTGAAATCATCCCATGGAATCTGTTTGATGTTTTGAATCATAAAGGCACCGACTAGAATCAACGCGGGTGCGGTAATCGCGGGAACACTTGAAATCGATTGAACGAACGGTCCAAAGATGGCAGATAATGCGAAGAGTATCCCGACCGTCACGGACGTGAGTCCAGTCCGACCACCCGCAGCAACACCTGCTGCAGATTCTACATAAGCAGTTGTTGGACTTGTTCCGAACAAGGAGCCGGCAACCATCGCAGTCGAATCAGATAATAGTGCGCGTTCACTATTTTTCAATGATCCATCTTCTTCAATCAATCCAGCTTGTTCACCGACAGCGACCATCGTACCTGTCGTGTCAAACATCGTTACGAGCACGAAGGAGAGGACGCCGCTGAATAGCCCGTACTGAAATACGTCCTGAATGGCGTTGAACGGATTAGTGATGATCAATCCTTCCGGTAACGTTGGTAACGCGACGAAGGAATCTGAGAACTTTAATTCACCTGTCAAAAATGCGATCACACCAGAAAGGATCATGGCGTAAAGGATAGCTCCTGGTACCCGTTTGATCGTCAAGATCGCAGCAACTAATAACCCGATGAGTGTGATCAGCGCTTCTGGTGACGTCAAGGCACCAATCGTGACCAGTGTATCTTCACTACCAATGAGAATTCCTGACATCTTGAGACCAAGTGAAGCGATGAAGAGACCGATTCCACCCGTGATGGCAAGCTTTAAGGTCATCGGAATGATTTCGATCAGTTTCGTACGGATCGGCGAGAGTGATAACAACAAGAAGATGACACCAGCGACGAACACGACTGAAAGTGCTGTTTGATATGGAATTTTTTCACCGACGACAAGTGTATATGTGAAGTACGCGTTGAGTCCCATTCCGGGTGCGACTGCGATCGGTAGATTCGCATATAACCCCATTAAAAGTGTACCGATCAATGTAGCGATGATCGTCGCAGAAAAAGCTTGGGCTTGAGGGATACCGGCATCTGCTAAAATCGTCGGATTGACGAGCAAAATGTATGCCATCGTAATAAACGTTACAAATCCGGCTTGAATTTCACGTTTTACGGTTGTTTGGTGTGCGGCAAGTTTAAACATGGATAAAAGAACCACCTTCATAACAAATTGATTAAAAGACGAACATTGATGATATTATAGTAAAATTCATTCGGAATCAAGTCGAAAGAAAAAATAATTTATTATTGCAATCCTGAAAGAGAATATCAGGAAATGATGTAAGCGAATTCAAGGTTATGATACGATTGATTACAAGAAAAAGGATGGGGGCGCCTTTTATGAAAAGTATCCGGACACGTTTGATTCGTCTCGTTGTCTTAGCGATCTTAATTCCGACAGCCCTCGCGACTTCGATTTCCTATCTTTATGTACGACACCAGAACATCGAACAGGCAGAACATTCTAGCCTGAACGTGTTGACTCGGGGAAATACACAGGTGACTCATTATATAGAGGATATTCGACGTCTATCAACGAGTTTATATGCGAATCGCTCGTTGATGAACATCATGCGTGTCGGAGCGGATCAGGAACTAGACGAATCCGATGGAGTCGTCTCGCGGGCGATGTTAGGTCTATTTTTATCCCGACAGGATATTGAGCAGTTACATTTCGTCATCTTGAATGGCTATTCAGAGTATTCGGTTTACAATATGAAAACGACGAGTCGAGGAACATTTGATTGGATGCAAGAAACGGATTATTTTCGATTAATGAAACAAAAAAACAGTTGGTTGATTGACGGAGCTCACCCGATCGAACCGTACAATGTGCATACGATGATTCTCGATGAGAAACAAGTCGTCAGTTTTCGTTATCGGATTGATCGTGTCGAGACGGATGAGCCGCTTGGGTTCCTCTCAGTCGATATTCCGGTTCGGGTATTTGAACAGCAATTAAAATTGTTCGAGAATGATCCAGATGAGTCGCTGTGGCTGATGACCGATCAACGTGTTCTGGCACAGACTGGAGCAAAGATGGACCTACCTACCGACCAATTCACTGGACAGAGTGGAAGTCTACGTGTCGGAAAATCGTTCATCGTCTACTCGAAAACGATGACGAACGGAATCCCGTTGACACTGATCAAACGGATTCCTTATGCATCTGTCATCCAAGGGGCAAACGAGACGGCATTGATTCTCGTACTGATTGGTCTCGCTTCTCTTATCGTCATGATTATTGCCGCGAGTCTGGTTGCCATGCAAATCACGAAACCGATTAAACAGTTGACGGCAAACGTCTGGCGAGTCGAACAGGGTGATTTATCGGCACCGTTCGTTGCCACGACGAATGACGAGATTGGATTACTCAATCGTCAGTTCCAACGCATGATTCAACGGATCGATCGTTTGATTAAACGGGAATATCGATTGGCGCTCGAAAATCGGACGAATGAGCTTCGAGCCTTACAATCTCAACTCAATCCTCACTTTTTATTCAACGCCTTGCAATCGATCGGAACGACGACGTTACAAGGGGACCGGAAGATCGCGTACCGCTCCATCACCGGATTATCGCAAATGATGCGTTACTCGATGAACAATGAACAAACGATCGTAACGTTAAAACAAGAAGTCGATCATCTTCAAGCATACATCCGTCTGCAACAGCAACGTTTTCCTGAGCGATTCCGTTATATCGTCGACGTCCCTTGGCACCTCAATGACATTGAAGTACCAAAGATGATCTTACAACCGTTTGCTGAAAACTATTTCAAACACGGCTTCCGTCAACAATTAGCGGCGACAGAAAACTATCTTGCCTACAAAGTACGGACGGATGGTGGACGTCTCATCATTCAAATCGAGAATAGCGGTGCCGTCCTTGAAACAGGACGACTTGAAGAAATTGATCGAAAAATGCGTATGCATCGTAGTCCAGAGGATCTCGAGACGAGCGGGATCGGTCTCCACAATATCTACGAACGTCTCTTGATATTTTACGGGGAGGAAGCAAGTATGACCCTCTCTTCTCCAGTGACGGAGGGAGGATTCAAAATCGTGATTCGGATTCCATATGAAAAGGGGGATTTGGCATGAACGTATTGATCGTAGATGATGAACGACATGTACGAGAAGCGGTCAAACTGCTCGGAGAATGGGACAGATGGCGTGTTTCAAACCTATACGAGGCGGAACATGGGGAAGAGGCAAAACGTTTACTGGATACCGGAACGATCGATTTAATGCTGACCGACGTCGAAATGCCTGGACTGGACGGATTAACGTTACTGGAATGGACAAAAAATCATCATCCAAAGGTCGTCACGATCGTGCTGACAGGGTATGATGATTATACGTATATGCGGCGTGCCATTTTGCATCAATCCTTTGATTATTTATTGAAGCCAGTTGATCCAGATGTACTCAATGATGCCCTGTCCCGCGCGATGGAATGTATCCATCCGGTAGTGGAATCAGGGGAAGCGATTGATCAAATCGCAAAATACATCGAAACGCATTATGCGGAAGAATTGACACTACAATTCATGAGCGAACGGTTTTACTTGAGCCGAGAGTATATATCACGGCGCTTCAAACAGCGTTTTTCTGTTAACTTATCTGATTACATTCAAACAATTCGTTTGAATCGGGCGAAGGAATTGTTGAGCGAGACGGAAGCGCGTATTTATGAAATTGCGCTTGAAGTCGGATATCAGGACGATAAGTATTTTCGGAAAGTGTTCAAAAAACAATTCGGTGTCACACCGAACGAGTTTCGTGAATTGTTGTCGATTTAAACGACTATCGAGGAGGAATCGTACATGAGTGTACACATTAACGCAGCTGAAGGACAAATCGCCGAAACGGTCTTACTTCCAGGAGATCCGTTACGGGCTAAATACATCGCCGAGACGTTTTTAGAGGATGTTGTTCTCTACAATGAAGTTCGAGGAATGTATGGTTTTACAGGTACTTATAAGGGTAAAAAAGTTTCTGTTCAAGGAACAGGTATGGGTGTACCATCGATGTCAATCTATGCGAACGAACTCGTTCAGTCGTATGGTGCGAAAAACTTGATTCGTGTCGGTACTGCTGGTGGCATTACTCCAGACGTTAAAGTCCGCGATGTCGTTATCGCAATGAGTGCTTCACATGACATGGCACAAAACCGCGCTCGTTTTAACGGATTAGACTACGCACCGACAGCGTCTTTTGATCTGTTGCATAAAGCCTATACAGCCGCAAAAGAACAAGGCATCGATGCAAAAGTCGGTCAAATCTTCACGACGGATCAGTTCTATCAAGATGATTTTCATCATTTCAAAAAATGGGCAGATTTCGGATGCCTCGCAATCGAGATGGAAGCAGCAGGACTGTATACGCTCGCTGCGAAACATAAGGTAAATGCATTGACGATTTTGACGATTTCGGATCATCTGTTGACAGGGGAAGAAACGACATCGGAAGAGCGTCAAACGACATTCAACGACATGATGAAAGTCGCGCTCGAGACAGCGATTCAATTATAAAGAGCAAGACGGAGAATCCTCTCCGTCTTTTTTCATATTGAAAAAGAGATATGGTAAGATGAAGGCAGTGTTATAGACCAGTTAAAGGAGAGATTCTCGGATGGAAACAACGATGACAGAGACAGTTCTTTCAGAACGCTTGCAATTACAACGGCACTTTTTCCGGACAGGGGCAACACGCAGTCTAGCCTTCCGCTTAAGTATGTTAACGTTCTTACGCCAAGCAATCGAAACACATGAAGCGGCGATTTATGAGGCATTAAAACAAGATCTCAATAAAGGACAGCATGATGCGTTCACGACGGAAATCGGATTCGTTTACGGAGAGATTCAACGGATGGAGAGACAACTCCGTCGACTGGCAAGACCAAAACGTGTCGCAACACCGCTTCTGCATATCGGGTCGAAAAGTGAAATCCAATACGAACCTTATGGCAATGTGCTTGTGATTGCACCATGGAACTATCCCTTCCAGCTCGCACTTGCTCCTGTCATTGGTGCGATTGCAGCCGGGAATACGGTCGTCCTTAAACCATCCGAGTTGACACCGAATGTCTCTCGCGTATTACGAGAAGTCTTTGAAACGGCATTCCATGAACGATTCGGAATCGTCATAGAAGGGGATGCTGAAGTCAGCAGTGCCTTATTAAACGAGCGTTTTGACTATATCTTCTTTACGGGTTCCACACGCGTCGGAAAAATCGTACATCAGGCTGCGGCGAAGCACCTGACGCCTGTCACGCTTGAACTAGGTGGAAAATCTCCGACGATCGTGCACAAGGATGCAGACCTTCGTCTAGCAGCGAAGCGGATCGCATGGGGAAAATGGTTGAATGCGGGACAGACATGTATCGCTCCGGATTATGTATTGATTCATGAAGACGTCAAAGAACGCTTCTTACAACTGATAGAAGAAGAAGCCTTCAAACAGTACGGAAACGGCGTAGGCGTCTCTTCATACGTTAAAATCGTATCGGACGATCATTTGAATCGTTTAAGCAATTATTTAACGCAAGGAACGATCGAATTCGGTGGACAAGTGGATCCGGAAACACGCAAGATGGCGCCGACCGTCATGACTGGTGTAGTAACGGATGCTCCATTGATGCAAGACGAAATCTTCGGACCGATCCTACCGGTGTTAACATACCGTGAAATCGAAGAAGTTATTACATTCGTCAATGATCGTGATAAGCCGCTTGCGCTTTATCTATTCACAGAGAATAAAGCCATCGAGCATCGCGTCCTTGAGCGAATTTCGTTTGGTGGTGGATGCGTCAATGACACATTGATGCATGTCGCACAGCACCACTTACCATTTGGTGGAGTCGGAGCGAGTGGAATGGGTGGATATCATGGCAAATATAGTTTCGAGACGTTCAGTCATCGGAAAGGAATCGTCAAAAATACGACGGCATTTGATTTACCGTTCCGCTACATGCGAACAAATAGCAATTCCAAATGGATGCGCTTTTTGTTATGATGAGCTGTGATTAATTGACTTAAGAAGGAGCTCTTCACTTGAAAGATCAAGTAAAACAGTGGATGAAACGAACAGGCTTGATTGAACGCGGTCTTCGTACCGTCATGAGAGTCTTTACATGGTTGCCACAAAAACGTAAGCGAATTCTTTTCGAGAGTTTTCTCGGAAAACAATATAGTGACAGTCCGCGTGCCATTTACGAATTGATGCGCGCGATGCATCCGGAGTGTGAGTTGATTTTCAGCAAGCAACGAGGTGTTGCATTTCCACCAAATGTCAAGACAGTAGATCGGTTGACGTTCCGCTGGATTTATTTACTTGCGACGTCACGGGTCTGGGTATCAAACAGTCGGTTACCGGGTTGGTTGATCAAACCGGAAAAAACGTTTTATCTCCAAACTTGGCATGGCACACCGCTCAAGAAACTAGCGCTTGATATGGATGATGTCCAAATGGCGAATACGACAACCGAACGATATAAACAAGGATTTAAGCAGGAAGCAGCAAAATGGTCTAGCTTAGTTTCACCCAATGCCTATTCCAGTTCAATATTTAGACGGGCATTTGCATTTGAAGGTGAGATGCTAGAAATTGGGTATCCTCGAAATGATATATTTTATCAAGAGGCGCGACATGCTAAAATCAAAGAAGCAGTATATCGCCACTATGATATTGATCATTCAAAAAAAGTCTTATTGTATGCACCAACTTGGCGAGATAATGCATTCGAAGGTCAAGGGAAATATTCATTTGAGCTGCCTTTTTCGCTAAATGAATTTGAAAAGCGATTTGGGGATGAATACGTTCTGCTTGTCCGAATGCACTATTTAGTCGGAAGTCGTCTCGACGTCACTGCTTATCCATCCGTTCGAAATACATCGGACTACCCGGATATCGCGGAGCTTTATCTGGCATCGGACGCCTTGATCACGGATTATTCTTCTGTCATGTTTGATTTTGCGCACTTATCTCGTCCGATTTTATTCTATACGTATGATTTAGAACATTATCGAGATCAATTGCGTGGGTTTTACTTCGATTTTGAGCAGGAGGCACCGGGACCATTGTTGTCAACTGAAACAGCACTGTTTGAAGAGCTGGACCAGTTAGATGATTGGCACGCACGGTATGCGTCAGCATTTCGAGCGTTCCAAGAGACGTATTGTCAATGGGATGATGGACAGGCTTCAGAACGGGCAATGAAGACGATCATAAAGAGAATTCACGGATAAAAGGGAGAGAAGAATCATGAAGAAGGTTATTACGTACGGAACATTTGATTTATTACACTGGGGTCATATCAACATCTTAAAACGCGCAAAAGCGATGGGAGACTATCTTATCGTTGCGATTTCAACGGACGAATTCAATCGTTTGAAACATAAGCAGTCCTACCATAATTTCGAGAATCGGAAGATGATTCTTGAAGCTATCCGTTATGTGGATGAAGTCATTCCGGAAAACAGCTGGGATCAAAAAGTAGAAGATGTGAAGAAGCATAACGTCGACCTCTTCGTCATGGGTGATGATTGGAAAGGCGAGTTCGACTTCTTAAAAGAGCATTGTGAAGTCGTTTACCTTAGCCGAACTGAGGGTATTTCTACGAGTCAGATTAAAACGGAATTAGCTTCGAAGTGATTGAAGAGGAGACCACACGACGACGTGCGGTCTTTCTTCGTAGAAGGGCAGGATGAAAGTGGTTAGAGAAGGGATCGTATGGGTCTATTTATTGTTGTTTCGTATTTGTTATGGTGTTTTTCGGTTGTTACCGCTTCGCCCCGTCACTTTATTTTGGATGACATACGGGGATAACGCAAAACCTGTTAATGATCGCTTGGCGAAGGAATTGCCAAATGAGAAACGGTATCTTGTATATGATCACCATTTCATGAAGCAGCCGGATTTATGGAAGTCAGACCGAATGCTTCGCTTTCGTCGATTACGGTTCGTCAGACTCGCATATTTACTTGCGACCTCCCGGACGGTTTTCGTCGATAATTATGTTGCGGAATTCAGTGTTGCTAAAACGCGACGTGGAACACGACGTATCCAGCTATGGCATGCCGGCGGAACGTTAAAGCAGTTTGGACTAACTTCTTCGAAAAGCCTGTTCGTATCGGAACGGATACGAAATCGGTTCCGACGTGTCTATCAGGAATATGGTGATTTCATCGTGCCGGGGATGCGTTGTGCGACACAATTCATGGCACCGCATGATTTAAAACGATCTCATTTTAAACCGTTCGGCATGCCGCGGACGGATTATTGGTATGATGAGGTTCAGCGGGAACATCGGGCGCTTGATTTAAAAGAACGTTATGTAAAACCCGACCGCCGGATTCTATTGTATGCCCCGACTTACCGCGAATATAAAGGAACGGAAGATCACACGATTCAACAATTTGAACAACTGGCTAAAACAGGCTGGACGATTCTTGTTAAGTTACATCCGACGATCCGAGCGCTTTCGACCTATCGTTCCGCCCATATACATCTTGTGGATGACACGTTTCAGATCAATGATTATTTGCTCATCACGGATGTTCTGGTGACCGACTATTCGTCGATTCCATTTGAAAGCTGTCTTCTTGAGGTTCCAACGTTCTTATACACACCGGACATCGATACATATCGACAACTACCAGGACTTGTCGATCAGTATCCGAAACCATTACCGGTGCGACAGACGGAGCAGATGGCGCAATTGATGGAGTGGATCGTGTCTGACGCGATACTTGAAGAGTGCCGTCAGCACATGCAAGAATTCCAAACAAGTTGGTATGATCACCCACCAGGTCAAGCAGTTGAACGAATCGTTCATCATTATTACGGAACAGGTATGTAATACTATATCTGACGATTGCTTTAGTTTTAGAAAGCGGTCGTCAGATACTTTTTCAAAACTAATGTGAAACATTGAACAAAGTTTGACAATCTTTTGAAAATCCATTCTTTTGAACTGTGATGTTCTATACTAAAAGCAGAAGAAAAGGAGAGGAGAAATGGATATGCTGACTTGTGGAACGACTGAAGCGAATACATTCATCTTATCACCTGAGACAAGAACGTTACTAGAGAGCTTCATGACGGAAACGACGTTCAAAAAGGATTCCATCGTCTGTTGGGAAGGGGAAATGAACGACAAGTTGTTTTATGTGAAACAAGGAGGCGTCAAACTATCGAAGTTGACGAAAAAAGGCAGTCCATTACTCATGTTCTTATATTTCAAAGGGGATCTATTTGGTGAATTTGATGTAGGAGAAGCTTTTCCGAGTTCATACAGTATCGAGACGATGGAGGATAGTATCATCGGTTTCCTCTCAAAAGAAAAATTAGAGGAACTCATGAGAAAGGATGGTACTTTTGCGCTTGAGATCATGCGGTGGCAAGCATTGATGCGGAAACAGACGGAGACTAAATTGCGCGACTTGCTATTGTTCGGAAAACCGGGTGCGTTAGCTTCGACGTTACTTCGTCTCATCGCGATGGAAGGGGAACAAGTAGGAGAAACCTACCGTCTTGCAAAACGTCCATCCGATGGGGAGTTTGGTCAATTGATTGGCGCACCGCGTGAAACGGTCAATCGGATGTTCTCCCAGTGGAAAAAAGAAGGTGTCATTTCGATGACGCCAAAAGAAATCATCATTCATGATGCACAATATCTGCGTGATCTGTGTCATTGTGAAGGATGCCCAGCAGGTGTTTGTCGAATTTAATAGATAGTGTACAAACAATTCAAACGTGAAGCAGAATTTTCTGTCTCATGTATGGATTGTTTTTTTGTAGATGAGTCGTGCCTCCTTCTCTTGTTCAGATGTGAACTTTCTGTGTGTTTTTAGAAAGAAAAGTGCGGATTCTTCACATTTGAAGTGATATATATCACAGTTTCCGAACTTACTGAATTCTTACAATAAAGACAAGTTCAAAGCAGGAGAGGAGTAATCACCATGGACCAAAAATCAGAATCAAACCTCAAAGGAACATTTATTGCCGTCCTGATCGTAGCAGGTATCATCATTGGGATGTGGAGCTCAATCTTTCTACTATTCTTATCACGGTAAGGGGGAGTCACAATGCATATTCATCGTCTAGAAAAAATCTGGCTGATTTTTGGAACACTGATGCTTGGCGTCTTTTTAACCATCATCGGCGTATCCGCTTTTGCATCCGGAAATCAACCGCCATCCGATGCAACATTGATTGATCCGACGAAAGTTGATCAAACGAAACCATTCGACAAGCCAGGACTAAAAAAAATCGATGACGACCGATACGAAGCGATCATCGTCGCACAAGCGTTCCAATTCACACCAAAAGATATGGTCATTCCCAAAGGGGCAACGGTTGATTTTTTGGTGACATCAAAAGATGTTGTCCACGGCTTTGAAATTGTCAAGACGAATGTCAATATGATGGTCGTTCCTGGTCATATCAATTCCATTGAATATACATTCAAGGAAGCTGGCGAGTATTTGGTCGTCTGTAATGAATACTGTGGATCGGGTCATCATATGATGGCAACCAAAATCAAGGTGGTGGAATAAGATGAATGCCATTTCAAAAAAATTAAGACAGTTCGAGATGGAGCGTGGTCTGCCTGCTACCGTCATCGGAATTAAGGAAGCGAAGCTCGCTTTCGCACATGTTAGTTTTTCACTCGTTGCCTTATTGATTGGTGGTTTATGTGGATTGTTGCAAACGATGGTACGGACAGGTGTCATTCCAGAAATTGCTGGAGTCGGCTACTATGAGCTTCTCACTGCCCACGGGTTAATGCTTGCGATCGTCTTTACGACATTATTCATATTTGGATTACTGTTTTCATTTTTAGGTCAATCCTTTGGACGTTTCGAAGACTTTCCTCGACGTCTCGGGTGGGTTGGATTCTGGTTCATGATCCTTGGTGTCATCCTCGTCACATGGATGGTACTTGCAGGAGAAGCTTCCGTCCTCTATACATTCTATGCACCACTCAAGGCACATCCAGTATTTTATATTGGACTCGTCATCTTCGTCGTCGGAACGTGGATTGCTTCTGGTGCCATGTTCCGTATGTATGCTGATTATAAACGGGAACACCCTGGCGTTCATCCACCACTTCAAGCATACATGAGTATTATGACTGCCTTATTATGGGTGGTTGCGACACTCGGAGTAGCAGCGACGATTCTCTTTCAGCTCCTTCCCTTATCCCTTGGTTGGACGGATAAGGTCGGAATCGAGCTATCCCGGACGCTATTTTGGTACTTTGGTCATCCACTCGTCTATTTCTGGTTGTTACCTGCCTACATCGTCTGGTATACAGTCATCCCGAAAATCGTTGGTGGAAAGGTTTTTTCTGACGCGTTAGCACGTATGTCATTTTTATTGTTCCTCCTCTTTTCGTTCCCGGTTGGTTTTCACCATCAATTGTTAGAGCCGGGGATTTCTGCTTTTTGGAAGTATGTCCAAGTCGTCTTAACGTTCCTCGTCATCATTCCATCATTGATGACAGCCTTCTCGATGTTTGCGACTTTTGAGTTGGCGGGTCGTCGGAAAGGGGCGACCGGGGTATTTGGTTGGGTGAAAAAAATGCCGTATCGCGATGTACGTTTTCTTGCACCGTTCATCGGGATGTTGTTCTTCATTCCTGCAGGTGCAGGTGGTGTCATCAACGCATCCCATCAACTAAACATCATCGTTCACAATACGTTATGGGTCACAGGACACTTTCATATCACGGTCGGTGCCGCTGTGGCATTGACGTTCTTTGGAACGGCTTACTGGCTTGTCCCGCTCTTACGTGGTCGAACGTTAACAGCGGCAATGAATCGTCTTGGGCTTATTCAAACGGCTGCCTGGACGATCGGAATGCTCTTCATGTCGACAGCAATGCATATATCAGGTCTACTCGGTAATCCACGACGGACGGGTCCTGCCGCCTACTTCAAAGATTCGATCGTCGCTGACTGGATTCCATATCATGTCGCCATGGCAATTGGTGGGACGATTTTATTCATCTCGATTTTATTGTTCTTGTATGCGATGTTCCAACTTGCATTTCGTACACCAAAAGGAACGGAAGAATTTCCGATTGCTGAAACGGAAGAAGAGGCGATGGCAACGCCACTCTTCTTTGAAAATTGGAAGCTATGGATTTTTGTAACGTTCGCTTTGATTGCGTTTGCGTACACAGTACCGATTTGGCATATGATTGAAAACGCCCCTCCAGGCGCTCCGGGATGGAAGCTTTGGTAATCGTTTCGTCCAACATCAAAACCCCGAACGGTCTCTGACTAAGAGACGATTCGGGGTTTTTGGCATGCGCTTAAAGAATAAGTAATGAAGGGCTAAATCTTATTTGACGAGATTATGCTTGAAGGCATAGACGACAGCTTGTGTACGGTCTACGACATCTAGTTTTGATAAGATGTTCGAGACGTGTGTTTTGACGGTTTTTAAGGAAATGAATAATTCGTCCGCAATCTCTTGGTTCGCCATACCACGAGCCATCAATTGAAGAACTTCCTGCTCACGTTCCGTTAAATCATCATGTAAGTGTGTCGTAGGACGACGAAGACGTTCCATCATTTTACCGGTCACTTGTGCTGCCATGACGGATTGACCGTTTGCTGTCTTGCGAATCGCTTCTGCGATGTCAAAGGCGCTAGCTGTCTTTAAAACGTAACTCATCGCACCCGCTTCAATGACAGGATAGACTTTCTCGTCATCAAGAAAACTCGTCACGACGAGAATTTTTGCTTCCGGCCAGTCTTTGCGGATCAACCGGGTTCCTTCGACGCCATCAACTGGCTCCATCACTAAATCCATCAAGATAACATCCGGTCGGTGTTCGAGCGCTAGCAAGGCTCCCACTTGACCATCCGAAGCTTCAGCGACGACCTCGATGTCTGTTTGTGTGGAAAGGAAAGCAGACACACCGGCCCGGACCATCTCGTGGTCATCTACTAATAATACGCGTATCATACTTGCACCATCCGATCTTTTCTAAGTTTTACTTCGATTTGGGTTCCTTGTCCAGGAACACTGACGAGACGAATCGTTCCACCCATCTCAGCCGTTCGTTCTCGCATCGAATTGATGCCATAAGAGGCAAGTTTTTTTTCATCCACAACAAATCCAACACCATCATCATTCATGCTCAGGATAATTGTTTCGTTGAATTCTCGGAGCTCAATATCCATATGGGACGCTTTCGCGTGACGTAAGGCATTCGTTAATCCTTCTTGAACGATCCGGAACAACTCGTTTTCGATTTGTCGTGGGAGTGACATCTCTTCTAACTTCCAACTCAATTGTGTGGACTGCTTTCTAGATAATTCTTCGAGCAGTTGAGAAAGTCCTTGTTGTAACGTCATTCCTTCGAGTTCGACGGGACGAAGTTGAAGTAAGAGCGAACGCATTTCAGACTGTGCCGTTTGTGCCATCGTCTCGACCATTTCGATTTGTTTGGCAGCAGCTTCAGGTTGAGACAAAATCGTCTGTTTGGCTGCTGTCGTCATCATCGAGATGGCATAAAGTTGTTGTGAAACGGAGTCGTGTAAATCACGTGCGAGTCGCTTGCGTTCTTCGGTGACAGCTTGAATCCGTACCTGTTCGACGTGCTGCGGACGCGTGCTGATCTTTTGAACGGTCTCGACTTGCTCGTCAATACGTTTTCCAATTCGTGACAGGCGTGTCAACGTATGAAAATAGGGACCGGGAACAATTGTGACATCTTTTCCTTGCTCCAGTTCGATAATGGCAGTCGTGACACGCTTGAAGTCACGACGCAAGAAAAAATAATGCATGCTACCGATAGCAAGCGGCAGTAGTAATGAGAGTCCGATGACGAGTAAAAGGACAGGAAAGTCTTGCTGACGGACGAAGAGAACATGCCAATCGACTTGGCGTGTACTTAAGAATAACAACGTCGTCATGACGGCTGTCAAGAAGCCCGTCATGACTTGCAGAGCGATGACACCAAGCGGAAATTGATCACGCTTCATATCGAAGACACCTCCACGTTGCCAATACCGAGCATGACATGAATACGAACCTTCCGCGTCGCTTCACCATATTCTGGTGCTCGGAATTGAATGCGTCGATTGAAGAAGGTCGGAATACGGCGGATGTCCGTCTTGACGCTTCCGAAGCCGATCGACGTGTCGAGCGTATAATCATAACCGGACGGTAAAAGAATCCGGACGTCCCCGACGACGCCACTGACGACGATCAATGTTTCACCTTCCGGGACATAGGCATGCGTCAAATCGATTTCTAAATCCTTGACGATGAACTGTTCACTTAAGTCCTGTAAGACATACGGTGCATCGGCCTGGGTCGAGAAGGAGTAAGCTGGTTGAATCTTGATGCCTTCCTCTTCATATTGATGGGGGGCAATCCGTGAAAACAAAAATTCACGGACAGAATGCCGTGTCACAAGAATGATCCCAAGATAGAGCAAAATTCCGGCAATGACAAAACCGATGGCAGCCGAACTGAGGACGACGCCAGCAAGAATGATCGTACCGACGATATAAAAGAGGATCGCTAGTTTTTCATGATTGCGCCGCCGGAAATGAATCCCGACGTAATACAGCAGGAAAGGGAATAAGACACCGAACAATACATTTCCTGCACCGGATAATAGGTCATAGAATAGACCAAGGGCGAACAGGATCGATACGTAACCGACCAGTTGTTTCGTACTTAATCGTCGCACGATCAATCTCCTTTCTAACATGACAAAGGGAGGCATACGCCTCCTTCGTCATGAACTGCTTATTGGTGAATGCGGCGTTCGAGTTCAGCGATACGCGCATCGATATCATCTTCATCAACGGCTGGTTGTTTTGCTTCAGGTTCTTCCGCCGTGAACGGATGTGCTTCTTCTTTTATAGTAGCATTTGGTTCGCGATCTAGCACCTGGTTCATCTTGTTTTTTAAGTTCGAAACGTTTTCGCGCATCATCCATTCGTACCGTTTGTTCTGTAGGTCTTCGAGCTTCAACTTCAATTCGAGGGCTTCACGTTCAAGCTCATTTAACTCACGTTTCGTTTCAGCGACGAGTTCTTCGAAGAACCGGTATTGCTCTCCGTAATGTTTCGATTCGATGGCAGCACGTTCGGCGAGTTGCTGTTCACCGGCTTCATTTGCGATTTCAACTTGTTTGAAGCGTTTATCGGCTAAATCCTTCGCTTCTTCCTGCTTTTGAGTCAGTTCCAGCAATAATGTCCGTTGACGCTCAAGTAGTCGATCAATCTCTTTTAAATCAGCTTCTGTAGATCGAATATGACGAACGAGCTTTTTAGCAGGTACTTCGCCCTGTTCAGCGGCTTTTTTGACTTCTGTCATCATTTGTGTCGCAAAATCATTGAGTTGATCAAACACGTTTTTCATGAAAAATTCCTCCTTGAAAGTGGTAAACAGTATGGGTATTATCTTTAAATTTAGAATCGTTTTTCGTCTAAGTCTTTCCAGTCAGCTTCAAAATGTGTTGTTGACGTACGGCGGCGGTTAAAGAGATCTTGAACATTGACACGCTGTAGTTTCATACGCATGTAACCAACGTACAATGCGATGGCTGCTGCGATTCCGATGACTGCCCAGATGTTTGAGAGGGCAAGTCCGATTCCGATGGCTGCTAGAAATCCGAAACCGAGTTTCGCTGGCCATTTGTTCGATTGCATGAACTTACTGATCGAATAGAACGCAAGTAATGCCCCTAAACCAAGTCCGATCATATGTGGTAATGTTCCGATGACAACGGCGAGTAATGCGAGTCCGGCAAGAACCATCACCAATTGTTTTCCTTTCGATTGCTTCATGAGGAAGCCTCCCTTGTGTTGATACCTTTATAATACGGAAGTCCTTCTGTTCGTACGACGCTCTTTGGACCGTATTTGCTCTCGGGCTTAAGGCGGAGAGAAGGTCTGACTTTGAGGGAAGCGCTACCAGAAACATTGATTGATATGATATTCTATAAAGGAATCGAATCGAGAGGAGTGATGTTGATGAGTGCAACAATCAACGCTAAAAAAGTAACATGTGTCGAAAACCAGGGAGGGGTTTCCCTCCCTTAAATCAGAGGAGGAAACCATTTGAACGAATGGGGTACACCACCTGTCTACGAAACGACAGGAACAGAACAACTGGGACGAATCACGGCCGTCTACCAAACGCATTATCGTGTCATGACGGACACAGGAGAATCACTTAGCGAACTGTCTGGTAAGCTGCGTTTTCAATCAGGAACGAAAGCTGAATTGCCAGCGGTTGGAGACTGGATCATTCAAACAGAGCGAGAGCCAGGCAAAGGACGAATCGAACGGGTCTTGCCACGGTCGTCTCAATTTTCCCGAAAAGCGGCAGGGACGGAGACCGAGGAACAAATTATCTGCGCGAATGTCGACGTTGCCTTGCTCGTCATGGCTTTTGGACATGACTTCAACGTCCGTCGACTGGAACGTTATTTAACGGTTGCTTGGGATGCAGGAGTGACACCAATCATCGTCCTAACGAAAAAAAGTTTGATGCCGTCGATCGAAATAGAACTGCAGGCTGTCGAAGCGATTGCGTTCGGAACACCAATCCTTGCCGTTGATTCTTTGACGGGTGACGGATTAGAGGAACTACGTGCCCAGTTACAAGTCAAGCAAACGATCGTGTTAGTCGGATCGTCCGGCGTTGGGAAGTCGACGCTCGTCAATGCTTTAGCTGGAGAACAGTTAATGGAGACGGGTGGCGTACGGGAAGACGATGAACGTGGACGTCACACGACGACACATCGCGAACTGAAACGACTGGCGAACGGTCTATTGCTTGTTGATACACCGGGGATGCGAGAATTGGCCTTATGGGATGGCAGTGACGGTTTATCGTCGACGTTTTCCGATATTGAGGAGCTTGCTGAAAACTGTCGTTTCCGAGACTGTGAACATGATAAGGAACCGGGATGTGCCGTTCGGATAGCTTTAGAAGATGGCACACTAACTGCTGAGCGCTGGAACAGCTTCGTCAAGCTAAAACGAGAAATCGCCTATGCGGAACGCAAGCAAAACGTGGCGTTGCAGGCGGCGGAGAAAGAAAAGTGGAAAAAAATCCACAAGCAGGCCCAAGCGCATACGAAAGTGAAGTATCAAAAGCGATAATACGATTGATATATGAAAAGCATCTGCAACGGAAAAAGGAGTCTCTTTTTCTATGCAGATGCTTTTTTCTCGTTATTCTTTTGAAAGTGATTCATTTGTTTCTGTATTGAACGGCACGTTACCCGTCAAAGCATCAAGACGATGTAGATCGGATTGAATCGCTTCAGGGTCACTTCGGCGCGCGTTTCGTACCGTGGCCGTTCCGACCGGATGATCGTTGAATCCAGTCGTTAAATCAAACGTCCGATTCGACAGCCGATCGGTAAAATAACGATCGTGAGAGACGAAGAGGAGCTCACCAGGGAAAACATCGAGGGCGGCTTCGATTTGTTCACGAGTCGCAAGGTCCAAATAGTTCGTTGGTTCATCGAGAATAAGCAAGTGAGCACCAGAAAAATACAGACGTAAGAAAGCGATCCGACATTTCTCACCCATACTGGCGTCGGAAATCGACCGGTAAACATCATCGCGACGGAATAAAAAGCAGGCGAGCAACGTCCGGGCGTCCGTTTCACTCATCGTGCCGTACTCAAGTAACGCCTCTAACAACGTACCGGATGTCGGTAAGTGGGAGAGGGCTTGTGAAAAATAGCCGGTCTTCAATCGAGGATGACGGATTACGTTCCCTTGATGAGGAGCATATTCGCCCTCGATGAGACGCAGTAAGGTCGTTTTCCCGCTTCCATTCGGTCCGATGACAGCAATTCGGTCACCACGTTCTACCGTAAACGAAACGTCGTTTAGGATCGGTTTCGTCTCATGCATGAATGAGACACGTTCGAACGAAATCAGTCGTTTCGCACGAATCGCTTCATGTTCGAATGCGACGTGAACAGTCGGTGCAACTTGTGGTTTTTGTACACGATCCTCGAGTAGACGCTCGAGTTGCTGCTCTTTTGCCTTGACCTTCGTCGCATGTTTAGCAGCCTTCTTTTTCGCATACGGATCGCGTTCACTCGCTTGATTCGAGGCTTTTTGATGCCATTGCCGGTATCCTTGAATTATGCGTGTCAGCTCTTTACGGGTGCGTTCTTGTTTTTCGTACGCTCGTTGTTGCGACAGAGCTTGATGTTCCTTTTGTTCTTTATAGGACTGATAGTTTCCGCTGTATCGCGTTGCCCCTGATTCGGATAATTCAATGACGGCATCAGCCGTTGCGTCGATGAAGAATCGTTCGTGTGAGACATAGAGAATCGAGGTCCGTGACATGTTGACCCATTCCGTGAGCCACTCGAGTGTCTCTTGATCCAGATGATTCGTCGGTTCATCGAGAATGATGAAATCAGGTCGTGATAGAAGCAGACAGGCAAGTTGGAGGCGCGTCTGTTCACCACCGCTTAAACTGGATGCTTTGTGTGTCCAGAGTGCTTCCTCTAATTTGACTTCTTTTAAGACGCGTGCTGCATCTGCTTCCAGCGAGAAGGCGTCCTGATCGATTGCTTGTTGATAAATCGTCAAGTCACCATTTATGGCATTAGCGCGAAGTTGATAACGAACCTCATCCGCTCGTTCGACGACATCAAGAACGGTGTGATCGCCCGCCACAAAGTGTTGTGATAGTAGACCGAGTTTTTTGAAATGACGCTTGATCGAACCGTCAGTCGGCTGAAGTTGGTCAGTGATTAAGTGTAACAATGTCGTTTTTCCGATGCCGTTCGGACCAATCAAAGCGACGTGTTCGCCAGTATGAATATGAAAGGAGACGTCCGAGAAAAGACGTCGTTCGTCGTAATCCATTGATAGGTGTTGGATCGTAAGTGTTTCAGTAGGCATAAAAGCAGCTCCTTTAGTGTTCATTTCCGATAAGATGAAATGAAAAACACACCATCCGAAGCGAGCGGATGGTGTGCCGGAGTGTAACTCAAAGAAGGCGATGACCAGAGGATGGTCACACCGAAAAAGAGCAGACTCGTAGCGTCAGACATCCGCAACTGCATTGCGAAAGAGATGATTTCATTCATCAAGCGACGTGTACGAGTGATTGCTTCATTTCGGTGTTGTACCTCCTGTTCATAATCTATGATGTCATTGTAACAAATTGGAAACGTTAACACAAGTACGATTCAAGTAGGGTTTGCGCAGCATCCGTTTCTTCTCGTGAAGGGGGAAGCACATCAGTTAACGGATAAGCAAGACCAAGGTTTTCCCACTTATAGACTCCAAGTTGATGATACGGCAGTACCTCGACGCGCTCGACGTTTCCGAGCGTCCGGATGAACTCGCCGGTCTGACGGAGGAAATGTTCCGACATCGTGATACCTGGAACTAGGACGTGGCGAATCCAGACGGGAATGTTTCGCTCGGCTAGGCGTTTTGCAAAGGCGAGTGTATTGGCGTTACTCCGTCCAGTCAAGACGCGACAAGCAGCATCGTCGATATGCTTGATATCGAGCAGAACCAGATCCGTCGCATCGAGGATCGCGTCGATGTTTTTCGGGACGACGGATCCCGCGGTATCGATGACCGTGTGCAGTCCATGGCGTTTTGCCTCTGTTAAAGCAGCCTCTAGGAACTCTGGCTGAGCGAGCGGTTCACCTCCAGAGAAGGTGATTCCGCCACCCGTTGCTTCGAAAAAGGATCGATAGCTGATCGCTTCTTTTACTACTTCGTCTGCTGAGACACGCTGTCCGCAACCGAACTCCCATGTATCCACGTTATGACAGTATTGACACCGTAGTGGACATCCTTGCGTAAAGACGATGAATCGAATGCCAGGACCATCGACTGTTCCACATGATTCAACGGAATGGATCATACCATAGGTCATCCTGCTCACTTCCTTTCACATACTACACATCATTTTAGAGAGAACCGTGGAACGTACGATTGATGACATCAATCTGTTGTTCACGCGTCAGTTTAATGAAGTTGACGGCATAACCGGATACCCGAATCGTTAACTGTGGATATTGTTCCGGATGCTCCATGGCATCAAGTAACGTCTCACGGTCAAAGACGTTGACATTCAAATGATGTCCTTTTGAAGTCGTACCGCCCATATATCCGTCAAGTAATCCGACCGTATTTCGAATACGTGTGGCTTCATCCTTACCAAGTGCTTTTGGCACGATCGAGAACGTGTAGGAGATACCATCGAGCGCATGTTCATATGGTAATTTTCCGACAGACGTCAAGGCGGCGACAGCACCACGGGTATCACGTCCATGCATCGGGTTAGCACCCGGTGCGAATGGTTCACCCGCACGGCGTCCGTCGGGTGTATTTCCTGTCTTTTTACCGTAGACAACGTTTGAAGTGATCGTCAGGACAGACTGTGTCGGGAGCGCATTGCGATACGTTGGATGTTTACGGATTTTCTCCATGAACAGCGTCACGAGATCAACCGCCATCTGATCGACCCGTTCATCGTTATTCCCGAACTTTGGAAACTCGCCTTCGATCTTGAAATCAACTGCAACCCCATCCGCATCTCGGATTGGACGAACTGTCGCATAACGGATGGCGGATAGACTATCAGCGACGACTGATAAACCAGCGATACCGCATGCCATCGTCCGTAAGATTTCCGGATCATGTAAAGCCATTTCAATCCGTTCGTAGCTGTACTTATCATGCATGTAGTGGATGACATTCAGTGTGTTGACGTACAGTTCCGCGAGCCAATCGAGTTGACGATCATAAGCCGCCATGACGGTTTCGTAATCGAGTACTTCATCGAGCATCAATGGTGTAGCTGGGGCGACTTGGATTTTGAGCTTCTCGTCCATTCCGCCATTGATCGTATAGAGTAATGCTTTTGCCAGGTTTGCTCGAGCACCGAAGAACTGCATCTGTTTCCCGATCTTCATCGCGGAGACACAACAAGCGATGCCGTAATCATCTCCATAAACCGGTAACATCAAATCATCGTTTTCATATTGAATCGAGCTTGAAACGATCGACATCTTCGCGCAAAATTCCTTGAATCCGCGTGGAAGCTGAGTAGACCAGAGAACGGTTAGATTCGGTTCCGGTGCCGGACCGAGTGTCGAGAGCGTGTGTAAGAAGCGGAATGAACTTTTCGTGACGTTTGATCGTCCATCTTCACTCATTCCACCGATTGATTCCGTTACCCACGTCGGATCACCTGAGAAGAGATCGTTGTAGTCTGGTGTCCGTAAGAACTTGACGATCCGAAGTTTCATGACGAAATGATCGACGAGCTCTTGTGCTGTCTCTTCCGTCAAGCGACCAGCCGCAAGATCACGTTCGACATAAATATCGAGGAACGTCGAGACGCGACCAAGTGACATGGCTGCCCCATTTTGCTCCTTGATGGCAGCAAGATAGGCAAGATAGACCCACTGGAATGCTTCTTGTGCTGTTTCTGCAGGGCGGGAGAGATCGAAACCATAGCGAGCTCCAAGCTCGGTCAATTCCGTTAATGCGCGCAACTGTTCATTCATCTCTTCACGGTCGCGAATCATCGATTCAGATAAGAACCCGCCACGTGCCTTTAAATCCTTCTTACGTTCTTCGATCAAGCGTGCCGTTCCGTACAAAGCAACACGACGATAGTCACCGATGATCCGTCCGCGTCCATAAGCATCAGGTAATCCGGTGATAATACCGGCTTTACGTGCGGCACGCATCTCAGGGGTATAGGCATCGAAAACCCCTTGGTTATGTGTCTTCCGGTACTCGCTGAAAGTTTTCGTGACGGTCTCGTCTGCTTCAAAGCCATACGCAGCTAAGGCATCATTCACCATCCGAATCCCGCCGTTCGGATGAATTGAACGTTTGAACGGTTCATCCGTCTGTAAGCCGACGATTTTTTCAAGAGAGGGATCAAGATACCCTGCATCATGCGAGAGGATCGTTGATGGTGTCTTGGCATCGACGGCAAACACACCACCACGTTGTCGTTCTTCATTTGTCAGCTGTAGAATTTGTTGCCAGAGCCGTTCCGTCGCTTGCGTCGGACCGACTAAAAAGTGATCATCTCCTGTATATTCCGTGCGATTGAGTCGAATGAAATCTGCAACATCGATTGTCTTGATCCATTCGCCAGACGTAAAGTTTGCCCAGAAACTCGTTTTTTCTAATAACATGGATACCACTCCTTTAAAATTGAGCTAATGATCAGTTCCTTATGTGAATAGTGTAACAAAAGGAGAAGGAGATTCCCTTTACGTTCATGTGAATATTTTAACAAGTGACCAAACGTTGATATGACGGGCTTTCTTTATTTCTGTACTTATGAAAGAGTGAAGATTAAAAAACAGGTGAAGCCTGGTAAATCAAGATTTTCACGAAACTGTATGAGCTGATTTGAAAAAGATCCACTAGCACAGTTGAAACTGTGAGGAATGTCACGTTACGGTATCTTGTGTTTTTACGACGTATCGTTGACAATGAAAAAGGGAATATAGAACGTGGAGGTGTGCCAAATGGAGTATGTGTCATTAACACAACAAGGAGATTATCAGTCGGGAGACTGGGTCTCACTGAAAATCGGATCGGAAGGTTCGACGCGAACTGGGATGATCACAGAATTTGAAGGTGATGGATTCTGGATTCGGTTTGAAGATGATTTTGATTATGAAGACTTTATCGGCTATGATGAATCGTACTGGATTGCGCTTGTTCGCCGTCCCGTGGACGTAAAAGCGACGTATGCCAGTCTTGCCGTGTATCCGGCACTCGCTGCAGAATTACAGGATCGTGTCATCCAAGGCTTCGAGATTTTAGAGGAAGAAGCTGGTGAAGGAGAAGTCCGGTTCCACATCCGATTGCTCGACGCAGGAAATGAATATACACAGACATTACGGGGATACCGTGATGCATCAGGAGATCATGTCGAATACGTAACGGCATGATGGAATTAAGAGAGTAGGAGAAATCGTTATGAACTTTACAAAACCATTTTTACAGGAAGCATGGGAACGGGCGCGCTTTACAGAGTTGATGCCTGTTCAAGAACAAGCGATTCCGTTGTTGCGCGAAGGAAAAGATGTCCTAGCTGAAGCGCCGACAGGAACAGGGAAGACGCTTGCTTATGTCATTCCAGCTTTAGAAAAGATTGAAGTGGAAGAGCCACACGTGCAAGTCGTCATCACGGCACCAACACGGGAACTCGTCATGCAAATTCATCAAGTCATTCAATTATTTGCTCAAGGAAGTGGTATCAAATCCGGTGCATTCATTGGTGGTGTTGAATTAAAGCGACAATATGAACGATTGAAGAAAAAGCCGCAAATCATCGTCGGAACACCGGGACGTCTCGTCGAGTTGATTGATTCGAAGAAGCTGAAGATGCATAAGGTGAAATTGATCGTTTTAGATGAAGCGGATCAAATTTATGAAAGTGGCATGAGTGACTCGGCGACGCGAATCGCAAATAGTGCGCTACGCGATCGACAACTGGCATTTGTCTCAGCGACATTGCCGGAACGGACAGCAGAATGGGGACGGACGCTTGCGAATGATCCTGAGACGATTCGTGTTGAGCGTGCCGTCAGCACACAAGTGACATTCGGTTATTTGGAGACTTCACGTCGTCAGAAACCGGAATTGTTACGTCGTCTGGCGAACATGCAAGGATCAAAAGTGCTGACATTCATCAACAATCGCTCATTCCTTGGACCATTGAATGGCGAGTTGAGTAAATTCTCACTGAAATACCGGATTTTAGATGCTGAAAAAGGAAAACGAGAGCGGATGGAGACCTTGCGTTCTTATAAAAAGGGAGAGTTTCCTTTACTCGTCACGACAGGTCTTGCGGCGCGTGGGCTTGATATCGAAGCGGTCACACACGTCGTCCATTACGATTTACCGGAGTCGCTTGACGATTTCGTACACCGTTCAGGTCGGACGGGACGCGGAAACGCAAACGGGATGGTACTTGCACTTGTCACGGATCAAGATTTAAAACACTTAAAAACACTTGCAAAGCAAATGGGCGTCGAGATGGAGCCAATGGAAATTTACCGCGGAGAAGTCATTCCGAAACGTGAATTCACAGCTCCTCAGACGATTAAGCGACCGGCTACTCCTCACCGGAAAGGGCGATCGAAATGAAGAACGATCGAAAAGTAATTCCATTTCCGACGACGGTTTCTGAAGCGGAAATGAATGCAGCCTTGAAGAAAATGTATCAGGAAGCAGCAACAGCACGCAGTACGGACTGGGTCGCTTTCATTGAAGAGATTGCGACAGAAGGACGTTGGTATTTAAAAGATGCTGAATTGTTCCGGGACTTATTCGTTGACTGGGCGATCTTCTATGAAACGGATGATCAAGGAAAAACACCGCACGGTCGTTTTCTCGAGCAGATAAAAGACGAGCTATCACCTAGTCTCTATCGCGCCTTGCGTGGATTAGCTGACCCGATGCCTTCGCTGTTTCAAGTCGATGCAGATGGTGTTGTTGATTTAATGTCGAAACAGACGTATCAAACGGATTTGGCTGAGATCGAAGTCGAACCGGGGGATCTGTTGATTGGGAAACTGCTCTATATTTCTGGGAAGTGGCGCTTTGCGATTGCCTACATGAAGGTAGCGCGCGCATTAGTACCAGAAGTCCTCGCTTTGTTGACGGACTTCGTGGATGAAGTGGGAGAAGACGCGTTACTTCGTCAATATCCAGAGTTTTGTGCGGAATTAATCGACTTGCTCCTCGATATCGAAGAAGGTAACATTGCACCAAGACCAGAAGAATAACTCAAAAAACCTAGGACACGTTGACTACAAAAAGTCATATGTCCTAGGTTTTTTTCATGGGTCCGCTCGATATAAAGCGACATCATTCTTATCCCGATGTTTCACGCGATACATGGCAAGATCGGCTTGCTTTAAACATGTTTCAAGATCGGCCTCATGACACGCTGTCACTCCGATGCTTGCGGAAACGAATAAAGATTGTCCTTTGTAGACATAGGGACGTCTTAAAAATTGTAAAAAGGATTTACATTTTCGGCGTAAGGAGAGTTCATCATCGGCTTGTAAAAGGATCGCGAATTCATCTCCACCGAGGCGATACACGGATTCCGAAGAACTTGTATGTTCGCTCAATCGCTTCGCAACTTCAATTAACACATAATCTCCTGCCTCGTGACCATACGTATCATTGACTTGCTTAAATCCATCTAAATCGACTAAGGCAAGATAATTCTTATCGGAGAGTCGATTTGAGAAATCTCGTTCTAAGGAACGACGGTTTCCGATATTAGTCAAAGCATCATGATAGGCATGGTATTCGATTCTCTTTTGACGAATTTTGCTTTCCGTGACATCATGTAAAATCGTGAATCGTCCCATCGAGGTAGCGGCAATTTGAATCGGAATATCAATGATTTCATAGCGTCGACTTTGTTCATCCTCATACTCATCAACGTTCGTTTCGAGCATTTCTAACAAATGACGCATCGTACGAGGAACATGTTCAATCGTCATATCTGACAAATGAAACAGACGTTGGGCAGCTAAATTCGCGTACAGCGCAGTGCCGGACTGATCGAGTCGAATCATCGGATCAGGATGACCGAGGAAGAGTGGAATGACCTGTTGTTCACTATCTTGGATTTGTTGTTTTCGATGTTCAATGCGTGAAGCGAGTTGTTCATTTCGTTCGTGTAATTGTGCGACAATCAACCCATGTTGACGGGCAATCAAGATTTGTCGAACGATTAGTAGGAATAATATGATAAAGATGTCGAGTTTTCCACCTTCTTGTTCCACCATGTAGTGGATGAACAAAGGGATGGCCAGTAAAGGAAGCCACGAACGGGGAATGACCGTCGTTCGAGCAGTTCCTTCTTCAATATGATCAACATGCCATAGAATAGCTGCGCTTTGCGCCAAACGAATCAATATCGGGAAGAACACCAGATAATTCGCTGAAAAATCAGGGAAGTAGACACTAGAGACTTCATAGATACCACGAATGAAAATGGATAAGAATAATAGAAATAAGGCCATCCGTGATACCCAATGTGTTTCTTGGATGAACGTAAAATAGAAAAAAACGAACAAACCGAGTGATGTGTTCGTAATGACGATGATGGCATAAGGAACAGTCTGAAGCCCAGGGTTCGTCAGTTCATTGAGGACATGGAATGCGACAAGTCCAATGAAAATGACGATAATCGCGGCATCAACGAAAGCAAGTACATGTTGTCCGAGTGTTCGTTTTGTGATGATTCGGTAAAAAATCGCGTATAAGAATACGTAATGGGATATTGAAAATAAAATCAGGCTATAAATAGATGGAATTGGAAAGTCTAAATAGACAAAACGTAACGTCTCAAAAATGGAACCGATATAGGATAAAACCAGTGATCCTAAAGCAATCAGCCAGAAATTTCGTCTGGGTACGACTAATATTTGTTCCTTACGATAAGCCGTAAGAATGAAGTAAGCGATCAACCCAAGTGATACATACTGAAGTACCTGTTCGACAATCCCATTAGAGATGGAAGGAGTCCATGTAGTAAGGATCATTAGAATAAAAGAGATGACGAGCATGGCAGGGAACCAACGGATGAAGTAGTTTGATTTAAGCACGGGATCCCTCCTAACGTTTGATGTGGACAGCGAACATATAGTTATTTTTCTCGTTCTTCTTGATCTGGTACATGGCTTCGTCTGCCCGAATCAATAACTGTTCTGAACTCTTACCGTCTTCAGGGTATAAGGAAATTCCGATAGATGGTGTGATACGAAGCGTATACGTGTTGATATAGAATGGATAATTTAGGATTTCGAGAACGTGTTCGGCAAACTGTCGAGTTTCCGAGGCAGATGCCTGAATGAAGATCAAGAATTCATCTCCACCAAGGCGTGCGACGAGATCAGTTGGCGTCGTCATTGATTGAAGACGCGTTGCTGTTTCTTGTAGCAGTAAATCACCGACATCATGTCCATAGGTGTCATTGATTTGTTTGAATCCGTCCAAATCTATGAATAATAAGGAGCCATAATCTAGCGTTGGCAGAGTTAGATAGAGTTGCTCCTCGAAGTAACGCCGGTTTGGTAAACGAGTGAGTGAGTCATGGTATCCCATACGTTCTAGCCATACTTCCTGTTGATAGTCTTCTGTGACATCCGCTAAGACGACGAAATAGCGTTGCTGATGTGGAATATCGATGATTGTCGTATTCAAAAAGGTTTCTGGATGTTCCTCCGTAGCAGGTACATGTAGGAGGTGAGCAGGATAGGTCGACTGCTTTTGTTGAAGCAACGGGATGAGCCGATCAAGTTGACGGCGTTGACTCGGTCCGAGCGGTAAATCATTCCATCCTGCTTCTGCAGCGGCTGGATTGACGGATCGAATTTGATACATGTCATCGATTTCAAAAACGATTTCTGGATAAGACAAAAAAAGTGACGTCAGTTCTTTTTCACGCAACTGTAGCAACTCTGTTTTTTGATGAACGATGTCTTCTAGATTCGTTTGTAATGCCGTTGTTTCCTGTAACAACCGAAGATTTTCCCGGTATGAAAAAAGCTGCCGTGTTAAAAATAATAAAAACGTAATACCAATAGACAACAAGAAGAAGGTTCGAGAGACAGGATAAAACGTAATATAAAGAATCAGCGCAGATAATAAGATGTAAACCAACAGTGAACGCGTAAGTGTCTCGACTCGAATGAGATTTGCTTGCTCCTCACGACTCATGGGAAGTGTACGTGTGTTCAAAAAGGCGATGAGGAACAGACCGCTAAGTGGATATAGCGGAAGCAATAGACCCGATATTTGCGGTTCACCGTTTAATAACAAGGTATAAAACACAAAGTTCGTCATGCCGAGAATGAATGTTCCGAGGACAAGAAAGATAAATCCTGATCGTGATACGTTCCGTCTTAACCCAGACGCATAGAGTAAAAAAAAGAAAAGCGTCAACAAAATTGTCAAGAAGGCATAAAATGTCCAACTGAGTTGCTCGAGTGTCGTTCGCGTATAAGAGGGAACAAAGCGGAAAATAGCGATATATCCAGCAATCATTGAAACAGCGAATAAAGTCAAGGAATCAAGAATCAATAACTTTTGTTTTTTGAATAATGTCAAATCTAATTGTCGGAAAAAGAAAAGGACCATCATTGTCAAATGAATCGTATAAGGTAAATCCAGCAAGACGTTCAAATTGACATCGTTCCATTGAAAGAAACGTCCAATCATATTCAGGAAATCGCCTAAAAAATAAGAGAAGAAAGCGATGGATAACCACTTGTACGGAAGGGAAGGTTGTTTGAAAGCCGTCGATCGACTAAATAAGAAAATCATGAAAGAACCGCTTAAACTAATAAGTGCCGAGAGTTGTAACGAAAGGTCTTGTGGCAATAGCCAGAGCAGTATGTAAGTAATGACTAAGTAGAATGCGACGATAGGGTAGATGTTTTGAACCATCCGTTTCACTAGAACTCCTCCTTTCGCAAGCCTTCCTCCAAAACGAAATATGCTATAACATTACCCGATATCTAATATGAATTCACATTTATTTTCATAATTAAAAATAAAAGTAAGAGATGTTTTCTATTTCATAAAAAAAGCGGAACTCTTCTAAGTGAAGAACTCCGCTTATCGGATTTATTGATGAGATTGGCGATGGTTTTCAAATGCCTCGATTTTTTCAGAAAGATATGTCCAATATTCCATTCGCTCGTCAAGCATCGCTTTGGTCTTTTCGATGGCTTGATACAATTCATTGACCTTTCCGAGATCACTTCCTGCTGAAGCGAGATCAGCCTCTAATTGCTCTAGTTCAACTTCACTCTCTTCAATTTGTTGCTCAATGATAGCCCAATCTTGTTGTTCCTGATAACTTAGTTTCTTTGGCGTCTCTGTTTTTGGTGCTGTAGCAACCTCTGCCGTTTTTTCAACGACGATTGAGGGAACGGGTGCTGCCATTTGCTCAAGATAGTCTGTATATTGTCCGTAATAAAAAATGATGTTTCCATCTTCAAATGCAATCAGGCGATCGACGACCCGGTCGAGGAAGTAGCGATCATGACTGACTGTGATGACAGTACCTGGGAATGATTCTAAATAATCTTCTAGTACGGATAAGGTCTCGGTATCCAAGTCGTTCGTCGGCTCATCAAGGAAGAGGACGTTCGGTTCTTCCATCAAAATCGTTAACAATTTCAGACGTCGCTTTTCGCCACCAGAAAGCTTGCCGATTTGTTTATATTGTGCTTCCGGTTTAAAGAGAAATTGTTCGAGCATCTGACTTGCTGTGATCTCCTCACCGGCGAGTGTCGTAATGACTTTTGCGATCCGTTCGACCTCATCGATGACGCGGCGTTCGGGATGCGTAAATTCGGCGAATTGACCGTAAAAACCAATCTTCACCGTTTCGCCGTGAATGATCTCACCCGTTGTTGGCTCTAAGCGTTTCGCGAGGATTGAAAGAAGTGTCGATTTTCCACTACCGTTTCGACCAACGATGCCATACCGCTCTTTGCGTCCGATCAGAGCGTCAAACGATTCAAAAAGTGTCCGTTCACCAAATCGGTGCGAGACGTCATATGCTTCAATGACTTTCTTGCCGAGGCGGGTCGAACCGACCTGTACTTCAAGTGTCGCTTCTTCTTCCTCATACGAAAGGTCTTGTAAAGCATCCACGCGCTGGATCCGGGCTTTTTGTTTCGTCGTCCGTGCTTTTGCTCCGCGACGCAACCAAGCGAGTTCGCGACGGAGGATGTTTTGACGTTTTTCCTCCATAGAAGCCGTCCGTTCACGACGTTCGGCACGTTTTTCAAGAAACGATTCATAGTTTCCGACATAGAAATAAGCTGTTCCATTTGCGATCTCCATCATATGATTCGTGACACGATTCAAGAAATAGCGATCATGAGTGATTAGTAGAATCGCACCACGGTATTCCTTGATTTGAGTCTCAAGCCAGCTGATCGTCTCGGCATCAAGTTCGTTCGTCGGCTCATCAAGCAGGAGGAGATCGGCTTCATCGAGTAAGGCTTCAGCGAGTCCGACGCGCTTACGTTGTCCTCCGGAAAGAGAGCCGATCAACGCGTTCAAGTCGAGGATGCCGAGTTTGTTTAAGATCATTTTTAAACGCGATTCCGTGTCCCACGCTTGCGCGGCATCAACCTCGGTTTGCGCTGTGATGAAGCGGTTGAGTAACGTCTCACTTGTCGGATCCTGTTCGAGCGCTAGTCGTGCCGTTTCGTAGTGGCGCAACGCGTTGATCGTTGGTGTGTCACCCGAAAGGAGTACTTCCATGACAGTCCGATCTTCCGGATAATCGGTCGTTTGCGATAGCAAACGGATCCGATAATCATTTGGATGATGGATCGTACCAGCATCTGCTGTTTCTTTGCCTGCTAGAATGTGCAGGAGGGTCGATTTACCGGTACCGTTGACGCCAATGATACCGATCCGGTCACCAGGAGAGACAGAAAACGTGACATCTTCGAAGACAATTTTATCGGCAAATTCTTTTTTGAGATTTTCTACTTTCATTAACATATTAGACACCTTCTACAATCTGTTTGATTTGATGTTCGACCGTCTGGACGAGTTCTTTCTGTGTCATCGTGCTCGGATCAATCGACGGCAAGATCGTGACTTCGACTGTAGCCGGACGGATCTTACCCGTTTCCTCCATGACACGATAACTACCTGAAATCGCGACGGGTACGACGCGTGCGCCACTTGATGTCGCAAGGGTAAAACTTCCTGCTTTGAATTCCGCCATCGGTCCGCCTTTTGAACGTGTTCCTTCTGGGAAGATGATCATTGATTGTCCGTCCTTGATCGTGTCGACACCAGAGCGGATCGCTTTTAGGGACTGGCGTCGGTCTTTTCGGTCAATCATGACACACCCCATCAGATTCATCCAGACATTAACGATTGGAATTTTATTCACTTCGATTTTTGAGATGAATGCTTTTGGTTTATCGATTTTTCCAAGTAGAATCGGAACATCGAAGTTTCCTTGGTGATTCGAGATGAACACGACAGGTTCATTTGCCGGGATATGTTCATGCCCCATCACATGGACACGAACGCCAGCGAGTCGGAGGAGAGAGTTCGCCCAGGCGCTCGCTACACGCTGAACGAATGCATAGCGCGCGAGATGCGTTCGACGTTTTGCGGTTGGTAAAAACGGTAAGGTACAGGGTAAGACAAGTCCAAAATAAATGAACCAAATGACAGTACGGATCATGGTAAAGTGACAGCTCCTTTTTTTCATTGCTGATGTTATTGTACAAAAAAAGACCAGGTGTCGCACCCGGTCTCCATGATTATTCCCAGTAACGAGGCTCAGATTCCTCTTCGCTTTCTCCAAGTTCGAAAGTGAGGCGACGTGTCGTCGGATCAACGGAGAACGTAGCGTTCGTGTTGTCGATCTGTTTGATTTCCATCGTCTCTTCATCCAAGATGAGAGTCAAGCGGACCTTATCTTCGTGATCTACGAGCAGTACGCCATCTTCCTTCAACCATAAATCGATGACAGGTGAGTAGCGGAGTGTCCAACCGTTTGATAAAGGGATTTCGTTCATAATGAATCTGTTCCTCCTAGGTGATGAAATCGTGTTCTTTATTTATCATGCTGGTCTGTCCCAGAGAATGCAAGTGGTGTACTCGAATCTCGATTAGGATAGGCAATTTGATAAGACTGTTCTCGTTTTTTCATGCGTTCGTACTGTTTTTTGACGCGACGGTATTGAATGTATTCAATGTAAGTCAGATAGGACGTACGGAGTAACTGTCGAATCGATGATAACGATAGGCAAATCGCTAACGTAAAGACGAAAACACCAATCGAACTTGTATAATAACCGGTAACAAAACTTAAGTATGTAGTGATGAGACCCGCAATCGTCGTGAATAAGTAGAAGAGCACGTCCGTTTCCTCCTCGAAATTAAAATATAGGTATGTTCATCTAATTCGAGGTTGAACTTGATTTTCCTTTATCGTCCTGTAAATGTCCGGAAAAAATAAAAAAATCCACACGGAAGGTGTAGATTTTAAGGGCGATCGATTTGCTGAAGCGCTGGTGTCTTCGGAGTCATATCTGTACTGTTTGATCCTTCTGCAAAAACGATTCCAATCGTAGCAAGGAAAGCAAAAAATGCAAAAACCAATGTTTTCGTGAAGCGTCGAGCGAACGAACGCGATTGAATATTATGAAACATTTTTATCCCCCATATTTACCTAAACTAAACCTTCTTTTTCCTGTTATTTAATCATATATCTTTTTTTCAAAAAAATCACGCAAATGTGTTTCGTTCACAAATATGTCACAACTGTCATCGTGTGGTCGATTTCAGAGGTGAACAGAAAAAGAGTATAGTATGGTAGGGAAAGAACAGAAGGATGGTTCGAATGAACTTGAACCAATTCAAATAGAGAGAGGAGATGACCCGAAATGGGATTACGCGCAGGACAGGTTGTCACATTAAAAGTAGAACGTGAAGCAGAGTTCGGAGTGTTTTTGACAGATGGAAATGAAGATGTGTTGTTGCATAACAATGAACAGACACAAAAAGTAGCTCTTGATGATGAAGTAGAAGTCTTCTTGTATCAAGATAATGAAGGACGTTTGGCATCATCGATGACGATTCCAGAAGCTTCATTTGAAGACTACGTCAAGACGACGATCAATGGGACGCGCTATAACACAGGAGTGTTCGCGAATATCGGGATTCAAAAAGATGTTCTTGTCTCACTTGACGATTTGCCGCAACGTCGGATGTTCTGGCCGGAAGAAGGCGATCAACTTTTCATTCGTCTAAAACATGATCAAAAGCTTCGTTTACTCGGAGACCCTGCACCATATGCTTACTTCAACTTACGAGCGAAGCCAGCTCCAGAAGAATGGAACAACATGGACGTCGAAGGTCTCGTCTTCTCACAACGCGAACCAGGCGTCAATGTCTGGGTCAACGATCAGTCAATCGGATTCTTGCATGAACGCGAGATGGAACGTTGGCCGCGTCTTGGAGAAGTCTTGAAATTACGAGTGACAAATGTAAAACCAGATGGTACAGTATTACTTTCAGCACGACCACGTGCCTTTGAAGCCATTGATACAGACGCGGAGTTGATTCTGAACCATCTACTTGAACATGATGGTCAGATGCCGTATGGTGATAAGACAGCTCCCGAGAAGATCGATGAAGTATTCGGTCTCAGTAAGGCAGCATTCAAACGAGCGCTCGGTCGCCTGTTGAAAGATAAAAAAATAGAAAAAAATGAAACGGGTATTCGGTTGACGCAATAATCAAACCGAGTAAGCCTGCGTTTCGAATAGATAGTAAGGAATTCATCATTTTGGTGGTTGCGGCTGGTTTGATTACCGGCGACCATTTACTGAATATACCCCATCACTAGTGGGGGCACGCGATGACGTTCATCGCACGGTCCGGGCACTTCGCCTTTCCCTCGCCCTTATGGCAACGATTATGATGGTGACTTCCCTAAACATTATTATGAGAGAAACCACTCTATCTTTATGGGATAGATTCTGTTATAATAGGTAGTCGATTGTATTCGTTACGGTAGCGTCTGTTTAGTGGCAGACGCTTTTCATATGACAAAGGAGAGTATTTAGCATTGACAACATTTCGTGAATTAAATCTTAGTGAGGCACTTATCAAAGGTGTCCTAAAAATGGGCTTTGAAGAAGCAACACCAATCCAAGCAGAAACAATTCCAGTCGGACTCAGCGGCGTTGACTTAATTGGTCAAGCACAAACAGGTACTGGTAAAACTGCAGCATTCGGTATCCCAACAATCGAGCGTCTTGACGCAAAATCACGCAACATCCAAGCGTTGATCCTTGCTCCGACACGTGAGCTTGCAATCCAAGTAGCTGAAGAATTGAACCGGATCGGTGAAGTAAAACGCGTTCATGCACTTCCTGTTTACGGCGGTCAGCAAATCGATCGTCAAATCCGTGCACTTCGCAAAAATCCACAAATCGTCGTTGCGACACCAGGACGTTTGATGGACCACATGAACCGTAAGACGTTGAACCTCGATCACGTTCAAACGGTCATCCTTGACGAGGCAGATGAGATGTTGAACATGGGATTCGTCGAAGATATCGAGAAAATCCTCGGTGCACTTCCTGAAACACGTCAAACACTCTTGTTCTCAGCAACGATGCCACCACAAATTCGTAAAATCGCAGATCGTTTCATGACGACTCCGACGCACATCAAAGTCAAAGCAAAAGAAATGACAGTTGAAAACATCGACCAGTCATTCATCGAATTGAAAGAAAGCCAAAAATTCGACGTTCTTTGCCGTTTGATCGACACAGATTCTCCAGAACTTTCAATCATCTTCGGTCGTACGAAAAAACGTGTTGACGAGATGACAGAAGGCTTGATCCAACGCGGATACACAGCTGACGGTTTACATGGTGACTTAACACAAGCAAAACGTGACCAAGTCATCCGTCGTTTCAAAAAAGGAACGATCGATATCCTCGTAGCGACAGACGTTGCAGCACGTGGTCTTGACATCTCTGGTGTCACACACGTCTACAACTTCGACGTCCCACAAGATCCAGAAAGCTACGTTCACCGGATCGGTCGTACAGGTCGTGCTGGTAAAACAGGATCGGCTGTCACATTTGTTACACCACGTGAATTCGGTCAAATTAAAACAATCGAACGTGTCACGAACAAAAAAATGTCACGTCGTCATGCACCAACACTTGATGAAATCTTAGAAGGCAACTTGAAGCTTGCTGCACAAGAACTCATTAAACGTGTTGAAGCAAAAGACTCAAAAGAATATACGACACTTGCACAAGAACTCTTAGAAGAGTACGAAGCAGTGGAACTTCTTTCAGCAGCACTTAAAGGATTGACGAAAGAGCCGGATGCAACACCAGTCCAAATCTCTTCAATCGAACCAATCCGCGTGAAACGTTTCGGTAGCAACGGTGGTGGAAACCGTCGTCCTTACGGAAACAAAGGTGGAAGTGGAAGCGGCAACCGCAGTGGCGGATACCGTGGAAACAACCCGCGTGGTGGCGATCGTCGTGAAGGTGGTCGTTCATCTTCTTCATCAGATCGTCGTGAAGGCGGTTATGCTGGACGTAGCAACCGTAGCGAAAGCGATCGTAACCGTGGTGGACGCAAACCACGTTTTGAAAAGTAAACGATTCGAACCGATTTGTCACAGACAAGTCGGTTCTTTTTTATGATTTATCTAAGCGGTCATGATAAAATGAGCCATGAACGATAGGGAGAGGGCTGAATCATTCGTGTATACCATTTATGTAGCAGCATCCGTCTGTCTCGTTGCACTGATCGTCGCGACGAAAAAGATTTGTGAGCGGACGACAAAAGGACATTTTCGTTATATTCCGTTAGCGACCTTATTATTTGGTGGCATCATCTTTCTTGTGCTGGCCATTGGTAAGGGCGGAGCTGTTGGGATTCAATACGGTGTCCTGAGTATCATCTACTTGACGGCGACATTCGGTGTGTATTTGTATATCGCAATGCGGAAAGATACGACGTTATCGTAAAACAGGGGGCTCTCTCGTTACAGAGAGGCTCCTTTTTTGTTAAGATAGAACAAGAGTACAAGGGGGGAATAGAATGGACGCATTAGATGTCATCGTTCATCCCGAAGAGATAGAGGCGTGGTTTCAACCGATCGTAGGCGCTGCCCCTTTTAAGGTGGAAGGGTATGAAATCCAGTCCCATTTTCGTGGAGAACCGTTAAAACCATTTTTTCAGGAAGATGATGTTCCGATCGAGTATCAGCTCGAAGTCATGGGACATGTCGTCCGTCAAGCATTCCAAAAAGTACCCTCCGATACACAAGCGTTCATCCTGATCCGTTGTCGTCCGGCTTGGTTGTTTGAGAACGGTGGGGAAGATTTCTTGCATGTTTTACGTACGGTCGACTCGTCGTTTCCAAAAGAACGGATGTATGTTACTTTGACGGATGTTCAAGTCGATGATTTTGATCGTCTGGGCCGGATCGTCGCGTACTATCAGAATTCTGGACTGAAGGTAGCGCTGGATCGCGCGGAAGCAACGAGTCTCGAACGCGTCTTTTCGATGTCGCCGGATATGTTGATCGTCGATCTATCTTCAATGATTGAGAAAAAGACCGTCTCAGCATCGTATCCGCATCTCTTACAGACGATGGAGCACCTTTGTGATCAGCTTGGAGCGCCACTTTTGTATAAAAACATCAGTCATCTTGGTCAACTTCGATATGCGTGGCAGCATGGTGGACGCTATTACATGGGGAATCTTTTAGGAGAGGCTGCGCCGGAATGGGTCATGACTTGTCCTGGAATGGAGGTCTTGATCCATGAAGTCCCGATGTTCTATAAATATGATCGGGAACAGATGAATCGCCTGTTCCAACTGGAGCAAGACTGGACAGTCCGATTTAATGAGTATTGTCAGTCCTTGAAGTCGGAGCAAGATCTCGATCAATGGCTGCTAATGCTCGCCCGGAAGATGGAGCCGGAATTCATCCGGTTTTACATCACGGACGCGAATGGCTTCCAACAGTCTTCGAATGTCAGTAAAAAGAGTGGCGAGTGGAAACTGTATTCCTTCTACAAGGGATACAACTGGAGTTTTCGTCCTTACTTTATCCGGACGACGGTAGCAATGGAGAGACGGCATAGCGGATATCTGTCGGAACGGTACGTCGACTTCAGCTCGAGTGAACAAACGCGGACGTTTAGTATGCCGCTCAGCAATGGCATGTTCTTATTTGCGGATATCTCCGCAGATTATCTATATCAAGAACGATTGAGTGAATGAGGAGGAAATGAAAGTGTTAGATTATGATTATGAAGCATTACGAGAAATTGGACGCATCGTCGCGATGGCGCGCGACGAGATGGCGGATGCCGTCAAACCAGGAATCACGACAAAGGAACTTGATGACATCGGAGCACGTATTCTGAAGGAGCAGGGAGCAGAATCTGCCCCGATCGTCATGTATGATTTTCCGGGAGCGACATGTATCAGTGTCAACGATATCGCAGCACACGGTATTCCGGGTAAATATGTCATTCAAGAAGGCGATATTGTTAATGTCGATGTCTCAGCTGTGAAGAATGGCTACTATTCGGATACGGGGAAAACAGTCATCGCAGGAGAAGCAAAACGTCCGGAAGATGTCCGACTCGTTGAAGTATCATTGACGGCGCTTGAAAAAGGACTCGAGAAGGTCAAAGCCGGAACGAAGGTCAATCAGATCGGAAAAGCGATCTATGCTGAAACGCGTAAGAGTGGTTTCACCGTCATCCGTAACTTAGCGGGGCATGGTCTCGGGAAGACACTTCATGGTGAGCCGGAATCCATCTCGAACTACTTCAATCGTGAAGAAAACGATCTGCTGAAGGAAGGGCAAGTCATTGCTGTCGAGACGTTCATTTCAACAGGAGACGAGTTCTGTATCGAAGATGAGCGGGATGGCTGGACGTTATACACACCAAATCGGAGCCTTGTCTCACAGTTTGAGCACACTGTCGTCGTCTTAAAGGACGGGTATGAGATTTTGACGAAAGTCGAAGGCAAAGAATCGTTCTAAAAAAGTTCGCATAATAAAACACAAAAAGAGGCAATGGAAGTCAATCCATTGCCTCTTTTTCGTCGTGGTGTTCTTGTTACAAAGAGATCCGGGAGGTTGCCAATTTGTTTAATTGGGACTCGGATACGGCTGGAGCAAAATAGCGAATGTGTCCGTGTTCGACATGATACGGGGTCTCGAGCAAATCTTCTTTAAAATAATCCGCAGTACTTGCCATATCGATCGGATAAGCGAGCCCTGGAAGTGTCGCGAAAGCAAGGGTCTGACGACGTCCGATGCCGCTCTCGAACATCCCTCCGAGCCAGTAGGGCGCTTTTGTTCGAAGGGACAAAGCGTTCGTCAGCCCACCGACACGTGCCGGTTTGATGTTCAGAATCTGACCAGCGTGAAGCGTCTTCATCAAATCGGCATCCGCTGGAGCGACGATGGATTCATCTAGACAAATCGGTGTCTGCAAGAGTTTAGCGAGACGTTGATGTCCGGACCAATCCGACGCTACGAGCGGTTGTTCCATCATAACGAGACCGAATGAATCCCAATGCTGTAATAAAGGAAAGTCTGCTTCTGTGAAGCTGCCGTTAGCGTCAAACATCAAGGGCGCATCAGGGAAAGCGGCACGTACTTGCTCAAGAACGACGGTATCCGTCGGAGCGAGCTTCAGTTTGATCCGTCCATATCCGGAGGCGATCGCTTGTCCGACGGCTTCGACGGTCTGCGCTGCAGAAGCCCGTCCGAGTGCTTTCCCGCAAGGTACGAGGGATGATTCATCACCTCCGAGATACGTAGCGAGCGATTGTCCGGCAGCTGCTGCGAATAATTCATAAATTGCTCCTTCAAACATCGCTTTTGCCATCGGATTGCCTTGCACGATGCGGAAGCGGTGCGTGACATCTGCTGGATGATGGAGCGGTTGGTCAAGTAACTGGTACAGCAGTGAAGCGATTCCTTGCAGAGAATGTTGTGTTTCGGACGTATACCACGGTGTATCAAACGCGACTCCTTCCCCGTAACCCATTCGTCCTTCCGAATCGGTCAGGCGCAAAATCGTCGTCCTGCGTATCGTTAACGTCGAGAGTGCTGTTTGCATCGGACGACGAAAGACGAGCGGTACATCGAACAATTCGGCAGACCGGAGGGTGATGCTCATAATGACTCCTTCAGTTGTTTCCGCAATAGTTTACCGTTCGCATTGCGTGGCAAAACGCTATGATAGATGTAATCAACCGGACATTTATATTTGGCGAGCAATTGACTGATTTCCGTTCGGATGATGGCTTCATCGAGTGAACTAACGATGAAGGCAACCGGAACTTGTCCCCATTTAGCATCAAATCGTCCGACGACACCTGCTTCTTGAATCCCATCGATCGAGAGAAGTGCTGATTCGACCTCAGCCGGGTAAATATTTTCCCCACCTGAGATGATGAGATCACTTCGACGATCGAGGACATATAGGTATCCATCGGCGTCCAAACGTCCTAAGTCACCAGTCTTGAAAAAACCGTCTGCTGTAAAGGCGTCTGCCGTTTTCTCTTCATCATGAAAATAGCCTTTCATGATTGTCGGTCCTTTGACTTCGATTTCTTGGTGGCGCGTGATGCGGATTTGCGTCGGATAAATGGCTTGTCCAGCTGATCCGATTTTTCGTAAGGCATCCTCAGGCAGAAGAGTCGCGATTTGAGAAGCTGTTTCCGTCATCCCATATGTCTGCATGACAGGAATATTGCGGTCGAGTGCACGCGTCAGAATCGGTAATGGAACAGGACCACCCCCTGTCAGTACGACGCGAAGCGCGTGACGACGTAGTCCGGCGTCGAGCAACCGATCAAGCATGACTGAGACGAGTGAGACATGTGTAATTTTTTCCGTCGTAATCCAGTGTAAGGCGCGTTCTGGTGAAAAATGTGGCTCGAGAATGATCGGTACTCCATAGATGACCGCTCGATAGACGACGGCTAACCCACTCATATGAAACAGTGGTGTGACAATCAAAAAACGATCCTCTGGCAGTGATCCGATATGACGAGCGGCATTCGTCGCACTCGAGAAATGATTCAACATCGTTTGTTCCACAGCTTTCGGATGTCCGGTCGTACCACTCGTAAAGAGCATTGATTGGACGTATTGTTTAGGCATATGGCGTATTAACAGATCGGGCACTTCTTTTTCATAAGAAAAAGCTCGACACGGAATCGCTGTATCGAGTATCCGGTCTGTTACGACGAGCCGCACATCTGCCTGTTTGAATTGGCGCAGCACTTCCGTTTGCGTTAGTCGAGTGTTGATCGGGACGACGGTTAATTCAAGCAATTGAGCAGCGTGAAGAGCGACGATATACTGTGCACTGGATGGACCGTAAAGAGCAATCCGGTCTCCGCGTGTCACGATCGTCGCCCACGTACTCGCCAAACGATGCGCGCGTGCATATAGTTCAGACCACGTCCAACGCTCCGTTTCCGTAATGAGCGCGATGTCATCCGGTTGCTCTTTTGCCCGTGTATAGATCCAAGGATACAAAATAGTCACTTCCTTTTTGATGAATATACGAAAAAGGTTCAATGTCATAAGACGATTGAACCTTTTTTTCATTATGGGAAACGCGGAAACTGTCCGAAGTCAGGATTGCGTTTTTCTTTGAACGCATCGCGTCCTTCTTTTGCTTCGTCAGTCGTGTAGTACAGTAATGTTGCATCTCCTGCGAGTTGCTGAATCCCTGCGAGACCATCTGAATCGGCGTTGAATGCCGCTTTGAGGAAACGAAGAGCCGTTGGTGAATGTTGAAGAATTTCAGCACACCATTGAATCGTTTCTTGCTCGAGATCCGCGAGTGGAACGACCGTGTTGACGAGTCCCATATCAAGTGCTTGCTGTGCGTCATATTGACGGCAGAGGTACCAGATTTCACGCGCTTTCTTGTGTCCAACGACGCGCGCGAGGTAACCAGAGCCATAACCAGCATCGAATGAACCGACTTTTGGACCTGTTTGTCCGAAGCGGGCGTTGTCTGCAGCGATCGTCAAGTCACACACGAGGTGAAGGACGTGCCCGCCACCAATCGCATAACCTGCGACCATAGCGATGACTGGTTTCGGGATGACACGAATCAAACGTTGAAGATCAAGGACGTTTAAACGTGGGATTTCATCGTCGCCGACATATCCACCATGTCCGCGTACCTTTTGGTCTCCACCAGAGCAGAATGCGAGATCACCTTCACCTGTTAAGATGATGACGCCGACGTTTTGATCGTCACGTGCACGTGAAAATGCGTCGATGAGTTCATGGACCGTGTGTGGTCGGAACGCATTGCGAACTTCTGGACGATTGATCGTGATTTTTGCGATCCCGTTCCATTGTTCATATTTGATGTCTTCATAGCTACGGGCTGATACCCATTCCGGAGCGTATTTCATTTGAATTCCCCCAATATGTTAGTGATGAATAAGTAGATTCTTTACCATTGTAACAAACTTTTGCGGTTGGTCGATATGTGGGGCATGCGAAGCATGCAAAATCACGTGAATTTTTTCAGGTGATGCCGCTCGTAAGGCGATGGCGCGGAATTTTTCATCCTCTTCCCCGACGATCCAATCAATCTCTTTCGGAAGGCATGACCAAAGAGAGGGCATGCTTCCTGTACCTTGTGCTCGAAGCGAAGCACTCAGACCTTCAACCGTTTGAGACATACGCTCCTGACGCAGTCGCGTGCGTTGTTGTTCTTTGAGAAGCGCTTGAGGTTTAAATAATCCAAGTGTCTCCCAATGATCAATGAAAGCTTCGAGTCCATCCTTTTCGAGTCGCTCCGCTAACATACGATCGGATGCACGACGTACTTTTCGCTCCACTGCCGTCTTGATACCTGGTGTTGTACTAACAGCGATTGTTCGAGCGATTTGCTCAGAGACGACACTCAACATTAAGGCGATTCGTCCGCCCATCGAATAACCGAGGACAATCCATGGCTCGGATCGTGTAGCGAGCAGCGCCTCAAGATCCTTGACTTGTTGTGTCAAACGCATTCGTTGATTAGACGCTGGTATCGTTTCTCCATGTCCTATCAAATCGAGGCGGTAGACGGTGAAGTGAGTCGATAAATGCTCACTTAGCATGTCCCACGTCGAGAGGGAGCCTGTAAAACCGTGGAGTAATAAGAGCGGTGGACCAGCTCCCTCGATTTTCACATGATAGGGATGACCGCGTAAAATCATCGGAATACCTCGGCTAACGCTTGATTCGTCACGTCCCAAATCGAACGATGCATCTGTACGTTTTCGATTCGTGTTGTCTTGACTTCAAGTATCCGAGTGACATTCGTCTCTTCCGCAAGTGCTTGACGTAACGCAGCAATCGAATCAATCGCCTGATAGGTCACACCGTAGCCGGAGGCGAGGGAGGCGAAGTCGAGATGCTGCGGTGTACCGAATAGTGGCTCGAACACCGCTTGCTCGAGTTGCTGTTGCGGTAAGAAGCTAAAGATGCCGCCACCCGCATTGTTGACGAGAATGATCGTTAACGGAAGCGTGTGCGCTGTCATCAGCCCGTTGATATCATGAATGAATGCCAGGTCACCAACGAGTAAATAGCGGTGTTTGGCATCAAACGTTGCCCCGAGAGCACTCGAGAGGATGCCGTCAATCCCATTTGCTCCACGGTTCGCGAGTAGACGAAGGGGTGTTCCTGTAGGCAAGAACGTATCAATATCTCGGATTGGCATACTGTTCGAAACGAATAGGCTTCCTTCTTGTAACGTCGTTAACGCGCGGACGACGTTATACTCCGTCATCTCCTCTTGATCGATCGTCGTAAAGGCATCGGTGACGCGTCGCTCTGCCTGTTGTAACAGATTGAGGTACGTAGGGTCATGCGGAACGGGCTCATGATGTTCGAGTTGTCGCGCGTGACCAATCACGAAATCCGAATGGAGTTGGGGATCGCGCCAATTCCCTGGATGACCAACGACTGTCGTCGGAATATCCCGAGACCAAAGCAGATAAGGTTTTGACGTCGGCATGGCGCCGAAACGAATGATTCGATCCGGTCGGACGTGCTGAGCGGTGGCCGGATGTTTTAGCCATGTATCGTAGTAGGCAAAGACGTGATCATCATGCGATTGCCGCCCTTGACTGAGTGGATCTGCTAAGACCGGAATCCCTGCTTGTTTTGCATACGAGATGACAATCTGACTGTCCGCGGCAGCAAGTTGTGGTCCAAGTACAAAAAGAAGGCGCTCTTTCTGAAGCACGATCGCTAAGGCGTTATTTACTCCCGATGTCGGTTCAGGTAAAACGCCGACAGGACGACCTGTTCGTAAAAGATCGAGTTCAGGCACGAGTGGTTCACGTAATGGAACGTTGATTTGAACTGGTCCCGCCGGTTCCGTCAGGGAGAGCAGGGTTGCACGTTGTGCGACATGAGCGACGTAAGGAAGACTCGCTTCTTCCGCTAAGGGAAGATCAAATGCATGACGAACCTGCTTGCCGTATAGTCCGACCTGATCGATGGCTTGAGGTGCCCCGACATTACGTAATTCATGAGGTCGATCGGCAGTCAAAACGATCAATGGAAGTTCAAAAATATTAGCTTCGGTTACTGCTGAATAATAGTTCGTCGCAGCGGTACCGCTTGTACAAATTAGCGCAACGGGACGAACACGCTCTTCCGTCCGTGTTAAACCTAAAGCAAAAAAACTAGCCGACCGTTCGTCAACCAGGACGTGGGTACGGCTAGACGGATGCAGAAAAGCTGCAATAGCAAGTGGTGTCGAGCGGGAACCGGGACTGATGACGAAGTCCCGGACACCAGACGCAACGAGCGTATCAATTAACGTGTGCATCCACTTAGTCAACATAAATATCATCCTTTTCAATCGAACCAATGTGTGAAAGAGCTTGTAACATCGGTGATAGTTTAGTTTCCGTCTCTGCTAGCTCGCTGTCGAAATGAGAACCTTCAACAAGACCGCAACCGGCATAAAGAATGACAGCCCGTTCCGTAAATAATCCAGAGCGAATGGCAACAATGAATTCCCCATCATCCTGTCCGTTCATCCAACCGACGGGTGAACCGTACCAACCCCGTTCGAACGTTTCAATCTCTTGGATCGCATCGACCGCTAATTGCTTTGGCTCGCCACCAAGTGCAGGTGTCGGATGAAGTTTCTCAATCAGTTGGAATAACGTGACATCTGCTTTTAAACGCGCTGTGATCGGTGTATAGAGATGTTGGATATGACGATTTTTTAAGAGAATCGGGGTATCCGGACAATCCAGTTGCTCTGAAAAAGCAGATAACGTCCGTTCGATCGAATCAGCGACAATCCCGTGCTCCATTCGGTTCTTTTGATCTTGTAATAACGATTGACCGAGTGCCTCATCCATCTCATCCGTCGCGTGGCGCGGTGCAGAACCGGCGACGGCTGCTGTCTCAAGGCGACGTCCACGTTTTTGGACGAGTCGTTCCGGTGTGGCTCCGATAAAGGCCTCTTCCGGATTCGGCTGGAAGCAGAAGACATAGCTACCGGGCTGCGTATCTTCGAGTTCAGCAACGACGGCGGCTACATCAAGTGGGCGGTCCAGTTCGTAGACGACTTCCCGCGCCAAAACGATTTTTTCAAGTGTTGTCTCCAAGTAATGCATCGCTTGTTGAAACGAGGCTTCAAAGGCTTCATTTCCATCCCGAGATAGACGTAAACGCGTGACGCCTGTCGAAGTCGGTGTTTGCGGTTGATTAACTTTGGCGAAATCAAGTGCGAGCTGATTTAAGATTGAATCGACTTGATCCATCGGTTCAACACGGGCAAAGATCGTCACGCGTGTCTTACCATCTTGCTCTAAGAATAAAAACTTCGGAATCGTCATCGAAGCGTCTCCAAAGGAAGACCAGCGATAATCCGGTTGGTTAAGTTCAGTGAAAGAGAATCCGCTGAACGCAAATAAATCATGACCGACATGGTCGCGATTCACATTTGTCCATTGCGATTGAATTCGTAAAAAACGATCCGTTCCTGAAGCCTGAAGTTGTTGTACGATGCCAAACCCAATGGCCCGCATCGAGCGATCAGGTGTCGCGAAATAAAATCGTTCCTCGATACCCTGTTCGAGAGAACGCATGTCAGTTGCTTCGATTTCCCATGAATACGAAGCAAGTATAGGTCGTTGTGAGGCATTCGCCTGACTGACGGCCTGTTCGATACACTGTTTTAGCTCTTGTTGAGCGTAAGCCATACCGCTCATTGCCCCCTAGTCTGTAGATACTGTGATATGTTTCACTTATTCTAAGTGTAAACTTTTTGCGGACAAAAAAGAAGGAATAAGCTATCTTGGATTGAACATTGACATCAAAAAACGAAACCCGCTACACTTAGACAGGAAAGGGGTTATTATATGAATAAATCAATCGCTGTCTATTGGCGAATGACACGACCGCATACACTGACAGCAAGTTTTGTTCCGGTCGTCGTCGGTACGGCAGTTGTCGCACCACGTGTGGAATCGATACGCTTGGATTTGTTCGTAGCGATGTTAATCGCATCGATGTTGATTCAAATCGCAACGAATCTGTTCAATGAATACTACGATTACAAACGTGGTTTAGATACAGAGGAATCGGTCGGAATCGGTGGATCAATCGTACGTGATGGATTCAAGCCAGGTACGATTCTTGCATTTGCACTTACGTTGTATGGCATTTCCGCACTACTCGGTGTGTATCTATGCATCGAGACTTCGTGGTGGTTGCTTGTCGTAGGACTCATCTCGATGTTCGTCGGATATATTTACACCGGAGGACCACTACCGATCGCGTATACACCGTTTGGGGAAGTGGTTGCTGGCTTTTTCATGGGATATATCATCATTGCGATCTCCGCCTACTTGCAAATTGGTTATGTACCAACGGAAGCCATTGCGATTTCGATACCTGTTGCCATCTTGATCGGTTCAATCCTGCTTGCAAATAACATTCGGGACTTGGATAATGACAAGGTCAACGGACGAAAAACGATTGCCTGTCTTGTAGGGCATCGCCGTGCCGTGTACGTTTTGATCGGATTTTTTGCGGCAGCTGTCCTGTCACTCATCATTGCTGTAATGGCATTCGAAGTCTCTTGGTTTGCCTTACTTGCGTTGTTAAGTATTCCGCTCATGATTAAAACGGTCCGTCTCTTCTGGGAGGACTTGCCACCAGAACAACTGATGCCTGGTATGGCGCAGACTGGCAAAGTAAATACGATTTTCGGATTATTACTCGCAATCAGTCTCGTGATTGCGAACATCTAAATTCAAACAAAGCAGCAGGCGATTCGCTTGCTGTTTTTTTATGAGAAGATAGCGAACAGTTAGAAAAAAAGTGCTTCGGTTGTCACTGATTTAAAATTTTACTATAATTGAAGCAATGTGCCTGAAAGATCAATTCAAGGATCGGGAATCAGGAAATATGGTTAGAGGTGGAACTGGAATGAATAAAATCGCGGTAATCGGAAAAGTATTCGTCGACATAAAAGGAACTTCGTTCGCTCCTTTGCACAAGGATGCGAAAAACGTAGGAGACATCACGTTTTCGAATGGAGGAACAGGACGCAACGTAGCACAAAACTTAGCCGTCCTCGGGAATGAAGTTCGCTTTATCTCGACGGTTACGAATGATCAGATTGGCGTGGGAGTGCTCGATGAGCTGAAATCTTACGGTGCGAATGTGGATCATGTCGAAATGTTAGAAGATCATGGAATGGGTATGTGGCTAGCGGTCATGGATAACGAAGGTGACTTGCAAACCTCAATCTCGAAACAACCGGATGCGAAGTTGCTCGAAGAGGCGATTTTACGTCAATCAATCTATGCGCTCGATGGAGTCGATGCCGTTGCCATCGATCTTGATTTGTCTGTTACAGTCTTGGAACGTTTGATTCATCTATGTCGCAAAATGGAGTTGCCATTGTTTGGTGTTTGTGGTCACTTGAGCGTCATTGAACGGAATCGTCATCTGTTACAAGGATTCACTGGATTCATTTGCAGTCGCGAAGAAGCAGAAATTTTGTCTGATCTGTCAATCGTGACGGTAGAAGATGCGATTCATGTAGCAAATGAGCTAGCGAAAAAAGGTGCTCCATTCACGGTCGTGACGATGAGTGAACTAGGGGCGGTCTACGTCGATCGTCGTACGGCGACGTCAGGTCATGTTGGAACGAAAAAAGTAAAAGTCGTCGACTCAACGGGAGCAGGCGATTCCTTCTTCTCTGCTGTCTTATCTGAATTGACAAAAGAAAAACCAGCAGAAGAGGCATTAAAGCTTGGCATGAAAATCGCGGCAGAAGTCATCGCTTCGACAGAAAACGGATTGGTTCCAGAAATGCTGGATGCCATTCAATGAATTAATTTTGAAAAGGGGTGGCGTCATGCCGATTCAACGAAGTGCGATCATTTTACGAAATGAACAGGATGAAATTGCGTTGATTCGACGGGATAAACCGAACGAAACGTATTATGTCTTTCCAGGCGGTGGAAAAGATGATGGAGAATCACTAGAAGAGACAGCGATTCGTGAAGCACATGAAGAACTTGGTGTCGACGTGGAGTTGAATGGCATTGCTGCCATCGTCCGTTTTAACGGATTCGATAACCCTTATTTTTGGGCGAAAGCAATTGGCGGTCGCTTTGGAACAGGTATGGGTGAAGAATTCGAAGAGGAAGGGTCTGGTTATACACCAGTCTGGATTAAACGATCCGAGTTGCCGTCATTGCCGATTCGTCCACCGTCTCTTGCCAAACAATTGGCAGAAATGACAGAACCGTTCTATAAATTGATTCTTTCTGAAAACGAATGAGGTTTTAGTTGAAATAAAATGGGAAAAGTATATTAAAACAATGAGGTGGTCTTTGACTGCCTCTTTTTCATGAAGGAGAGATGACGATGGCGCATTCACGCGATCCTAAAGGGCTTGCCTTGAACTTAAAGCAGCGAATGTCCGATCACAACATTACGGATTATGCAGGGACACTCGCCTATTACTGGTTTTTATCCATTTTCCCAGGTATCATTTTCGTCATTTCCGTCCTGTCGTTCTTTGATATTGATCGTCAGACACTTGAGTCGCAAATCCGGGACTTAGCACCGGGTGGGGCCGTCAATACATTCACGGATACGATTTTTCAAGCCATCAAGGATCCGCAGGGGGGATTGTTATCGATTGGTGCGATTCTTGCCATCTGGTCCGCTTCAAAAGGTGTCGATCGCTTGATCACGACAGCGAACCATGCCTATGGTGATTTCTCGCCACGTGGTTTTGTCGCAGCACGCGGGATTGCTTTACTACTAACGATTGTTCTCGGAATCGGGATGTTATTATTGATTGTCTTGAACGTTCTTGGTGGTCCAATCATCACGTATCTTGCGAATTTCGTTCTCCCGATCGATATGGGGCAAAAAATCTTATTAACGGTCTTGCGTTACGTCGTTTCAACGATTCTATTGATTGGTATACTGTCGATCTTTTACCGCGTCGCACCAAAGCGCCCGATTACCTTTAAGGAAGCGATCCCAGGAGCCGTCTTTGGTGTCATCGTCTGGCAATTACTATCGGTCGGATTTGGATTCTACGTCTCGAACTTCTCAAACTACAATCAGACGTACGGTTCACTCGGTAGTGTCGTTATCTTGTTATTATGGCTTTATTTCACAGGATTGATCATCTTACTTGGTTCTGAATTGAACGCGTCATGGGAACGATTCATGAAAAAAGCGGATCCGAAGAAGATGGAAGAAAAGCGCTTGAAGGAACAAGCAGAACTCGATTCGATTCCGACGAATACGTTCGGATGAAGAGACGAAAAACGTCTGATTGCCATGCGGCAGTCAGACGTTTTTTTTAATGATTAAGCGGCTAATCGTTTTTCGGATACACGCTGTGGGAGAGTTGGTAAAGCATCCTGTTGAAGAAGACGTAAGCCATTCAGGATGACAAGAATCGTCGATCCTTCGTGTCCGACGACAGCGAACGGCATGATTAGGAACTGTGACAAGTTGGATGCGATCAATAGAAGGATGACACCGATCGCAAGCGTGATGTTTTGTTTGACGATCCGGTTCATCTTCCGGGCTTTATGCACGGCGTAGGCAAGACGACCTAAATCGTTTTTCATCAAGACAACGTCAGCAGTCTCAAGCGCAGCATCCGTTCCTTCACCCATTGCAATCCCGACATGTGCCAGTGCGAGCGCCGGAGCATCATTGATACCATCACCGACCATCGCAACGGTCCGACCTTCTGTTTGGTATTGCTTAATATAGCGCACTTTATCTTCCGGTAAGCATTCAGCGACGAAGTCCGTTAAACCCGCTTCACGCGAGATGGCTGCTGCCGTGACCGGATTATCACCTGTCAACATGATCGTCGCGATGCCGAGATCGTTTAAAGCGGCGATTGCTGTTTTAGCTTCCGGACGAATCGTATCACGTAATGCATAAAGTGCTACGATTTGTGATCCATTGCTGACATAAACGATTGTATGCCCTTGTTCTTTCAGTGACTGTTCAATCGTGACGAATGGATCGTCTAGACCTTCGTGGAATGCTCGCTTGCCAATGCGATACGTGACGCCATCGACAGTTGCTTCAATCCCGTATCCTGTCACATCTTTGAACGTTGACGGTTCGCGAACATCGGTTTTTAAGTGATCAACGATCGCTTGTGCGAGCGGGTGATTCGACTGGGCTTCAATGGAAACAACCGCTTGTTCGACGGCTCGGATATCGATACCTTCCGCGTACCGACTTTCAGTAACGACGGGTTTACCTGTTGTCAGAGTCCCTGTTTTATCGAAGACGATCGTGTCGACTTGTCCGAGTGTCTCGATATGTGCTCCACCTTTGAAGAGAACGCCATTTTTCGCAGATGCGGCGATTGCGGACAAGGCAGCAGGGGTAATCGACGCGACAAGCGCACAAGGCGAAGCAACAACGAGTAAAATCATCGCCCGATAAATGCTTGTCTCGAATGTCCAGCCGACGACGTAATGAGGAAGGACCATCATCAGGGCAACGACGAGGAGGACGATTTTGACATAACGACTTTCAAATCGTTCGATGAACTGAGCAGAGGGAGACTGCTCACTTTGTGCGTTTTGGACCATATGAATGATTTTTTGGAACAATGATTCATCAGCGGCTTTCGTCATTTCAATCGTCAAGACGCCATTCATGTTGACGGTCGAGTTATAGACGGTATCGCCCGTTTGTTTTTCAACAGGAATCGATTCGCCTGTAATCGATGCTTCTTCGATTGCTGCTTGACCACGAACGATGACACCATCGACCGGAATGCGTTCCCCGGGACGAACATAGACGAGGTTACCGATTACTAGTTGCTCGATTCCAACGACTTCAAGTTGTCCGTTTGCATTCAGACGCGTTGCTTCCTCTGGCTGTAAGGACATTAAACTTTGTAACGCCCGTTCATTTTTATTCATCGTATAGGTTTCAAGAGCACCGGATAACGCGAAGATGAAGATAAGGATCGCACCTTCCATCCAGTAGCCGATGGCAGCGGCACCGATGGCAGCTAAAATCATCAACAATTCGACGTTCAACGTTTTTTCTTGATACGTCTCCGTCAAGCCTTCCTTTGCTTTCGCATATCCTCCAATCACATATGCTGATAAGTACAACGTGACATAAACGGCAGACGCCGTATTGAATTTTTCGAGTCCATAAGCAACTAAAATCAATATTCCGCTAAACAATGCTAGAATCAATTCGTGATGCTCATCCCAAGCATGACGGAATACGGAACGCTGTTGAACATCGGTAGTAATGGAAGTCATCATATTAAAACTCCTTTCAAAATGTAAATGAGAAATGAAATCATTATAGAAAGAGAATGAGAATGTGATATATCAATGAGTTTAACTGATTGATAATGAGTTTCATTGTCTCTAGATTATAATTATTATTATCTGTAGAATTACTATACCATGCTTCAGTGAAAAGGAACAGGAAAGGAACCAGAAAGATGCAAAAAATTTTAACCCATCGGATTGGTCTCGTCGTCTTTGCATTATTGACGACCTTTTTGTGGGGAAGTGCGTTTCCCTTCATTAAGAAAAGTTATGAATTATTACAGATCACGTCTTCTGAATACGGGGAGCAACTATTGTTTGCGAGCTATCGCTTCTTTTTAGCAGGGGTGTTGCTACTTGTCGTCAGTGTATTCGTCTTTAAACAAACGATTACACTGAAGAATCGGACCTATGCCTATAGCCGTCTTGGTTTCTTTTTGACGTTCTTGCAGTATGTCTTTTTCTATATTGGTCTCTCTTTATCAACCGGTGTGCAAGGATCAATCATTGCCGGCTCGACTTCGTTCTTCCAAATGTTACTGGCTCATTTCCGGTACGAGGACGATCGATTGAATCGATTCAAAGGACTTGCCTTATTCCTTGGGTTTACAGGTGTCATCTTGGCCAACTGGCCGCAAGGTGGGCAAGGTGTCTCATTTGGTCTTGGAGAAGGATTATTGATTGCGGCAATGGTTTCCGGAGCATTCGGTAACTTGATCGCGAAAGAATACTCAGCACGTTATCCGGTGGCACCGATGACAGGATGGGCGATGGTCATTGGATCAATCGGTCTCTTCATCGCGGGCGTCGTTCTCGATGGTCACGTTGCACCGTTTACTTTTTCGACTACGAGTGCCTGGATGCTTGTGTATCTTGCTTTTTTATCCGCGACTGGATTTACGCTTTGGAATCTACTGATGAAATATAATCCAGTCAGTAAAGTATCGTTGTTTATGTTCTTCGTACCAATCTATGGTGTCAGTTTATCTGCTTTGATTCTGGGTGAGACGATTCCACCTCAAGCGTTGCTCGGTTTACTCTTCGTCATCGGAGGTATCTTAGTCTCGACATACTTACCAGTGTGGTTTCAAAAGCTAGGTTGACGAAGATTCAGAATCGTGTAAAAATAGTTTCAATTAAAGTAACTCCAATCGTTCGTTGCTTAAGCCGACCTGTTCGGCTTTTTTCTGTACGGTCATCAAAAGACCGATTCGGCCTTGTCTGAAAGGCTAGTGCGACTATAAAACGGAAGGAGATGAAAACGAATGGAACGGAATGAGATCGTTCGAAAGATCATTGCCACTCGTCGTCCACGTGATGAGTTTGCTCGGTTCGTCGTGACGTGCGTCAGTCAGCAGTTAAAGGAAACCCACGGAGATGTCGATGTGGAGATCATCGAGGCGGAGAGAGGTTACGATTCAGTGTGGTCAATCAACGGTCGAGAGGTCGTCGTGTTGCTTGAGACAGAAGAGTTGAAGCGTGCAAAGGAGCAACCGTATGCAATCGACGATAAGCTCTGGCGGAGTTTTCGACAAGAAGGAATCGTGAAATAAAAAACGGATCTTGCGCATCGATGGCGCAAGGTCCGTTTTTTTAGATTTCGGGTGTCTCGTGACGTTTTGCATACCGCAATAGAAGCGCAAGCGTCGTTAAGACAAGAACAAATAAACTGAAATACAGCATGGAAGGAAGTGTAACGAACAAACTACCAGCGATCGGTCCGAGAATCGAACCAAAACTGAAGGCAATCCCTGCAAGTAAGTTACCGGTTGGTAAAAGATGACGTGGTAACTGTTCTGTCATATAGGCAACACCGAGCGAATAGGTCGAGCCGAGTGCCATCCCACTGACGGCAAAAATCGCGAACAACCAACCGTAACGTTCGAAGACGAAGCAAGCAGTGAGAAAAGCGACGGAACCAATCGACAGTACAGTGACTAGCGTCCGACGTTTTCCGAAGTGATCGGCAAGTCGCCCGAGTGGTAGCTGCATGATCAATGAGCTGACGACAAATGTCGTGATTAAGGTACTTGTCTCGGATAAACCATATCCGTTACGCGTCGCAAAAACGGGAAAACTGGCATTCAGTGTGGCTTCGAGAAAACCGTATGTAAAACCAGGAAGTAATGTAAACCAAGCAGTCGATAGGACGAGTCGATACCGTGAAGCAGCACTTTGTAGTTCCTCTGGCATGACGGACGATGGTTTTTCGTTCGGTATACGGAATAGTAAAATTAGAACGATGACAGTTAAAGTCCCTGTTAACACGAACGGTAACCAATCGATCACATCGACGAGCGGTGCAGCAAGAGGACCTAAGGCAAAACCGAGACCGAATGCCATCCCGTATAACGACATCGTTCGTCCTAACCGTTCGTTTGGTGTAATGGACGTTACCCAGACTTGTGAACCATAATGTAACGTCTGATCACCGAAACCGACGAGGAAGCGGAGAATTACCCAAGCGATAATGCTTGGGAGTAATGGGAATAAGAAGACAGCCACTGCGACAAGGGCAAGACCGAATGAGATGACAGGAATATAACCACGCCGTCGTAACGGACCTTCCATAAGAGGTGCGGCAACGATGACACCGATATAGAGGACGGCGGCACTGAGTCCGTTAATGAAAGCAGATGTCCCTTGACGTTCTAACAAGATGGACAGTAATGGAATCAGTAATCCTTGTGTGAAACCGGAAATGAAGACGATCGATAAGATGAGAGTAAAACGACGTGACACAAGTAACGACGACCTTTCTTTTTTCTTTTAGCATAACACGCCCCGGACTTCGAAAAGGGAGACCGGGGCGTGTTTCATTTATTTTCTTGTTCAAACCGTGTCGGACGAGGCATGTGCAGGAGATGTTCATCCCAATCCGTCTGATCAAAGACTTCATCATGTTCAATGCTATGTGAAGCACGAATACCAACCATCATGATGAACAGAACCATACTGAACGTGCCGATAATTGCGATAATACCTACAAGCCATTCCATCCCGGTCACCCCTTTTAGAAAACAAAATGCGTCTACTTTGTGACATTTTTCCCGGGATGGCATCGTTCAAAACCTATTTTTCATTTTTAAAGCCGACTAGTTTGTTTTTTGAAATCAATCTCAGGGTAATAAGCATTCTTCACAAGCGCGTTCGGTCCAAGGCACTGCACTGCAGGACAGTGACACGACAAACTTTTATTCAGCTCTGTCTCTTGCCACTGGGCATACGCATCATTGAAGGACGTCTCGTGAATCGTACCGAGCGAAGCGAGTTCGTCACCGAAATCGGTTACGATGATTTCACCGTCGAAGATGTTGACGTTGAGACGGGAACGACCATCTGGGTCATTTCGGACCGATACGTTTTTCTCCTGACGCAAGCGACGATGCAGTTCTAAATCTGCCTCCTCCATTGAACAAGCATAGAAGGGGAGTGTTCCGAACAACATCCAGACGTTCGGATCCCGGACGTCAAGCAAACGATGGATTCCATTGCGAATTTCGGATAAGCTAGCGGCTTCGATCATCGACGCGAAGTCAGCTGGGTACATTGGATGCACTTCGTGACGGACACAGCCCATATCGACGATTTCTTTATGGATCGCTTCAAGATGTGGCAACGTCCGTTTATTGATCATCGTTTCGGCAGACACGATGACACCACGTGCATTCAAGACACGAGCATTCTCTTTCATCGTTTCAAATAGTTTCGTTCGTGCTTCACGTGACGGTTTTCGCTCCATCATCGCAAAGCCACCATCGATGAAATCATCGGCTGTTCCCCAGTTATGTGAGATATGCAAGACATCGAGATAAGGGATAATTAATTCATAACGAGATAATGGAAGTGTTAAATTTGAGTTGATTTGGGTTTTAGCGCCACGTTCGTGGGCATACTTAAGTAAAGGGACGACGTACTCCTTGACGGACTTCATTGAAAGCATCGGTTCGCCGCCTGTAATGGAAAAGGCGCGTAGGTGTTCGATTTCATCCAGACGTTGAATAAGCAGTTCGACAGGGATTTCAGGTGACTCGCTACTGGATAACATGTAACCAACGGCACAATGTTCGCAGCGCATGTTACACAGTTTTGTCGTCGTGACTTCAATGTTCGTCAAACGGACCGTGCCGTATTGTTCAATGTCGCGATAAGCTTCCCACGGATCGTTCGCGATCGTGATGGGTGATGAATGTGACATAGATACTCCTCCTTTTTAGTGCTCCACTTCGTATCGTATGCTAAAATAACGTCGGAATCCAGCGGAAGAAAGGAAGTCTGAATAATGGGAAAAGCAAGAACTGATAAACTTGGTCAAATGAATGTGCTAAAATCAAGAATGCAGCTTCTCTGTCATACAATCGATTCACTCGATGAATCATCAGATATCGAAGATTTGGAACGACTGATCGTATCACTAGATCAACTCAAGGCGAAAGTCGTTCGGTATGCGAAAGATATGAAAGAACAAGAAGAAACGAAAAAAGCGGTAGATTGAGACCGCTTTTTCATTTGCGTAAAGAGAAAGGATGAAATCAATGGCAACAAAAATCAAATTACAGACAGGTGAGGTCCGTTCGGTCACTTGTCTACGGATGGGCATCAACGGTGAAGGGATCGCGACGCTCGAGCGACAAATCGTCTTCATCCCAGGATTGCTTGTAGGTGAGACGGCGCAAATCGAGATCACGGAAATTCATGCGAACTATGCGAATGCAAAGATCTTAAAGCGTGACGATCGTTCACCAGACCGCGTGACACCACTTTGCCCAGTCTATAGTGTCTGTGGTGGCTGTCAATTACAACATATGAGTTACGATGGGCAATTGCGTTATAAGGAAGAGATGCTTCGCAATGCGTTCTTAAAATCAACGAAATTGAATGTCGAAAAGGCCGATATCCGTCCGACGATTGGTTCGAAGGAGTGGGGTTATCGCAATAAATCACAATTCGTCGTCGGGAAACAAGGCAATGAAATCGTTAGTGGTCTCTATTCTGCGAATTCGAATCGTCTGGTCGCAATCGATGATTGTGTCGTCCAAAATAAGGATACGCTTCGTGTCAACCAAGCTGTCACGAAATTACTCAACGATTATAAAGTACCTGTTTACCATGCAGCAAAACAAGACGGTGTCATGCGCCATATCGTCGTCCGGACAGGAATCAAAACGGGTGAAATTCAAGTCGTACTCGTTGCCTTTAAAGACGGCTTCCGTGATCTAGAGGGTTTGTCGCGCGATATCATGGACATTCCAGGTGTCGTCTCGGTCGCGCTGAACATCAATGATAAGTTGACGTCACGTGTCTTTGGAGAAGAGACGGAAGTCTTGCGAGGTGTCGAACGGATTGAAGAAGAGATGGGCGAGTTCACGTATCAACTGTCGCCACGCGCCTTCTTCCAGTTGAACCCGGAACAGGCAGAACGGATGTATGAGGAAATTGCCCGTGCTGCTGCTTTGACAGGCGAAGAACGTGTCGTTGATGCTTACGCAGGTGTCGGTTCAATCGGACTTTGGATTGCTAAGGGTGCAAAAGAAGTCCGTGGTATGGAAATCATCGAAGAAGCAGTTGAAGATGCGAATGCGCATATGAAGCAATATGGCTTTGACCATGCGCATTATGTCGTCGGTAAGGCAGAAGCATGGATTCCACGTTGGGTGAAGGAAGGCTGGATTCCAGACGTCTTCATCGTCGATCCCCCCCGTTCAGGTTGCGATACGCAGTTATTGAACGCAATGATTTCGTCTAAGGCGAAAAAAATCATCTATGTCTCGTGTAACCCGCAGACGCTTGCACGTGATTGCGATCATTTGATGAAAGCGGGATATAAGGTATCGTACATTCAACCGTATGATATGTTCCCACAAACGGCGCACGTTGAAGCGATCGTCGTGCTCGAAAAGAAGAAAAAGAAAAAGTTCTAAGCGCGAAATAAGCCCGTATGCACTCCTTGAACGAGTGAACATACGGGCTTATTTTCTGTGACTGCTCACTTACGTTTGCGAAACATAATCGAACGTGGCGTCACATTCGGAAAAACGTTCCTTCAATTGACTGACGCGGTCAGCTGGGAGTGGACCACGTTCAATCAATTGCTGGTTCAAAGCGAGGTGTTCTGGTCGAGACGTTCCGATGATGGCCGTCGTGATTCCTGGTTCGAAAACTGTAAAACGTAACGCGGTCTCAAGCCAGCTAGATTCCTCGAGTGGATAAGCCAGTTGTTGCGCTCGTTCCCAGTATGGTTCAACATATTGCCCGACCGGACGATCCGTGAAGCGCCACGGTGCATTACCGATTGGACGTTTGGCGATGACCCCGTGATTCAAAAGTGTAGGTAAGACTTGATCGACGCGTTGATCAAACAGATTGAAGGATGTCTGGAAACTATCGAAGCGTTTCGTTTCGATGGCATACTGCAAATCTTCTCGATCACCGGAATAGGCAATGACGCGGACTTTTCCAGCTTGTTTTGCTTGTTCAAGCGCTTCGATGACATCACTTTGAGCGAGGATTTCTCGACTACAAGAATGTAAGTGTACGATGTCGAGATGATTCGTTTGCATCGTCTGTAAGGCTTGATCGATGCCACCTTGAACCGCTTCAAACGTCCAATCCTGTGTACCGGGAACATCATAGCCGACTTTCGTCGACAAAATGACGTCGTGCCGACGATTCTTTAGAAATTGTCCGACGCGTTGCTCCGATAAGCCATAGCCGCGTGCTGTATCGATCAGATTGATGCCAAGATCACGTGCTTGTTCGAGCAAATAGATTGCTTCGCGGTCCGTCATCTGTTCTGCACCGATGTGACCGGCTCCGAACCCAAGCGGGGACACGAATAGATCGGATGTTCCAAAACGTCTTAACTTCATGAACGATACTTCCTTTCAGACAACCTGTAGTTTTATATCGATGATGCTCGTTTTTGGCGATTACGATAAATCAGATAACCAACGAGTGCCACGCCTGCTATCGACCATTGGACGATGGACGAGAATTGCATGAATTGATGGACGGCGAGCACTTCGACTAACATCGCTGGAATTTTTCCAATCGTACTCGCAGTTAGGAAGAGTAAGATGGAAATACCACTAGCAGCACTGACAATGTTGACGATGCCTGACGGGACAAATGGTAATAGCCGTAACAAAATGATCGTCCAAAAAGCTTCATGTCCTTGTTGTGTTTGGAGCTTTTGTTGCAAACGATTGACTCGATCTGGAAGCGGGCGACGAAGGGCATATCGTAGTCCTTTCCGGTAAAGTAGAAACGCACAAACCGCACCTAGGACTTCACCGGTGAAGGAGAGCAATGTGCCCGTCCATAGCCCGAAATAGACAAGATTCGCAGCGGTGACGAACGTACTCGGTAGGACACCAAGAACACTGATGACGACGCCAACCAAGACACTAACGAACGGAGCGAACGGTCCGAAGAGTTCAAAGGTTTGGATGACATGTTGTTCCATTATTCGAATTCATCCTCTTCATCCGGAAGAAGCGGTAACTCGATGTGGACGGTCGTTCCTTCTCCAAGAACGGAGTCGAACCGGATCGTCCCATCATGACGATCGATGATGTGTTTTGTGATCGCAAGACCAAGACCGGTTCCGCCATCTTTCCGCGTCCGTGATTTATCGACGCGATAAAAACGTTTCGTCAGTCGATCGAGATGTTCTTCCGGAATGCCTTCTCCTTCGTCCCGGATAAGGCAATGCGTCCGATCGCCGAGCGTTTCAGTCGATAAGAAGATCTGTTTGCCGGGCGGTGTGTATCGTAAAGCGTTATCGAGTAAATTGCCGAAGACTTGCTCGAGACGGTCTGTATCGCCTAAGACAATTTGATCCGGATCGAGATTCATCACGAATGTGACTCCTTTTGACTGGGCGATCGGTTCCATCCGGTAAATGACATCTTCAAGTACTTGACTGAAGACAAGTGGTTGTTTCGACATCGGATAGGAATCGCGTTCAAGTTGAGCGAGATCGAGCAGATCATTGACGAGACGTTGCAGACGCTCCGTTTCCCGCTCAATGATTTGGTAATACTGCGCACGCTTTTCTTCCTCGAGCGAATCATCCTGCATCATCTCCGTATAGCCACGAATGTAGGAGAGAGGTGTCCGCAATTCATGACTGACGTTCGCGAGGAACTCCTTTCGCTGCTCGTCGACCTCACCGAGCGATTCCGCCATCTTGTTCAATGTTTCTGCGAGTTCTCCGATTTCATCGTCCGATTGAATCGGAATCCGGTAATCAAAGTCACCTTGTGCATAAACAGTTGAGGCGCGCTTCATGTCGATCAACGGACGGATGATCGTGTCGATGATTTGTCGTCCGAAGATGACGAGATTCAAGACGATCAGTCCGATCATGAAGAAGATCATCAGGCGGAGTGGGCGGAATGGTTCACTGATTTGACCGAGTTCCAGATACAAGATCAGCGTACCGACCAGTCGATTGTTTTCGATGATCGGAAATCCAGTCATTAGAATGTCCGTTCCTTCAATCGGATGGGTCCGGCTCGAGACGACCGTCTCGCCATTACGAAGCTGTTCGATGTCCGCATTCGTCAAAAAACGGAGTCCTGCCGGATTTTTCTTCAGAAAATCGATGAAGAAGACTTTCGATTCCGTCAATTCATTCGTATAAGTCATCCCATCGTAAAAAGCACCAGATAAGCCTTCGGACTTGTAAATGTTGATTAGCTTTTCCCCACGGTTCAATAAGATATCTTCTTGCGTCTGAAGATAGAACCGGTCGTAGAGATAAAACGTCAGCAGGACAAATAAAATGGCAGAAAAAACGCTCGTGAACCAAATCGTAATCCAAATCCGGCGCCGGATCGTATAGCGCTTAATCATACTTCCTCGAATTTATAACCGATGCCCCAAACTGTTTGAATCGAGCCACCGGCTTCCCCGAGCTTTAAGCGAAGTGTTTTGATATGCGTATCGACCGTCCGTAAGTTACCGATATAATCCGCACCCCAAATTTGATCGAGTAGCTGTTCGCGAGAAAAGACCTTATCATTGTTTTGAGCAAACAGATGCAACAAATCAAATTCCTTACGCGTCAGACTGACCGGCTTGCCATTGACATGGACACTCCGACTTTCAGTGTCGAGTTCAAGCATACCGAGCGTTAAAGTAGCCGATTGATCAACTGTAAAGCGGTGAGAACGACGAAGAGTCGCTTCGATACGAGCAAGTAGTTCTCGGGGGCTGAATGGTTTTGTAATATAGTCATCAGCTCCGATTTTCAGACCGTGGATGCGGTCGAGTTCGTCTGAACGTGCCGTCAGCATGATGATCGGAACATTTGAGAACTCACGGATGCGCATACAGGCTGTCAAGCCGTCCATTTCCGGCATCATGACATCGAGTAGAACGAGATGGAATGTATTTTGTTGAATGAGATGGATGGCTTCTTGTCCGTTAGAAGCTGTCATCGTCGTGTAGTGTTCTTTTTCGAGATTCGAGACGAGAAGGTCACGCATTTGTGCTTCGTCATCTACTACGAGAATGTTAAACGATTCTGGCATTAGTCTTCGCTCCATTTCCTGTAGAAGAAAAGGTTTCTTCCATAAAGATGAGTTTTCTTATTTATCATACCATTTCAAACTTTAGAAACGCATGCGTCGACACAAAAAAGCATGAGAGACAAGGCCCTCATGCTTCGAGTTGTTGGTGATCGTATAGTGTTTCGAGTTCCCGACCATGAATGTACATGTGGAAACTAGATTTTGAGACTTCATACAGCGTGAACTGAGTTTCGCCAGCATTCAATTGCTCAAGAAGCGCAGGGCGCAACTCATCCGCACAGAACGCATACGGCAATTTTTCAGCTGCTTTTTGTGACCGAATATTGCTTTTGCGAATTTTCATGAAGACACTCTCATATCCGAGCTCGAAGAACAGCTCAGAGAAGAAGGCTTCTTTCGCTAAATGATTGTATCCTTTACCATGATACGGTTTACCTAACCATGTACCGAGAAACCCATATTGTCCTTCGATATCGAGTAAACTAATCGTACCAATCGGTTGATCGAATTCATCTAGGATAGTACGTGATACGATTTCACCACGTTCTTCCTCTTCGATTGCCTGCTTTGTAGTAAACAGAAATTCATCAAAGTACCGTGTTTTTTGGCGGACGTACGGATATACGTCTTGATGCTGCATCAGTTCGAACAAATCAGCGCAGTCGCTCAGCTCCCGTTGCTTGAGCATACTTCCATTCCTCCTTTTAGGACCGCAAGAATGATTGTCGAAAGCTACCTGTCTGACTCGTTTGAACCGCGCATGGTATGCCTTCTTCAGTTGTCGGATAAGATAATATTACCTTCTTTTTTTAAAATTGCAAGAAAATAATTTTTGTGAAAAAAGATACAAAAACAAGATGTTTTCCGTAAGCGTCTAAAACCCCCGAAAGGTGCAAAAAACACCTGGCGGGGGTGGGGTTAAATCAAGTTCAGTTGAGCGTGTTCGAAAATGATTTTTCCATCGATCATCGTCATGAGCGGCTTCGCTAAATAGTCGAGTGGGAAGTGACTCCACAGGACGAGATCCGCGTCTTTTCCGATCTCAATCGATCCGACCCGATCGTCCACACCAAGCGAACGGGCTGGATGGATCGTGATCGCGCGTAAGGCGACATCGACCGGTAGACCTTCTCGTGCGGCAAGACCAGCACAGAGGTTCAAGTATTGGACAGGCGTGTATGGATGATCGGTCGTAATCGAGATTTCAAGACCATGTTCGTGAAGAATCCGGTACGTTTCCCATGTCTTATTCTTCAGTTCGATTTTAGACTTTCGCGTAAAGGTTGGTCCGACCGTCACTTTTTCGATCGGTAATTGTTCCATCTCTTTTGCGACGAGATGACCTTCCGTACAATGTTCGATGCGTAAATCAAGATCAAACTCTTCCGCGAAACGAATGGCGGAAAGGATATCATCTGCTCGATGTGCGTGTACACGGAGCGGCATCTTGTGATCGAGGACCCGTTTGATCATTTGATGGGCGAATGTTTCGGAAACCGGTTGCGTTCGAACTTCAAGAAAAGCTTCGCGCAACATCCCCATGATGCCCATCCGTGTCAGTTCACCAGCACGACCAGCACTATGGACACGCTTTGGGTTTTCACCAAGTGCCACCTTCAGACCCGCATACTTTCGAAGAATCATATCATCGATGAACCGTCCGTGCGTTTTGATGACACTCGTGACGCCACCGATGATGTTCATGCTACCCGGCATGACTTGAACGGTCGTGATTCCGTGTTCGACAGCTTCCTTAAAGCCTTCATCCAGCGGATAGACGCCATCAATGGCACGCAGATGAGGAGTCATCGCGAAAATCGTCTCATTCGCATCATTTCCGACGGTTCCGGTACCTTCGTCATATAATCCGAGATGTGTATGGGCATCGATGAAACCGGGCAATAAAAAGTGACCTTCTGCTTCAATGACTTGATCGTCTTCTAAATGATCCAGTAATTCACCGATTTCAATGATTTTCCCATCACGAATGCGGATGTCCCCGTAAAAACTGTCCGAAGTAATCGGATAGATATGTGCATTTCGAATTAAGATATCCAAGTATCGTCCACCCCTGTACTAGTTTGAATGCTCGATTGCTCGTAACGCATCCTTTAGTTCAGCATACCGAAACTTGTATCCGTTTTCGAGCGCTTTTTTCGGAACAACACGAGCTCCTTCTAGTACAATCGTACTCTTTTCACCAAGTGCGAGTTCTAACGCGAAGCGTGGCGCCGGGAGCCAGTGTGGGCGATGTAAGACTTTTCCGACCGTCTGGCCGAAACGACGCATCGTTTCCGGATGAGGAGCAGTGATGTTCAGCGGTCCTTCGACTGTCGGGGTCTCGAGCGCGAATAGGAATAACTCGACTAGATCATCGATGTGGACCCAGGAGACCCATTGTTTACCGTCGCCCATCGTCCCACCACCAAACAAGACATAAGGGAGACGCATTAACGGATAAGCGCCACCGGCTTTCGTCAAGACGACACCAATTCGTGGATGGACGAGTCGAATGCCGGCGTCAGCAATCGGACGAGCAAGATCTTCCCACGCAACACAGACATGACTTAAGAAGTCAGCGGTCGGTGGAAGGGATTGATCTTCAGAGAAGGTTTGATGCCGATCTTGTCCGTAAATGCCAACCGCAGAAGCAGACAAAACGACATTTGGTTTTTGATCGAGTGCTTCAACGATTCGCACGAGCTCCTTCGTCGTACTGACGCGGCTGTCGAGAATGACGCGTTTACGTTCATCCGTCCAACGTCCGTCGTTGATCGAAGCACCAGCAAGATGAATGAATGCATCGACGCCCTCTAAGTGCTGTTCCGGTTTTGCGTCTTCTGTCATCCACTTGATATATGTGACATGCGCATCGTTCGCTTTCGGATGACGCGTCAAGATAAATATGTGATGTCCTTGCTCTAATAAACGCTTCGTCAAGGCTTGACCAATCATACCGGTTCCACCGGTAATCGCAATGTTCATGTAATTCATCCTCCCTGAAATAAGTAAAAGTAGCTTCTTTCCATTTGTTCCCGTTCCATGGTTTCACTCAAACATAGACCTGCCTGTTCATGATATCGTAGAACTACCGAGTCAGGTTAGAGGAGGGAATGTAATGAAGATCAAACGGATCTCGACACAGAAAAAGAACAGCGAACGATTTAATATCTATGTCGAGCGTGATGGCAAAGAAGAGTATGCCTTTGCCGTAGACGTCGATATTTTAATCAAATACAATCTGCAACGCGATAAAGAACTCGATGATGACTTCGTCAAGGAAGTATTGACGGCTGAAGAACAGCAGAAAGCATATCGTCTCTCATTGAATCATTTATCGTACCGCATGCGGGCGACGAGTGAAGTCGTCGCGTATTTAACAGAGAAAGAGACACCGGAGCATGCGATCAAACATGCAATCGAGCGATTGACAGAGCAACGCTATCTAGATGATCAACAGTTCGCACTTGCTTATACGGCAACGAAAAAAGCGACGACACCACAAGGACCTGGACGGATTCGCCGCGACCTTGAGGCATTGAAGATACCGAAGACAGCGATTGATGAAGCGATCGTGACGTTTACGGATGAAGAGGAATACGAAAAAGTCCTGAAGTTTTTGCGGCAAAAGCAAAAAGAGCTGCAACGGCGTTCCATGCGGGAACTGACGCAAAAGCTACAGATGACACTCATGCAACGCGGTTTCTCGTCCGACTTGATCAACGCGGGTATCGAAGAGGTGTTCCGAGCTGAAGAAGGGGACGAAGAAGAACAAGCGGCCCTTTATCAAGCGCGTAAGTATTATCCGAAATATCGACAACTTGAACCGTTCGAGCGTGAACAAAAGGTGAAGCAAGCACTTGTTCGAAAAGGATTTCCATACGGTTTAGCAGCTCAAGTCCTTGAACAAGTCAAAGAAGAAGAAGCAGAATGACGCAATCAAGACGAAAAATTGACAATTATCCGACAATTGTGCTATTCTACGCACAGACTAAGAAAAGGAGGAACCGTCCTATGAAAAAGCCAATTGGTTTCACTCATATCCAACAGCTGAATACGACGGAGACTCTTGAGCACGTATAAGTAATTCATTTCATGTGCGAGCAAGGGGATTCGTCTCCCGAGCGCGCAGACGAACAAGAATGGATCATGCCCATTTCAAGGCATACTGATTCTCGGACTGCATCCGGAAATCCGTATGCCTTTTTGCGTGCTCGGAAAAAGTACTTCATTTTACAGTAAAGGGGGGACCCTCATGCGTTTATTTAATCAATTGAGTTGGTTTCTTAAAGAACACAAATCATCGTACCTCGTAGCAGTCGTCTTGTTAATCATCACCGGCTTCATCGATTTAACGCCACCGTGGCTGATCGGTAAGGTCATCGACGGTTTACGGTCGGGATCGATGGACCGGACGACACTTTTGCAGTATGTCGGCGGATTAACGGTCATCTCCATTGTGTCCTTCATCTTGACGTATCAATGGTTAGCGAAATTATTCGGAACGGCCTTTTTATTAGAACGGACGCTGCGGAGCCGCTTCTTTACGCACTTATTAAAACTGACGCCGACATTCTATCAAAAGAATCGGACGGGAGACTTGATGGCGCTCGCGACGAACGACTTAAAGGCTGTCGAGCGGACAGCCGGATTTGGTGTTTTGACGCTTGTCGACTCGCTGAACATGACAGCGATTACGCTCGTCGTCATGGGTGTCGCGATCGATTGGAAATTGACGCTTGCTGCTTTGTTACCGATGCCGCTCCTTGCCTATGCGATGAATAAGCTCGGGAGTCAGATTCACGGTCGTTTCATCACTGCCCAGGATTCGTTTGGAACGATGAATGACCAAGTCGTCGAGTCGATTTCCGGACTGCGTGTCATCCGCTCGTTCGTACAAGAACCAGTCGACGTCAAACGGTTCGATGATGTCACGACGGATGTTTTTGAGAAAAACATGCACGTCGCAAAAATCGATGTCTTATTTGAACCGATTATCAAGTTACTCGTCGGCTTCAGTTACTTGATCGGCTTATCGTTCGGGACTTATCTCGTCTTTACGAACGACATCACGCTAGGGCAATTGGTTGCCTTTAATATCTATCTCGGGATGCTGATCTGGCCGATGTACGCCTTTGGTGAATTGATCAATGTCATCCAGCGCGGAACAGCAAGTCTTGATCGCTTAGAAGCAACGATGCGAGTCAAACCGTTGATTGTTTCGACACCGCGGGAACACGTCGAACATCCCGAGCGAATCGAGATGAACGATTTGACGTTTACGTATCCAGAGACAGCCCATCCAGTCTTACGCGATTTGAATATTTTGATTGAACAAGGAACAACGATCGGGATCGTCGGACCAACGGGATCCGGGAAAACGACGTTCTTGCGTCAATTCTTACGTGAGTATCCGATTGGACGGGATATGCTGACAGTCAACGGCGTACCGTATGAAGATATTGCGCTAGAGACGGTTCGCGGTTGGACGGGCTATGTGTCACAAGAACATTTACTATTTTCAAAATCTGTTCGGGATAACATTTTGTTTGGTGCAGGTGAAGCGACAGAAGAAGAATTGCAGGAAGCGATTCGTCTCGCATCGTTCGAAAAAGATATCGAGACGCTTGAACAAGGACTTGAGACGATGGTCGGCGAACGTGGTGTGACGTTATCAGGAGGTCAAAAGCAACGTCTGTCGATCGCGCGGGCGATGTTAAAAAAACCAGAATTGCTATTGCTTGATGATTCACTATCAGCGGTAGACGCGAAAACGGAATCACATATCATTGATTCGATTCGATCGAATCGCCACCAATCGACGACATTGATTGTTGCTCATCGTTTATCGGCAGTGGCACATGCGGATGAAATCATCGTCTTACAAGACGGAATGATTTCTGAACGAGGAACACATGACAGCCTGATGGCACAAAATGGCTGGTACGCTCAACAATTCGAGCGACAAAGTGAAGAAATGTAAGGAGGTGCCTCTGCATGAATGAATTGGAATTATATCAACTCGATCCGGCACGTCGGAAGACGACGATCCGTTCGTTAATCCGCTATGCGATGCATGAGAAAAAAGCAATTTTCTTAGGATTGTTTCTACTCGTATTAGCAGTCGGAGCGGAATTGACAGGTCCGTATATCGCCAAAGTCATCATTGATGAACATATCGTTGCGATTGAAAAGGACTGGGTTGAAGTTAAAGCGGACGGTGCGGTCACGTACGACGGTCGTCAGTTCGCCAAAGCACAAGACGTATCTAAAAGTGAAATCGTTCAATCCGTCTCGATCGTCCAAACGGCTAAGGGATACTTGTTCGTACCGAAACAAGTCGTCAGTGGAGGAGAACGGAAAATTAGTGGGAATACGCTGACGGTCACGCGTGGAAACGATGTATACACGTATGACGGTATTCAAAAGCTGACACAAGGGCAGGTCTATGATTTTTATTCAAAGGACTTAAAAGCGATTGGCTGGTTATCGTTGATCTACGTCATTTTGCTGCTTGCAGCAGCTGGTTTGAACTGGATTCAACAAATTTTGCTCCAACGCTCTGCCCATAAAATCATTAAACGGATGCGTCTTGATGTCTTTACGCATCTGCAACGGTTACCGGTCCGTTATTTCGATCAGACGCCAATCGGGAAAATCGTTAGTCGAGTCACGAATGATACGGAGACGATTCGCGATCTTTATCTCGGTGTGCTCGCCCGGGTCTTCTCGGGGATCATCACAATGGCGGGAATTCTCGTCGCGATGTTCTTCCTCGATTATCGATTAGGACTTGTTTCGCTGATCATCATTCCGATCGTCTATTTCTGGATTCAACTGTTCCAGAAACTCGCGACGAAGAATAACTTCAAGGTCCGTTCACTCGTTGCCGACATGAATGGTCAACTGAATGAGAACATCCAGACGATGCCGATCATTCAGGCTTATGCACGTGAGAAGGAAGTTCTTGCTGAATTCGAACAAAAGAATGAAGAGAACTATCAGACACGGGCAAAGTTGTTACGACTTGATGCCTTGATGTCACACAACTTATCCTACTTTTTGAAAAACTTGACGCTCGCCTTGTTGATTTGGGTCGTCGGCGGAAAAAGTCTGACGAATGGATCGTTTTTATCACTCGGGATCTTATATGCGTATATCGATTACGTGTCCCGTTTATTCGAACCGGTCACTCAAATCATGAATCAGCTGTCACCGCTACAACAAGCGCTCGTGTCAGCGGACCGAATGTTCCAGTTGCTCGACGAAAAGGGCGAGCCGGTCGAACAAGGGCGCGTTGCTCGGTTTAAAGGAGCGGTATCCTTCAAAGACGTCGAATTCAGTTACGAAGCGGGAAATCCCGTATTACGTGAAATTCAAATCGATGCTCGTCCTGGCGCGACGATTGCCCTCGTCGGTCATACGGGTAGCGGGAAAAGTTCAATCATGAATTTATTGATGCGTTTTTATGATCCGTCAAAGGGACAGTTGTTGATTGACGGACAGGACGTGACGACTTTACCGAAACAAGCGGTTCGTGAGCATATGGGGATCGTCTTACAGGATCCGTTCCTCTTCACAGGAACGATTCGCTCGAACATCACACTCGGCAATCCTGATATTTCCGAAGAACGAGTACGACAAGCGATCGAAGCCGTCGGCGCGGATCGGTTCATTGATCGTTTACCGAACGGGCTCGATGAACCAGTCATCGAAAAAGGTGCCACGTTATCAGCGGGGGAACGACAGTTGATCAGTTTTGCCCGTGCGTTAGCGTTTGATCCTGCAATCCTAGTTCTTGACGAAGCGACAGCGAGTGTTGACTCGGAAACGGAAGCGGTCATTCAAGATGCCTTGTTAACGTTAACGAAAGGACGAACGACGTTCATCATCGCCCATCGCTTGTCGACGATCAAGGATGCGGATGAGATTCTTGTTCTCGATCATGGTCGGATCGTCGAGCGAGGATCCCATGATGTGCTCCTTGCAACGTCCGGGATTTATGCGAAAATGTATGCGTTACAAAGTAAGCGGAATCTAGAATTGAAATCAAGCTAATCCATCCAGTTTCTCCTCCTTTTCGTTTATACTGAAAAACGAAGAGGGGGAGTTTTTGTAATGGAGACACGGATGAGTCAATTATCGAAATACGAGCTTGAGATGTTGATTACGAAATTAAGTGAACAAAAACGAAAAGCGGAGCAACACGGGAACGTCAGCGAAGTGGAAGTCGTGACGCGAAAAATCGCCATTGCGAAAAGTTATTTGATTGATCCGGCACGATTCGAACGGGGAGCCTTTTACCGAATCGAAGGAGAAGAGGCGCGATTTGAGTTACACTTCGTCAATGGCGTCATGGGTTGGGGACATTTTGAAGGAACGGCTCAGGAAGTCGCGATTCCGCTCGCGTTATTCACAGGAGAGGGAGAACAGACATGACGAATCGAGAACAAGCCCTTCAGCAACTGGCTGAAGAATTATTACAAGTGAATGAAGTATTAACCCCGGAAGAAGCACTGACGTGGGTCGAAGTGCTGTGGGAAGATTTCGAAGCGACACTCGCGCGCGCAGGTGAGAAATATCAAGGTGAAGCCGTTGCGGTTCATTTTGTCGAGCAGCAGATCAAACAGCACGGGGCAATGTTACACCGGTTTAATACGACGAACGAAAAATTCAAGCATTTGATGACAGGTCGAAACGTCGAATGAAAAAAGCTCCGCACATCGGGATTTCCGTTGCGCGGAGCTTTGTCTTTATAATGCAGGGATGAACAGTTTTTTCTGCAAGGTCCGTTCGCTAAACACCCAGCCGGTATAGGAGCTGACGATCTCTTGTGTGGCAGCGTCGATTCTGACGACGGCAACGAATGGATAGACTTCCTTCGTGAAGTAACGCAGGTTGGTGAAGCGGTATTCGACAATGCCATCCTTTCGTGAGACCGTATACGTATGAATCTTCGAAAACTCAAGAAACGCTTGCAAGTCCGCGTTTTGTTTGACGATTTCGTACAAGGCGTCACCGTGTGGTTCGTCCTTGATCCGGAAGTTTCCGCATTCGACGACGGTTCCACTGTTAATCTTAACGACGGAATACTCATCGCGTAAACGTGCCGCGACATGCCATTCATCCCATTTCATGCCAGGGGAGATGAACAGTTTATGCGCACCGCGATAATAGCGGGCTGCGGTCGCGAGGGCATCGTTTCGTAACTTGAATTGAACAGCGTAGTAGATGATGACGATAGCAATTAAAATCGGGAAGATGACGATCGTCGCTCGCGTTAGTAGCCAAATCCCGAACGCGGCATAATACATCGTGAACAGATATGGATCAAATGTATTGATGACACCCCAACCGATCCAGGATTTTTTGAACGGGTGTAAGGCTTGTGTTCCGTAAGCGTTAAACAGATCGACGAAGACATGAAGAGCGACAGCGATCTGTGCCATCAGCCATAATGAAGTCGGAGGTACACCGAATAACGTGCCGATGACGATCGAAAGTAATAATGGCCAAGCGAGCAAAGCGATCAAACCGTGTGATTTTCCGCGGTGTTGGCGCAAGTAGGCGCTGTTTCCTTTAAATTTAAAGACAGTATCGAAGTCCGGTGCGTGTGAGCCGACGAGCGCTGTCGTCGTCACGGCAGCAAACAGCGTCGTGCTCGCTGCGACGTCAGGGTGTAGCGTCGAGATGGCGGCGAGACAAAGTCCCATGCCAATATGCGTACCAGTATCCAATGCGAATTCGCTCCTTCTATGAAATCGTGATGGTGAATCCATCGTGGTTCTGCCGAGTAATTTTTAATTAATATATCGTATTTAAGAGAAAAGAGGTAACCTTTTGACTGTCGTTCAAGAATATTTCACAAACTTTAATAAAACACAATTTACCACAGAACTGATTGCCTGGTTCCTTCGTGAACAGCGAGATCTCCCGTGGCGAAGAACCAAAAACCCGTATCATATCTGGATTAGTGAAATCATGCTCCAACAAACGCGCGTCGATACAGTCATTCCGTATTATGAGCGCTTCACGAAACGTTTTCCGACACCGCATGATTTAGCAGAAGCGGATCAAAGTGAAGTCCTGAAGCACTGGGAGGGCTTAGGGTACTATTCCCGTGTCAAGAACCTTCAAATCGCGGTTCAGGAAGTTGTTGAAAAATATGATGGAATCGTGCCCGATGAAAAGGAATTGTTCAGTCAACTGAAGGGTGTCGGTCCGTATACGACAGGAGCAGTTCTATCGATTGCTTATGGGCAAGCAGAACCGGCAGTGGACGGGAACGTGATGCGCGTCCTATCGCGTGTACTTGGAATTTATGAAGATATCGCTGCACCGAAGACGCGAAAATTGTTTGAAGCGGCCGTGCATCAATTGATTGATCCAGCTGATCCGTCAAGCTTCAATCAGGGGTTGATGGAACTTGGCGCGATGGTCTGTACGCCGAAGTCACCGATGTGTGGACTTTGTCCTGTTCAAGACGTTTGTTTTGCATATGACCGAAACGCACAGGAAGAACTGCCTGTGAAGACGAAGAAAGGGAAGACGCAAATAATTCCTTATGACGCTCTTGTTTATGAAGCAGACGGAAAAATCGCAATTGAACAACGGGGGGAGACCGGTTTGCTTGCTGGCATGTGGCAATACCCACTTCGAGAAGCAGAAGAAGAGCGTGACGGAACGCTTATCGGACATGTTCGACACATCTTTTCGCACCGGATTTGGGAGATTGCTGTCTATCGCGTGACGGAACAGCCGGACCAGACGATACTAGTTGATCAGGAAACGTATGCGACGCATCCGATATCTGTCGCCCAAATGAAGATTGATCGACTATTAAAGGGGGAGATCTAATGCATACTTTTCGATTTGAGACGCGTGTCGATACATCAAAGAAGCAAGCGTGGGATTTTTTAAGTGATGCCAAGGCATTGAGTCGATTGACGGTATTTCCGCAAGTGAAGACGTCGGGTGATACACGGACGCGAGCCGGGAATACGATTCGTCTACGTGTCGGAGTTTCACCACTATTTGTCTCGTGGACGTCTTGGATTCCTTTCGTAGAAGAATATGTCTTCGTCGATGTTGGTACAAAAGTGCCGTATCCGTTTCGTGCCTGGTGCCACGTGCACCGAGTCGAAGAACGTGAATCTGGCGTCTATTTCATGGATGAAGTGACGTATGCCTCCTTCTTACCAGCCTTCGTCATTGAAGCATTCATCTTGAAACCGATGTTCAAACAGCGAAAAAATGCGATTTTGAATCACTTTCAAGGCTGAATTCCGTCATTTTTCTGAAAAAATACCCTTTCGTTTTTCATGTGTTCTGAAAATGGGTATAATAAGCACGAGAGTATAACAGAATGGAAGAAAAACGCTTTAGAAAGGAGTAGCACATGAGTCGATTCCCAAAAGAAAGTAGCAAGATTGAGATTCAAAGTTTCAAACATAACGGGAGCTTACACAGAGTTTGGGAAGAAACGCTCGTGCTGAAATCGACGGAAGAAGAATTGATTGGGTTCAATGATCGCATCATGGTCAGTGAATCGGATGGTCGTCAGTGGCGAACGCGAGAGCCTGCAATCTGTTATTTTTCAACAGAACTCTGGTTCAATGTCATTTGTATGATTCGGGAGGATGGCATTTACTACTACTGCAACCTCGGATCCCCTTCTACGTTCGATGAGAAAGATCGAGCAGTCAAGTACATTGATTATGATTTAGATATCAAAGTATATCCGGATATGTCCTACATGATCCTCGATGAGGACGAATATGAGAAACATCGCCGCGAGATGAATTATCCGAAGGCGATCGATCGTATTTTGAAAGACAATGTCCAAATCCTGATCCAGTGGATTCGTAGTCGCAAGGGTCCATTTAACCCGGCTTTTGTGGATATGTGGTATCGTGAATATGAAACAAGATATCGGAGATGATGGTTCGCCATCGTCTTTTTTTAGTTGAAGGAAGTGAAACATGTGGCAACACAAGCAAAACGTAAGAAACAAGGCTCGATTCGTCGGTATATGGCGTTCGTCAAGCCGTATCAAAAACAGATCCTCTTGACGGTCTTCGTCGGGATCATCAAGTTCTCGATCCCACTCGGACTTCCATTGTTGTATAAGTACATCATCGACCATATCCTAACTGGGAACACGATGCCGATGGCGGAAAAAAGTAAGCAATTGGCATATTTGATCGGAGCAGGTGTCTTCATCTTCTTGATCGTCAAGCCGCCGCTTGAATACGTTCGCCAATATCTCGCACAATGGTCAGCGTCGAAGATTCTATTTGACGTACGGAACCGATTGTTTGACCATGTTCAGAAATTGTCGCTTCGTTTTTATTCGAATACGAAAACCGGAGAAGTCATTTCGCGGATCATCAATGATGTCGAGCAGACGAAAGACTTCGTCGTCACAGGATTAATGAATCTATGGCTTGATATGATCACGATTTTTATTGCCATTGCCATCATGTGGACGATTGATCCGAAGTTGACGCTTATCGCCATCATTCCTTTACCCTTCTACGCCCTCGCCGTTAAGTTCTTTTACGGTCGCTTACGTGGATTGACACGGGAACGCTCGGCAGCACTTGCGGAGCTACAAGGTCATTTGACGGAGCGGGTCAACGGCATGGCGGTCATCCGTAGTTTTGCACTGGAACCACACGAGAACAAAGCGTTCAAACATCAAAATGATGGGTTCTTAAAAGCAGCGCTTCGTCAAACGAACTGGAATGCGCGGACATACGTCGTCGTCTCGACGATTACGGACTTCGCACCAATCCTGATCTTCGGAACGGCGGCGTTCTTCGTCTTGAACGGACATGTGACACTCGGGACGATGGTCGCGTTCATTGGTTATATCGACCGTCTGTATGCACCGCTCGGTCGTCTCGTCAACTCCTCAACGACGTTGACACAGTCGATTGCCTCGATGGACCGGATGTTCGAGTTTTTAGATGAGCCGTACGACATTACGGAAAAACCGAATGCGCGTGAACCGAAAGATGTCCGCGGAAACGTTCAATTTGAAAACATCAGTTTCGCTTATGAAGAAGGCGGCGAGCTGGCGATCGATCGCTTGACGCTTGACGTTCAGGCAGGCGAACGGATTGCTTTCGTCGGGATGTCAGGTGGCGGGAAATCAACGCTCGTCAGTTTGATTCCGCGTTTTTATGATGTGTCTGCCGGTCGGATCACGCTTGACGGTGTTGATATTCGTGACTTGAAGTTGCGAGGTCTTCGCGATCAGATCGGGATGGTCATGCAGGAATCGATTCTATTTAGTGAGTCGGTCCAAATGAACATCAAGATGGGGAATCCGGACGCGACGGACGAGGAAGTCATCGCAGCAGCAAAAGCAGCGAATGCCCACGAATTCATCGAACGATTACCAAACGGTTATCATACGCCGGTCGGAGAACGAGGCGTCAAGTTATCGGGTGGTCAAAAACAACGTCTTGCGATTGCGCGGGTCTTCTTGAAGAATCCGCCGATTCTGATCTTGGATGAGGCGACGAGTGCGCTCGATTTAGAGAGCGAAGCGATGATTCAAGATTCGTTAGCGCGTCTTGCGAAAGGGCGGACAACGTTTACTGTCGCGCACCGTTTATCAACGATTACCGATGCCGATAAGATTGTCGTCATTGAAAATGGTCAGATTACGGAAATTGGCACACACGAAGTTCTCATGCAAAAACGAGGCGCTTATTTTGAACTGTATGCCATTCAAAATCTGGAACTCGTCGAATAACAAAAAACAGCGCCCCTTTGCGAGGGCGCTGCTTTTTTAGTGAAGAGACTTAAAGTCGAGCAAAGGCACGATCGACTGCTGCGATCGTCTCATTGATGTCGGCTTCCGTATGTTCTGTCGTCAGGAACCACGCTTCGTATTTTGAAGGAGCAAGGTTGACGCCTTCTTCTAGCATCAATTTGAAGAAGCGACCAAACATTTCACTGTCCGCACGTTCTGCACCGTCATAGTCGATGACTGTTTCATCCGTGAAGTAGACAGTCATGGCACCTTTTAGACGGTTGATCGTAATCGTGACGTCATGACGTTTTGCTGCTTCAAGTACACCTTGTTCGAGTAGGGCACCAAGGTGATCGAGTTGTTCATAAACGCCAGGTTGCTCAAGTAGTTCAAGACAAGCGATACCGGCAGCCATCGATGCCGGGTTCCCTGCCATCGTACCTGCTTGATAGGCTGGACCGAGTGGCGCGACATGTTCCATGATTTCCTTGCGACCGCCATAAGCACCAATCGGTAAACCACCACCGATGATTTTCCCGAGCGCCGTCATATCAGGGCGGATATTGAGTAGTTCTTGTGCACTGCCGTATGTGAAGCGGAATGCAGTGATGACTTCATCGTAAATAACAAGTGCACCGTGAGCATGCGTAATTTCGTTGACCGCAGCAAGGAATCCAGGTTGCGGTTCGACGATACCGAAGTTTCCGACGATCGGTTCAACGAGTACACAAGCGACTTGATCGCCCCATTGTTCCATGATTTGACGGTACGATTCAATATCATTGAACGGTGTCGTAATAACTTCTTTTGCCGTCGCTTTCGTGACACCTGCTGAATCGGGAGAACCAAGTGTCGCTGGACCACTTCCTGCTGCGATCAGCATCAAATCCGAGTGACCGTGGTAACAGCCACTGAACTTCACGACAAGCTCACGACCTGTATATGCTCGTGCGACGCGAATCGTCGTCATGACGGCTTCCGTTCCGGAGTTCGTAAAACGTACTTTTTCAAGCGAAGGAATCGCTTTTTGTAGTTTATGTGCAAAGTCGATTTCTAGACGGTGGGGCGTGCCATAAAGAAGACCGTTCTGGGCAGCGTGTGTGATCGCTTCCGTAATGTGGGGGTGACCGTGTCCTGTGATGATCGGACCGTAGGCCGCTAAGTAATCAATGTAGCGATTGCCATCGACATCATAAAAGTAAGCACCTTTTCCGCTTTCCATATAGACAGGTGCACCGCCGCCGACGGCTTTGAATGAACGGGATGGGCTGTTGACGCCACCAACGATACACTCTTGTGCGATTTCATATAACGCCTCTGAAGTAGGGCGAGTAGTGTGAGTAGACATGAGGATTCCTCCAATCGATGATTCGTGAAAAATATCACGATATGATTGTATCATGGACGTCAAATCCGGTGCAGAGCCGTTGACGGAATGACTTTTTGTAGGTAGACTAATTATAAAGATTATAATCTGATAATCAATGAAAGATAGAAATGAGGGGATGGACGTGGCTAACGAAATGCTGGATGACGCCGTGAAGTCGCTTCGGGAATCAGGCGTTCGAATGACACCACAACGTCACGCGATTTTAGAATATCTGACGACGGGACACACACATCCGACAGCGGATGAGATTTATCGTGCACTCGAACATCGATTTCCAAATATGAGTGTGGCGACTGTATACAATAACTTACGCGTTTTTCGAGAAAAGGGAATCGTTGAGGAAATGAACTACGGAGACGCTTCAAGTCGCTTCGATTTCGTTACGACACGCCATTACCACATGATCTGTGAGAACTGCGGAAAGATCGTTGATTTCAATTATCCTGTGCTCGATGATGTCGAAACGGTAGCGGCTCATTTAACAGGTTTCAAAGTCGATCGTCATCGACTAGAGGTGTATGGAACTTGCCCGGACTGTCAATCGAATGTCCAATAAAAAAACGAGCTGCCCTTAGCGGGGAGCTCGTTTATTGTGTTTATTGTACTTTTCGTCAAATTCTTTTCCTTCGAGAGAAGGATCCATCGTCAGTGGTTCGTCACAATGCATACATAAGTCGACGCGACCAAGGACTTTTGTTTCTTTTCCACAGTTCGGACAAGTAACGACAGCTGCCTTCGTTGATGTTAGACCAATCAAGAAGTAGAGTGCCGTACTGGCGAGGACCATAACGAAACCGAGAAGCATGAGTAAGACCATGATGATCTCGAATTGTTTGAGTAATAGACCGCCGTACATGACGAGCATACCGCCGAATACGAGAAACATTGCTAAGTTTCGCGCGCGGTTTATTTTATTTTTACGTTGTTTTTTCAAGTGAATTCCCCCTGTTGTCAGTCTAGCATAAGAAGTGGGATTGCCTGAAGAAGGAAAGCTTGTTTTTTTGTCGAAAATGGTAACGACGAGTTCGTATAGAAGGGTGAGAAGTAAATGGAACAAGCAACACGAACGATTTATTCGGAATACGCAGCTTATCGTGAAACTCAAGGAATCATTGCGGTCGAAAAACGACAACCACGGGATTCTCTGACAGATCAATTTGATACACTTCTTGTTGTCATCACAAGAGATCCGGAAGTCGAATGGACGATTAAACATTACCGATTGAATACGTTGAAAGTATCTTTACATCTTGTACACGAGGATGTGTTATCGCGTTGGATTTTATTGAACGCCAATCGACGAGCAATTCATTGGATTGCTGAAGGGACGATCGTATTCGAACGAAACGATTACTTAGTTGACTTAAAAAGACAACTACTCGATTTTCCTGATGAGGAACGACATTTACAGATGACGATTTCCTTTGCTAAATTGTTGCGTCGTTTCCAAGATGGAAGAAACTTGTTTAGTCGCGGACATCATTATGATGCCTATACACATGTCCATCATGCGTTGCATCACCTGGCACGGTTATCCGTCCTCGAAAAAGGAAAACATCCTGAAACGGTCGTTTGGGAACAGGCGCGACTCGATGACCCGGATGTCTATAAACTATACGAGCAATTATTGATGAGTGAAGAGACACTAGATCAACGTATTCATCTTGCTTTGATTGGGCTTGAGCACCTTTTGCAATCCAAGGTTTTATCGGGAGGACGCTATTTATTCGAAATTATGCGTGAACGGACGGATCCTTGGACGATGTATGAATTGATGGAAGAAGAACGATTGCAAGAAGTTAAAGTAGATTTGAGCAGCTTAATCGATTTCTTCATGCGAAAAGGTTTGATTCGTATCTCATATCAAACGACTAAAGGGGCGGGAGTCGAACTCGTGACGTATGAGCCGGTCGTATGACGATCGGCTTTACTTTTTCCTAGAATTGTTTTTGCTATATATAGAAGAAAAAAGATTTCAAAAGTTTTTTTAGAAAAACTATTGACGGTATTATACCGAGATAGTATATTAATACATGTCGACAGGGCAACACGCGCTGGACGGTGACAGGAAAGAAAAAAGATTTCAAAAAAAGGATTGACGCTTAAGTTATTCCGTGATATCTTATTAAAGTCGCTGAAAACGACACGACGAACTTTGAAAACTGAACGATGAGGCAAAAATCGTATTCTACGGAATACAAAAACGAATGAAGCGCAAGCTTCGTCAATCGTGACTCCGGTCACAACAACGAGCAAGTCAAACACTTCATGGAGAGTTTGATCCTGGCTCAGGACGAACGCTGGCGGCGTGCCTAATACATGCAAGTCGAGCGCAGGAAGCTGACGGAACTCTTCGGAGGGAAGGCAGTGGAATGAGCGGCGGACGGGTGAGTAACACGTAAGGAACCTGCCTCAAGGATTGGGATAACTCCGAGAAATCGGAGCTAATACCGGATAGTTCAACGGACCGCATGGTCCGCTGATGAAAGGCGCTTCGGCGTCACCTTGAGATGGCCTTGCGGTGCATTAGCTAGTTGGTGGGGTAACGGCCCACCAAGGCGACGATGCATAGCCGACCTGAGAGGGTGATCGGCCACACTGGGACTGAGACACGGCCCAGACTCCTACGGGAGGCAGCAGTAGGGAATCTTCCACAATGGACGAAAGTCTGATGGAGCAACGCCGCGTGAGTGATGAAGGTTTTCGGATCGTAAAACTCTGTTGTAAGGGAAGAACACGTACGAGAGGGAATGCTCGTACCTTGACGGTACCTTACGAGAAAGCCACGGCTAACTACGTGCCAGCAGCCGCGGTAATACGTAGGTGGCAAGCGTTGTCCGGAATTATTGGGCGTAAAGCGCGCGCAGGCGGCCTTTTAAGTCTGATGTGAAAGCCCCCGGCTCAACCGGGGAGGGCCATTGGAAACTGGAAGGCTTGAGTACAGAAGAGAAGAGTGGAATTCCACGTGTAGCGGTGAAATGCGTAGAGATGTGGAGGAACACCAGTGGCGAAGGCGACTCTTTGGTCTGTAACTGACGCTGAGGCGCGAAAGCGTGGGGAGCAAACAGGATTAGATACCCTGGTAGTCCACGCCGTAAACGATGAGTGCTAGGTGTTGGGGGGTTTCCGCCCCTCAGTGCTGAAGCTAACGCATTAAGCACTCCGCCTGGGGAGTACGGCCGCAAGGCTGAAACTCAAAGGAATTGACGGGGACCCGCACAAGCGGTGGAGCATGTGGTTTAATTCGAAGCAACGCGAAGAACCTTACCAACTCTTGACATCCCATTGACCGCTTGAGAGATCAAGTTTTCCCTTCGGGGACAATGGTGACAGGTGGTGCATGGTTGTCGTCAGCTCGTGTCGTGAGATGTTGGGTTAAGTCCCGCAACGAGCGCAACCCCTATCCTTAGTTGCCAGCATTCAGTTGGGCACTCTAGGGAGACTGCCGGTGACAAACCGGAGGAAGGTGGGGATGACGTCAAATCATCATGCCCCTTATGAGTTGGGCTACACACGTGCTACAATGGACGGTACAAAGGGCAGCGAGACCGCGAGGTGGAGCCAATCCCATAAAGCCGTTCCCAGTTCGGATTGCAGGCTGCAACTCGCCTGCATGAAGTCGGAATCGCTAGTAATCGCAGGTCAGCATACTGCGGTGAATACGTTCCCGGGTCTTGTACACACCGCCCGTCACACCACGAGAGTTTGCAACACCCGAAGCCGGTGAGGTAACCGCAAGGAGCCAGCCGTCGAAGGTGGGGTAGATGATTGGGGTGAAGTCGTAACAAGGTAGCCGTATCGGAAGGTGCGGCTGGATCACCTCCTTTCTAAGGAAAACGTCCCTTACGGGACATGCCCATCGTTCAGTTTTGAGAGCTCGTCTCTCACGTCTCGATAGAGACACTCGCACCTTGAAAACTGAAGACATCAACAAGACATCAAACTTTTAATTAACCATGTCATTTAAGACGTGTGTTCTTAGAATACCAACGCTAGATCAAGGTATGAAGGGCGTACGGTGGATGCCTTGGCACTAGGAGCCGATGAAGGACGCGACGAACAGCGATATGCTTCGGGGAGCAGTAAGTATGCTTTGATCCGAAGATTTCCGAATGGGGGAACCCACCATCTGTAATGGGATGGGACATGTTACATGAATACATAGTGTAACGTGAGGCAGACCCGGGGAACTGAAACATCTAAGTACCCGGAGGAAGAGAAAGCAAATGCGATTCCCTGAGTAGCGGCGAGCGAAACGGGAACAGCCCAAACCGAAGAGCATGCTCTTCGGGGTTGTAGGACACTCTACACGGAGTCAAAAAGGAAGACAGTAGGTGAAGGACCTGGAAAGGTCGGCCGAAGAAGGTGACAGCCCTGTAGCTGAAACTGTTTTCCCTCCAGAGTGGATCCTGAGTACGGCGGGACACGTGAAACCCCGTCGGAATCCGGGAGGACCATCTCCCAAGGCTAAATACTCCCTAGTGACCGATAGTGAACCAGTACCGTGAGGGAAAGGTGAAAAGCACCCCGGAAGGGGAGTGAAATAGATCCTGAAACCGTATGCCTACAAGTAGTCAGAGCCCGTTAACGGGTGATGGCGTGCCTTTTGTAGAATGAACCGGCGAGTTACGATAACGCGCGAGGTTAAGCCGATGAGGCGGAGCCGTAGCGAAAGCGAGTCTGAACAGGGCGTTCAGTGCGTTGTCGTAGACCCGAAACCAGGTGATCTACCCATGTCCAGGATGAAGGTCAGGTAACACTGACTGGAGGTCCGAACCCACGCACGTTGAAAAGTGCGGGGATGAGGTGTGGGTAGCGGTGAAATGCCAATCGAACCTGGAGATAGCTGGTTCTCCCCGAAATAGCTTTAGGGCTAGCCTCGAGGTTGAGAGTTCTGGAGGTAGAGCACTGATTGGACTAGGGGCCCCCACAGGGTTACCGAATTCAGTTAAACTCCGAATGCCAGCAACTTATACTCGGGAGTCAGACTGCGAGTGATAAGATCCGTAGTAGTCAAGAGGGAAACAGCCCAGACCGCCAGCTAAGGTCCCCAAGTGTATGTTAAGTGGAAAAGGATGTGGCGCTGCCTAGACAGCTAGGATGTTGGCTTAGAAGCAGCCACCATTCAAAGAGTGCGTAATAGCTCACTAGTCGAGTGGCGCCGCGCCGAAAATGTAACGGGGCTAAACATACCACCGAAGCTGCGGATTCCGTAAGGAATGGTAGGGGAGCGTTCCAAACCGCTGTGAAGCTGTACCGGAAGGAGCAGTGGAGCGTTTGGAAGTGAGAATGCCGGTGTGAGTAGCGAAAAGAGGGGTGAGAATCCCCTCCGTCGAAAGCCCAAGGTTTCCTGAGGAAGGCTCGTCCGCTCAGGGTTAGTCTGGACCTAAGCCGAGGCCGAAAGGCGTAGGCGATGGATAACAGGTTGATATTCCTGTACCGCCGATCCACCGTTTGAACAATGGGGGGACGCAGGAGGATAGTGACGCATGCGGATGGAAGTGCATGTGCAAGTTTCAAGACCGTCTGATTGGCAAATCCGTCAGGCACCACAGTCAAGGAACGATGCGGAGTCCCGTAGGGACGTAGGTCACGATTTCACACTGCCAAGAAAAGCCTCTAGTGAGGGGGAAGGCGCCAGTACCGTAAACCGACACAGGTAGGCGAGATGAGAATTCTAAGACGCGCGGGATAACTCTCGTTAAGGAACTCGGCAAAATGGTCCCGTAACTTCGGGAGAAGGGACGCTCTACACATGTAGAGCCGCAGTGAATAGGCCCAAACGACTGTTTAGCAAAAACACAGGTCTCTGCTAAATCGCAAGATGACGTATAGGGGCTGACGCCTGCCCGGTGCTGGAAGGTTAAGGGGATGGGTTAGCGCAAGCGAAGCTTTGAACCGAAGCCCCAGTAAACGGCGGCCGTAACTATAACGGTCCTAAGGTAGCGAAATTCCTTGTCGGGTAAGTTCCGACCCGCACGAAAGGCGTAACGATTTGGGCACTGTCTCAACGAGAGACCCGGTGAAATCATAGTACCTGTGAAGATGCAGGTTACCCGCGACAGGACGGAAAGACCCCATGGAGCTTTACTACAGCCTGATATTGAGGCTTTGTGCATGATGTACAGGATAGGCGGGAGACGTCGAGCCCGGAGCGCCAGCTTCGGAGGAGTCACCCTTGGGATACCGCCCTTCATGCATAGAGTCTCTAACTCGCAGCCGTGATCCGGCTGGAGGACCGTGTCAGGCGGGTAGTTTGACTGGGGCGGTCGCCTCCTAAACAGTAACGGAGGCGCCCAAAGGTTCCCTCAGAATGGTTGGAAATCATTCGTAGAGCGCAAAGGCAGAAGGGAGCTTGACTGCGAGACCTACAAGTCGAGCAGGGACGAAAGTCGGGCTTAGTGATCCGGTGGTTCCGCATGGAAGGGCCATCGCTCAACGGATAAAAGCTACCCTGGGGATAACAGGCTGATCTCCCCCAAGAGTCCACATCGACGGGGAGGTTTGGCACCTCGATGTCGGCTCATCGCATCCTGGGGCTGGAGTAGGTCCCAAGGGTTGGGCTGTTCGCCCATTAAAGCGGTACGCGAGCTGGGTTCAGAACGTCGTGAGACAGTTCGGTCCCTATCCGTCGTGGGCGCAGGAAATTTGAGGAGAGCTGTCCTTAGTACGAGAGGACCGGGATGGACGCACCGCTGGTGTACCAGTTGTTCCGCCAGGAGCATCGCTGGGTAGCTACGTGCGGACGGGATAAATGCTGAAAGCATCTAAGCATGAAGCCCCCTCCAAGATGAGATTTCCCTTTGAGTAATCAAGAAAGACCCCTCAGAGACGATGAGGTAGATAGGTCACGGGTGGAAGCATGGCGACATGTGGAGCTGAGTGATACTAATCGGTCGAGGCCTTGTTCTAGCAGATGCATTGTTGATGACTTCAGTTTTGAGGGCGCGAGCCTTTCAAAAAAATGAAAAAAAGTCTTGACGTTATGTGAACATAATGTTAAGATAATAAATGTCTGGTGGCGATAGCCAAGTGGTCACACCCGTTCCCATGCCGAACACGGAAGTTAAGCACTTGAACGCCGAAAGTAGTTGGGGGCTTCTCCCTGTGAGGATAGGACGCTGCCAGGCGATCGTTCCGCAATAGCTCAGCGGTAGAGCAACCGGCTGTTAACCGGTAGGTCGTAGGTTCAAATCCTACTTGCGGAGCCATTTATTACTTCTTCACCACGTACAATGGAGAGCTGTCCGAGTGGCCGAAGGAGCACGATTGGAAATCGTGTAGGCGTCAAAAGCGTCTCAAGGGTTCGAATCCCTTGCTCTCCGCCATCATCACTTTCAATTCAGAATGGCCCGTTGGTCAAGCGGTTAAGACACCGCCCTTTCACGGCGGTAACACGGGTTCGAATCCCGTACGGGTCACCATTTATAGCGTCGCGGGGTGGAGCAGTCTGGTAGCTCGTTGGGCTCATAACCCAAAGGTCGTCGGTTCAAATCCGGCCCCCGCAATTACATACGGTCCTGTGGTGTAGCGGTTAACATGCCTGCCTGTCACGCAGGAGATCGCGGGTTCGAATCCCGTCAGGACCGCCATTGTTAAGGCTTTGTAGCTCAGTTGGTAGAGCAAAGGACTGAAAATCCTTGTGTCGGCGGTTCGATTCCGTCCAAAGCCACCATCTTTATTAACAACATGATTTTCCCATTTGTGGGGGGGTAGCGAAGTGGCTAAACGCGGCGGACTGTAAATCCGCTCCCTCGGGTTCGGCGGTTCGAATCCGCCCCCCCCCACCACCATAGGGGCATAGTTTAGCGGTAGAACTACGGTCTCCAAAACCGTCAGCGCGGGTTCGATTCCTGCTGCCCCTGTTTACCATGGCGATTGTGGCGAAGTGGTTAACGCACCGGATTGTGATTCCGGCATTCGTGGGTTCAATTCCCATCAGTCGCCCTCTTATTATTGGGCTGTAGCCAAGTGGTAAGGCACTGGATTTTGATTCCAGCACGCGAAGGTTCGATCCCTTCCAGCCCAGCTTTTCAAGCGGAAGTAGTTCAGTGGTAGAATACGACCTTGCCAAGGTCGGGGTCGCGGGTTCGAATCCCGTCTTCCGCTCCAATGAGTGGCGCCATAGCCAAGTGGTAAGGCAGAGGACTGCAACTCCTTTATCGTCAGTTCGATTCTGACTGGCGCCTCCAACTATTTCTCAATTAAATAGTTTTGCAAGAGATTGTGCCGGTGTGGCGGAACTGGTAGACGCGCACGACTCAAAATCGTGTTCCTTTGGAGTGTCGGTTCGATTCCGACCACCGGTATCTTGCGGGTGTAGTTTAATGGTAAAACCTCAGCCTTCCAAGCTGATGACGAGGGTTCGATTCCCTTCACCCGCTTTATACTTTTTACACAATCTGATGTTTCACCTGATCATGCGGGTGTAGTTTAATGGTAAAACCTCAGCCTTCCAAGCTGATGACGAGGGTTCGATTCCCTTCACCCGCTTACCTAAAAAGAGCAATGTGTCGTTTTCGCTGACACCTTGCTCTTTTTGTTTAGGAAGGAATCTTAAGAGGAAAGGAGCGTGTCGTAATGGATGGTGTACAATTGAAATTGGCTTTACAAGAGTACGCAGTTGAGATTGGAATCGATGAGCTGAAGGTGACGACGGCTGACCCTTTTCTTGTCTTAAAACGTCGACTTCAAGCACAACAGGAGAAAGGATTTGCTTCTGGTTTTGAAGAGCCCGATCTCGATCTACGAACGACTCCTTCGTTACTCGTAGAAGATGCGGCTTCGATCATTGCCATTGCGGTCGCGTATCCAAGTACTCTCAAAAATGCACCTCGTGGCAAGGAAGGGGAGCGGCGGGGTATTTTTTGTCGATCGTCCTGGGGACTGGATTACCATCAGGCGTTGCGACAACGTTTGACGTTGCTTGAAGAAAAAATTCAAGAGTTGAATCCAGGTGCAAGGACGCGCTCGATGGTCGATACAGGAGAACTCGTCGATCGTGCAGTAGCAGAACGAGCAGGTATTGGATTCAGTGGTAAAAATTGCTCGATCATCAGTGAAGAGCACGGATCGTATCTTTATCTCGGTGAATTGATTACTGACCTCGTCTTGCCGCCGGATCAGCCAGTCGAAGAATTATGTGGAACATGCAATAAATGTATCGATGCTTGTCCGACGGATGCGCTAGTTGAACCTGGTGTCATCGACGCTAAACGATGTATCTCGTTTTTAACACAGACGAAAACGTTACTGCCAGAACCGTTTCGGATGGCGCTTGGGAACCGTCTGTATGGGTGTGATACATGTCAGCAAGTATGTCCATATAACCGGAAGAAGAATGCGACACATCATGTTGAACTACAACCGGATCCGGAGCAGGTCAAACCGCTCCTTGTTCCACTCTTATCAATGAGTAACCGTGAGTTCAAGAGTCGTTTCGGAACATTATCCGGAGCATGGCGTGGTAAGAAGCCGATTCAACGTAATGCGATTTGTGCGCTTGTTCATTATCGAGACAAGAGTGCTATTGACGCGCTACGGTTAATGACGGAAACAGATGCCCGCGAAGACATGCGGGCGCTTGCACTCTGGGCAGTCGGTCGGATTGGCGGAATTGATGAGAAGTCGTACATCGAATCCCGTCTTTTAGCGGATACTGCAGTGGATGTTCAGACAGAAGGACAACGGTTAATTGAAGAGTGGGGGGAAGCAGATGCCATTTCAACAGCTCACTTATAAGTTCGGTACATTGCTCGTCGCATGGGAAAAAGAGCAAATCGTGTACCTCGACTTTGGGTTGAATAAAGATCGTGCTCGGACCTATTTAGCAGAAGAGACAGACGAAGGTACATTACCGAAAGCTTGGCGTATGGCGTTTGATCGTTATGCACAAGGAGAGGTACAAGCGCTTGATGCGCTTCCTTGTCAGTTGCGTGTCACACCATTTGCAGAGAAAGTGTTACAAGCTTTGCGAACCGTTCCGTTCGGTCAGACGATCAGTTATGGTGAACTGGCTCGAATGATTGGAAAACCACAGGCAGCACGAGCTGTTGGCGGTGCCTTGAATCGGAATCCGATCGCATTGATTTATCCATGCCACCGTGTCATCGGGGCGACCGGTAAATTGACGGGGTTCGCAAGCGGAATTGCCCATAAAGAAGCGCTTTTAGCGCATGAGATAGGAGAGAATTGAACCATGGCTATTCATGTCGTTATGTATCAACCGGAAATTCCTCAAAATACAGGTAATATTTCGCGAACATGTGCAGCGACGCATTCCGTCCTTCACTTGATCCGACCGCTCGGCTTCTCGACAGACGATAAGCAACTTAAACGTGCGGGTCTTGACTACTGGGAATTTGTCGATGTCCGTTATCATGATTCGTTAGAAGAACTGTGGGAAAAACATCCGGAAGGTATTTTCTACTATATTACGAAATACGGGGAACAGTACCCAAGTCAGATTGACTTATCGGACGTTGAACAGGACTATTTCTTCGTCTTTGGTCGGGAAACAAAAGGATTGCCGCTTGAAGTCATCGATGCAAACGCAGAACGGTGTATCCGTTTACCCCAATCGAATCTCGTTCGTTCACTGAACGTCTCGAACACGGCAGCGATCATCGTCTATGAAGCATTACGTCAGCAAGGATACGCAGGTCTTCTGTAAAGCAAAAGCTCCATCCTGATTCAGGATGGAGCTTTTATGAGTTATTCGTTACCTTCAGGTTTTTTGTTGTAGCCTGCAGTGAAGATTGCTGTCAAAAACGCAAGACTTACGCCGACCATTAAGATAAATGCCATTTTTGTTTCCCCCTTCAGTCTCTTGAACCGATATAATCTATTATAGTATACCTGTAAGTGAAATTGTGTGCTACATATGAATTTTCTATGAATGGAGACTCCACATGCGTACGAACGTTTACCTATTAAGTTATGCCCCACTGATCAGCATCTTGTTATTTAGTACATCCCTTGCGATCGCGACGACGGAACTTGCATTGCATTGGCTCGATCAAGTCGGCGTGTACGATGAACTGCTCCAGCTACTGACGGCACGTGATACGAAGCTCGTCGTTTGGCTTGGTTTTTTGATCGTCTATTTCATGATCTTTAGTTCGCTTAAACTACTATCGGACACGATCAATCAGCTCGGTTTCGCCTTTTTCATCAAAGAACAAGAGGGAACGACACTCGGTATGTTACGTCCGGGCAGTATTCTCCTGCTCGTCGGAGGATGTGTCAGCTTTGCTTTCATGACGTCCTTCTTGCACGTTGGGATCGTATTGCTTGTATCCTTCTTCATCTATTTTATCTTTTACACGGTACAGATTAGTAAAATGACGAGTGCGGCTGGAGCTGTTGGGTTAATCATCTTCTCCTTCTTAGCCTGGGGCGTTCTACTCGCTGGTCTATCATGGGTTGGTCTGACCTTATTCAATTCCTTTGGAGAAGCAATTTTATTTCCGAGTTGACTCAAGGACGTAAAATCGTCGCCCACGTCTGGACCTGTAACGTTGCATTGGCTTCAGCAGGGAAAGGGCGGGGACGGTCAGCTCCTAACCAAATACCCCCGATGTGTTGATTTTTGATACCGACGAACCACATATCCTTATTATCATTCGTTGTTCCTGTTTTTCCTCCGATATAGCGCGCGGAAGGATCGTATCCTTTGCGCCCTGTTCCATACGTCATGACATTCTTTAAACCAGCCCGTAATTCACGGTTCGTCTGACTGGACCAAATCCGTTGTTCCTTTTCCTGCGGTCGTTCGACCGTTCCGTTTCGAAACGTAATACTTTTAATCATCGATGCCGGTCGATAGATCCCGTCATTGACGAATACGGAATAAGCGTTCGTCAGTTCATATGGACTGATCCCGTATTGCAACCCACCTAGGGCACTCGTAAAGGCATCATCCTCACGTGTCCACTGGCTAAACTGGAATGGACGGATGGACTTCAATCCTTCTTGGAAAGAAACAGCAAAAGCACGGATCGCTGGTGTGTTATAAGAATAAGCGATCGCATCGGCAATCGTCACTTGTCCAAGGATCCGATTTCCGCTATTTGACGGACAGTAGCCATCGATACAGACGGGACTACCGTCTAACGTGCTCGACAAGCGGGCTTTCGTCTTCTCAAGGTAAGGACCGTAGACAAGTAACGGTTTGATGGCTGAACCAGGTTGTCGGTACGACTGCACTGCTCGGTTGAACTGACCTGTCAAATTTGATTTGTAGCCGACAAGAGCCGTGACTCCGTGTGTTTGTCCGTCGATGCCAACATAAGCCCCCTCAATCGGGTTGGGTAGATTGCGAAGAGCTTCCTTAGCCCGTCGTTGTTCTGCTGAGTCGAGATATGTCGAGATGACCGCACCTTGTTGATGCAGATATTCTGCAGCATGCTTCTCACTCCAACCCTTTTTTTGAGCGGTCATCCGAACGGCAGCTTGAACGGTGGCATCGATATAGTCCGGATAAGGAACCCGCGGCTTATAAGATCGAGGTGTCACATGAGAAATAGTAAAATCTTTCGTCAGTACACGATCGCGCACTAATGCTTGAGCGATTCGTTGCTGACGTTTTTTTGTATTTTCAGGAAAACGAAGCGGATCGTAGAGTGACGGATTGTTCGGAATCGCTGTCAAAAAGCTGATTTCAGACCAATTCAACTCGCGCGCTGGCTTATTGAAATATGATTTTGCGGCCAGTTCGATCCCGTAAATATTATTCGCGAAATATGCTTGATTGACATACGCTGTCATCAATTCTTTTTTCGAATATTTTTGCTCCAAAGACACAGCAATTAGCAACTCTTTTATTTTTCTAGTATATGTTTTTTCGTTTGTTAGATATGTCATTCTTGCTAGTTGTTGTGTGATCGTACTGCCACCTTGAGATTTAGAATCAGACTGGTTTTTCGTAAACGCGCGTAAGATTCCTGTGATGTCATATCCGTCATGTTGATAGAAACGTTGATCTTCGATAGCAACAAACGCTTGCTCGACTTTTTTCGGTAATGTTCGAGGCGTTAAGTCATCCCGTCGCAATCCGTCATAGAGCTCGACCCGTTTGTTTTCATAGGTTACGGTGATTGGTTGGTAGGAGGTCAGTGGATGTCGTGTCGTCTGTTCATCGGCCCAGAAAAAAAGTGTGCGTGCTGTTTTTAACTCATCTTTAATTGAAAATAAGGAAAACAGAAGCATCATCGTAAGACCAAGTAAGACGAGATATCCTGTCGTAATTCGCATGAGAACTCCTTTCAAAAAGCCATTTCATTCCTATTATCGGTCTTTTATGGAGAAATCAATAGATTTTTTTTCGATTTTTGTATTTTAATAAACCTATTTTGCAGGAATGTTATATTAAAAAGAGAAAAGATTGGGTATATAGAAGTATCTGTGGATTTTAGAACGCGAGTCATCTGTAAAAAAAGAGCATAAATGGAGGGGACGAAATGGCTAAAAAGAATGTCGTTGCGATGTTACTTGCAGGCGGAGAAGGGAAACGTCTGGGAGCTTTAACGAAACATACTGCAAAACCAGCTGTTGCATTTGGAGGAAAATACCGGATCATTGATTTCCCACTTTCGAACTGTACGAACTCAGGAATCGATACAGTTGGCGTGTTGACGCAATACGAACCATTAGAGTTGAATCGATACCTTGGCATTGGAAGTCCATGGGATTTGGATCGCCGTAATGGCGGATTAACGATTCTTCCACCATACCAAGCACAGAACGGCAAAAACTGGTATGAGGGCACAGCAAATGCTATTTATCGAAATATGAGTTATATCAATCAATTTGACCCTGAATATGTTCTTGTTCTATCAGGCGACCATATTTATAAAATGGATTATGAAAAAATGATCGAGGAGCATCGACTTGGTGGAGCTGACGTGACGATTTCCGTACGTGAAGTACCATGGGACGAGGCACCGCGATTTGGTATCCTCAATACGGACGATGACTTACGAATCAATGAATTCGAAGAAAAACCAAAAAATCCGAAATCAAATCTTGCATCGATGGGGATTTATGTCTTTAACTGGGATATCTTAAAACGCCACTTGATTCAAGATGCCGGCGATGCGGAATCAAGCTTTGACTTCGGTAAAAATATCATCCCGAACATGCTTTTTGAAAATCTCAATATCCGTGCGTATAAATTCAAAGGATACTGGAAAGACGTCGGGACGATTCAATCCCTTTGGGAAGCGAACATGGATCTATTGACGGCAGAGCCTGAATTCGATTTGTATGAACCGTCATGGAAAGTACATTCGGTCAACCCGAATCAGCAACCACAATACATTGGAAACGCTGCGACAGTCGAGACATCGATCATCAACGAAGGATGCCACATCGAAGGAGAAATCAATCATTCGGTTCTCTTCTACGGTGTCGATGTAGCAGAAGGATCACTCGTCAAAGACTCGGTCATCTTCCCGAACGTCAAAATCGGACGAGACGTCACGATTCACCGGGCGATTTTAGCAGATGGTGTCATCGTTGAAGATGGTGCGACGATTGGATCTCCGGACGGAGAAGTCTTCGTCATTGAAGCAGACAGCATCGTTAAAAAGAACGAAGTCATCAAAGAAGCAATTCAATAAGGGGGATATTCGAATGAAGGTCGATTTATTAGGCGTCATCAATCTAAGTGGTGAAGAAGGATTTTTCAAAGAACTAACAGAGCATCGTAACTTGGCAGCTGTGCCATTTGCGGGTCGTTATCGATTGATCGATTTTACATTAACGAACATGGTACAAAACGATATCGCGAACATCGGGATTTTTACGCTCGAGAAATATCGTGGCATGATGGACCATCTTGGATCTGGTAAAGAGTGGGATCTTGACCGTTCAAACGGTGGACTCTATATCTTCCCACCTGCATTGTCACAAGATGCGAACGAGTTCCGTGGGGATCTATCGAACTTCCACCTTCACCGTGATTTTTTCCTTCGCAGTAAGGAGAACTATGTCGTCGTCTCTGGTTCGAACATCTTATCAGCCGTAGATTATCGTGATGTCTTGCGCGAACATAAAGAATCGAATGCGGATATCACAGTCGTTTATACGAAGCGTGAACTGCCTTGCAAATACTGCCGTCCAATTCGCTTTGGCGAGCAGAACCGCGTGACTGCAATCGGATCACGAGGGTTCCAGCCGACTGATGAGACGTTCTACATGGAAACGGTCGTTCTATCGAAGAACCTATTCGTTCGTTTGATTGATGAGGCGATTGCGCGTGGCGAGTACGATTTACTACAAAGTATCATCCGTTCGCAGCTAAATCGCTTGCATGTACATGGTTATGAATATCGTGGTACATCACAAGTCATCCACTCACTTCGTTCATACTACCGTGAGAGCATGCTATTGCTTGAACAGTGGGGAGCAATCAACGACTTCCAGCATGTCTACACGAAAATCAAGCATGAACCGCCGACACGTTATTTGCCAGGTTCAGCGATTAAGAACTCACTCGTCGCAAACGGCTGTAAGTTAGAAGGCACGACGACGGATAGCATCCTGTTCCGTGGTGTTAAAGTCGGAAAGCATGCGCGCGTCAAAAACTCGATCATCATGCAAAAATCGGTCATTGAAGAAGGCGCGGTCGTTGAGTACGCGATTCTCGACAAAGAAGTGACCGTCAAACGCGGTCAAGTCATTCGCGGTACGGCAGAAGAACCAATCGTCATCAAAAAACAAACAATCGTTTAAAGGAGATGTCATTCATGAAGGTATGGTTTGCTGCCACGGAAGCGACACCCTTCATCAAGACAGGGGGGCTAGCTGACGTCGTCGGCTCGCTCCCTTTAGCGCTTGCTGAGGAAGGGGCAGACGTTTCGGTCGTCTTACCCAATTATGGTCAAATCAAGGAACAATACAAATCAGAGATGGAGTTTTTATTCGACTTCATCGTACCAGTTGGCTGGCGACAGCAATTTGGTGCTGTCCTCCGATTAAAACAAGATGGTGTAACGTTCTATTTCATCGATAATGAGTACTATTTCAAACGCGATGGTGTCATTTATGGACATTACGATGATGCGGAACGATTTGCGTATTTTTCACGTGCCGTTCTTGAGATGATTCAACATCTCGATCGGAAAGAAGTACCGGACGTCATCCATTGTCACGATTGGCAAACAGGTGTGATTCCGGCGTTCCTACGAATCCATTATCAGCACCTAGAGCGCTATCAAGATATTAAAACGGTCTTTACGATTCACAATCTACAATATCAAGGTGTTTTCCCGGAGGAAGTACTCGGTGATTTACTTGGATTGAGTCATGAACACTTCACAGCCGATGGTATTGCTCATAACGGTCTCGTCAATTACATGAAGGCAGGACTCGTCCATTCCAATCAAATCACGACAGTCAGTCCATCATATCGTGATGAGATCATGGATCCGTATTACGGTGAGACGCTTGAACCCGTCTTACAACATCGCGCTGTCGACGTACGCGGAATCTTGAATGGAATCGACTATCGTCAATTTGATCCTGCACATGATACGCATCTCGTTGAGACGTATTCGGTCGATACCGTCACGGAAGGAAAGGCGAAGAACAAAGCTGCCTTACAAGAAGAACTAGGTCTCCCCATCAATCCGGATGTACCATTGTTTGGTTTCGTTTCTCGTCTCGTCGACCAAAAGGGGATTGATTTGCTCGCGCATATCTTGCCAGATTTGTTTGAACTCGATGCGCAGTTCATCATCCTTGGATCAGGTGAAGCGGAATATGAAGGGTTGTTCCATCATGCGACATCGATTCGTCCAGACAAAATCGCTTCTTACATCGGGTTCGACGTTGGTCTCGCGCAACGAATCTATGCGGGCAGTGACGCCTTCTTGATGCCTTCGCGTTTTGAACCATGTGGTCTCAGTCAGTTGATTTCGATGAAGTACGGCTGTTTACCAGTCGTCCGGGAAACAGGTGGTCTTCGTGATACGGTCAAGCCATTCAATCAGTTTACGTTAGAAGGAAATGGATTCTCGTTCGCGAATTATAATGCACATGAGTTTTTAGAAGCGATTAAACGTACCATTGAGGTCTATCATGATCGCCCGGTCTTTGAGCACTTGATTGAGACGGCGATGAATGAGGATTTCAGTTGGTTGCGTTCAGCCGACGAATACTTGGCGTTATATCGTTTGATTGCACCGTCCGCCACTTGATCGTATCACTGGGAAAAGGAGTTACGTCATGTTCAAAGATATAGAGAAGTTCAAGGAGAGGTTTACGGAACGATTCGTTTCGATGCATGGCAAGGCAATAACGGAAGCAACAGAAAACGATATCTATCAGACACTTGCTTATCTGGTACGTGAGACGGTCACGACCGATTGGTTGCGGACAAAGGAAACATATACCCATAAAAAAAGTAAGCAAGTCTATTACTTTTCACTCGAGTTTTTGCTCGGACGTTTCTTGCATAACAACCTATTAAGTCTTGACGTCTTAAAGGATGTGGAACGGGGACTGGAAGAACTCGGATATCAGCTCAGTGATCTGACAGAAGAAGAGCCGGAACCAGGACTCGGAAACGGAGGTCTCGGTCGTCTCGCAGCCTGTTTTCTTGATTCCTTGGCTGCGCTTGGTCTACCGGGACATGGGAACGGTATCCGATACCAATATGGTCTGTTTAAGCAAAAAATCATCGATGGCTATCAAGTCGAGCTACCGGATAACTGGCTGAAGAACGGAAACATGTGGGAAATTAGACGTTCTGATAAAGCGGTCGATATTTCATTCGGTGGACATGTGTGGCTCGAAGAAGTCGGTGATGGGTATCGCGTCCATCATGAACCGACTGAAATCGTCCGTGCTGTTCCGTACGATATGCCGATCGTTGGCTATCAAAACAAGGTTGTCAATAACCTGCGACTCTGGAGTGCTGAGTCTCCACTTGATGATGATGAATTACTTAGTCAATACCGTGGGAACTATAAAGATTTACTGGCACATAAACAATCGATTCAGACGATTTCAGAGTTCTTGTATCCGGATGATACGACGTACGAAGGAAAAGAACTCCGTCTGAAGCAACAATATTTCTTCGTCTCTGCAGGATTAAGGAGTATCTTGACGTCCTTTAAAAAACGAAACCATTCATTGAAGCAACTCGGGAATCATATTGCCATTCATATCAATGATACGCATCCGGTCGTCGCGATTCCGGAATTGATGCGGATTCTTGTTGATGAAGAAAGGTTTGGATGGGAAGAAGCGTGGCGGATCACGAAGAGTGTCATGTCGTTTACGAACCACACGTTATTATCAGAAGCACTCGAACGTTGGCCGGTTGATTTGTTCCGTCGCTTGTTGCCACGCATCTATCTCATCATCGAGGAAATCAACCGACGCTTCTGTAAAGATGTGCTGGCGAACTATCCACACATGGAAGCACATATGCGAGATATCGCCATCATCGCGGACGATCGGATCAACATGGCGAATCTGGCTGTCGTCGGCACGCATTCAACGAACGGTGTCGCTCAGATTCATACTGAGATTCTGAAGCAGCGCGAGATGCGACTATTCTATGAGATGTTTCCGCTTCGATTTAATAATAAGACGAACGGGATTACACATCGTCGCTGGCTTCTCTCATCGAACCCAGCACTGGCAAAACGTGTGACAGAAGCGATCGGGGATGGTTGGATTCAGCATCCGTCCGATTTGCAAAAATTGACGAAATGGGCAGAGGATTCAGCACTGCAGAAGGACATCGCCGAGATCAAGCTTCAGCGTAAGGAAGAATTAGCGTTGCTCATTGAAAAGGAAACAGGTATCGTCGTTGATCCAACCTCGATTTTTGATGTTCAAGTCAAGCGATTGCATGCGTACAAACGTCAACTCTTAAATGCGTTACACATTCATTCGCTCTATTATCGTCTGAAGGAAGACCGTTCCTTTACGATGACACCGCGGACATTCATCTTTGGTGCAAAGGCAGCGCCAGGCTATCATTATGCAAAAGAAGTCATTCGTTATATCAATGCGTTAGCTCGCTTAATTAATCAGGATCCAGAGGTCAGCCCATACTTGAAAGTCGTCTTCCTAGAAAACTATCGTGTATCGCTTGCTGAAAAGATTTTCCCGGCAAGTGATGTCAGTGAGCAGATTTCGACTGCCAGCTATGAAGCCTCTGGAACCGGCAATATGAAGTTCATGATGAATGGCGCTTTGACGATTGGAACGCTCGACGGAGCGAACATCGAAATTCGAGATGAAGTTGGGGATGCGAACATCTTCATCTTCGGCTTAACGCCGCAGGAAGTCATGAATTATAAGCAATACGGCGGTTATAGTGCGTATGATCAATACAGTGCCCAACCCGAGTTGCGACGAATCATCGATAGTCTCGTCGACGGGACATTATTTGCTCCGGGTGAATTCCAAGCAATTTACGATTCATTATTGACGTATAATGATGAGTATCTGATCCTGAAAGACTTCATGTCGTATCAACAAGCGCAGGAACGTATCGATCGGATGTATCAGCAACCGGAAGAATGGTATAAACGTGTCATTCTTAATATTGCTCGGTCAGGTGTGTTCTCAAGTGATCGAACGATTAAAGAGTATGCGAATGCGATCTGGAACATCAAACCAATTCAACTCTAAACAAAAAGACACTGACAGATGTTTCTGTCAGCGTCTGATGTTTACGAACGGGAGACGTCTTCACCGCGGCTGACCCAATCACTATAAGAGCCGGCGTAAAGCCGGACATCGGTTTTCCCGAGTGAGTGGAGAGCGATGACATTGACGCACGCTGTCACACCGCTTCCACAGTAGAGGATAGGTGCCGTGACCGGCAGGATGTCGGCGTATAGTTCTTTCAGATCTTCCGCATCTCGTAAACGACCATCTGGTGAGAGTGCTTGTTCAAAGTAACAATTTACGGCACCCGGAATGTGTCCGGCGACATGATCGAGTGGTTCGATTTCTCCGCGATACCGATCGGGCGCTCGGGAATCGATGACCAGCGTTTCTGTCAGCTGATCCTTTAGCTCTTCGAACGAGACGAGCATCTCGTCTTGGAAACGCGGCGTGTACTGAGAGGGTTCATAAGTAAAAGTCTCGTCTGTAACCGGAAGATCGAACGCTAGGTAAGAGGAGAATCCGCCCTCGAGAACTACGACACGCTCATGTCCGATCCATTTAAATAACCACCATGCACGAGCGGCATATGGAAAACCATCGTCATACAAAACGACGAAGTCTTCCGGGGTCACACCATGCTGTTCCAGTGTGTGTTGCCACGCTTCTTTTGAAGGAAGCGGATGCCGACCGCCGACCTCATCGATTGGACCAGAAAGGTCAGTCGTTAAATCCAGGTGCTGTGCACCTTCGACGTGTTGTTCTAAGAAAGCATTTCGTCCATATTCAGGTTGTTGTAAGTCATAGCGGCAGTCAAACCAGCGAATCTGATCCGTACGGACGAGCTGTTGAAGGTCTGCCATTTGAATCGTAGGAAACATGCCTCATCACCTTACCCTTTCTAGTGTTAATCATATGAAAGGTATCGTATCATCGCAAGTCTTACCCTCATTCAAAAAGGAGTCGATTTACTATGTCATGGAAAGAAACCTATCAAAAATGGGATCAGTTCGCTGATCTTGACAGTACATTAAAAGAAGAACTCGTCACGCTAGCAGCGGATGAAAAAGCAGCTGAAGAAGCATTCTATAAAGAACTCGAGTTTGGAACAGGTGGTATGCGCGGGGAGATCGGTGTCGGAACGAACCGGATGAATGTGTATACAGTTCGAAAAGCTTCACAAGGGTTCGCAGCATTCATTAAGGCATCAGGAGAAGAAGCGGCAGCAAAAGGAATCGTCATCGCACACGATTCACGCCATTTCTCACCAGAATTTGCGCTGGAGGCGGCACGGACGCTCGCAAGTAACGGCATCAAAGCGTATCTGTTCGACGGTCTACGTCCGACACCAGAACTTTCGTTTGCGGTTCGGTCTTTACAAGCAGCGGGCGGGATCGTCATCACAGCGAGTCACAACCCACCAGAATACAACGGCTATAAAGTGTACGGAGACGACGGTGGACAACTTCCACCAAAAGAAGCGGATGAACTCGTATCGTACGTCAGTCAAATCGAAGACGAGCTGTCGATTGAACTTGAGCAAGAAGAGGTCCTTCGTGCGAACGGTTTAATCGTCCGTGTCGGCGAAGAACTTGACGAAGCGTATCAAGAAAAATTACAGACGATTCGTGTCTTACCTTCAATCCAATCGGAATTAGCCGATCCACTAAAAATCGTTTTCACTCCACTTCACGGAACAGGTCTTGTCCCGGTAACAGAAGGCTTGAAACGTTACGGTTTCGAACACGTGACAGTCGTTAAGGAGCAAGCAGAGCCAGACGGTGCATTCCCGACCGTGACGTCACCGAACCCGGAAGAACATGCTGCCTTTAAACTGGCGATCGAATACGGAGATCGTACAGATGCCGATATCTTGATTGCGACGGATCCCGATGCTGACCGCGTCGGAGTAGCAACACGTGATGCAGACGGAGAATGGACAGTCTTGACAGGGAATCAGACGGGGGCATTGTTGCTTGACTATATCCTTTCACAAAAAGCGGCGCAGGGGACACTACCAGAGAACGGATTTGTCGCGAAGACAATCGTTACTTCAGAACTAGGTGCGTTGATTGCACGTCATTATGATCTCCATGTCGAGAACACGTTGACAGGCTTTAAGTTCATCGGGGAAAAAATCAAACAATACAATGCATCGGGTCAATATGAGTATCTCTTCGGCTATGAAGAGAGCTATGGATATCTCATCGGGGACTTCTGCCGCGACAAGGATGCCGTCCAAGCGTGCTTGTTAGCTGCTGAGATGGCTGCGTATCACAAAAAAGAAGGACGGACGCTCTATGAGGCATTACAGTCGATTTACGAGCAGTTCGGGTACTTTGAAGAGTCACTCCGCTCTCTGACGCTCAAAGGGAAGGATGGCGTGGCACAGATTGGTCGTATCATGGATACGTTCCGTGAGAATCCACCAAAACAAGTGGCTGGAGAACAGGTCGTCTTGTTCGAGGATTATGATGCGAGCATCGCTCACGATCTGAAGACACATCAACCCTCACCGATCAATCTGCCAAAATCCAATGTCTTGAAGTTCACGCTCAGTGATGGATCGTGGTTCTGCCTTCGTCCATCGGGCACGGAACCAAAAATTAAGTTCTATTTCAGCGTCACGTCACCAGATGCTGCTGAGACGACACGAAAACGTCAGCAAATCGAAGATGAAGTCATGCAGGAAGTCGAGCAAATTCAATAAGTCCTAAACAGGATTCCGTCGATGACGGAATCCTGTTTTTTGTCTTAGAGCATTGAAAATTGAAATTCGTGCAACCGTTACCATTTTGAGGTACAGTAAACGAGATAGAGTTCATACGATAGAGGAGTGGAAGAAACATGGAACGGATTCAGCTAACAGAAGATTTATCATTCTCACGGATCATTCATGGTCTGTGGCGATTGAATGAATGGGAAATGACGAAGGAAGAGCGTCTTGAATTGATTGAAGCATGCCTTGCTTTAGGAATTACGACGTTTGATCACGCAGATATCTATGGCGATTATACGAATGAACGCTTATTCGGGGAAGCTCTTGCCTTAAAACCGGAATTACGTGACCGGATGGAGATCGTCACGAAGACGGGCATCAAGATGAAAGGGAATCATTTCTCGGATCAGTCATTATCGTTCTATGATACGACGAAAGAGCATATTATCAAACAGGTCAATCGTTCCCTGCAAGAACTCGGTGTCGAGTACGTCGATACGTTGTTGATTCACCGTCCAGATCCATTGATGGATCCGAACGAGATTGCAGAAGCGTTCGTTGAGCTGAAGGACGCGGGTAAGGTACGGACATTCGGTCTATCGAACCATACACCTGCACAACAGAGTCTTATACAATCACGCTTACCGTTCATGCTCGTGACGAACCAACTCGAGTTATCGGTTTCGGAACTGAAACATTTCGAGGATGGATCCGTCGATCTGTGTCATGAAAATGAGATGCCATTGATGGCATGGAGTCCGCTTGCGGGCGGTCGTCTCTTTAAGGACGAGCGATACGCACCGTTACGTGAAAAATTAGCTGAGATCGCTGAAAAGATCGGGGCAAAAGAAATCGACGAAGTCGCATATGCATGGTTACTTAAACATCCAGCACGTATCATGCCGATCGTTGGTTCTGGTAAGATTGAACGCATCGAATCTGCTGTTCGTTCGACGAATCTGTCGTTGACGCGCGAGCAATGGTTTGAGATTTTGAAGGCATCACGAGGTCGTGATGTCGATTAATCTAGACTGTGAGACAGAAATAAACGCATAAAATATTTTCTGTTTAAGAAATGAAGCGAGAGGATCGACCAGTACACGATCTGGAAACGATCCTCTCTTTCGTTTATGAATAGAGTAACAGTAAACAAAAAAAGTCCCATCTCAAGGGGGAGGAGAGATGGGAGATCTATGAGGTTAAGCTTCTAAGCGAAGCATCTCCTGACGATATTTATCTAAACGATCTTTACTTGCTGACATGCCAGCTTGGTCATTGGCTTGAATCGCATCGAAGAGCGTACTGAGCTCATAATCGATTTCGAGACGTAGCACTGGAATTCGCTGCTCTGCATCTTGTCTACGGAAAGCTTCAATTACTTGTTTCATCTCGGCCACGCTCCTTTGTAATTTGTCAGATAATTCTGATTTTTATTAGTATACTTGATTATTCCCGGATTGACTAGTGCTAAACCTCAAAAAATCTAAAAAAATACACTTGAAATCCTGACGGTTCCAAGTGTGAAAAATTCATTCTGGAATGCTGAAACGTGCTTCTAAACGATGTTGGACGCTTTGAATAAGTGTTGACATGACCCAGTAAATTGCAGCGGAGAACAAAAGTAGCGGCATGACGAGGTATGTCGTCGCTGAAATCTGGTCAGAGACGTACGTTAATTCCTCGACAGCAACGATCGTACCGAGTGATGTCGACTTGATGATATCGATGACAGAGTTCGAAAGCGGTGGAATCGCCCGAGATAGTGCTTGCGGCAGGATAACGTCCTTGAATGTCTTGCGACGCGGAATTCCAAGTGAGTCAGCAGCTTCCCATTGTCCACGATCGACAGAGGAGATGGCAGCGCGGAACGATTCCGAGATATATGCGGAAAAGTGAAGTGACAAACCGAAGGCAAGTGCTTGGAATCCAGTTAATTGAAGCGTGACGAGACCATTATAAAGAATCAAGATTTGCAACAAGAGTGGCGTTCCGCGGAAGAACGAGACGTATAAACGTGCAAAACCGCTGAAAACGGCAACGCGGCTATCACGCATGACGGCAAGAATCAACCCGAGAATAAGCGCAAAGACGATGGCGAGACCACTTGCTAGAAGGGTCGTGCCAATCGCCTTTGCGTAGACGTCCGAGTTATCCCGGACGATCGTCAGTAATTCACTCACTTACTGATATCCTCGTTGAAGTACTTCTTACCGATTTTTGCAAGAGTGCCGTCTTCTTGCATCTCAGCGAGTGCTTTATTGAAGTCTTTTGTATACTTGCTGTTTTTCGCCATCATGAAACCAGATTCGTTCTTGTCGAACGTCTCACCGACCGCTTTGACTTTATAGCCAGCTTTTTTCAACTCCGTCAAAACGAAGAGACGATCGTTCATGGCTGCATCAACGCGACCTGCTTCAAGATCTTTCAGGACTTGGTTCGCACCTTTGTAGTATTTTACTTTAGCGCCAGCTTCTTCAGCTGTTTTCGCATAAAGTGAACCTTGTGTCGAACCGACTGTTTTTCCTTTTAAGTCGTCGAGTGTTTTGATGTCGTTCGTTTTATTGTTGACGATGATCGTTGAACCAGAGACCGTATACGCATCAGAAAAAGCGTACTTTTCTTGACGCTCAGGTGTGATACCCATTTGGTTCGCAATGACATCGATTCGTTTTGAATCGAGTGCCGGGATGAGTCCTTTAAAGTCCATCGCTTTGTAATCGACTTTATAGCCAGCACGTTTTGCGACTTCGTTCATGACATCTACGTCATAACCCATCAATTTTCCTTTTTCTTTGTACGTGAATGGTGGGTATGTTGCTTCCGTTCCGACTGTAATGACTTTTGACTCTTTACCAGAACCTGCGTTGTCGTTCGAAGCGCCGCATGCTGCAAGCACCCCCGCTGTCGATAATGCTGCTACAGCTAATTTCAAACCGTGTTTCATAGCGCTCTCTCCTTTTATAAATGAATGATTTCAATTCCTAGTTTTCGAATAGGATTAATTTTAAGCTACAAGCAGTATCATACAAAGTTACAGGAACGTCTGTCAATAAAAAAGACTGCCCTTAAATGGACAGTCTGAAACATCATAACTGATCGATGATGTGATTAACGAATCGTTGCTTCTGTTGAAGCATCGAAGAAGTGTGCTTTTGTCATATCGAAGAAGAGATCAAGCTGTGATCCCATCTCGACATGTGAACGTGAATCGACACGTGCCGTGAATGCTTGTTGTCCGACTTTTGAGTAGAGATAAGACTCTGCACCCATCAATTCGGATACTTCGATATGCGCTGGGAAACGATGTGCTGTTTTAGTGTCTTGGTAGATCAATTCCGCATGGATGTCTTCTGGACGAATTCCGAGGACGAGATCTTTATTCGTGTAACCGCGGTCGCGGAGAACTTTCATTTTTCCTTCTGGTACTTCGAATTTCTCTTCTGTTCCTGAAACATGGAAGAGACCGTCTTCTGCCAGTTTACCTGTCAAGAAGTTCATCGATGGTGAACCGATGAATCCAGCAACGAACATGTTATCCGGGTGATCATAGACTTCCTTCGGCGTACCGACTTGTTGAATGATTCCGGCTTTCATGATGACGATCCGTGTCGCAAGCGTCATCGCTTCCGTCTGATCGTGCGTGACGTAAATCGTCGTCGTCTCAAGACGTTTGTGTAACTGAATGATCTCCTTACGCATTTGTACACGTAATTTAGCGTCCAAGTTCGAGAGCGGCTCATCCATTAAGAAGACTTTAGCATCACGAACGATGGCGCGACCAATCGCGACCCGTTGACGCTGACCACCAGAGAGTGCTTTTGGCTTCCGCTCGAGATATTCTTCAAGACCAAGGATACGAGCTGCGTTATCAACGCGTTGCTTGATTTCATCTTTCGGGAACTTCCGAAGCTTTAATCCGAACGCCATGTTATCGAAGACGTTCATGTGTGGATACAAAGCGTAGTTTTGGAAGACCATCGCGATATCGCGATCTTTTGGCGCTACATCATTCATGCGTTTACCGTCGATGATAAAGTCTCCACCTGAGATTTCTTCAAGTCCAGCGATCATCCGGAGTGTCGTCGATTTCCCACAACCAGATGGTCCAACGAAGACGATGAATTCCTTATCTTTAATATGCAGATTGAAATCATCAACCGCTTTTGCATCACCTGAGTAGATTTTATCGATATGTTCAAGACGAATTTCAGCCATGTTGTAGTTCCCCCTAGTAAATGATGAAATAATAACGCTTACAAGAAATAGTATAAAAGAAGTCAGGTAGTCTGCCTATGGACAACCTGACTAAATGCAAACGTTTTCAATTAGGCATCATGCTACAAGTAACAAGGTATAAAGAAAAGTGGCCCCTTCAAACGACCGAACATCGATTTCTGTCTGTTCCGTTAAGCGGTCAAGTCGATACTGGAGACTGTTCCGATGTAAGTATAGATGTTTTGCTGTCAAAGAGACATTCAAGTTAGCTCGGCAAAAAGCGAGGATCGTCTCACGAGACTCTGGCTCGAGGGACAGGATGAACTGATCGACGAGTGTTGCCCGATATCGGTCATCTAGACTTGCAAGACGAGTCATGGCAGGTAAAAAACGTTCGATTTGCGTAGAAGGGACGAAGGTGAGCGCTGCTTGTTCGAGTTGGAATTGAACGGCAATGTCGCCGGTAGCACGCTGTTGACCAAGCAACACCTTACCATCGAGCACAAAATCAGATTGTAGTGCTAAAAATAAATCGTGTAGTTCTGCCTCAATAACGAATTCTTCTCGTTCGATGATCGTAAAACGATGAGTACTGAAAGGAATGAGCGTACTGGTCTGCGAAAAGAAAGAGGAGAGCAGTTGTTGGATTTCCTCACTCGTACGTTCATCAGTTGGATTAAATAAAAAGTGGACAAGTCGAAATGGTCGATCTTCCACAGCATGAGCAGATTGGAGACGTTCTCGCCATAGATCGATATCTGACCGCGACGTCGTGATGATGCGCTCGGCAAATACATCAAGTAGTTGTTGTTCACGGTCGGAGATGGCAGTCGTCTTGATCCCAAAACAAAGCCCATCTGTAAGGCGATATACGCTATACTGTTCCTGGCAATACAGATTCGGATCGGTCGTAAGCTGGTCATTGAATACAGTCATCAGTTGTCGTAACACACGGCATCACTCCTAAATCGTACATAACTAACTATCTCGACTTTACCATAAGTCGAAAATCGGAAGGAATGATAACTTATGTCAGACACTTTGTTACTCGTGTTGAAGCTTGTTGGAATCGTCATCATCGGTGCTCTTATCGGAGCGATCACGAACCATTTGGCGATCCGAATGTTGTTTCGACCACTTGAACCGAAATACATTGGAAAATTTCGCGTACCATTCACGCCTGGTCTGATTCCAAAACGACGGAATGAACTGGCAGCAAATCTCGGACGGACGGTCGTCAAGCATCTCTTGACGCCAGAAGGGATTGGGAAACGTCTCGCATCACCAGCTGTTCGTGGAGCCGTCACGCGTCTCGTCGAACAAGAAGTCATGAAATGGACACGCTCGGAAGAGACGACGGAAGCGTGGATTAGTCGATTCATCGACGAACCAAAACAACGGATCCAAGGGAAAATCAGTTATCACTTGGAGCAGGAGTTTTCGCGTCTGATGAATAAATGGCGGGAGCAATCCGTACGCGACTTGATCGGAGCAAGCGGAGAACAAAAAATTGAAGAAGTCATGCCGCGACTAGTCGCATCCGTATTACACCAAGCAGAAGCATACTTTGACGGACCAGAAGGACGTCTACAACTCGAGGAAACCGTTGCTCGTTTCATCCAACAGCGACTGGGTGGCGGGATGTTCGGGATGTTGCTCGCAAATGTCAACGTCGTCGATATGATTCAGCCGGAGCTGAAAAGGGTATTTCAATCAGAGTCGACGTCTCAGTTCATTCTTGCCTTATTACGTCAGGAATGGCAAAAGGGACTGGATCGCCCGCTTTCATCCTATATGACGGAAGAGACGGAGTCGCGGATTCGACAGACCGTCAAAGAACAAGTCATGGCACGTTTACCGATTGAGTCGATGCTTGCTACACCGCTACGCGTTTGGTTGAATCCACTCGAGTCACAATTACTCGAGCGACATGTCCCTGTCATCATCGATCATCTATTCGAACGGACGACGAATCAAATCGGGCAGATCCTTCAGACGCTCGATCTCGAAACAATCGTTCGAGAAGAAGTTGATTTGCTTGATACTGCGTATCTCGAGGAAATCGTCTTATCGATTTCCAAGCGGGAATTCCGTGCTATCACTTGGCTTGGAGGGTTATTAGGTGGTTTAATTGGATTGATACAGGCGGGACTTTATCTCGTCTAAACAAATTGGAGGTTTTACTCATGGCAGAAACAAATTTATACGATCACGCGTACACGCTGGAGCGTGCATTACGCGAAACTTCGGAGTACACGACATTAAAAGATTTGTATACGCAAGTTAACGCAGATCCGGAATCAAACGAATTGTTCGCGTCGTTCCGTAACATCCAACTCGAATTACAACAAAAACAGATGCAAGGTGAAGAAATTACACCAGACGATATGGCGTCTGCACAAACAAAGATGCTTGAAGTACAAAACAATCCATTGATCAGTCAGCTGATGCAAGAAGAGCAACGGATGCATACGATGCTGACGGAAGTCACACAAATCATCATGAAGCCGTTAGAAGAACTCTACGCGCCGATGATGGAGCAACAAGACGACGTGCAATAAGTAAACAAAAGGAAGACGTGCCGATATAGCGCGTCTTCCTTTTTTAGTATGGTTTAAGATGACGCAGGAACGATTCGTGGTAAGTAAGCGCGCTCGAAATGAATGAGACGACCTGAACGTGTAACGCGAGCTGCATGATGGGCATAACCGCTTTCATTCAAGCGTCTAATCCCTTCTTCTCGTGCCTGACCATCCGTCTCTGCTTCAAAGACGTCATCGAGTAACGTTTCACCACGATCTGAAAATACTGTAATCGTATACTGCATACTTGTTCCCCCTTGTCTGATTGGTCTTGTACTCAGTATAATGAATCGCTATTCATTTCACAAGCGTAAGTCCAAGTCCTGCCACGTCAACTGTCTCGCAGCGGGAGGAGTAGTCAGGTGACTGACCGTCATACCAATCAAGCGGATTGGTCCATCGAAGGTAATGCCATTGAACAGTTTCGTTGTTTCCTCAAGTAATCGTTCTTCGTCCGCCGTCTCTTCTGCAAACGTATGCCGTTTCGAACGTGACTGGAATGTGTCGGTCTTCCACTTGATCGTAATCGTTCGGCAGACGAGTTCTTTTTTTTGAAGACTTGCAATGACAGATTTTGATTCTCGAATCAACGTCTCAAATATCGTATCGATATCCTCCGTATCTTCTTCAAAGGTAGTCTCAGAACCAATCGATTTTCGCTCGCGTTCCGGACGAACTGGTCGTTCATCGATCCCATGCGCCATTGCATGTAGTTCCGTTCCCCGATCGCGTCCAAGCAAAGCCCGCAATTGTTCGACGGGCATTGCTTGAACATCTGCGACGGTTTCAATCCCTTGTTTTCGTAACGCTTGTTCTGTGACTTTTCCGACGCCATGTAAATCTCCAATTTTCAATGGAGACAAGAAATTGAGAACTTCTTCTGGTGGGACGACGGTCATCCCGTTTGGCTTTTCATATCCGGAAGCGACCTTCGCGACGAGCTTAGAGTTAGAGACACCGGCAGAGGCTGTCAGACCCGTTCGTTCTTTAATTTGTTTCAGGATATATTGCGCAATATACGTCGCACTTTTTTGATCGAAATAATTTTCCGTGACGTCAAGATACGCCTCATCAAGCGAGAGCGGCTCGACGAGCGGTGTCACTTCTCGAAAAAGCTCCATGATTTGCGCACTGACAGTCCGGTAGACGTCAAAACGAGGACGAATGAAGACGGCACGAGGGCACAGTTGGAACGCGCGTCTTGAAGGCATCGCGCTATGGATGCCGTATTTCCGTGCTTCATAGGAACAGGTCGCTACGACACCACGGGCATGAGGCGGTCCACCGACGACGACGGGAACACCTTTTAATCGAGGACGATCGCGTTGCTCGACGGAAGCATAAAAGGCGTCCATATCAATATGAATGATTTTTCGTTCCATCGGACAAGCGTCTCCTTTCAGTGGATATGATACAATTAGTATAACGAACTTATGTTCTGATATCTATTTTTTTGGTCGACTATTCTTTGGCATACGCACAAGAGCGCCTAACCATCCACGCCAGCGCATCCAGTAAAAGATACCACTAGTCGATAAAAAGATTAGACCGAGGGATAGGGCGTAGCCGTATTTCCAGTCTAATTCCGGCATGATTTTAAAGTTCATCCCCCAAATCGCACCGAGGGCCATCGTCGGTGTCGCGACGGCAGTAAAGATCGTTAATGCCTTCATAATCTCGTTTCCTCGGAAGTTCGAAACGGTCGTTGATAAGTCGAGAAGGACTTCAATGTCTTTTTGATAGTGTTCAATGAGCATCAACAGACGGCGGACACGTTTCATAGCTAGTTTCAAGGAAATGTCCTCAAGATACGTTTCTTCCTCGAGAAACGACTCTTCGCCAGCCATGACGAGTTCTTGAAATGGAACGATCAAATCGGACCAGTTCTCAATCGTGTCGCGTAACGCGAAGATGCTATCAAGCGAATCTTCATTGATGCTGCCGCGTAGTTCATCTTGTCTTGAAAACAGTTCTGTCTCAAACTGATCGATACCGGCGAAATACGTATTCAACTGTAAAGCGAGAATCGTATAAAAAGCCGCGAATGGATGAGCGGGAGAATAGGGTGAGACTAAGGACACGATTGAATCCGACAATCCGATCGTAATCAGTTTTTCTTTCGTTACATAAAAGCAAATCGAGCGGCGGTCACTTTTGTCGACAGGGTTTTGCCATGTGACGACAGCGCCATAGAGAACCCCTTTTTCTGAACGCGTGAAGTTCATATCTTTCGATCGCAACTGCGTGATCCAGTCCATTTCGGATTGGTCGACGGCAGCCGTCGGAAATATTTGTTCATAGTCAGCTAAATCGAGATAGCGGGACCAATTAAATTGAGGTTCCAGTTCCATGTTCATGACTCCCATATAGTAGAATGAAATAGTATATGCCTTAAGTGTAGTCAATGGAATATAAAAAAGACACCTATTTTACAGATAAAGGACGTGTTTCAAGAATGAAAGGAATCGGGAAGTTAGCAGTTGGAGAAACGCTCGATCAACGAGCGATGATCAAGCAAGCAGTCAAAGGAATTGCAGCAAATGGGAAACCATACCTAACGCTCATCTTGACGGATAAGACAGGCGAAATCGAGACGAAGATGTGGGATACGAGTGACCTTGAAAAATATGCGCCAAAGTCAATCGTTCATGCTGCTGGAGAAGTCATGGACTATCGAGGACGGACACAACTGAAGCTCAAACAAATTACGGTCCTAGAGGAGACGAATGTCGAGGACTATGTTCAATCAGCACCTATTCCACGAGAGCAGATTGAGACGGAAGTACTCGCGTTCGTAGAATCGATTCAAAACAGTGACATGAAAAAGCTCGTCAAACATTTGATCACTTCACGATTTGACGCCTACTTCACGCATCCGGCAGCGGTCAAGAATCATCATGCCTTTTACTCGGGACTGTCGTACCACGTCCTTTCGATGTTGCGCTTAGCGGATCAAATCGCTCAACTCTATCCGACCTTAAACCGTGACGTGCTAATCAGTGGCATCATTCTACATGATTATGCGAAAATCAAGGAGTTATCCGATCCGGTTGCACCGGAATATACGTTACCTGGTAAACTCGTCGGTCATATTACGATGATGGTAGCGGAACTCGAAAAAGTCGGAGCAGAATTACAAATTGACGCAGAAGTACTGACTGTCTTGCAACATCTCGTCTTAAGTCATCATGGACGACCGGAATGGGGATCTGCTGTAGCACCACAAATGCGTGAGGCTGAAGTCTTGTTCTTGATCGATAACCTCGATGCGCGAATGACGATGATGGATCGTCTTCTTGAATATGTCGAACCGGGACAGTTCTCAGAACGATCATTTGCACTAGATAATCGTGCTTTCTATCGTCCGAAGCTATAAGGGGGAAGAAAGATGAAGACGAAGTTGTTTGATACGGTTCAACTCGGAACGTTGACATTCCGCAATCGGGTCATTATGGCGCCAATGTGCATGTACAGTGCAAAAGAAGATGGACTCGTGACGGATTGGCACGTCACACACTATGCAACCCGTGCAATGGGAGGCGTTGGTGGTGTCATTTTAGAAGCGAGTGCTGTCACGCCAGATGGTCGCATTTCAGCTGGGGACCTTGGGATCTGGTCAGATTCACATATCGAAGGATTACAACGAATCGCACAGCAAGTCAAAGCAGCGGGCGCAAAAGCGGGGATCCAACTGGCCCATGCCGGGCGTAAAAGCACGACGGCAGAACCACCCGTCGCACCGAGCGCTTTACCGTTTGATGATACGTATATGCATCCCCGTGCATTGACACTTGAGGAAATCGCGACAATCAAACAACAGTTCATCGATGCAGCATTAAGAGCGGAACGAGCAGGATATGACTTCATTGAAATCCATGGCGCACATGGTTATTTATTGAACACGTTCCTCTCTCCGTTATCCAATATTCGAGAAGACCAGTACGGCGGATCGACTGAAAATCGGATGCGCTTGTTGTTAGAAATCATTGATGGAATTCAAGCAGTCTCACAGCTCTCGATTTGGGTCCGGATTTCAGCAGCGGATCACGCAACAGGGGGAATGACGGCGACGGATTATATTCCACTTGCGAAAGAACTAGCAGCACGTAACATCGACCTACTCGACTGTAGTTCAGGTGCTGTCGTCGCCAACGCTGTACCGGAAGTATATCCGGGCTATCAAGTCAGCTATGCGGAAGAATTGAAACGAGAGACAGGCATGGCAACAGGAGCGGTTGGATTGATTACGACAGCAGCTCATGCAGAAGAGATCGTCCGTAACGGTCGAGCAGATATTGTCCTGCTCGCACGTGAACTTCTTCGCCAACCTTATTGGGTATATCATGCGGCAGCCGAACTAGGAGATACGGTCGCCTTGCCAAAGCAATACGAACGAGCTCCGATCCGGACGGTTCGCTAATTCCTCACTCTATGAAAAACAACGTAAAAAAGGAAGCCGTCATGGCTTCCTTTTTTTGATTATTGCTGTTGTTGCATCATTTGTTGTTGCATTTGTTGTTGTTCTTGTTTGTCTAGATCGAAAGCGTCTTTGAAGTCTTTGTTTTCGACTTTGACATTGTATTCTTTCATGAGTGAACGATAAATATCGTTCGGGTTGACTTGTGCTGCTTTCTCTTCAGCAAGTGCTTTTTTAATACGTGCTTTTTCTTTATCGAGCGTGAAGTTTTTCTTCTCTTTGCGATCGACTACTTTAATGATGTGATAGCCGAATTGTGTTTTGATCGGATCGGAGATTTTACCTTCAACGCCATCCTTGAACGCGTAATCTTCGAATTCCTTGACCATCTTACCTTTTGTGAAGTACCCGAGGTCTCCACCTTTTGCACCGCTACCTGTATCTGTTGATTTTTCTTTTGCAAGTTTCGCGAAGTCTGCGCCTTTATCCAATTGCTTTTTGATGTCTTTTGCTTCTGACTCTTTCGCAACAAGGATATGGCTTGCTTTGACTTCGACTTTTTCTTGATCGAAACGCTCTTGGATTTCTTTATCTGTTACTTTTGATTTCGCAGATTTTGCTTCTGTTAAGAGCATTTGTGTGCGAAGTACTTTTTCGAATTCTTTTTCGTTCTTGATTCCAGCAGATTTCAGTGTTGAGCTGAACTGCTCTTTATCCGGGAACTGGTCTTTTGTTTTCTTGACTTCTGCTTCGACTTCTTTGTCCGTGACTTCCTTACCGTATTTCTTTTCAAGCAATTTGTTCATCGTTTGCTGGAAGGCGATTTGAGCACCAGCTTTTTCGTATGCTTCATCTTGGACGTCAGCCTTGTTGACTTCGCCACCTTTGTAATTGATGACGGCTTCGTCATTTGATCCACATGCTGCTAACGTAAATACACTTGCGACTGCTGCTGCGCCTAGCAATTTCTTTTTCATACATACACCCCTAATTTACCATTTATTTCAACCGTTTTATCATATCATATTCTCGTTTGGTTGACAGCTGTATCTTGTCATGCCAAGAGATACTTGCTCTTTTCCATGCTATCACATCCAGGTAGTCGGTTGAGGATAATTTTTATGGGAAATTGTGAGGGAAATAACGCTCTTGAGACATAGTAGTAATGTCCCTGTCATGAGGAAATAAGACCTAAAAAAAGCATTCTAGCTGAAGGCTAAAACGCTTTTGATGATAGTATGCTTATGCTTTTTTTATCGAGTCCATGACAGGATCTTGCGGACGGCGATCTGCTTCTTCCGTGATCATCTTCGATGTCTCGGCAAAGATGTCCATGAAGCTGTCTCCGTACAAACGACGCACGATTGCAGAAATATCCGTCAGTTCTGGGAACTTACCGTACAATTCCTGAAGAGGAAGTGATGCGCGGAAGACGCCATTTTCTTCGGGACGGAATGCTTGGATCGTCTCGAGTAAAAGCGATTCGCCTGCCGGTGTCAACTGGACATAGGTATTTCGTTTATCGGTTTCCTTTTTCGAGAACGTCAACAATCCGCGGTCCTCTAACTTCTTCGAGAAGTTGAATGCCGTCGAGACGTGCATGACACCATACTTCGCGATCTCAGAAATCGAGGCACCACCTAGGGCATGCGAAATCCATAAAATATGGTGTTCGTTGATGTTTAGATCAAAAGGCTTGATCCAATTTTGCCAATCTTTTTCTACCGTTTTCCATAGTGCTTTGCTTAATTGGACAATTTTATGGCTATACAATAATGCCTCTTGTCCAGGATATAACTTTTCGTGTTCCATATCTGACTCATCCTTTCGAAAGGTGACAATGGCTCAAACGCGCAAAATGCAAACTATACAAAAACAAATCGAAGCAACGGATCTTACTTTTGTGGAGAAAGCTGGTCTGCTTCCTGTTTCGCTTCATCAGCGAGAGACTGGATCTTCGTGAGCGATGCTTGGACTTCCGTTTGGTATTCCGAGACGCTCTGCATGACTTCTTCCTTGAAGTGCATACCAGACACTTTTGCTGTCTCTACTAAGTTCTTGCCCTCGTGGGTCAAATCCTGCACATTCGTTACGATTGTAGAATAAGAATTTCGACGTTGATGACCGTTCGAAGAGTCGCTTTTCGTACCTTGGCGAAGCGCCTTTAGACCATAAAAAGTCACAAGTGTTAGCGTAGCACCAAAAGCGACCCAGTTACGGGCGGGACGCTTCGACATGATAAACCTCCTTTTTAATATTAAAATATTTGTTTCATATTATTTTACCGAAAATTGAGTGAAAGAAACCTATTTCGGCAATATTTTTCTAAGAAGAGAAGAAAAAGAGCGGACTTAGATATGCGAAGCGATTGAATTTGCGAGTTCAGCCAATTCTTCTGCCGTGTAGTCGTCGTTATGGACTTCCCACTTCGCGCCGAATCCGTCTTGTTTATCGTGACGAGGAATGAGATGTAAATGGAAGTGTGAGACTGATTGACCAGCTACTTTTCCTGTATTGGATAGAAGGTTCATACCAGCTGCATTTGTCTCTTGTTGAAGCGCACGGCTGATTTGCGGAATCGTCGCAAACACGTCCTGTGCCTGTTCAGGCGAGAGATCATACATATTATCGGCATGCTGTTTTGGGATAACGAGCGTATGTCCTTTCGTCACTTGTGACAAGTCGAGGAAGGCGAGAACGGTTTCGTTCTCAAATACGATATGACCAGGGACTTCTTTGCGAGCGATTTTACAGAAGATACATGATTCTTTTTGCATGGAACAGTCACTCCTTTGGGTAAGATAATATTAGTATACGGAAAGTTTCCGCCTTCCGCACGATTGACAGTCAACTTGAACCCGATACACTTAAGACCATACAGCTAATGGAGAAAAAGGAGCGAAGTGCATGGCATCACGAATAGCCTCAACGGCACAGAAAAAACGAAAACGACGTTTACTCATTGGTAGCGCCTTCATCGCCTGTCTGTTTTTGTTAGTTGCCTTTTGGTTTGGGCGCAACATGCAAGAGGCGGCAAAAATGGAGAAAACGGACGAGCGGCTTGCTACTCTATTGAAGGAAAAGGATCAGCGTGGATTCCAACAACTAGTCACGATGAACGATAAACCATTACCGATGAGTGAGGCGACACGACTCATTACTTGGTTGACGACTGAATCAGAACGAACAGATCGGGTCATCAAACAAGTCAAACAGGATCAAGACTCTGGTAAACAAGTAAAGGCACATCTATTTACGTTACAAAAAGAGGATGGATGGCTTTGGTATGACCGGTATTCTCTCAATCTGAATCCACAACGATTGATCGTTTCAAGTGATGTCCCTAAAACAGAAGTATCATTAGACGGGGAAGTCATTGGAACGATGGATGGAACATCACTAGAAATCAAGCGTTCTCCAGGAGAATATGATGTCCAGGTGAGTGCCGACCAATCAGGACAGACCGTTCAGGACTCAAAAACCGTTCAACTCGGTGATGAACCAAACACGGCAGTTGATTTTAAATTAGCTGATCAGTTCAATACGACTGTATCAAACGAATATGCAGTCGATATTAAAACATTACTTGAGACGGAAGTGAAAGCGCGGACTGGAAAAAGTATCGATACGATGACCAGCTATCTCGGGAAATCGCGCGATGCATTCGAGAACGCGTTCGGAACGCCTGATTCGACAGTTGCGAATCGAGCACGGTACGATGGATATGAAGTGACCTATCAGTCGGGACAGGTGGAGGAGTTATTAATCCGATTGAATAAAACTCCGGATGAATTGGAAGCTGTCGCTGGAAAACCAGAACGAAAGAAGCGAGAGCGCGTCGGTACGGTTTGGGAATATCCATCTAGCTTTCTCGAAGGCGTGTTCGAATGGTTGAATTTACGAGTGGAAAAACGTGTCGTCGAGCGAGAAGATGGCATGTGGTTACAATTAAAAGATTAAAGTATAAAAAACTAACGCATAAAAAATCCTCGGACATCATGTCCGAGGATTTTTTGTTTATCGTTTATTCACCGCACGGAGAATGAACGATACAATGAGGATGAGAATGATAGCTCCGAGTAAAGCAGGTACGATTGCGAATCCAGCAACCATTGGACCCCAATTTCCGAATAATGCTTGACCGATCAATGCACCAACGAAACCAGCGATGATGTTACCAATGATACCGCCTGGTACGTCTTTACCTAAAATTAGACTTGCTAACCATCCAATAATACCACCAACGATTAATGCCCATAAGAATCCCATTTCAAAACACTCCTTTTCGATTAAAATATATGATTACTTGCGTACTGCCCGGAGAATAAGTGAGACGATGAAGATCAAAATGACTGCCCCGAGAATAGCCGGAATGACTGCAAATCCGCCAATTTCTGGTCCCATTGAACCAAAGATAGCTTGACCAATCATCGAACCGATGAAACCAGCGATGATGTTACCGATGATGCCGCCCGGTACATCTTTTCCAATGATTAAACTTGCGATCCAACCGATGAGACCACCAACGATTAATGCCCATAAGAATCCCATTTTTAAACAACTCCTCTACATATTAGTTTTACCTGTTTTCAGGCAGTTATAAACACGTGTGAAAGTGAAAAAATTGAAATCATTCATTCATTGAAAGGACTAGAAGATTAGACCACTTGATAAAGATTAAATGAACGATTCATCGTTTTCACTTTCGATTTGCATGTAAATCGTTTTCATATATTGATGTAACGATTACACTTAGAGTAATTGCCGAAAAAACAAGTATTAAAACATTATATTTTAAAAAATGAGGCACGAAGCTAGAAAGTCTAAGAAGATCTACCTTACGATGAGCTTAAAGGGAGTGGCAAACATGTTATTAGAGATCAAGGGTTTATCAGGAGGATACGGATCTAAAACAGTCCTTCATGATATCAATATTGAAGTGGATCAAGGGGAACTCGTTGGTTTAATCGGTTTAAATGGTGCGGGGAAATCAACGACGATTAAACACATCCTCGGTCTATTACCGGTCAAAACGGGATCTGTACGAATCAATAGATTGGATTTAGCGACGAACGAAACCGAGTATCGTCGTCAAGTCGCGTATATTCCGGAACAGCCGATGTTATATGAACAACTAACGTTACGGGAGCACCTTCGCCTCATGGCACAAGGATATGATGTCGAAGAAGCAGTAGCGATAGAACGAGCAAATCATTATGCTGAACGTCTTCGGATGACGAAACAATTAGAGTGGTTTCCAAGTGTCTTCTCAAAAGGGATGAAACAAAAAGCAATGATCTTGTGCGCCCTTGTCACGGGGAGTGAATTGTTGATCGTTGATGAACCATTCGTTGGACTTGATCCACTGGCAATCCGAGAGTTGCTTCAGATTTTCAGTGAACTCAAGCAGGACGGTAAAGGAATTTTAATGTCAACGCATATCCTGGAGACAGCCGAGCGCCACTGCAACCGATTCGTTCTCTTACATGAAGGACATATTGCGGCGGAAGGGACAACGGCTGCTTTACGAGCTCGCTATGGACTACAAGATGGAACGCTGGATGATCTGTACGTTGCTGCGATCGAGGAGGCAGAACGATGAATAGCCAGTCCTTATGGAAGGAACGGTATCAGGCGGCGATGACGGAAACAGTGAAATATACACGATATATGGCGAATGGTGGACTATTATTCACCGTCTACTTTGTTATTTTATACGCATTAGTCGTCTACGGTCGTTTCCTCGACCAACTCGATCCATCATTTCCAGGTCGATTCGTCATGGCAGCCTTATTTCTGATTCTGCCGCTCTACCGGACAAGTCGAACGTTTCTTGTCGAGGCGGATCAAGTGTTTCTATTACCCGTGTTAGCGAAGTTATCCAGTTTCATGCAGCAGGTGCGCGCATATAATGCGATTTTTGGTATCATTCGTGCCGTGATTCCGTTTCTAGCAGTCGTTGTTCTCTATGTTCGGACAGAACAGACGACACCGTTTGAACTTGTCTTAATGGGCGTAGCTCTTGCCCTATTCGGAGCGGCAGCGAATTTGTCGAAACTTGAAGGCATCGCACATCGAACAGTGTTATTGTATGCATTTGGAGCAGCACTACTCGTCATCATCGATATGGCGTGGATGTCGATCGTCGTTGCCTTGCTGTTAATGATCGTCCTTCATCTGAAGCGTCAGGATCATCTCCCGTTACGTGAATGGATTGCGCTCGAACGAGAATCACGTGATCGTTTTTATCGACTAGCCAACTGGTTCGTCGATGTTCCACATCTATCGGCAACGTATAAACACCGTCGTCTCTTAAGTAACATGGTCGAGCGGTTTCCGTACCAAGCCCAGACGACATTTGATTATTTGTATGTCAAACAGTTCATCCGGAGTGGGGACGGCATCGGATTGATTGTTCGTTTAACACTGATCGGGGCTGTGTTCATGTGGTTGGCGAGCGGTAACGTTTGGTTCGTTGCACTTGCGATTCCTGCATTTGGTGGATTAACGAGTTTTCAATTGGCGCCGTTTACGAAAGCAGTCGATCAGCATCTGTTGACTCGCTTATTGCCATTTGGGAATGCCGTACATGCTAAACAGAAAATCATCCGCTTCGCAGCAATCAGTCAATGTATCATTTTGACGTTACTTGGATTCTTCTTAAGCGGATCCATCTATGTCGTGGGTGGGGCAGCTTTGGCACTTATGATTGGTGAATACTACGCCCGAAAGTAATAAACACGAAAGAGCCTACGTGATGAATATTCATCGCGTAGGCTCTTATTCGTTATGAACCATTAATTGACACGTTCGTTTGATAGATCTTCTTCTTCAACCATATGCAATTCCTTGCTGACAGGAGCAGGAAGATCGTAAGAAGCTTGACCATGTTCCGCGACGTCAAGACCACGGAGTTCATCTTCGCGTGTGATTCGAAGTCCGATCGTAAGGTCGAGGACTTTTAAGAAAGCATAACTTAAGACGCTGACGATGACGATAGCAAAGACGACACCAAGAGCTTGAACACCGAGTTGCGTGAAGCCACCTCCATAGAAGAGTCCTGCTTGTCCGATACCTGTGATTTCAACGAGTCGAGGTGAAGCGAAGAATCCAGTTGCGAGTGTACCCCAGATACCAGCGACGCCATGAACGGAGAAGGCACAAAGTGGATCATCCACGCGACTTGCGAGAAGAATGCTCGTTCCATACGTGATCACACCAGCAAGGAAACCAATGACGACGGCTGCCCATGGTTCCACAAAGGCACAGGCTGCTGTGATGGCGACGAGTGCAGCTAATACGCCGTTGATGATCGAAGGAATATCTGCGACGCGACGGTGCCAGAATGAGATGGCAAGAGCGCCGAGGGCACCTGCTGCAGTCGCGAGTAACGTCGTCAAAGCAACGTAACTAAAGAATCCGTCGGCAATCGTTAATGTCGAACCAGCGTTGAAGCCGAACCAACATAACCAGAGGATGAAGGCACCGACGACAGAATAAATGACATTGTGTCCAAGCAACGGTGTTTTTTCAGCACCGATTCGTTTCTTAAGCAGTAAAGCAGCAACAAGTGCAGCAATCCCACCTTGTAAGTGGACGACCGTTGACCCGGCGAAATCTTGCATTCCGAGCGAACCAAGGAATCCACCTGCCCAAACGGAACGAGCAATGATCGGATAGATGATAGCAACGAAAAACGTTCCGAACAACAAGTAAACGGATAATTTAGCACGTTCTGCGAATCCGCCCCAAGCGATTGCGAGAGAGACGGCGACAAACGAGAGTTGGAAGAGGAACTTTACATCAATCGTGATGTTCGACCAATCAAGGCTGCTGAATCCTCCATGTAAGAAGAATCCTTCTGTTCCGATAATGGAGTTACCATCACCGAACGTCAATCCGAATCCGATAGCCCAAAAGGCGAGAGCGGCAACTGAGAAGCTGATAATTTGTTTAACAGCGACGTGCCCCGCGTTCTTTGCCCGTAACATCCCTGTTTCCAGAAGTAAGAATCCGATTTGCATCGTAAAGACGAGCAGTGCTGCGAATAAGACATAAAACGTATCGACTGAAATTGCGAGTTGTTCCAGTTTCATTGTCGTTCCTCCTTTATCCATTTAAAGTATGTGTTTACTTTAGACGGAAATACTTTCAAAGAAACGTGTTGTGTCAGAAAATCTGACATGGTATTTTTGTGGAAAGGAGTGACGAAGATGAAGTATCGCGAAAAAAAGGTGATGTCGATCGGAATCGTCTGTGAATTGACCGGCTTGTCAGAACGTCAGATTCGTTACTATGAAGAACGGAAATTAATCTTTCCAGAACGGACAAATGGAAAGACGCGAAAATATTCGTTTACGGATGTCGAGCGACTCGTCGAAGTCGCGGAAAAAATCGAGGATGGTTGGCGCACGCACGAAATTCGAGAAAAAGAACGTAAGGTAACGGAACAGCAACGTTCTGACTTAATTCGTGGTCAGTTAAACGCTGCATTCGGTCTTTACAAGAAACAGTGAACATTTCATGAACTGGTAACAGAACTGTCATTTTGTAAACGATTTATTGGCACAGACTTCTTAATTTCAGATATAATGTTTCTGTGTTCACAAACTTATCGTACGTTTTTTGGGGCGTTAGAACGAGTATAAAGGGGTAGTTATGATGAAGAAATTCAATGATACGTTTTTGCGGGCGATCCGTGGCGAGCAGATTGATCACGTTCCCGTCTGGTACATGCGACAAGCAGGTCGTTATCAAGCGGAATATCGTGAAATCAAGAAGACACGGACGCTTTTCGAGATCACACATGACTCGGAGCTAGGCGCATATGTGACAGAACTACCTGTAAAACAACTAGGGGTCGATGCAGCGATTCTATATAAAGATATCATGACGCCACTTCCGTCGATGGGCGTTGATGTTGAAATCAAGAGTGGCATCGGTCCAGTCATTGCGAATCCGATTCGCACGATGGCAGATGTCGAAGCACTGCAACCGTTCAACCGTGAAGATATTCCGTACATTTATGAAACAATTCGTTTATTACGGGAACGACTTGAAGTGCCGTTAATTGGTTTTTCCGGGGCGCCATTTACACTTGCGAGCTATATGATTGAAGGTGGACCTTCAAAGGGATACCATAAAACGAAAGCATTGATGTATGGACAACCTGAAGTATGGCATGCCTTAATGGAGAAACTAGGTGACATGGTCATCGATTACATCAAATCACAAGTAGATGCAGGGATTCAAGCGTTCCAAATCTTTGATTCATGGGTCGGAACGACAAGCCGGAAAGATTATGTCCGTTACATCAAACCGACGATGGAACGCATTTTCACGGAACTAAAAGATACAGGCGTGCCGATGATCATGTTCGGTGTAGGGGCGAGTCATTTGGCAGAAGAGTGGCATAGCTTACCGTTAGACGTCGTTGGACTCGATTGGCGCTTATCGATCGATGAAGCACGTGAACGTGGGCTGACGAAACCCGTCCAAGGGAACCTCGATCCGTCTTATCTGTTAGCACCATGGGATATCCTTGAAGCGAAAGCGAAGGAGATTCTCGACATGGGAATGAAACAACCAGGGTTCATCTTTAACCTCGGTCACGGCATCTTCCCGGAAGTTGATCCAGAAGTATTGAAACGTTTGACTGCATTTATCCATGATTATTCGAAAGAAAAAATGGAGGTAGAAAAATGAAGACGTTAGGATTACTTGTCATGGCGTATGGTACGCCGTATAAACCTGAAGATATCGAGCGGTATTATACGCATATCCGCCGCGGACGCAAACCGTCTCCAGAAGCATTGGCAGAGTTGACGGAACGCTACGAAGCCATTGGTGGAGTCTCACCACTCGCACAAGTCACGATTGACCAGGCAGAAGAGCTGCACCGTCAATTGTCTGAGAAATATGCCGGTGAAATCGAGTTTAAGCTTTATCTTGGTCTAAAGCACATCGAGCCATTCGTTGAGGATGCTGTCGAGCAAATGGCAAAAGACGGCATCACAGAAGCGGTCACAGTCGTTTTAGCACCGCACTATTCGACGTTCAGTATTCGTTCATATAATGGTCGTGCGAAGGAAGTCGCAGATCAGCACGGTATTCGTCTCGCATCCGTTGAATCGTGGTACAAAGAAGAAGCATTTCTCGATTGGTGGGGGAAAGAAATCCGTAAGACGTTCGACGCTTTACCAGTTCCTGAAGAAAAAGCCGTTCTCGTCGTTTCAGCGCACAGTCTGCCTGAGAAAATCATCGCAAACGGCGATCCGTACCCAGAGCAATTGAAAGAAACTGCCGAATTGATCGCACAACGTGCCGGTGTACCGCATATGATCACAGGTTGGCAATCAGCTGGACAAACACCTGAGCCATGGCTCGGCCCTGATGTTCAGGATCTGACACGTGATGTTTACGAAGAAAAAGGATACGAAGCGTTCGTTTACGTGCCAGTCGGCTTCGTTGCGGACCATCTAGAAGTATTATTCGATAATGACTATGAGTGTAAAGTCGTCTGCGACGAACTCGGAATCCATTATGCGCGACCTGTCATGCCAAACGCGGATCCTGCTTTCATGAAAGCTGTCACGGAAGCCGTCGCGAAACAGGTGGGTAGTTATGTCCAGTAAACGTCTCGTCATCGTGGGCGGTGGTATATCAGGACTTGCGGCCGCCTATTATGCAGAGAAACAGTTTCCGGAAATGAACATCACGTTACTTGAGGCAGAAGGTCGTCTCGGTGGTAAGGTGGCAACATATCGGGACGAAGGATTGACGATCGAGCGGGGACCAGATTCGTATGTAGCACGAAAACACGTACTGACGGATCTCATCGAAGAGATTGGATTAGGGGAGCAACTCGTTCGTAATAACACGTCGCAAGCCTATATATTGGATGCGCGAGGTCTCCACCCGATTCCAAAAGGTGCCGTCATGGGTATCCCGACGGATTTAGAGTTATTTGCAGAGACTTCTTTGTTGACGGAAGAAGAAAAAGCAGAAGTGTCAGAACGATTGCTTCACCCGGCTCCTGATTTGACGATTCCAGAAACAGATATCCCGCTAGGAGAGTATTTGCGTCCGCGTCTTGGAGATGCGCTCGTCGAGAAGCTGATCGAACCGCTTCTTTCAGGCATTTATGCTGGTGATATCGATCGGATGAGTACGTTTGCGACCTACCCGCAATTTGTTGCAAATGAACAAAAGGCAGGAAGTTTGTTTGAAGGAATGCGTCTCATGCGTCCGCTTGACCAACAACAAGGTCCGACGCTCAAAGCGACAGGTCAATTTTTATCGCTCGCTACTGGACTCGAGTCTCTCGTCGAGCGGCTAGAAGAGGTGCTTGAACGGACAGAAATTCGTCTTGAGACACCACTTCGCTCGATTAAACGGGAAGAAGATGGACGGTATCGTCTCGAAACGGATCATGGTCCAGAGTATGCCGATGATATTTTGTTAACGATTCCGCATCGCCAAGTCGTGTCCCTGTTACCAGAAGCGACGCTGCCTGGGCTTGCGAACCTCTCGACACACTCGACGGCGACAGTCACGTTGATTTTCGATAAGGAAACAGCGTTGCCGATCGATGGAACAGGTTTCATCGTCAACCGTCAGGCACCGTATTCGATTACAGCGTGTACGGCGATTGATCAAAAGTGGAATCATGCAGCACCGAATCATACCGTGCTTCGTGCCTTCATCGGTCGTCCCGGAAAAGATGCACTCGTTCGTGAATCAGACGAAATGATTGAACGGGTCGTCTTAGAAGATCTTGAAGCCATCTGTGGTCGTCCGTTGCAACCGGAACGTGTCGTCATCAGTCGTCTATTAGACGGCTTACCGGCCTACACGGTAGGGCATGCACAGCGGATTCAAGAAGTGCGAGAAACCATCGCTTCGCACTATCCACACATTCATTTAGCCGGACTTGCTTATGATGGTGTTGGATTGCCAGACTGTGTAGCAGGTGTCAAAGCGACACTTGAACAAATGGCGTTACAACAACCGGAACCATGTCAAGAATCATGAAAGACCTAAACCTTTTTGAAGCCATTCGTGCTTTAAAAAGGTTTTTTTGTCTTCAAAAGAATGACGCGGAAGGAAACGGGAATAGGAGACAAGGGACCAAAATCGAACAATACCGTTGAAACGGGAGGGAATCGTATGGTGGAAGTATGGAGTACGTTCACGATCATCATCGTCTACGGATTGCTCATCATGAATATCTTGGCGGTCCTAACGGTTATTTTTCTCGAACGGCGCGATATTGGTGCGACGTGGGCATGGGTGTTCATCTTGTATTTCGTTCCGCTCGTTGGGTTTCTCGTCTATCTGTTTTTCGGAAGATTGTTGAAAAAATCGAATTTTTATCGTATTACGGAAGAAGAACAACTAGAACACGATAGACGGATTGCCTTACAGAAAAAAGAACTCGTGACGATGGGGCGGCACCCGATGATTCAAAAGCACCGGGATATGATTCGGATGAATCTGATGTCGAACGGTTCGTTACTCAGTCTCTCGAATCAACTGCAGATTCTTTCGGATGGAGAACAGAAATTCAATCGGATGATTCAAGATATCCGCCAGGCAGAGCATGAAGTGAATATTCAATACTACATTATTCAGAAAGATCGCCTTGGGCTAGCGTTGATCGATACATTAACCGAATGTGCCCGTCGTGGAATCAAAGTCCGTCTATTATATGATGCTGTCGGATCACGTAGTCTCAAACGGACGGATTTCAAAGATTTACTGGTACACGGGGGAGAAGTGTTCGCTTTTTTCCCGTCGACGATTGGTTTCGTTAATTTTCGCTTAAATAACCGCAATCACCGTAAATCCTGTATCATTGACGGTCGAATCGGCTACATTGGTGGATTTAACGTCGGTACGGAATATCTAGGTATCGATGAAAAGTTCGGCTACTGGCGGGATACGCATTTTCGCTTGAAAGGTGATGTCGTTCACGATCAGCTCGACCGTTTTATTCTTGACTGGAATCAAGCGAGTGACGTCTATACAGAAAAATCATTGTTCTACTACGGGACACACAGGGTTCAGAGTATATTACCGATGCAAATCGTCACGTCGGGTCCGGATTCCCGTTCAGAATATCTGAAGCTTGCTTTGATCAAGATGATCAATGAGGCAAAGCGGACGATTTACATTCAATCGCCTTATTTCATTCCAGACACGAGTTATTTAGATGCATGTAAGGCAGCTCTTCTGTCTGGAGTGGAGGTGCGCATCATGATTCCGAATAAGCCGGACCATCCATTCGTTTATTGGGCGACGACAGCTGCTGTAGGAGAGTTGTTGTCGTACGGAGCTAAAGTCTACACGTATGAACCTGGATTTTTACATGCGAAGACGATTGTTGTTGATGGAGAGATTGCTTCAGTCGGGACGACGAATATCGATGCACGAAGTTTCCGTTTAAATTTCGAAATGAATACAATCGTCTATGATCAGGAAGTAGCAATTGAACTAGAACGGCTCTTCTTAGCCGATTGTGATGTATCAAAGCTCATGACGGTCGAGTCGTATGTTGCGCGTTCAAGAATGATCAAATTCAAGGAAAGTATTTCGCGTTTGTTGTCACCGATTTTGTAAACCGTGTTTACGACCAGTCAAAATGTGAAAAATGGTATAGTGGTATGGAAATAGAAAAAGAGGAGAGTGAAGACGATGGCAAATCCAATTAAATTACTCGTATCAGACATGGATGGTACCGTTCTTTCGGGCAAACAACGAATAGAATCGGAGACGATTCAGGCAATTGAAGCAGCACGCGAACAAGGTGTCGAGTTTGCAATTGCAACAGGACGTAATTACTTAAATGCTAAAGAATTGACGGATGCCGCAGGAATTCATTGTCCGATCATTGCTTCAAACGGGGCACGTGTGATGACCGTCGATGGAGAAGAGTTGAGTGCGACGACTCTGACGACAGAACAAGCACAGCAAATTTACGGCATCATTAGCCAGTACGAAGTCTTCTTCGAGATGTTCTGTGATCAAGGACTCGTGACAGCGCAAGGAGCGACGATTGATGCAGCCTACGATTCGTTAAAAGAATTAAGTGAAGAAAGTGATCGGGCAAAACAAGTGCTTGATTTCTTCCACGATCGCTATTATGTCCACGAAGACGTCAAGATGATTGATGGATTCCGGTCATACATTCGTAATCAAGCGGGAAAAGTATTCAAGTTCATTTCGTTCTCATTTGATCAAGAATTGATGAAAACAATCTGGCAGGAAATCGAGCAGAAAGTCGAGGGTGTCTATGTCACGTCGTCAGGACACGATAACATCGAAGTCATGGCAGTCGGTGCCGATAAAGGAACGGCAGTTAAAATCCTCGCGGACCACCTTGGTGTGCCGATCGAACAAGTCGCTGTCATCGGTGATAATCTGAACGATCTTCCCATGTTTAAGGTTGCTGGAAAGGCGATCGCGATGGGGAATGGTCATGATGAAGCAAAAGCGATTGCGCATCATGTGACGAAAACAAACGATGAGCACGGCGTCGGATATGCGATTCAGCAATTGGCGTCCCGTGCTTGGTAAGGGGGACGTTTCATGTTTAAGGCATTTAAGGAGTTTGCTTTTCGAGGCAATGTGATCGATTTAGCGGTCGGAGTCATTCTCGGTGCTGCGTTCAGCGGGATTATCAAATCACTCGTCGACAGCGTCTTCATGCCGTTGATCGGTATCATCATCGGTGGTATTGATGTCAAAGGATTATCAATCATGGTCGGAAATGCAAAATTACAGTACGGTCAGTTCCTTCAGGCGAGTATCGAATTCTTATTGATTGCCTTTGCTTTGTTCATCTTCGTCAAAGGAATCACTTCGTTCCGGAAGAAGGAAGAAGTCGTCGAAGAAGAAGCGGTACCAACGACAGAAGAAAAGCTATTGACAGAAATCAGAGATGCCTTGATTCGTCAAAATGAGTCATCACCTAAAAACTGATATATACCAAAAGCCTGTCTCACATATTTATGTGAAACAGGCTTTTTTGGCTCATAAAATTTCGAGTAATGCATTTTCGGAGCAGACTTGTAACGAAAGCTGTTTTTTCATTCCTTGATCAAATGAAATTTCTAGCACGTCATCAACCAGGTGCAAGACGGTTCCGGGACCAAATGCTGTATGCGATACACGCATGTTCTCAGTGATCGGAAGTGGAGGAACTTTAGCTCGCGCTGCAATGGCAGGACGTTGGCGTTCTATTTTTCGTTTTGCGGAATCCGGTGTAACAAGACGATGAACGTCTTCGACGAATGGTGAGACATCGAACGATTTCGATTTAAAACGATAAGACAGGAGATGCAGTTCGTGTCGTGCCCGTGTCATCCCGACGTAAAACAAGCGTGCTGCTTCTTCCATATCATCGAGTTGTCCATTCTTGTACGCCTTGATCGTGTCAGCCGATGGAAGAATACCAGCAACGAGATCAATCATAAAGACGCGATCAAATTCAAGCCCCTTTGCACTGTGAAAGGTCGAAAGGGTGACCGCATTTTGATTTTTGTTTTGTTTCGCATCACGCATCAACTGTTCGAGATGCGCGATCCGCTCACGAAAGGCGAGTAACGTCGGTACATCACTTGCGATGTTATCGATCGTATTTAATGTCTCAAGCAGGTGATCGAGACTAAAACCGAGACTCTCACTCATTTTCCGCAAATTCTTTTCGTAGCCTAGTTCATGACGAATCAATGAGAGGGCAGCAGACGGTCGAACGGTCTGAATGGAAGCGAATGTGCGCTTCATTTGTTGAAGTTGTTTCTTTTGATAAAACTTCATCTCGATTTTGTTTATGAGTAGATCAAATACAGATTCACCCGAACCAAACTGTTGCAATTGAGCCAGTTGAGCTTTTGAGATATATCCGGCGAACTTCGTATGGATGGTTGCTAGAATCTCGATATCTGTTGGATCTTGTGCGAATGTCATGAAATTTAAAATATCCTTCAAAATCCAATGACTGAAGAATTTATGATCAACATCCTTAATGTAAAAAGGAATGTTTGCTTGATCTAACGCATTCATGACGTTGATCGAAGAAGCATTGTTGCGATATAAGATGGCGACTTCGCGGTAATTCGTTTCCGTCCGTAACTGATTCAATAAATAACGAGTCTGATCTTCATAAGTCGGTAGCGTCTCTAAGATAATTGGACGAACCGCAGCATTCTCCGTGAACATCTGTTTCGGATAACGTGCTTTATTACGTTGGATGAACTGATTGGCGACTGAGACGATGTCCTTTGATGAGCGATAATTTTGTTCCATGTAAAGAATCGTCGCATTCGGATACGTATCCTTGAAGTGGAGAATCTTGGATGCATCTGCGCCACGCCAACTGTAAAGCGTCTGGTCATCGTCCGCGACGACACAAAGGCGATTGTGGGGTAAGGCTAACTTTTCAACCAGTTGATGCTGAACGAGTGATGTATCTTGACTCTCATCTGTCAGAATATAATCGAAGCGACGTTGGTAATGTTGCAATAGACGACGGTCTTGTTCCAAAATCGTATTAGCATACGTCAACATATCATCGAAATCAAGTAACGGATGTAGAGGATCACGAGACTTGAATTGTTCATATGCGACGTAGATGTCAGGAAAGTGTTTGATCGTCGTCGGTACTGCCTTGATTTCTTTTAAAGAAAGAAGGCGATTTTTGACAAAGGAAATCATCCGTAACAACTCATCCATTTGATCATCGGTAATGACACTTCGATTAATTTCCTGGAAAATACGGCGCAGTAACATCCGTTTATGTGGCGCATTCGGATGTTGTTGATCCATCGGTCCTTCAATGATCGTATAGGAGAGGCGTTGTTGAGACGTATGGTCCCGGACGACTTGAAAAGCAAAACTGTGGATTGTCGAAAAAGCCGCTGTTGTTCCGATTAGTTCATGGAATAAATAATAAAATCGATCCGCCATCTCGCGAGCTGCCGCTTTACTGAAGGTTAGTCCAAGAATACGATGTGGTTCAATTTTTTTTTGTAAAATCAAATAGGCAATCTTAAAATTAAGGGTCGTTGTTTTTCCAGAGCCGGGTGAGGCGAGTAACAGCAACGGACCATGGTCATGTTCAATTGCCTGTTGTTGGACAGGATTCAATTGAATGCCGGTCAATCGCTCCATCTGTTCGAAAAAATCTTCATGCATGATACAGTTCACCTCGAGCGTTTAATTTCGTGTCCATTAAATCGAACTCTCCCTAGTGTAGCATTTTTAATGATCGGATTGGATTACTGAAAGACGAACCGTGGAATAAAGAGACAAAAGACTATTGGAAGCAATGTAAGAGGAGTGCCTTTAAAAGACTAGGCAAATGGACTCAAAAATATTAAAATGGGAATAGATGTAAGAGAGTACTCTCTTGTCCTGTACAAAGAGGGAAGGCGGAATGAGAATGTCTGTAGTGAAATTACACATGTATACAAATGAACATTATGAACAATGTGAGGCGTTCATTCTTCCGGAAGAACAAGTTCAGTTTACTTCTTTTCCAACGGATGTCGTTACGGATGCGGTTGCACATCCCGATAAGTTTCCGGTTGTTATTAAAAAAGACGAGCTCGTCGTCGGATTTTTTATTCTCCATCTCAATCCCCCTAAAACACACCGGACGGATGAACAAAGTGTCCTGTTACGTGCCTTTTCGATTGATGAACGGCATCAACATCAAGGATACGCGAAGGAAGCGATGATGCAGTTACCGGAGTTCGTTCATCATCATTTCCCGGAAGTCACATCGATTACACTTGCGGTCAATAAAAAGAATATCGCTGCAAAATCACTGTATTTCAAGACGGGATATGTCGATACGTTACAATCGGTCATGGGTCCAATCGGAGAGCAACATATTCTCGCCTTCGATTTAGAAAAGGAATCACGATTGAAGCAGTGAAGTAAAAAAGCATTTTCCTGATTATGTTCAGGAAAATGCTTTTTGTTATTTAAGATAAATCATAAATAGAGAGGTGGGCAGTCGCCTCACCAGAGAATCCGATACCTCGACTCGTTGCTTTTGGGAAAATACGTCCGCTTGCGACGGCTTCTCCATCATTGAGGAAAAGTTCGAACGAGGACCGGTCCACAAACAAACGTAATGTCTGCAAGTCTTTCGAAAGGACAGTCGATCGTGATGTACCAAATGATTCAGCAGGAACGTCCACACCCGAACGACTCCGGTCAATCGTAAATTGACGCGAAACGACATCATATTTAAATAGGGTTTCTTCTGTAGCGTCTTGACGAATTGAGAAGCGGAACGAATCCGACGACAGCTTCAAGTCTGTCATCACGAGTTCGAAAATCTCAGCTTCCGCAACCGTCACATCTTGCTCGAAAAGAATCGTTTCGTCAAATAAGGTTTCTTTTCGTAGCTGTGTCAGTTCATGGACAGGTCGTTGACGAAGTTGTCCCTGTTCGATCGTTAATTCACGTGGCAATGTCAAAGCATGTGCCCAGTTATAAATGTCAGAAGGATAACTAATGTCCGGTAAACCCATCCAACCAACAAGAATCCGTCGACCATCTGCCGCCTCAGTTGTTTGTGGCGCATAGAAGTCGAATCCGAAATCGAGTTCTTGGAAAGGTTCATGTGTGAATGTTAAGTTGGGTAAAGCTAACAGTTCCCCGATGAAGTAACCGGACTGGAAAATATTTTGATAGTTCGTACCATCTGGCTCAATCCCTTGAGGACTAAAGAGAAAGACGCCTTTTCCATTAAGCTCGAAATAATCAGGACATTCCCACATATAACCGAATGTCGGGTAGTTCGTCCGTAACTCACCGACAAACGTCCAGTGCTCTGCATCTTGAGACTGATAAATGACAGTACAACCTGTCAAGTCAGTGCGCTGTGCTCCAAGTATGCAGTACCAGATGCCCGATGCATCTTGAAAGACTTTCGGATCACGAAAATGTTCTGTATAGCCTTCAGGAACGGTTGGAATAGCAGGTGGTAAGTGTTTTTCAATCCGTCCATCCGAACGAAGGTGCCCAACGATTTGACTCGTATGGCGATTCCACTCTGCGTCCCGTTTGTTACCGGTGTACATGATGTGCACTTGATCATCTTTGATGAAGCCACTACCGGAATAAGCGCCGTGCGAATCAGGATCGTCATTTGGAATCAAGGCGGCCCCTTCATCGAACCAATGTACGAGGTCTTTTGATGTCATGTGATACCAGTACTTTAGACCATGAACAGGACCGAGTGGGAACCATTGATAAAATAAATGATAAAGACCGTCGTGGTAGACGAAGCCGTTCGGATCATTCAAAAGTCCGGTTGGAGGTTGGATATGGTAAGAAAATCGCCAAGGAGATGTTCTTACTTCTTCCTTCATCGCTTGGTATACGGTCGGATCGACATCCGAGAGGGGACGATATCGTGCTTCACGTGTCCATTGATTCATGCTGACAGCTCCTTGTTGAAAATTTATACGCTTCTCGTTCACCTTACGGAGGAGAACCGCGCTTGTCAATCCTCCGTTCCAAAAGGTCAATGAACGGACATACATCCTTTACCATCTTGCTTCGAACGATAGAGCGCTAAATCCGCATGGTGCATGACTTGCTCGAGCGATTCACCTGCTATCTGTTCAGCGAGTCCGATGCTCATTCCGATATGGACGGTCTGTTCTTCTAAATGATAAGGCATCGAGACATGGGCAATCCATTGTTCACCTAAGTGTTGTGCTTCTACTACAGACTGATGTGTTAAGACGATGATGAACTCATCGCCACCAAGACGAGCGACGAAGCCACCAGGTGGAAGTAACTGTTCGAGACGTTGACCGACCTCGATCAGGAGGAGATCACCAAGTGCGTGCCCATATGTGTCGTTAACTGCTTTAAAACCGTCTAAATCGAGACAAAGGTAGATGGAATGCGTTCCTATAGGTAATTGTTCGATGTATTGAGCAAGACCGTTTCGATTCGCAAGACCCGTGAGACTGTCACGTTGCGATAATCGTTCAAACGTCAGTTTTTCTTTTTCGGTATGCAGCAATCGACGAATCAGTTGCTGTAGGGCATCTGTCAATGTCTCGATTTCTCGGATTCCACGATGGTTCGGAAGTGATTTTGAAGGATCACCTTGCATTTGTTGTGCGGCATGCGTGATTTTTAAGAGTGGTCGAGTCAGCAGTTTCGCTAACATCCACCCAAGCAGAGCTGTAATGAGAGAGGCAATTAACCCAGCGATAAAAATCGTTTGGCGTAAAGCGTCGGCATCAGCGAAGGCAATCGATGTCGGTTGACGCACAAGAACCGTCCAACCTAGTCCATCATAGTCTTTGTAACCACGGCTCGTACTTTGGCCAGAGACGAATTCTTTCTCTTTCCAAAAAGCGGTCGCAGGAGCATTCGAAGTGAGCGTTACACTAGTAGGCAATGTCTTACCACTCCATCCGTTTGGTCCAAGCAAAATCGTCTTTCGATCTTGACTAACGATGAAGACATCGACTTTTTGGAGAGAAGAGGTAGCGCTCTGGAAACTTTGTTCAATCGCTTTAGCCCATTCGAAACTGAGATGTGTCGCGAGGACGCCGGAAAATCGTCCCTTATCATATAAAGGTGTACTTATATCGACAAATTGGAGTGGCTCACCACTTGGATTCGGCAATAATTTTGCGAGTAGGACGGCTTCATGAACATCACCGATGAATGGTTGCGATAATGCTTCTTGAAAAACAGGTCGTTCTTTGATCGATGTTCCTTCAAGAATCTGGTTCGTTGACGCAATGACTTTACCGTTCGCATCTAAACGACCAATCCAAGAAAAGTCGGGAATCTGTCGTTGTAACTCTTCTAGTGTCCGACGTGTTTCTACTTTTTGATCTGTTTGTTGAATCGTTGATAAAGAGCCGAGCAACTTCACTTCTGCATAGCGTGACCACATGTAATGATCGAGCTTGTCGGATAGTTGATGAGCAGTCGTTGACAGATTCATTCCGACTTCCGATTGGAGTCGGCTTGTCGCGTGTTGACTGATGAAGAAGGTCAACAACAGCGTCATGCTTAAAAATAATAGGGAAATCAATCCCGCTAACAGGATGTCAAAGCGAAGTGAGGGTCTGGACATTGTGTGATACTCCATTCATACGTTTCTCATTTGTTTTTGTTTGACTCATATACATAGACGTCTACTTGCTGTTTACGGTTCGAGATGCTCGTTCGTACATAGCGGAATCCATGTTTTTCCCAAAACCGTCGGGCTTTTACGTTATCAGGTAATACGGCGAGATGAATCTGTGACTCTCGACTTAAGAATTGATTGAAAAAGGCGGACAGTAACCGACTACCCGTTCCGGTGCCATGATGAGAAGCATCAAGTAAAAATAAACCAATCCACGTTGTACCGTCTTGCGGATGCTTTGGGAGGTAGTCAATCAGTAAGACAGGTTCTCCATCGATATACCCGATCAGCGATACAGTATCGGGATTCAAGAATTCCTCCTGTAAGATCGAATCAGAGAGTGGTAGCGCCCGTTCTTCTAGGCATGCATACTCTGGAACGCTTGCGTACAGTGATTGAACGATCGGAAAATGTTCACGTGTCATTTCTTCAAAAAGAATCATCTGAAGACTCCATTCCTTATTTAGTCTCAAATTTCTGCGTTAGCGGATTTTTATTTGGAATCAGATTACATATTTGTAAGAAAAGAAACTTTCGCAGGGAATTCACGTACACTATATAGCATAGACAAAATATGAATGAGGAGGAAGAGCAGATGTTAAAGATTGAAAATATCTCAAAGCGTCTCGGAAAAGAGCAAATTCTAAAAGACGTCAGTTTTGAGGTATCCCCAGGAGAAGTGTTCGGCTTCCTCGGACCAAATGGGGCAGGGAAGACGACAACGATTCGTATCATCACGGGTCTGCTTGAGCAGGATGCTGGGCGAGTCACGGTCAATGGCTATGATGTCGTAGAAGAGCGTTCGAAGGCATTGACGCAAATCGGAGCAATCGTTGAAAATCCAGCTTTTTATCCTTATTTAACAGGCAAACAAAACTTGATACATGCAAAAAACCTGATTCCAGGACTCGGACAAGTCGACTTTGACGCACTTGCTCGTCTCGTTGGTTTAGAAGGAAAGCTTTCGAAGAAAGTTGGAGAGTATTCACTCGGAATGAAGCAACGTCTTGGAATTGCTCGCGCGTTGTTACATAATCCGCGCGTCTTGATTTTAGATGAACCGACAAATGGTCTAGATCCGTCCGGGATCGCAGAACTTCGTGAGTATTTACGACAAATGGCGCGTGAGCAGGATATCGCAATTTTGATCTCAAGTCATATGCTGAGTGAAATGGAACAAATCAGTGATCGATATGCCATCATTGATCAAGGTGTCATCAAGTCGGTCGAATCGGTTCGTAACGAAACTGGAGCAAAGGTGGCACTTCGCGTCAATAAGGAAGCGATGACTGACGTACTTGAAGCCCTTCGCATCGCGAACTATCCATCAGAAGTACTTGATGAACAAATCATCATCACAGCACCAGAAAGTGAGTGTCCGGCGATTGCCCGACTTGTCGTGCCGATTGCTGACTTACATGAATTGACCGTCAAACGCTTGACGCTCGAAGAACAATTCCTGCAAGTAACGAAAAAAGAGGGGGATTCACATGCTTTCGCTCATACAAAATGAATGGATGAAATGGTGGACGACTAAAAAAGCGAAAATCGTCTTAGCGCTATATGTCGTCATTGCGGTTGGTATTATCATTGTGGCGAAGACAAATGATTTTGAGTTCACACGCTATGATTACTATTCCTTAACATTTGTGTTGTTGACCTCCTTATTAGGGATCATCACGATCGTCTTCACGGCAGAAGCTATCGGGAATGAAGTACGGTATGATACGATGAAACATCTATTAATGAGTCCATATTCACGAATGACGATTTATTTCTCGAAGCTGATCTTCTCGATCTTGATCATGTTATTCCAATTCGTGTTCATTGCTGCGATCGTCTACGCAGGCTCATTTGTGTTTTCAGAGGTAGGAGATCCGATCCTGTTCCGCGACACGATCGTTGAGGTCGTCAGTCCGATTTTTACGATATTTATGACGTTGTTCTTCTCATTATTATTCCGCTCGGTCGGTATGATCATTGGCTTTACCGTATTAGCGCAGTTCTTTACAAGCATTGCGGGAAGTCTATTGATCGGCTTTAAACCAGCGATTGCCAAATGGATCGTATTCATGCACTTGGACTGGTCGATGTATTTCAAGGATTCTGTTTCCTATGGTATCAGTGAAGCAATGGGAACATCTTTAACATTCTCCGTCTTGTTCGTAATGGCGCATATCATCGTCTTATTAGGCGCGTCAATTCTTGTTTTCCAAAGAAAATCCTACACGTAAAGAAAAGAGTTGCTCACGGACGAATTTGTCTGTGAGCAACTCTTTTCTTTGAGTATTTAAGAACTAGTTCGTTTAGGCGGACGAGCCGTAATCGGGAACAGTCGCTGAAACCATTCAATCAGCGGACCATTCAATATTAAGAAAATAAAAGTTCCGACTCCGATGCCGATCAATTGACGTTCAATCAGTGAAAAGAGACTGGCAATCAAAAAAGGAATCCCGAGACTAATCGTTGCTCCGATTGATGTACTTTTAAAGCGGGTGATGAGTGATTTCATCAAGTAATCTGGCGGCATCAACACGAAGCCGATCTGGAGATAAAGTGCAAGTCCAAGTGAAATCAACGGCATACCGATTAACATGTACAAGGCGCGCATCCATAGTCCTTGTGGTGTGTAGATCAATTGATGGATTGATAAGAAGAAATCAATTGCGGCGCCGAACAGTACGACGAGTGCGAAACTGAGGACGATCGTCCACCAACTGAAGCGGCTTCCAAGAGAAAGCGCTGCAATCAAGGCAAGCACATGTAAAACGATGATGGCCAGCCCGACAGTTAACGGTGAGATCGCCGCGACAGCTTCGCTTGCGGATGTCCAAGGTGCACTGCCGATCGAGGCGGTCACCATAAAGCTGTTACCTAGGGCATTAATTAAAATCGAGAATAAATAAATAGTGATCCGTTTTTGCTGACTCATTGACGTGCACAGACGGTAGGACTGCGCATTCACCTCCTGAAAATAAATCGTTTCGTTAAGCTATACCCTAATCGTAGCGCTCTTTTCACTTATTTTCATGAAAAGAGCATTGCCTAATACCTCAGTTTCACGACATACTTAGGACACATTACGAATCAGGGGGAGAACGCATGACATATTTTGGACAGAAGATCCTGCCTTCCGTTAGAAAATTAGAAGACTTTGAAAAGATGCTGAAGAGTCCATATGAGTATGGGGTCTTACTCGAAATGCACGTCTCGCGTTTAAAAGCAGTCTATGAGATGGCACATCGATACGATAAAAAAATGTTTTTGCATATGGATCTCGTCCAGGGGTTAAAAAATGATGAGTACGCGACGGAATATGTTTGCCAAGAACTGAAACCGTATGGCGTCATTTCGACGAAGGCGAGTGTCATCTTGAAGGCACGTCAAAAAAAGGTCAAGACGATGCAGCGTATGTTCTTACTCGATTCCAGTTCACTTGAAAAAAGTTATCAACTTATGGAACGCACACAACCTGATTACATCGAAGTATTACCAGGGTTGATGCCGAAGTATATTCAAGAAGTGAAGGAAAAGACAGGACGTCTCGTATTCGCAGGGGGACTGATTGATACAGTAGAAGAAGTCGAACAAGCGATTGAAGCGGGTGCCTCAAGCATTACGACATCGAATAAGGATTTATGGCGGCATTTTGAACCACACTCTTAATCGGATTGTGAGAAAAATCATTTGGAACGTTTGACAGCGTTTTCACCGATTGTTATAGTGATATCAAGTTGATACAAAGTGACGGAGAAAAGGGAGATTCACGTGTGAGTTCTACTTGAAGAAAATTCAAGTATGAGCTGACGTGGATCTCCTTTTTATGTTGCTTTTTTCACATAATAAAAAAGGAGGAACACTTATGTCACCTTTATTAGCAGAATTTTTAGGTACAGCCTTGCTAGTCGCGCTTGGAAATGGTGTTGGCGCAGGCGTTAGCTTAACGAAATCGTTCGCGAAGGACGCAGGATGGATCGTCATCACGTTTGCATGGGGATTTGCCGTAGCGATTGCCGCGTATGCCGTTGGTCAATTCAGTGGGGCACACCTTAATCCAGCAGTGACGCTTGGTTTAGCATTTGACGGCTCATTTGCATGGGCGGATGTACCAGGCTATATCGTCGCTCAAATCGCCGGCGGGATATTAGGTGCAAGTCTTGTTTTCGTGCACTACTTACCACATTGGGCGGAAACGAAGGATCCAGCAACGAAGCTTGGCGTCTTTGCAACGTCTCCAGCGATTCCATACACATTTGCTAATCTAATGAGTGAAATGATTGCGACGTTCTTACTTGTTATCGGGTTGTTATCAATCGGAGCGAATAAGTTCTCGGATGGTCTGAATCCTCTAATTGTCGGCTTCTTGATCGTCAGCCTCGGTATGTCATTCGGAGGTACGACAGGATATGCGATGAACCCGGCGCGGGACCTTGGTCCTCGTATTGCCCATTTCATCCTACCGATTCATGGAAAAGGATCATCGAATTGGGGTTACTCTTGGATTCCGGTTCTTGGACCAGTTCTTGGTGGAAGTCTTGGCGGATTGTTTTATCGTTCGGTCTTCACAGGAAAAGATACACCGGCTTTTTGGATTGTAGGACTTGTGACAATCATCATATTAGGCTTATGCTATAGATTCGGTGTTCGTCCGAACAAAACAACGTCAGTGAAGTCAAAGTCAGCTTAACTTATTTAGATACAAAAGGATGGGGAAGAGATGGAGAACTACATTTTGTCATTGGATCAGGGAACGACAAGTACACGTGCGATCCTGTTTAATCGTGCTGGTGAGATCGTACATTCAGCGCAACAGGAATTCACGCAGTATTTTCCAAAACCAGGTTGGGTCGAACACAACGCAAACGAGATTTGGGGAAGTGTCCTTGCGGTCGTGGCGACTTGTCTGACGGAAGCAAACATAAAACCGTCGCAGATTGCCGGCATCGGGATCACGAACCAACGTGAAACAGCCGTCGTCTGGGAAAAAGAAACAGGGAAACCGATTCACAATGCAGTCGTGTGGCAATCGAGACAAACGGCTGAAATTTGTGAAGCGCTTCGAGCAGCCGGTCATGCCGAGCTCTTCCGTGAGAAGACAGGTCTATTGATTGATGCTTATTTCTCTGGTACGAAAGTCAAATGGATTTTGGATCATGTCGAAGGAGCACGAGCGCGTGCTGAACGTGGTGAACTATTATTCGGGACGATCGATACGTGGCTCATCTGGAAATTATCTGGCGGAAAAGCACATGTGACCGACTATTCGAATGCGAGTCGTACGTTGATGTACAACATTCATGAATTAAAATGGGATGACGAATTACTCGACATCTTAGACGTCCCGAAAGCGATGCTTCCAGAAGTACGACCTTCTTCTGAAGTGTACGCAGAAACAGCAGGTTATCATTTCTTCGGAGAAGCGGTTCCGATCGCTGGTGCAGCGGGTGATCAACAAGCCGCCTTGTTTGGTCAAGCGTGTTTTGACACAGGAATGGCGAAAAACACATACGGTACAGGCTGCTTCATGTTGATGAACACAGGCGAAGAGGCTGTGAAATCAGATCATGGACTGCTCACAACGATTGCGTGGGGCGTCGATGGTAAAGTTGAGTATGCCTTAGAAGGAAGTATCTTTGTCGCAGGATCCGCAATCCAATGGTTACGAGACGGATTACGCATCATTGATGATGCAAAGGAATCAGAAGGATACGCAACGCGTGTCACGTCATCAGAAGGTGTCTACGTCGTACCGGCATTCGTTGGTCTTGGAACACCTTACTGGGATTCAGACGTTCGTGGTGCAGTCTTCGGTTTGACACGTGGTACGGAAAAAGAACACTTTATCCGCGCAACATTAGAATCACTCGCTTATCAAACACGTGACGTCTTATCTGCGATGGAGCAAGATTCAGGTATCGAGATGAAGACACTTCGTGTTGACGGTGGAGCGGTTAAAAATAACTTCTTAATGCAGTTCCAAGGTGACATCATTCAAGCGCCGGTCGAACGTCCGGAAATCAATGAGACGACGGCATTAGGTGCAGCCTACTTGGCAGGTCTTGCTGTCGGATTCTTTGAAAACCGTGAACAAATTGCTACACAATGGAAAAAAGAACGCCGTTTCGAGCCGAGTATGGCAAAAGAAGAGACGGATGCGCTTTATGGCGGATGGCAAAAAGCTATTCAAGCTACGATGTTGTTCAAATGATGTGATCTATGTTATAGTAAGGTCAAGTTAATAAACCGGTCGGAGAATATGGAGAGACCACAGCAACAGTTGACATAGTCAACGTGTTTGTTGTGGTCTCTTTTTTTTCGAACCTAAACAGGAGGAACTATTCATGGCTAACCAACCATTTTCAAGCAAAAACCGTGCAGATGTCTATAATCGATTAACACGTGAAGAACTCGATCTACTTGTCGTAGGTGGCGGGATCACAGGTGCGGGAATCGCCCTCGATGCGGCGTCACGCGGTATGAAGATTGGCCTCGTCGAAATGCAGGATTTCGCATCTGGTACATCTAGTCGTTCAACGAAATTAGTCCATGGTGGTCTACGTTATTTAAAACAATTCGAAGTTCAAATGGTCGCTGAAGTCGGTAAAGAACGTGCGATTGTTTACGAAAACGGCCCACACGTTACGACACCAGAGTGGATGTTACTTCCGATGCATAAGGGCGGTACATTCGGACCGTTCAGTACGTCAATCGGTCTTCGTGTCTATGACTTCTTAGCAGGTGTTAAACGTTCTGAATGGCGTACGATGTTATCTGCAAAAGAAACATTAGCAAAAGAACCACTCGTTAAACAACAAGGTCTTAAAGGTGGCGGTTACTACGTCGAGTACCGCACAGATGACGCTCGTCTAACGATTGAAGTCATGAAAGAAGCAGTCGAACATGGCGCACGTGTCGTCAACTATACAAAAGCAGAAGAAATCATCTACGATGCTGGAAAAGTCGTCGGGATGCGTGTGACAGACCTCTTGACAGGTGACGTGCATGAAATCCGTGCGAAAAAAGTCGTCAACGCGACAGGTCCATGGGTTGATGAATTACGTGAAAAAGATGGCTCGAAAGTCGGGAAACAACTTCGTTTGACAAAAGGTGTCCACGTTGTCATCGATCAATCGAAATTCCCACTCAAACAAGCGGTCTACTTTGATACACCAGACGGTCGTATGATTTTTGCGATTCCACGTGATGGAAAAGCATACGTTGGTACGACAGATACGTTCTTCGATAAAGATACAGCACATCCGAAGTTCACAGTCGAAGATCAAGACTACGTCCTAGACGCGATCCACTATATGTTCCCAGATGTTAAAGTAACAGCGGAAGATATAGAATCAAGCTGGGCTGGTGTACGTCCGTTGATCTATGAACAAGGAAAAGACCCTTCTGAAATCTCTCGTAAAGATGAAGTATGGCAATCTGAGTCAGGTCTCATCACGATTGCTGGTGGGAAATTGACTGGATACCGTAAAATGGGTGAGCACGTCGTTGATCTCGTTGCAAAACTCTTGAAAAAAGAAGAAAATGTTGCGTATGCACGTTGCTCGACGAAAAACATGCCAATGTCGGGTGGACATGTCGGCGGAGCAAAAGGATTTGCTGAATTCCTAAAAGCTCAAACAGCAACGAATGGTCTAACAACAGAGGAAGTTCAATTCTTAGCAAAACGCTACGGTTCGAACCTACCGAAAGTGCTTGAATATGCAACAGCATATGATGCTGCTACGACAGATCTTCCACGTTCTGTCTACGCACAACTTCACTATGGTATCGAACATGAAATGGTCGCTCGTCCGATCGACTTCTTCATCCGGCGTACAGGTGCTGTCTTCTTCGACATCGCTTGGGCTCGTGCTCACAAAGACGCGGTCATCGAAGAAATGAAAACTGTCTTGAACTGGACAGCAGAACAAACAGCTGCTTACACGAAAGAACTCGATATTGAGATCGAAGATGCAGCACACGCGCTTGTAACAGAATAAGCGATGAACGCACTAAAGAACCAAGATCAAAACGATCTTGGTTCTTTTTTCGCACATATTCGAATCGACCTGGGCGGAAAGATTGCAACTCTGTCTAGAGGCGACTATGCTTAATGTATGAAACTGCACAAAAGGAGAGAACACAGATGAAAGTAGAAGTATGGTCGGATTATGCATGTCCGTTTTGTTATATTGGGAAGCGTCGTTTAGAACAAGCAATTGCGAACGAAAAGTTGGATGTTGAGGTCGAATTCAAAAGCTTTGAACTTGACCCAGATGCACCAGCAGTGCCGACGCAAGGGTTATACGAAATTCTTGCTTCGAAATATGGGACGACTCTCGAACAAGCACGGAATATGTCGCAAGGTGTCGTTGATACGGCACGTCAGGAAGGCTTGCACTACGAGATGGATCGTGTCATCCCAGCCAATACATTCGAGGCTCATCGCCTGACTCAATTTGCAAAAAAACATGGTAAGATGAATGCAGTATCGGAAGCTTTGTTCACAGCTTATTTCATGAATGGAGAAGATTTGAATGACCCAGCCATTCTGACGCGGATCGCAGTAGAAGCAGGACTTGCTGAAGCAGATGTCACAGCGTTTCTCGCATCAAAAGAACTGGCGACAGATGTTCGAGAAGAAGAGGCGATGGCACAACAACTTGGTGTTCGTGGTGTACCGTTCTTCGTCTTCGACCGAAAATATGCTATTTCCGGCGCACAACCAGTAGAAGCATTCGAACAAGTCTTCACGAAGATCCGCCAAGAACAAACACTTGAAATCATCGCTGAAGGTGATGCGTGTGGTGTCGACGGCTGTAACTGATCACATTATGATTCCATCACAAAGGAGCACGAAACCCTTATGAAATTCATCTTCCATCCTGAGATTCGCGATGCGCGAATCAATCTCGCTGTCGAAGAATTCATCTTGAACAACCTGAACGTCAATGAAGAAGACTATTTCTTGTTTTATATCAACGGTCCATCCATCATCGTCGGAAAAAACCAGAACACGAATGAAGAAGTTAATTTGAAGTATGTCGAGGAAAACGGCATCCACGTCGTCCGTCGTCTTTCCGGCGGTGGCGCTGTTTATCATGATGAAGGAAACTTGAACTTCAGTTTCTTGACGAAAGATGACGGTGATTCGTTCAACAACTATAAAAAGTTCACGGAGCCGGTCGTGCAAGCGCTGCATAAACTCGGTGTCGAAGCGGAATTATCTGGACGAAACGATATTCATGTCGGAAGCCGGAAAATCAGCGGGAATGCCCAGTTCACGACAAAAGGACGGATGTTTAGTCATGGTACGCTGATGCTCGATTCGAACATCGAAGAAGTCGTCAATGCGCTTGTCGTCAGTGAAGAGAAGATGCGTTCCAAAGGCATTAAATCGGTTCGGAGTCGTGTCGCGAACATCTCGGAATTCCTGACAGAACCGTTGACGATGGAACAATTCGTCGATCATCTCCTTGCCTCGATCTATGAAGGGAAAGAGATTGAACGGTATATCTTAACTGAAGAAGACTGGGATAAAGTACGTGCCATCTCGGCAGAACGTTATGGCAACTGGGAATGGAATTTCGGAAAATCACCGAAATTCGATGTCATTCAAAAAAAACGTTTCCCGATCGGAACGATTGACTTCCGATTGAATGTCAAAAAAGGCATCATTGAAGAAGCGAAGATTTACGGTGACTTCTTTGGCGTCGAGGACGCGGAAGAAATCGCACGGGCGCTTGTAGGTACACGTTATGATCGCGCGTCTCTTCGCGAAGTGCTCGGTCGGTACGAATTGAAAAAATATTTCGGCGCCGTCGAACTTGATGAGGTGCTAGACGTTTTAGCGTAAGTCTTTATGGGAAAACTCCTTCTATCAACAGCATAGGGGGAGTTTTTTTCATGGGCTATAATAAAGATAACTTTTTAGAAGGTTCGTTGACGGACTTTATCGATTTTGAACAGATTTCAAAACAATTACCGAAGACGGAGGACGAACAACCGTTACCTTATTATGAGCGTGATGATTATAAGGCAGCAGGTAAGCTTGAAGGAAAGGTCGCAATCGTCACAGGCGGCAATTCTGGAATTGGTCGTGCTGTCTCGATTGCTTATGTCCGTGAAGGGGCAAAGGTCGTCATTGCTTTCTATGGCGATCAAGAGGGAGCAGAAGAAACGAAGGCGCGTCTTGAAGAATTAGGAGGCGAAGTCCTACTTTCTAAAGGAGATATTGGGGACGCAGACTACTGTGAAACACTTGTTCAAAAAACGATCGACCATTTCGGTCGCTTAGATATCGTCGTCAACAATGCAAGTATGCAAAAACCAGAAGATAGTCTGAAGGATATCACGGATGAGTCGATGGAGAAGACGTTCAAGACAAATATCTTCGGAATGATGCGTCTTGCCCGTGCCGCACTACCGCACCTTTCACTTGGTTCTGCCATCATCAATACAACATCTTCGACAGCATACGAGGGGAACGCATTATTGATCGACTACTCCGCTACTAAAGGAGCAATCGTTAGCTTCACGCGGAGTCTTTCAATGAATCTGGCAAAAGAGGGAATTCGTGTCAACGCCGTCGCGCCTGGTCCGATTTGGACACCACTCATCACGGAGACGTTCCCGGATGAATCAGTCAAGACGTTCGGTAAGAATACACCTATGGATCGCCCAGGGCAACCGGCCGAGATGGCATCTGCTTATGTCTTCCTCGCCTGTAACGATTCAAGTTATATGACAGGACAGGTCCTTCACTTAAATGGTGGTGTCATCGTTAACGGTTAAAAAGAAACTCGGTGAAAACGTTTCCAAAAAGTGTTACACTATCCATACGGTCGCTTTTGACTACGTATGGATTTTTTTTACGTAAAAAATGAATAGTCATTCATTCGAAAGGGGAATTTTGCTCATGCTTGGATTGATTCAATCCGTTGAGGAGACAGCTCGAACACATCCGGACACAACGGCGTATGTGTTTGAGGACACGCAAGTCAGCTATCGTGAGTTCGTCGAGAAGTTTCACCGGGCAGCCGGCGCGCTTGAAGCAAATGGAATTCGAAAGGGCGATCATGTTGCGCTTATCTTAGGGAACAGTCCATCCTTCCTAGTCGCGTACTATGCCATCATGAAACAAGGAGCTATTGCAATTCCAATCAATCCTACATACACGCCGGATGAAATCGGGTATATCCTGATGAACGGTGATGTGAAAGGGATTTTAGGCATTGCTCCGCTTGTCGAAGCTGCAAAAGATCGTCTCGTTCATTTACCGAACCTCAAGATTGTCGTCTCTGTTCCCTATGCGGATCAGGAAGGACCAAACGAAACACATCAACAAGTTACGTTCATCACGCTCGATCGCTGGCTCGAAATCGAACATCCATTGACAGACGTGACGAATGAACTGGATGACATCGCCGTCATTCTCTATACAAGTGGGACGACAGGAAAACCAAAAGGTGCGATGTTATCGCATCGTAATCTGACGTCAAATGCGCGCTCAATCGGAGATTATCTACACGTATCAAGTAAAGACCGGACACTTGCCGTATTACCAATGTTCCATGTCTTTTGTTTAACAGTCGTCATCAATGCTTCGCTCGCACATGGAGCCTCAATCATCATTGCTTCACGGTTTTCACCACAAGAGACGTTTGAGTTAGCGAAAAAAGAACAGGTGACGATTTTTGCAGGCGTACCAACGATGTATAATTTCTTACTGCAAACCGTGAAGGCACATCCGGAATACGCGACCTATTTTGAGTCAACCCGTCTATTCGTCTCAGGAGGAGCGAGTCTTCCAGTACCACTCCTTGAAGCGTTTGATCAGACATTCCAGTGTCATATCCTCGAAGGATACGGTTTATCGGAAGCATCGCCCGTCACTTGTTTCAATCCGGTCGATGGTGTTCAGAAACCAGGCTCGATCGGTACATCGATCGTCGATGTTGAAAACAAAGTTGTCGATGAACTCGGACAGGAATTACCAGACGGTCAGGTCGGAGAATTGATTGTTCGTGGACCAAACGTCATGACGGGTTATTACAAGATGCCAGAAGAGTCGCAAGCGACGTTACGCGATGGCTGGTTATATACGGGTGATTTGGCTCGTCGTGATGAAGATGGTTATTTCTATATCGTCGATCGCAAAAAAGATATGATCATCGTCGGTGGCTATAACGTCTACCCACGTGAGGTCGAAGAAGTGCTCTATCAGCATCCAAATATCATTGAAGCCGCTGTTATCGGCATACCGGACGAGGAGATGGGCGAAGCTGTCAAAGCATTCGTCGTTGTCCGTGAGACGATGACAGAAGAGGAGGCGCGGACATTCTGTGGCACATCACTCGCGAAATACAAATGTCCGACACAGATTGAGTTCATCGATCGATTACCTCGTAATACGACCGGAAAGATTTTACGGACCGTGTTGAAGAAGCAACCGACGAATTCATGAGTGTTTCAAGAACTTCAGGTTTCTGAAGTTCTTTTTCTGTGCATAGACAAGAAGGAGGGGATACGAATGAATATCGCATTGATCGCACATGATGAAAAAAAAGATGAGATGATGGGGTTTACACGAGCTTATGCTGCATTCTTCAAGAAAAATACATTGTATGCGACAGGAACGACCGGGCAACGGATCATGGAAGCGACAGATTTACATGTTCATCGCTGTAAATCTGGACCACTCGGCGGTGATCAAGAAATCGGAGCCCTCGTGGCGCAAGGAAAGATCGATATCGTGATTTTTTTACGCGATCCGCTAACGGCGCAACCGCATGAACCGGACGTCTCCGCACTCATTCGATTATGCGATGTGTACGATCTGCCGCTCGCAACGAATGTCGGAACTGCCGAAATTTTAATCAATGGACTTGAACAAGGACAATTCGATTGGAAGGAAATCATTCGAAAACGTCATGAACTAGAACAAAAAAAGTTTTTAGATGATTAATTTTGTGAGAACGCTTCTCATTTTCGTTTAAGCATGCTATAGTCAGTTTGAGGATGATACTGATTATCAATTGCGATGGAAAAGGTGGCGAAGAAAATGGAGATTCTATTAATGACGGGTGTAACAGTATTGCTAGGAGGCGGCGTTGGATTTTTAACGCACGTCGTGAAAATGGAACGACTTCAACAGGTGGCACCTGCGACTTCAAAGAACAAGCAAGTAGCGTATCCAGCGCTCCGTCTCGTCAAATAATAGAAAATTTATGACTTCGCCTTTCTTTTCTTTTGAAAAGAAAGGTTTTTTTGAATTATTATCCACTCTCCCATAATTTTGCGGAATTCCTTTGATACACTGAAACAAAGCACATTAGTCGAGGAGTGAGAGCCATGCATACAATCTATTTGGTTGATGATGAAGTGAACTTGAATCGTGTACTCGTAAAGTACTTGGAACAAGAAGGTTGGCAGGTTAAATCGTTTACATCTGGTGAGGCAGCTGCTTCTGCGATCGTAGAGAAGCCAGATTTGTGGATTTTAGATATCATGCTACCGGATATGGATGGTTTTCAATTGATTAAGCGAATCAAGGCGCATGATGAAACGACACCCGTCATTTTCATTTCGGCGCGTGATGAGGATATCGATAAGATCATTGGTCTTGAGATGGGATCGGACGATTATATTGCGAAGCCGTTCCTTCCGCGCGAACTGGTCATTCGTGTCAAAAAAATCTTAGCACGTACGTATGCGACACCGAAAAGTGGAGTCATTCAATACGGCGATTATATGATTTATCCTGAGAAACGAATCATCGAGGAGAACGGTCAAGAAATTGATCTAACCTCAAAAGAGTATGATCTACTGATTTTATTTGCGACACAAATCGGGACGCCGATGTCTCGCGAGCAGATTCTCGTCAGTGTCTGGGGTGACGATTATTTCGGTTCGGACCGCGTCGTCGATGATCTTGTCCGTCGTGTCCGTAAAAAATTATCGAAACTGGAACTCGAAACGATCTATGGTATTGGCTATCGCTTGGTGTCTGCATGAAAAATCGCAGTCTCGGATTTCAGATTTGGGCGATGTTTCTGCTCGTCATCGTCACATTATCTGCAGTCATTCTCCTTGTCATCCGCTCATCGATCGGAAATTTCATCGATGAACAGGTCTATTCGACGCTTGAGAATAGTGAGGTCTTCTTCTCGAAGGATGCCTCTGTCATCGAGATGCTACAAGATAATCCGATTGAATTCGATCGTCGAAAACAAGAATCTCGATCAGTTAATATCCTATTGCTATCTAAGAACGGAAAACTTTATTACGGTGGGGCACCGCAACAACTGATCAATCAGATGTACCGTGATGCAATTGATCAAAAAACAGTTACGGCAAAGTATACGACGCGTCTTGATAAAGAAGACGTTTATTATAGTATTCGTAAAATGGAAGAGAGCGGCGAAACCTACTATCGTGTCTCTTACGTCTGGGATGCTTATCGACAAGAACTGATTACACAACTGTTTTCAAAAATCGGCTTCGTCGTCATCATCGGTAGTATCTTTACGTTATTCATTGCCTTCTGGTTGGCGCGTCGTCTAACACATCCGCTCGTCGAAATCGAAAGAGCAGTCGGGAAAATCGCGGCTCAAAAGTGGGATACACCACTTCCGCTCGATCGTGGGGATGAAATCGGTCGACTGGCACGGTCTGTCGATGCGATGCGGATGGATCTTGAAAAGCAGGATAAGGCACAAAAATCGTTGCTTCAAAATATTTCACATGATTTGAAGACGCCAATCATGGTCATTCGAAGTTATGCTCAGTCCATTTCAGATGGGATCTATCCAGATGGTGATTTAACCGGCTCCGTATCGGTCATTGATGAGGAAGCGGAACGATTAGAGAAAAAAGTGGCGGCTCTTCTTTACGTCACGAAGCTCGACTATTTCGAGCTCGATCGTTCTACGTGGGATAATGTCGATATCGATCGGATGATACACCTGCTGAAAAATCGTTTTTCTGGAACGAAGTCACTCGAATGGCATGTTAGTGGAGAAGCGGGAATCGTCCTTGGTGAAGGGGAACAATTACGAGTTGCACTCGAAAACGTCATGGACAACGCGATTCGTTATGCTGAAACACAAATTGACATCCGACTGTCTGGGACAGCGGATCAGGTTCATATCGAAATTGAAAATGATGGACCGCCACTTGATGACTCTTCGCCCTTGTTTCATCAATTTTCACGGGGCAAAGAAGGGAAGTTTGGGCTTGGTCTTTACATTGTCAAAAGGATCGTTGAGCGTCATGATGGTACGGTAGCAATTGAGAATCGCCCTGCGGGAAATGGAGTCGGGAAAGTTTGTGTGATTTTTAATTTCCCACGTCACTTTATTGAACAAGAGGAAAAAAAGCCAGAAGAATTTTAAAAACGGGATCCTAGGATCTCGTTTTTTTCATTAGGAAATAATCGGTATACTCATGCAGAGTAGAAGGAAGTTTGATATAACCAATATAATTCAGGAAGGGAGTGAAGGAGATGTCATACCCAGTTACGGAAGAAACGTTAGCTTTGATTCCACGATATGGTCAATATGGTGAACCACAGACACTTGTCATCAAGGAGCATTCGGAAAGTATTTTAGAGGGTCATCCGATTAAGTTGATTGAAGAATCCTGTTTATATTTTGGTTCATCGATGCGTGGACGAATCGAAGCAGCGCGACATATTCTTGGTCCGAACCGAAAGACACCTGTTTTAGTAGATTGGCAGGCACAAACGATATTTTTTCCGACGACCGCAAAAGAAAAGGCGGAATGCATTTGGATCAATTTCAAGCAAATGAAGACTGTTCAAAAAAAGTCTGGAAAAGTACAGGTAGAGTTTCAGACAGGTCAATGTATTGATACGGACGCATCCGCATACAGCATCGAACGGCAACGAATCAAAACGTTGGAACTGGCGTATGAAATGCAACGGCGCTTCCAATTGCCGGAGTTTAAGAATCGATGAAAAGTGGAAACACATAACAGGAATCTTACTTATGTAAGGAGAAAGAAGTAGAGAGAGAAATCATAGGGAGGTGAAGCGGTAACTTTTACCGCGACACGATGAATGAATCATATGAATGGTTAAATCGCCGAAAATTGCAGCCTGGATTTGGTGCGACAGGTGGCAGACGCTTTATCAGTTCTCGCATCGTACGTCCGGAAAATACACCGGGTAAACGAATCAAAGGAATCAAACGCGCGCGACAACTAGTCGTCGATGATGCCGGAAATCGCCGTTGGGTCACGAAACGAATCGTTGTGACGGATGCTGCGAAGCATGTCACGATGAATCGTCGAACATCGATCGCCTTAAAAGAGACGAATGAATCGCGACTTGAACAAGTCAAACAAAAACTAGCATCTAATAAAAAAGTCTTACTTCCAATCTTGGCGGCAACAGGAATCGCTGTCGCAGGTGGCGTTCTTGCCTATGTCCTTCGTCGGAAGAAAAAACAATCCGATCAATAAAAAAGAAGCCGTTCTCCAGTTGGGAGGACGGCTTCTTTTATGTCTTAAAGGAATCGTTTCCGTAAAGAAGTCGAAAGTGCTTTGTCTGCGATTTCTTCTAGTTCCGTCAAGTTCGTCGGATCAAAGCTATCATTGTAGAACCGACCTACAAAGTCGACACGGTCGTAATCGAGTTCCTTGAAAATCAAGTGTTTATGATCGTCATAAAAAACGACACGGTAGTAATCAGAACCGCGTTCAAGGGTGACGAGACCTTTGATATGGTCCAATTTTTTTTGTTCTTCGGTTTGTTCTTCTTCGAGTGTATCGTCCTCGTTCGTCGATGCTTCTGCTTGCTCAATCGCATTCTTTACGAGTTCCGGTCGTTGTTCTTGTTCTTCCGTCATGTTATATCGCCTCCATTTATTATTTTACATGGAAATGGACAGATGAGAAAGAAAAATCCCTCAGTCCATCTGGTGTGCTTCGCAAACACGTAAGACATTCGTTGCGCCAATCCGTAATCGCTCGAGGAGTTGGAGTCGCGCTTCTTCATTTGGAATCGTATCAAGAGAAGCTATTTCCATCAGTTCCAACCAACGGATGGCATGCTCTTTTCGAATCGGCAATAGCCGGTGAATCATCGCTAAACTCGTCGGCGGTTGATTCGGATCGCGTGGACCTCCTGTCATTTGGGTCAAGAAGGCGAATTGTGCCTGTTCGACACGGTGTCGATCATCAGGGAATAACGGACGCAATAAGGAATCATGGTAGACTTGATGATAGAACGAATGAATCAAAGAGGTGAGTACTTGCTCGCCTCCAAGCATTTCATAGAGCGACAAAAATCATCACCTGCCTTACATTAGGATGTGTTCTGATTATAGCAAATCCATATCGAAAAGACATGCGTCGAAAACAGTACATTTGTTCTTATTTGTGCGATAATAATGATACATAAAAACGTAGAGGAGGTTTTCTTGATGAACCATATGCACATTGGTCGTGCTGGTAGTGGGAAAACGACACAATTGATTGAGCGCGTCGTACAAGAACTCGAGCAACGACCACTAGGCGAGAAGATGTATTTCATCGTTCCGGATCAGATGTCATTTGAAATGGAGCGTCGGATTGCGACAGATGAACGGATAGCAGGTCTTGTTCGTCTCGAAGTCATGAGTTTACGGCGCTTTGCGTTTCATATTTTACGCGATTACGGAAATCAAGCAATTCCATTTCTCGATGAGACAGGAACACAATTATTACTCCGACAGGTCGTCGAGGAATCAGAAGACGAGTTAAAGATTTTTAAGCGTACGAAAAATATGCCAGGATTTTTCCAAGGACTTGATGAACTCATCGCGTCGTTTAAACGCTCATTGATCGAGCCAGATATGTTGCGTCAAGTGAGTGATTGGTCTCTCGAACGGTCACCAAAATTGAACGACCTTGCGTTGATTTATGAGCGCTTTGCGGAACGAATCGTCGATAAGGCACTCCATGCGGATGATTATTATACGACGTTACTTGAGTTGCTTCCGAAAGCGCGACTGGATCAAGCGACGATCATCGTCGACGGATTTTATGAGTTTTCGCTTCAGGAACAACAAGTACTGCTTGCCTTGATGCAACAAGTGGCTGAAATGCATATTAGTTTTACAATGGACGCGGCGGATCCTTATGCAAAACAAACGTCTTTTGGTGTGTCCCAGCGTTGCTACATGCAGTTGATCGGGCAAATGCAGGAACAATCGATTCCGTACGAAGAAATCTTGTATGAACAGCCAATCAAATTTCAATCAGAAGGGCTACGGCATTTAGAGCAGGCCTTGTTAAAGCCAGGTTATCCATCTGTCGATCATGACGTTGACGGCTTTCAGATGACAGCTGCAGTCAACCGGCAAGTCGAAGCAGAATCAGCCGTGCGGAAAGCGATTCAACTTGTTCGACAAAAAGGGTATCGATTTCATGAAATGGCATTCGTCGTACGACATCTTGAACCGTATGCGGATCACTTGGAACGAGCCTTCCACATGTATGATGTTCCGTATTTCTTGGATCAACGTGAGTCGATGATCCATCATCCGCTCGTTGACTTGATTCAATCTGCTTTAGACATCGTGACATCGGGTTATCGGGAAGAAACGGTCTTTCGTTTACTGAAGACGGAGCTCTTACCGATTCCAGCAGAAGATGCGCGTCTAGCGCTCGATCGTTTCGAGACGTTCGTGCTCGAACGCGGCATCAAAGGGTCGATGTGGCAACAACCGTGGCAATTAAAGCGACGCTTAGCAGAGGAAGTTCGCTTAACGGAAGAGGAAATCGCGCAAGAAGAGGAATTGAATCATCTCCGTACGTTCGTCGTCGACTTGATTGAACCGTTACACCGTCGGTTAAAGCAGGCAAAGACGATGAGCGCGTATACGAAAGGTCTTTATCAATTCCTCGAAGAACAAAAAATTGCAGAACATTTAATGGAATGGCGCAAGCAAGCATTAGAGCAAGATCAGTTACTTGCTGCTCGGGAACATGATCAAGTGTATGAAGCGATTCTTCACCTATTCGAACAGCTAGAAGCTGCTGCGCCTGAGCATACTTTATCGACGGACTTGTTCGTCCAAATGGTCGAGACAGGACTTGAGAGTCTGCGTTTTGCACTTGTCCCCCCATCGCTTGATCAAGTCATTGCGACGGATTATGTGCGTGGACGATTGCAACGAGTGAAAGTCGTCTTTTTACTGGGAGCGAATGATGGTCTGATTCCGTTCGTCCAAGATCAATCGAAGTTACTGTCCGAAAATGATCATGACTTTTTACATGAACATGGTATTCCGGTCGGAAAAGCGTCCCTCGATGTGTTTGATGATGAACTATTTTATCTGTATCAAGGGATGATGGCTCCAAGTGAAGCATTGTATGTCAGTTATGCGCTTGTCGATGAAGAAGGAAAGGCGTTGCAGCCGGCGGCAATTACGAAACAATTGAAGCGGCAACTGTTGCTTGATCGTCCGATCAAAACACAGTTTGCGGAGGCTGGCGAACATGCACCGCAAGAACAACTCGATTTCGTGACGAGTCCCGATCGCGCGGCAGCAGCGACGGCGATTGAACTCCGCCGTTTGCAACGACGTTATCCGATTCAGCCAATTTGGTTTCAAGTATATAATTCACTTCTTGAAAACGGACAAGGACGCGAACGAATGGGTCTATTCTCAAGTGCCTTGTTCTATCAAAATCAAGCGGAAGCGTTACCGGAAGGGTTGGCGCATCGCTTATATGGCGAGTCTCTGCAAGCGAGCGTTTCGCGTTTTGAAACGTATAATGCTTGCTCGTATAAACATTTTGCTCGGTATGGACTTCGTTTACGCGAGCGAAAGCTCTATAAATTCGAAGCGCCGGACATCGGAAATCTGTTCCACGGCGCATTAAATGATCTGTCGCTCAGTATCAAAGCTTCCGGACGGCACTGGCGCGAGCTCGATAGTGAGACATGTGGAACACTTGCGAAGGAAGCTGTTGAAAAGGTGACACCAGAAATCCAGAATGCAATTTTGATGAGCTCAAGTCGATTTGGTTATATCAAGAAAAAGTTGACGGATGTCGTCGAACAGACCGCTAAGATGCTCGTCGAGCAGGCGAAGCGAACGGATTTTGAACCAGATCTATTTGAAATCAGTTTTGGGAATGCGACGTTTCCACCATTACGCTTTACGCTACCAGACGGAACGGAAATTGAATTCACAGGACGCATTGACCGTATTGATCAGGCGATGATCGGTGACCAGTTATACGTCCGTATCATAGATTATAAGTCGAGTGCACGAGGACTGGATTTTGCGGAAATCTATTACGGACTCGCCATACAGATGTTGCTGTATTTGAAAACAGTCGTGGAACAGTCAGAGTTGCTGTATCAACAGCAGGCAAAACCTGCTGGTGCGCTGTATTTCCATGTTAAAAATCCGATGCTACGAGGCGATTTATCTGCTGATGAAGCAGAACGTAATCGACTATTACTCGAGTCCTATCAGATGCAAGGCGTCATTCTCGAGAATGATGAGGTACTGCGAGCGATGGATCATATTGCATACGATGAACGAAAAAAATCCCCACTCGTCAAAGTGACCTTCACGAAAAATGGACTGCATAAATCACAGACGAAGGGTGTTGTACAAGAGGCAGATTTATCGGCACTGATGGATCATGCGTGGGAGGCATTAAAAGACAGCAGTCAAGATATCTATGATGGGGATATTGCAATCAATCCATTCGATTATCAGGAACGGACACCGTGTAGTTTCTGCGAATATCGTTCAGTCTGTCAATTCGATGAATCACTCGGAAATCAATATCGTCCATTAAAACCGATGTCTGAAAAAGAGGTACTGGAACGATTGAAGGAGGATGAAGAATGAGCGTGAGTTGGACGGAAGAACAACAACAAGCCATTTCAGCAAGGGGAGGACATATCTTAGTCTCAGCAGCTGCTGGATCAGGGAAAACAGCTGTCCTCGTCGAACGGCTGACGCAACGATTGATCGATCCCGAAGATGAGTTGTCAGCGGATCGGATTCTTGTTGCTACCTTTACGAATGCAGCAGCGCGTGAGATGAAAACGCGAGTCATTGAGGTCATGGATCAGCGTATCAAAGAGGCACCGGATGATCTGTATCTAAAAAAACAACGTCAATTAATGAACCGGGCACAAATTACGACGATCCATTCATTCTGTCTATCGATTCTACGTGAGAATTATTACCGGATCGGTTTGGATCCGGCGTTTCGGATTGCTGACGAATCTGAACTGTTATTACTGCAAGATGATGTCTTAGAAGCGGTCTTTGAGTCGTTCTATGCCTCTGAGGATCCGGGATTCTATGATTTGATCGATAGTTATACATCAGATCGGGACGATCAAGCGATGCTTTCGCTGATTTCAAATCTCTACCGTTTTTCTCGATCCTTACCTGATCCGGAAGCGTTTTATGCGCATTTAATCAATCAGTACGATCAACCAATCGATCCGGATGAGTCTCCGCTCATGCAACGATTGGTCGAACTGGAATGGGAGACGTTGTCGAATCTACTAGGACGTTATCGAGAACTTGCTTTTGAATTGGAACAGTCCGGATATACGGAAATGGGACAGATGATGCGACAGGATATCGCTCCTTTTGGAGTACTTGAAACGTCAGTACGGCAATGGTCGATGGTTGCTCTTGCGTTTCAAGCAGTAGAATTCGGTCGTTGGAAAAGTCCGCGCGGAGATGAAGGCATCAAACCGTTCCAGACAGAGCGGACACGACTCGTTGCAGAATTCAAGAAAATGAAAGAACTGTTTGTCCAAAAAACAGGTGTCGATTACTTGGAGGATTTACGATCACAGCTCCGACATGTAGAAACGATTGTTACACTCGTGCGTCAATTCGCAAATGATTATCTCGAAGCGAAACAACAACGTGGAATTGTTGATTTTTCGGATCTTGAACATTTTGCATTAGAGATCTTGACGGAAGAGGGACAACCGTCGGATGTGGCAAAACTTCTAAAAGAACGCTTCGTTGAGGTACTGGTCGACGAATACCAAGATACGAATGAAGTCCAGGAACGCATCATTCAACTGGTTTCGAAAACGGACGAGGCAACAGGGAATCTATTCATGGTCGGTGATGTCAAACAGTCCATTTACAAATTTCGACATGCAGAACCAGGATTGTTCCTGGAGAAATTCAAACGATTCCAGCAGACCGACGTCGGAACACGCATCGATTTAACAAAGAACTTCCGCAGTCGCCTCGAGGTGTTGGATGGAACGAATCAAATCTTCCGCCAAGTCATGGATGGGACAGTCGGAGAAATTGATTACGATGAAGCGGCGCACCTTCGACTCGGTAATTTAAGTTATTTAGAATCAGAGCAAGTCGACCCTGAATTACTCTTGATTGATCCGCTTGATAGTGAAAAAGAAGAAGTTGAAGCACGAGCGATTGCAACACGAATTCTAGAACTCGTCGACTCTAAACATCCACATCTGATTTACGATGCGAAATCGAACCGATTCCGGACATGCGAATACCGTGACATCGTCGTCTTGGCCCGTTCGCGCGGCAAGCGTGTTCAGGCACTCGTTGAAGTACTCGAACAGTATGAGATTCCGGTCTATGCAGATACGACGGGCGGATATTTCCAAGCGACGGAAATTCAAATCATGATGGCGTTACTCAAGACAATCGATAATCCACTTCAAGATATCCCGTTCGCCAGTCTGTTACGATCGCCGATTTTCGGTGTGGCGGATCGTGATCTAGGGCGGATTCGAGCAAAACAAAAAGAAGGAAGCTTTTATGAGGCGGCACTCGCGATGGCGACAGAGGAATCAGCACTTGGTATTCGAATAGACGAGATCATCCGTCAGATTCAAGCATGGCGAACCGAAGCACGTGGGAGTGCGCTTCCTGCCTTCATTCGATCATTGTTTGATCAGACTGGCTATTTTGAGTATGTCGGCTGTCTCGCTGGAGGCAGAAGTCGTCAAGCTAACTTAAATGCCTTATATGAGCGGGCAAAGCAATATGAGACGTCCGGTTATCGTGGGCTATATCGTTTTCTACGCCTGATCAATCGGTTGATCGAACGAGGAGAAGACTTCGCAGAAGCCCGTTCGCTTGGAGAAGACGAGGACGTCGTTCGAATCATGACGATCCACCAATCAAAAGGACTCGAGTTCCCCGTGACGATTGTCAGCCAATTGACGAAGCAATTCAACAAACAGGATCAAATGCAGGCCATTCAGTTGCATAAGACGTATGGCATTGCTCTAGACGCCATTGATCCGATTCGTCGTTTGCGATCTGGAACGCTATTGAAGGAAGTCATCCGTCGGGAAATGGATCGCGAGATGAAGGCAGAAGAGATGCGCGTCTTGTATGTTGCGATGACTCGAGCGAAGGAAAAATTGATTCTCGTCGGGACAGTCAAGGATTTAGAAGATCAAATGGTGGCCTGGCAGATGACGCCACTCGACGAAGTCTTACTACCTGAAAATGACCGGCGCCAAGCGAAGAGTTATGCGGAATGGGTCGTTCCCGCAGTCTTACGCAGTAGTTTACTACGTCCGGATGAGACGAACTGGTCGATTCGCATGATGTCTTTAGAGGAGTTAGCACCGTATCAAGAAATCTCAACACTCGTGGAGCAACTCGAACACGTCCAAAAGCTTGAAAAAATTGATGTGCCCGTCAATACGCACGTCAAAGAAATCGTTGAATCGGCATTTTCGTATCAGTATCCGCATCTACTCGCGACAGAGACGGCAGCGAAACAGACCGTTACGGAACTGAAGCGCGCGGAACAGTTGGAACGCGCAGCATTTGAAACGACGTATCGCCAGACGACGTATTACCGAACGCCACAATTCCTTGGACCTGTACTTAGTGGAGCGGAACGAGGAACGGTCCTACACCTAGCGATGCAATTATACAAACCGGATACAGCGATTTCAGAACAGATCGATCAATGGGAAACGATGGAACGAATCACACCTATCGAAGCGACGACGATGCGGGAAGCAACACCACAGTTGCAAGAGTTCCTAGACTCCGAGATCGGACAATTGTTCAGCGAACGACTACGGACAAACCACGTCTATCGAGAGTTACCGTTTACGTATAAAATCGGAGCATCACGTTTTCGGAAAGACTGGACGGGTCCAGTGGATGACGCAGTCATGCAGGGAATCGTCGACTGCTTGATTCAGGATGGGGAGTCATATATCTTACTCGACTATAAATCGGATCAAATCGTTACGACGGAAGTCGGACAGACACCTGCTGATGTGTTACGTGAACGGTATGCGACTCAATTGAATCTATACCAAGAAGCATTAGAAGCTATTCTTCATATTCGAATCTCGCGGAAAGTCATTTATGCTTTTGCTTTAGGAGAAACGATTGATTTAGTTTAATTTTACGACTGAGACCTCTCTTGTCCTCCTACTTCAGGTAGAGGCGAGGGAGGTTTTAGTATAGTTCGAAAGAGGGATGAGGAATAAAGGAATAAAATCAAGGTATGGAGTGATTTCCGTTTCTTATTGTGAAAAAACTGTGTAAAATAAAGAAGATATGTCACTTTAATGATGGATAATTTTGGGAGGTTTTAATAGATGGCACGTATTTTATTAGCAGAAGATGAAGATGTCTTACGTATGTTGGTACTTGATACACTAGAAGATGAAGGATATACGATTGATGAAGCGACGGACGGAGACGAGGCATATCAAAAAATCATGAACACGGAATATGACCTCGTTCTGTTGGATTACATGATGCCTGGGATGACAGGAATCGAAGTCATCGAAAAAGTTCGACAACATCCAGATAAGCAACACTTGAAAATTATGATGTTGACCGCTAAAAGTCAACAATCTGATCGAGAGCGCGCGGAAGAAATCGGTGCAAACTACTTCTTTTCGAAACCCTTTAGTCCTCTTGAGTTGATTGATGTAGTAGGAGGAATATTGAGTGATCACCAAGTGGATTAATCGAAAAATCGGACGCCAACTTATGGCATCCTTTTATGTCGTATTAGCTACATTGATGATTTCATCATTGATCGTCTACAACTACACGGATACGAAATTGCAAGCGACACGGGCGAAATTAGAAGACATCCGAGATCGCAGTGCACGCGCAGGGGCTCTATGGGAAGAATGGCAGGATGTTCAATTCAACATGCGTGGCTATGCCTTGATGGGAAATGAAGAATTGTATACCCAAGTTATGGCTCAACAAGATAAGATTGCTCAGCAAACGGATTGGTTCGAAAAAAATGCAATCTACGATCAAGGAAAGGCATTCGCCCAGTCCTCGAGAGAACTATATCAATACTATTTCGATGCAATCTTGCCGCTTGTTCAATCCTATGTCAAAGCGAAAGAGTCAGGAGATATTACAGAATCCTTCTTGAAAGGAACGACGCTAGCTGAATTGCCACTCGGTCAAAAGTTGTTAACTGAAGGAAAGATTCAGTTAGATAGTCAAGGAAACATCGATGTATTATCAGAGATTAATAAAAGTGAACTGGCACTCGGCGGTTATCGTGAATTTTTGGAAGATTGGGCACAACGGACAAGTGATCAATTGGAGCAGGAAATCCGAACGACGCAACTGATTTGGTTAGCGAATATCGTCGTTTTGATCGCTGTTTTGATCTTCTTCATCTATCCATTCATTCGTCGCATCACGATTGAATTATTGTCTCTCGTTAAGAACAGTCAACGGCTTGCGAATGGTGAAGATGTTTTAAGCGTCAAAGTACCGAATCGTAAAGATGAGATTGGTATTTTAGCACTATCGTTTAATCAGATGGCAAGTTCGATTTCTGAGAATAAACAGCATCTATTGGCAAAAAATGAAGAGTTGCAAGCCCAGCAGGAAGAATTACAAGCGCAGCAAGAAGAATTGCAAGCACAACAACAGGAACTTGAAGAAGCATTGGAACTGACGATGCGCAATGAACAACACCTTCAGTACCGGAATGATCTGACAGAGACGCTCGCGGCACGTGAATCGTTGACCGCTTATCCGGAAATCATCGAGAAGCTCGTCACGATCACGGATTCTGAAATTGGTGCATTAGTATTCGTCGATGAGGAAGAGAGTTATTCCGTCGTCACCTATGGTATGACGGATGAACTGGCAGAGCAGTTACTTCAAAACGATGCGTCACTGTTAAAACGAGCAGAATCACTCAAGACACCAGTTCACTCCTCTAAACAAGTCGTGAGCAATCATCCGTTACCGTACCCGTACTATATGTATGAAACGGCTGTGCCGATTCTCGATCCAACCGCAGATGATATCATCGCGTATATCTATCTGGTCCGTTACCGCGATCAGTTTACGAATGAACAGATGCGGGATGTCATGTCCTTCTCTCGTCAATTGTCGTTATCCCTTCTCCGGATGCGTTTGTTTGACGAGATGACGAGAGAAAAAACGAAAACGGAACGGATTCTCGATTCAATTCGTGAAGCGGTCATCTATCTTGAGCCAGGGAAAGAAGAGGTTTTCGTCAATCGACCACTGTACGATCTATTCCCGGAACTGCGATATGGTGTCCAGGCGGAACAAGAAACACTTCAAACATGCTTAGAAGTCATTCAATCCGTCGTCGATGAACCGGAAAACTTCAGTCGATATGTTGATTCAGTTCTTCGGGGAGAATTACCGACAGATAGTCTACAGTTCTCGATTAGAAACGAAACGGTATTCATTCAATTTTATGTCGAGGTGATTCACATTCATCAGGTGCATAAAGGAACGATGCTTGTCATGCGGGATGTGACGAAAGAAACCGAAATGGATCGTTTGAAATCAGAACTCGTTTCGACTGTATCTCATGAACTTCGAACACCGCTTTCTTCGATTTATGGTTTTACAGAGCTCATGCTCAATAGAGATATTGAAGAATCGCGCCAAGATCGATACTTACGGACGATCCATTCCGAAACAGAACGTCTTGCGAATCTCGTCAACGATTTCTTAGACGTCCAGCGCATGGAGTCAGGTACACAATCGTACAAAAAGACATCTGTGAACATTCATGCGATTGCTGAAGAAACGACACACTTTTATGCGGCTTCGACACAAGCCCACCGGATTACGTTCCGTCACGAAGGAAATCAGTTGCCTGTCATTGAAGCAGATGAAGAAAAAATCAGACAGTTACTCAATAATTTATTGAATAATGCGGTGAAATACTCACCATCTGGTGGTGCGATTGATGTCGTACTCACGACATCACGTGATCAAGTCATTCTTCAAGTTCGGGATGAGGGAATCGGGATTCCGAAACAATCACTCAGTCGTCTATTCGAAAAGTTTTACCGCGTCGATAACTCGGATAGTCGGAAAATCGGTGGTACGGGCCTTGGTCTAGCCATCTGTAAAGAAATCGTCACCGGTCATGGGGGAGAAATTCATGTGGAATCGGTCGTAAGAGAAGGGAGTCTTTTCACTGTCAAAATCCCACTCGTTCAGTCCACACATGTGACAATCTCCTGAATAAACCATATAGCAACAAAATAACACTAGGTGTTCGTACGGAAATCAGATACGATGAAATAGGAAAAGAAAGGAGGAAATGAAATGCCAATCACAGCATTCGTTCACACACACGTCTTACTTTGGGTACTTTTATTGGTTACGTTCTTCGTCGCGTTTTCGATGTACAAGAACAATAAGAAAGCCGCAAAAGGCATTCATATGGCGTTCCGTCTTCTGCTTTTATTGACGTTCGCGACAGGTCTTTACCTGTACATTAAAATCATGGGGGTGTCTGAAAATCCAGATCCACTCTACCATGCGAAGATCACAGCAGGTCTTTTGACGCTCATCTTCGGAGAATTGACACTCGTTCGTGTCAAAAAAGGAAAAGCCTATTCCGGTTTCGTCATCGGATTCATCGTGCTTGTCCTTGTGACAGTATTCCTTGGCTATTCGCTTCCATACGGTATGAAGTTTTTCTGATTTTATGCGAAATCAAAGAGTCCTTTTCGACCTTTTGGGTCGAAAGGACTCTTTTTGTCGTGTCTGCTAGTAATTTTTGTTTACAAGTGGTTGTTATTTGGGAAAAGGGATGTATTACACAGTAGAGAGGGGAACGCTTGTGGCACAGTTGAAGGAATGGACGAAGGTCTTCCGGGCACGGAAATGGATGAAACGCGCAGAACCGGTGTTACCACTCTGGCATGGATACATCGGTTATAAATATGGGTTATTCGATGCTCTTCAATCGGGAGCGACGCAGGCGGAAGCGCAACTACGGATGCGACGTCCGCTGACACAGGAAGCGTTATCCCGCTGGTTTGAGGTTGGCGTAGCTGTCGGTCATTTAAAGAAAAAAGATTTACGTTATACGGCGACGCGTCATGTATTGCCAGAACTTTCTCAATCAGACGATCGTAGTATCGGTTTTATGTTATCTGAGATGATGGAGCTACATTTACCCGCCTTGTTCTCTTATCCACAATTCCTAGAAGAGGGGCAACAGAAAGTCTTTAATGGAGAAGAACATGGCGACATCGTTGCCGAAACGTCGGCACTTGTCGAGACCGTTGCTTTCCCGGCTGTACGTCATATCATTCGAAGTCGCAATCTGACATCACTGCTCGATATCGGCTGTGCCTATGGCGGTTATCTTCGCAAAATTCATGAAGCGTTACCTGAATTGCGGCTCGCTGGAATCGATATTGAAGAGTCGGTCATCGCCGAAGCGAGACGACGAGATACGAGTGGAGAGATTGACTTCGTCGTCGGAGACATCAAAACGTTTGACGTAAAAGAAACGTATGATGGTGTCATGATGAATAATATTTTGTATTACTTCCCACAACCGGAACGTCTTGCTTTACTAAAAGGGGTACGCCGTTTTGTCAAAGATGATGGAACAGTCATTCTCGTCACTCCACTTCGTGACAGTTCACATGGTGCACCGTTCTCAGCAGCATTCAATGCCTTTATGACACTGCATGAGAATTTGTATCCATTACCAAGCCAGGAAGAATTGAAAGAAGATTTATCGAAAGCTGGGTTTGGAAATATTTCGATCACACCATTCTTAAAAGAAGGTGCTTGGTATATCGTGACTGCAAACGCCACTTCCTAAGCGAAGTCTGGCGTTTTTACAGTTGGAAGACAGTTCAAATTTGTCGCTCTTACTATGTGCTTAGTATAATAGTTGAAACGATGAGAGATAAAAAGGAGAGATTTGGGTGAAGCGACGCGTAGCAGTGATAGGAGCAGGACCAGGGGGACTTGCATGTGCCTTGTTATTAGCAGGAAAAGGAGTAGACGTCACCGTTTATGAAAAACAACCGCAAGTCGGTGGACGAACTTCTGCCGTCAAGCTAGGTGAATACACATTTGATCGAGGACCGACTTTTCTTAATATGCCGCATATTTTAGAAAACGTCTTTCACGAAGCCGGTCTACGGTTAGAAGATTATTTAGATCTAAAGGCACTTGATCCGATGTATACACTCTATTTCAAAGGTGGAACAGAACAGTTTACGATGACGACGGATCGGGACCGGATGAAAGAGACGATCGAGCGCCACTTTCCGGGAAATGGGGAAGGGTACGATCGATTCATGGCAGAGCAAGCGTTAAAGCTCGGTAAGTTGATGCCGATTCTACAGACACGTCATGACCGATTAACGGACTACTTGTCACCGCGTGTCTTAACAGCACTTCCGCGTCTCTCACTCGGGCGATCACTTTATGATGTCTTGTCCGACTATTTCACGAGCGAAGAACTGAAGTATGCCTTTACGTTCCAAGCGAAGTACTTAGGGATGTCGGCTTGGGAATGCCCAGGAGGTTTCTCCATCTTGTCTTACATGGAACATGCATACGGTGTCCATCATCCGATTGGTGGGATGCACCAGGTGCCACTTGCGATGCAACGTGCCATCGAAGAACTCGGTGGAACGGTTCAGTTAGGTACAGGCATCAAGCAATTGATCTTAAACGGCAAAGTCGTCGAAGGGGTCATCCTTGAGTCAGGTCAGCATGAGTTATTTGATGAAGTCATCGTCGGTGCTGATTTCGCACATGCGATGAATCACCTTGTACCGGAAGGAGTACTGAAAAAATGGTCCCGACCAAAAATTGATCGCAAAAAATTCTCGTGTTCGACGTTTATGTTGTATCTTGGCGTTAATCGGACATTCGATGCGCCACATCACACGATTTATTTTGCGGAAGACTACGAGAAAAACGTTCGCGAGATGACGCAGACTTTAGAATTATCCGATGATTTTTCATTTTATGTTCAAAATCCATCCGTTCTTGATCCGACACTAGCACCTGAAGGAAAGTCCGCCATGTATGTGCTAGTTCCGGTTCCGAACAACTACTCGGAACTCGATTGGTCGATCGAAGGACCAAAATTACGTCGACGTGTTCTGGATACGCTTGAAACGCGTTCACCGTATCAAGGGATTGAAGCGGCAATCGAAGTCGAAGAGATGTTCACGCCGGACGATTGGGAAGCGATGGGGATCCATCAAGGAGCGACGTTTAACCTTGGGCATCAGTTGACACAGATGATGTATTTCCGACCGCATAACCAGTTTGAAGAGCTGGATCACTTGTATCTTGTCGGGGGAGGCACACACCCAGGGAGCGGCTTACCAACGATCTTCGAATCCGCGCGTATTACGGCAGAACTCGTGCTCAAAAAAGAAGGGGTGCGGACATGAAAATAGGATTCGTAGGAGCAGGCGTCGGAACACTGCATGCAGCACTTTTGCTGACAGCAAGACATCCGGGAGTCGAGATTACGATTTTTGAAAAAGAAGCGCATGTCGGTGGTCGATTACGATCCGTCGATTTTGAATCCGGTGGACGCATCGATGAAGGTCCGACAATCGTCCTGATGCCAGGTAAGTTGAAAGAGCAGTTGGCAGAAGCAGGCGTGACGGGAGTAAAACTCGAACGGGTGGATCCATTGTATGACCTTCACTTCGACGACGGGACCGTCGTTACGAAAGTATCTGATGTCGTGGACCAAGCCATTGCGATCGAACGCCAATTCGGCGAAGGTCGTGGATTTTATGAATTCATGCATCAAAAAGAAAAGGATTATAAGACGAGTGTATCGAAATTTTTAGAACGTGGTTATCGTCGGAAAACGGAGCTGTTGCATCCAGAAATGATGCGTCCATTATTACAGATGCACGCTTTAGAGACAGCGCATGATCATTTGAAGCGATACTTCAAGAGTAAATATTTGCGCATGGCATACAGTTTCCCCACATTTTATATCGGAGGAAATCCGTATACGACACCATCCATCTATGGTTTGATTCCATACCGGGAACAAGCAGAAGGTGTCTGGTATGTAAAAGGCGGTTATTTCTCGCTTGCTGAACGCATGTATGACACATTAGTCGAACGAGGTGTCCGGTTCGTCTTCGAGGCACCCGTTGAACGAGTCGTCGTTGACCAAGGACAGGCGAAGGAAATCGTCTTACAAGGTGGAACACATGAAGCATTCGATCAAATCGTACTAAATGGAGAATTTCCATTAATGGAACGTCTTGTGGAAGGTAAACAACCTAAAACATATACTCCTTCAGGCGGGACGCTATTGCTGTATTTCAAGATGAAAGGGAAAGTTGACTTACCGGTGCATCGATTTTTGATGCCGAATGACTTGGAACCACTCATGACAAACATCTTTAAAAAAGGACGATTACCTGAACATCCGGCAGTCTATCTGTTCCATCCGAGTCAGATTGATCGTAGTTTAACAGGAACGGACGATAGCGTCGTCTATTCATTAATTCCTTCTCCTCGTGGCTATGGTGTGAAAGATTATGAAAAAGTAGACTTCGTCGAGACCGTACTCGAAAAAATCGAGCATCATCATCCGGGATTTCGGGAAAAGATACAAGAAATGAAGATTCGTACACCGAATGATGCACAGGCATTTGGACTATACGAAGGTGGCAGTTTTGGAATTGCTCCGACGATTCGTCAATCAGCTGCCTTAAAGACACAGGCAAAACCATATCCAGATATCGATCGACTATATGCCGTCGGTGCATCGGTGCATCCGTGTGGAGGAGTACCAGTCGTCATGATGGGCGCAACGATACTCGTAAACCGAATGGAACAAGAGATGGGGTGGAAACATGAATTCAGTGACGATCCAGAACGCGTATATCAAATGTGAGGAAGTCATTCAGTCCGGGTCTAAAACGTTCTATAAAGCCTTTTCACTCTTACCAAAAGCAGATCGACAAGCTGTTTATGCGATTTATACATTTTGCCGGTTCCTTGACGATACCGTCGACGAATCGGATACACCAAAAGAAAGTTTAATGGCTTTTTTGAATGAATTCAAACGATTCCGCAATGGTGAAGTACTAAATAAACCGTTATGGATTGCGTTAGCAGATGTATTTGAACGTTACGAAATGGATGAGACACCCTTTCTCGAGCTCGCGGAAGGTATGCGTTGGGACATCGAGAAAAATCGTTATCAGACGCTTGAGGAGACAGAGCAATACAGTTATTACGTAGCGAGTACTGTCGGTTTAATGTTATTGCCCATCCTTGCACCGCAACAGCCTGATCTCCGTAAGTCTGCTATTGATCTTGGAATCGCGATGCAATTAACGAATATTTTACGAGATGTTGGTGAAGATGCAAAACGCGGGCGCATCTACTTGCCTCATTCATGGATGGAGACATACGGTGTCACAGCGGAGTCGTTACTCGCTGGTCGCCCTTCAGGAGACTTTATCGGTCTCTGGGAAGAAGTTGCACTTCGAGCAGAGCATCTGTATGATGCGGCGATTCCATCGTTTGATTGGTATCCGCGGGAGAGCAGACGCGCTTTAAAGGCAGCTGCCTTCTTATACCGTGGTATCCTCGATGCGGCACGGGATAATCATTACGACGTCTTTACGAAACGGGCGTACGTCAGCCGTTGGCAAAAGATGAAGTTGCTCGCAACGATTTAATACAAGACCATAGAAAAAAGACCTTGGCGGGGACCAAGGTCTTTTTTCTATGGTCTGAGACCGGGGAGTCTCAGATTACTTCTACACCAGAGCGAACATCTGGACTACGAGATAGGTCTGTTTCGACCACGGGGATGGTCTTTTCTTTATCGAGCTATCTGTGGACCATTCGGATGAGACGATCTAAGGGGGAACGTCGTAAGTCATGCGAATGGACACACGATGAGTCACGTGATGAAATGGGTGGGTCCCATTTGATTTCGCTGGTTAGAAAAAGTAAGTTCTTCAACGCTCTTGACTCGGGGAAGTCACCTTGCGCTTGATTGAGGATGTGGGGTCAATCACTACCTCTTGAACTCGAAGTAATCGTATCAAATCTTAGTTGTCCGTACAAGTGATTGATATGCAATTCACATAACGTTCACAGGGTAGCGGCGACAGCAGAGACGATTCGTTCACTTGCTAGTTTTCCTGAAAGCGTAACCATTGGACTACCACCACCAGGATGCGTTGATCCACCGGCAAAAAACAAATTGTGAACATTCTTTGAACGGTTGCTCGGACGGAGGAAAGACGACCGGATGCCATTGGATGACAAGCCATACAACGAGCCGTGATAAGCAAAGAAGGTTTGTTCGATATCCTGTGGTGTGACCCGTTGTTCGTAGACGACATCTGATGAAATATCAATTCCAAACGACTGCAACCGTTGATTGATCAGTTGATCATACGTATCAAAATCAATCGCATGTCCAGTATCTGTCGCAGGCGCGTTGACGAGTACAAACAGATTGTCACCCGCTTGTCCCATTTCTGGGGCTGTGACGGAAGAATTGGAGATATAGATCGTTGGTTCCTCCGCATAACGTTTTTCATCAAAAAGTGCTTTGAACTCTGCTTCGTAATCTGAAGAGAAGAAGACGTTATGATGAGCCAGTCCTTCGATTCGACGTGAGAGACCGATGCAACGGACATAGGCAGAAATGGACGGTTCGACTTGAGCAGGCGTCGGGTTTTTAAAATCAGGTCGTGCGGTTTCTGAGATCAGACGTGGATATTGTGTCAACAAATCACCGTTCATGACGACGAAGTCGACGGGTAGATACTCTAAATGATTCAATTCGATTTCCGTTGCTTGTCCGTCGACGACTTCGATCTGTGTCACCTCATCTCCAAGTCGGAAGACGACACCGAGTTCTTTTGCACGTCGAGCGAATCCTTCTGCGATTGCTGTATTGCCCCCATTCGTGAAGTAGACGCCGTCATTCAATTCTAAATGAGCGATTAAACTGAAGGTAGCAGGTGTTTGATACGGACTGCTCCCGATATATGTCGCATAACGATCAAGTGCCTGAATTAACTCTTTATCCTTAAAGTAGTGTTTATGCAGTCCATGGAGACTTTGAAAGGGATGCACTTTTAGCATGTCACGCCAAAGGGAAGGGCGGACATATGAATCGATATTTGTGAAAAATTGTCGTTTGGCGATCGTATGCAACTTCGCGACTTCCTCTTGGTAACCGGTAATATCGTTTTTCGCCAATTGACCGTTCGTGAAACGATCTACTTCTGTTCGCATCGCTTCTCGCCCAGACGAAAAGGTTAACGTGCGTCCGTCTGAAAAGTGATTGATCGTATGGCGCTCGAGTTTCGTAAATGTAAAGTATTCATCGGGATCTGCTCCGGACTCGAGAATGACAGACTGAAAGACTTCCGGCATTGTGATCGTATTCGGTCCGAAGTCGAAGCGATGTCCTTCTGTGACGATCGGCATCATCTTGCCGCCAATATGTGCATTACGCTCGACGACAGTGACACGAAACCCTTTTGCCGCTAATGAAATGGCGGCGCTGAGTCCACCAAGACCGGCTCCGATGACAGCTATATGTTTCATACTATTGATTCCTCCTTATGAATAGGTTCGACCCTTCCATGTGATTTCCCGTTTCCTAAAGCTTCGAATCATCGCACTGGCTAGCAAGATGACATAAAGGAGTACCGCCAGTGGATGAAGCCACCAAACATGTCGGATTTGTGCCGCACGATCGATCCGGAATCTTGCTAAGTAAAGAAGAATCAGTGCGCCACCCATCTGCCAGGATGGGTGAAGGATGAGATAAGGTAGGACACTTGCTTGAATCAAGTAAAAGAGTAGAAAGTATGATCCGACGACGTAGGAATCGTTCATCCCACGAAAGACATTCTTTAGAAAACCTTGCCAGACCTCTTCATTCGTGGCGTACATGTCGCAAGAAACAACTGGGGCGACTTCGACAAGTGTCGTTGTCCATCCATGTCGTTTAAATGTACGACAAAGCTCTAGGTCGTCTACAAGAGCCGTTCGAATGCTGTCATGTCCACCGACTTGTTCGTAAGCATGTCGTTCGACGAGGACGACCATTCCGTTCGCAGCGGCAAAAGCCGGATGTTTCACCTTGCGAAACGGAATCGGAAGATGCTGTGCGATAAGAACATGTTGTATCGGAATCAAACACTTCCCGAGAAACGTCGGTACAGGAAATGACGGAAAACCAGAAAGGAAAACGGCTCGTTCTGTTCGTAACGTTCCGTATAAGCGACAAATTGCATCAGGTGTCAGTGTCACATCAGCATCGAGAAATAATAGATAGTCCTCTGTCGTTCGTCTCGCGAGTTGATGACACGCATGGACCTTTCCTGCCCAGCCTACTGGTAAGGGAAGACCATCAATCACCGTAAAACGATTGTCTTGACCAATCCGATCGAGCAATAACTCACGCGTCCGATCGGTCGAACGATCTTCATATAAGTAGACGTGCATACCTGATGTCAAAGCGGGTTCCAGTGCGTCTAATAATTTTCGTACATTGCGCTCCTCGTTACGTAACGGGATGCAGATTGCTAGACTATCTGGTTGAACGGCATCCGTTAATCGAGGTAAAAAAGCTAAATTGACCCATGTGTAGAGACAGACAGCTAGAGCGAGGAAAAAAAAGAACCAACTCATGACCGAAGTGCCCGTAACCAGCGCTCCGTTCGCGCAGGGAGTGGTTCCCTTCGTTTTGAGATACAGCGATACAAATCAACACGCTCTGCCATCGCATCTGCTCGTATGTCGTCATATAATGCTGTTAGCTCTACTGTCAGACGTTTTACTTGGACACTGGATCGTTCGTCAGACAATGGATAAAAGCGACGCGTCCTTACATAGACATCCGGTTGCTGTTCATGTCCGTACGAATAGTAGAAGGCGACGAGAGACACGGTATCCGCATGACGCATTAATTGCGTTGCTCCACTTGCTAAGTGCATCGGTCGTTCTTCTTGATGCCGTTCCTCACCTTGAGGAAACATCCAGACGCTGCTTCCGTTTTGGAGTCGTGCTTTTGCATATTGAAGGCTTTTCTTGATATCAGAGAACGATGTCCGGTCGACAGAGAAAGCTCCGAGACGGGAGAAGAACGGGAAACGAGCAAGCCCTGCTTGATCAATCATGACATAGGGGTCGTGATGGAAACAGGTCTGATCCAAATGAAAAAGAATCATACCGTCCCACCAAGAACTATGCGTAGCAAGCATGAGACCAGGGACGGGTAGATCGTCTGCTCGATATAAGACACGGTGGAAATGACGTCGGATCAAAGCATGATCAACATACGCATGAAATAAGGATTCAGCTAATTTGCTTTTGTTTGCTTCTTTCAACGATAACCCCTCGTTTCACAATGAAATAGACGATGAACGCACTTAAGCTGACCAAAGTGACGCCATAGAGACCAGCAACTCCTGCTGTTACACCGAATAAAGTGTGCAACATCAAAAAGAGATACTGATTGTTTTGTTCGAGTGCGGCATCCGTCGCTTTGACTTGATAGCGATTGATGAAAAAGGAAAAGACGAGCGCCGTTCCATACCACCCGAAGAAATTCTGTGTCGGAATATCGTAATACCAGCCACCGTCTTGCCAAAGCCAATACGATTTCACGTTAGCAGCAACAGGATCGATCGCTAAATCGAGCCAAACGGCAAACAATGGAACGAGAATCAGTGTACTATAGCGAAATGAGAACAAACGGGAGAAAGCGAGACTCGCACCCATGACCGACAACCATGCAGCCCCAATCGTAATCGGCACACCTAATAACTGGACACCGAAATCCGACTCGTAACGATATGTTCCGAACGGCCAACCGGTATGGACCCCAATCGACTCAATGATGATCGAACCAAAAAAGATGAAGGGGATGACAAGACGTCCCTTCGGTAAGACATGCCAAAAATAGAGAGCTGCGTATAAGCCGGAAGCGAATAAAAAGACGGCATTGGCCCACTCGAGCCAAGGGGGAAGTAACGAAAAACCGACTAAGATCAAGCCAATGGCGAACCAAATCGAAAAGAAAATCCAAAGACGTTTATGAAACTGCTCCATGCGTGACATTCCTCCATTTCCAAAATAGCTTCTGTCATAAGTATACCCATATATCTTGAAAACGAGCGAGGGAGAAGCGGTCTTATAAAAAAAGTGGTCCGGCTTCTCGCAAGAGAAACCGAACCACTTCCTATCATCATCCGTTTGAATGTTGTTTTTGCTTCTTCTTTTTGATAAATGAGAAAAGGAGAAACGCGATATACAAAGGAACAGCAACGAACCAAAACGTCGACCACTCATTGCTACGCGCAATCATGACATACGTCACGTACAGCAACGTAAAGGTGATGACGAACGTATGGCGCGGAACGGGAATGTCTTTAAAGCTTGGAATCTTGACACGACTGACCATCAAGAAGGCAAGACCTGTGAAGACAAGTGGGACCATCAAGTCGTTCATTCGTCCGCTAAACAACGTGACGACAGCCAAAATACCACCTGCCGCTGTAATCGGTACACCTGAAAAATAAGCAGATGCCACATTCGTTGCCGATAAATTAAACCGGGCAAGACGGAATGCGCCGAACAACGGGAACAGAGCAGAGATTAGTAAACCAACTTCTCCGAATTCATAGAAATACGTATAGTAGGCCATCATTGCAGGTGCGACACCGAATGTCACGATATCTGCTAATGAGTCCAGTTCTTTTCCGAAGTCGCCTGCTACACCAAGCATCCGAGCAAGACGTCCGTCCAGACTATCAAGCATCATCGCGATGACGATTAGTAAGGTGGCATTTTGAAAATCACCTTTTGCTGCCATGACGATGGCTAAAAAACCACAATACAGATTTCCGAACGTAAATAGGTTGGGTATTGAATTACGAACACGATCTTTCCACAAAATGATTCCTCCTGCCACTTCATCGATACTACTCATCATACCATAATTAGGAGATGGAATTCAGCCGTTCGTAAAGAGAATCCCCTGAGTGAAAGATAAAAAATCATGAGGATTCAATCGAACTTGATGTCCACGTTTTCCAGCGGATATGATGATGAATGGTTCATGGATAGCACGATCCGATAAAAGAACCGGAAAATTCTTCTTAGCACCGATGGCAGAGACACCACCTCGAATATAGCCAGTCAGGAATTCTAACTCCTTCATCGGAACAAGCGCGACTTTTTTCGAATGCAATGCTTTAGCCGCTGCCTTTAGAGAGAGTTCTTCTTCCCCCGAAATGACGACGAAGACATATTTATTTTCGACCATTTTCAAAACAAGGGTTTTAAAAATGGTCGAAAGGGGGTAATTAATCTTTCTAGCGGCGGCTTCAGCAGATAAATCATCAAGATCAACAGAATAAGTGAGGGATTCAAAGTCAATCTTAGACTGCTTCAGAAGCCTCTCGACGTTCGTTTTGCTCATGTGTTTCTCCTTTGACGAGTGAGTATTGAACCCATTTCCGTCCGTGCCAACGTTTCATGGCGAAAATGCCACGGAACCATTCGTCAGCAGAGAAGGCAATCCAGATTCCAAGTAAACCGAGACCGAAACCAAGACCAAGTGTATAACTTAGGACGACCGCGATTCCCCACATCGATAGAATACCGATGGCGACAGGGAAACGAACATCTCCTGCCGATTTAAGAGTTCCCATCAGTACGATGTTCATTGCGCGACCTGGTTCAAGAATGACACTTGCCCAGAGTAGTGGGATACCGATTGCAATGATTTCAGGACTCGATGTGAACGCTGATAGAATCGATGAACCGAATGAAGCAAGAGCGACAGCTGAGATGAAGCTTGCGAAAACAGCGATCTTCAATGTTTTCACAGCACGTCCGTATGCTTGTTCAAATTGTTGAGCACCAACTTGGCGTGCGACGAGTAATTGAGTTCCTTGAGCGATGGCAAGCGTAAATAGGAAACAAAGCATCGTGATGTTTGATACATAAACACGAGCAGACAACGCTGCTTCACCAATTGTTGCGATGAATCCTGTGATGATGAGTTGTGAGAATTGATACGAGATCCCTTCACCAGCAGATGGGATTCCGATGTTCATGATTCGTTTCACATCCTCACGATTGAAATGAATCAAGTCTTTTACTGTAAAACGTAAAGAAAGTTTGCGGTAAACGACAAAGAACAACACAAGGACAGCGATTGTCCGGGCGATGACGATCGACCAAGCGACACCAGCAACACCGAGAACGGGAATGCCGAAGAGTCCAAGAACAGCGATGACGTTACCAAAAGCACTAACGAAATTCATGAGTAGCGTGACGTACATAGCATTTTTAGTGAATCCATGACTCCGAAGAATCGCACCCAGTGTCAGTGAGATGGCTTCTAAGAAAAGGAACAAACCAACGATCTTAATGAACGTTTCGCCATAAACGAGGGTCTCTCCTTCTAATGAGAAAAATCCAAGAAGTTGTCTTCCGAACAAGACGACGGTCAGAGAAACGATGAGACCGGTATACAAGTTAATTGCAAAAGCGGATCGAGCAGTTTGGCGAGCATTTTGTGTCTTTCTTGCACCAAGATACTGACCAATGATGATCGTTGCACCGACCGATGTGATATTGAATAAAATGATGAAGATATTCAAAATTTGATTGGATACGCCGACTGCCGCAGCAGCGCTATCCGAGTAATAACTTAAAATCAACGTTGCAATGATTCCGAGACTCATATGCAGTGCGATTTCAATGAATAATGGCCACGTAATGTGGAATAAGCTTGGTTGCTTGACTGTTTTCATAAAATAAATCCCCTTTGTTTCATAAAACGAATAGTGTTTCTTTATCTTTTTGAAACTATACGCCTTCAATTTTCATAATGAAAGAGGGTTTTTTGTCTTTCATCGAAAAAATAGAGATTTAAAAGGATTTTCATAAAATATCACGAATACATCATAATGAACAATCATTCATTTTTAAAAGGTAGGGGAATCCGATGAAACGAGAACTGAATTATGTCGTCAAGGATCAGATTGCGACGTTAACGCTCGCTCGACCGAAACAATTGAATGCATTAACCTCGAATTTATTAGAAGAACTCGCAGACGCTTTAGAAGAAGCAAATCAAGATGAAGAAGTACGAGTCATCGTCTTGACTGGTGAAGGACGCGGTTTTTGCGCAGGACAAGACTTAAAAACTGTCTCTCCTGAGCTCGACCATGGTGAATATCTAAAGCAGTATTACCATCCTGTCGTTTGGGCAATCGCTAAATCGAAAAAACCGACGATTGCTGCCATCAATGGTGTAGCGGCAGGTGCCGGTTTATCATTGACGCTTGCCTGCGATTTCCGGCTCGTCCACGCTGAAGCGAAATTGTCGCTCGGATTCATCAATATCGGTCTTGTCCCGGATGCAGGAGCTCCGTATTTCTTACCTCGGCTAATCGGTGCAGCAAAAGCAACGGAGCTTGCGTTACTCGGTGATACGATATCAGCAGACGAAGCCGTTTCGCTCAATCTTGCGACACGAAGCATCGAATCAGAGAAATTTGGAGAAGAGGTCACAGCTTTTGCTCGTCAGCTAGCGAATCGTCCGACGAAAGTGATCGGGTACATTAAGCAGCTGCAAGCAGCGAGTTATGAAAATAATTTGGAGGAAATGCTCGCTCAAGAAATCGTCTACCAGTCACGTGCTGGAAAAACGGAAGACCATCGTCATGCTGTTGAATCCTTCATCGAAAAAAAACGCCCTGTTTTTGTCGGACGATGAATCGAAGAACATAGGAAGAACATATATAGAAGAAAGACGTCGGAAACGCACGATGCGCCGACGTCTTTTTAATTCAATTTCTTTTTGATTTTTCGTGCGGTCGCATGTGTACGGTTCGTCAATCCTGTAGAGATACGGAATAGTAAAATTCCAAGAAAAGCAGAAACAAAAATGTATATCCCAGTCAATGTCACGAATGCACCACTAGCGAGCGTGATGAAAAGTATCGAAAATTCACCACGTGGACCAAGACAGAAGCCAGATTCGATCGCATGATAATTCGATAAACCAAAGGACCTTCCGCCGAGGTAACCGACTAAGAATTTAGAGACGACTCCCCAAATGACAAGAGCGAAGAAAAATAGATCAATCGGTAATCCGTCAGTCAACTCAAATGACATTCCGAACGTGATAAAGAACAATGGTAATAATAAGTCTTGAAACGGAGTGACTAGTCGTCTAAGATAACGCGTCTCATCCAGTTCGGTTAACAGAATACCGATGATAAAGGCGCCAAGTACTTCTGACAATCCGAATAAAATACCGATACCGGAAAATAACAAGATTAACCCGATGATTCCGATGCCGGCATCAGGATGACGGTAGAGTGAATCGACGAGACGTTTCCGTCTTCGGATGAATAACGTCATGATGATTAAAGCAATGAAGAAGAAGGCGAACCCTAAAAAGATGATGCTGATTTTGGCAACCGAGAACGTCTCAGTCCCTAAAACGAACGGGGCCGTCGTCAGTAGGATCGGTGCCATCAAATCTTCGAAGACGAGTAAGGACAGCACGAAGCGATTCACATCCTGATGTTTATCCGGTTCCCGATCGAGCAGTCGAGCTGAAATCGAAGAACTCGTCGCATACAAGACACAGCCGATCAAAAACGATTCGGCGATGGAAAAACCGAACGATAAAGTCAACAGGATTGTTCCACCAAACGAAAGTAGAATATCGATGACTCCTGCTTTCCAAATGGAACGGAGCTGAATCAGCAAGTCCGCCACTGAAAATTTTAGGCCGAGTAAAAAGAACAGGACGATGATGCCCGCTTCTCCTCCGAGTTTCAGTTCTTCGGGAGGATCGTAATAAAATCCAAGGACGATTCCAATCAAGATGAAGGCCAGAATACTCGGGATGTGGAATCGTTCACTCAAGTAACTGATCGTAAACAAGCCAATGAGGATGAGACCGGCGTAAAAGAAAATTTCCATGGAGGATGTCCTCCTTTCTGTACCCTATACCCTAATTCGATGGCATTCATTAACTTGTTTTTATCTTGGAGAACGGATACAGAAAAAAGCCTGTACACAAAACTTCTTTTTAGAAGGTGGGTGTACAGGCTTTTAGGTGGTTATAAGACTTGAACGATCGTTCCAGAATACGCGGGGAGAGAAACATCAAGTGTCTGCTGGTGCGTGTTCGTCAATAAATCAAGTCCTCGACCAGCTTGTGGAGCGGTCAGCGAAACAGGAACATCTGAATTGTTGAAGTAGATATAATACAATCCTTCCGGGCTCATGCGACGCATGATGATCGTATTCGTCTCATCATTCGCATGAACGAAAGAAATGTGACCTTGGTTCGCAAGCGTCTTATGCTGCTTTCGAAGCTGTAACAAGTGTCGCGTATAGGCGAATAACTCCTGATCCTGCTCCTCTGGATCCCATGGCATGCATTTCCGACAGCCTGGATCTTGATCGCCATCGAGACCGATTTCATCACCATAATAGATGACGGGACTACCCGAGAACGTCAACATCGATAACAAGAGAAGACGAAGCTTTTGTTTGTTATTGCCAGCACGCGTCAACGCACGTGGTGTATCGTGTGAACCGATTAAATTAAAGGTCACTTCATTGACATTCATCGTGTTTGAGAACAATACATGCGACATATCGTTCGCATACGAAGTTGCTTTAGTCTTATCTAAAGCAAAGAAATTCAAAGCGGCATTCGTAAATGGATAGTTCATGACGGCGTCAAACTGGTCACCGAGCAACCATTCCTGTGAGTCATGCCAAATTTCACCAAGGATATACGTGTCAGGGTTGACTTCCTTAACGACTTGACGGAAATCACGCCAAAATGCGTGATCGACCTCGTTGGCGACGTCGAGTCGCCAGCCATCGATTCCGAATTCCTCGACCCAATAGCGGGCGACATGGAGTAAGTATGACTTTACTTCATCGTTCTCGGTATTGAATTTCGGCATCTCAGGTACGAAAGCAAATGTATCGTAGTTCGGTAGCGGTTCGGTCACGAGTGGGAAATCGCGCAAGTGGAACCATTCCTTATATGTCGAATGACTACCATGTTCACGGATATCAGCAAAGGCTTTATGGTGGAAGCCAGCGTGATTAAAGACGGCATCTAGCATGATGCGAATACCATGTGCATGTAACAAATCAACCATTTCCTTGAATTTTTCTTTAGTGCCGAACTGTGGATCAATTTCTAAGTAATCAATCGTATCGTATTTATGATTCGATTTCGCCAAGAAGATCGGACAGAAGTAAATGCCAGTAATACCGAGCTCAACAAGGTAGTCGATATGATCGATGACACCCTGGAAATCTCCACCGAAGAGATTCGTCGTCGTTGGTGCCGTGCTGTTCCATGGAAGTGTACCAGCCGGATCGTTCGTCGTATCGCCATTTGCGAAGCGGTCTGGGAAGATTTGATACCAGACCGTATCCTGGACCCAATCCGGTGCAGTGAATACATCGACTGCATTAAGGAAAGGAACGCAGAAATAATATCCAGTGTCATCGAGTGGTTTTTCGTCGAACCATCCACGTTCTGTAAAGACTTGACTTGTCGCACCGTCATGGAGACGGAAACCATATCGTAGACGACGGAAGGGTGGAACGACATCGATGAACCAATAATCATATAGTTCATCAGAGCCACTACGCTTCATCGGCGTTTCGAATGTATTCCAGTAGTTTGATTTCGAGGGATCGAAGTTCCAGTCGGCGGCATCTGGGTTTTCAGTATGCCAATCATACGGATCGCCCCAAATCAAATCGACGCGATCAACGTCATTTTTTTTTGTTTGTAAACGGATGTGGATCGTTCGCTCGTCATACTTATAGACGAAGGGAGACATCGCACGGTGAAACACAGCTTCTTTGAACATGGCAGTCACTCCTTAACGCAATCGCTTGCATCGTATTGATTATATCTTCGACCTAAGAATAGTAAAGCGCTTTCTTAAAGTCAATTGCAATCCCATGAAATCAAGGATTCCTGATAAAAGTCGAGAGTATGATGCAATCGTTTGCATCATGTTGTGCAAACGATAAAAATGAAAACGTTTTCTTTTTGTTTGCTTATCCAACCTAGCATTTGATTCAAATAATGAAATCAGAAATAAAAAGTTTTTGAAATGTAAGAAAATAATTGATTAAAAGGTCTTGTCAAAAGGATTTTAGATTGTATAATAAAAATGTAAAGGTGATGCAAACGTTTTCATAAAACGCTTACAACCATTTGGTTGTTATCATGGGAAAATGGTTGTGCCTTTATGCAAACGTTGTGCATTAAAACGTATCATTCATAAGTTAACTTGGGGAGGAAATTTCAATCATGGAAATGAAAAAATTCGTAGCAGGTCTTTCTGTATCTGTCATGGCAATGGGTGCACTTGCAGCATGTGGCGGTGGATCAGATTCTGATTCTTCATCTTCAGAATCAGGCAGTAAAAAACCATCTAAAATCGTCGTCTGGGAAGATACAGACAAAGCTGAAACGACAAAAGCGGCAGCTAAAGCGTTCGAAGAAAAAGAAGGCGTGAAAGTCGAAGTCAAAGAAGTCAAAATGACGGATCAGCAAAAGAAAGTAGCACTTGATGGACCAGCAGGTAAAGGACCAGACATCATGCTTCTTCCTCACGATCAAATTGGTACAGTCGTTGACCAAGGGTTGATTGCTGAACTTAAAGACGGAGAAAAAGCACTTGAGCCGTTCCTCGATACTGCAAAATCAGCAGTAACGTTTGACGGGAAAGTCTACGGATATCCGAAAGCCATTGAAACACCAATCCTCCTTTTCAATAAAGATGAACTAAAAGAAGCACCAACTTCGATGGATGACTTATACAAACTGTCTACTGAAAAGAAAAAAGATGGTAAGTACGGATTCCTTGCTCTGTGGGACAACTTCTACTTCGCATACGGTCCAATCGGTGGATACGGCGGTTATGTCTTCAAAGACAATGGTGGCAAATTGGATCCAGCAGATATCGGCTTGAACAATAAAGGTGCCGTCGAAGGAATGGATTACATCGGTAAATGGTATAAAGAGGGTCTCTTCCCGAAAGGTCTCATCGGTGGTGGCGGTGGTCAAGCCATGGACCAACTCTTCGGTGATAAAAAAGCCGCAGCTGTCATGAACGGACCATGGGCTGTTGCAAGTTATAAGGAAAAAGGTATCAACCTTGGAGCTTCGGAACTTCCAAAACTTCCAAACGGTGAACCGATCAAAACTTTCGTTGGTGTAAAAACATACGCAATTTCAGCATACTCAGAAAATGCTGAGTGGGCTGAAAAGTTCTTGGCTTCTCTCACTGGTAAAGATAACGCGAAAGCAATGTTCGAGAAATACAACGAGATCCCACCAGTCACTGAACTTCAAGAAGATGCAACAATCAAGGACAATGAAGTCGCAGCAGCAGTCTTCGCGCAAGCGAAAAACGGTGTACCTATGCCGAACATCGCTGAAATGGGTCAAGTTTGGGAGCCGATGGCAGCAGCACTTCAACTTGTTGCAACGAACAAACAAGACGCACAAAAATCAGCAGATGATGCTGTCAAACAAATCAAGCAACAAATCGAAGCAAACAATCAATAAGCGTAAGTGGAACGCATGAATCCATGACAAAGAGATAAAGAGAGGGGGATCTTGGATTCCCCCTCATCTTTATGGTTGGAAGAGAAGCCTGAGGTCAGACATGACCTTTGGAAAGGAGAACGGACGATGGCTGCGATTGCAACACCACACCCGACGAATCCAACGCCTGAAAAAAAGACGAACCACCGCAAGATTGCGGCGCTGATGTCGATCATTCCAGGAGTAGGACAACTATACAATAAACAATTCCTTAAAGGCGCGACATTTTTTATTGTCGTACTTTCATATTTCCTCGTTAACTTTGAACTGTTCTTCAAAGGAGCCGGAAATGGTCCTGGCGATCGCGGAGCGATCTGGGGCTTGATTACACTCGGTGAGGTACCAGGCGTAAGGGGGGATCACTCGATCTTTCTAATGGTCGAGGGCATCATTGCCTTGATTTTACTTGTCTTTGGTATCGCCATTTACGTCTGGAACTTTATCGATGCGTATCGAATCGGTAAGTTACGTGACATGAACCTCGAAGTACCTTCCTTGAAGATGCAACTACGGAACTTCCGCGATAACGGGTTCCCGTACGCGATGTTGATTCCTTCACTAGTACTTTTAGTGTTCACGGTCGTCTTACCGTTGATCTTTACATTCTTGATTGCGTTTACGAACTACAAATTCAACAACTCACCACCAGCGAAGCTGGTCGACTGGATCGGCATCCAAAACTTCCTGAACATTTTCACCGTCGATATTTTCCGTGATACGTTCGTGAGCGTTCTTGGTTGGACGCTTGTCTGGACCGTCGCTTCGACGACAGGGGTCATCGCAATTGGAATTGGCCTTGCAGTCTTGCTGAATCAAAAAGGACTCAAAGGAAAACGTTTCTTCCGTTCGATCTTGATTCTTTCATGGGCAGTACCAGCGTTCATCACGATTTTGATCTTCCGCTCGATGTTCAATGAAACTTTCGGTGTCTTCAATACGACATTGTTACCAGCGATCGGTCTTGAGAATGGTCTCGACTGGATGACGGATCCGACGTATACGAAGCTTGCCTTGATTGGTATTCAGTGGTGGTTAGGATTCCCATACATCATGACGCTGACGACAGGAATCTTACAGTCGATTCCTGAAGATCTTTATGAAGCGGCGACGATTGACGGAGCAACAGCAGGCGAGAAATTCCGCCTAATCACGTTACCGATGATTCTATTTGCAACGGCACCAATCTTAATCACGCAGTATACGTTCAACTTCAATAACTTCAATATCATTTATCTCTTCAACAATGGTGGACCGGCAGTACCGGGACAATCAGCAGGTGGAACGGATATCTTGATTTCATGGATTTACAAATTATCGCTCGGCTCAAATCCGCAGTACGGATTCGCAGCAGCCATCACGCTTGTGTTGTCGTTCTTCATCATGACGATTGCCGTCATTCAGTTCAAGCGTTCAAAATCATTCAAAGATGAGGATATGATCTAATATGAGAAAACAAAACCGAATTAATATGGCGTTGTCATATCTCATTTTGACGATCGCCTCCATCATTATCGTCTATCCACTTCTTTGGGTCGTGGGTACCTCACTGAACCCAGGGAAAAGCATTACATCGGATATCTTCCCAAGTAATCCGACATTAATTCACTATTTCGATTTGTTTGATCCAGCAAAAACGGATTACGGCATGTGGTACTTGAATACGATTAAGATCGCCGTCATCACGATGGTGGTATCCGTCGCTTTGATTACGTTAACAGGATATATTTTTTCACGTTATCGCTTTGTCGGTCGGAAAAATTCACTAATCCTATTCCTCGTGTTGCAGATGGTACCGCAATTCGTTGCAATCATTGCGATTTATGTCCTGCTTAATATGTTAGAATTATTTGATACGCATCTGGCGCTTATCTTACTCTATTCAGGTGGCGCGATTCCAATGAATACGTATCTTGCCAAAGGATATTTTGATACGATTCCAAAAGAACTTGATGAGGCGGCACGGATGGATGGTGCCGGTCACTTACGAATCTTCTGGCAAATCATCTTACCGCTCGCAAAGCCGATGGTCGCCGTCATCGCGTTGTTCAACTTCATGGCTCCATTTAACGATTTCATCTTAGCATCGCTTGTGCTGCGTTCTCCTGAGAAACAGACGCTTGCGGTCGGGTTGTATAACATGGTGTCAGAGCAGTTCGACAACAACTTTACGTTATTCGCGGCAGGTGCCGTATTATCAGCAGTTCCAATCGTTCTTCTTTTCTTCGCATTCCAGCGTTTCTTCGTTTCTGGTTTGACAGCTGGTGGAACGAAAGGATAATCATAAGGGGGAAATCAGCGGCATGAGACGAGGCATAATGCTTCTCCTCTTGCCGCTTCTCTTGTCTATCGGACTTCAACCGATGATCGGGGAAGCAGCAAGTTGGGAAAAAGAACGGATGTATTTCATCATGGTTGATCGGTTCGAGAACGGAGACCCGAGTAATGACCGAGAGGCGGATCCTGAGAATCCAAAAGCCTTCCAAGGTGGAGATTTAGCAGGGGTGACGAAACGTCTTGATTACATCAAGAAAAAAGGCTTCACATCAATTTGGTTAACACCAATCTTTAAGAACCGTCCAAATGGGTATCATGGATACTGGACGGATGATTATTACGAGATTGATCCGCATTTTGGAACAAAAGAAGAGTTCAAGCGTCTCGTCAAGGAAGCGCATGACCGAGATATCAAGGTCGTTCTCGATCTTGTCGTCAATCACTTAGGACCGAATCACCCAATGGTCAAAGAAAAACCGGACTGGTTCCATAAAAATCAACCCATCATGAACTGGAATAATGCGTCGGAAGTCGAAAATAATTGGTTATTTGATTTACCAGACTTCAACACGGAAAATCCTGAAGTTGTGAATTACTTAATTGATGTTGCGAACTACTGGGTCGATGAAACGGGTATAGACGGTTATCGACTGGATACGGTTCGCCATGTGCCAGCCGCATTTTGGAAAACATTCATTCCTGCAGTAAAGGAAAAGCATCCAAACTTATTCTTACTGGCTGAAGTGTTTGACGGAGATCCGCGAAAAATTGCCTCCTATTCAAAATTAGGCTTTGATTCCGTCACGAATTTCCCGTTTTATTATGGGGTTAAGGACCAGTTTGCCCGCAAAAATGGTTCAGCGGAAGAACTCGATTCAGTTTATAATCGAGATACTACGTTTAATCCGAATGCTAAAGGACTTGCAACTTTCGTTGACAATCATGATGTCAAACGTTTCATCACGGAAGCGAAGATTAGTGGCGCAAAAGAAGAGGAGCGTCAACTTCGATTAGCGCTGTTTGCACTCTATGCTGCTCCAGGTATGCCAATCGTCTACCAAGGAACAGAGGTAGCGATGCCAGGCGGTGAGGATCCCGGAAACCGGATGATGATGACATTTGATCAAAACAAGAAGATGCAACAGTACGTAAAAACGTTGAATGAGATGCGCGAGGACTACCCAGCGTTTGCCACAGGGAAGCAACGCTTGATCGCAAAAACGGATCATATGGCGGTCTACTCACGGGAAACCAAACAACAACAAGTCGTTTATGCGATTAATCTTGGGGAGAAAAAAACGAGCTTACGTGTATCTGCGAAAGAAATCGGTAATGATCAGCGTTTGAGAGGTCTTTTATTCTCAGACTTGGTGCGTCAAGATGGTGACGCGTATGAGATCACGCTCGATGCAAGTAGCGCAAATAGCTACGTCATCGAAAAATCACAAGTCAATTGGTGGTCGATCGTCGCAATCGGTGCAATCGCTCCAATTTTAGCGCTCATACTTCTTCTCGTTCACCGTAAACGGATGCAACGTCAAACGAAATAAAATACTTAAGTAGGGGAAATGTGAGGTGAAGGGGATGCAGGTAACAATCAAGGATGTAGCACGGGAGGCAAATGTCGCACCCTCGACGGTGTCACGCGTCATCGCGAACAGTTCGCGTATCAGTCAAAAGACGAAAGAACGGGTACGACAGGCGATGGATGAACTCGGATACTATCCGAACGTTCATGCGCGCAGTCTAGCGAATCGGACGACACAAGCGATTGGTCTCGTCATGCCGAGTGCCGCAACAAAAACGCTTCAAAATCCATTCTTTTCGGAAGTCATTCGAGGGATTAGTACAAAAGCGCATCAAAATGGATATTCGCTTTATATGACGACAGGTGTCTCGGAAGAAGAGGTTTACGAAGGTGTCGTCTCGATGGTTCAGGGTCGCCGCGTCGATGGTGTCGTCGTTCTTTATTCCCGAACGGATGATAAAGTCGTTCAATTTTTGCAAGACTCGAAGTTCCCGTTCGTCGTCGTCGGGAAACCATTCAGTGATTCGTCGCACGTCACGTATGTCGATACGGATAATTATCTGGCAGGTCGAGAGGTAACGAAGTATTTACATCAACTCGGACACGAGTGCATCGCATTCGTAGGTGGCGCACAGGACTTAGCCGTGACGCAAGAGCGTGTCGGCGGATACAAGACGGCTCTCATGGAAGAGGGCATTCCAATTCAAGAGTCTTATATTGTCAGCGCACCATTTATGACGACAGGAGGGGCTGAAGCAGTCAAACGACTAATGTCACTTGAACACCCACCGACCGCTGTCGTTGTCAGTGACGACATGATGGCACTTGGTGTCATGAGTACGCTCAATGAGATGGGCATCAGTGTACCAGATCAAATGGCTGTCGTCAGTTTCAATAACTTGTTCATCGCAGAATTCTCAAGTCCACCGTTGACTTCTGTCGAAATCAATATCTTTGGACTTGGCTTTGAAGCAACGAATTGTTTGATTGAACAAATCAATGAAGATGCGACGCCTTATGGGAAACGCGTCATTGTCCCACACTATCTTGTCGTCCGTCAGTCTTGTGGCGGAAAATCCGAAGCATGAAACGAAAGTCTATGTTTAAATCGACGGGTTTAATCATAGACTTTTTTTGATGCAAGAGACATCTATTCCTAGTAAAAGGAAGCGGTTGCAGAAAAAGAAATTTATTTTCGTGCAAACGATTGCATTGAAGCTTTTTATGTGTACAATAAAGAATGTAGAGTACAGATGAAACGCTTACATGATCAGGCTAGCTGACATGTTTAGCATAAAAGGAGCGACTTGACGATGAAACGACTTTTTGAGGTCAATGAGTGGAAAATTACAGAGCTTGGTTTTCATCCAGAAGATAATCGACTAGCAGAATCGATGACATCGATCGGAAACGGTCATATGGGAATGCGCGGTACATTTGAAGAAGAGTACACAGGTGACACACATCAAGGCATGTATGTCGCAGGTGTTTATTATCCAGATAAGACACGTGTTGGTTGGTGGAAAAATGGTTATCCGGAATACTTCGCGAAAGTACTCAATGCTGTCAATATCATGGGCTTAAAAGTATCCGTTAATGGAAAAGCAGTTGATTTGAACACGTGGGAAGTCGTCGACTTCAAACGCGAACTCGATATGCAACACGGTGTGTTGTCACGGACGATGCTGTTGAAACATGGGGAAGAGGAAATAAAAGTTGAATCCAAACGTTTCTTCTCGATTGTCGATAAAGAAATCGCAGCCTTGCAATATACGGTAACACCTGTCAATTTCGAAGCAGAGATCATCATTGAATCGTATCTCGATGCGGATGTTGAGAATGAAGACTCAAACTATGATGAGAAGTTCTGGCTTCCCGTTGAACACGGAATCGAAGAGCGTTTTGGTTACGTCACGTCGAAGACGAAAAAGCTTGATTGGCATGTGACAGCAGCTATGATCACGGATGTCGAAGGCGCACGTTGTGAAGTCGTTGACGGCAATACGCAGTATGTCGCGAATCGTTTTACGAAACAAGCAGTAGTCGGAGAAGGTGTCACTGTCGAGAAATTCGTTGCGCTCGTAACGAATCGTGACTATGACATCGACGCATTACTGGAACAAGCGATGAAACGGGTTCATACCGCTTTCGAATCCGGATTTGATACATTACTTGCGACACATGAAGCAGCGTGGTTGCATCACTGGGAAGAAGCAGACGTGAAGATTGAAGGAGATGTCGAAGCACAACAAGGGATTCGATTTAATATCTTCCATATGTTCCAGACATACACAGGCGAAGATTCACGCCTTAACATTGGACCGAAAGGATTCACGGGCGAAAAGTATGGCGGTGCGACGTATTGGGATACAGAAGCGTACTGCTTGAACTTCTACCTCGCGACGTCGAAGCCGGAAGTGGCTTGGAACCTACTCAAATATCGGCATAATCAATTACCGCAAGCAAAAGAAAACGCGGATAAGAATGTCGGGATGAAGGGTGCGCTTTATCCAATGGTGACGATGAATGGAGAAGAGTGCCACAACGAGTGGGAAATTACGCATGAGGAGATTCACAGGAACGGCGCGATCGCGCATGCGATTTATAATTACACGAACTACACGGGTGACACGTCGTATCTCGGACAATACGGATTTGAAGTGTTAGTCGAGATTGCTCGTTATTGGGCAAGCCGTGTCAATTATGTGGCGCATAAGGATGTCTACATGATTCTTGGGGTGACGGGACCAAATGAATACGAGAACAACGTGAACAACAACTGGTATACGAATCTGATCGCAGCATGGTGTCTCGAATATACACAGACCGTTCACCGTCATCTAGCACAAGAAGAACCAGAACGTTTGCAAGAACTCATGCATCAATTAGCGTTGACGGATGAGGAACTGGCGAAGTGGGCAGATATCGACGCGAAGATGTATTATCCAAAAGATGAAGCAGCTCCTGGTATCTTCATGCAACAGGATGGCTTCATGGATAAGGAACAAATTTTGGTCGCTGAACTCGATCCAAAACATCTTCCGCTGAACCAGAATTGGTCTTGGGACCGGATCCTTCGCTCTGTATTCATTAAACAGGCAGATGTCCTGCAAGGTCTCTACTTCTTGACGGATCGCTTCAGTCTAGAAGAGAAGAAAGCGAACTTCGATTTCTATGAACCACGTACGGTTCACGAATCATCATTATCTCCATGTATCTACTCGATCATTGCAGCGGAAGTCGGCTATGAGGAAAAGGCAGTTGAATTGTACCAACGTTCGGCGCGACTTGATCTCGATAACTACAACAATGATACAGAAGACGGATTACACATCACGTCGATGGTTGGATCTTGGATGTCGATCGTCCATGGATTCGCCGGATTACGGGTAGCGAACGATACGTTGTCCTTTAAGCCGATGTTGCCAAAAGGCTGGACGAGCTATGCGTTCCGGATGCAGTGGCGCGGTCATCATATCCATGTCCATGTTCAGCCAAACGCCGTCGAAATCACTCAGACGGAAGGCGAAGCAGTCAGCTTAAACGTTCATGGAACGACTGTAGAAGTTCCGGCAGGAGGAAAGATTACGGTGCCTGCTTCGATGACAGTATAAAACGATGAAAAAGAACCGATGCCAAGTCGGTTCTTTTTTTGTGTAACACGAATTAGAGGACACCTTTGTCACAAATGAAAACGCCATCATGAAAAAGAACATCAATCTTTGGAAATCTTGACTATCCGGCGACATTTGAATGTGCTAAAGTGTTTCAAGATAGTTATGAATGAGAGGAGAACGGCGTGTGACAGCTGTAGTAAAGGAAAGTATGTTAAAAGTGATCGTGGCTACGATTGGAGGATTCGTCATTGCCGTTGCCATGAACTGGTTTTTGATTCCAAGTGGTGTTTATTCGACTGGATTTACAGGACTTGCCCAAATCTTGACGCAAGTCCTTCAAAATACAGCGTTCGCGTTTGGTGAAAACGTTTGGTTCTTAGCGCTGAACTTACCTTTGATCGTGCTTGCATGGATCATGTTAGGTCGGAGTTTTACAATCGTCACGTTGATTTCGGTTCTGGCAACGACGATTTTTATTGGTCTTATTCCTCAATATGCTGTCATACCAGGTGATCAGACACTGAATGCAGTGTTTGGAGGGGTCTTGCTTGCGATTGGTACCGGTATCACGATTAAATTCGGTGCTTCAACGGGTGGGTTTGATATCGTCGCCCTCATCTTTGCCCGTTTCTCCGATCGCAGTGTCGGCTTATATCTGTTCGTCTTGAACTTTTTGATCGCATTATTGGCAGGTGCGTTGTTCGGCTGGTCGACTGCCTTATATACGATCGTCTTCATCTACGTGACTTCTAAGGTCGTCGATGAGATTCATACAAGTAACCAACGCTTGACGATTTTTATTGTCACGAATCATGCGGATGACATCACGACGGCTCTGCATCAGCACATCATTCGTGGAATCACGCAGATTCCTTCGATCGGTACGTATTCACGAGCTGAGAAAGCGACGTTGATGATGGTCATTGAGCGTCACGAATTGCGGGATATCGAACGGATTTGTCGGGAAGCGGACGAGACAGTATTCATCAACGTCGTCGCGACGGACTCGGTCGTTGGATACTTCCGAAAAGGATAATGAAAAAGGCACTTGCTCTGCGATATGCAGCAAGTGCCTTTTCGTATCTCTTCATGCGAGTCCTAAGACATGTTTTAAATAGTACGCGATACCATCGTCCTCGTTTCGCTTCGTCGTGCCATTTGCCAGGTGTTTTAAGGCAGGGATGGCGTTTCCCATTGCAACACCATGACCAGCATACTCGATCATTTCCAAATCATTTTCCTCATCACCAAACGCGACGATCTGTCGGGAATCAATCCCGAGATGATGCGCGATGTGAGCAAGACCGACCGCCTTACTTGTACCTTTTCGCATCACTTCGACCATGAATTCAGGTTTCACCCATTGACGATTAAGTACTGTCTCAGCATGGACACCGGATAGTTCGGAACGAATCTCATCGACATGTTCTCCTTTAGCATGAATCAAAAGTGACGTTGGTTCGTGAAGAAGTACTTTTCGTAAATCTCCCGTTGTGACCGACAAGGCGTGATCGGTATAAAATTCATAGATACCGACAGGATCATATTGAAAATAGACATGATCCGTGACTTCACAAACGATATTTTGTGTCTTTGTTTCAGCGACGGATTCCAAAATATGTTGGACGGTCTTGAGTGGAATTGGATGGTGCTGGACTTCAAAATGAACATTCTGCGGGTGATGGACGAGACCACCGTTAAAATTAACGATCGGTGTCGTCAAACCGAGCTGTTCGTAATATTTCCTGGCGTGACGAAATGGTCGTCCGGTTGCGATGACGACTTCGTGACCGTTTGCACGTGCACGTTGAAGCGCAGCGATGTTTGCCACACTGATCGTTTTATCATCCTTTAAAAGGGTGCCGTCGAGATCGACAGCAATTAAGTGACGAGTCATGATGAAATCCTCCGCTTTCTTTTCGTTAGTTCTACTGTAGCATACGAAGTGACAGTCGCCTGTATGAATTGATGAAGTTTTTCAAGGAAAAGAAAGCGTTTGAAAAAAACGGAGAAAGGCTGTTGCTTAGATTAAAAAATGGTATACTACAAATCGTAGGACAACACTATAGTACGTTATGGAAACGGAGGGGAAATCATGCGTTTTCTCGTTACATTCTTTTGGTCATTCTTACTCGTGAACACAGCCGTGTTCATCGTATCAGCGGTTGATGCAGTATCGTATAGCTTTGGATTCGCGACAGCGATGTCTGTCGTCACTTCACTTGTCGTCTTCGCACTCGATGCCGTCAATGAAGATTTAGGTCTTGGTCAAGGGACTAAGGCAGAATAAGGAAAAGCGAGATATCGTCACTTGGACGATAGGCTCGCTTTTTGTCTTAAGGAGGAATGAGCGATGATCGTTATCGAACAGGTCATGTGGCAACAGATGCCGCAAAATATCTACATAGCAGGAAATCAGATCATCGGAATCGGTTCCTATACCATAGATGAAGCACTGATTACACACCGGATTGATGGTCGCGGCAAACGGCTAGTTCCTGGTTTCATCGATGGACACTTACATCCAATTGGTGGAGGAGGGGAAGGCGGATTTGCGACACGAACGGCTCCGTTGACTGTTCGTGACATATTCGAAGGCGGTGTCACGACAGTCGTCGGATTGCTCGGAACAGATGGCTGGACGCGAACCGGAATTGATCTACTGGCACACATACGAGGATATGCCGCATCCGGTATTCGTCCATTTCTCTTGAGCGGAAGTTACATGGTGCCACCCGTCTTCCTGACACATTCGACAGGGCATGATATCGTCCTCATCAATGAAGTGATTGGCATCGGAGAGATTGCCATCAATGATCACCGATCGACACAGCCGACTGCCCATGAACTCGCGCGGTTAGCATCAGAGGCTCGAATCGCCGGCATGGTCAAAGGCGTGTCGGGAACGATGAACGTCCACATCGGAGACGGGAAACAAGGGCTTGATTTATTACATGAAGTGATTGAAACGACTGATATTCCAATAGGGCAATTTCTCCCGACGCATATCAATCGGAGTGAACGGATTTTTGAGGCGGGACTCGCTTGGGCGAAACAGGGCGGACGAATCGATTTCACGACGTGTACGACAGAAAGCTTCGTTGATGAAGGAGAGATTCCGGCAGGGCAGGCTGTTGCCCGTGCTCTAGCAGCGGGAATCCCACCCGAGCAGATCACGATGTCGAGCGACGCTGGTGCAAGTCTTCCGGCGTTTGATGATGCAGGTCGATTAGTGCGAATCGATACAGGAAAACCATCTTCCTTGATGCAAGCCGTGCGCGATGCAGTAGAGCATGGTGTTGCTTTTGATCAGGCAATTTCGACGATCACGCGACATGTCGCGGATGCATATGGCGTTCCGGGTGGGCAGGTAGCGACCGGAGAACGTGCTGATCTGTTACTGATTGATGACGCTTTGCAAATCGATACGATTCTTGCGAATGGTCATGCTATAATGATTCAGAAAAAATGGCTTATACCAGAATGACGGAGGGATAGACGTGTCAAAGAAGTCGAAACGAAAAAACACGAAAAAACCGCAATCCAAAGCGAACTGGATTACAGCGGGAGTCATTGCCTTGATCGTATTGGTTGGGGGATTACTGCTCGTCTTCACGGATCGTGATGATTCCGCATCGAAGAATGGCAATCTAACAGCTACACAAGTCTCGGATAAAGTAAAATCCGGTGACGAATTCTATACGTATTTCTATCAAACGGGATGCGTGCACTGCGAAAAAGTAAAACCATATCTTGTTCCGCTTGGTGAAAAACAAGACATTCCGTTCGAACAAATCGATCTTGCTTTCGAACAGTCAGCTTGGGACACGTTTGGCATCGAGGGTACACCGACGGTCGTTCATTTTAAGGACGGTAAGGAAGTCGGACGGGTAGCTGGTGAACAAACAGAAGACAGCTATAAAGAGTTCTTTGCTGGAAAAGAAGTAAAGGATTCAAAAGAAGAATCGTCCGGTGATCTCAATGATTAAAAAATGGTTCTACTCTCGCGTGTTCGAGTTAAATGGACACCCGCTTGTTGCCAAACAGCTGAAACGGTTTGCGATGAGCCGGGTCAGTCGTCCGTTCATCGGTCCGTTCGTTCGGGCATATGATTTGAATATGGCAGAAGCGACTCGGAATTTAGAAGCGTATTCGAGTTTACATGACGTTTTCATTCGTCATGTCAAACCGGAAATGCGACCAATTGATCAATCAGAAGGCGCATTCGTCAGTCCGTGTGACGGTATGTTGTCTGTCGTTGACGACTTGACGGCTGATAGCCGCTTTACCGTCAAAGGACAATCGTATACGGTATCAGAGTTACTCGGTTCCCATCACGAGGCGCAACAATATGTCGGGGGACGTGTGATGATCTTTTACTTGAGTCCGCAAAACTACCACCGTGTCCATGTACCGATGGACGGAACGATCCGGACCAGTTATACGCTCGGTCGGGATTCGGCACCGGTGAATGAGATCGGTCTCACACATGCGCTTCGTCCATTGACACGGAACTATCGTCGCGTGACACGTATCGTCCAAGGAAAACATGCACTTGAACATGTCATGGTCGGTGCACTCAACGTCAACTCAATCGTTCGGACAAACGAAGCAAAGGAACTTCGTCGAGGAGATGAGTTCGGATACTTTTCTTTCGGTTCAACGGTCGTCCTGATCTGTCCGAAAGATGCATTGACATTAGATACACAAGCGATTGGACCAGTTTTAATGGGGCAACGCCTCGGACAATGGCATTCATGAGAGCGAGGCGCCCGTTCGGGGCGTCTCCTTACGTTTAGGAGGAATGAATCATGCCGGCAATGGCATTAGCAGAAATCGGAAGTACACAGGTCCAGACATATATCGCACTTATCATTTTTTTAGTGACCTATGGCTTCATCATCAGTGAAAAAGTAAGCCGGGCGATCGTCGCTCTACTCGGAGCGCTCGCGATGGTCATCGTCGGCATTGTGGATCTCGAGACTGCATTATTTGAATACATCGAGTGGGGAACAATCGTCTTATTAATTGGGATGATGATTCTCGTTACGATTGCCAATCAATCTGGATTGTTTGAATATATTGCGATTCGTGCAGCGAAGACAACAAAAGGCGACCCAATCAAAGTGTTGATTCTATTATCCGCATTGACGGCACTTGGATCTGCCTTTTTGGATAACGTCACGACAGTCTTATTGATTGTCCCAATCACTTTCTCGATTACAAAGATACTTAAAATCGCACCGTTTCCGTTCTTGCTCGCCGAAGTATTATTTGCGAACATCGGTGGGACGGCGACCTTGATTGGCGATCCACCGAACATCATGATCGGTGCCGCGAATCCACACTTAACGTTCAATGCCTTTTTGCTGAATCTTGCACCGATCATCCTGATCATTACGGTCGTGACGATCGGCATTCTGTACTTCGTCTTCCGGAAGCAACTGCATGTCGAGGCAGAAGATCGACAAAAATTGATGGAAATCGATGAAAAGAGTTATATTGTCAGTCGAAAACTCGTCACGCGGAGTAGTGTCGTACTCGTTAGTACGATTGCACTCTTCGTATTGCATCCGATGCTTGATCGAATCGGACTCCATCTCGAAGCACCAGCGATCGCAATTCTTGGAGCGACCGTCCTGATGTTGCTAACAATTGAAAACGATCATCAGCTAGAAGGAATCTTTGCACGTGTTGAATGGACTACGATTTTTTTCTTCGCCGGACTATTTGTACTTGTTGGTGGAATTCAGGAAGCCGGTATCATTCGATATCTTGCGGAGAAGACGATTGATTTGACAGGCGGTGACATTCAGACGACAGCAACTGCTGTTCTTTGGTTGTCCGGTATCGCGAGTGCGACGATTGATAACATTCCGTTTGTCGCGACAATGATCCCGCTCATCAATGATGTCGCTGCTGGGATCGGACTTACACCAGCAGATGCGAAAGTGGATGTTTTATGGTGGTCCCTCGCACTCGGTGCATGTCTCGGTGGTAACGGGACATTGATCGGTGCATCGGCAAACGTCATTGTCGCGGGTCTTGCGACACGACAAGGTGAAAAATTCACCTATATGCGCTTTTTGATTTACGGAGCACCGATCACGATTGTGACGTTGATCCTATCCCAACTCTATTTGTGGATTCGGTATTATTAAGAAAACGGGAGGTTCGCCTTCCGTTTTCTTTTGTGCGTCGCTCTTGCTACCTGATTGTGCTATAATCGAACGATAAGAGCATAACTGTTTCTTAAACTTAACTATAGAGCTAGACCATTATCTGGAGGTTTTATTCTTGTTCAAACGACTTTATCCGAAACATTTCGTGGCTTCGATCTACGATATCGACCTTGAAATGCTCAAACGAAACGGTGTCAAAGCTATTTTGACCGATCTTGATAATACGCTCGTCGCATGGAATATCGCAGATGCTCCAGACGAATTGGTTGCTTGGCTGGATATGGTGAATAATCAATATGGTTTTGACGTCATCATCGTATCGAACAATAACGGAGACCGCGTTAAGAAGTTCGCGGATCCACTCGGACTGCATTATATTGCGCCTGCTCGAAAACCGCTTCCTATCGGGTTTAAACGGGCATTGACGGAATTCGGCTATCACGCGAAAGAAGTCGTCTTCTTAGGAGACCAACTCTTCACGGATGTACTCGGTGCAAACTCCGTTGGAATCGAAGTCATCCACGTTCAACCCGTCGTTAAGACGGACGGTGTCGTCACGAAATTCAATCGCCTGATGGAACGTGTCATTTTCCACCGGATGAAACGCAAAGGAATCTATAAATTGACACAACGCGTCAAGGAAGATCCTTCTGCACTGAAGCATCCGATCGAAACACTTCGTCAGGATAAGCAACAATAACCCTGTCAGATCGGTAGATGAAAGGGAAGGCAGTAGTCGCAACATGTACGGCGAGAGGTCGGAAGTTACGCTCTTGGAGTAGCGAGCAGGGCGCTACGGTGAAAAGAGAAGGGAAATCATTCCCGCATGCGGCTCAACATAATATGATCGAAGAAATCCACTGCGCTGGTTGTGGTGTCGCCATTCAAACGGAAGACACAAAAGCACCAGGATACGCACCTAAATCTGCACTTGATCGTGAAATGGTCATTTGCCAACGTTGTTTTAAATTAAAGCACTACAATCAAATTCAAGATGTATCTTTATCCGACGATGATTTCGTTAAAATCTTAGACGGAATTGGTCAAAAAGATGCACTTGTCGTTAAAATCGTTGATATCTTCGATTTTAATGGAAGCTGGTTACCGGGATTACATCGGTTTGTCGGAAAAAATGATGTCTTACTCGTCGGGAACAAAGCCGATTTATTACCGAAGTCATTGAATCCGAACCGTCTCATGAACTGGATGCGTCAAGCATCGAAAGAACTTGGATTACGTCCAGTTGACGTTCATCTGATCAGTGCGAAAAAAGGTCACGGGGTCGATGAACTCGCTGAGAAAATCGATTATTATCGAAAAGGACGCGACGTCTATGTCGTTGGTTGTACGAATGTCGGGAAATCGACCCTGATCAACCAAGTCATCAAACGTTTCGGTGAAGAGGATGAGGCCGTCATCACGGTCAGTCACTTCCCAGGAACGACACTAGATTTAATCGACATCCCACTTGACGATAACTGTAACCTGTATGATACACCGGGGATCATTAATCATCACCAAATGGCTCACTACGTTGATGCGAAGGACTTGAAGCTGATCACACCGAAAAAAGAGATCAAGCCGCAAGTCTTCCAAATCCATCCGCAACAGACGCTCTTCTTTGGAGGTCTTGCGCGATTGGACTATATGGAAGGGAACAAGCGTTCATTCGTCATCTATATGTCGAACGAATTGAAAGTTCACCGGACGAAGCTTGAAAAAGCAGACGATCTATATGCGAACCATAACGGTGAGCTGTTGTCTCCGCCGAACGAAAAGACGCGTGAGATGCTACCTCCGCTCGTCCGTCATGAATTCAGTCTTCGCGACAACATGAAGACGGATATCGTCTTCAGTGGACTCGGGTGGGTTGCGGTTCATGGAAAAGGTGGACGTGTCGCTGCTTATGCCCCGAAAGGTGTCGCTGTATCTTTACGTGAGGCGCTCGTCTGATGCGCTTTGCCGTCATCGGTCATCCGATTGCCCATTCACTTTCACCTGAGCTGCATACAGCTTGGCTGGAAGCGGCTGGGCTTTTCGGCTGTTATGACCTTATCGATGTAACGGAGCATGAATTGCCACGAATCATTACGAAATTACGTACACATCAGCTAGATGGAATCAATGTGACGATTCCCTATAAGACAGCAATCATTCCGTACCTGGATCGGCTGGAGCCGGCAGCTCAAAAAGCGGGTGCCGTCAACACGGTATACTGGAAGAATGGGCAGTTGATTGGTGCGAATACAGATGGAATCGGATTCGTCCGTGCGTTGACAGAACGTCGTCCGTCATTTCAAAAGACACTTGTCCTTGGTGCGGGCGGTGCAGCACGAGGAATCATTGCTGCGCTACCGGGAGATGTGACGCTCACGAACCGCACAGAAGAACGCTCTAAGGCGGTTGCCGATGAATTCGGAACACACGTTTTGCCATGGCACGAAACATTTGATTTAACGAGTTACGACGTCATCATCAATACGACCTCTGTCGGGATGGCGCCACATGTCGAAGCACGTCCGATTGAATTGACAGAGACGAACGCTTTGATTTGTGATATTATTTATCGACCGACGCCGACCCGTCTATTACGTGAAGCGACTGAAAAAGGTCTCGACACACTCGACGGCGTCCCGATGTTCGTCTTACAAGCGGCTGAAGCATTTGAACGTTTCACCGGACAAGCACCTGATCTCGCACTTGGCGAGCAGGTGATACGAAAGCAATTGGAGGAATTTTAATCATGTTAACAGGTAAACAAAAACGTTTTTTACGCGCGACAGCTCACGATTTAAACCCGATTTTCCAAGTCGGTAAAAATGGAGTCGGTGAAGCGATGTGCGCTGATTTGATGGATGCGCTCGAAAAGCGGGAGCTCTTGAAAGTACAAGTACTACAAAATTGTGCGGACGCACCAAAGGATGTCGCACAAGAACTCGTCGCAGGAACGAATGCTGAACTCGTTCAAGTCATCGGAAAAGTCATCGTTCTCTATAAAGAATCAAAAGAGAACAAGACGCTCGAATTGCCACGATGAAAATCGGACTGATGGGCGGAACGTTCGACCCTCCGCATATCGGTCATCTCCTGATTGCCGAACAAGCGCAGGAACAACTCGAACTTGATGCGGTCTGGTTTTTACCAGCGAATGTACCACCGCATAAACAACGTACTGTCACAGACGCAACTAAGCGTCTCCGTCTTGTAGAAGAAGCAATTGCATTGAACCCTGCCTTCTCTGTCTCTGCGATTGAATTTGAGCGAAAAGAACCTTCCTATACGTATGATACGATTCGTGCACTCAAGCACCGATACCCGGAGCATGAGTTTCTGTTTCTGATCGGCGCAGATTCACTCGTTAGTCTCGATACGTGGTATCAAGCTGAACGGTTATACGAGGAAGTCGTCTTTGGTGCCGTCGCTCGACCGGGAAGTCGGTATTTGATTCCGTGTGGTGCCCGTGTGAAAGCGGTCGATATGCCATTATTAGAAATTTCTTCGACGGATATCCGGCAACGGGTCGCGCGCGGACGGAGCATTCGCTACCTTGTACCGGAAGCCGTTCGACAACGGATTGAGGAGTGGAATCTATATGCGCCTTGAAGAAGCACGTCAAATCATTGAAAACACATTACCTGAGCGACGCTATGTGCATACGTTAGGTGTCGTCGAGACGGCACGACACTTGGCTCTTAAATATGGTGTTGACGAAGAAGAAGCAACACTTGCTGCCATGCTCCATGATTATGCAAAATACCGCGATACGAATGAGATGCGTTCGATTGCCGTTGAATTGAATCAACGGATCTTACTCGACTATGATGACGAACTACTTCATGCGCCAGTGGGTGCGGAGCTTGTGCGTCGAGAACTTGGTCTTGATTCAGACGTGATTTATCAGGCCATCGCGAATCATACAACAGGGGCACCTGGTATGCCGTTGCTTGATCAAATCATCTTCGTCGCGGATGCGATTGAGCCGAATCGTAGTTATTCGGGTGTCGAAGTGCTTCGTGAAGTAGCCGAACAGGATTTGACGGACGCCGTCATCGCAACACTCAGTCAGACGATTCATTTTTTATGTACAAAACAAGCTATCATCTTCCCGCGAACGATTGAGACCTATAATGCCTTCGTCGCGGCCAAACGAAAGGGGACCGTCCTATGACAGTCGAACAAGAATTACAATTAATCGTAAATGCCATCGACGATAAACGTGCTGAAGATATCGTCGTCCTGAATATGTCGAGCATCTCACCAGTTGCCGACTATTTCGTCATCTGTGAAGGAAATTCAGAAAAACAAGTACAGGCGATCGCGCGTGAACTCAAAGAAGTCGCGCACGAACATAACCTGCCGATCAAACGCCTCGAAGGATTCGATGCGGCACGTTGGGTGTTGGCGGATCTTGAAAACGTCGTTGTTCATGTCTTCCACCGTGACGATCGTGATTACTATAACCTCGAAAAACTATGGGCAGATGCTCCAAAGGTTGAAGTCGAGGTCAACTAATGGCATACGAACAGTTCGCCTACATCTATGATGAATTGATGCAAGACGTCCCTTACGATCAATGGGTTGACTGGGTCAAAGCATACGTTCCGATTGGAAGTACGATTGCTGATATCGGATGTGGAACGGGTACGGCGACGCTTGCATTAGCAGCCCACTATGAGATGCTCGGGATCGATTTATCTGAAGAGATGCTCGAAGTCGCGCAGGAAAAAGCGATGGAAGAAGGATTGACTATTCAATTCTGGGCGCAAGACATGCGCGAAATCGAATTGCCGACACCTGTCGATGCCGTGACGATCCTATGCGACTCCTTGAATTATCTCCAGACGGAAGAGGATGTCAAACAGACGTTTACGCATGTAGCAGCGATTCTAAAGGAGGGTGGACGTCTCTTATTTGATACACACTCCCCTTACAAAATGGAGACGCTGTTCAATGGGAAGACGTACGCGACACATGCGGAACAAAGCTCGTATATCTGGTTCGCGGATCCTGGTGAAGCGCCGCTTTCTGTCGTCCATGAACTGACATTCTTCATCGAGGAGGAGGATGGTCGCTATGAGCGTGTCGATGAAACGCATCATCAGCGGACGTATCCTCCGGCACAATACGTAACATGGTTACGCGAAGCCGGATTCCGGGTTCTCGCGGTCACAGGCGATTTTGGACCGGACGCTCCTTCTGAGACAGTCGAGCGGATCTTCTTCGTTGCCGAAAAAATGTAAAAGTGATTTCATCCGTCTTCTTTTAGCGATACACGTTCGTGTTGCTTGAAGGAGACGGATTTTTTTGTTCGTGAAACAGATGCTAATTCAAAGTAACGGTATGGATGGTAGGACTTTCATCCGACGAAACACCGCAGGATCGTGCTGTAAAGAATGGTTAGTGCGTATTCCTTCGTTTCCTGAAGTCTGTAGTGACCTGTTAGAGTCGTGGGAAAAGGAGGGATTCGTCTTGACCGTTCCACGTTTGCAACAGATAGCAGGTCTCGTCGTCGTCCTGCTGCTCATCATTTTATTGTTCGTACCATTACCCTCTTGTTCAAATGAAGCGATGGTCGATCAACCGTCCTTAACGGATAAACAACAAGAGGCAAAAGCAGAGCCAGCAGAAAAGGATACCTCGATTCGTGACAAACTCATCATGGTCGACGTAAAAGGAGCAGTAGAAGCGCCTGGACCTTATCAATTCCATTTGGGTGATCGAGTGAAGGATGCAATCGAAAAAGCAAAGACGACTGCGAAAGCTGACATTCGACAAATGAATCTCGCGGCACGTCTCATTGATGGACAGGAAGTCATCGTGCCGGTAAAAAAGACGAAAGATCAGTCGAAACCAACGAAACGCTCAAAAGCAGAGATACCGAAAGGATTGATTGACCTCAATGCGGCAACGGCGGAACAGTTGATGGAGGTTCCGGGAATTGGTCCCGCCAAAGCAGAAGCGATCTTAGCCTATCGTGAGGAGAAGGGGGGATTTGCGACATATGAATCACTCGGAGATGTGAAGGGCTTTGGGGAAAAGACGTTAGAATCGCTTAAATCCTACCTGATCGTCTACTGATGCCACTTCATGTGCTGTTCGTCCTCTTACTCATCGTTGCCATCAAAGAATCGATTTGGTGGTTAGTGCTCCTCATGCTCTTCGCTGTCTTGAAATCATGGTCTTTTTCAATCGGTCGTCTCTTTTTTCTGTTCATTCTGAGTTGCCTATTCATCGGAATGGGTCATCTGTCACCTGAACCGCATGACGTCTCGTCTGTTGACATCTTGTCAGGGAAGCGTAATGGGGATCGAATTCGTTATGAGGCAGAGAGTAACGGTCAATCGGTTCTATTGACGGCAACGATTACGGAAGAAGAAACAGGATACGAACGAATCGGGCACTCCTGTCGCGTAAATACGGAACCGCTCGATGTCCGCCAACAATCGAATGCTGGAGGGTTTGATGAACAGCAATTCATGCATACACATCGTTACGCTGGAAAGTGGGAAGTCCGTTCATTTGATTCCTGTCATCCGACACCTGGGTATGCGGCAGAAGGAAGACGGGTACGTGAAGTATGGTTAAAGCGGATCGAAGAATTGTTACCACAAAAGCAAGCATTCTACGTCGAAGCGCTTGTGTTTGGTGAGGATCGACTAATGGATCAAGTGACGCTCGAACGGTTTAAGAAATTCGGCTTATTACATGCAATCGTCATCTCAGGATCACATATCGCTTTTTTAGTATTTAGTCTGCTGTATGTCTTACGAAAAATCAGAATGACAAAAGAAAAACGACTCGATATCGTTCTTATCTTACTGCCGATTTACGGATGGTTGACGGAGTGGAGCCCTCCAGTCACACGAGCTGTTCTTGTCGCGATCATTCTGTTGCTCGGTCGTCGTTTCCACAAACCGTTAGATCCGGTGGAGGTCATTGCAGGGGTAGCGGCTTTTCAATTGGCGATTCAACCGACTGTCATTTACGATATCGGATTTCAATTGACGGTCGGACTGACGCTGTTTCTTGTGCTGTCGAGACGACTAATGGGTTCGGTTCGTCGTCCTTGGAACTGGCTGCTGATCAGTGCTTGGGCACAGTTTGGAACACTCCTCTTTTTGCAGGGTATTGAACAGACGACTGTTTCAATTTGGTCGCCATTGTTGAACCTATTGATTGGTAGCTGGATTGAATGGGTGATTCTGCCGGGATCGTTCATTCTCGCGACACTTCCGTTCTTACCGATTCGTTCAACGTTTCAGATCGCGCATCAGTATGCGATTCAATGGATGGATCAAGTGTTACGACTGGCGGAGGATTTACCGTTGGCGATGGTTGCCGTTCCGGCATTTTCTCCGATCGTCTTGACGATCGTCGTTGTCGGAATGGGAATCGCTTGGTTCATTGCTGAGCGGAGATGGTGGGGGCATGGTCTCCCGTTGATCCTTTTACTTGCGGCATGGGGCTACACGGAGTGGCGCGCACCTGAGCAAGTCACGTTTTTAGATGTTGGGCAAGGCGATAGTATCGTGCTTGAGAAAGCAGGAGAGACATTCGTCGTGGATAGCGGTGGCGTTTATCAACAAACGACGCATCCACTGCTCCGTCCGTTTGATCCAGGTAGTCATATCGTCGCTCCCTTTTTATTCACACGAGGAGAAGCCGAAATTGACGGTCTGATCGTGACACATGCTGATCACGATCACGTCGGTGGACTTCTAGGTGTACTGCGCCAAGTTCGCGTGAAAACCATTTATTTAGGTGCATATGACAACATGGATGAGAAGCGAAATGATTTGATTCGTTCCATCGAAGCCACTGGAACGCGTGTTGAGTTCGTTCAAAAGGGACAAACGATTCGTCCTTGGTTACAGGTACTTGCACCAACTGGACGAAAAGAAGAAGAAAACGATCGGTCTATCATATTACTCGCACAGATTGCCAAGCAACGTGTTTTACTGACAGGCGACGCTGGACTAGCAATCGAAGACGAGTTAAAGATTGGTCCGATCGATATTCTAAAAGCAGGTCATCATGGTTCGAACACGTCGACCGGTGAAGAACTCTTACGAAAGACGAATCCGAAGATTGTCATCTTGTCAGTCGGACGAAAAAATCGATACGGGCATCCACATCCGGACGTCCTCGAACGAATCGGGACAGATCGGATCGTCTTTCGAACGGATGAGGACGGGAGTGTAACTTGTTCTTCAGCGGGCTGTGAACCTATGATAAAATAAAAAAACAGCAACCCCCCAAGGTTGCTGTTTTACTGATTATAGACTTAAGAACTTAATTGCGACACCGATGATGAACAAGACTGCGAAGAAGCCGAATGATGCACCAAAACCAACGGCAGAGTCGAGCGCATCGTTGCGTTTTGATTGAATATCGTTCTCGAACGCGTTTTCACTTGGTGGGCGTACTGAATGTGCCATGCTGCATTCCCCCTTAATAGATTCCGCTTCTAGTATAGCGGAATAAAAGAGGATTATCTATGATGAAGTTAAGAACAAACTGTGAAATGTGGTGGGAATGATGAAAACTCCTTGGCTCGTCAACGGAAAATTAGCGAATTTATACTTATTATATGGAACGGAACGACATCTGTTAGAAGAATGGGAACGTGAAATCGTGAAAGCGGCTCTTCCGGACGGAGAACGCTTTGATTATATGAAAATCGATTTGAACGACCAACCGCTTGATGCGGTGCTTGATGAAGCAGAGACGGTGCCATTCTTGAGTGACTACCGTGTCGTCGTTGCAAAACCTGCAACGTTTCTGACAGGAGCAAAAGATAAAAAACAACATAACCTCGAACGGTTAGCAGATTATATCCTACAACCGGCAGACTATGCGGTCGTTGTCTTGATTGTCGAAGCAGAAAAGCTCGATGAACGAAAAACCGTCGTTAAACGATTGAAGGAGCGCGCGACGGTGCTGGAGGCGAAAAAACCGACGACCGAAGAGCTGTTCCGCTTCGTCCTGGATGCCGTCAATGACAAAGGGTACCGGATGGAACGTCCGGCGATCGAGCGGCTTATTTTCCTGACTGCTGAGATGTGGGGGACATTAGCGCACGAACTGGAGAAGTTGATGTTGTTCGCAGGAGATCGACCGACGATCGAAATCGAGGATGTCGATTTGTTGGTTCCGCGGACATTAGAGGACAACGTTTTTCAATTAACGGACTACTTGATGAAGCGTCAACTCGAACCAGCAATCCGTTTGATTCGCGACCTTGAAAAACAGGGACAGGAAGTGTTGGCCCTTCTTGGGCTGATGGCACGCCAATACCGGATGATGCTGTTATCGAAACGATTAGCAGAACAAGGATACGGAGAACGACAAATCGCATCGAAAGTCGGAGCCCATCCCTATGCGATCAAATTGGCATTACAATCTGCGAAGCGGTTTACCTTTGCGCAGCTCGAGCAAGCACTCATCGCCATCACGACCACGGATGAAGGCATGAAGACGGGGCGCGGTGATAAGAAGATTCTATTCGATGCGTTGATCGTTCGCTTAGCGACACTATAGAGGAGGAGAATGATGATGGAAGTCCAGCTCATAACAGCAGAAGAAGTCATCCCATTACGGCATGAAGTGTTGCGTCCGCATCAACCACGTGAAGCGTGTGTTTATCCAGACGATGCGCGTGCCTCGACGTTTCATCTCGGCGGGATAAAAGCACAACAAATTGTCGCGATCGGTAGTTTCTCGGAACAATCACATGCACAAGCGCCAGGAGCGACGTACCAACTTCGTGGCATGGCGTCGAGTGAACAAGTGCGTGGTGAAGGATATGGTCGGGCGCTGATCGAAGAAGCCCGTCGTCTCTTGAAAGAACGACAAGTGACAGCTTGGTGGTGTAACGCCCGCGTTACGGCCCTTCCTTTTTATGAGCGTCTTGGACTAGAACGTGTTGGAGAACCCTTCCTCATTGAAGGAATTGGTATTCACTATGTCATGATCGACCGTCTAGACGACAACTAAGACAGCAAATGGCGGACGAAGGAATCGTTTCACACGAGTCCTTCGTCCGCCATTTCAGATCATATAAAAAATCGCCACTGGAGATACCTCCTAGTGGCGACCCATCACCGTATTCTTCGGAAAGAATTAAAGTGCGTTTACGAGTTTAGCGAGACGTGATTTGTCACGACCAGCTTTGTTGCTGTGGATGAGACCTTTAGCAGCAGCTTTGTCGATTTTTTTAGAAGCTGTAGCGAAAGCAAGGACCGCTTGGTCTTTGTTACCTTCAGCTGCGAAAGTTTCGACTGCTTTAATCGCTGAACGCATTGCCGATTTACGTTGTACGTTAGCGACGCGGCGTTTTTCAGCTGTTTTAACGCGTTTGATTGCTGATTTAATGTTAGCCATGGATGATTCACCTCCAATAAAACTCATTCGAGATTTATATTCGCATATCTGCAGTTATCGTTCAACAGAACAAACACAATTGTAGCAAACGTTTTTCTTAAAAGCAATACGACGTCTAGGGAATCTTCACATTTTGTTTTTCGGGTAAAACAAAACGAGATAGTACAGTGAAGCGCTTTTTGGTATAATGAACCGTATGTACGTTTGAAAATAAGGTAAGGTGACTCTAAACATGACGAATGAAGACCGTTTAAAGCGGCAGAAGAGTATTCGTAACTTCTCGATCATTGCCCATATCGATCACGGGAAGTCGACACTCGCTGACCGAATTTTAGAAAAAACTGGCGCGTTGACATCGCGCGAAATGAAAGATCAGACACTTGATGCCATGGAGCTCGAACGTGAGCGTGGCATCACGATTAAACTCAACGCTGTTCAATTGAAGTATACAGCAAAAGACGGGGAAGATTACATTCTTCACCTCATTGATACACCGGGACACGTCGACTTCACATATGAAGTCTCGCGTTCACTGGCAGCTTGTGAAGGGGCTGTCCTCGTCGTCGATGCGGCGCAAGGAATCGAAGCGCAGACGCTTGCGAACGTTTACTTAGCACTCGACAACGATCTCGAAATCCTCCCGATCATCAACAAAATCGATTTGCCTTCTGCAGACGTCGAACGCGTCCGTCAAGAAATCGAAGATGTCATCGGACTTGATGCGTCTGAAGCCGTTCCGACATCCGCGAAAGCCGGAATCGGAATCGAAGAAATTCTCGAACAGATCGTCGAGAAAGTACCAGCTCCGACGGGTGATCCCTCTGCACCGCTTGAAGCATTGATCTTCGACTCGTACTATGATGCGTATCGTGGTGTCGTTGCCTCGATTCGAGTCGTCAACGGAACAGTTAAGGTTGGCGATAAAATCCGAATGATGTCGACAGGTAAGGATTTCGAAGTCCTTGAACTTGCTGTTGCAACACCAAAACCATTACGTCAGCAAGAATTGACAGTTGGTGATGTTGGAACGTTGTCGGCCTCGATCAAAACGGTCGGCGATGTACGTGTCGGGGATACGATTACGCTCGCGAAACAGCCGGCTGCTGAAGCACTGCCAGGATACCGAAAAATGAATCCGATGGTGTACTGTGGACTCTATCCGATCGATGCTGCGAAATACAATGATTTACGAGAAGCACTTGAAAAACTGCAACTCAGTGACGCGGCGCTCGAATTCGAACCAGAGACTTCACAAGCACTCGGATTCGGATTCCGTTGTGGATTCCTCGGGATGCTCCACATGGAAATCATTCAGGAGCGGATCGAACGTGAGTTCAACATCGATATGATCACGACGGCACCGTCCGTTATCTATCACGTGACGACGACAGCGGGTGAAGTCTTGCATGTTGATAACCCATCGAAGATGCCGGATCAGCAAAAAGTTGAATTCATTGAAGAGCCGTTCGTTAAGGCTGCTGTCATGACACCGAATGATTACGTTGGTGCAATCATGGAGTTGTGTCAGAAGAAACGCGGAACATTCGTCGATATGCAATACATCGATACGACACGTGTCAAAATCACCTATGAATTGCCGTTATCTGAGATCGTCTACGATTTCTTTGATCAGTTGAAATCGAGTACAAAAGGATATGCGTCACTTGATTATGAATTGATCGGCTATCAACAGTCGCGTCTCGTCAAGATGGATATCCTTCTTAATAACGAAAACGTCGATGCGCTCAGCTTCATCGTTCACCGTGACTTCGCGTACGAACGTGGAAAGGTCATCGTTGATAAGCTGAAGGAATTGATTCCGCGGATGCAGTTCGAAGTGCCGATTCAGGCAGCAGTCGGAACAAAGATTGTCGCGCGTTCGACGATTAAAGCATTACGGAAGAACGTTCTCGCGAAATGTTACGGGGGAGACATCTCTCGGAAACGGAAGTTGCTCGAGAAGCAAAAAGAAGGTAAGAAACGCATGAAGATGGTAGGCTCAGTAGAGGTACCGCAAGAAGCCTTCATGTCCGTTCTATCTATGGACGAAGATTAAACAGGTGGGGGGCGCTTGCGTCCCCTTTTTGGTTTTTATAGAGAAAGGATGAGGCGAAATGGGAATACGCGCCGCATATGTCCACATCCCTTTTTGTGAACATATTTGTTACTACTGTGATTTCAATAAAGTCTTTTTAAAGAATCAGCCCGTCGATGAATACCTCGATGCGCTTGAACGCGAAATCGAACTGACGCTGAAACAATATCCGACGGATCATCTCGAGACGATCTTCATTGGTGGTGGCACACCAACTGCTTTGAATGAACCACAGATGCAACGTTTAATGGAAATCATTCAAAAGCATTTGTTGCCACTAACAGGTGACGATTTAGAGTATACGGTCGAGTCGAATCCGGACGGTGTATCGGAAGAGAAACTTGATATCATGAAGACAGGTGGTGTCAATCGTGTCAGTTTCGGTGTCCAATCGTTTGACGATGGTTTGCTCGAACGCATCGGTCGAACGCACCGGGAAGCGAAAGTCGCGCAGACGCTCGATGCAGCAGCGAAACGATTTAATAACATCTCCGTCGACTTGATGTTCGGATTACCGAATCAGACACTCGATCAGGTCCGCTACGACGTTACTCGGGCGCTACAATTACCGATTACGCATATTTCATCCTATTCATTGATTTTAGAACCACACACGGTTTTTGCGATTCAAGAGCGAAAAGGAAAACTACCGCTACCGACGCAAGATCTCGAGGCAGAGATGTATCAAGTGATGATCGAAACGATTGAAGCAGGTGGTTATGCACAGTATGAGATCTCGAACTTCGCAGAAGTTGGAAAAGAGAGTCGGCATAATCGCGTCTACTGGGAAAACGATGAGTACTACGGATTTGGTGCAGGCTCACATAGCTATATCAATCAGACGCGTCGTGCGAACATCGCACCGATTCCGCACTATATCAAGGCGGAAGGGTTACCGGTTCGAAAAGAGACGCCGTTGACGAACGTTGAGCGGATGGAAGAAGAGATGTTCCTCGGTCTTCGAATGAAGGACGGCGTATCGCTCGAGCGTTTCCAGGAGAAGTATGGAGTAGCGTTTAAAGATGTATTTGGTGAAGTCATGAAACGGTTGTTGCCAAACGGTCTCGTCGAGCAGACGGAGACACATATCCGTTTGACGCCAGCCGGAATTCCGCTAGCGAACGAAGTCTTTGCAGAGTTCATTGGTGAAGCGCAAGTACAATGACATAAGAGTAGCTGAAATCAATGAAAATGAGAGAATCGGTGTTTCCCAAATGTGGAACACCGCTTCTCTCATTTTTTCGACTTCCTTAAAAAATACGCAGTCGTTCCGATGACCGCGATGAACAGCCAGACAAAGACTCCCGCCATTGCCAATAATTCAATCATCCGATTCATCCTTTCCGTTCTTTGTTTCACTGTATCGCAGAATGGGAAACTGTTCAAAGGGTCACGCAATTCGGTTGACATCGGGCGGACAATTCCTTATAGTAAAAGATGTAATTAGCACTCGTTAAAAGTGAGTGCTAACAAAATAAGGTGGTGAAGAAGGTGCTGACGGATCGTCAATTGTTGATTTTACGTGCAATCGTCGATGATTATATCAAGACTGCTCAACCCGTCGGCTCACGGACGCTCTCAAAACGAGACGACGTGACGTTCAGTTCCGCGACCATTCGTAACGAGATGGCGGACCTCGAAGAGATGGGTCTGATTGAAAAGCCACACACTTCCGCAGGACGGATTCCTTCCGAACTCGGATATCGTTTTTATGTCGACCATCTGATTCGTCCGGAAAACATCACACCAAAAGAAGCACAGGCATTGAAGTCACTCTTTGCCCATTCCGTGAATGAGAATGATCGGTTGATTCGGCACACAGCAGACCTGTTGAGTGATTTAACCCATTACACGACACTTGTACTTGGACCAAAAGAAGACGGACAACGACTGCATCATCTAGAATTAATTCCTCTTGCCGAGGGTCGTGTCGTCATCGTTCTCGTCACAGAGACGGGACATGTTGAACACAAGACATTGCAATTGAATCAAGCGTTGTCCCAGGAAGCAGCGAGCCGACTGATGGAACGTCTGAACCAGACGTTGCGCGGTACGCCGCTCTCAGCCTTACGCAGTCGTCTGCTTGAGGAAATCCGTCGCTTCCGTTCAGAGCATTCTGAGCAGACGGTATTGCTCTCGAAAGCACTTGATCTCGTCTTGACGGATCAAGAGGAGCGACCGTTCATTTATTTGGGCGGGAAAGCCAACATGTTCGATCAGCCTGAATTTCAGGACGTCGCAAAACTACGACCTGTTCTCGAACTGATCGAACAGCAAGAAGCTGTTCTCGATTTCCTACGACCGAATCTCGATAATCAAATCTTGATTACGATCGGGAGTGAGAACAATATGGATGCATTAAAAGATTGTAGCGTCATCCGGGCCCATTATTCGGTCGACGGTGTCTCAATTGGGACACTCGCATTGATCGGACCGAAACGGATGGATTACAACCGGGGAATCAACTCGATCATCCATCTACTTCAAGCATTCCAAACCGAATTGCATAAGAACAATTTGGATTGAATATAGAAAGGGGCTCGATTCAGAGTGGAAGAAAAAGAACAGAATCAAAACCTCCAACAAGAAGAAAACGTGACAGAGCCGACTGAAACCGTCGAAGTCACAGAAGAAGAAGTCATCCAAGCGGATCTCGTCGAAGACGAGAAGCCGGACTTCGAAGCACAACTCGCAGAAGCAAAAGCTTCAGAATTACGCCTCCGTGCGGATTTTGAGAACTTCAAGCGTCGTAACCGTGTCGAAGCAGAGAACCGCGCGAAGTATTCTTCACAAGCGATCGTCGAAAAGCTGTTGCCACTCGTCGATAACTTGGACCGGGCGCTCCAAATCGAGACGGAAAACGAGGAGACGAAATCTGTCTTGACGGGTGTCGAGATGGTAAAACGTCAACTCGTCGAAACGCTTCAAAATGAAGGCGTCGTCGAGATTCCAGCTGTCGGTGAAGCGTTCGATCCGAACTTACACCAAGCGGTCGTTCAAGAAGCGAGCGAAGAACACGAGTCAGGTGTCGTCATCGCTGAATTCCAAAAAGGGTACAAATTGCACGATCGTGTGATTCGTCCGAGTATGGTTAAAGTAGCTGAGTAATCAGCCTGTACTTCATTATTCCAATCATTGAAAGCGAGGAAATAGATCATGGCAAAAATCATCGGTATTGACTTAGGTACAACGAACTCATGTGTTGCAGTAATGGAAGGTGGCGAACCCGTCGTCATCGCTAACGCAGAAGGAAACCGTACGACACCATCTGTCGTCGCATTCAAAAACGGTGAGCGTCAAGTAGGGGAGGTTGCAAAACGTCAAGCAATCACGAACCCGAACACGATCATGTCGATCAAACGTCATATGGGTACAGACTATAAAGTAGAAGTTGAAGGCAAAGACTACACACCACAAGAAGTCTCTGCGATCATCCTTCAAAAATTAAAAGCGCAAGCAGAAGACTACCTCGGTGAAAAAGTCACAGAAGCTGTCATCACAGTACCGGCTTACTTCAACGATGCAGAACGCCAAGCGACAAAAGACGCTGGTACAATTGCTGGTCTTGATGTAAAACGGATTATCAACGAGCCTACAGCAGCAGCGCTCGCTTACGGTCTCGAAAAAGGCGAAGATCACACGATCCTCATCTATGACCTTGGTGGCGGTACGTTCGACGTGTCGATCCTTGAGCTCGGTGATGGCGTCTTTGAAGTAGTTTCAACTGCAGGTGACAGCCGTCTTGGTGGAGATGATTTCGACCAAAAAATCATCGATCATCTCGTAGCAGAATTCAAAAAAGAAAACGGCATCGATCTTGCTCAAGACAAGATGGCGCTTCAACGTTTAAAAGATGCAGCTGAAAAAGCGAAAAAAGATCTTTCAGGTGTTTCTTCAACACAAATCAGCCTTCCGTTCATCACAGCTGGCGCATCAGGTCCACTTCACTTGGAAATGACGCTTTCACGTGCGAAATTCGATGATCTCACAGCAGATCTTGTTGAACGTACGATGGAACCAACACGCCGTGCTATGAACGATGCAGGTCTGACACCAGACAAAATCGACAAAATCATCCTCGTTGGTGGTTCAACTCGTATTCCTGCAGTTCAAAAAGCAATCCAGGACTTCACTGGTAAAGAATCGTTCAAAGGAGTTAACCCGGATGAAGTCGTTGCCCTCGGTGCAGCGGTTCAAGGTGGCGTATTGACTGGAGACGTCAAAGACGTCGTTCTTCTCGACGTAACTCCACTCTCACTCGGTATCGAGACAATGGGTGGCGTGATGACGAAATTGATCGATCGTAACACGACGATCCCAACTTCAAAATCACAAGTCTTCTCAACTGCAGCAGACAGCCAACCAGCTGTTGATATCCACGTCCTTCAAGGGGAACGTCCAATGGCAGCAGATAACAAAACGCTCGGTCGCTTCCAGTTGACGGACATTCCACCAGCACCACGTGGCGTGCCACAAATCGAAGTTAAATTCGACATCGATGCGAACGGTATTGTTAACGTTTCTGCAAAAGATCTCGGAACAAACAAAGAACAGTCAATCACGATCCAATCATCAAGCGGCTTGACTGAAGCGGACATCGAGCAAATGGTCAAGGATGCAGAAGCAAATGCGGATGCAGACAACAAGCGTAAAGAAGAAGTTGAATTACGCAACGAAGCAGACCAACTCGTCTTCGCAACAGACAAAGCGATCAAAGATCTTGGTGAGCAAGTCGCTGACGCTGATAAAGAAAAAGCAGAAGCTGCAAAAGAAAAAGTAACAAAAGCTCTCGAAGGAACAGACATCGAAGCAATCCGTGCTGCAAAAGACGAATTGTCGACAGTCGTTCAAGAGTTGACACAAAAAGTCTACGAGAACATGGCACAGCAACAAGCTGGCGCTGAAGGCGCACAAGCTAGTGGTCAAGACGACAATGTCATGGACGCTGAGTTCGAAGAAGTTGACGAGAAAGACAACAAGTAATTCATCCGACCGATTTTTCGGGCGCTAGAGAGAGCCAAAGCGTATCCGCGCTTTGGCTCTTTCCATGTCGCACGAAGTTCGGTAAAATCAAACAGTATGAAATGAATCGGAATAGAGAGAGGAAGACTGCACGTGGAAAAACGCGATTATTATGAAGTACTAGGCGTCGCGCGCGATGCCTCATCAGCGGAAATCAAACGCGCCTACCGAAAGCTTGCCCGGACGTACCACCCGGACGTCAACAAGGAAGCCGATGCGGATGCAAAATTCAAGGAATTATCGGAAGCGTATGAAGTGTTGTCCGATGACAATAAACGAGCACGTTACGACCAATTTGGTCACCAAGATCCATCACAAGGTGGCGGTGGATTCAGTGGAGCTGAAGGATTTGGCGACATCTTCGACATGTTCTTCGGTGGCGGACGTCGTCAAGATCCAAATGCCCCACGTAAAGGACAGGACTTACAATACGTTGAGGAAATCGACTTCATGGAATCGGTCACAGGCGTCGAGAAGACGATCACGATCCCAGTCGAAGAAGATTGCAGTACATGTCATGGTTCGGGTGCTAAACCAGGAACACATCCAGAAACATGTAAACGATGCGGTGGTTCGGGGCACATCAACGTCGAACAAAACACGATGTTCGGTCGTGTCGTCAACCAAACAACGTGTTCGACATGTCATGGCCGTGGACAAATCGTCAAGGAGCCATGTGAAACATGTCGTGGAGCTGGTCGTGTCCGTAAAAACAAAGATGTCCGTGTCAAAATTCCAGCAGGGATCGACAATGGGCAACAAATTCGTTTAGCAGGCAAAGGGGAAGCCGGTGTCAACGGTGGACCAGCAGGTGACTTGTATGTCGTCGTCCGTGTCGCAGCACACGAACTGTTCGAACGCGTCGACGATCATATCGTCATGGATATGCCACTTACATTTGCGCAAGCAACACTCGGTGATGAGATCGAAGTGCCGACCGTTCATGGCAAGGTCAGTCTGAAGATTCCAGCGGGCACACAGACAGGATCACGTTTCCGTCTCCGCGGAAAAGGGATGCCGAACGTCCGGTCCGGTCACCATGGTGACCAATACGTCAACGTCGTCGTCATCACACCGAAGAATCTGACGGAACGTCAAAAAGAACTATTACGGGAATTCAATGAAATCAGCGATGAAAAAGGTGTCGAAGAGCAACACGAAGGTGTCTTCAGCCGGATCAAGACATTCTTTACAGGGTGATCACTACAGAGGAGCGTGACAAGAAATGAAATGGTCAGAGATCTGTGTCCATACGACACAAGAAGCCATCGAAGCAGTTTCAAACATCTTACATGAAGCGGGAGCAAGCGGAGTCGTCATCGAGGACGTCGAAGATTTCGAGATGATGTCCCACCGCGAAGATAACTTCGGTGAAATTTGGGATGAGACGAAACGAGATGAGTACCCGACTCAAGGTGTACTCGTGAAGGCATATCTTGCAGAAAGCAGCGATTTGACGGACACGATCAAAGGCATCGAACAGGACATCCAACAATTGACGAACTTCGGTCTGTCGATTGGCACGGGTGCTGTCACGCTGACTCAAGTAGATGAAGAAGACTGGGCACATTCATGGAAACAATTCTATAAACCGGTCAAGATCAGCCGCCACCTGACAGTCGTCCCGATGTGGGAAGACTACACGCCACAGCCGGGTGAAAAGATCATCGAGCTCGATCCAGGCATGGCGTTCGGAACGGGAACACACCCGACGACGGTTCTTTGCATTCAAGCAATCGAAAACTACTTGCAAGAGCAAGATCGTGTCGTCGATGTCGGTACAGGATCCGGTGTCTTAGCGATTGCAGCTGCGAAGCTTGGGGCAAAGGATGTCTTTGCACTCGATTTAGACGAAGTCGCTGTCAAATCAGCGACGGAAAACGTCGCTTTGAACAACGTCAGTGAGCAGATCACGGTCCGTCAAGGCGATTTGATGAAGGAATTGAGTGAGCCGGTCGAGTTGATCGTCGCGAATATCTTAGCGGAAGTCATCCTCCTCTTCGTCAAGGATGCCTATACGCTGACGTTACCAGGCGGGCATTTCATCGCTTCCGGTATCATTAGTCAGAAGAAAGATATGGTCGTACAAGCGATGCAAGAAGCAGGATTTACGATCGTCGAGACGACGAAGCTTGAGGACTGGGTCGCAATCATCGCGAAACGGGAGGCATAAGCGCATGCAACGGTATTTCGTCGAGCCTTCGATGCGTCAGGGAGATGTTTTTCATCTCCCGAAAGATGATGCACACCATATGAAAAACGTCATGCGGATGGAAGTCGGCGGAGAGATTCTCGTGCTCGATGGAACAGGTCTTTACCGGTGTCGCCTTGAAGCACTCGAGAAACAGGTAGCTTCTGCCCGTATCGAAGAGACGCTACCGATCGAGACGGAGCTACCGATTCGTGTGACGATCGCCCATGGATTGCCAAAAGGCGATAAGATCGAACTCGTTGCCCAAAAAGCAACGGAACTCGGGATCCATCATCTACGGATTTTCGAAGCCGACCGTTCCGTCTCGAAATGGGATCAGAAGAAGGTTCCGAAAAAGATTGAACGACTCGAAAAAATCGTCAAGGAAGCAGCGGAACAATCGTACCGTGCCCACTTGCCGACGGTCGACTTCGTGGCGTATGATGAAGTCTTACAGGATGCATCGAACTATACGGCTTGTCTGGTTGCCTATGAAGAATCAGCGAAACAAGGGGAGGCTTCCGTCCTCGCTACGACGCTTGCTGGACTGCAAGAGGGAGATTCCCTTCTTGTCGTCATCGGACCTGAAGGTGGGTTCGCTGAAGCAGAAATCGCACGTTTGACGGATGCCGGTTTTAAACAAGCCGCTCTAGGGCGCCGCATCTTACGGACGGAAACGGCACCATTTTATGTCCTTTCCGCCGTCTCGTATCATTTTGAATTGAAAGGGTGAACGAAATGGCAACTGTTGCCTTTCAAACGCTTGGCTGTAAAGTCAACCATTACGAAACAGAAGCTGTCTGGCAACTGTTCAAGGACGCTGGTTACGCACGCGTTGATTTTGCTGATCATGCGGACGTTTATGTCGTCAATACATGTACGGTCACGAATACCGGAGATAAGAAAAGTCGCCAAGTCATCCGACGGGCGATTCGCCAAAATCCGGATAGTGTCATCTGCGTAACGGGCTGTTATGCCCAAACATCTCCTGCTGAAATCATGGCGATTCCTGGCGTCGATGTCGTCGTCGGAACACAAGATCGGCATAAAATGATTGGATACATTGAACAATTCCGTGAAGAACGCATGCCAATCAATGCGGTCGGAAACATCATGAAAGCAAAAGTCTATGAAGAACTGGATGTACCGGCCTTTACGGACCGGACACGGGCTTCTCTGAAAATTCAGGAAGGCTGTAACAATTTCTGTACGTTCTGTATCATCCCATGGGCGCGTGGTCTCATGCGGTCTCGTCAACCAGAAGATGTCTTGAAGCAAGCACAACAGCTCGTTGATGCGGGTTATAAAGAAATCGTCTTGACGGGCATCCATACAGGTGGCTACGGAGAAGACTTAAAAGACTACAACTTAGCGAAATTACTTAAAGCACTCGAATCCGTCAATGGACTCGAACGTTTGCGGATTTCGTCGATCGAAGCTAGTCAAATCACGGACGAGGTACTTGATGTCCTGAAGGATTCACCGATTGTCGTTCGTCACTTGCACGTTCCGATCCAGTCGGCTTCCGATACGGTCCTTCGCCGGATGCGCCGGAAGTATACGATGGCAGAATTCGGGGAACGGATTACGCGTTTGAAGGAAGTCCTGCCTGACTGTGCGATTACGTCAGATGTCATCGTCGGTTTCCCAGGTGAGACGGAAGAAGAGTTCATGGAAACGTTCAACTTTATCAACGATCATAAGTTCAGTGAGTTGCATGTCTTCCCGTACTCAAAACGGACAGGAACACCCGCTGCGATGATGGATGATCAAGTCGAGGAATCAATCAAAGAAGAACGCGTCGCGCGTTTGATCGCTTTATCGGATCAACTCGCAAAGGAATATGCTTCGAAATACGAAGGGGAACTGCTTGAGATCATTCCGGAAGAATTCTCGGAAGAAGCAGGCGGTCGTCTCGTCGGTTACACAGATAACTATTTGCGTGTCGCAATCGAAGGCGATGAGTCGATGATCGGACAACTCGTTCGTGTCAAAATCACGAAAGCCGGTTATCCGATGAACGATGGTCAATTCGTTCGCATCATGCAGACACTTAAAGACGCTGTAGTCTAATCGAAAGGGCAAAGGGAACCTCTGGTTTTCTTTGCCACTTTTTTTGTTTTCATTTCAGGAATGCGCTACACTGAATACAGTTCAATTAAGGAAAGAGGATATTATTCATGCGAATCAACAAATTCATTAGTGAAACGGGCTTTTGCTCAAGGCGTGCTGCCGATAAATTAGTCGACGCAGGTCGTGTGACGATCAACGGTCTGACGGCAGAACTCGGCTCGCAAGCTGAAGAGACGGACGTCGTCGAAATCGACGGTCAGCCACTCCAAACGAAACCAAAACCCGTCTACATCGTCTTAAATAAACCGGTCGGCATTACGTGTACGACGGAGCTTGATATCGAAGGAAATATCATCGATTTCGTTAATCATCCGAAGCGGATTTTCCCGATCGGTCGTCTCGACAAGGATTCAGACGGCTTGATTCTTTTGACGAATGACGGTGATGTCGTCAACCGGATTCTCCGGGCAGAAAACAATCACGATAAGGAATATATCGTGACTGTCGATGCCCCGATCACGGACACATTCATTCAAGGAATGGCGAGTGGTGTTGACATTCTTGGTACAACGACGAAGGAATGTATCGTTGAACCACTTGAGACACGGACATTTCGCATCATTTTAACGCAAGGGTTAAATCGTCAGATTCGTCGAATGTGTAAAGAGTTCGGCTACCGGGTCAAACGGCTGCAGCGCGTCCGGATCATGAACATCGAGCTTGGCGATTTACCGATTGGTTCTTGGCGTGATTTGACGGAAGAGGAATTACGCGAATTGTTTAAGACGCTTGACGCACAATAAGGTTCAATGAAAGTCGCCACTGGCGGCTTTCTTCATACATAAGGGGGATGACCGTGGATAAACGGGGTATGAGTGCGACATTCGTCGCCTACGTGATTGGTGGACTGTTGCCAATCTACAAAGTGTTTGCTGCTGGAATTCCAGCATGGACGGTCGTTTCAATCCGGATTTTAAGTGCGTTCATCTTCGTGACACTATTGTTACGCTTGACGAAGAAGTTTCAATTCGTTCGTCACCTGTGGCAAAACAAACGCCAACGTTATACCGTGCTTGCGGCAGGTCTCGTATTAGGTGGGAACTGGTCACTCTATCTGTATGCCATCGGAGAAGGGTATATCGTCGAGTCGTCGCTCGGGTATTATATCAATCCGCTCGTCAGCGTCTTGTTCGGTTTGATCTTTTTTAAGGAACGATTAACGCGTCCACAAATCATCGCGATTGTATCAGCAATCACTGGTGTGATGATTTTAACGCTCGGTTATGGTCAATTTCCGATCATTGCCTTTTCACTTGCCATCTCGTTCGCATTTTACGGTGTGCTGAAGAAAAAGGCGGCAGCCGAGCCATTATCGGGATTATTTTTAGAGACGCTCGTCACGCTCCCGTTCGCTCTCTTGACGCTAGGCGTGACGGATAGTCAACCGCTTGCGATGCCGACGAGTGCACTGCTTGCAATCATCATGCTCGGAATCGCAACAGCAGTTCAATTGATGTTATTTGGATACGGGATGCCGAAAATCCCGTTCGTTTACGTCGGAATTCTGCAGTACATTGCACCAACGTTAACGCTACTCCTTGGAATTTATCTATTTAATGACGTCTTTACGACGATTCACTTCATCGCTTTCCTGTTCATTTGGATTGCCGTTGCTTTGTTTACGATCAGCGGTTTATCAGCAGGAAAGATACGGATGAAGAAGGTATCATAACGAAAGAAGGGATTATGTGAATCTACCGGGATTTTTTGCGACGCTTGTCGCATATATCATTTGGGGGCTCTTACCGCTTTACTGGAAGATGCTCGCTAATGTACCGAGTGAAGAGATACTAGCGCACCGGATCATCTGGTCGTTTCTATTTCTACTCATCTTACTGTCGTTTCAAAAAGCACTTGGAAAATGGAAGACGGCATTGCGTGATCCGTTCACGCGCCGACTCTTTTTCTTAAATGGACTGATCATCAGCTTGAATTGGTTCATCTACATCTGGGCTGTCAATCATCAATTTATCGTTGAGGCGTCGCTCGGCTATTACATCAATCCGCTCGTCAGCATCGTCTTTGGTGTCTTCTTCTTTCAAGAAAAGCTCTCACGGATTGAATGGATCTCGATTGTCCTTGCGACGATCGGTGTTCTGATTTTAACGATTGGCTACGGCGAATTTCCATGGATCTCGATTGCGCTTGCCTTAAGCTTCGGTTTTTACGGCGTCGTCAAAAAACGTCGTCCGCTTGAATCAACGGTCAGTCTGACACTTGAGACGATGGCGCCGCTTCCACTGGCTTTGATCTTCCTCGGATATTGGCAAGTACAGGGAACGTCTTCGATAACCGAATCTGTCGGTACGATGACTGGACTCATCTTAACGGGGATCGTCACCGCTGTGCCACTTTTGTTATTTGGATTCGGGGCACAACGAATTCCATTCACATGGGTTGGATTCTTGCAATTCGTTGCACCAACCTTATCACTTGGACTCGGTGTTTTGCTCTATCATGAACCGTTTACTAAAACACATATGGTGGCGTTTACATGTATTTGGACAGCAGCGATTGTCTTTACGCTCAATGGAGTCTGGATTCGAAAAAAACAGCTTCGAAAAGTCGCGTAAAAAGATAGAAGTCAGACCTCTTGCGTGATAGAATAATATCAGAGTCAAAGGGAAGCCTTAAGGAGGATAACAATCATGAATTTAGCAGGAATGATCGACCATACGGCACTGAAGCCAGAAACATCACGTGCTCAAATCGAAACACTCTGTAAAGAAGCATTAGAATACAAATTCGCAAGCGTCTGCGTTAACCCGACATACGTCGCGTTAGCATCAGAACTCTTAAAGTCAGATGATGACGTGAAAGTATGTACAGTCATCGGGTTCCCACTTGGAGCAAACACGCCAGAAGTAAAAGCATTCGAAACAAAGGATGCCATTCAAAACGGTGCAACAGAAATCGATATGGTTTTAAACATCGGCGCACTAAAAGATGGAAATCTTGAGTTAGTAGAACGTGATATTCGTGCAGTTGTCGAAGCGGCGAACGGTACGCTCGTTAAAGTCATCTTTGAAAACTGTCTTCTTACAAAAGAAGAAATCAAAACAGCTGCTGAACTTTCAGTTAAAGCAGGTGCTAACTTTGTGAAAACATCAACTGGTTTCTCAACAGGTGGTGCAACAGTCGAAGATATCCGTCTCATGCGTGAGACAGTCGGTCCTGATATCGGTGTTAAAGCGTCTGGTGGCGTTCGTGACTTCGAAGGTGCAAAAGCAATGATCGATGCAGGTGCATCACGCATTGGTGCTTCAGCAGGAATCGCAATCGTTACTGGTGGTACGTCTGATAGCGACTACTAAGAATATGTCACATGTCCCTCTTTTTTAGAGGGGCATGTTTTTTTGTTGTGGGATTATTCTGAATTTGGATTTTGTATTAAAAAGTCAGACATCGCTTCCGATAATCAGATGTAGAATGTCGGAAGGGTGTGGAATGAATGAAACGATGGAGTGGAATCATACTGGCATCGACACTAAGCCTTGCAGGATGCGGTAGTGTCATCGATGATCCAGAACGGGCAGTCAAGGAGCGAAAGGAAATGGCGGTCGTCTTATCGGATGTTGGTCTTGGCGATCAATCATTCAGCGATGCAGCGATGAGCGGTATGGCGTTGTTACGGGAGAAGGAAGGCTGGTCGATCGATTACCGGGAATTAAACGAAACGAAGACCTATAAAACAGCATTTGAAGCGTTAGCGAAAAAGAAGCCGACCGTTATCGTCGGACTCGGCTACATGGGGCAGACAGATCTTGAGACCGTTGCTAAAAAATATCCGAAACAACAATTCGCCTTGATTGATGCCGTCTCGACGTTACCGAACGTACTCTCGGTTACGTTCAAAGAGGACGAAGGAAGCTACTTAGCGGGTGCCGCTGCAGGAATCCAAACCAAGACGAATACGATTGGTTTCGTCGGTGGGATGAAGTCGCCTTTGATTGAGAAGTTCGAAAAAGGATACATAGCTGGCGCTAAAGCCGTCAATCCGAAAACAAAGGTACTCATCGAATATGCGGAGGACTTTGCGGCGCCCGAAAAGGGACGGACGCTTGCAAACGAAATGATGCAGAAAAAGGCAGACGTGTTATATGCAGCTGCTGGATTAACAGGGAGCGGCGTCCTTGAGGCAGCGCAAACGAAGGGGAAAAAAGCTATCGGTGTTGATAGCGATCAGACCCCGATCGCGCCTGACGCCGTCATGACGTCGATGCTAAAACAAGTTGATCTTGCGATTACGAAAATCGGACAAGATGTGGATGCAAAAGGACTCCAATCTGGACAAGTCGTCCTTGGTGTCAAAGAAGGGGCAATCCAGTTGGCTCCAATCCGTAATACGAACTTTACGGACGGGGAACGAAAAAAATTAGAGCAGCTGCAACAAGATGTGCTCGAAGGTAAGGTGACGATCCAATGACGTTACGGAAACGATTTTTACTCTCAACATTAGTGACGATTTTGAGTGTCGTCATCTTGATGGGATGGACCTTGTTCCAACTCCGTCAAATTCAATCCTATAACGAAGACTACGGGAAACAACTCGTTGAAATTTCAGAACTCGAAACGAAGCTCTTATATGAACAGGCAGCATGGAACCGACTGGCAAGCCAACCGTCTGAGAGTCAGGCGGAGCAGGTTCAGGCTCTTAGTAGGAAGAACGAGCAAGCTTTGAATCAGCTACAGAAGACATATTTGATTCCAGCGTTTCAAGAAGAGTTGAACCGGGCGGATATGAAGTATAAGACGCTCGCTGCAAAACGGACGGAACTGACGGACGCGGTGAATCCGATTGACATTCGCTCCCATGCCGCACGAATTGAAGGTGTCCTCAGTGATCTCTATACGTTACATACGAAAAATGGGGAGTTTTATGATGTCTTACAACGTGAGGCAAAAGACGAGACATTGAATTTGACGCGGACCGTCCTAATCGCGACATTCCTCCTCTTGATTGGTCTAGCGTTATACAATTGGTACTTCGCACGTAGTATCACGCGACCGATCAGCCGTGTCGTCCGGACAGCAGAGCAAATTTCGGATGGAGACTTGTCACAGGAACTGGTCGTATCCGGTCGAAAAGATGAGATTGGTCGACTCGAGACGGCTGTTGCGCAGATGCAAGGAACTTTACATGAGGTCATCGGAACGATCAGTCGTTCGTCGAACACGATTCGTCAAATGAGTACGGAAGCGACGACAGAGAACGCGAACATCGTCGAAGTTTCTGGTAACATGACCCATGCGATTAATGAGATGGCGAGCGGTACACAAACGGTGTCGGATGATATCCAGACAACGGTCAGTACGATGGCTGATATGCAACAACTCTTCGAGGAGAGCGAACAACGCGCACAAACCGCTTATGCAGAAGGACAGGCGGCAGATCACGTGATGGTTCAAAGTAGTTCTGTCATGGAACAACAGGCTACTTCATTACGCGCGTCAACAGAACAAAATCGTGAACTCGGTCAGAAATTAGAAGGTTTCCTTGAGCAAACGCAACAAATCGAACAGATGGCGCAACTCGTCGCTGGAGTCTCTGCGCAGACGAACTTATTGTCACTCAATGCGGCAATCGAAGCGGCGCGAGCAGGGGAAGCCGGTCGTGGATTTGCCGTCGTGGCGAGTGAAGTTAAAAAGTTAGCAGATGAGACACACGAAGCGACGCGTTCGATCTTCTCACTCGTCCGTTCGATTCGCCAAGACGGCGCTGTTTTACAAGAAGCACTCGTGCAAGCGGAGCGGGAACAGACGAACCAGGTCGAGAATTTTACACACGTCCAACAAGCATTCGGTGAGACGCGTCAAAAAGTAGCGAGTGTGACCGAAACACTCGATTATGTGACGAAACAACTCGTACATTCGAAACAACAAGCCCGCCATGTCGTTGGTCAAGTCAGTACAGTTAGTGGTGTCATGGAAGAACTTGCAGCCGGAAATGAAGAAATCGCTGCTTCGATGCGCGATCAACAGGCATCGTTCGAACAGATTCATCAATTGATGCAAGAACTCGAGTCGACGACGACGTCGCTTGACAGTCAGACACATCAATTCAAAATTTAATGAACACAGCAAAAGTGCACGCATTCTCAGGAAGAGAAGGCGTGCACTTTTTCTTGAATCGACTTAGAAGAAGCTTTCTGGATCGAGCTCATTCGTCCGTCCATTCGCATCATACTGGTATCCACCATCGTGGATTTCAAAATGCAAGTGTGGACCAGTCGAGTTACCGGTGCTTCCGAGAACACCGATTTGCTGTCCTTGTTTGACTTGTTGTCCCTGTTTAACGTTCAAGGCATTCATATGGGCATACACGGTCGTATACGTTTTTCCGTCGATATTATGAGAGATATAGACGTGGTTGCCGTAAGGACCACCGGAACTTGCTAAGATGACTGTTCCATTTGCAGACGCAACGATTGGCGAGTTGAGTGGACCAGCGAAGTCGGTTCCATTGTGGTACGCATAACCATTACTTCCGCTTGCTGCACCCATTCCTTGCGAAACAGAGCCTTGAGCAGGTTTGATGAATTTACCTTTTGCTTTTGAGATGACTTTCGTGCTGGCCTTGCTAACAGATGCTGGCACTGCCGATTGTTTTGCAGCTTTTGCTGCAGCTGCTTTCGCGGCACGTGCTGCAGCTTTTTCTGCCTCTTCCTGTGCCTTCAGTTGGGCCGATGCCTCTTTCAGGCTAAGGATACTGGATTCGATTTTTTTCTTTTGCGACGTCAGACGTTTCAGAAGTGCTGTTCGCTTTTGTTTTTCTTGTTTTAATTCACGTTGTTTCTTTTTTAAAACATTACGATCTTCAATCAAGTCTTGGCGTGTCTGCTTCAGTTCTTCTTTCGCAGCTGCCAGTTCTTTTTTGTTTGATTCGTAATCTTTTAATAAAGAAGCATCACTTTCCGCGATTGTATTGAAGGCGTTGAAACGGCTAATCATATCACCGACATCTTTTGCGCCGAAGACGGCTTCAAGCAGTGGGGCGTTATCGGCTTTCGACTGACGGACCGCTAGACGATCACCGAGCATTTTTTCTTGTTTCTTGATTTTTTTTTGCAACTTCTCGATCTTATCTTCTAATCGAGCAATCTGTTTCGTGTTTTCGTCGATTTTCTTTTGATTCTCGACGACTTGTAATGTCAGCCCATTAATCTGTTGATCCAGGGCGTAGACTTGTTGCTGTGCTTTAGATAATTGATTATTTTTTTGAGACAACGCCTCGCGTTGCTTCGATTGTTGTTGCTGGTTTTGTTGTTGCTTTTCTCTATATGAACTTGCTGCGTCGACGGGAGTTGTCGTCATGAGCGGACTTGCGAGTAAAGTGAGTGTCATGAGCGATAGCCCGAGTGACTTTCCGAAAGGTCGTTTCATAAACTAAGCGTCATTCCTTTCCCTTGTGAAGTGTTACCTATCCCACTCTAACAAGAAAATCAGAAAATCCACTTTACAATTCTTTTAAAAAAATACAAGAGAAGCTAGCAGAAAGTATGAAGAATTTATGAAAATAATGATGCGTGAACAGAAGAATAAATAGAATATGTTGATATGAAAGGAAAAATCATTATGTAATTGATTGATTTCCGAATGATGTTAGAAGATATATTTTTGTAACATCGTATAAATAGAAGGTTTATTAATGTTTGAAAAAGGTATAAATATAGTTTTTGTGAAATGAAAAAGTGCCCCGAAAGGCACTCCATCCGAATCATTCTTCATAAATCATCTTTCGTGTCATCCCACCGTCTAGGACCAGTGTTTCGCCCGTCAAGAAATCGTTATCCGGGTGTGTTAGATAGAGAGCCGCACGAGCGACATCACTTGGTTTTCCGACGCGACCAGCTGGATGTTGACTATGATCTTCAGGTGATAGTTCTTGATAGTCACCGGTTTCAATCCAACCAGGAGCAATCGCGTTGACGAGAATTCCGTCTTCTCCGAGTGAGACAGCAAGTGCATGGGTCAGAGCAAAAATGCCACCTTTCGTCGATGCATAAGATTCTGTATGCGGTTCCGACATGAAGGCGCGGGTCGAAGCCAGGTTGACGATCCGACCACCACTTTTACTTTGTTTCAAATAAGGTGTAGCGGCCTTAGTAGTTAAAAAGATACTACGCAGGTTCGTATGATGAACCCGATCCCATTCCTCAAGTGACAATTCGAGTAAGGGTTTTCGAATCATGATACCGGCGTTATTGATGACGATGTCGATACGACCAGTATGTTCAATCGCTTTCTCAATCAACAGTTGAACGTCTTTTTCGTGTTGGATATCGAGGTGATAGAAGTAAGCCGTCCCACCATCTTCTTCAATTTGTTGAACTAATTCGTCTCCTGTCATCTGATCGATGTCAGCAAGAACGACATTTGCGCCATGCGAAGCGTAGGTGCGGGCGAGTTCTGCACCAATGCCATTCGCGGCTCCCGTAATGATGACGGTTTGATTAACATGATTCATAAAAATCATCCTTTCTGTAACGCTTCTCTCCCTTTTTTACCGTTCCATCATATCCTGAAACCTGACAGGATTATCATCCGTAGGAACAGGGAAATAGAAAAGCGTCGAAGTTACTTTAGAATGGGGGAAAATAGGAATGAAATTCTCGAATCAACAATTAGAAAAACAACAAAATCAATATGCCGAAGATGCAAAAGATTATATTGATCGCCCGAAAAAGACGAACTCGCTGTTACAACGAGCAACTGCAAAGGTAAACGGGAACTCTCGTTTGTCCGTCGTCTTTTCACCGTTGACGTTGTTCGTCGATATGATTCGCGCGTACCAGTCAGGTGAATACCGTAACATTCGTCGTACGACGATCTTAAAAGTAATCGGCGCATTGGTTTATCTCGTGTCACCAATTGACCTCGTACCTGATTTCGTACTCGGATTTGGATTTGCAGACGATATCGCGGTCATCCTTTTCGTCACGAAAACAGTCTTTGAAGAATTGACACGTTTCAGCGACTGGCAAGATGAACAACAAAAACGTCGTACGCAACCATTGCAAAGCGAGGATGCGTATTGATCAAATAGATGATCCGAGCGACTTCACACAAGAAGTCGCTCTTTCTGATGTAAAAAGAGCCGTTTCCTGTACGCCCTCTTGAAATTTCGATACACTAGAAATAGTTGGTAAAGAGAGAGGGAGGGCGAAAATGGGACACCACTGGATGGAATCATACGGTTATATCGGGATCATGATGACGCTCATGTTTCCATTCATACCGAGCGAAGTACCGCTCGCGTATGCAGGATATCTCGTGCATACGGCACAGGCGAATCTGCTATTCATGGTGTTCCTTGCTGTAGTAAGCTTCGTCATTAGTCAGAACCTCTTTTTTACGATTGGACAGTTCGGGAGTGAACGGTTATTGAATCGTTTATTCAAATGGTTTCGGATTTCAGAAACAAAAATGCTCCAGTTTCAGACGCAAATGGAGACGAAAGGACGCTATATTCTTCTTCTTTCTCCGATGTGGCGTATCGGATTTGCGATTGGTGCCGGTCTAACTGGTGTTTCACGCTGGACGTTTACCGTCGTGACGACGATTGCCTTTTTCCTCTGGTCGACGCTCTTCATTTGGGGCGGGAAAGCTGTTGGTCATGAATGGCGAAAATTGCATCACCTCAATCATCCGATAGTTTGGATTGGTTTAGGCGTGTTGATTACGGTTGGCTATTTGATTCAGAAAAAGAGAAAAGCAAAAAAAGAGATGTAAAAGGAGTGGGAACATGGCAATTATCTTATTCGATATTGACGGTACATTGATTGACTCAACGGAACAAATGACAGAAGCAATCCATCGGGCGATGGAGGACATGCCGCATCTTCCAAAACCTTCGCAAGAAAGTGTTCAGGCAAGCTACGGTCTAGCAGGAAGCGCCTTTTGGCGAAAAGCGATTCCGGAAGCCTCAGAAGAGGATATTCGGTTAATCCGTAAAAAGAGACATGGTCATCTAGAAGCAACGATGGTTGAACAGAACGTCTTGTTCGACGGAATTCGATCATTATTGCAAGCTCTTGTTTCAGCGGGACACACGGTCTCAACTGCAAGTAATTGCGGCAACCATTATCTAAACCTTGTGCTTGATAGTCAGGAAATCCGCTCGTTCTTCACAAGTCCGAAATGCTTGGAATCCGTCAATGGAAAAGAAAAATCGGATATCTTACGCGCTCACCGCGATGAGTTTGGAGAAGGATCTTACTGGATGATTGGAGATCGGTCTTCTGATGTCGAAGCGGCTCGTAAGGAACATATGCCGGTCGTCTTATGTCAATATGGTTTTGGTACGCCATCCGAGTGGAATTCGGCAGATCATGTCATCGAGACACCGCTTGATTTGTTAACAGTGATTGAAAAATAAAGAAGTAAGAAGCCAAGCTAGACACGTCGATTTTTTCAGACGGTCGGCTTGGCTTTTTTGTGGTTAAAATATCAATCAAGATGCACTTACTCGAAATCAAGTCGGTACGGTTCTGCGCTCATCCATGGACGGAACTTCCGGAAGAGTAGATGGAACAATAAACAGAGAATAATGGGTAAGACGATAAAAAGACCAAGCACGAATGTCATATTGAAGAGCGTCCATCCTCCTGACATCAGGTGTAGCGCATTGATTGGACCGATTAAACCAGACATTCCAAATCCGGCACTAAACGGTGTACCTTGAACACCGAGCATTCCAGCTAATGCACCAAGGATAGCGGCACTACACATGACAGGTAGAATCATCAATGGATTACGAATGAAGTTCGCCATCTGAATTTTAGGAGAACCGAGAAAATGAGCAATCGACGTTCCGCGTGAATTCGCTTGCCAACCGGCAATCGCAAGACCAAACCCAGCGGCACAGACACCTAGATTGGCAGCTCCGGCAGCAACACCCGATAAACTGATCGCGGTTGCAATGCCGACCGTCGAAAGCGGAGAGACGATGAGAACGGAAAAGGCGACCGCAATTAGAATGCCCATCAAGACGGGTTGAAGTGCCGTGAAGTCTGAGATGACATGTCCTATTGCTGTTGTGATCCGTGTGACGAACGGATACGTCAGAACACCAATTCCACCGGCACCGACAATCAAAATCGTTGGCATGACAAGGACCGTATATGTTTTGAAGCGTTCACCAATCAATAAGACGATTGCTGTTGCAATAGCTGCCGTCAAACCAGCATTGATGACATCACCTGTACCGACGAAAACGAATGTCGCATCCGCACGGGTCGCAACACCTGAGCCGACGACCGTCGCGAGTCCAATCGATGTGGTGGCGATCGGTGTTACTTTAAATTGCATCGCTACGGCGACACCAATCACCATTGGTAAAAGTCGCATCGCGAGTGTCGTTGCGTCCAAAACGTGTTGGGCACCAGAAACGTATGGCAATAATGCCTTAGCGAGTTCACCGAGTAAGGCTCCTGGAATAAGGGCAACGAGAATTCCAATACTGAGACCGTTTAAAACATGCACTGCAAATTGACGTGGCTGACGCAAAATAGATGAATCCACAAAATCCTCTCCTTATGTAACGCTTTTGTGCATAACAGTATAAAAGTTATGAATTGTGTTTTATCTTACGGTAAGAACAGAAGGACGTCAAGAAAAAGTTAGAAAATTCCAAACGAGCAAAGGATTCGTCTTTCAGAAACGGAATTGTTACAGTGAAGAAGTATATTGAATGAGGAGGTCATGAATCATGTCAGAACAACGTATCGTATTGGCGGAACGACCAAACGGAAAACCAACAGGGGAAACATTCCGTTATGAATCATTTGAGTTAGCAGATTTACGAGAAGGGCAAGTCGCACTGGAGTCACTCTATATCTCAGTCGATCCATATATGCGGGGACGTATGAACGATACGCGTTCTTATTCGCAACCGTTTGAGATTGATGAACCGATTCACGGGGGTGTCGTAGCGCGTGTCATCGAGTCTAAAAGTGAGGCGTTCAAGTCAGGTGATGTCGTCGTGGGGATGCTCGATTGGGCAACGAAAGCAGTCGTCGATGCGAAAAGTGTCCGTAAAATCGATGAGCAGATCGCTCCAATCTCAACAGCGCTCGGTGTTCTCGGAATGACAGGGATGACGGCGTATTTCGGGTTGCTTGATATCGGGAATCCACAGCCAGGAGAAACTGTTGTCGTATCGGCAGCAGCAGGGGCTGTTGGATCGATCGTTGGTCAAATCGCTAAAATCAAAGGTGCACGAGTAGTTGGGATTGCAGGAAGTGACGAAAAGTTACAGCACTTAAAAGCAGATCTTGGTTTTGACGAAGTCATCAACTACAAAACGGAAGACATCCGGAAAGCATTAGACCGGACGTGTCCAGACGGCATCGATGTTTATTTTGAAAATGTCGGTGGAGAGATCGGCGATGCGGTTCTGGATCGGCTTAATCCATTCGCGCGGGTACCGGTCTGCGGCGCTATTTCTGGGTATAACGCACAACAGGACATCGGTCCACGTGTTCAATCGAAATTAATCATTGCGCGTGCGCGCATGCAAGGTTTCTTAGTGGGGGATTATGGCAAACGATTCAAGGAAGCGGCTGAGCAACTCGGTCAATGGGTCAGTGAAGGGAAATTACGATATGAAGAGACGATCTTTGAAGGCTTCGATCGTGTACCAGATGCTTTCCTCGGATTATTCGATGGCTCGAACACAGGGAAACTATTAGTAAAAGTTAAGTAATACGCCAAAAGAGGTTGCGGAATTATTCCGCAACCTCTTTTTTATGGCATGAGATTCATGAATCCTTTTGATCGCGCTTGAGTTCTTCTGGATCTGGATCCGGATGTTGTGTTTCCGCAGGTTTGATTCCGGGATCTGATGTCTCAGCTGGATCAGGGTCCGGGTGAAGACCAACGTCTGCCTTTTCATCTGGTAAATCATGATTTTTTTCGTTTAACATGTCCAGTCATCTCCTTTTATCAGTACGTAGTAATGTTTCCCCGTTTTTTAAATCCAAAACAATGAGAGTGCATAAGAGTCGTTTTCGAAAACGCGTAAATGATTTCCACGGACAAGAAAGCGAAACCGGTCGATTTCCTAGGAAATACAGGTTGACTGAAATGGAATGTAAGGAAAATCCAAAAAAGCTTCACTAAGTCTTTACAAAAACCTTGCAAGTCCTTCAAGTAGCCTTTGAATTGCTTCCGTAGACTAAAAAAGAGTTGAAAAGAGGAAGGGTGTTTACGTGTGAGTGATCAAAAATGGAAACGACAAATCATGCAACAACTAAACTGGGTTCGCGAAGAGAAAAAGCGGCTCACAAGCGAGACGACAGCAAGTAAAGAGTCACTCGAAAAACTTCGTCAGCTGGACGTCTTGCGTCTGCCAACGGTTCGAACTTCTAAAAACACGACGACACGTTATCAACAAAATAGCCAAGCGTCATTACTAGATCAATTGGATGTCTCACATATTCCGGTACGGACGACGACGCGTTATTATGAAAAACGACCAATCGAGATGGCAATCGTCTGCTCGGAATTCATGTATGCCTATTATGAAGATGCCGTTCATCTCCATTATGTCAATGCGAACACATTCGAAGAAGTTTTCGAGCGCGAGATTGATCTCTTTTTGGTCGTATCTTCGTGGAAAGGATTACGAGGGGATGATTGGAAAGGTGTCGCCACACCAAATTCAAAGAAACGCCAACGGTTACTTTCGATGATGCAGGAAGTCAAAGCTAAAGGAATTCCAGTCGTCTTTCAATCGACGGAAGACCCGAGTAACCATGAACGGTTTCAAGACGTGGCTCAAGCTGCCAATTATGTCCTGACTTCAGATGAGGCGATGATTCCTGAATATCGTGTTTTATGTGGACATGATCGAATCATGGCGATGCCGTTTGGAGTCAATCCATTGATTCACAATCCGATTGGAGCGACACGTAGCCGAAAGAAGGGCGTTTTATTCGCCGGTAGCTGGATGGCGAAATATCCGGAGCGTGTGAAAGATACGGAGATGTTGTTTGATGGGGTCATGCAGTCTTCGCACGAACTCGATATCGTGGACCGGAATTATCATCTCGACTTACCAGCCTATCAGTTTCCGGAACGCTATCAATCACGGGTCGCACCAGCGATTCCTTATGATGCCTTACAACAAGTCAGTAAATGTTATGACTGGGTCCTGAACCTAAATAGCATCAAATATAGTAAGACGATGTGTGCCCGTCGCGTCTATGAATCGCAAGCACTCGGTAATTTGATCCTGTCGAATTACAGTATCGCCGTCAACAACGAGTTTCCGAACATCTTCACCGTACATGACGCACAGGAGGCGACGGCGATCGTAGAACGCACATCGCAAGAAGAAATCGAACGTTTACGAGCAGAAGGACTTCGTGCCGTCATGACGGAGCATACAGTCTTCGAACGGATGGATCAGATTCTAGCGTTCATTGGACGAGTACCTGAAACACGAAAACATCGTTTACTAATCGTTGTCGCTCAGGATGGGGAAGTCATTCGTGACGTGATCAATCGTCAAAGTCTCACACCAGACGAAATCGTCTCAGCGGATGCATTGACGGAGCAAACCTATGATCAAGCGGATCTCGTTGCTTGGATGGATGGGAATGAATCCTACGGTGAATATTATTTAGAGGACCTCGTGAATGGCTTTAAATATAGCGATGCCAGCATTGTCCGAAAGGGGAGCCAACATCCATATCATCTACATGAGATGAGCGGTAGCCGAAACGGTGCGGTTATCTGGCGGTCAGATATCGGATATGACGCGTTTCAAGCAGGTGAATTGAACGGAAAAACGCTGTTGCTCGATCAATTTGAGTGGAACGAGCAGACAGTAGTTCCGACGGATCACACACCGCAACTGTCGGTCGTTGTTCCCATCTATAACAATGGGAAACATCTCACGTATAAATGCTTCGCCAGTCTAACACGGATGGATCGATTCATGGAGTCAGAGATTTTACTCGTAGATGATGGATCGACGGACATAGAGGCACGTCAAGCCGTAGAACGTCTCGCGCGACGTTATGGCAATGTCAGAACCTATTTCTTCGAGACAGGTGGTAGTGGTAGTGCTTCGCGTCCTCGCAACAAGGGAGTCGAAATGGCACGAGCTGACTATGTGACGTTCCTTGATCCAGATAACGAGGTACTCAGCGATCGTTATGCCTTTTTGCTTCAGGAATTAGAGAACGATCCATCACTTGATTTTGTAGCGGGTCATATGAAAAAGCTTGCCGAGAAGACGAGTATCATTGCCTTACCGACGATTCGTAAACAAGGACGAACGGTTTGCGAGGATCCGAAAGCTTTTCTATTGAAACATCGGTTTGCGGTACAAAGCATTCAAGCACTCGTCGTCCGTCGTACCTTCTTGCTTGAACATCAATTGGAACAGGTCGTCGGTGCGGTCGGTCAGGACTCCTTGTTCTTCCAAGAATTGATGCTTCGCGCGAACCGTGTCTTACTCGTCAATCGAGTTATCCATTATTATTACGCAGCCGTTGCAGGATCAACCGTGAATGCATTGACGGTGAAGTTCTTCGAACGAAGTGTCGTCCGAGAGCGGGCACGAGCTGAGAAATTCGCTCGTTATGGAGTGCTAGAGGAATACAAGGAAACTCGATTCGAGCATTTCTTTGAGCATTGGTATCTTGTCAAATTACGCTACTGCAGTGATAAGGATTTTGCACCGAGTGTCGCATTGTTGCGAACAATCATCGGATTCTATGAACCGATCACGTTGACGAACCCATTGATTCGTCGATTCATGGAGCTTGCAGATCGCCAGGAGACGGATCGACTTCAACATCTATTACTCGAGGAGGTGCAGAAATGACGGCATCGATGAAAACAGCACGACCAAAAGATCAAATCCGGGCTGCCTACTACGATCAGTTAGGCGGTGGATTCGGTAAAAAAGTCCGCGCACGTGTGCACTGGATCGTTCGACAAGCAAAAGGGGAGCACATTTTAGATATCGGTTGTTCCGGTGGAGTTGTTCCGATTTTGCTCGGACGCGAAGGGAAACATGTCGTCGGGATCGATGTATTACCAGAAGCGATCATCGAGGCCAAACAAGCGTTACTGGAGGAACCAACATCCGTAAAAGAAAAAGTGGAATTACATGAAGCAAATGTCATGACGTACACACCTGACATTCAATTCGATACAGTCTTGATGACGGAAGTACTGGAGCATATCGGGGAGCCGGAACGCTTCATCGCCCGTGCCGTCTCCTTCATCGCACCAGAAGGACGACTCGTCATCACAGTCCCATTTGGAGTGAACGATTATGCGGATCACAAACGGACGTATTATTTAAACCGACTGCTTGAACAGTTGACACCCTTCGGTAAAATCGAGACGGTCGAGCGGATTGATAAGTGGCTAGGGATCACGATTCAAGTCTATCCGGAACCTCGAGAGGGTCGAGCCATTTTACCAGCGGAAGTCGAATGGCTCGAAGACGCCTTTGAAGAGGTGGAACGATTGCATCTTGCAACGATCATTGATTTAAAACGCAAGCAACAGAATCTAGAACGAAAAGTACAGCGGTTAGCGGAACAAACAGATTTATTCGAGCAAGCACAAGCGGAATCACTACGTCATGAACAGCAATTACAGGAACAGCGTGAACAATACAAGATGCTCGAAGAACAATATGCTGAACTGCTTGATCGGTTCGAAGCGTCATTGGTGACAAATCTGGAATTGCTGGAGGTGAATGCATCATGGAAATCAAAATACCGCTCACTCGCGCGATCAAAGCTCGGAAAAATCGTCGTCCGCTACTGGAAGTTCCGACGTCAACTAAAGCAGCGCCGGAGTCGTCGATGAACGTCTTGATGATTTGTCAAAATTTCTATCCGGAAATCGGGAGTGCGGCAAACCGAATGAAGAATATCTTCAAGCGGATGGAACAAGCGGGAAGTGACGTCCATGTGTTGACGTCAGAACCGCTCTATCCGACGGCAGAACTCTATACGGACTCGATGTTCTGGGATGAACCGAGCCTGGACACGGCACATGTGACTCGTATCCAACCGCGTGACGTCCGGGCGACGAATAATTTATGGCGGCGCCTTCGCTTGTTCGTGGAACAATTCGTACTTGCGGTGAGAGAGGTTCGACATGATCCAAAATCCTACGCCTACATCTATGCGACGACGCCGTCCATCTTCATGGGGCTTGTCGGGGTCGTCGCGAAACATGTCAAAAAGGCTCCTTTGATTCTTGATGTGCGTGATTTATGGCCAGAATCGTTGATTGGCGTCGGCATTACGAAATCGCGTCTCTTATTGACTCCGCTCTACTGGCTTGAAAAGTGGATGTATCGACAGGCGGATCAATTGGTCATCAACAGTGAAGGTTTTCGATCGTATATCGAAGGACGGGGCATTGCACCGGAAAAAATTCATTATATCCCGAACTCGATCGAGGAAAACGAGTGGTTAATCAAACGTCGAAAAGTATCGGAACAAGTTCGCGTCGTGTATACAGGGAATATCGGACTCGCACAAGATGTGTTCTTGTTGCTTGACGTCGCACAGGAACTTCAACAAGAACAGGATATCTGCTTTCAAGTCGTCGGTTATGGTTATCACAAGCAAACGTTCGAACGACTCGTTAAGGAACGAGGATTGACGAATATCGAGTTTCTTGACGCGATGCCACGCTGGGATGCATTGAAACAACTCGCGAAGAGTGACATTGCCTTTGCGACACTCGTCGAGAGTACAGCGTTCGATACAGTGACACCAGGCAAAATCATCGACTACATGGCGATGGGCTGTGCCATCGTCGGTGCGGTATCCGGTCATGCGGCGCATGTCATCGAAGAAGCAGGAGCTGGATATGTCTCGATCCAGCGTAAAAAGGAAGAAATCGTTGCACAAATCCTTGAGTTATCTAGAAATCCAGAGAAACGTGCAGCGATGGGACGGGCAGGTGTAGATTACGTCCAACGCCATTTCGATTGGGAACAGAATGAACAGCGCTTGTTTGAAGCAATCAAACAAACGCAGTCACGAAAGGCGGTCGCAGAATGAAACGCATTGGAATGTTTGTTTGGAATCCTTTTACGAATGACGCCCGTGTCTTACGTGAATGTACGGCACTCGCCGAAGCAGGACACCGCGTGGATCTATACTGCTTAAATGACGGCGCACTTCCGGAAGTCGAATTTCCGATGCCGGGGTTTCGCGTCATTCGAATCGACCGGACGCCACCTTTTGCAAGGTGGCTCCCGTTCTTTCGCAAACGAAAAAAACGGACACTTGCTATCGGAGTGATTGGTGCGCTTCTTGCACCATGGCTCATTCCCGTGATGATCGTGCTCTTTTTGCTCATGCGAAGTCGATTCATCCGTTACACCCTATACAACAGTTTTGGCATTCTTCGCATGACACGTGCTGCCCGGAAGCATAATTACGACGTCATGCATGCGAATGATGTCAATACATTACCGCAAGCGATTGGGGCGGCGCGTGGTACAAAAATCGTCTATGATTCGCATGAAGTCCAGACCGATCGGACAGGTTATGGTAGCATGCAAGGGAAACTAGAACGGTGGTTGCTTCACTTCGTCGACCAGACCATCGTTGAAAATGACACGCGTGCAGATTATCACCAGAAGTTATACGGAACACGACCATCCGTCTTACACAATTATCCGTTTTACGAATCAGACGTTCCGCAACCGCGACCGTTGCGAGAAGAGTTAGCACTTGCATCAGATGAGCCGATTTTATTATATCAAGGTGGAATTCAGGAAGGTCGTGGACTAGAGCGGCTCATTGAAGCAATGCCGTTCATCGATCGTGGAACATTGATTTTCGTTGGAGATGGAAAATTAAAAGAAAAACTGATGCAACTGGCTGCGCAATCATCGGAAAAGTCTCGTATCCGCTTCATTGAGAAGGTTCCGCTTGCTGAACTACCAAGCTATACGGCAGCGGCGACTGTCGGCTTTCAGGTCCTTCAAAACGTCTGCTTCAATCATTATTCCGCTTCTTCGAATAAACTATTCGAATACATGGCAGCGTTAATTCCTGTCATCGCGGCAGACTTACCGGAAATCCGTCGTGTCGTCGAAACAGAAGGAATCGGTTTGATCGTCGATGTCGAATCGCCGCATAGTATCGCCGAGGCGGTCAATCGTCTAGTGAAGGATAAGAGCTTGCGCGGAGTGATGCAGGAGCGAGCAAGCGTAGCAAGGAGACAATACAACTGGGAGCAAGAAAAAGGCCGACTTCTTGCTGTCTATGACTCGATTTTCATGGAATCTGGGACAAAATAAGAAAAATAGTCAACGACTCGAAGGGAAATCCACGTGGAATGAAGGTGGATTCTTGACGGGTCGTTTTGTTTGATATGAATGGCAACGAAGTATTCGTGAAAGCTTCATAAGATTTACAAAAACAATAGAAAACGCTGGAAATGTAAGGTCTGTGAAGAATGGTTTAAGAGATGGTTAGAAGCATTGGAAAGCAAAGGAAATGTCGTTATGGTCTAGTTACAGCCAAGCCACAGACCGTTCGTTGGCTAGTATGACTAACTCGATGGAGGAATGACAAAATGAAACTTTGCACAATCGGACTAGGATATATTGGATTACCTTCTTCGGCGATGTTCGCGGATCACGGCACGGATGTCGTCGGTGTCGACATCGATCCACACATCGTCAATCTTCTGAACACGGGAACGATTCATATTGAGGAACCAGGACTCGAGGATGTCATCAAACGAGTCGTCGCTAACGGAAAATTCCGAGCGACACTTACGCCAGAACGGGCCGATGTTTTCTTAATCGCCGTCCCGACGCCGAACTTGAACGATACGTATAAATCATGTGATTTAAAATACGTCGTGTCAGCCGTCAACAACATGTTGCCGTTCCTCGAAAAAGGAAACGTCGTCATCGTTGAATCGACGATCGCGCCACGCACTATGGACGATCATGTTCGTCCACTGATTGAAGAAGCCGGCTTTACGATCGGTGAAGACGTCTATGTCGTTCATTGCCCAGAGCGTGTGTTACCAGGGCAGATCTTACACGAGCTCGTTCATAACAACCGGATCGTTGGAGGATTGACACCGGCATGTGCAGAGGTAGGAGCAGCCGTCTATGAAACATTCGTTCAAGGAGAAATCGTTCGGACCGACGCGAAGACAGCCGAAATGTCGAAATTGATGGAAAATACGTTCCGTGATGTCAACATCGCACTGGCAAATGAATTGACGCAAGTATGTCACCAGCTTGAGATCAACGTCTTAGATGTCATCGAGATGGCAAACATGCACCCACGTGTGAACTTGCATCATCCAGGACCGGGTGTAGGTGGTCACTGTCTCGCAGTCGATCCGTACTTCATCGTCGCAAAAGTCCCATCACTTGCACGCATCATTCATACGGCACGACAAACGAACGTCCAAATGCCACAATTCGTCGCTGAACAAGCCGCTCGTCTCGTCGGTTCACGTGTTCGTCCAAAAATCGCTGTCTTCGGTGTGACGTATAAAGGAAATGTTGACGATATGCGCGAGAGCCCAGCTGTCGAAGTCATTGAACAATTGCTCGATCGTGGACTCGATGTCGCGGTCTGTGATCCACACGTCGAGCATTCCATCTCGACACGCTTTGAACTCGTTGATGAAATCGAAGCGATCCAAGACGCCGATCTAGCACTCGTCTTAGTCGACCACGATGAGTTCAAACAATTCGATTCACGTCGTTTCGCAAACTACATGCGGACACCGTTACTCTTCGATACAAAAGGAATCGTCCGTGAACTCGATGCGGTCAAGGTCCTCAACTTCGGTAACTTGCATACGCACCGCGTGACGGAAGTGGATGCAAAAGCAATATGAACGCGTTACGAACGATTGGAGGGGAGCTGAAAGATCATCTGTATCTGATCTTTCGGCTGTCACTCTATGAAACAAAAAGTCAGTATAGCATGCAGTATTTAGGTTGGTTTTGGGAGATCATGACGCCACTCCTCCAGATCGGGGTGTACTGGGTCGTCTTTGGTTTTGGAATCCGTGGTGGACATCCTGTCGACGGAATTCCATTCGTCTTTTGGCTCGTTAGTGGACTGATCGCATGGTTCTTCATCGGAAGCACGATTCCAAGTGGATCACGGTCGATCTACGGTCGGGTCGCGCTCGTCTCTAAAATGCATTTTCCGTTGAGTACGATTCCGGCATATGTCATTTTGGCTCAATTCTATCGACACCTTGCGATGATTGCCCTGACGATCGTTTTAGGAAGTGCATTTGGTTACTTCCCAGGATGGCATACGCTCGAGCTGTTTTATATCGTTCCAGCCGGCGTCATCTTTCTTTATGCCGTCTCGTTGTTATTGTCGGCTCTTGCTACGATGATCCGAGACGTCCAGAACATGGTGACATCCGCGATAAGGATGCTGATGTATTTAACGCCGATCATGTGGATTCCCCCAGAACATTCACTGTTTAAGATGCTATTGATGTTGAATCCACTCGTCTATTTGATTGAGGGGTACCGCTCCGCCTTGATCGGAACCGGTTACTTGATGGATCACATCTGGTATGGCGCTTATTTTTGGAGTGTGACACTCGGTATCCTGCTCGTCGGAGCAGCGGTCCATATTCGTTTCCGACGCTACTTCATTGATTATGTATAGGAGGAAAGACGATGAGTCACGTCGTGTTTGAGAACGTTTCAAAACGGTACATGCTCTATGAGCGTCCAATCGATAAATTAAAGGAAGTGCTCTTTGGAAAAGTGAGCGGAAAATCCTTTTATGCGCTCAAAAATGTCTCCTTCTCTGTTGAAGAGGGAGAAATCGTGGGTGTCGTAGGCATCAACGGTAGTGGGAAATCAACGTTATCCCATTTACTTGCTAACGTCACACCGCCTACGTATGGATGTGTCACGCTAGGAGGAAAATCAGCACTGATTGCCATCTCAAGTGGATTGAACAGTCAACTGACAGGTCGCGATAACATCGAGCTCAAAGGATTGATGATGGGACTGACCAAACGGCAAATCGAGGAGATCACACCGGAAATTCTCGAATTCGCGGATATCGGAGAGTTCATCGATCAGCCAGTCAAAACCTATTCGAGTGGGATGCGGGCACGTCTCGGTTTTGCTATCTCGATCAATATCAATCCGGATATCTTGATCATCGATGAAGCCTTATCTGTCGGCGATCAAACATTTACGGAGAAGTGTCTCGATAAGATGCGCGAATTCCGGGATCAAGGAAAAACGATTTTTTTCGTCAGCCATTCTTTGAATCAAGTCAAAAGCTTTTGTACGAAGATCCTTTGGCTGGAATACGGTGAAGTGCGTTTATTTGGTCCAACGAATGAAACACTCGCGGAATACAATAAATATTTATATTGGTACAAACAGTTATCCAAAAAGCAAGCCACTCACTATGTTTCGAAAAAACGAACCGGTCGAATCGGTGACATTGAGCAACAGATGAGAGGCGAGACGATCGAACGATCGTCATGAAATGAGATAGGGGATGAAGTAGTAGATGAAACGTGTCATGCTCGTATTCGGAACACGACCTGAGGCCATTAAGATGGCACCTGTCGTAAAAGCACTTGAAAACCGCCCAGACGTCGAACCGATTGTCGTCGTAACGGCGCAACACCGGGAAATGCTTGATCAGGTACTCGAATTGTTCCAGATCACTCCGGACCATGACTTGGATTTGATGCGTCCGCGTCAAACGTTAGAGGAGATGACGGCACGTATTCTGAATGCGATGCGTCGTGTCCTCGAAAAGGAACAGCCGGATCTCGTTCTTGTCCATGGGGATACGACGACGACGTTCGCTGCTTCGTTAGCGGCATTCTATCAACAGATTCCAGTCGGTCATGTCGAAGCAGGACTGCGGACATATGAAAAGTATGCACCGTTTCCGGAAGAGATGAATCGTCAATTGACAGGTGTGTTGGCGGATTATCATTTTGCTCCAACCGAACAAGCGGCGATGAATTTACGTGCTGAGAACAAACAGACACCAATCATCGTAACGGGTAATACGGTCATTGATGCACTTAAGACAACCGTTTCTGCTAGCTATACGCATCCTGTTCTGACACGACTTGAGAAGTCGGGGCGAAAACTCGTCTTGCTGACGGTTCATCGTCGTGAGAACCATTTACAACTGGCAACGATTTTTGAAGCGATTGAACAGTTGGCAAATGATCATCCGGAAATAGAAATCGTTTATCCAGTCCATCCGAATCCAGTCGTGCTAGAAGCAGCAGCTCGCCTAGAGCATCATCCACGGATTCAGTTGATTGAGCCGCTTGATGTCTTTGATTTCCACAACCTGGCAGCTCGTGCTTCCTTCATCCTGACAGATTCAGGCGGGATTCAAGAAGAAGCGCCTTCACTCGGTGTTCCCGTTCTTGTCTTACGGGAGACGACGGAACGACCTGAAGGCGTCGAAGCAGGAACCTTGAAACTGGTCGGTACGAATCCAGAGCATATCTATGCGATGAGCCATCAATTATTGACGGACGAAATCTTCTATCAATCGATGGCGCAAGCCGCGAATCCGTATGGCGATGGACAGGCAGCAGAACGAATCGTCGATGCGATCATGAGTGAGGTACCGGTATGAATAAGGAGCTGACCGTCGCGAGCTATCAGTTTTTTCCGTTCGGTACTCAGGAAAAGATTTTGCTCGAAGATGCAGCGCCGGGGGTGTGTTTTGATTTTCAGGATGCGATAGCGACTGACAAACTGTATCTGCAACTGTTCGATCAAGGCTTTCAACATCCGCCTTCAAAACTGTATCGAAAAGATGCTGAACTGATAGGTGACATCATTCAGGTAACGTGCCGTTTTGAAGTGGCGGAACCATGTCTCGTTCAAGTATTTAAGATGCAGTATGGGCAAAAGAAGCGGATGGTCTCTGAGACGGAGCATCTGACGTTGACGAATGAGACGATCGTCCAGTTCGAGATGGAGCGTGTGCCAGGAGCGGTTTATTTCAAAATGGCCTGGAAGTTTTTAAACGAAGGGAGCTTCCGGGTCCATCTCCGCGAACTCGCCATCGCGCAATACGTCAAGGCAGAGGAGGAAGCAACCTATGCTGTTTAGTTCGACGATTTTTTTATTTTTGTTCTTGCCGACAGTACTGCTCGTGTACTACGTGTTGCCTCGGACATTCCGTAACGGCTGGCTGTTAGTTGCCAGCCTGTTCTTTTATGCATTCGGAGAACCACGCTTTGCCTTACTGATGCTACTCAGCGTCACGATCAATTACTTCTTTGCCTTATTCGTTGATTTCTACCGGCAACGTGTCGGAGTGAAGTGGATCATGTTCAGCATGATCGTCGTCAACCTTGGATTGCTCGGTTGGTTTAAGTACAGCGGATTTTTCGTCCGCTCCGTCAACGAATCGTTTGGTCTGAGTTGGTTCGTTCCAGAAGTCGTCTTACCGCTTGGAATTTCCTTTTATACATTCCATGCGATGAGTTACGTCATCGACATTTATAAAGGGAAGGAAGCGGTGCAAAAGAATCCACTCGACCTCGCCCTTTATATCGCGTTTTTCCCGCAACTCGTCGCGGGGCCAATTGTCCGCTACAACACGATTGCGAGTCAGATCGAGTGTCGTCAAGAGACGGTATCTGATTTTGCACGTGGTGTTCGCCGCTTTACGATTGGTCTATCAAAAAAATTGATTCTTGCGAACGGATGTGGTCAGGTCGCAGACGCTGTTTTTAATATGAAAGACCTTTCGATGGGGCTAGCATGGATTGGAATCATCGCTTATGCCTTACAGATCTATTTTGATTTTTCGGGCTATAGCGATATGGCAATTGGTTTAGCACTGATGTTCGGATTTCATTTCTTGGAGAACTTCAACTACCCATATATTTCAAAATCCGTGTCAGAATTTTGGCGTCGATGGCATATTTCGCTCGGCTCTTGGTTCCGCGACTATGTTTATATTCCGTTAGGGGGAAACCGTGTATCGCCGTGGCGGCAGTATCGAAATCTGGCGATCGTCTGGATGTTGACGGGCCTTTGGCACGGTGCGAGTTGGACATTCGTCGCGTGGGGCGCATATTACGGAGTTTGGATCATGCTCGAGAAGGCATTTCTCGGGAGATGGCTCGAGCGTATGCCTGTCGTCTCGACAGTCTGGACGCTCATCCTCGTGCTCGTCGGTTGGGTCTTTTTCCGCTCAGAGACGTTTCCAGAAGCCGTTATGTATATTCAAGCAATGTTCGTACCGGATGTGCTATGGGATGAACGGGCGAGTTACCAACTTGTTCAGAACGGAGTCCTACTACTTGTCGCGTGTATCGCTGCGACACCGATTCCGAAGTATCTCGGAGAACGTGTCGTCGTCTCTCTCGGGAAGATCGGAACAACGATGCAGTATGGGTACGCCATGTTGATGTTGTTCCTTGCGACATCGGCACTCGTTGCGAGCACGTTTAATCCGTTCATCTATTTCCGGTTCTAAAAAGGAGGACTATCCATGGAGCAGCCATTGATGAAAACGCAACAGGAGACGAATCAAACACCTTCTTTCGAGCGAATCATGATGTGGGTGACGACTGTCAGTTTTATTCTCGTCTTACTGACGATCGGACTCGGAACGCTTGTCCGGGAAGACCGTGTCCGGTCCCAGCTGGAAAATCGTACACTTGCCCAGTCCGTTGAGCCCACCGTCGAGGGAATCGCGACAGGCAAGGATATGCTCAAAATGGAGACCTATTTCACGGATCAATTACTGTTGCGAGGAACGTTCGTTGAGATACAGGCGCTTTTATCAAAAGATGTCTTTCGACAGCCGTTTCGTAATGGCATTTATACGGCAAAAAACGATTATATGATTGAACCGAGTGCATCAGGAAACGTAAAAATTCCGCAAGCATTCAAACAATTCGTTGGAGAAGTCGATCGTCCGGTCTATATGGCGTTAGCACCGTCTAAAACCGTCATCGCAGAACGGGACAAACTAATTCCGTCTTATGTCGCTTCCAATGCAAACGAGCGCTATGAAAAAATGGTACGAGACTTTCAAGCGGCGGGGATGACCAATCTTTCTTTGCAAGGATTGAAGTTAAGTGACTACTTCAAGACAGATCATCACTGGAACATTGACGGTGCAACAGAAGCTTACCAAGTCATCACGAAAAGAATGGGACTGTCAACGACGTTACCTGAGACGAAGTGGCGGAAGGAAGATCAACACGCCTACTATGGATCATTAGCACGAAAAACGACGCTCTCCTATGCGGCGTCCGGTGACCGTCTAGATTATTATGCTCCTGCGTTCTTCAACGGTATCGATGTTTGTTATGAAGGGAAATGTGGACGTCCTGTCATTGATGAATCATTCGTCAAACAAGAAGGTGATTATGTCGATCGATATGAAGTATTTCTTCGCGGAAACCACGACATCATGTCAATGAAGTCAGCGGCGAATCGAAATCGCCCGACGATTTTGGTTTTAAAGGATTCGTTTGCAAATCCTGTGTTACCATTGCTTGCGAAAAGTGCCAACTTAGAAGTCGTGGATATTCGATACGTTCCAAAATCATTTGATGTTTCCCGATTTGCCAAACAAAAGCAGATCGATTCGGTGCTGTTTCTGCACAACTCGAACATTGCCGGTTTGATGAAGACGTACGAGGACAAATTGTGAAGGAGAACAGAGCATGAAATCACCCATCGATAAACGAAGACCTCCGATCCTCTGGCGCGTCATCAGTGCGCTTCTGCTCGTGATCGTCTTGATTGCTAGCGCTTCGACGGGACTGGCATTTTTAAAAATCCAACAGACGGCGCATTCCTTTTTACAGCCGTTGGGTGGGGAAAAAGCAAAGCCACTCGCATCGATGAAGCCAGTCAATGTCCTCTTGATTGGCGTCGACGAGCGAAAGAATGATAAGGGACGGGCAGATGCCATCATGTTGCTATCGTTTAATCCGAAAACGAAGCAAGCGACTTCGTTGTCCATTCCACGCGACATGCAAGTTACGATACCGACAGGTGAGAAGACGAAAATCAATCATACGTATGCCTATGGTGGTGTGAAGGAGACGGTCGAGACGGTGGAACAAACGTTTGATGTCGATATCCCATATTACGCTAAGATCAATATGGATGGGTTGATTGAATTGATTGATGCTGTTGGCGGTGTCACAGTGGATAATCCATCCGCCTTCAGCTGGAACGACCGTCGTTTACAAAAGGAGTATAAAAAAGGAAAGATTCATTTAACTGGTCTAGAAGCAAGTGGTTACGCACGTATGCGAAAACAAGATCCACTCGGCGATATGGGCAGACAGATTCGGCAACGTCAAGTTTTAGAAGCCGTCGGTGCTAAACTGGCTGGACCTCGTTTACTGACCAAGATGGAAGAAATCACGAATGTCATGAAGCATAATTTCGCGACGAACATCGGTTTTGACGTGGCGGCACAACTTGCTCAAGAAAATCAGCCGGGATTCAAACAGCTGAAACCATTAAAGCTAGATGGAGAAGGCTATATCGCAAACGATGGGGTATGGTACTTCTTTGCATCGGATGAATCCATGAGACAAACGAAAGCTAAGATTCATGCCATCCTCGCGTCTTCTTAAACCCGGTAAAAAGGACTGTCTACCACACGGACGGTTCTTTTTTTGTCGTTTTCCATCCAACCGAATCACTTTGGTTCAAAAGTCTTATTTTCTGTTCGAATCATCAAATAGGCTTTGACAGGACTTGTAAACGGATGCAAAATGAAAACGATTACATAACAAAGGAGATGGCTATCGTATGAAACGCATAAGATCCGTTTGTATCGTTGCGCTAACGTTTGCACTAATATTTAGTGGACTGTCTTTATCTGGTCAAGCACTGGAAAAAGGAAAGTCTACATTGGTCATCATTCACTACAAGGAAGACCCGAATGCCACGAAGGATTGGAACCTGTGGTTATGGACAAATGGTCCGGATTATTTTCCGAATAAAGCACATGCCTTTAATGGTGAAGATGCTTACGGAAAAATCGCAGCCTATGAATTTCCAGTCGATCAGCCGGAAAAAGTCGGCTTCATCGTGCGAGATGATAACTGGAACAAGGATGGGGGATCTGAGAACGATCGTTTCATCACGAAAGATATGATTAAAAACGGAGTTGCTGAAATCTGGATCGAGTCGGGAAGCAAGGATATCTCGACGGTCAATCCGACTAATGGAGCAGACGTCGAAAAAATCGACACGAATATCCACTATTATCGGTATGACAATGATTATGATAAATACGGCGTCTGGTCTTGGCCGGAAGCGCAAGATGGCAAACGATTCGAATTCGATCAGCAGGATGAGTTCGGTGCCATTGCCAAAGTAACGCTTGATAACCCAACGAAAGCACGTCTTGCAGGCGTCATTCCTCATCTTGAGGGCTGGTCGGAAAAAGACGGAGCCGATCGTTTCTTTTATGCAGGTGCGAAGGACATCTGGTTGATCGAAGGGGACCAGACAGTGTACTACAGCAAACCGGAAATTGATCGGACGCCAAAAATCACGAGCTTTTTGGCTGATGACTTCCGGACGATGACGCTTAAAACGAATACACCGATGACGGCAGAAGACTTAAAGGCATTTACGTTCGAAGGTGTGACGAATCCAGTCGTATCAGCGATCGATGCCAAGACGGCGAAAGTCGAAGTCGCTTCTGATATCGATTTAGCAAAAGTCGTCCGCGTGACGCATCCTGTTTTTGGAGAAGCAGTTCTTGAAGCAGGGAAGGTACTGCGTTCGAAAGCATTCGATCAAAAGTATGCCTATGGTGGTAAGCTCGGCGTCGACTATCAGAAATCGAAGACGACATTCAAGGTCTGGGCGCCGACAGCGCAAGCCGTTGAACTCGAGTTATATCGTTTACCGAAACAACAAGCAGCTACGACAAAAGATATCACGCGTGAAATCCAGATGAAACGGACGGATCGTGGTGTCTATCAAGTGACGGTCAAGGGTGATCTTGACGGTGTCGGTTACACATATGAAGTCAAACACGCAAAAGAATCGACGCGTGCCGTTGATCCGTATGCGACAGCGGTCGCTGTTAACGGAGACCAAGGTGTCGTCGTTGATTTACGCGAGACGGATCCAAAACGCTGGACGAATGGGAAAATGCCACTTCGTCACGCAACAGACGCGATCATTTATGAATCACATGTCCGTGATCTATCGATGTTTGATGTGACGAATTCAGGTTACGATTCAGGTATCAAACAAAAAGGAAAATATCTTGGTGTCATCGAGCCAGGTACACGTTTAACGAAGGATGGAAAAAAAACGAAGACAAAGACGGGACTCGATCACTTAAAGGAACTTGGTATCACGCATGTCCAGTTCATTCCTGTTTATGATTTCAATACAGCGTCCGTCGATGAGACGAATCCGCTTAAATCATACAACTGGGGTTATGATCCGAAGAACTACAATGCACCAGAAGGATCGTATGCGACAAATCCATATGATCCAAAAGTCCGGATCACGGAAATGAAACAGATGATCCAAGGACTCCATGACAATGGTCTACGTGCCATCATGGACGTCGTCTATAACCACATGTTCGACGCCAAAGCATCAAATCTTGATAAGATCGTCCCTGGTTACTACTACCGCTATACAGAAGGCGGCGATTTAGCGAACGGTACAGGTGTCGGGAACGATACAGCGTCTGAACGTCAAATGATGCATAAACTAATCGTTGATTCTGTCTCGTACTGGGCAAAGGAATACCACTGGGATGGCTTCCGCTTCGACTTGATGGGCATTCACGACGTCAAGACGATGAACGCTGTCAAACAGGCGACGAAGCGAATTGATCCGTCGATTCTAGTGTTCGGAGAAGGGTGGAGCCTCGGAACTCCTCTTCCAGATTCAGAGAAAGCAAACCAAACGAACACAAAACAAATGCCGGGAATCGGACATTTCAATGACAACCTGCGTGATGCGCTCAAAGGTAGTGTCTTCGAAGACACGGATGCTGGATTCATCAACGGGAAAGCGGGTCTTGAGACACGTATCAAACGTGGTATCGTCGGCGAGATTGCTTATGATAAAGACATTCAAGGATTTACGCAAGAACCAGATCAAGCGATCACGTACGTTGAAGCACATGATAACCATACCCTCTGGGATAAGTTGAACCTGACGAATCCACAAGACAATGACGCAACGAAGACGAAGATGCACCGTCTAGCTTCAAGTATTTTGCTGACGTCACAAGGAACGACGTTCATCCATGCAGGTCAGGACTTCATGCGGACAAAAGGTGGCGATCATAACTCATATAAATCACCGGACTCTGTCAACCAGCTCGATTGGAAACGGAAGATGGATCGTCAACAAGACGTCGATTATATGACAGGATTAATCGAATTACGCAAGAAGAACCCTGCACTTCACTTAGCAACAGCGAAAGATATCCGTCGTTACTTGACGTTTGAAGCAGCACCGGCACAAGTCATTGCGTATCGACTAGATGACGACGCTCCACAACAGAAGAACGATTTATATGTCATTCACAATGCAAATCGAACAGTAGTTGACATGAAGCTACCGAAAGGGAAATGGAAGCTTCTCGTAGATGGTAAACAAGCAGGAACAAAAACGATCCGCACTGTTTCAGGTACGGTTCGTGTTGAGGGACTCAGCTCGTTCGTCTTAGCAAAATAATCAAACAAACGACAAAAGACGTTCCGCAGTTTGCGGAACGTCCTTTCTTGGAGTAAGAGACATACGATTACGCATAGCGTTCATCGGTTTCTTCGCCTTCTTTGAGGTTACCTTCTTCTGATTTCGAGACGATGACGGCACATGCTGCGTCACCCGTGATATTGACGGCTGTACGCATCATATCCAGAAGACGATCGACACCGATGATCAAAGCGATCCCTTCGACGGGTAAATTGACCGACTGAAGAACCATCGTTAGCATGACGAGACCGACACCCGGAACACCAGCTGTTCCGACCGATGCGAGAACAGCTGTCAGAACGACCGTCGCAAGTTGCCCAGGTGTTAAATCAACCGCATAGACTTGCGCAATGAAAACAGTCGCAACTCCTTGCATGATTGCCGTCCCATCCATGTTGATCGTCGCACCGAGTGGCTGAACGAAACTAGAGACGGAGCGTGGAACCTTCAGCTCTTTTTGAGCCGTTTGCATAGCGACAGGAAGTGTTGCGTTCGACGAAGACGTCGAGAAAGCAAACAACATGACAGGTGCGAATTTTCTAAAGAAGAAGAACGGATTCATTTTCCCAAGAAGTGAGACAGTCGAGCCATATGTCAATACAGAATGAACGATCAAAGATAAAATGACGACACCCATATAAAGTCCCATCGCTTTTAAGGAATCAAAGCCTTGTGAACCGACTGCCGATGCAATCAAGGCGAACGCTCCGAGCGGCGCCATCTTCATGACGAGTGTGATCAAATATGTCATTAAATCGTTACCCTGTTCAATGAAAGTCCGTAACGTCGAGACCTTTTTACCGAGAAATGTGATCCCGAAACCGATAAAGACACTGAAGACGATGATCTGTAACATGTTGCCTTCCGCCATCGACGTGATCGGGTTCGTCGGGAACATACCGACGATCGTATTGATCAAACTCGTATCTGGTAGATTGCCGTTATCATATTCAAGATCTTGCGTTTCGAAGTTACCGAATGTACCCGGTTTAATCAATAATGATAAACCGAGAGCGATGACGATCGCGACAGCTGTCGTCGTCATGAAGTAAGTAATCGCTTTTCCACCGACACGACCCAGTTCTTTTGGATTACCGAGTCCCATGACACCAAGGGCGATTGAGAAGAAGACAATCGGTACGACGAGCATCTTAATCAAGTTCAGGAAGATTGTTCCGATTGGTTGTAGAGCATATTTATTCAATCCTTCATAAATCGACTTATCCGGTAAGCTGGCCAGAATGATTCCGAGAACTACGCCGAGAATCAAACCCCAGATGATGCGTTTTGCTTCTTTCATACGTGATGTCACACTCCTTTGTTTGATAATTGCCTATATTTTGACACATCATCACCCTTTTTGACAAAACATTTTAAAAAATGATGATAACGCTTACAAAAAAGTTTCTGAATTTTGATGCAGGAATGATCAGATTTTGTTGTCAAACGGATGCAAGCATGAGAGGATAGAAAAGAACAAAAAGGAACAGCGTAGGGTACAGAAAAGTCGCTTGAATCAACTGTTGACCAAATTGTATATTCCTACTATAATGTTGTATGACGTGTCTGACACGTTTCCTTTAGTCGGTAATATCGGAGGGAGGGAAAACTAGTGGAAACTCGTGTACGTAAAAATGAATCACTTGAAGACGCACTTCGTCGCTTCAAACGTGGTGTTTCAAAAGATGGTACGCTTGCAGAAGTTCGTAAACGTAAACACTACGAAAAGCCAAGTGTAAAACGTAAGCTTAAATCGGAGGCTGCGCGTAAGCGTAAGAAGTTCTAACGTTAGAGAGGGTGTATCCTCATGAGTCTTCAGGAGCGTTTGACAGCGGATATGAAAGATGCCATGCGTCTTCGTGAAAAAGATCGTCTTACGACGATTCGCATGGTGAAATCATCGCTGCAAAATGAAACGATCAAACTCGGTAAGCAAGAATTGACAGACGAGGAAGAATTAACGATTCTTTCACGTGAAATGAAGCAGCGCAACGACTCCCTCCGAGAATTCGAAAGCGCTGGTCGTCACGATCTCGTCGAGAAAATTCAAGCAGAGATTGTCGTGCTCGAAGCTTATATGCCAAAACAGCTTTCCGAGGAAGAAGTACAGGAAATCGTCGACGCAGCTATTGCGCAGACGGGTGCCTCTGCTCCTTCGGATATGGGGAAAGTAATGGGTGTCGTCATGCCGCAGCTTAAGGGCAAGGCAGACGGTGCCTTAATTAATCGACTCGTCAAACAACGTCTCGCTTAATACATGGAAAGGTGTCCCGAGGGACACCTTTTTTTGTCGTTCCTGTCACGTTTTTAAAGTTTCTTGATGAATTCAGAATAGTCATGAAACCTTTTTGTTTTGAAAGCGTATATAATTGTAGTAACGAATCAAAGTGCAAAAGAAGTAGCTTCTGACACGAATGAAAAGGGGTGAACGTACGCATGACGTTTAGCTTAGGGATGATTTTGACGGTCTTCATGATCGGGGTACTCATGTTACTGGTTGAAATATTCGTCACAGGGTTTGGAATCTTTGGCGTCCTTGGGATCGGTGCTGTCCTTGCTAGCTTGATTATGGCAGGTGCGACCGTCGGACAAGTCGGTTTAGCCGTTGGGCTTGCAGTTTTTCTGTCACTTGCGGCCGGGTTCTGGGCGTATCGCAGAATAAAATCAAATCAGTCATTGCTTTGGAGAGGTTTGATTTTGACGGATTCTACATCGTCTGAAAAGGGCTACCTTTCTCATCAAGACAAAGTACAACTGTTAGGACAAGAAGGAGTCAGTCTGACACCATTACGTCCGTCAGGAACGATTGAAATCGATGGGAACCGAATCGATGCCGTTACAGAAGGAACCTTCATTCAAGCGGGGGAAACGATCGTTGTAAAAGAAGTGACGCACGGACGCGTCATTGTTAGAGTCCAACATACGAAGGAGGAGTCCCACACATGACACCTGAATTATTGACCGTATTACTCATATCTGGAGGAATCTTAATTTTCCTCGCTATTTTCTTCACGCTCGTCCCGATTCCACTCTGGATTAGCTCGCTCGCAGCAGGCGTACGCGTATCAATCTTTACATTAGTCGGGATGCGTCTTCGTCGAGTAACACCATCAAAAATCGTCAATCCGTTGATCAAGGCAGTTAAAGCGGGATTGAACTTGAATACGAACCAACTGGAAAGTCATTTCCTTGCAGGGGGTAACGTTGACCGTGTCGTCAATGCCTTGATTGCAGCACACCGGGCGAATATCGAGCTGAGCTTCGAACGCGCAGCGGCGATTGATCTTGCTGGTCGTAATGTTTTAGAAGCTGTTCAAATGTCGGTTAACCCAAAAGTCATCGAAACACCGTTCATCGCCGGTGTCGCGATGAATGGGATTGAAGTGAAAGCGAAAGCCCGGATCACGGTACGTGCGAATATTGATCGTCTCGTCGGTGGTGCTGGGGAAGAAACAGTCATCGCGCGTGTTGGTGAGGGCGTCATCTCAACCATCGGATCATGTAATGACCAAAAAGAAGTACTTGAGAATCCAGAAATGATCTCACGGACAGTACTTGCAAAAGGACTCGATTCAGGAACGGCGTTTGAAATTCTCTCGATCGATATCGCAGACATTGATATTGGTAAGAACATCGGTGCGGTCCTTCAAACGGATCAAGCGGAAGCAGATAAGAACATTGCGCAAGCGAAGGCGGAAGAGCGTCGCGCAATGGCGATCGCAAGCGAACAAGAGATGAAATCACGTGTTGAAGAGATGCGAGCGAAGGTTGTCGCTGCTGAAGCGGAAGTACCACTTGCTATCGCAGAAGCGATGCGTGACGGAAATTTTGGCGTCATGGATTATGCGAACTACTTGAACGTGACAGCCGATACGAAAATGCGTCAAGCAATCGGTGGACAATCATCACCACATGACTCACAGTAAAGGGTGAGACGGTATGGATATCATATGGGTCGGATTGATGATCGCATTCGGTGTCATCTCCGTCATCTCAAAAGCAGCAGATAAAAAACCGAAGCAGACGAACCGGACACCTTCAAAAGAGTTCGGGGAGTATGTGAAGCAAATGGTCGAACAGGTGGATACGGTTCGACAAGAGACGACACCTCCACCTGTCGTTCGTAAAAAAGCACCTGCGAAGAAACAACCTGGGGTAACCCAAACGAAAGCACGACCAGTTCATGAACGAACGGAATTGCAACAACGTTTGGACCAACGTCAGAAACAACATTCGAAAAAAGGGGTGCCTTCTTCGAGTATTGGTGAAATCAAAGACAGCGTCGCAGACGGTGCTATTGGAACATCGAGTCGTTCGGCATCAGCAACGACGCTTTCGCAAGACGAAATGCGACGTGCGATCGTCTGGAGTGAGGTTCTCGGAGCGCCTGTCTCTAAACGAAAACGATGATGGTTGGACAGGAAGTCGATCCTACGAAACGTGTAGGATCGACTCTTTTTGTTTTCCAAAAGGTGGAAACGGGTTTTTCTTTCCATCTTTTCGGTGGAAGTGCTAAAGTGGAAGAGATTAGATATGAAGCGATGACAACTTGTTATCCATGACTAGGAGGCCATTCACAACGTGATATTCAACGAAAGAATCCCATTTGCATTTTCGAATTCAGAACAGATTCAAGCATTCGTCGGTCCGAATGACGCAGTCTTACGTACGATGGAAGCGGAACTTGAAGTCCAGCTTACACATCGAGGAGATGAGCTGTTGGCACAATCCGAACAGGAACAGTCTGTGATCTTGGCAGGACAAGTCGTTGGTGTCCTGAAGCAACTCGTCAATCGTGGAGCTGTTTTGACGGAGCGTGACGCAACGAGCGCCATTCAACTCGCACGTCAAGATCGGGTGGATGAACTACTGGAACTTTACGATACGGTCATCCATACGAATCATAAAGGAAAACCACTTCGTGCGAAAACGCTCGGTCAAGCACGTTACGTCCGCGGAATTGATCGCTGTGATTTGACATTTGGTATTGGACCAGCGGGGACCGGAAAAACATATCTCGCAGTCGTGATGGCTGCAAAAGCACTGAAGGAAGGAAATGTCAAACGACTCGTCCTGACGCGTCCAGCAGTAGAAGCAGGAGAGAATCTTGGATTTCTTCCTGGTGATCTTAAAGAAAAAGTTGATCCATATCTACGTCCTCTATACGATGCGTTACACGACGTCCTTGGTGTCGAACATACGGCTCGACTACTTGAGCGTGGTGTCATCGAAATTGCGCCACTCGCTTATATGCGTGGGCGGACACTTGAACATGCCTTTGTCATTCTAGATGAAGCGCAAAACACGACACGTGAACAAATGAAGATGTTCCTGACACGTCTTGGTTTTCATTCGAAGATGATCGTCACAGGCGATTTGACACAAGTTGATCTTCCGCGCGGAAAAACGTCTGGTCTACAAGAAGCATTGCATCTGCTCGGAAATGTCAAAGGCATTCATTTCGAACACTTCGGCTCAGCTGATGTCGTGCGTCACCCACTTGTCCGGAAAATCGTTGATGCTTACAGTCAGGAATTGACATAAGCCGTTACGGGAATAATGGAAAAAGGGGGAGATGATATGCGCAAGGTTAGGGTCTGGGTTGGACTTTTGACAGTAGTGTTCTATCTCGTCGTATCGACGATGATGTATGTCAGTGTCCGACCAGAAGCCTTGTCCGCAGAACCATTCTCGATTGCAGAAGAAGACATCCGGTCGCCATTGACGATGGAGGATCGGGTCGCGACGAATCAAATCAAGGAAAATGCGATTGCTGCAATCGAGAGTCAGTATACGATTAAACAAGAGTATGCAGCACAGCAAATTGATAAAGTCGAACAACTTTTTGCTAGTTTATCCGGCATTAAAAAAGCAGACGAGATCAGTAAAATCAAACAGCGTTTGCGTGGGACAGAAGCGGCAACTCTTTTAAAGGACGACGAACTACGTTTACTTGTAGCTTCAACGACAGCGCTTCGAGACACGACACGGGATGTCGTCATTACAGCAATCGAAGAAGCGATGCGTCAGCGCATCTCGTCTGATGGCGGCGAAGTGGCTGAAGCACGTGAAAATGCCCGAACTGATATCGAACGTTCACCGCTTTCTTTCTCGCTAAAGGCGATTGCCAAAGCGTTGACCGATCAACTGATCGTGACGAACTACGTCTATGATCCGGAAAAGACGGAACAGCTTCGTAAACAAACAAGTGATAAAGTGGAACCGGTCATCATCTCGGAAGGGGAAGTGATCGTGAAGCGAGGCGAAGTGATTTCGCAAGATGCTTACCGCCAGCTACAACTCGTCGGCTTGATTTCTGACCGTCAGTCGTTGAAACCGTTACTTGGAGCGATGCTTGTCAGTGCATTGATGACTGCTTTCCTATTCGGCTTCATTCATCGCTCGAAACTACGGTATGCACAGATGGGGCGGATCCGGTTGTTTGGGCTTGTCTACCTCGTCGTCAGCTTACAATTGCTTGTCATGTATGGCATGGCGTTTTTAGCAAACGATATCAATCCTGCACTTTACTTACTCACACCGACCGCTTTTGTTGCGCTTGTTCTGCGCAATTTATTAAACGAACGGATTGCATTGTCAAGTTCACTCTTCACGGCACTTGCCGGAACATTCTTCTATAGTACGAATCAAAACTTCAGCTTCAATATCGCGATCTATTTGTTAGTCGGTGGTTTAGTCGCAACGTTTTTCCTACAGTCTAGTTTGTCACGTCGTCGTATTTTCATGAGCAGTATTTCGATTGCCGGAGCAAACATCGCGATTTTCTTTGCATTCGTTCTATTACGTAGTGGCACATTCGAATTACGTGAAACATTGACTTTAGTCGGTTTTGCGATTGCTAGTGGGATCTTGAGTGCCATTCTTGCGATTGGGTTATTGCCGTTCCTCGAAATGACATTTGGTATCTTAGCACCGACGCGTCTGCTCGAACTGTTGAACCCGACGCATCCCTTGTTGAAGAAACTCTTGGTCGAAGCGCCAGGAACGTATCATCATAGCATGATGGTCGCGAACCTAGCAGAAACAGCCTGTGAAGCAATCGGTGCAGATGGGTTGCTTGCGCGAGTCGGTGCCTACTATCATGATTTAGGAAAAACACGACGACCACTTTATTTCATTGAAAACCAGCATGGACGCAATCCGCATGATCGATTGACGCCGGAAGAGTCGGCACGTGTCATCTTGGCACATACAGAGGATGGTGTTGAATTGCTCGAAAAAGCAAAACTCCCGGCAGCGATCATCGATATTTGTCGCCAGCATCATGGAACATCGTTGCTCCGATATTTTTATGTCAAGGCAGCAGAACAAGGTGAAGTCGATGAGGATACGTTCCGTTATACAGGACCTAAACCACAAACGCGTGAAGCGGCGGTCATCATGATCGTCGACTCGATTGAAGCGGCTGTTCGTTCAATGAAAGCTCCTTCGGAAGAAGGAATTCGGGACCTAGTCGAGAAAATCATTCGTGAAAAGATGATGGACGACCAATTTGCGGAATGTGACATCACGACACGCGAGATTTATCGCGTTGGTGAAAGTGCATGTCATACCTTATCCGGTTTGTTCCATGAACGAATCGAGTATCCAGAATTAAAGAAAGAGGCAACGAAATGAACATTTATATGACAGACGAAAATAATCGTCTAACGGAAGAGCAACGACAGCTTGTCGAATCGATTTTGATTTACACGGCGGAACAAGAAGAAGTCGATCCGAACAGTGAGTTGTCCGTGACTTTCGTCTCAAACGATGAAATTCAAGAGATTAATCGTGAATGGCGTGGGAAAGATCAGGCGACAGACGTCATTTCCTTCGCGATGGAAGAACTCGGAGAAGATGAAATTGATTTTGGATTATTGGAAGATGAACCAGTCGTCCTCGGTGATTTGATCATTTCCGTGGAACGATGTCGCGAACAGGCGGCTGAATATGGCAATCATTTCGAGCGTGAACTCGGTTTTCTCGCCGTCCATGGTTTCCTCCACTTACTCGGATATGATCACATTGAAAAGGCAGATGAGGAAATCATGACGAAGCGACAGGAGGAAATCCTGCATCACTTCGAGTTATTCCGGGGCACATTGTGAAAAGCTGGTGGCAACCATTTCGACATGCGATGCATGGGTTGCGCCAATCGATTCGAGAAGAACGGCATATGAAAGTTCATGTCATCATTGGCGGCATCGTATTACTTGTCGCCTTTTTATTACCGTTGACATCTGTCGAGCGAGCGATTCTTTTTCTGACGGTCGGGATCGTCATAAGTGCCGAGATGTTCAATACAGCGTTTGAGCGCGTCGTGGATCTCGTGACGCAGGAGTGGCATCCACTGGCAAAAGCAGTCAAAGATATCGCGAGTGGTGCTGTTTTAGTGTTGGCGCTTACATCTGTTGCGATTGCGCTATGCATCTTCATCCCATATTTGGTACAATAAGAATCCGGCCTTTTTGGCCAATACCGTTCCTAAAAAGGGGATACTCACATGAAAACAGAACAATTACTCGAACAAGCTAAATGTGCACGCGAAAAAGCGTATGTTCCATATTCAAAATTCCAAGTCGGTGCTGCTCTCTTAACGAAAGACGGACAAGTCTTCCATGGCTGCAATATTGAAAACGCAGCGTATGGTCTTTGTAACTGTGCAGAACGGACAGCTATCTTCTCTGCGTGGGCACAAGATGCGCGCGAGTATGCAGCGATGGCTGTCGTTGCGGACACAGAAGGACCGGTCGCACCATGCGGACAATGCCGCCAAGTGTTATCAGAGATGTGTGATGCGGATATGCCAATCTATTTGACGAACCTTAAAGGGGATGTCACAGAAACAACAGTGGGCGCCCTCTTACCGGGAGCATTCACGAAAGGAGATTTACATGTTTAAAGAAGGATTCAAATCGGGCTTTGTCTCGATCATCGGACGCCCGAACGTCGGAAAATCGACATTCCTCAACCGTGTCATCGGACAAAAAATTGCCATCATGTCTGATAAACCACAAACGACGCGTAATAAGATTCAAGGTGTCTACACGACAGAAGATGTTCAGACGATCTTCATCGATACACCTGGGATCCATAAACCAAAACATAAACTCGGCGATTTCATGATGAAGGTCGCGACGAACGCATTGCGTGAAGTCGATGCGATCTTGTTCATGGTCAACGTGACGGAACCAAAAGGAAAAGGTGACGACTTCATTATTGAAAAATTGAAGGAACTCGATACACCAATCATTCTCGTCATGAATAAAGTCGATTTGATTCATCCGAATGATATTCCACCGATCATCGAGTCGTACAAAAATGAACTCGAGTTCGCGGCAGTCGTTCCGATTTCGGCGCTACAAGGGAATAACGTCGGACCGTTACTTGAAGAAATCGCAAAAATTCTACCAGAAGGACCGATGTATTACCCAGCGGATCAAGTCACTGACCACCCAGAGCGCTTCATCATCTCAGAGATGATTCGTGAAAAAGTCTTGCAAAAGACACGCGATGAAGTACCACACTCGATTGCCGTCGCGATTGATCAAATCAAGACGCGTGAGAATGGAAATATGGTGGATGTCCATGCGACGATCTTGATCGAGCGCGATTCCCAAAAAGGAATCATCATCGGTAAACGCGGAGCACTTCTAAAAGAAATCGGCTCTGAAGCACGAACGGACATCGAGATGTTACTCGGGACGAAAGTTTACTTGAACTTGTGGGTCAAAGTCCAAAAGGATTGGCGCAACAAGGCCGGTCAATTGCGTGAACTCGGCTTCCGCGATGATGAGTATTAAGCGATGATCGATAAGGCGGAAGGGCTTGTATTACGAACGGTCGTATATGGTGAATCGAATAAGATCGTTACGCTACTGACACGTGAATACGGCAAGCTCGCCGTCATGGCGCGAGGAGCGAAGAAGCCGGGTAGCCGTTTTAACGCGGCTAGTCAGCCTTTCGTCCGAGCTGTCTATATCTATCCACGTTCACGGGGTCTCGGTCAGTTAAAATCAGCAGACGTCATTACAAGTCATGCGCATATTCGGCAAGATGTCGTGTTGATGGCCTATGCGATGTATCTATTGGAGCTTGCGGATAAAGCGCTTGATGAACGGGTGCCGCAACCGGCGCTGTACGATTTATTCGTCGAAGGACTAGAGGCGATGGATGAAGGACTAGATCCTGACGTCGTCTCTTTCATCATCGAATTGCGTCTGTTGCGTCATCTAGGCATTGCTCCACATTTGAATGGTTGTACGATTTGCGGAAGTGCTGAAGCGCCATTCGCTTTTTCGTTACACCACGGCGGTCTACTCTGTCGCCGGCATCGCCATGAGGATGAACATGCTGTCTATATGTCAGAGGCAGTTGCGAAGATGCTCTATGTGTTTTCCGTCTATGATTTCTCACGGATTGGTACCGTGACGGTAAAGCCAGAAACGAAGCGTCTATTGCGTCAAATCATGGATGCTTATATGGAACGCTACAGCGGGTTACGTCTGCGTTCAAAACGTGTCCTCGACCAGTTGATTGATTTCGGCAACGATTGACAGCAACAAGCGGGTTCGGTAGAATGAATGCGGAAGAAGTAACTAAATGAACACGATGACGAAAAGGAGTACCGTCTTTTTTCTCAATCAAGCGATTCCAGGGTGGTGCGAGCTGGGAGTGAGAGGGGCGCGAACGGCGTTTCGGAGTGTTTTTTGTCAAAAAGAGTGGCATGCGATGCATGCAAGTAGGGTGGAACCGCGGGCTCGTCTCGTCCCTATGTGCAACGATTGTTGTACATAGGGGCGTTTTTTGCGTTCCTTAATCATTTCGGAGGTGAAAGTCGTGAAGATGACAGTACAAGACATGATCTTGACATTACAAAAATTTTGGGCAGAACAAGGCTGCTTGACGATGCAAGCATACGACGTAGAAAAAGGAGCCGGTACGATGAATCCGATGACGTTTTTACGGAGTCTCGGACCGGAACCGTGGAACGTTTGTTATACAGAACCATCACGCCGTCCGGCTGATGGTCGTTATGGAGAAAACCCGAACCGTCTGTATCAACACCATCAATTCCAAGTCATCATGAAACCATCACCTGACAACATTCAGGAATTGTACTTACAAAGTCTCGAGTTGCTCGGGATCAATCCACTCGAACATGACATCCGTTTCGTAGAGGATAACTGGGAGAACCCAACGTTCGGTGCTGCTGGTCTCGGCTGGGAGGTATGGCTAAATGGAATGGAAATTACACAATTCACGTACTTCCAACAAGTCGGTGGAATCGAGTGTAATCCAATCGCAGTAGAGATCACTTACGGAATCGAGCGTCTCGCTTCTTACATCCAAGATGTCGAGAGCGTCTTTGATCTCGTTTGGACAGATGGGTTCAAATACGGTGATATTTTCTATCAACCGGAATTCGAACATTCGAAGTATACATTTGAAACATCAGATGTCGCTTTACTCTTTACATTATTCGATCAATATGAAAAAGAAGCGAATCGTGCCTTGGATGAGAATCTCGTTTTCCCAGCATATGATTACATCTTGAAATGTTCGCATACCTTTAACCTTCTCGACGCGAAGGGGGCGATTTCCGTCACGGAACGCACAGGATTCATCCATCGTGTACGGAACATGTCGCGCCGTTGTGCGCAAAGTTTCATCGAAGAACGGGAACGTCTTGGCTTCCCATTGATCAAGTCGAAAGCAGGTGAGTCACATGCATGAATTATTACTTGAAATCGGTTTAGAAGAAATGCCGGCTCGATTCGTCCTTCAATCCGAAACACAACTCAAGGAACGCGTGACGCGTTTCCTTGAAGAAGCACGGATTGAGTTCACAAGCGTCGAATCCTTCTCGACACCACGCCGTCTTGCAGTATATGTCAAGGGTCTCGCAGCACGTCAAAGCGACCTCGAAGAGACATTGAAAGGACCCGCAAAACGGATCGCGATGGACGAAGCAGGGAACTGGACGAAAGCTGCAGAAGGATTCGCGCGTGGTAAAGGACTCACGACGGACGATCTCTTCCTTGGGGAAGAAAAGGGAGTCGAATACCTCTATGCGACGCGTAAGGAAACTGGACAAGCGACAGCCGATCTACTTCCCGGATTAAAACAAGTCGTTGAAGCGATGACGTTCCCGAAAAACATGCGTTGGAGCACACAATCGTTACGCTACATGCGTCCGATTCGCTGGTTAATTGCTCTTCTTGACGATCAAGTCATCCCGTTTGAAGTCGCATCCGTCGAAACAGGTCGGACGTCTCGTGGGCATCGCTTCCTTGGGCAAGACATCACGATTCTTCGTCCGAATGCCTATGTCGAAGCGCTCGCAGGAGAGCACGTCATCGTCAGTTATGAAGCTCGTCGTCAATTAATCGAAGAACAAATCGCGGCGCTTGCGGCGCGTGAACAATTCGAAGTACCGATCGATGCGTCTTTACTTGAAGAAGTCACGAATCTCGTCGAATATCCGACAGCCTTGTTCGGTGCATTCGATGAAGCGTATCTTGAGTTGCCGGAAGAAGTCTTGATCACGACGATGAAAGAACATCAACGGTACTTCCCAGTCAAACGTGACGGTGCGTTGCTCCACTATTTCGTGACAGTACGAAACGGGAACGCAACCCATCTTGAAAACGTTGCTCGCGGAAACGAAAAAGTCATTCGTGCCCGTTTAGCAGATGCTCAGTTCTTCTATGAAGAAGATAAAAAAGCAGACATTGATGAACAGGCGAAACGTCTTGATAAAATCGTCTTCCATGAAAAATTAGGAACGACAGGTGAAAAAGTCCGTCGTGTACGTCAAATGGCACTCGCACTTGCTGACCGTGTCGGCGCAGACAAAACACGTGTCGAACGCGCGGGTCAGATTTATAAATTCGACCTCGTCAGTCAGATGGTCTATGAATTCACGGAATTACAAGGTCTGATGGGTGAACGTTATGCGAACATGAAAAACGAGGATCCGGAAGTCGCTGCTGCGATTCGCGAACATTACATGCCACGCTTCGCGGGTGATGCAAGTCCGGAGACACCGACAGGGACACTCTACGCGATCCTTGATAAGATGGACAGCGTCGCTGGATTCTTCGGTGTCGGCATGATTCCAAGTGGATCAGCGGATCCGTATGCATTGCGTCGTCAAGCACAAGGAATTGTGCAAATCTTATCGGATCGTAAGTTGAACTTGACATTGACTGAACTGATTGCCTTCGTCGTGTCTGAACAGGTAGCAGCAGGTCTTTATACGAAGGATGCCGAAGAAGTACAAGCCGCATTACAAGATTTCTTTGCGCAACGTTTGAAGTACCGTCTATCGGAAATGGACTTCCGTCATGATGTCGTCGAAGCCGCTCTTGACCATATGTTGACAGTCGAAGCGAATGAACAGCGTGCTGCCATGCTCGAAGAGGCGACGAAAAAAGAATCGTTCAAGAAAACGGTCGAACAATTAAGCCGTGTCTTGAACATCTCGAAAAAAGCAGAAAGTGTCACAACTGTTAATCCAGCGCTCTTTGAAAATGATGCGGAACGCGAATTGCATGAGGCGATTGAGAAAGCCTTACCAGAGGTCGATCAAGCTATCGCGTCACTTGACTATGCACGTGCACTTGAGGCACTTGAGGCAACCGTTCCATCGATCACAGCCTACTTTGACGGTACGATGATCATGACGGATGACGAAACGGTCCGTACGAACCGTCTTAGCGAAATGAAACGATTTGCAGAAGCAATCGAATCAGTCGCTCGGTTCAATGCACTCACTTTAGCGTAAAGAAAAAGGACGGATGAGCCGATGAAGTTAAATGAACGGCAAAAAAAGATACTCCAAATCGTCAAAGAGAATGGTCCGATCACGGGAGAGCAGATTGCTGCAGCGCTCTCCCTGACACGAGCGACGTTACGACCTGATTTGTCGATTTTAACGATGACCGGCATGTTAGAAGCGCGCCCACGTGTCGGCTATATGTATGTCGGAAAGAAAAATGCTTCCATGCTTCATGAGAAACTGGACACCTTGACCGTCGGCGAATTCATGTCATCAGCAAAGGTCATTCATGAAGGGATGACTGTGTATGATGCAATCGTCCACTTATTCCTAGAAGATGTCGGTTCGCTGTTTGTCGTCAGCAAGGACCATGCGTTGGTCGGTGTGCTATCACGTAAGGATTTTCTACGTGCGGCAATCGGTAATCAAGAATTAGACTCGTTACCGGTCAATATCATCATGACACGAATGCCAAATTTGACAGTCTGTGAAAAATCGGAAACGTTAATTGGTGCCGGCATGAAACTGATCGAAAAACAGATTGATTCGATGCCAGTCGTCGAAGAAGAGAACGGGGTCTTGAAAGTCGTCGGTCGAATGACGAAAACGAACATGACGAAAGTGTTGGTCGCTTTAGCACGTGATGAAGAAATTTAAGGGGGGCTCCTGATGCGTCAACGGATTTATGTCGTGAGTGATTCTGTCGGAGAGACGTGTGAACTCGTCGTCCGCGCAGCTGCTATTCAGTTCCCGGAACAAGCCATCGAAACGGTCCGCATTCCGTTCGTCGATGATGATCAAGTCATTTATGACTTGGTTCTTCATGCAAAAGAAGAACAAGCAACGATCGCTTTTACGATCGTTCATGCGACGCATCGTCGTTTGCTTGCAGACACAGCGCGTGCCCACGGTGTAAAGGCGATTGATCTACTTGGTCCATTGCTTGACACGATGGAAGACCGTTTGCAGATGCAACCGAAGGAAGAACCTGGATTAATCTATCGCTTAGATGAGGAATATTTCCGGAAAATCGAAGCGGTCGAATTCGCTGTTAAGTATGACGATGGACGTGATCCAAAAGGAATTAAACGCGCCGATATCGTTTTGATCGGTGTGTCGCGTACATCTAAAACGCCGCTCTCGCAGTATTTAGCCTTAAAGCGATATAAAGTAGCAAATGTACCACTCGTACCCGAATCGATTCCACCGGCAGAGCTATTCGATATTCCAAAAGAAAAATGTTTTGGACTACTCATCTCACCGGAAAAGTTGATCGATATCCGAATGGAACGATTGCGTTCATTAGGACTCAAACCTGAAGCAGCCTATGCGCAGATGGACCGAATCAACCGGGAACTTGAATACGCACGGAATTTATATGAACGAATCGGATGCCAAATTATTGATGTGACGAATAAAGCAGTCGAAGAGACGGCGAATTTGATTTTGACCGGAATTTCCGGGAAAGCGCATGACTAGTCAAGCAGTCAGGAACATAGTATACTTGTTTAGCTGATAAATGAGATAATGCCCTTTTTCTAATGAAACGGAACGAGTCATCGTTCCGTTTCATTGCGGGTATGGTCATGTAAGGATAAGTTCTCAAGGAAAGGGGAGAGGACGGAATGAAGCGAATTCCTGATGAAATCGTCGATCAGGTCCGCCAAGCAACGGACATCGTCGAATTGATTTCAGAACGTGTAGAATTAAAAAAACAAGGGAATCGATATTCAGGGCTTTGCCCGTTTCATTCTGAGAAATCACCTTCCTTTTCTGTTTCTCCTGATAAAGGGATGTACTACTGTTTTGGATGTGGTGCAGGAGGAAATGCAATCACTTTCGTCATGGAAACAGAAGGAATGAGTTTCAAGGAAGCCGTTTCGAAATTAGCCGATCGAAGCGACGTCACACTTCCAGAGCTAGAACCAGACCGATTCGAGCAGTCGGAATCGACGCCTGAACAGGAAAAGAAGTTCCGCATGCGCGAAGCGCATCGAATCGTCACCGAGCTCTATCACGAGGTGCTGATTCAAACGGAAGCAGGCGACGCCGGAAGAATCTATTTAGAAAATCGCAGTATACGCGAGGGGGCGATGCGTGAGTTTCGACTCGGGTATGCACCGGATCAAGATCGTTTTACAGTGGATTCCTTGGCACGACGTGGGTTTGATTTAGATGAGATGGTCGAAGCGGGATTGATTTCAATCGGACGTGATGGTGATTATCGAGATCGATTCAACGGTCGGGTCGTGTTCCCTATTTCCGATCGTGATGGCACGATCGTCGGATTTAGTGGTCGTTCGATTGACGGTCGTGACCCAAAGTATGTTAATACAGCGGAAACCCCTTTGTTCAATAAAAGTGAACTGTTATTTGGATTTGCTCAAGCACGAGGGGCGATGCGTAAAATTAAACAAGTCGTCCTTGTTGAGGGAAATCTTGATGTTGTGCGTGTTGCTCAAGCGGGTATACCTTATACGGTAGCTTCTTTAGGAACAGCGTTAACGCCTGTTCATGCCCAAAACCTGGCACGCATCGTCGATGAAGTCATTGTTTGTTATGACGGAGACAAAGCAGGACGCGCTGCGACGCTAAAAGCCTTACAGTTGCTTGAGGCCGTTGCCGTCGACTGTTCCGTCATCCGCTTACCGGATGGCGAAGACCCTGACTCTTTTATTGGGAACCAGGGAGAAGAGACGTTTTTACACTGGATCGAACAAAAACGGGTTTCAAGTCTTGAATTCAAATCTTTTTATTTTCGACAAGGAAAAAACTTGCGATTAGAAGGAGAACGCGTTCGATATATTGAAACTATGCTTGAAGAGATTGGTCGAACATCCAATCCGTTGTTACGGGACATCTATTTAGGAAAACTTTCTGAGGAATTTAAACTCTCGAAAGATTCCTTGATCGCACAAGTGCGTCCAACCGTTCAACAGCCGAAAAGAGAACAAATCGTTTCCGATCGCCCGACCGCTGTACCGACAGCACCTCCTGATCGAACGTTCGCGAACTGGAAAAAGGCAGAACGCTTCTTGCTTGCCTACATGATCCGTTCCGAAGAAGTATGTCTAGAAGTGCGTGAGCAGCTGGGTGTCCAATTCAATGATCCGGCACATCAATTGATTGCCGGCAAGTTATATGAATTTTACGGGACAGGTACGCAAGGAAGTTCCGATCGTTTTTTGACGATGCTCCATGATGCTTCCCTGCAACGAATCGTAGTGGATCTAGAGTTCATGCTGATGCCTGAATATGATCCTGACTTACTCAGTCATTACATTCGTGCCGTCCAGAACGAACAGCAACGTCGATTGCTCGAAGAAGAAAAATCACGATTGAATCAACAAACAGATATCCGTGCCCAAGCGGAACTGATGCAGGCGATCATTGAACGAAAGCGTCGTTTAAAAGATCGATGACCTGCTGCATGATGTGGAAGGAGTGTATGGTTCGATGGCAGAAAAAGCAAGATCAGAAGCTGAATTACTCCGTCTCGCGAAAGAGGAACTCATCGCGCTCGGACATAAGAATGGTGAATTGTCGCACCAGAAAATCGAAGACAAACTGAGTTCGTTCGAATCAATGGATGCTCAGCAATTCGAGGAATTCCTTCAGTTGCTCGAAACAGAAGGTATCAAGGTTAACAATGACGGTACAGGAGATGAAAAGGAAGAGGCGGATTTGAACGATTTGTCTGTTCCACCCGGCGTTAAGATCAATGACCCTGTCCGGATGTATCTAAAAGAAATCGGACGCGTGGATTTGTTGAATGCAGAAGACGAAGTTGAACTCGCGAAACGAATCGAACAAAACGATGAGGAAGCGAAAAAACGTCTAGCGGAAGCAAATTTACGTCTCGTCGTTTCGATCGCTAAACGGTATGTCGGACGCGGTATGTTGTTCCTTGATTTGATTCAAGAAGGTAACATGGGTCTGATCAAGGCGGTCGAGAAATTCGACTATACGAAGGGATATAAATTCTCGACGTATGCAACGTGGTGGATTCGTCAAGCGATCACACGTGCGATCGCCGACCAAGCACGGACGATCCGGATTCCGGTTCATATGGTTGAGACGATCAATAAATTGATTCGTGTCCAACGTCAACTTTTGCAAGATCTCGGACGCGAACCTTCACCGGAAGAGATTTCGAAAGAGATGGAAATCACGCCGGAAAAAGTTCGCGAAATCCTGAAAATTGCGCAAGAGCCGGTTTCTCTTGAGACACCGATCGGGGAAGAAGACGATTCACACCTCGGTGATTTCATCGAGGATCAAGATGCGACAGCACCACAGGATGCTGCTGCATATGAACTCTTAAAAGAGCAACTCGAAGATGTGTTAGATACACTCACGGATCGTGAAGAAAACGTCCTTCGTCTTCGCTTCGGACTTGATGATGGTCGGACTCGAACACTCGAAGAAGTCGGCAAGGTGTTTGGCGTCACGCGTGAGCGGATTCGTCAAATCGAAGCAAAAGCACTTCGGAAACTTCGTCATCCAAGTCGTTCAAAACGCTTGAAAGACTTCCTCGATTAATTCAAAGTGTGAAGAATATATGAAATTTTAGTGGGAAGGGAGAAAAAAGTTTCGTTTTTTTCTTCCTTCCCTGTTTTTTTTACAGTAGAATAGTAACGGGGAATACCATTCAGTCACCAACTTGGTTGGGTATAGAATATGGGGGGAATCCAAATGCGTAATCCATTAGTACCGTTTGCGGCGATCGCAGTCATCGCCATCATCGCAATGATTTCATTGTCTTACTTTGGGGTCGATCAGGTGAAGGAAGCTCGCAAAGGGCCGTCAACTGCAGAAATGAAGCCAGAAGACTTGTTTGCATCTAAAGGATGTACAGGATGTCACGGTGGAAACTTAGAAGGCGGCGTTGGTCCGAACTTAACAAAGATCGGCGCGAAGCTGAAAGAAGATGAAATCAAGGACATCGCAATGAACGGTAAAGGGCAAATGCCTGGCGGTCTTGCGAATGACGAAGAAGCAGCTGTTCTAGCTAAATGGTTAGCTGCTAAGAAATAAGAACAAGAGCATCTATCTCGTTACGAGATGGATGTTTTTTTATGGGCGGATGGTTTCTTTTTTACTGTAAATCCGCTATTTTAAAAGAGAGTTTTCGGAAAATAGGAAGGATGAAGAAGATGCAAATGAACGTCGTATTGGATCAACGACTCCAAAAAGTCGTGTCGTATATTCCACAAGGAGCCATCCTTGCAGATATTGGTTCGGATCATGCATTCGTACCGTGTTTTTGTATCCAACAAAATAAAATCGAACGCGCCATCGCGGGGGAAGTGAATGAAGGACCGATGGAAGCCGCAAAAGGACAAGTGGCACTTGTAGGACTCGAGTCCCAAATTGATGTCCGTCTTGGGAGTGGTCTATCGGTATTGAAACCGGGAGAAGCGACAGCGATCACGATCGCGGGAATGGGTGGAACATTGATTGCCTCAATCCTTGAAGAAGGGAAAGATCGATTGTCGGGAGAAGAACGTTTGATTCTACAACCGAATGTCGATGCAGTCGATGTCCGAAACTGGTTACTCGCACATTCGTATGCCTTATTGTCAGAAGCCATCGTCGAGGAGAATGGGAAGATTTATGAAATCCTTGTCGCGGAACGTGGCGAAGAAACCTTATATTCGGAAGATGAAACAACACGACAATGGGAACTCTTCTTTGGTCCTCAGTTGATGCGAGAGCGAGCGCCAGAATTCATTGCAAAGTGGCAAATGGAAAAACAAAAACGTCAGTATATTTTGGAGCAGATGAAGCAAGGACAAACTACGGAAATCTTATCTGAAAAAATCATAGCAATCGAACGATTGATTCAAAAGATGGAAGAGGTGACAAGCTGATGGCGAATGGGAATTATGTCATTGAGCAGTTTGAAGCATTCGCTCCGAAAAAATTCGCGCTCGAGGGTGATCCGATCGGTTTGCATATTGGAACGTTGAACAAGGACGTAAAACGTGTGCTCGTGACACTTGATGTCTTGGAGTCTGTCGTTGATGAAGCGATTGAAAAAAAGGTTGATCTCATCATCGCGCATCATCCACCGATTTTTAGCAAGTTAGCGAATGTGACGGATCGTTCCGCAACAGGACGCATCGTCACAAAATGTATCAAGCACGATATTGCGGTGTACGCTGCGCATACGAACCTTGATGTGACACCAGGAGGGGTCAATGATTGGATGGCAGAGGCAATCGGTCTTGAGTCATGTGAAGTTCTCACCCCCACATTTGAAAATACGCGCTACAAGTTGAGCGTTTTTGTACCGACAGAAGATGCAGAGCGTGTCTCGATAGCACTTGCGAAAGCAGGAGCCGGGCAAGAAGGGGATTATAGTGACTGCCAGTTTCATGTCAATGGAACTGGGCAATTCCGACCGTCGCCTGAGGCTACGCCATATATCGGTGAAGCGAATCAACTCGAGCGAGTTTCTGAAGTCCGAATTGAGACGATCGTGACGGAATTGAATCAGAAACAAGTCATTCGAGCGATGAAGCAGGCACATCCTTACGAAGAGGTAGCCTATGATCTCATAAAGCAGGAACGTCCGGCAGCGCCACTTGGTCTCGGGCGAATCGGTCGATTGCCAGAAGCGATGACATTACGGGCATTTGCAGAGCACGTTCGGACGGTGTTTGGTGTTCAAAACTTGCGTTTCGTTGGAGACGAATCACGGGAGATCAATAAAGTCGCTGTTCTCGGTGGCGATGGGAATAAATATGTCTCGACAGCAGCTTTTGCCGGAGCCGATGTTCTTGTCACGGGTGATCTCTATTTTCATGTCGCCCATGATGCGATGGCACTTGGACTAGCGGTCGTTGATCCCGGACATCATGTAGAGTCGGTCATGAAAGAAGGCGTCGTCAACGAATTGAAGCGCCGATTCGATCAGAAAAAAATCGACGTTGAACTACTAATTTCAACAGCGAATACGAATCCGTTTCAGTTTTTGTGAGGCAACGAATCGAGTACGCTAAGGGTATCTTTTGAGCAGTAAAAAACCGAGTCGCGAATGATAATCGCGACTCGGTTTTGCTGTATCGATTGTTAGGATTAAAGTACTTTGACTTTAGGCAAAATCCGTCTTAGTTCAAGGAATGGTGTCTTGTCATGCGTACTAATATCAGTAGGATCATATTGTTGTAAGAAGTCGATGACTTTTTTCGTGATCGGTGTTGGCGTCGATGCACCTGATGTGACGCCGACTTGCTGTACACCTTCAAGCCATGATAAATCAAGCTCCGTTAAATCGCCGATTCGATGTGCAGGAGTTCCTGCGATATCAAAGGATACCTGTGCCAAACGGTTCGAGTTGTTCGAACGTGGGTCACCGACGACGATGACGAGATCACAGTCTCCTGCTTGATCTGCTACCGCTTCTTGTCGGACTTGTGTTGCGTTACAGATTTCATTGTGTACTTCCACATGCGGATATTTTTTCCGAACGTGTTCCATCAAAGCTTGGACATCCCATTGACTCATCGTTGTCTGGTTCGTGACGATGATTTTTTTATGAGCAAGCTGAGGAGGAAGTTCATCGATATCTTCGACTTTTTCGATGAGGTGAACATGTTCCGGCGCTACGCCGACGGCACCTTCAGGCTCCGGATGCCCATGTTTCCCGACGTAGATGACTTCGTAATCATCTGCGACGACTTGACGAATCAAGTCGTGGGTACGCGTTACGTCAGGACACGTCGCATCGACGACGTGTAAGTTCTTCTCTGCAGCACGAGCATAAACAGCAGGTGAAATACCGTGTGCTGTAAAGATGACCGTTCCCTCTTGAATCGTCTCTAAGGCTTCGAGGCGATCAGGACCATCAACAGTGATGACGCCCATGTTTTCGAACTCACGTGTGACGTGAGCATTGTGGACGATCATCCCTAAAATATGGATCGGACGTGGCAAATCTTTATTCAATGCCGCTTGTTGTGCAAGTTTCATTGCGTCGACGACACCGTAACAATAGCCGCGGGGGCTGATTTTTTTTACTAGCATAGTTGTAGATTCTCCCTTTGTGAAAAAGAATGATTAGTTAGAGTGTACCATTGATTGAAGCTGAATGAAAATAGAGGAGTCTGTTTCAGCCACAGAACATGCTATACTAATGAAGTTGTCAATTATTCAAAAGGGAGGCGAAGGGATGGAGTCAAAGAAAATGATGCGGTCGTATTTTTTCCAAATCACCGCCGTCTTATTCATCCTGATTTGTCTTGTCATTTCAGCGCTTGCCTTCACTGCAGACCGGGTCACGATTTCCCGAGTCGAACAACAAACAGAGAAACAGAGTGAAAAAAGTGTTGAAGTCTCTGGGAATGCGATTCGCGACAATGTCGGGAATTTGCATGAAGAAATCATGAGCTTGCAGTTGAATGTCAAAAACCCTAAAAAGTTGAGTCGGAAAATTGAGGAGTCTAAATTGTTAGACATTGATACAGGGTTTAAAAGTCTCTTTTATTTTGACCGAAAGACGAAACAAATCACCTGGTTCTCAAGCGATGATCGTCGAGTGGAGAATAGTACCATCCTAAAAGACGATGATTTTGTGCAAACGTTGACGAGTACGGATTTTCATATGAGCAAGCTATATACGATGGAGTCAGATGCTGTCACGTACATGTTCGTCCCGATTCGAGACGGCAATGAGCGTGTCGGAGTCTTTGGTGGTGGATTAAGCGTCATGAATTCGATTGTTTTTCGAAATTCACTTGAATCGTTCGACGATCAGACCATTGCTTACCTCTTCAATAGTAAAAAACAATTGTTAGCCACATCCAGTAATCTCGTGACAGATGAAGAGCGCGTATTATCGAGAAGTGTGGTTGACCGTGCTTTTAAATCGCTAGAACCTTCCGAGATTTTTAGTACGAATCAAGATATGTATTACTTTGCGAAAGATTTGAAAGTGACGGATTGGAAAATACTCGTTCGAACGCCGCGAAATGTTTTTTATGAACCGGTCTATACGACACGACAACAATATTTGATCATCGCGGCTTTAACGCTTGTCCTCAGTCTAATTGTCGGCTATTTGATGTCGAAGCAGTTGACCGCGCCGATGCTTGAACTTGTAAATAAGATCGAGAAAAGCACCTCACCCAAACCGATCGTTCTTGAGCGAGCGGGATCTAATGAGGTCAAGACACTCGTTGCCGCCTATAACGAGTATGCACAACGGATGGAAAATGCGCGTCTTGAGCAATTGAGTCAGCAACAAACGATGTTACATCAAGAAAAATTAGCATCGCTCGGTCAATTAGCAGCAGGAATCGCACACGAAATCCGTAATCCATTGACGCCTGTTAAGATGACCTTACAGTTGTTAGCGACGGAAAAAGATCGTAATGCAGAAATGCTCGTTCTTGCTTTATCAGAACTCGATCGGGCGAATGGTATGATTCAAACGATGCTCGATCTGTCAAAAGGTGAGAACAATGCGCTTCAAAAAACAACGATTGATATGAATGATTTAATGAAGAAATTGACATATATCCTCGAAGCTGAAGCGCATCATTACGAGGCGGACTGCAAGATTTATACACCATCCTTTATGCCGAAGATTTATGCGTCAGAAGAGGGGATCTTACAAATTTTAGCAAACTGTGTCCGAAATGCCCTACAAGCTGTTGCGTTTAAAGGACCGGACGGCATATGTCATCTGCATGTCCATGTCTATCCAGAAGAGGTCGTATTCATTGTTCAGGATAACGGAATCGGTATGGACGGAGATCAAATCGAACATGTCGGTCAAGCATTCAAAACATCGAAAGTCGACGGAAATGGACTTGGGATCTTCATGTCGAAACAAATCGTCCGTGATCATAAAGGGAAAATGATCTTTGATAGTAAGCCGGGCGTCGGTACGACGATTCAAGTTCACTTGCCACGAAAGGAGCAAATGGAATGAAATTCAATAAGGCCTGGTTATTCGTCCTGATTGTCTGGATTTCATCCGTTCTGTTCATTTCCAACTTGTTCGTCAATCCAGATCCTAGTCCACGACGTCATCTCGTTGGATTTACGATCGTGAATGATAAGCATGAGTTCGCACAACGGCTCGTAGATGCGTTTAAAACGCAGGCAAAAATCAATAAATACGAAGCGGTCGTCACGACTTCCCATAACTCACGCATCAATGAACGGGAGCAGATTCAAGAGTTCATTCGGATGAAAGTCGATGCGATCTTCGTGACGACACTAGATGACGTCTATATCGCTAATACATTAGAAGAAGCGGCTCGTGCCGGGATTCCGGTTTTTGCCATCGATCGATTGATTCGTTCCGATGCAGTCGTCAGTTCAATCACTTCAAATAATCAATTGATTGGGGAACAACTTGCATCATTCATTAAACACGAACGTATCAAGCAGACGGGACGAGCTACCGCCAATATCATTGAAGTCGCAGGGACAGCAAACGTCAATACAACGAATGAACGACACCGAGGATTTTTGACTGGTCTTGAGCGTGAGCCGGAACTTCAGATTGTCGAATCCGTGAATGGGGATTACGACCCCATCACTTCAGAAAAGGTTATGGCGCAGGTGATTGAGTCAGGAATTCCGTTTGATGCCGTCTATTGTCATAATGACGATATCGCGCTTGGTGTCCTCGAAGCATTGAAAAAAGCAGGTATCAAAGGAAAAATAATTGTCGGCATAGACGGGAATCGTGCTATATTAGAAGCTGTTGACATGAAATCGATGGATGCGACGGTCGTCCAGAGTGCTGATGAGATGATGAAAGTCGCCTTCAGTGCATTGAAGCTTCATACGAAAAACAAAAAGATTCCAAATCGTTTTTATACGTACTCCTATCTGTATGACGGTAGTAGACCCATAACCATGTTGAACTAATCGAGAGGCAGATGCCTCAGCAAATAAGGAAAGGACGGTGTCAATTCATGAATGGATTCAGCCATTATCAATTACACCCGTTCGTCATCGAAGCACTCGATGACGCCCGCATCACAAAACCGACCGACATTCAGTCGCGGATCATCCCAGCTGCAGTAAAGGGGCGCGATATCATCGGTCAATCACAAACAGGAACAGGAAAAACGTTATCGTTCCTTCTTCCAATCGTTCAAAACGTCGATCCGAAGCTTCAAGAATTACAGGCGATCATCGTTGCTCCGACGCGTGAACTTGCTTGGCAAATCCATGAAGAACTAAAATCGTTACTCGTGAAAGAACCTGACTTCATCAAAACGAGTCTCATTACAGGTGGGATGGATCGCGAACGTCAAATTGGTCGTGTTAAAGTCTCGCCACAAATCGTCATCGGAACACCGGGACGTATTTTAGATTTATTCAAGGAACAAGCATTGAAGCCGCATTTCGTGAAGCACTACGTCATCGATGAAGCGGATCAAATGCTCGATATGGGGTTCTTGCCAGAAGTTGACCGGATTGCTCAAGCTCTTCCAGAACAGCTTCAGATGATGGTCTTCTCAGCAACGATTCCTGAGAAATTGCAACCGTTTTTGAAAAAATACATGAACAACCCGCGTTACGCCCATGTGGATCCGAAACAGCAGACAGCGAAGAAAATCGTTCACCATACGATTCCAGTCAAGCACCGTGAGCGCTCAGAGTTGACGCTAAAAGTCGCGAAAGCGTTGAACCCTTATATCTGTCTGATCTTTACGAACACAAAAGCAGAAGCAATCGAAGTCGAAGCTTTGTTCCTAGAAGCAGGACTTAATGTTGGTTCTCTTCACGGTGATCTCCCGGCTCGTCGCCGGAAACAAGCGATCAAGGAAATCAACGATGCGAAGTACCAGTATGTCATCGTGACGGATCTTGCTGCACGTGGAATCGATATTTCAGGTGTCTCACACGTCATCAACCACGGTATTCCGAAAGACTTGGACTTCTACGTTCACCGTGTTGGTCGGACAGGTCGTGTCGATCAAGATGGATTGGCGTACACGCTGTTTGAAGATCACGAGAACGGTATGATCAATCGCTTAGAGGATCGTGGCATTCAATTTACGAACGTCGATGTCAAAGGCAGTCAAATCGTCGAAGTCAAAGAACGCCGCCGTGCGAAGCCGCACATGAAGACTGCCGTCTCGAAGACAGCGCATAGTCGCCTTTCGGGTGAAGCAGCAAAAGCGAAAAAACGTGTTAAACCAGGTTATAAGAAGAAACATCAATATAAGCTGAAAGAAACAGCAAAACGTGAACGCATCAAAGAACAACGTGGTGTCGGTCGCGCGCAACGTAAAGAAAACGCCCGCAAATCAAAATAACTCCATTGATGACACCCGTGAAATGAAAAAACATTTTTCGGGTGTCTTGTCGTTTTCAAGATTTGGTACACTGTAAAAAGAGAAAGGTGGAAAACAACATGAAAATAGGTTCACACGTCTCCGTTTCGGGGAAAAAAATGCTGTTAGGTGCCAGTGAGGAAGCAGCGTCTTATGGTGCAACGACGATGATGGTCTATACAGGAGCACCTCAAAATACACGCCGTAAGCCGATGGAAGAGTTACGAATTCCGGAAGCGTTGCAACATATGAGTGCGAATGGAATTGAAGAAATCGTCGTACACGCACCGTATATCATCAACCTGGGGAATACGACAAAACCCGAGACATTCGAACTCGCGGTTTCGTTTTTAGGAGCTGAGATCAAACGAGCAGAAGCTCTAGAGAAAGCACGACACATCGTATTGCATCCAGGTGCGCATGTAGGTGCTGGGGAAGAGGTTGGAATCAAACGGATCGTTGAAGGACTCAATGAAGTATTGACAGGCGAAGAACAGGTGAAGATCGCGCTTGAGACGATGGCTGGAAAAGGATCGGAAATCGGAAAAACCTTCGAGGAACTTGCTCAGATCATTGAAGGCGTCACACATCATGATCGTCTGTCCGTCTGTCTTGATACATGCCACGTGCATGATGCGGGATACGATATCGTGCACGACCTAGATGGTGTTCTCGAACAATTCGACCGAATCGTCGGACTGGATCGTCTTGGTGTCATCCATGTGAATGACTCGAAAAATGTCCGCGGTGCGCGGAAAGACCGTCACGAAAATATTGGTTTTGGTGAGATTGGATTTGATGCCTTACACCGTGTCGTGCATCATCCTGCCCTGGCTCATTTACCTAAAATTCTAGAGACACCTTACATTGGTCTCGATCCAAAGAAAAAAGTAGCACCGTATAAACAAGAAATCGATATGTTACGTTCGGGTGCATTTGATGCAGACTGGCGTCTACCGATTCTAGGAGCACCGGTCGAATAACTCATAAAGGGGTGTCAGTGATGTGTCATATACTCGTCGTCGATGAGACTAATTTTGCGATACGACAAGCTGTTGTCCACTATTATGAAACAAAGGAACCGTTTTATTTGCCGGCAGATCTGGCAGAGGGAGAAGAAGTATTTCTTGCGACGTCTGATGGAATCATTGCGTATGCAGAAGTCTTGTTCACGGAGTATACGACACGTCCAGAGGATCCGTTTTGGTTGACCGTTGCTGACGATTCGGAAGGATCTTATGTATGTCTTGATCTCATCAGTGTGGATTTACGACATCCGTTACTTGGACGACCACTCGATCAACTTAGTCTTAAAACCGGACCAGTCGAAAGCGCGTTTCGCACACGTCTGCTTGATTCATGGCAGTATGGGTATTTCGAAACCGATGTGCTGACACTCGAACAATCTAAACAACGTCGAATCGAGCGCTTCAAGGAGCGAAATCATCTAGAACAAATTGCGCGTCAATGTGTTCATTGTGAGGAGTCTAGGCAGTCGTTACTCGAATGGCATTTGACATCAGAAGGATACCAGACGGTGTGTCCGACATGTCACCGGTGGTTACATCAACGGATGTTGCATGCTATGGATACGGCGGCGGCGACGGAAGAGAGTGAGTAAAAGCTTTTTCTATTCAAGCAGAGCTCGTATGACTGATCATCCAATCATTAAAACCTTAAAAGAATCAAAAAAACAGTTCTCTATCTGCGCTGGCAGTAAAGAGAACTGTTTTCATTTAGATTAGAAAAAGCGTTCTACTAAAAACAGATAGATTTTCATCCCAAGGAAGACACCAAAGATCCCGACGACGGCTGGGAAAACGGGTGGAGCAGGGATTGGTAATTTCAATGCGGTGAACACGACTCCGCAGATGACGCCTGCGAGAAGGGATAACAAGATTTGCTGAAGCATACATTTCGTCCTTTCTGCTGTAATCAGCATTTGAAGTAAAGTATATCTTAAATGTCAGGTGGCATTTTGATCAAGAATGACTTTGTCATCCTTCTTTTCGATTGTGATCCACTTTTGTTTCAATGGAGCTGTAAAACTTGGTTTTTGTTTTAATTTGCCGCTCGTATAATCTAGAATCAGCAACTGTGATTCGCAGCTCTGTTTTCCGTCTTTAACGTAATAATAGGATCCAGCGGCTGTCTGCTCACGCGCTTTGACATTATCAGCAAGGGCGAGGGCGAGACAATCCTTTAGATATTGTTTATGTTCTTCGTCCATAATCGGGAACAAGATTTCAATCCGTTTTCGCATGTTGCGTGTCATCCAGTCAGCACTTGATCCATACATCAAATCCTGCCCGTTATGATGGAAGTAGAAGATGCGTGAATGTTCCAAATAACGATCAACGATCGAGATGACGCGAATGTTCTCCGAAACACCTGGAATGCCAGGACGCAGACAACAGACGCCACGAACGATAAGTTCGACTTGTACACCGGCGCGCGATGCCTTATAGAGACGTAAGATGATGTCTTTCTCCGTTAAACTATTCATCTTGGCGACGATTCGACCGTTTCCGTGTTTTTGATGATGATGGATTTCTTCATCAATCAATGACAGGAACTTCTCAAGCATCGCGTTCGGTGAAGTTTGGATGACGTTCCATTCGGGTTGTTCCCCGTATCCGGACAACCAGTTAAAGAAGTTTGTCGCATCTTCGGCGATTTCTTCTCGAGCCGTCAATAATCCGACATCCGTGTATAGTTTCGCCGTCGAATCATTATAGTTGCCGGTACCAAGATGGACGAAACGCTGAATCTTTCCTTCGTGGAGTCGGACGACGAGCGTGATCTTCGAGTGCGTCTTTAAATCACTATATCCGTAGATGACATGAGCGCCGGCTTTTTCTAACTGCTTTGCCCACTCGATGTTCTTCGCCTCATCGAATCGAGCTTTGAGTTCGACGAGGACAGTGACCTGTTTCCCGTTCTCGGCTGCTGTTTTTAAGGCTTTAATGATCGGTGAGTCACCAGATACGCGGTAAAGGGTTTGTTTGATGGCAAGGACGTTCGGATCATTAGCCGCTTGGACGATGAACCGGACGATAGGATCAAACGTATGATACGGATGATGCAAGAGATAGTCGCGTTCCAGTAATTGATTGAACAGATTTTTTGAACTATCGAGTGCGGGTGGGTCGACCGGCATGATCGTCTGATAGATCAAATGATCATATTCAACACCGATTTGACTGTAGAAGGCGAAGGAGAACGTCAAATCAATCGGACCATCTACAGCAAAGATATCGCGTTCCTGCAAATCAAGTACATCACGTAGCATGTTGAGTAGCTCAGTATTGATGGCAGCTTTTTGGACTTCAAGTCGAATTGCTACCCCCCAACGCCGTTTTTTTAATTCCTTTTCGATTAACTTCAATAAATCGTGTGTCCCTTCTTCGTGAAACGGAAGGTCGGCATTCCGGGTGATCCGAAATGGCATGGCAGACAACACGCGATAGCCTTTAAATAAACTGTCAATGAAGGCGATGATGACGTCTTCGAGTAAAATGACAGCCGTCGTCTCGTCATCTTCTACCGGTAAATCGACGAATCGCGGTAAAACAGCAGGTACTTGTACGAGTGCCAAATTTCGTTTCGTCCCGTCTTCTGCTTCAAGAACCGTTGCGATGTTAAGTGATTTTGAAGACAACATCGGGAACGGACGATAGGCATCGACAGCAACAGGCGTGAGTACCGGAAAGACTTGTTCACGGAAAAAGGATTTTACATAGGTTGTTTGTTCTGAAGTCAGGGCGTCGTATTTTAAGAATGTAATGCCTTCATCTGATAACGTCTGATTGATTGCTTGAAATGCTTCGTATTGCCGATCGACTAACTCTTTTGTTTTCAACGCGATCGCACGTAACTGTTGTTTAGGTGTCATCTGTTGTTTATTTTCCGGTTTATTGAACCCAGCGAGCACTTCATCCTTTAAGCCACCGACCCTTACCATATAGAACTCGTCTAAATTGGAACTAAAGATACCGAGAAACTTAAAACGTTCCATTAATGGATTGCGTGTGTCAAAAGCTTCACCCAGTACACGTTCGTTGAACTGGAGCCAGCTGAGCTCACGATTATTGAAATGTTCCGGTATGTCGAGCTTCATGAAGGAAGATCTCCTTTCGTTTCGAAGGTAATCGTACAATCAATGATTCGTTCCAGGTGTTTCTTTTGTTTTTCGGCTTTTTCGACTTCAAATCCATAATCGTGATCGCCTGTATCGAGGACGAATTGGAGTTGGTCCTTTTTAAGGAACAGTTCCAAATGATCGACAGCTTTTCGTTCCGTCACGTCGAGGGCATGGCTTAACTTGAGTAAAGAACCGAGTAAGTCGAAGCGGTCCAGTGATTCTTCCGTGAACCATTCTTTGAACGGCTTTGCTAATTGTTGCATCCGTTTCGCTGAAGAATAGGAGCTGACAAGGGAGAGCGCAACGCGATCCTTGTGCGTCATGCCATTCATTTCGGTGTTCGTCAACAAATAAAACGTTTGGTCTGATCGCGTATCCGGATTAATGTATTGACCGCAATAAAACAAACGACTTGCGGAATCGAGGAGGCGTAAATCGGACGCTCGTTCTGATACCAGGTCTAACGTGACGAGTTGACGGTACATCGATTTAGCAAGTGTTCCGATATACGACGCACGATCACGATTGACCTTATAATCACTTTCAAGCTGATAGAGGCTCTGCTCACGTACGTTTTCAATCCGGCGGTATGCTTCGTCCTGCACGTCGAACTCGTAAACAAGACCTTCACGAAGACCGAGATTGCTCATGATGAATTCTTCCGCTTCGATGTGTTGAGCTAACCCTTGGATCGCAATCAATGCCGGCAGGAAAATATCGATTCGATCCTTTGATAGCCCTTCGATTTTCGATAGCTGTTTCGCTGATTTCCCTTCCAGATCATCGACCATTTTCGCGAGTTCCTTCGCCTTGATTTGATATTGATGAACGCTCCGAAGCGGATAATCCTGATTGGATTGATGGATACGAACGAAGTTTCGGGCAGAACCACCGACACCGATTAAAGGAAGCTTTTTATCACTTAGCCATGGTATCGATTCGAATTGTTCCCGTAAGAATTTCACCAACTTCTTCTTATCACTTGCACTAAGTGTCTCGTCGGAAACGAATTGCCGTGTCAATGTGACGGCGCCAAATGGAAAGCTATGATACGCTACCATCTCGCGATTTTCGATCAAGGTGACTTCCATGGAACCACCGCCGATGTCGACAGAAAACCCATCTGTCAGGAAGGTCGAATTGATGATAGCAAAATAACCATAGTATGCTTCTTGTTCGTCTGTTAGAACCTGAATGGAAAAAGGTGTGTTTTCAGTAACGGATTTAACAATTGCTTCTCGATTCGTCGCATTACGAATAGCAGCGGTCGCGACACAAATCGTCTCCTCGACCTCATGGGTGACACCGACTTCGTAAAATCGATGTAACGTTTCTTCGAGTAACGAGATGCCTGCGTCGTCAAGTGCTCCGTCTTTATTGATATGAGCAGATAAACGCGCGACGACTTTAATGTTAATCTTCTCGATGTAACGACCAGAAGCGATCGGATGGAAGATGACATAACGAATTGAGTTGGAACCGATATCGATAACTGCAAGTTCTTGTTTCAAGTGACCTCGACTCCTCTCTGCGATGCGTGCATTAAAAGATTTCCCTTCCTGAACAAGCCGGAAACAGCTAGTTTCTGTCTTTATTGTACCTTGATTATTTTCAAAGGAGGATAGGAAGTTGCTAGAGTTGCACCAATAATTAGCGAACGCTATAATAAGACAGTTGATTAAGACGTAATTATTCCGTTTTACGAAAACGGAAGGAGTGAAAATAAATGGAAACACCAATCATCGAGATTGATCAAGTCAGCTATGATTATCCAGATCGCCGGGTATTGAATCAAGTTTCGTTTCAGGTTCAACAAGGACAATTCTTAGCAATCGTCGGGGAAAATGGATCTGGGAAATCGACGCTGATCAAATGTATCTTAGGTTTATTGCAACCGAAAGGAACGATTCGCTTATTCGGACAACCCCAATCGCAATTCAATGAATGGTGGCGAATCAGCTATGTCTCGCAAAAAGCAGCTTCGTTTAACTCGGGTTTCCCGGTAACTGTCGCAGAAGTCGTCGAGATGGGGTTGTATGCTAAAAAAGGACTTTTTCGTCGTTTGTCACGCGATGATCGAGACAAAGTACGGACTGCCCTTGAAACAGTCGGAATGTGGGAACGCCGTGATTCAAAAGTCGGCGACTTGTCCGGCGGTCAACAACAACGCGTCTTCATCGCGCGTGCGCTCGTCAACGATCCGGACTTAATGATCTTAGATGAACCAACTGTTGGTGTCGATCAGCGATACGTGAAAGAATTTTATGAAATTCTTGAAGAACTGCGTCGAGATAAACGGCGAACGTTCGTCCTTGTGACACATGATATCCATTTCGTCAGCAAACTCGTCACGGATGTCATTCATTTGGTCGATGGACGTTTAGGTTGTAACTGTGGCATTAAAGAGTATTGGGAACTAGATGAACAGACGATCCGCTCCCTCTATCCAGTTCCGGGACGTGTCCTCGTTCACGAAGGGAAGAGTGTCCAATGATCGAAGCATTCATGACGTTAAAATTTTTACAGTATGCTTTAGTGGCTGCCATTTTAATTGGATTCACGGCCCCATTGATTGGCTCGTTCGTCGTCGTCCGGCGGATGAGCCTGATCGCAGATGCACTTTCGCACGTCACGTTAGCTGGGATTGCACTCAGTCTCTTGATTTCTGGTATGGTCGCGCAATTAGCGGACTTAAATCCACTGTACTTAGGAATCGTGACGTCGGTCATCGCGGCACTGACGATTGATTGGTTGCGCGCTAAATATAAGCATTTTCAAGAACTCGCGATTCCGATCATCATGGCAACAGGGATGGGGCTCGGTGCGACATTCATTAGTCTTGCGAACGGCTTTTCAATGGATCTCGTCTCCTTCTTATTTGGAACGGTTTCGGCTGTTGCCTTAACGGATGTGTACACGATTCTTATCGTGACGGTCGTGGTCGTCATCTTCGTCTTTGCCTTTTATAAGGAATTGTTGTTCCTCTCATTTGACGAGGAACAGGCACGTGTCTCGGGAATCCGACTTCGTTTAGTTCACATTCTCTTTATGATCGTCGTTGCGCTTGTGATCGCGATTAGTATGCGAATCGTCGGGATTTTACTTGTCTCGAGCTTAATCACGTTGCCGGTTGCGGCAGCACTTCGAATTGCAAAAAGTTTTAAGACGACGATCTTTTTAGCTATCATCTTCGGTGAGATTGCAACAGTACTTGGACTCATCCTGGCTTATCAGTTTGATTTAGCACCCGGCGGAATGATTGTCCTACTTGCCGTGCTCGAACTGATCATCGTCATGCTATTAGAACGTTTTTGGATAGGAGGTAAAACACATGAAGACGAACATCGAACAAGCGCGTGAACGAATGAAGGCTTCTGGGTTTAAAATGACACCGAAACGTCTGGATTTGCTATCGTATCTGTTTGAAGTGAATCGGTATGTCAGTGCGCGGGAAGTGGCAGAAGCTCTCCGGACGTCTCATCCTTCGTTAAGTTATGATACGATTTATCGAAACTTGAATGATTTTTCGGAAATCGACTTATTAGAAGTGACGGAATTAGACGGTGAGATGAAATATCGGGCTGCCTGTGCTTCCGGTCATCACCATCATCATTTGATATGCCGAATCTGTGGCAAGACGGAGACGTTGAATGTCTGCCCGATGGAGTGGATTTCACCCGCTCAAGAGACTGGTTTTGAAGTCGAAGATCATAAATTCGAAATCTATGGACGTTGTGCGAATTGTCAACGCTTGACGTCTTAAATAGAAGGGAACGTCCATTCGGGACGTTCTCTTTTTTGTTTTTATACGACTAGTCCTGATTAAAACGGGAATAGTCGAACAGAGGTGATGAGATGATGATTTATGATACACAGGAAGCACGACAAATTGATGAGTGGGCACGGACATCTGGGCTACCGCTCGAGGTGTTAATGGAGCGAGCCGGAAGTCAGATCGCAACACAGATTAAAACGCGCCATTCGAAGAGGGAACGAATACTAATTTTGTGTGGAACCGGCAATAATGGTGGGGATGGTTATGTCATTGGTCGCGAACTGATACGTGACGGATTCGATGTCACGCTATTCACTCCGTTTGGAAAGAGTCGTTCGGATATTGCAACGATTCATACTCATTATGCAGAAGCGTTCGGACTTGTAGCCGAAAAACCATGTGGTCGATATGATGTCATTTTGGATGCCTTATACGGTACTGGATTTGATCCAGGTCGGATTAATCCGGAATTCGAGGCGCAGTGTACATTCGTATCGGAACAAAAGCAGCAAGGAGCACGCATCTATGCAATAGATGTACCGAGCGGTGTGCCAACGGACCATACTATAGGATTCAAAGAGATAGCGATTCGAGCAGATGCGACATTTCAATTGCATGCGATGAAACGATCTACCTTTTTGATACGGACGGCACCGTTTTATGGAGAATCAGAAACGCTAGATATCGGATTACCGGCTTTTGGTGAATGGCGCGTCTCACCGAAGGATCTGGCTTCCTTGTTTAAGCGGGAACCATACGGTCACAAGGGGACATACGGAACGGCATTATTGATTGGAGGAAGTGACACGATGCCGGGATCCATTCAACTTGCGACACGGGCAGCCCTAAGAACGGGAGTCGGTAAACTACAAGTCGCGACGACGTCACTTGCGAAACAGGGGATCGTCGTCCAAGCACCGGAAGCGATGGTCGTGGACCAGACGTTACCGGCGATTCAGAACGTGCTATCTTCCATATCAGCAGTTGGAATCGGTCCTGGTTTATCGCAAGAAGTAGCCGAAACATGGGTGGATCATCTACTTGAGAGTGATTTACCGGTAGTATTAGATGCCGGAGCACTAATAAAAGAAAGTTACCCAGAACGAACCGCGCCGATCATCGTCACACCGCATATTGGCGAATTCGCTCGGATGACGAATCAGACTGTTGCAAGTATTCAAGATGATCTATTCGGTCAAGCAACTGAGTATGCCGTCTTGCATCAAGTAACTGTCGTTTTGAAATCCCATGTCATTTTAATCGCTAAACCAAATGGAGGTGGGTTTGTCATCTCTGGTGCATCGAGTGGTCTCGCAAAGGGAGGAAGCGGGGATACCTTGTTTGGAATTTTAACGAGTCTCCTTGCGCAACATCCATCAGGAGATGTCGAAAAAACGCTAGCGCTAGGAGCGGAGTGGTATGCGTGTGCTTCAAAACAAGTTGAACGACGATTACATCCAAGTAGTTTGTTAGCAACGGATGTCATCGAAGAGTTAGGACGATTTGGGTTATAGGACAATAAATGTTAGAGAAAAGTCTTCCACGACATGTATGAGGGAAGACTTTTCTTTTTAGGAAAGAATTGACACATTCGATACGATAGGAGTATCATCAAGCGATGTCGAAACCTATATACGAAAAAACTAATGGAAAGGAGGGAAATACATGGAGGACATTGTTCGGAAACAACAATGGTGGATCGGAAATTTTGCCCTTTTCATGATGCTTGTTGGCGCTTTAATCATTTATACGACGACGGAAGAGACGATAAAGAATGCATATTTAAGTCGTTCTGTCATTATTTCATTTTTAGTCCTCATGGGGATTTTTATTTTTTATATCAGTCGTCGTAAGATGGACGTGGTGTTGCAAACCCACTTATTGTCCTTGATGTTGCTCGTTGTTCCAATCACTTCGATTAGTTTTTTACCTTATGTGGCGGTCACCGTTTGGGCTAGCAGTTTTTTGTTTTTAATGATCGCTTTGATTTCGTATCAACGAATCATGATGTGGTACGCCATCATCATTGCCATCGCAACTAGTTTTTACGTCATGTGGAATGCCGATACCGTGACGGTGAAAATTGATCCGACTGATCATTATGGACGAATTGGCATGATTATAATTGGTGTTTCCATCGCCCTTGTCATCAATCACTTGCATATCCGTAATTTAAATCGTTTGAATGATTTGGCGATACAACTACACGATACGGCACGCTGTGACGAAGAAACAGGTGTTTTGAATCGTCAAGGATTGAACGAAGTCGATTTCCCAAGACCTGAAAAACAGCTCATTTTCGTCGGGATTCATTTAGAAAATTATTATGAGTTGGCACGGTATTTTGGAGAAGACATTCAGTCACAAGTGTTACGAGCATGTATTGAACGGCTCAAGCGAAAACTACCTCCTTATCAAGCGTTTGCTCGAATCGAAGCAGGAACGTTATTGATCGTCATGAAAAAGCCGGACAAGGTGGCATGTAAGGAAGCGATGGAAAAATTGAGTCAAGAAATTTCCATACCTTACGAAATCGAAGGGCATCATGTCTACGTCAACATATCCATCGTCATCGATAATGGAGAAGGGGCGACGGACAATCGGAAGCGTCGAGTACAGCAGTTATTGACTGCGCTACAGGAAGCCGCTCAACAAAATGAACGTGTGATGTGCATTGACCAAGCCTGGCGAAAGGATCAAGAATTGCGAGTCAAAGCAGCACAATCATTAGCACAGGCTAATATTGAAACGGACTTTTACCTCGTCTATCAATTGCAGTACGATGTTCGATCAGAACAATTCATTGGTCTTGAAGCATTGGTTCGCTGGAAGACCTCGTTGCAAGGAGCTGATCGACCATCCGTCTTCATCCCGATTGCTGAAAAAAGTGACTTGATGATTCGTCTAGGAGAATGGATTTTTGAGGAAGGGTGTAAGACGCGTAAAGCATTGATCGGTCTCGTTCCGGATGAATTTACCTTATCGGTTAACGTATCGCCACGACAATTGACGAGTGAGTCATTCATGCCATTCATTGAACGAACGCTACTCAAGTATGCACTAAAGCCGCAACAGATTAAGATCGAGATCACGGAAAGTCAGTCGCTTGATTTTGAGAGTCAATCGATTCATCGAGCGCTCAAGCGCATCAAAACACTCGATTTTCCAGTTTCTCTTGATGATTTCGGGACTGGTCATGCCTCGTATCACGTCCTCGAACGTTTATTACCGTTACGTCAATTAAAGATTCCAAAGCAATTCATTGAACAAATCGGAGCATCAGAGAAACGACAATCGATCCTTGAGTCGATTTTTCAATTGAGTCAGTCGATGCATGTCGAATGTATCGTCGAGGGGGTAGAGACGGGAGAAGAAGTACGCATTGCCAAAGAAATCGGGATTCATTTGTTCCAAGGCTACTTCTTCGCTAAACCGGTACCACTCGAAGAAATCATCTGTCTACTACAAAAAACGAATGAAGGAACGATTCATTAATCCCTAAAAAGCCACTTCAGTCCGAACCTTTCGGAGAGAAGTGGCTTTTTCATACAGTTGGTACAGTCGATATTGATTTCGACCTTGTGTTTTTGCTTCATACAAAGCAATATCTGCTTGCTTGAAGACCGTTTCAGCGGGTTGATGATGAGCGTAAGCAATTCCAGCAGATACCGTGATCGATACAGCGTGATCCTGCATGACAAATGGCGTTTGTTGAACGGCTGCCACGATTGTTTCTGCTAAATGAATAGGTTCGTAAAGGTCACAATCTGGAATGATGACGATGAACTCTTCACCGCCATATCGACCAACCGTGATAGGTGCGGGACAATGTTCATTCAATACAATCGAAAAATGGCGCAAGACGGCGTCGCCGCCGGCGTGACCATGTGTGTCATTCACACTCTTGAAGTGATCTAAGTCAAACAAGATGACGCCCCAAGAAGCTCTGTTTTTTTCAAGCGTCGTGACCTTTTCCAAAATGACATGTCGATTCGCAAGCCTTGTTAATTGATCGGTCGAAGCGAGATAGGATTGATAAGAGTAAAGAACAAAATGTTGTTGCAGGAGTAGTGACAAACGATAAAACAAAAAGGCTCCGCCAATCGTTAAGACGAAATAAGGAATATAAATCGTCCTCCAGGCATCTACAGGGGAATTACTCGTAATCAGTCGCCAAAGAACAAGTAGAGAGCCGACTGTCACGATGGCGGTAAAAAAATATCCTTGCCGTGTAATGAACCGACGACAAATAAATGACAGCATCAAAAAACCGAGTAGCGTCATGACAGAACTAAGTAGGGCATTTATAGAATCGCCATTATCGATTAAAAAACGATAAATCAAAAGCATTAATCCCGTCACTGTGATACTGATGTTACCACCGAATAAAGCGGATAAAGCGAGAGGTAACAAACGCAAATCAATCAGTGCGCCGTTTAAATCGATCGCATGATGCATAAGAAGAATACCGGTGATCCCATTAGCAAAACCAAAATACAGCCGAGTAGATATCATCGAGTCGGGTTGAATCGGTAAACGATCACGAAGCAGATAAAAGGCGAACGTAGAAACGAGAAAAATAATACAAATATTAACAAAAAAGATATTCACTGTAGCAAGCATCATGAAGCACTTCCTATTTTAAAATTTAAAACGAAAATCATTGTAAGATATCTCAGAGTTCAATAACATGAAAAACGGAAAAAACAGCCTAATCGGCTGTTTTAACGAATCGGTGCAAATTTTTGAATCTCTTGAACAGCCTCATTCCATGAAGCGACACGAATAACATTATTCGGTACGGCTTTACGGTTATAAGGTGCGTCGAACAAAATCACAGGGATGAATGTATCTTCTGCAATCTGCACAGCATTCTCTAATCGATCTTCCATAAACAAATCGAGTGATAAATCACGGACGACTTGTACTTTGTCGTGTGATCCCGTCATGATTAAGGAATCAAGAGGAAGTTCATGTTGTTTGATCCACTCTTCAGTTACAGGACGAACGAGTTCCGATCGTGCTGTCACGTAATGGAGATCATATTGCTTCCGCAAATTCCATAAGTGGTGGCGAACATGTTCTTGAGGGATGGACTCACGATAAATTCCTGACTCGTGACCGGAGTTCACCATGTAGTCCCAAAATTCGATTTGATTCATATCCGTATACGTATGCAATTCATATTCAGACGCCTGATTGAAGTCAATCGACGTTCCGAGATGTTTATTCATGTAAGTGAAGCAAGAGGATGGATGTGTGATCGTTCCATCGATGTCGATTCCAATTTTCATTTACAGTCACCCACGTTCTAAGAATTTTTCTTCACTTAGTATAACATAGTCGAAATCGAGATACGAAAAAAGACTCCTCGCGAGGGAGGAGTCTTCAACTTATGCGTGGTTCGCTTTTTCGGCTTCTTTTTCAGCCTGTTTTTCGAGAACGATCGCATCGATCTCTTTCTTCAATTCTTCGACCATCGTTGCTTCCGGTACTTTGCGGATGATTTCTCCGTGACGGAATAGCAATCCTTCGTTTCGTGCACCAGCGATACCGATATCAGCTTCACGCGCTTCACCAGGACCGTTGACCGCACATCCGAGAACCGCAACTTTGATGTTCGCTTGGATGTTTTCGATATAGTCTTCGATTTCTGCAGCAATCGACATTAAATCGATTTCGATCCGACCACATGTTGGACATGAGATCAATGTCGCTGCGTTCGCCGCGAGACCAAATGATTTCAAGACTTCTTTTGCAACTTTTACTTCTTCGACAGGGTCCGCTGAAAGAGATACACGAACCGTGTTTCCGATTCCGCGTGACAAGATCGCGCCAAGTCCCGCTGCTGATTTTAATGAACCAGAGCGAAGTGGACCAGATTCCGTAATCCCGACATGAAGTGGATAGTCGAATGATTCAGAAGCGAGCTGATACGCTTCAAGCGCCAACTGTACGTCTGATGCCTTAAGTGAGACGATGATATCATGGAAGTCGAGATCTTCGAGAATCTTAATGTGGTGCAAAGCACTCTCGACCATACCACGAGCAGTTGGGTAGCCATATTTTTCAAGAATATGCTTTTCAAGTGAACCGGCATTTACCCCAATCCGGATTGGGATATTTTTTGCTTTTGCTGCTGTAACGACGGCTTCGACCTTTTCGCGGCGACCGATATTACCTGGGTTGATTCGGATTTTATCGACGCCAGCTTCGATTGCCATAAGCGCAAGTTTATAGTTGAAGTGGATGTCTACGACAAGCGGAATGTTGATTCGGCTTTTGATTTCTGCAAGTGCGAGCGCATCACGTTCTTCTGGACAAGCGACGCGGACGATTTGGCAACCAGCTTCTTCAAGGCGTAGAATTTCAGCGACTGTCGCTTCGACGTCGTGTGTTTTAGTTGTCGTCATACTTTGGATGATGACTTCATTATTTCCACCAATGACAAGGTCCCCTACACGAACGGGACGAGTCTTAGAGCGATGGACCATTTTCGGCATATCGAAAATCTCCTTTTGTGGCATACCGCCATATTGTTTATGTTTACCTTTTCTATCATATCGAACTATTCCCTAAAAATCGAGAAACAAGAACGAAAATTGAACATTTACAATTGTTTAATGAAAGTAAGGCGTCCGTCAATCCGTCGGACGCCTGATTTTGATACTCATCGAGATTTACGTGACGCGCGAGGTTTCGGGGAACGGGCAATCCATAATGGCACCAACGTGTAAATGAAGTGCCCGAGGATGAGTAAAGCAACTCCTATTTGATGATGCCCCAATTGGTAAAGAAGCATGCCAAGGGGGAAGGTCCATAGATTCGTTGCAACCGTATAAGGGAACGTCTGACGATATGCCCATGGACGGGGGAGTAACAGACGAACGAATCCTTTCGTCAGATATGCCATCAAGAGCAAATACAGTAAGACCGCAATAGCGATGAAGATGAAGTGGAGAACGAACCAAATCACGATTGGAATATTTTTTTGTAAAAAGAAGGAATCGATGATCGTCGTCCATAGTGAAATCCAAGCCAATCCACAGAAATACAAAGAAACATCTGATAGACGAAGTCGTAAAAACGAGCGGTTTGGAATTAATGAAGTTTGTAAGTAATTAATGAGTTGACGTAAAAAAGACAAGAATATCACTCTTTCTATTGTTTTATAACAGATTTTTTTGGTTTGTCTATTTGTTCATAAATAAAGGAATTATTGTAGTGGTACAGATTAATAAAACCTTAACAATTGGATGTTGGGAAAACTGTTTACAAGTTCATTAGACCTTTACATAATAGGGGGGTCGAAAAAATAAACTTTACAAACACATCAATCCACATCAAATAAAGGAGCTGGCAAGATGAACTATGATTTGCAGGAAATGATTTTTACCTTCATCGGTGGACTTGGGATTTTCCTTTTCGGTATTAAGTATATGGGAGATGGTCTCCAAAAAACAGCGGGAGACCGATTACGTTATATCCTCGATAAGTATACGACGAATCCACTATTAGGTATCTTAGCAGGTATCGTCGTCACGATATTGATTCAATCGTCATCCGGTACGACTGTCATCGTCGTCGGACTCGTGAGTGCAGGTCTGATGAATTTACGACAAGCAATTGGTGTCGTCATGGGAGCGAACATCGGTACGACGATCACGGCCTTTATCATCGGGTTCAATGTTAAAGAAGCGGCACTTCCGGCAATCGCCATTGGTGCTTTCTTGATCTTCTTCTTCAATAAAGAACGTGTTCAGTATATCGGACAGATTTTCTTTGGTTTCGGTGCATTGTTTTACGGTCTCACATTGATGGGGGACGGGATGGCTCCGCTCGAATCAAGTGCCTGGTTCCGAGAGTTGACTGTCTCGATGTCGGATAACCCATTGCTTGGTGTATTCGTCGGAACTATTTTTACAGTTCTTGTTCAGTCGTCATCTGCGACGATTGGTATCTTACAGGAGTTGTATGCTGGTGACATGATCGATATCAAAGCGGCACTACCGGTCTTGTTCGGTGATAACATTGGAACAACGATTACGGCAGTACTTGCAGCACTTGGTGCGTCGATCGCAGCCAAACGGACAGCCGCCGCACACGTCATCTTCAATATCATCGGAACAATTTTGTTCTTGATCGCATTACCAGTGTTCTCAAGCTTCATCGCATGGATTACAGACGCGCTTGGTTTAGAACCGAAAATGCAAATTGCTTTTGCACACGGAACGTTCAATGTCGTCAACACATTGATTCAATGTTGGTTCATCGCACAAATCGCATGGCTCGTTCAAAAAATCGTACCAGGTACGGATACGACGATCGATTCAAAACCGCGTCATCTCGATCAAAACATCTTAAATCAATCTTCTGCGCTTGCCTTAAACCAAGCGAAACTTGAAGTTTTGCGTATGGGTGAATTCTCAAAAGACGCACTTGCAAAAGCACACCGTTACACGCAATCGCATGATAAAAAAGATGTTTCAGAATCCGAGCAGATTGAATATGCGATCAACTACCTGAATACAGAAGTGACGAGTTATCTCGTTAAAATAGCAGCACATGATTTATCAGAACGTGAATCAAACGATCATTCGTTATTGATGCACGCCGTCAATGACTTTGAGCGGATTGGTGATCATGTTGAGAATATCGTTGAATTAATCGACTTCCAGATCGTCAACCGGATTCAGTTCACCACATCTGCGAAGCGAGAGCTTGATGAGATGTATGTCCTGACACAAGAAATCGTCGCTTGTGCGATTCGCGCCGTCGAAGAAGACGATGTCACGCGGGCACGAAAAGTTCTTGAACTTGAAGGGAAACTTGATGCATTCGAACGTTCATTCCGTAAACAGCATGTACTTCGCGTGAATGCTGGTGAATGTACAGGACAAGCGGGAATGATCTTCGTCGACTTACTTTCAAACCTTGAACGAATCGGCGATCACGCTGTGAACATCACGGATCTCGTCCTTGAACAGCGGACAGCATTAATGAACTAAGCGTAGACTTATTTTAAAACAGCTGATTTCGAAAAAAATGAAATCAGCTGTTTATTTTTTTGAAATAGCATATTGACAAGTTTCGTCACATCTCGTAATCTAATAAGAGTAAGAAACATACATCATGGCGGTGTAGCTCAGCTGGCTAGAGCGTACGGTTCATACCCGTGAGGTCGTGGGTTCGACTCCCTCCGCCGCTACTATTACTTAAGGACCCTTAGCTCAGCTGGTTAGAGCTGACGGCTCATAACCGTCCGGTCGCAGGTTCGAGTCCTGCAGGGTCCATTTGGTTGAACGCTTCTCGTTGCAAACGGGAAGCGTTTATTTTTGTTCGCTCGGGGAATAGTAAAGGTATTGTAATAATATTCATACTATAGTAACTAAGGGAGAGCGAAGAGAGATGGAACGTAACCATACGATGATGCAGTTTTTCGAGTGGCATGTAGAGAATGATGGAAAGCACTGGCAACGTTTGAAAGAACGAGCGCCTGAATTGCGTGCTGCTGGCATCACGTCCGTGTGGATTCCACCAGCATCGAAAGGTCAGTCGGATGAAGATACAGGATACGGCATCTATGATGTCTATGACTTAGGCGAGTTCGATCAAAAAGGAACGGTCCGGACGAAATATGGCACAAAGGATGAACTGGTCGAAGCAATCGAAGTTGCCCATGAGAACGATATCGCTGTTTATGCGGATGTTGTCATGAACCATAAAGCTGCAGCAGACGAACTCGAAACGATTAAAGTAGTGGAAGTCAATCCAGAAGACCGATCGAAAGAAATTTCAGAAGAGTTTGAAATCGATGCATGGACGAAGTTTACTTTCCCAGGTCGTAATGGAAAGTATTCGGATTTCGTCTGGACACACGAATTCTTCAATGGAACGGATTTTGACGCGCGCGAAGAAAAAACAGGGATCTTTAAGATTTCCGGAAATAATAAAGATTGGAACAACCAAGTAGATGATGAGTTCGGCAATTATGATTACCTCATGTTTGCAAACATCGACTACAATCATCCGACGGTACGGGAAGAAATGATCCGTTGGGGACACTGGTTCAAGGACACGATCGATTGCCAAGGCTTCCGTCTTGATGCAATCAAGCATATCAACTATGAATTTGTCCGTGAATTCGCGAAATCGATGATGGAAAGCAGCGAAGGCGATTTTTACATGGTCGGCGAGTTTTGGAAGTCAGATCTCGACGATTGCCGTCATTTCCTAGACAGTGTCGACTACACGATTGATTTGTTTGATGTTCCGCTTCATTATAAATTCCATGAAGCTTCCAAGCAGGGAGAAAAATTTGATTTAACGACATTGTTTGCGGATACGCTCGTCGAGTCGCATCCGACGAATGCCGTGACGTTCGTCGACAATCACGATTCACAGCCTGGCGAGTCGCTAGAATCATGGGTGGATGACTGGTTCAAGCAACATGCCTATGCAGCGATCTTGTTACGTAAGGACGGATATCCATGTGTCTTTTACGGGGATTACTATGGCGTCCAAGGACCGACCCCTGTCGAAGGAAAAAAAGAGATGATCAATGCCCTGCTCTATACGCGCTATCATAAAGCATACGGAGAACAACAGGATTATCTTGATGACCCGCACTGTGTAGGCTGGGTTCGTCTTGGTGTCGATGAAATCGAGAACTCAGGTTGTGCCGTGTTGCTTTCGAACGCCGACATGTGCGAGAAACGCATGTTCGTCGGTGAAGAGCGTGCGGGTCAAGAATGGTTCGACTATACAAACCATCAAGATCATCCAGTCGTGATTGACGAAGAAGGATTTGGTGTCTTCCCGGTTCCGGGCGGAGGCGTCTCTGTTTTTGCTCCGCGAGAAGTCGAGTAAATCCGAGGGTCTTGACTTGCGTCAACACAGGTACTTTTGCTAGTCTTAAAGGGTATTGAAGTTTTCGAAAATAGCACAAAGGGGGACATGAACATGTCAAAATTTGAATTACCAGAACTCGGCTACGCTTATGATGCGCTTGAGCCACATATCGATGCTCGTACGATGGAGATTCACCACACGAAACACCACAACACGTATGTCACGAACGTGAATACGGCGCTTGAGGGTACAGAACATGAAGGAAAGTCACTTGAAGAACTTCTTCAAAACTTGGATGCTCTCCCAGCAAACATTCAAACTGCAGTCCGTAACAACGGTGGCGGTCACTGGAACCACTCATTCTTCTGGAAATTGTTGAAGAAGAACGATGGCGCTGCTCCAACAGGGGAACTTGCAACAGCAATCGACGAAGCATTCGGATCATTTGATGCATTCAAAGATGCGTTCGCAAAAGCAGCAACAACTCGTTTCGGTTCTGGTTGGGCTTGGTTGATCGTTGACGGTGGGAAATTGGCAGTCGTTTCGACTCCAAACCAAGATACACCAGTCATGGAAGGCAAAACGCCAATCCTTGGTCTTGATGTTTGGGAACATGCATACTATCTCAACTATCAAAACCGTCGTCCGGATTACATCAATGCATTCTTCAACGTCGTTGATTGGGACCACGTAGCGAAGCTTTACGCTGACGCGAAGTAATGGAAAGAAGCGTATCGTTCAATTGTGAACGATACGCTTTTTTTAATGCGGAAAATCATGGGATAGGTTGTTATGGAAAGTTTCCTTCTATATAATGAAACAAGATGACTTTTGAACGATAGGGGAGTACGCCATGGCTAAACGAATCACCGTACGAGGAAGACGGCGTAATCATCTGCCGCTTCGTCTGAATTTAATGTTCTTCGTCGTTTTTTTATTGTTTGCGATTTTGATTTTCCGTCTAGGAGTCGTTCAAATCGTCAATGGTGAAAAAATTTCGCGGGAAGTCCAAAAAACGGAGATGACTGCATCAAAGTATGAAGTACCACGTGGTAAGATTTATGACCGGGATGGTCGTCTACTTGTCGATACAATTTCTAAATACTCCATTGTATATCGTCGCGCACAATCGACGAAAGTAGATGAACGTATTGAAATCGCGCAGCGTCTCGCAGCAATCATTAATCTGCCTAAAAAAGACTGGAAAGTCACGGAACGTGACATCAAGGATTTTTGGGTCGCGACGAACACGGAAGAGTCGGATCGTCGTTACCAAGCAGCAGTGAAAAAGAAGTATCCTTCAACGGAAGCACAAAGTAAGCTTTCGATTGCGGAACAAGATCAAATCCGCCTGGATGCGATCACGAAAAAAGATATTGATTACGATGATAAGACGATGGAAGTCATTGCGATCAAACATAACATGGAAGTCGGTTATGCGCTTGATCCACAACTCGTCAAGCTCGGTGCGTCTGCAAAAGAGATGGCAATCATCGATGAAAATTTAGAAGATTTGAAAGGTGTATCGGTTGAACCGTTTTACGAACGCTCTTATCCGTATGAAGGAACACTTCGAAACATCTTCGGAAAGTACTCGAAGATTCCGGCAGAACAACAAGCGGAGTTCAAAGCAAAAGGATATAGTTTGAATGATCGTGTCGGGACTTCGTTCCTTGAGCAACAGTACGAAGATCTTCTGCGCGGGAAACCGGCATACGATGTGTACGAAACGTTTAATGGAGAACCGGTCGGTGATCCAAAACGTGAAGAAGGCGAGTCCGGGAAGGACCTCGTTCTAACCGTTGATGCGGAATACAATAAAAAAGTAGATCAAATCATGCAACAAGCGATCAAAATGGGTCGTGGCATGGGTAGTCGTTATTTAAAAGAAGGATATGCCGTCGTCATGAATCCACAAACTGGTGAGATTTTAGCGATGTCAGGTCAAAAGCTTGATCCTTCGACTGGGAAGTTCACGGATGTAGCGATTAATAATGTCTTGACGTCTCTTCAAATCGGTTCAACGATCAAGGGTGCGACAGTTGCGATGGGACTACAGGAAGGTGTCATTCGTCAAAACGAAGTCATCAACGATGCGCCGATCACAATCGGAGGTACAAAAAAAGGATCATATGTTAACATGGGACCGATTACGGATTTAACGGCGCTTGAGCGCTCGTCGAACGTCTATATGTTTAACATTGCGATGCGGATGGCGAAATATCCGAGCAATGGGATTGCTGGTGCGAGCGTGGATGGAGCAGCTGCCATCATGCAGAATTACTATAGTCAGTTCGGTCTTGGGGTGACGACAGGTGTTGATTTGCCTTACGAAGCAAAAGGTGTTCAAGGGACGCCAGACCGTGTCACGTTGTTGATGGACCGAGTCATTGGTCAGTACGATGCCTTTACGCCGCTTCAAGTCGCGCAGTACATTTCAACACTTGCGAACGGTGGTTATCGAGTTCAGCCTCACTTCTTAAAAGAAGTATTGGCGTCGAACTCGATTGAAAAGGGTACGAAAAAAGTCGATTACAGCTTTAAAACGAATTATCTGAACCGGATTGAAGTCAGTCAAGATAATATTGATCATGTCCGGGAAGGGTTGCACCGTGTTGTAAAAGGTGAGCGTGGTACAGCCAAAGTCATCGCACAAACTGGAATCGATGCTGCAGCAAAAACAGGTACTGCACAGGTCAGCGTCTATGGGGATGACGGAATCGCCTTACGTGACGGAAGCGGGCAACCGGTTCGTTCATTGAACTCGAATCTTGTCGGTTGGGCACCGTATGACAATCCAGAGATGGCGTGGGCCGTGTTCCTTCCTTATATGGAACAAGAGACTGTCAACTCGAAAATCGGTCATGATCTTGTCAAAGCGTACTTCAACGTAAAGGACGTACCGTGGCAGACTAAGCCAAATTAACTAGAAACTAAGCGAGGGTGAGCAATCACTCTCGTTTTTTTTGTTTGTATTGACCTTTTTTTGTAATGGATTTCGAATTGTAAACACTAAAAAACACGCCTTTACAATTCTTTTACGTTGGATTCATTTCGTTTTAATAGTTCATCCGTAGTATAAGTCTTGTAAGGAAAACGGATAAAAAGTCGTAGCATCGTCAGCGACATACTTTCGAGGAGGAAAATTAATCATGTCTTGGATGAAAAAAACAGCACTCATTACAACGGTAGCATCAATCGCAGTAGTGGGGGCAGCATGTGGTAACGATAAAGGCGGTTCTGCTAGTTCATCTGATTTAAAAGGGAAAATCGCAATCGACGGTTCTTCTACAGTCTTCCCGATCATGGAAGCTGTCGGTGAAGAATATTCAACGGAACAACCTGACGTAAATGTCACAGTCGGTGTCTCTGGTACGGGTGGCGGATTCAAACGCTTCGTCGTCGGTGAAACGGATCTTTCGAACGCATCGCGTGAAATTAAAGAAGAAGAAGAAGCTGAAGCGAAAAAGAACAACATCGAATATACAAAACTTTCACTTGCATATGATGGTCTAACTGTTGCAGTCAGCAAAGATAATACATGGGTAAAAGAACTCTCGCTTGATCAACTCGAAAAGATTTGGCTCGATCCAAACGTTAAGACTTGGAAAGATGTTGATTCTTCTTATCCGGCTGAACCACTGAAGTTCTTCAGCCCAGGGAAAGATTCAGGAACATTCGACTTCTTCTCTGAAAAAGTACTTGAGAAGAAAGACATGCGTAAAGACGTTCAACTGTCTGAGGACGATAACGTACTCGTCAAAGGGGTTGAAGGAACGAAAGGTGCGATCGGTTACTTCGGTTATGCCTACTACGCTGAAAATAAAGATAAGTTAAAAGAAGTACCACTTTCAGCTGAAGGAAAAGATGCTGTCGATCCAACACCAGAAACAATCAAGGATTTATCTTACCCGCTGTCACGTGAAATCTACACGTACGTCAACAACAAATCATTGAACGATAAAAAACAGGTGGCAGACTTCGTGAAATTCACGAACGAAAACGCTGGAGATTTAGCTGAAGAGGTCGGTTATATCAAAATGCCACAAGATCGTTACGATGAAAACACAAAAGCAATCGAAGATGCAATGAAATAATCATCGAGTCATGAGGATGGCCCAACCGGGGAAGTCTGTACCGGTTGGGTCCCGTTCTCATGTCAAGAAGGAGTAGGGAGCGAAGAAGGATGAATTCAACACCCAATAAATCGGTTCGCGAGCTGATTCAACAGAACCGACAGCAAAAATTCAGTGTGAAAAACGTCATGGAACGCATCATGCCGATCGTTTTATTTCTGTGTGCGTTCGTCTCGGTCGTTACGACCATCGGCATCATTCTCACGTTAGTCATTGAAACCGAGCATTTCTTTGAAGTCGTTCCGTTCAAGGAATTTTTCGGCAGTACGAGCTGGTATCCACTGAACTCTCAACCAGAGTATGGGATTTGGCCGCTTGTCGTCGGTACACTTGAGATTACCGTGATTGCGATGCTAGTTGCCGTGCCGATCGGCCTCACGTCTGCGATTTATTTAAGTGAGTATGCGTCAGACCGTGCACGCCGTATCTTAAAACCGATTTTAGAAGTCTTAGCTGGTGTTCCGACGATCGTTTTCGGATTCTTCGCGTTGACGTTCGTCACACCACTACTCGTTAAATTAATTCCAGGCATTCAAATCTACAATGCGCTCAGTCCGGGGATCGTCGTCGGTATCATGATCATTCCAATGATCGCCTCGATTTCTGAGGATGCGATGAGCTCTGTTCCTAAAAAAATTCGTGACGGTGCGCTTGCTCTTGGTTCGACACGTCTTGAAGTCGCATTAAAAGTCGTTGTTCCCGCTGCCTTGTCCGGAATCATTGCTTCAATCGTACTCGGAATGTCTCGAGCAATTGGTGAGACGATGATCGTGACGATCGCTGGTGGTTCGAATCCGACAGCTGCTGTTAATCCACTCGAGCCGGTCCAGACGATGACTGCGTATATCGTTCAGGTCGCTTTAGGCGATGCTGGATTTGGAACAGTTGAATATTACAGTATCTATGCGGTTGGTACGCTCTTGTTCGTCTTTACGTTATTGATGAACTTACTCGCGAACTGGATCACACGCCGCTTCAGAGAGGAGTATTAAGATGGCCTTACCAGAAAAGCAACCTGTCACAAAAAAATTCATCGACCCGGTCGCAGTTAAGAAATCCATTAGCCAACGCCTCGTCGTCAACAATGTAACGAAAGTCATTTTCCTCGTCGGTCTGTTTTTCGGTCTCGTCGTCTTAGGTATTCTCCTATTCGGCGTCATCCGTGACGGTGCTTCGTGGTTATCACTTGAATTTCTACAAAACGCACCATCTCGTCGTGCGGAACGTGCCGGAATCTATCCAGCGTTAATGGGATCGATCTTCTTGATGCTCCTGATCATCCCGATGATTTTCATCATTGGTGTTGGAGCAGCAATTTATTTAGAAGAATATGCAAAAAAGAGTCGGATGACATCGTTCATCGAGGTCAATATCTCGAACCTCGCAGGTGTTCCGTCGATCGTCTTTGGATTACTCGGATTAACGTTCTTCGTCCGTAATATGGGCTTCGGTTCGACGTTGATTGCTGGAGCTTTGACACTCGCATTGATGAGTCTTCCGGTCGTCATCGTTTCTTCTCAAGAAGCAATTCGCGCCGTGCCACAAGCGATGCGCCATGCATCACTCGCACTCGGTGCATCGAAATGGCAAACGACGTTCAAAGTCGTTCTTCCGGCATCACTTCCGGGAGTCATTACAGGAATCATCTTAGCTGTATCCCGAGCGATCGGTGAGACAGCACCGTTGATCATGGTCGGAGCTGCCATTTTCATCGCCCGTGCGCCAGAAGGGATCTTTTCAGAGTTCACGGCATTACCGATTCAAATCTATAACTGGACAAGTCGTCCACAAGCGGACTTCCAAGGTCTTGCAGCAGCAGGAATCATCATCTTGATGGTCATTCTCTTGACGATGAACTCGCTTGCGATCTGGATCCGGAACCGATTTTCTAAACGCTATTAATCGAACGAGATAGAAGGGATTTCTTTTAAGGAGGAAGACAGATGATGGATACGAAGCTGAATACGAAATCAGTCGTCACAGAAGGGGCAGAGCGTATGAACCAACCAGTAGTAGCACGCGAGAGCGTCTATAACGTTAAAAACTTAAATTTATGGTACGGTGACGATCACGCGCTTAAAGATGTCAATCTTGATATCAAAAAAAATGAAGTTACGGCAATTATTGGACCGTCAGGATGCGGTAAATCGACATTCATCAAAACATTGAACCGGATGGTCGAACTCGTTCCGATCGTGCGGACGAATGGTGTCATTGAGTATCACGGACGTAATATCTTTGAAAAAGAGTATGGTGTTGAAGAATTACGGACGTCTGTCGGAATGGTCTTTCAGCAACCGAATCCATTCCCAAAATCAATTTACGATAACATCGCATATGGTCCACGTGTCCATGGCGTTAAAAACAAAAAAATCCTTGATGAGATCGTGGAACGTAGTTTACGCCGAGCAGCGATTTGGGATGAAGTCAAAGATCGCTTAAATGAAAATGCCTATGGTCTTTCGGGTGGTCAACAACAACGTCTCTGTATCGCGCGTTGCCTCGCGATCGAGCCGGATGTCATTTTGATGGATGAGCCGACATCGGCACTGGACCCGATTTCTACATTAAAAGTAGAAGAACTCGTCCAAGAGTTGAAATCGGACTACTCAATTATCATCGTCACGCACAACATGCAGCAAGCTGCACGTGTATCTGACAAAACAGCATTCTTCTTGAATGGTGAAGTCGTCGAGTTCGATCAAACAGACCGGATCTTTGGAAATCCGACCGACAAACGGACGGAAGATTACATTTCAGGACGATTCGGATAAGAAGGGGAGACGAGACGAATGGCAGCGAACCGTACAATTTTTGGAGAAAACCTTGCAATACTCGATCAAAAAGTCTTTTTACTAGCACGAAAAACGATGCAACAAATCGCAACGACAGCAGAGGCGCTCGAAAAATATGATCAAGATATCGCACGTGGTGTCATTGCGAACGACAATGAACTCGATGATCTTGAACTCGAAATCAACGATGATGCGATCCTCTTAATCGCGAAGCAACAACCAGTTGCGACGGATTTACGACGGATCATCACGGCGATGAAGATTTCATCGGATCTCGAGCGGATTGCGGATTATGCAGGAAATATTTCAAAAGCAGTCCTTCGTGTCGAAACATTTCCATACGTCATCGATATCTCCTTGTTGAAGGAAGCGTTTGAGACATTACTCGATATGACGGAAACCGCAATCGTTGCATATCGTGATGGAGATGTCGAAAAAGCAAAAGCACTGTCTGATCTCGACAATGTCATCGATGAGACGACATACAAGGCGCTCCGTCAGTATATGCGTCATATGTCCTTGCAACCGATCGTTGTCGATGAAGTCATGCAATTCACGAACATTTGCCGATATATCGAGCGAATGGGTGACCACTTGACGAACGTCGGGGAACATCTGATCTATCTCGAAAAAGGAAAACATTATGATTTAAATGGGTGAACTAAGTAGGCCGGAGGAATTTCCTCTGCCTACTTTTTTTGTAAAGGGATTCGAAACACGTTTGTAGAATAGGAAAGAAGTGAATAATGACAGAGAGGTGATTGGGAATGCTTGAGCAAATCATTAAAATGAAAGAACAAGGGCTGACAACAAAACAAATCGCAGCTCAATTGGATACGACTGAAGGAAAAATTAAATATGCTTGGACCAAATATCGTAAATCATTGACAGATCAACCAACTGTAGAAGCACCGAAAGTAAAATCAAAAACTGTCAAACAGACCAAAAAGTCGACTGCACCGGTATTAGATGTCGTACCGTCTGTGCAAGTGATGCCATCACTCGAACGTGATGCGTTTGGAATGGCGACGCATTATGAAGATGATATTCTCCATGCGATCGTTCAGTCACCGACTGCGTTATATGTCTACTGGGAATTGTCTGAACTGTCGAAACAGTTGTTAGAAACGCATTATCACACGACATTTGATTCGTTCCGTAAAGAGTTACGCATCATTGACGTCACACTCGTCGATTACGAACAAGGACAAGCGAATCGTACGTATCAGTTCGAACTGCCTGAGATGACGAATGCTTGGTTCGTTCGACCAGTTGCCCCGAATACTACATACATCATTGAATGGGGCATTCAAACGATTGATGGAGATTTCGTTCCAGTACTACGTTCGAAACCAGTCGAGACACCACGTGACGAACCAGTCACAGACGGACGCTTCGCCGAAGTCGTGCATCATTGGCAATACGGTGAGGTCGAACAGCCGGAATGGGTCGAGGTATTACGCCCGTATTCTTATTTCGATCGCGTCCGATAATGGAATTAGAGAGAGGAAAGGAAGAGAAGCTATGCGAAAAGGATATTTTTCACTCGTCTTACATGCACACTTACCATATATCCGTCATGAAGAGGCGCATCGTCTCGAGGAACGGTGGATGTATGAAGCGATTTCAGAAACCTACATTCCATTATTGTGGGAAGTCGACCGCTTATCACGTCCGCTCGGTTGGACAGTCAGTATTTCACCGCCGGTCATCGAGATGCTTGCCGATCCACTGATTCAAGACCGCTACATCGAGCATATCGAGGACACATTACGTTTGATTCGTCAGGAACTGGAGCGAGAGCTTGACCAAAAGGAACGAGATGCTCTTTTATTCTATCAAGACCGCTATCAAGATTTATTGAATACGTTCCTTCACTGGGAAAAAGATTTGAACCGGGCATTCCGCCATTACAAAGAGCAAGGCTATCTTGATTTGATCACCTGTACGGCGACACACGGGTTCAGTCCTCACATGTTGTCTGAACAAGCGGCGCGCTCTGAAATTCAGACAGGCTTGAACTGTTTTGAACGCCATTACGGATTCCGTCCATCAGGTCTTTGGATGCCGGAATGTGCCTATACGCCAGGACTTGATCGAATTTTATATGAGGAAGGCATTCGCTATACGTTCGTCGATGAACATTCGATTTTAAACGCCGATCCAGCACCAAAACACGGAATTGGAGCACCCGTCTATTCTCCACACGGTGTAGCACTCTTCCCGCGTGATCAAATCATTTCCGGAAAAATCTGGAGTTCTGTCATCGGATATCCGGGACATCCTGATTATCGTGAGTTTTATCGGGATCTCGCGTATGATCGGGAATGGGATCAAATTGCTGAGTTCATGCATCCGGAAGGCTTACGTTATGATACCGGTTTGAAATTGCATCGTGTAACAGGTGAGACGGATCAAAAAGACTATTACGTACGTGACTGGGCATGGCAACGAACAAGTGAGCATGCAGCAGATTTTGCTCAAGCACTTGGTGAACATTTAGATGCATATCAAGGACAAGACTTCCCGCCATTTCTCGTCACAGCACCATTTGATGCTGAATTGTTTGGTCACTGGTGGTTCGAAGGACCTGATTTCCTTGGTAAAGCGATGGAACGTCTAGAGGATCAGGCGATTGAGTCGATTTCACCAGCTATGTTCCTCGAACGTCACTTCCAAGACATCGATACGGCACATGTCGCGATGGGAACGTGGGGACGAAAAGGCTATGCGGAAGTCTGGATCAACGAGCGCAACGACTGGATGATTCGCCATCTCCACCAGCTCGAAAAGAGACTAGCAGGAATCGTTGCGCGAAATCGTCATCAAGATGCATTGACTGTCAAGGCGAAACGCCAGCTCATTCGAGAATATCTACTTGCTGTCTCAAGTGACTGGCCGTTCATTTTAGACGGACAGACGACAGCACAGTACGCTGCGAACCGGTTCCGTGAGCATATCTTACGTTTTGAAGAAACCGAACGTCGTCTCGATGCACAAGAATTAACGATGGACTGGTTGGAAGGGCGTTATCAACAATATCCGTTCTTGCAAGATGAAGACATTGAACCAGATGTTTTCTTAACGGCTCATGACTATTATGTTGCGGTCAAACGCGATGCTACTTTGAACAAGGATGGTATTCTAATGTTCACTCGGGATTACGAACAATCTCACCGTCCAGTTCGTGATGTAGCTAGACGACTAGCGGCAGCGGGAGAGAACGTCTACGTCGTAACGGAACATCCTGAAGCGTATCGATTCGAGGAGGGTGTGCATGTATACGGGGTACAAGTGACAGGTCTACCGATCGTTCAAACATACAATCAACTGGCTGCGTTAAATCTAGCCTTCTTGCGTCAGGCGCAAGCCTTGGCGAAGATCGTTGACTTCCAAGTCGTCCATAACTTCAATATGGAAACAGCATCAGCTGCCCAGGCAATCGCCAAGATGAAAGAGTTGCCACTAGTCAGTAATGTTTATGATGTCGAGAGTGAGCGTTCTCCGGATCGTTCAGGTGGTCTGGTCGTTGCGTTAAAACGACTTGAAGGAGACGCATTGCGTCAATCGGCTGTCGTTTATCTAGAACGGGAAGAGTCACGCAACGGGGTGGAACAGGAGTATCACGTTGAAAAGAAACCCCTTCGTTTTGAAGAGAACCTTGAAAAACCATATCAACACGTGACGAATCCGAAAAAGAACGGATGAACAGTTGCAATTCCTTTCCTTTCTTGGTACGATACTTGAGTATGCTTAACCTTATGTAAAGCAAAATCACTTGATACATCGAGAGCTAGATAGGAGGGAATTCCATGCGCGTTAAAATCACATTAGCTTGCACTGAAACTGGTGACCGTACTTATATCACTAAAAAGAACAAGCGTAACAACCCAGAGCGTCTTGAGTTGAAGAAATACAACCCACGTCTCCGTAAACACACACTTCACCGTGAAGTGAAATAATTGAGATGGAAGCCGTCACTTCGTGTGATGGCTTTTTTTGTGGAAAGGAAGACAGTTATGAACAAACAAGAAGTACGCCGTCTGATCAAAGAAAGATTAGATGTGATGGAGAACCGTGCTGAAAAGGAACGGTTAATACACGAACATGTTTTGTTATTGCCTGAATGGCAACAAGCGACTTGTGTCGCAATCACGTTAGCATTTCGAAATGAATGTGATACAAGCATATTGATTAAACAAGCGTGGCAAGAGGACAAGACGGTCTTGATACCGAAAGTAGTCGGAGAAGAGATGGTCTTTTATGAATACAGACCAGAAGATCAATTGCAGCATAATCAGATGGGAATCGCAGAACCAATGGATTCAGCTCGTCGCACTACACTTGATCAAGCGGGATTTTGTCTCGTTCCGGGACGCGCCTATCGACGAGATGGCTATCGCTTAGGGTGGGGAGGCGGTTATTATGATCGTGCACTCGTAACATACACAGGTTGTAAAGTATCCATCGCCTTTTCAGAACAGCTCTTTCCAGATTTTGAAGTGGAGGACTTCGATATCCCAGTTGATCTCATCGTCACGGACCAAGAGGTTATCCGATGTTAAGTGTTACGATTTTATTTTGTCTCATTCTCGCCTGGACTGGACGATATTTTCGCTTGTTGACGACAAGCGGGGCTGTCTTGACAATGCTCGTCGGCAGTGGTGTCTCATTTGGATTCGGCTTGAAAGGTTTAGTGGTGCTCTTACTCTTCTTTGGCAGCTCGAGTCTTTTATCGAAAATTGGGCGTTCTAGAAAAAAATCCGTGGACGCGATCGTCGAAAAAGAGGGTGCACGTGACGGATGGCAAGTACTTGCGAATGGAGGAGTAGCGTTCGTCGCTGCTATAGCCTACGCCATGACGATGAATTTTGCATATCTCTTGTTATTCCTATTCGTCATCGCGGCATCGAATGCCGATACATGGGCTTCGGAAATCGGTCCACTCTCAAGACGTGATCCATGGTCTTTGAAAACATTACGACGGGTACCAGCAGGAACGAGCGGAGCGATGTCGTTAATCGGAACGTTAGGAACAATTGCTGGAGCTGCGTTCATCGCTTTAGCAGCGCAGTGGATCTTCTCTCTTTCTTTGACAGAGGCCTTACTTGTGACAGGTATCGGTGTCCTTGGAAGTCTTCTCGATACACTATTTGGAGCAATGTGGCAACGCGTGTATGAATGTTCAGTTTGCGAGGAACGTACGGAAAAACGAGAGCATCATGGACAACCGACAGCTTACGTATCGGGTATTTGGTTTCTTGGAAATGATGCGGTAAACGTCATGACGAGTGGTCTAGCGAGTGGAATCGGGTTTATCATCGTCCGATTCTGGTAAGTGCAAAGTATGACAGGGTAATTCCTTATGTTAGGATATCGATGACACAAAATGGACAAATGTGATTAATTTCACATATTACAAAGAATGTGAAAGATGTTACAATTTATTTGTGAGATAGTTAACAAACTCTTAGAACGAATGAAAGGGTGGACATAACGAGATGGAATTACATGCGAAAGTAACACGGGTGGCGTTAATCGGAGCAGGTGCGGTCGGTTCAAGCTTTGCTTATCAGATGTCAACAGCCGGACTTTGTGAGGAACTTGTCATCATTGACGTCAATAAAGCAAAAGCAGAAGGTGAAGCGATGGACTTGAACCACGGAACCCCGTTTAGTTCTTCACCGATGCGGATCTGGGCTGGAGATTATATGGACTGCCGAGAGGCTGAGGTCGTCGTCATCACGGCGGGAGCTCCTCAAAAACCAGGAGAGACGAGACTCGATCTCGTCGCAAAGAATGCATTGATCATGAAAGAAATGATTCGTCAGATTATGGATTCTGGTTTTGATGGTCTCATCGTCGTGGCTTCCAATCCGGTTGATATCATGGCACATCTGGCTTGGAAATATTCCGGTCTTCCAAAATCACGCGTATTTGGATCAGGAACGGTGCTCGATACAGCACGTCTGCGTCAAATGCTTGGAGAATACTTTCACATCGATTCTCGCAATGCCCATGCCTACATTCTTGGAGAACATGGAGATACGGAATTCGCTGCCTGGAGTAATAGCCGTATTTATGGAAAAACAATTGATGAACTACTTGCTGAGGACGATCGTTACTCTCAAGCAGACCTTGATCAAATCTATATCAACGTTCGGGATGCTGCCTATCATATTATCGAACGTAAAGGAGCAACTTATTATGCGATTGGACTTGGACTTGTTCGAATCGTGCGTGCCATCCTTGGGAACGAGAACTGTTTGTTGACGGTCGGGGCGTATGTAGATGGGCAGTACGGGATTTCCGGCATTCACATCGGAGTACCGGCGATCATCAATCGTCAAGGTGTGCGGGAAATCATTGAAGTCGCGTTGACAGAAGAAGAAATGAAGAAGTTTCATCATTCTGCTGATGTATTGCGTCAGACACTCGAACCTGTCTTGCAAGATTAACGGCGCAAAGCATGACGAAAACCTCATAAATAGAGAGCTTAAAAACTCAAATGGTGATCCTGTATCTTAGTGTCCACCTTTGAGTTTTTGTTATGAGAAAAAAAGAGGCAAACATCACTACTGTATTTAAGTGAAATTAAAAGAGAAAAAAATCTAGGTTTTATTTTACTAGAAAAGGGTTAAGTAAGAGATAGAAGCGTTTTTCCGTTATTATTTGTACGTCATGAAACCCAAAAAAGGAGAGAATCGACAGTCATGTATACTTTTCGAAAATTAACTAAAGAGGATGCAGAACAATACTGGAATCTACGCCTTGAGGGATTAAAGAATCATCCAGATGCGTTCGGTCATTCGTTTGACGATGAACAGCAAACCCCGCTCCGCGAAGTACGAGAAGGTCTAGAAGGAGAACCCGACTCCGATGAGATTTGGCTCGGTATGTTCGACGGCGATGTATTGTTTGGGTTTGGTCAGGTCAAGCCATATGAACTGTCACGTGAATCGCACAAAGCGATGATTTCCGGAGTATATGTTTCGCCTGCATATCGTGGAGGGACCGGTCGTGCTCTAATGGAGGCCTTGATCGACGAGGCGAAGAAGTTACCAGACGTTGAGCAAGTCATTCTTGCCGTATTATCAGGAAATGAAGCAGCGCAAAGTCTTTACGAATCGCTCGGCTTTGAAGTATATGCCGAAGATCCAGACTCCGTAAAATTAGAAGATGGCACATACCGCGATGATATTTGGATGAAAAAATACGTCTAAGTTCATTATATGGTGTGGACAAAAAGCTGTAGCAAAAAAGTGCTACAGCTTTTTCGCGTAGTGGATGTAGGATATCAGTACCGACAAAGAATGAATATTTGTTATCATGAAAACAAAGCGGATAGCACGTTGTAGTCCGATTGAAAGGGAGCGAATGAACATGAAAGAAGTCATACGTACGATTGAAGAGCTGGTCTCGATTCCAAGTCCGACAGGTTCGACGAAAGAAGCGATTACATACGTAGAAAAGCGATTGATGGCAGAAGGCATCACGTATCGAAAACTCGAGAAAGGAGCCATCTTAGCGACTTTGCCTGGTGCTTCAACTCGCACGCGGTTACTGACGGCACACGTCGATACATTAGGGGCAATGGTAAAAGAGATTTTACCAACGGGACGACTCAGTTTATCACAATTAGGGGGCTATGCTTGGACAGCGATCGAAGGAGAGAACTGTCTCGTGCATAAGATGGACGGTCAAACAATTTCCGGTACGATTGTTTTCCATCATTCGAGTGTCCATACGTCACGCGAGACGAACAAAACGGAACGGTCCGCTGATAATATTGAAGTCCGACTTGATATTCGTTCGACGACAGCCGAAGAGACGCGCGTCGCGGGAATTGAAGTAGGAGACGTCGTGACGTTTGATCCGCGTTTCCTCTATACGGAAACTGGGTTTGTGAAATCGCGCCATCTCGATGATAAAGCATCGGTTGCTTTGTTGCTTGAATTGATTAAAGAATGGAAAACCATCGACCTGCCACACACGGTCCAGATCCTGATTTCAAATTACGAAGAGGTTGGGTTCGGTGGAAATGCTGGATTCACGGAAGAAGTCGCAGAATATATCGCGGTCGACATGGGTGCGTTAGGAGATGGTCAGCACTCTGACGAATTCACGGTCTCAATTTGTGCAAAAGATGGTTCCGGTCCGTATGACTTAGCGTTACGTCATCAGCTAACACGTCTAGCACAACGCAATAGTATCCCATATAAAGTTGATATTTATCCGTTCTATAGCTCGGACGCTTCGGCAGCAGTGCGTGCGGGACATGATGTTCGACACGGACTATTTGGTCCGGGGATTGAATCGAGCCATTCTTACGAACGAACACATGAGACGTCATTACAAGCGACCTATGATTTGCTACATGCGTATGTAAAGGAGCCGATGGTCGATGAAGACACTGTATGATGTACAACAGTTACTTAAGACGTATGGAACATTCATCTATCTAGGAGATCGAGCATCAGATATTGCGATGATGATGCTCGAACTTGATGAATTGCAAGAAGCAGGCGTTTTGGAGCAACGTCAGTATGATTCAGCAAAACTCATCTTACGACATGAATTAAAACGTTCACAATCCGATAATGTTTAAGGTTGCGCAACCCTTTGCGCAATACGAGTGTGTCCGTTAAAATGAACAAGTAGACATTATATGAGCATAGGGGAGACAGAGCAATGAAATGGTTACTCGGCATTGATATCGGTGGAACGACAGTGAAGATGGCAATTTTGGATTTGCAAGGCATCATCGTAGAAAAATGGGAAATTGAGACGGTGATCCTGAATGATGGTGCACAAATTCCAGGAGATATTGCAAAATCATTTTTTGAGAAGTGTCAAGAAAGCAACAAACGACCAGAGGATTTTGTCGGAGCAGGTATTGGTGCGCCAGGATTCATCGACTTTAATACGGGTGTCGTTGAAAAGGCAGTCAACATCGGGTGGCATAATTTTGAACTCGTTGGTGAATTCGAACGGTTGACAGGTTTACCGGCAGTACTTGAAAATGATGCGAACGCAGCAGCGATCGGTGAGATGTGGAAAGGTGCCGGTAGTGGCGCAACAGAATTACTCGCGGTCACACTTGGTACGGGTGTCGGTGGTGGTCTGATCACGAACGGACAAATCGTTCACGGTACGGTCGGAATGGCAGGAGAAATCGGTCATATCACGATGTTGCCTGAAGGTGGCGTCATGTGTGGATGTGGACGTAAAGGATGCCTTGAGACGATTGCTTCAGCAACGGGTATCGCCCGTCTTGGTCTTGAGAAACGTAAAGGACAAGAATCGCTACTGAATGACATTAAAGCAGTGACGGCGAAAGATGTATTTGAAGCGTATGAGAAAGGCGATCGTATCGCAACGGATGTTGTAGAGGAAGTGACGTTCCACCTCGGACTTGCGATTTCAAATCTAGCAAATAGTATCAATCCGGAAATCATCGTCATCGGTGGTGGTGTCTCGAAAGCAGGTGAAACACTGCTTGCACCACTACGTCAGCAATTTGAACGGTTTGCGTTACCCCGTGTCTTTGGATCAACGACGTTCAAGATTGCTGAACTCGGAAACGATGCTGGAGTCATCGGGTGTGCATGGCTTGCTAAGCAAATGTTCTTGAAAAAATGATAATATTCAATTTCAATGAAAGGTTCGCTCCGGCGAATCTTTTTTTTGTTTACAAACGTATAGTAATTGTGTGATTGTTAAGTATCTTCCGGATTCCGGTTGCATTTTTGTAAAACTAAGCGTAAAATTTTCACGTGATATGGGTATATGTACATTATGATGTAAGTTGTGTGAACTGAAAGCAGAAAGCACATGTAAATTAGGAGGCAGGTTTTTATGCAGCAAGACGCAAACATCTGGTCGCGAATGCGCCTAAAGATGGGTCAAGGCGTTCGCAGTACTTATAAAGAGCATAAGCTTTTTTGGATTGCGACCTTATTGATTTGGTTAAAAACGTATTTAGCGTATACACTTTTCTTCAACGTTCCCGTAACGAATTCCGCGCAAGCATTCATTCTACTAATTAATCCAATTAGTTCAGCGCTCTTCATGTTTGGATTTAGCTTCTTCTTCCGAGGAAATGTCCAAAAATGGTTCATCTACGGTACACTGTTCGTCGCAACCATCATTTTATATGCGGACATCATTTTTTTCCGCTTCTTTAATGATTACTTGACGTTGCCAGTATTGTTCCAAACTTCGAATGCAGAGACGGTTTCCGCTTCACTCGCATCGCTTTTAAGTTGGGCTGATTTACTGATCGTCGGCGATTTGATCATCTTACCATTTTTCTTACGGAAAATGGATATGTCCAAAAACGTCGCGTCACGTGGGCGCGCAATTCTTGCATTCGTCGCAGCAGTCGTCGTCTTCCTTGGAAACTTGACGCTTGCTGAGACAGAACGTCCAGAATTATTGACACGTGCCTTTGACCGGGAATTACTCGTTAAGAACATCGGAACATTTAACTTCCATATGTATGACGCACTCATCCAGTCGAAGACATCTGCGCAAAAAGCACTTGCGGATAGCTCTGAGTTATCAGAAGTCCAAAACTTCATCGATTCGAAGCATGCTGCAGCCAATCCGGCGATGTTCGGCAAGTATAAAGGTAAGAACGTCATCGTCATCTCGTTTGAGTCAGCTCAATCATTTGCCGTTGGTTTAAAAGCACCAAACGGTCAAGAAATTACACCGAACTTGAATAAATTGATCAAGGAATCCCATTCATGGGATAACTTCTATCACAACACAGGACAAGGGAAAACGTCAGATGCTGAGTTCATTCTTGAGAATTCGATCTATCCACTTGGTCGTGGATCTGCATTCTTTACGAACGGAGAGAACGAATTCCGTGCAACACCTGAGATGTTGAAAGAAGATGGCTATTACTCAGCTGTTTTCCATGCGAATAACAAGTCATTCTGGAACCGGGACATCGTCTACAACAGTTTCGGCGTAGATCGTTTCTTCTCGGAGACGGATTATGATTTAGGGGATCCAGCAGATTTGACGGAGTGGGGCTTACTCGATGACAAGTTCTTTGAACAGTCACTTCCGATGTTAAAAGATTTACCACGTCCGTTTTATTCGAAATTCATTACGTTAACGAACCACTATCCATTTGAGATGCCAAAACCAGAAGATGAACTCGTACCACCGCTTGAAACGAGTTCTACGACACTGAACCACTACGTTCAGGCGCTAGCGTATCAAGATATGGCACTCGGTAAGTTCATCGAAGGTCTAAAAAAAGATGGTACGTGGGATGATACGATCTTCATGGTATACGGTGACCATTACGGTATTTCAACAAACCATAATGCTGCAATGGCAGAACTCATGAACAAAGATGAGTTGACTCCGTATGATGTTGCGCAACTGCAACGTGTACCGTTCGTCATTCATTTACCGGGTCAAACGAAAGGTGTCAAACACGAAAATGTTGCGAGTCAAATCGATATTAAACCAACATTGCTTCACCTGTTAGGTCATGATTTCAAGAATGAGATCTTGTTCGGTACCGATCTCTTCTCAAAACAACATAAAGACTATGCGTTGTTCCGTGACGGTTCTGTCGTAACAGATAAGACGGTCTACACGCAAGAAACATGTTATGACCGTAAGACAGGAGAAGAAGTGAAGGACGGGGAACAAGCGGAAATGTGTAAACAATCTACGAAACAATCTGAGAAAGAATTAGGACTCTCAGATAAAGTCATCTATGGCGACTTGCTACGTTTCCTTCAAACTTCAAAATAAGTAAGATAATACTGAGAGTAGGTCTACGTTCTAGTAGGTCTACTCTTTTTATAAAATAACAAAAAAGAGAGATGCTCGAGGCACCTCTCTTTTTAGCGTACTCTGATTACGATGGAATACCGCCGTAAATCAATGTCGCAATCCCAAACCAGCCGAATAAGACGACAGTTAGGGCTGCGAATACGAGTGGAAACATTTGGCGTTTCTTAAGTGAACGAACGACGGCCCAAACACCGACGAGTGCGACGAAGAAGAAAAGCCAACCGATTGGTTGATCCAAATGCATGACGTACTCCCCCTTAAACAATCACGTTATGAATTTCACGAAGATTTCACTTAAATCTCACTTTTTAGTTTATCCGACTCTCGGGATAAAGTCGAGAGGGCGTTGCAGGAACTTTCGACAATTTCGTGTATAGTAGGGGAAGAGTCTATTGAAAAGGGGTTTTATAGAATGGAAATCGTCATGATCACTTCCGGTATGGCATCTGAGAATGGCTACTTGTTATTTAAGGACAAGGAGTGTCTCGTCATTGATCCAGGAACAGAAGATATGCGTTTTTTCGATGAAATTGAAAGTCGAGGAGCAACCTTAAAAGGAATCCTTTTGACCCATGCTCACTTTGACCACATTGGTGGTGTAGATATGTTACGACGCTTCACGAAAGCTCCTGTCTACGTTCATGCGGAAGAGGCAGGCTGGCTTGGTAATCCAGAATGGAATGGTTCGGCAAAATTCGGCATGCCGCCGATGCGCATGAAGCCAGCCGATCATCTGTTACAACCAGGACAATTGGCAATCGGTAACTTTTCAATGCATGTACTTGAGACGCCAGGGCACTCACCAGGAAGTGTGACGTTCTATTTCAAGGGAGAACGAATCGCATTCGGTGGGGATCTCCTATTCCAACAAGGCGTCGGGCGAACGGATCTTTATGGTGGGAATCAAGACGTATTGATGCGTTCGCTCGATCGACTCATTGCGGAACTACCAGCAGACACGACAGTCTATCCGGGTCACGGTCCAAATACGACGATCCGACAAGAGATGAAAACCAATCCGTTTCTATAAGCAAAAAAACTCGCCATCCAAGAGGATGACGAGTTTTTTTCATTACATCTGGAAGTTCGACCAGTACGTAAAGACGATGAAAAATACAGTTAAGTAAGCTCCAAAGATATAGACATACGTTTTTTCAGTTAAACGCAAGTAACCAAGCGCTGCAAAAAAGACAGTTTGTGCCAAGAAGACGAAGCCCATGACTAAAAATGAATCCGTATGCTCACTTGAGCTTGCATCGCCACCCAATGCGCCGATAAATGCCATGACTGCGATGATACCAGTCCAGAAACCGAGTACGCGGTACATTCTCCCCATTCCTATAACCCCCTAAATCCGACAGATAGTCAATATACGTACTTATTTTACCAAGCAAACAATCATTCGTCTATCCTGTTCTAGTGATTGTTAAGGAATAACTGTGAACAAAAGATGAAGTTTCAAAAAAAGTTGTACAATAGTTGTACAAAAGGTGTACAAAGTCAAAATGTCGTGCTATAGTAACTGTAATGAAACCCACACTTTGAGAGGAGGAGCAAAAATGGCGAATGAGTTAGTCTTTTTCACATATCCAAGTTGTACATCATGTCGTAAAACGAAATCATGGTTAAAAGAGGAACATGTTGATGTAGAGGAACGTCATCTGTTCAGAAATGCTCCAACAGTTGATGAACTCATGGAACTGTTAAAATTATCGACAGACGGGATTGAAAGTTTGCTCGCAACACGCAGTCAAGCCTTCAAAGATCTCGGCATTGATATTGAAGACATGAAACTCAGTGAGTTATTACGCCTCATGAGTGACAACCCGAAGTTGTTACGCCGTCCAATCATTACTGATGGAAAACAACTCGTTATCGGGTATGATAAACCGGGTCTTGAGACATTAGCGAAGCGTAAACATCGGACAATTGCACACGTATCATAAAGAAGCCGGTTTGGTCGGCTTCTTTTTTTTGTGTATTGTTTGCTGTAGGGAGGTGAGTAGAAATGAAGGAATGGACGACACAACTCATGGAACGATTCGAAGCACTCGGTGCAACAGATGTTCATTTCGTTCCGAACGAGACTCGCGTCCGAATCGTTTGTCGAACGAGCGATGGGCTGTGTGAACAAGATGACGTAGAACTGACACGTTACCGGACGCTTGTCAGCCATATTCGCTATGAGGCGAACTTAAAGGAACAAAATGAACGAATTCCGCAAAGTGGCTTGTATCCACATGGGAAAAAGGGAATGCGTGTCTCGTTGTTACCGAGTCGACAAGGGGATGCGATGTCGTGGCGTTTTTATCGTTCGACAGTCTCTCGAGAAACGGCTTTACAAACGTTACATGATCAATTGGACTTCGCATGGTTAGCTGAACAACGACATGGGTGTATCGTCATTTCCGGATCGACAGGTGCAGGAAAGACGACGATGTTATATTCCTTGATGAGTGCAATGGAAGAAAAACGAATCATCTCGATTGAAGATCCGGTGGAATGTACGGTACCAAACGTCTTACAACTGGAACTAAATGAAAAAGCAGGCTTCACTGCTACGCGATGTTTTGAGGAAATACTGCGAGCGGATCCAGATTGGATTGCTTTTGGTGAGGTGCGGACAAGGGAGGCAGCACGTTTGACGATGAATGCTGCCCTTAGTGGTCACGTCGTGTTGTTTACGCTACACGCTGGAAGTATTGATGAAGCGCGATTACGATTGCGCAGTTTAGGTATCGAAGAGTCAGAGCTAGCTGTCTGTCAACGCATCATTCATCTCGAGCGAAAAGGAGAGGATGTCCGCTGTACCGTCAGAAACTTACAAGCCGCGATCAAAGTCGGTTCTTAAAACGATATCATCGCTTGTTATCAAAAGGAATTTCCGCGAAAGAGACGCTACTCATTTTAAAACGATTCGAGCGTCATCCGTTCTCGGAAGTGGTCGGAGAAATGGAGCAACGTCTTGAAAAAGGAGACTCCTTTGCAGCATCCCTTGAACCGCTTGCGTTAACGAATACCTTAAAACGACTTCTTTTTGTTGGAGAAAGGACAGAGCGACCATTGCTTGTTCTTCGCCAAATCGTGAAACTGCTCGACCTCGAAACAGAAATGCGATCGAAGTTTTGGAAGATGATCCGATATCCGCTTGTTCTAGCGACCAGTCTATTCCTGCTGTTCTTCTTTTACGCCCTCTACGTATTTCCATCTCTCCTCGAGATGTCGGACCCGAAAACTCTCCCCTCATTTCTTCATCTTCTTCTTCACCCCTCTGCGAAATATATGCTCGCAAGTATTCCCGTTATTTTGTTAACCTCCGGTTACCTCTTCTTTCGCTTCTTTCCATTAAACCGTATTTTACGACTGAAACCGTTACAGCGTTTGATTCGTCTCTACTACAGCTATTTATTCACGATCGAAGTAGGATCGTTTATCGATGCTGGCTTTTCGCTCGAAGAGACCTTTCGTCATCTAGAGCAAGGACAAGCGAATAAAAAAGGTCATTTGTACGCTCGTTTGCATGCTAAACAACAGGCGGGGGAACCACTTGCAGAAGCGCTTGGCGAAGATGAGATCATCGAAGCCGAGACGATTGGAATAGTCCATTTAGCGCGAGAAAGTGGAGATCTTGGTCCGTTGTTGCTTGAACAAGCGACGCTCTTGCATGAGTCGATGGAAGAGGAGTTAGAGAAAAAGTTGTTATGGATCGAGCCGATTTTGTACGGGGGATTGACGATCATGACAGGAACGTTGTTTCTCATCTTATATTATCCGATTCAGCTAGCGATACAGCAGCTTCCATTTTAAACAGAGGAGACGATACGATGAAACAATTCTTAAAACGACAGGACGGATTCACTTTACTGGAGATGGCAGCCGTCTTATTGATCATTTCGTTGTTACTGCTCGTTTTGATTCCAACGATGACAAGTGGAAAGGATCAGGCGAAAGGTGTAAGTTGTGAGGCGAACATTCGAGTCATTCGTTCGGAGGTCAATTTGTATTACGCCAAAGAGAAAAAGTACCCAGAATCGCTCCAGACGATCAATCGGGGAACCGCCGATAAACCGAATGCCCTCGTCTGTGATCAGGAGACGTATACGTATGATCCGAAGACTGGCGAACTTACGAAGTGAACAAGGATTTACCTTATTTGAGATGACGGCGGTACTGACAATCATTGCTTGTTTACTTGTTTTGTTGTTGCCGGCACTATTTGAAAAACGACCGGACTGGATTCCGCTTGAACAAGAGGTTCGTCTAATGGAACAAGATATTCAGACGCTTCGGCTCATGCAGTACTCGAAACAAGATCAAGCATTGATGCAGTTTCGATTTCGAGGAGACGGGACAGGATACCTTGTACTTGCGGATGACCGGCTGTTATGGCAACGAACGTTCCAGAATGGGCATACATGTGCCGTTCCCCCGTCAAACCGCATCATCTACTTTAAGAGCTATCACTCGATTTATGCAGCGACGTGGTCTTGCCGTTCGGCAACAGCCGAGTATGAAATTAAATTCTTACTTGGGAACTATCAAATGGCAATCCGTAAAGTGAGGTGAGAAGTATGCAGGACAAACGACAAGCGGGTTTCTCTTTGCTCGAAGTGATTCTCTCTATCGTTGCGATGGGTGTCTTCATGATGCTAGCGATCGATCCTTATCTCGATTTACGAACGAAACAAATCAAATGGGAACAAGAGACGAAACAGCTTGAGCAGATGGCGACGGATCAAGTTGAAAACCGAACAGTGTCCTATGTTCTGAAGCAAGGAGCGTGGTGCAATGAAACGACATGTCTTGCGAGCAGAATCCGGAATGACCCTCCTCGAACTATCGTTCGTCCTGTGGATCAGTCCGTTGCTCCTGTTGGCGATTTTGACGCTGACACCACTCGTTCGCCCACCGGAAGTCAATCGAATGAATGAGGAACTGTTCTTTCATACCGTAGAACGGCTTATGTGGCGGAGTACGATGTGTGAACGCGTTGGAGATGAGATTCGCGGAATGGACGTTAATCCGGGAGAGATGGCTGAGAAATGGCGTCTCGTCCGTGTGCAGGATCAACTACGCCTCAAGAAAGAACAAGGAGGTGAACTGACATACGCTCGCGATGTCAAACAATACACTGTGACAAGCACTGCCGAGATCCTCTCAATTCAGTTGAACGACAGCAAACGTTCCTTCCGATGCGTCAAGACGGATTCATCTTGATTCAGACCTTACTGTTGCTTTTAGGCATGGGAGTCGTGCTCTTAATCGTTTGTCAGCAAATTGACGAAGAAATGCGCCATCATCAGTTGGAACAAGAAGCACTACAACTCGAATCTCTCATCCGCGCGGCAAAAGCAGATTGTACGAAGGATGAGACCCTCCGCTATCCAATCGGGCAAGTCAGCTGTACAGTGACCGATAAAGGCTTTAAAATGGAAGCGAGATTAGATAATGGTCAAAGAATCGAGGCGGTCGTTACACATGAGTAAGGTTTATTTGATTGGCTTTATGGGAACTGGTAAATCAGCCGTCGGACATCGATTACGTGGACGATACACGGTCGACGAATTGGATGAACACTTCGAACAGAAACATGGACAAACGATTCCTTCTTTTTTTGCTGAGCATGGCGAAGCAGGGTTTCGTACACACGAGAGCGAATTGTTAAGGAACAGCAACGCGGAAGTAGTCGTCACGGGTGGTGGAATCGTCGAACGAGAAGAGAACCGACTGTTCATGAAAAAGGCAGGGACAGTCATTTGGATTGATACGCCTTTTGATGTCATCTGGAAACGGATTGCTTCTGACTCGAATCGTCCACTCGTGACAGAACGGGAACAGGTGAAGCATTTATTCGATCGTCGCTATTCTTTGTATGCTGGAGTTGCCACTGTTCGCATTGAAGGAACGACATCAATCGAAGGGTTGGTTCATGCGATTGAAACTGTATTGGAGGAAAAGTCATGATTTGGATTACGTTAGGTATTATTTTATTGTCCATCGTAGGACTTGTGTTGTTCGGATTCATTCTTTACAAAAAGAAGCTATCTCAGGATATTCAACAATTAAAGCAATTGATGGAGCGCTTTACGATTCGTCAGAAAACCTTGCAGACGAACATCGATCATACAACGCACCGAATCGATCAAATCAAAGGGAACATCAACCGGATCACTGAAGAAGGAAATCGTGTGAAGCAGGGAACAAGCCAATTGGTGACAGAAGGGCGACGACTTCAAGAAGAAATCAAGCGAACTGCCGGAATCAATCAATTTTGAAATGGCTTTCATGGGAAGAATATGAAACAATAGGAGAGAAGGGACAGGGTCCTTTCTCTCTTTTTCATGTGTTCCTTTTTCCGAATAATACTAGATAATTATGATTTAAATTGGTAAGATAAATTTGAAAATGGAACATTAATGAGAAGAGAGAGTGAAAACGTTCGTTAATAGGGGGATTTGTATGAGTCAGACGACATTGAAAAGAACACCATTATTCGAAACGGTTTCGAAAACCGGTAAGATGGTGGATTTTGCGGGATTTGAAATGCCAGTTTTGTTTTCCTCGATTAAAGAAGAACACGTTGCAGTAAGAGAGAATGTCGGTATGTTCGATGTCTCGCACATGGGTGAACTGTTCGTCAGCGGACCGGATGCTCTGACATTTTTACAAGCCACGTTATCAAATGATATTTCAAAGATTGCGGTGGGGCAAGCGCAATATAACGTCTTATGCCAAGAAGACGGTGGAACAGTGGATGATTTACTCGTCTATCGTTTATCAGAAACGGATTATCTTCTCGTTGTCAATGCTTCGAACATTGAAAAAGACGAACAACATTTACGTCACTATCTAACAGGGGACGTCACGCTTGAGAATCAATCGGAACAATATGGTCAAATTGCTGTCCAAGGACCACAGGCGGAAGCAGTTCTTTCCGGCATGACACCACTTGTCTTATCAGAGATTGGGTTTTTTAAGTTCCAAAGGGGAACGGTTGCGGGAGTTGAAATGATCGTTTCACGCAGTGGGTATACAGGGGAAGATGGATTCGAGCTTTACATGGCAGCTAGTGACGCATCTGCTGTCTGGCAAGCATTGCTTGAGCAAGGTGTCGTACCATGCGGTCTCGGGGCACGTGACACATTACGTTTTGAGGCATGTCTGCCACTTTACGGACATGAATTATCAGCAACGATTTCACCCATCGAAGCGGAAATGGGCTTTGCGGTCAAACCACAAGTCAAACCGTTCGTCGGTTCGGAAGTCTTGTTACAACAGAAAGAACAAGGAGCACCGCGGCGCTTGATCGGTCTTGAACTACTTGATAAAGGGATTGCGCGTCAAGATGCACCGGTTTGGCATGACGGGGAAGTCGTTGGTGTGGTGACGACAGGTACGTTACCGCCGACAGTCGGAAAAGCGATTGCTTGGGCACTCGTTCCTGCAGAAGTAGCGGAACAAGAACAATTTGAAGTAGAAGTACGCGGAAAACGTTTAGCAGCGAAACGAACAGCGACACCGTTTTATCGTCGCACGAAATAAGGGGGATATTTCTATGGATTTTCGTTATTTACCAATGACAGCAGAAGATGAGCAGGCGATGTTACAGACGATCGGTGCAGCATCGATCGAAGATTTACTTGCTGATATCCCGGCATCCGTCCGTGATAACGGTACATTGGAAGAAGTCGGTGTGCCACTTCCGGAAACGGACTTGATTCGGACGCTATCGAAGCTTGCCGACCAAAACATGAATACGAAACAATATCCATCGTTCCTTGGCGCAGGCATCTATGATCATTATGCACCTGCTGTCGTCAACCATATGTTACTGCGCTCAGAGTTTTACACTGCCTATACACCATATCAGCCAGAGATTTCGCAAGGTGAGCTGCAAGCGATTTTTGAATTCCAATCGATGATTTGTGAATTGACAGGGATGGACGTCGCGAACTCGTCGATGTATGACGGTATTACGGCGTTAGCGGAAGCGGCTATGCTTGCGTGTGCCCATACGAAGAAAAAGACGATCGTTCTTTCAGACGGCGTTCACCCGGAAGCGCACGATGTCGTTCGGACGTATGCGAACGGTCCAGGACTAAACGTCGAGACGTTGGCGCTTGAGCAAGGTGTCACACGGATCGATCAACTCGATGCAATCGAAGACGTTGCCTGTGTCATCGTACAGTATCCGAACTTCTACGGTCGTGTCGAAGAACTACAAGCATTGGCCGATGCGACTCATGCTCGTGGTGCGCTGTTCATCGTCTCTGCGAATCCACTGGCACTCGGTATCTTAGAAGCACCAGGTAAACTTGGCGCTGACATAACGATCGGAGACTGCCAACCGTTCGGAATTCCACAAAGTTTTGGTGGACCGACGTGTGGTTATTTCACGACGACAAAAGCGTTGATGCGTAAGATTCCGGGACGTCTCGTTGGGCAGACCGTCGATGAGAATGGGAAACGCGGTTTCGTTCTGACGTTACAAGCACGTGAACAACACATTCGCCGTGACAAGGCGACATCTAACATCTGTTCGAACCAAGCGTTGAATGCACTCGCTGCTTCGATTGCGATGAGTGCACTCGGAAAACGGGGAATCCGAGAACTCGCGACACGCAACTTGCAAACGGCACATGCCTTAAAACAAAAGCTGAAACAGGCTGGCTTTACGATCGTTGACGATGGACCGAGCTTCAATGAATTCGTCGTTACGCTACCGATCGATGCAACACGTGCGAGTCAACAATTGCTCGATCACGGGATCATCGGCGGTTTGCCGTTAGGCGCTTATGACGCGGCACGTCAGAATGAAATGCTTGTTTGTGCAACGGAATTACGGACGAATGAAGAGTTGGATCAATTCGTGACAGCGTTAGGGGGACTCACACATGAATGAGCAAACATTGATCTTTGAAATTTCTAAACCGGGTCGTATCGCCTATAGCTTACCGTTACCGACTGTCGATGAGGTGGCAGTAGAAGAATTGTTACCGACCTCGATGTTACGGAAGGAAGACGTGGCACTACCGGAAGTATCTGAACTGGATCTCGTCCGTCACTACACGGCACTTTCGAACCGTAACCATGGTGTGGATTCTGGATTCTATCCACTTGGTTCATGTACGATGAAATACAATCCGAAAATCAATGAAGATATGGCGCGCCTCCCTGGGTTTGCACACATTCACCCGCTTCAACCAGTCGAAAGTGTTCAAGGGGCACTCGGTTTGATGTATGATCTGCAAGAAAAACTCGCGGTCATCACAGGAATGGATGAAGTGACGCTCCAGCCGGCGGCGGGAGCACACGGTGAGTGGACAGGCTTGATGTTGATTAAGGCCTACCACCATGCACGTGGTGACTTTAAACGGACGAAAGTCCTCGTACCGGACTCGGCACACGGAACGAACCCGGCATCGGCATCAGTCGCTGGATTTGATACCGTGACGGTCTTATCGGATGAACGTGGTCTCGTTGATCTAGCAGACTTAAAGAAAAAAGTCGGTGACGATACAGCGGCACTCATGTTGACGAATCCCAACACGCTCGGTTTGTTTGAGTCGGATATCGTCGAAATCGCACAAGCGGTTCACGAGGCGGGTGGAAAACTGTACTATGATGGTGCGAACTCGAATGCGATCATGGGCATTGCTCGTCCAGGGGACATGGGCTTTGATGTCGTCCACTTGAACTTGCATAAGACGTTCACAGGACCGCACGGTGGCGGCGGACCAGGATCGGGTCCAGTAGGGGTCAAACAAGATTTGATTCCGTATTTACCGAAACCAATCGTCCGCAAAGAAGAAGAGCGTTATGTCCTCGACTACGATCGCCCGGAAGCGATCGGTCGCGTCAAACCATTCTACGGTAACTTCGGCATCAACGTTCGTGCCTATAGCTATATTCGGACGATGGGTGGGGCAGGTCTCGCTCGCGTCTCGAAAGAAGCGGTCTTGAATGCGAACTATATGTTGGCTCGTCTCAAAGGTGCGTATGACGCGCCATACGACGTCTATTGCAAGCACGAATTCGTCTTGTCGGGTAAACGTCAAAAAGCATTAGGTGTCCGGACGCTTGATATCGCTAAACGTCTGCTTGACTTTGGATACCATCCACCAACGATCTACTTCCCGTTGAACGTCGAGGAGTGTATCATGATCGAACCGACGGAAACGGAATCGAAAGAAACACTCGACGCCTTCTGTGATGCGATGCTCCAGATTGCAAAAGAGGTCGAAGAGACACCGGATGTCGTTTTGAACGCCCCACACACGACGGTCGTCAAACGGATGGACGAGACACTTGCTGCTCGCAAGCCCGTCTTACGCTATGAACCAAAACAAGAAGTACATGTATAAGCAAGAACCATAAAAAAAGGATCTCTCCTTCCGGAGGGATCCTTTTTTTGCGATGAACGAAGCATCAGCTCCGTTTGATTTTTCCTGACCACTGCTTGAATCCGCCTTTTAATTGATACAGATTCGTATAGCCTGCTTTTTTCAAAACTTTTGCAGCTTGTGAAGAACGCATGCTACCTTGACAGTACAAGTAAATCGGCATATCTTTCCGTAATTCCTTCGAGCGCATCTTCATTTGGCTGACCGGGATATTACGAGCACCAACGATGTGTCCACCTTTGAATTCCTGTGTCTCGCGGACATCGACGATTTGTGCTTTGCGATAGTTCGCACGGAATTCTTCCTGTGACAATTTCGTGATACCTTTGACCGGCATGAAACGCCAAGCGATGTAGGCGATCAGCGCGACCCATAGTACGATCGTAACGATAGTTCCAGTTTCCATATTCGACTTCCAACCCCTTCGTTCGTTTAACCTCTGTTTCATTATAGTCAACGAAATCGATTTCGGCAATCGACTCGTGATTGCGCGACCGAGAAAGGGTTTGATACACTAATACGGAAACGTTTTGGGGGTGCTGAAGTGAACAGAGAGTGGCAAGTATTGACGACGCCGGCAATGGAGCCGGCAATGAACATGGCAATCGATGAAGCATTAATTCAGTTCGTCGGGCGGGGGGAGATCGCACCGACGCTTCGTTTTTACTCATGGGAACCACGTGGATTAAGTATTGGTCATTTCCAACGAGCAACCCGTGATATCGATCGAAAGCGGATCGCGGAGCTCGGCATTCCGATCGTGCGTCGGATGACAGGAGGGCGAGCTGTCTTGCATGCAGACGAGTTGACATACAGTATCGTCATCCCTGAAGATACGGAAGGGTTACCACGCACGGTCATCGAAAGTTACCGAATGTTGACGGAAGGGATTCGCAAGGGATACCATCACCTCGGCATTCCAGTCGAATTTTCAGTTCCATTGACGGAAGAGGAAAAAGAAGAATTACGGAAGCCAAAATCGGCTGTCTGTTTTGATGCAGCATCGTATTATGAACTCGCTGTCGGTAAACGAAAAGTCGCCGGAAGTGCACAAGTCCGTCATCAAGGCGTCGTCTTACAGCATGGTTCTGTTCCACTCTCTGTTGATGAAGGCGAACTGTTTGATTGCTTCTTGTACGATGATGAGTCGACGCGCGAGCGGATGAAGGCTCGTTTTTCAGGAAAGGCTGTCGCTCTGAACGAGTTAGCAGGTCGCGCTGTAGCATTTGACGAAGTAAGAGGAGCGTTCACGAAAGGGTTTGAAGAAGCACTTGATTTGTCGTTCGTTCCGTTGACATTCACTAGTGAGCAGTGGCAGGAGATTGAGCGTCTTGCCGAGAAATACCGTAGTGATGAGTGGAACTGGAAACGCTAATGAATGAAATGGGAAGGTGATGTCGTGCCAACTCCGAGTATGGAAGATTATTTGGAACAAATTTATAAGTTGATTGAAGATAAGGGATATGCCCGTGTATCGGATATTGCGGAGTCATTAGGTGTACATCCTTCGTCTGTGACGAAGATGGTACAAAAGCTCGACCGCGAGACCTATCTCGTTTATGAAAAATATCGGGGGCTCATGTTGACGCCTAAAGGACGTAAGATTGGGAAGCGTCTTGTAGAACGACATGCATTGCTTGAAGATTTTCTTCGTCTTGTTGGTGTGGATGAGGAATTGATTTACAAGGATGTCGAAGGAATCGAACACCATATTAGCATCGAAGCATTGGATAAAATCAATGGGATGATTCAGTTCTTTGCGGAACGTCCTGGTCTGAAAGAAGAGTTACATCGTTATCAACAAGCCCATCCAGAGGATTGAGGCTTGTTTTTTTATATAATTTCTTATTAGATACACTTAAACACGAACAATCCATTATAATTTCATGGTAAAGTACGCATTATGAGGTAGATATGCTATACTGATCCTGAAAATGGACGAAGGGGGTGACGGGTGTTCGCACCTTGTCATGGAAATCACGATTAAAGAAAAGTTAGTGTCGGAATCACAACTGAAAGAAAAAGTTCGTGAGTTAGCACAGCAGATCGAAGCAGATGCGGCAGGACGTCAAATCGTTCTCGTCGTCGTATTGAAAGGATCGATGGTTTTTGCTGCGGATTTGATGCGCGAAATCAAAGGAAGCGTCCAAATTGATACGGTCGCGTGCTCTTCTTATGGTACAAAGACCGTTTCTTCAGGTCGTGTTCAATTGAAGAAGGACCTCGATCTCGATGTTCAAGGAAAATATGTCGTCGTCATCGAAGATATCATTGATACAGGACGGACGCTTCATTTCCTATGTGATCATATGAAATTGCATCAGCCAGGCGTCCTGAAGGTGTGTACGTTACTTGATAAACCGGCACGTCGTGAAGTAGAACTCGATGCGGACTATGTCGGGTTCGAGATTCCGGATTACTTTGTTGTCGGGTACGGGATTGATTGTGCTGAAGAATACCGCAATCTTCCTTACATCGGTTGGGTCGAAACGGAGTGAAAAATAAGGAGGTTCGTCATAGGCGACGAACCTCCTTAATTAATATGCTTTCAACATTAAAAAGCACGTTTTTTCTTTTTGCCTTTTTTTCCTTCAATGACCGTCAGATGAGGCGCTTTCGAACGATCACGTAACGGTCTGACTTTATTCGATGCAGGTGCTTTCGAAGACTTGACTGGTTTTTTCTTGAAGTCTGTCCGGCGAACAGAATTCGAAGGACCATGCATTTTTTTGGATTGAGCGACCGATTTACGGTACTGTGCGTTCGTACCGTTTCCGACGCTTCGACTACGAGTCAGGAACTTAAAGAGTAAGAAGATGATCCCGGCAGTAATGCCGAAGAACAGCAATTGTGAAAACAGACTACTTGGATTATTGACGAGTTTATATCCAAAGCCGACAAAAGCGAACAGTAACACGACGAGTGCGAATGTAGAACCAATGCGTTGTCTGATCATAATATCACCCCTGTTATCGATTAACCCAGTGCATTCTCATGTAGGTTATGTTCCTGTTTTTCTAAGGCTTCAAACGCATAAATCGCAACCTCAATTTGAGCATCATCCGGTTCTTTCGTCGTCAAGTACTGTAACCATAGACCAGGCAAGGCGATAACACGAAGTCCTTTGATATGTTGTGCTTTATTCGTTAGCTGTAAGACTTCAAATGAGAGACCGATGACGACCGGTAATAAAGCAATCCGGCAGACGAGACGCAACCAAAGCGGATCTGTTGGGACGATCAAGTAGACGAAAAAACCGACGATGACGGTGAAAATCAAGAAACTCGAGCCACACCGGTAATGGAGTCGACTGCTAACACGAACGTTTTCGACGGTGAGTGGACGTCCGGACTCGACACAGTTAATGACTTTATGCTCAGCGCCATGGTACTGAAAGAGTCGTTTTACGAGTGGAGTCAAAGAAATCACGTAGAGATAACTAAATAGTAACGTTAATTTAATCACTGCTTCGATGATGTTTTGAACGACATGTCCCGATAAGAGCGGAAACACATCAAACAAAGACGCAAGGAAAGCAGGTAATAGCGTAAAGAGTAATTTCCCAAAGAAAAAGGAAAGAATTCCGACGACAGCCACTCCGAGCCATTTCGTCAATGGACTAGCCGTTGACTCTTCTGGTTCTTCTTCACCGGGTTTGACGCCGTAGCGATCACTTGCGAAATTCATGTGACTTGCGCCATTCGCTGAAGATTCCATTAATGCAAAGAGACCGCGCAGGAGTGGAATTCGTTTTCCTTTGGCGATTCGTGGTCGAATCGGTTTTTGTTGTGCAAACGTCTCAATCGACGAATCATTTCGACGAATCGCAGAGACCGCATGGGTCGCATTTTGGAACATGACGCCCTCGACGATGGCTTGACCACCGACCGGCGGATTAGTCGTTTTCATAATAGAACGCATCCTGTCTTCATTAAAATTAGGTGTATCGTCAGTGTACTTGATTTACGACAAAAAAACTATGTTCGACTCGTCAAAACGAGGTAATCTTTAGGAGTCGGAAATCGGGTTATGATACAATGAAAAAGAATTCGAGGAGGTGTTTTTTTGCGTGTCTTGATTTTAAACGGACCAAACTTGAATTTACTCGGAACACGCGAACCGGATACATACGGAACGGCAACGTTAGCTGATTTAGAACACGAGCTTCGCGCTTATTTTCCGAACATTCAGTTTCGGTTCGAGCAATCGAACCATGAAGGACGACTGATTGATGTTCTTCACGAGGAACGAGGGGCGGACGGCATCGTCTTCAATGCGGCTGCCTACACGCATACGAGTATCGCGTTACGTGACGCGATTGCTGCAATCGAAGCACCCGTCATAGAGGTCCATCTATCGAATGTCCATTCACGTGAATCCTTCCGGCATCATTCGATGATCGCACCAGTCTGCAAGGGGGTCATCGCTGGACTTGGCATGACGGGATATCGTCTGGCAACAGAAGCACTCCAAGCTTTACAACAATCGGAATAAGGGGGAAATCAATCATGAAACAACGGATCGAGGCGTTACAAGCAGCTTTAAAGGAACGGGACCTTCCAGGATTACTCGTCACGAAAGCAGAGAACATTCGTTATATTTCCGGCTTCACAGGTTCAAGCGGTGCATGTCTCGTAACAGAAGAGCAAGCGTACTTCGTGACGGATTTCCGTTACACGGAGCAAGCGGCAGACCAAGTCAAAGGAATGGAAATCGTCCAAATTGAACGTTCGATTCCAGAGACAATGGGTGAATTGATGGCAGGGGCACGGGTTCGCGCGGTCGGCGTCGAAAAAGATGCGATGACACTCGGTGCTTTTGAAGCGTATGATCAAGCTTCTTCGATCGAACTCGTTCCGACGACGGGAATCATCGAAAACCTACGCTTGATTAAGGATTCATCAGAGATTAAGATGATTAAGGAAGCGGTGGAGCTCGCAGATGCGACCTTCCAGCATATCTTGACGTACATTCAACCAGGACGGACGGAACTTGAAGTATCAAATGAACTAGAATTCTTCATGCGTAAGCATGGAGCGACGTCTTCTTCTTTCGATACGATCGTTGCATCGGGCTATCGTTCTGCCTTGCCGCACGGTGTTGCCAGTTCGAAGGTCATTGCGACAGGCGAACTTGTCACGCTTGATTTTGGGGCGCTTCTGAACGGTTATGTTTCAGATATCACACGGACTGTAGCAGTCGGTCCGATCAATGCTGAATTGCAGAAAATCTACGATACAGTCTTACAAGCGCAACTAGCGGGTGTTGATGGTTTAAAACCAGGTATTACAGGGATCGAAGCGGACGCATTGACGCGTGATATCATCAAAGAAGCAGGATACGGCGAGTACTTCGGTCACTCGACGGGACACGGCATTGGTCTAGAAGTACATGAAGGACCTGGTCTATCTTTCCGCTCTGAGACGAAACTTGAACCGGGCATGATCGTCACGGTCGAACCAGGTATCTACGTGCCGCAAGTCGGCGGATGCCGAATTGAAGATGACGTCTTGATCACGGAAACAGGTCGAGAAATTCTTTCGTCTTCACCAAAAGAACTGATCACTCTCTAATTCAGAGTGACGGGACATTTTAGGAGGAACCATTCATGGTATCAGTAAACGATTTAAAAACAGGATTAACGATCAAAACTTCAGACGGTATGATTTGGCAAGTACTTGAATTCCAACATGTTAAACCAGGTAAAGGGGCAGCGTTCGTTCGGACGAAAATGCGTAATATCCGTAACGGGAACATCCAAGAGATGACATTCCGCGGCGGTGAGCGTGTCGAGCGTGCGCACATCGAGCGTAACAAGATGCAATACCTCTACCCAATGGGTGAGACATATGTCTTCATGGATACAGAATCTTACGAGCAGTTGGAATTGACGACGGCACAAGTCGAAGCAGCTCTTCCATACTTGCTTGAAAACATGGAAGTTCAAATCGCTGTTTATAACGGCGAAATCCTCGGTCTTGAATTACCTAACACGGTCGTCATGACGATCGTTGAAGCGGAGCCGGGCGTTAAAGGCGATACAGCTTCGAACGTCAAGAAAAACGCGACAGTAGAGACGGGACACATCATTCAAGTGCCACTCTTCATCGAAGCGGGCGAAAAAGTAACGGTTGATACACGTACAGGTGATTTCACAGGTCGTTACAACGGATAAGAACGAAACGACAAGACGTCTTTCACCTTTTGTTAGGTCGAGAGGCGTCTTTTTTCATCCAGCGTGACTTGCATCCGATGGTATGACCAGTTAATATAAGTATTTGAGTAGGCATTAGCACCTGGTATAATAATTGTGAATACAGCATAGATGGGGGAAGAATGACAGATGAAAATCGATCAGTTGAAACAAGTACTCGAAATGCTCGATCAGTCGAGTGTAAACGAACTCACACTTGAGACGGATACGTATAAATTGGAGTTAAAGAAACAAGGAGAGACGGTAACGGTCTCACACCAAGCACCCGCTGCACCGGTAGCAACACCTGCTCCTGTGAAACAAACAGCAGCACCTGTTGAAGAAGAAGCAGTCGCTGACGATACGATCACAATCAATGCGTTAATGGTCGGGACGTTCTATTCTCGTCCAAATCCGGATAAACCGGCATACGTCAAAGTCGGGGATCAGATCGAAGTCGGTCAAGTCGTTTGTGTCCTTGAAGCAATGAAACTCTTCAATAACTTAAACTCGGAAGTATCTGGAACGGTCGTCGAGATTCTTGTCGCCGATGGAGATCTCGTTGAATTTGGTCAACCACTCTTCCGGATCCGTCCGTAAGCGGGGGTGAACAGCATGGAAAAATTATTGATTGCCAACCGTGGAGAAATTGCCGTCCGCATCATTCGAGCGGCAAAGGAACTTGGAATACAAACCGTTGCTGTCTACTCGACGGCGGATAAGGAAGCGTTACACGTTCGCTTAGCAGATGAGGCATATTGCATCGGTGAAGCAAGTTCTGCTTCATCCTACTTAAACGTTACGAACATCCTTGCGATCGCAACAAATCGTCAAGTCACGATGATCCACCCGGGTTATGGTTTCTTAGCTGAGAACGTCGATTTTGCCGAGATGTGTGAAGCGTGTGGGATTAAGTTCGTTGGTCCGACGTCGGATGCGATTCGTCAGATGGGGATCAAGGATGTCGCGAAAAAGACGATGATCGAATGCGGAGTACCCGTCGTGCCTGGTTCAGATGGAACGGTCACAGACGAAGAAGCGGTCGCACTGGCGCAAGAAATCGGTTATCCGGTCATCATCAAAGCGACAGCAGGTGGCGGTGGTAAAGGGATTCGGGTCGCTCGTTCGGAAGAAGAGTTGATCAATGGTCTAAGTGAGACGCGCCGTGAAGCGAAACAAGCCTTCGGAAACGGAGACGTATACTTAGAGCGCTTCATCGAAGAATTCCGCCATGTCGAGGTACAGGTGCTTGCTGACCGTCATGGCAATGTCATTCACCTCGGGGAACGAGATTGTACCGTTCAACGCCGGATGCAGAAACTGATTGAGGAAGCACCATCTCCTGCGGTCAGTGAAGCAACACGGTTGAAGATGGGCGAGGCTGCTGTAAAAGCAGCAAAAGCGATTCAGTATACGGGAGCTGGAACGATCGAATTCATCTTCGTCGAAGAGACGGAAGAATTCTTCTTCATGGAGATGAACACGCGCATTCAAGTGGAACATCCAGTAACGGAGATGATCACAGGGTTCGATCTCGTTCAAGCACAACTCCAAGTCGCGCTCGATCATCCACTTGCCGTTAAACAAAAGGATATCAAGTTCCATGGTCATTCGATTGAGTGCCGGATCAATGCCGAAGATCCAGACCATGATTTCCGTCCGTCTGCTGGACGTGTCACACAATATGTGACACCGGGCGGAATGGGCGTGCGCATCGATAGCGCGGTCTATCCAGGGTATATGATTCCACCATACTATGACTCGATGGTTGCAAAGTTGATCGTTCATGCAGAAACACGGGAAGAAGCATGCGCGAAAATGGAACGTGCGCTAGCTGAATTTTGGATCGAAGGTGTTAAAACGACGATCCCGTTCCACGAACGGGTTCTCAGTCACCCGGTATTCCGTCGTGGTACATTTACGACGAAATTCGCAGAGCGTGAGTTAAAAGGTACGATCGTAAACTGAATCAGGACGGGAGTTTGTGCGACGAACTCCCGTCTTTTTTTGGCGTTCTCTATGTTTTTTAAAAGAGGAATGTGCTAAACTAACTGATTGAGAACGACAAAAAAAGGAGCACGCAAAATCATGATGAAACGACACATGGCACGCGAACTCGCAGTCCAATCTTTGTTCCAAATGGAACTTTCGGATCTGACTGCACAAGAGGCCATTGAATTCGCGGTAGAAGGTAAGGAATACGATACATTCGTCGAGCAATTGGTGAACGGTGTCGAAACGAACAAAGAAACAATTGATCAGCATATTCGAGAAGCACTCGTCAACTGGTCGTTCGAGCGACTTGGAAACATCGAGCGGACGATTCTTCGCTTAGCCGTCTATGAATTGTTGTTCGAAACGAACATTCCGGTTCGAGTAACGATTAACGAAGCCATCGAATTGACGAAGGCGTTCGCAGATGAAGAAGCAACGAAAATTGTGAACGGTGTTCTTGGTAAAGTGGCACAAGGCGTCGTCAAAGAAAATTCATAAACCGATTTAAAACCGAATAGAGACAAACAGACAGAAGAGTGAATCGAACTTTTTGGGGGAGTGGACAAATCATGGCAGTAGTAATCGATGGAAAACAGGTAGCCCATTCATATCGTATGAAGCTGAAAGAAGAAGTCGCACGTCTGAAAGAACAGCGGATTCAACCGCAATTGACTGTCATCTTGATTGGTGAAGATCCAGCTAGTCAATCTTATGTACGCGGAAAAGAGAAGGCAGCGAAGGAAATCGGAATGGATTCAGAGTTGATCCGACTTCCGGCAGAAACAACGGAATCAGAACTCCTTCATTTGATTGAACGCCTGAACGTAGATGCGAGTGTCCACGGGATTCTCGTTCAATTGCCGTTGCCAGACCATATTGATGAGAGCAAGGTCATTTTTGCGATTTCTCCTGAAAAGGACGTCGATGGCTTCCATCCTGTCTCTGTCGGGAAGATGATGATTGGTGAACCGACATTTTTACCATGTACACCAAATGGTATTCTCCATCTCGTAAAAGAGATGAATGTACCGATCGCGGGTCAGCACGTCGTTGTCGTCGGACGGAGTCAAATCGTCGGAAAACCCGTCGGTATGTTGTTCTTGAATGAATCGGCTACCGTTTCATACTGTCATTCAAAAACTGCAGACCTCGGTGCGATGACACGCCAAGCGGATATCTTGATCGTCGCAGTCGGTGTACCGAAGCTGATTACTGCAGATATGGTGAAACCGGATGCTGTCGTCATTGACGTCGGTGTCAACCGTGTCGATGGTAAACTCGTCGGTGATGTTGATTTTGATACGGTACAAGACGTTGCATCGATGATTACACCTGTTCCGGGTGGCGTTGGTCCAATGACGATCACGATGTTACTGCATAACACGATCGAGGCCGCGCAATGAGTGAACCTCTTCACGTTTCCGATTTAGTCCACTATGTCAAACGTGAACTAGAAGGTGACGCCCTTCTACAACAAGTCCAGGTGGTGGGAGAAGTGTCGAACTTTAAACGACACTCTTCCGGTCACCTTTATTTTACGTTGAAGGACGAACAGTCACGGATGAAAGCCGTCATGTTTGCTCGGGATGCGAGTCGGGTCAAGACAGACATACGCGACGGCATGCGTGTCGTCGTCACGGCACGCTTATCTGTCTACGTCTCTTCTGGAGAAATGCAACTCTATGTCGAACGGATGACGGAAGATGGTGTGGGCGCGTTATACGAGGCGTTTTCTCGCCTGAAAATAGATCTTGAAGAACGTGGTTGGTTTGATCCTGCGATCAAACAACCGTTGCCTGCTTTTCCGGATCGGATCGGGATCATCACATCGCCAAAAGGAGCGGCGCTTCATGACATTGCAACGACACTCCGGCGTCGTTATCCGCAAGCAGCCATCGTCTTCGCGCCGGTTCTTGTACAAGGAGCAGACGCGGCACCCCAAATCAGTCGTGCTATTCAACTGATGAACGAGCATGCTGCCTGTGATGTGTTGATCATTGGTCGTGGTGGCGGTTCGATCGAAGAGTTGTGGGCATTCAATGAAATGTCTGTCGTGACAGCCGTGTTTGAATCACGTATCCCAATCGTCTCTGCTGTCGGACATGAGACTGATTTTACGATCAGTGATTTCGTCGCCGACGTTCGTGCTGCTACACCAACAGCGGCGGCAGAACTTGTCACTCCGGAAGCAGAGGCACTCGTCCGTCGTGTCCAGGATGTAGAGCGACGTTTGGAACGAACGTATACACAACTCCTTAAGAGTAAACAGGAGCAAGTGACACGTCTAGCCGCGAGTTACGGTCTTAAATCGCCACGTGTTTTACTCGGACTAAAGCAGGAACAACTGGACCGGACGGAAATGTTGCTCCAAAAAGAGATGCAGTATATCGTGACTCAAAACCGACAGCAGGTGGAGCGTCTTCACGCACGTTTAATGCGAATACCAGTACGTGATCGATTCGTACAACAACGAGCAACGATTGAACAGTCGCGTCGTCGACTCGAAATCGTGCGTCGGCTTTTGCAATCGAAACAACAACAAGTGCGTCATGTGCTCGCGCGACTCGACTCCGTCAGTCCGACGCATGTCCTGATGCGCGGCTATACGTATGTCGAACAGGATGGACAAATTGTTCGTTCCGCGAAGGCATTAACAGCGTCTTCGTTCGATATCCGATTCCATGATGGAACGATTCGTGCCAAACGAGAGGATGGGGAGTAAGGATGGAGACGGAACAATCTTTTGAAGAAGCACTAGAACGACTAGAAGAGATCGTCACGTTACTCGAAGAGGGCGAAGCTCCGCTAGAACAAGCGATGGCTCTTTATGAAGAGGGCGTCAAATTGACAGCTCTTTGCCAAGGAAAGTTATCCGTTGCTGAGAAAAAACTCGATCAGATCCTGGAGCAAGATGGTACGCTGCGGGAAAAAGGAGGAGCACAATGATTGCCTTGCATGAATGGAAGACACAAGTCGAAAACAAAATGGCAGAGTTCATGGAGCGACTCGATGCACCCGACCGTTTACGTGACTCAATGCGGTATTCACTTGATGCTGGTGGGAAACGGATTCGTCCGGCCTTGATTTATGCAGTACTCGATGCCTTTTCAATCGACCGCTCAAAAGGAGATGCTACTGCTGCGGCACTTGAGATGATTCATACATATTCGCTGATTCATGATGACCTTCCAGCAATGGACGATGATGATCTCCGTAGAGGTCGTCCGACGAATCATATTGCTTTTGATGAAGCGACAGCGATTTTAGCAGGGGACGCATTGCTCACGAACGCATTCAGCTGCCTCCTTGAGACACCAGCTTCGCCAGAAGTGAAGCTTGCGCTCGTCGAACGATTAGCGGCGGCGGCAGGAGCTTCTGGTATGGTCGGCGGACAACTCGATGATATGCTCGGTGAGCGTGGTGGCATAAATGATGTAGCGAAGCTAGAATCGATTCATCGTCGAAAAACAGGAGCACTTCTCGTCTTTGCGGTCGAAGCAGGCGGGTTGCTCGCCGCAGTTAGTCCGACAGATCTTGAGCACCTGCATCAATATGGTCGCCATCTCGGCATTGCTTTTCAAATTCAAGATGACATCTTAGACGTGACAGGAGATGCTGAAAAAATCGGCAAGCCGGTTGGTAGCGATGAAGAAAATGAAAAAGCGACGTATCCGAAACTCCTCGGTCTTGAAGGTGCGAAACGTGCACTGACAGCTCAGGTAGAAGCAGCAGAACAGGCGATTGAAGCACTATCGGTCGAAGCGACGACACTTAAGGAACTGCTAGACTTCGTGGTCAAGCGTGACCATTAAGCAGGACGACGCATCGTGCGTCGTCTTTTTCTATGCTGACAATGGCGCTCGATAGATTGTTCTAGTACAATGTAGGGTACAAACCCTATAAGATTGTAAGGAAAAGAGGCGGTAAGGTATGAAATTGACAGAAATACAGGATCCGTCATTTTTAAAGCGTATGTCGGTCTCCGAACTCGAAGTTTTCGCAGGCGATATTCGACGCTTTTTGATTGAAGAATTAGCGACGACAGGTGGGCACTTGGCACCGAATCTTGGAGTCGTCGAGTTAACGCTTGCACTGCATCGTGAATTTGACAGTCCAAATGACAAGTTCGTCTGGGACGTCGGACACCAAGCCTATGTGCACAAGATTCTCACAGGACGCGCGAGCCAGTTTGATACGCTCCGTCAGCATAAAGGACTTTGTGGATTTCCGAAACGCAATGAAAGCGTGCATGACGTCTGGGAGACAGGGCATAGCTCGACGTCCTTGTCAGCAGCAATGGGGATTGCTGTTTCAAACGAATTGAGCGGTAAGGATGACCGCGCAGTCGCGATCATCGGTGACGGGGCGTTAACAGGCGGTATGGCCCTCGAAGCATTGAATCACATCGGAGCAGAGCAACAAAACGTCATCGTCATCTTAAATGATAACGAGATGTCGATTGCACCAAACGTCGGTGCGATGCATCAAATGCTAGGACGGATTCGTTCATCGCGAAAAGTACGTTTTGCGCAAGACGAGCTTGAAGCATTGATCAAAAAGATTCCGGTCATTGGCGGACGTTTGGAAAAAGGAAGCGAGAAATTGAAAGAAGCCGTCAAGGGAGCGCTCGTTCCTGGGATGTTCTTTGAAGAACTTGGTTTCAACTATTACGGTCCGGTCGATGGACACGATCTTAATGATTTGATCGAACAGCTCAATTACGTGAAAAAAGAAGAAGGACCTGTCCTGCTTCATGTCATCACAAAAAAAGGGAAAGGTTATCGTCCGGCAGAGTTTGACGGGGTCGGTACATGGCACGGTCTTGGACCATACAAGATGGAGTCCGGCGAAGTCATCAAAGGAAAATCAAAAGCACCAAGTTATTCCTTTACGGTAGCGGATACCTTGACGAAGATGGCACGCGACGATGAAAAGCTGACGTTGATCACACCAGCGATGAGTGTTGGCTCAAAACTCGATTGTTTTGAAAAAGAATTCCCAGAGCGGATGTTTGACGTTGGGATCGCGGAACAACATGCTGTCACGTTCGCAGCTGGTCAAGCGACGCAAGGCATGAAACCCGTTGTATCAATCTACTCGACGTTCTTCCAGCGCGCATACGATCAACTCGTGCATGACGTGGCCCGTCAAAATCTGGACGTAACGTTTACGATTGACCGATCAGGTCTTGTTGGAGCAGATGGAGAGACACACCAAGGGGTCTTCGATATTGCTTTCATGCGCCACGTGCCGAATATTCGAATCGTCATGGCAAAGGATGAGAATGAACTACAGCACTTGCTCTATTCAGCTGTTAAATACGAAGGACCAATCGCCGTTCGTTTCCCGCGTGGCGAAGGACTTGGTGTACCAATGGATGAGACATTGCATGAAATTTCGCTCGATACGTGGGAAGTTGAACGTGAAGGAACAGATGTCGCCATCCTTGCATTCGGACCACAAGTGCAAGACGCGCTCAAAATCGCAGATCTCTTAGCAGGCGAATTATCAGTTCGTGTCATCAATGCCCGGACGATCAAACCGCTTGATGAGAAGATGCTGAACGCTCTTTACGCAGAGGGAATTCCACTTGTGACACTGGAAGAAGCCGTCCTAAAAGGTGGATTCGGATCAGCTGTCCTTGAGCATGCGAACGAGCAGGAAGCATTCCCACGCGTCAAACGCTTCGGTATTCCGGATTGGTATATCGAGCACGGCGGTGTGAATGAGTTGCTGGAAGAAATTGGACTATTACCTGGACAAATCGCAGAAGAAGTACGCGCTTTCGTCAATCAAGGAAAGAAACAGAGTGTGTGACGATTCATGGAAAATGTAAAGAAAATCCGCCTCGACGTTCTTCTCGTCGAGCGCGGTTTGTTTGAAACGCGTGAAAAAGCGAAACGGTCGATCATGGCTGGACTCGTCTTTAGTGGCACGGAACGATTGGAGAAGGCCGGTGAAAAGGTCAAGTCCGATATCGATTTGCACGTTAAAGGTCAGTTGATGCCTTATGTGGGGCGTGGTGGCTTTAAGATGGAAAAGGCACTTCAAGTATTCGATTTTGATGTCACGGGTAAAACAGGTCTCGATATCGGATCGTCGACAGGTGGTTTTACCGACTGCTCCTTACAAAATGGGGCAGCACATATGTATGCACTTGATGTCGGTTCCAATCAGCTGGACTGGAAGCTGCGCTCGGATGACCGCGTGACGGTGATGGAAAAAACGAACTTCCGGCATGCGACACCAGACATGTTCCCTGTCGCGCCGCAGTTTGCGACGATCGATGTCTCGTTCATTTCATTACGTTTGATGCTTCCGCCATTGAAGATGATCCTCGTTGAAGGAGGAGACGTCATGGCGCTCGTCAAACCGCAATTCGAAGCAGGTCGTGAGGATATCGGTAAAAAAGGCATCGTGCGTGACGAGCGGATTCATGTCCGAGTTCTCGATGAGATGATCGAATTCTTCATTCAACAAGGGTTCTATGTCAAGCAGCTCGACTATTCTCCGATTACCGGTGGAGAGGGCAACATTGAGTTCTTGTTGCATGCACGCCTTGGTCAACCAGGGCTTGATCCGTCCGTTCATGCGGCGGAGACGGTCAAGCTAGCGCATGCTAGTCTTTAAACGAACAGATGATAACGAAGACGGATCCGGTTCATGGGTCCGTCTTCCTTGTTGTGTGGCACGATGAAAACCGGATAATAAAATGGCAAACGTGGACTTTTGATGATTTATTGGATTACAATAGTAACATCGAAGAATACTGTGAGGTGCAGGAATGACAAAGGGGCAACGGTTGATTAAGATTCGGGAGATCATCACCCAATCAGAAGTAGAAACCCAGGATGAATTGGTAGAGGAATTACGGAATGCAGGATATAAGGTGACACAGGCAACGGTATCACGAGATATCAAGGAACTCCATCTCGTGAAGGTCCCGTTGAATGATGGACGTTATAAATATAGCTTACCCGCCGACCAACGCTTCAACCCACTCGGGAAATTGCGGCGTCTGCTCGGAGATAGCTTCATCTCGATTGATTCTGCTCAAAATCTGATTGTCATGCATGTCCTGCCGGGAAATGCGAATGCAGTCGCTGTCTTACTAGACCATTTGAGCTGGAGCGAACTGCTTGGAACGGTGTGTGGGGACGATACGATCCTATTGATTGCACGAAGTGAGGGACAAGCGAAAGAAGTGACGGAACGAATTTTAGAAATGCTGTAAGGAGTTGACAGGATGCTAGCTGAATTATCGATCAAACAATTTGCGATCATTGACGAGCTACAGATCGACTTTAAAAAAGGAATGACCGTCTTGACTGGGGAAACAGGTGCCGGTAAATCGATCGTTCTCGATGCGATCGGATTATTAATTGGTGGACGTGGATCCGCGGAATTCGTTCGATACGGGGAAGATCGGGCGGAACTAGAAGGATTGTTTCTGATTGAAGACGACCATCTCGTCTATGATCTTGCAGAAGAGTATGGCATCGATATCGAAGACGGATTGATCATCTTGCGACGTGATCTGTTCGCGACAGGAAAAAGTGTCTGTCGCGTCAACAATAAGCTGGTCACACTAACGATTTTACGTGAGTTCGGACGTGTCCTCGTCGATATGCACGGGCAACATGAACATCAGCATTTAATGGACAGTACGTACCATCAAGCGATTCTCGATGACTTCGCGCAAGAGGCGATCGCGCCACTCCTTCAAGCCTATCAGTCCGGTTATCAAACGTATGAAGAAAAACGGACGGCGCTACAATCGCTCGCACAAAGCGAGCAAGAACTCGCCCAACGGATCGACTTGTTATCGTTTCAGACCGAAGAGATCGAGGGCGCAAAACTTCGAGCACATGAGGAAGATGAGTTACTCGTCGAGCGGAATCGTCTTGCGAACTTCGAGAAGTTATATGCGTCGTTGAAGACAGCCTATGACGCCTTACACGATGAGATGCGCGGCATCGATTCCGTTGGAGACGCGATGCGTGAACTACAACAAGCATCAAGCATCGACGAACAGTTTTCTCAGCAAAGTGACGCGATCGCAAGCGCCTTTTATGGACTAGAAGAAGTCGGTTATGCCATTCGAGATCAACTCGAAACACTTGAGTTCGATTCCAATCGACTCGATGAGATCGAACAACGTTTGTCCGTCTTCCAACAGCTGAAACGAAAATACGGGGCGACGATTGAGGAAGTCATTGCTTACGGTGAGAAAATTCGGATTGAACTCGATACGATGACAAATCGAGATGAACGAATTGAACGCTTAAAAATCGAAGTCGAACAGCTCGAAAGCGAATTGTTTGAAATTGGAGGTCGACTCTCACAACAGCGTCGCAAAGCGGCAGTTCAATTAAGTGAAGCGATTCATTTGGAGTTGCGTGAGCTTTACATGGAGAAGGCGCGGTTTGAAATTCGTTTTCTTCAAGACGGAAAGACACCGATGCTACGCAAGAACGGGATCGACCATGTGGAATTCTTCATCATGACGAATGCGGGAGAGCCATTCAAGTCGCTCGGAAAAGTTGCATCGGGCGGGGAATTATCTCGTATCATGCTTGGACTGAAGTCGATCTTCTCGCGCTCGGTCGGAGTCGCCTCAATCATATTCGATGAAGTCGATACGGGTGTCTCGGGTCGTGTTGCACAAGCGATGGCAGAAAAAATCTATCGTTTGTCGGTAGACGGACAAGTGCTTTGTATTACGCACTTACCACAAGTCGCTTCGATGGCGGATCAACATCTCTATATTCGAAAGATTGAGGAGACGGATCGTACGACGACCCAAGTCAACGTCTTGTCTCAAGCAGATCGAGGGAACGAACTTGGACGGATGATTTCCGGTGCCCATATGACGGATTTGACATTACGGCATGCCGAGGAATTGATGGATCAGGCGAAGACGATGAAAGAATCGCTTAAAAATGGGGTGTAAGGATTGATTAAAGTCGGGATAGCAGATGATAATCGCGAAATGGTCGAACTGATTCGCCAGCATATCTCTGCGCAAGAAGACATGGAAGTCGTTTGCGTCGCCTACAATGGCGAGAGTTGTCTCGAACGCATGAAAGAACATGAGGTGGATGTATTGCTCCTCGACATCATCATGCCTCATTTAGATGGGCTTGGTGTGCTCGAAGAATTGATGAAGAAAAAGAAGAATCCTGCTGTCATCATGTTGAGTGCTTTCGGTAAGGACGAGGTCTCACAACAGGCGGTCACCCTTGGAGCATCATACTTCTTACTTAAACCGTTCAGCATGGATCAGCTCGTTCAAAAAATTCGTCTCGTGACGAATCAAGGACAAGCTCCGGCGATCGAAACGATTGATCTAAAAGTCGGCTCGACGCTTCGAGAAGTGGGGATCGCTCCGCATATCAAAGGGTTTACGTATTTAAAAGACGCTGTCTTAATGGTGCTTGAACGGGAAGATCTACTCGGATTGATCACAAAGGAACTCTATCCGACGATTGCGAAAAAACATCAAACAACAGCTTCTCGCGTCGAACGAGCGATGCGTCATGCCATCAAGTCCGCCTGGAACGAAGGAATGCAGCAACACGAGTTGTTTAACGGTCGGATCGAACAAGAGAAGAGTCCAAAGAACTCTGAATTCATCTCGTATGTATCGAGTCATATGAATCAAGAACAATCCGGTTGAAGCCATATACCATCTAATTCATAAAAGGCGCCAGACTGAAGATAAAGTGCAGTTTTTCTCTTGACGAGAAAGATTGCACTTTTTTTGTCCATCTCGAATCGCTACGCTTCTTTCCTCTTTCTTTCTGGTAAAAGGCAGAATCTAAACGATAACGGTTTATATTTGATTCTTATTTCGTTCATAGCGAATGATTGACACTCCGTTATCAAACGTGTGTTGTTCCATGACGTTCCAAGTGAGGGGAACCATTCTTTGATCGGGAAAGAGACGCTTACCGGAACCGATGATGACAGGATAATGGATCAAGCGAAGCTCATCGATCAAATCCGCTTGATAAAGTGTATGAACGAGTTCACTACTGCCCCAGATATGAAACGGTGGGCCATCCTGTTGTTTCAAAAGCTTTAGTTCAGAAGTCGGATGCTTCAAACAAGTTGTCGGCTGCCAAAGGACAGGTAGTGCATGACGCGTAGCGACATACTTCATGGCATGATCGGCAATCGGCCAGACATCTGAGTGGAGTGGCCAATAACTTGCCCATTGTTCGTAAGTCGCTCGACCGAGCAACAGAGAGCAGTCCTCATGCATCCATCCGCGAATGACTTGACCGATCTCAGGATGTTGAAAAGGAACGGTCCAGCCACCATGTTCGAAATCGTTGTTTACATCCTCCTCCTTTCCACTCGGTGCTTGAACGACACCATCTAAAGATAGATGTTCGAATACGATGACTTTTCGCATACAAGATCTCCTTTCGAATGCACTCTTTCTACAGCATACGGTAGAGGTCAAAAAAAATAAAAGCGTTTGCAAATAAATATTGCATAAACTGAAATGTTTGTTATAATAAAGGTACCAAATGATTTGGCAAGACGTCAGATGAACGTCGAGTCGGCGAGGACTCCGGAAATCCCGTTGATGAATATCATCTCAGAACGCCAACTGTAAATGGCTCAAGAATGCCGGACGACATTCTCTTGGTAGAAGTCGTACCAAGGTATCTTGTTCATTCTAGATGGGAAATCTCGAATGAATGGGAGCTTCCATGATTTCGAAGCTAGGGAAAAGTGGAAGGTAACGGATCGTCTAAAATGAAAAGTACAGTTCGTGAAAAGGAGTGTTGTCTAGCAGTGATTGTTAGCAACCGAATGTTTGACTGCTTCAAGCGGATGACATTACGCTCCACCTAGGTCCCGAGTACAGTCAGATGATGGAACTGAAATACCATTCTATCGTTAGCTCGATAGCCAGATCTGATTTCTTTCCACCTCTTCATTAAGAGGAACACCTAAGGTTTTGGAGTACACGAATAGTTCTAACTATGAGAGGAGTTCATCCGTAAGTGAAACCAATTTTATACGAGTAAAAGGTCCCGCGCTTGAAATGAGTTCAAGAGATGGGGACCTTTTTCTGTGTTTATTTTTTTTGATAGCGGTCGGAGACTTTTCCACGTTTTCGATCGCGATAAAAGACATATCCTGCGACAAATCCAATACCACCCATCGCAAGAATCAACCCAACGAGACCTTGCAATACATATACGTAAGCCGCATCGCCTAAGTATTTAAACGGCACTTGCGCAATTAGAAAGACACTGTCGCGCATGAGCTTAATACCAATCGCGCCGATGATGCCGGGGATTAATAATGAGAGCAAACCAATGATACGCATAGGACGCCACTCCTTTCCAAGCGTATTGTATCAAAAAATCGATCGTTCTGCGAATCGGGTTTGCTTCCCTTTTTTATTCCGAGTAGGATAGAAATGTAAGCAGTTTCAAAGGGGGAATTTATATGCATCATCTACTCGTCGTCGGAGCAGGTCAAGGGGGAACAGAGGTCTTGCACGCATTTCAACGTTCACCACTATTAACGGTCATCGGTCTTGTTGATCCAAACATGGAGGCGCCTGGGGTAGCGCTTGCACGGCGCGCGGACATTCGGATCGAAACGAACTGGTCAGCATTCGAAGGAGCAGACGTCGATTTCATCATTGACGCTACGGGAGAAAGTGGCGTACTCGAACAATTAATCCATGATTTTCCGGGAGCGGCGGTCTTACCGGGTGAATTCGTCAGAGTGTTACTTGAACGTCTGACTGAAAAAGAGAAAATGCTCGAAGCAATCATTCATTGTACGAGCGAAGCGATTTCCGTCGCCGATCAAGACGGACAGACGATGCTGATTAATCCGGCGTATACGCGAATGACCGGTTTCACAGAACGAGATGTCGTCGGAAAACCGGCTAGCGCCGATATCGGGATGCAAGAATCCGTTCATTTGAAAGTCTTGAATACAGGCGAGAACGTGCGAGATGTTCGTATGAAGATCGGACAAGATCAACGCGATATCATCGTCAACGCAGCACCTGTCATCGTCGATGGACAAGTCCGCGGTTCCGTTGGGGTCATTCGAGATATTTCGGAAATGAAGGCTCTAGCAAAAGAATTAAAGGCAGCGCGACAAAAAATCCGGACACTCGAAGCTAAATATACATTCGATGATATCATCGCCGAGAGTGAAGCAATGCGCTTCGTCGTCGATCAAGCGAAGCTTGCGGCAACGATGCCAGTCAACGTCTTGATTCGCGGTGAATCCGGAACCGGTAAAGAACTGTTCGCACATGCGATCCATGCAGCGAGCGAACGCAAATATGAACAATTCGTCCGCGTCAACTGTGCGGCGATTGCACCGACGTTACTCGAAAGTGAACTATTCGGGTACGAGGAAGGCGCGTTCTCAGGAGCGCGGCGCGGCGGGAAACGGGGATATTTCGAAGAAGCACACGGAGGTTCGCTATTCTTAGATGAGATCGGCGAATTGCCACTCGACGTCCAAGCCAAACTGTTACGGGTGTTACAGGAAAATGAAGTCGTCCGTGTCGGTGGCACGAAGGCGATTCCGGTTGATGTCCGCATCATCGCGGCGACGAATGCCAATCTCGAACAAAAAATCATCATGAATGAGTTCCGAGAAGATCTTTATTACCGGATTAATCGTTTACCGATTCACATACCGGCACTACGTGAGCGTCCGGATGATATCGCACCGTTAACCTTACACCTACTCCGCAAATTGAATCAAAGTTATGGACGATCGGTCGGACGGATCTCGGATGATGTACTCGAAGCAATGAAGAAGCAACCGTGGAAAGGAAACGTCCGCGAGCTTGAAAATGTCATCGGTCGCGCATTGATTTTTACGGATAAAACAGAAACGGTCTTACGAAAAGGACATCTTCAACTTGTCGTGCCACAAACAACAAAAGTCACGACGAGACAGAAAAAGGAAATCAAACATTTATCCGACGAGATGTCTCACGTCGAAGAACGATTGATCCGGGAAGCGCTTACTGCTTTTAATGGCAACAAAACAGAAGCCGCAAAACAACTTGGGATTTCTCTCCGGGCACTTTATTACAAAGTGGAACGATTTAACATTTATTCATGAAGCGCAAATTTTTGCGTGCAATATATTGCAAAAAATGCAAAAGCGTGCAAAATTAAAGACGTTCTTGCTTATCCTACCGTCTCTTTTGAATTGGCACGAAAATTGCTATTACTATTTATGTATGACAGGTAAAGGGGGGAATACAGTGAGATTCAGTGAAATGGTCGAGCAGGCAGCTCGACTCGAAGATTCCGTCGTTGCGATTGCAGCTGCGGATGACGAAGAAGTGATGGATGCTGTCGCATTAGCAATTGAAAACGATTTAGCGCGTTTTCATTTGTTCGGGGATGCGACACGGATTCAGCAGATGATTCAAAAACGGACATTACGAGAGTCGCAGTTCGTGATCACCCACACCTCTACATCGCAAGAAGCGGCAGAGCGTGCCGCTCATGCCGTTCGCAAAGGGGATGCGAGTGTCTTGATGAAAGGTCTTGTTCCGACAGCGATGTTCATGAAAGCTGTCTTGAACAAAGAAACGGGTCTGCGTTCTGGAAATGTCCTGTCGCATGTCGCGTTGTTCGAAGTGCCAGGGCGTGAATCAGCGATCGGATTGACCGATGCAGCGATTCATATCCAACCGACACTCGAAGATAAGGTAAAAATTATCGAAAACGGTGTCTCCGCCTTACGAGCGCTTGGATACGGATTACCGAAAGTCGCAGTCTTAGCAGCCGTCGAAGTCGTCAATCCGACGATGCAGGCAACGATAGACGCTGCCCTACTGACGCAAATGAACCGACGTGGTCAAATCAAGGATTGCCTTGTAGACGGACCACTTGCGCTCGACAATGCCGTGAATCTCGTCGCTGCCCAGCAAAAAGGCTTGGCGGGAGACGTAGCAGGGCAGGCGGATTTACTCGTCGTTCCGCAAATCGAAGTTGGGAACGTTATCTACAAATCGCTCATGTATTTCGCACATGCCTCAGTGGCGGCGATTCTCGTCGGAGCGCGGGCTCCAGTTGTATTGACAAGCCGCGCCGATACAGCAGAAGCAAAAATGTACTCACTAGCCTTTGCGCTATTAAATGCTCAACAGACGAAAAAAGTAAAACAAACAATCTGAGGAGGAACTTAAAATGGTCGAAACAAATGTAGAATCACGCTTCAGTATCTTTGAAACAATGGAGATGGAAGATTACGAACAAGTTGTTTTTTGCCACGATAAAGTATCTGGATTAAAAGCAATCATCGCGATTCATGACACGACACTCGGACCGGCACTCGGTGGACTTCGTATGTGGAATTATGCATCTGATGAAGAGGCATTGATTGATGCGCTCCGTTTATCAAAAGGGATGACGTATAAGAATGCAGCCGCTGGTTTGAACCTTGGTGGTGGCAAAGCAGTCATCATCGGCGATGCGAAGACACAAAAATCAGAAGCACTCTTCCGGGCATTCGGACGTTACGTCCAGTCACTGAACGGTCGTTATATTACAGCAGAAGATGTCAATACGACGGTTGCAGACATGGATTACATCCATATGGAGACGGACTTCGTCACTGGTGTCAGCCCAGCATTCGGATCAAGTGGTAACCCATCACCAGTTACGGCATACGGTGTCTACCGTGGTATGAAAGCAGCGGCAAAAGAAGTGTACGGAACAGATTCACTTGGTGGAAAAACGATTGCGATCCAAGGTGTCGGTAACGTTGCCTTCAATCTATGCCGTCATTTGCATGAAGAAGGGGCGAAACTGATCGTCACGGACATCAACCAAGAAGCACTTCAACGTGCTGAAGAAGCATTCGGTGCCTTGATCGTCGCACCAGAAGACATTTATAGCGTCGAAGCGGACATCTTTGCGCCATGTGCCCTCGGTGCGACATTAAACGACGAGACGATTCCACAATTGAAAGTCAAAATCATCGCTGGTGCGGCAAATAACCAACTTAAAGAAGACCGTCACGGTGACATGCTCGAAGAACGCGATATCTTATACGTACCAGACTTCGTCATCAATGCGGGTGGTGTCATCAACGTTGCCGATGAACTCGACGGATACAACCGTGATCGTGCTATGAAAAAAGTTGAACTCGTCTACGACGCGGTCACAAAAGTATTCGAGATCGCAAAACGCGATCATTTACCGACATATCGTGCTGCGGAGAAAATGGCAGAAGAGCGTATCGCAACGATGCGTAGTGCCCGCAGCCAATTCTTACGTCGTGATAAAAACATTCTAGGATCACGCGGCTGATCAGAGGAGGATATCCATGAGCGAACGTATTTTGACGATCAATCCCGGTTCGACTTCGACGAAGATCGGTATCTTCGAAGGACCAAACCCGGTGTTCATGAAGACGTTACGCCATCCAGCGGAAGCGGTCAGAGGACCGCTTCCAGCGCAGCTGGAGATGCGTCGTCATGTAGTACTCGAAGTGTTAGCTGAAGAACAGATTGATTTGAAAGCGCTTACTGCAGTCGTTGGTCGTGGTGGGTTACTCCGACCGCTTGTCAGCGGTACGTATGCGGTCAACAGAGAAATGCGAGAAGACTTACTCAGCGGTATTTTTGGCGTTCATGCATCGAACCTCGGTGGACTCCTTGCGGATGAGATTGCTCGGACACTCGACATCCCATCATTCATCGTTGATCCGGTCGTCGTTGACGAACTAGAACCGATTGCGCGTATTACAGGCTTACCTGAACTTGAACGAAAAAGTATTTTCCATGCCTTGAATCAGAAAGCTGTTGCGAAACGGTACGCGAAGGAAATCGGACGTCCATACGAGGAACTGCGCCTGATCATTGCACACATGGGTGGCGGCATTACAGTCGGCGTACACCATGAAGGGCGTGTTATCGATGTCAACAATGGACTCGATGGAGAAGGACCGTTTTCGCCAGAACGAAGCGGATCGCTACCTGTTGGTCAACTAGTAGAACTATGTTATAGTACCAAGTATAAACTTGAAGAGATGAAGCGTCTGGTCGTTGGGTCAGGCGGACTTGTTGCGCACTTAGGTACGTTTGACGCGGTTGAGATCGAGCGCCGGATTGAAGAAGGCGATGAAAAAGCGGCATTGTTATATGAAGCGATGGCGTACCGGATCGCGAAAGAAATCGCTGGTCAAAGTGCTGTCTTGTTCGGTCAGATCGACGCGATCATTCTAACAGGCGGACTTGCTTATAGTGATCGGTTGACGCGTATGATCGAAGAACGCGTCGCCCACCTTGGTCAAGTCGTGCGTAGTCCTGGTGAAGATGAGTTGCAGGCGCTCGCAGAAGGAGTGTTGCGTGTCTTACGTGGGGAAGAGGAAGTTAAGGAATATGGAGGCGAACCAACATGGCTAGAGAATTCGACGTCGTTGTCCTAGGTGGAGGACCCGGTGGATATGTCGCCGCGATCCGTGCAGCACAAGCCGGGAAGTCGGTAGCAATCGTAGAACAAGGAAAATTAGGCGGGACATGCTTACATCGTGGCTGCATCCCCTCTAAAGCCTTTTTGAAATCAGCAGCAGTCTATCAGACGGTCAAACACGCTACTACATATGGCGTGGACGTACCGGAATCGTTTTTACGATTCGAACAGGTCAAACAACGCAAACAAGAGATCGTAGATGGATTAGAGGCAGGCATTCAGCACCTGATGAAAAAAGGAAAGATTGAAGTCTTTCATGGTCGGGGTTCGATTCTTGGACCAAGTATCTTTTCACCGATGCCCGGAACAATCAGTGTCGAGCCGGAAGAAGGCGAAGGCGAGTTGATTCTTCCACGCCAATTGATCGTTGCGACAGGATCACGTCCACGTCCACTGAACGGTCTTGCTTTTGATTCAGAGTATGTCCTCAGTTCGGATGATGCGCTCGATATGGCAGATTTGCCAAAATCAATCGTCATCATCGGCGGCGGCGTCATCGGTGTCGAATGGGCATCGATGTTGACGGATTTTGACGTCGCAGTAACGGTCGTTGAATTCAGCGACCGGATTTTACCGACAGAAGATGCGGCAGTCAGTCGTGAAGTCGCCCGCCAACTAAAAAAGCGGGGCGTCAAGATTCATACGGGCGCAGCTGCACAAAGTGATACGTTCCGTATGTCTGAAGACGGCGTATCGATCGCGATCGACCGTAACGGAGAACAGACGACGCTTGAAGCGGATAAGTTGCTCGTCGCCATCGGTCGGATGGCGAATGTCGAAGGTATCGGAATCGAAAACACAAATATCGTCGTCGAAAATGGCTTCATCCAAGTGGATGACTATTTCCGGACGAAGGATCAACATATCTATGCAATCGGCGATGTCATCGGTCGCTTGCAACTCGCGCACGTCGCGTCAGCAGAAGGCGTCAAAGCAGTCGAGGCGATCGTAAACGGAACGACGACACCACTTGAATATGCGTTCGTACCACGTTGTATCTACAGCGTACCGGAAGCGGCATCGGTCGGTTTAACGGAAGACGAAGCGAAACGTGCCGGAATGGACGTTAAGGTCGGGAGCTTCTCGTTCAATGGGTTAGGAAAAGCGCGGATTGAAGGAGAAGCAGCAGGCTTCATCAAGCTCGTCTCGGATGCGAAGACAGATGATCTCGTCGGCGTTCACATCGTCGGACCAAAAGCAACGGAACTGATTAGTGAAGGTGGGTTAGCGCTCGTACTCAATGCAACGGCATGGGAAGTTGGACAGCTCGTGCATCCGCACCCGGCCTTATCAGAAGCATTTGGAGAAGCAGCACTTGCAGTCGACGGACTTGCGGTTCACGCCTAAGGAGGAATTACGGATGGAAAAGATAGAATTCAAAGAATTGGTAGAACTCGGATTAACGGAACAAGACGCGATTCACATGTTCGAAACGATGGTCCGTGCGCGGAAAATCGATGAACGGATGTGGAAGTTGAACCGAGCAGGTAAAATTCCCTTCCTCGTCTCGTGTCAAGGACAAGAAGCGGCTCAAGTCGGTGCAGCGTTCGCACTCGAAAAAGGAACAGATTACATTTTGCCGTATTACCGTGATTTAGGTGTCGTCTTGCACTTCGGTCAAACGTCACGCGATATCATGCTATCGGCATTCGCCAAAGCAGAAGATCCGAACTCAGGTGGTCGCCAAATGCCAGGACACTACGGTTCACGTGCCTTGAACATCGTGACAGGTTCAAGTCCGGTTACGACGCAAGTACCACATGCTGTTGGAATTGCACTGGCTGCGAAGATGCGTAAGGAGCCACTCGTTGCTTACGTCTCGTTCGGTGAAGGTTCTTCAAACCAAGGTGATTTCCATGAAGGAGCAAACTTTGCCGGAATTCATAAGCTTCCTGTCATCTTGTTCTGTGAAAATAATAAATACGCGATTTCGACACCACTTTCGAAACAGCTGTCAGCTAAACACGTTGCTGACCGGGCGATTGGCTATGGTATGCCAGGATATACAGTGGACGGTATTGATCCACTTGCTGTCTTCAAAGTCGTCAAAGAAGCACGCGAACGTGGATTACGGGGAGAAGGTCCAACCTTAATCGAAGTTGAAGTCGAACGTCTCGTGCCACACTCATCCGATGATGACGATAAATCATACCGTTCTGCTGAAGAACTCGATGCCTTAAAAGCACGTGACGGAATCAAACTCTTCCGTGCGCGTCTGATTGAAATGGGTGTCTTGACTGAAGAAACAGCGACTGAAATCGAACAAGCGATGGAGAAAGAAGTCGATGAAGCAACGGCGTATGCTGAAGCAGCGGCTTACGATGCGCCAGAAAATGCATTACGTTACGTGTACGACGAGGAGGAAACGAAATGACGACGTTAAGTTTAATCGAAGCGATCAATAGTGCAATCAAAGAAGAGATGGAGCGCGACGAGTCCGTCTTCATCCTCGGCGAAGATGTCGGTGTCCGTGGTGGTGTTTTCCGGGCGACACAAGGGTTGCTTGAACAATTCGGAGAAGAACGTGTCATCGATGCACCGCTCGCTGAGAGTGCGATTGCTGGTGTCGGAATCGGAGCTGCGATGTACGGTATGCGTCCAATTGCTGAAATGCAATTCGCTGATTTCATCATGCCAGCGGTCAACCAAATCGTCAGTGAAGCAGCAAAGATTCGATACCGTTCGAACAATGACTGGACGTGTCCGATCGTTATCCGCGCACCGTTCGGTGGTGGTATTCACGGGGCGCTCTATCATTCTCAATCGGTCGAGGCGATGTTCAACTCGACGCCAGGTCTGAAGATCGTCATCCCGTCTAATCCATACGATGCGAAAGGATTGCTAAAGGCAGCCATTCGTTCGAATGACCCGGTCTTGTTCTTCGAGCATAAACGGGGCTATCGTCTATTGAAGGGAGATGTCCCTGAAGGCGATTATACGGTTGAAATCGGTAAAGCAGACGTCAAGCGTGAGGGCGAAGACGTGACGATTATTACCTACGGACTGTGTGTCCATATGGCACTCGAGGCGGCAACACGTCTTGAAAAAGACGGAATCGATGTTCACATCCTTGACTTGCGGACTGTTTATCCAATCGACCGCGAAGCAGTCGTCGAAGCAGCGAAAAAGACGGGGAAAGTCTTGCTCGTCACGGAAGACAATAAAGAAGGTAGCGTCATGAGTGAAGTATCGGCGATCATTGCAGAAGAAGCCTTGTTCGATCTTGATGCACCAATCGAACGACTCTGTGGTCCAGACGTACCAGCGATGCCATACGCTCCGACGATGGAGAAGTTCTTCAACATCTCAAGTGAGAAAATTGAAGATAAAATCCGGACGTTACACGCATACTAAGGGGGAACTGACCGATGAAGACTGAAACACTTACGATGCCACAACTCGGGGAAAGCGTTACTGAAGGAACGATTTCGATGTGGCTGGTCAAACCAGGTGACACTGTCAAAAAATATGATCCGATTGCAGAAGTCATTACTGATAAAGTAACGGCAGAAGTCCCATCTTCGTTTGATGGTGTGATCGAAAAACTTCTTGCAGAAGAAGGCGATACGTTGCAAGTCGGTGACGCAATCGTCACGATGCAAGTCAACGGGGGATCAACGGAAGTTGCTGCGACTGAACAAGAAGTACCGGCTGTCGAAGAGACAACGACGGCTGATACTTCGATGAAAAAGCGCTATTCACCAGCAGTCTTGAAACTATCGGGTGAGCATGGCATCGATCTCGAACAAGTGACGGGTACAGGAGCCGGCGGGCGGATTACTCGGAAAGATTTGTTGAAACTGATTGAGTCCGGTGCTATTCCTACACCACAAACAACTGAACCAAAACCGGAAGCGAAAACGGCTCCGGTAGCGCCTCCAACAGAAGCACCATCCGCACCAAAACGTCCGGTCAGTGCACCACAAGCGACGGAAACGGGCGACATCGAGATTCCGACTGCCGGTGTGCGTCAAGCAATCGCTTCGAACATGGTACGTGCGAAACACGAAGCGCCACATGCCTGGTTGATGATCGAAGTCGATGTCACGAACTTGGTCGAAGCACGTAATCGTCATAAAGATGCGTTCTTCAAACAAGAAGGGGTCAAATTGACGTTCTTACCATTCTTCATGAAGGCGACGGTCGAAGGATTGAAGAAACATCCGATCATGAACTCGACATGGGCGGGAGATAAGATCATTCAAAAGAAAGCGATCAATCTATCACTTGCTGTTGCAACGCAGGACGCTCTGTTCGTACCAGTCGTCAAGAATGCGGATGAACTAAGCATCAAGGGGATCGCACGCGCGATTGATGACTTCGGGAAACGGGCACAAGCCGGCACGTTGTCGTCTGCAGAGATGCAGGGCGGGACGTTTACGGTCAACAATACGGGCTCATTCGGTTCAATCCAATCAGCACCGATCCTTAACTTCCCGCAGGCGGCGATTCTATCCGTTGAATCAATCGTCAAACGTCCAGTTTGGGTGAACGGCATGTTCGCAGCACGCGACATGGTCAACCTCTGTATGTCGATCGATCACCGGGTGCTCGACGGACTCGTCGCCGGACAGTTCCTACAAACTGTCAAACAAGCGCTCGAATCCATCGATCCAAACCAACTTTCCTTATACTGAGATTTTCCAGTTGACAGGGAAGTAGAAGCATCGTAGTATAAGAAACAATTCAACACACGATAGCAAAGACGAAGAGAAGTAACTTGTGAAACGATTTAAGAGAGCTGATGGGTGGTGTGAATCAGTATCGGGTAACAAGCGAATGGCCTTCCGAGCTTCAGACCGAATCCTTTAAGTGGGTAGTAGGCTCTGACGGGTTCCTCCCGTTATTGGGGTCGACGAATCAGGACAATGGTCCGGTTCGTTTCAAAGGGGACGATGTCAGCATCGTCAACGAAGGTGGTACCGCGGGTCTTCCCGTCCTTCATGTTCTACATGAATGGGCGAGAAGACCCTTTTCGTATACAATTGAATCGAATAAATCGTAGAGTGAGTTAAGTAGCGAGGCAACATCGGCGTTTCAGAGAGCGGAAGAATGGTGCGACTTCCGTACGGCGAGGTTTCGTGAATGGTCTCATGAGAGCGTGGCTGAACGAAGAAGTAGGTCACGACGGATGCCCCCGTTATCGTAGGCTATGATGTCTCTTATTTAGACGCATCAGACAGAGTGGGAACGGTCGAACCGTTCCAATCGAGAGGTGGCACCGCGAGATAATCGTCCTCCATGCAGCATATGCTGTGTGGAGGACTTTTTTTATTCCAGGAGGCGAACAGAGATGGTTCAGACAGACACACTTATCATTGAACAACTTGAACTAAACGGCGACGAGATGACGCCGATCATGATTTTCCAACAACTGAGTGGAACACAGAAATGTTTACTTGAAAGCTCCGCCCATACGGATCATGGACGGTATTCGATCATCGGTGTCGATCCGGTGGAAATGATCCGCGCAGAAGGACGAACCGTGACACGGGAACAGTTGAAGACAGGTCGATTGACACAAGAAACAGGTGATCCAGTACGACTGATGCAACATTTGATCCTCCGGGAGGGCGTAGAAGAAGATCTTCCGTTTTTAGCAGGCGGGATCGGATATGTCGGTTACGATATGATGCGGGCGTATGAGACACTCGGAGCGATTCCGGAACGAACGCGCCAACTACCGGACGCGCTACTCGCCGTCTACGACCAAATCATCCTGTTTGATCATCTCGAACATCGTGTTCATTTAATTCAAACGTCACTTGGTGGCATCACCGATCGTGATGAATTACGTCAACGTCTAGTAGATCGGAAAGCGCAACTCGAACAATCGCGAGAGCGAACAGACATCGAGCGTCCACTCCGGGATGTCGTTTATGAACCGTTGATGGATCAAGAGACGTTTGAAGGACTCGTCGAACAAGCGAAGAGACATATTCGGCAAGGCGACGTCTTCCAACTGGTTCTTTCGCAACGACTCGATGCGACGTTTACGGGTGACCCGTTCCAATTTTACCGAAAACTCCGTAAGGATAATCCGAGTCCCTATCTCTTTTATATCGACTTAGGCGAAGCAATCGTACTTGGGGCCTCCCCGGAAAGTTTGGTCCAAGTCAAAGGGAATCGAGTGACGACGAATCCGATTGCCGGCACACGTCGCCGGGGGAAGACGACAGAGGAAGATGAACGGCTAGCAGAAGAGTTGCTTCACGATGAGAAGGAACGGGCCGAGCACCGGATGCTCGTCGATCTTGGACGCAACGACTTAGGACGGATTTGTCAGATTGGTACCGTCGAAGTGACACGCTTCATGCAAATCGAACGATTCAAGAACGTCATGCACCTCGTCTCCGTCGTTGAAGGGACGTTAGCAGACGGGAAGACTGGAGCAGACGCACTTGTCTCTTGTCTACCGGCTGGGACGGTCACAGGAGCTCCGAAAATTCGAGCGATGCAGTTGATTGACCAGTACGAACAGGTCAAACGAGAAGTATACGCTGGAGCTGTTGGCTATTTCGACATTCGGGGGAATATGGATTTTGCTCTCGCTATCCGGACGATGGTCATCAAGGATGGTGTCGCTTCTGTTCAAGCAGGGGCTGGTATCGTCTACGACTCGATTCCACGCCTTGAGTACCAGGAGACGTTACACAAAGCGAAATCACTACTGGAGGTTTGGAAATGATTGTCCTGATTGATAACTATGATTCCTTTACCTATAACCTATATCAATACGCATCGGTTTATACGGCCGTCCACGTCATTCGAAACGATGCGGTTAGCATCGAAGAGCTCCGCGAGATGAAACCGGACGGTATCATCCTCTCACCCGGTCCCGGTCGCCCGGCTGACGCTGGCATCTGCATCGATCTGATTAGTCAATTATCGGGGCAAGTACCGATTCTCGGTGTCTGCCTCGGACATCAGGCAATCGGCGAAGCATTCGGAGGACGCATCGTTGAAGCGCCGGTCATCATGCACGGGAAGACATCAATGATTCGACAATCGGGACAACTCTTCGACGAAATGACAGAAATGTTAGAGGTCATGCGCTATCATTCGCTGATCGTCGCTCGAAACGACTTACCGACGGAACTCGTCATCACGGCAGAAACGGAGGACCGGACGATCATGGCGCTCGAGCACAAGACACATCCGACATTCGGCATCCAGTTTCATCCGGAATCCGTCGGAACGCCTCAAGGGCAGCAGATGATTAAACGATTCATTGAATTGACGAAGGAGTGACGAACGATGAAAGAGACATTATTGAAATTAGCAGAAGCCAAACATTTACGATATGAAGAGATGCAACAGGCAGCACGCGAACTGTTTGCCGAAGATGTTACTGATAGCGAAATTGCCGCTTTTCTCGTCGCATTGAAAGCAAAAGGGGAGACTGCAGAAGAATTAGCCGGTCTCGCTTCGATCATGCGCGAAGTCGCGCTCGACATTCCAGTCACCGGTGATTTCATGGATAATTGCGGTACAGGAGGCGACGGCTCGCAATCGTTCAACATCAGTACGACAGCCGCTTTCGTTCTAGCCGGTGCCGGCATGAAAGTCGCGAAGCACGGGAACCGGAGTGTCTCAAGTAAGACGGGGAGCGCTGATGTACTTGAAGCACTCGGAGTGTCACTCGATGCAACACCGGAACACTTAGTAGAGCAACTCGAGACGAACGGAATCGCCTTCTTGTTTGCACAACGGATGCATCCGCGCGTCAAGCAAATCATGAAGGTCCGACGTGATTTACGGATTCCGACGATCTTTAACTTGATTGGTCCGTTGACGAATCCGGTCCCGCTCAAGACACAACTATTAGGAATTTACCGGGAGGATATGCTCGAGACGATGGCGTTGACACTGCACCGTCTCGGACGAAAGCGGGCGATCGTCTTGCACGGTGCGAACGGAATGGATGAAGCGTCCCTTGCCGGAACGAACCAACTCGTCTTACTCGACGAAGGCGAACTGATCCGCTTCAGTCTTCATCCGGAAGAAGTCGGACTAAAGACCGCACCGCTTGAAGCGATCCGCGGTGGAAGTGCACAAGAGAATGCGGCGATTTTACTGCAAGTCCTGAGTGGAGAGAATGGTGCTTATCGCGACACCGTTCTACTCAACGCTGGGATCGCTCTCTTTGCAGCAAATCGGGTGAAGACGATCGAAGAAGGAATCGCCTTAGCAACAGATAGCATCGACTCAGGACGAGCGATGGAACGATTGAACCAATTACGACAAATGACACGGGAGGAAGCAATCGGATGAATATCTTAGATCGCATCATCGAAACAAAACGGACGGAAGTCCTGCAATTAAAATTAACTGGCGTCGAACAGATCAGTCATGAAGCATTGAAGCCGTCGATCAAGCAACGACTATCGGGAACAGATTTATCCGTCATCGCGGAAATCAAACGAGCATCTCCATCAAAAGGTGCAATCGCACTCGATGTCGACGTCGTCGCTCAGGCAAAACAATATGAAGCGAGTGGGGCGACTGTCATCTCTGTCTTGACGGATGAGACATATTTTAAAGGATCGATGACCGATTTAGCGGCAGTCGCTGCAGCAGTCAACATTCCTGTCCTCTGTAAGGATTTCATGATTGACCGGATTCAGATTGACCGGGCAAAATCACATGGCGCACAGTTGATTCTCTTGATCGTTGCGGCCCTCGAGCAGGAGACGCTTGCTGACTTGTATACGTATGCTTACGCAGAAGGACTTGAGGTCTTAGTCGAAGTCCATGACGAAGAGGAATTACGCCGGGCAGAGGCGATCGGTGCACAAATCATCGGCATCAATAACCGGAACTTGAAGAAGTTCGAAGTCGATTTACAAACATCGATCGGATTACTAGAACAGCAACAACCGGACGTTCGTTACATTAGTGAGAGTGGCATCAAGACGGTCGAGGAAGCACAGCGATTACATGCTGCCGGTGCAGACGGGATCCTCGTCGGTGAGACATTGATGCGAGCAGACGATCCACAAATCTTCATCCGAGAAGTGAGTGGCGTTCGCGTATGACACGGATTAAGTTCTGTGGTCTCCGAGAAAGCGAACATGTCGAAGCGGCAGTTCGCTTAGCGGACTACATCGGCTTCGTCTTTGCTAAAAGTAAACGACAAGTCACGCTAGAAGAAGCAGCACGTCTTAGACGCGACATTCCGAGTACGGTCCAGGTCGTCGGGGTCTTCGTCTCCCCGACCTATCAACAGGTGATTGATGCGGTCGAACAGGTCGAACTGGATCTCGTTCAAATTCACGGGATCATCCCGGATGGCAAGCTAAAGGTTCCCGTCATTCAAGCGATTCCCGTGACGGACATCACGGAAGTAGAGCAACAGACGGAGTATGTGCTCGTCGACGCACCGGTTGCTGGAAGTGGCGAGACATTCGACTGGTCACGAGACATTCAAGCTGAACGTCCACTGTTCATTGCCGGTGGCTTGACAGCTGAAAATGTAGGAGAAGCAATCAAACGATATCACCCGTTCGCTGTCGATGTCTCAAGTGGCATCGAAACGGATGGACAGAAAGATCCCATAAAAATGCAGGCATTCGCAGATGCCGTAAAGGAGAGAGAAGCATGAGTTACGCACAACCGGATACACTCGGACAATACGGTAAATACGGAGGACGCTACATCCCGGAAACATTGATGCAGGCGGTGATTGAACTCGAAGAAGCTTATGCAATAGTAAAAGAGGATCCAACATTTCAAGCGCGGATGGATGAATTGCTAAAAGAATACGTCGGACGTGATACACCACTTTACTTTGCCGAACATTTGACGCAAACGATTGGTGGCGCAAAGATCTATTTGAAACGAGAAGACTTGAACCATACCGGTGCCCATAAAATCAACAATACGATCGGTCAAGCGTTACTGGCTGAACGGATGGGGAAACGAAAAATCGTTGCTGAGACAGGTGCAGGACAACACGGTGTCGCGACAGCGACGGTCTGTGCCTTGCTCGATCTCGAATGTGTCATCTTCATGGGCGAAGAGGACGTCCGTCGTCAAGAGTTGAACGTCTTCCGGATGGAGTTACTTGGAGCAACTGTCATCCCGGTCACACAAGGGAGTCGAACACTCAAAGATGCCGTCAATGAAGCACTCCGTTACTGGGTCAAACATGTCGAAGACACGCACTACTTGATGGGTTCTGTTCTCGGACCACACCCATTCCCGCAACTCGTTCGTGATTTCCAAGCGGTCATCGGAAAAGAGACGCGACGCCAAATCATCGAAAAAGAAGGACGTCTGCCGGAGGCGATCGTCGCTTGTGTTGGCGGTGGTAGTAATGCGATCGGCATGTTCCATCCGTTCATCGATGATACAGATGTAAAATTATACGGAATCGAAGCGGCGGGCAGCGGAATCGACACAGAGAAACACGCAGCGACGATGACAAAAGGAGAGGTTGGTGTCTTGCACGGATCGATGATGTATCTCTTACAGGATGCACACGGTCAAGTACAAGAAGCGCACTCGATCTCAGCAGGACTTGACTATCCGGGCGTCGGACCCGAGCATAGTTTGCTCAAAGATATCGGTCGTGTTCAGTATGAAGCGGTGACCGACGAACAAGCACTCGAAGCACTACAGCTGTTGAGCCGCAAGGAGGGAATCATCCCGGCACTCGAGTCGGCACACGCGATTGCCTATGCGACTCAACTCGCTGCAGAGATGGACAAGGAAGAGATTCTCGTTATCTGCTTATCAGGACGTGGCGACAAAGATGTCGTTACTGTCAGAAACGCACTAAAGGGGGAAGAATGATGCGATTAGAAACAGCGATTCGTAACGTTACAAGTAAGGGCGAAAAAGCCTTCATCCCGTACGTCATGGGGGGAGATGGAGGGATTGATCGCCTTCCGGAAATCTTAGCGTTTCTCGCTGAATCCGGAGCGACAGCGATTGAAGTCGGCGTTCCGTTTTCGGATCCCGTTGCTGACGGTCCAGTCATTCAAGAAGCGGGACTCCGGGCGCTAGAAGCGAACGTCGGACTGAAGGATGTTCTTGAGGTGGTTCGCGTTGCCCGTCAGACCGTCGATGTTCCAATCGTCTTGATGACGTACTTAAACCCGATTTTCCGTTATGGATTAACAGCGTTTTTAGCGACATGTCGCGAAGTCGGGGTTGACGGATTGATCATTCCTGATTTACCACTTGAACAGAGTGAACAGTTCTTCGAACGAGAGGACAAGTCGGATATCGCGCTCGTTCAACTCGTCTCCTTGACGAGTCCAATGGAACGGATTCAAAAGATTGCCGATAAAAGCGAAGGGTTCCTTTATGCCGTTACGGTCAATGGGACGACTGGCGGACAGACGACGTTTGATACGGCGCTTGAAGAACATTTAGCAAATGTCGCAGCCCATAGCCCGGTACCGGTACTTGCCGGGTTCGGAATCAGTACACCGGAACACGTCAAACAGTTGAGTCGACCAGTCGCGGGTGTCATCGTCGGCAGTAAGATCGTCGACTTACTCCATCAAAACGATCGAGAAACGATTCAACAGTTGATGGCAGCACGGCTTGCGGCAACGCCGTCACATTAATGAAAAAGAGCAGATGATCATACGATCATCCGCTCTTTTTCGTATAGATGTCACTTTTGAACGAGTGACTTCTGCAAGTTCGTATACAGCGGTTCGAATCCGAGTTCTTCATAAAACGTTGCGGCCCGGTCGTTGACGGTCCAGACATTCAAGCGAACAGCATCCACCTTTTGCTCGAGTGCGAGTTCTTCTGCCACCTGCATCAACTGGCGACCGATTCCTGATGAACGATGGGAAAAGGTGACACCGACGTCAGTGATGTTCAAGATTCGGACAGGCGTAAACCGGTCGGGTGCCGGTGCCGTCCACTTGCCAAACAAGTAACCAATGAGTGTTTCTCCATCGAGCACTGTCAGACAGAGGTGTTGTTCTGCTTCTATCATCTGACTTAAAGACTCTAGCGTGTATGGTGTCGTTACATCTGGGTGAAAGTGAGGCGACAACCGCTTGTGATGCGCGAATGTCTCTGCCGTCAGTGTAAGCAGGGCAGGGAGGTCTGAAGTACAGCTAGTGCGGATCATCAAGAAGCGATCACTCCGATCATCGATTTTGTTTGAGTACTTCGGCGACAAGTCCCGACACGTACGGACTGCCACGATCTTCTTTTTCGACTGACTCGATCATGATGGCAACGAGAAGATCTTTTTTGTCGTTGTCGTATCCAACGAAGAAGCCATTCTCTTTGCCGTCGGTTTCGCCTGCCTTTTTCAATTCTGCCGTACCTGTCTTACCGGCAACATCGACTTCTTTGATATCAGCCGGAAGCGTATAACCGTTATGAACGACATCATACAAATCATCGCGGATCATCTTCGCGTCGTCTGCGTCGAGTAAATCCTTCTTAAAGACTTGCTTCGTTTTTTCCTCTTGTAAGAGTGTCGGACGATAGATTGTTCCATCCGTCAGGAAAATTTCATACATCGATGCTAAGTGTAGAATATTCGTCAACATCTGACCTTGTCCGTAAGACGTGTCCATCAGCTGTCCATCAGAAGAAATCGTGCCGTCGTTTGAGATCTGTGAGGCACGTAATGGATACGTGAACGGTAGCTTTTCACCGTATCCGAGCGCTTCAAGACCAGACGTAAATGCTTTCGTTCCGACTTGTTCGAGTGTCGAACGGGCGAAATAGATGTTGTCGGAATAGACGAGCGCATTATGCAGATTGACCGGGGCCGGTGTCTCATGAATGCGGGTGACGTTAAAACCATCGATCTTATTTTTCAGCCCATTGATTGTGTAGGCTTTTTCCGGGTCGAGCGTTTCGCTCTTTAATCCGACAGCAGCCGTCAATGGTTTTTGAGTCGAACCGGGTGCGAAGGCACTTGTGAATCGGTTCAATAATGGCTGGTCCGGGTCCTGCGTCAGTTCATCGAGTCGTGCTTGTGAGATTCCTGACATGAATTCAGAAGGGTCAAAGCCAGGAGAGCTGAGTAAGACACGGGTCTCGCCGGTCCGCGGATCAATCGCTGATGCTGTTCCGGGATCATCCTGCATCGTTTCATAAGTCTTTTTTTGAAGAGTGGCATCAATTGTCAACGCAATATCTTCGCCATCCGTCGGTTTCGTTTCGGCAACAGTAACGTTTGAGCCGTCTTTTTTCTGTAAAGTGATTGTCGCACCGGCTTTACCACGTAAGCGCTCATCGAGTACTTGTTCAAGTCCACGTTTCCCGACTTGCTCGCCAGCTTGGATTTGATTTTTTGATTGTTTAATCTCGTCTGCTGTCGCTGAACCGATATATCCAATCAAATGAGAGGTTGCTTTACCAAGTGGATACGTTCGGACTTCCGTTTCTTGGACACTGATTCCAGGAATGTCACGCAATTTTTCAACCATTGCTTCGTCGGTCATCGTTTTGAGCGGAACGAACTGTCCATCTTTGACCCAACTTGCCTTTAAGGAATCTTCGACTGAAGAGGTCGGGCGGTCGAGCAATTCGGCAACTTTCTCGATGTCTTTTAATTGTCCGGCTGTCGCGCCGACAGCAAATCCTTTTCCAGAGGTTGCGAGCGGTTTCTCATTCGAATCGAGTAAATCACCACGTTTGCCTTCAACGGTTTGAAGCTGGACTTTGTCATCCTTTTTAAAATCCTTTAGAACGAACGAAGAGTCCCAGTCAATGAACCAGTTTTCGGTCTTACCTTGTTTCTCAAATGTCAGTGGAACTTGTTTATCGTAGGCAACGGTTCCTGCAACCGTATCAAAGGAAATCTGCACGGGAAGGGACGCTTTTTCGTCATCCGTTGCTTCTTCCGCTTTCTTTCGTTCGACGGATAACTTTTGAATATCAAGTGATTTCGACAATTGTTTCGTTCGCTCGATGAATTCTTTTTTACCGTATTCTTTTTTAGTAGCTGTACTCGCGTACGTATACATTTTATCGTAGTCTTGTTTCTCCCAAAGTTTGATATAGGCATCAAGACGTTCTTCAGGTGTCGGTTGATCTTGGCAACCGGCAAGCAGAGTCACTCCGAAAGATGCCGATAGAATCAAGGGAATGGTTCGTTTCATATGATTCGCCTCCTATATGCATGAGAGCCATGAATATACCGTACCACTCCTGTCAGAAGATTTCATCTGAAACAAAAAACCGGACTTCTCAAGATGAGAAGTCCGGCGAATCTGATTCAGTTGAAGTAATTGAGGGGATTAACGCTGTTTGCTGCAGACGTTCCACTGTAGACGTAAGAGCCGCGGTGCATTTCAAAATGCAAGTGAGCACCAAAGGCATTTCCTGTCGCGCCGACTGTCCCGATTTTTGTTCCTTTAGCAATCGTTTGTCCAACAGAAACAGCACGGCTGTTCATATGTGCGTAAACTGTCGTGTACTGGATGCCGTTAACCGTATGCGTCATCATGACATGATTACCGTATGCACCGTAGTAACGAGACGTGATGACCTTTCCAGCAGCTGAAGCATAGATGGGTGTACCCGTCGGAGCACCGATATCAATACCATTGTGGAACGTGTAACCATAAACACCGCTTGCCGCACCGTATCCTTGTGTGATCGGACCGCTTGCTGGACGCGAGAAACCAGTCGTTGCTTTTGTTGAAGTCGTCGTACTGTACTTTTTAACATATGTAGAAGAAACGTAGCGTGATGCGCCGCCGTATGAAATTTTTGTCCATGAACCGGAAACACCGAGATAATTGAATGTCTGTCCTGTATTGACGCTACCGACGATTTTATAAGCCGTTGATGGACCTGTCCGGACGCGTAGGCCGTCTGCCATGATTTTTACTTTATATGTCGTTGCGGCCTCAACTTTCGAAGCACTCGTTGTAGCAAAACCTGAAACTACCAAAGCTGTCATTGTCATTGTTGTAAGTAAACGTTTCATTAAGTATATTTCCTCCTTAAAAATCTGAAGCGCCAAAACTGATCATTACAAAATTGTAAGATTTTATGTATAATTATTTATTTTAAAGAATGATTTTTCGCCTGAGATGATTATAGCATCGTCAATAACACAAAAATATTTCAAATATGTTTCAAAATTACGCTTTGTTAACATATATTGTAATGGATTTTAAAGTAAAAAAAGAAACCGACAAATCGTCGATTTCTTTTTTTACTCGTATAACGTTAGTCAGCAGAGAATGGTGAATATACAGTGAGATGTTGAGGGAGTACCTCGACAGTCACAGGAACATGACCTGCCGTATCACCATCGGCATTGATTGGTAACTCTTCTTTCGAACGAATCTCGACACGTGTCGTCGTGAAGTGTTCGATTTGATCCGCCTTTGATAACCCACCCGTGATGAGTTTAGGTAATGCTTGAAGCGCATCAAAGAATCCGAGCTTCGTAATGATGAATCCATGCAGTAATCCATCGTCGACTTTTGCTTCTTCCGCAAACGATTCGAATCCACCAACGGAATTCGTCAAGGCGATGATTAACAAGTGGGCTTCTCCATCAAATTGTTTTTCGGCAGAGTTGATTTCGATTGGATAAGGACTATGATCCTTAAAGGCTTTCAGACCTTCAATGAAATAAGCGACCGATCCAAGTGACGTTTTCTGTTCGATGCTCACTTCTTCGACGGCTTCCGCAATCAGACCAACCGCAATGACGTTCATGAAGTAATGATCATCATATTTACCGATATCAAGCGGGCGGGCAGGGGCATCAGCTAATATCTGAATCGCCTTTTCGGGGTCCGTCGGGATGTGTAACGCACGTGATAAATCATTGACCGTTCCAAGCGGTACGATCCCGAGTGTTGGACGATGTGGTTGCTCGGCAATTCCAGTAATGACTTCATTGACCGTTCCATCACCACCCATGGCGATGACGGCGTCGTAATTATACTGAGCGGCATGACGTGCGAATTCCGTTGCATCGTGTTCTTTTTCCGTGAATCGAACGTCGACGGTTTGAAAGCGAGTAGCAAGCGTCTCTTCAGCGAGCGTCGCGTGTTTTTTTCCGAGTTCTTTACCAGAAGACGGGTTGATGATCAACATAGCTTGAGACAAGATGAATTCCTCCTTTGACGTATCTGTTCCTATTTTCCCGAGTCAAAGAAGGACTAATCATTTTAGTTCAAGTTTCTAAAATTAAACGTTCATACAAACCTTCAATTTTTCGTAACAATGCTTCTTTTTCCATCTCGACCGTCATCCATTCTTCTTCCGCGGATACATGAGAAAGAACGGCATCAAGATGTACGACTTGAAGTTCCAACTCTTCTATTTGCTGTTCAATGGACTGTTCTTTCGCAGGTGCTTTCGAACGCTTTGAAATTTTCGATTTCTTCTCATGATTTATCTGAGGTGGTGTGCCATGACTGGCTTGTCGTTTCTCCACTGCGTAAGCATAGTTTCCAGTATACGAAGTAATTTGATGGTCAAGCCAAATGATTTTTGGAAAAAGACGATTCAAGAAATAGCGGTCGTGTGAGACGGCGATCAATGTACCAGAAAAATTCTCGAGTGCTTCTTCAAGCGTCTCTCTTGATTCAATATCTAGATGATTCGTCGGCTCATCGAGAATCAAAACGTTGATCGACGAATGAACGAGTACGGCAAGCTGCAATCGAACACGTTCTCCTCCGCTTAGTGACAAAATAGACCGAAAGACAGTCGGTCCGAAAAACAGGAACCGGGCAAGAATATGGCGGGCTTCCGCTTCTGGGACGGCAATGCGGTCTCTAAACCAGTCGATTAAGCGAGCATCCTCCTCGAAATGGGCATGTTGGGACAAGTAACCGATCCGGTTCGATGGTCCACGCGTGAGCGTGCCTGCGTCTGGTGACAATTCATCAAGCAACAGTGCGAGCAACGTCGATTTCCCGCTCCCATTCGTTCCGACGATTGCAACCCGATCTTGAGCCATGATTTCGAACGAGACAACATCGAAAATGCGACGGGAATCGTAAGCGAATGAGAGCTCTTCAGCGCGAAAGACGACTTGACTCGTATGATCGGTAGAAGAGAAGGAGACATCAGCGGTTTTGGCTTCGAGTTGAGGTCGTTTGATCCGTTCGATTCGCTCGAGTGCCCGCTCCATCGATTTTGCTTTACGGAATAATTTCTCACTCGGTGGAGATGCTTCGTTTGCCCATTGCCGTAGTCGACGAATCGCTTCCTTCATCTTCTTGATTTTTTTCTGTTGCTCCTGATAGGCGTGGAACTGTTCCATCAAGCGACGTTCTCGTTCGACGACGAACGCACTGTAGTTCCCTAGGTAGGAGGTCAGTTCACCATCTTCGAGCTCGACGATCGAGGTGACGACGGCGTCTAAGAAGACCCGGTCGTGAGAGACAAGCAGGATAGTTCCAGTGTAGTCCCGTAAGAATTGTTCTAACCATTCAACGGCAGCTAAATCAAGATGGTTCGTCGGCTCATCAAGGATTAGGAGGTGTGGTTCCATCAGCAACATGCGACCGAGGCAAATCTTCGTTTGCTCACCGCCGCTCAACTGATGGAAAGGGCGAGTGAGTAACGGACGTAAATGTAATCCGTTCACCATGCGCTCGATCTTCGAGTCGAGTAGATAGCCATCTTTTTGTTCGAATGCATTTGTCGCTTCCGCATATCGAACGAGTAGTGCATCCAGATCATCTGGCGCTGTCGCCATCAAAAGCTCCAACTGTTGCATCCGAGAACGGATTGCGAGGATCTCTTCAAACGCCGTCCAAAGGACGTCGAGTCCGGTCATTGTCTCGGCATAAGTGGGAAGTTGTTCCAAGTAGCCAATCGTCAAACCGTTCTTTTGATAGATGACTCCACCGTCCGGTTGGTCAAGGCGAGCAAGTAAGCGGAGTAATGTCGTTTTACCACTCCCGTTTCGTCCAATCAGACCGACACGATCGTGTTCGTTTAAGAAGAGGGAAACGTCCGTTAAAATCGTTTCGCCTCCGAATTGTTTTGTCAGATGTTGAATGTCGCAAATCATCATAATAAGTTGATCCTTTCGCGCGCATTAAAAAAAGGGAGAGCGCAAATAGCACTCTCCCTAGTGTGTGAAAGATGCGCTTTGCTGTATTTTTCAATCATGAAGTTCTAAAAAAGGGCAGACGGGTGCCTTAGAACGCCATTCCATGAAAAATCGCGCGCAACAGATACAATTGTTCCATTAACCAATGTTTGCACGCAGCAAAGTCCATCATTTCACACCACCTTTCGTTTCAGATACAACCAGTTTACCATTATCTTGTTAATTGCGGAAGTCTGAATTATTTGAACACACCAGCAATCGAGCTGAAGAAGTCACTCAGACCATCAAATAATTTAGCGAAGAATCCTTTTGTCTCCTCGGACGTTGCAAACGCATGGATGTCTTGACCAGCATTTTTCAGTCCACTCTCGATTTGCCCCCAGTTGATGTTCGCTTGCTCCATTTGATTGAATAGATTCGTCAACCGATCCATCTGTGCATCAGACAGTTGGATGTTGTTGTTTTGAATGACTTGGACGATCAGGTTTTCGATCTCGACTTTTGTTTCCGGTTTTTGATTCGCGATTTCGGCCTTGATCTCATTCATCAAATCAGCGACTCTATCTGTCCCGACTGTCTTCCCGACGTCTGATGTGACCGATAATTCTTGCTGTGCTAAATCTTTCCGTTCGTCACTCAGCTTGATTCCGGTCTCAGCCGAAGTTTGATCATAGGCTTTCATGATTCCTGTCAGTGCCGATGTTCCAGTCACTTTATAAGGAGAAGTGATCGTGATGTCGGCATCTTTGACACCTGCCGTGACGAGAGCGTTCAAATACATATCCTTCGTCACCCACGTGATGTTTTCCGTCGCAACGGAAAGTCCGTCCCCTTTTTCCGTCAATTCGATCTTAGCGGATGAATACATGTTGCCGCCCTTTTGTGACTGGGGGATGTTTTTCCCGAGGTATTTTTCTTCGTCTGCAGAGGTTGCGATGATCGGTGTGATACCTTCCGGTGCATTGAGACGTGAAAGCACCCAAGCCTTATCTTTTGCGCCGAGTGACTCACCGAGAGTGACGATTGTCTTATCGACGACCTGCTCGGCGGATGCGGCTGTCGGAAGTAATAAAGCAGAAGCGATAACGGCTGACGCCATGATTTTTGTTGGTGTATGCATAATGAAATCCTCCAATTGTAAGTAACAGAATGAATTATAGTATCAGGTACTAAAATTAGTGTACGAGAACGAAAGAAGTTCGGAATCGGTCTGTAGATGGAGACGATATCCGCCTTCTGACACTCCATAGTATAGCGAAAAGAGGACAACTTGACTTCCATTTTCAGCATGCTATAGTGGATTTGAATCGAATAATGACCACTAGGGGAGTCGGTAGGCCGACTGAGACGAACGAAGACGTTCGGACCCTTTGAACCTGATTAAGTTCGTACTTACGGAGGGAAGTGGCGTCAAGTCTTGTTCTTCTTGCGCCATGCCCGTGTGTTTCGGGGTGGTGTTTTTTCGTTTCATAAAAACAAGGAGGATGAGATCATGACATTCACACAAGAAATCAAACAAGCAACACAAGCGTATTGGGACAGTAGTTTTACGCACCCATTCGTTCAAGGAATCGGCGAGGGAACGTTACCGCTCTCGAAATTTCGACATTATGTCATGCAGGATGCGTATTACTTAAAACACTTTGCGAAGATTCAAGCGAAGGCAGCGTCAAAAGCAGATGACTTTGCGACGATCGCGACACTTGCCGAGCACGCGACTTCGACATATGGGGCAGAACTGAGCTTGCATCAATCATTTTTCGAGCCGCTCGGTATCACGGAAGCAGACCTTGAAGCATTTGAACCGGCACCAACGGCATATGCTTACGTCTCACACATGCATCATGCGAGTGAAGGGACGCTTGGTGAGACGATTGCTGCCATCTTGCCATGTTACTGGTTGTATTATGAAGTTGGACAACAATTATTGACGTGTACACCGGATGAAAAAATCTATCAGCAATGGATCGACACATATAGTTCGGAATGGTTCGAAAAGGTCGTCTTTGAACAGATTGCACGGCTTGATGCGTTGGCGGAACAAGCAAGCTCGACTGAACGAGAGCGGATGAAACGGCATTTCGTGACGAGCTGTTATTATGAGTTGCTGTTTTGGCATATGGGATGGACGGAAGAAACGTTTACGTCGGTGTACGAGACGATTCCAGCACGGACAGTATCTTCCTAAAGAGTTAAATGGTAGAATTAGGTATAACATTTAGCGGAAGTAGGGGTAGAAATGGAAATCATCGTGATCGTACTTGCGATCAGCGCCGCGTATGCCGTGCAACGAATGCTGGGTAAAGTCAAAGTAAGATTTATTGGATATATCATTCCAACGTTAATCGTGTTGTCCGGTATATCCGCTACGACTCGAAACTTCAAGGTAGCATATAGCATGGGGAGCTACATTTCTGCTGTTCTTGTCATTGTCGTCTATGCATTACTGACCTATTGGTTATACCGCGTCTACCATCGTGCGAAAGAAGAAGCGGAATATCCGTATCAATCATTAAAAGACCGAGACATCCTTTAAAGGGGTCTCGGTCTTTTGTGAATCATGTTCTCATTTTTTCCAGTTTTTAAAGCCATCACCGAATTCGAGATGCAGTTGATCGGTAAAGATACCGTTCTGAAAGACCGGCACATCAACTGGTAAGGTGCCTTGCGGTTTGAACGTTCCGAAGATGGCTCGAATACCGGCAGGAAGATTTGGTCCCGCTGATTTCAGATTGCCTGCTTCGGAGTCCGGTCCGTTCGGATCCCCTTTAAAACCATAGACGAGGACGTGTGCCGGTGCGTCCGGTTGAACGGCGACATCGTATGGATTGCGGAGGCTAAGCAAGACGGATGGTATATCTGTTTGTTTCGCATACCGGAAGATTGAAGCCGGAATCGCTTGCTCTGGTGCAGTAGGCAGTAGTTTGGCACTCGTATTGACGTTTGAACCGACGATGATGTAATCTGCTGCATCGAGTTGTGCCCGTAGTGTCGGGTTTTGGTCGAGCGGTAGCGTAGTAGCCGAGTAATTCGCTGTCGTTACGTGCCAGTTCCGGTTCTTAGGCAGGGAAGCAATCGTCTTTTTCATGCTGTCCGTTTGATCCGTCGCAGGGGCGATCACAAGAACGTTTGCATTCTTTTTCGGCTTGAAGGGTAACGTCCGTTGATCATTTTTCACGAGTGTGACCGCGGCTTCCGTCATCGCGCGTTCTTTTGCTTTATGTTCGGGACTACCGACGATTTGGTTCGCTTGCGCGAGTTTATCTACTAAGGATGTCGTATCCGTCGTGCCATTCCATATTCCGCGTTCTGCCTTCAGCGTCAGGATCCGCTCGACCGATTGATCAATCCGTTTCTCTGACAGACGTCCGTCTTTGACTGCCGCAATCACGTCCTTAAAAATCTGGTCGAGTTTTGTGACATCCTGCTCGGAACGAAGAATCGTCGGCATGAGCGCGATGTCGACACCGGCGTCAAATGTTTTCAGAGCGGCTTCTGATTCCGTAAAATTGTCGGCGATCGCCTGCATATTCAAAGCATCCGTGATGACGATACCATCGTAGCCGAGTTTTTCGCGCAGTACGCCCGTGATGACGTCATCCGACAATGTCGCAGGTAAAGGGAAAGTGCCGTTTTTTGACGTGACAACTTCAGACTCGATTTGCGGCATTCCGATGTGTCCTGTCATGATCATATCGATGTCTTCGGCGATGGCACGCTTGAACGGGACGAGCTCGACTTGTTCCAGCTCCTCCAGGGACCGGTCGACAACCGGCAAGCCATAATGGGAATCGGTCGCGGTATCGCCGTGACCCGGGAAGTGTTTCGCGGTCGCTGCGACGCCTTCAGTTTGAATACCCTTCATCAAAGCGGAACCGAGCGTTCCGACGAGCTCCGGGTCACTTGAGAACGAGCGAACACCGATGACGGGATTTCCAGGGTTACTGTTGACGTCAAGAACCGGACCGAAGTTGACATTGATGCCAAGCGCATGCAGTTCAGAACCGATGATATGACCGGCATCATTGGCATACGCGCTACTACGGGTCGCACCTAACGCCATATTGCCGGGTAAGTTCGTTCCTGTTCCGAGCCGAGTGACGATGCCACCTTCTTGGTCGATCGTGACAAAGAGCGGAATATCGTTGCTGTCATCTTGTTTGACCACTTCTTGCAGATCATGAACGAGTTTTGTCGTCTGTTCGGTTTCACTGACGTTCTCAGCAAACAAAATGACGCCACCTAAATCATAGCGGTCGATGATGTTCGCGACTTCCGGAGCAAGCGACGTATGGTTACTGCCATTCCACTGCCGGAAGTCCGGCATGATCATCTGTCCAATTTTTTGTTCGAGCGTCATCGTGTCGATTTTTTGACTGATCCGATCTGCTGAAGATCCTGCCTCTGCCATGACAGGCAAACTACTTGAAACGAGTACTGCTGCGAGTCCTGCTGTTAACGTGAATTGCCCGATCCTTTTCATGATGTACATCCTCCTCTAGTCAAACCACGACTGGAATTCTTTTCAATACGGACAGTATAGCAAGGTGCTTGTTTTAAAACAATATTTTATTTGAAAACGATTACATTAGCAAATAAGTTTTAATAATGTTTTTGTGCATTCCGATTTGAACAAAAAAATGACTCCCCTTGAAGAGGAATCACTTTTTAGTCATTCGATCGATCAGCTATAGCGCTCCACGATGTTTGTCAGCTGGCGTTCGACAAATGACTGATCCTGCAGTTCACTATTGGATAGGCGTAGTTTGATCATTGACTCATCCGCTCCAGCCATTTCACTGAACAATGATCCGAGACTATGCGCACGACGATCGACTTGGACGATTAAATCAATCCCTGAGCTGTCTTGGAGCATGATGATTTCGATCTCATCCAGTTTATGAGCGTAGTGTGTATTGCGTGCTGAGTATTCAAGTTCCTGAGCAATCGGTAAATCTTTACGGAATCGTCCAGGTAATTTTTCTGTATCGGCTTTCTTTAACCGGAAGCCAAGTGACTCCATGGCATCTAAGACCGTCGTTTGGTAACGGTTTGCTTCGACGATGACAGCGTCACGGTCCGACGGATCAACGGATTGTGCGATGTCAAGTCCGGTCTCGATCCATGATTTCGATTGGCTGACGGAGAGTGGCGTATTTAGTGGCACACGTAATGTGAATGGAATTTCCCGCTCGACACCCGCTTCGATCGTGAACTTCGCTTCATTTAAGGCAAACCGGTCGAGCGTAAAGGTCGTAAACGTCGTACTATCATTGACTTCTTGTTTGTACTGCGTGTTGAATTCAAGATAAATCCGGTCAATTTCTTGATCGACGTTTCCACCTTTGATATGGACGACACCGTGGATTTGACCGCCTGGTTCACAGCGATCATCCGTCAACCGTGTGTCGACCGTTGCAGCACCGATTCCGATTTGTGAGAGAATTTTTTTGAACATGATGCATTCCTCCTTTTGATTACGTAAGAATGATGAAGCGTGTAAACTTGTCGAACAGGTACGAATTTGCTACAGTTTCGAAAGAACATTAGAAAAGGACGGGACGACTAGTGGAACTACATGAATTAAAAGCGAACCTTGCTTCGAAAATCACGCAAGGAGTACTGATCCATGCAACGATGAGCAATCCGCGTCAAAAATCCAATGATCTCCGACGAATCAAGGTAAAACCGATTCTATTAAGAGATACGGTGATGATGCAGGTTGAGTTTCAATTTGAACGCGTCATGAAGCATGAAAATATTTTAGTGGAGGATTTCATCGGTCGACTCGATGACTGGTTCACGGAATTCCGGCAATTCCTCTTCCGTTTTGAAGAAGAAGAATGGCAGTTCCAGCTCTCGAAAAAGATGAAAGTCGCGATCAAGACATCCCAAAAGGAACCGATGAAAGCACTCTTGTCGCATGACCGAAAAAAAACCTATCTATTAGAAGACGGTGTACCGGTTCCGTTTCTGATTCGTCTAGGTGTGATGACGGAAGCGGGGCAAGTCAAAAAACAGAAGTACGATAAGTTCAAGCAAATCAATCGCTTCCTTGAATTCGTCGAGGATAGCATCGCCGCCTTACCAACAGGAAAAAAACTGCGGATTTTAGACTTTGGTTGCGGGAAATCGTATTTGACGTTCGCTCTCTACCATTATTTAAAAGTCGTCAAAGGATTCGACCTTGAAGTGACAGGTCTTGATTTAAAGAAAGAAGTTATCGAAGAATGTACGCAAATTGCACGTGATCTGGATTATACCGATCTGACATTCCGCGTCGGGGACGTTCATGATTATACAGGGGAAACGGAAGTCGACCTGATGGTGACGCTTCACGCTTGTGATGTCGCGACGGACGTCGCACTCGCACGAGCTGTCGACTGGAATGCATCAGTCATCCTAAGTGTACCGTGTTGTCAAAAGGAGCTGAACCGTCAACTGGACTGCGCTCCACTTGATGTCATGCTCCAGCACGGACTGATCAAAGAAAAATTCGCATCACTTGCGACGGACTCGATTCGTGCCGAGTTATTGACGCTTGTAGGATATGAAGCGCAATTGCTTGAATTCATCGATCTTGAGCACACACCGAAGAACATCTTGATCCGTGCGTACAAACAAAACAAGCGACCAACGGAAGAAAAAATCGACCGGTACATCGCGTTCCGTGATCTGTTGCAGGCGCGACCATTTTTAGAAAATGAATTAAGCGGCAGACTTGGACAGATTTCACCGAAACTCGTACAATAAGAAGGAGAACGAATCAAAGGAGGCAATACGATGGATTTCCAAATGTATTTTGAAGATGTCGTCCAAACAGCCCGCAAAGAAGCGCAAGCTGCTGGATTTGAAGAATTAACGACGCCAGAGAGCGTGGATGAAGCAATGAAACGGGAAGGTCTGACACTTGTCCTTGTCAATTCTGTTTGTGGATGTGCTGGCGGGATCGCCCGTCCTGCAGCAGCGTACGTCAATCGGAAAGAGGGCATCAAGCCCGATCATTTCGTCACAGTATTCGCTGGACAAGATCGCGAAGCGACAGACCGTGCGCGTGAATATTTCGAAGGTTATCCACCTTCATCTCCATCATTTGCGTTAATGCAAGATGGAAACATCCTCTCGATGGTCGAGCGCTTCGACATCGAATCGTTCACGGCGGAAGAAGTCGTCGAGAAACTTGAATCATTAATTGAAATCTACGCCTAAACGAAGAAGACTCCTGAAAAAGGAGTCTTTTTTGTGTATTCATAAGACTAAAATAATAAATTTTAAATTTGAAAACGTTTGCAAAATTGTATAAACAGTCATTTATGCATGATTTATGAATAGAAAGTCAAAAAAATTTATATATTTATGCTTTACAGTGAATAAATATTCGTATATCCTAAAAGCAATAGAACAGGTCAGGCTTTTCGGTATTGAATTGGACATACACATAAGTCATACTATTGTTAAAGTTCTGACAATTGAGCGTTGGAAGGGGAAAACTCGAATGAAAAAATTATTAGCAACGGCAATGGCAGGCATTCTGGCAGTCACAATGGCAGCATGTGGCGCGTCGGAAGAATCAACAGGTGGATCAAGTAAGGATGATAAAGTATTGACGATGGGAACATCAGCGGATTACTTCCCATTTGAATACATCGATACGAAAAAAGGAGAAGACATCGTCGGCTTCGACGTTGCGATCGCCAAAGAAGTTACGAAAAATCTTGGATATAAATTAAAAATCGAAGATATGGAATTCGGTAGTCTACTTGGTGCGCTTAGCTCAGGTCGTGTGGATTTCGTCATGGCGGGCATGACACCAACGGAAGAACGGAAGAAAAATGCTGACTTCACGGACATTTACTTCGAATCGAAAAACTTAGTCATGACGAAGGATAAAGCGATCAGTTCAGAAGATGAACTCAAAGGTAAAAAAATCGGTGTCCAGCTTGGTTCGATTCAAGAGGGACTCGCGAAAGACCGCTTTAAAGACAGCGAAACGGTTCCATTGAACAAAATTCCAGAAATCATTCAAGAATTGAATACAGGTCGGATCGATGCCCTCATTATCGAGGATGCAGTCGCCGTCAAATACATGGATCAAGATGCCTCCCTGAAAACGTACCAGATTAAAGAAGATGGTCCAGCTGGTTCAGCAATCGCCTTCAAAAAAGGGGATAAGATGCGTGACGATTTCAACAAAGAGCTGAAGAAAATGATCGACAGTGGTGAAATCGATAAATTAGCAGAAGAGTGGTTCCAAAAAGAAGCAAAATAAGTCAAGTGCATGGGGGTGGGGGTAACCTCATCCCTTTTGTGCGACGTTAGGAGATTGATTATGATAGACTTTACAAAGATTCAAGATTCAATTCCATATATTCTCGAGGGCATTCCGGTCCTCTTCCAAGTCGTCATCGTAGCAGCCATTGCCGGGATGCTGATCGGAATCGTCGTCGCGGCACTAAAAATCACAAAAAGTCGAATCCTCCGTTTCATCGGTCATGCCTACACAGCGATTTTCCGGGGTACACCACTGATTTTGCAACTGGCAATCGTTCACTTCGGATTACCGCAACTAACTGGATATGTCACGACAGGATACCAATCAGCAATCATCGCCTTCTCTTTGAACTCCGGAGCGTATATTTCGGAAATCATTCGGGCAGGGATTCAGGCTGTTGATCGTGGACAATGGGAAGCAGCAGACGCGCTCGGTATTTCGTATTTCAAACAACTGCGTTCGATCATTTTGCCGCAAGCCTTTAAAAACATCCTCCCAGCGATCATGAACGAATTGATCACGTTGACGAAGGAGTCGGCGCTTGTCTCGACGGTCGGCGTGCTTGATGTCATGCGCCGGGCGCAAATCGTCGGAGGAGAAAAGGCAATCTATTTCGAACCGTTATTGTTTGCCGGATTCGTATATTTTGTTCTTGTCATGGGATTGAGCTTGATAGGCCAACAAGTCGAAAAAGCTATGAGAAAGAGTGGGTAATCAGATGGAACCTATGATCCAAGTCACCGATTTGCATAAGCAGTTCGGAAAATTAGAAGTATTAAAAGGTATCTCGACGACGGTTACACGCGGTGAAGTCGTCGCTGTCATCGGACCGTCGGGATCTGGTAAATCAACATTTCTACGATGTATCAATTTACTTGAACAACCAACGAGTGGGACGATCATCGTCGATGGTTTTGAACTGACAAAACCAAAGGCGAACATCTCGAAAGCACGTCAGAACATCGGCATGGTTTTCCAACAGTTCAACTTGTTCCCGCATAAGTCTGTCCTTGATAATCTGACGTACGCACCGATCAATGTCCTCGGAATTTCAAAGGACGAGGCGATTAAACGAGCGGAGACGTTACTGGAACGTGTCGGTTTAGCGGAAAAACGCGATAATTACCCGAATCAGTTGTCAGGTGGACAAAAACAACGGGTCGCGATCGCCCGCGCACTTGCGATGGAACCGAACGTCATGCTGTTCGATGAACCGACATCAGCCCTTGACCCAGAGATGGTCAACGAAGTGCTAGACGTCATGAAGCAGCTTGCTGAGAGTGGAATGACGATGGTCATCGTGACGCACGAGATGGGCTTCGCAAAAGAAGTCGCCGATCGTGTCTTGTTCCTCGATGAAGGAATTTTAATGGAAGAAGGTTCACCAGTCGAACTCTTCGACAATCCGAAGACGGACCGGGCAAAAAAATTCCTCGAAAAAGTTTTATGATCACCGTACGCTAACTCTGAAAAGGGGTTAGCGTTTTTCGATTTTTAATATAGAGGGGGATAAGAATGAAAAAACTACTGGAAGGTCATCATACTCGTCTGACACGTTTTCAACCGGAAGATACCGAAGTGATGCAACGATTGCTTGACGATGCGACATTCGCCCGTCATTTTAGTGCGACGCCATATCGTCATTTATCCATGGATAAGATTGAAAAGATGATGGCGACGGATGCACCGGAGACGTTTCGATTTGCGATTCGGAACTTTGAAGATGAACGGATGATTGGAGTCGTTGCATTAGAAGATATTTTACCGACACACGGAACGGCATGGTTGATGATCGGCATCGATTCGGATTGTGAAGGGCAAGGGTATGCGACGGATGCGCTACAGACGATCCTCGAATACGCCTTCTTGGAGCTGAATCTGTACCGGATTCAATTGACGGTCTTTGATTATAATTTGCGTGCAATTAAATTATACGAGCGACTTGGGTTCGTGCAGGAAGGAAGATACCGTGCTTTTTTACGACGAGACGGAGAGCGGCATGACATGTTACTGTATGGATTACTTGAACCGGAATGGAGGGAACGACAATGATTCAAGAAACGGAAGCGTTCGTCCGGTCGTTTCATGCGACGGACTTTTCAGGTCATGATTATGCTCACATTGAACGAGTTCGCCGTTTAGCGTTACATATTGCAAAACAGGAAGGCGGGAATGTTCGGATCATCGAATTAGCAGCCTTACTTCATGACGTAGCAGATAGCAAACTCGGGGGAACGGCAGAGACGGTCGCCACCTTTTTGCAAGGAAAGGTGACAGAGGAGGAACAGGAACAGATTTTAAACATTATCACGAGCCTGTCCTATAAAGATGGCACACGTCCACCAATGCGAACGATCGAAGGAAAAGTCGTCCAAGACGCCGACCGTCTCGATGCGATCGGCGCAATCGGGATTGCGCGAACGTTTCAGTTCGCTGGTCGGTTCGGGGAGCCAATGCATGTGCCAGGACTAACACCACGAAAGCCGGGTGATCGAACAGGCGAGACAAGTGCCCTGAATCATTTTGAAGAAAAGTTATTCCGACTAAAAGATTTAATGAATACGAAGACGGCCCATCATTTAGCGGAGGAACGACATCGCTACATGGAAGAGTTCGTGGCTCGTTTTAAGGAGGAATGGGAGGGGGTTACGGGAGGAACAGGTGAGTTTTAAATTGTTTAACACATAAGGCGTGTTGTCCGGTTCGTTTCCCGGACAACACGCCTTATGTGTTTAACTGAGGATGATGGCAGTGATTAATCCAAGTGCTGCGAACAGACCAACGATCGCGCCGCCTTCCTCGTGAGCTTCCGGCATCATCGTCGAAGCGAGCATCGCGATGATCCCACCACTTGCGAAGCCACCGATCATGGCGAACTGCATGTCTGGTAGTTCTGCGAGAACCGTATAGCCGGCGAGTGAGGCGAGGGCGGAGATTAACCAGACGACTCCCCACATCAGCAAGACTTTTTTCTTCGAAAAGCCATCTTTTCGTAACCCTGTCGTACTCGATAAACCTTCCGGGATGTTACTGACGAAAATTGCCGCGACGAGTGCCGCGCTGACATTTCCAGATAACAGACTGGCACCGATCATGATTGATTCTGGGATGGCATCAAGAATCGTCCCAAAGAAAATCGCCGTCCCCGTGCCTTCATTCCCACCAGACGAGCGTTTCCGTTTACTCGCGCCGCGTGACGAGACGAACAAGTCAAAGCCCGTAAAGACAAGTGCCCCGACGATAAAGGAAATCGCAACGACGAACGTTGTTGATTTCTTTAATGCCTCATCGAGCAACTCAAATGTCGCTGCTCCAATCAAGATTCCTGTTCCAAACGACATGATGTAACCGATCAGTCGTTGTTTTAAGGGTAAGTACAGTCCAAACAAGGCGCCAATGACAACGGCGCCACCTGCTAACGCACCCCAACCGAACGCACCCCACATATGACCGCCTCCTTCTTGTACTTTCTACCTGTTCTAGATAATTCATAAACATAGCGAAAAGAAAGAAAAATAGTTCGAGACGAATGTAAGGGGCTGACTCCAAAAAAGAATGCCGCGTCTTTTCACGCTCTTTCCTCAGGCGAGACACAAGCTAGTTTTCCTGCTTCATTCAAGCAGGAAAGCAGATCTTGTTCGTCTCTGACAGTGCAAAAATGCGCTTTTTCCTGTAGGAGTGGCGTGAAACGCGTCATTCTTATCTTTGTGGAGAATGACTTCTTAAGTCATTAAATCTCAATCATCAGAATGGTTGTTTATTTAACCAATGACCACCGTCAAGAGCGATGCATTCTCCGTTCAAGTAGCAGGCTTGATCTGATACCATCCAGGTTGCAAGCGTCGCGATCTCTTCCGGTGTTCCAAATCGACCGAGTGGGACGTTGCGGCGAATTCGTTCCGCGTGTTCTGGTGATAAAGCAAGTTTATCAGCACCACCCGTCCGTTCGATCGGCCCCGGACTGATCGCGTTGACACGGGCTTGATATTTATAGCCCCATTCGACGGCAAGCGTCCGCGTCAAGTTCAGCACGCCGGCTTTTGCAGCAGCACTCGGAGCGACACCGGCACCTGCCTGCCATGCATAAGAAGCGACGATATTGACGATTTGACCGCCAGCGACTTGATCTTCCTGCCAACCCTTGACAAGAGCGTGACAGCAGTTAAATGTTCCGTTGAGGACGATATCGATGACCGTCTTCCATCCATTCGGCGATAATTCGTCGGTCGGACAGATGAAGTTCCCGGCAGCATTGTTGATTAATGCCTCGAGACGACCGAACCGTTCGCGTGCTTGCTTGACAGCATCAAGACAAGCGTCCGCGTCACGGACATCCATCTGAATCGTCAGATGCTCGCCTTGAATCTGTTCCAATGCTTCATCCATCAGTCGCAAGCGTTCTGCGTCACGTCCTGTGACGACGACATTCCAGCCAGCTTCCTTTAAAGCGATTGCCATCGCTTTTCCCATACCGTTCGTTCCACCCGTCACCATGATTGTTTGTGTCATATTGATTCCTCCTTTATGTAATGAATGAACGACCATTCATATTCTTTATTCAAAAAAGAAGGAGCGAACTCCTTCTTTTTTTACTTATTGTGTTGCAAGAGCTGTATCTGTTAAAACAGGAACGACTTGTTTCTTACGTGAAACGACACCTTCGAGGTAGACGAGGTTGTTCGTCGCTTCAAGACCATAAGCACGTTCGACGAGATTCGCTTCTTTCCCGAGGACGAGTCCGACTGAGTTGTTCGTCAAGATATCCGTAACGATGAAGACGAACAAATCAAGACCTTTTGCAAGGATGACTTCGTTGATCGCTGTTTCGAGTTCTTCTTGGCGAAGCAAGACTTCAGCTGTATCGACCGTGTTGACTTGAGCGATTTCGACTTTGAGTGTTCCCATCGTGAATTCTTTTGCGTCAAGTGAGATCAATTCAGGAACGGTTTTCTTCGAGAGATCAGCTCCAGCTTTGAGCATCTCAAGACCATAGACGTTCGCATCGACACCGGCGATTTCTGCGAGTTCACGAGCTGCGATGATATCTTGCTCTGTGCAAGTCGGTGATTTGAACAGAAGCGAGTCAGAAATGATCGCTGATAGCATCAGACCAGCGATTTCTGGTTTGATTGCAACACCATGCTCTTTGTAGAGCTTGTTAAGGATCGTTGCTGTACAACCGACTGGTTCTGCCCGGTAATAGACAGGATCCGATGTCTCGAAGTTTGCGATTCGGTGATGGTCGATGACTTCTGTTACGGTAACAGCGTCGATATCGTTCGCACTTTGCTGACGTTCGTTGTGGTCGACTAAGATGACGTGTGACGCTTCTGTCGCGACCTCTGTCACTAGACGTGGTGCTGAAACTTTGAACGTATCGAGCGCGAATAACGTTTCATCATTCATCTCACCAAGACGGATTGCTTCGGCATTGACACCGAGAGCTTTCTTTAATTCTGCATAAGCGATTGCCGATGTGATCGTATCGGTATCAGGATTTTTATGACCAAATACTAAAACTTTTTCCATGACGTGTTCACTCCTCAATGATTGTTGTCTCGCCCTATAGTGTATCATATCTCGGATTTAGAAGGCGTTCATTTTCACTAGGATACCAGCGATTTTTTCACTCCAGAAGGGGTCTGACGCGTAAAAGACGTTCATGCCTTTTTGTTTGTTCCCGAGGTACGCCCCACGGAAATAACGACCATCCCGATCGAGATAATCTTTTGCGATGAATCGGCCGGTCTGCTCGATTGAATCCGTCAAGGATTTATAAGCAGTCGCATCTTCTCCCGGGGCAGAATCCGTCGCATTGACGCCGAATAGATTATTTTTTTCGCGGGCAATCTCAGACCGTCCATAGTTGGATTCGTGGATGGCGTGTGCAAGCAGGTAGGCCGCGTTGACCCGGTATTTCTTTTCAACGGACTTAAAGACTTTTCCTTTCCCGACCAAAGGGCTGTCCGGCGCTTGCTCCTTGATGAACGCATCGAGTTGTTTGGCACTCAGGCGCGTCGGTTTCGTCAAATCACGTGTCAGTGTCTTCGATTCGACGTATTTGCTCGTCCGAGACGTCGCGTTCGTCGCTTCACCAGCGACAATCAATCCACCAAGTCCACCGTCAGCAACGATGTAGTGAAGGAGTCGATTTCCCTTCGTCTGATAGTACGACGGATTCGAGACACGTTCTGCCGGGAACGGACGTAAGCGATCCGTTGGAACATAACCAGTTGCGCCTGCGACGCTGACGCGACTCGTCTGTTCACCGAACTGAAGCAATTGGACGCGTGTGCCGGAAGCGACATAGGTAAGCCGTTTCTTTAAATCGGCGTCATGATGAATCGACAGAATACCGCGATCATCGACGATTCCGGTACCTTGTCCACCGAGATAGACGTAGCGGTCATCGGAAGCGCGCTTTACCGCACCACGCTGACCCGCATACTCCTTTGCCTCGGCGAACGTTTGGAAGTCTTGTTCGTTGATTGTACCTTTCTCATAACGCTCAGCTGTATAAGGAGCCGGTGGGGATAAAACTGTCTTCGGTTCCTCACGAAGCCAAAAGAACAAGAGAATGCCGATGAGGAAAAAGAAGAGTAACCCTTTCAGTGAGCTAGTCCGGCGCACGGGGCGACCAGGACGGATAGTGCGTGTCGTCAAAGAAAATCACGTCCTTTAAAAAGCAATGGACATTCGTGTCCAACGTAGGTAGTCTAACAAAGAAAAACAAAAGGGAGGTGAACCTGATGCAAATCGGTTATCGAACGCTGAAGACGGCAGTCGCTGCCGCGCTCGCGATGTGGATTGCGGAGCGACTTAAGCTCGATTATTACGTCTTCGCTGCGATCATTGCGATCTTGAGTATCCAATCGACACGAAAGAAGACGTTTCGGTCGTCTTACGAACGGATCATGGCGTCATTACTTGCCATCGTACTTGGATTCATTCTGTTCGAAGTCATCGGTTATCGTCCGGTTACGTTATTGATCTATTTCATTTTATTCCTTCCATCCGTTCAACGCCTCCGACTTCAGGACGGTTTCATCACGAGTGTCGTCATACTGACACATTTGTATACGGAACGTCAGCTCAACGCACACATCCTGTTGAATGAATCCTTATTGCTCGGAATTGGTGTTGGTGTCGGAATGCTTGTCAACATGTACATGCCAAGTCTTGATTTGTTGATCGACGACCGACGGGAAAAAATTGATCAACGGATCGCGTCCTTATTCTATGAAGTCGCGGCCGCGATCGAGACAGGGCGAGTCAATCATCATGCGTTGACGCTTGACGAGACGGAACGTCTGTTACATGAGGGAAAAGATGCTGCCTTAAAACGTATGGGGAATGCGATCGGTCGACGTAATGACGATGAGGACTATGCCTATTTCCGGATGCGCGAACAACAATTCGAGCTCCTACGTGGCATCGTCCATCATGCGGAGGAACTTGTTCTCGTCGTCGAAGAAGGAAAAAAAGTCGCCGCCTTCTTTCGGACGATTGGCGACAATGTCCGACCTGAAGCCGACGCAATGGTATACATTTTAGAACTAGAAGCGCTATTGACGCGTTTTCGTGCCTCTGCCTTACCCGTCACGCGGGAGGAGTTCGAGGTTCGATCTGCCTTGTTGCATATGCTGCAGGAAGCAGAGCAATATTTGCGTCTCAAACAACGCTACGTCAATCAAAAGAAATAGAACATCGTTGAAGCGAATGTTCCGAGTAGGAAAATCGCTAAGATTCCGATCGTCGTCCATTTAATGATCCGTTGTTGTTTCGATGGTCTTGCCATATCGTCATGTCCTCCTCTCTCATATCGACTGATTACTGCCATTGTACAAACAACCTTTCAGAAGTGCAAATGGCTGTCAGGATGGTATACTAATAAAGCGCTATTGGATTGAAGTATATTAGAGGAGGTTTTTGTCATGGTCAATGAACAACGCGTATTGGATACGTTTTTAGAGCTTGTCCAGATCGATTCGGAATCAAAAGAGGAAGCACGGATTTGTGCTCACTTGAAAAAAACGTTTGAGGATCTCGGATGTGACGTTTTTGAGGATGACGCTTCGTCTAAGACGGAACACAAAGGAAATAACTTGATCGTCACGCTTCCGGCAACAAAAGACGGGGTCGATAAAATTTATTTCACTTCCCATATGGATACAGTATTCCCGGGTCAAGGAATCAAACCAATCATCGAGGACGGTTATGTCAAGACGGACGGCACGACGATTCTTGGAGCAGATGATAAAACGGGACTCGCTTCACTAATTGAACTCGTTCATGTACTCAATGAGACAAATCAACCACACGGAAAAATCCAGTTCGTCATTACAGTCGGTGAAGAATCTGGACTTGTTGGGGCGATGGTCCTTGATTCATCGAAAATTGATGCGGATTACGGTTTCGCACTCGATTCAGACGGAAAAGTAGGGGACATCATCACCGCTGCTCCAACCCAAGCAAAAGTCAATGCGAAGATTTTTGGAAAAACAGCTCACGCTGGTGTCGCACCAGAAAAAGGGGTCTCGGCGATTACGATTGCTTCAAAAGCCATCGCGAAGATGCCACTCGGTCGGATTGATGAAGAGACGACAGCTAACATCGGACGGTTCAGCGGTGGTGGTCCATCAACGAACATCGTTTGTGATTATGTAGAAATTTTCGCGGAAGCACGTTCACTTGTTGCTCCGAAGATGGAAGCGCAGACTGAGAAGATGAAAGCGGCATTTGAAGAAGCAGCGGCAGAACTCGGTGGTCGTGCCGAAGTGGAAGTCAAAGTCATGTACCCAGGCTTCAAGTTCGAAGATGGAGATCAAGTTGTCGAAGTCGCAAAAGCAGCCATCACACAACTTGGACGTACACCACGTCTCTTGCATTCTGGTGGCGGATCAGATGCCAATGTCATCGCTGGTTTCGGTATTCCAACGGTCAACTTGGCGGTCGGATATGAAGATATCCATACGACGAATGAGAAGATGCCAATCGAAGAACTCGTCAAAACAGCTGAACTTTGTGTGACGTTAGTCGATTACATCACGAACAAATAAGCTGATGGAACACAAAAAGAGTGTATCGCGACATTGCGATACACTCTTTATCATTGTACGATTAAACTACTTGAGGACGATCCACATATTCCATAGACTCTAAAACGAGTTCTTCTGTACATAATAAGGTCGAAGCGATTTCATCGATTTGAATCGACTTTCCGTATTTTTGCCGATAACTCTCGTTTAGTTTACGGGCTTCCCGGACGATCCGGGCATATGTCCGTTCAATCTTAGTCATGGAAAAACCACCTTCCAAATCTGAATAGGTACAGTTTACCATGCTTCAACACACGAAAGGTGTATTTTGTGTATAAAAAATGCTAATTTTACGAAAAGGGGAAAAAGATGGAATTTTATTTTTTAGGGACAGGAGCCGGTATGCCGTCAAAACAACGGAACGTTACTTCGATTGCCTTGTTACACCCCAAAATGACCTGGTTGTTCGATTGTGGAGAGGCGACGCAACATCAAATCTTACACAGTCCGATTAAACCACGAAAAGTCAACGCGATCTTCATCACCCATTTACATGGGGATCATATTTTTGGATTACCAGGATTTATCAGTACGCGAGCTGCCTTAGAAGGAACGACACCGCTAACGATCTATGGACCGACAGGGATTAAGGAATGGATGGACGCGACATTAAGGATTACAGGAACATATTTACGTTATCCACTCCAGATCGTTGAAGTCGAAGATGGTCAAACATACGAACAAGATGGTTTCCGCGTGACGGTGCGGTCACTTGAGCACCGTTTTCCGGCGTTCGGGTACCGCCTAGAAGGACCAGAAGAGCGTGGGGCATTGCGTGTCGATGCACTGAAGGCACTTGGAGTTCCTTCCGGTCCACTCTATCGCCGAATCACACTGGAAGAAACCTTTGAATTCGATGGCACGGTCTACGCATCGTCTGACTTTTTAGAATCTCCCAAACCAGGTGTCAAGCTAGCGGTTCTTGGCGATACGATGCCGTGCGCGGCGTCGATAGAGCTCGCGCGAGATGTCGATGTATTAGTCCATGAAGCGACGTTTGCCGATCGAGAAGTCGAACATGCGGGACGCTTCGGTCACTCGACTGCTCGACAGGCAGCTGTCATCGCGGATACGGCGCAGGTAAAAAAGCTCCTCTTGACGCACGTATCTGCGCGTTATGTCGATCAAGAAGAAGTACTGGAACAAGAGGCACGAGAAGTATTTGCAAACAGCCATCTCATGTTTGATCACCGGGTCGTCCCGGTCAAAGGGTAAAAGATGGACTTTCTCATTTTATGGGCACTCTTTTTACTGGCTGCTAGTGGCTTAGCGTTTTTACTTGAACGGCGAACGGAAAAAGAAACATACTTGTATATGAAGTTCATTTTTTATGCGTGTCTCGGCGCCGTGTCGTTTCCAGTCTATGATATTCAATTACCGCTCGGCATCATCATCTTTTTGATCGTGTTGCATCCGAAAAAGAATTCACGTTATAAACGATACATGGCATTATTCGGGTTCTTGTTCTTCCTGTTTCAACTGTTCCTCGGACCGTTTGATGCCGGAACGTTGCGGGAAGAAACTCAACAGATTGGTCGCGTGACCATCACGGATGATTCGTTCGATCGCTTTCTCGCACAAGTCGAACGCCGTGTAGGAGAAGACGGATTACGGTTGGAACAAAGCCAGCTAATGTTCGATCGAGGCGGGAATCTACGGAATGCTTCGTTTGAGATGCTCGTCCAAACTCCGAAACGGTTCATTCGTTATGATGTCAGTTATCAAGAGTTGACCGGAACGATTTCCTATCGACCACGTGAAGAGTTGGCGACGAAATCATTGATATCGTATTATCAAAAACTGATTGATGCGAACCAATCGTTTGAGACGTTACGAAAACTCTCGATGCATGAGATCTTACATGATTCCAAAACCCCCTATGTCGAGATGGACCTCGATGGGCTCTACGAAACGTTTAGTCTACAGGATGCGACAGTATTTTTGATTGATGACAAAGGGAAACTTATCCCGTATGTTAATACAGGGGACGATGTTTTAGCGAATGCGATTCGTCTGACCTATCTGCGGTCTGACGGTCAATCACTACGAGATAAAACCATTCTGTTATACAATTACAGCTTTGAGACCTCAAGGCGAAAAGGAGTCGTACGATGAAAAAATGGTTATTTGCTGCAAGTATCGTGTTACTTGCCGGTTGCGCAGAAGCAAAAGAGGAACAACAAACAGCGTCTTGTGAGACCGAAGTCAAGGTGTCGGTCGTGGATCACGTCAAGGATAAGACATTATTCGATAAAGACGTGTGTTTAAATAAAAAAGATACAGCACTGGATGCGCTTGAAGATACAACGCTTGATGTCGTTAAAACAGGTAAAGGTGAGATGGCATATGTAACGGCAGTCGATGGGATTCGTGAAAAGTCAGCTGGAGCAGGGAGTGGCTGGGTCTTCGGTGTCAACGGAAAACCCGGGGAAGTCGGTGCCGGGAGTTATGAACTGAAAAAAGGAGACCGTCTCGAATGGCGGTTTGAAAAAGATGCAATGGCTTATTTTGAGTAAACCAGAACGGGAGCGACTTCACCCAGTGAACGTCGCTCTCTTTTTCATCGGGATGATTACGATTCCATTCGTCCTCACACACGATCAAACGATCATCGTGGTCTATCATCTACTCTTGTTCTTATTCGTTCAAGAGCGGACTATTTTTCGATATCTCTTACTTCCTGCTCTCTATGCCGTCATGATGTGTGTACCACTCTTATATGGAGCAAGCATCGATTCGTTTGCCATATATGAAACGACGATCCAGGTGACATTATTCGTCACCTCAAGTCAATGGATCTTCACGTTAGTTCGACTTGATCAGATGGGACCGTTGTTTCGTCTCCTACCCCGACTAACACGATTGACGGGTATGGTCCTGGCACTAATTCCCTCGTTTTTACGGACTTGGCCGGAGGTTAAGATGAGTCATCCTGATGCGTCGCTTGGCATTCGTCTGGAACGGATGGCGGCCTATCATATCATCCCGATCGAAGCGGCACCGTCTCGTTTACGACCGTTCGCGCGACGAGATGTTCAGACCGGAGTCCTGCTAACAATGGGAGTCCTGCTTTGTTTCACATCATGGGCAATCGCTTCGGCTCTGTTGCTACCAATATCATTATTAGTTACAAAGGGAGGAATGCGGGATGCCTATCATGTATACCGACAACGATCGAGAAGAGCGACTGCGACATCAGGCAATCGAGCATGATCAATCAGTCTTGACACCAGAGCGCCTCCTACATGGACGTGTCCGGGACTTGCTTGCGACCGTCTCCTTGTTTCGAGCCGGAGAACTCGCGACCTTACTTGGCTTAGAAGCCTTTTTTGAAGCGGAGTCGAGTGAACTTTCGGCTGGGGAACAACAGCTCGTCGGACTCGGTCATGCCTTGTCTTCGTCACCGAAGACACTTTTTTTGTCGGAACCTTTTCTCTTTCTTGATCATGTCAGACGCAAGCGATTAATGGGATTGCTTGAAGAAATCGAACGACGGTTTGGTTGTCAGATCCATTGTTCGATGACGATCCAATCCGACCTCTCGCTGACGAGTGAATCGGCTGAAACAACTGGACGTTTCCTGAACCAAATCGAAAACGTTCAACATCGTTATCCGTTGCAGACACGCTATGCACTGGTGACAGGGAAATTGTCATTTCATCAAGGCGAACGGATTGCGATCGTCGGTGCGAACGGGAGTGGAAAGTCGACGCTACTACGTCTCGCACTCGGTGTCGAACGCCCGCTTTACGGAAAAGTTCGGCGGGCGGGAGAGATGCATTATGTACCAGCGCATCCGATGCTCGCACCATTAGACGATCGAAGCGGTAGTTTTACGACGCAAAAAAAACGTCTCTTGGACGGTATTGAATGGAGTAAAGACAGCTATTACTTTGATGAACCGACGGCTGGACTTGATGACAGCGCACGAATGGATTTTGTCGCATCGTGGAAGCAGAATCCAACGAATCTTATCGTTATGGCGACGCATGATCCAGTTCTAATTCGGACAGCACAGCGGATCATCTATCTCGTGCACGGAGAAGTGGCTTTCGATGGACCAACGAAGCACTTTTTACAAGAAAGTCGGTTGTTCGTATGATCGTCGTAACGGTTCTGATCGTTTCTTTGTTCTTGATCATGTTTGAGAGACTTCAGGTGACAGATCAACGATTACGGTTCATCGCTATCATGACGGCAGCGGCAATCGTTGGACGTTTGTTGTTTTCCAGTTTGCCGAACATTCAGCCAGCAACGGCCATCGTCTTATTAGTAGCCGTCTTCGTTCATCCAATCGCCGGTGCTATCTCTGGGATGCTCGTCGTCGTATTGACGAGTTTATTTTTAGGAAGCGGTCCATTCGTCCTATTTCAGGCACTGGCGTATGCAACGATTGCCAGTCTAGGATTCATTCCGTTTCTTCGATCCCGAATCGTATTGACTGGATATGGATTTCTAGCTGGTTTCTTATATGGATGGGTGAGCAATCTCGGGTTCTTGGTATTGACGGGATTCTCGTGGCAAGCCTTTTTGACATTACTTGTGACCGGGGGAACGTTTGACTTACTTCATGGATTCAGTAACGCGGTATTCATCTGGATATTGTTTCCGATTTTTTTACGAATTTTGCATTCATTCGATGAAAAGAGGGGTACAGTATAGTAACATACCGAACAGGAGGGAAGGCATATGCTGGGATCATCGATTTCGCTTGCTTATGTCGTCATGTTACTCATCGTCTCGAGCGTCGGCTTAGTGTTTGGTAGTATTTTGTTGATGAAAGGTACCATTAGAGGACGCTACGCCGCTTGTTACTTACTCGCTGCCTCCGTTTTCCCGGGCGCCATGTTGATTACCTCATCAGAAGGATTACAATGGCAATATTTACGATTCGAGAGTTCATGGTTCCTCGCGATTGTTTCCTGGTTACTCGTCTTATCGACGGGGTACCTCGTCTCAATCACGGGTGCGCTCGTCGTTCGTTATCTGTATCATTATACGATGACATTTGATCGCGTCAAACGTTATGTGACGCGACGCTTTCGTCATCGCGAAGCGTAAATACAAAAACGGAAGAACCAGCTATCTGGCTCTTCCGTTTTTTCATGAATTCGCGTACAGGAGATCTTCTTCTGTCGAGGATTCTTGCTGACGTGCAGGATTTTGGATTCGTCCTGTTACTTCCGTTAGGAGACGACGCGGCAGGAGACGAGACAAGGAAACCATGGCCCGGTTGCTTACACCTGGAACGACGACGCGGCGTCCTTTGAGCATGCCACGGTACCCAGCGAATGCGACGAGGTGTGACGGCATACTCTTGAACGGTAGCGTGATGTTCGCCCGGTCGAAGAAGTTCGTATCGGTCGGTCCCGGGCAGAGACAAGTCACACTGACACCCGAGCCGTCGACTTCTGTCGCAAGTGCTTCCGAGAACGACAGGACATAGGCTTTCGTTGCATAGTAGACACTCATGTATGGTCCTGGCATGAAGGCAGCAACGGATGCGACATTCAAGATGCGTCCGAAGCCACGTTCAACCATTCCTGGTAAGAGACGTTTCGTCAAATCCGTCAAGGCGACGACGTTGACCTGGATCGAGTTAATGTCTTCTGTTGGATCGATTTCCGCAAAGCGTCCCGACGTGGCGAAGCCGGCATTATTGAACAATAGATCGACCGTCAATTCTTGTTCCTCTAAGTATTGCACGAGACGATCAACGCTGTCGCTTAGTGATAAATCAGCAGCGAATACATAGACTTTGATCTGATAGCGTTTTTCAAGGACCTGTTGAAGCTCCTTCAATTTTTTCTCATTGCGGGCAACGAGTACACAATCGAAGCCATCTCGCGCCGCGAGAACAGCGAGATCCAGTCCGATTCCACCCGATGCACCGGTAATCAGTGCCGTTTTTCGTAACATAGGACATTCCTCCATTCGAAATCGTGAATCTGAGTCTAGTGTATACCATTCCATACCGTTCCCGCGAATCCTGTTTCATAAGCATTTACTTTTCTTATCACTGGTTCAACCAGTATGATAGAACAGTAGAGGGGAAGTGGAACAAATGAGGAAAAAAGTAACCGTCGCCTTGTTGCTCGCGACGTTTTTAGCCGCGATTGAGGGGACGATCGTTGCAACAGCAACACCTGTCATGGCGAGTGAATTGAACGGGGCGAAATTAGTCAGTTGGATCTTTGCTGGGTTCTTGTTGTTCATGGCGGTATCAACACCGATTTACGGCAAGATGGCAGATTTATATGGTCGAAAACGGGTTCTGTTATTCGGGATCGGCGTCTTCACCGTCGCTTCGTTAGCCTGTGGACTCGCTCAATCGATGGAGATGTTGATCGTTTTCCGCGCCGTTCAAGGAATCGGGGCAGGAGCTGTATTGCCGATCGCGATGACGATCATCGGTGATTTGTATACATATGAGGAGCGGGGGAAAATCCAAGGAGTGCTCAGCGCTGTCTGGGGAATCTCAGGTGTCGCTGGACCACTCGTCGGTGGATTCCTCGTCGAATCGCTTTCGTGGCGGTATATTTTCTTACTAAACGTACCGTTTGCCTTATTGTCGTTCTTCATGATCGTCGTTTACTACAAAGAGACGGTCCGTGAAACAGAGCGGAAAATCGATTACCGGGGTGCGTTATTGTTTGCGCTCGGGATGAGTGCGTTTCTGTACGGCTTATTATCGGGCAGTGAGTCGGAGACGTTCTTGCGGCCGATCATTCTAGCGAGCTTTTTCATTAGTTTCGTATTATTGTTCACGTTCTATCGGGTCGAGAAAAAGGCGAGCGATCCACTCTTGCCACCAGCAGTCATTCGCCATCCGGTCATTCTCGTGATCAACTTAGCGGTCTTCTTTTCCGCATGGGTACTCGTCTCGATGTCAGCGTATATTCCGATTTTTGCCCAAGGGGTACTCGGCAAGAGTCCGACCGAAGCTGGTTTCATGTTGATGCCACTGTCGCTTTTTTGGACGCTGACCGCCATTATCGGTGGACGGACGATTGGTGTCGCCTCACCCCGGTATCGGACGATGACAGGAATGGGACTGCTGATCGTCGGTACAGTGATTTTATCGTTGATCACGCGCGAAACAAGTGATGTTTTCATCTATCTTGCCGTTTCGCTGATCGGAATTGGTTTTGGTCTCTCACAACCCGTCTTCATGGTCGTCCTGCAGACTTCCGTCGATTGGTCACTTCGTGGCTCAGCGACGGCCGTCAACTCGTTCTTGAGTACGACGGGACAGACGCTCGGTGTTGCGATCTTCGGTACGATCTTCAACCTATCCATCCTTCGTTCGTTTTCAGCGTCGGACACGCTCTCAGGGTACGCGATTGATCCATTTTTCCAATCGAGTACGGCAAAAACGTTCGGACAGGATGTGCAGTATGCGGCAGAACTCGCGTTGTCGCATGGATTACGTTACGTCTTCATCGGTGGTGTTCTCTGTGCCATTCTCGCGTTTGTGATGACATGGCGTTTACCGAAAGTTCGACCTGACGATCCACGATCGTAATGAAAAAGCGAACCAGGATGATCATCATCCTGGTTCGCTTTTGTCATGAGGAAGATTGACTAGTGGCACTTTCACGCTGGGCGAGCTGTTCACGAATATCACGTTCATTGCGTCGGAGGAACAATCCAATTCCAATCAAGAGTAAAGCAGCACCGGTGATTTGAATCCATGTTAACTTCTCATTAAACAGATAATACCCAAAGATCATGCCCCAAATCGCTTCGCCAAGGATCGTGATGCTGACGATGCTAGCGCTGACACGAGCGAGCGCCCAGTTGAATAAATTGTGACCGAGTAGCGTTGGGAAGACGGCAAGAAGAATATACAGCCACCAATCCTGTTGAAACGCAGCGACGAGATTCGTTGATTGAATCAACGATAATAAAAGCAGAACGATCGACGCCACGGCATAGACACCGAACGAATAGAGATTCGTCGAAACGCTTGTGCGGACGTGTTGACCGAGCAACCAGTAACCAGCGACTAAAATCGTTGCGAGTAAGGCAAGACCGTCCCCGATCAAGGCGCGCATGCCGACGGCGATATCTCCGTAAGCGACGAGACCGCCACCGAACAAGGCGACAGCGACGAACAGGAGTGCCTTGCGCGACGGGTGTTGTTTGAAAAATAACGCGTTACCGGCAAGGACAAAAATCGGACTTGCGGTCACGAAGAGCGTTGAGCTCGCAACTGTCGTATAATCAAGAGAGAGAAACCACAGCCAAAAATGCCCGGCGAGCAAAATGCCACTTAATAGCATATGCCGAATCGTCGACGAACTGAGTTGCAAAAGTTCCTTCAAGCGAATGAGTGGGAGCAACAATAAGGTCGAGAACAGCATGCGGTAAAAGGCGACAGCCTCGATCGGGGTCTCCGCCCATTTGACGAAGATTGCTGATGTTGAAATAAAGAATAAAGCCATGAATAACGTAAAATAGGGCATGGGTACCTCCACATGTCTGAAGTAAGGAAATGAGGGTGAAGCGTGTGCAATTGATCATTGCTGAAAAACCAAAACAAGCTGAAAAACTGGCAGCTCCGTATCCGTCTGTGAAGCGGGACGGCTACATCGAAATCAAACCGTGTGACCGATTTCCGCAAGGGGCAAAACTCGCCTACGCGGTTGGACATTTATGCGAACTGCAGGAGCCGGCGCATTATGACGCCAAGTGGAAACGATGGAACTATGACCATTTGCCAATTATCCCGGAACGATTTGATTACCGACTGGCAAAAGGTAAAAGTAAACCGTACCAAGTCATCAAAAAATTATTGAATGAGCGGACGACGACTTCCATCATTATAGCATCGGATGCCGAGCGAGAGGGAGAGGCAATCGTCCGATTGATCTTACGTCTCGCGAACAACGCAAAACCGTTGCAACGACTCTGGATTTCGAGTCTGACGCCTCAAGCCGTTGACCATGGGTTTGCGAACCTGCTCGATGGAAAGGAAACGGAGAACATTTTTCATGAGGCGATGAGTCGCGCTTGCGCCGATTGGCTGATCGGGATGAATGCGTCACGTGCCTATACGACGTTACTGAAAAAGAAGGGCATCGCTGATGTCTTTTCCCTCGGACGGGTCCAGACACCGACACTCGCACTGATCGTCGAACGGGAAAAACAAATCGAGAATTTCCAACCGGAGACGTATTATGAAGTCGAAGCGGATTTTACGCGATACAAAGGGAAATACATCAATGCGAAGAAACAGACGAAGCTGAGTGACCGGGAACAGGCACAAGCGATCGTGAATCGGACAAAAGGAACCGGCATCGTCGCATCAATCGAGAAAAAGCGGCAGACGGAACGTCCACCGTTTTGGTTCAGTTTGTCGCTCTTACAAACAGAAGCGAGCCGACGGTTTGGTCTCGGTGCAAAAGAGACGCTCGATATCGCGCAAAAACTCTATATCCGTGGTTGGATCAGTTATCCGCGAACGGACTCGTCGTTCGTGACGAAAGAGGAGGCGGGACAGTTCCCAGTCATTCTTGATCGATTACTGAAGCAAGCAGAGTATAGCCCGATCAAGGATGTCCTGACGAACAATCCAGCTAACGATAAACGCTACGTCAATTCGGCAAAGGTCAGCGATCACTATGCGATCATTCCAACAGAAGAGGCGGGTGCCGTTGCCAAGCTCTCGGGACGAGATGCGCAAGTCTATGACTTGATTGTCCGTCGATTCCTTGCCGCCTTTGCACCGGACGCTGTCTCGGAGAAGACAGAAATCGTAACGACACGCGAGATGGACCGCTTTTTGACACGTGGCAGTCGGACGATTGATCCGGGCTTTAAACAGGTCTTACAAATCGAATCGAAGGAAGTCGAATTGCCAGCCGTCGAACAAGGACAAGAGATGCCGATCAAAGGCTGTCGTCTGCTTGAGAAACAAACGGAGCCACCGAAACGTTATACAGAAGGGACACTCATCCTCGGTATGAAAACAGCCGGTAAGTTGCTTGAAGATGAGCTGCAAGCGATCATGAAGGAAGTCGAGGGACTCGGGACGGAAGCAACTCGTGCCGGGATTATCGACGGACTAAAACGGCGGGAATACATCAAACTCGTCAAAAAAGAGATTCATCCGACACCAAAAGGGCGGATATTGATCGATGCCGTGACGGGGAGTATTCTTGCTTCGCCAGAGATGACAGCGAAGTGGGAGAGCCGGCTAGAGCAGATCGGTAAAGGTGAAGCGTCTGCTGCCCAGTTCATCGAACAGGCGAAAAAATTGTCGGAGCATCTCGTTATCGATGCGAAACAACGAATCGAACAACTCGCCGTTGATCCGACGCAAGTCAAAAGTAAGTCACCGCGAGGAGCGACGAATCGTCCGATCGGTCCGTGCCCACTGTGTCAATCAGCGGTGCTTGATCGTGGGAAGTTCTATGGCTGCAGTGGCTATCAAAAGAACAACTGTGGCTTTACGTTACCGAAAACGATCCTTGGTGCCAAATTGACGCAAACGGAAGTCAAAAAGGTACTCGCAGGTCAAAAAACGAAGCCACTCGAGATGAAGAAGAATGCCCGCCAGTTCAAGGCGATGCTTTATCTCGAACGCGATCAATTAAAATTTGAATTCACGAAAGGGGAAGACTGATGCAATACGAACTGATTCAAAATCAAACGTTTCGTCCTGTCTTTGAACGACTTTTACAGGAAGGGCACCGCTTAACGGTCTGGTTTCCGGATCATATTGAGGTGCAGTCAGCAGAAGGACTCGTCGAAGAAGCAGAAGAACTATTCGGTGTGACAGCAGAAGTCATCGATGATCCACAATCATTCGGGAAGCATATCCTCCTCCCATACTTGACGGAAGTCGAGCACCGGGAAGATGGATTCATCCGCTATGAAGCTGAACTGACGGAGGAGTTACGCCAACTCGTGCGCGAATTGACGTTACCGATGTTGACGGAGGGCGACTTCGAAGTGTTGTATTCGTATCAAATCGAGACGAAGACGGAACGTTTCTTCGTTGAAGACTGGTTCCAAGCCGAATTACAAAAACTACCTAACTAGGTGAAACTTTCTTGAACAGGATAACGTAGGATAAGTGATTGTTATTATTCTATTCATTTGGAGGGCTCATCATGTTCACAGTAGCATTCATGGAAAGCGAACTGGGAGGCGACGGCTTCTTTTCAGGTATGCCGATTTTCATGGTCGGATTTTTCGTTCTCATCATCGGTTTCATTCTGTTCGGAGTCATCTCTGCAGCCTCAAAGGGAATTTCGACGAATTCATTGACGCAACAACTGCGCGAGCATGCGGCGCGTCTTGTCAGTCCAGTGGAATCAGATGCACTGAACTACGTCGCTTACTTAGAAACGCTAACAAGTTTTCCGGTCGAAAAGACGAACCTTGAACCGTTACGGATTGCGACGGGTATTTTAAGGCTCATTCAAGGAGCAGATCAGATTTCCGAAACGACTGAAAAACAAGTCTTAGCCCAGTATTTACGACTTGGCATTTTGGATGCGGATCATTTAGCGGATGAACAGCCAGTTCGGAGCCATAGTCACCACCATCATCATTGAAAAAGAGTCCTGCAGGGCTCTTTTTTTGTTGAAAACGATTGAATCGTGACATCTAATTGTCATATACAACGATTTAGATTAAAGTTGTATGAAATTGAAATCTTTTTGAGCAGAATACTGTGTATCGATTGAAAAAAGTTTACAATGAATGGACGGGAATACCTTTGTTGCTAGAGAAGGATAAAGGGAAAGGAGTTGAATTCCTCCAATGAAAACATGGCTGAATCGAACGATTGGACGGCAAATCATGTCTGCGTTTTATGTGATTTTTCTGACACTACTGTTAACGACTGGTGGTGTCTACCTATATACAAAACAACAGGTGGATGAATCACGTCAAGAGTTGAAAATGCTAAACGAGCACCGGACACGGGCGACGGATTTATATGAGTCGTGGCAAAGCATGCAGTACGAGGTGCGTGGCTTCGTCCTGCTTGGTGATGAAGAGATGTTAAAAGAAATCGAAGCAAAGAAAAATGGCATCAATCAACAAACGACTTGGTTCGAGCGCAATGCACGCTTCAAAGAAGAACGGCAGTATGCAACGGACGCACGGGAACTCTATACAGCGTATACCCAACGCGTCATGCCGAGCCTCGTCAATTATGTCGCGGCGAAAAAAGACGGCAAAGTGACGGAACCGTTCTTGAAGATGCCGACGCTTGGAAAGGTCACGAAATCAAAACCACTCGATCCACAGCGGAAGTTCAACATCAAGACGAAGAGTGCGGCTGATATGAGTTCAAGTATCGTTGATATGGAGACGGTCTTCACAAAATATCGTAATTCCTTAAACGATCAAGAGATGGCGGCGCAAGAGCGGCTTGGTAAACAAGTCAACTCGTCGCAAATTCTCGGAGCCGTCAATATCGCAATCCTCTTATTGATTACTCTCGTTTTCGTCCGACCATTCGTCCGCCGCTTGACGCGTCAGTTGCGTCAGTTGAACCGGGAAAGTGGACGACTCGCTAAAGGTGAGGATGCGACACCGATCGTCATCACGAATCGTCAAGATGAGATTGGTGAGTTGACGACGACGTTCAACCAGATGGCAGCCGCCATTTCCGGGCAAAAACATCAACTCGTCGCAAGTAACGACGAACTACAAAGTCAACAGGAAGAATTAATTGCCCAGCAAGAAGAACTTCAATCGCAACAGGAAGAACTCGAAGAAGCACTCGACATCACGTTACGTAACGAGACCCATTTGCGTTATCGCAATGAGTTGACCGAGACACTTGCGTCTCGCGAAACGTTGACGGCGTATCCGGCGATCATCGAAAAATTGATTACGATCACCGATGCGGAGCTCGGAGCAATCGTCTTCCTAGAGCAAGACCGCTATACGGATCTCGTCTCTTACGGGATGACGGCAGCTCAGGAGCACCAGTTATTACATGCTTCGACGTCATTACTCGAACGCACACGTCAAAACAAGCGTGCTGTTCGCTCGACGAAACAAGTCGCGAGTCATCATCCGCTCCCATATCCGTACGCGATGTACGAAATCGTCGTACCGGTGATGGATCCAGCGACGAACACAATGATTGCAAGCATTTATCTCGTCCGTTACCGGGATGCCTTTACGGAAGAGCAGACGAACGAAATCTGGTCGTTCTCCCGTCAATTGGCACTCTCCTTGCTCCGGATGCGTGTCTTTGAAGAAGTCGAACGAGAACGGGAAAAGACGTCCAAACTTCTCCATTCGATTCGGGAAGCGGTCATCTATATCGAAGGAGAGACGATTTTTGCCAATAAACCATTGCTCGCTTTATTCCATCATCCGGCGCACGATCAAGTGGCGGAAGAAGGATTGATGACGCTCGACGTCAAAATCGAAGAGTTGGCAGTGCAAGTCGATCAACATGAGGCGTTCTTAACCTACATGGATCATGTCTGCAGTCAGGAAATTCCGACGGAGAGCTTGGCGTTGTCCTTAAACAAGGAAGAGCGATTCGTCACGCTGTATGCAGAGGAAATTCATTACGGTGGTTGTTTCCGCGGTACGATGCTCGTCTTACGTGACGTGACGGCAGAGACAGCGATCGACCGGATGAAATCGGAATTCGTCTCGACTGTCTCGCATGAGTTGCGGACACCGCTTGCCTCGATTTACGGCTACACGGAATTGATGCTCGCGCGCGACGTCCAGGAATCAAAACGTCAACGGTATCTCGAGACGATTCATGCAGAAACCGAACGGTTGACGAATCTCGTCAACGACTTCCTCGATGTCCAGCGCATGGAATCGAGTCAGCAACAATATGACTTCAAACCGCTTGATTTGACGAAAGTCATTCAGGAAACGGTCGAGTTCCATACGGCTTCGGCAAAAGATCACGAGCTAGTCCTTGATTTTGAAGAAACGACGACGGGGCGGATTCATGCTGACGAACAAAAAATGCGTCAGCTGTTCACGAACCTGATCAACAATGCAATCAAGTATTCACCGGATGGTGGTCAAATCACGATCACGATGCGTCAAGTCGAAGATCGTGTCCAGCTGAAGATCGAAGATGAGGGAATCGGCATTCCGCGTCACGCGTTACCACAACTGTTTAGTAAGTTTTACCGAGTCGATAATTCGGATAGTCGAAAAATCGGCGGTACCGGTCTTGGTCTTGCGATTTGTCAGGAAATCGTTCGTTCGCACGAAGGAATGATTCATGTCGAATCAACGGAAGGTGTCGGGTCCGCGTTCATCGTCGAACTACCGATCGTCCAGTCCGTCGTACCGGTCACGGAATCGGCAGATGAATGTTAATGTCAAAAGCGTTCTTTGATTTTTTAATCAAAGGGCGTTTTTTTGTTGGTTTCATCTGCAAAACGGGAATTAACTACTATCAAATAGAAAGGAAGTGAGGAGATGCGGCGAAGCAGATGGCCTTGTTAAGTCCGACGATCGTTCATTCTTTGGATCCTGATCGAAGCCAGTAGTTCGTTCATTCCAGCGTATGTGATTGAGCGCTTTTACTGGGAAGACCGGGGAATGAGCATTGCCGACGTCGTCATCGCAGAAATCGTCTTTGCTTGGGTCATGTTGATTGGTGAGGTCCCGTTCGGTTTGTTATCCGATCGGTGGGGCAGAAAGACGTTCATTCTGGCTGGTTTCGTATGTGAGTGGTTATCGTTTACGGTGTTGATTGAAGCGCACTCATTACCTGCCTTCCTCTTAGCGATGGTCCTTGCCGGCATCGGTGGCGCAGCACTTAGTGGAACGCTTGAAGCCCACGTCTATGAAACGTTACGAATGCATAGGAGAGAAGAGCGATTCGAGACGGTCTGGCGAGTGATTTCAATCGGTGGTTTATTGACGTCAGGACTCGCAGGACTTGTGGGGAGTTACGCTGTGCGATCGGTAGACTTGATTTGGCACTATCACGTATCTTGGTGGGTATTGCTCGGAACAGTACTACTGACGTTTTTCTTAAAGGAAGCATCGCGAGAACAAGACGGAGAGACGAGTTCATTAAAGACATTGCTAAACGGTTTTTCGTTTCGACGCGTCTACGTCCGAATTCTTTGTCTTGTCTTGTTATACGGGGTGACGATTGATTTCGTCGATGAGTTTTGGCAACTTTATCTACGGGATCAAACGATACCGATGGTCCATTTCGGATTCGTTTTCGTGTTATTTCAAATCATGCAGGCGACCGGCGCGTCCTTATCTCAGTTCCGATCGCCCGTCGGATGGGCGATGATCTATATCGTGTGTCTTGCCGGATTGTCGGTTGCCTCTCCGCTCGTCAGTATCGGGTTACTCGGGACGCTGTACTTGTGCTATGGTTGGGCTGAGCCTTATTTGACCACTGTCATCCAAGAAGTTGCGCCGACAAATGGACGCGCAACGTTTACGTCGCTGATCTCAGTCATTGAACGTTTAGCTGTGCTTGGAACCGGTACGCTATTCGTCTTCGTCGAACGTGTCTTCTCGCTTCAGATGACCTATGCCGCGCTCGGTCTCGTCTCACTTATGTTGCTTCTGTTGTATAGTGTGACGCGCACGCGTCAGAACTGAATCAAAAAAAGGACAAAGGTGCATTGACCTTTGTCCTTTTGACTGTCATTTATTACGACACGTGTCGTTGCTCCTGAGAAGAACGTGCCAATACCTGGCGAGCCGGTTGCCACATCAACAAGGAGAGGACTCCTGTAAGCGCATAGACGAGCTCGATCGCCAACAGATCGGCAAGCCATCCGAACAGCAGACTACCGAGACAGAAGCAGAGTGCATACACGGTTTGTTGTACGCTATAGACATACGGTAACCGTTCGAGTGGTGTCGTCGTCTGCAACAACGTATTCAGCTCAATCGCTCGGACTTGACTTGCAAACCCTTGGAACAGACAAGCGATCACGGCAAGTGTGACGATTGGAGCGAAAGCAAACAAGAAGGTCGCAGCAATCGAAAAGCCGATACTTCGATAAAGCAACGAACGCGTTCCACGACGACGTAACATCATGTAACTGCCGGCGATCATGCTCAGCAGATAGAAGGCATTTAGAATGCCCCACCAGCGTTCCGATAGCTGGAAATGTGTATCGATGTAGACGAGGAACAGAGCAGAAATCCAAGCCGTACTGACGAACGCATCGATTCCGACGAGATACGTGTTGGCTTTCGCGAAAGGATGCGTTCGCGTGTAGCGAATACTCGACCGGAAGGAGACGTCTTCCCCTTCCATCGAAGGGTCGGGGAGAGAGCGGACGCTTCGATAGAACAGATAGCTGATGAGACTCGCACCTAAAAACAGACCCGTCGCGACGGACAAGACGGAAAGCGGCGATAACCAGCTGACCAGAATGGCACCAAGCGGCCACATGATGAGCTGAATCACTTGATTCGAACCTTGTACGAGACTGTTAGCTTTTTGGACATCCTGACACAGTCGAGGGATGAAGGCACTTTCGATTGGACGAGCAAATCCGTCGAAGAAAGCGATACATCCAACGAGTGCGAGGATAAGTGGCAGTGGTAAATTAAATCCCCAGATGATGCCTAATAGAATCGTCTTGAGGAGTTGACTGCCGAACAACAACGAGGCATGGGGAACACGTTGAGCGACTTGGACGAATAAGAAGCCGCTTCCTGTCATGCCTGCTGTGACGAGAACAGGAAACAGGGCAGAGAGACTCGCTTGCCCTGTCGTTTGATAGATCATCGCGATCAGGGAGACGATATAGAGCGCATCTCCCGCGTTCGCAATCCATTGACTGACCAATAAAAGCGTAAACCGGTTCATTCTGAATGACCTCCATATCGTACGTATTTAATTAGGAGTGAGAATTCAGAATGACTTACATTGGACGCCCTCATTTCGTGTTTTTTTCTAGTGTAAGAGGAAAAAAATGGATTGTCAATCAGAATCGTGACGGGAGTTCCGGGCAACGAGTGTAAAGGAATCAACCATCGATGTCGCGGCAGCTTCGTCTTGAGCACGAGATTCCGATAGCTTGATTGGTTTTAGTTGCTGGCGGAATCGGAAAGCCCGTTCGAGTCGACTCATGAATAGATTGCTGAAAAAGACGACTAATGCTAGTCCAATCAGTGGAACGAGGAACATATGGTTGAGCCACGACGTCGCCGAAAACTGATTGTAGTAATAGCCAAACATCGATGACCATTCAAAGATCGTTGGAGCAGTTCCTACATGTAAATTAACTGTTCCGGCGAAGAAAATATCAAAGAGCGATAAGTGGACGAGTAACATCAACGTTTGGATGAACTGTTGCATAAAAACGATTGTCAACGTTGGAACAAGATGTGGCCAAATATGGCGTCTGAACCGATGCCACGGACTGCCACCAAGCGTCTGGGCGACAATCATGAACTCTTGACTAAGTAACTGGCGGGTCTCAGCAATCAGATAAAGCGATAAAGAGGGGAGACCAAGCAAAATCAAGACGATCAATTCAAACGATACACGATCAAAAAGTGGTGGGATAGCAGTCGAATCAAAGAACGTAAGTGATGGAAGCAAAATGAGCAACGCGACAAGAGAGAGCGGTAAAACTAAAAACCCATCAAAAACAAGTTTTAAGTATCGATTGACGCGAGCACTTCGGAAAGCTAGCGGAATTGCGATCACTAGCGAAAGAAACATTCGACCGAGCGCAACAATCATACAAATACCGGCTGTCCATTTAAATCCTTCAATCATCAATTGAAAGAGGTCATAGCCAGAGCGGTCTGTACCGAGCCATTGATCACTTGACGGTTTTAGTGGTGATGTCGCAAGGAACGTACCGTCTTCAGCATACCGGTTCGAAATTTGATCGACTTGACCATCACGGAAGATTGTATTTCCAAAACTAAGCAGCAGTAAACCAGCGAGTAAAACTAAACATAGCCAGAAGATAGGATCTCGCATCAAAGTACGACGCATCAAATACCCCCTTTCCAGGCGTTCGGAATTAGCCATTCTGCCAGTAAATCAATGATAAAGATCGGGAGATAGATTAAGAACAAGATGACCATCAAAATCGGCATTTGTCCATTATAAAAGACGAACCGGAACATACCTTGGACTTCGAATGTGTATTCAATGATTACGAGACTCGATAAGACCGTAATGATATTCGCTCGGAAAAACAGATAAAACCGATAGATCATTGTCGGAATCAAGTGTTTCCAGAAAAGAGCGGCAGGACGAATGCCTTTAGCCCGTGCGAGTTCAAGGAAAGGAGCAGCTTCCTGTTCGAGTACTTGCGTCGTTAACCATTTGATAAAGAAGAATAGTGTTGTCAACGTTAGCGTAAGAATCGGTAAAAAACGAATGTACTCAGCATAGGATCCCGCAATTTCGATTTTGTCATACCCGGTCGTTTTAAACAGATAGAGGACAAGGAATTGTGAAAGAATGATCCAGAACAGATCCGGAACCATCTCAAGCGTCCGAGTCGTTTGTTTCAGCATCATGCGTGTTTTGCGACCACTCCGATAAAACAAATAAGCATAAAAAATCGCACACACAGCGGAGACCAGCATAGCTGTCGTAAAGATGATCAAGGTCTCTTTAATGAATGGACTGATGGTAGGAAGCAACAAGAATTCCTTTTGAGCGGTTACGTTGAAATAAGTAATCTCATCAAGTTTCGTTAATTGAGCAAATTGTTGCTTCAGACCTTCCCAGTAGCTTGCTGGATTGAATTTCATTTGTGCGACGAGCGCCGGAAGGGCGCTGATCGCAATCAAGACAAAAAAAGCCACGATGAGCTGAATTGATTTTCGGGCGATAAACACCATGAGGCGAAAAACTCCTTTCTTTGGATCCTCAGCCGATGGCGAGGATCCGGTCATTGCCAATTTGGATCAACTGACTGTTCATATGTTTCCGGCGCAGTACATAGCGTTCGAACTGTTGTGTCGCGATGAACGAATCACGCGTCGAGACCGTCGAAAGGGTCATCAGGACATGTTTTAATTGCGGTTGTCCTTCTTGTAACGAGAGATGTGTCATCCGGTTTGCTCCGTCGAGTCGATTCAAGAACAGTTCAATCTTACAGCCCTCCTTGATTAATTCACTGATCAGGAATGCCGCTTGTTCGATGAACGTCTCAAATTGTTGGTGGAGTCCGTAACCGCTCGGGGCAGATAAGTTCAAGGCAATCGTAAACGTATCTTGATTGCTCGTTTCGAATACTTTTGCCTGCAAGCGACCGGTCTTCGCCGTCGCATACCAATCGATCTCTTTTGACGGTTCCGCCGTATAGGGTTTTGCACCAAGTTGAACCAGTTTGTTCTTGAGCGGTGAGTAACGGTCTGGTCGATCACCGATCCGTAAACGCTGTAAAAGAAGCGGCGTCGCTTGCGCCGTCAAGGACGGTAAGACTGTAAACGACGGGTATGTATCGAACGTAAAGAGATAGACGCCCATCTTCCAAGGCAGGCGAATCGTCAAGATGATCTCATCGAACTCGGCTGGTCCGCGGCGAACCGTCTGAATCGGGATCGTCACTGCGTCTTCAGAGTCAATCACTGCATGAAACGTCGCCGGATGTAGTGGGTCCATCTCCGGGAAGATGACTCCGCCATCCGTGTGCAAACGAAGTGTCGCTTCGAGTCCGAGTTGACTCAAGGATTCGACGCCGAAGACTTGTAGATGGAGTGATGTCTGTTCCTGGTTGAACATCAATGATTCATAATGTTTCCATTCGATTGCGACATCCCGTCGGAGCTGCTTTTCTGTTCGCCCGACGACGAAATGAATCGTCGCTAAGGCTGCGAACAGAAAACCGAGGACAGAAAGACGCGGAATGAAAAGAAAGATGAACGTCATCGTGACGTACAGTGGAAAGAGTCGACGTTCAAGCCAAAACGGGACGGAACGTTCAATCTGCATGATTCGTCACCCCATCTCGACCGGAACCGGCACGTCGTCAAGAATATGCGTCAAGACAGCCGCTTTCGTCGTCTTGATTCCACCTTCAAGTGTCAGTGTCAGACGATGGGACAGGACGTGTTTTGCAAGATATTTGATATCTTCCGGGATGATGAAGTCGCGTTGATTCAAGAACGCGTAGCTTTGCGAGGCGCGAAGTAATGCAATCGCTCCACGCGGACTGACGCCGACTTCAATGAGTTCATGGTTTCGTGTCGCTTGGACGATATGGAGCAAGTAATCGAGCACGTCTTGTGATGCATGGACGCGGCGTGCCTCTTCCTGCCAGGAAATCAAGTCACCGCCTGACGCGATGCCGATAGCTGACCGACGGACGTTCGTCAGAATCTCAGACAATAAGCGCCGTTCGTTCTCGAAATCCGGATAACCGACTTCAATTGCGACCATGAACCGGTCGAGTTGGGCGTCCGGTAATGGGAACGTTCCTGCCGATTCAATCGGGTTTTGTGTCGCGATGACGAAAAATGGAACTGGCATCTGATAGGTCGTTCCACCGATCGAGACTTGACGTTCTTCCATCGCTTCGAGCAATGCCGATTGTGTCCGCGGAACAGCACGGTTGATCTCATCAATCAAGACGACGTTCGCGAACAATGGACCGCGTTTATTCTCGAACTCCTGTGTCTTTAAGTTGAAGAAGTCCGAACCGATGACATCGGACGGAAGCAAATCCGCCGTAAACTGGATACGCGAGAAAGCACTTTCAAAGCTCTGAGCGAGCGCTTTGGCGAGCATCGTTTTCCCTGTTCCCGGTACATCTTCTAATAGAATATGTCCTTCTGCGATGAGTGCCGTCAGACAAAGATCAATGACGTCCGGTTTACCGAGATAGATGGAATTGAGTTGGTCTTTTAATTGTTGTAATTTCACAGGAAATCCCTCCAAAGTTAAATGGTTGAGTAGTGTGCTAATTGTTGTTCAAAGCGGATCACGAGATCGCGAACACGTGAAGACACATCTGATGTATAAAGATAGGGTGATTTTTTAAGAACGATGATTCAGTTTTTTAAGGAAAAAATATCCATATGTACTTAGGGAGATTTTAGCATACTGTGTTAACAAATAAAAACAATTTTCTGAAAATAAAGACAAGGTGAGACGATTCATTTTCAAGTGGTGAGGGTATGATGGAATCAGTGGATCTTGAAAGAGAAAGGATGTTTCGTATGAAACTGATTATTTTTGGAGCGACTGGTCAAACTGGACAAGAACTAGTCAAACAGGCGATTGATCACGGGCATGAGGTCACAGCATTTGTCCGCAGTCCAGAAAAACTGACACTACATGACGAACGGTTACAAGTCGTAAAGGGCGACGTGCTCGATCAAGAAGCGGTAACAGCTGCTGTTGCCGGACAAGATGCTGTCCTGACAGCACTCGGTACGGAGAGTCTTGCGTATAGTGGTTTTTTAGAACGAAGTCTCGTCCGGATCGTGACAGCGATGAAGAAACAGGGGATAGAGCGGATCGGTTATGTCGCGTCTGCCGGTGTCGATGATGAATTACCTGGTGTGCAAGGGATGCTCGCTCAGCGGATTCTGAAGAATCCATTAAAAGATCACCGTCAAGCGATTTCACTCCTCCAGCAGGCGGATCTTGACTATACGGTAGCCCGTCCACTCCGTTTACTGAACGGTCCGTTAACCGGACTCTATCGCCAAGCGGATACAGGTGTACCGGAAGATGCGAAACAAATCAATCGTGCAGATGTGGCACATTTCCTCTTAGAGGCGATCGAAACAGAAGATCACATCAAGTCGAGTGTCGGTCTCGCTGAATGAAGAAGAAAGGTCTCGCCCGTCATACGGAAGAGACCTTTTTACGTGATTATTGTTGACGATAGACGGAAACCGAACCACCATTAACGAAGAATTGACCGTAGCCATCTTGATTGATCGTGACCGATGCCGTGTTGTTTCCAGTGATATCCGTCCAGACTTCTCCTTTATTCTGAAGCCCGACATACATCCATTTGCTACCGCCAGGGCCGTCTGAGAGGATTGTCGCAAGACCGGATTTCGCACGATCTGAGACACCTTCACGTGTCCAACCGATGATGTCTTGGTTATCGAGGTAATCATTTTGTTTTCCGAACGCGAAATCCTTCCGTGCTTTGAGCAATGGATCAATCTTCGAAGCGAGTGCTGGAATTTCGCGATTCGACGTACCTTTTGTGCCATAGTAATCGCCGTAGAAGACAGACGGATACCCTTGTTCACGGGTCAGGATCATCGCGTAGGCGAGTGGTTTGAACCACGATTGAACTGTTGATTCAAGCGATTGTCCAGGTTGCGAGTCATGGTTTTCGACGAGTGTCACGGCTTGGACTGGATTACTCTTGACGAGTGTCCCGTCAAAGATCGTCCGCATGTCGTAGTATCCGCCACCTTTACTTGCTTGCTCGAATTTATAATGAAGCGGGGCATCAAAGACGGATTGTTGGTAATTCGTCCGGCTTAAGTAGTTTTGTAACGTTCCAAGATCGTTCTGCCAGTACTCGGCGACTGTGAATAGCGGTTTGCCCGTCGTCTGACGAACGTTCGCGAGCCAGTCCGCTAAGTAACCATGTTTGATATGCTTGACGGCATCGAGACGGAACCCATCAAGACCAAGCTCATTGACGTACCATTTTCCCCAGTTCTTCATTTCTTGTTGAACTTCCGGGTGATCAAAATCGAGATCTGCGTACATCAAGTAATCGTAGTTGCCATTTTCAGTTGAAACATCCGTATCCCAAGCTTTACCGGTACCACGGAACTTATAGATGGCGCTCTTTGAACGCGATTGATCCCAATCCGTGCCGTCGAAATGATACCATTTCCACTTGAAGTTCGAGTAGAGGTTATTTCGTGTTGCAAAATTGAAGCCCGTCCACGCCTGGATTTGATAATCGCCCGAGACTTCCTGATTGCGGTTGCTCGGATTGACTTCGACTGCCGTAACGGCTTCGGTAAAATCAGCACCACCTTTATGGTTCATGACGACATCCCCGTACACATCGATTCCAGCGGTATGCAGTTGTCCGATCGCTGTTTTTAATTGCGTTTTTGTTCCGTATTTCGTGCGGACTGTTCCTTTTTGGTTGAACTCACCTAAATCGTATAGATCGTAGGCACCGTAGCCGACATCGCTTTGTGAAGTTCCTTTGTAGGCAGGTGGAATCCAGACTGATGTAATACCGAGCTGATCCAGTTTCGTCGCGTCACTTCCGAGACGATTCCAATGGTTACCGTCATTTGGTACATACCATTCGAAGTACTGCATCATCGTACCATTGTCAGCTGTTGCACCTACTGCAATCGGTTGCGCAAGTGGCGCTAAAAATGCAGCTGAAGCGACGGTTGCTAAAATCCATCCTTTTTGTTTCACGAAAAGACCTCCTTATGATTTATGAAAACGCTTGCATGATTCATTATAGTGAAGCCTTAGAGGAAAGGAATATCGTCCCGGATTCTTATTTGTCAGTGTCTTTCGTTCGTGACTTTTGACCCTAGAATATTTCTTTCGAAGAATTATTTTGATGCAATTGATGTCTTAGACGAAAAAAATCAGGACCATCTAACCGTTGTCTTTCGATAAAGAATCTGAACGACGACTCATCTTCAAAAAAGCAGGTCTATCGTCCATCTTCCACCATGAATGGATTCGATGTGAAAATGAGCGTGTAACATCCGTTTTCATACATACCAATCGAGGGGGAACACGCATGAACTGGAAGTCAAAGGTCACAGGTGCACTTGCCGCAACACTTGCGCTCGGGTCAATCGTCTTTACACCGGTCACTGCAAAAACAGTCGATCCAAAACAAGTAGCGGCAGGTCCGCAGATGGTTACATCTCAATCAACGATCGATGCGTACTATCTACCGGCAGCAGGAAAGACAGGGGCAGCGTTGAAGGCATCGCTGCACGATATCATCGACAACCATACACAAGTGTCATACGACACAGTATGGACAGCACTGAAAGAAACGGATCAAGATCCAAACAATGCGAACAACGTTATCGAGTTATACACGGGGAAATCGATTGCGAAAAGTAGCAATGGTGGAAATGTCGGTCAATGGAACCGGGAACACGTCTGGGCAAAGTCGCACGGTGACTTTGGTACGACGAACGGACCGGGAACAGACTTGCATCATTTGCGTCCGGAAGATGTCGTCGTCAACAGCGCACGTGGGAATCTTGATTTCGACAATGGCGGTACGAAATATAGTGGATGCGATTGCTACCGTGATGGCGATTCGTGGGAACCACCGAACCGAGTCAAAGGTGACATCGCGCGGATGATCTTCTACATGGCAGTTCGTTACGAAGGTGGCGGAGAAATCGATCTCGAAGCCTCAGAAAACGTCAACAATGGAACGAACCCATTACATGGAAAATTATCGACGCTGAAAGCATGGAATAAGCTTGATCCAGTCGATAGCTTCGAAATGCGTCGTAACGACGTCATCTTCGAGAAGTGGCAAAAAAACCGGAATCCATTCATTGATCATCCGGAATACGTGACATCAATTTGGGGAAATTGATGACGAGTCAATCAATAGGAAAATGCGATGTTCTCGATTCAGAGAAGATCGCATTTTTTTGGAGGTAAAGCCCGTCAGGTTGAAACTTTTTGCAAGCATCATTCGTACAGCATACCGTAACCCATTTTTTAGCAGAAAGGTCGTACGGTATGATTAAACGCACGTTCAACAAACGAAATATCAAATGGATGGTTGGTGGAGGACTCGTCGCTTGTGTCGCCTTCTGGTACAGTGTCGGGATTTTCGTCAACAGAGGAGAACGACCACTTGCGGATGGGTCGTCGCCGTATGTCATCGTTCTTGGCGCAGGTGTCAAAGGGGAGAAACCGTCGCAAATCTTACATAATCGGATTCAGGCGGCAGCCGCATATGGGAAACAACACCCGAATGTCCGCTTCATCTTGAGTGGTGGACAAGGACCGGATGAGGATATCTCGGAAGCAGAAGCGATGCGACGCGGAATGGTGGCGTCTGGCATTGAAGCGGAGCGACTGGTTCTTGAGTCCAGTTCGACATCGACGACGGAAAATCTACAGTATTCAAAAGACTTATTACCAAAGAATGTCCGACGTGTCTCAATTGTCACGTCAGATTTTCATCTGTACCGCGCTCGAAAAGAGGCGAAACAACTGGGGTTACTGACGGACGCGATTCCGGCAGAGACACCTCTTTCAGGTGTCCTTCGTTTCGGGATACGTGAACGCGTCGCGATTCTTGTTCAATTCCTACGTTAAAAAACCCCGACGTGTTGAACACATCGGGGAGAATGAAGAAGTACACCAAACGATTAGATGCCTTCACCTTTATTTTTTTCCTCAGAAGATTGAGCATCATTTGCTTGTTGATTAGAAGCATCGTGCTCAGCAGGTGGTTCTTCTTTGCCAAGTGCGACATCTTTCGCTTCGACGACTTTATTGCTGATAGAACTCAGGTCACCTTTTGTCTCATTGACTGTATCTTTCACAGTCGAAGCATCAGACTTCACTGTTTCAAGTTCTGTGTTCACTTTGTCATAGACGTTTTGAACGTCAGACGCCACTTCTTGGATGATACTTGAAGCACTCTTTACCTGATTGATAACTTGCGACGCTTTGCCCGACGGATCTTCCTTGATGGAAGACGCGAGTGTCGAGACGGAATCCTTCGCACCACGTAAGCTTTGTTTCGTGTTTTGACGGGACGAAGAACTAAGTAGCGTTAATAGTCCGCCGACAAGGGCACCGATTAACATCCCTGTGACAAGATTAACTTGACGACCGGATGATTCCTCCTGATCAAACTGACGATTCGGATGTTCTGCGTGCGTTGCGTGTGGATCATGTTGAAGATTCGGTTCCATAATAAACACTCCTTGAGATAGTATTTAACCATGATATGGATATACCCTTGTGAGCAAATCAAAAACATCTAAAAAAAAAACATGTATTTGAAATGAATTTAAAAAGACCACCGTGATATGATGGTCTTAGAGGTTCATTTGTTGGATGAATCATCATCATTTTCGTGACGAAGTTTTCGGTTGATTTCATCATAATCGATTTCGATATCGTCCTTGTTGCCCTTATAGCCATATCCTTTTGAAATGACAATGATCGAGGCGACCAAGACGAATACGATGATGAGAATGGAGACGACATATAGCCACATAGTCCACTCCTCCTTTCATTCACTTTCTAGTATGACGGAAAAAGCAGCATCCGTCTAAACGAAATTGTAGGTTGTGTGCTAAACTGATTTCAGATAAACATGTTAAACAGAACGAGGTGACGACGGATGAGTATTTTGGTTGTAGATGACGAATTAACAAATTTAATGCTCTTAGAGCGATTGTTAGAAAATGAAGGATATGACGTCGTCAAAGCCATGAGTGGAGAAGAAGCAATCGAATTGATGGAGGATCCATTGTTCATTGAGCAATTAGATGTCGTCCTGCTCGACGTTGAGATGCCGGGAATCAGCGGAATCGAGGCGACACGTTTGATCCGAAAACGGTTTGGTCTTGATGAACTACCAATCCTGATCGTCTCGGGTCGATCAAACGAAGAAGATATCGTTGATGGATTGAATGCAGGGGCATCTGATTACACGACGAAACCGATTCGAAAAACGGAATTGCTCGCACGAGTTCGTAATGCGATCGGTCTGAAGCAAGCAATCGATGCACGAAAACGATATGAAAAAGTGCTACAGGAAGACTTTGATTTGGCGCAAAAACTGCAACAGAGTGTGCTTAGTGCCAATATCGAAGACGATGAGATCCGCATCATGGCGACCTATATCCCGTCTAAGAAACTAGCGGGAGACATGTATGCCTGGTATCGCATCTCTCAGAATAAATACGGCATCATCTTATTTGACGTCATGGGACACGGTGTCTCCTCTGCATTGATTACGATGGGGATGAGTTCAATCTTGTTTGAACTCGTGCACCGGATTGGTGATCCGGCTCAAGTGCTTGAAGAATTGAATCAACAGATGAGTCGACTGTTTCCGGGAGACGAGACAGAAATCTATTTCACGGCTGTCTACCTTTATATCGACTTAGATGAAATGAAACTCAGCTATGCGAACGCGGGGCATCCACCTGGTTTGTTGCGGATGAACGATCAAATCATTCCGCTTGAGAATACGGGACTTCCTGTTGGTATGTTCGAAGACTCGACGTATTCGAGCAAGACGATCGACATCGTCTCACCAGGATGTGTCTATCTGTACACGGATGGTTTCATGGAATTGTACAGTAAAGGTATTGATGAAGGAATTCATGCCATCCAAAATCTGATTGAACAACAAGGACCGAACATCCATCAGCTGATTCAACCGGATCAGAGCGATGAAGCGGATGATCTTTGTCTCGTGACAGTCGAAATCAATTAACATGTAAATGAAGAAGACTCAGCGACAGAAACACCGTCACTGAGTCTTTTTTGAGTCATACAAGTCTTGCGCTTACTTGAACTAGAAGAACCTTCTCCGCCATAAGATGAATGCGGCAAGACCAGAGAAGAAGATCATCATGCCGAAGACGATCCAAAAACCGATGACTTCTCCTTCCCAAGGGACATGGACGTTCATTCCGAACATCCCAGATATCATCGTCGGAATCGAGATGACGATCGTAATCGAGGCGAGGAACTTCATGACGAAGTTGACATTGTTCGAGATGACGGAACCGAATGTATCCATCGTCGAACTGATGATGTCTTTATAGATTTGTGCCATTTCCATTGCTTGCCGGTGTTCGACGAAGACATCTTCGAGTAAGTCTTCATCGTCTTCGTGTTTCTCAAGACTCGGTGTCTTGATGATTCGGTCGAGGACACCATCGTTCGATTTCAAGGATGTCATGAAATAGACCAATGATTTCTGAAGGTTCATGAGTTGAAAGATTTCTTGATTTCGCATCGAACGTTGTAATTCTTCCTCGAGTTCATCCATCCGTCGATCGATTTGGCGTAAGAAACGGAGATACGAGGAACTGACTTTATAGAGAATCTGAAATACGAAGCGCGATCGATAATTCGTCCGGAATCCTCGCAACTTACCACTCGAGAATAACGTCAGGACATCGAGCTGTTGCGAACAAACGGTGATGAAATGACGGGATGTCACGATGATACCGAGCGGAATCGTATTATAACGGCGTCCTGATGATTCTTCTTCGATGTAGGGAACGTCGACGATCATCAGTAGGCCTTCTTCATCTTTTTCAAAACGTGGTTTTTCTTCCACGTCCAAAGGGTCATAAATGAAATCCTCTGGAATATTCGTAGCAGCGATGACTTGGTCGGCTTCATCCTTGGTCGGATTGACAAGATGGATCCAGGAACCTTTCGTAAACTCCTGTATCTCGTTGACTGCCCCAGTGACATCGCTTCGATAAATCGTCAACATATTGTCTATCCCTCCTGCTCTTCACTGTCTCATTATAGAAATAGAAACGATGGCGTGTAAATGATTCTCCGATTTTTTTTTACGAAGATTAGTGATAAGATGAAAACAGAGGAGGGGAAGACATGCCTTTTTTTAATGCTAAGAAGCTCGAAGAACTTCAATCGATCGCGGGTGGGGATCACGCGTTCCTTCAAAAAATTGGAGAAACGTATATCGCGCAGTTCGATCGAAAGTTTCCTGAACTGAAAGATGCCGTCGCTAAACAAGATGCTGAGCAAACTGAAAAGCTCGCTCACTTGCTAAAAGGTGCTTCCTATTCCGTTGCCGCTGATGATTTAGCCGATGATTTCGAACTGCTTGAAAAAGAAGCAGAATCCGGTTCCATGACCGGTACGCAAGAAATCGTCGATCGGATTGAAGACAGCATGGTTGAATTCCGGGTCATCTGGCTCGATGTGTTTACTGGAAAAAATCTTGACGTACTGCGTTGAGGAATCGAATAGATTAAAAAAGCCGACATCTCGTCGGCTTTTTTTCTTTTTTCTTATAAGACGTATGAATCAACCGTTTCGATCAATCGACCGATTTCCGGTTTCGTGATTTGTGCATTGACACCAACGGACTCGCCTTTATGGCGTAAATCGTCGGAAATCAAGGAAGAGAAGACAATGATCGGCAGTTCTGCATAACGATCATCTTCACGGAGTCGTTTCGTTAAATGAAGTCCATCCATCTTCGGCATCTCGATATCGGTGATCAGGAGATCACAGTTGCTTCCGTTCTCAAACGCATCAAAAGCTTCCTTACCATTGATGAACCACTTCAGTCCGTGGTAACCGGCTTCCTCGAGTGTTTCGATGATCAACGTCCGGAGCATTTCCGAGTCTTCGGCAATCCAGATGATTTTATCGGACCGGTCACGGGACTGGACGCGACGTCCTTCTTCGCGGGCGAAGATATCCTTGCGTGAGAGCTCAAGGGCAATTTTTTCATAGTCGAGCAGGATGATCATCTTGTCTCCCGTTTTGACGACACCATTCGTTAACCCTTCGATGCCACGAGCAAGTTCGTTTGGTGTATCGATCTGTTCCCATGAGATACGACGGATTTCCGTCACGGAATCGACACGCAGGACGCTCTTTTCCCCATTGAATTCACAGATGATCAGTCGATCCTCGGTTGCTTCGTCGTGGGGAACACCGATGACTGTAGGCAAATCGATCACCGTCATGACTTCGCCGCGGAGTTCGATCAATCCTTTGACAGCATCCGGTGTACCCGGAAGTGGTGTCATCGGGAGCGGAACGATGATTTCCCGAACCTTCATGACGTTGATACCGAACGTATACGGACCACAATGGAAGATGACGATCTCGAGTTCGTTCGTGCCGGCTTCTAATAAAATATCGTGCTGATTGTACATATGGTTGTGCCCCTTTCCATTACCTTCACTTCACTTCTGACTAGTTATCGGCATGCTACGTTAAAAATTCTAGTTCTGAATCGACAAAAAAAGTGTTGTAATCGCTTTCATAATATGTTAAGCAAAAAGTTTGGCATTTGTCAGACCAATTGATTACAATAAGCTATGCAGCCACACACTGAAATGAGAGAGATAAAAATAAATGGAGGTAGAGTGGAATGACTACAGCAACAACCTACACGTTTTTACTAGATGGAAAATGGCATGAAAGTGAATCAAAAGAGACGATTGAAATCTCTTCACCATATAAAGAGGATCTTGTCGGTCGTGTTCAAGCGATGACAAAACCAGAAGTCGATCGTGCCATCGCTTCAGCGAAAGCGGCACAAGCAGAGTGGGCAAAACAACCAGCGAACAAACGGGCTGAACTGCTTCACGCTTGGGCAACGGAACTCGAGAAACGTGCGGACGAAATCGGTGAAGTCATCATGCGCGAAGTCGGTAAAGGACGTGCAGATGGCGTCAAAGAAGTCAAACGGACAGCTGAAATCATTCGCTACACTGCGGAAGAAGGTCTCCGTTTCGACGGTCAGATGATGCAAGGGGATTCGTTCCCAGGCGGTAGCGCGAAAAAAATCGCGGTCATCAAAAAAGCGCCACTCGGTGTCGTGCTTGCCATCTCACCGTTCAACTACCCAGTTAACTTGGCAGCAGCGAAACTCGCACCTGCACTCATGACAGGGAACGCCGTCGTCTTTAAACCGGCAACACAAGGTTCAATCAGCGGTATCTTAATGGTCGAGGCACTCGTCGCAGCAGGCCTTCCAGCTGGACTCGTAAACATCGTCACAGGTCGTGGATCAGTCATCGGTGATTACTTGACAGCTCATCCGGGAATCAACATGATCACATTCACAGGTGGTACAGGAACAGGACAACATTTATCACGTCAATCTGCAATGATTCCACTTGTCCTTGAACTCGGTGGAAAAGACCCAGCACTCGTTCTTGAGGATGCGAACCTGTCCCTTGCAGCAGATCACATCATCAGTGGTGCATTCTCTTACTCAGGTCAACGTTGTACAGCAATCAAACGTGTCTTCGTTCTCGATCACCAAGCGGATGCGCTTATTGAAGAACTTAAGACTCGAATTGCAAAATTGACAGTCGGTTCACCTGAACAAGAAAGTGTCGTCGTACCACTCATCGATACGAAATCAGCGGACTTCGTCGAAGGCTTGATTACGGACGCAACAGACAAGGGCGCAACGCTCGTCACAGGTGGCGGACGTACAGCGAACTTGATCGAACCAACACTTCTTGACAACGTGACACGTGACATGCGCGTCGCTTGGGAAGAGCCGTTCGGACCAGTTCTTCCAATTATTCGTGTTAACTCGGTCGACGAAATGATCGCATACTCGAACGAATCAGAATACGGTCTTCAAGCAAGTGTCTTCACGGAAAACATCGATGCTGCGTTTGCGGTAGCGGACGCGCTTGAAACAGGTTCTGTTCAAATCAATGGACGTACGGAACGTGGTCCTGACCACTTCCCATTCATCGGTGTTAAATCATCGGGTCTTGGTGTTCAAGGTGTCGGACGTAGCTTAGCTTCGATGACACGCGACAAATTAACAGTCCTCAACTTAAAATAAGTTTTTGACCGACCTTTCAATCTGCGGAAAGGTCGGTTTTTTGTGCATCCATTTCTTATACTCTAGCGTAAGCTAGACAACAAATATCATCCGTTGACGCACAAAGTTTGGCGCTATAGCTTCATTCTCTCTATAATGAAAGAAAATGGACGAGAGAAAAGAGGCGTGTAGGCATGACTGTATCAGACGAAATCATCCCGATTCCGATTCCCACACCATTTCCTGTAGGGGACGTGAACTGTTATGTGTTACGAACGGAAGGGGAAAACATCCTCATTGATTGTGGACCCGATACACTCGAGGCGTGGCAAATGATGCAACAGACGCTTGCGCGACACGATTTGAGGGTTGAGGATTTAGATCGTGTCATCGTGACGCATCACCATGCGGATCATGCTGGGATGGCACATCGATTTTCAGAGAAAGGCATTCCTGTCTATGGACATGCGCGGTTGCGTCCGTATTTGGAACAGAACGAGACGTTCCTAAACAATGGGGACGTGTTCTTACGTCGACTGGCGACTTCATTTGGTGTTCCGTCAGCGATTCAAGAGATGTTACCGAGCTATCAATCTGCCTTAAAATGGCTTGGAAAAGGTCAGCTTGATTTCATATTAAAGGAAGGCGACGCAATTACACCTTCTGGGCGATATCGCGTCATCGAACTGCCGGGTCATGCGAGTGACCAAATCGGAATTTTAAGCGACGATGGTATATTGTTCGCGGCGGACCATTTGCTGGACCGGGTCGAACCGAACCCGTTGCTTGAACAACCGCAACCGGGTGATGACGTGCTCGTGAAACGACCCGTTCTTGCGTATCTCGACTCCTTGGAAAAACTACAAGGAGAACAGATCCGAATTGCGTATACCGGTCATGGTGATCCGATTCGCGATGTCGCGGCACTCGTTGAAGAACGATTGATGCAACGCAAGGCACGCGGCGATCAACTGTTAAAGTATTTTTCAGAAGAGCATACGTTATTTGAATTAGCACAAGTGACGTATGGGAATCGATTAAAAAAATCATTCCCGCTCGTCATGAGTGAAATGAAGGCACGTCTTGATACGCTTGTCGCACGTGGTGCGATTACGGTTGAGAAACGATCTGGTATCCTCTACTATTCGAAAATGGAGGAAGTTTAATGCAACTCATCAACCGGACGATCGTCATCACCGGTGCTTCAAGTGGACTCGGGGAAGCACTGGCGCGCACTCTGCATAAAGAAGGGGCAAACTTGATTTTAATCGCACGACGCGAGGATCGATTACAAACGTTAGCATCTGAACTCCAGGCAGACTACCTGGTCTACGATTTGGAAGTGGCGCCCGAAATTCTTGCGAAAACACTCGCAAATCGTTATGGACGAATCGATATTTTGATTAATAACGCAGGTTTCGGGGAATTCAGCTTCCTAGACGATACCTCGATTGAAACGATCGAATCGATGCACCGAATCAATGTCTTAAGTCCTGTTCGTCTAACGAAAGCGTGCCTTCCGTTACTTCGAGAAGGCGGCATGATCGTCAATGTCGCGAGTCAGGCAGGAAAGTTGCCGACACCGAAGTCGACGATCTATTGCATGACAAAAGCTGCTATGTTGCAGTTTTCGAATGCGTTACGTCTGGAGTTACGTCCAAAAGGCATCCACGTCATGACGGTCAACCCAGGACCGATTGCGACGGAATTTTTTGTTCGAGCTGACATCAGCCGAAAATATGAAAAAAACGTGGCTTCGATCGTCTTATCGAAAGAACAACTCGCACTGACCGTCGTTCGGGCGATGCGTCGCCGAAAGCGAGAGGTCAATGCGCCGTGGTGGATGGAGCTTTCCGCAAAAGGGTACGGCGTCATGCCGCGGCTGATTGAATGGTTAGGAAAATCAGGTTTTGACAAAAAGTGATGACGGAGGAGAACAACGAATGAAAACAAAAGTAATGAGCTTTCTTGCCTTAGGTACCTTGCTTGCCGGGTGCGGGACGCCGGATGCGACACCGGAACCGAAAAACGTTTTAGGAACCGCTTATCAGACGATTGAGAAAGAAGCAGAAAAATCAACGGTTCGGATGTACATGTGGGGGGGCGATGACGGAATCAACGCCTATATCGATGAATATGTGACGCCCCGTCTGAAGAAGGAACATAATATTACACTCGAACGCGTTCCGATCGAGACGGCAGACATTATTCAAAAATTACGTGCTGAGAAAAAGGCAGGTAAGGAAAAAGGCGTCATCGATGTCGTCTGGATTAATGGCGATAACTTCTTGAATGCTAAAAAAGATGAGTTACTTTATGGGGAAATTACAAAAGTTCTTCCAAACATGAAATACGTTGATGCTGCCGCCCAAAGTTCAGATAGCGGTACGAAAACAGACGGGCTCGAAGCCGCATGGGGAAAAGTCCAATATACGTTGCACTATGACGCAGCTGATGTAAAGTCGCCACCAAAGGACTTACAAGCGTTGAAGTCTTGGGTCAAGGAAAATCCAGGACGCTTCACGTATCCAGAAGTGACGGATTTTACAGGAAACGCCTTCGTCCGTCACGTCATGTATGGTGTCGAATCGAACGCGACCCTAAAAGACCCAAAAGCAGACTTCAAGAAGACATGGGCTTACCTGAACGAAATCAAACCGTACCTCTGGAAAAAGGGGAAAACGTATCCGAAGACGCTTGCGCAACTCGATCAGTTATACGCGAAGGGAGACGTCGACTTCACGATGGGCTTCAACGAACGACGGGCAGAACAAGAAGTGAAGTCAGGAACGTTTCCGAAACAAACGCGTCCGATTGTTTTGAAGGATGGCTCAATCGCATCGACCCATTTCCTTTCCGTACCATTCAACGCACCGAACCCGAGAGGTGCACTCGTTACGATCAATACGCTGTTGTCACCAGAGGCACAATTGAAAAAATATGATGCGACTTACTGGGGCGATGGAACGAGTCTCGATTTGTCGACACTTGATCAGGCAGAACAAAAGCAGTTCGCTGATGTACCGGCCGCACCGTCGACACCGAAGCCGAGTGTCTTTGAAGGGAAAGTCCGGACGGAACTAGATCCATCGGTCTTCGAGATGATCCGTAAGGAATGGCCGTCTCGTGTGGCGCGGTAACATATATCCTGCTGCAATTCTGATGGCAGGGATGGTCTTATACGGGCTGTGGGTCAGTGTTTCAATGACGTCACCCACCGACTATCATGAGCTACTGACGGATGACGTCTTTTTAGAGAGTCTAACCGTCAGTAGTTACGTTGCCATCGTGAGTACGGGCATTGCCTTGATCATCGGTGTGATGCTCGCACGAATCTTGAGCAGAACACGGCTAGCGGTGTTGCTCGCGATTCCGTTATTCATTCCTCATCTAGGAGCGGCGTATCTCGCAATCCTCTACCTCAGTGATGTGCCGATCATCGGACCGCATGAAGGGAACTACATCAGTGTCATCTTGACGTATCTATATAAAGAAATTCCGTTCGTCTTTTTTTATCTCTTACCGGTTGTACGACGTCTCGATCCACGTTACCAAGAACTCGGTATGATGCTCGATTTATCGCCAGTGCGCCGATTCTGGCATGCACGGGGTGTGTTCCTGCTCGTTCCCATGCTTGAAGCCGGCTTTATCTTACTTGCCTTTATTTTATTCGCGTATGAAATTCCGGCATTACTCGGCGTGACCTATCCGAAATTACTTGGCGTCTATGCCTTTGACTTATACACACAAGGTGATTTATCGGAACAACCGCTCGCTTTTGCGATGAGTGTCGTCTTGACGGGTGGACTTTTCCTCTTACTAGTGCTCATGACGGGTTTAACCCGCCCGTTGGCAACGAAGATCAGTAGGGGGCGAAGTGAATGAAAAAAACTAGCGTCATCGTATGTATTGTTCTTCTTTTCAACGTTCCATTGATCGGTTTAATTCCGGGAGAATGGAATTGGAATCCGCGTCTTGAAGCAACGCTTGGTACGACCATTGCAATGGTCTGTGCCGTTATATTGTTAAATCATCTCTTCGGATACATGGCAGGAAAAGCGATCGCTTTTCAAACCGGGACACGCATTCGTATAGCAGAGTTCTTGATTAGTTTGCCGCTATTCGTTCCCGTCTTATTGTTGTCGTTCGGTCTCTATTTGACATGGATCCGGCTCGGTCTGGCAGATCGTTTTTTCGGTGTACTGCTCGTGTTGCTTCTGCCGACATTGCCATATACAGTCCGTTTGTACACGAACGGATTTCAGACGCTCGGTGAGCGGATGCTCGAACAGATGGTCTTGCTCGAAGGAAATCGATTCAAACGTTGGTTTTATTTGACGGGACCGATGTTACGATCGACATTACAGTCCGTGACGTTGCTCGTCACCGTGATCACGATCAGTCAATATGCTCTTGTTGCGTTGATTGGAGGCGGAATCGTCCGCATGATCGCACTGGAAGTGTTCCCGGCGTATTCTGGTAATTCCCAGGAGGCAGCTCGTCTGGCGACACTTTGGTTGATTGGATTACCTATTCTTTTTTATGTATTACAAGCCGTTATTTTTTCTGGCTGGATACGAATCGTACGGAGGCGTTTAAATGGAAGTCACGATACAACAAGTCAATAAACGATTTGGAAGCAAACAAGTGTTGTCTGATATCGATGTAAGCATCGCGTCTGGACAATGCGTGGCTTTAGTCGGACCGAGTGGTAGCGGGAAAACGACGCTTCTCCGCCTGATTGCGGGTCTCGAACGTGTGACGAGTGGAGTGATTCGATTCGGGGAACGAGACGTCACGACACTCTCTCCGAATCAACGAGGTGTGACGATGATGTTTCAACGCTCTTTATTGTTTCCGCATTTGAACGTTGAACAAAACATTCGCCTCGGTGCGAAACAGTTAACACCGATCGAACTTGATTCTTGGTTATATCGCGTTGGACTCGAGGGGAGAGGACGAAGTGCCATCCACGAACTTTCAGGTGGTGAACAGCAACGTGCGAGTCTAGCTCGTGCGCTGGCGAGTCAGCCGGACTTCTTGTTGCTCGATGAACCGTTCTCGAGTCTAGATGTACCGAGACGACGAGAACTTCGGACATTGATCCGAAAGTTGACCGAGGAACAAGGCGTCACGACACTGCTTGTCACGCATGACCGGGAAGAGGCAATGGCGATGGCAGATGTCATTTATGTTTTGGAACAAGGACGGATCGTGGATCGCGGCACACCGATCACGCTCAGTCAGACAAGTCCGTTTTTCGGTGAAGGCATCTACATCGAAGCGACTTGGTATCCGTTGACGTCAGTTAACTTGGTCTCAAGACCGACGAAGGAAACGGATGAGCGTGTTACGATTACGAAAGAACTCATTCAATATGGCGTTCGGTTCTACGAAGTGGAACGGCCATCAGGCGAACGGCTCGTACTTTCTTCAGACGAGACGATTCATTCGATAGAAGGGTATATCGTTAGAAAGGAGGGGTGACATGTTAGATACGCGTGCGCGTAAAATCGTTCAACCCCTGTTTGATCAAGGGGCGACCTTATTTAAGAAAATTGGATTATCAGCGACGCAGGTGACGATCATTTCGGGCATCATCGGTGGTGCGACAGGCTTTTTCGTCTATAACGACATGATGGGAACGGCAATTGTCCTATTGTGGATCTCGGGTATGCTCGACGTTATTGATGGCACGATGGCAAGAAAAGAGAAGACAACACCAATTGGTACGATTCTTGATCTTGTTCTCGACCGAATTGTCGAACTGTCAGTGTTAATTGGTCTCGCACTCCGGTTTCCGGAAACGCAGGTTGTGATTCTGTTACTTGTCGCATCATTCGTCATTGGGATGACGATGTTCCTTGCGATCGGAGCAGTTAGTGAGAACTACGGTTACAAGTCGTTTCAATATCAACCAGGACTCATCGAACGAACGGAAGGATTTCTATTCTTGACGGCGATGATTCTGTTTCCAAGTGCTATCATCTGGATCGCAAGTGTCTTCTTGATCGCTGAACTCTATACGGTTGGAGAACGATTCCATCAAGCATCGAAGGTGTTACGATGAGTGAACAAGAGATGATCATGACGGTGGACCGAGCTGGGAATCCGCTCGGACCGCGTCCGCGATCAGAAGTCCACGCAAAAGGTCTATGGCATGAAACGTTTCATTGTTTCGTCTATGATCCAACGCGGGACGTCGTGTTGCTCCAGCAACGTTCTGAACAAAAGAAGGACTTTCCGGGAATGCTCGATATCACGGCAGCCGGTCATCTGCTTGCAAATGAGACAGTTGAAGATGGTGTCCGGGAACTCGAAGAAGAGATTGGTTTAGCTTATACCTTTGATCAACTAATACCTCTTGGAGTTCAGGAGGAGGAGTTTCGGGATGCGACACTTTGGGATTGTGAACGATGCCATGTGTTTCTCGCACAAAGTGATCAAGCGTTAGAATCGTATATGCTCCAGGAAACCGAAGTGAAACGATTAATCGCTTTTTCGATTGAGCAGTTGGATCGCATCGCTGACGTGACGATTGAGCGTATTCAGGATAAAACAGGAGAATGGTTCGATCGTCATCAATTCGTTCCGCATCCTTCTTCTTACTGGAAACATGTCCAACAGGGAATCGAAAGATTACGTAACCTAAGCTAATCTTGAGAATCATGACACAGAACGACCTACGATCGAATGTGATGTCGACGTAGGTCGTTTTCATTCGTACATTTGTTCGACACGAGAGTAGCGAAATTCAGGTATATTTGAGATAATTAAGTATATATACAAAAGAAGGAAAGAAGGTGCAGCCAGTGGCATTACGATTTGCACTACTCGGGCTGCTGACCCAAGGGGAAGCGACCGGTTATGATTTGAGCGCGACTTTTAAAAAACAGATGATCCACTTCTGGACCGCACATCATACACAAATATACCGAGAGTTGTTAAAAATGGAAGAGGCAGAACTTGTGACGAGCGTTCATATCGTTCAAGAAGATCTGCCGGATAAGAAAGTCTATTCGATCACGGATAAAGGGCGGACGGAGCTCGTCGAATGGTTACGGACACCGAATGAATTCAAACCGAAGATGAAGGATGAGAACTTGATGCGTGTCTCGCTCTTGCATCTGCTCCCACCAGAGGAAGCTGTCGCTTATCTAGAAGAATCGAAGCGACACCATCAATTTGCCGTCGAGATGATGCAAAGTTGGCGTCACGATCATCTCGAGAACGGTGCGACACTAGGTGAGACCTTGACGAGTGAATACGGCTTGCGTATGATGTTGAATTACTTGGACTGGTGTGATTGGGCGATCGCGGAAATCAAAAAAAACGGAGCGAACGTCTAACAAAACTGGCTCGACTGTCATGTAGATGGCGGATTCGAGCCAGTCTTGTTTTTGATGAGATGAAGTAAGGAGTTAAACCATGTACTTTAATGATTACGAAGACTGGATCGAAGAAGAGGCAGAAGCGTTATTTCACCTACATGAAGAACCGTTGACGCGAGAAGCGACGTCGTATTCGCAATTTACGGCGTATGTAGAGGAGGCACTCCTCGAGCCATTATTACTCAAATTACGCTGGCTCGGAGAAGCGGAAGAAGAGGAGATTCTAGAACAGGCGGATCCAACCGTCTGGAAGAATGCTTCGGGCAATTCGGAAGCCTCACTTCGTCGAGATGTATTACGACGAGTCGTCGAGCGAGACTTGACGGCGCATATCCTTGCGTACCTGACACCGATTCTTGAAGCTAGACAAACAGCTTATGAGACAGAATTAGAACAGCTTCAATTGGCCCATGCTGAACAAATGGATGAGGTCAAACAGCATGAGCAACAGATTGAGATCGGACCACCACCTGAGAAAATTAAAAAGTGGTGGTATTTCAAAGAAAAAGAAGTAGCTCGTTCCTTTACAGAGGAAGAACGATCAATGCTGCGAGCTCAACAGCAACAACTCGAAAACGAGTTAAAGCGGCTTGAACGAAAAAAGCGTGAGACAGAAGCCGATCTCGAACGATTGGATTCGCTTCATCGGTTATAATTCACGTCAAAAAATGGAGCAGGCGACATACCGTCGCCTGCTCCATTTTGTATAGAGACTACTCGATTAAGCCTGTGTAGCCAGTTTCGCAAGGACTAGTTTTGCGACTGCTTCACTTGAAGCCGGATTTTGTCCTGTAACGACATTGCCATCGATGACAGCGAACTCTTTACCAGCATCCGATGTCAGGAAAGTAGCCCCTTCACCGCGAAGTGTCGTCTCAAGTAAGAATGGTACTTTATCTTCGAGACCTGTTGATTTTTCCTCTTCATCCGTAAAGCCGTTGATTTGACGACCTGATACGAAGGGTTTGCCATCGATCATGACGTGCGCGAAGGCAGCAGGGCCATGACAGACCGATGCGACGACGCCGTCTTTTTTGATGACAGCTTCGATGGCACTCGCCACTTGTGGGTTATTCGGGAAGTCGACGACCGCACCGTGACCACCTGGGAAGTAGACAGCGTCAAATGATGCTGGATCTACTTCAGAAAGTGCTTTCGTATCGTGCAACGCACGGCGAGCATCTTGGAATTTCGGTAAGATTTCTTTGACGATCGATGCTTTATCAATTGGAACATCTCCGCCTTTGATGGACGTGACCGTCACGTCATGTCCTGCATCTTTGAACAGGTTGTAAGGTGCTGCGAACTCCTCGAACCATAATCCTGTTTTGTGACCATTCATGTCATCTGCGCTTGTTGATACGATTAAAATACGTGCCATAATAAAACTCCTCCTCTGTATGAACGTTACAAAGAAGGAGATTCCCGGAGAAATGGAGTGTTAAACCTTACCGGTGTTCGGTATAGTGATGAACTGGCAGTGTAGCAAGCGCCTGGTCGATCTGAGCTTGCGAAACCGGCTCTTTCATCGCTTGGACGTTCGCTTGAAGTTGCGACACGCTTGACGCACCTGGAAGGACGATATCGACCTGTTGATCGATTGCTTGCAATGCAAGCGCTGGAAGCGGGAAGTTTTGTAATTGTTGTAGACTGGCTTCGAGCGTCTCTTTATCGAACTGTTCGAAACGATCAACCGACTGCAGGCGTGAGGCACTTTCGTGTGTCAACAGTCCTTTTGCCAGTGGACCGCGGGCAACGACTTGGATGTTTTTCTTTTTTAAGCGTGGTAACAACTCTTCGATGCGACGATCGAGCAATGAATAAGGCGTCATCAAGTAAGAGAAATTACTATGCTCAAGCCAATATTCGATGACGTTCGGTCGCAATGACGAGAGACCATATTCCTTGATTTTCCCCTCTGCTTTTAAGTCTTCCATCGCGCGAATCGATGCGTCGATATCGTCGTCCATCGTGCCACCATGGACGTAATATAGGTCGAGGTAAGGTGTTTCGAGTCGATTTAAACTTTCAAGACAGGCTTGCTTCAAATAGTCATAACTCGGATCCCAAGTCCAACCGGTTCCGGTCGCATTCATTCGATTGCCACCTTTTGAGGCAAGAAACAATCGACTACGATCCTCTTGCGCGAAGGTTTGACCGATAATCGATTCGACGGCTCCGTTTGCATAGACATCCGCTGTGTCGAAATGGGTGATACCCGCGTCGAGTGCCGTCCGCAGGATTGCTGCCGCTTCTTCCTGTCCGCGTTTTAAGATCGTCATCGTACCTAATCCTAATGACATGTTCAATTCCCTCTTTTCTTAAATGAACTGTAAGTTTGGAACTTCTGCATTCTAGTGTATCATATCTTATGAAAAAGACGGCTTGAAGTCTTGCGGCAATACGTCGGAAACGGCATACTAATCATGACAGAGAACGTAAACTAGGATAGAAGAGGGGAACACTACCGATGGAAGAAAAAACGATTGAACGTGAAGTGATCTATGAAGGAAAAGTTTTTGATGTCGAGAAACATGTCGTCACGTTACCGAACGGTAATACCTCGGTTCGTGAACTGGTCTATCATAATGGTGCCGTCGCCATCATCGCTTTTGATGAACAAGGGGATCTGATTGTCGTTGAACAATATCGGAAGGCGTTCGAGAGTCTATCGATCGAGATACCAGCGGGCAAACTCGAGAAAGGTGAAGATCCACTCGATTGTGCCGGACGTGAATTAAAGGAAGAAACAGGTTACGTCGCGAAAGAGTTACGACATGTCTTTGATTTCTACGGTGCGCCTGGTTTCTGTAGCGAACGTGTACATATTTATGAAGCGATTGGTCTTACTGCCGGTGATCGTCAGCTCGATGAAGATGAGTTCCTTGAGAACAAAACATTGAAGCTTGAACAAGCGCTCGAACTCGTAGCAAACGGAACGATTGTCGACGCGAAGACGATCATGGCGATTCAGCATTGGCAGATCCGTACTTTAAAATGATTCTTATTTAAATGATTTTCAGTTGATAATCATTTTAATTTGAAAAAAGACTGAGTTTCAGCTATGATAATAGCATCAGTTCGAACAAAGGGGGCGCTATGATGGAAAGTCGTGTAGAACGCATCAAAAAACAGCTAAGCGGTAAAGGATATAAGCTGACTCCCCAACGTGAAGCGACTGTGCGTGTCCTGCTCGAACATGAGTCGGATCACCTCAGTGCCGAAAATGTCTTTCTCCTTGTAAAAGAAAAGAACTCCGACATCGGACTTGCGACGGTTTACCGGACGCTCGAATTATTGACGGAGCTCGAAGTCGTCGATAAGGTCAACTTCGGAGATGGCGTATCCCGGTTTGATTTACGACAAGAAGGTGCGAGTCATTCGCATCACCATCTCGTCTGTATCGAATGTGGATCCGTCGAAGAGATTTTAGACGATATGCTTGAAGAAGTAGAGAAAGAAATCGTGTCCCGATTCCATTTCAAAATTAAGGATCACCGCCTGACATTCCATGGCGTCTGCCGTGTCTGCCAAGAGCGTCACGCTCGGGAAGCGTTGGAACAATCGCAAACACAAACAGTCTGACCGTCCGAGGAAATTTCGGATGGTTTTTCTTTTTCGATTTTTATAGGTCAGACCTCTTCACAACGGTTTACACCTTTGATATGATGGGAAAGTAAGCGATTTCGTAAACGAAGAGGATGAGTTCAGTGCGTGAACAACTGGAAGCATTTATCAACTATTTAGTGATTGAACGGCAAATGTCCGCGAATACGGCAGCTGCGTATCGAAATGATTTGAATCAATACTTACAGACGCTCGAAACAGCGGAAGTTTCTTCGTTTGAACAGGTTCACCGACATCATATCGTCGACCACATTGAACGATTGCTTGAAGCACGCAAGTCACGATCGACGGTCCGCCGGGCGACGAGCTCAATCCGTTCGTTCCATCAATATCTGGTCGAAGAGAAACTAACGACGCATGATCCGTCCCGTCATCTTGATTTACCGAAACCGGAGAAGAAGCTTCCCGTCGTCTGGAGTCAAACCGACGTCGAACGTTTGCTTGATTCGGTCGTCGGTGTCGATCCGCTTACACGACGAGATGCAGCAATGCTTGAGCTTCTCTATGGAACAGGGATGCGCGTCAGCGAACTGCTACAACTGAAGTTGAACGATTTGCAACTCGAACTAGGGTATCTGTCGTGTATCGGGAAAGGGAACAAGTCCCGTATCATCCCGATGAGTTCGACATCGATTGAAAGCGTCAGGACATATCTTGACCTCGCGCGTAATAGTCTCGGTGGTCAACAGACGGACGATGTCTTCTTGAACAGTCGCGGTGATCGTTTGTCACGACAAGGTTTTTGGAAGATGATCAAACGACGGGCAAAGGAAGCCGGTATCGAAAAAGAAATCACGCCGCATGTCTTGCGTCATTCGTTCGCGACCCATCTTCTTGAAAATGGTGCTGATCTACGCGTCGTGCAAGAGATGCTAGGGCATGCTGATTTGTCGACGACACAAATGTATACACACGTCAATAAAGCACGACTCCATGATGTGTATAAGAAACATCATCCACGGGCATGATGGTTCTATCTTTTAAAGGTCTGACTTCAGACAATTAATGCGTTTTGTCTAGTTCCTTTACGGGAAAATTCGTAACGGGAATCGCACAACTACAGCTCGTAATAGGAGGAATAGCAAATGGCTCAATCATTTAAACGTGTATTTTTGATCGTCATGGACTCCGTAGGAATCGGAGAAGCACCGGATGCTGAACAATTCGGAGATCTTGGTTCACATACGCTTGGTCACATCGCGCGTGAACGTAGCGGATTAAACATGCCGAACATGGCAAAGCTCGGACTTTCACATATCGAGCCGGTCGAAGGTGTCTCGGCTGAAGAAGCACCGCTTGCGGCATACGGGAAAATGCAGGAAGTATCTGCAGGGAAAGATACGATGACAGGGCACTGGGAGATCATGGGACTGCGGATTGATACACCATTCCGTGTCTTCGAAAAATTCCCAGATGATTTGATTCATCGCTTAGAAGAGTTCTCAGGGCGGAAGATCATCGGGAATAAACCGGCTTCTGGTACGGAAATCTTAGACGAACTTGGACAAGAACATGTTGAAACAGGCGCCTTGATCGTCTATACGTCGGCAGACTCTGTCCTTCAAATCGCAGCTCATGAAGAAGTCGTTCCATTAAAGGAACTGTACCGGATTTGTGAATATGCACGCGATATTACACGGGATGACCCGTACATGCTCGGTCGTATCATCGCACGTCCATTCCTTGGTGAGGCAGGAGCATGGGTTCGGACGGCGAACCGTCACGACTATGCACTTAAACCATTCGACCGGACAGTCATGAACGAACTTGAGACAGCTGGACTTGATGTCATCTCACTCGGTAAGATTGCTGATATCTATGACAGCGAAGGCGTGACCGATGCGATCCGTACGAAGTCGAACATGGACGGCATGGATCAACTCGTGAAGCAACTCGATCGAGACTTCAACGGACTCTGCTTCTTGAACCTCGTCGATTTCGATGCGTTGTTCGGACACCGTCGCGATCCGCAAGGTTACGGACAAGCACTCGAAGAGTTCGATGCCCGTCTTCCGGAAGTGTTTGATCGCTTGAAAGAAGATGATCTCTTGATCATCACGGCTGACCATGGAAACGACCCGGTTCATGCTGGGACAGACCACACGCGAGAATACGTACCGTTGCTTGCTTATCACAAAAACAGTGTCGCAAAACCGCTCGGTATCCGTGAGACGTTCGCTGATCTTGGGGCAACGGTTGCTGAAAACTTCGGTGTCAAAATGCCGGCACACGGAACAAGCTTTTTAACAGAACTATAATTCGAGGGAGCGATTCAGATGACAGTCAACTGGAATGAAACACGTTCGTTTTTAGAAAGCAAGATGCAGGCGAAACCGGAAATCGGATTGATTCTCGGTTCAGGACTGGGTGTCCTCGCTGATGAGATCGAAAACCCGATCGCAATTCCATACCATGAAATCCCGAACTTCCCGGTCTCAACGGTTGAAGGACACGCCGGACAACTCGTCTTCGGAACACTTGAAGGGAAACAAGTCGTTGCGATGCAAGGACGATTCCACTTCTATGAAGGATACTCAATGGATATGGTGACGTTCCCAGTACGCGTCATGAAAGCGATTGGCGTTGAGACACTGATCGTCACGAACGCAGCCGGTGCGTGTAACGAAGCATTCGAACCAGGAGATTTGATGTTGATCACGGATCATATCAATTTCTTCGGTACGAATCCGTTGATCGGTAAGAACGTCGACGAGATGGGACCACGTTTCCCTGACATGTCGAAGCCGTACGATGCGGAATTACTTCGACTCGCACAAGAAACAGCGGACGAGCTCGGTATTCGTGTTCGCCAAGGTGTCTACTTCGGAAACACAGGTCCAACGTATGAGACACCTGCAGAAGTCAAGATGGCACGGATGCTTGGAGGAGATGTCGTCGGTATGTCGACGGTCCCTGAAGTCATCGTTGCCCGTCATTCAGATATGCGTGTCCTTGGGATTTCGTGTGTCTCGAACATGGCAGCAGGCATTCTCGATCAACCGTTACATCATGATGAAGTCATCGAAACGACAGAACGTGTCCGGGCACACTTCCTATCACTCGTTCGCGGTTCGATCAAAAAAATGTAACGACTGTTTATAAAACTCACAAACCACTCCTGAGGAGGAACTAGATTATGCGTATGGTAGATTTGATTGCAACAAAACGAGACGGTGGCGAACTCGCAACAGCTGATATTCAAGCAATGGTAGAAGGATTCACGAATGGTGAAATTCCAGATTATCAAATGTCAGCGATGTCGATGGCGATTTTCTATCAAGGAATGTCAGATCGTGAAATCGCTGATTTGACGATGGCGATGGTCAACTCAGGCGACGTGATCGACCTTTCCCGCATTCACGGAAAAAAAGTCGACAAACACTCAACTGGCGGCGTCGGTGACAAGATCAGTCTGATTGTTGCACCACTCGTTGCGTCAATCGGTATTCCGGTGGCGAAGATGAGCGGTCGCGGCCTCGGTCACACAGGTGGAACAATCGACAAACTCGAAGCGTTCCCTGGTTTTGACGTTGAACTTTCAGAAGAAGCATTCGTCTCACAAGTCAACGACATCAAGATGGCGATCATCGGTCAAACAGGTAACTTGACGCCTGCAGACAAAAAACTCTACGCATTACGTGACGTCACGGCGACAGTAAACTCGATCCCATTGATCGCAAGTTCAATCATGTCGAAAAAAATCGCAGCGGGAGCAGACAGCATCGTACTTGACGTGAAGACAGGTTCAGGTGCCTTTATGAAATCGTTCGAAGATGCTAAAGCACTCGCGACAGAGATGGTCTCAATCGGTAAGAGCGTCAATCGTAAGACGGTTGCTGTCATTACGGACATGGATCAGCCACTCGGCTTTGAAATCGGAAATGCAAACGAAGTCAAGGAAGCGATTGAAGTCCTTCAAGGGAAAGATGTCCGTGACTTAAAAGTCATCGCCTTGACGATTGCATCACACATGGCAGTCCTCGGTGAATTCTACCCAACGTTCGACGAAGCATATGCGGATCTCGAAACACGTCTCGGTAACGGAGCAGCACTTGACGTCTTCAAGAAGTTCATCGCAGCGCAAGGTGGCGACGCATCACTCGTTGACGACATGACAAAAGCACTTGAAACGAAATACGAAAAAACATTCGTCGCTTCAAAAGCAGGTTATGTCTCTGAAATCATCGCTGACGAAGTCGGTGTTGCAGCAATGATCCTCGGTGCTGGACGCGCGACGAAAGCGGATGAAATCGATCACGCAGCAAGCGTCACGTTACACAAGAAAGTCGGCGACCGTGTCGAAGTCGGCGATGTCATCGCAACACTTCGTTCAAACAAAGAAACACTCGATCAAGCAATCGAAAAAATGGATCACGCGTACCACATCAGCGAAACGAAACCGGCAGAACGTCCGCTCGTTCACGCTGTCATCCAGTAAGCAATCCAATCAGCAATACTTGAGTAGTGGACTTCGTCCGCTACTCTTTTTTTGTGATAAAATCGAAAGTGTAAAAATATGGATATATCTAAAGGAGCGATCGCATGAAACGTTGGTTCATAGTAATTGCCAGTTTAGTTGGAGTCATCGGGGGTGGCGCATTGATGATGACGTACGCTTTTACACACGACATGGACTCGGATGAAACGAGAGAGACTGAAATACAACAAAAAGCAAAGACTTACTTAGAGAAGCATCTTCCGAAAGCGAAGGTGACTGGCAGTATTTACGACAATATGGGTAATTTTTCGTTTGAGTATGCAGCGCGAGCAGTCGATGAAAAAACGAATACTGAGTTTTTCGTATATCAAGATGAGGAGTCGGGAAGGTTCGTCGATACGTATCATGCGTCACTTTGGGAAGATCAGTTAGAACGACGGATCACGTTGCCTACTCTTAATGATGTGAACGCGGAACTAGATATGGTGGTACTGTTTGATAACGATAAGATTCAACAGCTTGGTAATGCGCGTTTTGATTCAAAGGCTTATTTACGTACGGAAGTCGCTCCGACGATTTTAATTAGCGTTCCACGCAAGCAAAGCGAACAGGATAAAACGCAGATTACAGCGTGGGCAAAGTCGTTGCGCGAACAAAAGATCCTTCAATACATGACGGTCAAGGTTGACTATGTCTCGGAAAAAGGTGAGTTACTGGAGGACGGGAATTCGTTGTTCGTAACGCTATAAAATGGATTAAAAAATGAAAGTACGCGGTTCCCTTTCGATTTGTTATACTGGAAATACTTGTAATGAAAAAGGGGGAACTTTCATGAAACCACCACGCTTACAAAAAGGAGATAAGATTGCTATCGTCTCACCGGCGTCTGCAATTGCTGCATACGTGCCACGTCGTCTCGCTCGCGGTATCGCGACACTTGAAAAAATGGGGTTCGAGGTCGTCTTGATGCCGAACGCAACAGCTGTCCATAGTCATACGGCAGGAACGATCGGCGAACGGCTGCAAGATTTACATATGGCGTTTGCTGATCCGTCGATTAAGGCGATCATCTCGACAATCGGTGGGTTTAACTCGCACCAATTACTCGATGAACTTGATTATGAGTTGATCCGAAACAATCCGAAAATCTTCGTCGGATACAGTGATATCACCGCATTGTTTGCTGGCATCTATCAGAAAACAGGATTGACGACGTTCGTCGGACCCGCACTGCTGACGCAGTTCGGTCAATTCGATGGTCTTGATCCATATACGGAAGAGTCATTCACTCGTACGTTCATGCAGACGGAACCGATCGGTCGGATCGAAGCATCGGAGGAGTGGACGGACGAGATTTTACGCTGGGACGTCGCAGATGACCGAAGACGAGAGCATCAAGTGAACGCGGGATATACGATCGTTAAGACCGGTGTCGCAGAAGGTCCGATTCTGACGGGGAACACGGGAACACTTTTGCTGCTTGCTGGGACACCATACTTGCCATCATTTGACGGTGTCGTCTTGATGCTTGAGGATGACGAAAGTGAGACACCAGAAACGATCGACCGGTATTTCACGCAATTGCGACACATGGGTGCGTATGACAAGATTGCGGCACTCGTCGTCGGACGCTTCCCGCGCAAAGTCGATTTTGATCCGGACTTCCCGCTCAAAGACATCATTCTGCGCGCGACGCGGGGCTATGATTTCCCAATCGTTCTCGATGCGGACTTCGGACATACGGATCCTGTTGTGACACTCGCGAATGGAATTCAAATTCGTGTCGAAGTAACAGATTCGGTGACACTTGATGTGTTAGAGGCAGCCGTCGAGTAAAAAGGTCTGCACGATGCCCTGAAATTTGGTACACTGTACCATGGAATCACGATCTTGAATCGTGACGAATCTCTTGCTGAAAAGCACGAAAGGTTGGTCAAACATGCAAAAAACTGGTCATATCTTATTAGAAGATGGAAATAAAATCGAATTCGAATTGTTCAACGATGAAGCACCGATCACGACTGAAAACTTCGAAAACCTTGCAAACTCGAACTTCTACGATGGATTGAACTTCCACCGTGTCATCCCAGGCTTCGTCTCACAAGGCGGATGCCCAATCGGAAACGGTACAGGCGGTTCAGGAAAAACGATTCCTTGCGAAACGTCTACATCATACCCACACAAACACAAAGCGGGTTCACTTTCGATGGCACACGCTGGTCGTAACACTGGATCAAGCCAGTTCTTCATCGTACATGAGCCACAACCGCACCTCGACGGTGTACACACAGTCTTCGGACAAGTGACTTCAGGTCTCGAACATGCACAAAAAATGAAGCAAGGCGCTGGCATCAAAGAAATCCGCGTCGAAGCATAAGTTCTTGCTCCTCTTCAAACGTTTGAAGAGGAGTTTTTCTTTTTTTAGAAGCGGGTACAATCAGTAAGGGAACTCAACTTGTAAAGGAGTGTTTGTCATGCGTTTAGAAGGAAAACGAATCATCCAAGTCGTCAGCAATGACTTCGAGGATTTAGAATTATGGTATCCTGTCCATCGCTTACGTGAAGAAGGCGCGATCGTCGACATCGTCGGTGAGAAGGCAGATGAGACGTATATTGGGAAGTACGGTGTTCCGATCAAATCGAATAAGACGTTTGATGAGATCAATCCAGCAGAATACGATGCGATTCTTGTTCCGGGTGGTTGGTCACCCGATCTGTTACGCCGCTTTGACTCTGTCCTGAACATGGTGCGTCATTTTGACCAGAACAAACAACCAATTGGTCAAATCTGCCACGCTGGTTGGGTGTTGATCTCTGCTGGCATCTTAAAAGGTGTTAATGTCACGAGTACGCCAGGAATCAAGGATGACATGACGAATGCAGGTGCGATTTGGCACGATGAAGCCGTCGTCGTCGACGGACATATCGTCTCGAGCCGTCGCCCGCCTGATCTACCAGATTACATGCGTGCTTTCATCCAAGTGATGGAAGAACAAGCATGATTCAGATGCAGGGGACGTCACATGACGGTCTCCTGCCTTTTTCATGGATTATGAAAAAAATGCAGTAATTCTGTGTGAGAAGGTGTAGAATGAATGAGTCTCAGTCGTTCATGCTCCTGAGAGTTGTTGAAATTAGGAAGGTGTAGAATCACATGCTAGTAAAATATAAGAAGTTGAATGAACGGACCGCGATGGGGCTGATCGCCTTTTCGTGCGAAGTGAAGGATCCGAAGTATTTGCTTGAAACGGTTCAAGCCTATGAACAGGAAGAAGACCAACGCTTGTATTTGTACAAACAAGATGAGGATTTCGTCGGTGTCATCGGGTTTCAATTAATGGATGGCCATGCTGAATTGAAACATATCGCATTATCACCGTCTTTCCGTGGAGAACGGATGTCGTATCTCCTACTCGATGAAGCAGCCAAACTTCTTCGAACGGATATTACGGGTGCGACCGAAGAGACGCAACGCCTCGTCGACAAATGGAAAAATCAATAAAAAGACCGGTCCATAGCTCAGATGGACCGGTCTCTTCGGTTTTGTAGCGCTTCTTGTCGTGCCGTGACGACATCCGTACGATCGCGCAAACGATGTTTATGCGTCACATAGTCGAGATCAGGTGCTGTCGCTTCCAGAGCGACGGTTCGGATGACGTCCGGGAAGACAGGTAACGGGATGTGCCGATAGACCTTATCCGTAAAATGGTCGCGATGATCGAGCAAATATGAGACGTCGATCCCGGACGCAATCAGCATAGCTCGGTGACGTTCGATCTTATCAAATGCTTTCGCATATGTCCGCTGTGCCCCAGTCGTATTGCCGCGGCGGTGATGATAGCGGGCGACGGCCAGCTGGATCAGACCGACAAGCGCCTCGTCCTGGCGTTGTCCTTCTTGCCAGACTTCCTCTAAGATTTCATGGCACTCGAAGTAATCGTGCCGGATGTTGAATTCAAATACGAATCGCTCGATCGGATTCATGGAATCACCTCTTCCTTGGAATATAACATAGTCGAACCCACCAGTTGTATGGTATACTAAGGCGCAAAAAACGTTGATGGGCAGGGAGAATCATGGAATCATACAGTGTAAAGATGGATGCGTTTGAAGGCCCGCTGGACTTGCTGTTACACTTGGTTGGTAAATTAGAAATCGATATTTATGATATATCCGTTTCCATGGTGACGGATCAATATGTGTCCTATATCCGTGCGATGCAGCATCTTGAACTAGATGTTGCTAGTGAATATCTTGTCATGGCAGCGACGCTGTTGCAACTGAAAAGCAAACAACTCTTGCCGATCGAACAGACGGAATACGATGAGATTCCTGATTTCGAGGAAGAACCGACACGAGAAGGTCTGATTCAACAGTTGATCGAGTATAAGGCATATAAGGAAGCAGCACTCGTCCTGAAAGAAAAGGAAGAGGCACGTCTTGAGCTATTTTCGAAACAACCAGAGGATTTGATGCGTTATCTCGACACGGACGCACAAGAGTATAATGGTACGTTATCACTGAGTGATTTATTACGTGCCTATGAAAAAATGCGCCAACGGGAAGCTTGGAAGGTACGTCGTTCGAAGACGGTCAAACGGGAAGAACGGTCGCTTGAGCAACAGATGGAGTCTGTCGCCCGTTACGTCGCGACGCGTGAGCGTACGACATTCTTTGGCTTTTTTGTGGAGCAGCCGACGGTCGAAGAACTGGTCGTCAGTTTCCTCGCCGTCCTAGAACTCGTGAAGCAACGCGTCATTGATTGTGAACAAATGACCGATGACATTTTGTTGCGTAGCATGGTGAAGGAGGAGAGTCAGATTGGCGTATGAACAAATCATTGAAAGCTTGTTATTCGTCGTCGGCGATGACGGCATCGACCCACGTGGTCTCAGTCAAGCACTAGAGATCAGTGAAGCGGCGGCGCGTGAACAGTTACTGGCTCTTCAGACGACGTTTGAAGCGGAGCAACGGGTGTTGCAAATCGTAGAGTCGGGTGGCGTCTTTAAGATGGTGACACGAAAAGAGATGTCGCCGTATATTCAGGCGTATGCGGGTTCACTTGCAGAAGACTCCTTGTCTCGAGCAGCGATGGAGACACTCGTCATCATCGCGTACAAACAACCCGTCACGCGTGCTGATATCGAAGTCGTCCGTGGCGTCAAGACGGAACGCGTCATCCATACGTTAAGTGCAAAAGGTTTGATTGAAGAAGCGGGACGCGCCAAAGGCGTTGGTCGCGCGAAATTGTATAAGACGACGGATCATTTCCTGGACCACTTTGGTCTGAATAGTATTGAGGAGTTACCACCACTCGAGTTCGAAGAAACGTTCGAATCAGATGGAGATCTCTTCTTCCGGAATGATCCTTCATTAGAGGAGAGAGTGAATTAATGGAACGGTTACAAAAAATCATCGCACAAGCAGGTGTCGCTTCACGGCGTAAATCAGAAGAATTGATCACAGCAGGTCGCGTTAAGGTCAACGGGAAAGTCATCACGGAGCTCGGAACGAAAGTTGGAGCGCGTGCTGAAGTCGAAGTCGATGGCGTCAAGCTCGAGCGGGAAGAACACGTTTATTACATGCTGTATAAACCAACAGGTGTCGTCTCGACGGTTGAAGACGATAAGGGGCGTAAGACGGTCGTTGATCTCGTACCACCGGGACACCGTGTCTTCCCAGTCGGTCGTCTCGACTACAATACGAGCGGTCTTCTGTTGATGACGAATGACGGTGAATTCTCAAACCTTCTGCTTCACCCGAAGTATAAGGTACCGAAGCGTTACATCGTCAAAATCAAAGGCGTACCGGAATATTTCCACGTCAAAGGTCTTGAAAAAGGCGTCGTCTTGCCGGACGGCTTTAAGACAGGGAAAGCACGCGTCGAGATGCGTGACATCGATAAGAAGAAAAACACGGCTATCCTCGAAATGGTCATCTACGAGGGACATAACCGCCAAGTCCGTCAAATGGTCGAGACACTCGGTTCAGAAGTCTTGAAGTTGAAACGTGAACAGTTTGGTTTCTTGACACTGGCAGGTCTTACTTCTGGCGAGTGGCGTGAACTTTCAAAAAAAGAAGTCAATCAATTGCGTGAGCTAGCGGATCCAGCCGCTCCACCTACGAAAAGACGTAAGAACACAAAAAAACGTTAATTTGTAAAGCGAGAAGCTCATCCTCCGGGTTGAGTTTTCTTTTTTTGTGACAAAACGATTAACGAATTTCACATTTTATCAACGTTTAAGCGATTTCAAGTACAATATGGGTGGAGGCGGTAAAATATGAAAAAAACAAAACAAAATCCGGAAGAACGCTTAGCAGCGGCCCAGCAAAAAAAGAAGAAACGCTCCTTCTGGCGTCTGATGATCATGACGATGGTCTTGTTTGCAGGCGCAGTTGTCATCATGCAATTCGTCGATCAGGCGACACGCGATAAAAACGGACGTGTCATGGCAGGCGATGATGCTCCTGGTTTCGCGCTCGTCGATCTATACGGTGAGAAACAGCACTCAATGGATGAATACAAAGGAAAAGGACTTTTACTCAATTTCTGGGGTACATTCTGCGAACCATGTAAGAAAGAGATGCCTTTGATCAATGACAACTATCAGATGATGCAGGATCAAGGTGTCAATTTCGTAGCGGTCAATGTCGGAGAAACACCGGTTCGAGTCTCAAGCTTCATCAAAGATATCGGCGGAACGGATTATCCGATCCTCATGGATACGAATAGTTCGGTCGAGAAGGCTTACGGGATCTACAACTTACCTGTGACGTTCATCATCAACAAAAAAGGTGAGGTCGTCGAGAAATACGAAGGTGAGATTGATCAAGCGAAGCTGGAAGAGATGGTGAAGAAAGCGAACCAGTAACGCATCGAAGGGGGATTTAAGGATGCAGGAGCAAGAAGATTTTAAACAACTGGACATGCGTTACGAGGAAGCAGAACTTCGTTCGAAACGTAAAAATCCATCTTGGATCGACCGGGCATGGACGTTCTTCTCGTCCGTCAAGGTCGGGTTATGGCTGATCGGTCTGATCATCATCGCGAGTGGGGTCGGGACGATCTTCCCGCAAGAGATGTATATTCCGCAGGCAACACCACCGGAAGAATTTTATCAAAAAGAATACGGTACGGCAGGGGACATCTACTATACGTTAGGATTCCACAACCTGTTTGAATCATGGTGGTACATCGGATTAATCACACTGTTACTCTTATCGATCATCATCGTGTCGATTGACCGCTTCTTCCCGCTCTACCGAGCATTGAAGAAACAACCGGTCATCCAGTCGGACCGTTTCATGAATGGTCAGCGATTTGGCGCTGAAGCGACTGGAGACGTCAAAAAAATCGATGCGATCGCACCGTTACTTGAGAAAAAGGGCTATAAAGTTCGTCGGCAAGACGGGGCGCTCTTAGCGGAAAAGCAACGTTTTGGACGATGGGGTCCTTACATCAACCATATCGGTCTTGTACTATTCTTCGGAGGGGCGATGCTTCGGGTCGTACCGGGCATGCATGAAGATGAACTGCTTTGGCTACGTGAAGGAGAGACATTACCGATCGAGGCGACAGACAACAAGTATTACTTGAAGAATGAGGCGTTCAATATCGAGTTTTATGATCCTGAGAAGGTGGACGCGAAATTCAAGAAATCACTTGAAGCAGCGGGCGGAAATGTACCGAAAAACTACGACACGAAGATGACGCTCTATAAAAGAGTCGGAGAGACAAGTGATTTCAAACCGAAACTCGAAGAAGTCAAATCAGGTGAGACGGCAGTCAACCGTCCATTCGAATTCGATGATTTCCAAGTCTTCCAAGAACAATACGCGGCAGATCCAGAATTTAAGACGATGTCGTTTAGCATCGTCAACCAAAAGACAGGTAAAGTCGTGGATACGATCAAGGTCGATTTACGTGAACCAAAAGAGACATACAAGTTGAAAAACGGCTATGATGTCGAATTGAAGGATTTCTTGCCTGATTTCGTCGTCAAGGATGGACAGCCGACGACCAATTCTGGACGTCCTGTCAATCCGGCGTTCGTCTTTAATATCAAATCACCGGAGCACCCAAAAGGGGAGCGTAGTTTGATTGGTATCAAGCTGAATGTCGGTGGGGATGAGAACCAGTACAAGATGGCGTTTGCCGGTACGGAGCTCTCAAACATCTCAGGTGTCCGAATCAAGAAAGACTTGACGCTCCCATTCCTCTTTGCGGGTGGCATCATCTTCATGGCAGGTCTATTGATCGGGATGTACTGGCCGCACCGTCGTCTCTGGTTACGTGAGAAGAACGGTCGCATTCAGATTGCTGGATTTACGAATAAAAACGCAATAGGGCTTCAAAAAGAAGCCAATCTCGCGTTGACGGAAGTTGGTCTACCAGAACTTGAGGACCGACAAAAGTTGCGGGAAGAGGGGGAAGCTAAATGAACATGCTTCAGTTGAGCAGTAATCTGCTCCTAACGTCATTCATTGTCTACCTCGTCAGTACAGGTTTTTTCGCTGTTGCGACGAGTGGTAAAAAAGGTCCGACACGTTCTGGTAAGATCGCCTATACGCTCGCGATCATCGGTTTTCTTGCTCAGTTAGGGTATTTCTTTACGCGCTGGGCGGGTGCTGGACACGTTCCGGTCTCGAACTTATACGAATACACGACATTCTTTGGTATGATGATGGTCCTTGGATTCTTAATCGTCTATGCCATCTATAAAAACAATGTCCTTGGCTTGATTGCAATGCCGGTTGCCTTGCTCGTCATCGCTTATGCGTCGATGTTCCCGGATGAGGTCCAACCCTTGATTCCGGCACTTCAAAGTGTCTGGCTCAAAATCCACGTTACGACGGCAGCGCTCGGTGAGGGGATTCTCGCTGTCAGTTTTGCGACCGGATTGCTCTATCTGGTCCACGCGACGGATTTCAATAAAGAATCGAAAACACGGACATGGCTTGAGATCGTCATGTTCTCACTCGTTTGTGTCGTTGGTTACATCCTCGTCGGCCTCTTGTTCAAAGCAACAGGTTCTGCATCAACGATCGAATACGTCGCGAAGAATGGTGCGAAGATGACACATGAATACACGATGCCGGTTCTGACAGGTCCTGAGAACGGAAAAGTCTTATCTGGTTCAGGTGCCGTCATTGAATTGCCGAACTTCTTGAATGCGAATAAGGTCAATACGGTCTTATGGTCAGTCATTGGTGGGGTCGTCTTATATGTGTTGCTACGTTTCGTAGTTCTCCGTAAGCGTGTCGCAGAGAGTCTGAAACCAATCGCGCGGAAGATTGATTTAGAAACAGCTGATGAGATTAGTTACCGTGCGATCGCGATCGGTCTTCCGATCTTTATCCTTGGCGGATTAATCTTCGCAATGATTTGGGCGCAAATGGCATGGAGCCGCTATTGGGGCTGGGACCCGAAAGAGGTTTGGGCACTGATCACGATGCTCTTCTACGTGTTCTATCTCCACATGCGCATCCAGCGTGGGTGGATCGGTAAAAAATCAGCATGGTTATGTGTTGGTGGTTTTGCTGTCATCATGTTCAACCTTGTCTTCGTCAACCTTGTCGTAGCGGGATTACACTCGTACGCATAAGGAAAAGAAAAGCAGCGGATCCGGAAACGGTCCGCTGCTTTTTCATGTTTCTCTGACAAAAGAGTATCGTTTAGGGGAAATCAGCCAGTGCAAGCCATTCTTTTCGTTTCATAGTATACTAAAAGAGTAGTAGGATAGAGGAGTAGAGTTTAGTTTATAGGAGGAGACAGCATGTCAGAAGAAGCACGTATTTTAGTCGTCGACGATGAGGAACGAATTCGTCGCCTGTTGAAGATGTATCTGGAGCGGGAAAATTTCACGATCGAGGAAGCAGACAATGGAGAGACGGCGCTTGAAATGGCGCTTGAGACAGAATACGATGTCATTCTCCTCGACTTGATGATGCCGAAGATGGACGGGATGCAAGTTTGTGAAGAACTACGGAAAACGAAAGCGACGCCGGTCGTCATGCTGACGGCAAAAGGTGAAGAAACGAATCGCGTCCATGGGTTTGAAATGGGGGCAGATGATTATATCGTCAAACCATTCAGTCCACGCGAAGTCGTTTTGCGTGTCAAAGCAATCCTTCGCCGAGCGAGTGCAACGAAATTCCTCCATACGGATGCGAAAACAAAAGATGTCATCGTCTTCCCACATTTGACGATTGATAATGACGCACACCGCGTGACGGTTGAATCACAAGAAGTCAATTTAACACCAAAAGAATATGAACTCCTGTATTTCTTGGCAAAACAAACGGACAAAGTATTCTCACGGGAACAACTACTCAAGGAAGTCTGGAACTATGAATTTTTTGGGGATCTTCGGACGGTCGATACACACGTCAAACGTCTGCGTGAAAAGCTGAATCGTTTGTCTCCGAACGCTGCTCAAATGATCACGACGGTCTGGGGTGTCGGATACAAGTTCGAGAATAGTCCGACCTGACGATGAAATGGTTGCAAAGTGTAGTCATCAAACTATGGGGCACGATCCTATTGCTTGTCTCGGTCGTCTTGATCGCCTTGACGATCTTGTTACTTGAATTTTTCAACTCTTTTCATATCGAACAGGAGCGGGGGCACCTTGCAAAGCTCGGTCAACAAGTCGAGACCGTCTTTCAGGCGCACTCCGGTATCGAGGAAGGATCGAGTACTGCTGTCGAAATCACGGATATATATGGCGCGACATTAATTGCGAAGACCCAGGACGATTCTGTCGAAGCGAACATTTCACAAGCGAAAGCGAACCGGATTATCAAGGAGCTCGAACGTCAGAACTGGAAAGCGATCGATGGTGAAGAAGGTGAAACGGCAATCGGTAATTACGAGACCTTCGATGGAAAGGCGGCACTCGCGTATCGAGCACCGCTCATTACGGATAGCGGCAACGGAACGATCTACTTGATCGAACAATTGACGAATATCGAGCAAGCGAATGAAGGCGCACGTCAAATCATTCAGCTCTGTGTCTTGTTAGCGATCATCGGGACGACCGTCTTTGCTTTCTTCCTATCGACACGGATCACCGCACCACTACGGACGATTCGTCAAGCCGTCGTTGAGGCCGGTGAAGGGAAATTCGATCAAAGCCTGACGCAACGTTCACGTGATGAGATTGGTGACTTAGCGCTTGCCTTTAACGAGATGAGTAGCCAACTCAATCAATACGTCACGGATCTTGATAAGGAGCGGCATTTGCTCTCCTCGATTCTGCGCTGTATGGCAGACGGCGTGTTGACGTTTTCAAAATCAGGTGAGCTACTCGCGACGAATCCACCAGCTGAAGCATTTCTTGCAGGTTCTCCCGTACCGGATGAACTGATCGAGCTGTTCCAGACAGTCATGAAGGAAGAGACGGAGATGACGGTTTCGTTTGAACGGGAAGGACGCTTTTACATCATCATCGTCAGTCCGTTACTCGAACAAGAAGAGCAGATCGGAGCGGTCGCTGTCCTGCGCGACATGACGGAAGCACAACAACTGGAGAAGATGCGGGCCGACTTCGTCGCGAATGTCAGCCATGAACTGCGGACGCCACTCGTCATGTTGCAAGGGTATTCGGAAGCGATCGTCGACGGGATGACGGAAAGTGACGAGGCGACGAAAGAATTTGCATCAATCATCTATGATGAATCGCAACGCTTGTCCCGTCTCGTCAATGATCTACTCGATCTCGCGCGGATGGAAGCCGGTTATCAGGAGTTACGGATTGAAGCCATCGAAACGGTCTCGTTTGCACAGCGAGTCATCAAGAAATTCAAACAAATGGGACGCGATAAGCAGGTCACTTTCTCGGTTTCCGGTCCGAACATCACATTTGACGCCGATCCGGATCAGATGGAACAAGTCTTAACGAATCTTCTTGGAAACGCCCTTCGTTATACGGAGAACGGAGAAATCAAGATTAAGATTGACGAAGATAGGGAAAACATTACATTATCCGTCATCGATTCAGGTGACGGGATTCCGGAAGAAGATCTACCTTTCGTCTTTGATCGTTTCTATAAGGCGGACAAGGCACGAACGCGCGGTAAGACCGGTACAGGAATTGGTCTTGCGATCGTCGCGAACGTCGTCCGTGCTCATGGTGGAGAGGTCGAAGTCGACAGCCGCTTAGGAGAAGGAGCGACTTTCCGAATCCGATTACCAAAAAAACAAAGGAAGCGAACATTATGAGTCGCTTCCTTTCGCTATAGGAGTGAATAAAACATGAAAATTTATACGAAATCAGGCGATGAAGGAGAAACATCCCTTGTCGGTGGGAGAGTCAAAAAAAATGATCGATTGATCAGCTTGATGGGAGAACTCGATGAATTGAATAGCTTCGTCGGACTTGCTCGGACCAAAGCATCATCGATCGAAGTACGAGAACAATTGACGGTCATCCAGCATGCGTTGTTCGACTGTGGCAGTGACTTGATGTATGTCGAACCTCGTCCATCACGGTTAAGTCAGGAAGCAACAGTTGATTTAGAAAGTTGGATTGATAGTTTAACGGAATTATCGCCACCACTCGACAAGTTCATCTTACCAGGCGGAACGGAAGCGGCCGCGACATTGCATGTGGCACGGACGGTCTGCCGTCGCGTCGAACGTTCGATGATCGATGTTCCCCAAGCGGCTCATTTGTTACCGTTCATCAATCGGCTCAGTGATTTCTTTTTTACAGCAGCCCGTTATGAGAATGCCGTTAACCAAAAAGCAGATATTGAATACGTTCGCAGTGCGCATGTGTTCAAACGAAAGGATGGAGAGTAATGAGTCAGTCATTTAGCACATGGAAAAAGGAAGGAACGAGCTTCCACCTCGTTCCGACCGATAAATTCAAGACGACGACGATCCTCGTCACGTTTTCAGCACCGCTAGAGGCGAAAACACTGACTAGCCGCGCGATTTTACCATACATCATGGAAAAATCGACAGCTGCTTATCCGTCGATGAAAGCATTACGTGAGCCACTTGAGACATTATATGATGCGGGGCTTTATGCGGACGCGTCGAAGTTCGGAGAAGAGCACGTCATCTCGTTCCAACTTGATGTCGTCCGTGGAGAACTCGTCCATCACCCGTCGTTATTAAAAGAAGCACTTGAATTGCTAGAGCAAATGGTGCTGTATCCAGACTTGACGGAAAGTGGTTTCCGCGAACAGTTCGTCAAACAAGAAAAGCGACTGCATGCCTTACGAATCAGCTCGCTGTACGACGATAAGATGCGCTACGCACAGCAGCGTCTCCTTGAATTGATGGCACCAGGTGAAGCCGTCTCGTTACCATCGCTTGGGACAATCGAAGAACTCGAACGGATCACTCCATCGTCCTTGCGTGATACATACCGTTCGATGATCGAAGACGATCGAATCGATGTCTTCGTCGTCGGACAGGTGACGAAGGAGGAAATGGAAGATGCGTTGTCCTTCTTGCCATCGCACTCAGAAAAAGTCAGCCATTACATCCCTGAACAAAAACCGGTCAACGGTGTGAAACGGTCGAGCGAAACGCAACCGATCAAACAAGGGAAGCTGCACCTTGGTTACCGGGTAGCGGTCGATCCGACGTCTGCCGATTCAATCCGGATGCAAATCGTCAACGGTCTGTTCGGTGGATTCCCACATTCGAAACTGTTCATGAATGTCCGTGAAAAAGAGAGTCTCGCGTATTATGCGGCTTCACGATATGCGGCATTAAACAGTGCACTCTACGTCTATGCAGGGGTTGACACAAAAGAAGCGGAACGTGCCGAGAAAATCATCCTAGAGCAACTCGTTGATTTGAAGGCGGGACAGTTCACGGATGAAGAATTGACACAGACGAAGGCGATGTTGATCAATGCGCGCCGTCAAATTCTTGATCAGCCGGGGCAATTGATTGGTTGGTTGAATGGTTCGAAGATGCGTGGACTGACACTTGAAGATGAGATCCACATCATCGAGACGGCGACACGTGAAGACGTCGTTCGATTAGCAACGGCAATCGATCTAGATGCCGTATATCTATTGCGAGGTGAAGCATGATGGAACAACTGACTTATCACGATACAGACGAAACGGTATACCACGAGCAGCTCGATAACGGCTTATCCGTCTATCTGTTGCAAAAAAAAGGATACGAAAAGACGTATGCGACGTTTACGACACGTTATGGTTCGATTGATCAACGATTTAAAAAAGGAGAGGAATGGATCACGGTACCGGACGGCATCGCCCACTTCCTCGAGCATAAGATGTTTGAATCCGAAAAAGGTGACGTCTTCCAAGAGTTCGGTCGTCTCGGTGCCTCAGCGAACGCCTTTACCTCGTTTTCACGGACAGCGTACTTGTTCTCAGCAACGTCATTGATCGAACAAAACCTCGAGACATTGATCGATTTCGTACAAGATCCCTACTTCACGCCGGAAAGCGTTGAAAAAGAGAAGGGGATCATCACGCAGGAAATCCAGATGTATCAAGATAATCCAGGGTGGCGTCTGTTCTTCGGTCTAATCGAATCGATGTATGCGACGCATCCGGTCCGAATCGATATCGCAGGAACACCGGAATCGATCAATCAAATCACAGCCGATGATCTATACACGTGCTATCGTACGTTCTATCATCCATCGAACATGGTATTGTTCGTTGTCGGAAACATCGACCCGGAAGAGACGCTGGCATTGATCAAGGCGAATCAGGCGAAGAAGGATTATACGGATCGCCCGGCGATCGAGCGGGATTATGGTCAAGAACCGCACGGCGTGCATCGTCCACGTCTCGAACTCGAGCTCGACGTCAAGACACCGAAGGTATTAATCGGTTACAAGGACGAATCTGTCCGCGGCGAAGCACAAGTCCGTCGTGAGTTGACGAGTGAATTATTATTGCACCTCTTATTCGATCAAACATCATCGACGTATTTGGAATTGTATGAAGACGGTCTGATCGACGATACGTTCAGCTTTGATTACTCGAGTGAGGAAGAGTTCGCCTTCGCGACGTTCGGCATGGAGACAGAGGATCCAGACAAGTTTATCCAAGCATATGAGACACTTCTGCAAACGCGTCCTGACTTCACGGAAGATGAAGTCACGCGCAAGCGGAACATGATGCAAGGGAAATTCCTCCGTGCCTTGAATTCACCGGAATTCATTGCGAATCAGTTCTCGCGTCACGCACTTGCCGGTACGAATCTGTTCACGCTTCCGACATTGATTGCTTCGATTACGAAAGAAGAGATCGAAGCCCGTTTCGACGAGTTGTTCGCCATTGAAAACCGGGCGATCTCAATCGTCAAACCGTACGCGTGATGCGAATCCTCATCACCGGTGCGAGTGGCGCCATTGGTCTTGCGGCAGCAAAACAACTTGCTGCCGCCGGACATGAATTGGTGCTTCAGACGTATCGACAGCAAGCGGTTTTGGAACGGATGATAGAGGAGTGGCAAGGAGAGCACCACATCCTGACGGCGAATTTAGCGGATGATGAGGACTTGCAGGCATTTTGTACGGCGTTACCTGTCGTCGATGCCTTCGTCCATTGTGCCGGAACGAGTTATAGCGGTCTGTTGCTCGATCAATCGGCAACATCAATGAGTGAACTTTGGAGAATACATGTCGATGCGTTGATGCGCATCAGTCAAACCGTGACGCGGACGAAACCGTTTACGTCGCAGCTGGCGATCGTCGTCATCAGTAGTGTATTAGGGGAACAAGGTGTCGCGGGTGAAGTTGCCTATTCGACGTGCAAGGCAGCACAGCTGGGCTTCGTCAAAGCATACAGTAAAGAACTTGGACCAATGCATGGACGCATCAATGCGATTACGCCAGGATGGATTGATACGCCGATGAACGCGATTTTTTCTGAGGATGAAAAGGCAGAAGCGATTGCTGAAATCCCTGCCGGACGATTCGGAAAAGCAGAGGAAGTAGCTTCCGCGATCCGTTACTTGGTGCAACCAGAATCGAGTTATGTGTCGGGAGCCATCCTTAAAATAGATGGTGCGTGGATGTAAGCATTGGAATTTCAGTTCAGGAATGCTTTTCATTTTTCAAAAAATCATTTAACATGAGGAATGGATAATCGTATCAATAGAGGAGGATGGGCGCGTGAGTGAGTTCGAGCAATGGTATCTCGAATATGAATTAAAGGTCAACCGTCCCGGTATACTCGGGGACATTGCTTCGTTGATGGGAATGTTACATATTTCGATCGTGACGATCAATGGTGTCGATCATCAACGACGCGGTATGTTGCTCCAAACGAAACAACCGGATCAAATTCCACGACTCGCTGCTATTCTCAAGACGATGTCAACCATAGAGGTCATCAAACTACGAAAACCAAAACTGCGTGATCGGATCGCGATTCGTCACGGTCGTTATATCGATCAAAGCAGTGATGAACGAAAGACGTTCCGCTTCGTTCGGGAAGACTTAGGGATTCTCGTCGATTTCATGGCAGAACTATGCAAACAGGATGGGCACTTGTTGATTGGTGTCCGCGGTATGCCACGAGTCGGGAAGACGGAATCGATCGTCGCTGCAAGCGTCAGTGCGAACAAGAAATGGTTGTTCCTTTCTTCGACGCTGATCAAACAGACGGTACGAACGTCGTTATTCGATGACGAACGGACTGGGGATTACGTCTACATCATCGATGCATTGGTGTCGCAACGGAATTTCGATGAACGGCACTGGCAGATTTTACGCGAAGTCATGCGACTACCGGCGACGAAAATCGTCGAACATCCGGATGCATTCGTCAAATCAAGTGAATATACGTGGGATGATTTTGATTACATCATTGAATTACGCAACACGACAGAAGAAATCATTGTGACTGAACTGCCTCGTTCCCATGGGGGAAATGATTGGTTCAACTTTGAATAAGTATGAAAAATGGAAGGTGTGTTACCGATGACCGAGCTCGGAACCTACTTAAAGGAACAACGAGAGGCGCTAGGCGTCTCTCTCGAACAAATTCAAACGACGACGAAGATTCAAAAGCGTTACATCGTCGCGATTGAAGAAGGCAACTATGATCAATTACCAGGTGCTTTTTACGCCCGGGCCTTCATCAAGACATATGCGGAAGCACTCGGTCTTGACGTCGACGAAGTCTTCACGACCTATAAGCGTGATCTTCCGGAACCGGAGGCACAACCGGTCGTCGAATTATCACGACGCGCGACGTATTCGAAATCAAGTGCACCGAAGAAAAGCGTTGCAAAGCGCTGGATTCCGAACATCATCATCATCGTGCTGATTTTTGCGATTGGTGCTGCTTTGTATTATGGACTTCAGATGTTCCTCGACGGTAACGAAGAGGCAAAAACGTCTGCACCGAAGCAAAACGATGTCACGATCGACCAAGGAGACGCACCGAGTAAAGAAACGGATGCGCCTGCGAAGACAGAAGAAAAGCCGAAGGAAGAACCGGCGAAACAAGAAGAAACAAAAGAAAAACCTAAAAAAGAAGCGCTTGCTGCGAAGTCGACATCTGGTCAAGATGTCACCTATGAAGTCGCAACGAAAGATACGATGAGTGTCTCGATTCAAATCAAGAAAGATGCCTCTCCATCACCATTCGTTGGTGTGCGTGATACATCCCTTGAAGGAGAAGCACTCGCGCCAGATCACATCAACGCGTCGGATCCGAATCCGATCGTCGTGAAGGACGCGAAGACGGACTTGATCCGGATCCGGATTGGTTCGATTAAAGGGATTGATAAAATCGTCGTCAATGACCAAGAACTGAAACTGAACCGTTCGCTTCTCGTCCAAAACATCTATCTGAAGAAAGTAGCCACGCCGTAAACCGGCGTGCCTTCTTTTAGATGGCATATTCATCTACATATGAAATGAAGGAGGAGGGCGTTACATGAACTTACCGAATCAATTGACAGTATTACGCGTTTTATTAATTCCCGTGTTCGTCATCGTACTTGCGATTGATCCGAACTGGGGACAGTGGGATGTACTAGGAGCTGAACTTCCCGTCTCACACTTCGTTGCAGCCATCATCTTCCTTGTTGCTTCACTGACGGATTGGCTCGATGGGTATATCGCCCGCAAACAAAATCTAGTAACGAACTTTGGAAAATTCATGGATCCACTTGCCGATAAGATGTTAGTCGCTGCTGCGCTCGTCTACCTTGTGGAACTTGAGTTCGTTGCGGCATGGATCGTCGTCATCATTCTCTGCCGTGAGTTCGCTGTCACAGGTCTTCGTCTTGTCGCATCTGACGAAGGCATCGTTCTTGCTGCCGGAAACTCTGGGAAAGCAAAGACATGGGTCCAGTTGACATCGATTACAGCGTATTTATTGCACGATATCGTTTTTGCGATGTGGAATATTCCATTCGCAGATATCACGATGTGGCTTGCTCTTATCTTGACGATCTATTCAGGCGTCGAGTATTTCTCGAAAAACATCAAGTTAATTACGAAATCCATGTAAGTTGGATCAATTTAGACTGTTCGTCATACCGAACAGTCTTTTCTTATACTTCAAGAAGGTGAGGAATCAACATGAAAGCAGAAATCATCGCAGTCGGAAGTGAGCTTCTCCTTGGAGAAATCGCCAACACGAATGCACAGTACCTTTCCGAATGGCTAGCCAGTGCAGGAATTGACGTTCATTATCATACAGTCGTCGGTGACAACCGCGAGCGGATGCAGGAAACGTTCCGTCAGGCGCAACAGCGGGCGGATCTCCTTGTCATCACAGGGGGGCTTGGACCGACCGAGGATGACTTGACGAAAGAGGTGCTCGCTGACCTGCTTGGGCGCGATCTCGTTCTCGATCAAGCAGCGTACGAAAGAATCGAAGGATTCTTGAAGACACGTCAACGGGAGATGACGAACAATGAACGGAAACAAGCATTAGTCATCGCTGGCGCGACGGTTTTACGCAATGATGCGGGTCTTGCTCCCGGTATGTCGGTGCAGACGGAGCACCACCAATATATCGTTTTACCCGGTGTTCCACGTGAGATGAAGCAAATCCTCAAAGATCACTTCAGTCATTTGTTCGGTCAAGAGACAATCCGTTCCCGAACACTACGTTTCTTCGGAATCGGAGAATCGGCTCTAAACGATCGCCTGGAAACGTTAATCAAAGAAGCAACCAATCCATCGGTCGCCCCTTATGCGGAACTCGCTGAAGTACGGTTGCGTCTGACTGCTAAAGCACTCGATCAACAGGAAGCCGACCGTATGCTCGATGAACTGGAACAACACGTACTGGCTGAAGTGGGCATGTACTTTTATGGATATGGCGAGACAAGCCTGCCGGAAGTCGTACTGAAACGGTATCAAGAAGCAGGATTGACACTGTCACTCGCCGAATCACTGACGGGAGGAGCTGTCGCAAGTGGACTCGTTGATGTCAGCGGTGCGAGTCAAGTGTTGCGTGGGAGCGCCGTCGTGTATGATGATGCAGCGAAGCGAGGCGTATTATCGGTACCGGAAGTTTTGTTACGAGAGCATACTGCTGTCAGTAAAGAAGTCGCAATCGCGATGGCTGAAGGGGTACGCGAACTGTATCAATCCGATATCGCCGTCGCTTTGACAGGGGAAGCAGGTCCGACAAGCAACAGCGGAAAAGTGGTCGGAACCGTCTATTGTGCTGTTGCGGACGCACATGGAACACGCATCGTCGAATGGCAATATCCATCGTTCGACCGGGGAATGATTCGACTGCGCGCCGTCAAGGATACCTATTTCCTTCTACTGAAACATCTCGAAAAAGCATCCGAGTGAGAAAATTGGTCAAAGTGCAAGTATGCGAATAAATGTTCGTAAAATGCTTGTCATTCGGTCTCAAAAGAAGTACAATAATCTCAGTAAGATAATTAAAAGGAGGCCTGCTACGTGAGTGATCGTAAAGCAGCACTTGAGATGGCGTTACGCCAGATAGAGAAACAGTTCGGTAAAGGTTCCATCATGAAACTCGGAGAAAATGCGGATCAGAAGGTATCAGTGATCTCTTCTGGATCGATTACATTAGATATTGCCCTAGGTGCAGGTGGATACCCACGTGGACGGGTCATCGAAGTATACGGACCTGAATCGTCAGGTAAAACGACGGTAGCGCTTCATGCAATCGCAGAAGTTCAAAAACAAGGTGGACAAGCAGCATTCATCGATGCAGAGCACGCGCTTGATCCAGCATACGCAAATAAACTCGGTGTCAACATCGATGAGCTCCTCTTGTCACAACCGGATACTGGGGAGCAGGCACTTGAAATTGCGGAAGCACTCGTTCGTTCTGGTGCGGTCGATATTCTTGTCGTCGACTCTGTTGCGGCACTCGTACCAAAAGCAGAGATTGAAGGCGAGATGGGTGACTCACACGTCGGTCTTCAAGCGCGTTTGATGAGCCAAGCGCTTCGTAAGTTGTCTGGTGCAACGAATAAATCGAAAACGATCGTCATCTTCATCAACCAAATCCGTGAAAAAATCGGTGTTATGTTTGGTAACCCGGAAACGACTCCAGGTGGTCGAGCACTCAAATTCTACTCGTCTGTTCGTTTAGAAGTGCGTCGTGCGGAAGCGTTGAAAAACGGTACGGACGTCGTCGGTAACAAAACGAAGATCAAGGTTGTCAAAAACAAAATTGCTCCTCCGTTTAAACAAGCAGAAGTTGATATCATGTACGGTCTCGGTATTTCGAAGGTCGGTGAGTTGATCGACATCGGAACGGATCTGGATATCGTTCAAAAGAGTGGTGCATGGTATTCGTACAACTCAGAGCGTCTTGGTCAAGGGCGTGAGAACGCGAAGCAATACATGGTCGAGCATCCGGAAGTCGCAGCAGAGGTCGAACGTTTGATTCGTGAACATCACGGTCTCGTCGATCGCGAAGAGCCGGTTGATTTCGAAGCAGAACAACCAGAAGATCTATTTGCTGAATAAACCGTTTCAGAGAGGATTCGCATACGAATCCTCTCTTTTTTAGTGTAAAAGAGGAAAACAGTGGAATTCTTTCCCGTCCGTTCGTTGACAATGAACGAGTGCTATCCTTACAATATAGATGTACGTTTTTTAGACAGCTTCGATGAAATACCGAAATGAACTAAGAAACACCTTGCAAAGGGGAGGTGAACCCATGAGTACACTGACTTGGATTGTCATACTTCTCCTCACTTTGCTGATCGCATTCATCGTAGGCTACTTCTTGCGGAAATCGATTGCAGAAGCGAAAATTCAAGGCGCAGAAACGGAAGCGAATAAAATCGTTGAACGTGCGCGTGAATCGGCTGAGGCAACGAAAAAAGAAGCCGTACTCGAAGCGAAAGATGAAGCATTCAAACTTCGTAACGAAGTGGAAAAAGAATTGCGTGAACGTCGCCAAGAGCTAGCGAAACAAGAAGCCCGGTTGCTCCAGAAAGAAGAGACACTCGATCGCCGTGTTGACGCTATCGACCGTAAGGAAGATCAAATCAATACACGTGATGCAGAGATCGCGAAACGGAAGCATCAAGCTGAAGAACTAGAGCGCAAAGTAGAGGACCTGTATGAACAGGGACGTCAAGAGCTTGTCCGCGTCGCGAATTTATCGCAAGACGAGGCAAGAACAATCATCATGGATGAGACGAAACAGGCTGCTTTACACGACGCAGCCATTCTTCAAAAAGAAATCGAACAAAAAGCAAAAGAAGAAGCCGACAAGAAAGCACGTAACATCTTGTCACTTGCGATTCAACGGTTCGCCGCTGAACATATCGCAGAGACGACTGTATCGGTCGTCAACTTGCCGAACGATGAGATGAAAGGTCGCATCATCGGACGGGAAGGCCGCAACATCCGTACGCTCGAGACCTTGACTGGGATCGACTTGATCATCGATGATACGCCGGAAGCCGTCATTTTGTCTGGTTTTGACCCAATTCGTCGCGAAGTCGCTAAAATGGCGCTCGAGAAATTGGTTCAGGATGGTCGGATTCACCCGGCTCGTATTGAAGAGATGGTCGACAAATCCCGTCGTGAAGTCGACGAGCGGATTCGAGAAATCGGGGAAGAAGCGACGTATGATGTCGGAATCCACGGCATTCATCCGGACCTTGTCAAAATTCTCGGTCGCTTGAAGTACCGTACGAGTTACGGACAGAACGTCCTGTATCACTCACTTGAGGTTGCCCACCTTGCAGGTATGATGGCAGCTGAACTTGGAGAAGATGTCACGCTTGCGAAGCGTGCAGGTCTTCTGCATGATATCGGGAAAGCGATCGACCACGAAGTCGAAGGCAGTCACGTTGAGATTGGTGTCGAGCTCGGTACGAAGTACAAAGAGCATCCAACCGTCATCAACGCGATCGCATCACACCACGGAGATACGGAAGCGACATCTGTCATTTCTGTCTTGGTTGCAGCTGCGGATGCATTATCTGCTGCTCGTCCAGGTGCACGTCAAGAGACACTCGAAAGTTATATCCGCCGTCTCGAACGCCTCGAGGAAATCTCGGAATCGTTCGACGGTGTCGAAAAATCATTTGCGATCCAAGCGGGTCGTGAAGTCCGCATCATCGTTCGACCTGACGTCGTCGATGATGTACTGGCTCACAAGATGGCGAGTGACATCCGGAAAAAAATCGAAGAAGAACTCGATTATCCGGGACACATCAAAGTCACGGTCATTCGGGAAACACGAGCAGTCGAATACGCGAAATAAGTGGAGTGGCGGGCGACCGCCACTTTTTTTAATGAACGGAGGAACAGCAATGAAGATTTTATTCGTCGGAGACGTCGTCGGTGCACCCGGTCGACATATCCTGCAACAATTTACAGCACGCTTGAAAGCGAAATACAATCCGAACGTCATGCTTGTCAACGGTGAAAATGCAGCACACGGACGCGGCATCACGAAGTCGATTTATCATCAATTCCTCGAACTCGGATTCCACGGCATCACGATGGGGAACCATACGTTTGATAACCGTGACATCTTTGACTGGATTGACGACGCGGACCGGATCATCCGTCCTGCGAACTATCCGGAAGGCACACCAGGTCGTGGGATGATGATCGTTAAGGCAGGCAATAAAAAGATTGCCGTCATCAACGTCCAAGGAACGGTCTTCTTACCACCTCTCGGTGACCCGTTCCGTACCGTTGATGAACTGATTGCGGAAGTCGAAGGAAAAGTCGATGCGATCTTCGTTGATGTCCATGCGGAAGCAACGAGTGAAAAAATCGCGATGGGTTATCACCTCGATGGTCGTGTACAAGCTGTCGTTGGCACACATACACACGTCCAGACAGCAGATGAGCGTGTTCTTGACGGAGGAACGGCTTATATCACGGATGTCGGGATGACAGGTCCGTTGAACGGTGTGCTCGGGATGCGGCAGGAAGATGTCCTACGAAAATTTAAGACACAGCTCCCAACGCGGTTTGAAGTTGCCGAAGGACGGGAACAACTTAATGGAGTCTTGATTCATATCGATGACACAACAAAAAAAGCAACGAAGATTGAACGGATTCATCTGACGGATCAGTCAGTATTCTTCGACTGATTGCCATTTCTGGATGGGGAGGTACACGCATGGACGTCCTGAAAGTATCAGCTAAGTCGAATCCAAACGCGGTAGCAGGTGCACTCGCGGGTGTCATTCGAGAGAGAGGTTCCGTCGAGATTCAGGCCATTGGTGCGGGAGCGCTCAATCAATCTGTCAAAGCCGTCGCCATCGCACGCGGGTTCGTGGCGCCTTCTGGCATCGATTTGATTTGTATCCCAGCCTTCACAGACATTTTAATTGATGGAGAAGAAAGAACCGCCATCAAACTCATCATCGAACCACGATGATGAATTGGACATAGGTCCTATATTTACAAGTAGACCATTTACTCGACTGGAGTAGATGGTCTTTTTGCTGCGTCTTCGAATTTTTCTCACCTTTCCACCGAGGGAGCATTGTACTACTTCCGGTAAATCGGTATCATGAGGAAGGATAGAGAGAACTATCATTTCAGGGGACAGAGAAGGAGCGAACGTCGATGTATAATCAGTTATCATGGAAAGTTGGCGGTCAGCAGGGAGAAGGGATCGAATCAACAGGCGAAATCTTTGCGATTGCCTTGAATCGACTCGGCTATTACCTGTATGGCTACCGTCACTTTTCGTCACGTATCAAGGGAGGACATACGAATAATAAGATTCGTGTCGCGACACAGGAAGTCCGGACGATTTCCGATGATCTCGATATTTTGGTCGCATTCGATCAAGAGACGATCGACGTCAACTTCCATGAATTGCGTCAAGGTGCCATCATCATCGCGGATGCGAAATTCAATCCGACGAATCCGGACGAAGCACGCGCCTCATTGTATGCGATTCCATTTACGGAGATCGCAGCTGATCTCGGTACGGCTTTGATGAAGAACATGGTCGCGATTGGTGCATCGAGTGCGATTCTCGGCATTGCACCAGAGCGTTTCCAAGCCGTCGTCGAACAGATTTTCGGACGAAAAGGTCCAGATATGGTCGAGAAGAACTTAGCAGCAATTCGTGAAGGAGCAGCAGCGTTTGAAGCTCTTGCAGGAGAGGGCGAACGGTTCGTCTTGGAACCGGCTGACGGAAAACAACGGATGTTCATGATTGGAAACGACGCAATTGCTCTTGGCGCGATTGCTGGTGGAGCGCGTCTGATGGCAGCTTACCCGATCACACCATCATCTGAGATCATGGAATACTTAATCAAGAAATTACCGCAGTTCGGTGGAACGGTCGTCCAGACGGAAGACGAACTAGCAGCGGTCACGATGGCAATTGGTGCCAACTACGCAGGTGTCCGTGCTTTGACGGCGTCTGCTGGTCCAGGATTGTCACTAATGGCGGAAGCGATCGGATTATCCGGGATGACGGAAACACCGCTCGTCATCGTCGATACACAACGGGGTGGTCCGTCAACAGGTCTACCAACGAAACAGGAACAATCTGACTTGATGGCGATGATCTATAGTACACATGGTGAAATTCCAAAGGTCGTTTTGGCACCATCAACGGTCGAGGAAGCGTTCTACGATGCAGCAGAAGCATTTAACATCGCAGAAGAGTACCAATGTCCTGTCATTCTATTGACGGATTTGATGCTATCGCTCGGAAAACAATCGGTTGAGCCACCAGATATGTCACGCGTTGAGATCCGTCGCGGGAAGTTGATTCAGGAAGACTTACCGGAACTTGAAGGGAAAGCGTACTTCAAACGCTACGAAGTGACGGAAGATGGAATCAGCCCACGTGTCATTCCAGGCGTCAAGCACGGGATTCATCACGTGACGGGTGTTGAGCACAATGAGGAAGGGCGTCCGTCGGAAGCGACGAAGAACCGGGTCGATCAAATGACGAAACGACTTCGCAAGCTGAATACGTTCCGCTTACAGGATGCCGTTCTTGTAACGGAGCATCATGCAGAACCGGATATCTTATTTGTTGGTTTCAACTCGACACGTGGAACGATTGAGGAAATCATGCCACGACTCGAAACACAAGGGATCAAGGTCGATCACTTGCATATCCGTCAAGTCCATCCGTTCCCAAGTGAACTCGTCACGCCGCACTTAGAGCGGGCAAAACGAGTCATCGTCGTCGAGTACAATGCAACAGGACAACTGGCGAAGCTGATCCAGATGAACTGTGGACATGCATCGAAGATCGAGCATATCCTGAAATTCAATGGCGACCCGTTCTACCCGGCAGAGGTCGTCGAGCAGGTCGTAGGAGGGGTATATCATGGCAACCTTTAAGGATTTTAGAAATGATGTCAAACCAAACTGGTGTCCAGGGTGTGGAGACTTCTCGATTCAAGCAGCGATTCAGCGTGCTGTCGCAAACGTCGGGCTCGAACCAGAAGAGTTAGCATTGATTTCCGGGATTGGCTGTTCTGGTCGGATTTCCGGTTACATCAATACGTATGGCTTCCACGGCGTTCATGGACGATCTTTACCGATCGCCCAAGGTGTCAAGATGGCGAACCGCGAATTGACGGTCATCGCGTCTGGTGGCGACGGTGATGGATTCGCGATCGGCATGGGACATACGATTCATGCATTCAAACGGAATGTCGACATGACGTATATCGTCATGGACAATCAGATTTACGGCTTGACGAAAGGACAGACGTCACCTACTTCTGCACCTGGATTCAAGACGAAATCGACGCCAAAAGGATCGATTGAAAAGAGTGTTTCACCGGTTGAACTTGCTTTGACGGCTGGCGCGACGTTCGTTGCCCAGAGCTTCTCGAATGATTTGAAGGGCTTGACGCAACTGATCGAGCAAGCGACGGCACATAAAGGATTTGCGTTCATCAACGTCTTCAGTCCATGCGTCACATTCAACAAGGTCAATACGTACGATTGGTTCAAGCAGAACTTGACGAAGCTGTCCGATATCGAAGGATACGACCCGTCGAACTTGGATCTTGCGAAACAGACCGTTCATGCACACGATGGTCTCGTCATGGGATTGATCTATCAGGATGAAACACGTCCTGATTACCAGTCACAAATCGATGGGTACCAAGAATCCGGTCTCACGTATGCGGATCTTGAGCTAAACGAAGAAACATTCAGTAAACTAGCGGCAGAATTCATGTAAGATAGAGGAAAGATGTGTTTGGTTTTTTGGGGATGCTAAACATTTGGAAGTTCGCCACATATAAATAAACGTGAGCTTCCGCGAAGGAGTCGGGGAAAGATGACGAAATTAGTAACAGCGGTAGAAGAGACGACAACGACGAAAACGATGCGTGCACTTGTCAAAGAAGAGCGCGGATTCGGTGCGGCACTGAAAGAAGTACCCGTACCCGTACCGGATCGTGGAGAAGTCTTGATTCGAGTCGAGGCAACATCAATTTGTGGGACGGACGTGCATATCTATGAGTGGGATGCGTGGGCAGCGTCACGTGTCAATCCGCCGTATGTCTTCGGTCACGAGTTCTCGGGCGAAGTCGTCGAGCTCGGGGAGGGTACGAAACGCTTGAAACTTGGTGACCGTGTCTCGGCTGAGACGCATATCGTCTGTCATCAATGTAAACAGTGTCTTCGTGGGCAATATCATATCTGTAAGAACACGAAGATCATCGGTGTCGATACACAAGGCTGTTTTGCGGAATACGTCGTCATGCCGGAAGAAAACCTCTGGGTCAACCCGGAAGATATGCCAGCGGGAATCGCTTCGATTCAAGAGCCGATGGGAAATGCTGTCCATACCGTTCTTGCGAGTGATGTCAGCGCTAAAACGGTCGCAATCGTCGGTTGTGGTCCAATTGGTTTGATGGCAGTCTCAGTCGCTAAAGCAGCCGGTGCGGCGGAAGTCGTCGCGATCGACGTCAATCCATATCGTCTTGAACTCGCACGGACGATGGGGGCGGATGTCGTCATCGATTCACGTCATGACGATGTCTTAGAGCGGATCGAGCGTATGACCGACGGCGACGGAATCGACGTTGTCTGTGAGATGAGTGGACATCCGGCTGCGATTCGTCAAGCATTCGAAATGGTGACAGCAGGTGGAGACGTCAACATCCTCAGTCTGCCGGTCAAACCGGTCGAAATCGATTTGACGAACCACGTTGTCTTCAAAGGCGTCCGGGTTCAAGGCATCACCGGTCGGAAGATGTATGAGACATGGAGTCAGGTTTCTGCTTTCTTATCAAGTGGAAAAGTTGATGTCCGACCGTTAATTACACACACGTTGCCGCTTGAGCGGTTCGAAGAAGGATTTGAATTGATGCGTCAAGGGAAATGCGGGAAAGTCGTATTACAACCAAGGGGGACGAATTAATGGGATTTGAACACTTACGGACAGAATTAGAAGAGATGAAACAGGCGGGCACGTTCCGCAACCTTGTAGCACTCGAGAGCGCGCAACACAATCGCGTGACGATTGACGGGAAGGAACTGATCCAACTGTCGTCGAACAACTACCTCGGACTCGCAGCACATCCGCGTCTTGCTGAACAAGCAGCGGAAGCAGCGCGGACGTTTGGTGCCGGAACAGGATCGGTTCGAACGATTGCTGGAACGCTCGAGATGCACCAAGCGTTTGAGCGGGAACTCGCGACATTCAAGCATACGGAAGCGGCACTTGTTTTCCAGTCGGGATTCGCAACGAATCTCGGTGTCTTATCAGCGTTACTCGGTCCTGAAGACGTTGTTATCTCAGATGAGTTGAACCACGCTTCGATCATCGACGGAATTCGTCTGACGAAAGCGAAACGCCGGATCTATAAACACGTTGACTTAACGGATCTTGAGGCGGCATTACAAGAAACACAAGACGCACGGACGCGCCTCGTCGTCACGGACGGTGTCTTCTCGATGGATGGGAACATCGCACCACTTCCAGAAATCGTTGAATTAGCCGAGCGTTATGACGCGCTCGTCATGGTCGATGATGCGCACGCTTCAGGTGTTCTTGGGAAAGCAGGACGCGGTACGGTCAATCACTTCGGTCTTGACGGTCGTGTTGCCTTGCAGGTCGGTACACTCTCAAAAGCAATCGGAGTCCTCGGTGGATACGTTGCGTGTGAACAACACGTCAAAGATTACTTGATCCATAAAGGGCGTCCGTTCTTATTCTCGACATCACATCCACCAGCAGTCGTTGAAGCAAACCGGGAAGCACTTCGTGTCATGGAAGAAGAAACGGTCCTCTTTGATCGTCTGTGGGAAAACACGGAATTCTTCAAACAAGGATTACGGGATCTTGGATTCGATATCGGGACGTCTACGACACCGATCACACCGGTCATCGTCGGTGATGAGGCGCGTTGTCACGAATTATCCGATCGCCTCCGTCAAGAAGGTGTTTTTGCTCAAGGAATCGCCTTCCCGACCGTTGCAAAAGGAAAAGCACGTGTTCGGACGATCGTAACGGCGGAACATACACGCGAAGACTTGACGACAGCGCTTGCAGCGTTCGAAAAAGTCGGTCGTGAATTAAACTTGATCGGTTGATATCGATCACGGACGAACCAGGTCCGCATACTTTCAGGCAGCGGATCAGCGATCCGCTGCCTGAAGTGCGTCATGACGAAAGAATCAAAGTCGACCGTTTTTACTTTTGCGAGATAGGGAATAATAGATGAGGAAAGGATGTGACCTGATGAGTATGAAGAAGAAAGGGATACTGCTCTCATTTTTGATGCTGACACTACTCCTTGGGGGGTGTATTCGCATCCAGTACGATGCAACGATCCATACCGATCAGAGCGTCACCTTAAAAACGACATATGCCGCAAAGGAACATCCAGTGGCGCGTTTACTGAATCTAAATCCGAATTGGAAAGGTTATGTCAAACAGGCAGAAAAGAATGGCTATGCGGCAAAGACGTTCAAGACGAAGGATGACTACGAAGGCATCCGGATGCAGAAGACATTTGCGAACTTCAAGGACATGACGTCGATCAAAGACGAATGGAAGACGGGCATCGGCGGGATTCTCATTCCACCTGATACGAAGTTCGACATGAAAAAATCAGACGGATTTTGGTTTGATACGTATCGACTTGATACGAACATCGATTTAAGTATCGATCGCCTGAACATCAAAGGGTATCAACCGACGGGTCAAGTCAAGAAACTTGCTGATCGTTATATTCGCCAAGCCGATATCGAGATCAAGCTCCACGGTCCGAAAGTGATTGGTCTCCAAAACGGAGAAAAGATCGACTGGTCGAATTACCATGATGTGTCATGGAAATTATACGGAACGAAAGCAAACCAACTACAGTTGATTGCCTATGTACCAAATCCGACAGGCTGGATCATCACCGGTGTTGTATTATTGATCGGTGTTGGCTTATTGCTTTACTGGATCTTTCACCGTGTCCGTCGTTTGCGTCGGCAACAGTTGAAGACAATCAGTATTTCGCTCCTTGTCTGTTTGATTGTCGGAGGAGGGGCATGGTGGCTATTCGCGGAAGATACATCGAGTGCTCCACCGCCAACGCGTCAGATCGTTACGCAAGGAAAGAGTGAAATCGTACCGACGTTCCTCGTCCATGGATTGTTCGGTACAGAGCGGACGTTCGTCCCAATGATTCAGAACTTCACGAAAAAAAAAGTTGCCGATGATGGCGGTCGATGTGACGTGACTCGTTCTGGGAAAGCGACTTGTAGCGTCACACCCTCGCCAACCGGCTACCCGCTTGTCCGAATCGTCTTTGCAGACGACGAGGCGAGCCTTGCCGATCAACAAAAGTGGTTGAATGCAGCGATTGCTGCGTATGATGCGAAACAAAAAGCGACCTTTGCCGATATCCAGCTCGTCGGGCACAGCATGGGTGGTGTGGATGTCGTCGCCTATACGGTCCAAGAAGAGATGCCGTATCACGTCCGAAAAGTTGTGACGCTCGACTCACCAATCGCCGGCTCCGATTACGCAAAACTCGGGTTGACGCTCGCACCGCTTGGCACGAATACGAACAGTCCCGCCATTCGTGATCTCGCGAAGGGCTCACCAGCGATGAACAATTTAAATAAGCGGCTCGAGACGTGGCCGCGCGATGTACTCGTCTATTCGTTTGGTGCCAAAGGAGGCGATTTCAATCTGATTTCGTTAAAGAGTTCCTTTGCACTCGAGAACTACACGGATAATATCCAGACAAAATCGTATAAATATGATCACTTCACGATTCATCGCCGGGAGCCGGTCTTCCGCGAAATCCGCAATTTCCTATTTAAAGAAAATCGGGTCACGGAGGAGGAATCATCATGAAACACGTCGTCATCGTCGGCGGAGGAATTGCAGGTTTAACGGCTGCGGCTCTGATCGCACAAGAAGGCCATACTGTTACCGTCCTTGAAGGAAGTCGTGAATGGGGGGGATCAGCCGGGAAGTTCACGCGCCGGGACCTGACGTATCCGGTAGGGGCGACACTCGGAATGGGGTTTGAGCCCGGTGGTATTCACGCCCGTGTTCTTGATCATCTTGGAGTAACGCATCAGGTCGAGTCGCTCGACGTCGTCATGACGATTCGCATAGCAGGACGGACGATTCATTATTATCAGGATCGTGCTGCGTTTCTAACCGAATTGACGTCACATTTTCCGGGGCAGGCATCGTCGATTCAGGCTTTCTTTGCTGAAATCGAGCAGATTCACGAGATGATTCGTCCGCTAATGGCAGAACTTCCAGCATTACCACTTCAAGATCCAGCAGACGTCCGGCGGTTAGTCCGTCACGCGAAAAGTGTTGTTCTCTTGCCGTATTTTCCGCTGACGATTGGTCATTTGTTACGAAAACATCGACTAGCGGATACGTTATTCGCACAAGTGATCGATGGGATTTTGCTCGACAGCATGCAGACAGGGCAGGAGGCCTCAGCTTTACTAGGAGCCGTCGCCTTATCGATTTATCATGAAGGTGCCTATTATGTTCCGGGAGGCTTGTACCGACTAGCTGAGCAATTGAAAGAGACAGCAGAGGAGAGCGGGGCAACCTGTCTCCTTGGGCGAAAAGTCACGTCGATTCGAAAGACATCAGATGGATTTTTGATTGAGGATCGCCGAGGACGCTTGATGCTTGCTGATGCTGTCATCTGTGCGGTTCCGCTTGAAGGCATCCGGGAAGTCGTCAGCATGGATATGCGACGAACGTTACGACGAACGTACCGACGACAGGAAAAATTACAGCAATGGGCGACCTTTACGTATTATGCGGCGATTCCAGAGGCACTCATTTTGTCTGACGAAGCATTCCGGCAAGTTCATGATCCGTCCTTACCTTCAGGTCATGCCTTCATCTCGCTGTCCCGTCCGGATGATCGATTACGTGCACCAGTTGGTCAGCGGACGCTGACGATGTCATGCCATGTTCCGATTGGTACGTTTGATAAGACGAACCGGAAACGCTATGACGGACAAGTCGAGACGATGTCGGCGATCTTCGAAGCCATTCTCGAACAGCAGTTTCCTGGCTTCGCGCAACAGGCAATCGAACGCCATCCGGGTGGACCAGGTGCATGGGTCCGCTATACGTTCCGTCCGGATGGTGGAGTCGGTGGATATCCGCAACGTCCGAGTACGAGTCTCCTATTCGCGGCACCGTTTCGAACAGGTGTCGATCATTTCTTTGCAATCGGCGATACCATCTTTCCGGGTGCTGGAACGATCGGTGCGACGACGTCTGCGATCCATGCTGCCCGACAGTTTGGAGTCAGATTGTGAGAAATCGTCGTAAAATGATGAAAGAAGCGACGCATCTGTCGCTTTTTTCACATTTGAGGATTATGATGAGGAAGAGTCGGGAACATGATATCCATGAACAAAAAGAGAGAAGGAGTGAAGAACCATGGAGACATTCGAGCAAAAATGTCAGTCGTTCATTCAGGAACGACGACCTGAAGTCGGTCCGATTCAATTCGAGTCGGCGCGTACGTTTCTCAATGCACGCGGTTTAAGTGTCTACGAACGGATTTATCAAGGGAAAGAAGAAGTCCGATTAGCGTTCGTTGAACAGACAAATGGTCAACAACTCGTTTCATTAATGGAAAATACATTCGGCAACGGACTGGTCTATTTTGTCTCAACGGCAACCGCGACATGGGATGGCGACCGTTTTGGTGAATACACGTTTTAAGTACATAGGGAGTCCCAGTCGATGACTGGGGCTCTTTCGTGTCGAAACCTAATCCTTGTCCCGTTCGTAAGGTAGATAAGTGACTCAGTTGAAGGAGGAAACGATGTGTCATCATTTGAACAACCTAAAACATCGACACGGCGGCTTGCAACCGTTTCGTTGATTTTCATGGCGGTCGGATTCGTCGTCTCATTGCCATTTAAAGAAAATGCGTGGGTCTTTTGGCTCCAGAGTGGTTTTGAAGCCGGACTCGTCGGTGGGATTGCCGACTGGTTCGCGATCACGGCGCTGTTTCGTCATCCGCTTGGCTTAAAGATTCCCCATACGAACCTATTGCCGAAAAATCGGGAACGGGTCATCGAATCGATTGTTCATATGCTCGAGACGGACTTGCTCAATAAAGAGAGTATCGTCGCGAAGCTGCAACATATGACGCTCGCAGACCGTGTCATCAAAATCTTACGTTCGATTCTCGTTCTGCCTGCTTTTCGAGCGACCGTTACCGAACTATTGGTCGGTCTGATCCGGAAATTACCGAAAGAGGCGATTCTTGAGTTTGCGAATACACGGGTGACGGAGACGATCAAAGCGTATCCGTCCAAACGGCTGGCGGTCCGGGCGATGGAGTTGAATGAGGAACGTCGACTCGACGAGTGGCTGATGGATCAGTTACTCGATTACGGCCAACGTCTTCTCGAAGATCCGATCATTCGCGATCAGATTGGCCGCCTTGCCTATACGGCGATGATCGACCAAGAAAAGAATACATTCTTGCGGGTGACGGCGCGAACCGTCCAAAAAGTCTATTCAGAAGAAAAACTCAGTCTTGTCATTCAAGGTGTCTTGTTGACGGTCATTCAAGATATGCGACACGTCCATCACCCGAATCGTTTAGCGATTCTTGATCATCTGCGTCGTAACTTGGCACAGTTGTCGATTGATGAAGAGCGTCTAGCGAAAATCGATGCTTGGAAGGCAAGCGAGGTCGACCGGTTTGACTTCGTTCCGGTCATTGAACGCGCGTATGATGCTGGTTTGATCGAACTCGAACGCTACTTGACGTCAGATGCCTTCTGGACGGAACGGGCGATGCCGATGCTTTCGCGCGCTTTAGACGACTGGGAACAGCATCCGACGTTCAAAGATAGCAGTGATCAATGGATGAAGGAGCAACTCGTGCGTTTCGTCGAACAAAATCACCAAAAAATCGGCGGACTCGTGCGCGAGAACTTGAATCGGTTCGATACCGAGACACTCATTCACATGATCGAGGATAAGGTTGGCAGTGACTTGCAATGGATCCGGGTCAACGGAGCATTGTGTGGATTCATCATCGGTTTGATCCTCGGTGCCATCAAGGTGTTCGTCGGATGAGTCGGTGGACGTATGATCTAACGTTGTCGGAAGCATTTGATTTTAAAGGAATCGTGTCTCGTTTGACGGAAGACCCGTTACAAATCGAACAGAATGGGCGACTCGTTGTTCCAATCTTCGTTGAAGAACAGGCGTATATTACGACGGTTGAAGATATCGACGGCTTCACGTTACGGATTGACGGTTCAGGACCGCAAGCAGCGGTGTTGGCACAACTCAAGCGACGCTTTCGACTCAGTGAGCCGAATCCTGCGCAGCGTCTTAAGACGACGTCATTACATGCGATCGTCGAACAGTTCGGCGACGAACGGCTCGTTCTTGATCATTCACCGTTCACGGCCTTGATTCGTTCGATCATCCATCAACAAATCAATCTGTCGTTTGCGCATACGTTGACGGAACGTGTCTTTCGGACATTCGGAACGGTCAAGGATGGAATCATCCTACCGCCGACACCGCGCCAACTAGCGGCAGCGCGTCGCGAGGACTTGCTCGCTCTGCAACTATCAGGACGTAAAGTCGATTATCTACTCGGGGTAGCAACAGCAGAGATTAATTATGAGGAATTGACGTCAGCGACCGACGCAGAAATCGCTGAGACATTGATTGCACTGAAAGGTGTCGGACCATGGACGGTTCAAAACGTCCTGATGTTCGGGTACGGTCGTCCAGATCTTTTCCCGGCATCGGACATTGGGATATTACGGGCTTTTGAACGATTACTTGGATATCGACCGACAGTAGAAGAAGCGACGCGACTGGCAGAGGAATTCGCTCCTGTTCGCAGTCACGCTGCCTATCTATTATGGCGTTCGATTGAATAAGGAACTATTCTTGTCACTCTATCGTCAGAACGGTATAATGAATGCGATAGAACGAGGAATCGTTCAGAAATGCTAAGGGAAGCGACGTGTTCGCTAACGATAGAGGGGACGAATGTGGATGTATACAGATGAACAAATCATCGAAAAAGCCAATGAAATCGCCAAAATGATTTCAGAGACACCGGAAGTAGAACGATTCAAAGCGGCAGAAGCCAACATCAATGGGAATGAAAAAGTCCAAAAGATGATGAAACAAATCAAGTTCCTTCAAAAAGAGGCAGTCAACTGCCAACATTACGGCAAAACAGAAGCACTCGCACGTGTCGAAGCGAAGCTCGATAAATTGTTCGCTGAGCTTGATGAGATGCCTGTCGTCCAACAGTTCCAAGAAACGCAAGAAGAAGTCAACGGACTTCTCCAATACATCACGGTGACGATCTCGAACGGGATTACGGATCAAATCATCGAAGCAACGGACGGAGACGTTCTTGCAGGTAAGACAGGTAGCGGCATGGAAGCAGAAAACAAAAGCGGCGGTTGCGGCTACTAATCACGAAATGAACGAAAAGCCGACGGACATCCGTCGGCTTTTTCGACGAATGAGGTGGAAGAATGGAAGCAGTACACAACACACCGATGATGAAACAATACTTCTCGATTAAGGCAGATTATCCGGACGCTTTCTTGTTTTATCGGCTCGGTGATTTTTATGAATTATTTTTTGAGGATGCCAAGAAAGTCGCCCATGAACTGGAGTTGACGTTGACGGCGAAAAACGGTAAAAACGCGGAGCATCCGATTCCGATGTGTGGCGTACCCCATCACGCGGCGAACGGCTACATCGAACAGTTGATCGAGCGTGGTTATAAAGTGGCGCTTTGTGATCAAGTCGAGGATCCAAAGTTGACGAAAGGACTCGTCAAACGCGAAGTCATCCAAGTCATCACACCGGGAACGTTGATGTCTGCGTTGACGGAAAAAGAGAATCGGTACCTAGTAGCGGTCGTCGAACAGGACGGTCGTTTTGGGATTGCCCGCGGTGATGTCTCAACAGGTGAGAGTGCCTTGACAAGCGTTGCAACACTCGATGGTGTAATCAAAGAATTAAGCATTATCTTGCCACGGGAAATCATTGTCACGACAGAGGAACATGAGACGGCACTTGCGTCCTTACGGATCCCGCTAACGCGCAGTTCACGACGCGAGACACATCCACATGGAGATCGCGCGATTGATACAGCCCAAGCGGAAGCCTTTGCTGTCCTCTATGCCTACATGCACGATACACAAAAACGAGCGTTGACACATCTGCAACCAGCCATTGTCTACGAAGCGAGCGATTTCATGCAACTCGAACCGAATACGGTCAAGAATCTTGAGCTCGTCCGCTCGGCACGGACAGGAGACAAAAAGGGTTCGTTGCTTGGTCTACTTGACGTGACAGGTACAGCGATGGGTGGACGGATGCTGAAACGCTGGCTGGAAAAACCGTTGTTATCGGAGCGAGTCATCACGGAACGGCTCGACGCTGTCGAGGAACTATTGCAACACTATTTCGAGCGTCAGCAATTAAAAGATACGTTACGGGAAGTCTATGATCTTGAGCGACTCGTCGCAAAAGTCGGTTACGGAACAGCGTCAGCGCGTGATCTCGTTCAATTGAAGTCGACGTTGCGATTGATTCCCCGTATCCAATCAGCACTTGAAGAGATGATGAGCGAACGTCTCGGTCAACTTAGTCTCGGACTCGATCCACACGACGAATTGAGCGATCTACTCGATCGTGCGTTCGTTGAAGCCCCACCGATCTCAACGAAAGAGGGCGGGATGATCAAGTCCGGTTATTCACCAGACCTCGACGAGTTACTTGTCGCTTCAAAAGACGGCAAGACGTGGCTTGCGACACTCGAAGCAAATGAACGAGCAGCAACCGGCATCAAGACGTTGAAGATCGGTTACAACCGTGTCTTCGGCTATTACATCGAGGTCTCGCGTGCAAATGCCAAACTGTTACCGGAAGGACGGTATGAACGGAAGCAGACACTCGCCAATGCTGAGCGTTATATCACACCGGAATTAAAAGAAAAAGAAGCGCTGATCCTAGGGGCGGAAGAGAAGAGTGTCACGCTCGAGTACGATCTCTTCTGTGGAGTGCGCGATGAAGTCAAAGGACATATCGAAAGCTTACAGCGCGTCAGTCGCCGGATTGCGGAACTCGACGTCCTCGTCGCACTGGCTGAGATTGCCGAAACACACGACTATGTCCGACCAATCACGACGACCGGCCGAACGGTTGATATTCAGGAAGGACGTCACCCGGTCATCGAGACAGTCTTACCGCGCGGTGAATACGTCGCGAACGGGATTACCTTAAACGAAGGACGCGAGATGCTGTTGATCACTGGACCGAACATGTCCGGTAAATCGACCTATATGCGACAGTTCGCCTTGATTGCTTTATTGCATCAAATTGGCTCGTTCGTACCAGCTGCTCAAGCGGAACTGCCGATCTTCGATCAAATCTTCACCCGGATCGGGGCAGCAGACGACCTCGTCAGTGGACAGTCGACATTCATGGTCGAGATGGTCGAGACACAAGAAGCCTTGACGCGTGCAACGGACCGGTCTTTGATCCTGCTTGATGAAATTGGTCGCGGGACCTCGACGTACGACGGGATGGCACTCGCACAAGCAATCGTTGAACACATCGCCCGGCACGTTGGAGCGAAGACGCTATTTTCGACCCATTATCATGAACTGACGGTGCTCGAAGAATCGATTGATCGATTAGCGAACGTTCATGTCCGTGCCGTTGAACAAGATGGGCGTGTCGTCTTCTTGCATGAAGTACGCGACGGAAAAGCCGACCAATCGTACGGAATCCATGTCGCACGGTTAGCTGATTTACCAGATAGTCTGATCGAACGGGCGCAAGTCCTCTTGTCCGAGTTCGAGCAGGCTGAGCCTGTTCCGGTCGCAGCACCTGTAAAAGCTCCTGTTCAGGAGGAGCCGATTGATCAACTCAGTCTGTTCTCAGATGCGGATCCGTTACGAGAGACGATGGCTAGTCTTGATTTAATTAATATGACGCCACTCGAGGCACTGAATACGCTATACCGTCTACAAGCCGAAGCGAGAAAGTGAGGAGAATGCAGTGGGAATCATTCGTGAATTATCCGATAGTTTAGCGAACCGGATCGCGGCGGGAGAAGTCGTTGAACGTCCCGCATCAGTCGTCAAGGAATTGGTTGAGAATGCACTTGATGCCGGTGCGACCCAAATCGATGTCGAACTCGAAGAAGCCGGAATGAAACGGATGACGATCCGCGACAACGGACATGGGTTTTACCCGGATGACGCCGAACTGGCTTTCGTTCGTCACGCGACGAGTAAGATTAAGGATGAGCATGACTTGTTCCGAATCAAGACACTTGGTTTTCGCGGAGAGGCACTTGCCTCGATCGCATCCGTTAGTAAAGTGACGTTGAAGACGAAACGCGAGGACGCAGAAGGGATTCAAGTGACGCTTGAGTACGGGACGGTCGTTCAGCGGACACCAGCTGCCATGAACCGAGGAACGGAACTGACGGTTGAAAATCTATTCTTCAATACACCGGCTCGTTTGAAATACTTGAAGACGACACATACGGAGCTTGCCGCGATTACGGATGTCTTGAACCGAATGGCGTTTGCACATTCAGAGGTTAAACTCCGAGCAACACATGAAGGAAAAACACTAATCCAGACGAACGGATCAGGAGACGTCCGGCAAGCACTGGCGAGTGTATACGGTCATCAAACGATCCAAGGGACGTTGGTCGCTAAAGGAGCGAATGCCGATTATCAACTGACGTGTCATCTCGTCAAACCGGAAGTGACCCGTGCCTCGAAGAATTATATTACGTTGATTCTTAATGGACGTTCGGTCAAAAACTTCGCCCTGACGCAAGCGGTCTTGAATGGTTACCATACGCTCTTACCGATTGGACGGTATCCGATTGCGGTCATTGAGGTGACGATGGATCCACTCCTGATTGACGTCAACGTCCACCCAGCGAAACGGGAAGTCCGTCTCTCAAAAGAGATGGAGCTCTGCCAGTTGATTCAAGAGACAATCAAGATGACGCTCAGCCGAGAGACGTTGATTCCGAAGGTGACGCCACCGAAACCGAAAAAGGATCCGAGTAGTCAAGAGAAACTCGATTTTTCTTACGTCGCGGAACCAGTCGAGGAGACGTCATCGCGAGCAGTCTGGAATTATCCGATTCCGAAAAAACCGCAAGAGGACGATCGACCCTCTGTAGAGAAACCATTGCCGTTTAGTAACGAGGATGATCTATTCGAGCCCATCGAACCGGTCAAGCAGGACGTTGTCGAACCGATGGAGGAATCCCACGCTCGTCCGCGCTTTCCACACCTCGACGTCATCGGACAACTTCATTCGTCCTATATCGTCTGTGCCGGAGAAGACGGGATGTATATGATTGATCAACACGCGGCTCAGGAACGGATCAAATACGAGACGTATAAAGTCATGTTCGGTCGACCACCGGAGCAACGGCAGCAATTGCTCTTACCATATACGTTTGAAATCTCGTCAGATGACATGAAACGAATGGAGGAAATCCTTCCGTTACTAAAAGACGTCGGCATTGAATTCGAAGCGTTCGGTCCACAGAGCTTCATCGTCCGAGAAGTCCCGACGTGGTTCCCGTCCCATCGACAGGAAGAGACGATTCAAGAATTACTCGATGAGGCATTGATGAAACGGAAAATCGATCTTGAGACGTATCGGGAAGATGCCGCCATCATGATGGCATGTAAGAAATCGATCAAGGCGAATCATCCGTTGAACGATGAGATGATGCGTCGGTTGATTGATGATTTAGCGAAGACAGAGATGCCGTTCACGTGTCCACACGGACGTCCAGTCATCATTGAATGGACGACATATGAACTCGAGAAGTTATTCAAACGGGTCATGTGATAAAGAGAAGTAAACGATCCCATTCAGGTGTCGTCTCAGATTATAGAAAAGGGAGCTGACTCAAAAGTTAGTTTCTACAAAGAATGACGCGTCATACGCAACTCCTACAGTAAAAAACGCATTTATGCGTTTCAGAGACAAACAAGACCCACTTTCCTGCTCGTATAAAGCAGGAAAACTGGCTTGTGTCTCGCCTGAGGAAAGTGCGTGAAAAGACGCGTCATTCTTTTTTGGAGTCAGCCTCTTTTTCGTTCGTCTCGAATCATTTATTGTACTGATACACGATTGAGTAGTTTTTGTTTGTACTATTACAAAAAATACGTGGATTCTCATGAGAACGGTTACTTCACTTGATTAATCAGATTTCATTGATTGTTAAGGAAAAGAGGCGGATAATAGGACCCGAAACTGTTAACAAGGGGACCTTTATCATGCTGTCACGCGTTATGCGTATTATTCAAATCATTGCTCAAATCGCACTCATTTTTTGCTTTTCACTCAGTGGGGACTGGGTGAGCAAAACCTTTCAATTACCATTACCCGGTAACATCATCGGCTTGATTCTACTGTACCTGGCGTTAAAAAGCCGTCTGATTCCGCTTGTGGCCGTCGAACGGGGCGGGACATTTCTTCTGTTCGTCATGCCATTGTTCTTTGTTCCAGCACTGTCCGGAATCATGGATTATACCGCATTTCTCCGGACATCCGGTTTACAGATCGTATTGATCGTCATCGTCAGTAGCCTTCTGACATTAGTCGGATCAGCATATATCGTTGATCGACTAGCACACCGAAAAGAGGCGGTGACACGACATGAATGAGGCACTGTTTTGGATCATCCTGTCAATTGCATTGTTTAGTATCGCAATGTTCATCTATCAACGTTATCCTCGTGTCTGGACGTTACCAATCCTGACGGTAACGGCAGTTTTGATCTTAATTCTCGTCTGTTCTGGAGTCTCACACGCAGAATACATGCAAGGTGGACAATATCTATCGAAGATGCTTGGTCCGGCAATCACGGCATTTGCGATTCCGCTCTACCGCGTCCGGCATCACGTTCGGCGTTTTCTACCAGAAATCGGACTTGGTGTTTTGCTTGGAACATGTATTGCCATGAGCTCTGATTTGTTACTTGGTCTATTGCTTCATCTTGAGCGGACAACGAATCTTGCTCTGTTACCGAAGTCGGTCACGTTACCCGTCGCCTTGGCAATTTCACAAAAAGCTGGTGGGACGACGACGCTGACGGCTGCCTTCGTTTTATTGACGGGGTTAACTGGATCGATCGTCGGTCCGAAGCTCATGACGGGATTAAAGATTCGCCACTTCGTCAGCCGTGGGGTCGGTTTAGCATCAATCGCTCATGTCATGGGCGCGACGAAGTCGATGAGTCTCGATCAACGGGAAGGAGCGGTCGGTCTATTGACGATGGTCTTGACGGCCGTCTGTGCCAGTGTCATCGCACCGGTTTTAATCACATGGTTATATGGGTGAACACTCTGTTCTTTAGCAGAGTGTTTTTTTATCGTCGATTGAAACTTGTTGACCGTTTTAGCAGTATAGTACAACAAAAACAGGATGGAGGAGAACAAGATGATCATTTGGATTAACGGTACGTTTGGTGTTGGTAAGACGACCGCAGCAAACGGATTACAACAACGCTGGAGCGGCTCACACATTTTTGATCCGGAAGAGACGGGTTATTTTTTACGAGCACAGCTGCCGACAAACAAAGATGACTTTCAGGATGAGCCGTTATGGCGCACGTTCAACCGTCAGCTCCTCGAACAGCTCGATACGGAAGAAGCGCGGATCATCGTACCGATGACCTTAACAAATCCGGCGTACTTTCAGGAAATCATCGGGACGTTACGAGCGAACGGTCATGACGTCCGTCATATCGCCTTGATGGCGAAGGAGACGACTGTCAAACGTCGGTTGATTAGCCGCTTCGAGCATCCGAATTCATGGGGTGGTCAACAGGCAGAACAACGCTTACGTCAACTGACCGATCCATTGTTCAGTCAACAGATCGAGACGGATGATCTGACGAAAGGACAGATCGTCGATGCGATTGCCCTCGTGACCGGGATTGGACTCTCGCCTGCCCGACCATAAAGGATTCAAGAAAGATGTTTCCGGGAATCATTAGATGATAATAGATGAGGAGGAAACAATCTTGAACGAAGGGCAACTTATTGCTAGGAGGATTTATGAATATGAAACACTGGATGACTGAGAAATTGGGCAGACAGTTGATGGCAATTTTTTATAGTGTCTTTGCACTAAGTGTCATCACATCGGTTGCCAGTTATTTATACGTGGACAATGCAGACGGTCGGACGAAGGAACAAGTACTCGATCAGTTACAAAAGACACAATGGTTTTGGTTTTTGAACTTGATGGTTTTTTTATTTTGTCTATTGTTCATCGTCCGTCCGTTGATTCATCGTGTGACATCACAGCTCCGCGAATTGAATGTCAAAAGTCGTCGTCTTGCGGAAGGAAAGTCTATTTCGCTCGAGCATGATGTCGACAGCCATAATGAAGTCGGTCAATTGACGGCATCGTTTTACCAGATGGCACGGTCGATCTCATCACAACATGCGGAACTGTCAGCAAAGAATCAAGAAATGAAACGCAATCAGGAAGTACTGACGCAAAAGCAGGACGAACTTGAGCACGCTTTGGAAGTGACCCGGACGAACGAGTTGCATCTACAAGATCGGAACGAATTAATCGAAACACTTGCCTCAAAAGAGAGTTTATTTGATTATTCTTCTGTCATCAGTACGATCGTCCGATTGACGAAGACGGAATTTGGTGCCCTGTTGCTGATCAAAAATAATGAGATCGCCCAAGTCGTTCCTAAGGAGATGACGGAGGATCAGCAGGAGAGCTTAAAAACAGAATCATTGCTGCTGAAACGAGTCATGATTTCAAAGGAAACCGCACATTCCTCAAAAAAGGTCGCGAACGACGATCTCATCAAGTATCCGTATCACGTCTATGAAGGTGTTATTCCGATCATGGATCCGGCAAAAGAAGAATTGATTGCCTGTCTCTATCTAGCAAGGTTTGACGCACCATTCAACCAACAGGATCTAGCGGAACTGGAATCGTTCTCGAAACAAATCGCGATCTCATTGATGCGGATGTCACTCTATGAACAGATGGAATACGAACGAAAAGAGACGGCGCAACTGTTGAATTCCGTTCGGGAAGCGATTCTTTATATCAAACATGAGGAAAAGACGATCTTAGGGAATCAGGCATTATTTGATATCTTCCAGTCGTTACAGGTCGAGGAAGATAATGACTCAATGACGTTTCTTGAGGTCCAACCAGAGACGATGTTCGAGCAGATGGACCAGAAAGAAGCTTTTGAAGCGTACTTTGAAGAAGTTTTATCGGGTGAGATCCCTGAGGGCATGTTCTCTTTGTCGATCGACCAGGGTGAATATTTCATTCAAGTTTATGCCGAAGCCATCGCGCATGGAGAACAGTCGAAGGGAACGATCCTCGTCTTTCGTGACGTCACGGCTGAGACAGAGGTTGATCGGGTCAAATCAGAACTCGTCTCGACGGTTTCGCATGAACTTCGAACACCGCTCTCTTCGATTTATGGCTTTACGGAGCTGATGTTGAAACGGGATCTGGATCCCGAGCGGAACAAGCGATACTTGCAAACGATTCATGATGAATCGAAACGATTGACCAATCTTGTCAGCGACTTCTTGAACGTCCAGCGGATGGAGTCAGGAAAGCAAGAGTATGACAAACAAATCTTTGATCTGAAAGAAATCGTCAAGGAACAAATTCAGTTTTATCAAGCAGCGACGGAACAACATAGTCTGCAGCTTGATTTGAATGACGAACAGGACTTTATGGTCGAAGCAGATGCGAACAGTATGAAACAGCTACTTGGAAATCTATTGAATAATGCAGTCAAATACTCACCGGACGGTGGGGATGTCGTTGTGACGCTGACCCATCAGCACAATCAGATTGAACTAAGCGTCCGTGATTTCGGAATCGGGATTCCGAGTCATTCGATGCCGCATCTATTCAGCAAGTTCTATCGTGTCGATAACTCAGACAGCCGAAAAATCGGCGGAACAGGTCTTGGATTATCGATTTGTAAGGAAATCGTTCGAGCGCATGATGGCAACATCGAAGTCGAATCGATCTTGGGAGAAGGGACGGTTTTTCGGGTCAAGTTACCAAGTGCGACGGACGCGTTACTCGAAGCAGAATAAGGAGAAGGAGAGGCAAGCTAATATGCCTCTTCTTTTTTTGTCGTTTTTCGTGTGAGATTCGTCCAATTCAGGAGATCGGCTAAAATGTAGAAGAATCGGGCTTTTACGCAATAAACCGAACAGATTGATGACAAAACGGCTGAAACAGTTGAAAAAATCGTAAATTGTGCAGGGATTGCTAACGTTTCTGTACTCTCGCTATAGTGATTACAAAAAAGCGTGAGAGGAAGAAGAATCATGGAGAGCTTAGAAGCGTTACTCACACCACCGCAAGAGATCGAACAAGAGAATGCAAACATTGATGGCAAAACACCACTTGCGAAGTTACAACGGATTGCTGGGGAAGCAGCACGGCAGATGATGCGACGACATCTCGAAGCGGATGTCTTGCAGGCGCTTGACGACAACATTTTGTATATTCATGACGCCGATTATTATGTGACTGGGACGACGACTTGTGCCCAAATTCCGCTCGGTCAGTTACTCTCAAACGGATTTCAGACAACGCACGGTTCGATCCGTCCGGCGCAAGACATTCGTTCTGCCCTCGCCCTTGCGGCAATCATCGTCCAGGCGAATCAAAACATGCAGCATGGCGGACAAGCCTTCGCAACCTTTGATGATGATTTAGCGCCGTTCGTCGAAAAGACCTATCAACGGGAATGGACGAAACTAAATGACCTCGTTCCGCATTGGAAGCGGCGTAAGCGGGAGCGACATGCATGGCAGGAGACGTATGAAAAAACGTTTCAAGCATGTGAAGCATTCATTCATAATACGAATTCGATGCATTCGCGCGGTGGTGGACAGGTTCCGTTTTTATCCGTCAATTACGGAACGAATACGACGTATGCAGGGCGGCTCTTCCAACGTGCCTTGCTAACAGCGACGGAGCGTGGGCTGGGCAAGGGTGAGACACCGATTTTTCCAATTCAGATCTATAAAGTGAAACAAGGAATCAATCTGTCACCAATGGACCCAAACTATGATTTGTTTCAACTCGCTACACGGGTAACAGGAAAGCGATTGTTTCCCAACTTTGCATTTCTCGATGCACCATTTAATCACCAGGAGCAACCGGGAAAAGCGGAAGTCGCGTATATGGGATGCCGGACCCGTGTATTCGAGGATCGTGGAGACATACCGTCCGTCACAGGTCGTGGTAATTTATCCTTCACGAGCATCAATCTCGTCCGTTTGGCACTCCAGAGTCAAACCGTCGATCAAATGTTCGAAGTCGTCCAAGATACGACAAGACTTGCATGCCGGCAACTCATCGCACGGTATGAGTTCCAGGCAAGTCGAACGGCTGACGAGTTTCCATTTTTATATCAACACGTCTGGAAAGACGGTGAGACGCTAAGAAATACGGATCAGGTAGGTCCGGTCCTCAAACACGGGACGTTAGCGGTCGGCTTCATCGGACTTGCTGAATGTTTGTCCGTTCTGACGGGGAGTCATCATGGTTATTCCGAACTAGCACACCGAATTGGTCTTGCATTGATTCAAGCGATGCGGACGGTAGTCGACAATTTTGGCGAACAGACAGGGTTGAACTTTAGTTTACTCGCAACTCCGGCCGAAGGATTATCCGGTAAGTTCACACTTCGCGATGTCAGTGACTTTGGTGAGATCGAAGGAGTGACAGATCGACCGTATTATACAAATTCCTTTCACATTCCTGTCGATGCGCCCGTGACGATCCGTGAGAAGATTCAACTCGAAGCCCCGTTCCATGCATTATGTAATGGCGGTCATATCACCTATGTCGAGACGGATGGTGCGCTTGCTGGAAATCCGGAAGCAATCGAAGACATCGTTCGTTTAATGGCGGAGGCTGGAATCGGTTATGGATCAATCAATCATCCCGTCGATCGTTGTCTTGATTGCCGAACGGAGCAGACGATCGAGGATCAATGTCCGGTTTGCGGGAGTGGATCGATCGAACGCATTCGGCGCATCACCGGATATCTCGTCGGTACGCTGGACCGCTGGAATGAAGCGAAACGGGCAGAAGAGCAGAATCGGGTGAAACACGATGTTACGGGTCCTCTCGCTTCTTCCTGACTCCGTCGTCGATGGTCCCGGTTTACGAACGGTGTTATTTCTTGCCGGTTGTCCGCATCACTGTGCCGGCTGTCATAATCCGTCCTCCTGGGATCCTGCAGGTGGCGTAGCTTGGACAATTGACGAGACGGTCGCGCGGATTCAAGCAACCGGTCACCGGCGCCTGACGCTATCCGGTGGGGAACCGTTGTTACAAGCAATAGCGCTCTATCGGCTACTAGAACGACTCGGACCAGACTATGAAGTGATCTTGTATACGGGCTATGTGTTGGAAGAGATCATTAAGCACCGAGAATGGCACCCTTTGTTACGCCGACTAGATGGATTGATTGATGGTCCGTTCATCCTATCGAAACTTGACCGAACGACAAGCTTTCGGGGGAGTACGAATCAACGAATGTATGATCGACAGCATTTAAACAAACGTTTGGATTAGACAAAAACTCCCCCATCTTTTTAGACAGGGGAGAATCAAATCATGCATATTTTTGTTCTTGATCGACGGATTCGACGACTGCGAGTGTCGTTGTCCGTCGTTTTTTGATGAAAAACGATAAAATCAAAGCAGCAAGTGCGAGTAACGTCGCGATGAAGAACGTATCATTGATTCCTTCGATCATCGCCTGCATCTGCAACCATTCCGGATTAGCGGCTTCTGGTTGTGAAGCGAGTTCCGGAACGTGATGTTTCGTCCGCGATGTCATGATCGTCACGAGCAGACCTGAACCAATTGCACCCGATACTTGTGACAACGTGTTGTTTAATGCCGTCCCGTGAGGTGTCAAATGTTGCGGAATATGATTCAATCCGTTCGTCATGACCGGCATCATGACCATCGAGATTCCAAGGAAACGTAACGTATACATGATGACGAGGAACGCGTATGACGTATCCGCAGCTAGCTGACTGAATGAGAACGTCGTCAAGACCGTCAGTGATAAGCCGATGATGGCAAGGATGCGAGCACCAAATCGGTCGAAGAGACGACCTGTTATTGGTGACATAATCGCCATAACGATCGCACCCGGTAACATCAAGAGACCAGAGTGAAATGGTGAGATGCCACGAATTGTCTGGATGTAGATCGGCATCAAGATCATCGCGGAGAACATTGACATGTTCAAGACCATTGAAATCCCTTGCGATAAAGCGAACATCGGATACCGGAAAATACCAAACTCAAGCATCGGTTCTTCGAGCATGAATTGACGTATAATGAAGGAAGTCAAACTGATTACACCGATGATCAATGATCCGATGACCGTCCAAGATCCCCATCCGGCAGAACCGGCGGAACTAAATCCATACAACAAACCACCGAAGCCGAAGCTTGAAAGGACGAGTGAGAACAAATCGAGCTTAAGTGAACTTTGAACCGTCTCTTTCTTCAATAAGAAAGCACCCGTGAAGAGTACGAGCAATGCGATCGGTGTGACGAGATGGAACAACATCCGCCACTCATAATGTTCAAGAATCCACCCGGACAATGTCGGTCCGATTGCTGGAGCAAAGGTGATGACGAGTCCGAAGATTCCCATCGCTTGCCCGCGCTTTTCGATTGGGAAACCGGTCAAGAGAACGTTCATTAACAGTGGCATCATGATCGCGGAACCCGACGCCTGCATCATGCGCGCACCGAGTAGAAGCGGGAAGATGTGTGCTTGTCCGGCGATAATCGTTCCGAGTGAGAACAATGTCATCGCCGTCAAGAACAGTTGACGCGTTGAGAACTTTTGGACGAGGAATGCTGACGTCGGAATCATGATTCCATTGACGAGCATATATCCCGTCGTCAACCACTGGGCGGTGCTTGCCTGAATACCGAACGATTTCATGATCGATGGTAAGGCGATGTTGAGTAACGTCGAGTTTAGGACCGCAACGAACGCACCTGCCATGAGGACAGCTAAAATTAAATAAAGTCGTGATGATTGCTTGCTTGATTGCATTTCGTTATGCTCCTTTTGTACTACGAGTCTAAAATGTTAGACTTGAATTCTATGACTGACTTGGCTATCTTACCAGCAGAAGTCGAATGAGTTCAAATTATTTGCTTCATACACTAAAATAAGTGGTTGTCGAACCAATTATGAACAGAAAAGGACAAGACCATGAATCCAAAAAAGAAACAATTATTAGATGCTGCCTATCAACTATTCGTCGAAAAGGGTTATCAATCGACATCCATTCAGGATATTCTCGAACACAGTAACGTTTCTAAAGGGACGTTCTATAATTACTTCTCCTCTAAAAACGAATTATTCATTGATGTCTTTAATACCGTCTTTGAAAAAATGCGGATCGCGCGTAAGGAAATTCTCGTCGGACGGGATGTCTCGGATTACGAGACGTTCATTCAACAAGGAAACTGTTATTTGGAATTGATGCAAAAATATAAACTATATACATTGTTCGAAGAGGCGATTGCTTCGAACGAAAAAGAACTCAAGACGTTCATGGAAAACAATCGTCTTCTTGAGATCGAGTGGACGTTCGAACGATTACGTGATTTATTCGGTCAGACGAAGGAACCGTACCTTCTAGATTTAGCAGTCATTTATACGGGGATGTTGCAATATGCAATGTACTTCTTCCGTCAATCTGAGCCGAACACTCAACCAGAACGGGTCGTCCGCTATGTGTTCAATCGGTTGACGCATCTCGTCGAAGACGTCAGTCGGACGGAGGAACAGTTGATTCCGCCACGATTCCTATCGGTCTGGCTCGATCGTCCACAAGATGAAGTCGTCATCCGGAAGGATTTATTCGAAAAGACGAGCGCACATATGAAGCGTTTGATCACCTTGTCTTCGATTTCCGAAGAATCGAAGGAAGCACATGAAGAAGTTCTCGATTTCATCTATGAGGAATTGCTCGAACGTAAGAAACCGAAAATCCATCTCCTGCGCCGGGCACTCGAGACGATGGATGAAGATCCGGTCTTTGCGGGCCAGGAAATCATGGCGACTTATAAAACGATGGTCGATGAGATTGCCCGCATTCGGACCAAAACTTCCTAAAAAGGTTGCTTTTTGAAACCGATCCAATTACACTGAGATCATTCATGTTAGAAAAGGGGTCTCAATCATCATATGTTTACTCAATGGAAAAAAGAGTGGTTCTTGCAACCAAAAGCGGATTTGTTGTCCGGAATCGTCGTTGCCTTAGCACTCGTCCCGGAAGCAATCGCGTTTTCGCTGATCGCTGGTGTCAACCCGATGGTTGGGCTATACGCTTCCGTTATCATTGCAATTGTCATCTCGATTGCTGGTGGTCGCCCTGGAATGATTTCGGCTGCGACTGGCGCGATGGCACTCGTCGTCGTTCAGCTCGTCAAAGATCACGGTGTTGATTATTTACTAGCTGCCGGTATACTTGCCGGAATTCTACAAATCGCGTTCGGCTTTTTAGGAATTGCCAAGTTATTACGATTCATTCCTCGAGCTGTCATGGTCGGATTCGTCAATGCGCTCGCCATTCTGATTTTCTCGGCGCAATTGCCACAGTTCGAAGGGCAAAACTGGATTATGTATGCGATGGTCGCCGCGTCACTCGCCATCATCTTGTTATTTCCACGGGTTACGAAAGCGATTCCGGCGCCACTTGTTGCGATCACGATCATGACGGTATTAACAGTCGTCTTTTCGCTCGATACCCGTGTCATCGGGGATATGGGACAAATCGAAGCGGCGTTACCAAGCTTCTTCTTGCCAGATGTCCCGTTCTCACTCGAGACGCTTCAAATCATCTTCCCATATGCCTTGTCACTCGCATTCGTTGGTTTGATCGAATCGTTACTGACAGCACGAATCGTTGATGAAATGACGGATACGACGTCGAACAAAGCGATGGAATCGCGCGGACAAGGAATTGCGAACATTATCGCCGGTATGTTCGGTGGAATGCCAGGTTGTGCGATGATCGGGCAATCAGTCATCAATGTCACATCCGGTGGACGCGGTCGCTTGTCGACGTTGACAGCAGGTGTGTTTTTGATGCTATTGATGTTTACGATGAACGATCTATTGATGACGATTCCAATGGGAGCACTTGTCGGTGTCATGTTCTTCGTCTCGTATGCGACGTTTGACTGGGACTCATTCAAGATGCTCAAGACGTCACCGAAAAGTGATTCTGCGGTCATGCTCGCGACCGTGCTCGTGACGGTATTGACGCATGACTTATCGATGGGTGTCCTTGTCGGGATCTTGCTTGCAGCGTTATTATTCGCGTCAAAAATTTCTCGCATCCAAGTCGAGCGTGAGGAGCAAACAGAACGAGTCCGTTATACGATCCGTGGACCGTTATTCTTTGCGTCGACGACTGCATTTGCGGAACAGTTCCAGCTCGATGCTGATCTATCATCGATCATCACGCTCGATTTCTCAGCGTGTCACTTATTTGATGATTCAGCCATCGAAGCGATCGAGAACGTCGTCTTGAAATATGAACGACTCGGCAAAAAAGTTGAATTGGTAGGATTAAATGAAGAGTCTCAGGCTCTTGTTGATCGATTAGCGCAACGGATTGCATAATGAATTTTATCAAAGGGGTAGCATTCCTAGGTACATGGGAATGCTACCCCTTTCTATTATCTTGACGAGTCATATAAGTACTATATATCCGATAGTTGTATGATGTGATAAGGTGTAAACTATTAAAGAAAGTTATCTGAACTAACGTTAAAAATATTAATTAAACTCACTATAATAAATAAACGAGGTTCACTAAATGAAAAATTACCACCTGAATAGAATAATCAATTTAAGGTCGGTCGAAGCATATTTTTTGAGAACTGGTTATTTAACACCACCTATTTATTGCATGATACTGATTGATTATCAACGTCCTAGCACAATTGACGATTTTCCTTATTTAAAAAATATTGATGGAATCTCGGAAGACGAATTCGGAGATGATAATTATATTAAGGCACTCATTATTTCATCTGAGGAAGTTACTCAAGAAACGTATGATGAGTTATGTATAGTGGCGGGTGGGTTTTTAGAGGATAAAGAAGAATGTCGATGGAACTTTGATGTTGAAGTTATTGATGATTTTAAACAAAAAAATAATTTGAACGACATTTTTCCATTACTTCAAAACATATTAGAAAAATACAATTGTTCAATAAACGTTGATCATATTCCTATAGAAAAGTTTAACTTCTTATCGCAAGAATAAACAATTTTAGGATGTTTCAATATTTAAATGTACTATTTGTTCAATATGATTCATGAGATAACTATTTATAACGGATGATTTCATAATTTTTCACCAGATAAAACGAACAACAAGATCGAGGAACGATTGAGTAACATGTATAGATGGTGCTCTATCTTTGAAAATAATAGTAAAATGATTTTAGGACTGAATATAGGCTGAAGAGGTTAGGTGCGACGGGTTATCCGTTTCGCTATACTAAAAATAAAGGGGGCATTTAAGATGAAATGGTTTCGATTTGAGCAAGACGGAAAAGTTGGCATCGGGGTTGAACAACAGGGCACTACATATGATGTAACAGGGCAAGTCTACACCGATTCATTGCTTGAAGTGATTTCACGTGAGTTTGATGTTGATCTTGATTTAGATATCGCACCACTACTTAAAGGGGATGTGCGACAACTCGCACCGTATGTACCAGCACGAAATGTCATTTGCGTCGGCAAGAACTATGCTGATCATATCAAAGAGATGGATACGGCGGGAGCAGGGAAATTCGTCTTGTTCACGAAAGCACCGACGTCGATCGTCGGTCCGTTCGAACCAATCGAACGGCATGCGGATTTGACGAAGCAACTGGATTATGAAGGAGAACTCGCCATCATCATCGGCAAGACAGGGCGTGATCTGACACCAGAAAATGCGCTTGATCATGTGTTTGGCTACAGTATTGTCAATGACGTGACGGCACGGGATTTACAAAAAGAACACGTCCAGTTCTTCCGTGGTAAATCACTCGATGGGTTCTGTCCGTTCGGACCGGTCATCGTCTCAGCGGATAGCTTTGATCCAAGTGACGTCCTCGTCGAGACACGTGTGAACGGACAACTCCGACAGTCAGGATCAACCGCCTTAATGTTGCGTGACGTCGTAACGATTTTAGTGGAAGTGTCACGTGGGATGACGCTTGAAGCCGGAGATGTCATCGCGACAGGAACTCCAGCTGGTGTCGGACATGGTATGAAACCACCGGTCTACCTTCAGACAGGGGATGTCGTCGAAGTATCGATTGAAGGAATCGGTCGTTTACAAAATGAAGTCCAGTGAACGAAGATGACCGAATTGATTGAATTGCATTCACCGCTTTCCAAATTACTTTGGAAAGTGGTTTTTTATTTTGTGAAAATCGTCAAAAATTTAAAAAATGATTGATTTCAAAAAATAAAACAGTCATAAAATGACCGTTTTTGATGTATAATGAAACTATAAGAACGGTTTCATGTCGAAAAAAGTCGTATTTTGAACGTTTTATAAAGAATTTATATAAATTTTGAACGTTTTTGATTGATTTTTATATGTAAACGCTTTATATTAAAGATGCGGAGGGAAACCTTATGTTAACCAAAAAACGCCATCAACTCATCCTTGAGCTTTTAGCCCGAGAAGAAGTCGTCAAGATGCAAAAGATCGTCGAACAAACCGGTGCAAGTGAATCCACGATTCGTCGGGATTTATCACAACTCGAGACAGCAGGTCACCTGCGTCGAGTGCACGGGGGAGCAACAGCAAACCATTTGCAAATTGAAGAACTGAGTTACTTCGAGAAGAGTGATCAGCATGTCGAAGAGAAGGAACGGATCGCGCGAGCGGCTGCCGACCTGATTGAAGACGGTATGTATGTCTATCTCGATGCCGGAACGACGACGCTTGCCATCGTTCCGTATCTCGAAGAGAAGGCGATTACGGTCGTAACGAACAGTCTTCCTCTAGCGAACACGTTACTCTATCACCGTATCCCGACGTTCGTCGTCGGAGGGCAACTCAAGCATTCAACGCAGGCACTCGTCGGTTACAACGCACGTGAAGGAATGTTGATTTACCATTTTGATGTCGCGTTCCTTGGGATGAACGGTGTTCATCCGGCACAAGGTTTCACGACACCAGATCCGGAAGAGGCACTCGTAAAGAAGACAGCGATCGAATTAGCAAAACAATCGTATGTACTCGTCGATGAGACGAAGCTGGATGCGATCAGCTTCAGTCGGGTGGCGTCCTTGCAAGCGGCGACGATCATCACGACGACATCCAGTGAGCAAGCAGCGAAATACAGTCAATACACAGAGGTGGTGAACGCGAAATGATTTATACACTGACACTCAACCCATCAATCGACTATTATGTCACGTTACCGGTATTTGAGGCAGGACAAGTCAATCGTGTCGAACAGGCGGAAAAAGTGGCCGGAGGGAAAGGAATCAACGTCTCTCTCGTCCTAAAAAACTATGAGGTAGAAACACAAGCACTCGGATTCCTTGGAGGAAGTACCGGACAATTCATCCGGACGGAACTCGAGAAACGAGGCGTGTTAACGGACTTCACACCGATTCAAGATGAGACGCGGATCAACGTAAAGATTCGTGCCGATCAAGAATCTGAGCTGAATGCAGCGGGACCGAAGATTCAACCGGAAGAGCTGGAGCATTTATTATCCCGATTCAAGACGATGCAAGCCGGTGACATCGTCGTCTTCGCAGGCAGTATCCCAAGCAGTCTACCGCATGATCTCTATCGTCATATCGCGACGATCTTGAATGAACGGAACGTCCGCTTCGCCGTCGATACGACGAAGGAAGCGATGCTTGAAGTCTTACCGCTCGGTCCATTTTTAATCAAGCCGAATCACCATGAACTCGGTGAAATTTTCGACGTCGAGATTACTTCGAAGGAGATGGCCGTTCCATACGCGCAACAGCTCGTCGAGCGTGGTGCCGAGAATGTCGTCATCTCATTTGCAGGAGACGGAGCACTGCTCGTCAATCGTCAAGGTGCCTACACGGCAAACACACCGGCAGGAAAGCTCGTCAATTCCGTCGGTGCCGGAGATTCACTCGTCGCTGGATTCGTCGCCAGCCACGCGCTCGGCAAATCACCAGAAGAAGCGTTCCGCTATGCGGTAACGACTGGCAGCGCGTCTGCTTATTCCTTCGGTCTTTGTACGAAAGAAGATATCGATCGTCTCCTCGTAGACGTCAACGTCGTTGAACTCATTCAATCCTAAAAGGAGTGTGACTACTCATGAAAATTACTGATCTCTTGACACGTGATACGATTCAACTTGATTTACAAGCGTCATCTAAAGCCGCTGTCATTGATGAACTCGTCAACGTCCTCGATCGGGCAGGAAAACTAAACGATCGCTCGGCATATAAAGAAGCAATTCTCGCACGGGAAGCGCAAAGTACGACAGGTTTAGGAGAAGGTATTGCCATCCCACACGCAAAAACAGCAGCGGTCAAAACACCAGCAATCGCTTTCGGGCGTTCGGCAGGCGTTGACTACGAAGCACTCGACGGTCAACCAAGTCGGTTGTTCTTCATGATTGCGGCGGGTGAGAACGCAGATAATGCACACCTTGAAACACTCTCGAAACTATCCGTTTATTTAATGGATATGAACTTCCGCGATACGATCCTTGCGGCTAAAACGAAAGACGAAGTCATCGCAGCAATCGAAGCGAAGGAACGCGAAGAAGAAGGTCCAGTTGACGTCTCAAGCGACAACGTCGATCAAGACGCACCATATATCCTTGCCGTCACAGCTTGTCCGACAGGAATCGCACACACGTATATGGCAGCTGATGCCCTTCGTCAAAAAGCGGAAGAGATGGGTGTCCGTATCAAAGTCGAGACGAACGGATCGACAGGCGTCAAGAACGGTTTGACACAACAAGATATCAACGATGCGACAGCCATCATCGTCGCAGCGGATAAAGCAGTTGAGATGGATCGTTTTAACGGTAAACACGTCGTTGAAGTACCAGTTGCACAAGGAATTCGGAAACCACAAGAATTGATCAACCGTGCCGTCAAACAGGATGCACCTGTCTACAAAGCAAGCGGTTCAAGCGAAAGCTCAAAACCAGCTCGTGGCGGATTCTACAAACATTTGATGAGTGGGGTATCCGCGATGTTACCACTCGTCGTTGCAGGTGGTCTCTTGATCGCAATCAGCTTCTTCTGGGGTATCAACTCTGCGAACCCAAAAGATCCATCGTACAATGAATTCGCTGCGCAATTGATGACGATCGGGAAAGCCGCGTTCGGTCTCTTGATTCCGATCCTCGCTGGATTTATCGCGATGTCGATCGCTGATAAACCAGGTCTTGCTCCTGGTCTAATCGCTGGTTTCCTTGCAAGCAACGGTAACGCTGGTTTCCTCGGCGGATTGATTGCCGGTTTCCTTGCCGGGTACGTCGTACTCTTGCTTGTTAAAGTATTCAAAGGTCTTCCAGCAGCACTCGAAGGAATCAAACCAGTCTTGCTCTATCCTCTGTTTGGTTCATTCATCACAGGAATGATCATGTTGCTCGTCATCAATGAGCCGATTGCGAAGTTCATGACATGGCTCACAGATTCATTGAACGGACTCAGTGGTGGAAACGCAATCCTCCTCGGTATGCTCGTCGCAGCGATGATGGCAATCGACATGGGTGGTCCAATCAACAAAACAGCATACGTTTTCGGTACAGCTGCTCTTACAGCAGGTAACACGGAAGTCATGGCAGCTGTCATGGCAGGTGGTATGGTTCCACCACTCATCGTTGCCTTCTCATCCACATTGTTCGCACGTAAGAAATTCACGCCGCAAGAACGTGAAGCAGGTATCGCTGCTTACGCAATGGGCGCATCGTTCGTCACTGAAGGTGCGATTCCATTCGCTGCAGCCGATCCACTGCGCGTCATTCCGTCAAGCGTCATCGGTTCAGCGATCGCTGGTGCGTTGACGATCGTCTTCGGCGTCTTGCTCCCTGCACCACACGGCGGTATCTTCGTCTTCCCGTTACTTGATGGTCCATCAGGTACGGTCATGGCAATCGTCGGTTACGCGGGTGCGATCCTCATCGGTTCACTCGTCGGTGCGGCAATCCTATCCTTCCTCAAAAAACCGCTTGTTGACCAATCGGTCGCGAAAGCGGAAATGACAGAAGGAACAGGTACGAAAGCATCATAATTCACCTAAATCTCCTCTCCGTTTTTAAGCGGAGGGGATTTTTTGTTGAATTTTGACGGCTAACGGTGAAGAATAGAGGGCATACTGAATAAGAAGGAGGGATGGACATGGGTGGACAATCCTTACAAATCGGACCACGGACCATTAAGACAGGTCTTGCGGTCATCTTGGCGCTGTTGATCAGTAATCTGTTCAACCTCAGCCCGATCCTGCCTGCAATCTCGGCAGCGACGACACTCCTGCCTTCGGTCTATCAGACATGGAAACAATTTCTCGAGGAAGCAGAAGCCAACTTGATTGGTGCCTTTTTGACTTTACTCGCACTTTGGATTTTAGGGGATAATCCAGCGAATCCGCTCGCGATCGGAATCGTCATCATGGCAGCGATCTCGATTTTGCTAGCCTTTGGTTTCGGGCGGACGATTCCACACGTCGTTTTGATGATCATCGTCATTCTCGAAAGTGTGGCGACAGCGACCGAGCCACTTTGGCAAGTCGTCTTGATCCGTTACTTGCTCGTCATGCTCGGGATCGGCTGTGCGCTTGGCATCAATGCGCTGATCTTCCCGCCGCGCTATGGCAATGTCTACTATCAAAAAGCGACGAAACTCTTCGAAAAGCTGCTCGTCGTCACGCGAGCGATTGCCTTCGAAGGAAAAGTTGCTCCATACCGGGCAGCGATCGATAAAATGTCAAATTCGCTCCTTGAGACACAAAACTTGTTCAACCTACACAAGGAAGAGATTCGAGGAACGCGTCAGAAGCACGCCTCGCTCTTACGGAACCTCTTGATTCTCAAACATATGCAATCGTGCCTCGAACGTGGTGTCGCGACGGCAGAGCGCTTCAGAGAGCGAGAGAAGGCCCTTGACTCGATTGCGGACGATCTTCGGAGTGAATTGTTTTATCACTTGATGCATATCGCACAGCGACAAGAGAAGGTCTTGCTGACATATGATCTCTTGTTGACGGAAGAACCACTCGCGATGGAGGATCTCGTCAAAGAGAACATCGCCTTCGTCAAGCACTCTTTCCTTGACCGCGATGAACTCGAGGAAGAAGTCATCATGGAAATCTTACCGATCGTCGTCTCGATGAATGAGTGGATCCAAGAGCTTGAAGCATTCGAAAAACGGCTCAACGGTGCGCTTCGTCGTCATATCACATCACTGACGATCGAACAAAAATCAGTCCGCGATAAAACATTTAATCGATTTAAACGTAAAAAAGCCATTGACGAAAGTAAAAAGTAAGCGTATAGTCCTCCTTAACGATACTTTACTTGCTAAAAGCATAACAGTATAACAGCATAACAGAACGAAAGATTAAGCGATGATGAAACCGAAGTAAAGACCATCTCCCTGTTTCAGAGAGCACGTGGCGCTGCGAACGTGTACACAGATGGTGTTGAATTACAGTTTCTGAGCTTCTTGCGTAAGCGAGCGGAGCAAACCGTTATCCCGATCATGAGTGACTCAGTCGATGACTGGGTAATCAGGGTGGTACCGCGGCTTTCGTCGCCCCTGTCGAACAATATGTTCGGCAGGGGCTTTTTTGTTATCTATCATTCATTCAAGGGGGAACTCATATGTCTACACCAATCATTCCAAGTCATTTACGTCCACACGTCGCACCACAGCACTACGAAGACTACACACCAACGGATCATGCCGTTTGGAGATACGTCATGCGACTGAATTTAAATACATTACAAGATACAGCACATCCAGCATACCTCGAAGGGCTTGCTGCATCGGGCATCAGCCCGGAACGGATTCCAGATGTACGTGAGATGACAGCGAACCTAAGCCGTGGAGGCTGGGGAACAGTCGCTGTCGATGGTCTCATTCCTGGCGTCGCCTTCTTCGATTTCCAAGGACATGGTTTATTACCGATTGCGACCGACATCCGGAAGGTCGATAACATTCTCTACACTCCAGCACCGGATATTCTGCACGAAGCAGCGGGGCATGCACCGATCTTAATGAATCCGGTCTACGCGGAATTCGTTCGTCGCTTCGGTGAGATCGGGGCACATGCCTTTAACCATAAAGCCGAGCATGACGTATTCAAGGCACTCAAGAAATTGACGATCGTCAAAGAGAGTCCATTCTCGACGCCAGCCGATATCGAGCAAGCTGAAATTGAGCTTGCGGAGACACGGACACACGTCAAAGGGATTTCGGAAGCGAACGAAATCTCACGTCTGTTCTGGTGGACGGTTGAATTCGGTCTGATCGGTGATATCGACAACCCACAAATCTACGGGGCAGGTCTTCTATCATCAGTCGGTGAAAGTCGCCATTGTTTGACGGACGCGGTCGTTAAACATCCATTCTCGCTTGAGAAAGCACTTGCGACGAAACATGACGTGACGAGCATGCAAAAAGAACTCTTCGTCTGTGAATCGTTTGAACAACTCCGCGACGCACTTGAAGAATTCGCTCAATCGATGTCCTACATTCGCGGTGGCATCCACGGACTGACGAAAGCCGTTGAATCGGGCAATCTGTCAACGCTCGTCTTCGACAGCGGTCTCTCACTCGTCGGTGTTCCTGAAACGCAAGAAATTCACGATTCGCTGCATATCGTCAAACTGACTGGACCGACAGCGTTGGCTGCAAACGGTGAAGTGTTGACAGGTCAAGGACTTGCAGATCATCCGGAAGGCTTTACACTCCTTCACGGCAAGGAATTGAACGAAGTATTGATGCAAGTCAAAGTCGGTGAACGTCTCGACTGGGCGGAAGGAAATGTTCACGTCACAGGTGACATCACAGCAATTCAAAACGTCAATGGTCACCGGGCACTCGTCGTTTTAGAAGCAGCAACGCTCTCGAACGATGGGAAAACGATGACGATGGACCGGATGGAATTGATCGTCGGTGACATCACGTCAGCATTCCCGGGAACGGAAGTTGAAGCACTGAAGCCAATTCCAGAAACGATCGAGTTCGAACGAATCGAGCGTCCGTTGACAGCGGCTGATCCAATCTTTGAAGTTGTTCGTGAGATTCGCGAAGGACGTGCTGGTCGGGAACGGTTGCCGCAACTGATCGACCAGACACTCGTCCAGTTACCGGACGCTTGGTTACTCCGCCTCGAATTACTTGAGTTAGCGGATGAAGTTGACCAACCACGTCTGGTCGCTGATCTCGAGCGTTTAAAAGCAACGTCCGCACAGCGAGATGAATTAATCACGCGCGGGATGGCATTACTCGACGTCGTTCATCAATGAGTCGAACTCCGGTTCTGAACCTGTTAGAATGGAGACATTCGGTAAAAGGGGATGATCGGTATGACAAATTATTATCAAGACGTAAAGGAATTCCACCGTGTGTTTTCACACCCTGGTGCAACGACGCCAACACCAATGACGGTCGATCGTGGAATCAAACGCTCGACCTGGACGGCAGAAGAAGCGGTCGTTGAGTTCTTGCATCAAACGGCGACAAGTGAAGCAGAGTTCCTCGAGGCGATCGAACGTTTCAAGTCAGGGCTTGATACAGCGGTCGAAAAATCGCTCCAGATGAAACAACCCGAAACAGATGTCGAACGACTCGTTGGACAAGGGGATGCCTTGACGGACGCGCTCTACTTCATCATGGGAAGCTTTGTTGAGATCGGGCTTGATCCGGCTCCATTGTTTGAGATCGTTCAACGTGCCAATATGGCGAAGCTTGGACCGGACGGAAAACCAATCTTCCGAGAATCTGACCAAAAGGTCATGAAACCAGAAGGCTGGCAACCACCGGAACCACAGCTTGAAGCAGAAGTACGTCGACAAATTGCTGCGGCTTCGAGTATGTCAAAAGCTTGATTCAAAATAACAAAAAGAGGGATGACTGGTACATACACCGGTCATCCCTCTATTTTTCATCTATTCACTTCTTACTTGATAACGCGATAAATCGAGTTGACGGATTGTAAGGAACTCGACACCTTCTGCTTCAAGTGCCAGCCGTTGTTCATCGCCTTCGAGCGATAGTTTTCCGCCAGCAGCAAGCACGCGGTGCCACGGTAGACGTTCCGTCTTACTCATGCTGTGAAGAATTCGCGCCACTTGTCGTGCGCTACGCGGATGACCGGCGAGTCGAGCGACTTGCCCGTACGTCATGACCCGACCAGCAGGAATCGAGCGAATGATGGTCAGAACATCTTCCGTAAAGGGAGTCATGACTCGTCAGAAACGACGACGTACTGTTGAATCTTATCGTCTTCGTCAAAGCCGATCGTCACATCGATGATGCCTTGTTGCAAACGGATCTGAAGTTCAAGGCGGTCCTTGATGTCGTCTGCTTGAGCGATCGTCAACGTCGGATCAACTTCGATTTCAACTTCGACGTGGAAATGATCGCCTTCTTTAATAACTTCCAGTTTACTAATGTCTTTGACGTCTGGGTCTTTCATAATCAGTCCGCCGAGACGTGCTGCCATCGTCTCATCGGCTTCACCAAGTGCACCAGCTGCGTTTTGCAGGAAGACGTTTCCGACGACGTAAAACATCATCAGCCCGATCAGGATCGAAGCAATTCCTTCTGCCTGATGAAACGGTGTCACATGTGAGATGATGACGGCGATCATCGCGACGATTCCGCCAGCCGTTGCGACTAAGTCTTCAAGGAACACAAGGCGTGTCGCTGGTTTTGCTTGCTTCAGTGACCGGAAGCTGTCGAGGATGAGGCGTGGTCCTTTTGAGTCCAATTTCGCATCATGCGCGATTTCCTGCATTGCTTTAAAGAACACACCACTTTCTAAGACGACCCCTGCGAATAAAACGGATAACGTGATCCAGAAGCCTGTCGATTCTGTCGGTTCGATGATATGGGCAATCCCTTCATGAATCGTTTCGTAGGCCATGATGCCGACAAAGAGGATTGCGCCTAACAAGACGAGATTGACGAGACGACCAAAGCCATTCGGGAACCGTTTCGTTGGTGCTTTTTTACTGAGGGCAGAACCGATGAAGACGAAAAATTGATTGGCAGCATCCCCGAGCGTATGCATCATTTCGGCGAACATCGCGACATTTCCCGTCAGGACGTAGGCAATTGCCTTGATGATGGCGATGATAGAGTTGACGATGCCTGCCGTCAACGCAGACCGGTTACCCCGGCGTAATAACGTGAAAAATTCTCCCATGATTGTACTCCTTTTAGTTAAGTTACGTATTAGTTCATTTTATTATGTTACATCATTTTGAGAAAAACGACTATCTTCACATGAAAAAACCCACGCAAGCTGCGCGGGTTTAACTCGTCAAGATAAGTCGACTGTTTTATTGATTTCGTTCTCATCGTCTTTGCCGACGACTTTCTTCAAGACTTGTTTGACGGACTTTGTCGTGTTTCCTGTTTCCCAGTACTCAGCAGCTTCCGTGTTGACCTTGATCAAGACGACTTTCGGATCTTCGTATGTCGTTCCAAGATATGCTTCGTAACGTGGGCTCCAGAGCTCTTTTTTTCGTTCGATGTCTTCGACGAGTTCTGCTGTCCCACGAATCGAGACGTATGATTTGTCGACGTACGCGACGTTAACACTCGGATTCTTAAGTAATTCTTGATACTTGTCCGTTTCTTTTGAAGTGAGGAACCAGAGGTCACCATCAAATTCAATATCCTGCGTTTGCATCGGACGCGATACGAGTCCTTCTGCTGCAATCGTCGTCAGCATCGCTGTCTCGATTTTATCGATCAGTTTCTTGACCGTTTCGACTGCTTCTTGATTCGTAGTATGCGTTGACATGTAGCTCCACCTCATTCGTTAGATTTTTATGCTCACGTAAGGATTGTTCCCTGAATTTTAAAATAAAAACGTCCCCATGACAGAAAGAAGCAGTTTCGTTGCACGGTACAACGAGGAGGCGTACAGTGTAGGTACGCATTCGAAAGAAAAAGGAGAGACATATATGAAACTTAGTATTTTAGACCAATCCCCGGTCTCTAAAGGACAATCCCCATCTGATGCCTTACACGAAACGGTCGAGCTCGCGAAAATCGCGGACGAACTCGGTTATCATCGCCTGTGGGTATCCGAGCACCACTTTGCAAAAACCCTAGCCGGTTCGAGTCCGGAAGTCTTGATCGCGTATATGGCAGCCGTGACAAAACAGATTCGCCTTGGTTCAGGCGGCGTCATGTTGCCACATTACAGTGCCTACAAAGTTGCGGAGAACTTCCGTGTCCTCGAAGGACTTGCTCCGAACCGGATTGATCTCGGTCTCGGTCGGGCACCAGGTGGTATGCCCCTTGCGACGCGTGCGTTACAAGAAGGTTCGTCGCCACGGTTTGGTGGAGCTGATTATGGTGAGCAACTTGATGATCTCGTCGACTACCTGAAAGACGGGGCACCTGCCGGACACCGGTTCGCGGGACTCGTCGCAACACCAGAAGTCGATACGACACCAGAAGGCTGGTTGCTCGGATCAAGTGGTGGTAGTGCCTTGAACGCCGCACAACGCGGATTCGGATTTGCCTTTGCTCACTTCATCAATGGACAGGGTGGTCAGGAAGTAATGGATTACTATCGTCATAATTTCATGGCGACGTCGTTTAATGAGACACCACAAACACTCGTTTCGATCTTCGTGACATGTGCCGAAACGACGGAAGAAGCAGAACGTTTGGCGTCAAGCCTTGATTTATCTCTGCTCTTACTCGAAAAAGGGGTCTCGTCAACAGGAACGCCGACACCGGAAGAAGCAGCAGCGTATCCGTATACGTTCCAAGATCAGTTCCGGATTGCTGAAAATCGGAAACGGATGATCGTCGGTAACCCGGAATCCGTTGCGAAACAATTACAAGAGCTTGCCGATTCATATGGAACGGACGAAGTGATGATTGCTTCGATGATCGCAGACAAACAAGCAAAACAACAATCATTAAAATTAATCATGGACGCTATCAAAGCGACAGTCTGATTTATACGCACGTCCTTTCTCACGAAGTGAGGGAGGACGTGTTTTTTGCGTCTACTACTGGAATGCGTTCGGATACGATGTCTTTACGCAATCGGAAGAATCCGAATAACGCTGCACCGAACAAGCCGACTGTACCGACTGCAAGTAGCACGATGATAGACACATGATCACTCAGTAAACCAAATAATAGGGTACCAATCGGCATCATCGCCATGGCGACCGATTCAAGGACACCGATGACACGCCCGAGGTAAGCTGGATCAGTCTGTTTTTGCACGATGAGTTGTAGCGGAATGTTCATCCGTAAGACGAGCATGCCGTCGATGAACAATAGAATCATGAAAAAAGGTAGTAGTAGAGCAGAGGGAACGTAGCCGAGTAAAGCAAGTGCAGGAAGCGCATAACAAGAGGCGATCAAAAAGAGCGACTCGAATATCGTCCGTAACGGACGTTTCACGGTAAAGCGAGGTAAGGCAAGAAGCAACGAAGCGACAAGAAGACCGGCACCCAGTGCGGACTCGACCAATCCAAACCGAAATGGCGTGAATTGCAGTCGATCGAGCAAAACGATTGGTAACAAGATTTCGAAAGCAACAAAAAAGAAGTTCAGGACGATCGCCATCAGGACGAGTGTCGTCAATACTGGTTGACGGAACAGATAGCGGTAGCCTTCTTTAAACTCCGAGATGAAAGACGGAGTATCGGTAGTAACCAGAGGAGAGGTATCCACTGCAAGAAAGCGGAGGCGGCTATTCCACCAGGCAGCAGAAGCAAACAAGAGAAACGGTAAGATCAAGAATTGCGTGATGGAGACAGTGGCGATAAGCAGTCCCGCAACGAGTGGAGCAGTGATCGTTGAGGTCGATTGAATCGTCGAGAAGAGGGCGTTCCCGCGTTGTAACTCCTCTTCTTGTACGAGTCGCGGTAACGAGCTTGATAAGGTAACGGACAGGAACGTCGACAGGCTCGTTAAGAAGACACTCGCGACGATGTAATGAATAGTATGTAACGGAGCTTGTAGCGAATAGAGCAAGAGTCCAAATAAGACGAGTGCACTTAGACTCTCGGTCGTGACGATGATGCGTTTCCGATTCCAGCGATCAGCAAGGACACCAGCAATCGGTGAGAGCAAAATCCGTGGCACCGATCCTGCAAGCAGGACGAGCGCAAACTGAAAACCAGACGATGTTTCCCGTAAGACGGTCAGTCCGGCGACGAACGTAAAGAGACTAGCCGCAAATAACGAACAAAACTTTCCGAATAAGACACGTTTTAAATTAAATGACATCCTGTTCACTCCTTCAGAGTTAAATTTTATTGAACTTTAGTGTAGAATAAAGGAGTGGAAAGAAAATGTAAAGTTAAAGTTCAATAAAATTTAACTTTTAGGATAAAAGGAGTGACCGGTGTGTTAGGGGAACGTATCAAACAGATCCGAAAACAGAAAAAAATGACGCAAACGGACGTTGCGACCGGTATTATTACGAAGTCAATGCTCAGCATGGTCGAGAATGGGAAGGCGACACCGTCTGTTCCCGCATTACAGGCGATTGCTAGACGATTACAGGTGACGGTCGAAGAATTAATGCTCGATCCACGCGATGTTCAAATGCGGGAACTTATCGAAACAATCCGTTCGCGGGATACCCCGTATCATTCGGACGAAAAAGTTCAGGAAATTCTGCGCCCATATTTAGTTCCAGAGACAAACTCTTACTGGCAAGGACAGGTCTTTCAGGAATATGGTGATGCCTTCCGAACGACGGATCCAGAGCTCGGTTTAACATATTTCGAGAAGGCGGAGCGAGTTTTTCAACAGCTCGGTCGTCAAGATGAGCAGCTGCTCGTTCAGATCTCGAAAGTCTATTTTTTATTCAATCTCAAACGGACAAAGGAAGCGTATGAGCTGATCGAAGCAATGGATGTACCACGCGAGATTCCACTGGCGCCAAAAACCTATTTAAATTTCCAAATCTTACGTGCACTTCGAGCAAGTTTGTTCGATGATCACTATACAGAAGCGATCGCCTTATTGCGTGAAGGGGTTCAGTATATGCGGGAGCAAGATGTCTATTATCATGTCATTTCGTTTCAACGTTTCCTCGGATTGTTTTTATATCTAGAAGGTGAAATCGAACAATCACAGCAAGAGTTTGATCGACTGGAGCAATTTTTTGCATTTAGTGAAACGACTGCCGTCGGACGAATCGAAGTCGATTTGACGAAAGGACTCATTGCGATTTTTGAAAACGATACGGACGGCATGCAGATGGCGTGGGAAAAACTCGTCACTGTGGCGATCGATGACGCGAAGCATTACATCGGACAACTCGAAGTCCATCTCCTTGTGAACGGCATCGAATTACCGAATCAGACGCTTCAGCAGAGCGTCGATAAGATATGGGAGATGCAAGATGCCTGGCTAGCGGCGAGTGGATTTGACCAAGCGATGATGCTACAGACGCTCATACTAGCGATGCAACAAGGTGTCGGTCATGAACGGCTGGATGATGTCTTGCGATTGAAGGATGATCTTCAAAGTGAACGCCTCAAAGGCGATCTTGAGCGAGAGATACAAGCATTGGTTAATGTTCAATGACGAAAAAACAGGCATGAAGCGAGTGCGCTTCATGCCTGTTCGTGTGAGGATGTCGTTCTTCTGAAAATTAATAAGACGCATGCAAGGACGGAAACGATCAAGTGCCCGATATAGACGTCACCCGTCTGGACATAATGCAAGAGCATCGAGCCACCAAAAATCAATAAGGCAAGAAAGAGAAGTCGGACATAAAGTGTTTTGTAAGACATACAGACACATCCTTTCCATATCCAGTATATTCCAAAGAGGGGTGTTAAGACAAAAAACATCCACCCCGAGGGATGGATGAGGAAATGATTAAAGTGATTTAAAGCCTAATAGTTTTTGCGTCCAGTAACGTTCTGAAAGACGGCTGATGCCAAGAGCTGGTTCATTTGCATGGATGAACTGGTCGTTGTTCAGCATGATGCCGATATGTGTTGGACCAGCGGCATAAGTGTTTTCGAAGAAGATGATATCGCCGCGTGTTGGCTGACGAAGTTTCGAAAGTTTCGCCCCAAGATAACGGTCATCATTCCAGTAACCGTTGACGTTCGTCCGTCCGACAGAATAGCCAGCAGCATTCAACGTGTAATTGATGAAACCAGAGCAGTCGAAGCCACCGTTGACTGGATTGCTTGAGCCCCAGCGATATGGCGTTCCAAGATATTGTTGCCCAATCGAAATCGCACGTTCCATCAATGTTGAACCAGGAACGTTCGTTACCGGGGGTGTCGTTGGAGTGACCGGAGGCGTCGTCGTGACGGATCCCGTCGTGATGTAACTCTTCGCGACATAGTAAAGACCAGTTCCAATCTTGATCTGGTACCAGCCGCTATCTTTTCCTGTCGTTTCACCCGTGACATTGACTGTCGAACCGTGTCCGACTTGTGTGAAGACTTTAGACGACGTCGAAGGTAACGTACGGACATTCAATCCAGTTGGTGCGTTGACGCGATACGTCTTCGAAGCATCAACCGGCGTCAAAGAGACTCCAGGCGTCGTCGGCGTTGTTGGTGGTGATGCTTTTGTTGAAGCTTTGACATAGGTCGAAGCGACATATGCTTCTTTTCCGTCGAGCTTGACTTGGTACCATGAATCAACGGCACCTGTGACATCAAGAATCGTTTGATGCGGTAATGTCTTGTAGATTTTTGCATTCGTCGCTGCAGCAGTCCGAGCATTCAAGCCTTCCTTCGCATTAACCGTGTAGACTTTCGATCGATCGACCGCTTTAACGACTTGTTTGACGGGAGTCGTCACTGGTGGTTTGGAATCCGTCATGACGTTTGATGTCTTTTTACTGACTAACGTCGCATGGACATAGGCCGTTTGTTTCTTATATGTGATTTGGTACCAATCACCTGATTGTTTCTGAACAGTCAAGACAGTATTCTTTGCCAGTTTTCCGAGTGATTTTGAACTCGTCGTTGCTTTTTGCCGGACGTTGACGGCATCGGTGTTCGTTATGTAGGTCGTAGTTGTCGGAGCCTTTTCCGTCGTTGCTTTGACATATGCTGAAGTAATGAAAGCTGGTTTCGACTGATAGCGGATTTCATACCAGCTGTTGACTTTCTTGACAGCTGTCAGCTTCGTACCTTTTTTTAGCGTCGTGATGACCTTCGCGGAAGTCGAGGCAGCCGTGCGAATGTTGACGTTATCCGTCAAAGTCAGTGTCGTTGACGCGGCTGAAACCGGAACCGTGGTACCGACCAAAGCGAGCGTCGTGAGGGCGAGAACAGTCTTTTTCACGTGACATAGCTCCTTCCAAGAGATAGGTGAAAATCGTTGTTACCATTTTGTCATAAAAAGTGCTGATTCCCCTGAATTAAAAATATAATTTTTGTCTGGAAAACTGTAATACCGTTTTTCAAAAAAACGAATAGGTAGAAGGAGTATTTTCAAAAAAGTTCAAGTACACTAGAAGTACTCGGAAGGAGGATACACATGTTACACCGTTTTTATCAGTATTATATCCCGCATAAACGTTTATTCTGGCTCGATTTTACGTCTGCCTTATTCGTAGGGATTTTAGAACTTGCGTTTCCACTCGCAGTTAAATGGTTCATCGACTCCTTGTTACCAAACGGAGAGATGAACTGGATCATCCTTGTCAGCGTCGGATTATTGGCGTTATACGTCATCAGTACGCTGATGCAATTCGTCGTCAACTATTTCGGACATAAGCTCGGGATTAATATCGAGACCGATATGCGTCGTCAGTTGTTTAGTCATGTCCAGAAACAGTCGTTTCGTTTCTTTGACAATACAAAGACGGGTCATATCATGAGCCGGATCACAAATGACTTGTTCGATATCGGGGAACTAGCCCATCATGGTCCGGAAGATGCGTTCATTGCCGTCATGACCTTGCTTGGTGCATTCTCGATCATGCTGACGATCAATGTGCCGCTTGCCCTCGTGACGATCATTGCTGTGCCGTTCCTGATCTGGTTGATCAGTTATGCGAACGTTCGGATGAATAAATCATGGGACCGGATGTACGGTAACATCGCGGAAGTCAATTCACGCGTCGAGGACAGTGTTTCCGGTGTCCGTGTCGTCCAGTCGTTCACGAACGAAGCTTACGAAATCGAGCGTTTTGAAAAAGACAACGCAACGTTCCGTCAGTCGAAGATCAATGCCTACAAGGTCATGAGTAAGAGCCTGTCCGGCATCTACTTGACGACTCGTTTGATGACACTTGCCGTCTTAGTCGTCGGTGCGTACCTGACATATCGCGAAGCCTTAACGGCAGGAGAACTCGTCGGCTTCATTCTCTACATGAATATCTTATTGAAGCCAATCGATAAGATCACGGCATTGCTTGAGATGTATCCGAAAGGGATGGCGGGCTTTAAGCGATTCCTTTCGATGATTGATGAAGATGCGTCCTTACCTGATGCGCCAGATGCGCTCGTCGTTGATCGCTTGAACGGTGGCATCACCTTCAAGGATGTCGCATTCGGATATGAAGCGGATCGTCTAATCTTAGAACACATCAATCTGACGGTCGAACCTGGTCAGACGGTCGCATTCGTCGGAACATCCGGGGCAGGGAAGACGACGATCTGTTCTTTGATTCCACGTTTTTATGATGTTCTAGATGGCGCAATCACAATTGACGGAATCGATATCCGGCAGATGACGAAGGAGTCTCTGCGTCAACAAATCGGTATCGTCCAGCAGGATGTCTTCTTGTTCTCAGGGACGATCGCTGAGAACATCGCCTACGGTGATCTGAATGCAACGCACGAAGACATCGTGCAAGCGGCGGAACGTGCCCACCTCGGACCGATGATCGCGGATCTTCCAGATGGGTATGCGACACAAATTGGCGAACGGGGACTCAAGTTATCGGGTGGACAAAAGCAACGACTTGCCATCGCACGGATGTTCCTAAAGAATCCACCGATTCTGATTCTGGACGAAGCAACGTCTGCCCTTGATACGGAAACGGAAGCACTCATCCAAGAGTCGCTGGCCGAACTGTCTGAGAACCGGACGACCCTCGTCATTGCGCACCGTTTAGCGACGATCCGGAATGCGGATAAGATTTTCGTCGTCACGAAAGACGGGATCGTCGAAGAGGGCTCGCATGACGAGTTGATGGATCAAGGTGGTTATTTCTCCCGTTTGTTAGAGAGACAACGAGTTTGAATCGATTTGAAAGAATGTAAAAGCAATGGACATGTTCCGTTGCTTTTTTTGTGCGTTTAAAAATATGATTGTGCAAGCCATTTTTAGGGAAAACGATGCATAGAAAAGAAGGAGAGGTGGAAGGATGTACGGTCAATTCTGTGAGAATTATGATGAGAGCTATCCCGTCTTGCGGGAGGAATCGTCACATGATTTCCATCGTTTTTTTGCGCTGTCCTACACGATTCACGATACTGTCTTTGAGCAGAATGTCTACGAACGTCTGATGCGAACGATCAAACACAAGACATCTCGCTTTTCAGCGTTACGGAGCCGCTATACACCATTGCTCGTTGCCCATGTTCAACTGAATAGCATGGATCCTGATGTCCTCATCGAAGAAATCATCGTCGCTGAAAAGAAGATTAAACATCGATTGATTCGTGATAAAGGAGTCCGACCATTTTTTGCACTCAATGAAGTACTGAACCGTCGACAAGGGATTGATGCGTTTCCCTACATGGAACGCTTGCATGCGACACGACCACATCTGAATGCCGCGAAGCAGTATGTCGTGACATCGACTTTGCTTGAACAGCACCCACTACCAGATACGTTTTTAGAACGCGTTGATACGTTTGAAGAGTGGCTTGCGCAATATATGGAACGGACGAGTGAACGTGTCATTACGGCGCAGATCTTAGCAGCGCATCCGGATGCGTCAGCGCAACAAGAACGAATCGTTGCTTGGCGGGAACTACTTGAACGGCGAGAAATCATTATTTGGGATCGTTTAATGCCGCTTCTTGCGTTATTACCATCGATGGAACGTGTTGATTGGATTTACGTGACCCGGATCGTCGATCGGGAGCGAGCACGGAATCGTTTTTCAGACGAAGTCAACTGGTTGATTGCCTTTCATCTGTTACTGGCTAAATCAGGAGTGACACGGGTGCAAGCTACGTTATTGTTACTGGCTGCACTAGAACTAACGAAAAAACCGTGACGTGAAGCATTGAAATAGACAAAACGGACGAGGTATGGCGCGCACCATACCTCGTCCGTTTTACTGTATGCTCATCTGACTTAATCAAACGTCGTAAACGTCGCATGTTGTTCGACCGGATAAAGTTCCGTACCGGCGACAGCGTTCAAGATCAACTGATTCCGCGAAACAGACATGCCGAGATTATCAGCTGCTGGACCATGTGATAACTCTAAATTAGCGGTTGCGTAAAGATGATGCGCCGTCTCGACGGAACGCACGATTTGATAGTCCGCGTCGACTTTCCAAGCGTTGGGTGCTTCGAACACGATATCGAGTCGATCAATGAAGCTTGGAAGGGATGGCGAAAAGCCGGTTGCCGCGATGACAGCATCTGTTTTGGACGAGCGTTCATCTTCGAGCTCTTGATGTTGCATCGCAATCGTGAACCGTTCGTCATAGGTAATCTTTTTCACTTCAAGATTCGCGCGAATCGCGACTTGTTGCTGTTCTTCTTCCGTCAAATCATAGAGGTGGGCATAGATCGATTGCAGGGTCTCTGGACTGATGCCGTTCTGAGACCGGGCGAATTTCTTGACCGACTCTTGTCTTACTTCGAGTGGGAGTTGGTTGAAATACGTCACATAGCTCGGTGAAAAAATTTCTTCTCCGAGTTTACCGGTCTCGAGTGTCTCAAACAGTGTCGAACGCGCAATCCATTCGAGTTCAGGACGCTCTGGAGCAGGTGTCGTCAAAAGATCAAGGAAGATCTCGGCAGCACTTTGACCGGAGCCGACGATACTGATTTTTTTGCGCTGCAACAGTTCTGCCTTGTTCATGACATACTGTGTATTGTGAATGACACGCTCGTCAAACGTGTCTGGAATCGCGGGCTTTGAGCCAGTACCGATGACGACGTTCCGTGCTTCGAACGTTTCCCGTTTACCAGTTGTGACATCTTCGACGAGGACCTCGAAACTATCACCGGTATCTTGCACATCGACGACGCGGGTTGAAAATCGTAAATCGTTAAGCTGTGTCGCCACCCAGCGTAAGTAATCATTGTAACCTTGTCTTGAAATCAGAAGTTTTTCATAGAAGTAAAACGTGTGGAGACGTTGGATCGATCGTAAGTAATTAAGGTAAGAAAATGCGCTCGTCGGATCAGCAAGTGTGACGAGATCGGAGATGAAGCTTGTCTGCATCATCGAGTCCTGAATCATCATGCCGGGATGCCATGAGAATTGTTCGCTTTCGTCAAAAAATAACGTTTTTAAATCTGTCGGATGAGCCAGTGCGCTCAACCCTAAATTCATCGGACCAATGCCGATGCCGATTAAGTCATACATAGAAAAAGCCTCCCAATTCGATATTGTTCTAAAACAATACCCGAAAAGGAAGGCGGACGAAACGTCAGGCTGAAGTTTACAGCTGGTCGGTCGTCGTTGTTTTTGTCTCGACCGTCATCGTTTTTCCGTCACGGATGATTGTCAGTGAGAGTGGACCGTCTGATTTGATGAGTGCCGTTTTGATATCGACGAATCCTTTAATCTCGGAGTCGTTGATTTTCGTGATCACGTCACCTGTTTTCAGTTTAGCCGCAGCGGCTGGACTGTTCGGTTCGACTGACATGACGACGACACCTGTTTTTTGACTGTCTGGTAAGTTAACTTGATCTTTTAAATAACCAGCAGGGAACGCCGCCACATCTTGTAAGGAAACACCGAGTGTCGGATGTTCGACTTTACCGTTCGTCTCAAGTTGTTTGAGGATTGGTAATGCATCATCGATTGGAATACTGAAACCGACACCTTCAACACCCGACTCGGCAATTTTCATCGAGTTGATACCGACGAGTTGTCCTTGTTCATTGATCAAGGCACCGCCTGAGTTACCAGGATTGATCGCGGCATCCGTCTGGATGACCGTTGTATTAAAGTCGTCTTGTCCATCGTTATTCGTATCGACCGGTACAGTCCGGTCTTTCGAACTGACGATTCCACGGGTAACGGAGTTTTGGAATTCACCAAGCGGATTACCAATCGCAAGGACAGTCTGTCCGGCTTTTAAGTCAGCCGATTTCCCGAGTGTGATGACGCCTGGAACGTCGTTTGCGTCGACTTCTAACACGGCTAAGTCATACGTTTCGTCACTACCGAGTAATTTGGCTTGCAGTGTTTTACCGTTGTTAAGTGTGACATCGAGTTTTGATGCGCCATCGACGACGTGGTGGTTCGTAATGATGTATGCTTTTCCATTCTCTTTTTTATAAATGACACCAGATCCCGAGCCGGCAGCTGCTTCTTTTTGCGACATCGCATTACCGGTTTGATAATTCGTCACCGTTACAACGGATTTTTGAGCAGTGGCGACTGCATTCGTCACTGGATCATTCGACGTCGTCGAGACTTGTTTTGGCATTCCGTTTGAGAGTGGTGTGTCCGCGACCTGTTGTTCTTGATCGAGTAAAATCGGAAACGCGATCGTTGCCGTCAGAACGGCACCGATGATTCCTCCAGTCAATCCAGGTAAAAGTCCTTTTGTTTTTCCAGCCATAAGTCGTCATCCCTTCCTGTATGATTTCTGACTTCATCATAGCAAATGAAGCGACTTGTCACCTGATTACGGGAGACATTCCGAAATGACTCATCATTCCCCATAATTCGACGACAATTTCTAAAAGTTGAGATAATCGGATCAGTTCGATACACTGAAGCTGTTTCGAATGAATCCGTAAAGTGGAAAGAGAGAGTGAAAGATCATGCTATTACGTTTAGTCTATGGAGCAGGATTATTGTTTGCGGGAGTTGGTCATTTCCGCAACGAGAAAGGGTTTGTCAGCATCATGCCGTCGTTCATTCCGTTCAAGCGCTTTTTCGTCCAAGTAACGGGTGTGATCGAGATCGCTTATGGTCTCATGCTATTGACAGGAAAAGGAGTACATCTCGTTCGTAAGACGCTTCCGGCCTTTTTGTACGCGGTCTTACCGGCAAACGTCAATATGGCCGTCAATCCGAAACCGGTCAATGGGAAGCGCCTTCCATCATGGTTGCTCTGGACACGTTTGCCGCTTCAATGGGGACTCATCGCCTTGGCCAAACGCCTGAAATGAATCGGAACAAAAAGCCGCCATTTAGGCGGCTTTTTGTTTTAGAAACGTTTATTGACAGCAAGTAATGCGGCTTTTGCGATCTCTTCATAGGTAGAGTCGTTCGGATGGAACTGATCGCTTGATAAATCACGTTTGACGTCGCGAACGAGATTGAATGTGTCGATGATTTCGACGTCATATTCAATCCCGAGCGTCCGGGATTTAGCATTCCAGTCTTGCACGATCGCATCGAACGCCTCACCGTTTTCCGTTGCACGGAAAGGATTATAAAGTCCGACGTAGAAGATGACAGCATCCGGATTTTGTTCGCGCAGAATCCGGAACGTCTTTTTTAAGTTGTCTTGAGCCGTCGTAATCGTCGCGGCCGTTTTCTTTGCATCGAAATTCGTGACACCTTCGCCACGATTGAACAAGTCATTTCCGCCGATCGTCACCGAGATGACTTTCGCTTGACTGACTGAGCGTAGGACTTCTTTTTGTTTGAGTTGTTTTAATAAATTTTCCGTCCGGGCACCACTGACGGCAAGATTCTGAAAACGCTCGACCGTGTTCGCTTTGACAAGGTCGCGTCCGACAAGAGCAGCATAACTATTTCCGTTAGATGCTCCAACACCACGCGTCAAGGAATCACCAAGCGCGACGTACGTTCCGCCTTTTTTGACAGGTTCTTCCTTTGTTGGTGTGAGGACGGCACGCTTCGGTGGATTGACGACGTCACTATAGGCGTTGACGAAACCGTAACCAAACAGTGCGGTCAGTAAGAGTGAAACGGTTAAAAACAGGGGCCAGCGTAATCGCTTCATGAACGTTCCTCCTTCTAGGTTCTATCTTGATTGTAGCAAATGTAGAAAGAATGTGCGGAAATGAAGTGTTCTGACAAGTCAAATGATTCATTATTCCGCTAGAATAGACAATAAGAGGTGAGAGACGTGAAACCAACAGTTAAATTAGAAGGTGTAACAAAGGTGATCGGAAAAAAAACGATCATCGATAATATCTCGTTTGAAATTCAACCGGGTGAGGTCTTCGGATTCCTTGGACCGAACGGGGCAGGGAAAACGACGACGATCCGGATGCTCGTCGGACTGATCAAACCGACGTCCGGTAAAATCACAGTCTGTGACTTCGATGTCCGCAAACAGTTCGTCCAAGCGATGGAGCGGATTGGTTCGATCGTTGAGAACCCGGAGTTGTATAAATATTTGACAGGTCGTGAAAATTTACAAGTCTTCGCCCGGATGTTACCGAATGTCGACGAGGCAAGGATTCAGGAAGTCATCGATCTCGTCGATTTGACGGCGCGTGTCGACGATCAAGTCCGGACATACTCGCTCGGGATGCGTCAGCGTCTCGGTATCGCCCAAGCACTACTCGGACGACCAAGCGTCTTGATTCTCGACGAACCGACGAATGGTCTCGATCCGATGGGGATTCGGGATTTGCGTCAATTCATCCGCCGGCTCGTCGAGGAAACGGGACTGTCGGTCCTCGTCTCGAGTCATATTCTCGCTGAAATCGAGATGCTCGCCGATCGTGTCGCGATCATGAGTTACGGTAAAATCGTCCAAGTCGGAACGGTCAAGGAGCTGGTTGAGTCGCTTGCTCCTGGTGTTGATTGGCGTGTCGATGATGCCTTCAAGGCGAACGAAATTTTATCGGCTTCTGATTTAGTTCAAGTATCCGAAGTCGTCGATGCGAATACGGTCCATACCTTGATGGATGCTAGTAAGACGCCGGCACTCAACAAGCAGTTGCTTGAAGCAGGTGTTGAAGTTTGGACGATCGAACGGAAAGTCCAGACGCTTGAAGATCTGTTCATCACGTTAACAGGAGGCGATCACATTGCGTAATCCGAACATGATCGGTCTCGTCCGAAATGAAGTTACGAAAATCGCTTCGAAACGTCGGTTTGCTGTCGTTGCGATCATCCTCATCGTCCTCGTCTCAATGTTTACGTACGCACAGTATCGAGACATTCAAGAACAGATCAAAAAGCAAGGAACACTTGATTGGCGGGTTGAACTTCAACAAGATATCGTCGATACACAGAACCGTCTTGCTTCTAGCAGTATTCAAGATGAGTTCCGTCAGTTCCTTGAATTCGACCTAAAACAAAACCAATACTATCTCGATAACGACATCAATCCGAATTATCCGGGAGCCCCGACGTTCATCCGGATATTCTTTTCGCAAGGATTGACGCTGATTTTACCGCTGTTCATCATCGTCATCATGGCGGACATCGTCAGCGGGGAACAAAATGACGGAACGATCAAGACATTGCTGTCGCGACCGGTCCGGCGTTGGAAGATCCTCATGGCGAAATGGTTGACGGTGTTACTTTATACATCGATGCTGATGGCATTGACCGTCGTCGTCTGTTATGCGATATCCGGAATCGTCCTCGGTTATGACGGCTGGACCGCACCGATCTTGACCGGATTCCAAGCTTCACCGAGCGGAACGTTCTCGACTGAATTCGTGCACACGTTACCGATGTGGGAGTATCTGTTGATGGCGGTCGGTCTAGCCTGGATCGTCACGGCGGTCGTCGGGACGATTGCCTTGATGGTCTCCGTTCTCGTCAAGAATACGGCGACAGGCATCGGGATCATGATGGCAGTTTTGATTTCCGGTACGTTACTGACGACGCTCGGTTCGAGCTGGACGAGTTCGAAGTATCTCGTCAACGTCAACTTTGGACTGATTAACTACCTTGATGGTCAAGCGCCACCGATCGAAGGGATGACACTTCCGTTCTCGCTTGCTGTCCTCGGTTGTTGGACGGTCGCGGCACTAATCGTTGCCTTCTGGAACTTCACGCAAAAAGATATGTATTAAGACAAACGGGTCCACCTGAAGAGGGGGACCCGTTTTTCATTATTTGTGAGGCAATTTGTCGTATGTTTCCATTATTTTTTGATACTGAAGCTGTGTCGGTATGGAAGCGTCTAATCTTAGAACGGGGGAAACCGACCGTTCCATTTGCAGTTGGTGTTCCGCGAACGTGCCGATCATCTTCGGGTCCGTCGCTGTATGATACGTCCGGCACCAGTCGAGGAACTCATTTGATCCTGAAAAGTCAGGATAACGTGCTGCTTCGCGTGCGATGAGTCGTTCCATCCGGAGCGATTCGTCGAGCGACAGGAAGACGAGCAAGTCCCGATTGGTGAAACCATCCGGGTGCCAGGCGAAGACGGAACCGGAGACGACGTAATCACGGTAAGACAGTATATCTGCTTCATACATGGAAAATCGCTCGGAGACGTCACGTTTTTCAGTGAACTTCGTATCTTTCCAGAGATAATGGTCGGTATCGATCCACGCAATCCGTTCCGATTGTCCGATGAATGCACCTAGTGTACTTTTTCCTGTACCAGACCCACCAATGATTTGAATGCGCACGAGAACCAGCTCCTTTCGAAATAATCTACTAGCACGCAGAACAGGCCCGGGCATGATGCCGGACCTGTTCTGTGAAAGAAAGAAATCTTCCTATGTCGCCTCGTGCCAGCACAAGACATGGAATCGAGAGGCAGTGCCTCTATGGGAAGCTGATGCAGGTCAGCCTCCGCGCTACGTACCAATCGTACTTTTATCATACTGATTCCAAGAATTGGTGTCAAACCTGCTCGAAAGGGTTTACAAACCATTCAAACCGTCAAAAGAGAGAATAACGATGATTAGAGGAGGAACGACCATGGCAGATTGGGGCATCATGCTGACAGGCGTCGTCATTTGTGGATGGTGCATCTTTAGTGCCATCTATGACGATTTCATCCGTCGCGTATAAGACAAGTAAGTGTGGAACCGTCCAAGGAGGGCGGTTTTTTTGTGGATTTTTTTAATCCGAGTAAGTGGCTATGGTACACTCGAATCAAAAATGAAAAAGATAAAGAATGGGTGAAGCAGAATGAAGAAACAACCAGTTATCGTCATCGTCGGACCGACGGCAGTCGGAAAAACGAAGACAGGCATTGAACTAGCAAAACGACTAAACGGAGAGGTCTTATCCGGAGATTCGGTTCAAGTCTATCAAGGGATGGACATCGGATCGGCAAAAGTGACGACCGAAGAGATGGAAGGAGTGCCGCATCATCTGCTTGATCTCGTTACACCGGACGACGAGATGAGTGTAGCCCGTTTCCAAACGGTTGCCCGAGCAACAATCGATGAGATCGCGAGCCGTGGTAAGTTGCCGATCATCGTCGGCGGAACAGGACTTTACATCCGTTCAATTTTATATGATTACCAGTTTACCGAGCAGGCAGAAGATCCAGCCTTACGGGCTGAACTCGAAGCGTATGCGGCGACACATGGAGCAACTGCACTACATGATCGGTTAAAGGAACTCGATCCGGTGCGCGCAGAAGCGATTCATCCGAATAACATCCAGCGGGTCGTTCGGGCGATCGAGGTCGCGCGGACTGGTCAGACACAAACGACTGGCAGTCAACCGGCACTTTACGAGAGTTTGTTGTTCGTTTTACACATGGAAGACCGGGATCGTTTGTATGACCGGATTGATCAGCGGGTAGACATGATGGTCAACAGTGGCCTTCTAGAGGAAGTGGCGCGTCTGGACGCTGCCGGGTATCGACAGACGAAGGCGTTGCAAGCGATTGGTTATAAAGAGATGTTACCTGTTCTTGACGGAGCACCACTCGATCCTGCTGTTGACATGCTAAAACGGAACACACGACGCTTCGCCAAACGTCAATTGACATGGTTCCGTCATCAATTTGATGGCGTTTGGGTAGATATGGGAAAGTTTTCATTTGAAGAAACGTTCAAAATTATCTATGATAGAACTGTAGAGTTTCTGAAAGCGGTTAAATAAGAGTTGCCCGAAGACAGAAACAGATAAAAAGAGGGGGCACGGGGAATCATGAAAGCGACATACAACATTCAGGACGTCTTTTTAAATCAATTACGGAAAGATGCAGTCCCAACGACTGTTTTCTTAATCAGCGGGTATCAATTACGGGGGCTGATCAAGTCATTTGATAACTTCACGGTCATTTTGGAGTCGGAAGGCAAACAGCAATTGATCTACAAACACGCAATTTCGACGTTCGCACCAGCGCGCAACGTGACGTTATATGAACAAGAAGAGACACAAGAAGTTTCTCGCTAATGAAAAAGACGACCGGGGGGTCGTCTTTTTTTAGGTTTCATTCAGGTGTGGGTCGTATTAAAAATTCGAGACGAATAACGAAAGAAGAATGACGCTTCGCAAGTGAAGTGAAAAATGACAGCTACTTCACTTTCAGCGTAAATGTGTCATTACAGTAATGGTGTCAGTTCCTCGACTGCCTCTTCATAACGTCGAAGCGAGACATCCTTATAAAGACACGTCTTCTGCAGGCGTTCTTCTTTCGTCATCTCGTCCTGATACGTTTTTAGGATGAAGCTGTTGCGTAACATCGACGGCGTCAAGACCCGCTTGTTGTCCGACCGTTCATTCAGCTGACGCATCATCTTCGTGATCATGACGATCGACAATTGCTTCGGTGCATTCTTACTGTAAACCCAGCGGAATGTCATCCGGGCGAAGTCGAACGCGACGAAAAAAGGGTCGGTACTGTGATAACGAGGACGGACGGGCTCCGGAATCGTCTTCAAGTAACGCAACATGATATCTTGATCTTCCCGCTCGAGATGGAGCAGGTAGCGGTTGCCGAGTCGATCGTGGACGGTCATCTCTTGCTGGGCGAAGTTGAGATCGTGCATCTTTAAGCCGATGATGTGATGGACGCGTAAACCGTAGCGATAAAACAGGCGGAGAATGAGTTCGTTTCGATCGATCAAATACGGACGGGCTTTCAATTGATGTTCCGTCAAGCCGCGATCGGATTGATTCGTTCGGACGAGTTGCTCGTATTCCTTAAAGGAAGCGACGTGTTTTGCCGTCAATTCATGTGTCGGTTGTGCGTATTCGATCAGCTTCGCCTTCGTTTGTCGAATTTGGTAATTGACTTGATTGATGACGGTGACGATTCGGGCGACCGTCGCTTGTTGGTAGAGTTTCTCTTCGATCAAGTACTCATTGATGAACGTCTTCCACGTCTCAATCGAAATCGCCTTGAAATCATCGATCGTCTCAAGTGGTTGATCGACATCCGTCATGTAGCGGTGGACTTCGATTAAATCGTACCGATAGCGCCGGACGGTCGAAAGTTGTCGTCCGCTTGTCGTTAAATAAAATAGGTAGCGTTCAATGAACTCTGGAAGCGTATACGACTGTTCGCGTGCCATCGTTTTCCTCCCTTTCGTAATGGTGTTTCTTCCATCATAAACCGAACGGATGTTTCCTGTCCAAAAAAGTTCAGACGAACCGGTGGCTGTGGTATGATAAGGGGCGCAGTACGTCTTTACTCGTGAAAGGAATGATATTATGTCAGAACGCGTCATCGTCGTTGGTTGCCAGCTCCCCGGTGTCCCGGATCATGTCTATGAAGAATCGGTCGCGGAGCTCGAAGCACTCGTAACGACTGCGCATGGTGTCGTCGTCGGTCGTTTGGATCAAAAACGACAAGCAATTGACCGCCGTACGTTCATCGGAAAAGGAAAGGTTGAGGAACTCGTTGCGTTAGCAGACGAACTTGAACCTGATTTAATCATATTCAATGCTGAAGTCACGCCCGGTCAAATGAAAAATATCCGGATTGCCTTATCAGACCCGGAAGCGATCAAGTTGATCGACCGGACGCAGTTGATTCTCGATATCTTCGCTGGACGTGCCCAATCACGCGAAGGGAAATTGCAGGTCGAACTGGCACAGATGAGTTATCTGTTGCCACGTCTTGCTGGGCAGGGAACACAACTGTCACGTCTTGGTGGCGGAATTGGAACACGTGGACCAGGTGAGTCGAAACTCGAGACGGATCGTCGTCATATCCGGCGCCGCGTCGATGAGATTTCGAAACAACTCGAGACATCCGTCGCGCATCGTGCCCGTTACCGGGAACGTCGCAAAGAGAACCAGACGTTCCAAATCGCACTCGTTGGTTATACGAATGCCGGCAAATCAACGATCTTCAACCGATTGACTCAAGCCGACACATACGAAAAGGATGAGTTGTTCGCGACGCTCGATCCGTTGACACGTCAAGTCGATTTGCCAGAAGGTGGGCAAATCCTCCTGACGGATACGGTCGGTTTCATTCAAGATCTGCCGACAAAGTTGATCGCAGCGTTCCGTTCGACACTCGAGGAAGTGCTAGAAGCGGACTTGATCCTCCACGTCGTCGATGCGTCGAGTGAGCATTACTTGAACCAGATGCAGACGACGAACGATGTTCTCGATGAACTCGGTGCCGGTGACATCCCGCAGCTAGAAGTCTACAACAAGAAGGACCAGCTGAACCGTTTGTTTACAGGCGGGAAACTGTTGATCTCTGCACTTGATCCGCAGGACATCGAGCGTTTGATTGAAGAGATCGAACGTTCAATCAGTGAGATCCTCGAGTATCTCGAGATCCGCATCCCGGTTGATGGTTTTGCTCATTACAATCCGGCAAAGGAAGTCATGATGAACTTGAAGGAATCGTTCGAAGAAGATGGTTCTGTCATTCTTAAAGGTTACTTGCGTAAAGATACGCGTCTATATGCGACATTGAAACAATACGAGGTGTAAACATGTTTTCAGAATTAACCCATTACGAAACGCTTCGTCCGCTCATTGACCGGGCGGAGGAACAGATCGCTCCGTACGTCAAGAAGGCGCAAGAGGTCGCGGAATATAATCAATTCCGTGTCCTCGATGCGTTTCGGCGTCACAAGGTCAGTGATTTTCATTTCATGCCGTCAACAGGCTATGGCTACAATGATGAAGGACGCGATACGCTCGAACGCATCTATGCCGACGTCTTCGGTGCGGAAGCCGGTCTTTGTCGTCCGCAAATCATCAGCGGCACCCACGCAATCGGTATCGCATTGTTCGGTCTATTGTTGCCGGGCGATGAATTGCTCTATATCACAGGAAAACCGTACGATACGCTCGAAGAGATCGTCGGAATTCGTGGTGACGGACGCGGTTCATTAAAGGAACTGGGCGTCCACTATGATGTCGTCGAGATGAAAAACGCCGAGACGATCGACGTACCGGCAGTTCTCGAACGGATCACACCGCAGACGAAGGTAGTCGGGATTCAGCGTTCAAAAGGGTATGCGACGCGACGCAGTCTACCGGTTAATGAAATCGGTGAAGCGATCGCCGCCATCAAAGACGCTCATCCCCATGTCTTGATTTTCGTCGATAACTGCTATGGTGAATTCGTCGAGACGATCGAACCGACGCATGTTGGAGCAGACTTGATGGCAGGATCGTTGATCAAGAATCCGGGTGGTGGTCTTGCGAAGACCGGCGGCTATCTCGTCGGTCGGACCGACTTGATCGAACGGGCATCGTTTCGGATGACGACGCCCGGGATCGGAGCGGAAGCCGGTCCATCGTTATCCGCACTTCCGGATATGTACCAAGGCTTCTATATGGCACCACATACAGTCAGCCAAGCGTTGATGGGCGCGATGTTCACGTCAAGCATGCTCAGTCAGTTCGGTTTCGACACGGCACCGCACCATACGGCAGAACGGACGGATTTGATTCAATCGGTCTCGTTCCATGCACCGGAGCCGATGATTGCTTTCTGTCAGGCGATCCAAGCCGCTTCACCTGTCAATGCGCACGCGCTACCGATTCCGGATTATATGCCGGGATATGCGGACGACGTCATCATGGCAGCAGGGACGTTCGTACAAGGCTCATCGATCGAGTTGTCAGCGGATGGTCCGATCCGTGCACCCTATACTGCATACGTCCAAGGCGGTTTAACGTATAGCCACGTCAAGATCGCGATCATCTCAGCCGTCAATCACTTGATGGAAAAACAATTAATTCCAGAAAAAAACGTTTAATACTAGCATATCTCGTGAAAACGACCTCTGAACGACTTCATGTAAAGTGATTAAAAAAGTTGTGTTAACTTTTCTTACATCGCTTGACAAGTTGCCTGACAGAGGTTTATTCTCATGGAGTAAGGAAAAAGGAGGAACCACATGGCAGACTCATCACGCCAGTCCAAGCCACTATTTCCCATCGGAGTCGTTCAAGAGTTGACCGCGTTATCTGCCCGCCAGATCCGATATTACGAAGAACAGGGACTGATTAAGCCGGAGCGGACAGAGACGAAGCGTCGCCTCTATTCGTTCAACGATGTCGATCGCCTGTTGTCGATTAAGGAATACCTGGATCAGGGACTGAATATCGCAGGGATCAAATTGATTTTCGAAAACGATCTCGTCAAACGCGAACGCGTTGCGGAGAGCGTCGTCGAGACGCGCCCGGAACTATCTGACGGCGAATTGTATAAACTCCTGAAAAATGAATTGAAGGAAGCAGGACGACATGGAAAGACGTCGCTCATCCAAGGTGAGCTTGGGCGTTTCTTCAAGTAAGGACCTGTAACCATATAAAAACGAATCGGAGAGGGGATTTGTCACATGACACGTCGCAACATTACACGAGAAGACATTTTGAAAATCGCTAAAGCTGAGGATGTACGCTTCATTCGCTTACAGTTCACAGATATCCTCGGAACGATCAAGAACGTTGAAATTCCAGTAAGCCAATTGGAAAAAGCACTTGATAACAAAATGATGTTCGATGGTTCATCGATCGAAGGATTCGTCCGGATCGAAGAATCAGATATGTATCTCTTCCCAGACTTAAACACATGGGTCGTGTTCCCATGGACAGAAGATGGAACAGGGAAAGTTGCACGTTTAATCTGTGACATCCACAATCCGGATGGCTCGCCGTTCGCAGGAGACCCACGTGGTCAGCTCAAACGGGTACTTAAAGAGATGGAAGAACTCGGTTTCACATCATTCAACGTGGGACCAGAGCCAGAATTCTTCCTCTTCAAGAAAGATGAAAAAGGTCGTCCGACACTTGAATTGAACGACCAAGGTGGATACTTCGACCTCGCACCAGTCGACCTCGGCGAAAACTGCCGTAAAGAGATCGTCATCGAGCTCGAGAACATGGGCTTTGAAATCGAAGCATCACACCACGAAGTCGCTCCAGGTCAGCACGAAATCGACTTCAAATATGCGGATGCGATCACGACAGCGGATAACATCCAAACGTTCAAACTTGTTGTCAAGACGATCGCGGCGAAGCACAACTTGCACGCGACATTCATGCCAAAACCACTCTTCGGAGTCAACGGATCAGGAATGCACGCAAACATGTCGCTTTTCAAAGGCAACGAGAACGTCTTCTTCGATGAAGGCAACGAAGAAATGCAATTGTCGGATGATGCACGTGCCTTCACAGCAGGTATCCTCAAACACGCACGTGCCTTCACAGCGGTTTGTAACCCGACAGTCAACTCATACAAACGTCTTGTTCCTGGCTACGAAGCGCCTTGCTACGTCGCATGGTCAGCCCGTAACCGTTCACCACTCGTCCGTGTTCCTGCAGCACGTGGACTCTCGACTCGTATCGAAGTTCGTTCAGTCGACCCAGCAGCGAATCCGTACCTCGCGCTTGCGACATTGCTCGCTTCAGGTCTCGACGGAATCAAGAACAACTTGAAAGCACCGGCTCCAATCGACCGTAACATCTACGTCATGGACAAACCGGAACGCGTTGCGAACGGAATCGATGATCTTCCATCAACACTCAGCCACGCACTCGAAGTCTTGAAAGCGGATGACGTCGTCATGCACGCTCTCGGCGATCACATCGCAGAGCACTTCGTTGAATTGAAAGAAATCGAATGGGATATGTTCCGGACGCAGGTCACGGAATGGGAACGCGATCAGTACATGGTCTTGTTCTAAGACATTCAACCCCTTGAGCCGTGTGGTTTCAAGGGGTTTTTCTTTGTTTTGAAATGCGGGAGTACACTTCTGCTGTAATACCCATACTTCCGTGACCAAGACGTTTGTGTATATACTTCATATGAGCGCTAGATTCCAGCAAAAGAACTGCGTGAGTGTGGCACAGCGAATGAATGGAAAGCTGGGGGAGGCCATCTTTTTTCAATATGCGGGCAAAGGAATTAAAGAGAATAGATTTTGGTATCGCATTTCCATCATTGCGGTACAAAACGAGATTTAAATCATGGTTATAAAAATCCTTCAATGCAAGCTTATTTTGATTCTAGTATTTCAAATGAACTGAAGAGCATTGGTTAATGATTGGTTGATGGTGATGATTCGTTTTGACTTATGCGGTTTTGTATCTCCAAATAATTATTTGTCTTCTTTCGGATCAAAATCCAGTGTCTTGTTAATAGAAAATTTTTTTAGGTCAACGGCAGTCCATTGAAGGGTAGCAGCTTCGCCTTTGCGCATCCCAGTTTCAACAAGCGCCATAAAAATAGAGCCAGTAATGATAGTTGTTCTGGTAGGCTATTTGTAAAAAGACTGGGATAACGACGGAATCAATAAACTGAATTTCTTTTTGCTTTTTCATACCTTTTACGGTTGCACCTAAGCAGGGCTTTCTTTGTAAGATGCCCAGAATAACTGCTTTATTCATGGCATTATACATTTTTCCATGTACAATTTCTGAAGTTCGTTTACTGTAGCCTTTACCATTTAGATGATTCAAAAACTTCTGATAGAGGATGAGCTTTAAATTTTTCAGAAGTATACTCTAGAAATAGGAAAAAGATGGTTTTGAATATTGTGTTGATGTACAAGGTACGTATTTTTGTGGATTGAATCCTCCTTGTATTCCATCAACCAGTTAGTCAAGAACGTTTCCAGGGTATATACTTTTTCATTTAATTCAAAGCCCTCCAAAATTCTTTTTTCTTCTTCTGCAGCACTTCCTCATGATACGCAAAATACGTTTATGATTCATCGGCCCCCCGATAAGATCGAGCATCTCCATGTAAATACCACGATAGTCGATTTTTCCCTTATGACGATCATGAACATGTTTCAGAAAGAGGTAGTCCGCATAGTCGCGTTCTTCCCGAAGGGAAACACTATCTGTACGTGCGAGCCAGGCGTAATAACCGCTGCGGCTCACTTCAGCGAGCATACATAGATCCGTCACGAACCGATTCGACGATTGTTTTCGTAAGACAATATTAATTGCCTGATAGCGTTCAGATGCCGTTAGTTTCGGTACTTCGCCTCTCTTTTGAACTGAACCCTGAATGATAGACACTTGAAAAAAGTGTATCATTTGGGATTTTTCGTGTGGATACCAATCGCTATAATGAACCTATTCATTCAGACGGGAGAAACAAACATGAGTAAAATCACCTTCACTATGACTCAAATCAACCAACTCGAAGAAAATCTGAATGTCGCTTCAGTATCAGAGCTCTCGATCCAATACACCGCCGAGCCCAAGGTCAAGTCTGTACGTGAGAATATGGAGGGAAAGTGATCTCAACAAATCTTCATGGAGGCCGGATTCGACCTGACGATGATCGGGAAACGAAAAGCGCAGTCCGCGTCGAATCGCTGGCAGCAAACGTTCCGAAAAGACGGAGAGGAGGGTCTCCGAAATGATAAACGTGGAAAGGCTCTGGGCGACGCACGAGCACCGCTGTGCCGAACCGATTGAACCGCGAGTTCCGGCACAGCGAGCCCGGGAAGGTATTCGTGACCGATATCACCTACCTCCCCATCGCCTCTGGTGGGAACGTCTATCTGTCTTGTGTGAAGGACGTCGCCATACGCGAGATCGTGGCATACAAACTATCCACGGACCTTCGCATGGACCTCCTCTTTCAGACGATGAAAAAGCTCGAAGAGCATCTCCAAGGGAATCGACACCTCGAGGCGATGATTTATTCGGACCAAGGCTTTCACTACACCCATCCGCGCTATCAGCGACTCATTGGCGACCTAGGACTGGTTCAGTCCATGTCCCGTCGGAGCAACTGTCTCGACAACGCACCGATCGAATCGTTCTTTGGTCATTTGAAAGACTATGTCACCAACCGTTCGCGCGGATCAGTCGATGAGGTTCGAGAGAAGTTTGAGGACTACATCAGCTATTACAACTGCGAAAGCGGTCAATGGGACCTAAAAAAAGATGACCTGGTAGCAATATCGGGACCATCTGATCGCAGCATAGAAAACATAAGCTTTTTATTAAACTGTCTATTTCATAGGGCTCAGTTCAGAATTAGGGGCGAAGACTGTTTAATCGCTTATATTTAGTAGTTTGCATAGAGTAAAACAATAAATAATAAGGCAATATATGCATTATAAACAATTAAAAGAGCATAATTATATAATTACGAAATGTTATAAATTTAGGATCCAAATGATATAATAAATAAGATCTTAACTGGATCCTGAGGAGTGATGATGATGAACCGGAAATTAAATAAGACAGACTTTGAAACATTAAACATTTCAAATATCCCTAGTAATAAAAATAAGTTATTACGATTATTAGAAAATTTTGATAGTTCTGAATTTACATGGAGGGAAATCTCTGAATTAAATTTAAATACAAAACTTGATATAAGTAATAGTACTTTAAGAAAAATGATAAATCATAGTACAATGATTGGTATAATGAATTATAGCAATAGAAAATATTTTCTCTCAGATATATCACACTCATTGCTAACTCAAAAGTGTGATATAGATAATTACTTTTTGAAAATTTTGAAAGTTAACAACCAATTATTTAATAACGTAAAAATAATTTTATTATTACTTCGGTTATTTAGCGGAACTTTAAGGGTTAAAACGGTTTATACTGTATTTTCATATATTGGAAAGGATAGACTAGATCAGAGTGCAGAAGCGTCTGTAGGTAGGAATATAAGAGCTGTTTTTTCAATAATGACTATGATGGGGTTAATTACAAGAGATAAAAGTACAATTCATTTAAAAAATAAAACTAAATTGGTTAATGAATTTGGTCTTATAAATATACAATCGATTGAAAAAGAATTTAATGATTATATAATTAATGTAAACCGTTTAACAGATTATATAGGGGAATTTTTTGATCCGGAAATTGTATCTAAATTACTATCATGTATTTCAACCTATGAGACAGATAATTATATATGGTCTAAAAGTAGTCTATTTAAAAATAAGGGAGAAATTAAAAACATATTTGGTGATTATATTATGACCGTGATAATTAAAAGGAGTGGGCAAAATGAGTTCAGAAATATTTGAGTACCTAAAGAAGGCGTTAGATAGAACAGTTCCAATATCTGACCCAGAATATCTAATTGGAGAAGAAGAGTCTTTTGCGGAATTTAACAGTTGGGTTGAAAATAGTATTACTGGAACATCAGGATTCCTTGGCGGAGTAATACTAGGACAAATAGGTAATGGCAAAACACATTTTCTAAGATATATAAGACGTCATTTTAACTCTAAAATGATTGGTATTTATGTGCCAAATATGTTTGTCGGTGGTCCATTAGTTAATTCTCTAAATGCTATTTATGAATCTTTATTTACTGGACCTGGGAATTATCCTCTTAGAAAATTTTGTGAAGAATGGAAAGAATATAAGGAAAAAAATGAGAAAGAATTACAAGAAAAATACTATAGAAATGAAATTTTTAGGTACCTATTAAGATGTGATAATGAAGACGAAGCAAATCTTGTGTTAGATTACTTTTCTAATTTAGAATTATTTCCTGATCAGCTTAAATTTCTTAGAAGTAAATTTGCTGCAAAAAAGAACTTTATAACTAATGAAAGTGATTTTGCAAAATTTTGTGGAGATGCATTGGAATTTATACAAGTTATTACTGGGAAAAGTTTGCTTTTATTGATTGATGAAGTTGATAAGGTGTATTCAGCTGAAACTAAATCGGTATTAAATACAAGTGTTGGACTAAAAGTATTATCAGCATATCGAGTTTTGTTTGATCATCTAAACTCTAGAAATTTAAATGGTTTAATTTGTGTAGGTGCTACTCCTGAAGCGTGGGATGTATTGTCTAATCAAAAGGCATTCGAAAGACGCTTTGTCGGCCGTAATGCATATTTAAAAGTACCAAAAACAAAACAAGATTGCTTTGATTTCATAATTAAGAGACTTCAAGAGATTAATTATCAACCAGACAGTAAAGATCAAGAATTAATTAAAAATTTAATAGGCAATTTAGATGAAACAAGTTTACGAACGTGGGCGGATGTAATAAATAACCTCAGAAATGGTAAGAACTCTTCTGAAACTGTGGTAAAAGAGGATGACCCTGAGGAAATAATTCTCGAAATACTCTCAAACTCTTTATATCCACTTACTTGGAGTGAGATTCTGGAACGAAGCGATAAACTTAAGGGAATTTATCCTAAATCTCCGCCAGTATCTAAATTAAGTAAACTTAGTAAGGATAATAAAATTAGAATAATTTCGACCAAGCCTAAAACATACGAGTTAATAAGTGAGGATTATTCTTATGATGAGTAACTTACAATCTGAAAATAAAGAGCAAGAGCAAGAGCAAGAGCAAGAGCAAGAGCAAGAGCAAGAGCAAGAGCAAGAGCAAGATGAATATAATTCCTCGAAGATTCTTACCAATTTAAATTCAATTATAGATGGAAAAACCATTGAAGAATCAGTTGGAACTAAATATTATCGTGACGTTCGAGAGTGCCTTGATATTCTTGACATTGATCATAAGGTTACCGCTATAGGTATCTTAGGGAGAGCTTTAGAACTTTGTACAAAGGAATATTTTGAAACCCTAATTAAAACAAAATCATCTTTTCAACAAAACACTGGTAACCATAGCATTAAGAAAATTAGAGAGATATTTTGTGGAAAGAATAGTAAACAAGATGATCGACTAAAGCTATTATTAAATCAACAATCATTTAGCAAGAACTCATACACATATAGGTTAAAGAGGCCACTTTTAAATAAAAGAATTTACAATCTTTTGGATTCGATTAGAGACGCGAGAAATAAGGCATTTCATGGTTGTTCAAATGAAGAGTATGAAGAATTACATAATGAAGCCGACTGGTTAATAGAAGGTGGGCTAAGAACACTAATTGAATTAATAAAAGAAATTGATAAGAGTGGCCGATGAAATCTTTGTGATGTCAAGTGATTCTCTAGAACTATTTTTATTTAGTGGATTTCTTGATAAATGAACGGCATGATATATTAATATCTTCTGAAAAAGCGTTAAATCTTGATGCCTGAACTGAACCCCGAATGATAGACACTTGAAAAAAGTGCATCATTTGGGATTTTTCGTGTGGATACCAATCGCTATAATGAACCTATTCATTCAGACGGGAGAAACAAACATGAGTAAAATCACCTTCACTATGACTCAAATCAACCAAATCGAAGAAAATCCGAATGTCGCTTCAGTATCAGAGCTCTCGATCCAGTACACCGCCGAGTCCAAGGTCAAGTCTGTACGTGAGAATATGGAGGGAAAGTGATTTCAACAAATCTTCATGGAGACCGGATTCGACCTGACGATGATCGGGAAATGAAAAGCGCAGTCCGCGTCGAATCGCTGGCGGCAAACGTTTCGAAAAGACGGAGAGGAGGGTCTCCGAAATGATACACGTGGAAAGGCTCTGGGAGGCAGACGGACGAGTCGATGGAGAGACGATTGGCGAAGGAAGAGGTACAGATCAAATACATGACGGCAGAGAACGAACTCTTAAAAAAGCTAGAAAAGTTAGAAGGGCAGGCGAAACGTACGAACTGATACTAGTAGAGAAATATCAAGTCATCAACACCGTCATCCGCATCGCATAGCTTAAGAATCTCGTCCGCCCACTACGCTACCCTCGGTTTTCTGATCAACCATAAACAGATTTTACGACTGATGCGCAAATATAACATCGTGACCAATACACCTACCTCCCCATCGCCTCCGTGTCTTGTTTGAAGGACGTCGCCACACGCGAGATCTTGGCACACCAATTGTCCACGGGTCTTCACATAGACCTCGTCTTTCAGACGATGAAAAAGCTCGAAGAGCATCTCCAAGTGAATCGACATCCCGAGGAGATGATTCATTCGGACTATGTCATCAACCGTTCGTGCGGGTCAATCGAGGAGGTCCGAGAGATCGTCGGGGATTACATCAGCTATTACAACTGCCAGCACGATCAATGAAACCTAAAAAAGATGACCCCGAAACAATATCGGTACCGCCTGATCGCAGAATAGAAAACTTGGTCTTTTTATTAAACTGTCCATTTTACAGGGGCCAGTTCATGTTTTGGTCGTGGGTAGAAATAATAACACCCATAAAGTACCCGCAATACACCCACATAAAATAAATACATCATGAAAAGTAATGAATTTTAAGAGTAGGAAAATACTGATTTTCCGGGTTTTTTTAAAACTATTGTAATCTTAAAAAGGAAGAAGTATATTCCGGAAGCAAGTCACGGAATGGGAACGCGATCAGTACATGGTCTTGTTCTAATCCAACTCAAGCACTTCTGGACTTTTGTCTGGAAGTGCTTTTTTCATGTCGTCGACAGGAATTGAGTCAAGGATATGGAAAGATACAAGAGTACAAAGAAAGGGAGACGATACATCATGAAAAAAGGATATGAAGGCAAAGAGATCACGGTCTATTTTGATTCGGAAGTCTGCATTCATTCCGGTCATTGTGTACGAAGTCTACCGACCGTCTTTGATGTCAGACGGCGTCCGTGGATTGAAGCGGACGGGGCGCCGGTGGAAGACGTCATGCGCGTCGTCGATGGTTGTCCAAGCGGCGCCTTATCTTACGAACGGAGGGAAGCAAATGGAGCTGAAACGAGCGGAACGTAAAATCGAAGCCCATCAGGAAGGTGAAGTGATTGGAGAAATCACTTACAGCGATACGAACAACGGCATGTGGATCATCGATCACACGTATGTTGATCCCGCGCACCGGAACCAACAGATTGGGGAACAACTCGTTGCCGAGATCGTCAACTGGGCACGGGAAGCAAACGTCAAGCTACTGCCGTTATGTCCGTTTGCGAAAAAAGAGTTCGAACATCAATCGGATTATCAGGACGTACAAGCAAATACGTGATCACAAAAATCTCCTCCGGTCTCTCAAGACTAGAGGAGATTTTTTCGAGTCATTGTTTGTGATCTCTGACTTTCATTTTGCGAGAAACAACCATCGCACCGAAATAGGCGATGACGTACAACACGACCAGTCCTTGTTTTAGCATATAAGGTAGATCCATTTGATTCACAAGTAGAAAACTAGCGCACAATAAAATTAAAAAGGGTATTAGCCACTTGTTCGGCACATCAGCACCTCCTTCACTATCTATGTATTTCTATTTTAAGGATAACACAAAATATTTACCGGAATATGTTAAAGATGAATAACTTGCTTACAGATAAATCCTTAGAAACGCCATCGTGACGACACCGGTGATGACCGTCCAAGAAAGACTTTTACTGAAAATCGCGACTGCCATCGTCGGTAGGGCGGCGAAGACATGAAGCGTCGAAATCGTCGGGAACGCGTTGTCTTGCGCGATAAGTAAATTTTGAAAGAAGAGGGCGCCAAGCAGGCAGACGGGAATGAACGAGAGCCATTCCGTTACGAGGCGCGGTAACGTCAGTCCATGAAGGACGAGAAACGGTAAGATACGTGGAATCCAAGTGACGAGTCCACAAGCTAAAAAGAGACCGATTAATTCTGGGCGGATTTCCATCGTGTGATCACGACTCCTATGCTAGCGCCACCGAGTGTCGCGCAAAGAACGGCGACTTCCGCAGAAAAGTAGCGCATGGTGATGTAAAGCAAAAGTAAGACGATCAATAAGAGGCAACTATTCACGACAATACGGGTACGTTCTCCTTCAAATTGTAAGTACAATAAACCGATGAACATCGCCGTCAGAGCAAAGTCGAGACCGAAGCGCTCGGGATCAGGAAACCAGCTACCGACAAGTGCACCGAGAACGGTTGCGATAATCCAGCTAAGATACGCAGTCAGATTTAAGCCATGCATGAAGGATGGGGAGATCTTCCCTTTTTGCGCAGTATTCATTGCGACCGCAAACGATTCATCTGTCAGTAACGTCCCGGTACCGAGTCGATCACGAAGGTGGCGTGTCTCGACGTGCGGAGCGAGCGTCAGACTCATTAACAAGTGCCTGAGATTGACGATGAATGTCGTCAGAATGATGGCAGAGGCGGGGCTATTCAACAGCAAGAGACTCGTGATGATGAATTGAGCGGCGCCGGCATAGATGAAGACGGACATGAATCCGACTTCAAGAGGGGATAAGCCGGAGGCACGACCGACGATCCCTGCGGAAAAGCCGATGCCGATATAGCCAAGGACGGTGGGTAGACAGGCGCGGACACCTGCTTGAAAGGCTGATGACATTTGATTCCTCCTCTTTTTTAAGAGCATAGCATTCGTGCGGTATATCGTCACCAACTGGTCAATATTTTCATCATTTTTTTCGACATACTCGACTTGATTTGGTGGTAAAGAGTAAGTGGTACGGCAAAATCAGTTAGGTAAAGGAGCGTTTTTCATGCACAAATTAATGAAAGATTCAAACCGGTTCGTTTCAGACATGGTCGACGGACTCGTACTTGCTCACCCTGATTTGTATAAAAAAGTCGAAGGTGTTAACGTCGTTGCGCGGAAAGTACCACTGGACGGAAAAGTCGGTCTTGTCTCTGGTGGGGGAAGCGGTCACGAACCGGCACACGCTGGATTCGTCGGGGACGGTATGCTTGCTGCGGCTGTTTGTGGGGAAGTGTTCACTTCACCGACACCCGATATGGTGCTTGAAGGCATCAAGGCAGCTCATGGGGGAAAAGGTGTCCTACTCGTCGTCAAGAACTATTCAGGTGACGTCATGAACTTCGATATGGCGAAGGAACTTGCTGAACTCGAGGATATTGAAGTTGATACGGTCGTCGTTAATGATGACATCGCGATCAAAAAGGAAGAGGATCGTCGTGGGGTCGCAGGAACCGTCTTCGTCCATAAGATTGCCGGTGCTGCAGCGGCAGAAGGAAAATCACTAAGTGAAGTCAAAGCAGTTGCGGAAAAAGTCATCAAGGGCGTTCGTTCGATTGGAATGGCACTCTCACCATGTTACATGCCGGAGAGCGGCAAGCCAGGCTTTGAGTTGCATGATGACGAGATGGAGATCGGAATCGGGATCCACGGTGAAAAAGGACTTGAACGAAAAGCAGTCGCTTCCGTTGATGCGATCGTCAAAGAGTTGCTCGATCGTTTGACGAAAGAAGTACCAGACAAAAAAGTCGCCGTCATGGTGAATGGGATGGGCGGAACACCAGAATCCGAACTGTACATCACGTATAAATATGTCGCGGAAGAACTTGAGGCGCATGGTTACGAGATTGCCCGCTCATTCGTTGGAAACTATATGACATCGCTTGAGATGCACGGGTTCTCAATCACGCTCTTACCAGTGGATGATGAACTGCTCGGATATCTCGATGCAGAAACGAAAGCGATTGGATTCTAATTCAAATAAACGGGGTGTAAAAACATGAAGTTGACGACGGAACAGTTGCAAAGCGCGCTCCTCAAAGCAGCGGAACAGATCGAACAGCATAAGGATGAATTGACGGACCTTGACCGGGAAATTGGTGATGGAGATCATGGAATTAACATGTCGCGTGGCTTCCAAGCAGTCCAGAAGACGCTAGAAGAACACGGCGAATATGAGGATTTAGGAGCTTTATCCAAAGAAGTCGGGATGACGCTGATCAAAACGATTGGTGGGGCATCCGGTCCTTTATACGGGACAGCATTCGTTAAGTTCGCCGGTGCATTCAAAGGGAAAACAGAAGTCGAAGGTGCGGATCTTGCAGACGCTTTCCGCGAAGCGACGGAAGGGATCAAATCGCGTGGGAAATCGGAATTCGGTCAAAAGACGATGGTTGATATCTGGACACCGTTCCAAGAAGCGCTCTCGCAAGAAGGGGACTTGAAAGCGGCAATCGATCAAGCACTTGCTGATACAAAAGCGCGTATCGCAACGAAAGGGCGCGCGTCCTACTTCGGTGAAGCGACGGAAGGCGTACAGGACCCAGGTAGTTTATCGAGTGCTTTGCTACTCAACGAAATTGCGGAGGTGCTTCATGGTTAATCTTGTACTTGTTTCTCATAGTGAAAAACTCGCGGCTGGACTGAAAGAACTGTTGGCAGAGATGGCACCGGATACGCCAGTCTTAGTAGCAGCCGGTCTTGAAGATGGTAGCATTGGAACGGACGCGACACGAATCGAAGAAACACTGAATACACTAGACGACGATGGAGTCGTCTTAACGGATATTGGTTCTGCGACGATGAACACGGAACTAGCACTTGAATTATACAGTGGCGAACGGACGGTACGTTTTATCGACGCACCACTCGTCGAAGGTGCTTTTCTAGCAGCTGTTTTAAGTGGACAGTCGAAATCCGTCGATGAGATTGAAGACGGATTAAAAAATGAGTTTGGCAAATAAGTAATAAATCCCCCATTGCGAATAGGCGAGGGGGATTTATTTCAATTACTTCTATTCATATTAAAACTTAGTAGAGACTCTCATGAATCAAAACGACCGGAGCCACTCTTCTAACCACTCTCTAGGTAAGCAAACTGTAGCTAAATCAAGTGTTTGTAATGCATCCAAAGAATACGTGTTATAAAGATAGAGATCCCATTGTGCATCGATATCGTTTGCTACTTCAGTCGCTTGTTCACTTAATGGATAAGTTCCACGTCCGTCAGTTGCAAGATGATAATAATCATTATGGTAGACATTGATCATATACCGGTAACACCAATCTGCCAGTTCTTCATGCGTGATGTTGCCATCAAGCGCGAACTGAATGTATTCTTTTAGCTGTTGATCAGAATAAATGGTATTCATGAGGCACCTCACGCTATATTTTCTATAAGATATCAAAAACCCGGTCCCTCTGTAAAAGGGATCGGGTTATTAATTAACTTATTTCGATGGTTTAAAGACCATTGTCGCTTCCACTGCTTTTTGCCATCCAGCATAGCGTTGTTCACGATCGTCTTCTTTCATCTCTGGTTTAAACTGATGATCGAGCTTCCATTGTTGTTTGATTTCCGCTTTATCTTTCCAGTAACCGACGGCTAATCCAGCAAGATATGCTGCACCGAGTGCTGTCGTTTCGTTGATTTCTGGACGATCGACAGGAACGCCGAGGATGTCCGATTGGAACTGCATCAAGAAGTTATTGGCTACAGCACCACCGTCGACACGAAGTGTTTTCAGTTCTATTCCAGAATCTTGTTCCATCGCTGTCAACACGTCGCGTGTTTGATAAGCGAGTGATTCAAGCGTTGCCCGAACGAAGTGCTCTTTATCTGTTCCGCGTGTTAATCCGAAGATCGCCCCACGAACATCTGAATCCCAATACGGTGCACCAAGACCGACAAAAGCAGGAACGACGTAAACACCGTCTGTTGAATCGACTTTCGTTGCATAGCCTTCTGAATCTTTCGCGTGTTTCAACATACGGAGTCCATCGCGGAGCCACTGGATTGCAGAACCGGCGACGAAGATAGAGCCTTCGAGCGCATATTCGACTTTTCCATCAACGCCCCAAGCAATTGTCGTCAAGAGTCCGTGGTCAGAAGAAACGGCTTTCTCACCTGTGTTCATGAGCATGAAACAACCTGTTCCGTATGTGTTCTTTCCTTCACCTTCTTCAAAACACGTTTGACCAAAGAGTGCAGCTTGTTGGTCACCAGCGATCCCAGCGATTGGCACTTCGTAACCGAAGAAGTGATATGGTACTGTTTTGTCGTAGACTTCACTCGATTGACGAACTTCTGGTAACATTGACGCAGGAACACCGAGGATATCGAGCAACTCTTCATCCCATTTTTGCTCATAGATGTTGTACATCAATGTCCGTGAAGCGTTCGTGTAATCCGTGATATGCGTTTTTCCACCAGACAATTTCCAAACGAGCCACGTATCAATCGTACCGAAGAGTAATTCACCGTTCTCTGCTTGCTCACGTGCGCCTTCGACATTGTCGAGAATCCATTTGACTTTCGTACCAGAGAAGTAGGCATCAATCAAAAGTCCTGTTTTATCACGGAACTTCTGATTCAAACCTTGTTCTTTTAAGTCGTCACAGATACCAGACGTTTGACGTGATTGCCAAACGAGCGCGTGATAAACCGGTTTACCTGTTTCTTTGTTCCAGACCACTGTCGTTTCACGTTGGTTCGTGATTCCGATTCCGGCGATTTGCTCAGGTTTGATATCTGCTGTTCCGAGTGCTTCAGCCATAACAGCAAGAATCGAACCCCAGATTTCGTTTGCATCGTGCTCGACCCAGCCTGGTTGCGGGAAGTATTGCTTGAATTCCCGTTGTGCCGAGTTGACGATTTTCCCGTCGTGATCGAAGATGATCGCACGTGAGCTTGTCGTACCTTGGTCGAGTGCTAGGATATACTTGTTTTCCATTTCGAAATCCCCCTTGAGCGGTATGTGTTTGTGAAACGTGATCTTAGTAGATCAATTGATAGATGAACACGGCAAGCGCTCCGCCGATGATTGGACCAACAACTGGAATCCATGAGTAGCCCCAGTCAGATGACCCTTTATTCGGAATCGGTAAGATAGCATGTGCGATACGCGGTCCAAGGTCACGGGCCGGGTTGATGGCATATCCTGTTGTACCACCAAGTGATAGACCGATGACGACGACGAGTAAACCGACGATAAGTGGTTTTAAGCCGTCACCGAATGTCGTTAAACCGAGCGCCAAGATACCGAAGACGAGAACGAATGTCCCGATGATTTCAGAAATCAAGTTCGACGGCGTATGGCGAATCGCTGGACCTGTTGCGAACACACCGAGTTTTGCAGCTTGATCATCAGTCGCTTCAAAATGTTTCATGTAATGAAGCCAAACGAGAATGGCGCCGATGAAAGCTCCGACAAGTTGTCCGGCAATATAGACAGGAACGTCTGCCCACGGTAAATCAGAGTTTAAAGCAAGTGCAATTGTTAAAGCAGGGTTCAAGTGCGCTCCACTCTCAGCAGCGACGAATGCTCCTGTCATGACGGCAAGACCCCAAGCGAACGTGATGACAATCCATCCGCTGTTTTCGGACTTCGTCTTTCTCAAGACGACACCGGCGACGACACCATCCCCGAGCAGAATGAGGATCATCGTACCGATCATTTCCAATACAAAGTTATTCATGCAAAAACCCTCCCTTTGGATTAAAGCAAATAATGGTCTTTCTACTTTAAATTACTCCGATTTGATAACGTTTTCAATACATATAATTGAAATATAGGAATGGAAATTTTTTATTTTAATGTTTAAAGATACGGAAAATTGGATAAGAAAACACCTCGTCTTGCCTGCAAGCAAGCAAAAGAGGTGTTAACGACGACGCTTTTTTCTTTTTTTAGGTCGAAACCAACTACTGGAATAATCTAGTAGGATATGAATTGTACTCGCCACCATGATACCAATGACAAAAGCGGGTAGGGAAGCGAACCAGGAATCAATGGTCTCTGACGCGATGACTTGAAAATACAAGCTGAGAAATAATAAGGGAATCACAAGTGCAGCACTATAAAGGAGTCGGATGACATCCCCAATGATCAATCCGTGTGACCAGATCGAGCGGTGGGGCATGATCTTCACATAAGGCATCCACAGGACTCGAAATGGTCCAAAGCGATAATACGGTTCTGACTTTAAATCGAGGTCAGGTGACAACCAAAGCGTACCGACAGCGATACCGATGGCAGTCGGTAACCAATCCGTTTGTTGCGTTGCGACCGAATACGCAACGTAACCCGTCAGTGCGACGGTATTGACGGTATCATGTACATTTCCTGAAGGCATGAAAAAAGACCAGTCGTAACTGGTCCCTCCGTCAATGAATCGTCCGATACACGCCGATTACCTTACCAAGAATGGAGACATTATCGAAATACATCGGATCCATCGAGTCATTTTCTGGTTGTAGACGTACCTGTTGATCTTCTAAGAAGAACCGTTTCACCGTCGCTTCGCTATCTTCGGTCATAGCTACGACGATTTCTCCGTTTTCTGCTGTGTTTTGTTGGCGTACGATGACGCGATCGCCGTCAAGAATACCTGCGTTAATCATTGATTCACCATCGATCGTCAACATGAAGACCGTTTCGTTTCCTACATAATGTGCAGGGAGCGGGAACTGTTCTTCGATGTTTTCAATCGCTGTAATCGGAAGACCAGCTGTGACTTTCCCGATGACGGGAACATGAACGATAGCTTCCGTGATTTCTTCAGGCTTATCAAGCAATATCTCAATCGCACGTGGTTTCGTCGGGTCACGGCGAATCATTCCCCGTTTCTCGAGTCGATCCAAATGACCGTGTACCGTCGAGCTAGACGCGAGTCCGACTGCTTCTCCGATTTCACGAACTGATGGTGGATACCCCTTCAGTTTCACTTCAGAGACGATGTAGTCGAGAATCTCTTGTTGGCGCTTAGACATTTTCCGCATACGAATTGCCACCTCTTTCTGGATTGAAGTTTGAAATGTAAGAATATATGTTTCTAAATTCACTATAACATAGAACAAATGAGCGTACAAACAATTGTTCGACATTTTGTGTTGACCGAACACGGGTTCTGTGTTTATTATGAATTATGCGAACAATTGTTCCGCGAACGTTTATTCTAACTCATTCATTTCATATTTGGAGGGATTCATGATGATTCATACGATTCGTACTCATGCTTTTTCTATTCTCTTCTATGCATTAAGTATTGCCTTCGTGATCTTTTTACTCACACCACGCCCAGATGAAAAGGTAGCACAATTGATGACGGCTTCCGTTACGGTCGATGAGAACGCTACAGTCGAACAAATTGCTGAAGTCTACAATGATGGTTCGATGTCAGATGAGGAATACGTCAACTGGTTGATCAAAAATAATGATGTTGAGACAAAACATGTCATCTCAAAAAGCAAAATCGTTGTACCAATCGCACAACAATGACAAAATGGAAAAGTTGTGAAAGAACGAACAGGGATGTGAGGTACGATGAAGGTCGTGATTTATTGTCGAGTATCGACCGAAAAAGAAGCACAAGATAGTTCGATTGAACGCCAACGGATGGAGCTTTCGAAGGTTGCGTCTCAAAAGGGGTTTGATGTCGTAGATATCGTCTCTGAAAAAGAGAGTGGATATGATGTTGATCGGGAAGGGATGCTAACAGTTCTTGATTATGTGACACGCGATACGGTAGATGCGGTCCTCGTGACGGATGATACACGGATTGGTCGAGGGAATGCAAAAATCGCTATTTTGCATACATTCAAAAAACATGGGGTCCGCTTGATGACGCTTGATTCAGATGGAGAATATCAACTTGCGGATGCAGAAGCGATGGTCCTTGAGATCGTCTCACTCGTGGAAGAATACCAACGGAAACTGCATAATGCAAAAATCGCCCGTGGCATGCGGCGAGCAGTCGAACAAGGTTTTCGCCCGGAACGAAATCTCAATCGCCAAGGAGAGAACGCAGGACGTAGTCGAAAAGACGTACCGATCGAAGAAATTGTACGTCTTCGAGAACTCGGATTGACGTTTTCTGATATCGCCATCACCTTGCGGGGGATGGGGCATGATATTTCAAAAGCAACGGTCAATCGTCGATATCTTGAATACCGCGAACTGACACCTAGCCCGGAATGAGAAGCAAGTAACCCGTCGACTGACGCGGTTAACTTGCTTTTTTTTATAAGCTCTTTTACAGTAAGAATACAATTGAACTACTCAAGTTTGAGTCATAAAGAAAGAGGGATTCCATGTTATCACAAGAACAATTAGATCGAATTAATGCATTAGCGAATAAATCAAAAGTTGAGCCGTTATCGGAAGCGGAAACGGCAGAGCAAAAAGAATTACGTGCAGCGTATCTCGCAGCATTCCGTGGATCGTTCAAAAACCAACTCATGGGTATGAAAATCGTCGATGAAGAGGGAACGGACGTAACACCTGAGAAATTGAAACAAGCACAAGAAGAAGAACGGAATAAACAATAATCGTTCGTTTCTTTTATAGAAGAAAGAGGTCTCGCGTCAAGCGGACCTCTTTTTTGTTTAGAGCGAGTATCTTTTTTGTTTAGAGCGAGTATCTTTTTTGTTTAGAGCGAGTATCTTTTTTGTTTAGAGCGAGTATCTTTTTTGTTTAAAGTGAGTAGATGAGGAAACATTGTACGATAGCAATACATCTTAATAGTGATCTTTCATGGATTCATGCATCCTGTATGAGTCGACAGAACGGCTATAGATAGCGCATTCATTTTAATGTGACATACTATTTAGAAAAGTTGTATCACATTTAAGAGTGTGCTAAAATGAGTAGGAATTTGTGAAAAAGAGAGAGGATGATTGTTTTGACGAACATGACGACAGTAGAACAATTAGCAATTAATACGATTCGTACCTTATCGATTGATGCCGTACAAAAGGCGAACTCGGGTCACCCAGGTATGCCAATGGGAGCAGCGCCGATGGCATTCTCGCTTTGGGCGGATCATATGAACCACAACCCTAAAAATCCAGAATGGTTCAACCGCGACCGTTTTGTACTTTCAGCCGGACACGGTTCGATGCTTCTCTACTCACTCCTCCACCTATCGGGATACGATCTATCGATGGATGATCTTAAATCATTCCGTCAATGGGGATCAAAAACACCGGGTCATCCGGAATACCGTCACACGGCTGGTGTAGATGCAACAACGGGTCCACTTGGTCAAGGGATCGCGATGGCAGTTGGTATGGCAATGGCAGAACGTCATCTTGAAGCAAAATACAACCGTGACGATCTCAACGTCGTCGATCACTTCACATACGGAATTTGTGGAGATGGAGACTTGATGGAAGGTGTCTCAGCTGAAGCGGCTTCACTCGCAGGTCACCTTGGTCTTGGAAAATTAGTCGTATTGTATGATTCAAACGATATCTCACTTGATGGCGATCTCGACAAATCATTCTCTGAAAACGTCCAGAAGCGCTTCGAAGCGTATAACTGGCAAGTCATTCGCGTAGAAGACGGAACGGATATCGATTCCATTTCGAAAGCAATCGCGACGGCACAGGCAGAGACGACAAAACCAACATTGATCGAAGTCAAAACAGTCATCGGTTTCGGTTCACCGAACAAATCAGGGAAGTCGGCTTCTCACGGTGCACCACTTGGTGAAGCAGAAATCAAATTGACGAAAGCAAGCTACATTTGGGATCACGAAGAGTTCTACGTACCTGAAGAAGTCAAATCATTGTTTGACGAGCGAATCGTCCAACGTGGTGCTTCTGCAGAAGACGCATGGAACGAGACAATGAAACAATACGAAGCAGCGCACCCAGAATTGCATGCTGAACTCGTTCGCGCGATTGCAAACGAATTGCCAAGCAACTGGGAAGCAGACCTTCCGACATACGACTTGTCGTCGAAAAAAGCAACGCGTCAAACAAGCGGTGAAGTCTTGAATGGTCTCGCGAAGAACGTTCCGACATTGTTCGGTGGTTCAGCTGACCTTGCAGGATCAAACAACACGATGCTTAAAGGCGAAGCAGACTTCGATATCGATCCAAGCGGTCGCAACATTTGGTTCGGGGTACGTGAATTCGCAATGGCAGCAGCTGTCAACGGTATGGCACTTCACGGCGGCGTCATTCCTTACGGCGCGACATTCTTTGTCTTCTCGGATTACCTCCGTCCGGCGGTTCGTCTTGCTGCATTAATGGGACTTCCATCAATCTTCGTCTTGACGCACGACTCGATCGCTGTCGGTGAAGATGGTCCAACACACGAGCCAGTCGAACACTTGATGAGCTTCCGTGCAATGCCGAACGTCACGATCTACCGTCCAGCAGACGGAAAAGAGACGATCGCAGCATGGAAAACAGCAGTTCAAGCAAAAGATAAACCGACACTCCTCGTCTTGACACGTCAAGGTCTTCCTGAACTTGAAGGTACGACGACAGAGGGTGCTGAAAAAGGTGGTTATGTCATCGCTGGTGACGTTACGAAAGCTGATACACTCTTGCTCGGTACTGGTTCAGAAGTTCACCTTCTTGTCGAAGCACAAAAAGAACTTGGTGAATCAGCAGCTGTCGTTTCACTTCCATCATGGGAAGTATTCGAAGCACAGTCAGCAGAGTACAAAGAATCAGTTCTTCCAAAACACATCACGAAACGTGTAGCAATCGAAGCAGGGGCTTCACTCGGTTGGTACAAATATGTAGGAACAGAAGGACAAGTCATCGGAATCGATCGTTTCGGCGCATCTGCTCCTGGAGACTTCCTCTTGAAAGAATACGGCATGTCTGTTGAGAACGTTTTAGCGACTGTCAAGCAACTCGGATAATCATTTCCGGAAAAACGGGTCCGATCTTACGTCGGACTCGTTTTTCATCTATTATCATCTATGCAAACAATTGGAATTATAGTATAGTAAAAAGCGACGTTTTAAGTTAGAGGAGGAAGCAACTTGGCTACATGGATTTGGATTTTAATTGCCCTTCTTTGCTTGGTAGCAGGTGTCGCCCTTGGTTTCTATATCGCTCGTCGATACATGATGAACTACTTGGAGCAAAACCCACCAATCAACGAAGATATGATTAAGACATTGATGATGCAAATGGGTCAAAAGCCATCACAAAAGAAAGTCAACCAAGTGATGCGTTCAATGAGTGGTTCAATGAAATCACCTAAAAAATAAGCTGTACGAAAGGGGACCAAATGGTCTCCTTTTTATTTGCTATTTTTTAGAAAGAGAACTAATCTAAAATGTGAGACTATTTCAAATAATCATAGGATTTAAAAAAGGGGGGGAGACTTGAATGGGAGTCTTCAGGAAACTCGGTTGGTTTTTCCGACGAGAATGGAAAGCGTATAGTCTTGGGGTCATCTGTTTGATTTTTGTGGCAGGGTTAGAACTTATTCCACCGAAGGTCATCGGAACGACAGTCAATGGTCTGAGTGAAGGAAGCTTGACGAAGAATGATTTGATTCGTCTAGCTGGTACATTGTTACTCATCGGGGTCGCGACGTATTTCATTCGTTATTTTTGGCGTTTTCACATTTTCGGTGCATCGATTCGCCTCGGGCGATTGTTACGCAGTCAACTGTATGGTCATTTTTCAGATTTGGATCAATCGTTCTATAAGAAATATCGCAGCGGAGATTTGATGGCACATGCGACAAACGACGTACAAGCTGTTTCGATGACAGCGGGGGCCGGTATTCTAACGCTCGTCGACTCGGTGACAATGGGGAGCTTTGTCATCATCACAATGGTCACGACGATCAGCTGGAAATTAACGCTCGTGTCACTTTTGCCAATGCCACTGATGGTCTATTTGACGTCACGCTACGGTAAGATGTTACATTCCCGTTTTCATGACGCGCAAGAAGCGTTCTCTGATTTGAACGATAAGGTCGCGGAGAGCATCAGTGGTGTCCGTGTCTTAAAAGCAACAGGGGAAGTCGAATCCGACGTGCAGACGTTTACCGATCTGTCTGATGACGTTGTTCAAAAGAATCGTCGTGTGGCGAAAATTGATGCACTGTTTGATCCGACGATTTTTGGATTAGTCGGTCTATCGTATATCATCGCGGTCGGCTATGGCGCCTACTTGTTACGACAAGGCGAAATCCGGATTGGTGATATCGTTTCCTTCACTACATATCTTGGTTTATTAACGTGGCCAATGCTCGCCTTCGGTTGGTTGTTCAACATCGTTGAACGGGGTCGTGCTTCCTATGACCGGATCGAACGGATGCTTGCGATCGAACCAGAAATTAAAGATGCGAAGGAAGCAGCAACGAGTGTCTCGTCACCAGAACTTCATGTCGGGATTAAACGATTCATCTATGACACGCAACCGGTCCTTCAAGAGATCGATGTGACGTTGAAGCCTGGGAAATCGCTTGGGATCGTCGGAAAGACGGGTGCTGGGAAATCGACATTCGTTCGTTTGTTATCGCGTGAATATGACGTTAAACAAGGCGCCATCACGATTGGCGGACGAGATATCAAACAATTGACACGAGACACCGTCCGTCGTCAAGTAGCGATCGTTCCGCAGGATCATTTCCTGTTCTCTGCTTCGATTGCTGATAATATCGCCTTTGCAAAACCAGATGCATCAATGGAAGACATCATGGAAGTGGCGCGTATCGCAGCAGTCCATGAGGACATTCTCGGCTTTAAGGAAGGATACGCGACGATGGTTGGGGAACGAGGTGTCACGTTATCTGGTGGTCAAAAACAACGGATCTCGATTGCCCGGGCGTTACTAGCAGACTGTCCGATTTTAGTACTCGATGATGCCTTGTCTGCGGTCGATGCGAAAACCGAAGAAGCGATCATCCACCACTTCCGTACGGCGGATCACGATCAAGCGCAAATCATCGTTGCCCACCGATTATCGGCTGTGTCGCATACCGATGAGATCATCGTCCTTGAAGACGGTCGGATCATCGAGCGAGGAACACATGAGCAATTACTCGCTCATGACGGTTGGTATAAAGAGACGTACGATCGCCAGCAACTAGAATCACTTGTTGAACAAGGAGGGCGTTCTGAATGAATCATGATATCAATGAAAAAGCCGTCCTGAAACGATTGCTTGATTTCGTCAAACCGTTCAAAAAGCAAGTCAGCATCGCTTTCATCCTGCTGTTCATTACGACAGCGGCAAAACTCGGGGGACCGTATCTCGTCAAGATTTTTATCGATGAATATGTCGCACCGGGTACGTATCCGGTAAAGGAAGTTGCACTTTTGTTTACGGCGTACTTGTTATTGCATACAACAGGGATCATCGTCGATTACTTGCAAGCATTTGAGTTCCAAAAGATTGCCTTACAAGTCATTCAACGCTTGCGTATCGATGTCTTCCGACACGTCATGCACTTACGACTCGCTTATTTTGATCGAACGCCTGCTGGGGTACTCGTCTCCCGGATCACGAACGATACGGAAGCGATTAAAGAACTTTACATCGGTGTCTTATCGACATTCGTGCAAAGCGGTGTCCAGTTGATTGGGACATATATCTTCCTCTATCTGTTAGAACCGCGACTCGCGACGATTGCGTTATTGTTGTTACCACTGTTTTATTTCATCATTTGGATTTACCGGAAGTATTCGACGAAGTATTACGCGGAAGTCCGCGATTTACTGTCGAAAATCAATGCCCAACTGAATGAATCGATCAACGGGATGGCGATCATCCAGCAGTTCCGCCAAGAAAAGCGTCTAATGGCAGAATTCGAAGAGACGAACGTCGCTCATCAAAACGGTCGTTACAAGAACTTAAAGCTTGATAGCTGGTTACTACGACCCATCATCGAATTGTTACTGGCGATTTCGATTGCGACACTTGTGACGTACTTTGGTGTCTTATCATTCTCGCAAACAGTCCAAGTCGGTGTCGTTTACGCTTTCATCAGTTACATGGAGCGAATTTTCCAACCGGTTCAGCAAATCATGCAACAATTGTCTGAGTTCCAACAAGCTGTCGTCTCGGCAGACCGTGTATTCAAGGTGCTCGATACGGATGAACCGGAACCAACGAAACAGCTCGAAGGGGATGCACGTGTGTCGGAAGGACATATCGTCTTTGAAGATGTTCGCTTTAGTTATGATGGAGAGAAAGATGTTTTGAAAGGAATTTCATTCGAGGCGAAAAAAGGACAGACGATTGCCCTCGTTGGTCATACGGGAAGCGGAAAAAGTTCGATCATCAACATCCTGATGCGATTTTACGCTTACCAATCGGGTCGGATTTTGATCGATGGTCAACCGCTCGAGCAGTTATCGGAGGAAGAACTTCGGAAGCATGTCGGACTCGTCCTGCAGGATTCATTTTTGTTTACGGGTACGGTCGCGGATAACATTCGATTGTTCGACAGTTCGATTTCCTTTGATCGTGTTGAAGCGGCCGCGCAGTTCGTTCAAGCCGACGGATTCATCAATCAACTCGATCAGCAATATGACAGTCCCGTCGCCGAGCGGGGTGCGACATTCTCCGCTGGAGAACGTCAGTTGATTTCCTTCGCACGCACAATGGCACGGGATCCGAAAATCCTGATTCTCGATGAAGCGACAAGTTCGATTGATACGGAAACGGAAGAAAAAGTCCAAGTGGCGCTCGAACGGATGCGCGAGGGTCGGACGACGATTGCCATTGCCCACCGATTATCAACGATTCAAGATGCTGATTTGATTCTTGTATTGCATCAAGGGGAAGTGATCGAGCAAGGTAACCATCAAGAATTGATCGCGCAAGATGGACTGTATAAGAAGATGTATCAACTGCAATCTGGTCATGTCACGGTCTCTTAAAAAAATAGCTATAAAAAAAGCCTGCCAGGCGATCTCGCCCGGCAGGTTGTTTATTTTGATTAGTAGACTGTAACTGTGACGTTTTGGCGACCCCAGTTGAGTGCTTCTTGTTGTGAACCAACGAGAAGATCAAGACGGTTACCTTGGATTGCGCCACCACGGTCGAGTACGATTGCTTCACCAATGCCTTCGATGTGCATACGTGTACCGATTGGATATTGCGAAGAAGCTGCTACGATACGCATACCATTGTACGTGATCGTATTTGTAACGTCATAACCGCTTGCTGTCAACGCACGACCATTGTAGAGTTGGCTACCATTGTTAGATGGGTCGTTCGTGTAAGCACTGACGTTCATCGTCACTTTTGTACCTGATTTTGCAGGTGTTGATTGTTTTGTTGCAGTTGCTGGTTGAGCTGCTGCTTTTGGTGCTGGCTTCGCAGCCGGTTGAGCCGCTGGCTTCGCAGCTGGTTGAGCTGCTGGTGCTTTCGCTACGCTACCGAGTGTTGTATATGCACTGTGTACATAGCGTGTTTTACCGTCGATTGTTGTTTTGATCCATGCACCGACTTTACCTTCTACGTTGACTTTTTCACCTTTGTAGAGGTTACCGACATCTTTCGAGCTTGTCGTTGGTTGTGTGCGGACATTTAATACTGCCGTAGTAACTGTAGCTTTTTTAAAGTCGAATGAGCCTGCTGCAGACGTATACGCGCCATGGACATAACGTTTTTGACCGTTAATGTGTGTTTGGATCCATGCGCCAGAACGTCCTTCGACATTTAATGTTTGACCTTTATATACATTGCCTACGTCTGCTGATGCAGTTGTAGGTGCTGTGCGTACGTTGAGTACTGGTGTATTTACTGTTACCGTTTCTGAGGCAGCCTCTGTCTCTTGGGCAAATCCTACTGATAGAGCTGTTGCTGCAAGACCGGCAGCGAAAACTGCTTTTTTCATTATTGATGTCCTCCTGACATATGCTGTGTTTACTGTTCCTACTTTACACGGCAAATCTGACTTGTGCGTTTACAGGTCAATGTCATTCGAGTTACAAACTGAGCTTGTATGACAAGAAGATTGCAAAAGAACGGTTTTTGTCATCGGTAGGACATACTAATTATGAAAAATAGACATTTATAGGTCTTTTGACTTACTTTCGATGAAATATTCGAACAATTTAAAAGGAAAAAGACTTAAATATAGAAACTATGTCATCCTTTTATCGTCTAGTGATGAAAAAGTGAAATAGGTGATATGCAGATCAATACTTGACGATCGTCGTCACACCAAACGCTGTCAGATAGGAACGATGGTACAATTCCTGCATCCAATCGTTAGCGGAAAGCTGAAACGTGCCGTGAATCGTTTGGTATGTTCGTTGTTGAATATTGATGTCAATCGGCTCTACTAGTGGAGCGGACGGTAGATGGTCATGTATGCTGTCATTTTGATTTTCAATGTAGAGTAATTCGAGGACATCTCCTTCTTCCATATAACGCTCTAAGTAAATCATGAACTCCCATTGATCAGCACCATCAATCGTATAAAGGTAAGACATCGTGAATCGTCCTTGCTTCAAGGAGACATATTCAAGCGGTTCGACTTCATCTACGTATAATCGAGGAAGATCGTCAGGTACATAAAAGGGACGGGAACTAGCTAAGAACGTAAGAGCAGACATAAAGCACCTCCATCAGAAATAAGAAGTCATAAAAAAGTCAGCATTCGCACTCGAATGCTGACTGGATCGTGCATTAGGATAAGAGCGGTTCGTTTGAACCGTGAATGGTGTAGTTTTGGACCGTCCGTGAATATTCTAAAAGTAGGACGTCGAGTTCATGGCTAAGTTGCAAAACACGCGGGGAGGTGAAGCTGGACTGGTCAGCTTGATGATATAATTCGCTACGTTTGGCTTCAATGGCTAACGTCAATAGTTGTTCTGTCGTCATAGCGGTCTCCCTTACATTGGTGTCGTATCCATATTCTAGCAAGTCCATTTACTGGGTGCAACGAGATTTCAGTAAAATTGACGAAATGTAATTTTTTTGTAATTTTGGCGGACACGAATCTTTTGCAACTTTCTATGAGATAATAGGTGCTAAATGCAGAGGAGTTTGGCAAAATAGAGAAGGAACTTCTTCTATAGTAGTAAAGAAAGGGGATGCTCATATGGAGCTCTCATTGTGGTTAGCGTTCGGAGCCGGTTTGTTATCATTCGTCTCTCCGTGTACGTTGCCGCTGTATCCTGTATTTCTCTCCTATATTACAGGAGTGTCGGTCACGGATTTGAAGGAACGAGGGGTACGGGAAAGGCGATCCCTGTTTCACACGTTAGCTTTCCTCGTTGGATTTGCGATGGTCTTCGCTGTGCTCGGACTCTCGACATCCTTGTTCGCAGATGTCTTTATCACATATCGGGATACGTTACGGATGGTCGGGGCACTCGTCATCTTCGTGTTCGGTGTCGTTCTCGTCGGGTTATGGCAACCGACATTCTTGATGCGTGAAAAGAAACTGAATCTTGGGGAACGAAAAGGGGGATACGTCGGAACGGTACTCGTCGGAATCGGTTTTGCGGCTGGTTGGACACCATGTACAGGTCCGATTCTCGCAGGAGTCATCGGATTAGCTGCGACCAATCCGAGCCAAGGTATGTTCTACATGCTCGCGTACGTCCTTGGGTTCTCGATTCCTTTCTTATTAATGGCATTTTTCGTAGGTCGTTCGCGTCTGTTCGTGCAGTATAGTCTGAAATTAACGAAATTCGGTGGAGCTTTGATGATGGTCTTCGGTGTCATGCTGTATTTTGACGGTCTCAGTAAATTCGCGGCATGGATGAGTGACATCGTCGGATTCACAGGATTTTAATCAAGGAAGTGATCGGATGATTTGGATATCAACTGGGGTAGCGCTCGTCATGGGTTTGCTGATCAGCTTTATTCGCGTGAAGGCATCAGCAAAACCGACGAACGCTAAAAAAATCTTGATCCCACCGTTTGCGATGTCAACGGGAATGCTACAGTTTTTATACCCAGCTTCCCGTCTGACATGGACGGAGGTTGCAGAAGCATTGCTCATTGGAGCCATCTTCAGTATCTTTTTGATCAAGACATCCAATTTTTATGAAGCGGAAGGGCAGATTTATCTGCAACGTTCGAAAGCGTTTTTCATCGTCTTATTCGGCATCTTATTCATTCGGACGATTGCGAAATTCTTTATCGGAGGGCAAATCGACATCTTCGAGACGGGTGGGATCTTTTATCTCGTCGCCTTCGGTATGATTGCCCCGTGGCGCTTCGCGATGTATCTCAAATACAAAAAGGTGAAATCGGGCACCGTGTCTGTAGCACATTTACCCCAATAAAAAACCGCTGAAGGTGACTTCGGCGGTTTTTTCGTGCATCCTTCAATTTTGGAAATATAATGCGTAGTCTCGCCAGTCGATGGCGTGCTCCGTCAAAGCTTTTTTCAAGAATTTATGATCGCGTTTCGGCGTCGCAGAAATATACCCTTTGACTACCAGTTCAGATGTCATCTCTGTCGCCCGTTCCTCGAGTGCGAACTGTCCGATCCGCCCGGCAATCTTGCGGCGTGCGACATCACGAAATGCCGATGGGACCGGCATGACGAGAGCGTTCAATAACTCCATCGTCTCATCCGTCCAAAGGTGTCGTGTCTTGTCGATGTACTCATCTTCCCAGTCCATCATCGATTTACCGTCTTCTTTCGGCAACTTCTTGAGGAACTTCCGGAACATGAAAAACCCGCCGATTGCCATGAGTGTAATCATGATAAAGCCCCAGAGCAGAATCCCGTTCATGAACCATTCCATGCGCGACTCATCCCCCTTTCACATCAAATATAGATTAGCATAAATCAGGTGGACGTGCTATGATGAATGACGGAGAAAGTGAGGCGAAAAAATGCTGCAACCATACGTACAATTGGACGAGACCGGACAGCCCCGTAAAGGTGTCTTACCTGAAACAGCGGACGGTCGGATCGTTGAATTCTATTATGATACAAAGGGTGAGGAGATTACAGTCATCTTCGTCACCGTTCCGGCAGAAGATGCGAGCCGGAAGCGTGCGTTTACGGTCGGGAAAACGTTCAAGACGGTCTCGACACTCGAAGACTTCACATTACTTCACTATGAATGGGCAAATGACCAGATTTTTGCGACACTCGAGATGTTCGCGGATGGGTCGAAACGTCAAATCGACGCTTCGAGATTGCTCGACTATTAAAAAAGAAGGAGATGCGGATTGCCGCGTCTCCTTCTTTTGATATTTAAGAAATATGAAGTCGGATGACCTCGTCATGAAGGTCAACCTGTCCACCGATCGGGAACGTAAACAAAGGACTCGTATGTCCAAAATCGACATTCGCAAGGACCGGGATCTGTTTTAGTGATGGGTAAAGTGAGATCAAGTAGCGCAGATGTTCTTCCGTCATCTTCGTCGCGAGTTGGAACCGCCCGAAGACGATCCCACGAATTGTCTCGGCGCCTGGTTGCGCCATCAAAGAGGCGAAATCACGGGCGAACGTCGCTGGGTGGACTTCGTAATCGTCTTCAAGGAACAAGATTGTATCCCGCAAATCAGGGAAGTGCGACGTGCCTTGAAGGAGGTTCAAGGTGCAAAGATTTCCACCGATCAGACGACCGCTCGCTTGTCCCGGAGATAAGAGTATCGGTCCTTTGTTCGGTAACGTGATGACATGTCCGCGATCCGAATCCCGCCAATGAATCGACGGCTTGATTGTAACCGGGTCCGTTCCGAATAAGACTTGTTTGAAATAATCAATCGTATAGGCGTCACGATCACGGAAAGCCCGTAACATTGGTCCAGAGTATGTCACTAAACCTGTATTCGTCAAAATGGCGTGACTGAGCGCCGTGATATCAGAGAAGCCACAAAGAATCTTCGGATGCGTCCGAATCAGTTCATAATCAAGTAAATCGACGAGTTCATTCGTACTGAACCCACCACGAACGCAAAGGATCGCATCGACGTTCGGATCAGCAAACGCGGCGTGGAGGTCTGCAACGCGTAACTCGGGATCGCTGGAGCCGAACGGATTGACAGCACGCGCATGTTGACTGATTGAGACGCGTAATCCGAATGATTCGAGTGTCTCGATTGCACCGTCGATGATCTTCAGCTCGACTGTCGAGAGGCTCGAAGCGGGGGCGACTAAGCGGATATGTGAACCATCTGTCAGCTTCTTCGGTGTTAGGGTTGGAAGATGAGCAGCAATGATTTCCAAACGGTTACCGAATGGATCCGCTGTAAAGAAACGACGGCGCGGAGCAAGTCGTGTATCATGCTCAACTGGATAACCGGCGGCTTGCAAGCGAGCACTCATTGCTTCAAATGTAGCGACGGTCAATCCAGGATGTGCTTTTTTAGCAGGAGAGAATGGCTCCTCGATGCCGAGGTGAAGCGCTGTACCGTGGTCTTTGAACCAGACACCACCACTTTTTTGAACACCAGCAGGTTTATCGACTTCCTTCATATGTAAAAGCCCGGCATAAAATGCACGGGCGCGATCTTCTTCGTTTTTCGGCATAGCGAGTTGGACATGATCTAACATGAAGACACTTCCTTTACGAATAAGATTTAAGCAACGAACTGGGTGATCCGTTTCAGTTCACGCTCGACAAGGTTCAAGTAGAAGACACCTTCGATCCGACGATCAAGAGATTGAGCGATCTCATATAGGTTCGTCCGGAGCGCTGCGAGATACGATGCTTCCTCACCAAGGGATTGTCGATGGGCAAATGCATAGTGAGCGAGTAGGAACTGGAGATATCCACGATCGGTTAAGAATGGAATCAATTGTTTTTTCTCTTCCATCAACCAGGTATAGTTTGTGTCGTAATACATCTTCGCATATAAATGATAGGGCTCATCGCCACCGGTAAAGAGTGTTTCGCCACGTTTGACTTCTTCAATCAATCGTTCGCTCCAATCAAAACGTTCTTTTTTGCGACTGAGGAATAATGGCAGGATGTATGGATGAGCCTGATCTGGCATCCGTGAACAACCGCGTTCATGTCGTAGTGCCGCATAAAGAAGTAAGGCGCGATCTTCGAATCCACGTTCGATTGCATACGTCATCCGGCTGAAGGCTTCACAGGATGGGCAATCACTGAGTTCGTCGCTTGGCGCGTCGACCCATTCCGATAAATAGTGATCGGCTTGCTCCTCGTCACCAAGCTTGCTGTAAACCATGAAGCTAATATAGTCGCGTGTGCGCGCGAATCCATGCGCGTCACAAAAATCGATGAAGCGGTCAAGATCTTCTTCGAGAAGCGATACCGTCACGTCTTCTTGTTCTGCCATATAGATCAAATAGGACTTATAGTTCCAGTACAAATCAAGTTCTTGTTTTGGAGTCAGTGTCATCTCGTCTTTTCGGATCCATTCCATTAAGAGTGTGAAGGACACGAGAAATGACCGGAAGTGTCCTAGGTCAAATTGATTTTGTGAAAACGTCCATAAGGAGAGGAAGCGGAGTGAATCATCAGCTGTTTCCTCAAAGATGGCCCATAAGGCCTCACCGCGTGTAACGGAGGGTTCTTCTTCCTTTAAGCGAAGATATAAAAGATGGAGTTCTTCTTGAGGGTTCATCTGTACCCCTCCTTTCTTATATAAGTATACCACGAGCGTTTTAAGAAATCGCAATTGAGCGAGGACGGAATAAAAAAAGATTCCGAACCCGCTCAATTGCGGTTCGGAATCATTTCAAGTATTTGGGGATGAGTATTAGCTGTCGGATGTAGCAAATCATGTACTGTGTAACTATTGAGTACTTGATGGAACGCCGCAATGGCATCATCGAAAGCATCACGTGCCGGATTAAGCGAAGGGACCTCGTGAATGCCTTCTTGCGGATCGAGAAAATGAACGGTTGGTTCAAACAGTTGTACGACGTCACCGATATGAATTGCATCCGGAGGACCTGCTAAGCGGAAACCACCTCCACGACCACGGACAGAATCAATTAGACCACTCTGTCCTAAACGATAGACTACTTTCATCAAATGATTCTTAGAAATGTCGTAACAATCCGCTACTTCCTGGATTCGGACTAAACGATCGGGATTGGCTGCTGCGAACAGCAGGGACCGAATCGCGTAATCCGTATAACGTGTCATGCGCATTTTCATCACCTACTTAACACACATACTAGGGGGGGACGCAAGCATTTACAACTTTCAATGTGCAAAAAATAAGATGCATTTTAGAGATTGTTTTTGAGAGTGGATTCACGCATAATGGATGGTGAAAGGTAGGTTAAATTATGCATTTCGATCAGGCATTACACCTTTTGCAACAGCTCGGTCCATCGATGGAGCAAAAGGGATTGCGGATCGCGACGCGCTTCTATGACTCGCTCGAGGCGACGTACGAAGAAGAATTGCGCGCGCTTCGAGAAGCGGGAGCTCAGGACGGAACTCGGGCACTGCGGATTTTACGCCTGAGTCAATTATTGAATCAGATTACAAACCAGCATGAATCGAGTGAACTGTTTAAATTGATTTTACTGAATGAAATCGATCAAACGAAATCGTTTCTGTTGACGTACCCGGATATTATCAGTCGTGAAATTCTTCAAGCTATTCAAATCGAATATGACCTTAAAGAAAATGCACCTTTACTTCAAGCATGGGCAATTGTTCACCATCAACTCGTCGATACATGTCGGCATTTTTGTAAATACCGCCGTGCTGAAAATTGGCGGCAACAAGATATCTTATTGATCGCAGAAGAACATCATCTAGGAGCCGTCATTGATGAAGCCCGGCATGCGCTTCTAAGTGGTCGAAAAACGACCTTATTGCATGTATCAGCTGAGGAATTGGCAGAACGAATGTTAGCAAATGTCCTCTCCTTGACGACGAAAGGTATGATCGTCCACCACATTCGTCAAGAAGGATGGGAACAGCAGATGCACGAATTCCTGAAGATGATCACAGCGAATGATCCGATCGTCTTCGTCAGTGGATCGACGAACTTCATTGCAGACATTCAGCAACGACTCGATCCGCTACCGGTCCTGTTCGGTCCGTTCGTAGCGGCAAATCAATTACCTTCTTAACGAGAAAAGCGACGTGACATGTTCTGACAGAAGTCGGAGCATGACACATCGCTTTTTTAGGCTGATTTCGTTAAACGTTTCGCTCGTTGAATCGAACGATCGAGTGCGAGATAGACCCCACCTGAGACACAACAGAGCAGTCCGACGAATCCGAGCGCAAAATCACCTTTTCCGGTATCAAGGAATAAGGATCCGAGAAGCGGTGCGGTGACGCCACCGATCAACCACTGAAGACTCGCAGCACCGTTGTATGTTCCGCGGAGATGTTCCGGGGCGATTAAGGCGATGAATGTCATCTGCACAGGGGACATGATCATCTCACCGAGCGTATAGAATGCATAAATCGCAAGCAATACTGTCACGAGAACAACATAACTCGTTCCGAGTGAGAACAGGTAAGACGGCACGAATGCGAGGAAAATCATGCCGATTCCGAAGATCGAGGCACCGAGTAACATGACTTTTCCGAATGCCTTCCCTGACAAGCGAGCAGCAATCGGGAACTGGAATAAGACGACCATGATTCCGTTGAGTGCCATCAAGTAAGGAAACGGATTTTGTTTCGTCGGTAACCCCGGTAGTGCTTCTTTCAAGAAGACCGGTAACATACTCTCGACGAGGGCAAATCCCATCGAAATGAAGACACCCGCACCGATAAAGATTAAAAAGACGTGATCCTTCCGCAATACAGTGAGCGGTGATACTTTGACTTCGTCCGTCTTTTCGATATACTCCGGTTTCGTTTCTTCGATGAAGAAGTAGAGAACGAGTCCATACAGGAAAAAGACGAAGGCAGCGGAGTAGAAGATGAGCGAACGGTCAACAAACAGGACAGCACTTCCGAGAAGTGGACCGAACGCTGCGCCGACATTATGTCCCATCCGCAGCAGACCGAACGATTCATTCAGGCGTTCTGGTGGTGTGACGTCAGCGACCATCGCGCTTGCTGCCGGATGGAACAGTGAACTCGATAAACCGAGCAACGCGTTCAAAGCGAGCAGCGGTCCGAATGAATCGGCGAACGAGAAACCGATTAGCGCGATGACGTCACCGATGATCGAGAGAACCATCAGTGGTTTTCGACCGAATTTATCAGCGAAGTGACCACCGAGAACGGCGCCGACGAGTGACATGATCGGTCCAGTCGCCATGATGACGCCGACCAAAAAGTAAGAATCGAGTCGATCCGCGTAATAGAGAACTAAAAATGGTGCAATCATGAACATCATGATCCCGGTGATCGTTTCCCCGACGAACCGGATCCAGATGTTGCGATCAAGCTGTTTGAGTGCGTTAAACATAGTGAAAACCCCTTATATTCCGTTTTTAGACAATAGAAAAGACGGATACGCACAAATATGGGCATACCCGTCCAAATATAAGAGGGCAGCATGTACGTATACGCATACGCACACCCTGCTTAATTAAAAATTAAACGATAGGGTGACGTACAGTTGTAGCCGATACAAAGACAGTGTGGACAGATGTCCGGGCTTGATGGAATACCATTGTACGTCTCCTCCTTCTGTAATAGTGAACTTCCTAGTCATCGTAAAGAAGATAGTGATGAATTGTCAACTTTAAATCTGAAAATTAAGTCAATGAAGTGAAATGGACGAGACCTTGAAAATTCGGTATGATAGACTAGTTGCGAAAAAGATTGATCGGACTTTTGAATATATCGGTGAAAGGAACTACCATACATGACAAACATTCTACAAACGGAAGTCGAAAAGCGTCGGATTTTCGGCATCATTTCCCACCCGGATGCGGGTAAGACGACACTAACTGAAAAATTCCTCCTACACGGAGGCGCGATCCGTGAGGCAGGTTCTGTCAAGGCACGGAAAAACTCGAAATTCGCAAAATCGGACTGGATGGAAATTGAAAAGCAACGGGGAATCTCTGTTACGTCTTCTGTCATGCAATTCGAATATGACAAAAAAATCGTTTCCATCATGGATACACCAGGTCACTCGGACTTCGGTGAAGATACGTACCGCATCCTGACGGCTGTTGACTCAGCAATTATGGTCATCGATGCGGCGAAAGGGATCGAGTCACAAACGAAGAAACTGTTCCAAGTCTGTCGGATGCGCGGGATTCCGATCTTTACGTTCATCAACAAGATGGACCGTCAAGCGCGTGACCCACTCGAATTGATGGAAGAACTCGAAGAAGTCCTCGGCATCCCGTCGGTTGCTGTGACATGGCCAGCTGGTTCAGGTCAACAGTTCGAAGGGGTCTACGACCGCGTCAAAGGACAATTCCATTGTTTCAAGAACGATCGTAAGACGATCGAACTCGGCGAGGAAGGTCTCGCGAACGAAGAACTCGCGACGACGATCAACTCGGAAATGTACGAGACGTTGATGGATGAAGTCGACTTACTCGACGGCGCAGGTAACGAATACGATGAAGAATTGATCGCAAAAGGTGAACTGACTCCGGTCTTCTTCGGATCAGCACTCGTCGATTTCGGTGTCACACCACTTCTTGAACATTACTTGAACTTGTCTCCTTCACCGACACCACGTGAGTCAAACAAAGGAAAAGTCGAGCCGGCGCAAGACTTCTTCAGTGGTTTCGTCTTCAAGATTCAAGCGAACATGAACCCAAACCACCGCGACCGGATTGCGTTCGTCCGGATCTGTACAGGTAAGTTCGATCGTGGGATGGACGTCGTCCTGACACGGACAGGCAAGAAGATGAAGCTGTCGCAATCGACTCAATTCATGGCGGATGAGCGTGAAACGGTCAACGAAGCGTTCGCAGGAGATGTCATCGGGTTATATGACTCAGGCAACTATCAAATCGGTGATACGATCACGAATGGCGATCCATCGTTACAATATGAAGCACTCCCGACGTTCGCACCAGAACTCTTCCTGAAGGTCTACACGAAAAACGCCTTGAAGTCGAAACAGTTCCAAAAAGGTGTCGAACAGCTTGCACAAGAAGGTGCGATCCAGGTCTACAAAACGGAATACAACGAAATCATCCTCGGAGCGATCGGACAACTCCAATTCGAAGTCTTCGAGCACCGGCTCAAAGGTGAGTATGGCGTTGACATCTTGAAGGATGCCGCGAACTTCCAAGTCGCCAAGTGGATCAAGCCAGCAGAAGTCGCTGCTGTCAAACAATTGACGGATTCACGGACGGTTCTCGTCTATGACCGCTGGGAGAATGCCGTTCTGTTATTTGCGAATGATTTCGTCTACGAGCGATTCGTTCAGAAAAACGAAGGAACGATCACATTGGTCGATTCACCGCAACAACTTTAATGTTTTCACGGACTACTTTTCGAAGTGGTCCGTTTTTTCGTTCTGGAAATCTCGTTTGATGACAATCGAACAAGGGTAAAAATAGAGCGTGTTTGAATTCATATGAAAAAGGACGGTGTCATGTGATGGCGAAACGGTTTGTTGGGATTTATCAGGATCAATCGAGTCTGGAACGAAAAATTGAAGAATTGAAACAGCAAGGACATCATGATTCGGACTTTTCTGTCGTCGGTCGAGATGATGCAGCAGAAGAAGCATCAGGTGCGAGTTGGATTGATCAAGTCAAATCAACGTTCTCTAAAGAACCACCGCTCCGTGAGACGTTAAAACGTGTCGGACATTCGGATGATGAGGCAGAACGGCATTACGCGGAAGTCGAGCGAGGTGGTCTTGCACTGTTCGTCAAGGATCGAGATCATGACCATGACCACGATCACCATCATGACCATGAGCATCATCATAACCATGACCACGATCATCGGTACGACGATAATAAAGTCGAAAATCCAGGGAACAACGCCTATGAATCCAATCACCGTGAGGAAGGTGAGAAGAGCGACCGGGCGAAATGGAAAGCGGACGATCTCGACTAATACCTAGAAGTGAAGACGCCATATTGGTGATCTTCACTTTTTTTCGTATCCGAAGTCGCTGGGCAAGATATGTGAGGAATCGTGGTGCTATACTGAGAGCATCGAAGAGGTGATAATACATGAAAAAAATAGTGACAGCTTTGGCAGGCATTGGTCTCGCGACTGCCTGGTTCATCAACCGATACCCGGTGTTCGGAAATCGACCAAGCCGTGCGGAACGACTGAGTTTTGAACGATCAGATCGTTTTGTTGACGGGAAATTCAAAAATGAGATGGACTTCCAGTTGAAAATGGAATGGGACTCGATGAAAAGCATCTTAAAGGACTACGGACGAAACATTCCAAATCTGCGTCCTGTCAAAGCGCTGCCGACGCTTCCATATCAGCGACGGCAAGACGATAGTGAGGCACCACGTGTGACATGGTTCGGACATTCGGCGTTTTTACTTGAACTCGATGGACAAACGATTTTTTTTGATCCGATGCTCGGTCGCGCACCGTCGCCATTCCCGAAACTGGGAGGGGGACGGTTTCAAACGACACAGAAAGTTGATCTTGAACGCCTTCCGTTGATTGATGTCGTCGTCTATTCACACGACCATTATGATCATCTGGACTATCCATCCGTCCTTGCCTTAAAAAATCGAGTCGGTCGCTTCATCGTGCCGCTCGGTGTCGGGAGTCGTCTCCGTGGATGGGGCGTCTCAGCGGACCGGATCACGGAACTCGACTGGCATGAGTCGACGCAAGTTGGTGGTGTTAAACTGACGGCAGCCCCATCTCGTCATTATTCAGGACGAAATGGTTTTGATCAATTTTCGACGCTATGGGCATCATGGGTCATCGAAGGCTCGCAAAAAGTTTTCTTTAGTGGCGATAGTGGGTATGGTCCGCATTTCAAAGCAATTGGTGAACAATATGGTCCGTTTGATCTGACGATGATGGAATGTGGGCAGTATGATGTCCGTTGGTCCAACTCGCATATGTTACCGGAACAAACAGTTCAAGCACATCGTGATGTCAAAGGTCGCGTCTTGATGCCGATTCACTGGTCTGCATTTATCCTCGCGTTTCATGCCTGGTTCGAACCGGTCGAACGGTTGCTCAAGGAAGCAAAACGCGATGAGATTCCTGTTCTGACACCAATGATTGGGGAGAGTGTGACACCCGAGAGCACAACACGGAAATGGTGGCGGGAAGTGCGTTGAATGATACAGCTTTTTGATTTTAATTAAATATGATGATAAAAAAAGTAGCCATTTCGATTTGACTCGAAATGGCTACTTTTTTAGATGAATAAACGGACGAGATGTTCATCATCGACTCCTACAGGAAAAGTAAGCGAGGGTGATGACATCGTCCGGACCTACAATACCATTTAGCTCGCCAATCGATCCGCTTGTTTTGCACGACGTGAACGAACCTTTTCGACAATTTCGAAACCGAGCACAAGCATCGTTCCGACGAGCAATCCATTACTGAGAAACGGACGAAGCGTCAAAGGCAGGACTTCAGCGATGACGGTTGATTGTAACAAGATACTGATGCCGATGACGGCACTGATCGCAAACGCATGGCGGCGACGGCTATTCTCCATGTTACTTTCAGCAGACTGCCAAGCAATCAGGAACATGTGTGGCAATGTCGCAAGCAACGCTGCACTCGCGACGCTCCGCGGCAATGTTGCGATGATCCCGATCAAGCTTGGGAAGAAACCAATCAGTGCGATGACGAGTGAGGCAATCAAGAACGGACGACGTTTCCGGCTATCTGTTTGTGCGATGAATCCACTCGTGATGGGTAATGGCACAGGAACGAGCGTCGAGAACGTAGCAGCGAGTAAATGAATGACACCTTCGATCGACAAGCCTTGGTGCAGACGTCCTTGTTTTTGAAGCGTTGCTTCGACGGCGCTTAAGGCAGCGATCAAATTGACGACGAGCAAGATCGCGAACGGAATCGCGACAAGGAATGCACTGCCGTCAAACTGTGGCCATCCGAACGGTAACGCTTGCGGTGGTGCAAACAAACTAGACGACGTAGGAAGTGACGGACGGCTGACGAGCCAACCGACGAGAATTCCGATCATCAAGGCGAACGGACGTAAGCGACTCGGTCCGAATTGGCTGAGTCCGAGCACAAGTAAGAACGTGATGATACCAGCGAGACGTGTTGCTTCGACGGCGAGGACGGCACCAAGCATGACGCCTGTTAATTGAATACATAATAAAAGCAAAAACGTTCCGCTGACGAGCGGTGTGAAGACGGGTAATAAGTATTTCGTCCATCCTGTCAAACCGAGAATGATAAGGACGATACCGGCAATTACAACGGCTGCCATCGCAATCGTAAAGGCTGTTTTTGAATCGACCGGTAGTGCGGCGATGACGACGAAGATACTGACCCATGATCCGGCAGGTCCCGATACGATTGGAAGCCGGTGGCCGAAAGCGCCGTGTAGGAAACAGGCAATCCCGCCTACAAAGAACGACCGTTGGACAAGGGCAGCTGTTTCGACTGAGGAGAGGTCGAACAGACTAGCGACGACGATCGGTAAGGCAATCGTGTTCGCAAGTAAGAAGACGATCCACTGGAAAGTAGAAGTCGTTTGTTTCATGAAAAAGCTCCTTTCTTAAACTGAAGATATTCCTGCATCATAGCATATGATTGATGTTATGATTCATATATCTTTATACATGAAAACATATGAAAGAGATGATGAGTATGGATTTACGTCAGTACCGCTATTTTTGTGCGGTCGTCGAGGAACAATCTGTCACACGAGCAGCGGAGCGCTTAAGAATGGCACAACCTGCCTTGACGCAACAAATCCGACGAATGGAAGAAGAGTTAAGCGTTCGTCTAATCGAGCGGGCAGGGCGCGGAATCCGGATCACACCAAGCGGCAACCGCTTATATGAAAGGGCGGTTTCCTTGCTACAGTTTGAGCAGGAGACACGAATGGAATTAAGCGACATTGAAGCCGGACGAACAGGAATTTTGCGGATTGGTGTCAACACGTTATCAGCCAGTCGGCTTGTTGACTGGATCGAACAGATGAAACGACGACATCCTGGTATTATCTTACAAGTCCACCAAGGAGAATCGAGTGCGCTCATCGAACGGTTAAAAGAGCGGTCGCTTGATGCAGCGTTGGTCCGTCTGCCGATTGATGCGCAAGGCGTCTCGATTGAATGGATGGAGGAAGAACCGTTTCATCAAGTCTGGCACCCTGATCATCCGACAGCGGATCTCATCATTCCAAGTCAGGAAGGACTTGGTGTTTTTCAGACATTAAGTCAACGGCTTGGTGTCGTATCGCAAGAGACGTGTTCTGACGTCTTGACGCTAATCGGACTCGTTCGGAAGGGGAAGGCTGTGACCGTATTGCCGGAGAGTACGTTGCGGGAACTGGACACGGCAGGACTGCATCAGACATACCTGTCAGGTGCCGCGAGTACGACAGCCTTTGTCTGGTTGACGGAGACGGGACCGACGACACTGACGAAACAATTCATTGAAATCATGCAAGAAACAGCAAAATAATTAAATGGATAAGAAAGGAATAATCGAATGAAAACGATTCAAGGCACATATGGGGAAGCAAAGATTTTCACGGACAACGTCGACGAACTGACGATTAAGCAAGTAACAGCCATGTTGGAGGAACAATTTGCGACAGATAGTCGCGTTCGGATCATGCCGGATTGTCACGCTGGAAAAGGGTCCGTCATCGGAACGACGATGCATGTGACGGACGAGGTCGTACCGAATCTCGTCGGTGTCGATATCGGTTGCGGCATGTTATGTACACGACTTGCTGGACAGGGACCAATCGACTTTGCAGAGCTTGACGCAACGATCCAGCATCTCATTCCAAGTGGCATGTCGGTGCGTCAGCAAGCCCATCCATTGTCAGAACAGGTACCGTTTGATCAAGTACTTGCACCGTTCAACGAGACACGGGCACGGTTGTCGATCGGGACGCTCGGTGGAGGGAATCATTTCATCGAACTGAACCAGGATGCAGCAGGACAGCGCTATCTCGTGATTCATTCCGGCAGTCGCAACCTTGGGAAGACGATCGCTGAACATTATCAGGCAGAAGCCGAGACGGCACGCTTCCAATTTGATGCGGGTCAAATCATTGAGGAATTAAAGCAGCAGGGGCGCGAATCGGATATTCAGGCGACCTTGCAGCAATTGAAGGAAAAACGATCTACGTTTAACAAAGATTTAGCATCTGTTTCCGGAGAAACGATGGAGCGTTACCTCCATGATCTTAAGATAGCCCAACGATACGCAGCATTAAACCGTCAAGCGATGACCGAAGTCATTTTCGAGGCGATGGGATGGACGGTAGTGGATCAGTTCGATACGATCCACAACTACATTGATCTTGATGCGATGATTTTAAGAAAAGGTGCCATCTCTGCGAAAGCCGGCGAGCGGGCAATCATTCCGATGAACATGCGCGATGGCTCCTTGATCGTCGTCGGAAAAGGAAACCCTGATTGGAATTATTCCGCGCCACACGGAGCAGGACGCATCATGTCACGATCTAAAGCGTTCAAAACAGTTGAACTCGATGCATTCGAAAAGACGATGACCGATGTCTGGTCAAGTTCTGTCGTCGCGTCGACGCGTGACGAGTCGCCTTTCGTCTATAAACCGATGGACGAAATCATTCGCAATACGAAAGAAACGGTCGATGTCGTCGAGATCATTAAACCGCTATACAACTTTAAGGCAAAGTGATATCAGGGTGTTTTCAAAAGGGGAGGATAGTGTATGCGCTATAAGAGAAACATGGCGATCCTATTTTCGAGTGTATTTTTAAGTGTAGGATGTACGGATGAGGCGGTCACGACGGAACAGAAAAAAGTAGAAGTCAAAACTACTACTCATACGAATCAGAAGACAAAACATCCTATCTTACATCCTGTTCAGTATGAAAAGCTGTTCAAGTACATGGATGAACACCTGAAGATGGATCAATTTCAGTTGCAGGCAAGTACGATAGGTTCAGATTTCACGGCTGTAGATCGATCATTGAGTTTTGGGAAGAGACGTTGGTTAACCGTTGACGGAACGATAGACACACCGTCGACACAAGAGACACTTTATTTTGAAAATCAAAAACAAGATACGCGGTTAGCGATCCATTTTACTTATACAGATCGATACATAGGCAATGACGTGATGCAGTATCAATCAAGTGATGGCTACAAAGGGCTTAATCAAAAGCTATCGAATCAGTCTGATCTTATCATCATCAGCTACAAAAATATCCTCATATCCGTGCAACAAAATGCTTTATATAAAGTCGATCCTGACACGACGCAGGAGGCAGCAAAACAGGTGATTCACGAATTAAAAAACGCTCCCGTTTAAAACGAGAACGTAAAGATGACAACTTTGATTTGATTAGACGGCACCATCCGGCAATGTCTCACCTGTCCGGCGAATCGTCGCTCCGAGTTCAGCGGCAATCGCATTGACGGCTTCTGAATCTTCGTTGACTTCACTGATCAAGATGACACCGTAATGATTGGGATTGATCTGATTCAGTGTCCGGTTAAACAAATCAAACGAATCTCGTTCGTTTTTCTCATCCCGATTCGCACCAATCAAGTAGCCAGCGACGGAACCGACGAGCATCCCGAACGGACCACCGATGACGCCGATTGCCATGCCGATCAATGAACCCTTGAACGATTGATCCTGTTGCGTGAAGTCGATCGCATCGATGAAAGAGAACCCCTCTGCTTCGTCGCGTTTTGCGAGAACCATCTGCTCCATGTCGATTTCCTTGATCGCTTCGAGGTCTTTGATCATCGCGAAGCCTGTTTGCGCTTTTTCTAAATCATTGAAAATAATGGTCGTAATGACGTGCGTTGCATCGCTTTTATATTTCGCCATAATAAACGCCTCCACAAGAATCGGATATCATACTACACTTTTTAAGTACCCTGAACATTCTAAATGGAAACGCATGACTGGAAATATGGCAAGAACAGGACAACAGAATAATTTTCTAATATCGGCAATAAGTAAAACTTATCGAAAGTCTTTTGTTCTTTCAAATTGTAACGGAATCCATATTATACTATGATAGAACTGTACAAGTAAGCGGTATCAGGGGCTTGATGTCGTGAACACTTAAAGGGGGAATCACCATGAAGCAAACAGATGTGTCGCAAGATGTCTTTGGCGCACGCCGTTCGTTTGAAGCAAACGGTAAGAATTATCAGTACTACAGTCTTGAAAAATTGGAAGAACTCGGATTGACGGAAGTCAAACGCCTTCCATATTCGATTCGTGTCCTACTCGAGTCAGTACTTCGTCAACAAGATGGTCGTTCGATCACACGTGAACACGTCGAGAACTTGGCGAAATGGGGAACAGCTCAAGTTTCGAATGATGTCGACGTTCCGTTCAAACCGTCACGCGTCATCCTTCAAGACTTCACAGGTGTTCCAACGGTCGTTGACCTCGCATCACTTCGTAAAGCGATGCAAGATCTCGGTGGAGACCCATCGGTCATCAACCCAGAAGTACCAGTAGACCTCGTCGTTGACCACTCGGTTCAAGTCGATGCCTACGGTTTTGCTGGTGCACTTGCAGAAAACATGGATCTCGAATTCGAGCGTAACGAAGAGCGTTACAAATTGCTTCGCTGGGCAACGTCAGCATTTGACAACTACCGTGCCGTACCACCAGCAACAGGAATCGTTCACCAAGTCAACCTCGAGTACTTGGCATCTGTCGTCCTTGAAAAGGAAACAGCAGACGGTACAGTTGATGTCTATCCGGACACACTCGTCGGAACAGACTCACACACGACGATGATCAACGGTCTCGGCGTCCTCGGTTGGGGAGTCGGTGGGATTGAAGCGGAAGCGGGCATGCTCGGACAGCCGTCATTCTTCCCAGTACCTGAAGTCATCGGTGTTCGTATTACAGGTGAGATGCACCCAGGAACGACAGCAACAGACGTTGCCCTTCGTGTAACGGAAATGCTCCGTCAAGAGAACGTCGTTGGTAAATTCGTCGAGTTCTTCGGTCCATCACTCCACTTAATGTCACTTTCTGACCGGGCAACAATCGCAAACATGGCGCCAGAATACGGTGCAACATGTGGATTCTTCCCAGTTGATACAGAGACATTGACGTACCTTCGTTTGACAGGTCGCGATGAAGCATTGATCGAAAAAGTCGAAAACTATTCGAAAGCAAACGGTTTGTTCTACACGCCACAAAACGAAGATCCAACGTTCACGAAAACGGTCGAACTCGATCTTTCAACGATTGTTCCTGCGCTTGCTGGACCAAAACGTCCACAAGACCGGATTGATTTGACGGATGTCCATACATCATTCAAAAAAGCGTTGACGGCTCCACAAGGAAACGCTGGATTTGGTCTTGCAGAAGAAGAAGCAAACAAAGTCGCAGTCGTTCAGTTCGAAGACGAAGCGGTTGAGATGCGTACTGGTGATGTGGCGATTGCTGCAATCACGAGCTGTACGAACACATCAAACCCATACGTCATGATTGGTGCGGGACTCGTCGCGAAAAAAGCGATCGAACTCGGTCTTTCAGTTCCGAAATACGTCAAAACATCGCTTGCGCCAGGATCGAAGGTCGTTACGGATTACCTCGAGAAATCAGGACTCCAAACGTATCTCGACGAACTCGGCTTCAACACAGTCGGTTACGGCTGTACGACATGTATCGGTAACTCGGGTCCACTTGACCGCGCTGTTGAAGATGCGATCCTCGGTTCAGACTTGCTCGTTTCGTCTGTCCTCTCAGGAAACCGTAACTTCGAAGGTCGTGTCCACCCGCTCGTCAAAGCGAACTACTTGGCTTCACCGCCACTCGTCGTCGCATATGCACTTGCAGGAACAGTCGACGTCGATATCATGAACGCGTCACTCGGGACAGGCAAAGACGGACAAGAAGTCTTCTTCGCTGACATCTGGCCTTCACGTGATGAGATCCAAACGATCATCAACACGGTCGTCACACCAGAAAGCTTCCGTGCAGAATACGATTCAGTCTTCACAGGAAACGAACGCTGGAACAACCTTGACGTGCCAACAGGCGATCAGTATGACTTCGACGGTGAGTCGACATATATTCAAAACCCACCATTCTTCGAGAACTTGGCGAAGGAAGCGGGTCAAGTCGAAGCACTCAACGGACTCCGTGTCTTCGGTAAGTTCGCTGATTCAGTCACGACGGACCACATCTCACCAGCTGGTTCATTCTCGAAAACGACACCAGCCGGTCAATACCTCGTCAACAAAGGGGTTGCACCAAAAGACTTCAACTCATACGGTTCACGTCGTGGTAACCACGAAATCATGATGCGCGGAACGTTCGCGAACATCCGCATCCGTAACCAAGTAGCACCAGGTACAGAAGGTGGCTTCACGACGTACTGGCCAACAGGCGAAACGATGGCGATGTACGATGCTGCGATGAAGTACAAAGAAGATGGTACAGGTCTCGTCATCCTCGCTGGTAAAGACTACGGTATGGGTTCTTCACGTGACTGGGCAGCAAAAGGAACGAACTTGCTCGGCGTTAAAGCCGTCATCGCGGAGAGCTTCGAGCGGATTCACCGTTCAAACCTCGTCATGATGGGTGTTCTGCCACTTCAATACGTGGCAGGCACAACAGCTGAAACACTTGGTTTAACAGGTGAAGAAGCGATCAGTATCGCAATCGATGAGTCTGTTCGTCCACGTGACATCGTTAAAGTCACGGCAACAGCGGCAGATGGAAAAGTCACTGAATTCGAAGCGATTGCTCGTTTCGACTCAGAAGTCGACATCGATTACTATCGTCACGGCGGGATCTTACCAATGGTCCTTCGTGAGCGTCTCCAACAAGCATAAGTTGTCTAATCAAAGGTGGGGGAAACCCCACCTTTTTTTGACGAGAGGAGGAATTCGATGAATCGATTCAAGAAGTGGTTTCAACCGAAGGAAGACCGACCGTTGCCGATGCGTGACGTGACGCTTGATGAAGTCAAACAAGCGACGCATGCGTTTGAATCTGAACTACCGAAAGGGACGAATCGGACAGTGCTTCTAGATAATGAGCAGCGGATCGACCTGAAACAGCTGGAGCCGTATTTGAAAGCACGCTCGACACAAGTGTTTTACATGTCGCGTGAGACATTCACCATCATGGAAGCAAAAGACCGGGAACTTGTCTATGAGATGGATCATGTCCAGGTTGCTGTCGATCGCTATTTTGACCGGGTGAAAAAACTTCCTTTGAAACCGTATAGCAAAACGTTTCAAGTCGACTGTGCGATGTTGTTTCAGGATGGTTATTTACGTGAAATGCCACATCATAGTTATTACTTGGTTGATGAGTCGATGATCGTCTCGCTGACGCCGAAGGAAGCGTAAACGTAATCAAGGGTGGGCCGAATTCATTCGGTTCGCCTTTTTCTGTCGTCCTGAACATTTTCTGATTTGTTCAAAAGTCTGACGAATTTACTCAGAAATCGTGAAATCTTGGACAAACCCTTTGTATTTCCCCTTTAAAACCGATACGATGATAGGGAATAGAGACTTGAGCTAGGAAGGTGTACATGGCATGACGAAACGAACGAGCACGTGGATTGCAGTAGCAATCGTGGCAATGGCGATCCTCCTTGCCTACAATTTTTATCTCTTGAACAAGACGCAGACCGCAAGCGATGAAAAAGCCGCAACGGTCAAACCGTTTTATACGATGACACGCATTCAATATGTCGAGAAGAAACTCGCAACGAAAAAAGATGAGCTCGAAGCCCGGACATATGAAGTCGTGTTTGACGACAAAGGGCATTTTCGGACAGAAGTCGTAGACGGACCGTCAAAAGGATCGCTTGCGATCTGGAACGGCACAATGTTCCGTGAGTATGATGCGACAGGGAAGTTAGTCAATGAGACGAAAGCAGGCAAAAGCGTCAGTGCGCCGCGTCCATTCCTCTCTCGTGGATTCAATGAACAGATTCTCGCCTTCATTAAAAAAGGGGACTTTGGACAAGTCGAGGGAGAAGCAGACATTGCAGGGATGGCTGCGGACGTTTACGTGAAAAAAGAACCATCGAGCACGGTTCCTGAAGAATGGATCAAACAGTATCCATCGATTTTCGATAAAGAAAACAACCAGGAACAAGCGACGTATTATATCGCATCTGACCGTTCGAAAGTCCTCGGTGCCGAATCACGCAATAATGGTAAATTGTTCTACTCTGTCAAGATGAAGAGTTTTGAGACAATTGATACGTTCGATAAGGAATGGCTAAAAGCAAAATAAACAAGAAACGACCGGCGATGACGCTACGAAACGGTAGCGGACAAAGTCGGTTTTTTCGAGACGCAGGAGGTTCAACATGGAAGCATTCTCGAAAGAGGAGATGTTCAATCAAATCAAGGCGTGGGAAGAGGGCGCGAAAGTTGAGGAGGTGCTTGCGCTACGTTATGCCCAAAGTAGTCGGCTACTTGGAGAAACGGAAGCACTCGTCCGTATCTTAGCGTTACTTGTCGAGCATCGCTATATCATGACAGGACGACTGGACGCCTTAGCTGAGAGCTGGATGCAAGAAATCCGTCAGCATGGTCGCTTGCCAGCACGTCTTGAGCAGTTATTAACGGAGCAACAACTACAAAGTACGTATCAGCGTCTCGTCGCGCATACGTTCCCGACGATTCGTGAGACGGACAATGCAAACGCGAAACGATCTGCGACAAAGGAACTGATTCTCCAAGCGAGCCAAATCGTCGAGGAGACGGATCAAATCGTCGAACTGACAGAACGACTTCGTCGGCTAGATGCCGAACGCTGGACGGAACTGTTTGATGCTGGAACGGCATTGCTACGTTCGAGTGCAACGCTCGAGCAGACGGCGCAGACATTCGTCGATAGCTTACAAGAACGCTTCTATTCCCGAGAAGCGTTCCGTGAGATGACGGAATTGAAGGCGACGACGATTCAGGATCTTAAGCGTGTCGTTGCCTTACTTCCCGTCGAAAGCAAACAAGTTGAACGATCAGCACTCGAGGAACTCGACGCAATGATTGGTCTCGAAGACATTAAACAACGGGTCCACCACATGTATCGTTTTTTGAAGTACCAACAAAAACGGTCGGAAGACGGCTATCGTTCAAGTGATCAACCATCGCTACACATGATCTTCATGGGGAACCCGGGGACCGGGAAAACGACGCTTGCCCGTTTGATGGCGAAGATCTATCATGAACTTGGACTACTCGAACGACCAGAAGTCGTCGAGACGGATCGTTCGTCGCTCGTCGGTGCCTTCGTCGGACAAACGGAAGAACAAGTCATGAGCAAAGTCCGGGAAGCTGTCGGAGGTGTACTCTTCATCGATGAAGCCTACGCCTTAAAGCGTGCCGGACAAAGTGGAAACGACTATGGGCAGGCAGCGATCGATACGCTCGTCGCTGCGATGACGAGTGGGGAATATGCGGGACGGTTTGCAGTCGTCCTCGCTGGTTATCCGGAAGAGATGCGTGATTTCCTGAAGGCAAATCCCGGACTACGAAGCCGTTTCCCGGAATCGAATCATTATCTGCTTGCAGACTATACGGATCAAGAGCTGCTCGCGATCGGACGCTCGATTGCGACGGCAAATGATTACGTCTTGACGGAACAAGCAGAGCGGGCGTTGCTCGGTCGGCTCGAGCGGGAGCGCGTCGACGCGAGTTTCGGAAACGGACGGGCGGTTCGCAATATCGTGCTTGATGCGATCTTCAAGAAGGGAGCAAGCCTTGGAGAGAGTGCCAGTCACGAAGACTTTGCCTTACTCGAACAAGAAGATTTCGAGATGGTGCAAGAACCGGACGCGACGGTGGAAGAACGGATCGCTTCGCTCGTCGGATTGTCTGATCTAAAGGATGAATTGAAACAGATCGAAGCCTTATTATCAATGCAAAAACGCCGTCGTGAAGCCGGTTATAAGGTATTACCGGTCGAACTGCATGCGGTCTTTAGCGGCAATAGTGGAACCGGTAAGACGACTGTCGCTCAGCTTTATGCCGATGTCTTACGACAATGCGGCTATTTAAAACGCGGACACTTGAAAGTCGTCAGCCGAGCTGACCTCGTCTCCGGATATGTCGGACAGACCGCGCAAAAGACACGCGACGCGATTCGAGACGCGCTGGGTGGTGTCTTATTCATTGATGAAGCCTATGCGTTAAACGGTGGAGCAAATGACTTTGGGAAGGAAGCAATCGATACGCTTGTGGATGAGATGACGAAACATCAAGACAATCTCGTTGTTGTTCTTGCTGGTTACGAGCAACAAATGAACGCCTTGCTCGCGAGTAATCCGGGATTGAAGTCGCGCTTCAAGCGGTCGTTCCACTTCCCAAATTATTCGCCAGACGAGTTGATTCAAATCATTGAAGGATATGCGGCACGATTCGGATATGAGCTGACGGAGGACGCGCGACAGACGCTTACCGAGAAAATCGATGTCGTTCCGAACGGAAACGCACGGGCGGCGATCACGATTGTCGAACAGGCGATCGCGAAACAATCGATGCGATTAATTGACAAAGTTAGCTTATCCGGTTCAGAATGGTCCTATCTTGAAAAAGAGGATTTTTAAGGGGGAAGCTACATGCATACGATTGAAATACCTGTTCGGTACGCCGAGACGGACATGATGGGCATCGTCTATCATTCGAACTATCTCGTCTATCTGGAACTGGCACGGACAGAATTAATCCAGTCCTTGGGTCTTAATTACAAGGAGATGGAAGATGCGGGTTATGTCTCCCCGGTTACGAATGTCAATCTCGATTATAAGCGCTCGTTGACGTACGGTGATACGGCGGTCGTCACGGTCTGGATTGATCATTACGATGGCTTACGGACGATTTATGGTTATACCGTCAAGCATCCAGACGGAAAACTTGCGGTATCGGCAAAGACGACACATGTCGTCGTCAAGAAGGAAAACTTCCGACCGATTCGTTTGCCGAAGGTGTTCCCAAACTGGCACGACATCTACGAGAAGATGAGTGAGACGGACGCAGCACTCTTAACGGAAGCGTGAAGATGTACAACAATAGCGGGATCGATTTTATTGAATCGGTTCCGCTTTTTTTATTTGCACCCTGAACAGTAAAATTTAGCACTTGGTACTAACGACCGATGACAAAGTCAGAATCATTTGCGAAAATAAAGAAGCTGAAGTAAGGTAGGGTCTTAGTCCATCTGTTGGAAGTAGGCTCGACGGATGGAACAATTAGCGGTAACATAGAGAAGCATAAAAAGAAGAGGGGTCTTACTCATGAAAAAAATCGTAACCGTTAGTACGTTAGCGCTTCTCCTTGCAGGATGTAATCCTGGAGATCAACAAGCGGACGATACGACGAAAACTGAACAGAAATCAGATGAGACAACACAATCAAAAGACGAAACGAAAAAAGAAGACACAGCAAAAGACACGAACAAAGAAGAAACAAACAAAACAGACAAAACAGATGAAACAACGAAAGACGATACGTCAGAAGATGCAAAACAAGAAGACAAGTCATCTGAAGACAAATCATCCGATGAGACGACACAAGAGGACCAAGGATCTTCGGATGACGCAACGAAGGATGAAACAGAAAAGAAAGATGATACACCTGCAGCAGAGAACAAAACAGAAGACAAAAAGGACGAATCGACGGATAAACCGGATAGTTCGTCTCAGGATCCAGAGCAGGAAAAACCATCGAAACCAGAAGATGAGACGCCAGACGTCGATAAATCAGCAGATGCCAAAGCCGATCTTTCGCTTGGAATGCTCGTCGTTGTCAACAAGAAGTATAGCTTGCCAATCGACTACAAGCCGTCGGATCTCGTCGTTCCAAACGTCAGCTTCTCCTATTCGGGTGTACTTGAACAAAGCTACATGCGAGCACCAGCTGCGAAACAGATGGAAAAGATGTTCGCTGCTGCTAAAAAAGAAGGCGTGACATTGAACGCTGTCAGCGGATTCCGTTCCGGCGCACGTCAAAAAGTATTGTATAATAATTATGTCGCACGTGACGGCAAGGCAGCTGCTGATCAATATTCAGCACGCCCTGGTCACAGTGAACACCAGACCGGTCTCACTTTTGATATTTCGGCACCAAGCGTAGGTAATGGATTAACTGCCGCTCTTGGCGATACGAAAGAAGGAAAATGGATCGCGAATAACGCAGCGAAGTTCGGCTTCATCGTTCGTTACGACCGTGGTTTCCAGTCGCGGACGGGTTATACGTATGAGCCATGGCACATTCGTTATGTCGGAGTCGATGTCGCGACACAAATTAAAAATAACGGACAGACTCTTGAGGAATATATGAAAGTCGGTCACTAAGAGGTTGGAGGTTGACTATGATTGAAATCATAGGGATTTTGGTTCTTGGCTATCTGCTTGGTTCGATTCCGTTCGCATTACTTGTCGGGAAATGGGGACACGGAATCGATATTCGTCAACAAGGTAGCGGGAATCTCGGAACGACGAATACGTTCCGTGTCTTGGGGAAAAAGGCAGGAATCATCGTCTTGATCGGTGATCTTGGAAAAGGAGCCGTCGCGAGCCTTGTTCCGATCTTGATGGGCGCGGATGTGCATCCGCTGTTTGCTGGATTAGCGGCTGTCGTCGGTCATATCTATCCGATTTTCGCAAAGTTCAAGGGCGGAAAGGCAGTCGCGACGTCTGGTGGGATGTTGCTCGTGACGAGTCCGATTCTCTTCATCTTTCTGCTCGTATCCTTTTTGACGACACTTCGCCTGAGCCGGATGGTCTCGCTTAGTTCGATTGTCGCAGCAAGTGTCGGGATTGTCGTGTCGATCACGATCGGCGTCTTGACGAACGATTGGATCGTTCCGACCTTCTTTACGGTTCTTGCGTTGTTCGTCATCTTCAAGCACCGTGATAACATCCAACGGATTCGCCAAGGAACAGAGTCTAAGATTCCACTCTTTGCAAAGAAATCATCTGAATGAACGACTAATGACGCGTCTGCATCTCACTCATTGAGAGGCAGGCGCGTCTTTCGTTTGATGAAAGAGTCGGATAACGGACGAATTCAACGACATTTCATAGGAACTACACGTTTATTTACATCGGATTTACAAGACCTTTACAGACGTTCGCTACACTAGAACTAGAACTGGTCTGTAAAGGGGGAAGCGCACGTGTCGTTATTAGGAGAAGAGCGGAAATCACGCATCATGGAATGGCTGGAAGAGGAAGGGAAAGTCATGACGAAGGATTTGATCGAACGTCTCGATGTCTCGGGAGAAACGGTACGACGCTACTTAGAGGAGTTGGAACGCGAACGTCAATTGAAGCGTGTCTATGGCGGTGCTATCTATCAAGGAGGAAAACGGGAGACGCCGATCTCACGGCGAACGGATCAGCTGTCCCGCCGTTTAGCGCGCTATGCGAAAGGGTGGCTCAGTGACTATTCCTGTATCTTTCTCGGACGGGGAGAACCGGTCGAGCATTTGTTACCTTATTTAACGGGAAACGCGACGATTGTCACGAATTCACTGATCGTCGCCAGTCACTTGGAGCAGTGCCGTAAGACGGGACCGTTCACTGGGGAAATTCGATTGTTAGGCGGAACAGTCGATGCATACGGACAGACGGTCGGGGTCGAGGTATTGCAAGCGCTGGATGCCTATGCTTTTGATGCCTGTTTCCTATCGTTTGATGGTGCTGAGATTGAGCGAGGCTTCGTCAGTGATGATATCGAATCGTCACTTATCCAAAAAGCGGTCATTAGTTGCACAAAAGATGTCTACGCCTTCTTAGCCAATGACGAGTTCCAAGGAAACCGAAAATATAAAGTGGCAGAGTTCCGGCGCGCGAAAATCGTCCTCAGTCCAGCTTCCTATCCGCCATCATGGGAGATGAAACTGTTCAACGAACGCGTGAACTGGATGGTCGTCTCATGATACACTGATGCGGGAGGGATGTATCATGTTAGAAATCATCGCATCGACCGTAGAAGAAGCGGTCGCAGCAGAACAAGCCGGAGCGGACCGGATTGAGCTCGTTTCCGCATTATCCGAAGGGGGATTGACGCCGAGCTACGGACTGATCCGTCAAGTCGTCTCGACGGTCGAGATTCCGGTTCACGTCCTCGTGCGACCACATAGTAAGTCGTTCGTCTATTCGAAATCAGATGAGGAGACAATCATCACGGATATTGACTTGATCCGTGAACTCGGTGCAGCCGGGATCGTCGTCGGCTCATTGACAGCAGACGGTCGTGTCGACGAAGGTTTCCTCGGTCGCATCATCAAACATAAAGGGGAACTGTCATTGACGTTCCACCGAGCAATCGACAGTAGTCGTGATATTTTTGAAGCGGCAGAAGTACTCGCTGATTTTCCGGAAGTCGACCGGATCTTGACGTCAGGTGGTCAAGCGACGGCACTAGAAGGTAAAGAGACAATCGCACGTTTGATTGCAGACTATCCGGACTTGATCATCTTACCAGGATCCGGCATCACACTTGAAAATGCAGAGGCACTTCTTGAAGCAACGAAGGCGTCCGAACTGCATGTAGGATCGGCGGTCTTACAAGACGGTGCCATTCAAAAAGAACGCGTTGAGGCGTTGACACGACTCCTAGGATGATCATCGAGTGAATCAATCCATTTTTCTGATCTGTTGAGATGAGGGAAATGGATTTTTTCATGCGCTCGTGACGACTTTTCGACGATTCGCTTCAAGCAGATGAAAAGCAGAGTGGGAGAACTAGGTTTTTCAAAGGAACTGGGCTAAAATCAAAAGTGGAAATAGTGGATATAAAGGAGTACGACATGAACCCTAAACAATTGAAACAAGCTGCTCTTGGTACGTTAAAAGGACAATGGTTGGTCGGATTAAGCATCTCGATCATCTACTTCCTTATTTTTGCGCTCGCTGCAAGCCGGATGTCATTTGATCAAGATGACATTGATAGTATGGTTCGATTCATCGCACTGAACATGGTCGTCACGATCGTCCTGGCTCCAGTGACGGTTGGTCGAACAATTGCTTACTTACGTTTCACCCGCGAGGAGTCTGCCGGAATCGGAACACTGTTCGAAGGGTTCTCTTCGTTTCGACGTGCTTTCCGGACGATTGCCGCATATGCGATCGTAACGGTATTGGTCTATGTTGGATCATTTTTGATCTTACCGGCACTATACTTTTACCTAGCATATCGTCTCGTTCCGTATATTTTAGTCGATCGACCGGAATTATCGTTTTGGCAAGTACTTGGTGAAAGCCGCCGGATGATGAAAGGGCATAAGCGTGAACTGATCATGCTTTACTTGAGTTTCATCGGCTGGGGGATCCTCGCACTACTTAGTACAGTGGGTGTCATCTTCTTGACGCCATACTTCGATACGACGATGGCACACTTCTATGAACGCTTGAAACCAACACGTTCCGTTAAGGGATGAACGTAAAAAAGCCTGTACATTACGTCAGTAGACGTAGCGTACAGGCTTTTGCTTATTCTACGGAAGCGCGTGAACGCTCAGCGAGCAATAGATAAAGCGCTTGTGTACCGGAATCGGCGTGACCCAGCTCAGCAAGTTGTTCGTATAAGTCTTTCGTGAGTGCGAGACCAGGTGTCGCGATACCCATCTCAGCGCCGCGTTCGAGGGCAAGGCGCATATCCTTGATGAAGTGTTTGACGAAGAAACCAGGTGAGTAGTTTTCGGCGATGACGCGCGGAATCAAGTTCTCAAGACTCCAGCTACCGGCAGAACCAGATTTGATCGTCTCGATGAACTGTGTCGGATCGATTCCGGATCGTGTGACGAACAACAACATCTCCGCTGTTCCAATCATCGATCCGGCGATTGCGATTTGGTTCGCGAGCTTCGCCGATTGTCCTTTACCAGGACCACCGAAGAGTGAAATCGATTTCCCCATCGCCTCGAATAATGGCTTCGCTTGTGCGAAAGCCGCTTCTTCACCACCGACGAGAATCGCGAGTGTTCCGTTCTTCGCACCGAGATCACCGCCCGTGACAGGTGCGTCAAGTGCCTGAAGACCGCGTGCTGTCGCTTCCTGCGCGATTCGTTCAGCAAGAGCCGGACTAGACGTCGTCATATCAATCAGAATCGTTCCTGGTGTCGCATGATCGAGTATGCCGTCTTCGAAGTAGATCTGCTCGACGTCTTGCGGATAACCGACGATCGAGATGACGACGTCGACATCCGTGACGACATCTTGAATCGTATCGACGATTTCGACACCATCTGCTTCAAGGACGAGTCCTTTCTCTTTCGTGCGATTGTATCCTTTGACTGTAAAACCTGCCTTACGCAGATTGCGGACCATGCCTTGTCCCATGACACCTAATCCGATGAAACCGACTGTATTCATACGTGATTCCCCCTTGCACGTTCCGTGCCGATGAATTGTTGCGTTACGAGCTTATTATACAATGGATTGTCGACGACAAGTCGATCATGTGTCCCGATACCTGAAATCTGACCATCTTCAAGAACGATGATTTGATCGGCATGACGGACCGTCGCGAGACGATGGGCGATGATAAACGTTGTCCGTCCGACCATTAATCGCTCGAGTGCTTCTTGAACGACACGTTCCGACTCGGAGTCGAGACTGGATGTCGCTTCGTCAAGCAACAGAATTTCCGGATCACGGAGGAGTGCACGTGCAATCGCAATTCGTTGGCGTTGACCACCAGACAGTTTGACGCCCCGTTCTCCAATCTCAGTCGCATAACCTTCCGGGAATCGTTCGATGAACGTATCGGCATTCGCCATCCGTGCAGCCGCACGGATTTTGTCTTCACTGATGTCATCTGTCAGACCGTAGACGAGATTGTCACGAATCGTTCCTGATAAGACGGGGGAATCCTGCGCGACATATCCGATTGCCTGTCGCCAAGACGATAACGTCAAATCAGAAATGGGTTGATCTCCGAGACGGATTTGTCCTGACGTCGGTTGATAAAATCGCTCAAGTAACGCAAATAATGTCGTTTTACCGGAGCCACTCGGACCGACGATTGCTGTCGTCTTGCCGCGTGGTAACGTAAAGCTGACATTCTGTAAGATCGACGTCTCATTGTATCCAAATGACAGGTGTTCGACCGTCACGTCCGTAAACGGACGAGATGCTACAAGCGTTCCAGGTACTTCCGGTGATTCATCGAGAAGCTCAATGATTCGCTCTGTCGCACCGCGTGCTTTCTGTAACTTCGTGATGAATTCAGTCATCGTCACGAGCGGTGTCATGATTTGGAACAAATAGAGCGAAAAGGCGACGAGTTCACCCGCCGTGATCTGGTTCGTCGCAACGCGGTAGGCACCAAAACCGATGATCAAGATCAGCATCGTCGTTAGAGTGACGTTAAAGATCGGCAACAAGAGGGCTTGAATTCGTCCTTCCTTCACACCATATCCGTATAAGTTCTCAATCCGCGTTTTTCCTCGTCCCAGCTCATAGTCTTCTGTTGCTTGTGATTTGACGAGTCGGACCTCACCGAGCATCTCGGCAAAAAAACCGGATAATCCTGCAAGTTCCTTCTGAGTCTCACGAGAAATCTTGTGTAATTTGCGGACGAGCGGAATGATGATCAACAAGGTCACGGGGACAGCGATGACCATGACGAGCGTCATTTGCCAATCGAGGAAGAATAGGATCGTGATTGCTCCGATGATTGAGACGAGTGACGTCAGCAAACGGACGAGTTGTTCCGATAGCAATTGCTGAAGTGTCGTTGCATCACTATTGAGTCGTGAGACGAGCTCACCGGATTTTGTCTCATCATAGAACGGAATCGATAGCGTCAATAGATGCTTCCATAGAAGCGTTCGTAAATTGGCGACGATCCGTTGACCAACGATCTGTAACCAATAGATCGATAAAGCGTTCGCGACGACTTGGACGAGGAAAACGATCACAAATAGACTGATCAATTGTGGTGTCAGTCGATCGACAGTAAAACCATCAATCAACGTCTTTAAGAACCAAGGAATGGCGAGCGCAGCCAGCGCTTGGATGACGGAGACGGAAACGGCGGCAGATAATAAACCGACCGGTGGTTTCGTTTTTTTCAATAACAGGTAAAAAGATTGGAACGTCGCAGCGTTCATTTCAACACATCCTCTCTTTTCTATTGTCCGGAAGAACGAAGAGACGGTCAAATGGGAAGCGCGACTTGACAAAAAATCTTTCGATTTGTGACACTGATAGTGGAAACAATAAGGGAGGATTCAAATGTCTATTTTCGTAGATGCGGACGGATGTCCCGTTGTCGATCTTGTCATTCGACACCGACAGGGACGTGACGTCTTTTTAGTTTGTGATACGGCACACCAGATGATCCGAGAAGGAGCGACGACGATTACCGTCGGACAAGGACCAGATGCCGTCGACTATGCGATCGTCAATCGGATGAAACGTGGCGATCTCGTTGTGACCCAGGATTTTGGTCTGGCAGCACTCGTCTTAGCGCGAGGGGGACTCGCAATTGATCAAAATGGTCGCCAGTTCACGAACGATAATATCGATTTATTGCTCCACACTCGCCATGTCGGACAACAAATCCGACGAGCAGGCGGGCGTACGAAGGGACCGAAAAAACGGACGCGTGATGCGGACCGTTCCTTTGAAGAATCATTTCGTACATTAGTGCAAACCAGCATGTAAGGAAGACAGTGCTGGAACTGTTGATACGGTACGGACCGTGATATAATTTAAAGCATGAATGAAATCAGAAAGGAGGATACACGTTGAAACGAATTTTACGCGACCACTCGAAGGATCGCCCTTACCGATTGCGCCAAGGAACGGTTCCGGCATCAACTGAGGCACGATTCACATCACTCGATCAACGTGAAATCAATCGATTACAACAGAATTTACGAAACGTCGAAGTGAAATTGAAGCAACGCAATGAAATCATGGAAGCGTTGGCGACACAAAATGTTGAAGCAGCCTGTGAGACTGTCTTGATGATCTTGTTGCAACTGCTTGAGGTAGAAGAAGGAGCTATCCTCTTGTACCGGCGGGAGCAGTTAAATCATTTCGTCGCACAAGGGATCGACGATATGGAGCTGATCGAAAAAGATCTCGATCAATATTCGGTCTTGCGTCGCGCATTCGTCATGCGTAAATCGGTCCAATTGCCACTCGGCGACCAGTTCGAGTCAGCAATTCCCGTGCAGTCTCCAAGCAACGGACAAGTCGTCGGACTGCTATACATCCGCCATGCCTTCGCCCAGTTCAATTTAGAACAAGTCGGGGATTTACTTGATCTATCACGAAAACTTGGAATGACGCTTGAACGCCATCTCCTGTTCCATCAAATGGAGCATGAAAAAATCAAGACGTATCAGCTACTCGATTCGATTCGGGAAGCTGTCCTATATATCGAGAGTAGCGGGGAGCAGATTTATGCGAACCAGGCCTTATTGAATATGTTTCCACCAAAACTCGTCAATCAGGCGCAAGGGTTCCGTCACGCGTATGAACGGGCGACGTCGCTGTTTGAACATGTCGATCAGCCGGAAGCACTTCATGATTACATCGGTCAACTGATGAACGGTGATATTCCGGGAGAAACGATCGAGTTATCGGCATTCAGGGGGAACTTGTTGCTCAGTGCCTACGCTGAACGGATTGCGATTGCGAACGTTGAATGGGGGATGATGCTTGTCTTACGTGACGTGACGAAAGACAAGGAGCTCGACCTTAAGCAGGCAGAGTTCGTCTCGATCGTTTCGCACGAGTTGCGGACACCGCTTTCTTCGATCATGGGCTTCACGGAGTTATTGATGAAACGAGAAGTCGATCCGAAGCGGCAGAAACGCTATTTGCAGACGATTCATTCGGAAACCGTTCGATTGGCGGAATTGATCAATGACATCTTGGAAATTCAAAAAGGGGAAGACTCGACACACGGAACACAAAAAGAATTACTTGATTTAAAACAATTGATGTTCGAGATGAAGCCGATGTTCGATCTTGCGAGTCGCGCACATCGCATCAGTGTCCAATTTAGTCCGGGATCCTATACGATTTCAGCCAGCAGTGAGAAGATGAAACAACTGTTTACGAACTTGATCATGAACGCGATTAAATATTCGCCCGAAGGCGGCGCGATTCGGATCAAAGGATCAAATCAGTCAGATCAATTACGAATTGAGATTTCAGATGAAGGGCTTGGTATTCCAGAAAAAGCGCTCCCTTACATCTTTGATAAGTTTTACCGAGCAGATAACTCGGATACGCGCAAAATTGGCGGAACGGGCTTAGGACTCGCGATTTGTCGGATGATCGTCCTCGATCATGGCGGAGCAATCTCCGTCCAATCGACGGAAGGGGAAGGCAGTACCTTCATCATTCAACTTCCGATCGGCGTATGACCGACGACAGACTCAGAAAGGAGGAAGACACGGTGAATAACTCACATATTCGTTATGAAGCATTACATCCACTCGTTGAGGAAATTCTTGAAAAGCTGAGTGAACGAATTGGCGTCAATACGTTATTTTTTGCATTGAACGACTCATACAGCAACTTTGTCGTCAAGGCAATCAATCAAGAACGTCAGTTGATCGAAGAAGGCTCGACCCATGTCTTCCAACATGTCCTCTGTAAGCTGGTCGTCGATGAGACGGACGGGAAGGTCTCGATCAATGAATTGCTCAACGATCCATTGACCGTCAATCATCCGGTCACGAAAGCTCTTGGGAACGGTAGCTTTTTAGGAGTAGCGATCAAAAATGCGGAAAATGAAAAAATCGGGACATTATGTGCCTTTGATGATCAACCATTCGACTTCAAGGAGCAGGATATCGCACTCGTCGAGCGGTATGCGGATATTATTAGTAAATCGATCAACGTCGAAACGTATGTCATCAAGGATGCGCTAACAGATGTCTATAACGAACGGTACATGAATCGACTGATCTCAAGTGTGACGATTCATCCTGCTTTCTTAATGGTGTTGAACCTCGACCGTTTCCATGCGATTAATGCGACGCATGGGTACCGGGCAGGGAACGAAGTGCTACGCGAAATCGCGAATCGGCTGAAATATGTTCCTTTACCGAATCATGTCGTCGGTCGAATGGATGGGAATGAATTCGTCGTCTTAGCAGCACTCGAACAGGAACAGGAATTCGAACAATATGCGGAAGATTACGCTCGCATCGTCACGGAAGCGATTGAGCAACCGATCGTTGGTGTTGCAGCCGAACCGATTCAGGTGACGGCATCATCTGGCGTCAGTCTTCTGACCGGTGATATGGCAAGTCGCCAGACACAAATCTACGCAGCAGAAGCCTTGATGCAACAAGTCAAACAAGAGGGGAAACAGCGAACCTCATTTGTTAATCCAAATCGGAATGCGGAACAGCATCCATTTGCATCAGTTCTTGAATCAGAGCTTTCGCATGCACTAGAACGGGGACAATTCGAGCTCTACTATCAATGGATCGTTGATGCGAAACAAGAACGCTACGTCGCGGTCGAAGCGCTTCTACGCTGGAATCATCCTGTGCTTGGGTTCGTCAGTCCGACGGATTTTATTCCGATTGCCGAGAAGATGGAGATTTTCCCAGACATCGGTCGATTTACGATCTGTCAGGCGATCCTGGATCAACGGCGCTTGGAGGAGACATTTGGACGTAAGATTTCCGTCGCCGTCAATCTATCGGCAAGCCAGTTCGAGTCGGATCAACTCTTTTCAGAATTACTGAGACTGACAGAAGAATCGTATTTCCCGGACGAACGACTCATTCTTGAAATACGGGAGGAAGTATTGCAGACGCGTCGTCGTTTTGCAATCAAACGTTTGGAGCAGCTGCGCCAAGCAGGCTACCGTCTGACGGTCGATCATTTCGGTAGTCACTACGCGTCACTTAATTCGTTATTGCGTTTACCAGTCCAAGCAGTCAAGCTCGATCCAATCTTTACACGTCGACTCGTGCAAAATCAGTTAGAGCGTTCGATGATTCGCTCTGTTCATTCCTTGACGTCGACGTTAAACATCGCGCTCGTGATTCAGGAAGTCGAGACCACGTCGCAATTGCAACAGATTCAAGTGTTGGATGAGCAACTTTATATGCAAGGCTACGAGGTCCATCACCCTCAGCCGATTGAACAATTACTCATCGAGGACATCGTTCGAGGGCGTGCTGAGGTTTAACCGTTCTTCAGTCGGGAATACATTAAAATGTGGAACAAGTACATTTTAAGGGGGATGCCAAATGGCTGATCAACATGATAAAGAGACGGACCCGATTACTTCAGGAAACCGGATGACGAAGGATGAGATTGCCGGACGTGACCCGCAAGACAATACGGAGGTTCCGGAAAAATCGAAGGATGAAAAAGAAACGAAGCATCAAGATCAAGAAGCTGAGAAAACAGAACGACCAGATGACGAAGCTTCAAGTGAAGAGGCACCCGATTTGTCGCATGCTTCTGATGAAGATGGCGATGTCGAGCCATCCGATGAAGAGAACCAACAAGGTTAAAAATGACTAAAATAAAGGGCAATCGATGTCCGGCAGAAATGCCACACGTCGATTGCCCTTTTTAATGTATTATTTTTAAACGGTTACTCGCCACTCCCACCGCCATCACTTCCACCATCGAATCCACCGTCAATTCCGCCATCTGTCGCATGTGACGTATCGGTCAAATCAACAGGGAAGAGCAAGAACGGAGTCGCATCGGCGCTATCCGGCGGAAGAATCGAAGATGGGAAGAGTTGTTGCAGGATCGTTTGTTGACTCAAGTATAATCGGATCGCCGTCAAATAGACCAAGTCCCTCCGGTACTTAAAACGTAAATCGGAGCGTAACGTCTCTGCCATCTGTTGGAGTGCCGAAGCATGAATGTTGGGGTCGCCGAGTAGTGCAAGCATTCCGTGGAATGACAGCGGGACATGATGCTTACGATGTAATTTACGGGACGACTCCAATTGCGCGATATAACGATCCCAATCGTCCTCTGGTAATAAAGAGAATAACAAGGCGACGATATACGTCTGTTGAGCGCGACCGAAACGTCGTTTCAGTCGTTGATAGACTGCTTCAATACGCGAAGCGAGTTCGTCTAAATCACCGCGTGTCGCAGCATGAAAATAGACGAAGGAGGTCAACAGCGGTGATACGATGAAACGATGCTGTTTTTTAAGAAGAGTGTATAACTGAACGGTCCGCTCGAGTACCATGTCTTGTGGAGAAATACGACTAATGAACAGCGCAGTGGAGTAGGCATTCAGGGGATGCGACAAACGATGGGATTTAAAATAGCCGTGAAGCGACATCATCTCAGCGATGCGGCTCGGTGCATGAGCGTCAAAAGCATGGATTTTTGAAGCGAGCAGCAAAGCCTGCGTAGTTTGCGTGCGCAATCGTGTCGTTAAATCGTCTGCTGTCTCAAGTAACGTGCTTGCGGATACCTGCTCCGTTCCGATCGTCCGGTCAAATGCCAATTCGATGAGAATACCGTCTTGATACGTTCTGAATTCTGGTGCGATATGATCCAGTTGTCGCAAGAAAGTCGTCGCCATCTCCATGACTGTTCCTCCTCTGTTTTTTCTTATAGTGTATCACGCAGTGAAAGCGTTATCTTATTTTTTTAGTTGGGTATCGATCAATTGTTCCGCTGCACGCCGGTACAGATTACTCATATGAGCCAGCGCTAAAATCTGTTCCAGTGGATCGGTCGTCGAGGCGGTAAGAGCATCTTGTTCGGTGATGAAACGGGCTGTATTTCGTTCTGTCAGTTCAAGGTAAGTGCGATAAAAGTCTTCCAGATCGAGTTGATTCTGTTCGATGCCTTCGTTCAAGGGCGTTAGGATCGTCTTGATATCGTTAATCGAAAACGAACTTTTCAACTGATAAATCAAGCTAATTAAAATCAAGTGCTCCTTCGTATACTTTTTATTCGTAACCGGAAAAAATAATTTTTTTTTGGCATAATTGTTGATCATCGTCTTCGTCAGGATTGTCTCATCCGCATTCCGCGTCGTTTCCTCGAATGTTCGCTCAAACAGTTGGATGACTTGATCCATATAAAGATCAATGTTCGGGATATCTGCGAGCTGTAATTGACGATCATGTCTCGTGTCGTCAGAACGTGTCATAAAAAAACCTCCAAAATCGTTAAAATAGGACTTTCTACTTCTTCATCATATGATAGAATATGTATATAACGCCATGTAGTATTCAAAACTACATATCAGGGGAGGAACAAAAATGAAAGCTTATATGAGAGAACCGATTAATGGATTAACACATTTGGGAGGGGCTGTCTTTGCTTTTGTCGGATTACTCGCACTCGTCATTAAAGCATCGTTAGAACGCGGAGCATCACTCGCCATCGTCGCAGCGATTATTTTTGGGGTCAGCATGATGGCACTCTATGCTGTTTCGGCAACGTATCATATGGTCCTTGCGAGCGACCGGGCGATTGCGATCTGGCGACGATTGGATCACTCGATGATTTATTTGTTGATTGCCGGTTCCTACGCACCGTTTTGTCTTGTCAGTCTGAATGGTCCGACGGGTTGGGTCTTGTTTAGCATCGTCATGTTGATTGCTGTTTCCGGAATTACCTTCAAATTAGTCTGGTTCAACAGTCCACGCTGGTTATCGACGACGCTCTACATCGGAATGGGCTGGATCATGGTCTTTGCGATCACACCACTCGCGCAAGTCTTATCACCGCTCGGCATCGGTCTATTGTTCCTTGGTGGTATCTTCTATACGATCGGTGGCATCATCTATGGATTCAAGCCGCGTGTCTTATCGTTTAAACATCTCGGATTCCATGAAATCTTCCACATCTTCGTACTACTCGGTAGTCTAGCGCATTTCCTATGTGTCTACTTCTTCGTGTTATGATGATGTCCTCCTTTAGTCAATGACTGAAGGAGTTTTTTTGTATCTATATGGAAAATACAGGAGAAGTCGAGTGTCCTCACGAATGAAAGAACGGAAAGATCACGAAAAGGGGGAAATCACATGCAACACACACGATGGCAATTAGAAACACTCTATACGATTGATGACGTCAAAGCAGGCATCGCTTCCATACAAACAGCATTGTCGAATCAGCCGATTGATGTGGCAGAACAGGTCGAGCGTTATCAGCAAGTCGCGCGCGACGTCGAAGAATGGAGCGACTTCATTTATTGTCTGTACGCTGAAGATGTCACGCGCGTAGAAGTCCATCCATTGCTTGAAGAGATCGAAGTCGTCCAAGCGATGGTGCGCAGTGAAGTGGCAGCACTCGATACAAAGATCGCAGCTCTGTCACAAGAAGAGTGGGAAGCGCTCGTTACGGATTCACCGTACGCCTTTTTCTTAAACGAACGCCGTGACATCCAGTCCCGTCGTGCACCACTGATTCAAGAACAATTGTTACAGGATCTCGGTGTGGATGGATTCCAGGGCTGGGGACAACTCTACGATCAGCGCTTCATGGCGTTACGGGTCGACTTGAACGGAAAGCAGGTCACGATTGGTCAAGGATTGCATGAAGCGATGTTCGCGCCTGATCGTTCGGCTCGTCTAGCGGCAGCAATTGCAGTTGACGCCGCTTGTGCCAAAGAGGCTGACTTGTTTGCGACGATCTTGAACCGGATCTCCGGCTTCAGATTGCAATCCTACAAGATGCGGAACTGGGAGCAACCATTGACAGAGTTGCTTGAGCAGAACCGGATCTCAGAAGCGAGCTTAAAAGCGATGATCGAAGCACTCGATCAGCACCGAGACCTCTTTCACGCCTATTATGTCCGCAAGATTGCCCAGGCAGAGCAGGTGACGGGAGAATGGCATGATTTTGAGACGAATACGTATCGTTCCGCGCGGCATGTTCCGTTTGAGACGGCACAGGCAATCGTAAGCAAACAATTCAAACAGTTGAATCCAAAGCTCGGTGCTTTTGCTGAAAACGTGTTTAACGAGGGATGGGTCGATGCGGAGAATCGTCCCGGAAAAGCGGAAGGCGGATTCTGCGCTGCCTTTCCGATTGCAAAAGAGAGCCGGATTTTCATGACGTACCGTGACAGTTATCCAGACGTCGCGACACTTGCTCATGAATTCGGTCATGCCTATCATAATTATGTTCTGCAAGATGAACCGTATTTAAACCAAGTCAAAGGAACGAGTATCGCGGAGACGGCTTCAACATTCATGGAGAATCTCGTCCTCGATGCTGCGATCAAAGAGACGACGGAGCGCGAGGAAGTACTTGCTCTCCTAGAGGTCAAGATTCGAGAGGGGCTGAAATATGCCAGCATCGTTCCCGGAATGTTTCGTTTCGAGCAACGTTTTTATGCGGAACGTCAGCATGGTACGATCAATGCTGAAAGGTTGAGTGAACTCTTACAAGAGGAAGAGCGCTTAGCCTATGGTCCAGTGCTGCCTGAACCAGCGCGCTACAAATGGATGTACATCAGTCATCTGTTTAATCCGAACCTTGCGTTCTACAACATTCCGTATACGATCGGTTATCTGCTTAGCAATAGTCTTTATCAGACGGTTCAAGCGGATCCGAGTCAATTTTCGACAGTTTTTGATGCCGTCATGCACGATTCCGGTCAAGCGACGATCGATGAAATCGTTAAACGTCACCTCGACGCCGATCCAACATCTATCGCGTTTTGGGTCGAAGCTCAGCAACCGCTCGTCCAGGCGATTGAGCAGTATCTGTCGTTAACGGAATCCTCTCTCTCCGTCGATTGAAGACGAATCGAAACGGGAACAGAAAAGTAGGGAGGGATGCGGATGTATGAACAGGAGAAACAATTAGTCGCTGAGGCAGCACTAACTTACGTCAAGGACGGAATGATAGTGGGTCTTGGGACGGGTTCGACGACGGAACGGTTTATCAAGGCGCTTGGTCCACTCGTACAGGCTGGATTACAGATTCGTGGCGTGGCGACGTCGCTTGCGACGGTAAAGCTCGCTGATCAGTTACAAATCCCATTGATTGATCTGGAAGAGGGAATGGAAATCGATGTGACAGTTGACGGAATTGATCAAATCGATGGTCAGTTTCAAACCATTAAAGGCGGTGGCGGTGCATTGTTTCGTGAAAAAATTGTCGCCCTGATGAGTCGCGAATTGCTCTATCTGACCGATTCCTCGAAGTTCGTCCATCATTTAAGTGGACCGTTACCTGTCGAACTGGATTCGTTTGCCTTACCTTACGTGCGGCAACGTCTACGTGATAAGCATGTATCAGCAACACTACGCGTGAAAGATGATCGTCCCTTCGTTACAGATGGAGGTCACGTGATTCTTGACGTTGATGTATCAGCCATTTCGGACGTTCGATTATTCGCAAAAGAAGTGAAGAGCTGGTCAGGAGTGCTTGAGACCGGTTACTTCGAGCGACAACCCGATCATGTCCTGACGGTCGAAGAGGGAAAGGTCAAACGCATCGCGCATCCTCGCCTGCGTGACGGTGGTGGGTTGGTTTAAGAAAAGAAAGAAGGAAACCGTATGGGCTTGAAAAAACGGTATTTATTTGGAGCTGGCATCATTGCCGGAACGAGTCTACTTTTGTTAAGGAAGCGGGAACAGGGCACACAAACAGATGCACTACGTGAATATTTAGCGCATCTCGATCAGGATCCGAGTCCGGATGCTGCGAAGGACCCGGATGAGGTCGGATTGACGAAACTCGATTCCATCTATCGAGCTGAGTGGCAAGCGAATGGGTTCCCGCGTTCGCGGGTGGAGCTAGAAGAGCTGGAAAAATAGAAAAGTAGTAATTAGCTAAGAAGTATTTAAACGGCTTGAGTCCAAGATTTGAACGGGCTTTAGCCGTTTTAATTATAATTGAAGTTTTTTAATAATATATCATTGTCGTCTCATGAACTTCTAAGAACTCTAGTCTATGTAACGACTGATCTGGGTCTCATCATTCAGTAGAGGTGCAAAGTAAGAGTCATGACTATTATGTAAAATAGAACTATTTTACTTCACACATTGAACAAAAGTGAAAAACAACTCTCAAACCCTCTTTTCCTAAACTGCTTTCTGATAAGATGTGGATTATATCCAATGCGATTCGAGAGGAGATTCATTGAGTGAAGACGTTTTTTAACATCAACATATCGAGCTTTTTGTATGCCGTCGCTTTATTCGTTCCGTTGCAAATCATGCTAAATATCAATCGAATCATGAGACTTACGAATATGTCTTCAGGTATGTTTTGGACTTTGAATATCATGATTGGATGGATCACTTTAATCAGTATTCCTTTTTTGATTAGACAGATCACTTTCAAATCCACTCTACATAAATCGTTTGAACGAATCACCTGCCTCTCCTGGTTCGTCTACTATGTGTTATTCACATACATCACTAGCCGAATCATTCCAATCAAAAATGGGGGAGATATGCCAAGCCCTGTTCTTGGCCTCATCTTAATCCTGATATTGTCAAGCTATCCTCTCTATATAATAATTTCGAAATGGCTCATCGTGGATCGAGAGTCGAAATAAGGTATGAAAAATCCGTAACATCAAGGAGGCATATTTTGAAAAAACGCTATTTATACTTTTATTCGACAGCGATTATTCTGATCGGGGAGGCATCTATTCATATAAATCAGGATACATCCCTCGCTCAACTCCCTATATAGAACGAAAGCATGAAGTGCTGATGGATGCTAAGACCGTCAATTCAGTCAATCGAAAAGACTATATCGAAAGATCGATGCGATATATGGCTAGCTTTGCACCTTATTCAACGGGGGATTCCATCACAAAGAAGTCGACAATGAGCGAATTGAGGACAAAGATTGATACGATGCACGATATCGAACAGTCCTTCCAATTCAAGTCGGATGATCCAGAATCAGAATCTTTACGGAAAGTAGCAAAGAACTATACTTCTTATATCGAGGCGCTCGAATATGTTGCGAGCAACATGCATGGTAAGGAGTCGATGAACATCGATCAAGTAAACTACTTGAAGAGCGTTTGGAATGAGGTCGTCACACCTGCACGTCATATAAAAAGTGAGGTCGGTCGTTCACAAGAAGGCGAAGCCGTCATGTTTGAAAAAGAGATCACCATAGTCTGGTCCTAATATGTTAAGAGCTAATTGATAAGAATGTAGTAATGTATAAGACATGTCTCTATGAGAAGAAATCCCTTCTTTGTAATACGAAATAAGTAGTTGATCATAAACTAAACAGCCCTAGATCAATGGATCCAGGGCTGTTTTCATGCGTTTTAATATGTAAGCGACCCAGCAATGATCAAACCGATCGAAATCGATAAGAAGAGGAGCAGCAAGCCGACTGCTTCGTTGTTCGCATCAATCTCTTTTGTCATGCTTAAGCGTGGGATTAGTAAATCCGCGAGATAGAACAAGACGATTTGTAAGACGATTGCGAGTGCACCCCATAAGACCATATCGAGAATGCTGACGGAGTTCGAGATACTCGAATAGAGGACGATGGCAAGACCGAGAATACGTCCACCGAATGCATAAACGGCTGCTTTCTTACCATTACGGATTAATTCCAGTTCCTTTGATTTCGTCGTTACCTCGAACAGGACGACACCAATTGCAAGGAGTACGGTCGCGACACCGATATACGTAAGGGTCGAGAGGAATAAGTCACTGAATGTCATGTTGGTACCTCCATCATGATTTTTTATTTTTTTTGCGTTGTTCGTATGCGACATACAATTCAAGCAGTGCTCCGACGAGAATGCCTGCTGATACATACAAATAGAAGTTGTCACCAATGAATCCGAACACGAGTCCTAAGAGAAGACCGATCAGGATATAAGGACCTTTTGTTAACTTCATATCAATCACCTGCCTCTACTTTAAAGGTAGCGGATTTCAGAGGTGACGTCCATCGTTATTCTTGGAAGCTGACGGCAGATTCTGCATTAGGAGAAAACAGGACGACTTGATTCCGTCCTTGTTGTTTTGCTTGATAAAGCGCGGCATCCGCATCCGGTAAGAGATGGTCGATTTGAGATGTCGTCTCATCATACGCGGCTAAACCAAATGATGCTGTAAGTGGCAGATCGGTCGTCGCTAGTCGGAACGGGCTGCAGGCGATACGTTCACGTAATTGCTCTGCTAAAGGAATCACTTCAGCGAGCGGAACGCCTTCAAACAAGACGGAGAACTCTTCACCGCCGTTACGAGATAAATACCCGCTCTCTGCGACGCCATCACGCAGTCGGCTGGCAAACTGACGTAGCACTTCGTCACCCGCTTCATGTCCATACGTATCGTTGATCTGTTTAAAATGATCAATATCGATCGTCAACAACACGATGGACTGTTTGTTCAAGATCAATCGTTGTTTGAGATCCGTGAAGTATTCGTTAAAAGCACGTGAATTATTCAATCCCGTCAAAAAGTCGAGTTGTGCTTTCTGCCGAAGCACCCGTAACGACTGTTTCGTCAGGCGGATATCACGAATGATCAAAAGGGCGAGCCAACTGCTAACGAAAGAAGCGGGAATGACGACCGACATGACCTCGAGTAAGAGGATTTGTTTCGGTAAGACGATCCATAAGACAAGGGCATGCAAAGCCGTCGCATAGAGCGTCACGAGTGTAAAGGTCCGTTTTGCGTAAGGCGGCATTTCACGAACAATCAGACTCGTTCCGAGGGCGACAGCGACGATGAAACCAAATGCAGTGAATGCAGCCAAGTTCGTTCCCAGACTAAAGCGATAAACAATGATCGCGACCGTCACGATCGTTGTTGGAATAACGCCTCCAAAGTAGGCGGCGACAATGACCGGAACATGGCGCAAATCAATCATGACGCCGGGGGCTGCTTCGATTGTCATCTGCATGAGCAGTAAGGAGATCATGCTCAGGGCAAGACCATACAGTACGCGGGTGAGACGTGGAGATTCTCGCGTGATCGGAAGCGGTGATAATTTTCCAAGTAGATAAAAACCAGCCATTAATAGCGTCACGTTATGTAAGACGTCAAAAAGGATGCTTTTCATGAATCGTCCATCCTTTCGAAAAAAGTACGTTATTTAAGAAATATACGCCATAAACGGACTAACTCCTGTTTATCGAAAAAATAAACTCTTCCCATCAATTGTGTCTATAATGTGAACTTATGATTTCTATAAGCTGTACTTATGGTTTTAGGGAATTTGATTGACCTCCTCGACACTGCATTGTTAAATGATGAAGAAGCGGTATGAAAGCGCTTACTAAATTTGAAGGAGATCTTACTCATGGAACTCGTCATCATTCTTCTTGCCTTATCTTTATTGATGTTCGTTGCCTATCGTGGTTTTTCGGTCATCCTATTTGCACCAATCTGTGCCTTGTTCGCCGTCTTACTGACGAACCCGGACTGGGTGTTACCATTCTTCTCGAATATCTTCATGGAAAAGATGGTCGGCTTCATCAAAGCATACTTCCCGGTCTTCCTCCTCGGAGCGATTTTCGGAAAAGTCGTTGAGATGTCCGGTATCGCGGAGTCGATCGCAAAGACAATCATTCGTATGATTGGTGCGAAGCGCGCTATCCTTGCCATCGTCTTACTCGGCGCCATTCTTACATATAGCGGCGTCAGCTTATTCGTTGTCGTATTTGCTGTCTATCCGTTCGCTGCGAACTTGTTCCGCGAAGCAAACATCCCGAAACGACTCATTCCGGGAACGATTGCCCTTGGTGCGTTCACGTTCACGATGGATGCCTTACCAGGAACACCTCAGATTCAGAACGTCATTCCGACGACGCTCTTCAAAACGGATATCTACGCTGCGCCGATCATGGGTTCAGTCGGTGGATTGTTCATCCTAGTCGTCGGCATGTGGTATCTCGAGTCACGCAAGAAAAAAGCCCATCAAGCAGGTGAAGGATACGCTGGATTTGAAGCAACGGCGGCAAGTGCCGCACCGCAGATGGAGTTGAAGAACGAACCAGAAATGACGCTCGAGACGGATCGTCAACCAGTCTATCGCCAAGTCCTTGCCTTTGTCCCACTCGTCCTTGTTGCCGTAATGAACAAAGTCTTTACACTCTCGATTCCGAAATGGTATCCAGAAGGATTCGATTTTTCAGCAATCGGTCTAGAAGCATTCGGAAAGATCGAGACACCCGCTGTTCTTGCGATCTGGTCCGTTCAAATGGCATTGTTGATCGGAATTCTCGCAGCGATGCTCTATGACTTCCGAAAGATCAAGACGAACTTCCAAACTGGTCTGAACGTCAGTATCGGTGGTGCGCTCTTAGCGGTCATGAATACAGGTGCTGAGTATGGCTTCGGTGGCGTCATCGCGGCGTTACCAGGATTTAAGTCCGTCTCAAGCGGAATCTCGGAGACATTCACGAATCCGCTCGTCAACGGAGCCGTCACGACGACGACGCTTGCCGGTGTCACCGGTTCCGCATCAGGCGGGATGGGGATCGCGTTAAGTGCGATGTCGGATAAATATACGCAGGCAATCACATCGGGTGGCATACCACCGGAAGTCATGCACCGCGTCATCTCGATGGCGTCCGGCGGAATGGATACGTTACCGCATAACGGTGCCGTCATCACATTACTTGCCGTCACGGGCCTAACGCATCGTCAGTCGTATAAAGACATCTTCATGATTACGATCCTCAAGACAGTGACGGTCTTCTTGATGATCGGATTGTATAGCTTGACTGGTTTGTACTAAGAGTTTAGAAGGGGGCATCATCAGATGAAACAGGGGAAAGTATACGCATCATTCGCGGAAGCGACAGCAGACATCTTTGACGGGGCGACGCTAGTCGTAGGGGGCTTCGGACTCTGCGGAATCCCGGAAAAATCTATTACGGCGTTACAAGAGAAAGGCGTCAAGGATTTGACGGTCGTCAGTAACAATTGTGGCGTCGATGATTTTGGACTTGGTCTCCTCTTGCAGACGCGACAAATCAAGAAGATGATTTCGTCGTATGTCGGGGAAAATAAGACGTTTGAACAACAGTACCTCAGTGGCGAGATCGAAGTCGATCTCGTTCCCCAAGGTACGCTAGCGGAACGTATCCGTGCCGGTGGTGCTGGTATTCCTGGTTTCTATACACCAACAGGCGTCGGGACACCGATTGCTGAAGGAAAGGAACAAAAGAAGTTCGACGGGAAGACATATCTGCTCGAAGAAGGAATCGTCGGCGATTTTGCGATTGTCAAAGCATGGAAAGCAGATCGTCTCGGGAATCTTGTCTTCCGGAAGACATCACGCAACTTTAACCCGATCGTCGCGACAGCTGGAAAAGTAACGATCGTCGAAGTCGAAGAACTCGTCGAGGTCGGCGAACTCGATCCGAACGAGATCCACACGCCTGCTGTCTACGTCCAGCGCATCGTTGTTGGAACGGATTATGAAAAACGCATCGAACGCCGGACTGTCCGGGAAGCTTGAGGAGGAGATCGATATGAAAACGACACGAGAGATCATCATTGAACGCGCGCTTCAGGAAGTTGAAGACGGGATGTACGTCAACCTCGGGATCGGGATTCCGACATTGATCGCCAATGCGATTCCGGACGATATGCATGTCATGCTGCAATCCGAAAACGGACTGCTTGGCATCGGACCGTATCCACTTGATCATGAAGTTGATGCGGACGAGATCAATGCCGGCAAAGAGACAGTCACAGCACAATCCGGAGCTTCTTACTTCGACAGTGCTGAATCGTTCGCGATGATTCGCGGTGGGCACATCGACCTCGCGATCCTTGGCGGTATGGAAGTCGATCAGAACGGTGACCTCGCGAACTGGATGATTCCGGGCAAGATGGTCAAGGGCATGGGCGGAGCGATGGACCTCGTCAACGGAGCGAAACGCGTCGTCATCATCATGGAGCATGTCAACAAACACGGCGAATCGAAAGTCAAACAGTCGTGTACCTTGCCGTTGACAGGACGCGCCGTCGTCAACCGTCTGATTACGGACCGGGCCGTCTTTGATTTCACGCCGGACGGGATGGTCTTGATCGAGACGCTGAATGGTCATACGGTCGAAGACGTCAAACAAGTCACGGAAGCACGATTCACGGTCAGTCCGGAACTCGAGCGCGTGACGGTAGGGGAGTGAAGCAGATGGTCAAAGGAGATATCGTACTCGTCACAGGTGCAGGAAGCGGAATTGGTCTAGAAATCTCAAAGGCGTTCGCTGAGGCAGGAGCGAAAGTCGTCGTAACGGACGTCCGCGCGGAAGCAGCAGAGGAAGCAGCGGCAGCGATTCGCGGAGCTGGTCATGAAGCAGTCGGGATGACGTTAAACGTCACCGATGAAGCACAGGTCGAAGCCGTCTTGAAGCAGACGGTCGAACAGTTTGGTCGACTTGACGTCTTGATCAACAACGCGGGTCTTCAACACGTCTCACCAATTGAAGAGTTTCCGACAGAGAAGTTCGAATTGATGATTAAGATCATGTTGACGGCACCGTTCATGGCCATCAAACATGCTTTTCCGATCATGAAGGAACAAGGCTACGGACGTATTCTCAACATGGCATCGATCAATGGTTTAATCGGTTTTGCTGGGAAAGCAGCATATAACTCGGCGAAGCATGGATTGCTTGGTCTAACGAAGGTCGCAGCCCTTGAAGGAGCGGAATACGGGATCACCGTCAACGCGATTTGTCCGGGTTACGTCGATACACCACTCGTTCGTAATCAAATGGAAGACTTAGCGAAAACGCGACACGTCGAGCTTGAGAAGGTACTTGAAGAAGTCATCTATCCGCTCGTTCCGCAAAAACGTCTGCTTGCTGTCGAGGAGATTGCAGATTATGCATTGTTCCTTGCGAGCCGCAAAGCAAAAGGCATCACTGGACAAGCGAACGTCCTTGATGGTGGATACACGATTCAATAAGGAGATGGAGCAGATGAGTGAAGCAGTCGTCATCGTCAGTGCGACGCGCACGGCGATCGGGAATTTCAATGGAAGTTTGAAGGACGTCAAAGCAACGGAACTCGGAGCGACAGTCATTCGCGCGGCACTTGAAAAAGCTGGTGTCGCAGGAGATCACGTCGACGAAGTCTTTTTCGGTAACGTCCTCTCAGCAGGACTTGGTCAAAATCCAGCTCGGCAGGCAGCCCTCGCTGCCGGGTTACCGGAGACATGTCCAGCGATGACCGTCAATAAGGTCTGCGGATCCGGTCTCTCAGCCGTCCATCTCGCGTATCAGGCGATCAAGTCGGGCGAAGCCGATGTCATCGTTGCTGGTGGGATGGAGAACATGAGTCAAGCACCTTACGTCCTCGCGGGCGCACGGTCTGGACTAAAGATGGGTGACCAACCACTCGTCGATACGATCATCCAGGACGGGCTCGAATGTGCCTTTAATGACTATCATATGGGGATCACGGCAGAGAATTTAGCAGACGTCTACGAACTTTCCCGCGAAGCGCAGGATCAGTTCGCCGCGACGAGTCAGCAAAAAGCGCAGACGGCATTAGCGGAAGAACGGTTCGTCTCAGAAATCACGCCAGTGCTGATTCCACAACGAAAAGGCGATCCGATCCGTTTTGATCAAGATGAGTTTCCGCGCGCCGGAACGTCCGTCGAAACGCTCAGTCGTTTGCGCCCGGCGTTTAAGAAGAACGGAACGGTCACGGCAGGCAATGCATCTGGCATCAATGACGGGGCTGCGGCGCTCGTCATCATGTCAGAGGCGAAGGCGAAAGAACTCGGCGTGACACCACTCGTTGAGATCGTCGCGAACGGAACGTCCGGTGTCGACCCGAGCATCATGGGAATCGGTCCCGTCCAAGCGGTCCAAAAGGCACTCAATAAAGCAGGTTTAACGCTTGAGGAGATCGATGTCATCGAAGCGAACGAAGCATTCGCGGCACAATCTCTCGCGGTCGATGCGGAGCTACAGTTCCCGCATGAGAAGCTCAACCGCAATGGCGGTGCGATCGCGCTCGGTCATCCGATCGGTGCGAGCGGTGCGCGGATTCTCGTCACGCTGATCCATGAACTCGAGCGGACGGGTGAGACGCATGGTCTTGCGACGTTATGCGTCGGTGGCGGTCAAGGGGTGGCGACGATCGTTAAAAAATACGAAGGTTAACTAATAAAGCACGAGACGAAGGAGATTGATGCACCCGTTGTCTCGTGCTTTATTGATTTTAGCGAATCGTTAATTTTTTCTTGTAACTGCTTTTTTCAAGAATTTGCACAGAGGACATCCGTGACCATTCCTTCAAGGAGATCTCGGGATGTTGTTTCATGAAGTCGGAGACGATCATGTAGCCGAGTCTGTATTTCGTGAACGATGGAATTTGTTTTTCGTAATTTCCAAAGAACAGATCATCCGTCGTCAATCGTTCCGCATTCAGCTCCGAAATCACATGCTCCAAGGAGTGGTCAAGTAAAGGGGCAATCGCTTCCGATGATTCCATTGGATAAAGCTTATGGGCAAAGAATTCCGCTTTTCCTTCGAGAATGATGTAATCGAGTATTGTCGCACGATTCGGCTCATCGAGGGCTACGGTATGATGGTATTCATGCGCCGTCGTATTGAGTAATGACTCTTTCGAAAAATCCTTCAAGAAGAACAGACTCATCGAATTGTTTCCTTGAGCGACACCGCTGACACCACCATAACGTTTGGCATCATCATGTTCGAGTGGTGTCGTTGGGGAGACGAAGACAACGAGCTTCTCATCCCGTGGAAGTTGTTTCATCGAAGTCAGGAGACTGGACTTGATCTGTTTCATGATGTGCTGATGGTGTTTTTCAAATATGTATTCATCTGTTTTAAGTCCTTGATGTTTTCCGAAGGCTGTTCATAGATGCTAGGAACAGGCATGGCTTGGAGCTGTTCTTTTTTGATGACGTCATTTTTAGCGCCCAATACGTATTTTTTATATAGTGCCTCATTGTCCTCTGGCTGTTTCGAAACCGCTTGAATGTAGTCGTCATACGCCTTATACAAAGGAACGATGTGGATCTCTTGTTTCTCGTGCGTAAACGAAATGTCATACGTCTTTGGTTTCTCGGCAGCCGGAGAACAACTGGCAAGTAAAAGGGTGACGCTAAGAAAATAGATGGATTTCATGAGAATACCTCCTGTTTAATTATCCATATATTTACTTTCCATAAAAAATGTCATTCTCCTACTACGTCAGATGAACTTATGAATCCGGTTTCATACTTTGACGCGAAGACGTACCAGATTCTTTAAACTAAAGTGGAATCAAACTTTCTGCCAAATTTTCAGAATATTCTCCAGATAAACTCCTAGCACGAGCTCCTAAACGTATGTTATCCTTTCGAACGAAGTACTTCATCTGCTTAGGGAGCGGATGAAGTCGGAAATCATCAGTGGGGGTTTATTATGTCTAAAACTGTTCCAACATCATTTATCATCGTCATCGGCATGATGCTCTTCGCCTTGTTCTTTGGGGCAGGAAATCTCATCTTTCCGCCGATGCTCGGACAGCTCGCAGGGGAGCATGTCTGGGTTGCCAATGCCGGATTCCTTGTCACTGGTGTCGGTCTACCATTGCTTGCGATTCTCGCATTCGCGTTTTCAGGGGAACGCGATCTACAAGCGATGGCGTCACGTGTTCATCCTGCTTTCGGAATCGGGTTCTCGGTCATCTTGTATCTCGCGATTGGACCATTCTTCGCAATTCCACGTGCCGGAACGGTCTCGTATGAGATCGGAATCAAGCCGTTCTTCAGTGAATCGACGAGCCATTTGCCGTTACTGATCTTTACGATTTTGTTTTACACAATTGCTTGTCTATTGTCCTTAAACCCAACAAAGATCGTCGATGTCGTCGGGAAAGTACTGACACCGATTAAAATCACGTTCATTGGTCTCTTGATCATCGTTGCCGTCCTGCATCCAATCGGAAGTTTTCAGAATCCTTTGAAGACATATCGAACAAATGCTTTCTTTAATGGTTTCCAAGAAGGATATATGACACTCGATGCGCTTGGTGCCTTTGTCTTCGGTATCATCATTATCGCAGCGATCAAGGAAAAAGGTGTCACTTCGAAGCGGCAGTTGCTGCTGATTTGTACGAAAGCCTCGTTGATTGCCGCAGCCTTGCTTGCAATCACATACACGGCGCTTGCCTTCATGGGCGCGTCAAGTGTCTCTGAGATCGGACAGCTCGCGAACGGCGCAGAGATTTTGTCTGCTGTGTCGGATCATTACTTCGGTGAGTATGGGGCGATTTTGCTTGGTCTGATGATCACAGTCGCTTGTATGACGACGAGTGTTGGTTTGATCACGGCGTGTGCCGCGTTTTTCTCGGCACTCGTCCCAAAAATCTCATACGTCAAATGGACGATTGGTCTATCGGTCTTCAGCGCACTCGTTGCGAACATCGGTCTGAATCAATTACTCGCTGTCTCTAAACCAGTCTTGATGACGCTTTATCCACTCGCGATCTGTCTGATCTTCTTAACGTTCTTGCATCCACTCTTTAAAGGGAAGCCAGCCGTGTATCAAGGGGCGCTATGGATGACGTTCCTCGTCAGCTTGTTTGATGGATTGAAGACAGCAAAAATCAATGTCTCAGCCGTCACGAAAGTGTTTGATGCGGTATTACCGTTTGCTTCTGTCAGTCTCGGTTGGGTCGTTCCAGCTATCATCGGTGGGATGATCGGAGCGATCGTCGGTAAGAAAAAAGCGGAGACACGATCGTCGTCACGTGTGGCTTAAGTTGTCATGTATAAAGGGAAGCGGATTTTTGATCGTATGATCAAAGTCCGCTTTTTTTGTTCACTCGATTGTGGGTTTAAGCATAAGCGGAAACGGCAATTCCTCTACTGTATATCATTGACCATCGTGTCCCTTACAGAAAGGATGTTGAAACATGTCAGAACGTGTCTTCATTAGTCCCTCGAAGTATGTCCAAGGAAAGGATGTCATTGACCGGCTCGGTACATATGTGAGCCCGTTCGGTGAAAAAGCGCTCGTCATCGCGGACGATGTCGTCTGGAAAATCGTAAAGGAACGTGTCGAGCAGTCGCTGTCCGGAGAAAACGTCAGCATCGAGAAGGCAGACTTTAGTGGTGAAGCCTCACGGCATGAAGTAAAACGAATCGCTGAGCAAGCAAAAGCAGCGGATGTTCGTTTCGTCATGGGAGTTGGGGGTGGAAAGACGCTCGACACAGCAAAAGCCGTCTCGGATGAGCTGAACGTGTCCGTCGTCATCGTACCGACCCTTGCTTCGACCGATGCACCGACGAGTGCTCTGTCCGTCATCTATTCCGACGAAGGGATTTTCGAAAGCTATCGTTTCTATAAGAAGAATCCCGATCTTGTTCTCGTCGATACGAAACTGATTGCCCAAGCGCCAGCACGTTTCTTCGCGTCCGGAATTGCCGATGCACTCGCGACGTGGGTCGAAGTTCGAAGTGTCGTCGCCTTTGGTGGACAGACGATGGCGGGAGGACGACCGACAATTGCGGCACAAGCGATTGCCAAACGTTGTGAGGAAGTCTTGTTCGAGCACGGGCGTCTGGCGTACGAATCCGTTCAGGCACAAGTCGTAACACCAGCACTCGAAGCCGTCGTCGAAGCGAATACCCTCTTAAGTGGGCTCGGCTTTGAAAGTGGGGGACTAGCAGCGGCGCATGCGATTCATAATGGCTTTACGGCACTTGACGGTGAGATTCACCACCTGACGCATGGAGAAAAGGTCGCCTTTGGTACACTCGTCCAGTTGGCGCTCGAAGAACATCCACAAGAAGAAATCGAGCGCTATATCGCGCTTTACACGGATCTTGGTTTACCGGTGACACTCGAGGACGTCAAGCTAAAGGATGCGTCACGTGAAGATATCGTCAAAGTCGGAGAGGCAGCAACTGCTGAAGGTGAGACGATCCACAGCGGATTCAACGTTACGGCGGACGAAGTCGCGGATGCGATCATCGCAGCCGATCGCTATTCAAAAGCGTATCAAGCAAAACGAAAACAATAAGAAAAAATAACCCTTGCCGAGACGGCGAGGGTTATTGTCATTTTACAGATAATCGAGTGGATTGACACTGCTACCAGCAGAAGTTGCGCTGTAGACGTACGATCCTTTATGGAGTTCAAAATGTAAATGTGTTCCGAAAGCGTTACCTGTCTCGCCAACTGTTCCGATCTTTTGACCTTGCGTGACGGTTTGACCGACCGAGACCGAGCGGCTATTCATATGTGCATACAGACTGATGAACGGCGATCCGTTGATCGTATGTGAAACCATGACATAGTTGCCGTACGCGCCTTTGAGCTGAGACGTAATGACTTTACCACTTGCTGTCGCATAGACTGGTGTACCTTTTGCTGCACCATAATCGATCCCGTTATGGAATGTGTAACCATAAGCACCACTAGAAGGTCCATAACCTTGCGTGATCGGACCGCTCGTTGGCGTCGCGAAGTTCTTTGATGTCGACGTTGACGCTTTTGATGCGCCACTGCTATTCGTCAGTGTCAAAACAGCGTATTTCGAGACATAGTCCGCATGGACGAATCGTTTATCTCCACCGTATAAGAACTTGATCCAATCGCCTGTACGACCGAGGTAGCGGAACGTTTCGCCCTTATCGACACTTCCGACGACTGTACTGCTCGTTGAACTGCTGCTACGAACACGAAGGTTGTCGACATTGACTTTAATCTTATAGATACGTGTTACAGAATATTTTTTAACATATGTAGAAGAAACATAGACTTTTTTTGAACCGTACAGAATTTTCGTCCAGTTGCCTGTCCGTCCGAGATACTTATATGTATCACCTTTTTCAAAGCTCGTGACCGTACCGTATGATGTCGAAGGACCCGTTCGAGCACGCAAACCGTCCTCCATGACTTTCACCTTATAGAACGTCGTTGCTGCATCCGCACGTGGTATGGCAAACGAAGCAAAACTTGCCACAGCGATGGCTGTCGCTGAAACACCTTTCCAAAAACCATGCATGATTCATTCCTCCTGAATATGTAATCTGTGTGACTAAACCGTTATGTAAATTTCATAGATGAGTATAACATTTACGAAAATGTTTAAATGTTACATTCACATTTCGATATTATTTCAATAAATTATATTTAAAGACATTAATTTTGTTTGTTTTCCATTTATCCATAAATTCCTTTGACAAGATTGGATGGAATTGGATATGATGAAATGCCCATTAAAAATAAGAAAGGTACCCCGGTTGAGGTACCTTAAATGCTTATAAAAAGGCGAGTGGATTGACGCTGTTTGCTGCAGAAGTACCGCTATAGACATAGTTACCGCGATGGATTTCGAAGTGAAGATGAGCACCTGTCGAGTTTCCTGTACTGCCGACTGCACCGATCGTTGCGCCTTTCGGGATCGTTTGACCGACGAAGACAGAGCGTTTGCTTAAGTGAGCGTATACCGTTGTGTACGAAATACCGTGCACTTTATGTTTGACCATGACATGGTTTCCATATGCTCCTTGGTAAGACGATGTGACAACTTTACCTGCCGCTGCTGCATGAACGGGCGTTCCGATTGGTGCACCAAAGTCGACGCCGTTATGGAACGTGTAGCCGAAGATGCCGCTAGTTTTTCCATAACCTTGTGTTACTGGACCGCTTGTCGGACGCGAGAAGCCATTTGATGAAGTCGAGAATGAGGCTTTCTTCGCTGTATGACCAGAAACGCGATATTTTTTCACATAACCTGAGTAGACGTAACGCTTATGTCCTTTATGAAGAATTTTTGTCCAGTTTCCGCGATGACCCAAGTATTTGAAAGTCTGTCCCGAATTGACGCCGTCGACGATCCGGTATTTAAGAGATGGGCCAGTGCGAACGCGGAGTCCGTCTGCTTTGATTTTTACTTTGTACGTAGATTTCGTAGCTGCGTCAACCTTACCTGTACCCGTAGCTGCAAAACCTGAAACAACGAGCGCGCTCATTGCAAGTGTCGTGATTGTTCTTTTCATGAATGTTCCTCCTTGATGTAAATCGAGATCTTGTCGGAAATGACATGTATATAGAATGTGTGTGGTGTAAAGTGTGGTGAATTGAAGTAGATGATGCTGTCGTCATTTGACTAACGAGAGTATAGCATTGAAAAGTCAGACGTTTGTATTTCAATTCGATTGCTTAGATATATTTTAATAACAATTCTTGTAATGTTGAATATATATTCAATCTCAGAATCCCTTAAAATCAAGATGAATCCGTGTTACAACGAGATGAATTTGATGACAAAACGCAATCGTGGGAAATGATGAGAAAGTATGGGAATCTAATAAAAAGAGAGTAGGTAATGAGATGGATTTGACGTTTGCAGTAAATCAAAAAAAGCTTAACATTCGCGCAGTGGCGCTGTTGATTCAAGATGAACATCTCTTGATTCATCGGCAAGGAGAAGATGATTTTTGGTCATTACCGGGAGGACGGGTACAATTTGGTGAAAGTGGTGCCAAAGCGATTGAACGTGAATTATTAGAAGAATTAGGACAGTCAATCGAGCCACCGGTCTTCCGTTTCCTGCATGAAAATTTCTTTAATTACGCAGACCATCAGTTTCATGAACTGGGGATGTTTTATGAAGTGACATGTCGAGAACCACTACCACTTTCAACGGAAGACTTTTACGGTCCCGAAGGTGAAGAATTGACGTACCGGTTCGTTCCATTCGATAAACTGGATCAATATACATTGTATCCAAGCGGATTATCAAAAATGCTTCAAACCAATGTTTTTCCAACGCTATTGACGAATGACATCTGACTTTTCCGGAAAAACGTTTATAGATGTATCGCAAGGGAATGGTTAATCATGTAGTTCATTCCACAATGATAAGGGAGCTGATCGTTCATGAGAGAAGAGCAGTTCGAAGCGATGCATCAAGAAGCACGAGGGCAGACGCAGGAACAACAACCCGGTGTCGAGTACGCCATGAAACCGGAACCGATCTACGATGATCCGGATTATGTCGGTTCAGGAAAACTGACGGGGAAGGTTGCACTGATCACAGGTGGAGACAGTGGAATCGGTCGAGCCGTTGCTGTCGCTTATGCGAAAGAAGGGGCAAATGTCGCAATCGTATACTTAAATGAGGGAAAAGACGCAGAAAAGACGAAATCGTTGATTGAAGGCTACGGGGTCAAAGCCTTAAAAATTGCTAAAGATGTCAGTCAACCGGAAAATGCGCAAGCGATCATCGATACCGTCATTGCAGAATTTGGTCAATTGAACATTCTCGTTAACAATGCCGGAAAACAATTCCCGCAAGATGATTTCCTTGCGATCACACCAGATCAATTGAAGGAAACGTTCGAAACGAATGTTTTTTCGATGTTCTACTTGATTCAGGCTGCGCTTCCACATTTGCATAAAGAAGATGCAATCATCAATACCTCATCGGTGACAGCGTATCGCGGAGCACCGTCGCTGATCGACTACTCGGCGACGAAAGGCGCTATTACGACATTGACACGCTCGCTTGCTTCAAGCTTGATTGAGAAAGGAATCCGCGTTAATGCTGTCGCACCGGGACCGATTTGGACGCCTCTCATTCCAGCGACGTTCTCGAAGGAGAAAGTCGAGTCGCATGGGGAAGACACATTAATGAAGCGTCGGGGACAACCGTCAGAAAATGCACCGGCTTATGTCTATTTGGCTTCTCGTGATTCGAGTTACATCACGGGTCAGACGATTCATATCAACGGCGGCGATTACATCACGTCTTAAGGGGGAAAACATGATGAAGAAAAATCCGAATGAAGTGCCTGAACGTGAACCGGATCATCAACCTGACGAAGTTCCGCAAGCACCACCGAGCGAGGTGCCAGATACACCACAGGAAGATCCTGTCCGTCAACCGGAACCGGATACGTTCCCGGAACCAACTGAGATTCCTGATACACCGCAGGAAGATCCAAATCCCTATTAATAGGTTGACCGTAGTCACCATCCAAGAATCGGATGGTGACTTTTTCGTGATTAAGAAGACAAACCAGCTTGACAGACAAACTGTATGGTGAGTATGATACAGAAGAGAAGTGTATTAATGTTTTAATACATTACACAGAAAAGGGAGGTCTACCGATGCAGTTCGACCAAAGAAGCCCGGTGTACCTGCAGGTCGTCCGTTGGTTCAAACAACGAATCGCGACCGAGGAATTGCAAAGCGGGCAAGAAATCCCGTCCCGCCGCGAAATTGCCGCACAGCTCGGAATCAATCCGAATACCGCACAAAAAGCATATAAAGAGATGGAGGAGCAGCAATTGATTACGACAGAACGGAATGTCCCGAGTAAGATTACACGCGATCCACAAGTCGTCCAAAAAGTACGGACCGAGATGCTTGAAGAAGCAGTCTCTGAATTCATCGATGCCGTCAAGGCGATTCAAATTCCACTTGATGAGGTCGTCTCGAAAGTTGAGACCGTCTATCAGGAAACGGAACGGAGGAAGATCGATGCTTGAAGTTCATGGCTTACAAAAGAAGTACGGAAAAAAACCAGTCCTTCAAGGCGTTTCGTTCTCCGTTCCGATGGATCAATTGACATGTCTGATCGGTTTGAACGGTGAGGGGAAATCGACGATCCTGAAAGCAATCGCAGGACTTGTTCCAGTCAACGCAGGAACGATTCTCGTCGATGGCGAGATCAACCGAAATAAGATCGCCTTCGTTCCAGATATTCAGACGATGCCCGGCTACATGACGGTCGGTGACGCGCTGACGTATATGGCGGATTATTATTCTGATTGGAATCAAGAGACTGCGAATGAATTGATGCGAATTTTCCAGCTACTTTCAACAGATAAGATTACCGACTTATCAAAAGGAAACCAGGCGAAGGTCAGCTTAATTCTCGGATTTGCTCTCGATCGTCCGTACTTATTACTCGACGAACCGTTCGCAGGAATTGATTTGTTTACGAAAGAACAGATTGCAGGATTATTCTCAAGCCACTTCATGGAAGGGCGCGGTATCCTGATGACGACACACGAAATTCAGGAAATCGAGCATTTGATCGACCGGGTCGTCTTCTTACAGGACGGTCGAATCATCGATGAACATGAGACAGAAGAGATGCGAGAACTGTACGGGAAGTCGGTTCAGGACCGGATGCGGGAGGTCTATCAGCGATGAAACAATACATACAATTGACGAATGAAGAGATTAAACGGAGTTTTAAGTTATATGTAATTGCCGTGCTTGTGATGGCGGCGATTGAATTGATATCAGTCATTGCACAAGTGATGCTTCATGAGCAAAAAATCAAGAATTTCATGGAGAATAATCGTGCAAAATTATCAGACGCACTTCAGCAAATCGGAAAGCTAGATTACGCGGATACGACTTCTTTTTTCGTATTTATGACCTTAATAGGAATTGTATTTGTTGTGATTTACGCATTTCAAATTTGGTATCGTGATTGGCTTGGGGAAACAAAATACATCTATCGACTATTAATGCTTCCAGGGAGCAGATATAGCATCTTCTTTTCAAAATTAACTGCTGTATTTCTGGTTATGATTAGCTTTATTGGTTTGCAATGGTGTTTTCTTAAGGTTGGATCTTATTTATTTGATTGGTGGATCCAAGCGGAGTATCAAAAAAGTTCTAATACGAATATATTCAGTAGTTCATTGGAAGAATTTTATACGACGAATTTAACTAATATGATTCTCATCATCCTTATTTCTACAATGGTTATCTGTTTAATCTTTTTGCTCGTTTTGTTGGAACGATCGTATCGAAAAGTAAAAGGAATGATTCGAATCGCGATTGAAATTACAATTTTTATAGCGTATTCGTTCATTTGTATCTATTTTTTAGATCAGACACATTTATTACTAAGTTCTGAAAAAGATGCTTTATTCATAGGGTTTGTTTTTGTCTATATGATTTACGCCTTGTGGAGAAGTTTACGACTTTTGAAATGGAAAATCTCGGTCTAAGGAGGATAATATGCGATCATATAAATATTTTATAAGTTTTATACTAATCAGTGTCGCGTCACTAGCTTTTTATGTGGGATACGTCTTAACTTTAGAAAAACCTGAATTAGTAGTTGAAACCAAGAGCGGTAGCCCGAAGCAAAGCACTCTTCAAAATCTACAAATTAACTTAATCGATGTAGTTCGTCAACCTACAGACTACTCTGTTTCGATTAAAGATGGACAAGTCTCTGAATCAAAATCATCATATCTAAATAATATGTATCTCGATCGTGTTTATTTAAACGATGGAGCGCCACGGTCATTTAAACAGTTCATGCAAGAAGAAACGTATACTCTCATGCAAGATTCTGTGACTTACGGATTAAAAGGTCGAGAAGACGGTAGTTGGGAGTTGCAATATTGGGATCTTAAAACTAAAAAATTGACGACAAAACAATTGAGCACTCCCTCAGAAGTTAATAATAAAAAGTACGCCTACTCACCCTTTCAACGAACAGAAGATCTACTTTATGTGGAGCGCTATTCGATGGATGAGCAAATCCCCAAAAGCTTTATTTATATTATTAACTTAAAAAATAATCGCGTACGCAAACAACTACTACCAATAGAATTAAAGAAAAATGAATACATTGAGTCATTCTATAAAGGACAACTACTTTATTCTCAAACATATTTTCCTAAGAATAACCCCGATACTGAACAGCAGCGTCTGCTGATGACAGACGGAAAAAAGACGAAACGATTAAAACAACTGGAAGGAGAAGATTTTAACACTCGAATTTTAAATGAAGGCAAATTAATCGTGACGATAAATGAAAATGATGAGACACAGTTAAGTTGGAATACGTTCGATATGGAGTCGGAAAAATATACAGTACATCAAGTTCCACTTCCTGATCGTAAAAAATTCACAGATGGAGGTGGATTCCCGGTCTCTATTTTGGAAAATGGACGCATTTATTTTTCTTATCAGCTAAAAAATGATGATTACAGAGTATTGGTTTTCAATCCGACATCAGCAAATATTGAATATGAAGGAAACATTACGAATAAAAATCCAAAGATTAAGTTATCACTAAGTGATATGCGATTGAAGTAAGTTATAGAAATTTCATTCAATCACTTGAAACCTCCCGTTTTCTTCCAACGTATAAAGACTATACAAGGGGGGAACTCACATGCAATTCTTGATTTTTGTCATCTTCGCAGGTGCTATGTACTGGTTTTATTACAATTTCTTACTCGGATACCGTAAGAAAAACATCACGCTGACGTTTGACGATCGGTTTTATTCACTCGACGAACATGTCGCAGCCATCGAACAAAAGCTTGCAATGGATGGGCATTCGGCACGTTATCTCGGTGACCGTCGTTTTGAAGTTGATGGCAAACCTTATCTGTTCCTCGAGCGGACAGTCCCAGTCGGCGGGGTTCCGACACAGCAGACGATTCTCGAGCAACAAAAAAAATAACTCTCCCGCGTTTGGGAGAGTTTTTTCGTTAGACCGGAATCCGGTCGAGGGGATGTGGTTGTTGCGACGAACGATACCAGTGTATGATCCAATGATCAATACCGATTTGATACGCAAAGCGTCCTGCAGCAAGTAAGACGATTGAGGCAGCTAAGAACAACGGGTTTAACGCAATCGTTCCAGCAAGTAAGTAATTGAGATTCATGATGCTCCCGACGACCAGTGCAGGAACCGTCAATAGACTGAGAATCAACAAGATCCCGACGACGAGTTCTGCGAACGGAATCAAGACGTTGATCAGCCCGACGTTTGGTAAGGCGAGTTGCTCGATCCACGTCGCGTACCACGAACTGACGAGTGCGTCTTCGCCTATCGCTTTCGTTAGCGCCCCTTCAAGAAACGGTTTTGCATCAAAGCCATTGATGTACTTGCCGATCCCGGCGATGAACCACTGAATTCCGAGCCAGAGCCGGATGATCGTCACTAAACTGATGCCGATGATGTGTAATGCTTTCACTTTCAGACACTCCTCTACTACAACATAGTCCCCATCATACTGAAAAATCATCAGTAAGATAGGGACTATCATCATAACGTCATCGAACCGTCATCGACCTGTTACAAAAAAGGATAAGGTAGCCGTTCATGACCGCTGATCGAGACGATGACTGATTGCAGTTAATAAAGCAGCGACAAGCGCAACAAGCCCACCGACCAGTGCCGTGTTCATCATCGGACCGTTCGCATAAACGATGCCACCGAGTGCCGAACCGAAGGCAATCCCGACATTACTTGCAACCGGCATCAAGGAAGCGGCGAGTCCTTTTGCTTCCGGATTGAACTTTTCGGCGAGGTCAATCAAGTAGATTTGTGTCGAAGTCGTCAATAAAATCGACATCAATGACATCAAGGCGATGTTAAACAGACCAAGTGAAAGGGATACTGTCGTGAAGTATAATGCAGCAAGGACGATTGCTTGCACGACGAAGACGAACCGTAAGCGACCCATCGGATTTTTACTTGCAATCTTGCCGGCAAGGATGTTACTGAAGATCGAGACGACACCGTAAGCGAGCAGGATCGGACTAATCCATGTCTTCGCGATGCCGAGTTCCGTTTGCAGGATCGGCACGAGGTACGTGTAGACGACGTAAGTTGCTCCGAAGCCGAACGACGGAATGAAGAAGGCAATCAGGATCCGTGGATTAGCGAGCAATCCAAGCTGCTCCTTGATTGAACCGGAGCCCGTCGATTGCTGGACGGGAACGATCTTCCACACAGCGAGGAACGCAATCATTCCCATGACTGTCGTCAGCCAGAACGTGGCTGCGAAGCCAGCGTGTTGACCGATGAACGTACCGATCGGAACACCGAGGACGTTCGCGAGTGTAAAACCACCAAAAATGAACGAAACGGCGACACCGCGCTTCGCGACAGGTACGCCATCGCTTGCGACGACCATTGCGAGCGAGATCAAGACACCGGTCAGGATGGCAGTCAGGATGCGGGTTGCGAGCAATACTTCGTAACTTGGAGCAAAACTACTGGCAAGGTTCAGTAAGACCCAAGCGAGTAACAGACGTAGGATCAGGCGACGCCGTTCCAGGTGACCGGTCAGCGACATTACAATCGGTGTACCAATCGCAAAGGAGATGGCAAATGCCGAGACGAGCGTACCGGCTGTTGCGATCGTGATATTAAGAGCTGAGGAGATTTCAGCGAGGATCCCGACGATGACGAATTCGCTTGTTCCGAGAACGAACGTCAGGAGCGACAACGTGGCGATCAACAGCCAATCGCGTCGACTTAAACGAGTAGTAGGTGACATGGATGATTCCTCAATTCTGGCGCTTGCGCGCGAAACTATGAGTAACAGGATAGCATGAAACGATTTCGTCGGGTATCGCAAAGCGAGAATTCGGGAAAAGAACCATTATTCGAAATAGCGTGTGAATTTCCAGGCTTGCTGTTTTTTGCGTATACTACAGAAGAAGACTACTGACAAAGGAGTGGAAACGATGCAAGCGACAGTGACATGGAACAAACAGATGGGGTTTAGTGGACAGACGGAATCAGGGCATCATCTTGCGATGGATGCAGCACCGGAGAACGGTGGCGAAAATCAAGCACCACGACCGACTGAACTGCTGCTACATGCCGTTGCCGGCTGTACTGGAATCGACATCGTCTCGATTTTAGAGAAGATGCGCTTGACGATTACTCATTTCGAAATGGATATCGAAGGGGAACGGGCAGAGGATCATCCGCGGCGCTTTACGTCGATCTCGATTCATTACCGGCTTGAAGGTGATCTCCCGGAAGATAAGGTCCGTCGCGCCATCTCGTTATCAAAAGATAAATATTGTTCGGTCTCGCAATCCTTGAACGCTGAGATTTCCGTCTATTATTCCATCAATGGTGTCCGGAGCGAGGATCCTTTGTGAAGAAAGTAGCACTGATCGGTTGCCTGTTGCTTGCAGGGTGTGCGCAGGAGACGACGGAACCAACGAAACCATCACAACCAGCAAAGAAGCAACCGACGGAGGCGAAGAAATCAAAGCCTGAGCCGACAAAGGAAGAGCAGCAACAAGCACGATTAAAGCAGCAACTTGAAGCGATGTCGACGTCAGAAAAGATCGATCAATTGCTCTATATCGGAGTTGCCGGAACGGAACTTTCAGCAGCTGACCGGAAATTGTTGCAGACGCATGCGATCGGTGGGGTCTTACTGCTTGGTGGGAATATTACGTCAGAAGATCAACTCTTGACGTTCACGCGTGCCATTCAAGAAACGAACCAAAAACCGTATGTTTTCGTCGGGGTTGATGAAGAGGGCGGACGGGTCAGCCGGGTACCGGATCAACGATTACGTCTCCCGACGAGTCAACGGATGGCGCAAGGTGCAGATGCTGCAAAAATGGAAGATGTCGGACGTACGCTCGGTCACCTGTCACGATTTTATGGGTTCAACATGGACTTCGCACCGGTCCTTGACGTCAATAGCAATCCGAACAATCCAATCATCGGCGACCGTGCGTTAAGTGCTGATCCGAAGACCGTCGCGACTCTCGGTACGGCCCTGATGCATGGGATGCAAGAGACGGGAACGATTCCGGTCGTCAAACATTTTCCCGGTCACGGCAATACGAGTGTCGATTCCCATGTCGGTTTGCCGAGAGTGACAGCATCAAAGGAAGAACTGAAGCGAACGGAACTGTTACCGTTCCAAGAAGCGATTCAAGAGGGCGCCGAGATGGTGATGGTCGCCCATATTCTCTATCCCGCGTATGACGATCAAAATCCATCTTCGCTCTCGAAGCCGATCTTGACTGACCTCTTGCGTCAACAACTCGGATTCAAGGGTGTCATCATCACGGATGACCTTGTCATGGGGGCGATCACGAAACGATATGGTCTTGCGGAAGCGGCACGTCAGGCACTTGTCAATGGAGCTGATATGGCGATGTTTTCGGAAGCAGGTGCCTATCCGAAGGTCCACACCGAAGTGATGCAAGCGGTTAAAGAAAAAACGTTGTCGTCAGAGATGCTCGATGCTAAAGTGATGCGGATCTTAAAGCTGAAGCAGATCTATGCCGACAGCCAGAAGCAACAGCGACCGACGAAATCGGAGCTTGTTCAGCAAGTGGAAGCGCTCAACTAGGACTAGCGAAGCAAAGCGACTCATGCTAGACTAATGGGGCAAGCCAATTAAACACGAAAAGACACTAGGGGAGTCTCGCAGCAGACTGAGACGGAAGTATCCGGACCCTTTGAACCTGATCTAGTTCGTACTAGCGGAGGGAAGTGGCTCGAAACCTTAGATATCCTTAGCGCTTCAGCGCATTTTCGGACCACTCCCTTCAACATCGGGAGTGGTCCTTTTTCGTATGGAAAGGAAGAACATGATGCGTCTACATCTGATTTCGACGGGATCCATCAATCCACGCGATGGAGTGGAAACCTTTCAATCGCTTCAACCATATACGGATCAGCTTCATCTTCGAGAACCAAATTTGTCGGCAACAGAATTGTTAGATCTGATTGACGCGCTCCTTGCAAAAGGGTATTCGTCTGATCAATTAACCGTTCACGACCGGGTCGACGTCGCCCATGTCGCTGGCATCGGTGTGCAATTGACGCGACGTTCCTTACGTGTCTGCGATGTTCGGCGACACTTTCCGAATCTCATCATCGGGAAATCCGTCCACTCTCTGGCAGAAGCACTTGCAGCGGAAGCGGAAGGAGCCGACCGACTGCTGTACGGTCATATTTATCCGACAGCGTCGAAACCAAACGTGCCACCGCGAGGGATCGATGCCTTGAAGCAAGTTGTCACTTTCACGACGAAACCAGTCATCGCAATCGGCGGGATCACTCCTGATCGCATTCCTGAGATCGCAGCGACCGGTGCAAGCGGAATCGCCGTCTTATCCGGTATTCTCGGTCAAGCGGACCCGCATGCTGCCATTCAGCGTTATCAGGGGGTACGGGTATGACGGATCACATCATCATCGGTGGTGGAGTCATCGGTTTGACGCTTGCTTACAGTCTCGCTTGTCAGAACGTATCCGTTCTTGTCCTTGATCGCGGAACATGCGGACAAGGGACGAGTCGGGCGGCTGCCGGGATGCTTGCGACGGACATCGAGCTGAGAGAAGAATTGCATACGCTTGCCGCGCGAAGTCGCTGTCTGTATCCGTTACTTGCGCGACGCCTCACGCGCGAGACCGGGATCGATTGTGGCTACCGGGAACAACCATTTTTATTGAAACAAAATGGGCAAGAATACTTATTTCCATCGGTCGGTCAAATCGATCCGCGACGACTAACGACTGCATTGATGCATGTCTTACGAAATCGTGGGGTACCAATCGAAGAACAGGTGGACGTCACGCGAATCGAGGAGAGTAATGATTTCATTAGGGTTGAGTCGAACACGGGAACGTGGACGGGACGAACGGTGACGGTTGCTGCCGGACGCGGGTCCCAAGCCTTGCTCGATACAGCTGGCATTTCGATTGCGACATATGGGGTCAAAGGGGAGTGTCTCGCAGTCCGTCTCGCGGGTCAGCCGTTACGCTCGATCCTGTTTGATGACGCCGTCTACCTCGTACCGAAAGCGGACGGACGGATATTGATCGGTGCGACAGACCTACCGCACGACGAGACGATCGGTGTTAGTGTCGCAGGAGTCACGTCACTGCTTCAAGCAGCAGAGCGTCTCTATCCACCGATCCGTGATGCTGTCATCGAAGAAGTCTGGTCAGGCGTACGACCACAAACAGAGTTCGGCTTGCCATATATCGGAGTCGCCGATTCATCCCGTCGGATCTTTATAGCGACGGGGCATCATCGGCATGGCATATTACTCGCACCGGCGACAGCGGAAGTCTTGGCAAACACATTACGGTTGATCCTAAAGGAGGAAGTTCGATGAACATTACGATTAACGGCAACGACCACACCATTGAACAGATTGGGACGATTGAGGACATGCTCACGCAACTTGGCTTAGGGGAAAAACTCGTCATCGTCGAACAGAACCGACAGATCATCGACCGCGGAGCTTACGATCAAACGGTCGTTCGGAACAATGACATATTCGAAATCGTTCATTTCGTAGGAGGAGGATAAACATGCTACAAATTGGAGAAAAGACATTCGAATCACGATTATTACTCGGAACGGGGAAATATACGGATGCTACGGTACAGCAGGAGGCCATCGATGCGTCCGCTTCACAAATCTTGACGTTCGCTGTCCGGCGGCTCGATCTCTTCGACAAACAACAACCGAATTTCTTGGAGTCGCTTGATTTAACAAAGTATGATTTACTACCGAACACGGCTGGTGCGAAGACAGCGGAAGAAGCGGTTCGGCTAGCGAAACTTGCGCGGGCATCCGGTATGTGTGACATGGTCAAGGTCGAAGTGATTGGGTGCGATAAGACATTACTACCTGACCCAATCGAGACGTTACGGGCTTCTGAAGAGTTACTTAAAGAAGGATTCATCGTCTTACCGTATACATCGGACGACGTCGTCCTTGCACGACGACTCGAGGAACTCGGCTGTCATGCCATCATGCCGGCTGCGTCACCGATCGGTTCCGGGCAAGGCATCCTCAATCCGCTCCACCTAAAGTTCATCATCGAGCAGACGACGGTGCCTGTCATCGTCGACGCTGGAATCGGTTCTCCAACTGACGTTGCCTATGCAATGGAACTGGGAGCGGATGGTGTCTTATTGAACTCCGCTGTAGCCCATGCCCAGGATCCGGTCAAGATGGCGCGCGCGATGCGACTAGCCGTCGAAGCAGGGCGCTTCGGATACGAAGCGGGACGAATCGAGAAGAAACAGTATGCAGTCGCGAGTAGTCCAACGAGTGGATTGATTCGATGACACGTTATTCACGCCAAACTCGATTTCAACCGATCGGAGAAGCAGGACAAGCACGCTTCGCAGCAGCAAAGGTACTGATCATCGGGATGGGGGCACTCGGAACAGCATCGGCAGAACAACTCGTTCGCGCCGGTGTCGGTGTCGTCCGAATCGTCGACCGCGATTATGTCGAGTGGAGTAATCTACAACGGCAACAACTCTATACGGAGGACGATGCACGGCACATCGTACCGAAGGCGATTGCTGCAAAAGCGCGGCTTGAAGCGATTAATTCGACGGTGACGATCGAAGCACATGTATTAGATGTCGACCGGGCAGCGCTGACATGGCTTCTCGATGATATCGATCTCATCATCGATGCGACGGATCATTTCGATATTCGTTTACTGATGAACGATATGGCATTGTTGCGCTCGATTCCGTGGATTTACGGCGGCTGCGTCGGCAGTTACGGGATTACTTTCACTGTTCGTCCGGGAGAGACGCCGTGTCTGCAGTGCCTGCTCGATCAATTACCACGTGATCAGGAGACGTGTGATACGGCGGGAATCATCGGTCCAGCTGTTCAGATGGTCGCCTCTCTACAAGTGACGGAAGCGTTGAAGTGGTTGAGCGGGAAGACGGACGCGCTGCGGACACGTCTGCTTGCCTTTGACGTGTGGTCGAATACATTCCAACAAATCAACGTCCAGTCACTGAAGCAAACAGAGTGCCCCTCGTGCGGCATCGAGCCGTCTTATCCTTATTTATCGAATCAAACGGTGCGTTTCACGGCACTGTGCGGTCGCGATGCCGTTCAAATCCGTGGAGACGGGCAGCGGGATCTCGAACAATTAAAACAACGCCTCCAGCCGGTTGCGTCGATTTCCGCCCATAATCCATACTTGCTGGCGTTTACGACGGATGAGCATCGAATGGTCGCCTTTCGAGATGGTCGTGTCTTGATTCATGGCGAGGCGGATCTCGTTAAAGCAAAACGACTGTATCACGCCTATTTCGGATAAACGTTCATAAAACAGTAAAACTAATTTTAAAAATATATGTTTTAAATGTTTAAAAAACAGGTAAATAAGACTTCAGACATAAATCGGTCTACAGGTTTTGAACGTGAAGAGGAGTGATTCAGATGAAACAAGAATTCGATCCAATGAAGGATCAAGCACAGACGGAAGAAACACAGGCGGTTGTCCAGCAAGCCAACTGGAATCCGGACCGGTACCGGACGAACTTGAACCCATTCTATCTGTCACCTTGTAGTGTCGAACGTAGAGAAGATGTGCATCAGGATGCATCGAAGATTCTCGAAGTCGAGACGTCGTCGCCCCTCCAACAACTTTTTGAACACAATCAAGCAACGCATACATCCGAACCAACGGGCAAAAAATTTAAGACAGGCATCGTCGTCGGTGTCGGTGCGATCATTGGCGGATCAGTTTCTGTGATTCGTTCCGTCCAACGTTTTAGAAAGCAACGGACGAAGTAATACGCTCGTTGTGAAAGCACAAAAAGCAGGAGGCATTCGCCTCCTGCTTTTTTTTTGCAACCTCTTCATTTCACAAAGAAAAGAAGGGATTTTCGTATGTATATTGTTTCTATTTTGATATTTCTAGATTTATCAGTTCGTTATGTTATCAAACGCGGTAGATTTACCGTTTACGTAAACATCGATGATTTCATGTTCAGGATCTAAAGTTAATTTATAGACATGCTGCTTTGTCTTCTTATGAGTTTTAGATTCATTCAATTTAATCTTCAGCGTATCTCCTTGTGCTTCAAGATCAGAAGCGACTGCTTTCTTTGTGCGATAGATAATATAGGCGATATCGTCTTTCGTGTTGATCATTTGCAAAGTAGTGGCAGGATTTATTTTCGATTGGAGAGCGTTAGGTACTATTTTTAGCTCACTAAAACTGAGTTTAGAATCGTTTGCGTTACAGGCTGATAAAGTAGTACATAATATAGTCAACATTAATAATTTCTTCATATTTTTGCTCCTTCGATTCGAGTGGAAATGTATACCTTATATCTTAGCAGTTTTTTGAAGTTCCAAGTCATCAAAAGGTATAAGGTCAACGGAAATTGACTTGATGTTAAAGATAAAGTAGCTTTTTGATCAAAAAAATTCTAATTTTTTTTGTTTAAATGTATGGTAGTGTCGCTGTGTGTTAGGATAACTCCTCCTTTTTGTGTTCCAAACAGATGTTCGTCGCAGAACGAACGCTCGCATGCTACACTTAAGCTACTATATTTAAAAAGTGAGTGTGATGAAGATGAAATGGATACATACTGCCGATTGGCATCTCGGTAAAATCGTTCATGGCGAGTCGATGCTCGGGAACCAACGGGCGGTCCTGAGCGAGTTTTTGACACTCGTCGATCGCGAACAACCGGATGCAATCGTCATTGCGGGTGACTTATACGACCGTGCCGTCCCGCCGACAGAAGCCGTTGAACTACTCGATGAGACGCTCGCTGCTCTGATTCTTGACCGGGACATACCGGTCATTGCGATCAGCGGAAATCATGATTCAGCCGAACGGTTAAGTTTCGGAACGACGTTACTTCAACGGGCGGGTCTACACCTTGTTGGAAAATTGACGCCGGTCATCAAGCCGGTCGCGATCAAGGGAGTATCATTTTACCCGGTGCCGTTCGCTGATCCTGCGACCGTCCGGTATGTGCACAATGATGAAACGATCAAGACACATGATGACGCAATGCGGACGATCCTTGCCGGATGTGTCCCAGACGGACCGAGTGTTCTCGTCGGTCATGCCTTTGTCATCGGTGGACTCGAGACAGATTCGGAGCGGCAATTATCCGTCGGAACGGCAGGGCAAGTTAGTGCGAGCCAGTTTGCACCGTTTACCTATACAGCACTCGGTCATTTGCACAACCCGCTTGCAATTCAATCCGAGACGGTCCGATACAGCGGATCGCTCTTGAAATATTCGTTTTCAGAAGCACATCACGTCAAAGGCGTCGATGTGTTGACGTTGAACGATACTGGTACGTTCGATCGTCGATTCGAACCGCTTGCACCAAAACGTGATTTGCGAGAACTGACTGGTAGTCTCGATGAATTGACGGATCCTGCGTTCGTTGCGACGCAAGTCACGGATGATTATTTAAAAATCAACCTGACGGACGGCGAAGCCTTGATGGATCCGATGGGCAAGCTGAAAAAAATCTATCCGAACATCCTGCACCTCGAGCGAATCGGATTCGTCCGCGAGAGTACGCGGGCGGTCAAAGCATCGCGTGAGCAGGTCAAGGATGCTTCTGTTGCGGATCTGTTCAGTGAATTTTATGAAGCAGTTCGTGAGAAGAAGCCGACGGAAGCGATGCGAGCCGTCTTGAAGGAGGAAGCGACATGCGCCCAGAACGACTGACATTACGCGCCTTTGGTCCGTTTGCTGGTGAAGAGACGATTGATTTCACGGCACTTGCTGGACGGACGATGTTCGTCATTTCCGGGAATACAGGGGCTGGGAAAACGACGATTTTTGATGCATTGACGTTCGCCCTGTATGGTGAGACGTCCGGTGGTGAGCGGGAAATGAGTGAGTTGCGAAGTCATTTTGCCGTACCTGAACAAAAGACGGAAGTCGAACTGGAGTTTACGCTGAAAGGAGAACGGTACCGGATCATCCGGCAACCGAGTCAACCGCATCCGGTCAATAAAACCGGCTATTCGCATGAAGCAGAGTTCGCTCGGTTCGACGGCGTGGCGTGGAAACCACTTGCCATCAAGATTCCGGAAATCAAGCAGCGCGTTCAAGAATTGATCCAGCTCGACCATAAACAGTTTTCACAAATTCTCCTGTTGCCGCAAAATAAGTTCCGGGAACTGTTGATGGCAGAGTCAAAAGATAAATTGCAGATTCTCAAACAACTGTTCAAGACGGAACATTATGGTGAGTTCCAACAACGCTTGCACCGACAAGCGCTCGATCTTGCGGCACGCATCAAGGAAACGAAGACGAAACAATGGGCCAAGCTTGAGGAGTTACCCCTGCAAGCAAACTGGAGTGAATTAACTGAAGCGGACATCCGGTTACGAATGGAAGCGTTGACGACGGAACGGGATGAGTGGTTGACAGCGGCTCATGAAGCGGAGCAACAAACACGTACGATCGTCGAGAGCAAAACGACACGGTTGCAACAGGGCGAACAACTCGAAGCAGCTTTCCAAGAGCAAGAGCAACTTCAACGGACGGAGCAGTTGTTGCTTGAACGATCATCCGACATTAAGCGGATGCAAGAAGAAGCAACGGCTGCCGAACGTGCTCAAATCGTCGCACCATTTTTTGATCAATGGCAACAAGATCAAGAACAGCTAACACGACTTAAACGGCAACAGCAAGAAACCGAACAGCACGTCACGCGCTTGACAGAGCGGCAAGGCACCGTTCAAGACAAAGTAAATCGATTACTGGCGGAAGAACCGCAGATTGAACAACTGAGTCGTCGTCTTGAGAAAATTCAAGAAGAATGCGAACGGTTGGAAGCGGAGACCCTCTTACGGCAACAACAGCAACAACTGACAGAACGCTTAAAGCAACTTGATCCGGAACCGTTCAGGAGACAACTTGAACAAACGCGGACGGAGCGAAAGACCGTTCAGGAACAGCTACGACCATTGCAGAACGTCGGAGCAGAACGCTTACAGGCGCAAGAACGACGCTTCACCCTGCAACAGTTGGCGACGAAGTTCGCAGAGTATGACAAGTTGGAAGCAGAGCGACAACAGTTGATCGTCCGCGGTACAAGCGTCCGGAATCAAAAAGAGGCGGCAGCGCGAGCGTATGAAGTAGCTCGTAAAAGTGAACGGGAACAACTGGCTGCTGAACTTGCCAAGGGATTGACGGACGGGCTGGCTTGTCCTGTCTGTGGCAGTACGTCGCATCCGCAACATGCTGTCGCTGTCGCACAGGAACTATCGGTCGATGTAGCACAACAGCGGTTCTTAGAAGCACAACAAGCGCATCAAGAGTTACAAGCCTCTTACCGGACGGTTGCAGAGCGTCTGCAACAACTGACGATCGAGATTCAAAAAACTAGTGAAAACGAGTCAACTCATGCGGAAGTTTTAGCACAGCTTCGGGAAATCGAACAGACGGAAGTCCGATTAGCGTCAGCACAGACGGAAAAAGAACGTCTTGAAACATGTCTTCAACAACTCGAACAATCGCTAGAGCAACTACAGTTGAAGATTGATAGGGTGGTAAAAGACCAAACTGTCATCGAATCGGAATTGGCACACTTGACTGGTCGCCTGAGTCAATCTGGAGAATTCGTAAAATCGTTATCAGCACTTCGTGAAGAACAACAACAGGCAGAAACACGCATCGAGCAGTTCGAGCAAGATAAACAGCGCCAGTTACGCGAAAAGGAACAGCTCGATCGTGACTTAGCGGAACACCAAGGACGATTGCGTCAATTGATCGAAGCTCTTTCGGAACAGCGCGACCGTCTGACGAAGCGCGAAAACGAATTACAAGCAGTCTTGTCAGAAGAAGCGTTTCCGACGATCGAAGCCTTCCGCGATGCGAGACGGTCACGCGAAGACATTCGTCTACTCCATGAACGGCTGGAACAAGACCGCCTAGAGCGGCAGGAATTGAAGCTGAAACAGGAACAAGCTCGCTTGAAGACGGAAGGTCAAGTGCGTCCGGATCTTGAACTGTTGCGGATGGACTTGAAGACGGCGTCGCTCGAACTGACGGAGCGGACCGATCGACGTGTCGGGCTCGAGAAGGAAAGGGCACATATTGATCAGTTGATAACGGCGTGGGAAAACTTGCAACGCCAGATTGAGGACGAGGATGCGAGATACGGAGTCATCGGCGAACTCGCTCGCGTTGGTGTCGGGGAGAATGCGCAACGGATGACATTCGAGACGTACGTCCAGACGGCATACTTCGATGAAATCTTGTTCGCCGCAAACCGACACCTGCATGAGATGACATCGGGTCGTTTTCAGCTCGAGCGAAAAACGGAGGCAGGAAAAGGACTCAAAAAATACGGACTTGATTTAAATGTCTTTGACGCTTACACGTCGCAAACACGTCACGTCAAGACGTTGTCCGGTGGAGAAAGCTTCAAGGCGTCCCTTGCACTTGCGCTTGGACTATCGGAAGTCGTGCAAGAAGCAAGTGGAGGAGTGTCGCTTGAGACGATGTTTATCGATGAAGGATTTGGAACACTTGATCCGGAATCGCTCGAACAAGCGATCGAGACGTTGCTTTCAATTCAAGCGAGCGGCCGTATGGTCGGGATCATCAGTCATGTGCAGGAGCTGAAGTCACGTGTTGATGCGAAAATCGAAGTCAAGCAAGGAAAAACGGGGTCGACGATAGCATTAGTCGTCGAGTAAGGAGATCAGAACGATGGAAACACGAAACATGGTCACGAAATCACAAATCAAAGAAGCGTTACGCGAATTAGGTGTGACGTCCGGTATGAAGCTGTTCGTCCATACGTCACTCAAACAAATTGGCTGGATTCCTGGTGGGGTACAAGCATTGATTGAGGCACTACAGGAAGTGGTCACAACTGAAGGGTTGATCATGATGCCGGCGCAAAGTACGGATAATTCAGATCCGAAGAACTGGAGCCAACCGGCTGTACCTGAAGAATGGTGGGAAACGATCCGTCGGGAGATGCCGGCATATGACCTGGCAAAAACGGTCACACGTGGTATCGGTCGTGTACCGGAAGTCTTTCGAACGTATCCAGGTGTAGTCCGAAGCGAGCATCCGATGTGGTCGGTGACCGCATGGGGGAAGGATGCGGCGACATTCGTTGCCGATCATAAACTGGAAAACGGTTTCGGTCCTGGCTCACCGATTGAACGCTTCATCGAGGCCGACGGTCAAATCCTGCATATCGGTTCGCCTTGGGATACGACGACCGTCTGGCATTATGCCGAATACGGACTGAATCGCCCGGACGTCGAGGACGGTTGTAAAGTCAGAGAAGGAACGACGGAACGGTTCATCCATTACCGACACCGTCAAGTCGATAGTGATGCATTTGGTCCGATCGGGGAAGCGCTCGAAGGGTCGGACTTCGTGACGTCCGGTTTGATTGGGCAAGCGAAATCACACCGCATCGATGCCAAAGCCTCGATCCCAGTCGTCATGTTGCAATTAAAAGCACTCGATCAATGGTTATTTTGAAACTTTTTCGGGAAGCTTTCGTAATACAAAGCAGAATCATAAAAAGGAGTGAATGCAATGGCTTCACGTTTTAAAGTTAACCCGGCATTGCGTCGTGGCTTCGATACGGCACGTGTTGGAGAACGACCGATGACGAAAAGCGGGACGATGAGTAAGATTTTCTTACTGCTCGCTCTCGTCACGGCAGCAGCAGGTGGAAGTTGGTTCTTCCTCGCAGAAAACCAAGGATTGTTGTTCCCAGCCTTGATTGGTGGACTGGTCATCGGTCTAATTCTTGCCTTGGTCATCACATTCAAACCGGCGACGGCACCGGTTCTTTCACCGGTCTATGCGATCGTTGAAGGGGTGGCAGTCGGAGCGTTATCGCTCATGTTCGAAAGCATGTATCCAGGAATCGTCGGGAAGGCAGTCGTTGCGACATTCGTCGTTGCATTTGCGATGTGGTTCGTCTACTCGACAGGCATGATAAAAGTGACGCAACGTTTCCGTTCTGCGGTAACAGCAGCGATTCTCTCGATCTTCGTCTTGTATGCAGTCAACTTGATTCTCTCGTTATTTGGTGTCGACCTCCCATTCATGACAGGTAGCTCACCGCTTGCGATTGGTATTCAGTTCGTCATCGTCATCGTGGCATCCCTGTCACTCGTGATGGACTTCGATTTTATCTCGCAACAAGTTCGTGCGGGTGCTCCGAAATCGATGGAGTGGGTTGCAGCATTCGGATTGATCGTGACGATCATCTGGCTCTATATCGAATTACTCGATCTCTTGTATCGCCTTGCAGCACGAGATTAACAGCAACAGACGACGGATTCTCCGTCGTCTGTTTTTTGTCGCAAGCAGGGACAAATGTGTGAAATGAGAATTAATAGAATGGTGAAATAAGAAGGAGGATCTCGTATGAAAGAACGTATCGTTATTGGAGCCGGACCGTACTACAACAATCCCGGCTGGTATCATACACAGGAAGATGAGTTGAATCTGCTCAATCGGTCCGATTGGGAACGGTTGTGTTCGAACGACACGTTGCAAGCAATTCTTGCCGAACACGTCTGGGAGCACTTGACGTTTGAAGAAGGGATTGACGCGGCACGTCATTGTTATACATATCTTGCGCCAGGGGGATACGTCCGTTGTGCAGTGCCGGACGGTAATTTTCGAGATGAGGCATACCAAGCAATCGTTCAAGTCGGTGGCCCCGGTCCTGCTGACCATCCGGCGGCGAGTCATAAAATCGTCTATACATATGAAACGTTACAGCAAGTATTTAAAGAAGCTGGATTTCAAGTGTGCCTTCTAGAATATTTCGATCAGAACGGATCGTTTCATCAAGCAGATTGGAACGGAGATGACGGCATCATTTTCCGCTCGAAACGATACGATCCCCGAAATGCAGAACAGATGAAATTTCCTTCGTTGATACTTGATGCACATAAATGAATACATAGTTGGAAAAGACCATCTGAACTTCACTGTCAGATGGTCTTTTTAATCATAATCCGTGCTCGCTTTTTAGTTGATCGACATACTGTTTCGCTTCAAGTAAGGAGAAACCGAGTGATTCCCGAACCCGTTTGACAGCTTCAACCGTCTTTCCTTCATGAAGCAACTGAACCAGTTCGACTTGTAACGCTGCTTCTTCTAGTGACACCTCATTCAGACCGAGGTGCTCTTCGATCCGTTGTAGCTTCTTCAGAATCGTTTGTTGACGGCGTTTCGCTTCGTCTGCTTTTTGAGATAAGGACATCCAGATGAAGAATAAGACGATTAGTGGTGCGAACGTGACGACAGAATCCATGGAGAACACCTTCCTTTGTTTTACCGTACCATAGGATAGTCACCATAACAAATAGTGGAAAATGAGGTGGAAATTGATTATGCTGATATAGTGGAAAATAAAGGTTAATATGGAAGGGAGATTAATCTAGTGGACAATGTGTTAGTGACATTTTTGCCATTCTTGATTCAAGTTGGACTGCTCATGGTGCTGTTCTTCTTCGGAACGTTCGGTTTGTTCTTCTTCGTCAAACGAAGTTCATATCACAATAGCCGGTATTACCGACTGACACGCGAGCCGTTTTTACGGATTGTTCGTGATAAAGGAAAATGGGGCGAGTACTTGACGACACGTCAACTCGATCAAGTGTCCGGATACGGCACGTATGTCTTTAATACATACTTACCACGTGCGCGTGGAGAAGGAACGACGGAAATCGATGTGACGTTCATTCATGAAAGTGGCATCTATGTACTCGAATCGAAAAACTACAGCGGGTGGATTTTCGGACGCGAGCAGGACCGTCAGTGGACGCAGCAGTTCCAGAATCGCTTCAAACAACGGTTTTATAATCCGATCAAACAAAATGAAGGGCATCTCAAAAGCATGCAACGCTTCTTAGAAGGAACGGATCCTGCGCTCTTTCACTCCTTGATCGTTTTCAGCGAACGCTGTGAACTGAAAAAAATCACGGTCGATTCAGCGCATGTCCGTGTCTTGAAACGAAACGTCTTACGTAAGACGATCGAGCAACTCGCGACAGAAAAGCCGTTGACACCGAGTCAAGTCGATACGATTGCAGGAAAACTCGGTGTTCATTCACAAGTCGATCGTGCCACCCAACAAGCGCATATCGATGGGATTCGTCAACGACAGGCAAAATGAGACCGTTGACGAGCTCATTCTCCTTCAGGTATAGTGAATAAATAATAAGTAGTGCAACTATATGGAGATGATGGGATGAAAGAATCGGAATGGTCGCTTGGAATGCAATTATCCCGTAGTTATTATGCGTTCAAACGTGCTGCTGCTAAACGGATGGAAGCGTTCGGTCTGACACCAGAGCAGTTTTCTGTCCTGAGCGAACTCGCTAAACAAGATGGTGTTTCGCAAAAGCAGCTGGCACTCGTGACAGAACGTGATCAAACGACGATCGGTAAGATTCTCGATAAGCTCGGTAAAAAAGAACTAATCGTTCGGACGCCGGACCCCCGGGACCGACGAGCGGTTCTGCTCTTGATGACACGAGAAGGACGCGACATCGTCGATCGCCTCGGGCCAGAGCTCGATCAGCTACAACTCGAAGCGTTCCGTGGACTATCGCGAGAGCAAATCGAGCAATTAAAAGTAACACTTGAGACCATTCACCGGAATGTGACGTGAATGGTTTTCCTTCGGACATATAGTTGCACGTGATATTATAAGTAATGCATGTAAAAGGAGATTGTAATATGAAAGCATGGAAAGATGTCTGGTCAATGACACAAACGAAAGTGGGGCTCGTCTTCGCAATCGTCGTACCGCTCTTGTTCCTCGTTGTCTGGATGACGGGTTACCAAGGAACGACAGAACGTCTTGATCAATTAAATGTTGGGGTCGTCGCAGAAGCGAATGATCCGTTCATCCAGTCGTTGCAACAAGCACCGTTCACGGTTCAGACGGTTGCAACAGAAACAAAAGGGTTGCAAGCACTTGATGCGAATGAAGTCGATCTCGTCTTACAAAAAGATGATGCAACGCATCAACTAACGGCACACGTCAGTCAGACGAATGCGGAATTCGCAAATGCAATCCTTGAGAGAGCAACGGAAACGATCAGCAAACAGTTGAATGGTGAGCCGACGTTCACGACGTCAATCGTTACGGAACATGCCGTCTCGGATTTTGCTTTATCAATGCTTCCGCTCGTTCTCGGTTTTGTCATTTACATCGCGATGATGACGATGGGGATACAATTCAATCTCGTCAGTACGATTTTAAAGAGTCGTCACACAAAATGGGATCTTTTCTGGAGTCGACAACTATTGCACGGCATCGTCTTACTTGTCGTACCATTGCTCCTCGTCTCGATGGCGCATCTACTGACAGACATCGATACACCATTCATCAAACTATGGGCGTTCGAGCTCCTCGTCGTTGCGACCTGTATCGCAGTCACACAGATGAACTTTGCCTTGTTTGGTCCGATTGCTCCACTCGTTAATGTCGCATTGATCCCGTTCCAGTTAATGACCGCAGGGAACATTGTTCCAGCGAAGATGCTGGCACCATTTTATCAATCGCTCGGAACGTTCCTGCCTGTTCCAAATGCCGTCTCTGGTTTCGGTCGATTATTATTCATGGATGGATCAGTCGGGACGCAAGTCCTTCATCTATCCTTACTTTTTGTTGGTAGTTTCTTGGTGACGTGTCTCATTACAGTCTGGAAAAGAGAGGGCGTTAGGCAGCAAGCCATGGCTTGAGAAAAAGTATAGTTTCAAAAAAAGCTCACGTCTCAATTTCCGAGACGTGAGCTTTTGTATTAGAACAACTCGTTGATCGGTGTGTCACCTTCGAGTAGTGTGACGACTTGTTTCGATGCTTTATCATGACCGATCGCAGCTAAAATGACACGGGCGACATCCTCGCGTGGAATTTTTTTAGTCGCTTGCTCGGACGGATCCGTCGTGACGTTTCCTGTGCCGGCTTCATCGGATAGTCCGCCTGGGCGAAGAATGGTGTAGTTGAGTGACGATTCCTTCAGGACACGATCCGCGTAGCGTTTCGCGATGTAATACGGCTTCATGCTGTCAGACCATGTTTCCGGCGAATCGGCGTTCAAGGCACTGACCATGATGAACTGTTTCGCCTTGATTGCTTCTGCTGCTTCAATCGATTTGACGGCACCATCGAAGTCGATCAGCATCGTCTTGTCGGCTCCTGTATGACCACCTGATCCTGCCGTAAAGATGACGACATCTGATCCTTGTAATGCTTCCGTGATTGTTGCGACGTCGGCTTCAAGATCAAGATGGACCGGGGTATGACCGAGTTTCTCAAAATCACTGAATTGGTCCTTGGAACGTAATCCTACTTTGACATCATGCTCCGAATCCTGCAGTAAACGAGCAGCGTGACGACCTACTTTACCATTTGCACCAATGATAAAAATCTGACTCATGTTCCATTCCTCCATTTCACGATTTGATGATTCTGTTTCAGTATGGAAAAGACGAGGGGATTCTGTAAAGAGAGACGACTTATGGAACTGTAACCGTCATCAAAACATCTTTTTAACGCTTTTATGCATAAAATCGTCAAATTATCTTGAAATCACGTGTAAGTGTGGTAGGATAATGACTATTACCCACACCGAAAATCGTTTAGGTTAAATTGTGGAAATATTCGGTGAATGGGCAACGACGAAACAGAAAGGAGAGATACGATGAGAAAGAAACCATGGCTATTAGCTGGACTTGTCCTGACAGGCGTTGCCGCTTGGATGATCTGGAATCAACAGACGAATGTCGAAGCACATGACATCTTCGAAGACCAAAAACTGGTTGTCGGAACGACGGGGGATTATAAACCCTTTACATACTGGAACGAGGAACGGAATCGTTATCAAGGCTTTGATATTGAAGTCATCCAAGCGTTTGCTAAAGCAGCGGATCTTGACGTGACGTTCGTCAAGACAACATGGCCGACGTTATCGGAAGATACGAAGTCAGGTAAGTTTGATATCGCTGTCGGTGGGATTACAAAGAAAGTCGAACGCGAGGTCGTCGGAGACTTTACGTCGTCGTATTTCTCCTTTCAAAAAGCACCGCTCGTAAAGAAGGAAGATGTCAAACGCTTGAATTCGCTTGATGCAATCAATGATCCATCCGTCAAAATCGGTGTCAATCCGGGTGGGACGAATGAGGCGTTCGTGAAGAAGCATTTTCCGAAGGCGAATGTGACCGTCTTTGAGAATAATTTAGACATTCCAAAAGCCGTCCAAAGCGGTCAAGTCGACGTCATGGTAACAGACGACATCGAAGCGTTGCATTACGCGACAGAACTCAATCTTGCGGTGCCGAAACTGACAGAGGCGTGGGAACCAGCCGAGATGGCGTATTTGATGAAATCGGATCAAAAACAGCTTGGAGATGTCTTCCGGGTCTGGATTGAAAGTGCAGAGGGGCAAGAACAAGTTCAAAAATTGAAGAAAAAATGGAACATCGTCTCGACGCGTGAGACGGTCGGAGCGAAAGGAGCGGGAGCACATGAGTAAATGGGGATGGATCGTCGTCGGAGGTGGCGTCCTGTTTGCGAGCTTACTGACGCTATGGCAATCGGAGCAACCACGACGTGTACAAGCAAAGAACGTCTTTGCGACGAAAAAAATCGTCGTCGGAACGACCGGCGATTACAAACCATTCACCTACTTGAACCGGAAGACGAACGAGTACGAAGGATTCGATATCGAAGTGATCCGTTCTTTCGCGAAGACGACCGGTATCGATGTCGAATTCGTCCCGACGACATGGCCCACGCTATCTGCTGATCTTGCTAGCGGGAAATTCGATATGGTCGTCGGGGGCGTGACGAAGAACATCGAGCGCGAGATCATTGGCGACTTCACGTCAAGTTACCTGTCGTTCCAAAAGACACCGCTCGTCCGTAAAGAAGATGCCGGACGCCTTGCTTCGATCGAACAAATCAATCGACCGGACGTGACGATTGGTCTAAATCCAGGGGGGACGAATGAACAGTTCGTCCGTAAGACGTTCACGAAGGCGAATATCGTCATGTATGAACAAAACCTCGACATCCCGCATGCTGTTGCCTCAGGTGAAGTCGATGTCATGATCACTGATACGGTCGAGGCGATTCATTATGAAGCACTCGATCAACGACTCGCGGCACCAAGAATTCAAGAAAAGTGGATTCCGGCGGAGAAAAGCTACCTCGTCCGGGAGTCAGAAGGGGACGTCGTCGATGTCTTTAACCTCTGGATGCAGTCGTACGAAGGACAGGAAGAGATGGAGCAATTAAAAGAGAAATGGCAAGTGGCGTCATAAGTGGATCGTGTTTCCTGATAGCAGGAGGCACGATTTTTTAGTGAAAGGAGTTTGACAGGAAAAGACGAACAAGTATGTAGAAGCAAACCAGGAGGAAACCGATATGTTGAAAAAGAGAACATCGAAACAATGGCTCATCATGACCGCTCTTTTAGCCTGTGTCACTTACACATGGCTCGTCATCGGAGATGTTTGGATTAATCCTACGTTATTGTTCGCAGGAGCGCTTGTATTTACGAGTGGCACGGTACTATCGTTTAGTCTCGCGTTAGCGCGAGCCGTTCGCTTAAAAGGAGTTGAGTTTAAGATGATGCTGGTGTCGGTAGTCGTAACGCTCGCCTTGTCTGCAGGTGCCGTATATGGTGTATACCAGATTGTAGAGTAATCGTTAGAGATTGAATCAAGGCACCGATTCAGGTGTCTTTTTTGATTTTCGAACAGAAAAAATAGGAAAATATTGGACATGACTTTGAATTCATGGAAAGAAGGAATGAAGATGATTCATGTCGTGAACTTGACGAAGACGTACGATGGAAAGGATGTCGTCAAAGGGATTTCGTTTGACGTGCAAGCAGGGGAAATCTTCGCCTTTCTTGGACCGAACGGTGTCGGGAAATCGACGACTGTTCAGATGCTGACGACGCTGATTAAACTGAGAATACCGATTAGGACGAGCAGGAAACGATTGAATCCGTTCATATTTCATCTCTCTTTTCTGTCGTTAAATTGTTTAGACGTTCGGGAAATCACGAATACCATGAATAATATGTGACGTCAAAATAAAAATACAGTGAATGAAAAAAACTCCCCTCATTGTGTCATGAGAGGAGTACAAACCGTTTTATTTTTCGATTTTCGGTACTTTTACGATGTAGTAGATCGTACTTAAAATCAAAAAGGCGATTCCGATTAAGATTGAGACGCGTGTCTCGTCATTGAACAGCATGCCGACGAGTACTGTGATCAGCGCGACGATCGATAGATAGTTCGTCACCGGTGCACCTGGCATCTTGAACGGATGCGAGGCTGTCCGTTCACTTTCGAGTTTTCGGTAACGGATATGACTGATTAATATCGCGAACCACGGCACCATCCCTGGTAGTACCGAAGCGCTGTAGACATAAACGAAGATGTTCGTATCCTTTCCGAGAACGTGCGGGAGAATGATATCGAGAATGACACCAAAGAAAATCCCGATTGAAATGGCTAGAACTGTATAGAGCGGAATCCCACGTTTATTGACCTTTAAGAAGAAAGACGGCATTTGCCCTTTTTCCGCTAATGCATAGATCATCCGACTGGCGCTGAAGATTCCTGAGTTACAACCGGATAAAGCGGCCGTGATGACGACGAAGTTAATGATGCCGGCAGCAATCGTCACACCGACCTTGGCGAATGTCGCAACGAACGGACTTCCAAGATCGGATAATTCGTTCCACGGATACACCGTGACGATGATGAAAATCGCTCCAACGTAGAAAATCAGAATCCGCCAGACGACACCATTGATCGCCTTCGTGATGTTTTTCTCTGGATCTTTTGTTTCCCCAGCCGTGACTCCGATCAACTCGACACCGATGTAAGAGGCGAAAACAATCGAGAGGGCAAAGAAGAACCCGGTGAAACCGTTTGTGAAGAATCCACCGTTTGTCCAAAGATTCGAAAGACCGACTGGATTTCCTCCATTCCCTAGTCCAAAGAAAATAATGCCGAATCCAGCGACGATCATCAGAAGAATCGTCAGTATCTTGATCGAAGCAAACCAAAACTCGAGTTCACCGAACATCTTGACGGAAGCAAGGTTTGCGAGCGTCAAGAGAATGATGACGACGATCCCTGGAATCCATGTTGGTAGTTCAGGCCACCAGAAGCGTAAGTACGTTCCAACGGCGATGACTTCACTCATTCCGACGACGACCCAGTTGAAGATGTTGCTACTTGCTGTTAAAAAACCAGCAGCTGGATGGATATAATCGTTTGCGAACTTTGCGTATGATCCACTGTGCGGATGGGTGTAGACCATCTCGCCGAGTGCCCGCATGATGAAAAAGATAAAAACTCCGGCTAGCATGTACGCAAGTAAGACTGATGGTCCTGTCCAAGCGATCGTACTTGATGCCCCGAGGAAGAGACCAACACCAATCGTTCCTCCGAGCGCAATCATTTGTACCTGTCGTGCTGTTAAATCTCGTTTCAAATTCGAACTCATCGTTTCCCCCAAAAAAATCTGTGACGTCATAATGTTCAGACAACTTGTCGTAAGAACTATAAAGCTGAGTATACTATCCTCGGATAGGGCTCGGCTAGTCTTTTTGAAAATTTGAAATAGAGTTTTCAATAATCAGATATTCATGAAACAAATATGTAACAGCTTTCATTCGCCCATTAGTAGAGTGTCAAGTTGTTGACCTAGTCTACCAAAATACAGATGCTCAGCAGTTGCTAAGACGATCAAATCATCACGCATTGTAAGGTCACCTGACAGAGAATTTCCTTGTTCGGTCATGAAACGAATCGAACGAATGCTCTTAAAACGTGTTCCATTTCGTTCAAGTAAGTGTACGTCATCAGAGTATGAAGCAAGTAGATGATCATCGTACCGAGCGAACTGAGAAAAGGCGATCGTAGGAGCCTCACAAACGAGATCGTCCTCTTGATTAATACGGACGAAACGATAATCAGAGTAGTAGAAGAACCAGACTTCTGTTGATGAACAGACATTCAGAGCATAACAATCATCAATCGGATATTGCCGATTCTTATACTGCACTTCACCTGTATCGTCAAAAGCGACCAGACCGAAAGCACCATTTGAACTCGTGACGGCATCGGCATAGACACCTTCATCAAAATAACTGACCCAAATCCAACCTTGTTCGTCGATTTGCATATTTTGAATCCCGTCGTCTAAACAAAAGCTATTCAGTAACTGACCTTGAGGATCGTAGATAAAGGCGTTCGGCAACCATGTGCCGTCGATATCATCATCACAACGAGAAGCGACGAGTAACAGCCGTCCGTCTGGAAAACGATCAACGAGGGAAAAGTCGATGTCGTTTCTTTCGACGATTGTCGTCTTTCGCCAATCATCCTTCAGTTGATGAATGGAGAGGATCTGTGTTTCACGAAATTCATCAATCGATTCTTCAACGATTAAAATATGTCCGTCGACAGTGATGCCAGTCGCGACCGGGCTTCCAGAACGATAGGATGCGGTCAAACGACGTAGCGGGAAATGGGCGAGCGGGTATGTGAGCATGGCAGGACCTCCTGTGTGTTGTAAAAAGCAGTCCGTCGACAGACAGACTGCTTGATGAGTTAAACCGACCGTTGACGGCGTTTATAGAAGAAATAGACGATAATTAAGGCGACGGCAGCAATCAAAACACCATTCGTATATGGTGCAGCGACTTCCTTGATCGAGCGCCAGTTCGTTCCGAGTGTTTCTCCAAGATAGAGGAACAAGATTGACCATGGAATGATGGCAAGAACCGTGTAGAGTGAAAACTTCGTTTGATCCATTTTCGCAAGACCAGCTGGAATCGAGATGGCATGGCGGACGACAGGAATGAAGCGAGCTCCGAAGATGACACCTTGACCGTACTTCAAGAACCAGCGTTCAGCTAAATCCAGATGATGTTCAGAGATCAGGACATACTTTCCGTACTTCAAGATCAATGGACGACCGCCATAGCGAGCAAACCAATATAAGAACAATTGCGACAACAATCCGCCAATGACGGCGGCGACGACAGCGAGCGGCCAGCTAATCGTTCCTTGAGAAATCATGAATCCGCCGTATGAGAGAACGATCTCGCTCGGTATGATTTCAATCATCAACCCGAGGGCGATACCGAAATATCCGAGATCGGCAAGTGAAAGCAAAATCTGGTTGACGATTTGAGATAACACGTAAGACAACTCCTTTGTAATCAGTACATTCCTTTATTTTAGAGAACCGAAGATCAAATGAAAAGGAAAAAAACGGAGACAATTAAAAAGACGGATCCACCATGATAGCGAATCCGTCTTGTTTTTATAATACGACCGCAGCAATCGTACCGAAAATGAGCAACGGAATATTGTAGTGCAAGAACGTCGGAATGACGGTTTCTCGCATGTGATCGTGCTGACCATCGGCATTCAAACCACTCGTAGGTCCAAGCGTCGAGTCTGACGCGGGGCTACCAGCGTCACCAAGAGCACCAGCTGTCCCGATGATCGCAACCGTCGCTTCTAAGCTGAAGCCGTACTGGATACAAAGTGGAACGAAGATCGCAGCGATGATTGGAACAGTTGAGAAACTTGATCCAATGCCCATCGTGACGAGAAGACCAATCAAGAGCATGACGAACGCGGCAACGAGTTGGGAGTCGCCCATCAATGCTTTTGAGTTCTCAACGAGCGGTTCGATATCACCCGTCTTACGCAAGACATTCGAGAATCCGTTCGCTGAGATCATGACAAAACCGATGAATGACATCATCCGCATACCACGCGTGATGACGTCATCTGCTTCACTGAATCGAACGAGACGAAGCAACAAGAAGAGGATGAGTCCCGTCGTTGCAGCAAGAATCATTGATTCCGTCTGCAGTTGAACGATCAATGTCGCAATGACGACGACACCACTTAAGATCAGTTTCGTTTTCGTGATGACCGGGATTTCATAGTCGTCTGGGGCGATATCACGAATTTCATACGTCCGCTCTTTCCGGTACGTATAAAGACCAATCAAGAGACCGACGACCATTCCGAGTGCTGGAATCGCCATCGCTTCGATGACAGAAACTCCCGTCGTATCAAGACCATTAGCTTTAAGGTTTTTCAGTAAAATCTGATTCAGATAGATGTCTCCGAATCCGATCGGTAAGAACATGTACGGTGTGACGAGACCGAATGTCATGATGATCGCAATTCGACGTCGGTCCATCTTCAACTGAGAAAAGAGACCAAGAAGCGGCGGAATGATGATCGGAATGAAGGCAATGTGGATCGGTAAAGCATTTTGTGAACTGATTGCGAGTAACAGAATCGCAAACAAAACGAATCCTTTTAATTTTTTGACCGATGCGGCACTTGCGTTACCACGTGAACGTGCAATCAATGCGTGAGCGAGAGCATCCGGTAAGCCCGTTTTCGAGAGGGCAACAGCAAACGCACCAAGCATCGCGTAGCTAAGAGCGATTTCTGCCCCATCGCCAAGACCACCAGCAAATGCTTCGGTTGTTTTCGTTAAATCGAGACCGCCGACGAGACCGCCGGCGAACGCACTGATGACCATCGCGAGCACGATGTGGACGCGGAAGATCGCTAAGATGAATAGTAAAAAGACGGCAAACAATACGGCGTTAATCATTCGGTAAAACCACACTTTCTTTTGTTATCACTGCACTATACTAAAGTATCTTACAGCCATGGTGGAACACTGTCAAGGATAAAAGTCTGACCTCGTATTAAATGCCTTCACGATAGACTTTCTAGATTTGCATAAAAAGTCACGTTTTTTAATACCTAAAAGCATGAGGGGAAAGGCGTTTTGATCACTAAAAATGGCTCACACAAAAAAATGTGCCATTCTTCTCCATTACGAGAAAATGGCACATTATCTTTAATTTAAGACGGAGTAGAATATCCCGAGTCTATTTGAGTTTCTTCTATAAGAGAGCAATCAGCAATCGACGACGTCGAGTTTACCGGTCCCTGGATCGATGACGAGTCCGTGGACATTCGTACCAGGTGGCAGTAAGGGGTGGTTCTTCACGAGACTGACGGAGTGGGCGACACTCTCCTGAACTGACGTAAAGCCACGCAACCATTGATTTAAATCAACACCTGATACTTCAAGCGTGTGAAGAATCTGTTGGTCGATACCTCGATCCTTCATTTCGCTGATCATATGTTTAGGATCAATCGTGCTCATGCCGCAGTCGTGGTGACCGATGACGACGACTTCTTCAGCACCCAGTGCATACAATGCGACGAGAATCGAACGCATGACAGAACCGAATGGGTGCGATAGGATAGCACCGGCATTTTTGATGATCTTCGCATCCCCGTTCTTAAGGCCGAGTGCATGTGGAAGAAGTTCCGTTAGGCGGGCATCCATACACGTCAGGATGACGACCTTTTTGTCCGGGAACTTATCCGAGACGAACTGCTCATACTGTTTTTCGGCGACGAATCGCTCGTTGAAAGCTAACATTTCCTGTACAACTGACATTCAAGTGTCCTCCTTTAGTGGTAGCTCTTAATATGTACCCCATAATCAGAATACAAGATGATGAAATGGCTATCAAGTCACGAAAATGCGAGTGTGATAAATCGCACACGTCTTCGTACATAGAGCAAAACGATGAAAAAGGAGAATCCGCAATAGATGTAAACGTTACCAAGGATGTGAGGGAATTCACAGGATGGTCATGCACAAAACAGGAAAAAGGAGTTATGATTGATTTGTGAAGGAAAGCACAAACTATTGAAAAACAGCTTGGCATTCCTGACATAATGGTTGGCAAATCAAACTCAGATTCGTTCCACGACAGGGAGGAAACCACTCATGGCTGTGAAAGAAAAAACAAAATCGACAGTAACGCCGGTCGAACAAGCAATTGGACAAATTGTTGAAAAAGGACAATGTGCATTACAGGAGTTATTGACATTCGATCAAGAAAAAATTGATACGATCGTCCGTGATATGGCACTTGCCGGACTTGAACGGCACGTCGAACTCGCTCGTCTCGCAACAGAAGAGACAGGGCGCGGTGTCTTTGAAGATAAGATGATTAAAAATATATTTGCGACAGAATACATCTACAACAGTCTACGTCATGAAAAAACGGTCGGGATTCTGGAAGAAGATGTCCAAAACGGCATCACATATATCGCTGAACCGGTCGGTGTCGTCTGTGGTGTCACACCAGTCACCAACCCAACGTCAACGACGATGTTCAAAGCATTGATTGCGATCAAGACACGTAACCCGATCATCTTCGCGTTCCACCCGTCGGCACAACGGTGTTCCGTCGAAGCGGCGAAAACACTTCGCGATGCAGCCATCAAAGCTGGGGCGCCGAAAGACTGCATTCAATGGGTCGAAGAACCATCACTTGAAGCAACGAAAGTCTTGATGAACCATGAAAACATCGCCATGGTCCTGGCAACAGGTGGTGCAGGAATGGTCAAATCAGCGTATTCAACAGGTAAACCGGCACTCGGTGTTGGACCAGGGAACGTTCCTTGCTACATTGAACAATCAGCAAAAGTCAAACGGGCAGTCAGCGATCTCGTTCTCTCAAAAACGTTTGATAATGGGATGATTTGTGCGTCTGAGCAAGCCGTCATCGTTGACCAAGAAATATATGCAACGGTCCGTGCAGAAATGGAAGCACTCGGTTGTTACTTCTGTACACCGGAAGAAAAACAACGCCTCGAATCACTCGTCATCAAAACCGATACATGTGCCGTCAACGCGGACATCGTCGGGAAACCTGCGACATGGATTGCAGAAAAAGCTGGGATCGATGTTCCGGAAACGACGGTCATGCTCGTCGCGGAACTCGAGCACGTCGGGGCAGCAGAACCACTGTCTCATGAAAAACTCAGTCCCGTACTCGGTGCGTACCGCGTTGCATCAACCGAAGAAGCTTTTTCGATTGCTGAACAGATGCTTGAAATCGGGGGTCTCGGTCATACCGCCGTCATTCATACGACAAACGATGATTTGATGACAGCGTTCGGACTCCGCATGAAAGCCTGCCGGATTCTCGTCAACAGTCCATCTGCTCATGGCGGAATCGGTGATCTTTATAACGAGTTGACACCATCACTGACACTCGGTTGCGGATCATACGGGAAAAACTCTGTTTCTGAAAACGTGACAGCGAAACATTTACTCAACGTCAAGAAGGTGGCGAGACGACGCGTGAACATGCAATGGTTCAAGGTACCAGAAAAAATCTACTTCGAAAAGAACTCCGTTCAGTACTTGCGGTCGATGACAGACGTCTCACGCGTCATGATTGTCACCGATCCAACGATGGTGCAATTCGGATATGCCGATAAAGTGATTCAAAACTTGCCACAGTCCGTCAGTTACCGAATCTTCGACCAAGTCGAACCAGATCCATCGGTGACGACTGTTCAGACGGGTGCCCAAGCCATGCGTGACTTCAAACCCGACTTGATCATCGCTCTTGGTGGTGGGTCAGCGATGGATGCTGCAAAAGGAATGTGGCTCTTCTATGAACAGCCAAACGAAACGTTTTCGAACTTACGTCAAAAATTTCTCGATATCCGCAAACGGGCGTATCAATTCCCAGCACTCGGTCGTCAAGCGAAGTTCGTCGCGATCCCGACGACATCGGGTACGGGTTCAGAAGTGACACCGTTCACCGTCATCACGGATAAAGAGAAAAACGTCAAATACCCGATTGCTGACTATGCCTTGACACCCGACGTCGCGATCGTTGATCCGGAATTCGTCATGACTGTACCGGCTTCGATTACTGCTGATACCGGAATGGACGTCTTGACTCATGCAACAGAAGCATACGTATCGGTTCTTGCGAACGACTACACGGATGGACTGGCACTCAAAGCAATCAAGATGATCTTTGACTACTTGCCACGAGCGTACGAGAACGGATCTGACGCAGAAGCTCGGGAAAAAGTGCACAATGCGTCAACGATGGCAGGGATGGCTTTCGCGAACGCCTTCCTCGGAATCAACCACTCGATCGCGCACAAAATCGGTGGGGAATTCCACACGCCACACGGACGGACGAACGCGATCCTGATGCCACACGTCATTCGTTATAATGCGTCACGCCCAACGAAACTGGCAGCATTCCCAAAATACGAATCATTCGTCGCCGATGAACGGTATGCCGACATCGCACGTTACCTCGGTCTTCCGGCAGCAACGACAGAACAAGGGGTCGAATCACTTATTCAAGCAGTTGCCGATCTTGGACAACGTCTCAACATCAAGATGTCATTCAAGGCGCAAGGTATTCAAAAAGCAGACTTTGAGGCAAAACTCGATAAGATGGCAGTCGATGCTTTCGAAGATCAATGTACGACAGCGAATCCAAAGATGCCGCTTGTCGCTGAATTACGGACGATCATGGAACAAGCATACGAAGGCATCTAATAGAGAAAAAAATACTATGGCAAAAGATCGTTCAACCGGCTTCTCACTCTGAGAAGTCGGTTTTTGTTTTGGAAATCGATGGAGACAGTCAGAGAAAAGGTGGGATATAATGGCTGTTGAATGAATTTGATGTTTTTGGTTTCGTTGTAGCAGGAATATTCAAACATCAGACATAAAAAGGAGGAAATGGGATGGAGTCAAGGCAAGAAAGGAAACAACGACGGTTTTCCGTCTGGGACGTCCTGTATGGCGTCCTCATCGGTCTCATCTTTTTCGGTGTCATCTACGGTGTGATGGCATTTTTGACTTCACAAATCACCTCATCCTCAGACTATCAGGATCTCGTGAAGCAGATGCAACAGGCGAATATCACATGGAAAGAAACAGACATCACTGTTTCGTTGATGCTTTTGTTCGTCGGTGGGCTGTCGATCACGATGCCGAGCGCAGTCCGAGAAGGGATCATCAATCAGGTGCTGGATGCAAGTTCTGCCGGCGACGTCTTATCGTTGTTTGGGATTGACTTAAAACAAGTCCTCGCGCCATTGACGTTCGATGTCTCTTACGGCACGTTGCTTTATTCTGTTTTTGGTATCGGATTGATCGTCCTGTTATTTTTAGTGTTACGGATTAAGGCAAGTCGGCTTGGGTGGACGATTCGATCGGTCAGTTTCTTTTTAACGGTCGGCATCATCTGGTTCGTCCTTGCCGGACGCGGAAACGATGTCCCGTTCCTTGCGTTACAAGACGGCTATGCGATGAGCGGGATCTTACCACTTCTCGTCGTCAGTCTGCTTGGTTGGATGGCGTTTTTCCCGCAAAAGTTATCCGGTCTGACAGCTGCCGGACGTGCCAGCTTGCTGATTTTGATGTTCGCGAGTACGCTCCAACTTGTCTTTACGGTGCAGGACGAAGCGGAGTATGACGGTGATTCCTCACTACGAACGGCATTGACCGTTGCGAGTCTGAACGCCGGAAGTGGAGGGATGTATGACTGGATTCATGGTGGACAAGTCGTGTATCAAGCAGACGTCCTTGGAGCGAATGCGGAAATCCCGGTCTCGATGCTAAACGGGGAGACTTCAACGGAACAGCTCAATGACTCGATTCAGAAAGTTGTCGATGGGATTGATACGAATCGGGTGACGGAACAATTGCTGACGTTAGTCGGTGGAGAACGTCCTGATTTATCAGCGACACAATTGAAGCTTGATCCTGTTGATTACGGTGTCGCACGACAGACGATCCAAGCAATTGATGCTGAATCGGCCGGAACGACGGCACCAAACATCTCAAGTGAGAGTGCGTATTGGGTGTTGTTACTCGTGACATTTGTGATTTACTTCGTCTGTAGTATCCGGAGTTTCAAGTCGATCATCGACCCATTCATTTTTGCGATCGCGATCGGTGTCATCAGCTTCATCGTCAGTCAAGCTTCATATGTTCAGTTCGCGATGAAGTGGCGGAGTGACGTCTTATTCGAGTTCGCTCAACAGACGGCAGGTTGGACGGTTCTTTTCGCAACAGGACTTGCGTTACTTGGTGGAATTCTTGGTTATGTCGTCCGGCGGAAACCAGAGAAAACGGTGTAAGGGACGTGGAGTGGTGAAAATCTTATGCCATGAATCTGATCGAAGAACGTTTCTGTCATTTTCGTTTTCCACAGTCGGGTAAGCCGCGGTATCCTAAACTACGTTTCGTCTACCGGGTCTCACCTGACCCTGACGAAAGCGAAAAACGTGCTTTCTTTTCCTGTAGGAGTTGAAAATGAACAATTACGTTCTACATCAATTATAAACGATACGTTTTCAGGTTCATGTCCTGAAATGTATCGTTTTTTTATGTGGTTCATCTCATTTGTATCATCTCCTTTTTTTACCATGTGAACCTGATTTGTAAAGGTAAAATCAACAATGTAAAGCCAGTATTTGGAATTGATTAAGTAGGTTAAATAAGACGGATGTCCGACCTATTTGAAAGGACTATTAGCTATAATCGAACCATGCTAAATTAATGAAGCAGTTAAAACTTCCTGGGGGGAAATCCATATGAAAAAAGCTACAAAACTTGTCATCGCATCGACATTGATCGCACCGATGCTCGTACCAGTCGTTCAAGTCAAGACACTTGCTGCCGACAACAGTGTCGTCAAGTTACGCTTCTTAGAAACAACGGATTTACATACGAACTCAATGAACTACGATTATTTCAAGGATGCACAGGACGAGACGATCGGTCTTGTCAAAGCCGCTACAGTCATCAAACAGCAACAAACGGAAGTGGGCGTAACGAATAGCTTCTTGTTTGATAACGGGGATACTCTTCAAGGAACGCCGTTTGGTGATTACGTGAAAAATCAGTACGACAAAGGAAACAAAGGCAAACATCCGATGTACGAATTGATGGAATACCTTGGTTATGATGCAGTCACGCTCGGAAACCATGAGTTCAACTTCGGTCTTGATTTCCTTAAGTCAGCGATGAGTGCTTCGAGCGGTTCAATCAAGTTCGTCAACTCGAACGTATTGGATGCCGTTACGAAAAAGCCAATCGTCGCGGACTACAACAAAGATGGAAAAGACTATCAAATCATCGAACGTCAGGTCAAAGACCAGAACGGTGACATGAAAACAGTCAAGGTGGGTGTGTTCGGAGTCGTCACGCCACAAATCATGGCATGGGATGCGGGGAACCTGACGGGGAAAGTCACAGCAGAGGATATCGTCCCAACTGCTAAAGCAACAGCGAAGAAATTAAAAGATGCAGGCGCAGACGTCGTCGTCGCGCTCGCACATACAGGTATTGGGGATACTGTGGATCAAAAAGATGGCGATGAGAATGTCGGTTACGCGTTGACGAAAGTCGCAGACATCGATGTTTTGATGACAGGTCACCAGCACGGCAAATTCCCGGCAGCCGATTCGGCGTTTAATAAACTACCAAACGTTGATGCAACGAACGGCTTGATCAATGGCAAGCCGGTCGTCATGGCGAACACGCAAGGGAAAAACGTCGGTGTCATCGATCTTCAATTGAAGCAAGTTGACGGGAAATGGGTCGTTGATACATCTGGCGCTAAATTAGCGGACGTGACGAAAGACACGACAGCAGATGCAGGTGCAGTCAAATTGATTGAAAAAGCGCATGAAGGAACACTCGCTTATATTCGTCAAGAAGTCGGAACGATCAATGATGATATCCAGAGCTTCTTCGCTCTTGCACAAGATGATGATTCAGTTCAGTTCGTGACGAACGCTCAAAAATGGTATGTCGAGAAACAACTCAAAGAAAATGCGGATCTTGCGAAATATAAAGATCTCCCGTTGTTATCAGCAGGTGCACCATTCAAAACAGGTGGTCGTAACCAAGTCAACGCATCCGATTACACATTGATCAAAAAGGGACCGATCGCACTGAAGAACGTTGCCGATCTCTATGTTTATCCGAATACACTCGAAGTCGTCAAAGTAACAGGTGCTGACGTTAAAGATTGGCTCGAGATGTCTGCCGGTCAATTCAACCAAGTCGGCGGTGAGCAGACAGAGTTGTTGAACAAAGAATTCCGGAGCTACAACTTCGATATCCTCGATGGACTGACATATGAAATCGACATCACGAAACCGGCGAAATTCGATTATAACGGTGGTGTCGCCAATAAAGATGCAAGTCGTGTTCAAAACATCAAATATCAAGGAAAAGCCATCACAGACGATCAAGAATTCCTCGTTGCGACGAACAACTATCGCGCTGGTAGTGCGACGTTCCCAGGTCTTGGCGGCGGAAAGAACATCGTCTACAAATCGGCTTACGAAACACGTAACGTCATCTCGGACTTCATCAAAGCGAAACAACCGGTCGATTATAAAGCGGACGACAACTGGTCACTCGTCGCAAGCAAACCGATGACGGTCAGCTTTGATTCAGCGGCTGCAGCTGCACCGTACGTCAAGCGGTATGAAGGCATCACGAATACAGGTGTAACACGTCCGGGCGAGACAGGTACGTTCCTTAAATTCAACATGAATGTGCCGATGAAAGACTTCACGGTCTCGGCAAAAGCAGTTAAACCAGGTGCGAAAGTCGTTACTGGTCAAGCCGTTCCGGGCGCAACAGTCACGGTCAAACTCGGTGATAAAGTCCTTGGAACAGCAACAGCAAACGAAGCGGGTCAATATGAAGTCGTGACACGTCCGCTTAAATTGCGTGATCAGTTGACGATTGTCTCAGAACTCAGCTTCATGAAGACAGAAACGAACGTCACGGTCGGAACAGGTGTCGTTGCGACACCGGCGATCGATAAAAAATCAGCAGTTTACGGATCAACTATCCTCCGCGGTAAAGCAACGGAAGGTCTTGACGTGACGCTCTATAAAGGATCAACGAAAATCGCGAAAGCGAAAACGACGGCAAGCGGCTTCAAGATTGCGGTCAAAAATGGTCTAACGACAGGTACGTACACGGTCAAGTCGACAGACATCTCGAACAAGATCACGAAAAAGGCGTCGTTCACGATCAAGAACACGTATCCGGTCAAAAAATGGTCAGGCAAAAAGACGTTGACAGGTAAAGTCGAAAAACGACAAATCGTCCGCCTCTACCAAAAAACAGAGTCTGGTTATCAATTGATCGCTCAAGACGTGGCGGATCAGCACGGGAACTATGTCTTGAAGATGCGTAAGGCATTGACGAACGGCTCGTACAAACTCAACATCTATACAGCGAAAGATCATCTCGATCAGTCACGCTACTTCATCACGAAGTAATATCTCACACGGATGTCTGCATATGCAGGCATCCGTTTTTATTTGATTAGATATGCGCGTTGCGAAAGTAGAAACAGTTTAATGCGTTCGTACATGATTGCTTGTTCGACCGTCAATTGATCCGTCGCATGCGACATGTAGAGTCGTGACTTTACTGTAAATACATCGTCCGTAATGAAGGGAAGTCCCATCTCCCGACAAACGGAAACAGGAACGAAGCTGAAATACCGTTGCTGGCGTAAGGCGAGCTGAAGTGAGACATCATCGATGTAGTGCGTGGTATCGGCATAGATGTTCAGTTCCGCCATCTTCAATTGGATGAAGCGGTTGTAGTCCTTATTGTGAGAGGGAAACAAAAAGGCAGTCTCCGTTGCATCCGTATAGAGTGCTGTAATCGCTTCTTTCTCTGAATAGGAAGCAGGGTAGGTGATGACGATCTCCTCTTCCACGATTGGTTCACTCGTAATGAGCGGATGTTTGAGTTCCATGAAGCTGATTGAGAAATGGAATTCTTGATGAAGGAGACCGCTCAGGATTTCACGGTTCGAGAGGATGTCCGAGTTGAACAAGGGAGCAGTTTGTGGAAGAAGAAACTCCCGTAGAATCAATTGGATGAAACGACCATGTGAACTGGCAAGACTGAGTGGTGTTTTCGTTGATGCATCGTTTCGTACCATTCGTTCCTGAACACGTGTCAACTCGTGTTCGATTTTTTCGACAGACTGAAGTAACAGTCGACCATTGTCAGTCAAACTGATCGTTCTGCCTTTTCGATGAAATAATATCGTGTTCAATTCACGCTCGAGTTTCTTGATCGTCGCACTAAGGGCAGGTTGGCTGATGAATAATCGTTCGGCAGCACGCGTCACGTTCAATTCCTCCGCGACGTGACGGAAATAATTTAAATGTAAGAGTTCCATGATATCCTCCTGACATAACCTATGGGTTATCAAAACATATAATTATATATATTTCTGTTTATGATGAAACTAGTATACCGTATATACCAGAGGTGATAGAAATGAAAATCGGAATTTACGGAGCAGGATCCCTTGGAACCATCATGGGAGCTTATTTGAGTCAACAGTATGCGGGTGTCGATTTGATTGATACGAACCGTGCACATATTGAGGCACTGAACACAACAGGGGCACACGTCATTGGTCCGGATTTAACGCAAGCTGTTCATGCAATTCATCCGGATGACATCACAGAGACGTACGATATCATATTATTGCTGACGAAGCAGGTCTACAATGAACCGGTCCTCGCGAAAGTGCGGACGATCTTGAAGGAAGACGGCATTCTCGTCTCCTTGCAAAACGGTGTACCGGAAGAGTTCATTCAACAACAGATTCCAAGCGAACGTATCATTGCGGGATCCGTCGAGTTCGGAGCGACATACGTCGGACCAGGTGAGTCACGCCTGACATCAGATTACGAACATTTCAAGACGTATGCGATGCAAATCGGTGAACTGGACGGGAAGAAGACGGATCGGATCATCCAACTGAAGGAAATCCTTGATCACATCGGTGGGACAGAAATCTCTGATAATCTACCGGGAACGAAATGGTCAAAACTCGTCATCAATAGTACGTTCAGCGGGTTATCCGCTGCGTGTAACGGTACGTACGGCGATGTTCTCGATCATCCTGTCTTGTTACGGGCAGCAATCCATACGATGCAGGAAGTCGTTGAGGTCGGTCACGCTCACGGCATCACATTCGCGCCGATGAGTACGTTTGAGCCGGCAGCTTACGCAACACTAGACGATATCGATGAAAAACTGATCACCGTACCACAATTGATGCACGGGTCGCGTGACTTAGAAGCAAGCATGTTGCAGGACTTACAAAAAGGTCAACCGACCGAAATTCGTTTCATCAATGGGATCGTCACGATGTACGGCAACACGTACGATATCAAAACGCCGTTCAACTCGCTCATTCAAGAAATCGTCGAAGAAGCGCAAGCAGCGAAGACAGTTCCTGATTTTGAAACAAGTGTCACACGCTTTGCCGCATTGTTAAACGCATAAAGGAGGGATTCAAATGAAACAGAGCGATGTAAAGAACGTCGTCGCGACGCCGATCAATGCGCCGGTTTTTCCGGCAGTCGATATCTTCTTTCGGAATCGGGAATACTTGAACATCATCTATGAGACGGACATCGAAGCGTTACAAGCAGTCGTTCCGGAACCTCTTGAGGTGCTGAGCAATCAAATCAAGTTTGAGATCATCAATATGCCAGATAGCACCGGTCTTGGGAGTTATCTTGAGTGCGGGCAAGTCATTCCGGTTCGGTATCAAGGGGAAATCGGTGAGTTCTACCTATCGATGTATGTCAACAATCAGCCGGCGATCACCTCTGGTCGAGAAGTAGCTGCTTTTCCGAAGAAGTATGGTTCACCCCGATTGTATCTCGACAATGATGTACTCGTTGGAACGCTTGACTATCATTCGCTCCGCGTTGCACAAGCGACAATGGGATATAAATACGTTCCGATGGCAGTCGAAGAGGCACAGTCAATTGTCGGTGCGCCGCAGTTCATGCTCAAACAACATCGCGGTTATCAAGGCGAGTTGATCATCTCTGAACTGACACGCAGTCAAATCACGGATCTTGAGATTAAAGAAGCATACCGTGGACCGGCTCGGCTTCAATTGTTTGAACATGTCATGGCACCACTCGCTGACTTCCCTGTTCGAAAGGTCGTCGATGCTCAGCATATCATCGCTGATCTCCGACTCGGTGGACCTGCGAAACTGTTTGATTATCTAAAGGATTAACGAACATCGGACACCATGCGTAACGAAACGACCTCCAAAGCGGATGGTCGTTTTGTTTTACCCCAAAAACTGGCATACTGAATTTAGAGGGGGAAACGACCATGCGACAAGTCATTGTGTTACCGTATCAATCAGAATGGGAGAGTGCATATACACGAGAAGCGGACCGGTTACGAGAGGTGTTTGGAGCACGTCTTAAGCAGATCCATCATATGGGAAGTACATCAGTTCCGGGACTCGCAGCAAAACCGATCATCGATATACTGCCCGTCGTCGATGCGCTCGAGGGGATCGAGCAGTTCGACGCACGGATGGAAGCAATCGGCTACGAGGCGAAGGGTGAATTCGGGATGCCGGGACGTCGCTATTACCGAAAAGGTGGAGACGAACGGACGCATCATATTCATCTCTATGCGACGGGAGATCCTGATATCAAGCGCCATCTCGTCTTCCGGGATTACTTACGCAAACATCCAGAAGAAGCCGCTGCTTACGGGGCATTAAAGGAACAGTTAGCGACAACATATCCGCTTGATATCGAAGCCTATATCGCCGGTAAGGATGCGTTCGTCAAGGAACTCGAACAACGTGCGATCGCTTGGGGGAAAGAGTATGACTGACTGGGAATATGCCCTTATTCGCCATGTCAGTGTTGGTGTGAAGACGTCGAAAGTCTTGTTTAAGAAGATCGAAGCAAAGGACTGGAACACGCAACCGATCCCCGGGAAGCGGACCGTCGGTGAAGTCGCCGTCCATCTCGCTGTATTGCTTGAAGCCGATTTGATGCTCGCAGAAGGGGCGACGGCTGAAGCGATGCAGGCACTTTATGCGGAACCGGTCACGTGCAATCAGTTATCTGAGCGAATCGATCAAGCGTTTCGGGTCTATCAAGAAAAAGTCACGGCCGGATTTTCGACGCGTCCGACGTACTGGGGAGTTACCGATTCGATGCATGGTTGGGCGATTGAAGCAGTCGTGCATCTCTATCATCATCGATCCCAGTTATTTGATTACTTGAACATCCTTGGGTACGAATTAGAGATCTCGTTATTTGAATGAATGGAAGTAGGGATAGTGTATGGAATATATCGTCGAAACATCAGCCGGTCGCTTCGATACCCGACTGACAGGAAGCGGGGACGTCACCTTCGTCCTCGATCACGGGATGATGTCGAATCGGCATCAGTGGGGTTGGCTCCGAACTGAATTATTGAAACGGGGGCGGGTCTTTGAATATTCGCGTCTCGGTTATGGGCTGTCGAGTCGTGGCAAAAACAAACGACTCTTTACACATCAAGCGGATGAGTTGGCAGATGTTTTACGGATACTTCGAGTCGAAGGACCGTATGTATTCATCGGTCACTCGCTCGGAGCTTATATCTCGCTTGCAAGTGGACGCCTGTTTGCAGACGAGACACGCGGCATCGTCTTGCTTGATCCGTCGCACCCAGATGTCGATGCGGCATTGCCGAACTGGTACGAACGAACACAAGAAGAGTGGAATCGATTCCTCTATTTTCTTAGTCACATTCGACCGATTGCTTGGATGATCCCTGACCGTTTGGGAAAAAAGATGTTCAGTGTCTTACCGGAAGCCGACCAATTACCGATGTGGCGACATTTTGCGGCACCTGGGCATTGGCGGGGAACGCTCGATGAATGGCAATCGGTAGAGGAGAACAATCAGATGATTCTTTCGTTGATCGAAGACGTGACGCAGCCGGTCCTCGTCCTGTCCGCTTCGAACTGGGCGGGTGGTATGCCAGAAAGTTGGTTGAACCCGGCATTGACCGAACAAATCAATGCGGCTCACGCTGCGTTCGCCGACAGTTTACCGAACGGAATGTATCATGTGATTGCAGATACGAATCATTACACGATCGCCGGATTTTCTCACGAGGCAGCGGAGCGGATCACGGATTTGATTGGCTTGACATGGGATTTACCGATTCAAAGTCAGTAGTAAGGTTACGCTTTTTCGTTTAGCTCGAATCGTTTTCCTGGGACAAGCATCGCGCCGGTACACTTCGTTGCAGGGTCGCTCCTGCTTGTATTTCCCTAGGAAGCGATTCCGAGCTTACAAAACGTTTCTTTTCTCGTTCTTCTGAATTGCATCCTTTTTTATAGAAAAAATAAATCGAAATCATTACGATTGACGTCAGTTAAAAAGTCGGTTACTCTATAAAACGTAACGATTACGTTTTAGGAGATGAATGATGATGCAACCGATATCGATCACCGTTTTATCCGGTTATTTAGGATCCGGTAAAACGACACTATTGAACCATTTACTACATAATCGCAAAGGGCGCCGCCTCGCGATCATCGTCAACGACATGAGTGAGGTCAACATTGACGCGGCATTGATTGAGCAAGGCGGATTCTCGCGAACGGAAGAGTCGTTCGTCACGCTTTCGAACGGCTGCATTTGCTGCACATTGCGTGATGATCTGTTGCTTGAAGTCAAACGCCTCGTCGACCAAGGCAATATTGACGGGATCGTCATTGAATCGAGTGGTATCTCGGAACCGATTCCGGTCGCCCAGACCTTCACGTATGAAGATCCGGACAGCGCAATCGATTTATCACATGTCACGAAAATCAATGCGATGGTCACGGTCATCGATGGGTACCGTTTCCTGAAGGACTTCGAATCCGGTGAGTCGTTGATCGAGCGCAGACAGGCAGTCGATGAGACAGACGTGCGCGAAGTCGTCGATCTACTCGTCGACCAAGTCGAGTTTGCGGACATCATCGTCTTAAATAAAGTCGATCGCCTGACACCGGAAGAACGCCATACCGTCATCGGCTATCTGAAGGCATTGAATCCAGTTGCCCGCTTGATCGAGACGACATATGGTCAAGTCGATCCGGCAGACATCTTAGACGTTGATCTATTTGATTTTGAACAAGCGGCAGCGAGTGCTGGCTGGATCCGTGAGTTGAATGCGGAAGAACATATTCCGGAAACGGAAGAGTACGGGATCAGTTCATTCGTCTACAAGCGCAACGTGCCGTTCCACCCTGAGCGCTTGCTAGCTTTGATTGAAGACTGGCCGCAAGAAGTCGTCCGGGCGAAAGGATTCTTGTTCCTCGCGACACGTCCTGAGATGGCACTGTTGTTCCATCAGGCAGGATATGCGTCGAACATGGAATACGCTGGTCGCTTTGCATCAGACGAGGATCGACGGACGGAACTAGTCTTGATTGGGATCGGACTAGAACAAGAGAAGCTCGAAGCGTTGTTTGATGCGAGTCTCGTCCAGGAAGACGAAACAGACTGGGCATCTCTGAACGATCCGATACCCGGTCGTGAGATGTACGAAGAAAACTTTTTATAAAAGGTCAATCTTTAGAGAAACCGTATCTGCGGTTTCTCTTTTTTGTTATATTTTCATAGTGAATGGGGAAAGAATACTAGTGAAGGTATGTTAATTGAAGGAGGAAGGTCTGTGCGCAACCGGATTTTACAATTCGCGCTTGTATTTTTAGTCGCCGGCGGAATTATTTGGGGACTATATCAACTCGGCTATTTATTTTATGTCTTAACGATTTCAGCGACGGTTGTGCCGCTCGCCGTCATCATGATCATCTTCATCGAGAACCGGACAGCGGAATCAACGATCGCTTGGTTTCTCGTCCTGATTTTCTTACCGATTCTCGGTGTCATCATCTGGTTGATGTTCGGTCGGAATCCACGGCGTCGCCGCCGGAATCGTCGTTCGCATGACGAACGAAAATTGCTGAAACAAGCGATTCGTCCAGTCCGGTCGCTTGCCGTCAGTGAATTGCCACCGAATCACTTGAAGCTTGCGAACACGATTCGCAACTTCGGTGGTGGCGGGGTGGACGTTCATACAGCAAGTGAGATTCTGACGAACGGGGAAGAGACGTTCCCGGCGATTCTTGACGCAATTCGTCAAGCGAAACATCACGTCCACATCCAGTACTACATCTATCGAAACGATGAGACAGGCAAGGCAATCCGGGAAGCATTGATCGAGCGACTCGAAGCGGGAGTCGAAGTGCGGTTCATGTATGACGGACTTGGAAGCTATATGCTTGGTGAGAATTTCCTACGTCCGTTACGCGACGCTGGGGCACATATCGCAGCCTATGATCCAATCTCGAGTCCCTTATTCATCTTCACGGCGAACTTCCGCAATCACCGGAAAATCGTCGTCGTTGATGGGAAGGTTGGCTTCACCGGTGGACTGAACGTCGGTGATGAGTACGACAGCAAGAGTAAGAAGTTCGGGTTTTGGCGCGATACGCATTTACGGCTCGAAGGACGTGCCGTTAAGGAATTACAAGCGACGTTCCTCGACGACTGGATTTATGCCCAAATCGAATCGGACGACACATGGGAGACGTTTGCGGGGGAAGAGACCATCCACCAGTACTTCCCGAAACATGATGTGGCGTCCGACGGAGCGATTCAAATCGTCACGAGCGGACCGACCTCAAAGGATCCCGCAATTCGCAATGCCTTGATTGCGGCCATCATCTCGGCGCAACGCTCGATCTGGATTGCGACACCGTATTTGATTCCGGACAATGAGACAATGACGCTACTTCGACTTGCGGCACGTGCCGGGCTTGACGTCCGCATCCTGACACCGGGGAAAGGCGATAGTTTTACGTCTTACTACGGCACCCGTTCCTACTTTGGACCACTCCTGAAAGATGGGGTCAAGATTTACACGTACAACCGTCACTTCATCCATGCCAAACTGTTTCTCGTCGACGGCAAGATCGGTGCCGTCGGAACGGCAAACATGGACATTCGCAGTTTTGTTCTCAACTATGAACTAATGGCGTTCCTGTATGATACGGAAAGTGCCGAGCAGCTCGAGCGTGACTTCATTGCTGATTTCGACGTCTCGATTCAGTTATCGTCGAATGATTACGTCAAACGCCCGCTCCGCTTCCGGATTTTCGAGTCACTTTCGCGCTTGATTTCACCCTTATTATGACGTAACGTCCCGCATCTATTTTCAGGTGCGGGACATTTTTAGGTTGATTCTTCCTTGAAGTGGGAACATGAACTCTTATACACTAGATGTGTAATCGGTTGCACACTACTTAGCCTGGAAGGAAGTGAAAGGGACGGAAGTCCCGAACCCGTATGCGAACAATTGATGAATCCCATTTCTACACGCGCGACATGAAACCACAAGCACGACCAGACGCTATCATCCAAGGAGATGTCTACCGTTTCACGGTCTTGACGAGTCGGATGATCCGACTCGAATACGCGGCGGATGGACAATTCGAGGATCGACCGACCCAAACGGTCTTCAATCGTGATTTCCCGGTACCTGCTTACCGCATCGTCGAAAACGAGGAAGAATTGCAAATCATCACCGAGCACGTCCATCTGCATTATACAAAGGGACCGTTCGCTGCAAACACACTTTATATCGATGTCTTAGGGAACTTCAGTACCTATTACAGCCGTTATACGTTCGGCGGACCACTCCGGACGTTAAAAGGAACGGCACGGACTCTTGATCACGCGGACGGTGTCATTCCTCTCGAGGAAGGAATTGTCTCACGGCAAGGATACGCGGCGATCGACGATTCGAACGCCTTCGTACTGACGGAAGACCACTTCGTCGAACCGCGTCGCTCTGGTACGCATGACATCTATTATTTCGGATACGGTCACGACTACAAACAGGCACTGCGTGACTTCTACCACCTGACAGGACCGACACCGATGTTACCGCGTCAGGTACTTGGCAACTGGTGGAGTCGCTACTGGCGATATAGTGAGAAAGAATATAAGGACTTGATGACACGCTTCAAGACGGAAGATATTCCGTTCTCAGTCAGCGTCATTGATATGGACTGGCACGTTACCGATATTCCGGAACGATACGGAAGCGGTTGGACGGGTTATACGTGGAACCGTGATTTGTTCCCGGATCCACGCGGATTCTTGCAATGGTTGAAGGACGACGACCGGATGGTCACGCTTAACTTGCATCCGGCGGACGGTGTGCGTGGGTTTGAGGAAGCATACGAGGCGATGGCGGTCGCGATGGGTGTTGATCCCGAATCGGATGTCCGGATTCCGTTTGATTTTTCGGACCGGACGTTTATCGAGAACTACTTCACGAAGTTGCATCATCCGCATGAGGCGGATGGCGTCGACTTCTGGTGGATCGACTGGCAACAGGGTGCGAACTCGAAGATGAAAGGGCTTGATCCGCTCTGGATGCTCAATCATTACCACGCACTCGATATCGCCCGCGATGGTAATCGACCGTTGATCTTCTCACGTTACGCGGGACCCGGAAGTCACCGTTATCCGGTCGGTTTCTCGGGTGATACGATCATCTCGTGGGCATCACTCCAATTCCAGCCGTATTTCACGGCGACGGCGTCGAACATCGGTTACGGCTGGTGGAGTCATGATATCGGGGGGCACCAGCGCGGGGAAAAAGATGACGAGTTATCGACACGTTGGCTCCAGTACGGTGTCTTCAGTCCGATTATGCGTCTGCATAGTACGATGAGCATCTTCAATGGGAAGGAACCATGGCGCTATTCGACCGATGCGGCGAACGTCATGAAGAAATATTTACGACTTCGGCATCAGCTCGTGCCGTACATCTACACGATGAATGCCCGCAATCACTTTGACGGTTTGCCCCTCGTCTCACCAATGTATTATGAGCATCCAGAAGACGATCAAGCATACAATGTCCCGAATCAGTTTTACTTCGGAACGGAATTGATCGTCGCGCCGATGGTCACGCCGATGCACCGGAAACTGCACATGACGGCTGCGACTGCATGGTTGCCAGAAGGGGAATGGTTCGATTTCTTCAATGGGCACCGGTATCGAGGTGGCAAACAGATCCGTCTGTTCCGCTATCTCGAAGACCAAGGCGTACTTGCGAAAGCCGGTGCGATCGTCCCACTCGGTCGTCATCTCGAACATTCGAATGCATTGCATAATCCGGACGATCTCGAAGTTGTCGTCTTCCCAGGAGCCTCGAACCGGTTTACGTTGTTTGAAGACGACAGCACAGGGATCGCACACCGCGATGGCGTCAATGTTGAGACGACATTCGCGCTCGACTGGGAAGCGCGTGAACTGACGATCGCTGCACCCACTGGACATCGTGACTTGCTACCGGAAAATCGGTCAATCACATTGATTTTACGCGGGGTCCGCGAAGGTTACGTCCAGAGCGACGGGGAAAGTGTCACCGGCGTCTATGATCATGCGACGCAGTCACTTCGTGTCGAACTCGGTGAAGTGACGGAGACGATCACGTTGTCGCTTCAAGTCGAGATGTCGACGAACGAGAACAAGATGGACCGGTTGTATGCGTTCCTCGATCAAGCGGAAATCAGCTATGACCTGAAGGACCGTTTGTATCGTCTATTGTCACAAAAGCTCGATCCGGTCAATATGATGCACCAGTTGCAAGCACTTGAACTCGAGAAGGATCTCGTCGACTGTTTGCTTGAGTTGATGTTGTCTTAAATGATTTAATAGGCATATAAAAAAGCCAGTATTCGTCATCCGTTTGGACGAAGAATACTGGCTTTATGGTTTAGGTCATAACTCTAAGTCTTTCTCTTCGTCCATCCAAGACAACAGATCCTCTGCATCAAGATCGTCACCTTTGCTGAGGATCAAGGCAGTGACGACATCTCGTTTCTGGTCTAATAAATCCGGGTTGTTCGTCAAGACTTCCATGAGGTAATACGCATAAGAGCCAAGGAAATCAGGCTGGTCGTTTCGTTCGATCAGTGTCATGAACGCTTCGATGAGTTCTTCTTGTTCTTCATCGAGAATCATCCAGTGGGAGTAGGCGAGGAGTTTTTCGTTTTCATCATCTCCACGGAGAATGTCCTTGATTTCAGGTAACGTCAGAAATACGACATCCGGCATGACGACTTCCGGAACATCGCTACTCAGCTTCGTTAACCACTCGTCGTAGGTTGACGCAACGAAATGGGGCGTCTCGTCCGAAATGTCGAGACACCAGACAGTCGGCTCAGTATCTTCCGTAAAGTGGAAGTACCAAAAATAGCTACCTTCTCCTTCAGCGAACATCATGACGTTCCCTTCGACGTCCCATTCCCGGAGGACCGACAATTCGTCCAGATACCGCTCGAATGTCAATGATGTCATCGAGCAGAGCGGAAGATGTAGACCCGTTTCTTCGTCCGACCATGTATTCTCGAACTCGACCATCACGACCTTCGCTTCTGGAACACCACCGTTTTGCTTTCGCATCTGTTTAAGGTAGCGAGCGGGGAGTCGACCGCTGACGGCTTGCTCGATTCGTGTGATGTCTGTTTCGTTGACTGAAATGATCGTTTCTTCTTGTAGATCTTCATCCCAAAATGGCATCATATGACCTTCCTTACTATGTAATGATTGATGTAGACCTTGATTATACGCAATATGTTTGGAAAATGTTTCAAAAAAAGACCCTATCCATTAAGGAAGGGTCTATTGTGTCATTTACGACGCAATTTTTTTGCTTTTTGTTTCATGTCGTTATACGTGATCATCGGGCTATCGTCCATCGTCAAGCGCAGATGGTTCGGTTCACCTTTGTTCGTGATGCCGGAGCAATAGAGAATGTCTGCATACTGATCAAACAGTTCCTCATATGCCGGCAGGTGGTGCATCAGGCGACCAGGCGATCCCCAGCCACAGAGGACGACGCCATTTTTTGCTTTGACTTCAGCAAGTGTCTTCGCGACGAACTCGTAGTTCGTCTCATCGAAGCTCGCTTGCGCGAACGGCAGATCCTCGCTGACGAGCAGATCCGGCATCAAACTGATGATGTCATATTGTTTGACGGGGTCACTGACATACTTCTTCATCAAATTGTATGCACGTTGTGTCGTCGTTCCAGAGAGAAAGGCATCCGTCGTCCGTGGTGTGTAGATTAAAGCGGCGACGTGCGTCCCTTCTGCGATGTCGTCAAAGATGTAGCTGCGTAAATAGCGTTTCGTCTTGTCTCGATCAAACGTCGTCTGGACGCGGATCGACGATTCCTCAATCAAGAGTTCGGAAGAATCGGCTGGTGTCATGGGTGGTGCCTCCTTTTAATTGGTCAAACGTGAGCTGATGCGAAGGAAGAATGCGAGTGTCTTCTTCTTGATGTCGAGGTCGTTCGCATCGATCGCCTCGACGTGTTGCTGGTAACGATCATATTGGGCGAGCACGTCAGAAACATATTGTTCACTGCGATTGTATTCAAACAGTGCTGTCGCGAGCGTGTCTCGGTCTGATGTCTTCGTAACATCGTGTTGCTTCAGGTATTTCGCTGCCGTGTGGGCGCTGTCGACGAGACTCGTCGGATCGGCTTTCCCGTCGCCGTCCGCGTCCACTCCGAGACCCCCATACTTCTTGATGGCTTCCGGATCCGTCACGTCGATGCCGTCATGCTCGATGTCACCGAGCGACGTGCCACCTTCGTATCCCCAACCGACCCATGTTTTCGGCATGAATTGGAACGGACCGATGGCGCCAACGGACGATTGCATCGCTGACGAGTTCGAGAAGATTGTCTCGACGCGATGAATGGAGGCGAGTAGCTTCCAGTCGATGCCGTAACGTGCCGCGGCTTGTTCGTAGATGTCGATGTTCTCGGCAGGTACGCCATGCTGTCCATAATACGTACGATACATTTCATTTTGAACACGTTCCCGATTTTGCCAGTAGATGAAGCTACTGACGATGAGGGCGAACAGTACGAACAAGATGCTGATTCGAAAAACTTTTCGCATATTGTTCTCTCCTCTGTTTAGGATTCCACTGAATGGTATCATATTTTAGTAGGGTCTAATAGCACTTTCTGTGACGGGAGTGTGGAATCAAAAAAGGAGTCGAAGTCATGTATCTCTTCGTAAATGGGTTTTTACTCGGATTACTCGTCGTCCTTTCGATCATCGCGGCGGTCCGTCCGGTCGATTTGACGATCGTTCCTCGCAAGGAATTCTACCCCTCGATGGTCCAGTCGAGCGGGATCTTATGTTTGTTGCTCGTCGGTGGAACGCTGGTCAGCGGTACGCTGTTACCGGAAATCGGCTTGACGTTTTTTGTCCCAAGTGGACCAGTCTGGTACGCGACGATAGGACTGATCGTCTTTCTCTGTATCGTCTTGCTTTTGACAGCGACCGTTCCAGCGTTTCGCAAACGTTTATTGCCGCTCTATCAAAGTGAGGCGGAGCGACTGATTCTGCCGCGAACGAAAGAGGAGCGGACCGGATTCCAAATGGTCGCGCTGATGGCAGGAGTGACGGAAGAGTTGATTTATCGCGGGTTTCTCTTCCATACGCTCGGATTATTTTTACCGTTCTCTGAAGTCAGCTTCGTCTGGATCGGTGCCATCCTGTTCGGGATTGCCCATCGCTATCAAGGGTGGTTCGCGATTCTCGTGACAGGACTGATCGGAGCGGGATTCGGCTACTTGTATCTAGCGCTCGAGACGCTCTGGCCGCTGATCATCATCCATGTCTTGATTGACCTTGTTGCCGTCTACATCTACAAGGACGATGTTAATTCTTGACATCGTCAAAAAGCGTTGAATTTGGTAGACTGAATGTCAAGCGAAGTTATCGTTTAAATTGGTCAAGTTGACGGTTGCAGAACAGGTCAAATGACAGGTAGAATGAGAAGGTAAACGCTTACACATCAAAAGGAGATGGATGAAACCATGCGAACGATCACTTCCACTGGCGAGCGAAAGAAGACGAGTTGGACATTGAATATCGGCAATCAGCCACATTTGATGATGGATGGTGTGACAGAACAAACGCTTGATGCCGAACAACGTGTCGTCTATAACGAATTTTTAATTCCGACGACGGACACTTTGATTCATCGGTTCAAAGCCCGCTTCCCGAACCATCTCTGCGAGAACGGGTATGATGTGTATGGCGCTGCCGCTTTTGACGAACAGGTCGTCGAACTGATCTCGAATTGGTTCATCGAGCTGGTCACCGTCTTAACAGCGATGCAGCGGACGAAAGGCATTCAGCATGTCCAGATTGAAGGCGGTGTCGCAAAACGGACCGACTTCTTACCGACCGTGCGTCGGACATGCCGGGCACTGGAGTCAACGATTGATATTTATTGAAGCACCAGTCACGTGTTCAGAGGGGGCGTCCATTAGGGCGTCCTCTCTTTTTTTAATCAACGAATCGAGAGAATTCGACGTCGTGAAAACAGCGTGCACTTTTTTGTTCATCTCGAATCGTTTTCCTGGGACAAGCATCGCGCCGCTTCACTTCGTTGCAGGGTCGCTCCTGCTTGTTTTTCCTTAGGAAGCGATTTCGAGTGAACAAAACGTCTCACTTCTTTCATAAATTAAAAAGCAAAAACGAAGTCGAATACTCGCGGAGTCGGACGGGATTGTCCGGCTCTTTTTTCATTTTCTGGATAACATGAGGAAAAAAACAAGTTGACGCTAGACTGTATGGCATGTACCATACAGTTAACAGATGTACTATTGTCTTAATACAATGGTGATAATCAAGGAGGGTGAATCCGATGCTTGAGGTAAAAGGGTTACAGAAGCGATATGGACGAAAAAAACAGGTCTTACGTGACGTGACGTTCTCCGTCGGTCTAAACGAAGTGACATGTTTGATCGGCTTGAACGGGGAAGGGAAGTCGACGATCCTAAAAGCAATTCTCGGTCTGATTCCGGTGGATGCCGGTACGGTGACGGTCGACGGTAAAACATCGCGCGACAAAATTGCGTTCGTGCCTGATCTTCAGACGATGCCGAGCTACATGACGATCGGACAAGCGCTCGCATATATGGCAGATCATTATCCGGACTGGAATCAAGAGACAGCGGAACGGTTACTGCAGACGTTCCAGCTGTTTACGACGGATAAAATGGCGAACTTATCAAAAGGGAACAAAGCGAAGTTCAATCTCGTCTTAGGATTCGCCCTCGATCGTCCATACATATTACTCGACGAACCGCTCGCGGGAATCGATTTGTTCATGAAGGAACAGATTGCCTGGATTTTCTCAAGTGAGTTCATGGAAGGACGGAGTATCCTGATGACGACTCACGAAATCGCTGAAGTCGAGCAAGTGATCGACCGAGTGTTGTTCTTACGAGACGGTCAGATCGTCGAAGTCAAAGAGACGGATGAACTGCGAGGTCATCATCATCAATCGGTCCAAGACCGGATGCGGGAGGTATATCAAGGATGAAACGCTGGTTGTTATTAACGAATGAAGAACTGAAACGAAGTACGAAATTATTGGTGTTGTTGATTTCAGGGTTGATCGTCGCAGAAATCGCGTCACTGCTCTATCAGATTTACGATTATCAAAGCACGATCGAGAAAACGATGCGTATCGATCAGATTTCAGAAATGGATGCCATCGAACAAGGCGGTGGTGCGTTGACTTTCGCACAAGCGATTGATTTTTACGATTCAATCATTGTATTAGCGATGGGGATGATCGTCTTGTTCGCGTTCTGGATTTGGTATCGCGACTGGGTGGGCGAGACGAAGTACATCTACCGGCTACTATTGTTACCGGGGTCACGTCGGGCGATTATTGCATCGAAAATGACGGCGCTCTTACTTGTCGTTACGAGTTTGATCGGAATTCAGTGGGTGTTGCTGTTACTTAGTCGCAATCTTTACTTATGGCTGTTACCTGAACCGCAACAAGTTCCAGCAAGTATCGACGAGTATACGAGATTCCTGAGTGCCTTCTATACGATGTATCCAAGTGATGTTTTGTTCATTTTACTACTTGCTTTCATCGTCATCTCATTCGTCTTTTTAACGGTACTACTGGAGCGATCGCTCGGAAGAGGAAAAGCGATGTTACAGATTGGACTGTATGCTGTCATATTGATTGGCGGTTGGTTCGTCATCGGATTACTATCAGCAGTATTTCCATACGATTTCGGGCAACTCCATGTTCAACTATACTTTGGATACGTCGTGCTCCTGACGCTTTACATATCCTACAAAAATCTACGATTAGTCCAGACGCGACTGTCAGTATAAGGAGAGAACTTCATGAAACGATATCGACAACTCCTAGTAATCGGACTGATCAGTCTCGTAACGGTTGGCAGCTATATCGGTTATACGTGGACGATCAAAGACGCAGCCTTTTCCATCCAGACGGTTAGCGGGCAAACAACAAACAAAGAGTCGTTTACAGTTGACTTGCATACAGAGGGTAAACGTTCTCAGATTTATGAAATTACGAATAAGGGTTCAGTAGATGGGCAGTCGAATAGCTACTTCAATCAGTTCTTTGGAACGAACAACCTTCCAGAAATACCGGACCGTTACTACGAATTCATTACGCAACAAGAGACGAATACGAGTGGAAATCAAACGCTGAATTATGCAATTCAGATCAAAAACAATCATTTGAAGTTCAAGATGTTCAACTATCAAACCAAAGAACTGTTCGAGAAGACGTTCGACTATCCTTCGAAGCTCGAGACGGGGATCGAGTTGCAAGCGAATGTCGTCGATAAGCAAGCGATGAAAGTCTATGTCCAGTTGGATCATATCGATCAACCGAAAGATACGAAGCTCGTCGTGTTGGATTTAGCGAATGGTACGGTGCAGGACATCGTTCTTCAAAAATCAGCTCCAGTGGATCGAGTACGTCAGTTTGTAGCTATCCATCAAAATGAAGTCGTTTATTCCGAGAGAGCATTCGAAAGTGATGGAAGTGAAGAACCCGAAGCATTCCATTTTCTTGATGACGGAAAAAGCGTTCGACCGATCAAAGCGTTGAATCAGCGGAACGTTAGTTATACGACGCATGAAAATGGACGATATCTCGTCGGGTTCCGTTTTCCAGAAGGAGACACGAAACGACTCGAGTGGTCGACATTCGATATGAAGACAAAACAACGATCCGAGCACAGCGTGACGAGTTCACTTGTATTGAGAAATGTCGAGTGGATGAACATGACGAATGACATGAAACTTTATCTGACGTCAGAGACCAAAGGTGGGTTTCAAGTATCCATCGTCGATTTGAAACAGGATCGACTTCTCTATCAAGGAAAAATCGAGGACGCGAACCACCAGAAGAAAACGAGTATTTCTAATTTTGTAGTGCAATGAAATGGAGGCGTCATACCGAAACCGGATGACGTCTTTTTGAAAGGACAGAATGATATGAAACTAGAAATCGAACAGTTATCGAAAATCTATCCGAATCGAAAACAAGCGTTGCAGGATATCACGTTGACACTGGAAGCCGGAGTGTATGCCTTGTTCGGCGAAAATGGAGCAGGGAAGACGACGTTGATGAAGATTCTTGCTGGACTGTTACGTCCATCGCAAGGGGTGATTCGAGTCGATGGTCACGTCGTCTTACCGCTAGAAGAGACGTATCGCGAACGAATCGGGTATTTGCCGCAAGAGACACCGCTTTACGGTGATTTCACGGCAACACAGTTTTTAACGTACTTGGCAACGGTCAAGGGCGTTCCTAAATCCGTCATCACCTCTCGCGTCGAGCAAGCCTTGATCGATGTGAATTTGCTAGAACAAAAAAATCAGAAACTACGTCGCTTCTCAGGTGGAATGAAACGACGGATCGGGATCGCGCAACTACTGTTGAACGACCCGGACTTTTTGATCATCGATGAACCGACGGCAGGGCTTGATCCAAAAGAACGGATTCATTTTCGGAACGTCATCGCGACGATTGCGCGAAAACGAATCGTCTTACTGTCGACACATATCGTCTCGGATGTCGGATCAATCGCAAAGGAAATCATCCTAATGCAGCAAGGGAAGATTATCCGCCAAGCCAATCCCTATACCTTGCTCGATGAGATCGCGACTTCGATCTGGTCCGTCGATGTATCGGACGAGACATTGCTCATCTTGCAAGAGACGTACCAAATGGGTGCGATTCACCAAACGCGCTCTGGTAAAAATCGCGTCCGGATCATCTCGTCCGATCAACCGCATCCAGATGCGGTTCAGGAAGAGCCGCAACTAGAAGATTTATACCTTTATCACTTAGATGAACGGATGCGTGGCGCGTGATGTCGATGTTACGATTCGAATCATATAAATTATACAAATCGCTAATCGTCTGGTTGCTGTTGACCTTGATGGGAATCTTTTTCTTTCCAACATTAGTGGAACCTATTGATCATGTCGTCAAGTCCCGCTATTCTCCATTCGAAGGACCAGCGACAAAAGACGTCTTTAGGATGATTGAGGCAGATGGCAACATCATCAATGATCCAGATACACGAATGGGAGAAGACGACATATTTTACAAGAATGAAATCTATGCTCAAATCTTACATATGGAAGAAGCTCAAATTCAGCGGCAGCAACGCCTCGACGTTTTAAAAAGCGATACGTTCGAGCAAAAGCTCGTCAATCGTATCAACGTCGCATCGATTCGCTATCACGATCCGGCGGAAATCGTAGCGACGTTCGTCAATCAATCCGGACTCCTGTTCCCGTTGATCGCACTCCTACTCGTGACGATCAGTTATACACGTGAACGCATGACCGGAGTCGAACAGTACCAGTTGACGTCGCGGAATGGACGACACGTCTTATTACGTGCGAAATGGATGGCTGCCGTTATGTACGTGACGATCATCCATGTGTTGACGTATCTTGCGACGATCTTAGTCGTCCGTTATCAACTCGGACCAATCGATTGGTCGGCACCGATGCAAGCGATGGACGGACTTGCTGCAGCACCGTATCCATTATCGATTGGTGGATATGTACTGTGTACGTTCATTTATCAGGAACTTGCCTTTGTGACGCTAGCGACAGCTATTTTATGTGCCTCGTTATTCGCGAAACAGTACAGTCACGCCTTCATTTACGTAATGATTTTGATCGGCTTACCATTGACGTATGGTTACGTCATTCCGGATGTCTTTTTCCCAGAGTTCGTACAAATGCTGATCTTCTTTCTCCCAAGTCGTGGCGTCCTGACGCGTGAACTGTTCCAGACAGACATACCGTTCGTCTTACCGATTTTTGTGATGCTCGTTTGGATGCTACTGATTGTCACCCTTTACGTATTCATGATGCGTTACGTTAAAAGGAGGGAGCTGACATGAGTCGCGAGTTATTGAAGGTGGAATGGCAAAAGGTAAAACAACAAAAAATGGTGTGGGTTCTCCTGTGCCTCGTGTTCAGCATCGGTCTGATTTTTTCGTTTAGTCGGATGGGCTTGTCTGGAACGGAACGGACGAATGCGCCGTTTGAAGGGAAACTGACAAGGGATTTCGTAAAGCAGGCAACAGAGGGGAAAAAGCGTGTAATGAAGAATGGGATCACGAAAGCAGAACAGCGTGAATACGACATTTATTCGCAGATTTTGAAGGCGGATGGGCGGCATCAGTCACAATCGCAACGTGTCGACAAATTGCGTCAACAAGCGCGCTCTGCGACATCTGACATCAAAAAACGAAAACTCGAACAAGAGGCGTCGTTGCTTGCGAAAATCGATTATCAACACGTTGGCAACTACCGGACGCTTGATCAATTCATCGTATTTCTCGGTGTCGGAGGATTTGCGTTGCTTGCAATCGTCTTGACGTTAGTAACCGCGACGAGTTTTTCTCGCGAAGCGCAGACCGGGATGTTGCAACTGCTCTATAGCTCAAAGCATGGTCGCAAAGACGTCCTGACGGCAAAATTAACACTCTCGATCCTGCTCGTCACTGGCATCATCCTCGTTTACAATATCGTCCAGTGGCTCTTATTTTTCCGTCAGTCGAGCGGCTGGGAGTTACCGATTCAGTTTAACTATCATGATTCTCCATATCCGTTGACATTCGGGCAACTGTATCTGGTCGCTATTTTGATGCAGTGGCTGGTCGGCATCTCGTTAGTCATGACGTTCACGTTTTTCTCGTTACTCGTCCGGCATGTCCTTGCTGTTCTGATACTCGCATCGATTTGGTTGATTGGTCCGTTCATACTTGAAAAATTCTTTGGAGGCATCATGGCGAGCGAAACGATTCGCTCACTTCTCCTACTGACACAAGGGCAGTCATTGATGGTGTTCGTATTGTTTAGGGATTACCTTGCTATACCGGTGTTTGGGCAACCGATTATTTTACCAGTAGTCGTCATCGCCAGTAGCATCGCGACGATTTTCTTGTTCGGTTGGGGTTGTTACAAGCTTGTCTCGCGTCAGTCTGCCTAAAAAAACGCTTCGCATCGGAAAAAGTTATCCGGTGCGAAGCGTTCTTTTTTTCGTTTTGACTAGGAATCGATACGTCGTGAGGCGAAAGCATCAAGACGTGAAGTTTTTCTCTGTTGCTTTACAGGCACGCAATAAGGCATCCTTGAAAAAACGATCTTCCTGCGAAGCGAGTTGTTGTGTCGCTTCCTCGTCTCCGCGCAGTGAGCGAGCGAGCATCTGAATGACCTTGACCCAGCGCCGGACGTGATCAAGTTGTGGGCGACCCATCGCGACGTACACCGTGAACCAATCATTCTGATCGCGACGGATCATCCGTTGGAACAGTGATTTCGCGAGATCGACTTCTTCGGTCGTCGGGAGTTCGTTCGTCTCGAAATAACGACGTAACGCGGCAACGGCAGTTGCGTACGCTGCTTTGACGTCGTCTGACGGCTGATGCTTACCGTAGTCGGATGTCGACAGATGAAGTAAGGCAGGTTTTTTCTCGACACCCGTGATCCAGGCAGAGATCGTCTTATTGCCTTTATAAGCTTGACGGTTTGCGACCGGGAGCTTCGCCGTGACGTTTCCGACTTTCCCGATCAAGGTCACTTTGTTGTTGCGATCCTGAATTTCGGTCACTTTCAACTCGACCGTATCACCCATTTCATGAGGAATGGCTTTCGGCTGGAGCTTTTCTCCTGCCGAGAGCGGCGAACGCTTGCGGATCATCCGCAATGCTTCTTGTTCAATCCGGTCGTCAAGCGACCACAGATGTTCCGGTGGGACGTTGCGGAACCGGCGACGTCGGACCTTGATGTACTGGTCAAGCGCGTCAGCAGCTTGCTCCCGCGTCGATTCGCCACGTGCGACGGGGCCGATGATGTCTCGGAGCGTAATGGATTCGAGACGTTCCATGATGCCTTCGAACGGGATGAGTTCCATTACGTAGAGACTACAGACGACGAGTTCGCATTCGCGAGGAGTGAGTGGGCGTTTGGCCATAAATTGACTTCCTTTCAGCTGGTTGATGTTTCTAGTATACCAAAAAAAAGCCATCGTCACGTAATCCCGTGACGATGGACTGAAAAAGCTTACAAGACGAATGGCGATTCCGAACTATTTTGCAATTCAGCGGACGCGAGACGTGTGACACCGTTCATGAACGGGTCATGGGCGACGAACAAGTCACCGATTGCTTTGATCTCAGCCACAGTCGCATTTTCCTTCGCACCAGCGATCCGCAAGCGATACGGTTTTTTTGTCACCGTATCAAATGTCAGGACGATCGTATGTTCCATCAATGGTCACTCCTTTCATGAAATGTAGGGATAAGTTATGCCTTGAGTAGAGCGTAGTCACGGCTGATTTCCGTCAGCGCGTAGCGTCCGTCGAGTAAGCTGCCGACCGCTTGACCGATCGAAGCGACGACGTCTGCTGGAAGATTCGAACGTAAGCCGTTATAGCGGCGGCGAGCAACGATGGCATCACCGTTTGCTGTCACCTTGTCCTTCCGCTCGAAGACGATGACGAGACTCGTCTTGATCTCTTCTGCTTGTGTCATGTGTATCACCTCCTTCGCCCTTATTGACAGGGGAAGAGACCGGATTGTTCGAAAGGAATGAAAAAAGATGGTCTGGTTACGTTTTTTACGAAAAGTGTCGTTTTTACGCATGCGGACGCTCGGATATGCGTCACTGATCTTCGTCTTTGGTGTCGCGGGCATCATGTATGCTCTTGAGCCAGAAACGTTCGGATCCTACTTCCGGGCCGTCTACTGGACGATGACGACCGTCGTCACGGTCGGGTACGGCGACTTCTTCCCGAATTCTGATACCGGTCGGATTCTGACGATTTTCGTCTTCATCTTTGGAATCGGGATCGTCGGGGGACTGATCTCAAAACTGGTCGACGGTGTACAGTTGATTCGTAATCAAAAGGAAAGAGGGTTATTACAAGTGAAAGAAACAGGACATACCGTCGTTTTCGGTTACAGTCGGCGTTCGAAGCACGTCATCGATTCATTACTCGAACATACGGATGTCGTCCTCGTCGATGATTTAGAGCGCGAGCCATTCAGTCACCCACGATTTCATTACGTCTGTGGTGATCCGGCACTGACATCGACGCTCGAACGGGCACACATCGAAAAGGCAGTTCGCGCGATCGTCCTCGCCGATCATTCGATTCCACCGGTCCATGCTGACGGACGGACATTGTTGATTGCTTCAAGCATCGAACGGGCGAATCCGAACATTTATACAATCGTCGAAATGATGCTTGAAGAGCACCTCGACAGCTTCGAACAGGTTAAGGTTGATGAGGTGTTACTTGGTGATGAGACGATTGCCCGGATGGCGATCCTCGCGTCCCATCATCCTGGGGTGACGAAGGTCGTGACGGATTTGTTGACGAAGGACGGTGAGGGCATGTTCTCGATTCCGAGTAGACCGGAGTGGGGGACGTACCGTGACGCCTATCATGCCTTGCTAGAAGAAGGCGTCACGATCTTATCTGATGGAAAACGACTCGATTTGAACCGTCGACTCGATGAAGCGATTCCGAAAAACGGGACGTTGATCGTCTTGTGTTCGGAGGAAACCGCCCAACGAATCGGAGCGATTTAGAGAAGAAAGGATTTAACCAATCTTTTTTCGGGTATAGTAAATAAATTTACTAGACGGAGGAAAAAGATTATGACACAACCACAACCAGAATGGATTCAAGAATTATTTGAGACGGTCGATCAAGGCGAAATTAAAAATGCACCAAAATTACTCTATATGGCACTGACGCTTGAACCAAATTATTTTACAAAAGCAGTTAGCCGATTCAATCAACGGTTAGAAGTTGAACCATTAACGGACGTTTCGGAATTGTTGACGGTCTATCGTCAATTTTTCCTTTCAGCTAATCCATCAGAGGAGTACTGGTCACTTGCCTGGAACGAACTCATCCAGACGCTACAACATATGATCGACCGGCCAGAAGCACAGCAATTACTTAAAGAGCATGTCGATTTACTCGACTGGTGGTCGAGCGAATCGTTGCTTTCACTCCCGAGCTGGTTGACGATTTTAGATGTCGCTGAACGAATCGACGCGCTTGATCAATTTAGCAGTTATCTTCCAGATATCTTCGAGAGTTACGCGCTTGAAACAGCGAAGGACGAACCGTTCGCCCGTCTTGCCTGGTACGCACTCGCAAGCAATCAACAAGAGTTGCTTGCCCCTTACAGAGACCGGATTGAAGCCGGTTCTTCAAAGGAAATTCAGTCTCTTCGTCAAGCGGATCTCGTCGATCAAATTGAAACGACGCGGGTCGTTATGTTAAAGTCGAAAGATAACGAGCCGATTGAATTAACATTTGATCGAAAATGGACATTATAAATTATCGAAGAAAAAATGACACCTAGAAGCCGCACGAATTCAGTCCGAGGGGTGTAGGGATGATTCACGTCAATTTACCGAGTGGTGACTATGTCGTGTTAGTAGAAATAAATCGTGAAGTGCTGCTGTGTCATTCGATTGAAGAAGCGGAACAAGCACAACGCGACCGGTATGAACTGGTCGGACGGATGAGCGAACGCTTGCCGGCAGAAGTAATTGGACCATCGATTGCGGATTTTGTCCGCTTTTCGACCGGGTTCATCGGCGAAGAAGTGACGTGGCACGAGGAGGAAGAAGCCTTCTTTTGCCAACAGTTCGAGACATTCGACGGTTCCCCGTTAGGTGAAGATCTGACGGGGATCGATGCAACGCGTTGGCGTGCGGTCCTTGCACGCTATTATGCTTACGTGACGATCGGAAAGATCATTCCTTTTGAAGTCAGCGAAGAACCGGACGGCACGGTTCCGCTTTAGTCCAGACGATTCTTCGGTCGGCGCGTAATCAGAGAAGGGCAGGGTTCCCATGAAAAAGCAACTTGCACTACTCACGCTAGCGACAATCGTCGCCATGCCAACGTCTGCTTTCGCGCAGTCTCAATACGTACAATATGATCCGACGTTTACAGAACAACAAAAACAAGAGTGGTTGGCGAATCAGGGGCTGACCGAGATTCGTGCCTTGAAACAAAAAGGATTCTCGCTCGTTGAGCCGCTTGAGCATCTCGAAGAAAAGGATATCGATGCCGATTTGATTCCAATCACGGACGTCAAAAAAGCAACGGATTCTGCCCAGTTCCAGCAAACGTACCTCGATCAGTCACGGATTCCGGCTTACTGGAAGTACAGCCGCGGGAAATCGGACGTTCGCGTTGCAATCATCGATGATGCAATCGATACGAAACACCGCGAGTTCAAGGACGTCATCTATAAGACGACGACGATTTCTGGAATCCGGAAACCTGACGATCACGGGACACACGTCGCCGGTATCGTCGCGGCGCGTGAAGACGGTCAAGGGATCGTCGGTGTCGCATCTGGTGTCAAACTGATCGGGGCCGATGTCTTCGATGGAGACTTTGCCGCATCGATCGACATCGGCGACGGTATTTTGTATGCAATCGAGCAGGGAGCAGATGTCATCAATCTCTCACTCGGACAATATGAGTTTGATCCGTATATGGAAGCAGCGGTCAAAAAGGCGGAAGCGAAGAACATACTCGTCGTCGGAGCAGCCGGAAACGACGGGCGCAATAAAGTACTCTTCCCAGGATCGATGAGTCAAGTCGTCGGTGTCGGGTCCGTCGGAACGCTGGGGCGTGCCTCGACGTTCTCGAACTACGGTAAAGGAGTCAACATCATGGCACCGGGGGAAGGGGTCTACTCGACAATCGTCGGCAACAAGTACGGCTACTTGGACGGAACATCGATGGCGACACCGGTCGTCAGTGGTGTGTTGGCGCTCGCGAAATCGAAGAACCCATTCGTCTCGAACACGACGATGCGCAGTAAGTTATATGCTGCAGCGACGAAAAAATCAGGTGATACGAAGTTGCATTACGGAGCAGGTCGCTTGAATGCCGGAATCTTAGCGACACTGCCGGCACCGATCTCGAAGATCTCGTTACCGGCAACGGTTAAGCCGAATCAGGCGTTTACATTCTATTTTGATGAGTATGCGAGTGCGAAGACGACGACACGTCTCTATAAGGACGGGAAGGTCGTTAAGACATTCACGCAATCGAATTTAACGAACGGTACGCATAAGTTTACGTATAAGTTGAAAGACAAGGGGTCATATAAGCTTGTCTTTACAACGACAGGTGGACGGCATACGCGGACCGTCGAACGCTTACTGACAGTCAAATAAAAAAGCGCCTCCCACTGAGTGGGAAGCGCCGTACGAGACCTGAAGGTTACTTCGGGTCTTTTCCTTTTTTATAGACGGGCGTCGGAGGCGTCAATGCCTCTCCAGTCCATGTGATCATCGCTTCCATCTTGTATCCTGTGTCATCCTCATGGACGAACGACAGGCGACTGGAATCGATCAATTGGTATAAACCATAAGCGACCTGGTCGGCCCAAGAGCGTAACGTCATCGCTTCATCATACAACGGGATTTGCTCAGGGAACCGTTCGTTCATAAGCAAGATATCGTGTTGATCGAAATGATAGCTACGTTTTGAGAGTGCATCGGGCGCCTTGACGTTGAACGGCTCGAACGCGTGGATGAGCTCTCCTTGACGATAGAAGGCGAAGATGCCGTTTCGCAGATGAAGTGCCTTGATCTCGTCGATCTCGATCAGGAATGTCAACTTGCGAACCGTTCGCCGGTTCGTACCAGAGCGTCGTTTTTTCATGCTGCATGCCTCCTTCTGAACTCTTGTACTATACCGTGAAATGAGGCAGGGACGCAACTTTTTCGTTTATAAAACGAGAATTACCTCTTGCAGGAAAGCGGCATCTACGCTACACTCATAAGCAGTGACTATGTTGGTTCGGACAATCGCGGGGCATTTCGATGCTTTGAGGAAAGTCCATGCTCGCACAGCCTGCGATGGCTGTAGTGATCGTGCTACACTAAAAGATAAGTGTAGGCAGCGTCAAGCTGACGGCAGAAGGAACGCCTAAGTCTTCGGATATGGCCGAAACTTCTTGAAGGTGCCACAGTGACGGAGCTTCATGGGAAACCATGAAGGTGGAACGAGGTAAACCCCACGAGCGAGAAACCCAAATTTGGTAGGGGAATTTCCGGAGCGGAACTGAACGCAATGGAGAGCGTATGCAAATACGGAGATAGATGATTGTCGCCTGCGTGTGAGGGTCAAACCGTTTGGAACACTAAGGAACAGAACATGGCTTACAGGACCACATAGGCTGTTATTTTTAAGTTGAACGAGAGTCCAGGTCCACCCTGGGCTCTTTTTTTATTGCAATGAAACGATACTGTGGAAGAAACGATAAAGGAGTGAACGCGATATGGCAAAACGCTTAGTCATCGCGACAGCGGCGATGGGAATCGAAGCGCTCGTCGCAAAAGAAGTCCGTGCGTTAGGATACGAGTGTACGGTCGAAGACGGAAAGGTCTACATCGATTGTGAGATGGAGGACATTCCCCGTTTGAACATGTGGCTCCGGACAGCGGACCGGATCAAACTTGTCGTTGCTGAGTTCCGCGCAACAACATTCGAAAAATTGTTCGATCAAGTCAAGGCACTACCGTGGCACGAATTGATGCCGTGGGATGCGAACTTCATCGTCAACGGTCGTTCGGTCAAATCGAAGCTGTTCTCGATCCGTGACTGTCAAAAGATCACTGAGAAAGCGATCGTCTCGCACATGCAAGAGCAGTACAACAAAGGAACGGAATGGTTACCGAAGACAGGTGCGAGCTATCCGATCGAAGTCGCTTTGTTAAAGGATATCGCAACATTAACGATCGATACGTCAGGCGACGCATTACACAAACGTGGCTACCGTGAATTCCACTCAGCAGCTCCACTGAAAGAGACGATGGCAGCAGCGATGCTGATGCTGACGAACTGGAAGCCGGACATGCCGCTCTACGACGTCTTTACCGGTTCAGGCACCCTGGCAATCGAAGCGGCGATGATCGGGCGTAATATCGCACCAGGCATCAACCGGGAGTTCGTCTCGCAGGAATGGAAATGCATTCCGAAGAAGGCGTGGTTCGATGCGATCAACGAAGCGAACGACAAAGCGGAGTGGGACAAACCACTGAAAATTTACGCAAGCGATGTCGATCCAGAGATGGTCAAGCTTGCGAAAACAAACGCAGAACTCGCAGACGTCCGCGATGCGATCAACGTCATGCAACGTGACGCGGCAGACTTCAAACCGAAGGAAGACTTTGGTGTCATCATCGGAAACCCGCCATACGGAGAACGTCTCGAAGACGCGCGTGAAGTCCATCAACTGTACCGCAAGATCGGAACGGCATATAAAGAATTCCCATACTATAGTGTCTACATGATCACGTCGTATGTCGAGTTCGAAAAAGCCTACGGACGTCCAGCAACGAAACGCCGGAAGCTGTACAACGGGAACATCGAAGTTCAGTTCTATCAATATTATGGTTTGCGTCGGAAACGTCCGCAGGCTTAATCGATTCATAATGGCCAATTAAATTTTTAAGGTACAAAATAGTGAATAAGATATTACTAAATCTAGATTTTTCAAAACCACTCATTAGAGTGGTTTTTTTGTTCTGTTGGACTTATAAATTATTTCATAGTGATTGAATATTAACTTCTACACTAATATACTATAAAAATTTTAGTAAACTAGTTCACACAAAAGACAAAAAAATAAATTCTAAAAAATACCAATTTTAAAACGCTCGATAATTTATATGCTAAGATCTTTTTAAAGAAATATTCAACATTTTATTTGAATAATAAGGACTGCAACGCCTTATATTTCATATCAGTTAAATGATCAGTAGAAAGTATAAAAACATTATTTTTTGCATTTGATTTTCTATATATAAACTTACATAAAAGTGATTGAATAGTGATTTTTATCATTAAAAATTCAACTGAAGAATGAATTGACATCACTAAGAAAAGTGCTAATAATGTGATTGTATAAAAAATATACTTTTTTTGGACATAAATTACACGCAAAGGGAGTTTTCATTATGATTTTAAAAAAACCATTAATTACTAGTTTGTTAATAGGGGGCCTTATTTCATCAGTATCAGTTCCTGTGTTTGCAGAAAACAATACATCGACAATAAACGATGTTACGAATTCACAGAATGAAGGATTAATTGACATAAACAGTTCAGATCAAGATACAGTGGTAAGTGATGTGTTAACATTCAATCAAGTAGTGGAACAGATATCTGATGAGCAAGGGATTTCCGAAACTCAAGCTGCAAGAGCAATTATCTCGAATACACAAAATCCAATGGTTAAAAATTCATCAAATGCTATTACAAAAGGTTTAGTAGGGACTATGGCAACATCGCAAGCAGTTGCTGCGACGTCAGCTACTTATCGAACAATTAACACGAGATTTACTGTCACTAGTACATACAAACCATCACTCAATTTTTATTGCCAAACAAATGAGGGTGGCACTAGTTTTAGAGCAATAAAAAAAATACTAAACGTGTCTATGAATAGAGCGCATCTTGGAACTGGAAGATCTAAACAATTCGGTGGGGATGTATATACGAAGTTAGAGGACGCAAATCGAATTTATTGGATTGTTAATGGTGACTTTTTCGACAATGGATCAACTACTGGAGGTGGCTCTGTAAATCTTGGGATTGATAAAGCGGCTTCGATAGAGTTTAATGCATCACGTACATCGAATCATTATAAGTATATTTATAAAACAGGCTATACTCGTTTTTGAAATGTTGATATATTAATTTTCGAATTAATTAAAACCTACTGTATTTATTCTAAGGTGAAGTAATTAACTGCTTGTATTTTTTATTTTGCTAATTGAAATGAAAGGATTTTCTAATGAAAAATATATATCTATACTCTCTTATGACTGCACTTGCACTATCAGGATGTAGTACAGAAACCTCAAAAGAAGAAAATGCATCTTTAAATAATGGTGCTTACTTAAAGATAGGTATAGTTGGAGAAAAACCTCATATTCAAAAAGAAAATATTAAGTTTGAAGCTTTATCGTTGGAACAGTTGAAAGATACAAAAAAAGTTTCTTCTAACTTTGATGCTGTATTCATTACAAAAGGTAATTTGAAAAAGGCAGATGACGAAAAATATGTAACTGTTTATGATAATCTCAAAATACCGATTTTCTTCCTTCAAACTACAAAAGGGTTTTTGCCATTTGTAACTGAAGGACTGTCTTACAAAGAAGCTAGTGAATTGAATCATTCCTATGCATCAGGCTATCTAAAAGAAAAGAAAAGTTCATATCGTTATTGGGAGTATGGTTTGAATGATGATGTAGTAAACGAGAAGAATATCAATAACGTTTACTCTCGAATTTTTAAGACAGTTGAAGACGTTAAAAGAGAAAAAAGCTAATATCATTCATATACTTTCTAGACATAAGCACCTATTCTTTATAGGTGCTTATGTCTGTTATTTGAATTTCACCTTTTTGGTAATTATTATTATATTTTTAAAATATACAATATCTATTACATAGAAAGTGATCTTTTTAATGAGAAGAATATACATAAAAAGAACAACTCGTGATTAAATCTACGAATTGTCCTTTTTTCGATATCATTAAGCCTAACGGAATTAAAGGAACAATGATTCAAAAGAAGGTAAAAATAATCCAAGAGCCAACATGATAAAGTTAGAACGAATTAATTACGTTCACATGCAAAATTGTCTTTATCACGATCCATTTTAGCTTGATAGGCAGGATGTGTTTTAGAGACACCATCTGGATATTTTTTATTTAGTTCAGTACAATTTGAAAAGTTTGTTTTTACAGTTTTAGTAGCTTTCTTTCTGTTCTGTTCGCTTCAGCTTGAGCCTTTTCCTGAGCGATTTTTTTCTTTTTGTCTGCTTCAGCTTGAGCCTTTTCCTGAGCGCGCTTCTTCTTAGCAGTTTCTTCGTCACTAGACAATGTATTCTTTTTGATTTTTTCGCTGGACACTGATTGAGCAATGGACTTCTTATTTTCATTTTTGTTGTCTATGTCATCAGTAGCTAGAGCGATAAAAATAATAAAAAGTGCAAACAAATAGAACAGAGAAGCAACCGCCATTTTCCATATTTTTTTACTCCGATAGCCTGGTATTTTACGAAATAATGATTTTCGAAGCTGATGAATTTTTCTTTTTTGCTCTAGTAAAGCAACAATGCTTTCTCCATCGGGATTACCGATAAAAATCGTAAAAATGACTTTTGAAGCACCTTGGTACGTGTTATCTTTTTTCCGTGATCGTAAATACAGTTCCTCTGGGACATCCATCCATGATAGATGATGTAATAAATCTATTTTTGAATGACGTTTCACATAAAAATACAATCCGTCTGATTCATTCACTACTACATAATAAGAATCACCATAAGTTTCTTTTTGGTAGCGACCATGTGTAACATAGCTGTTTGGATGTAAATTTTTAAGTGTTTGAATTACCTCATTCGTATCCATCGATTTCAGCCCCTTCTTGTTTTTCTTCATCATATAACAAAAGGTAATAAATGTGTTTAAAATATAAAAAATAAACAGAAAATTTGAAATATTGAACGTAATATAAAAAATATAATTAATTAAACGATGGTCCTCTACATGTGTACAATAAAAAGAAGGAAATTATGAATTGCTGAAACCTTTAATGGATAAATTAGGTAAAAATAAGGGAGATGATGTCATGGCACGTTGCACGAATTGTCAATACAAGTTCAATACAAAAGAACTACTCGCTGTAAGCGTTACGATACACGGTAAAGGCAAACCATGTCCGAACTGTGGCGTGAAGCAATACATTTCAAAAGACTCGCAACATTACTTATCGCTCGGATATGTTAGTCTCTTGTTCGTCTTGATTCTCCCGTTCGTCATTAAACTGAGCGATCGGGAAAGCTCTGTCTGGTAACGTATCTGCAAGCCGCTAAAAACGACATCGATTTCGCCATGTCGTATACTGACAGCAAAGGAGATGACAGAGATGAAAACGTTATATGAAATCGATGTGCAAAACGCAAAAGGGGAGACGGTGTCGCTAAAGGACTACGCGGGGCGTGTTCTCGTGATCGTCAATACTGCGAGCAAATGCGGGCTCGTCAAACAACTTGGCGAACTGCAGGCGCTTTATGATAAATATGAGGAACAAGGAGTCACAGTGCTCGGCTTCCCATGCGATCAATTCAATCAGCAGGAGTTCGACAGTCAGGAAGAAACGATGGAATTCTGTCAGCTGAATTACGGCGTGACGTTTCCGATGTTTCAAAAGATCGACGTCAATGGATCAAATGAGCATCCGCTCTATACGTTCTTGAAGAAAGAACAGTCCGGCTTGCTGTCGTCGAAGATCAAATGGAACTACACGAAGTTCCTCGTCGACCGGAAGGGACAGGTCGTCAAGCGCTTCAGTCCAGTCGACTCTGTCCATTCGGTTGAGAAAAACTTAACCTTATATCTATAATCATAGTAAACGTCCAGCGCGAGTCGTTGGACGTTTACGAATGAATGCGAGAGGTACATATGAAAATCAATTCTGTCTCAATCAGAAAGATGCAACATACTGATTATAAAATCATGTCTCAATGGTTAAGTACAAAAGAAGTGTTGGAGTTCTATGGAGATGTGAATGCACCATTTACGTTGCAACAAGTGATAGATAAATACGAACCAAGAGTAAATGGAGAGATAGCTGTCGTTCCCTACATCGTAGAGTTAGATGATGAACCTATTGGTTTATGCAACGTTATTTAATAAATGACGAACAAAAAGAGACATTGGGATATCCTGTGAATTTTATCATATTTGGAATAGACCAGTTTATTGGTTATCCTGAACTTTTTAATAAGGGTGTTGGAACGAGAATGATAAAGTTATTCATTGAAGATATTGCTCGAGACAAGGAAGTAAATCGAATTATTTTAGATCCCGCCGTAGCAAATCTTAGAGCAATTAGAGCTTATGAAAAATGCGGGTTTCAGAAAGTGAAAAAAATCAATGAAGATACATGCTGGATGATGGAATATACGATTGACCGTTCATAATGTGTGCCTATAAATTTGCACAGAAAAGATCCATGAAACGATTGTCCGTTTCGTGGATCTTTTGCGTATGAAATGTTTCGGGTCATTCAGCGATGAACGAATCAAATGAATACGTGACGATTGCATCGCTGCGTTTATGTCCGAGGTCGGTCAGAACTGGTGGACGGGGAGACAAGACATGAAAATCCTGCTCGAATGCGCGGAGCCAGTAATGGACCCAGTCTTTTGCAGGATCGAGTCCCATCAGTTCACGCGCAAACGTCAGTAGCTTTGAATCGGTCAGCGTCAGGAGTGGAATCGGATTGATCTCGACGTCTTCTTTTAATTCATAGAGGTCCGGTGAACGTAGCAGAATCGCATCCGCCTCGAAGGTCAATCGGAAGTAATTGCAACTGTAGTCACCAACGATGACCATCGTCTCCTCCGTATGCCCACGGAAATGAAATATCAATCTGTTACCATTTGCGACATCCATCAAGAACTGATCGAGTCCGATGTTGTAATCCTCGCGAAATTGTAGTTTTTCAAGCGTGATTTCTTGCATGATTTAGCCTCCTGTCCGAGTTTGTCGTTCTTCTATCAAAACGGTTTGGCGCGTTGCTAGGCGAGACGAACTGATTAATAAGACGATACCGAGTAACAATAACGAGATCCCGAACCAAGCCGTGCCACTTAACTGTTCGCCGAGGACGAACACACCGAGCAAGGCAGCCGTCAATGGTTCACCGAGCGAGAGAGTGACGGCAGTCGACGACGGTACGTTCGATAGCCCTTTTGCGAATAACCAGTAAGCAAGCCCGGTTGCAACGACGCCGAGATGGAGGCTGATTCCGGCTCCTCGTGGCGTGACTAACCACGAGAGATCAAATAAGAAGAGCAGAGGTGATAGCAGCAAGGCGCTCGTCGTAAAGATGACGGCAACGACCGACAGCGGCGCATGGGTCTTGACAAGATCACGACTGACGAACGTATACCCGGCAAACGATAGTCCGGCACCAAGTGCAAGAACGATCCCAATTGGATCAATCGCGACCGTCCCTTGATTGTTCAGAAGCAACAGACAACCGGTGATCGATAATCCGGTTGAAGCCCACCACAGCAACGCCGGACGTTTTTTTAAGAACAGCCACTCGATGCATCCGGAGAAGATTGGTGCGCTACCAATCGCGACGACGGTACCGACAGCGACACCTGTCATTAAAACAGCCGAGAAGAACAAGGGCTGGTAAGCTGCCATGCTGACGGCAGCAAGTAAAATCGTCCGCAGTGGCCAGTCACGCAATGTCAGCTTTCCTTTTAGGAAGACGAGACAGAGCAAGAACAGTCCGCCGACAGCAAGACGTACAGCACCAATTGCAATCGGGTGTGCATCTTCTGGCGCAAAGGCTTGTGAGGTCCCCGTCGTACCCCAAAAGATCGCAGCGAGTAATATGAGTAACATCGATGATGATTTAGACATGAGTCACCTCTTCGAATGCAATTTTTTAATGATATTAGAACGAGAATACCACAGAAAGAGTAGAGTGGAATACACCAAATAATTGAAAAAATGGTATGGTGTATAAGGTGAAGTCGTATCATTCACGAATGCGAAAACGAAAAGGATGGGACCCATGAAAGAAATGAACCAAATCGAAGCGATACTTGACGTCTTATCACAAAAAATCAATCACGGATCGACCTTTATTCAACGGCGATACGACACTGGAGTCGCACAATTCAATCTGAATGATCCGGTGACGGAACAGGCGATTCAGTCGTTTGAAAAACAGTTCAAGCTAACGTTACCAAGTGAATATAAGACATTCCTTCGTTTACATGACGGAGCGGAGTTGTTCATGATTCAAGGTCTTGGCATCGAACTCTATCCGCTTGAAAAAGTCATTGAAATGACGATCCAGGCTAAAGAGGACGACCTGATCCATGAAGACTACGATCATTTCTTGATGATTGGCGAAATGAACGAAGGATACGTCTTGATCCATACGGAAGATGCGAAGACGGAGGAGACGCCGTATATGCACTGGATGTTTCATGAGTTGTCGACAGAGGAAACTGACCCGATCGGACAGAACTTCGGCACGTTTCTTGAATATGCGATCATTGCGCAAGGGGATATGTTCTGGGAGTTCAAGGACTTCTCGATTGCAACAGATGCTTATTATGTAGAGGACTACAATTCCGAAGAGGAAGTGAGCAAACCTCGACCGATTCGCTTCGTCGACTCGGTTCGCGTTGAAATCGAGTACCCGATTGCGAAGAAGAATGCTTATTTCTCGGTTAAGATTTTCGAAGGGAAACAAGATAAAGAAAGTCTCGGCGCTAGCTACGACTCGGATGCGCGCTTTGAAAAAGTGATGCAATCGGTTCGAGAATATTTAATGGCAGAGCGATTCCAGTATTCGTCGATCAAGGTCTTTCAAACGGAACATCGATTTTGGCAAAACGAGGACGAGACGGGTGATCCTTTGATTCGCAACCACAATCCACAACGGCAAGGAATGAGCTTCGACGGATACCGTGCCTTCGTCGAGGAGCCACCGCGTCCACTTCCAGGATGGGAGTAACTCAGCAATTTCTTTATACAGAATGGAGTTTTATAGATGAAAAAATGGTTGTTGATCCCTATGATTCTTTGTTTGACCGGTTGTATGATCCAACCGCAAAGTGGAAGTGAGACGAATGAGACATCCTTCAAAGGGACTACGAAAGAGGGACTCGTCTTTGAATACAAATTGACGAACACAGGAGACCATGCATTTGATGTCGTAGCTCGCTCTGGGCATTTGTTGAATGTCATCGTTCGTGAGAGCAAATCAAGGACTGTCGTCTTCGATTCAAGAAAGCAACAGAGTAAAACAAGCCAACAAAAGAAACGCGTCAAAGCATCAGAAACCGTCGTTCTCAAACAAACGGTACAAGGCGGTACGATCGAGCCGGGTACATATGATATCGAATATCTCGTTGAGGAGAAAGAAAAGAATAGCGACAGTTCTAGTTCAGTAGAGGATATGGAAGAGAAATTAAAATGATTTACGCCTCTGGTGAACGACTTCTTCAATAAATATCTTAGAGCCTCATACAGGTTCCGGTACGAATGATGCTATTAGTAACATGAGATGTAAAAAGTGGTTTCATAGGAAGCTGATTTTTGTCCTTTAGGCAACTAACGGGTGAAAATCAGCTTTTTGTTTATTAATGATACTATGCGACGCTGCTCTATCAACTGACGATTGATCAACCCTAGGTCCACGAATCCCATTGATCCTTGAAACGATCGGTCGCGACCAAGTCTGTTCCTTACTCGATTTTTCAAAAGAGATGGTCAGCGAAGCCCGCAGGAAATCTGCTGATCCATCCTGAAAAAGAAGAAAAGAACTTTATTATTGTATATAGAAATTTAATTTCAAAATTAAATAAAAAATATTGAATTAAAATTTCTTAATTGTATAATAAAGGGAGGGATAACAGAAAGGGTGAAGCAGATGTTAGATCAGTTAGCAACGGAACGTCGAAATGAGCGCACGATGCATCTCGACGATATGTCGGTCGAAGATGTGTTGCGCGTGATGAATGCCGAGGATCAGACGGTCGCAACGGTCATTCAAACGCAGGTACCAGTCATTGCTGAAGTTGTCAAACACGTCATTACGTCATTTAATGCCGGAGGACGCTTGATTTACATCGGTGCTGGTACGAGCGGGCGGCTCGGGATTCTTGATGCAGCAGAATGTGTACCGACGTTCGGGGTCTCACCAGATATGGTCGTCGGTTTGATCGCTGGTGGCGAACGCGCGTTGATTAAAGCCGTTGAGGGAGCTGAGGATAGTCGAACACTTGCCGTCGATGATTTGAAAGCGCTCCAGTTAGAAGCACGTGATACAGTCATCGGGATCGCAGCAAGCGGACGGACGCCGTATGTCATCGGTGGGCTTGATTACGCGAAGGAAGTTGGAGCGGTGACGGCAGCGATCTCTTGTAACACGAATGCGGTCATCAGTCGGCACGCGCGTTATGCGATCGAAGTCGAAACAGGTCCGGAAGTCTTGACGGGGTCAACACGATTAAAGGCTGGAACGGCGCAAAAGCTCGTCTTGAACATGATTTCGACGGCGGCGATGATCGGTGTTGGCAAGGTCTATCAAAACCTGATGGTCGACGTCCAGTCAACGAACGAAAAACTCGAGATCCGGGCGAAGCGGATGATCAGTGAGGCGACAGGAGTCGATGCCGTAACGGCGGAACGGATCTTCCATGAAGCGCACGGACACGTTAAGACGGCGATCGTCATGATTCTCGCAAACATTCCGTACACGGAAGCCGTCGAACGATTACAGCAAGCGAACGGATTCGTCCGAGACGCACTCTAAGGGGGAAACACGATGAAGAAGGAAGAAGTGCTGGCACAAGCGATCCTCGAGCACGTTGGTGGAAAAGACAATCTCCGGCAGCTTGCGCACTGCATGACGCGGGTTCGCTTATCGTTAAAGGACCCGACGCAAGCAAATATCGATGCGTTAAAACGGATTGATGGGGTCATGGGGGTCATCGATGACGAAACGTTACAAATCGTCGTCGGTCCGGGAACAGTCAATCGGGTAGCCGACCATTTAAGTCGCGAGACGGGACTCGCGATTGGGGAAGAGTCCGTGGATCCGAATTTGACACCAGAAGAACGAGCAGCGGTCGAGCGGCAAAAAGTGAAAGCGAAACAACAGTCACCGTTCAAGCGCTTCTTACGCCGGATCGGGAATATCTTCATCCCGCTCATTCCGGGGCTTGTCGCTTCCGGTATCATCAACGGGGGAGCCAACTTCGCGAAGAACGCGGGTGTCGATGCAACACAGACCTGGATGCAAATATTATTATTGATCGGTGGGACGGTCTTTGCATATCTCGCGATCCTTGTCGGTTGGAATACGGCGAAGGAGTTCGGCGGAACACCGGTGCTCGGGGCGATTGCCGGTGGGATTCTATTCAATCCGGTACTTGCGGACATCACGATTTACGGGGAACCGCTTGTTCCAGGCAGGGGTGGCTTGTTTGGGGTCATCTTTGCCGCGTGGTTAATGACGTATCTTGAGAAACACATCCGTCGTTTCATGTTCGCATCGATCGACATCATCTTCACGCCACTGTTGACGGTGCTGATCGTCGGATTCGCCTCGCTGTATGCGATCATGCCGGTGGCTGGACTGTTGTCAGACGGCATCATGAAAGCAATCAATGCCGTACTTGAGGTCGGTGGACCACTTGCTGGGGCAGTACTTGCCGGCTTCTTCCTACCACTCGTCATGGTCGGTCTCCATCACGGACTAACGCCAATCCACCTTGAATTCTTGAATACGATCGGCAACACGCCACTCTTACCGATTCTTGCGATGGCAGGAGCAGGTCAAGTCGGGGCAGCGATGGCGATCTTCGTCAAAACGCGTAACCCGCGTTTGCGTAACATCATCAAGGGTGCGATTCCAGTTGGTTTCCTTGGAATCGGTGAACCGTTGTTATACGGGGTCACGTTGCCACTTGGTCGACCGTTCGTAACGGCATGTCTCGGGGCAGCGGTCGGTGGTGCCTTCCAAGCGACGATGAAGACTACAGCACTTGGTGTCGGCGTATCCGGTTTATCGTTAACACCGTTGATCGATAACGGAATGTACTTGACGTATATCGGTGGTCTCGTCATCTCATACGTCGCAGGCTTCCTGTTCACGTACTGGTTCGGTTTCAAAGAAGAGATGGCAGACGGTATTTAAAGTAATGAAAAGCAGTTGAATCCTTCGAAAAAGAAGGAATCAGCTGCTTTTTCCCTAAGTAGAGAAGTGAAGGAGTGAGTCGATGAAAGGATTATCGATCTATTTAAATGAACCAATCACGGATGAGACGAATGAGTGGTTGCAGCGGATGCGCACCGTCGGCTTTACGTCGCTCTTTACATCGCTTCATATCCCTGAGGATGATTCCTCACTGTACGTCGAACGCTTGCAAGCGCTCGGTCGTGTAGCAAAGACACTCGGGTATGAGCTCGTAGCGGACATCGCACCAGCGTCACTTGCGACGCTCGGAAAGACGTGGGAGACGGCAGCGACGCTAACGGACTGGGGTGTCACCGGACTGCGGCTTGATTACGGCATCAGTCCGCGACAAATCGCGACATTATCGAACCAGATGATGGTCGCACTCAATGCCAGTACCTTAACGGCAGACGAATTAACTGAGATGAAGGCACATGGTCTGCAACTCGAACGTACGGAAGCGTGGCATAACTTTTATCCGCGACCGGAAACCGGACTCGACCGGACGTGGTTTGACGAAAAAAATGCCTGGTTGCAGGCGCAAGGATTACGCGTCCAAGCATTCATACCGGGCGACGGAACACTTCGCGGACCGTTATTCGAGACGTTACCGACACTTGAAGACCATCGGGGAGTGGCACCGTTCGCAAGTTATCTGGACTTAAAGCCGACCGTCGACCGAATCCTTGTCGGCGATCCACGGTTGACGGAAGCGACGATTCGGCAATTTGAAGCAGAGCAAGACGGAGTCATCGTACTTCGGGCATTCGCGAACGGACGACAAGAACAACGGGATACGGAAACGAATCGATTTGATCCGGCGCGGGATGTCATTCGATCCGTTGAATCGCGCATGAGTCCGTCGACGATTGATCTAACACCGCAAGATCAGTCTGCCCGCCCGCTTGGCACAATCACGATTGATAATGAACGCTACGGGCGATACGCCGGTGAGGTGCAAATCACGAAGTGCGATCTTTCGGCAGATGAACGGATTAATGTCCTTGGACGCGTGATTGCAGAAGATCGTCCTTTGATTGCGTTACTTGGTCCAGGAAGTAAATTCCGGATTGACTGGGTGGCGCCATGAGGCAGATCGTTGCCGAGCGCTTCGCCTATCTATACCGAGGGGAATTGTTCACGGTCATCACGATTTTACCACTCAGCTGGTTTGGTAATCGTGTCTTTCCGCAACTTCAATTATTTGAACTCAGTGCATTTTGGATGTCACTGTTTTTGTTCGAACTGTTGTTGATTCAGGGTGCTTGGTATTGGTATAGCAAGTGGAGACGTCTGAAGAAAGAAGGAACGTCAATTACCCGAGAACCGGTCGTCCGACGATTACGCCACTGTCGTGTCATCAATATTATTCTAATCGTTCTGACGACGTGCACGTTCGGAAGCGACTGGATTCGTTTTCAATCTGAGCTTCCGGTGTATGGATTACGAATCACCTTGTTTTTATATATTTTTGCGATTCTTGAATATATCAATTATTTCCATATCCAACTGATGTACGATAACCGGTCGGATGTGCAATACTTAATACGGAATCGACGTTTGAAACGATCAGCATTGAATAAGGATATGCAACGACTTCGTAAAGTAGTCTAAGGGTTCATAGAAAATAGGAGGGATTGTATGCTCGATATGCTCATTCGTGGCTATCGAAAGTTAAGGAAGTTAAGAGGGCGTTAAGAGGGAGGATACTATCGATGAAGTGGATCAATCGACCGACACGTATCGAACAGGAGACACCGTTACGCTTCATGACGGATCCGGATACGGATTTTTGGCGCAACACACATTATCAGTTTAATCGTCAGACGGGGCATGCGTTGTTGCAGGATGCTCCAAATGGAGAATTCAAATGCCGGATTGAAGTGAAATTAAAACCGAATGCTACATATGATCAAGCGGGGATTTTGCTATATGTGAACGATGACCACTGGGTGAAAGTCTCGGCTGAGTTCATTCCGGATGGTCCATCACATCTCGGTGCCGTCGTGACGAGCTTTGGGTACTCGGACTGGTCGTGTCGGGATGTCGACAACACATTGTTTGATGCGCCGCTTGTCTTTGAACTTCATTATCTCAATCAAGACGTCACGTTGTATCACGTGACGGGAGAGCACAAAGAGCAGCTCAGGATCGCACACTTACATGACGTGACCGATTTGAAGATCGGACCGTACGCCTGTAGCCCGGATGTAGAAGCGGCAGGATGTGAAGTAGAGATATTGAATTTCACATTAGAGAAAGTCGTTGAATAAAACATCAAAAAAGTGGGGCGATGCTATACATCGCTCCACTTTTTTTAAGAAATTGTTAAAAAGAAGGCGGATTAAAACTTAGCCGCTTTTTCTGGCATCGGACCCGTATACAACGATTGTGGTCTAAAGATTCGGTTGTCTCCTGCTTGTTCAAGGATGTGTGCCGTCCAACCGATGATGCGGCTAGATGTGAACGTCGGTGTGAACAGTTCTTTCGGAATATCGAGTCCTTTTAAGACGGCTGCTGCAAAGAACTCGACGTTCGTATAGAGTTTTCTGCCCGGTTTGTACTCTTCGAGTAAATCAATTGCTGTTTGCTCCATTTGTGTAATCAGATTGAACCAATCGCTTTCTTGCGCGAGATCTTTTGAGACGACTTTTAAAGCTTCTGAACGCGGATCACGTGTTTTATAGACGCGGTGACCAAAGCCCATCAGTTTTTCGCCTTTCTCTAACTTGTTCCGGATCCACGGTTCGATGTTGTCGATCGTTCCGATCTCATCAATCATCTCAATGACTTCTGACGGAGCACCACCATGAAGCGGTCCTTTCATGGATCCGATCGCGGCACAGACGCCAGAAATCATTTCCGATTCCGTCGAGACGACGACACGAGAAGCGAACGTTGAAGCATTCATGCCGTGTTCAATCGTTAGGATCAGATACGCCGTCAGTGCTTTGATCTCAACTTCACTCGGCAATTGTCCTTTGATCATATAGATGTAATTCGCGACGTGATCAAGTTCCGGATTCGGTTCGATGAAGTCAGCACCTTGATTTTTTTGATACTTATAGGCGATGATCGTTGGTAAGAGTGCTGTTACGTGCATCGCTTGATCAATTGTCGGTGGCCAAGCGAAAGCGGGTGTACCAAGTGCCGAGATTGCTGTTCGCATCGTACTCATGACATCCATCTCGTTCGGCAATGTATCGAGAATCGTTTTAACGTAAGAAGGAAGTTCGCGATAACTCGTCATCTGTTCTTTGAATGTCAAAAGTTCCGATTCAGTCGGGAATTCACCATTCCAGATGAAATACGCCACTTCTTCGAATGAATAGGATAATGCGAGTTCCTTTGCCCAGTGTCCGCGATAGATAAGGTGACCTAACGTTCCATCGACTAAACCGATTTGTGTTTCAGCGGCAATGACGCCTTCGAGTCCTTTTTTGTATTCCATCTTCAACACTCCTTTTCTAATATCTACTGTCAGTATGACTTACAACGATACCAAATCACCAGTTATTTGAATGCGTTTCCAAAATTATTCTGAGGTGTTCTATAATCAAAGAAGAAATTATAATGGTTTAATAGAAAATTGTATCTACTATGACGTACATAGTTGAAGAAGGAGTACATATGAATAAAGCCATGATTATTCGCTTATTAGGATTTTTCTTTGTATTGAATGTCTTTTTAATGATCGATATTTTCTTTTCAGTGAGCCGAACGATTCTTGAGCCAATGGCATTAGTCGTTGCTTCATTGACCATGTTCATTCCTGTGAAACGGCTCAAGCCACTAGAAGAACAAACGCTGTCGATTTTCAAATCGAGTATCGCTGTCATAATAGGGATGCTCTTGATGAGCGGATTATTCTTACCCATCGTATTCCTCTTTGGATGAGTAACTATTGATAGAGATTTAACTATTGATCCGAAAATTTCACCAGGCGTTATTTAGGAATACGACGTGGAATAGACGTATTTTTGGCTTAGATGTCTGATTTGTTCGGCTATGCGAGATTCTAAAGGACTGGTGGAGTCAATGGTGTGATCTGCGTAAAAACGGAGTGATTTATGGCTTCCGATCATGACCGCATACTGTGCTCCTTTGAATAGCTCGATATCATTCGCGTCATTCCCAAAAGCAATGTACCCCTCGTTCTCGATACCGAGTGTTTGTAAAGCAGTCCGTTTATTGATGGTAGTCGGACTAATGTCCAATACTTGTTCCGATCCATGATAATGAACAACGACATCCATTCGAAGTAGCTCGTTTTCTAAGGCTTTCAGATTGTTGGCACTCAAAATAAGTATTTTTATGATTCGATCATGGTGAGCTAGCGGAACGTTTTGTGCCGTCTTAGCCGGATCTAGATTGTTCAGGATAGGATGGTCTTGCGGTCCGTTATATGTATAATTCCAGTCACTATCGATTAAATATGTGGCTTTATGCTTGTCGAGTAATCCCGTAATAAGGGAAAGCTCACGATCGTCGAATGATTTGGACTGAACGATTGTTTGTTCCGATGCGACCAACGATCCGTTTCCGCCGATTAAGATATGGTCGTGGAATGAAGGATGAATGACGGGTAGCATGTCACGGATAGGACGTGCTGAAGCAAAAATCACACGGTGTCCGTCGTCCTCGACTGCATGAAGCGCCTGTGCGATGTCTTGAGACATCGGTTTTCCTTTAAAACAAATTGTTCCATCGAGATCAAATACAAAATTCATAAGCAACCCTCCGAAAGTCAGTTGATGCACTTATCATAACAAATATTTACAGATAACATACCAATTCTTTATTTTGAGAAAACAAAAAGACTCCAGTCAATGCTGAAGTCTAATCATTGGTACCTTATGCTAAAAACGTATCTCGCTGGTCCTGACGTTTATCAATCATGATTTGTGCTGCCGGAATGTTAGCAGCCTGCAACACGTCAATCGTATCTCGGAGAAATTCATCACTACCAACGATGTAGAACAAACCTTCCTTGTCCGCTGTCATCGCTTTGACAGCATCGTAGTAGGCAGAGCGACTCTCGACATAAGCGTGACCAAACTGCTCATGTGAAGAAAGCTGAGTCTTGAATAGTTCAGTTTGCGTAGAATCAACGTTCAACGAGTGCATGTGCGGAATGCCATTTTTGTCAGTCTGATATTGCAAGATGATCGGGCGAAACGTTGCCAGACCGACGCCTGCTGAGAGTAAGTACACTGTACGATTTTCCCGGCGTAGTGGAATGTTCGAATGCGTCTTAAACAAAGCAATCTTCTCACCCATTTTCAGCTGCTGAAGTGTCTGCTTAAAGACGGAACATTCCGGTTTGATCCGTGTCGTAATCCCAATCGTTCCTTCATGAGGGAGCGTCGAAATCGACATATGCCGGATCAGACTGCGGTTCGGCTTTTCGTCTGCATTAAAACCTTCCAGTGCCATATGCGTGTGTGCGCCTTCCTCCCAAACGAAATCATCCGGGCGTTTCAAATGAAACGTATAGGTATGTTCGCCCTCTTGCGTCACTTGTTCTAGTGGTAGCCAATCGATCTGCATCGTTCATTCCTCATTTCTATTAAGTATCAATATACAGCAATTGGACCATACGGACCTTCGATGATCTCAAGCCGTGTCTCGAAAATCTCGGATAATAGCGCTTCATCCATGACTTCGGCGACCGTTCCGAAGGCAGCAATTTGTCCGTCCTTCATCGCACAGATGTGATCAGCGTATTTCGCAGCAAAATTGATATCGTGCAAGACGGTGATGATCGTCCGTCCAAACGTATCGGCGACGTGTCGCAGGTACCCCATCATCTGGACCGAACGGGCGATATCGAGATTATTGAGGGGTTCGTCGAGTAGAATGTATTCCGTTTCCTGGCAGAGTACCATCGCGACATAGGCCCGTTGTCGCTGTCCGCCCGATAATTCGTCGAGGTAGCGGTTCTCAAGCGACGTCAGCTCGAGAAAATCGATGTATTTCGAGATGATCGTTTCGTCGTCCGCTGTCAGGCGACCTTGTGAGTAGGGAAAACGTCCGAAGCCGACGAGCTGCCGGACCGTCAGCCGGGTCACAAAATGATTTTCCTGCCGCAGGATGGTGATGATCTTTGCTAAGTCTTTCGATTTGCTACTTGTCACGTCCATCCCGGCGACTTCGATCTGTCCGGCATCGAGATCAAGCAAACGACCGATCATCATCAACGTCGTCGACTTGCCAGCGCCGTTTGGACCAATCAAAGCCGTGAAACCGCCTTTTGGAATCGTTAAGTCGATTGGACCGATTCTGACATCGTCTGTATACGATTTTTTAACTTGTTCGAGTGATATCATAGGGACCTCTTTCTAAGCAACACGATAAGGAAAATCAGCCCGCCAAACAGTTCGATGATGACGGAGACGACGCTTGGCGTGTTGAAAATGTGATACATGAAGAAATAGGCAGTCGTTAAAACGAAGAAGCCGATTGCGAATGCCATCGGGAAAACATATTTATGATCGTATGTCGCAGCGACTTGATAACTGAGCGTCGCCACTAAGAAACCAAAGAACGTCAATGGTCCGATCAGAGCCGTCGACATCGACATCAGGAGTGAAATCAAAATCAAGAAGTAGATGACACTGCCGCGATGATTGACACCGAACGATGTCGCGACCTCTTTTCCGAGTGCGACGACGTTGAGTCGTCCGGACGAAAAGTAGAGCAACAGACCAACGACGAGGACGACCGGAATGACGATCGGGAAGTAAGCTGCGTCGGCATTCGTGACCGAACCGAACAGGCGCGCTTGTAAGATGTCGAACTCGGACGGCGCGAGCATCTTTCGCATGAATGACGATAGCGAGTTGAGACCAGTACCGAGAATGATTCCGACGAGTAACATCAATTGCAAGTTCGCGTACTTACCAGACAATAACCAGCCGTATAACAAGAGGCTCATCGCGAGCATGATCGCGACCTGTGTTAAAAAGGCATTCGTGCCGGTAAAGCCAACGAGTGCTCCCGCACCGAAGAAAAAGATCATCGATGTCTGGATCGTCGAGTAAAGGGCATCAAAACCAAGCAGGGACGGTGTGATGATCCGGTTGCTCGTGATCGAATGAAAGGCGACGGTCGCAAGACTTTGGCAAATTGCTGCAATCGCCATCGTGATGACTGCGGTGATTCGGCGTTCGACGACCGGCCAAAAGGATGGAGAATCAACCGGAACCGGATTATTGTAGAGCAAGAGACCAATCGTGCTGAACACTCCGCCGCTAAGGAACAGGATGAGGAGAATCCAGTAGCGGCGCTCGAGTCGTTTCGACTGAAATGCAGACGCCCGGCGATTGGTTTCACGTGTAACGCTCGGTTGATTTCTTGTATGTTCCTGTTGTCTAATCGCGGTACTCATCTAACACCTCCAGTCTTCCGCCGACGTAACAGAATGATGATGAAGACTGCTGCTCCGACCGTTCCGAGAATCAAGGAGACCGGCAGTTCAAACGGGCGGATAATCGTGCGTGAAATCAGATCACTAATTAGAATCGTTGCCATGCCAATCAGACAGACCCACGGCAAATTACTACGAAGATCGTCACCGCGAAACATCGAGACGATGTTCGGAACGATCAAGCCGAGGAAGGGCAAATTGCCAATGACAGTCGCGACGACACCGACGGATAGGGCAATTAGTCCGGTCGCAATCAGCATCAGCCGGTTGTAGTTGACTCCGAGACTCGTCGCGATGTCTTCGCCAAGCCCAACGAGCGTCAAGCGACTCGCAAGGAAGAAGATACAGACCGTGACACCGATGATGATCCAGAGATACTCGTAGCGACCGATCTGAACGGACGCGAACGAACCAACGAACCAGCCTTCGATTGCCTGACTGGCACGGAAGAACAAGCCGAGGAACGTTGAAATCGCAGAGATGACGGCTCCGAGCATCAGACCGATGATTGGGACGATTAATGATGACCGCAGTCGGACCGAACGGAGAAACCAGAAGAAGACCATCGTCCCGATGAATGCAAACACGATGGCACCAGTCATCCGCATCATTAGCGACGGTGCCGGAACGAGTAAGTAAACGGCTAACAGTCCGAGTCCCGCCCATTCGATCGTTCCCGTCGTCGTTGGTTCAACGAGCCGGTTTTGGGTGATCAGTTGCATGACAAGTCCTGCCATCGCCATCGCAGCACCGGTCAGCATCAAGGCAAGTGTTCGCGGAACGCGCGTGATCCAGAACATATCGAAATCGTTCGCGGCACTCCGTAGTTCGTAGACGCCGGTGAAGAGGGACGCCGTTGCGAGCGCTAAGACGAGACATAAGGTCAAGACGAACGGCTTCGTCCAAACGACAGAAAAGGAAGGTCGAGCGGGTGGCTCAACTCTTCCATTCATTTGTTGCTGTGCATGTGCCATTACTTCTTGAGCGCTTTCGCGATGTCAGTGAAGAATTCCGAGTACGTCTGGATCGATTCGTTTAAGTACGTATCTTTTGGTGCATAGACGATGTTGTCGTCTTTGATTGCTTTCGTTTTTTGCAGAGCAGGCGCACGGTCGATGACATCTTGCGCCGGTACGGCACCTTCTGCGTTTCCGAGTGGCGCGTCACGGTCAAGGACGAGTAGCCAGTCCGGGTTACTTTGAGCGATTGCTTCGACCGAGACTTCATCACCTTGATCGTTCCCTGATTTTTGTTTAACTTCGAGGGCTGGTTTCCAGTCGAACAAATCATACATCGGTCCGAAGACACGTCCACTCATCGGCGCTGAGAATCCAATATCGCCACCCGAGACGATGACCGACATGACGCTGTCCTGTCCGTTATACGATTTTTTGACGTCTTTGATCGATTGCTCGAGTGTCGTCACGAGCTGATCCGCTTCTTGTTTTTTATCGAAGATCTGTCCGAGTGTCTCTGTCGTATCTTCAAGTCCTTTGACGAGTAACTCACCTGGCGTACCAGAGTTTTCCGGTAATGCGATGTCAAGATCGATGACAGCGGCGTTTGGAACGAGTTTTTTGATGTCTTCATAATGATCAGCGAAACGCTGCCCGACGATGACGACGTCCGGATTGACACCAGCGATCGCTTCGAGGTTCGGTTCGAAGTGCATGCCGACATCGACGATATCCTTATCTTTTGCATAAGGTGACTCAGCCGGGAGCAGTCCGACTGGTGCTGCAACAAGTTCGACGTCCCATGCGGCAAGCGTCTCAAATGTCCGGTTATCGAGTGCGACGACTTTCTTCGGATCAACCGGAACGTTGACCGTTCCGTGTGCGTCCTTGATTTTGACCGTCTTTGGTGCTTCTGCGTCCTTCTTCGTGTCTGCTTCTCCTGCATTCCCGCATGCTGCGAGTAAAACAGCAAGCGAACTCACGACGAGTGGTGTTTTCCATTTCCCCATGATGATTCAGCTCCTCATATTTGATTTGATAACACATAAATCACGGATTGAGCAGCAGATGGATTATGTATGACTACCTGATTAATCTGTTCTCAATAAGTGATAATGATTATCATTGTCATGTTCACTGAGAATCATAGCAAACGAATTCGGAAGACGCAACGCCATTTTCCAAGGAATTACCTGGAACAGTTTTTTACTTCTATAAACTATACAAAAATAAAAAAATGATAATCCTTCTCATTTGGATGTAGAAATAGGACCATCGGACGCTTTTAAGCAACAGAGGTTTAGACGACTTCAAAAAGAGAAAGTGGTAATATATGTATCAAATTTTCAAATCAGAGACACCGCAGAAGACGACTTTGAAATGAGGTGCTGTATGAATCAACCATTTGAAGAATTGAAGATGTATCAAAATTTTGATGAGCTTGCTGACGATGTACTCGATTTCGCAAAAGAGATTTTACCGGATCAGATGTTGTACTTATCAGCAATCGAAGCAGGACAACAACGGATGTTAAAGATTGCAAACGATAAAGCAGATATTCCGATGGTGGAAGGCATGCAGATTGAATTGAACCAATCATTATGTAAACTGGTTGATTTCGAGACGAAACAGCCGGTCGTCCTCGAAGATATTCCAAACGCGGAACAACTCGGCGATTGGCGAAAAGGTTTGGAGGAGGCTCACGTCCGGTCCTACTTAGGGATTCCAATCGTCTTGACGAGCGGGGAAACGTTCGGCACATTATGTGCGATCAATAATCGGGTCAGCTTGTATGAACAGAAGAATGTTCAGCTATTGCAACGGATCGTCCGACTCTTCTTGTACTACTTAGAGCTTGAGCGTCATGCTTGGAAGGATGCGTTGACAGGACTGTATAATCGGCGCTACTTAACGAAGCAGTTCGAGGATCATCCCGGACAGACAGGAGCGGTGTTCTTCCTTGATCTCGATGGCTTTAAGCAAGTCAACGACGTCTTTGGACATGAGACGGGGGACATTGTTTTGCAAGAGGTCGCGCAACGTCTACGAAAGTTCGTGCGCGAACAAGACGATGCGATGGCCGTGCGCCTAGGAGGCGATGAGTTCATCCTCCATTTCGGTCATGCTGATTCAAGGGAAGGGTGGGAGCGACTCGCGAAGCGGATCGTCACTTCGTTAAGTGAGTGGGAAACAGACTACCGAGTGTCAACAAGTATCGGGATTGTGATATATGACACCGAATTTCGTCCAGAGTTAAAAGTCTTGCTACAGCAGGCAGATGTCGCGCTATATGCCGCTAAGTCGTCAGGAAAGAATACGTATCAGTTTTATGAGATGGCGAAGAAATGACGAAATATTAAAAGACCTGACGCTTCTGAGTCTTCACAGAAACGATCAGGTCTTTTTAATTGCTATGTAGGCGATGGACGATCCGAATGATGTCTTTTTTCGGACGGTCAGGAAACCTGAGACACAACGTCTCGACACACTTCACAGCATCCTCATTCTCTAACAAGCGGAGGGCTTCCTTTACGACTGGATCATGTGATTCGGTGACTTCGGAAGATTTAGCAGTCAAATCTCCTAATTGATGAATCAGGTAAAACAATACCGTATGTACGGACACAAGTACGATTTTCGTCGCGAGAGAAATCGTGATGGACTCAATGTAGAGATCCATCCAAAGCAAGACACTTAAACTTACCCAAAAATTCACTACGGCAAAGAGTACGTTCGAGATAGGGCGCTTAAAAAGTCCACCGAACGCACGCATCGTTCCGTCGAAGATGACGCTAACAAGTAGACTCGCGAGATAGAAACATAAGAGAAACACAAGGCAACCAACGAACAAGTCGTAGGAAACATCTCCGATGGATAAAATCAGCCCATCGATCATTAGCAAAGGAAGAACTAAGAGGAGAGCGAGAAACACAAGCGAGACGGAGGAAACCAGTCGTGACATAACATCATCCTTTCAATACGAATCGTCTTGTTGCACAAGAGACATATCCTACAGATTAGGATACCGTTTAACGTATTTGATTACAATTATTTACAAAAAAGAGACGTGCTCAGAACGTTCTCTGTTAATTGTGGAAACCCTGTCAAAAAGCGCTTAAAGTCCAGTCAACATCTAGATTATTCATTGACAATCCTTATCTTTCCCTCTTACAATTGAAAATGATTATCAATAGAAGTTGGGGGATCTGCTTACCATGAACGTTAACCGTAAAAAATTACTGATTTCTACCGTCTCGATCCTGTCTTTGACATCATTATTGATCGGCTGCTCGAATCCGGGCGAGTCGACAGGAGAGCGAAAAGATAAAGATACATTGACGCTCGCGTGGCCACGCGACGTTGGAACGATGAACCCGCACGTCTATAACCCATCACAACTGTTTGCACAGTCGATGATCTATGAGCCACTCGTCCACTACGGCGAAGGTGGAAAGCTTGAGCCATACTTAGCCTCATCTTGGAAGATTTCTGAAGACGGAAAAACGTATACGTTCACGCTCCGTGACGGCGTCAAGTTCTCGGACGGTTCGACGTTCGACGCAGCCATCGTCAAAAAGAATTTTGATGCGATCCTTAAACAAAAAGCCTTACATAGCTGGCTTGGGTTCATCACGAAAATCGAGAAGACGGAAGCGGTTGATGCGAAGACATTCCGTCTGACATTATCCGAAGCCTATTACCCGACGATTCAGGAACTCGCGGTCGTCCGTCCGGTACGTTTCCTCGGAGAGGCTGGATTCCCGGAGAACGGCGATACATCGAAAGGTGTCAAAAAGGAAGTCGGGACAGGTCCATGGATGCTCGACGAGTACAAACCGGATCAGTACGCGACGTTTAAGGTCAACAAGAACTACTGGGGACCGAAGCCGAACGTCGATCACATCAAGGTCGACATCATCCCGGATGCGGAGACACGTGTCTTAGCACTCGAAAAAGGACAGGTTGATCTGATTTACGGGGAAGGGGCGATCAGCATCGATGCCTTCAACCAGTTGAAGACGGATAAGTCGTACAAAACGCAGATGTCTGAACCAGTCGCGACGCGTCTCCTCGTCTTGAACACGAAAAATAAACGTCTGTCTGACGAACGCGTCCGCCAGGCGTTACAGCACGGGTTCGATAAAGCCGCCCTCGTTGAAGGGATCACGTCGGGATTAGAAGCTCCAGCTGATTACTTGTTGCCACCGAACATGCCGTACACGTCGAACCTGAAAGTGAAGCAACGGGATTATGACGTCAAGGAAGCGAATCGTCTTCTTGACGAAGCAGGCTGGAAACTGCCGAAAGGTGAGAAGGTTCGCGTCAAGGACGGTCAACCATTGCAAATCGGGATGATGTATGACGCAGCAGAACAGGTCCAAAAGGCGATGGCCGAGACACTTCAGTCGGAATGGTCAAAAATCGGTGTCGAGCTGAAGACAGAAGCTGTCGAACTACCGGATCAAGTCCAGCGCTTCAAGGATAACCGGTTTGATATCAACTTCTACAGTAACTTCGGTGCACCGTATGATCCGCATACGTTCGTGAACCTGATTGATACGGATGGCTTCGGCTTCAAGGAAGCGATTTCAGCTTATCCGAATAAAGAACAACTGTTGCAAGAAATCAAAGATGTCTTGAAGACGACGGACGAGACGAAACGTCAGAAGATGTACGCCGACATTCTGCCATCACTCCAAGATCAAGGGGCATTGATTCCGATTTCGTACTTGAAGAAGATGGCGATCTATCAGTCGGACGTGACGAACTTCCAGTTCCCGGCGAACCGGGATGAGAGTCCATTTGCCCGGATCGGCATTAAGTAAAGGAGGGATGACATGGGGGTCTTCCTCGTCAAACGTATATTATCCGTCATCCCGATCTTGTTACTAGCTGTCTTGATTCTGACCGGGTTGATTCATTTATCGCCAGTTGATCCGGCACAGGCCTATCTATCTGCTGCCCATATCCAACCGACGGATGAACTACTCGCGGCAAAACGAGCAGAATTTGGGCTCGATCAACCGTTCTACAAACAATATATCGATGCCGTCATCCGCTTGGCGCAGCTTGATTTCGGAACATCGTATCTATCGGGTAAACCGGTCCTTGAAGATGTCTTGCTCCGTTTACCACCGACAGTCGAACTGGCTTTGACGAGTCTGTTGCTGGCGCTTGTCATCAGTATTCCACTCGGGTTCCTTGCCGGCATTAAGAAAAATGGCTTCTTTGACCATCTGAGTCGGGGAATCGCCTTCATCGGGGCTTCGATTCCGTCGTTTTGGCTCGGGTATCTGTTCATCTTCTTCTTTGCCGTAAAGCTTGATTGGTTTCCAGTCGGCGGGACAGGAAGTGTGATGCACTTGATTTTACCGGCATTGACACTCGCCTTTCCGTTGATTGCCCTTTATACACGATTGCTGCGCGGAAGTGTGATTGAAGCATTGAATGAACCATATGTCTTGTTTGCCCGGACACGTGGATTAAAGGAAGGACGGATTCTTGGCAAACACGTCCTTCGGATGGCGATTCCGCCGATGATCACCGGTCTTGGGATGAACCTCGGGAAGTTGCTGACGGGAACGATCATCGTCGAGACCGTTTTCTCGTGGCCTGGCTTCGGTCGCTACTTCATCGAAGCGATCTTTGATCGAGACATACCGGTCATCCAAGGCTACGTCTTTCTCGCGGCACTCGTCTTCATCGGCAGCAGTTTGCTCGTTGATATCATTCAAGCCGTGCTCGATCCACGACTAGCGAAAAAAGGAGGAGCAGTATGAATACTCCACTTCCAGCAACGATGATTCGGTCGCGATATACACCGCTTCTTTATCTCTGTGCCCTCGTCTTGATTGGCATGGCAGGCGTTGCGTTGTTTGCACCGTGGATTGCGCCGCATGATCCGAATCTAGTCGACTTGACGCAAAAGCTTCATGGACCTTCGTCAGCCTATCTGCTCGGAACCGACCAGCTCGGACGTTGTCTCTTGTCGCGCTTGATCTATGGTGCGCGGATCTCACTCGGGTGTGCCGTGTTGATTTTCATCGCCTCACTTGCAATCGGATTGTTCGTCGGAACACTTGCCGGCTATCGTGGCGGTTGGGTCGATCAACTCTTAATGCGTCTGTGCGACGGTGTAATGGCGTTTCCGAGTCTGATACTCGTCCTCGGTCTCGTCGGTATCTTTGGTCCGGGTCTCAAGCAGGTCATCATCGCCTTGATGCTCGTCCAGTGGGTTTATTACGCGCGGATGTTCCGCGGAATGGTCATGACGTTGAAGACGGAAGCGTTCATCGCGGCTGCTCGCGTCAACGGTTCATCTTCATGGAAGATTATCCGGACGCACATCCTGCCGAACATCTTACCGCCGCTACTCGTCATTGGGACACTTGAGATGGGCTGGGCGATCATGGATATCTCGGCGATGTCGTTCCTTGGGCTTGGTGTCCAGTCACCGACAGCCGAATGGGGAGCGATGATTCACGAAGGAAAATCGTACATCCGGACGAATCCGGAATTGATGATTTATCCGGGACTTGCGATCATGCTCGTCATCATCAGCTTTAACCTAGTAGGAGAACAGTTAGCAGAACGATTCGGTGTATCAAAAACGATGAAATGAGAGGAGGTGCCCGTATCAAACCGATCTTAGCTGTCGACGGTCTGACCGTCCGTACGAAACAACAAGTAACATTGATCGAAGGGGTGACGTTCTCGATTCAACCAGGTCAAATCCTCGGTCTCGTCGGAGAAAGTGGTTGTGGGAAGACAGTGACGAGTCTTGCGTTGATGCGTCTGCTTAATCCGCAAACGACAGACGTGACCGGTGATATCCGACTGAACGGAAAATCGATCCTTTCCTTATCGGAACGCGCTGTTCGGTCGATTCGGGGCGGTGAGATTGCATTCATCATGCAAAATCCGATGAGTGCCTTCACACCGGTCTACTCGATCGGGCACCAGATGATCGAGACGATTCAGACCCATTCACGTTGTTCAAAGCGTGAAGCGAAACAGCAAGCGATGACGGCACTTGAAGAAGTTAATCTAACGGATGCCGCCCGGTTGCTCAAAGCTTATCCGTTCGAGCTGAGTGGCGGGATGTTGCAACGGATCATGATCGCATTAGCCGTCGCCCTTCGCCCGAGCGTCCTGATTGCCGACGAACCAACGACCGCGCTCGACGTCTTCAATCAAAAGACGGTTCTTGAGTTACTTGAACGGATGAGGGCGACCTACGGAACGGCGATGTTACTCATCTCGCACGATCTCGGTGTGATCGCTGAACTTGCAGACGAAGTCCTCGTCATGCAACAAGGACGGATCGTCGAACAGGCGGATGTCTTTGAATTGTTTGATCGACCGCAACATCCGTATACGCAGTCACTTCTCGCACAGCATATCGGAAGGGAGGCGCTCGGATGAGTCTACTGCAAATTGATCAAGTCTCGCATGTCTACAAGCGCCGGTTTCAACCAGCACAGATTGTCTTACACGAAGTCTCATTGACGCTTGAAGCCGGACGCTGTCTCGGGTTGCTCGGATCGAGCGGTGCCGGGAAAAGTACGCTCGGACGACTATTGCTTGGACTCGAACGTCCCTCGAGCGGAATGATCTGGTTTAACGGTGTCGATCGTTACGCGACAAAACGTCCGTTTCAAGGTGACGTCCAAGTCGTCTTTCAGGACTCGTTTGCTGCCGTCAATCCGAAACTGACAGCGGCTGATATCATTGCGGAACCGCTTGATAACTTCATTCGTTTAAAGGGAGAGGCGCGGCAACAACGCTTGATGACGTTAATCGAACAAGTCGGGCTCAAGGCGACGGATTTGACGAAATATCCAGCGCAGTTCAGTGGCGGGCAACTGCAGCGGATCGCGATTGCGCGAGCGATTGCTGCTGAACCACGTCTGATCGTGTTAGACGAAGCAGTCAGTAGCCTCGACATGGTCAACAAACGATTGATTCTTGCATTGTTAGCTGACTTGAAGCGGCTACACGGTCTAACATATGTCTTCATCACCCATGACATTAAAGCTGCCGAGCAACTTTGCGACAGCTTCGCGATTTTGGAGCAGGGACGCCTTGTCGGTCATTACCCGAGTCTAGCGGCGTTCGATGCTGCGACGGATCCTGCCGTTGAACGGATGCGTCAAGCGAAGCTTGCCATGCACCCAAGACAACGAACGATTCGAAAGACACAACCAAACAAAGGATAACGGACTGCTGAACGCCTCCGTTATCCTTTTTTGTTGTAGAGTCGGATCAGTAAGCCGTTTTTCGGAACCGAAGTGCCGACCAGCCGAGTGTGAGGACAATCCAAACGAGACAAGAGATGACACCGAACAGATGGGACGAAGAAAAAAACGATGTGTTCGATGGAACTGACAGAAGCGCACCAGGCATGAAAAATAGAACGTCTGACTTTAGAGAAGGAAGTACAACAAGAAGCAAGGAGACGACGAGCGATAGGATGCCAATCGGTACAGCGCGTTGCAAGAAGGTGCTGATCAGTAATGTCAGACTAACGACGAACAACGTCCAAAGACTAAAATCGAGGATGATGCGTAGCGCAAGCATCGGCGAAAGGAATCCGAACCAATAGACGGTCAGACAATAGGACGTGAGTGCCCCGATTAGAATTCCGAATAAACTGATCATACCGTGACTGAACCATTTCGACAGCAGATAAACATTCCGGGAGACAGGGCGCGTCAGAATGAAATCCTGCATGCCAGTTTGTCGGTCTGATGCGAGCAGTCCCATGAAGCTCATGATCAGGACAATCAAGCCGAGCTGATTGAACTGTCCGTGAATGGTTGCGCTGAAAACGTCAAGCGGTTGTGGAGTAGGACGATTCGGATCGACGATGATTCCGTCTGCATTTCCGACGTGTGCGAGCAAGACATCCATGTACATCAACAGCAATGGTTGCGTCACGCCGAGGGCAATGAAGAACAGCGGTAACCAGACGATTTTCCATTCTTTCCACGCTTCCAACCACTCGGTCAGCGTCAGCGTATAAAACGTCCTCATACGTCCGCCACCATGTCGAGGAACCGTTCCTCGAGTCCAATTGGTTGATAGGCGATCGAAGCAATCGACCATCCTAGTTGAATCAAGGTGGTCGCTAACTCTGAAAGGTCAAGTGGCTGCTGTGCAGAGAATTGATAGCAGCATGGGTTGATTCGATTAATCTCGACTCGTGGAAATAGCGTCGCAGAAAACGGTAGGACAGGTGTAAGCGTCTCGACTTGAATCCGGTATTGATCAACGTTGCGTTGATTGTCGAGCGGACCAAGCAATTTTCCATGTTTGATGACGAGGAAACGGTCGCAACACGTTTTCGCATCTTCTAACAGGTGTGTCGAGACGATGATCGTCATCCGTTTCTTTAAACGGAGGATCAACTGATTGATATCATGCCGACCATTTGGATCAAGGGCGGAAGCTGGTTCATCGAGAATCAGAAATGTCGGTTCATGTAAGATCGCTTGGGCGATCCCGAGACGTTGGCGCATCCCGCCGGACAAGCGTTCAATGACTTCTGCTTGTTGAGCGTGGAGTCCAACTTCATGTAGAACTTCCGGAATCCGCTTATTTAACGTTGCGCGATCAAGCCCCGACAAGTGACCGAAGAAACGCAGTGACTGTTCGCACGTCATCCAAGGTTTAAAGTCGGTTTGTTGGGATAAATAGCCGATCGATCGCTGCTGTTGCCGGATGGGGCGGGAAGACATCGTGATGGAACCACGATCACTCTCGATCATGCCGCTTAGACATTTCAGGAGTGTCGTCTTTCCGGCACCATTTGGACCAATCAGTCCGAGACATTCATGTTCGTGAATCGTAAAGGAAATATCGTCTAGAATGAGACGTCGTTGAAGTGAAAGCTGGAGATTGGAAATCTGAATCATGCTGTCATCCTCCTTCCGATGACGAAGTAAAGAATCGAGCCAATCGGTTGGACGAGAAGAATGACCATTAACCATACCGCCGGTGTCGCAATCCGGTCCTTGCGTCTAAACCAATCGATACAGGCGCAGATGAGTAGAATCAGATTGATGGAGATGTAAATCAATAATAGGGGCAAAAAGCGTTCCCAGTCGATTTGTGATAAGGCAGAGAAATCTGTATTCATGAAACACCCTCCTTTTCTATTTCCATTATCAATAATGAAAATAGAAAAGTCAATGACCGATGCGAATTACCGTTTGTTTTCAATCCATTACAGCTATGATAAACTTCTCTTATCAAAATTTTCCAAATGACACATAGATTGATTAGTTTGAATGAAAGACGAATTATAATTTATAGGAGGTCATATGCAGATTTATCAATTCAAAAAAGAAGTTGGTAAAAAAATTTCGAAATTCGATTCGAATTTTGTGATGTCACGGATCATGCAGACGGAAAAAGTGACGCACATCGGATGTATTCATTTAGAAAAGGATGGCGTAGTCGGTTATCACCAGGCTGTCGTACCGCAACTTCTATTAATTGTAGAGGGTGAAGGTTGGGTAAGAGGGGAAACGGATGACTACATAAACGTTCAGAGTGGGGAAGCCGTATTTTGGAGTCAAGGAGAATGGCACGAAACGAAGACAGATACGGGTTTAACGGCGATTGTAATCGAAAGTGAAGAACTCGATACATCATCTCTCGTTTCCGTTTAACAAAACCTAGCATGATACATAAAGAGGCTGACTCAAAAAAAAGAATGATTCGCTTTCTCACGCCCTTTCCTCAGGCGAGACACAAGCCAGTTTTCCTGCTTCATCCAAGCAGGAAAGCGGGTCTTGTTTGTCTCTGACAGCGCAATAATGCGCTTTTCCTGTAGGAGTTGCGTGTAAAGCATCATTCTTTTTATCTTTGTAGAGACTACAGTTTGAGTCAGCATCTACTCTTATTACGTACACCATTTTTCTAATTCTTCGAGGCATAGATGCAAGCGAGCAGTTATCATTTCCCGATTCCCCATCTGTTGCGTTGTTTTATGATTGAGGTGAGGTTGCTGTAAGGTTTCATAGTGCTCATACGCTTCTTGCAATATCCATAATGTATATTCATCCAGTAATCGTCTAATTTGAGTAGTGCGTTCGTCTCCAACCACGTTAAAGAAGTATCCACTTATAAATCCATCAGCGATTTCTTTTAACACATTACTTTTTTCTTGATACGCTTGATTTATGTATCTTGGTGCATTCGAAAAGGCTGGTAACAGAAATTTGTAACAAAAAACAAAGTAAGCCGTATGTTTCAAATCAAAATCCAATCTTGGAAACGGATCAATGATTGCAATCTGCTCATTGTTTAAGATTAAATTTTCTGGGGTTACATCTTGATTAACGAGAGAGATATTTTGAATTTGAGTTCGTCTATTTTTAATTAAAGCATGAATATGTTTATCGACTTTTTCTTTATCAAAGCGAAGGCTAGAATGAATGAGTGTACTTAAAGCGGTTAAGACATGGTCATTTTCTTCCTGCCATAATGTATCACTGTTTCTTAAATCGCTACCTTGTAGAGTTTCTGCCTGCCAGCGCAGTTCTCCGAAACCTTTAATGGATGTTTTATGGTTATGTATATTGTGATAAATTTGTCCTAATTTCGTACCGTAAGAATGGGATTTATTCTGATCGAATAACAATAATTCTGTTCCACGACCCATGAAAGTCTCTACTGTGAATACTGTGTCATCTTCAATAAAATACTCATAAAAGTCAGGACAGACATGTTGGCCACTTGTATTGGCGTGTAAATAGTAAGCTTTCGTTGACTCATACTCTGTAGTCAACTCTTGTTCATCAATCTGTTGTAACTCGCCATAAGCCTTATTTTTTTTCATTCGAATTACAAGGTCTTGATCATCTACTCTCTTTAATTGATATACAGTATGCCAAGCTCCTTCACCAATCTTAAGAATCTGCTCTGCTTTTATGTTCAACGTGTCCATTACAATTGCATCAAGATCTTCTTTGATGTGTTTCATGGGGTCCATTTTCTCTCCCTCGTAATATGGTCTCGTTTCATTTTGATAAAAACACCCTCCTTAAAACAGAGAATAGTTATGGTAAGATGACGAGTGAGACGGTCCGTTCTTTTGCTTGGTCTTCAGTCTCCAAGTGATGATATTTTTCGAGCAATGTCCGCATGTCCTGTTGGAAATCATTGAAGGTTTCATCCGTCAGCTGCAGTTTAGCAATCGAGAACGTCGAGTAGTCCTGACCTTCCGTTTGAACGGTCTGTTCGAAGTATGTTTGGTACTGCTGTAAAACATACATGAAGTAGAACGAGACGAAATTCACTTTTTCGTCGTACGTCGCACTGTTCCAGTCTGCTTCGCTGATTTGATAACCGCTTGTGTTTAAAGCATATATTTTCTCTTCGACTTTTCCGACACGCTGAACGGCAACGACTTTCAATAACTGATCGTCCATCATCGCATTGACTTGCCGGTATAAGGTCGACTGCGGTACATCCGTTAAGCGTTGATTCAGTTGCATGATTGATAAACCATCTTCGAGATCAATCAATTCGAGCGCAATCTTAAAACGGACATGGTTTTTGAAGAGATTAAAGTTCACGTCGTGTTCCCCTCCTTCATTTAATCGTTTCCTAAAACTATCTTAGCATGTTTTTGGGAACATTCTTAAAAATGATAATGAAAAAAGAGGGAATGTGATGCCTCTCTTGAATGATTTATAGTAGAATATTGTAAAGAAAGGAGTCATCATATGAAAAATATAAGTTATCGCTATGGTACATATGCACTCGTTACTAGTTTTTTCTTATTCTTCATCGTTCAATTATTCCAAGCGTATATTGAATTATCACCCGAATTTCTAGGAGAAAACCTTGGAGAATACGGTTTATCGTTTTTCCCGATAAGTGCATTGCTCGTTGGACTCGTATTATTTATCCACGGCTGGTGGAGTGAAGATGAAAAAAAGCAGCATGAAAAACTAGCTGCAAAAAATCAGCAAGAATCGAAGGAATCGGTGTGAAATCATACCGTTGAAAGAGAAGACCGACAACGAATTTTCGTTGCCGGTCTTTGTCATTTCATATGCCTTGTTTCGCAAATCGTTCAATGGCGAACGGTGCGATCGGTTCATTCGTCGATTGTTCCATGATCAATTCACTGAGTACTTTTCCGACCAAGCTGCTGAACTTGAATCCGTGACCGGAAAAGCCGGCGGCAATCGCGATGTGCGGATAGTCCGGGTGCAGATCGATGATGAAGTTTTCATCTGGCGTCATCGTATAAAGACATGCTTTACCATGAGATAAGGTATCGATCGAGGGTATGAATGTGTTCGTGAACTGTCGTAAATCTGCCAGATCACCGGCTTCTTGACCAAATGGACGGCGTGGATGATTCGGATCAACCGGGATGCCGCCATCGTGGCGTCCGATTTTCAGACCGGCTTGAGCGATGCTTGGAAAACCGTAATAATAACCGGCGGGTGTATCAAAGGCGAAGGCAGGGAACACCGCGTCGTTGAATACTTCTTCCGCTGCTTCAAACCAGGCAAACGTCTTTCGGACCGGGCGAAGCGGTAAGGAGAGGCCGGTCTGTTCGAGCAACGGACCAGACCAAGCCCCGGCTGCGACGATCAACGCGTCAGCTGAATAGATGTCTGATCCAACCGTCACGTTAACACCAGTGGCATGAGCAGTAAGCGTCGTCACTGTTGCATTCGTCCGGATGTCGACACCGTTCGCGACAGCAAGGTCCCGGTATGCTTCAATACAATCCTCGCATTTCAATACACCAGACGTCGGTTCAAAACAACCGATATAATCGTCGGGCATCGTTAAGCCGGACCAGCGGATTCTAACTTCCTCAGCCGTCAGGACCTCGAGCGGTAAATCGTATTGCGCTGCACTCTTGATGATCGTCTGCATCGAACGGGACGAGCGTTGACCGGCATTCAAGACTCCGGTGTTCAGGAACAAGCTCCGACCACTGACCTGTTCTAACTCGTACCATAAGCGTTGCGCAGTTAACGCGAGCGGTACGTAAGCTTCCCCTTCACCATAGGCATGGCGGATGATCCGTGTCTCCCCGTGATGACTTGCTTGATCATGCGGCGGATTGTGGGCGTCTAGTAGTAAGATTTTTTGATTGGTTCGTGAAAGATAGTAACCGGCAGCCATTCCCATGGATCCGGCACCGACGATGATGACATCATATTGGGACATGTGGTTCGACTCCTTCATATGTATATTCATACCAGTATAAAGTGAGAACCAAAACATGACAAATGAGATATCAAATCTCGAAGCGACGGGCTTCTTGTTCTAAGTGTTCCGTTCGTGCGTTTAAATCAACGACGAGCGTATGCAACGTCGTGATCGTCGCAATCATCTGTTCAGACGCAGCGGCGACTTCCTCGTTACTTGCCGTATGCTCTTCCGCGACAGCGGCAATTTCCGTCAAGGCATTGCGAATGAATCGTTCTGCCTGCAAGACGTCTTCCATCTGTTGCGTCATCTGCTGTGTTGCTGACGAGACGTGCGTGACTTGATCCGTCAACCGTTCGAACGTTGTATCCGTATCAAGGACGATCTGCTTACCGGCTGCTGTTGCTTCAACCGTCGTCTTGAAACTGTGTTGCATCTGTTGCGCACTGTCTTCAATCGAGGTGACGATTGTTGCGATTTCACTGACACTGCTTGCGACATGACTTGAGAGATTCTTGACCTCGGTCGCAACGACGGCGAAGCCTTTGCCTTGTTCGCCAGCCCGTGCTGCTTCGATCGCGGCATTGAGGGCAAGTAGATTCGTCTGCTCGGAAATACCGCGGATAATGCCGACGAGCGTTTGGATATCCGATGATTGCTGTTTCAGTAGATCAATCTGTTCAGCAGACTGGGTGACATGTTGATGAATGTGGCGCATCTGTTCGACAGAAGCAGACATTTGATCCCGTCCGACTCGTGTCAGTATTGCCATCTGATCCGTCGTTCCTTGAATTTCGACACCAGACTGATTCGTCGTCTCGATTAATGCTGCGAACTGATTCATCTCGTCATTCAATGAAAGCGTGACTTGCGTCTGACTTTCAGTTCCCGTTGCGATTTCCGACATCGTATGAGCGATTTGCTCAGATCCGTCGAGTACTTCTGATGTACTTTGATCAATCGATTGACTCGTCGTCGAGACGAGAGTGGCTGTCTGTTTGATATCAACGATCATCGTCCGCAGCATTTCATTCATATCACGAATCGAGATCGCAAGCGCATAGATTTCGTCCTTTGAAGCGATTGTCAAATCGCTCAACGTCTGTTTCGCCTGATCCAGTCGTCCGTCGGCAATCAAGGCAGCGACTTTCTGTAACGTCTCGAGCGGACGTAATTTTCGACCGAGCACGATGTAGAGCAAGACGAGGGTGATCGTTAACAGCAGGAGCATTAACCCGATGAAAATCGGAGCGTTTTGTTGTAATAGATCCGTCGTAAGCGCATCGACTTCCTTCGCAGCGATGTCGGTTCCAAGAATGCCGATGACTTGACCGGACGCATCTTTTAACGGAACGTAGATGCTCATATACTGTCCATATACAGGATCATTAATGATGTCCGTCGCATGTGTGTCGCCTTTTAATACATCCTGCATATCCGCGACTTTTGCACCGCTTGCTGGCGCATCAATTTTAGCCGCATCTTTTTTGGGGAGACCGTCAATCAGCAAACGGACCTTATTTTGGTCGATGTGTGCTGTGTATGCATACAGGAGTCCGTTTTGCTTACGTAATGTATCAAGTTCATTTCGTAACGTTTCATATTGCTCAGACGCGATAGGCGATTGTAGAAATTCGCTGTAAGCCGCCGTGTTGAATGTCTTGCTGATACGTAAAGCATCCTTTTCAGCGGTCGCTTTAAGCGTTGAAACCGCAGTTTGCTTCGTATTGAAGTATAAGGCCAGACTACTAAAAACAAAAAAGGCAATCAAAATTAAACTAATCATTACTAAAAGTCGTGTTCGGATGGAATGGTTCTTGGTTGTGTTCTTCACGTGTAACTAGTCCTCTCAACTCATATTTTCTATCTATAATTCATTTATCGGTCGGTAAAATACATATTAAACAGGACCTTTTAACGATTTTTTTATGCCACTGCTGGAAGATAAACTATTTCTTCTAAAAAAAGGATTTATCAAGAATGATTCAGGGCACATATTAAATAGAAAAAAATACAAATTGAGGGAAGAGGGATCGAGATGGAAAGTGAAGTCGATCATCGAATCAAAGCAAGACATGTATATGAAAATGAATTACGAAGACATGCGGTCAGCACAAAAAAGGCAACCTTTCGATTAATGACGTGTTTACATTGTCAATCGAAAATCCTGTTGAAACAGGGACATCAGGACACACATCAATGTGATAGGGCGTAAATTACTTGACGGACTGCAGGTTTCGTAATAGAAGTTGTTGTATGCAAGCAAGTAAGGAACCAACTGTCAAAGGGATAAGGATTAAACTAATACCAACGAGGATCAAGCCAGGTGCATCATCGATTTGACCGATGTAAAAAAAGACAGGGAAGACGCATAAGGTCATTACTGAAATCACGTAACAATTCAGCTTCAATGATTGGATGGAAGATGTGATTAAAGGCAATGGAAGCGGGTCCGTCACAAAGTATTGCAATAGCCGCAACATGTGAATCAAAATGAACAGGACTGGAATCAACACGATATAGGCCATGATCAATACGAAGTAGCCAGGACGTTCGAAGAGCAATTGTTCTGAAAGTCCATGCCATACAAGAGGAATTCCACTACCAGCTATGCATAACAAACCGATCAGGATACAAATCATAATGAATTTTAAATAACGAACATGCCAAATGAGCCGGTTCATGATTCACGCTTCCTTTCAAGTCGGACACTTTCTTTTAGTATACTTCATAAAATAAAATGTTATTAAAATTTTAAAGGTAGAGGACATGTGGATCTCAAGCAAGTATTTAGAGATGAAACATACCGCAGAAAGGAGCTATACTATGCGACGAAATCAACATGTCTCCCCGCATCCCAAAGGCGGTTATCAAGTGAAAGCAGCCGGAGCGACCCGAGCAACAAAACGATTCGAGACACAGAAAGAAGCTATCGCAGAAGGGCGACGGATTGCGAAAAAACAAAAAACAGAATTATTGATTCACAATAAAGAAGGACAAGTTCGTGAAAAGGATTCGTATGGGCATGATCCTTTCCCGCCAAAAGGATAAAAAGCACTTCCTGAATGTATAGGAAGTGCTTTTTTTTACTCTACTAAAAATCGGTTTGAATTATGTGTGGCAGGGAAAAATAATTTAAACAAGTATAAAGGAGATATGTTTTATGGCTGAGGCGAACTTTTCGATTGAACATACGAGACAACTGGATCACGGAGAACAATCCTATAAAGGAAACAATAAATTACTCAACAAAAAAATCTTAATTACAGGCGGAGATTCAGGTATCGGTCGAGCCGTTGCCATTGCTTATGCGCGGGAAGGGGCAGACCTGGTCCTTTCATACTTACCTGAAGAGCAAGCAGATGCTGAAGAAGTAAAAGCACTAGTAGAACAAGCAGGGCGTACAGCGCATTTAATTCCGGGTGATCTATCCGATGAAGCGTACTGCGTTCAACTCGTCCAAGAAGCACATCAATGCCTAGGCGGATTAGATTCGCTGACATTAATTGCAGGGACACAGAATCCTGTAGAGCATATTTCAAATCTTGAGACAAAACAACTTAAAAGAACATTCGAAGTCAATGTATTCTCTGCATTTTGGATGGTGAAGGCAGCAGTTCCATTGTTGAAGCCTGGATCGACAATCATAACGACTACATCGGTTCAAGCTTATCATCCAAGTGAAATATTGCTTGACTACGCATCGACTAAATTTGCTTTAAATGGCTTTACGCGAGGTCTTGCGAAACAATTAGCACCGAGCGGCATACGTGTCAATGGTATTGCACCTGGTCCCATTTGGACGCCACTTCAGTTCACAGGAGGATTACTGCCGGATCAGATGCAGGATTTCGGAAAAGACACGCCACTCGGGCGTTGTGGTCAGCCTGCTGAACTCGCAAGTACTTATGTGCTACTTGCCTCAGACGAAGCAAGTTACATCACAGCACAAATTTATGGAGTCACTGGTGGGATTGAATTAGCTTGATGGAGTGAGGAGGAAGTGGCATGGATCAGTTTGGTGTTCTGACACATTATAAATGCACAGTAAATGATCAGGAAGCTTTATTTCAAGTATTGAATGAGCTACAACAACTTGTCTTGGAACAATCCGAATGTATTTTATATACGATTAATGTGTCAGATAAACAATCGGAGACGATTTTCACATACGAAATTTGGAGTTCCGCAGCTGCGTATCAAAACTCGCTCTCGCATGAGCTACAAAAATTCGTTCCGCTTGCTCCTAGTCTACCGGTAGTCGTAGTAGAAGAAACAAATACTTTTCGAGTTCATATGTAAGAACATTTTAGTTACTCTCCATGTCAGACGATCAATCCTGAACGATAAAAAGAAATTTCAAGCAACTTGAGATAAAGATCAAAGCACTTTCTGATGAACAGAGAGTGCTTTTTCATATTAAATTTGAATCTGAAATGTCAATAGTTTTTGACATGATGAGAGAAGTTCATTACAGTGGAGATGTAAAAAGAATTTGACACGTCGTGGAGGAATGAACGTGAGAAACCACATCAAGGAGCGACGTCTAGCAGCAAAATTATCGCAACAAGAACTGGCTGACCGCTGTCAGGTCAGTCGCCAGACGATCAATGCGATTGAAAACAACAAGTATGATCCGACTTTACAATTAGCATTTAATATCGCCAAAGTCTTACGAACACAAGTCGATCATCTGTTCATTTCAAAACAGGAGGAATGAGATGTCTAAGAAAAAAACAGTTCTATTTTTAGTATCGCTCGTGACGATAGCGAGCCTTACCGTCATCAGTATGATCTTTGAAAACAATGTAACATTCTTCTCGATCGTTCAATTGGCAATTCTGTTGATCATGTTCTTCTCGTATTTTACGTGGGCACGGTCAGGAAAGGACGAGCGTCCGGTACCAGATGATGAGCTCGGCAAAAAGATTACGACGGAGAGTGGACTTATTAGCTATAAAATCCTGATTGTCCTGATTTTTGGATGTATCTGTCTCGATTACTTTTTACATAAATCAGCGAATCTGTTATTGATCGTCTTATTCGCGATCGCGTTAGTTACACTACCAATCATCGAGTACATCAAAGCACGATCTTATCGATGAAGCTATTTAAAACGTAAAGGAGTAAAGCATGGACGAACGACAGTATCGGCTTACAAAACATATCATCAATACGGATTTTGATAAGGCGTATGAAATCGTACGGAATTTGAGCGAAGAAGAACTAGAGGAACTGATGCTTGATATCGGATCAAGGACGATGAACTTGACCGTCTATTCTTTCATGAACTATTTGTTGCAACTAAATGAGACGAGTAGCTTTCATTCCGTGACTTCACTTCTAATGGCATTTTCGTTGTGTCATATGGAAGGTGCCTACACAATCAGCTTGCATCATGCGTGAAAAGCAATTAAGCTCGCACCGCAAGATGTTACTTATTATGAATTTATCCTGTTTTTTGAAGGCAATCCCTATGTCTTTCTGTCTAAAGAAGAAATCACGGCTACGCACGAACGGATTAAAGAATTAAGTAATGAATGAGTAAAAAACGCCTAGATGAGATAGTTATGATCTCTTCTGGGCGTTAATTTATTATTTTGTTAGTACAGGTGAAATTATTGTAGTAACTGTATTGTTTCCTTCTGCAGTTACACGAAGATTCGTCACACCCGTCACATCAACATTAAAGTCGATTGGGTCATCGCCATATACAATATCATAGCGACCAAGTTCTTTTCCGTTATTGTCGGAGAATACAAGTGTCATTTCGTCATCTGGATAAGCATGACTTAGGTGGTTAGAACTTTTTGTTAGTGCTTGTTCAGTCAATAATGACACTTTCCCAGTTAGTTTTTTATACTTTTGGTCCAAGCTGAATGTAGCATATTCGTCATTATAGAAACCCGATAAAATAACATTTTGATTGTTCAGTTTACCATTTACTAAAATGGATTGATTTTTTTCAATCGATTCAAACGATGAAGAGGCGATATGAATCGATGAAAGCGATGTACCTGAAAGTGGTGTTCCGACTTCATATGCAGTAGATGTCTCGATTAGAGATAATCCTGAAAGGTCTGCTAATAATTGTAATGGTACATATGGTGTCTTACCGAGCATCAACAAGCTTTCTGTATTTTTGTACTTACCAGTTACGACTGATCCATCTGTGACAAGTGATTTCGAAGATGTGAGAAGACGATATCCAGTCGAAAGTTCTTTAACTTTCTTCTTGTTCCCTTCGTTCTCAATTTGAAGATTCTTGTACTTAGTATCTAGTGATTTATAAGATTTTGAAAGACTCGTGTGTTGTCCTTGTAACGTCTTATAGGCATTTTCCGACTTCTTTGTTTTTTTCTTTTCGTCGGCTAGTTGTTTTTGAAGTGCTGCTTTTTCCTTTTTCAGTTTAGCGACTTCTTTTGAACTTGAATTTGCTTCAACGATTGATGTCTGCATGACACCGAATGCTAATGATGATACAAGACCTGCTGCGATCCATTTCTTCAAGATAGTTCCCCCTTAAATGTCAAAAATGATTTCTTACACTTAACAGTATATTCCAATACCGTCTTTTTGGATTTCAATCATTTTGAAATGAAGGAAATGATTTTATAGATTAAAATTGAAGCCAATCACTCCGCAATAACGAGTACATATACAAATCATCAAACTGACCGCGTGTTTTTTCATATTGACGAAGCAACCCTTCACGCTGAAAACCAAGTCGTTCAAGCAATCGTTGCGATGTGGCATTATCGGGTAAAACGAGTGCTTCGATTCGGTTGAGCGAAAGTTCCTTAAAACCATATTCGATGACCGCAAGCGCTGCTTCCTTCGCGATGCCTTGTCCCTGATAGGCAGGGTCCAGCTCAAACCCGATTTCAGCCCGCTGATGGCGTTCCGATTGATTTAAGAAACCGCAACTACCGATGATGACATCGTCTTCTGATAAAGCGATCCCAAAACGGATGCCCGTACCCTCACGACGAATCGAAGCGTACCAATCAATCTCTTCGAGGGCGTCAGCTTCCGATTGGAACGGAGCGAGTCCCATCTGTTTGACGACGTGTTCGTCTGATAAATAAGCGAGGACACTCGTAGCATCTGTAGGTAACACTTCGCGTAAGGCGAGACGGTTCGTTTTAAGCGTTGGGAAAGTATGTACCATTCAAAAAAACTCCTTTTCAATAAAATGTAAAAAAGTGTTGTTTAACGTTTAAGGCATATGGTAAGATTCTCCACAACAAGAGCATATCATTTCGTTGACGAGAAAGAGTAATGATTGTTTCTCTGCCTTACAGAAAATCGGGATTGCTGAGAACCGGTAGCCAGATCAATCATGAAGATCCTCTCTGAGAAGTCACGCTGAACCATTCAGTAAGTGTGACCGGGTGTCCACCGTTACATGGAATGCGCATGATAGTGTGCAACTAAGTGCTGTCGAGAACAAGCATTCTCGACGGAATATGGGTGGTATCGCGGTGAAGTCCGTCCCTGTCAAAGGGGGCGGACTTTTTTATATTCTCTTATTTACCGATTAAAGGAGCGAACAAGAGATGACGTCACAAAACCAAGCAGAAACCGTACAACAACGGGAGGACCGTATCCGAAACAGATGGAAACAAGACCGTGTCTTCGCACGATCGATTGAGCAACGTACGGAAGCAGAATTTGTATTCTATGAAGGTCCACCGACTGCGAACGGTTTACCACACGTCGGCCATGCACTCGGACGAACCGTCAAGGATACCGTCGCCCGCTATAAGACGATGCAAGGGTTCCGGGTCGAGCGAAAAGCCGGCTGGGATACGCATGGGCTACCGGTCGAACTCGGTGTCGAGAAACAACTCGGCATTTCCGGCAAACAGGCGATCGAAGACTATGGTGTTGAAGCATTCATCGCACGCTGTAAGGAAAGTGTCTTCTCCTACGAAGCACAGTGGCGCTCCTTCACGGAAAAACTCGGCTACTGGGTCGATATGGATGACCCTTACGTGACGATGGAGGACGAGTATATCGAAAGCGTCTGGCATATCCTCGGGACGATCCATGACAAAGGCTGGTTGACGAAGGGACACCGCGTGTCACCGTATTGTCCGAGTTGTCAGACGTCCCTCAGTTCCCATGAAGTCGCACAGGGCTATCAGGACGTGACGGACTTATCGGCGACGGTCAAACTTCCGATCGTCGGTATGGAGCAGACGTTTCTACTTGCATGGACGACGACACCGTGGACGTTACCGGCAAACGTCGCGGTGGCGGTTCATCCGGAATTGACGTATGTCACGGTAGCGTTTGAAGGAGAGCGATTCATTGTCGCAAAAGCGTTAGTCGCTGAACTGTTCTCAGAATCCGTCGAGGTCGTATCCGAACAGCTCGGTGCGGAACTCGTCGGCTTGCGTTATGAACCACCGTTTGATTTCGTGACGCCAGAGAACGGTCACACGGTCGTCGAGGCGTCCTTCGTCCAAGCGACGAGCGGAACCGGACTTGTCCATCTTGCTCCAGCGTACGGGGAAGAAGATTACCGGGTCGTCCGGGAAAACGGACTGTCATTCGTTAATGTCGTCGACGCTGCTGGGTGTTACACGGATGCCGTTCCACCACTCGTTGGTCGATTCGTCAAAGAGTCAGACGTCGCAATCATCCAGCTGCTCGCTGAACGGGGACGCTTGTTTGCGAAAAAACGCTATACGCACAGCTATCCGCATTGTTGGCGATGTGACTCACCACTGCTCTATTACGCACAAGACAACTGGTTCATCGAGACGACGACCGTCAAGGAACAACTCCTTGCGAACAATGCGTCTGTGACGTGGTATCCCGACCACGTCAAGGAAGGGCGGTTCGGGAAGTTCCTTGAGCAACTCGTCGACTGGAACATCAGTCGTAATCGCTACTGGGGGACACCGCTGAACGTCTGGGAATGTGACACGTGTGATACGATATTCGTTCCAAAAAACAAAGTAGATTTATTACGCCGGACGACAACACCGACAGAGTCGGTCGAGTTGCATAAACCGTACGTCGATGCATTATCGGTCTCGTGTCCGACGTGTCAGGGAAAGATGCACCGGACACCAGAAGTGATCGATGTCTGGTTTGATAGCGGAGCGATGCCGTTCGCGCAACAGCATTACCCGTCGCGGACGCAGACACTTAACCGGTATCCAGCCGATGTCGTCATCGAAGGCATCGATCAGACGCGCGGCTGGTTCTATAGTCTGCAGGCAATCTCAACGCTTTTTACCGGCCAATCTGCCTATAAACGGGTCCTCGCGCTCGGTCACGTCCTCGATGAGAACGGACAAAAGATGTCGAAGAGTCGTGGTAATGCCCTCGATCCGGTGGCATTGATCGAGACGTATGGTGCTGATAGCTTGCGCTGGGCACTACTCGTCGACAGCAGTCCGTGGAGTGCAAAACGGTTTGCCGAGCGGATCGTCCAGGAAGCGAAATCAAAACTAGTCGATACGCTGGATCACGCCGTCCAGTTTTATCTAACGTATGCTGAGCTAGATGAATTCGATAGATCACGTCCACAGAAACCGACGCGTCTAGACGAATGGCTACTCTCGCGTGTCCATCAGACGACGCAAGACGTGACGGATGCGATAGACGATTATCAATTGACTCAAGCAGCGCGGAGTCTTGCGCAACTCGTCGATGAGATTAGCAATTGGTACATCCGTCGTTCACGGGAACGGTTCTGGCAAGTCGACTGGACGGAAGAAAAACAAGCCGCGTACGCGACGCTTCACGTTGCACTCTCGACGACGGCACGACTACTCGCTCCGTTCACGCCGTATCTTGCCGATGATGTCTATCAGCGATTGACGGGAATGAGCGTTCATGTAGCGGATTATCCGGTTGCCGATCCATCGATGATCCAATCTACTCTGGAATACGAGATGACACAAGTCGTCACTGTCGTTGAGCTAGGACGACAAGTGCGAAATACACATGCCTTAAAGGTCAAACAACCGCTTGCAAGTCTAACCGTCCAATCGAGCGACACCTTCAAGTGGTCGGACTATCTGGCGCTCATCAAAGAAGAGCTGAATGTAAAAGACGTACAGTTCTTAACAACGACAGGAGACACAACGAAGTTTCGCCTTAAACTGAACTTCCGCGAAGCCGGAGCAAAATTTGCGCAACAGGCGAACGCGATCCATCAATGGTTACAACTACTGCCGGATCAGGAGACGATGAACTTGCTAGAAACGGGCAGCGTATCGTATCAGACAGCACTAGGACATGAAGTAGAGGTAAGTTTAACCGATGTCATCGTCGAACCAATCGTCAAGACGGGTTTTGCTGCCGCGACGGGTGGTGGACTCACAGTGACGCTTGATACGCGGATCACGGAAGCACTGGAGCAGGAACGCTGGATACGGGAGCTCATCCGCTATATCCAGTCTGAACGAAAGGCACAAGCGTTATCGCGTGACGCACGAATCGATCTCGTCTTGTCGGTCGATGCGACGTTCCGACCGATCGTCGAGACGTTTGAGCCTTTGTTATTCAAACATCTTGCCTTATCCTCCATGCGAACTGAATCGCTACAGGGAGCAGGAGATATCCAGCTAGGCGGACACGATGTCAGTGTTTCGTTCGCATCAACGAAAGAATACTGTTAAGGAGAAGATCATGATTGCATTAGAAACATTAAAAGGTCGCCTCGTCGACAGTTTGTTAGAGGTTCAAAAAGAAGACGGATATGTTGCCCGAGAACGTTTCATCTTTAACCAAGGAGCGACGGACGAACAGTTAGCGCAATTACCTGAGTGGACGGCAGACGACTATAAGACGTTCTTACGTCTACATAACGGGGCTAAGCTCTTTCAGCACGAAACGTTATCCTATAATGATGGATTTGAACTCTTTTCGATCGAGGATTGTCTGACGTATAGCGAGATTTGGGAATGCCCCGAAAACTTCCTAGCAATCGGTGCAGGACCAGACGGGGAGTGGATCGTCTATGAGATGAATCGACCGGAAGGAAATCGGATTTGGAGTGGGGAATTTCTTAATTTCGAGGAGTGGGAAGAAGACGCGATGCCGTTCGGCTTCGAGCGATGGCTTGATTACTTGATCGTCGCGCAAGGTACACAATTTTGGAATTGGTTCCGTTAAGAGAGGACGAGTACATTGGATATTCAATTAAAGACAGCGTCTCTTGCAGACGCTCCGAAGCTTCATAAGCTCCAAATCAAGGCTTTTTCAGAGACACTCGAGCGGTATCAAGATTTTGCGACGAATCCGGCGAACGAATCGATCGATCGTATCATTCACCGGATCACACATCCAAGCAGTACGTTCCATCAAATCATCGTCGACGATGTCGTCGTCGGCGGGATTTGTGTCGTTGCGAAAGCGCCAAGTCGCTACGCGATCAGTCCGATGTTCTTAGATCCAGGTCGTCAAGGTGAAGGGATTGCACAACGCGCATTACAACTCGTTGAATCAGCGTATCCGACTGCTGCAGCATGGGAACTGCGAACGATTCGCGAAGAGACGCGCAATTGTTATTTCTATGAGAAGATGGGTTACCGATTGACCGGTGTCAGTCAACCGCTCAATGAACGAGCGACACTCGTTTCCTATCGAAAATCCGTGTCTCAGTGAGCTTGTTTTGTCGGAAGGAAGAACCACCACAAATTCGTCACCAAAGCAGAGAGAACGGCAAAATTAAAGAGATAAAGGCAAAAGAAGAAGACGAACTCACCGATGTCTTCTAAGCTAGCTAACGAATTATCGATCAAGTACGATTCGTGACTGACGCCGAAGATGAATAAAGGAAAGAAGACATAAAAATATCGTTTCCAAAAGAATGACGCACGATCTGATTGGAACATATGAGCACCTCCTGAAAGGAATGACACGCTTCTTCTGACGGGAAGAAGCGTGTGTTCATTTACGATAAAGACGGTGTACCGACAATCTCGACGTGCCGCGTGACCGTATCAAACAAGCGTGTCCGCGTATCGTTATGAGACAACAGTAATGGCTCACCGGTCTCGTCATAGACGAACGCAATCGGAATCGAAAAACCACAGTTACGGTACGAACCATCGGCATGACTCGTTCCGATCATGATTGCTTGTTGTGCTTGACTGATGATACGTGCTTCACCGGACCACTCGACGTACTGTTCCTCGCTGAACATGCCGACGCCAATCGGGTTGAAGATGAGATCAAGTCCGGATTCCTCGCGTAGTCCGTCTTTTCCTAAGAAGATTTCACGGCAGAGGACGTATCCATAGCGGAACGACCCGTCGTTTGCTGTTGATGGTGTAAAAAGCGGTCCAGCTTCTGGTGTTTTGGCGCGATCAAGCAGAATCGTCCCAGTCGCATCGATGATGACAGCGCGATCGAGATTCGCTTCATCTTTGTAACCGAGGACGATTGCTGTTTTGAACTGTTTGGCAAGATGTTGCACGCGTTCGAGTTCGGTGACCGTACAATAGCCTTCCGGGTAGACAATCAGATCGACTTCAGGATAAGCGGCGATTTCACGTTCGAATTGTTCGAGTCCGGTCTCGCGTTTTGGTTGAGCGATTAATAATTTCATCAAAACATCCTCTCAGGCATAAATATATCTGAAAAATCAGACTTTCCATTCGTCATGATTTTACCATTAGTGGTAAAATAAAGCATATCGCTTTTTGATAAATTTTACTGCAAATGAAGGAAGGTCATCAGCTTGAACATTTCAAAAACCATTCTTGTGACGCGCGATCTACCGGCGATGAAGGCTTTTTACATAAACCAGATCGGATTTCCGCTCGTCTCGGAAACGAATGAGTCGTTTACGATGCAAATCGGTACCGATCAGCTGACATATCAACAGACGGACGATGTTGATACGCAATACCATATGGCGTTCAACATTCCGGAAAACGTCTTCCAACAAGGTAAAGCGTGGCTCGTAGAGCGGACACCACTCTTGATCGAAGACGGACAGGACGAGATTTATTTTGACTTCACGGACTCACATTCCTGTTACTTTTATGACCCGGATGAGAACGTCTTGGAGCTGATTGCGCGGCATCAAATCAATCCCTCTAAAGCGGAACTGACGTTTGATGTATCGGACATCCTCGGAATCGGTGAGATGAGTCTGACGGTAAAAGATGTGCTTGAAGTGGGTGAGCAGTTAGCAGAGATCGGCGTTGTCGAGCGACGGGAACGTCCGCTTAACGGCGCGTCACTCAACTTCCTCGGACCGGTCGTGGATGGAACGCATATCTTGCTCGTCCCAGAAGGTCGGACATGGTTGTTCTCACCGAAGACGGCGAAGATCAGTCCGATTGAGATGGAACTCGACGGCAGACATCGGGTCCGGCTTGACGCAGCGGGCGTATGGCATCAAAGTACCGTGTCTTCATAATTCATTATTCTAAAAAGTGAGGGAAGTAAGATGAACAAAGCGGTGAATGCGAGTATCGCGTTCGGATTATTGTTGTTCGTATGTGGTTTCTTTTTTCTGTTTGGCTATTTGGCCCGGTCGATGCCGATTCAGCAGGGCGGTGACCCGGTCATCTTACCGGTCGCAGCACTCCTCGTTCTCCTACCATTCGTGATCCGTGAAGGCATGCGTGTTTTAACGTATGTCTCGCTGACACGTCGACAGGTCGGCGTACTCATCTTACTTGCAATCAGTGGAATCATACTTAGTAGTTGGATTGAGGTGCAACAGAATGTTGCCGTAATCGATTTCCGTTCCCTCTTTACGATTCATACGTACGTACTGTTCGTTTCGGGCATCATCTTGATGTGTCTCCTATTGACGGGACTCAAACGGATGCGCGTCCGAACGAAAGTGATTTAAATGGAAAAGGACTGAATGACATGGGATACATCACAGAATTACGCAAACTCGTCGGCACACGACCACTCGTCATGGCAGGGGCGTGTGTCATCGTCGTCAACGATAAAAAAGAAGTTTTGTTACAACTTCGGCAAGATAATCGTTGCTGGGGACTCGCTGGTGGAGCGCTTGAGATCGGGGAGACGCTCGTAGAAACAGCAAAACGTGAATTAAGGGAAGAGACCGGTCTTGAAGCGGAGCATCTCGAATTATTGAACGTCTATTCGGGTGATGCGTTTTACTATAAGTATCCGCATGGGGATGAAGTCTATAATGTGATCTCGGCATTTCTGTGTACAGCTTATACGGGTGAAGTGGTTCGGGATCCGTCAGAAGTCGCAGAATTACGCTTTTTCGCTATGGATCAGCTACCAGAAAACCTCAATCCACCGGAACGACCGATCTTGATGGAGTATGTTCAGAAACAACGGACAGCGCATCGCGTTTCTATTTGAAGCAAAGAGTAAAAACAAAAATCTTGAATGAACTGTTCATTCAAGATTTTTTGTTGCACTGGGACGCGTTTCAGCCTGTAGCATCAAGAGGACACGAAAAGGAGGAAACGCGATGCGATGCTTTGCGATTGATTTAGATGGAACGTTATTGAATAAGGAACACGGGATTTCGGATGCCAATCAGGCAGCCATCAAGAAACGGCAAGCCCAAGGAGATATTGTCATCATCGTCACCGGGCGAGCTGCCTTTGATGCACGACGGATTCTAGCGCAACACGGACTGGATTGTCCAGTCATTGGTGCGAACGGGGCAGAGATCGAAGCGGGACAGGATAGACGGTATTTTTTGAGCCGTTCTAGCAGTCGAACGATTTGGGAGATCGTACGATCTACAAACATATTCATACATATTTATCTACAAGATAACATCTTGTTACCGCAGTTTTCGTTTGCTACCCTTCAAGGCGGAGATCGTGCATTTCAAGGAGCGATTCAGGCTCAATTAACGCAATACGGTGTCGAGGAAGTTGACGAAATCACAATCGATCAACTGGACGTCATCAAATTCATGTTCGTCTCACCTGACAGATGGCGACTCGAACACCTCGAACAACAACTCCTTCAGCTGAAGATCTGTTCCGTGACACGTTCAGGTGCCTATAACTTAGAAGTCATGGCAAACGGCGTGACGAAAGGGACCGCCCTTCAAGACATCGCAAGAGCGTACAGGATGACACTCGAGGACATCATTGCGATCGGTGACAATCAAAACGATCTACCGATGTTCGAAGTGGCGGGAACATCGATTGCCATGGGAAACGCTGAAACGTCTGTCAAAAGCAAAGCGACATATCTCACCAGTAACCATGATGAGGACGGTGTAGCGGAGGCATTAAACGGCTTAGAACGATGGGAACGAAAGAAGGAGGGACAGCATGGCGAATATCTCGGACATCGCTAAACAAGCTGGCGTCTCGAAGTCGACGGTATCCCGTGTCTTGAACGGTCATAAGCATGTATCAAAAGAAAAGCGACGGATCATCTTAGACGTGATGGAGCGACTGGAATATAGTCCGAACGGAAATGCGATCAACCTCTCACGCGGTAAGACGAATACGATTGGTGTCCTCGTGCCGCGTGTTGGTCATCCGTTTTTTCATCAATTAATCGAGGGGATCGGTCAAGTGTGCATGGAACAAAACCACACACTCCTTGTCATCCAAACGGAACACGATCCAGCAAAAGAGGAAGCGAGTGTGCAATACCTTCGCGATAAGCGGATTGACGGATTGATCATTGGCGCCATCAGTCAGCCGCAGTTACTTGCGACGATGCGGACACTTGGACCAGTCGTTGCCTGCGAAGACCATCAGGATATCGTGCCGTCGATTTCTTTTAATCATGGAAAAGCGATGACGATGTTGCTGCAACATGTAGAAGAACGAGGAGCAAAAACAGTCGGTCTCTGTCTTGGAAATCCAGATAGCGGAGTCGGAAGAGTCAGACGGGATGCGTTCGACCAATATCTCAAGACGTCTTCGCTCCGTCATGGAATTCAATGGTACGCGGATCGGTGCTATTCTTTCGAAGACGGACAAGCACTCGCAAATCAGCTTCTAACAATCGATTTACCAGATGCCATCATCGTCGGCAATGACGAAGTCGCAGCAGGTCTTATCCATCAATTTCGCAAGGATGGCATTCGGGTGCCAGAGGATATCGCCATCACGGGATTTGATGATCGACCGATCGCACGAGCGCTTGGATTGACGACGATCCGGCAACCAGTCGTGGGGCTTGGGCGACTAGCGGCAGAGCGGTTATGGAATGATGGATTGAAACATAATAGTAACGGAAGTGCGTTACTTGAACCTTCCTTGATGATTCGCGAAACGACTTAACGAACTAAGTGATGGGAGAAATATGGCGATGACTAACGAAAAAAAAGGTTCTACCGCTACCGTAATGACAATGTCTGACGAACGAGTACGCAAATACTTCCATGAATCGATTGAAAAACAACGAATCGTACAGGAATTTCGTATGCTCGAAGAACTCGAGCGGACGGTTATCCCGACGCCAAACGTATATGCTGTTGCATTAGAAGATTCGCCGTTCATTGAGATGCAGCAGATCGACGGCAACGAAATGTTAGAGTTGTTTGATCCCTCCCGAATAACGGATTTTCTTAATGCCTTCGCGACATTACATCAACGGATTCATCAGCATCAATCGCGTGTAGCACCTGGATGGCACGATGTCACCCATCAAAAAATGCGTCATCTATCACCTGCGTTACGCTTGAAGGCGGAACGATTGTTAGAGACGCTTCACATTCCGCAACAACAAGGATTGCTCCACGGGGACTACCATTTCCAGAATATCCTCGTGACAGCGGATAAAACGTTCGTCGTCATTGATTGGCATGATGCGACGACAGGGCCACCGATCGCGGATGTCGCGCGGACGTTGCTCTTGCTGCGAATAGCAGGTGAAATAGCAGTGCCGGACGAGGTACGACAATACGTCTGCGGAGAATACCTCGACCGCTATCAAGCTGTTTCGTCAATCCAGCTATCGAATCTTGCAGACTGGTTACGACTCATGGTCATTCTTAGGACGCTTGAGCAAATCCCGGATGCTGAACAAAGTCGGTTAAAGGAATTGATCAGTCATCCAGACCTCAGCTCATATTTTTTTAATACTTAAGTATATACAGGTAGGAGGAACGCCATTCATGAGAACCATCATCTCGATCCAAGGGGCTATGGCATCCGGGAAGACGACGCTTGCGCAAGCGCTCGAAGACGCTTACCCGGAGTTGCATGTCTATTATGAACATCCGTATCCGATCGTTCAAAAAAGAAAGGAGCTCGAATTAGACATCCGTACCGAAGACGGATTCGTTGAGAATCAGCGCTTGTTCATTCAAGCGGAACTCGAACGGTTTCGCCATTTTCCCGACGGACACATCATATTAAATCGTGGTCCGGAAGATCTTGAATTTTATACGCTTCATTATCCACAGGTACATGGGTATGACTGGGATATGGAATTCCGTTTAAAGACAGAACTAGAGGCATTAAGAAGATGCCGATCAGACCTGATTCTTTATTTACGGGCACCAGACCATCTCTTACGAGAGCGGCGCGACGCCGATCAGACAAGAACGCGCCAATCTTTCGCACAACACGAACCGCTTTGGAAACTTGAAGAAAACTGGTTTGAACGGTTTCCGGTACATCCGATTGATACGACAGCGAAAACGCTGGAGCAAGTCCGACAAGCAGCGGTTCATCGGTTGGCTGTCACCGGAATCTTAGGAAGGGAGAATGAGATATGAATGTAAAAGGGATGACCTATCCCCTCATCGAGGGACAAGACGAAAAACAGGTCTACTGGATAGAGCAAGGAGAATCGGTTCAAATTGGACAGACTTACGAAACGATTCGGTTAGAAAAAACATCACATCAATCCATCCTTGTACGGGAGCAAGAATTAGTGTCAGAAAAAATTGGCAATCGAACGATCCGCCTGACGATTGATGCAGAAGACTATACGCCACTCGAATTCGTCGAGTACCAAGATGGAGTCCAAACCGTGCATGCGTTGTATCGAGCGGATGCAGTCGTAATTACGCGAGGCAATGAGCAGTCTGTCCTACCGATTCATACCGAAAGTGTTGATCTGTTTTCAATCGAATTGTTGTTGCGAGCATTACCACTAACCGTTGATTCGACGTTTTCGTTTAGTGGCTTTAGTGCCGTTTCAGGACTTGCGGTACCGATTCAGGTGCGACCCTTGCGGTACGATCGATTGACGACCGAATCAGGCGAACACGTAGAGACACTTTGCGTCCACGTTGCGTTTGGTGAGCGGGTTCAGTATTACTGGATTGATCCAGTCAAGCGGGAGTTGTTAAAACAGTCCTCACAGATTGCGGACGGGATCTCATTGGAATTTCGTCGATGAAAAAGGAGCAACGAAACGGTAGACCGTCTCATTGCTCCTTGTCTGTTATAGATGAAAATGATGTTGCATCGCTTCAAAAATCCGCTTACTCGCCTTTGTATCATCAAAAGCATAGATGTGACTGAGATTGCGCTTAAAGCGTTTCGGCATCTTCAATTCGCGTAACGACTCCATCAAGGCTTCTCTGGATTCGATGACGTCTCCTGGTAATAAGTCTGTCGATTCACCAGCGTTATCTTCACCGATCAAGACAGGTGGGCGATAGTAGAGGACCTTTTTGTGCATCAAGGAGAAATCGAGACCGACACTCGAATAATCTGTGATCAACACATGATGATTCTCGAGTAGCTCCTTGACTGTGAACACATCCTGACCGACGACATCGACGAAATCCGAATGGAACAAGTGGCTGAATTTTTGGAAATTACGATGGAGGTAGAACGAGACTTCATACTTGTTGTCCATCACTAAGTTTTTCAACCGTTCGTCCGTGATTAACGCTTGAAACTCCTGATAATAGTCACTTTCCATGAACTGCTCGTCCGGATATGTATCAAGTTTCGGTCGCCATGTCGGCATGATTAAAATCTTCTTCCGATTCTTATACCGCTTGAGCCAACGTGACCGTTCGGTGATCAATTGATCAAATCGGGCCATCCCTGTTACGACGATTTCATCCGCATCAAATCCGTAGTCGCGTTCAATCAGGTTTTTTTCTCTTTCCGAAGACACAACGAATAAGTTCGTAAAGGGATGGGGTAATTTTTTACCATAAATACTACTCACGTCTTTCGAACCTGTCACACCGTGTTGCAGGAAGATTTTGTGTTTTTCCTGAATGAACTGTTCTGTCCGATACGTCGAGAAGGGAAGGGCATAACTCGATGAATGCGTATGACATAAAACGTCCGCAGCCTGAACGACCTCGATATTCTCCGGAGATTTATAGAACACGATATGGTTCTCATATCCGGCAAGATTTTTGAGGTCCGGACTCGACCGACTGATGATGTAGTAGATGTTGAACTGTTTCCGGTGCTGGTCAACAAGGTACTTGAAGAAAATCATCCCATTATCTTGTGCTTTATCCGGGTATTCATAACAGACGATCGTCTTCTTAGTTGGATCCAGTCCAAGTAACGGTCGGGGTTCTGCATAATATTCGACAGTCTCGACTGGCACCGGGATTAGACGCATTGCAAGGCGTTCTGACACGGTCGAATAGGGACGAACCAACACATCGTATTGCTCATTTAACGGCAACCAGTGCTCGTCATTCAAGAGTTCTGGATGATTTTTAAAGTGACGAATCCGAGGTGTGAATCCAGATATCGGCATCTCACGAATCGAAAAGCCAAATAAAAGATCATAGATGTTCGCGTTAAAGGCATCGTATGTATACCGGTCACCGAGCAACTGCTCAACGAGTTCTTTATCGATCACGGCTTCGACTTCGGTGCTGAAGCGACAGGCGTCGACTGGTGTGACGGTGAAGCGTTCAATCGGTAGAGCGATTTTTTGTTCCTGATGTCTGAATTTAACGAAGCAACTCGGTTGCGCGACTTCGACATATTTCGAGTGAAACGAAAACTTCAATAGAAGCACGTCGTCTTGACGCGTCATGCCCTCAAACTGGACATCTCGGTCGTAAAAATTCATGATGGACGGTTTTTTGTTATAGATCAGACTGAGCTCATCGTCCTGATCGATGAAGATGAAATAGGAATGTTTCCCTTGTTTGATGTAACTGTTCGGTGCGATGTCCAGTGGCTTGGAAAGATGTTTGAATGAGATCGGTGTTCCAAGTTCATCGACGAATTTAATGGGATGATTCTTTTTTCGGAAAATATCGAGTAATGTATCGATCGATAGCGAAAAACCTGTTTCTGTTTGTTGTACAGGTATATGTTGTTCGTTAATAGCTAAATATAGGGTTTGTTGCGGGAGATTCTCGATCAAAAACGTATGGTCACGACAGGTGATTTTCATTGATGCATGGCTTCCTTTCTCACTCTGAATCATATGGTATCTCTGTTACATCCTTCACCATACAATATCTTCCGATTTCTGCAAAGATGTAGTTTGAATGGAAATCAGTGAAGTGTCGTTTATCTCCTTAAACTTGTTGGGTAGAATCGACCGCTCGTTCAGCTTTACGAACTACTAGTTGCAGAACCATGACAATGATTGGATATTATGCAAAAATAATTGACTTTGTTCGTAAAAAAGGGGATAAATAGAAATTGTATTGGTTTTAACTGTCTGAACAAGACACGTTTAGAAAATAGCAGATTCGGTAACATATATAGGTTGACCTCACACAAAAAAAGAGAGATCGATCTTAAAGGGTAGAGGAGAGTAATTACAGATGCTGTATACTGTTACATCGACATTACCACCGAAACACGGTGGTAGAACGAAATCACTGTTGAGTCGGATTGCACTCATGGAAAAAGAATTGAGTGTTGGTTCGACGATCGTCACGACGAACTACAATGCCAACTACATGGAAGTGTACGAACAGTTCCGAGCTGAAGAAAAAGTCGGTCCAATGGTCCAATTCGAAAACATTTATGATTGGTTATCCGATTATAAATTATTGAGCATTCCGACAACCCGTTTTCGGAACAAGCCGATCGTCAAAGAATCGGCGCGTGAAATCGAAGGGTTGAAAAGCGTTGAGAAAAAAGGCAGTGATGCCGTTCGCTATTATGATGAAGAGGGTGAATACGTCCTCTATCGTAAATTCTATCCGGAGACGCAAGTCGTCGAATTCGAAGATTTCATGACGAAAGCATCGCCTAAAAAGGTCGAGCGCTGGGAATACAACGTCTACGGTCAATTGCACCGCAAGACGATCTACTCACCCGTCCATCACGGGAAAATGATGGAGGAGTTGTATGATTCAGAAGGTGCTGTCTATTGTAAGAAGTTCTACAATGAAATGGCACGTCCGAAACTCGTCTTGATTCAATTATATCGAAACGGCAGAATGTACAAAGCGTTCAAAAAAGAAAAGGATTTGTTTGAATACTACTTCAACCGTCTGTTTAAAGATGGCGATGTTTTGTTCGTCGATGCTCGTTTACTCGATCGCTCGATTCTCAACATCAAAGCAGCCGTCAAACGCGTCATGGTCATCCATAACTCGCATTTAGATGGTTCAAACGTCAAAGGGTCGTACGCGACGATGTTCTCAGAATCTGATAAGGTGACACGTTTCATCAGTCTGACGAATCACCAAAAAGAAGACATCTTAGAACGGTATAACATCCCGGAAGAGAAAATCTCCATCATTCCGCATTTCATCGTTCCGGAACAAGCGCAACGACGTGACCAGGTCAAAGATCAATTCTGTTTCATCGGTCGATTCGGTCTGCAAAAACAGATGGATCATTTAATCAAGAGTTATGCACTTTTCAAACAGTCAGGTCACACGACGAAACTCGTCCTTTACGGCATGGATGAACAAGGGCAACTCGCGATGATGGAACGCTTGATCGAGGAGCTCGGTTTACAGGACGATATCGAAATCCACGGTTTTACGTCGAATCCGGCAGAAGTGTTCCGTGAATCGAAAGCCTCGTTGTTAACGAGTGAATTTGAAGGATTCGGGCTGACGGTCATGGAAAGTATCAATGTCGGCTGTCCGGTCATCTCCTATGATGTGAAATACGGACCACGCGAAATCATAGCCCATGGCGAAAACGGATATCTTGTTCCAGCCAATGACATGGAAGCCTTCGCACAAGCGATGGTACAACTCGTCGAACAACCACTCGAGCGGGTCGAGACGAAGCCATCCCTGTACCTTGAGACGGCTGTAAAGAATTATGGACGATTACTAGAAGAATTGAACAACTAAATCTACTACTTGAACGATGAAGAGGATGAACGATATGAAAAAGATCACAAAAGCTATTATTCCAGCAGCAGGACTCGGAACACGTTTCTTACCTGCGACAAAAGCAATGCCAAAAGAAATGTTACCGATACTTGATAAACCAACGATTCAGTATATCGTCGAAGAAGCCGCAAAAGCCGGCATCGAAGATATCATCATCGTCACGGGTAAACATAAACGAGCCATCGAAGATCATTTCGATAACCAAAAAGAACTCGAAATCACACTCGAAAATTCCGGTAAAACGGAATTGCTCGAGAAAGTTCAATTCTCAACGAACCTTGCGAATATCTTTTATGTCCGCCAAAAAGAACAAAAAGGTCTCGGGCATGCCATTCTGACGGCAAAACAATTCATCGGCAACGAACCGTTTGCTGTCTTACTCGGGGACGATATCGTCGAGTCGGACAATCCGGCAATCAAACAATTGATGGACGTTTACGAACAGACAGAAAAATCGGTCATCGGTGTACAAGAAGTCCGTCCGGAAGATACGCATCGTTATGGCATCATTGATCCGGTCTCACAAGACGGACGACTGTATGATGTAAAACAATTCGTCGAAAAGCCGGCACACGGAACAGCACCGTCAAATCTTGCGATCATGGGACGTTACGTACTGACACCGGATATCTTTGATTATCTAGCAGATCAAGAAGAAGGGGCAGGCGGCGAAATCCAATTGACGGATGCGATTGAACGCTTGAATGCGGATAGCCAAGTCTTTGCGTATGATTTCGAAGGCAACCGCTATGACGTCGGGGAGAAACTCGGCTTCGTCAAGACGACGATCGAATATGCGTTAAAAGATGCAGAGATGAAAGATGAGCTTAAAGCTTTTATCAAGACACTAGATATTTAAATGACGAACCACCCTGACATGATGCAGGGTGGTTTTTTTGTAATTCATGAAACCAATCCGTCTAGTCGAAACGTAGAAAAAGGAGAAGAGAGGTGCTACATATGTTAACGTGGCTCGGTGTGAAGGCTGATAAAAAAGCAGAGCGACAATTTTTCGCAGGTGTCGAAAAGAAAACAATCTTCCTGATCTTACTCCTAGCGCTTGCGATCTTGAAGGGTGTGAAGTGGGGAATGACAGTACTCATCCCAACGGCATTTTTCAGTGATCCGATCGTTTCCGTGTTACCAGGCGTGCTTGGCGTCCTAACAGCAGTCGTTTTCGTACTTTTGGTAGAGCGCTCCCTGCAGGATAAGTCGAGTGAAAAGTAAGAGATATACGAAGACCACCTGAAATTGGTGGTCTTTTAAGTGCGAGATGCATTGCTTAGAGTACAAAGAAAGTATTGCTTATAATGAAAGTACGACGGGGAACGTATGTGGCGGTGGTGTGATGATGGAACTCTTGATTTTCTTCATCTTCTGATTAAGTATAGTGACGGTGTATACTCTTCGCTCAACATCTCCTTCTAGGACGTAATAGCATCGTTCCGGAGCATGATATCGAAAATCAATCAACGCATTGTTTGAAGCATAAGCTCGCTTCACCTGTTTCGTCTTATAATCGACTTCGAGTAACGAATACGCATTTAATAGAAGCTCTTTCTGACTTGAGATTTGCTTTGTTTTACTGACCCACATCACACTTTCGGGTACTGTGAGAGTCAATTCACTAGATTTCGTTTTGATGTCATACGTGCTGATGGCTAACTCTTCGTTTTCTTCCGTCAGGTTTCCGTAAATCTTGAGCTGCTGATCAATCTTTTTAAAGTAGAATCCAAAAGTGAGTTGAGGGATGATTTTTGCACTCTTTACTTTTAAACTTTTCCGGTCAATCGTATAAAGCGTAACATCCCGACTTGTGTCACCGTACACGTTTGCTAAGACATAGATGTTACTCTGATCGATTATGAAATCCCTCGCATGACCGACGAACCGTTTCGTACCTTGGCTCTTTTTATAACTAGTCGTATATTTGGTAATCGAAAACTCATTCAAATTCGAGTTGTTCAATGAAACGAGTCCATCGTTGACTCTCTTGATATTTAGTGGATTTACCTCAGTCTTATGTACGGATTTATCCTTTGATTTCAAATCAATCAACGTATCTCCATACATATCAAAAATTAAACCGTCACTGATTTTGGTGACTCCTGATATTTTGTATTGTTTAGTTTCGATTGGCTTGAAATTTTTGAAAACTTGAATGGACGTAAAGGGTTTTGAATAACTCGTAGAAATTACTTTGAATTCGGCTCCATGTGCCATGGAATCATTCGAAAATCCGTAAAGCATCGTAACAGCAGATCCAACTAGAGTGAAACGAATCAACTTGTTCTTCATGATCATGAAAAGCTCCTTCAAAAAGTTTTTCTTTTATTTTACATCTTTATCTATTCATTTCCTTAAAATAAAGATGTTTCACGAATGGCATACCGAACTTGTCACAAAAGACATCAGATGTTCAAAGGCGTTTTTGCGCATGACAACTGATTGTTGTTGTAAAATGAGGACAATGACGGAACAGGTGAGGGGCGAACGGACATGACGAAACGATCCATCCAAGATGCTGCTTTTTTGGGCAAACGAAAACAAGTAATGCGCTGCATCGAACGTGGTGACGATCTGAACGAACTGGATGAAGAAGGATTTGCAGCACTTCATTGGGCGATTCAGGAAGGGTACCTACGGATCGTCGAATTGTTGCTCGATCACGGGGCGGATGTCAACCTTCCGAATCAGGACGGGATGTCACCATTGCATATTGCGCTTTATGATCAAAAGACCGACATTGCGTTACTTTTGATCAAGCGAGGCGCTCATCTTGATTTAGATGAACACGGATTCTCAGCACTTCATTTAGTAGCGGGCCGGGGCGGCAATAAAAAAGTCTTACGCAAACTAGCGCAGAACGTCGAGTTGTTACATCAACGGACCGATGACGGGGAAGGAGTGACACCGCTACATTATGCGGCGCAGGAAGGTAAGTCGAAAAAAGTCCAGCTATTACTGGAGGCAGGAGCAGAAGTCGATGCTGTCGGATTAGATGGATTCACACCGCTGTATCTCGCAGTCGGGAATAATCATTCGAAAGCGGTCAAAGTGCTTCTAAAGGCAGGAGCTGACATCGAAGCGGAAAACGTCGCGGATGGCGATACGGCAGTCCTCGCATTAGCGAGTGCTTATGGCTATGAACGGGTCGTCCGGTTATTACTCTCTTATGGAGCCAATCCACTGCATCGAAATGAAGACGGACGGACAGCGCGTGATGCGGCACTGGATAATGAACACCATCAGATTGCGGAGATCTTGCGCCAAAAAGAGATTGATGCGTTATCTGAGGAAGAGAATAAGTGAACGATGGACGACAAGACAGGAAACATCTGCGGGTGCTTCCTGTCTTTAATTTTTAAAGGATTTTCAAATTGCTTTGTCAAAATAGAGATTAAGAGAACACTTATTCGCTATTGAAGGGAAGGATGTATCGTGAACGCAATCGATTGGACGGTATGGAATTTAAACGAAGTGAGAAGAAGAAGCATCAAAGTCTGGCAGTCGATTCCTGAAGATAAATTGAACTGGAAACCGGATGAGAACGCCATGACGTGTTTTGTGATGATCCGTCATGTGTTAGACAGCGAGTATTATTATTTCTTAGCCTTACAGAATCGAGGCAGTCTACCGTCGTATGAGTCCCCGTTTGAAGGGCGCGACTTCGTATCCGTGCAAGAGGAATTAGACTTTGCGGAAGCCTATCGTGAGGAATTCATGGCATATGTCGAGCAACTAACGGAATCAGATTTAGCGATCGTTGAGATTGATCGTTCGGAATCAGGATATGTGCGTTCGCTCGGTGATATGTTGTTACGAATTGCTTATCACGAAGCAGTGCATACAGGACAGTTACTCGATTACTTAAGAACAGCAGATATTGAGCGTGTACGGGTTTGGGATTAATGTTGGGAGATAAGAAAATAATATCTTCATAATGAAGATAAAAATAAAGGAGTAAGATGGAATGATTGGAATCAGCATCGCCACCACATGGGAGTTTGACGCGACACTTGCGTATTTTCATGTCTCGCCTGAGGAAAGAATCACTTATCCGTATGGTGAATACTTCACGCGTGAGATAAACGGGAAGACACTTCTGTTTTACAGCACGGGCGTTCGAAAAGTAAATGGCATCGGAGCGAATCAATATATGATCCTCCGTTTCTCATTGACGAAGGTCATCGTTGCCGGAACGTGTGCCGGGATTGACCCCAGGTACGACGTACTTGACATCATCGTTCCAGATCGTGGCGTTCAATATGATTGTACGGTCAAAGAGATTGAACCACTCATTAAACCGTCATTCATCGTCAATCTCGACGTCTCAAAATATGGTAACGACTTTCATCTCGGAACGATCGGAACGGCTGATCGCGCTGTCGTCATGTGGCGAGACTATATCGAACTGCGAGATAACGGTCTGACGATTGCCGATACGGAGGCGGGGGCTGTCGCGTACATCTGTCAGAAAAATGCCGTTGAATGTATCATCATCAAAGGCATTTCCGATTTTCCGACCGAAGAGAAGAACGAGGGTGCTGTCGAAGCAAACGTCGAACAGATGCGAATCTATATCGAGAACACACCGAAAGTGATGCGACGGATTTTTGACGACTACTTGCATCAATTTCTAATGTAATTTGTACCCGATGCACTTCTTTTACATATTTTCCAAGTTTCTTACGGCATTATAGTTCATTGGCATTGTATTTTTTGAAATATGTTCTATCATAGTGAATGGAAACGTTTTCTCGAAATGGTGAGTACATACCGAACTGTACAAGAAATGCGCTGCAATCGTCAGGATTCGTAGGTGTAGAAGTAGATGGAGGGACATAGAAGCATGCAAGAATGGAAAGCATCTGGTCAGTCTGGGCAGAAACGGATTGATATTGAAAGCCGGTTTCGTCCAGAAATCGAAGGGCTACGCACGGTAGCTGCCTTACTCGTCGCAATTTATCACATATGGTTCAATCGTGTCTCAGGTGGTGTCGATGTCTTCTTCGTCATCTCGGGCTTTTTAATCACGACATCAATCATCTCGACGATCAACCGGACAGGAGAGTTCAAGTTCCTTCCGTATGTGACAAAGTTGCTGAAACGACTGTTGCCATCGGTTTTATTCATCTTAGGAGTCGTCTTGGTATTAAGTACGTTTTTATTACCAGCATCGATTCTCGGTAAAACGATTCGTGAAGTCGTCGCCTCGATGTTCTTTTATCAAAACTGGCAACTCGCCGTCTCAAGTACTGATTATTTGGACGCGACGCAAATGAAGTCACCCGTCGAACATTTTTGGGCGTTATCGATCCAGTGGCAATTTTATATGATTTGGTTCGTTTTGTTTTCGTTCATCTTATGGATGATGAACAAATATCAGATTCGGTCAATTAAAGCCGTCCTCAATGGTCTGCTTGGATTCTTGTTCGTCACGTCACTTGCGTACTCGATCTATCTGACTGAAGTCAATCAGCCATGGGCGTATTTCATTACGCCGACACGGGTTTGGGAATTCGCCTTAGGTAGCTTGTTATGCGTGAACTTATCGGCGATCCGTATCCCGAAATGGGTGGCAACGATTATCGGCTGGGTTGGTCTGATCGGTTTGCTGACGACCGGCGTCCTGTTTAATGTCTCGCAAATGTTCCCTGGCTACATCGCACTCTGGCCGATGACATGCGCCTTGATGATCGTGTTATCAGGGACACAAGAGACACGATTCGGATTAAAACGGTTCCTCGGATCAAAACCGATGGTCAAGCTCGGTGGGATTGCCTTCGGGATTTATCTCTGGCACTGGGTACTGCTTGAGTTCTATCGCTACAACGTCCAACAAACACCTGGTCTGCTCGTCGGCACATTGATTATTGTCTCGTCGATCGGCTTATCGTATCTGATGACGGAATGGATTGAAAAACCGATCCGGACTTCAACCGTCAATCGGACAGCGTTCAAGAAATTAGGTGCGCTGTTGACGGTCAACGTTTTGTTAATCGGATCATTACTCGGATTCGCTTATATGGAAGAACAAGAGCTGAAACAAGCCGTCAGTAAGAATAAATATCCGGGTGCCTTAGCGATTGAACAGGCACTGTCTGTACCGAAGCAAGACCCATTCCCGTCATATGCGAACGTCTTCAATGACTTACCCCTCGTCCATACGGATGGTAGCAACCAAGGGCTGCAAAAGACGGAAGCAAAAGTCGGCGAATACGGGAAGACGAAGGAGTATAAAGCAACGATCGCACTCGTCGGTAGCTCGCACTCGGAGCAATGGTTCGGTGCCTTACATGAAGCAATCAAAGGGACGGACATCCGTTTACTTAACCTGACGCGGTCAGGAACACGTTTTTCAACCGGCTATGAACCGGACTCGCTAAAAGGGATATGGAATCAGAACGTCTTGAACTATTTGAAAGATGCCGATGTCGATTTGATCATCTCGCACGTGACGGCAGCGGATGCTTCAAAAGACAGCATCCATCAACAAATGGTCGACCAGATGCAGTTCGTCAAGGACGAGTATGGGATTGAGGGGCTAGCACTCCGGGACAATCCACGATACGATTTTAACGTACTCGAGGCACTGGAGACGACAAGCATCGCTCATACGACGAAACAGATGAACGCACAACCGAATCAAACGGATGGAGGGTATTGGCAACAATTCGAAAAAACGAACCAGTCGCTCCATAAGCTGGATTTGACGCGTTACTTCCACGTCAAAGGTGAGTACCGTCCCGTTATCGGCAATGTCGTCATCTATCGCGATAACAGCCATATGACGAATACGTATGCGGAAAGTTTTGCTCCGATGTTTAAGAAAAAGCTCAACGAGGTCCTCGCAGAAAAGTTAGCAACGGACGAATAAAATATGTAAAACGGCTTGCATCCGTAAAAGGGTGCAAGCCGTTTTTCGTATCATCGGTCAAACAGAGTAACTGCCGTCTGGTTGTTCAAGTAATTCAAGGGTTTGAGTGCGCATCGTTTGATCCGTTTTGAAGTACGCATCGACGACACGAGAAGCGGCAAACCCATCCTCCATCGGACCGTACGTCGCACGGAATGCATCGAGTTGCGCTTGATACATTTTCGTCAGACGCGGAATGTCCGATAAGGCGTGAAGCAATGCTTCTTCCGTTTCTAAGATCGGTCCTGGAAGATCGTTGTAGTAGTCGAGGTAGAACCCGCGCAGCGTATCGCGGTAGAGATCAAGGTCATACGCATAGAACATCATCGGACGATTCATGTTCGCGAAGTCGAAGAAAACAGAAGAATAGTCCGTGATCAGTAGATCGGTGATCAAGTATAGTTCTTGAATATCCGGATAAGTTGTCACGTCGATGAACTGTTCCCGGTGCTGTGCCGGAATCTTCGGCTTTTTCGTGACGAGCACATGCGTCCGAATCAAGAAGACATACTCATCGCCTAACGCTTCTGCGACCCGGTCGAAATCAAACGGATAGTCGAAGTAGAACTTCCCTTTACCGAGCGACTGATGGTCACGGAAAGTCGGTGCATACAAGATGACTTTCTTATCTTCCGGCAGTTGAAGCTGCGTCCGGATCCGTTCGATTGTCGCCGTATTATTCGCCGTAAAGAAGAGATCGTTTCGCGGATAACCAGATTCGACGACCGGTCCCCCGTACTGGAACGCACTTCTAAAGATGTTCGTCGCATAGGGACTCGGAGACAAGAGGACGCTCCATTGCTGGATCGCGTTCGTTACACGCTCGACATAGCCTTCGTCCCGTCCATGGATCTCGTCTAAGTCGAACAACATCTTCTTCAAAGGTGTGCCGTGCCACGTCTGGATGTAGGTCGTCTCTTTCCGTCGCGTCATGTAATGCGGGAAGTTCTGATTGTTGACCCAAAACTTCGCCGTCGCCATGTAATAGAAGTAGGCAGGAGATAAGCGTTTGACGACTTTAGCGTTCGGATCACCGAGATAAAGCTTCTTGTTATAGATCCAGACGACTTTGTAGCCGAGTGCTTGTTTCTTCAGTTCCTCATAAATGTAACGCGGACTGTCCGCGTAATGTTTACCGAGCCCACTCTCGAAGACGACGAGTTTCGGGTCGACCGGCAAGACGCGTTGCATGAGTCGATATCCAGCATTCATCGTCGGGAAGTAGAACCGGCTTCGGCGATAGACCTTAAAGAGAATGTTCGCTGCCTCGTTCGTCTGAATCTTTTCAAAGAGGCTCGTCTGTTTCGTATAGTTCATGATCGTTTGATAGACCTGATCAGAGTAAGTCGTATCCGTTTTCGTCAAGAAGACGTCAGCGCGTCGTTTGTATTCGTCCGCCATCTCAAAATTACGGCGTGCCGTCGCGTCAAGATCGTCGAACAGGTCATCAATCGTTTTTGAGATTCGACCCGGTAATTCGTTCTCGAGATCGAGATATGAACCGAGTGGACCGATGAAGCGTTTCGGGTCGAATTGGAGATAGTGAACCGGTCGCTTTAAGAAACTGAAGTCAAAGGCAACACTCGAGTAGTCAGTGACGAGCAACAGGCTCTCTTTTAACAACCCTTGGACGTCACGTTCGCCTTGGTGGATGACCGTGATCGGTAAGTTCTCGAAATGACTCGAATATTGCTGCATGTTTGGATGCAGGCAAAGAACGATCTCGAGACGATGTTGTTTCGCATACGCATGCAAACGATCACTCGATAGGAACGTTTGATACTGCTGATAGTATTCTGATTCGAAGAACTGGAGAGGCGTCTGTAGCCACGACCGCCACGTCGGAATGACGAGCATCTGACGTTTGACCGGGACGTCATTTTTCAAGAGTGCATCAAAGCGAGACAAGCCAGTAATTTTGACCTCGCGCTCAGCGTATCCCATATCTTGTGTGACGAGTCGCTTTTCCCGCTCCGAGCTGACAAGGAACAAATCCGTGTCGAAGGCAGCAGCAAATTTCCCGTATTGATTGTTCATGTTCTTCGTTCCGAGAACTCCGTGTTGGATGAAGACACGATCTGCTCGCATCTTGCGTTTGAACGGCTCCGAGCGAAGCGGATACAAGTATTCCGCGTGGTGTGTCCCGATGACCTTCTTTGCCATCAACGAGTGATAGATGTGTTCCTTCGATTTGATCGGCAAGACGTTTCCGAGCGGAGCGACTTGCGCATATTCGTTCGACGCCGGATCGATGACGTAATAGACCGGTCGCTCAGGATAAGTCTCGCGCATGTATTTGAAGAAGTGGTAACCATTGTCCTGCGCTTTATATGGACGTTCTCCGACGAGCCACGTGTTCTTCTCGGCAAACAGCCGGTAGAGCGGGGCGAACGTCATCAGATGATTCAGATAGGCGTAATTTTCATTCGTGAACTCGGTCATCTCAAATGATAGATTCCGGTGACCGACCGTGTAGTACGGAATGATATGCATCGTCGACGTCTCATCTTTCCCTAACGCTTCCGGTGTCAGCTGACGCGTAATATAACGGGCACGACCGAGACGGTATAATTTCGGTTCCGATCGGTGATAGAAATCGAGCGCGATGAAAGCATCATAAACCCCTTCTTGCAATTGGGCTGCTTGATGGAGTTGTGACCAGTGAATCTTCGCCGTGTAATGATAGCGATACAATCCGAATTTTTTCGCACTTACCTCGTTTTGGTACAACCAATCGATTGGGACAGGGACTTGATCGCCACTCTCTCGGTGAACAAGGAGCAACCGTCCCGTCTTGATGAACGCATGACGCGTAAAGGCTTTTCCGCTTATGACCGTCGTCGCTTTCGTCTCATTACGGACCGCATCGATTTGAATTTTCGGCTTCATCTGCGGTTCTTTATTCAGCAAGAGACGCAGGTTGCCTTTTAGATCCGTATACAACTGGACGAATTCGTTGAACGTCTCATCCATCAACGGCGCGAGAGGCGCAGGAATCTGTGTATCAAGAAAGCGCCCTAACAGAATTTCGCGGGTGAAGACGGTCGCGTCGAGCGTAGCATGGCTCGGTAACCCGTCGGATTCCCATTTTTGTAATTGTTCCGGTGTGAGATGCTCGACTTTTTTTGTGAACGTTAGCCAGAGTGAAAAACGACCAATCGGATAGAGCGTATCTTGATCGGCTTCGACGGACTCGATCTCAGCGAGACCGTCCTCTTCGATCGTCGGAACGTCCGCCTCTTCTTGCATTTGAGCAACATGTTGACTCAGTTGAGACACGATTGAATGCGACAGCTGAAAGGTGAAGCGATGATCGTCCAGTTGGTTCGGCACTTCAAGGACCGTCTCTTGCGATCGATCGCGGATACGTAACGACGTGATCGTCAGCAACGGATCATTCAATTGACCGGATAGCGTATAGTCTGTCGGCGAAGATTGAATCTGTAACGATTCTTTTAATGCCGATCGTTTAAGTTTTTTTTGTTTTTTCGGAAGTACGGAATGTCCAAATTGGAGCACCCGGAGAGCAGATTTAAACAGCATGGAATCAAGGAACCTCCTACTAAAAGATGTTATATGAAAGCGTTCTCTTCCATTAGCATTTTATCATAACCAATAGCTAAAACATCCTAAAATTTGAAAAACAATGCGGACTTTGGTGGATAGACAAAAAAACCTCCTCACAGGGGAGGAGGTCGACTAACTATTCGTCGAGCTGATTCAAAAGCATCAGCCAATTTTTCGTGAAAAGATCATCCGAAAAACGCTCAACCGAATGCAAGGCGGCTTCGCCCATTTGACGTCTTAGGGACGGTTGCTCCATCAAGCGAATCGCTGCGTCAGCAAAGGCTGACGAGTCTCCAGGTGGAATGATAAATCCAGTCGTTCCATGCTCAATGATTTCACGGGGACCGTAACAAACATCGTAGGCAATGACCGGAACACCGTGACCCATGCTCTCAAGGATTGCCATCCCGAACCCTTCGGATTGCGACGTGAAGATCGTTGCGACAGCACCATGATAAGCGTCTTGAATGTTCGTAACGAACCCTTTGAAACGGATGTGCTTCGTTAATGACAATTCCTTGATCAAAGCATGGAGATCCTTTTCGAGCTGATCGTTGTAACCGAAGCCATAGAAATCAAGGAAGGCATTGGGGTGGTGGTCGACGATCTTCCGCATGACACGGACACTCGCAGCGACATCCTTTTTGATTTGAATGCGCGAGACAACGATGAACCGATTCGGATCAGGTTCAGGAAGTACCGAGTAGTCGGCTTCCGGAACAGCACCAACACCGTGTGGAATCGCATGGAACGTTTCCGGATGACCGAACTGGTTGGTCATATGCGCTTGTTGACGAGGTGTTGCCGTGATGACACGATCCCACTCGTCGATGCGACCGAATAATGTATCCCAGACACCACTGACGGCTGCTGTCTCATTGAAGGGCGACACGAAGTGATTGCTATGCCCGAAGGCAATCTTTTTAATATTCGGATGCTTGATGTCTAGGATGACCGCATCCAAATTCTTTTTCGGTAGGTTGGCAAGACGATCCCGGTATTCTGATGAGATCAAGACCGCGTCATGTTGATCTAACAGCTTGTTCAAAACGAACGTATTAAAGATCGCTGGATCATTGAACTGTTTTTCCTGACCGGCTTCGAAATAAAACAGATGGCTCCAATCCGCCGAGTTGATTTTATGCCAAATCGTCAAATAACACGTTCCATCACTGTGGAAGAAGGAACGAGAGACCGGCTTATTCGATGTAAGCGAATACTGGATCGTCTGCACCAACTGCCCGTTATCAAGGTATTCCTCGCGGCGTAGGCGATGGCGATTCTCTGAAAAATAATCGATGAAGCTGAGCTGATTGTTAGCGTCAAACCGAGCGTACTGGACGTATGTACCATTGTCGAACAATCGATAGGAATCTTTTTCGGCACGGCTCGCATCGAGGAACAACGTATACCGTTTTTCCCAACGCGGAATCAATTCGGCTTTCGAAGAAACGACGGACCGTTTGTCTGCCTGGCGACGTGCTAAATAATTGATGACGTTGACGACCTGGATGCGAGGATCAAGCAACCGTGCTTCGACCATCTCTTGACGAATTGTTTCGAGATTCGGTTGAATCCCTAACGTCACGAGCGTCACGTTTCGCTCCGGATCAGCCGCGATGATCGCATTCGCGCGTTTAATGACTGCTTTTGATAAACCGCCACGCTGGGCTGCTAACGTATTCAATGTAAAAAACAAATCTCGTGTCATAGGGCATCTCCTTATATAGCGCTTACAATTTTATTTAGTAGCATAAAATATGGATCATATGGTGAACCTTGTCCATACTATAGCATACTTTGTTGGAATAATAAGGAACCTAGGAACGAGATCTCTCTATCCCTAGGTGTATTGTTAAGCTTCGTTGATCGGTTGAACGAATGATCGATTGGCTGTGATGTACATATCCTGAGCCGTTTTCAAGCGTGGTGTGCCTTTCGATGACAGGACGACCTTCTCGATTTGAAGCACCGTATCGGGTGTGTTTTTCGTCGGTAGTTCATTTTTAAAGTCACGATCGGCGTACTGTTTACATGTCTTCAAAATCCGGACTGTTGCTGGAGGCACAGTCAGATACGTCTCGTTATCGATCACAGGCGGAAGATGGATATATTTTTTGTTTGCCGTGACGTAAGCCCCATCAGCCGTGACGAGTCGTGGTGTGCCAGCAAGCGTCAACTGTAGATCACTGATCGTCAGGAGTTGACCGACTTCGAGCGCTGCTTGCTTATGCTCGAATTCGAGGTCATCATACAAAAAGGCTTTCTCGAGTACGACGACTTGCGTCGGTGCTTCGATATGATACTTCGTCGCGTCGATTTTCTGTAACGGTGATTTTTGTTCCTCGGGACGAAATTCGACTTTAAGTTGCTGATAATGCAAATGCATTTCGTCGACACTACTCGGTAACGTCATCCGGACGACGAACGGATGATAGTCGTCATGGATCAGCATCAATTGGAATGGATCTGAACGCGGTTCGAGTGCCTCCGTCGGAATGAACAGTTCGTTCTCATCGATATGGAACGGAACGTCGGTCTCCGTTGTTTCATCATTGGGTGCGATTAAGAGAACTTGATCGACCGAAGACATGTCGTCTTTGAGTAATTGTACGACTTCATAGAAGAGACCATCAACGAGACGCGTGCCTGCATACGTAGCAAAGAATGGCTCAAGGACAGGACCGAGATGACTCAACGAAGCAGGCATCCGGTAATAAAGACGATTCTCCGATACATATCGCCGGGCTTTATGTTTTTGGACGAGCAACGTGATGAAGGTGACGAAGCTGTCATAATCTTTTTGCTGAAGTAAGGCGTACTGTTTTTGAAAGATGTCATCAAAAATGAAATCCGCTGGATCTGCACCATGGCGTTCAAAAACGGCAATCATTTCGCGGAACAGGTCAAAAAAGGTCTGCTGTTGCGGATGCTCAAGGAAACGCTTGTTGTTGAACAGTCGGGAGAGGAAGTCCATCTCGATCAATCGACTCAAAGCATGGGTTTTAGCAACTGCCGGAATATCAAGTTCGAGCGTTTTCTCAAGCACTTGTAAATTGAAGGTCGTCTTTTCGAAAATACTTGTTTGTCCGACAAGCGAATCATTCATCGCGAAACGATTGACGTGATAGACCGGTGCCGGATTCATCGAAGCCGTTTGGCATTTCGAGATGGCTTCAAAGAAGAAGAGTTTATCTTCACCGTACTGCATCGCGCTGAACCGAATGTTATGTTCAAGCAAGACGGAGCGCTTCAGAATTTTCCCCGGAGGTCCGACCGCGCGGAACACTTTGTCGATTTCATACGGAACAAGCTGATTCGCTGTCGTAAACGACGCAAAGCGACCAACCTTTTGAATCGACGTGTCGGTATGTTTGATCGTTTGACCGAATGCGATATCGGCATCATGCGAAGCGGCTTGTGCGACGAGTCGAGGGAATCCGACTGGATCGAGACGATCATCAGCATCTAAGAACGTGACGTAGGTACCTGTCGCTTCTTCAATTCCGACGTTTCGCGGTTGTGCAGGACTGCCCGTATTTTCAGGAAGTTCGATGATGCGAATGAAATCCATCGTTTGCGCAGCAGTGCGAAGAATTGATAACGACTCGTCCGTCGAACCGTCATCAACGAAAATGGCTTCAATTGTTGAATGATCAAGTTTAAGTGCCTGAATCGACTCGATACATGTCGAGAGATACGTCGCCTTATTGTATACAGGAATGATGATTGATACGATTTTTTCCAACAGTAATTCCCACCTTAAACAAAATATTAAAAAAATACCATCTGAACTGTACCATAAAACGGTCGGCTGCATGAAAGAGAAGGGCGAGAAAACGCAAAAATAGACGATGACTCCATTAAAGAATAGAGTCATCGACCATTTAAATAGGTAATACATCAGCCTTATAGGATTGGAATTACTTGATTCCAATATTCTCAAGGTATTTTTTTTCAGAGGAATCAATTTTACGGTTGATTTGTTTCGTATATGTCTTTCGCTCGTAATTTGATCCGTCTTTCTGATAAATGGCTGTCTCACGTCCAGATAATTGATTGTAATAAATTTCAATTAAATCTTGATCCTCATAGACGATGACACCCGTTTCATCAGTGTTTCGCTTTAATTGGCGGTTGTCCTGTTGCTGCTTTAAGTACTGGTTTTCAGATTTAATGACTTGATCGATGGCTGCATCATATTTCTGTTTTGCTTCCTCACTCGTCGTATTTCCGTCTTGATCGTAATCACTACACCCTGCTAGACAGACGATCGAAAATAGCAGTAAAAATAAAAGTTTACTTTTCAAATGCGAACACCTCCGAAGTACACGTTCTGTATTACCGATAGTGTACATCAAGGCAACACTTCATATGTAGCTTACTTAAGAAAAAGGGAAGTGTTTCATGTTGGTCGCACTATAGTTCGATGGCATCGATGACGCCTTCAGGATACTCCCAGACATTGCCTTCAATGAGCCATTGATGATGGCAGTTCGGACAAGCGACTTCCGAAGAAAAGTCATACTGGATTTCGAGACCTAAGCGCCGGTCTTCGTACGCTACACTATGTAAATCTTCAATGAGAATCTCATCCTTGAATTTCTCGCGACAACGTGGACATTTGAATTTCGAATAATGACTGATGACCGTATCCATTCGATTCAACTCCTAAATAAAGAATAAGTACCGTATACAGTATAATGATAACGCTTACATAAAAGTGTTTTAAATTAAAATTGTAATCAAAATGGAATATATCAACTAAATTGGATTTTGATTTATAGAGATTTCGAGGAAGGACTGTAAGAGGAATACCTGTACCTATACATCCGTTCAATCCAAATGAGGCATATTTTGATGTTAGCAGTTAGTTAGGATCACGCTAAGGTCGTTCAAGTGTTGCTACAGTACGGAGTAGATCCAAATCATCAGGATACAATGGGAAAACGGTTATTGATTATGCGAAGAAATATAAAAATAAAAAACTTCTCAAACACTTCGATGGATTGCTTTGAAGGATTCGTAGCACATCTTCTTTTAACCATATTTTGAGTTCTAGCGGTTGTGCTATTAAAGCATCTACACATACTTCACATTTTCCGTTTATCACATGCTAAACTTAAACAATCTATTTCTAAGTAAAGGAATGATTTGGATGTGGAAGGCACTATTGTTTAATTCTATTTGGATGGGTATCACAATTCCAATTCTTTTGAGTGTCGTTTTTACAATCTTGCATCCTCTACTCGTTTTTGAATACAGTGGTGTTCTCATGATTGTTGTTACATTAATCATTGGCATAATTGATGTTTACCTAGCAATTCGGATTTGGACATGGATCGAAGGAAAGTTCTTCGAACGAAAACGGTACATGTGAGTACAGCCTAACAAATGGACGCTTCAAAAAAGTCGTTTTAACTTTTTCGTTACTATGAGGTGGCTTCGGTATTGCACCGGAGTCATCTTTTGACATTTTCAGTTGTCTCGATATTCTTTACCTAAGTAAGAAATACCGCTTTACAGGATTTTATGCTTACATTTCATCGATTTTCTAATCGTCTTTCATATGAAGCGCAGTTCTTATTTTCGAACTAAGGCGTCCATCTTGTGCAACTAAATAAAACATTAAAGTAACAGGTATAAAAAATAAAAAATCCCAAAAATGTATTATGAAATATATAATATATGGTAGAAGATACTTTTTGAAAATGACATTTTTTAATGTCTTGAAATGAGGATATAAAATATGAATTACATAGAACACTTAGAAGCTCATTGCGGTAAAATTACAGGTCATCTAGAGATTGAAGAATTACAAGAGCAGGCGATTCAATTGTTGCAGTTTCAAAATGCACCGTGTGCTAATGCTATCACGATGACGTCACTTGGACTGTTACGCCATCCGTTACAATTCGAAAATGGTGCTATCGTTCATCAAGAAGTGATGCTATCCGTCATGCAACAAGATGCTGAGTCGGACTTGATTGAATTGGTTTATCGCTTGACGCTAGAAGCATGGAAGACTGGACATGCTTATGATCTAGGTGAGTATTTACCGATGCCAGATGGATTGTTATCGAAGTACGGCTTCGCTGCTCTATACGTGACGACACCATTCTACTTTGAAGAATCGTTTCAAGTCCATAAAGGAGACGCGGCATTCGGGGAACCGGAAACGGTACTACCGGTCTGGTTCGTACCGATCTTTGCTTCAGAAGTCGCATACATCGAACAATACGGTACTGAGAAATTTAATGAGATGTTACATGAAACTGAGATGCAGTTGCTTAATTTAAAGCGGCATCCGCTCGTGGGAGAAGAAGCAATCGAAGCATTGAACGCTAAAAGACAACTCCTCGTTCTCGAGTGTGAGATTACAGATATTCTTTTTGAAGATGAAATTCAACGACCATTATTGCTAGACGGACCATTAAAAAAAGCATATGCCATTGACCTTGATTCGGAAGCACAAGGGAATGCGGTCGAAACTCAAACCTTCCTATTTGATTTTCTAAATCATCAAAATCGTTTTCCGATCTACACGACCTTTTTTGCTTTTGAAGAAGACAAAGACAACAAAGCGTTCTTCACGCAACATCAAATGTCGTTCACTTCACATGTCTTGTCTAAGCAAAAACAAACGGACGGATGGTTACGCGGAAAACGAACATCGACAAGGGAGAGTCATTACTTCACGGTCAAGATTGAAGATGCTAAGATGCTCGAACTCATCCTTGAGCAAGCCTATGCAGCCGCATTAATGAACGAACTGTTCATGTTTTCATATTCCGATCGTTTGTCAATTCAACGAGAGGTCGAAACGACGTATCGAAAAACACGTGTCCTAGAAGATCGATTCGTTTATCCAGAGGAGACGACCGTCGTGATCGTCGGTCATGATGGTGGAATGCTTTATGTCCTCTCGAACGAAGAACACTTCGCGTATGATCTTCGTACAGACTGGGCGAAACGACTGCGACAACAGTTACCAAGCGATACGGTGATTCGCCAGCTGAATGGAGAATGGTTCGCAGACCTATAAGAACGGGAGGAACTGCATGCAACTCATTAAACAAATCAACGGTCATAATCATTTTTGGTTGTTCGAGAAGGATGGACGGACACTTTACACGTTTCACGGCATTATGGGAGAGCGGTTAGAAGAACCAATGAGCGAGCAGAAGTTCTCGCGATTTTTCAATCTGGATGCCTACATTCGGGAGCTCGTAGCGGAGAAAGAAAAAGACGGTTACTCCGCCGTTCAAGAAGCAGATTACTATGAGATTGTCGTCGAAATCTTTTGTCAGGATACAGAGTATGACATCATCTTTGAGCATCGTTCGAATATCGAAGACGACCTTCATACATTTCTTTTTCAAATCGGCAACGGTTATTTTGTTGAGGATGATTATGGTCCGGAAGCCATCGAATTCGTCCTTCATGTCCTCGAACCATCTCAGATCGTCCAACCCGTCATTGAATATTTTAAGAAACAGTATGGAGTGACACGGCTTCGGATGGGGCAGGCAAAAGTTCATTATGGCAGACGCTTGACCGGGCTCTATCCTGAAGGGAAAAACTTTAACCGAAAAAATTGAGCAATGACGACACAGGTAGGAGTGACAGTATGAACGAGCTGACGATCGATGAATACTTTTTTCAGTCGAAGAGTATCCAACGTATGCTTCAGACATCCGAAATCAATGTGCTTGGTCACTTGCAAACTATCTACGAAATCATGTGTTGTGACCATACAATAGGTAGCTTTACGAGTGAATTGACGGAGGAGGTATTGTATGACACGCTAGTTCGCTACAATCATTTTCCTTTATATATCACGACTAATTTTGATGAGATTAGAGAAGATGAGATGCACCTCTTAGAACGTTTAAAATCGCGACCATTCGTATGCCACGAACATCCGCGGTACGAAGGCGATCATTGGCGCACCAGTTTTTACTGTTGTATCGAAGTGTTGAATGCGAACGATCTGCGTTTCGTCTTAGAAGAGTCCTTTTTTCGAGCTGCCTATAGTGAAACGTTCCTCATCACGTTCGCTCGCCCCACGTTTGAGTTGAAAACCTCTGGAAAATGGATCTTTAAAGAAGCGAAATACACGCATGTGATTGATGCACGTGATAGATTACCGTTCATCCTTCCGTCACATGATGCGCTCGGTTTCATGTGGTTTTCGAATGGAGATGCCTTTCAAAACGTCGATCAGCTACAAGCGATTTTACCAACGGATTATCAAATCGATCATGTACTAAATTCCTACGAATAATTCAATTGAAGATAAAAGGAGTCATACAGAATGATATATCAGAGTGGATTACCTGGTGTTACAGAAGAGAGACTACAAGAGGTAGAGACAGCACTCGGTTGCGAGCTTCCAAAAGAACTACGAAACCGGTACAAGCGCGAAAACAAGTTCAACGTCGGCGAATGGGAGTTTCATCCAATCAAGGACGAGCAGTATATCAAGCGAACATGGGATGATCTTGTTCGTGTCAACTTGACCGATGCAGAAGAGTATCCAGAAGGGTTCTTGCGGATTGCGGCGGACGGAACGGGTGACGAACTCGGGTATCAATTTCCGGACACAAAGACGATCGTCTGGTGGGATCATGAGGAACAAGAGCTGTTTCCGGTAGCACCAACGTTGATGGCGTTCATTGAAAAGGAACAACAAATGGAGCAGAGTGCGGAACAAGCAGAAGACTTCTTACAGACAGTTCTTGAAACGGACGCTGTCTATGGTCTATCGAAGTTTGAACAGTCGGGCTGGGCGTATTGTCCGTCGAATCAAGAGGAAACGGACGTGCTGTTATTCTTTTCGACGGAAGCAGGGGCGAAAGCGTTGCAGATGAAGGAATGGGCGGACTATCATCTAATTCGCTTGGATCTGGATCTGTTCATGGATGGCTGGTTACCGAACATGATTGACGATGGACTATATTGTGGGTTGAACTGGGGAACTGAGCTCGTCGGGATCGAACTTGATCCGGAAGATGTCCTAGCCGATTTAGAAGGTTAATAGGATTTGGGCGTTTTGAAACAAGTCGATAGAATGTCAGATGTGTGGCGTATCTATCGCTATGGATAAAAGAAGATTATCTTAATGGATTAAGGATGATGAAAAAATGATTGTCACACTTAGTAAGCAAGTGGATGGCATCACCTATTTCTGGTTTATGTATCGCGATGGTCGAACGATTCAGATGTATCACGGTGTCACTGAGCAATGGAAACTCGATCAGGATGTCAGTGATTCAATGGAAGAACGATACACGTTTCGGCGTCAAGCAAAACGAAGACTGAATGAATTGATTGCAGAGAAACAGGCGGAGGGATACAGACAAGATGATATCTACGGGATGCAACCTGGACGAAAGGAACGCGAGAAGTTTCGACGACGGACATCGTGGTTCGCCTATCTACTTATAGGACTAGGTATATTTCAGTTAGTAACACCTTTCTCTGTCTTACCAACTGTAGTATTTGGAATGGGTATACTCTTGATGTTTTTAGGTTTTCTCAGTAAAGGTTACCTCCCTACATGGCTTCGAAGTGTCTGCTTCATTAGTTACTTTTTCATGCACGTGATTCATCAGCAGGAATCGTACATCCCGTATCTTTTCCCGATTCTTTCGATAAGCACGGGAGTATTATTATGGTCTCATCTTCGAAAAACAAGACAAAATATGAAAGTGGAATAATAGCACTCTTTAAAAGGAGATGAAACATGTCGCTTCTAAATAAGTTACTACAAGATCCTGTCGTTTCTGAGATACCACGTTTACATAATGCTCTTCTTGCGAAAGAACGCGGCTTGCGCAAAGAGTGGTTAGTACATATCGACGAATTCATTGAAGAAGCGAATGCGTGGGATTTCGAAAGACAACGGACGTATGTGAGTTGGTTGCTGTTAACGTGTGAAGGAGAGTCAGACGTTTCGGTCCTTTTGATTCATCCGATACAAAAACGCCTTCTAAAACCTATCTTGAATCAGTGGATGAAAGAGTTGCCGGATGACGTTCGACCGTATCGCTGGTATGGTCTCTTTTTTGATGAAGATGACCGTTTCATCTACTTACAAGAGGCAATTACGCGTGGGGGAAGGCGGGAGCAGTTAGCGATCGAGAGAATGATTGACCATCATTTATACGGGTTATGGTATTCCTTCCATCATCTCGATGAAGATTTGTATTTAGGAGAAATAGAAGAGGATGCAGCATTTTTAACTGAGGCTCGGTTGCTAATCGAGCAACTCGATGATGTAGTTTTCAAATCGGAATGTATCATCGAATGGCAGAAGTTGAATCAAACCTTAACGTACTGGGTTCGTTTCCGAGAAGAACACACCACCGGATTCATGGAGTGGCGCATGCAACAAGAATTAAAGGATTAAATTTGATTAATCTAATGGCATTAACAGGTTAGAAATGCCCCCTCTCCGTTATATTTAAGAAAGAGGTATACACCATGAAAAAATTAGGCACGTTTACAAGTCGGGAAGGAAATCTGATCGTCTCGGATCCGGCTTTCCTTGAGCCGGATATAGAGTACAACGTGACGATACCGGTTGATCAAGGTTCGATTTGGACGGTCTTCTATAACGAAGATGAGTTCGAATCGATCAATTTGCTTTACCTGACGAGGAATGAAGAAGCGGAAGTGGCTCCATCGGCTTTCGAGCCGTTATCCGATCTAGTCGTTGTTGATTCAGCGCAGCTCGTTGTCATGAACACAGCTGATTACGGGAGACGGGAAGCCATCGACTGGGAGATTCGAAATACCTTGGAGTTCGACGAAGAAATCGACCCGTTCTATATCGCAATTTCAGACGAAATGATGGAAGACGAGATCTTCCTGTTTCCGTTCGGTGTCGCCGTTCAGTTGATGGGGGACGGACACTATGAAGTCCTCGTCCGCCGAGAAGACGGGAACGTGACAGGCATCGCGATCGTCCTCGGAGAACATGAAGCTTTTGAAGAACACGATGACGAGGAAGAATTATCGCTGGAAGACGTCGACGTACCACGACTGAATCATCAGAACACTGCTTTGCCTGACGATGCCTTTCTTACGAGTATCCTTCAGGCGATGCGATTATTTTATGTGAACGATCAAAAATCCTTGAAGTACAGTATTCCGATTGAAGGTCAGAAGGTGGAGCACAAACTGTATTTGTATGATTATTCATCCTCCATTCAAAACTATCAAGTGGCAGTGGAAAGTCCCTGTCCAGAAGCTCGTATCCAAGCATTCGAGACCGATCATTTTGCAATTCCGGAGTGGTATAAAGATATTTTGAGAGTCTGTAACGGTGTGCGTTTTGCCGAAGAGTTGAACTTATACGGTATTCCGTTGACGAGCTGGAACGGGTTATCGCATGAGATTCAAGGCAATCTCTCCGTCAGTCTCGAGGAATACGCGTTAACCGAGTTCGATGCGATTCGCGACAAGTATTTCTTTTTTGGATCGTCGTTTAGACAGAATGAATATTATGCGGTATTGAAAGAGCGTCCAGACGAAGCCGTCTATTGCTTCGACTATAGAACGTTGAAACTCAAACGCCAGGCGACGACTTTCCAAAATATCGTTCGTGATGCATGGCGCGCTTGTAATCTCAAAGCATTCCATAAAAGAATGTGAGGATGATCTCATGAGAACAATCTATTTGCGTGAAGACTTACTCGCACTCGACGATCCTTTTGAATATGAGGTGGGGTTACCGATCCGAATCAGAGAACTCCCGTCTTCCGTCATCAAAGAGGAGATACCGGATAGCCGTGAACAATTGGATCGTCTTCTGAAAGATGGCTATACCTTGGTCATCCAGAAACCGCGAATTCCGAACGCTCCCGTATTTGCGGGGTTACCCGTGATAGCGGAGAATACGATCATGAAATTGTATATCTACGAGGCGAATCGTTGTGAGGATGCGTTATGGGATGTTTTGTCTGAGAATGAATACGATCGGCACTGGGCTTATTTTTTATTGAAGAAGATCGAAGGTGTCAGATTCGAATTGGCTTATACGCAACCATCACAACAATCACTCAGACTCACTCATCTTGGTACGAATCAACTCGTGTATCTACAGTTTGAAACGTATCAAAGCGTATCGTGTCAGTGGGATTGAAAAAGAAGATTTTTCATGAAAACGTATATCGAAGAGCATAGCGATGCGACACGTATCTTCCCTTGGCTTGCGGATGCGAGCTCATCAATTCGTTGTCTATGTGTGGTCGGTGAGATGCTTTTGTTTCCAGAAGAAATCGTCCAGTTCAAACAAATAAGTAGTGAAATGTTCCGTAACGAGCTAAGGCAAAAGCATGAGCTGAGCACTTATCGCTTTTATTTAGTAGTGTGTGCCGGAAATGGGTTCCAGTCAAAAAGAATCTTTGATTATTACAAACTGTGGCGTTTGCTCGAACGAGAAGAGATGCTTGATGGCTTCACATCCCGAATAGAAGTACCAGTCCAAGTTGGAGAAGAACCGTATTACGTCGGTATCGCTGAATTTGGTCTCGAACAGCTTTCGAGAGCCATTGAAATGATTAGTGACTCTCCATCTAGGTATACCATTATTTGTGCGAATCATGATCGACCGTCACACTGTCAGGAGTTACTTGATCAGGTGCTTGACTTCGGCTTAACAGAGAGTGGAGGTTTGCCAGTCGTCGAGATGGTCACGACATTGACCGCACAAGGTTACGCCGTCTGCACGTGGGGAAGTTCAAGTGAAGAACAAGAACTACAGTGTTTTCATACGGTAGCCTTCTTATGACAAGATAGAAAGAGGGGATTCGATGAGTCTGCGTGGTGTGTCATTTGAAATCCCGAATGAACCGGGGCGTATCTTGATCGACATATTAAGTGCGATTGAAATGAAAGAGTATGATTGGTTTCTTCGTAATTTTGATTTTCCAATCCAAACCATGGACGGGGAGTTGTATGACAGTTTAGAAGAGTTTTCGGTCGATCAGAACGTAACAGGACGTGAACTAGCGAAATGGCTAAGGGGACCTAGCAATTACCTAATCTTTGCTGAATTGTTTGCATTTCAAAGTGGTCAGACTGAAGAAGTAGGAATGACGTATGAGTGGTTTCAGGAAAGCAAATGTCACATCGCGATGTTGATTTATGACTGCACGTACGTTGATATCTATTGCAAGGAGCAGCACGTATCCGAAGCGTTTTATGAGAACGCTGTGAAACGTGGATATTCCGGAATTAAGTGGGTGACCGATGACAATGATCCACGGACCCGTTTGTCGGTATGGTCAGAATAGGACGTTATTCATACTAGCAGATGTAAACGTGTTGTGATGGAAGGGAGCGAAACCACTCATGATCCAACTGACAAAACAAAACGGCTCGGATACACTCTACCAAACAATCTATACGGAGGGACGCCTCATCATTCAACATCAAGGAATCGTTGGAGAGTGGGTGAGAGCGGAAGACATAGGACAGATGCGTGTCTCGCGCTTCAAACGATTAGGTGTACAGATTTTGCAGCTGATCGAGAAGTTTGAACGTCAAGGCTATCGCGAGCTGAACGAGGCAGATTACCGGGAACTAATCGTCCAGTTTCCTTATGACGAGGGTCAGGCAGAAGCAGCACTCGAGCGTCGCCATATGATGGAAGAGATAATCGATGAAGGTCTGCTTCATACAGGAAACGGCTACTGTGAAGGGGGAGATATAGGAAGTGGCACGACGAATATCTTTTACTATGTCCTTGATGTCGAGGCAGCCGTTTCTCTGATTTTTGAAGGGATGAAGGAACACAATGTGCGAGGCGAACCGATCATCGCGGTATCAGAAGGAGAAGCGTACACCGTTCTCTATCCTGAAGGAATGACGTTCGATCTGATTGGTGAAGGGAAACCATGGAGCTGGATTCCGATGACGCAAGCGGAGGACAAGAAGATATGGCACGTCATTGATCAACAATTTCAATTCTCGCCTAGTACGACGGTTTTCCCCTCATACCACTCCCCAAGTCCGTTCATTACATATGAAGTGGATTACGAGAAACGCGAAGAGATCGAGCAAACGTTAAAGCGTATTCTGACCGAGCTGACCGTTGAAGGAGAACGCGTGATGGCACTCGATTGGAATCATCAAGGATACTGGATCGACCCAAGGCGCACGTTTCTTCGAAATGAAGAAGGAGACTGGATGATTCCAGCAGTTCCAGATGGCGATTACTCCTTTTTCATCGCTCGTGATTTTCGCTGGGGGTACCTCGGTCACCCGTGGGAGGGTAGCATCACGTTATTTGGAGAAGACATGATCTCTGCGTTTCAAAGAACGGAGAGTTTTTCGAATGAAATCCGAAGAGGATAAAAGGAGGACCGGAAGTGAGAACACCATACGACGAATATCACGGAACCGCATTATGGCAGGTCATCTCGGAGACAATCAATGAATTAGTCGACAATGATGATCTTGAAGAACGGACGACGCATGAACATATCGTGGGCTATCTTTGTAGCAAACTAGAAGGTCGGATGAAAGATGAAAAATAAGAATAGGATGCTACTTGACCGAAACGACTGGATCGATGTGTTCCGGGAATTGCTACCACGCGACGATTGGCAAGACCTCATCCGTCTTCAGGTGAGTCAGCATTCGTATCCGTTTGAAGTGAAGTTACTAGAACGACCAATCAAGCAGAATCCAAATATTCATGATTTATCGGATTGGACGGTTCGTTCCCACTTCATCATGACCGACGCCGCGCAGCTTGACAGATTTCTCGAACATCTTGTCATCGAACAGCAAGAAATGGCAACTGAAGCAGAGGTGACACTCATCGTCCAAAAAACAAGGACAAGGAATCGTCCGGGTCACAAACGATTGTGTCTCGATGTATGGAGTCGCATATGAGGAGCTCGATGACGCAGGGACAGAATATGAGAACTTTTTTGATGCGATTTTACCACACGCCACGTTTCCGGTCGAGGTTGCCTTTTGTGGTCGAGGTGTCTTAGATAATGATGATTCGATTCACGTGATGACATTGCACGATACCAATTGGCAAACGGTATTTGAAGAACATTTATTGCATTTGCTGAATCGAAGAGAAGTCACGTCAGGATTATTTTCGAAATATGCACGTCCATCACAGCAAACGCTTGAGGACTTTATGTCTGAATTCTCGTTATTGATGGCGTATAACTTCATCGTTACTCACGATGCGATGGATCGATTTGGCATGCTCGATCACTTTTGTACGAATGGAAAGATCGCGCATTTTGGAAAGATAGACGATGGAAACATCATACAGAAGGAGGAAGCATAATGAGCTTAGCATCATATATCTGTATGGAGAGACAAATTCCTGAACAGTATCTCAATTTAGATGAAAAAGGTGAAACCGTTCCTTTATATATCGGCCCCTGTTTTGCGGATCAAGACTGTCTGTATGAAGTAAAAACGAAGCATTTTCATAAATGGTATGTATATGAAATTTCGAGTCACTGGGGCATCGAGATCGTTGAACCTTTTGATTCCGAAATTGCACTGGAATCGAAAGAAAAGCTGCGTTATTTGTTTACGCTCATGAGTGACTTCTTAGACGAGGGCGAATCGTTTGAATTGTATACCTGTTGGATTGGGGAAGAGTCCGATCCGCAAGTGAAAAGTATGACGTTATCATTGGCACTTGATCAGTTAGAAGACATTGAGATTCCTGAAAGAACGCATATTTTGATCACGAAACAGAGTGAAAACTAAGAAGCCGCTGATTCATAGCGGCTTTGGTTTAAAAGGTTCACTTTGAAGTTTGAAATGACAAAAGTAAGACGGTGGTTAATTAAAAAAAGAGAGTAGTGCCAGTAATCGAATAGAAGCACTCTTTCCAGACGATAAAATCGAGCGGTAATAAAGTGATTGAGAGAGGAGTGGCATCGTGTTATATGTCTATTTTGAGAAGCGTATGGATCACGCACAAGTGTTTAAGGACAGATACTTGTACGTTGATCGACCAGAACGTATCGACTTCATCTATTCGATGGGTTGTCTACCGGATATGGAAACTAAAAGAGACTATCAAGGCGATTCAAATCAAGTCCTGAAACAATTTTTGACGCGTCTCAATCGCTACCCGATTTTCGTCACGTTCGGTGGAGGTTTTACGGACGAGGAGGTCGAGCCGTTTTTTCAAAAGCACGATCTATCGTATACAAAGGTTCGACCAAATAAGAACTTATACTATAGCGTTCAGGTGCATGATGCGAGCGAACTGGAGTTATTGTTAGATGAGACCTATTGGTATGGGGCTGTGAACGAAGACTTCTTTATATCGTTTACGAATCTCTTGACGTTTGAGCTGAGAATGGTCAAAGGATGGTTTTTCAAAAAAGAACGTACCGTTCCCGTCATTCGTGCGACGAAAGAGATGTCGTTCATCACGATGGAGCATGATTTCATGGGCTATTATCTGTTTTCGAATGAAGCCTGTTTTAATACCGAGGACAAGGTGAAAGCAATCTTTTCTGACGATGGTACCATTGAATTCTATTGATGAAACAAGCAGTTGAATTATGTAGATGGATCTAGCAGAATACGTGGAGGAATTTTTATGTTATATATCTATCTCGATGAACATACGAATCATGCAAAAGTGGTCAAAGACCACTATCTCGATATTGATCCACCAGGTGCTGTTAAGTCGATTTATTCGATGGGATGTATTCCGAATGACGAGAAACGTGACTATCAAAATGACTCCAATGAAGTACTGAAGCATTTTTTGACGCGTCTGAATCGCTTTCCACTATTCGTTACGTTCGGCGGTGGTTTTACCAATGAAGAGGTGGAACCATTTTTTCAGAAGGAAAACCTATGCTATACAAAGGTTCAACCAGGTAAGAGCAGTCCTTATTATAGCGTTCAGGTAAACTATATAAGCGAACTTGAGCGTCTACTGGACGAAACGTATTGGTATGCAGCTGTGAATGATTTTTACTTCCTATCCTTTACGAATCTCCTGACGTTTGAACGGAAAATGGTCAAAGGATGGTTTTTCAAAAAAGAACGTATCGTTCCTGTCATTCGTGCGACAAAAGAGATGTCATTCATCACGATGGAGCATGATTTCATGGGCTATTACCTGTTTTCGAATGAAGCTTGTTTTGATACTGAAGACAAGGTAAAAGCGTTTCTTCCGAAAGGAGACGGCATCGACTACTATGATTGACATCCGGTCGGATGATAAAAGGGAGGACATCATGTTTGGAATTAGTACAAGTTTAAAAGAAATGCCAGAAAATGAAAAAGAGATTCTCTGGTATCCGAGTAACGTCCAACGCTTTTTGAAAGAAGACTTCGCAAGGATATCTAATCGTTGCGATCTCTTGATTAATCTCGATCCTTACACTGATAAGTTGTTTGGAGCGAGAGAAGTGAATGAGTTGATCGGAGTTTGCGAACTACTTATTCAACGCTATTGCACACCGAAGGAAGCGTGGATGATGAATCAAGCGAATTATTATGCGAATGAGCCGTGGGTGATGCATCAGTCAGACAAACGAGTAATGGAACTGCATCAATTTTTAGAGTTGCTGAAGCGAATGTGTATCGCATCTGTCTATCAGAACGCGTTGATTTGTTTTTGGGGCGACTAATCGTTTAAATTTTGATGAATAATTAAAAATTGGAGTTTTTGAAAAGTGAGAAAAAAGCTGAAAATAACTGGAATAGTAGTTGGCATAAGTTTGGCTGTATATATTGTATGGATGATCTATCGACTATTTTTCTTAGTTGATATCAATGTTGTTCCAAAAGAAGAATATATCTCAAAAAGTACATCGCCCGATCAGGCGTATACGGTTCGCTTTTACCGCGCAAATGGTGGTGCGACGGTGGATTATGCAATGCTCGGCATTATGGAAAATAAGAACGGAGAAAAGCGTAGAATGTACTGGGAGTATCCTTGTCGCGAAATAAAAGAAGTGAAGTGGACGAAGGATACGGTGACAATCAATGGCACTAAAATCAAGATATGGAGTCAAGTGTACGACTTCAGAGAGGGCATATACGAAGCAGACTAAGAGGAACATGAGGATGATGATATGCATTCAGCAAATTTTGGCGTACGACCACGTGACGTAGTTGTTAGAAACCAAGCATGGATGAAAGACGATATTTACCGATTGCTTGGTTTCTTCAATAGATAGCGAGGTGGTGGACCGAAAGATTGCTCCGCTTCGAAATACGCTAGTTCGCCTGGAATACAGGAAATGATCGAGGCGAATCCAAAGCCGATAGCGTGTTCGAGTGCTTCACGGAGAGGTAACGTTTTCCCGCTAATCAGCTCGTTTTCTGATAGGCAATAGCACATATCCGGTGCACCGTACTGCTTCAATAAATCATACGTATCTTCAGGCCATGAATTAGGTGGTTTGATTTCAATCAAATAATCATTCTTCAGCATGCTTAAATACCGGTGATCTAACCGCTGGAGCGCCATATCTCGTTTCTTTGGCGTGAACAGTTCATGCAGAACGCGCTCTTGAACGCGTTTGACGAAAAACGATTGGACGAGCACTCTTTCTTGATCTTTATCCATGTTTTCATTTCCTTTCTACTTCATCTATCGTACCGAATCCATTACTTACACTCGTTGAATTCATTTTACATGACAAGGAGCCGAATCATGCACTATTTATCAGCAGGATATTATCTTATTCTGCCAACTTCTCGAAAAGAATACATGGACAAGGCTGTTATTCCTGAGTCCGTTCTATCCGTAAGTGAATGCATCTGTACACACTATCCTGACATCAGTATCTTATGGGGAAACGTGGAAGTAAAGAAAGAACGTTATATGGAGCAACTCGGTCTATCACTTAATACCTTTCAGTTACTCGAACAATGGATAGAAGAACATCGGAAGACAGGAGATATGTTGTTTCCTCAAGTGTTCTCTAACTTAGATGCTGCGCAAACGTTCGTAGATCGTTTTTTGAATCATCTTCCTGACATACGCCTCATCAGCATCGGTTTGCCCGAACAGTATAGAGTGGATTTCCTTGATGACGTAACGGCTTTTAGTAATAAAAATCCTGATCCTTATGGAGTAGAAAAAATCTTGCAACGGCAACTTCCAGTTAATATGGAGGGAGCACAAATAATCGGGTACGAAGTGTTAGGATTTGATTCGGGATCATTTCATTCGTATTTGTGTAATGGACTGGAACGCGATTTCAGTCACCATTTTAACTTTTCATTAAACAGCCATGGTTTGATCCATACGTTCGAAGAAGCGGATCGTTACTCAGATTATTGTAATGAATTAGGCGAGGTGACAGAAGCAGTCTTATGGCTTCCGTGGGCGATTTTTGAATATGAACGCAGCAATTAGAAGCAAGTAATCATAAATTTTAATGGAGGTTGATTTAATGAACTATCTTGATCATTTAGAAAAGCATTGTGGAGAATTTTCGGAAGCATTTCCAATCGAGGAACTTGAACAAAAGAACGTCCAAATCTTGAAATTCAAAGATGCACCATTCAAGGAAACCTATACGATTGCATCCTTTGGATTACTTTTTCATCCACTCCAAATGGAAGATGGTTCACTGATGCATCAAGAAATAATGATGTCAGCGGAACAACCAGACGTTCAGGATGAGATCATTTTTCTACTCTGGCAATTGGCTGAATACGCGATGAGAACAGGACATGCATTTGATGCAGCAGAATACTATCCACTCCCTGAAGGAATATTTGAAAAGTATCAGTTCTCATCTGTTTATGTTACAAGTCCTGTGTACTTTGATGAATCTTTCTGCCTATTTGAAACAGATTCTAATGTTGGGAACGAGCCTGACACAGTATTGCCAGTATTGTTCGTACCGATTTTTGAATCTGAGGAAAAATATATTGAAAAACACGGAGCGGATCGATTTGAAAATCTTTTATTTGAGACAGATGAGTTAGTAGATTTTAACCGTAAACCACTCGTATAAATGGTTACTGATAGTTATTTGAAAGACAAAACATCAATCATACATGATCTGATTGAAGATCTTAGAGGTTTAGAGAATAAAGGAGAATCAAATGAAGACGCCTCGTATACATGACATCATATCGAAATTAGAATCGGTTTTAGAAAATCAACTACCAAGGGAAGAAGCTTCAGAATGGGCTTACAAATGGATGATGATATCAGAAAATGAAGAGGGTTTGGAGACTACAGATTACGATATTTTAGTTTTCCAAGGCTTAACTAAGGTGTATGGCATGGACATGCTCAATAGTCCTACCGAATATCTTCATTGTGAGGAAGATATACGCGACTGGGTAAAGGAACTCCAAAATATCGAAAACCGTTATCATCAGAAGTGTAGAAAAAACTTCAACTAAAATTTTGATTATATCGCGCAATTACAGTAAACGATCTAGTTTCTTTGCAAAAGAAAGCTAATTTATCGGTTGTCACGTAAGGGGGAAGAAACTGAAGATTTTTGTGTTGACTCTTCTGATTTTTCATTAATGAATTATGTGCTTGAAATCGTCAAAACGTATGGCAGGGATGTATTCTCGCCTCTATCGCCCATGCTATCTTTGTCGCGAATAACCCTGATTTTGCTTATGAGCATTCGTGTGATGGTGATCATTACAGTAAGAATGATGGTCAAGGCTGTAGAGGAACAGTAACATTTGGACGAACAATTTTTTTAGCGGGCTTTCGAAACGAAGAATTTTTTAAAGAGACTACAGAAGCGAACAATTTACTAATCGTAGCTCCAGAAAAGCAGAAAGACTTGCTGCAGATGATACTTTTCAATATCTATTAGATGATGTTGAAGGAGTCATTCTCCCAGTCGTTACTACTGTCTTATGGGAATATATTTATGTACTAAGCCATGAAAAAAATACTTTTATTTCTTCTATATCAAATGTGGATGAAATTGTTCTAGGTTGCTATCTATACAAACTTAAGATTAGTAATAAAAATGAGTTGTACGAGTATATAAGCTTGATTTATCTAGACTCATTTAATGGATACAGTATGGTTATTTCAACAAATAAAGATATATGAATTTCTTAGTTCTACTACAGAAACATACTTTCTAACATTAGGTCACGATGGAGATGGTTTTGACTTTATAGCAAATTATAAAAATCACCCATACAAGTATGTAAAAATAGTTGATAAGTAATTAAAGAGAGCTCTCGATGATCGAGAGCTCTCTTTATCTTGATGTTTTAAAATTAAAATTCATACTAAGAAAACAGATATGTTGTAATTGTGAGAGCTCTGATCCAACAACGATTAAGATTCAAGCATCACGCGATCCAATTGATGCAAATACAGTTTGGTAGTAAGAAAAATAACAAATGAAAAGCCGAACAGCAAATAAAGTGGTGATTGATATGTTAAGACACTCAATGTTGCTAGTAGAAGAAATGAAAACAATAAAATGTATCCATAGCGTACTAGACTAAAAAGGGCTAGCTTAAGGGCATCCCTTTTTTTCAAATCGTAATGCGAGAGAATCGGAAATAAGAAAACAGAAATAGCCAAGAAGAACAGACTGACGATTGAAAGACTCGTAAATAAGAAGGTCTGTCCTGTCTCTAAGTGGCGAATGATTAAAAAGTCAAAAAGTAAAAACAGTAAGATGAAGGTCCACAAAATACCGAATTTAAAATGGAACTGCATCGCTTCTTTAAAGAAACGAATGTAGGCTCGAAAAACACTGTAATCTTGATGAACTGACCATTGTCTTGTGACGGCAGTTAGTGCATAAAGAGCTGGGAAAATCGTGATGACTGGTAAAAGGGTGATAAAAAAAATGAAGTTCAACTGTACGAGTCCAGTAGTGAATTCAAGTAGCTGGAATAGTTTGTTTTGTTCATGTCTTAAGTTCATAAGTACCTCCCCCGAAGTTCTGCTCAAAAATTAACTAGATTTAGATTCGAGACGATTAAATGGTGCTGTTGAGTTACGAATAATTAATTCCGGTTCATAAATGTGAGATGGAGGGGCTTCTTTTTTTTCCACCGCTGCAATAATCCGTTCTGCTGCAGCGCGTCCAAGTTCTTGTTTCGGGTGAATGATCGAAGTCAATTTCACTTCCGTTGCCACTGCAAGTACGGAATCATCATAACCCACGAGAGAGACATCTCGAGGAACAGATAGATGTAGCTTCCGTAACTGATCCAAGACACTTAATGCCAATTGGTCATTGTAACAAACCACAGCACTTGGTCGATGCTTTCCATTTTCAAAGAGACGTCCAATCGAATCATAAAAACTTGGAATTAACTCTTCCGTTGTATAGGTAATGATTAATTCTGGCTCTAAGGGAATGTTGTACTCACGAAACGCACGAAGGAATCCACGCATTCGATAAACACCCTGTAAATCATCTGTCTTAAACAAGCCTATGATTCGTTCATGACCAAGGTTGATTAGATGTTCCGCTGCTAAAAATCCACCTCTTTCGTCATCCATCATAAGATGAGGAGGCATTAGTTGAGAGTAATATTGGTTGATCATCAAATAGGGAATGTTTTGCTGCTCAAGTTCTAGATAGTATTTGATGTTCGGATTATAGTTACTACTTTTCGTGGGTTCAACAATTAATCCATCAATTTGACGATCTAACATCATTTCGAGGCATTGACGTTCTTTGTCTACATCATTGTTTGTGCACGAAAGTGTCAGCGTGTACCCTTTTGAAGCTAAATGCGATTCAATTCCTCGAATGATAGATGGAAAGATGTAATCAGACATATACGTTGTAATGACACCAATGTTTTTTCCATTATTAGCACGTTCAGTTATCTCAGCTTCTAGTGTAGGAAGTACTTGGGAGCAGTAAGTTCCTGATCCTTGTTCGCGGTACAGGTATCCTTCATTTACAAGTTCTCCAACTGCTTGACGAATCGTGTGGCGACTAACTTTAAAGGATTGTACAAGCTCACTTTCAGGAGGAATTTTTTCGCCCGGACGTACTGTGCCATCTTTAATCCAATCGAGAATATGATCTTTAACGATACTATATTTTGTCCGTTGTGCCATGAGGCGTCCCTGCTTTCTTTCTTGTAACAGCAAACTTATCCGTACAAGATGTGATAGTACTTACATATTAGCAAATATTTGTCCGGTTTGCTATGGATTTAAGAGAAAATCAATAGATATACTAATTAAATGTACGTACAAAAAAGAAATAAATGACAAAAAATCGAATTGACATGTCCGAATGTGTGTAATAGACTCAAATTGTGCAGAAAACGCTTTCATTGTTCATTTAACTCGTTTTAATTGTCTTTCTTATAGCGTTGTGTGGGCTTCGCTATAAAAAACATTGTTTTTACTTAAATAAATATGTACGTACATCTTAATTCCGCTTTGACACTGAAAACTAAATCAATGGAGGAATTCACAATGAACATTAAATCAAAGAAAATGTTTGCGCTAACCATGACTGCCTTGATGACTACATCGATAGCATTAGCTGGTTGTTCGGGAGATGGCAAAAGTGCTGACGGGAAAGTCGAACTCACATTCATGTTTCGCGGGAATCCTGAAGAATTAAAAGCGTACAAAGCAACAGTAAAACGATTTGAAGAAGCCAATAAAGACGTTAAAGTGACAATGGTACAAACAGCTCCAGATCAATATGATACGAAATTAAAATCTGCAATTGCAGGACGGAAAGTGCCAGATGTCTTCTTTTACAATCCGGCTCAAGTCAAAGCTTACGTGAACTCAGGTGTACTACTAGATATTACAAAGAACGTCGAAGGATCGAAAGACATTCAGTTAGAAGACATCTGGAAAAAAGGGGTCGATAAGTACCGCTATGATGGAAAGGTACTTGGTAAAGGGGCTATATATGGTTTACCCAAAGATTTAGGACCATTTGCGCTTGGCTATAATAAAACGATGTTCGAGAAAGCGAAGGTACCGCTTCCGGATAAGGACAAACCGTACACATGGGACGAATTCATTCAAGTAGCTAAAAAGTTAACGAAAGATACGAATGGCGATGGAAAAATGGATCAGTACGGTACAGGATTTAATGTGAACTGGGCATTGCAACCGTTCGTTTGGAGCAACGGAGCAGATTGGATCAACGAAGAGGGAACGAAAGTAACGATTGACGATCCAAAATTCATCGAAGCTCTCCAATTTTTCGTAGACCAGCAACTAAAGCATAAAATCACTCCATCAATCGGAGAATCACAAACACTCGATACCTATCAACGCTGGATGAAAGGACAACTTGCGTTTTTCCCTGTTGGTCCTTGGGATATGGCAGCTTTTAAAGATCAATTGAAGTTTGAGTATGACCTTCTTCCGTGGCCAGCGGGATCAACAGGTAAACCAGCAGGGTGGGTCGGCTCACTCGGGATTGGTGTAGGATCAACGACGCAACATCAAAAAGAAGCAACAGAACTAGCCATGTACTTATCTGCTAACCAAGAAGGGCAACAAGCTTTAGTGGATGCGCAAGTTCAATTACCAAACAGCATGGAAATCGCAAAAACTTGGGTGGAGGACACATCAATCAAGCCTGCCAACAAACAAGAATTCCTTGATTTGATTAATGATTATGGACGTGGTCTCCCGGCAGAAAAAACGTATACTGCTGAATGGTATGACGAGTTCTTCAAAAACATCCAGCCTGTACTCGATGGAAAAACATCAGTTGAAGACTATGTAAAAAAAGAGCAACCGAAAATGCAAAAGTTGCTAGATGATGCCATCGCACAAGAGAAACAGGCGAACTAACTAGAGATGATGATTTAGGTGGCGTAAGTCGCCACCTGAATCTCTAGCGTAGAAAGGATGGAAGACAATGAAGACAAAACCGATTCCCAAGTTATATCGTACGGAACAACGGTATGCCTATCTATTCGTTGCGGCTCCGGTGATTGGGTTCTTTCTATTTGCGTTAATTCCGTTAATGTATTCCTTCTATGGTGCATTCACGAACTGGAACGGACTCGGACAAATGAAGTTCATCGGACTAGAAAATTTTATTAATGTGTTTCAAGATGAGTATTTTTATAAAGCCATGTACAACACGCTGTTCATGATGATCGGAATTCCAATTGGCATCGTATTAGCACTTCTCCTTGCCCTCGCGTTGAATCGAGGGATTTTTGGTACTAATACGTTCCGCGTCATCTATTACATTCCCGTTATCTCTTCCATCGCGGCTGTCTCGATTTTGTGGCAGTGGGCATATAACGGTGATTATGGTTTGGTGAATCAGTTCTTGGACTTGATTGGTATTGATGGTCCGAACTGGCTCCAAAATGCCAATACCGTTAAGCCGGCATTGATCGTCATGGCGATTTGGAAAGGTCTTGGCTATACGATGCTCTTGTATTTGGCAGCCTTGCAGAGTGTACCGCGTTCGTATTATGAAGCAGCAAAATTAGATGGGGCGAATGCGTGGCACTGCTTTTGGTATATTACGCTCCCAATGGTTAAACCGGTCACCTTCTTCATCATCGTGACAAATATTATTGGTGGGGCGCAAATCTTTACGGAAATCAACGTCATGACGCCTACAGGGGGACCGGAGTATTCCTCTGCTTCTGCCGTCTTCTACATTTGGCAAAAGTCCTTCGGAAACTTCCAGTTGGGCTATGCTTCAGCGATGGCACTCGTTCTCGGTCTTTTCATTTTCATCGTTACCTTGTTCCAATTCCGTATGAACGAAAAATCATCATTTGACTTGGATTGAGACATTCATACCTTAGAAAGGAGAATGACCATGCAGTTAGCCCTTACCCGTAAAAAAGAAAAAGTAGAGACGATGTCCGTGAAGAAAAAAGATCGAATTACTGATATATTCGTCTTCATCTTTCTGACGATGGGTGCAATCGTCATGATCGCACCATTATTGTGGATGGTATCGACCTCTCTGAAGTCAAAAGATGAAGTGTTTTCCCTTCCACCGGTTTGGATTCCCACAGACATATCGTTCAATAAGTATATGGAGATTTGGAATATGGGTCCGCTGTTGTCTGGTATATCGAACAGTTTGATCGTCGCGTTATCTGTCACGATCGTTGGAACGTTCACCTCGAGTCTTGCGGCATTCGCGTTCGCTAAGTTGAATTTCAGAGGAAAAAATAAAATCTTTCTTCTTTTGTTCGCGTCTGTCATGATTCCGTATCCTGTCCTGATGATTCCGCAGTTTATGATGTTCTCGGAAATCGGGTGGGTCGATACCCTTCTTCCGTTGATCGTACCTGGTTTGTTCGGGAATATCTTCATGATTTTCTTCTTACGCCAATTCTTGAACAGTATTCCGAATTCGATCATCGAAGCGGCTAAAATTGACGGTTGTTCCTATTTTCAAATCTTTTATAAAATCGTCTTTCCATTGATCAAGCCCGCTGTAGCTGCACAATTGATTTTATGGTTCATGGCGATTTGGAACGATTATCTCGGTCCGATTCTTTATCTCAATTCTCCCGAAAAACAAACCCTGCAATTGGTCATCGCCAACTTTAATGCATCCTATGCTATTCAAAGTGATTATCCGTTAATCATGGCCGCGTCTGTTGTCGCCTTATTACCAATGCTGATCGTCTTCATGATCTTTCAAAAACAAATCATCGAATCGATTGCCATTTCTGGCGTTAAAGGTTGAGCTGTAACGAAAAGATGAAACACCCGTCTTAAGTAAAGGCGGGTGTTTGTGATTAAAGGAGGAAAAAACAATATGAAAAAAATGATGATGGGGATCATTGTCTTATTCATTGCAGGGTGCTCTTTTTTTTGGTGGTCTACGAATGCGTCTCTCGAAGATTTGGATTTACCGAAAGCGCCATTCGATAAGGAAGTAGCAGACGTACAACCTGATATTTTGAATCAGGAAAAGAAATGGACTACAAACTTTGCGCATGACGGAGCAATCATAAAAGAAGGTGATACCTATTATGTGTTTTCGACAGATTATATGGTAGGGGGACCGCCGACACCGGGCATCCAGATTCGAAAATCAAACGATCTCATTAACTGGCAATTTACAGGACGTGTATTTGACGAAGTCTCTCAAGAAGCATTCAAATGGACAGGAGGAAATACGTTTTGGGCCCCTTCTATTACGAAGATCAAGGATACATTCTACCTCTACTATTCTGTCTCAAAAGTCGGGAGTCGTACCTCGTATATTGGAATGGCGAGCGCTTCAAATATTGAGGGTCCATGGCACGATCAGGGAGTCGTCATCGCCTCAAAAGAAGGAGATGGAAAATCAGTCAACGCGATTGATCCTCATGTGCTCCAAGATAAAACGGGGAAATGGTGGATGACGTATGGCTCCTATTTTGGCGGTATCTTCTTGACGGAAATCAATCCGAATACAGGAAAGCTGATGAAAAAGTCATCAGAAGGGGAGTTGCTGGCTAAGCGAAAAGATATGACGATGGGAATTGAAGGCCCAGAAATTCTTTTCAACGCAAAGACAGGTTACTACTACTTGATGGTTTCATACGGTTGGCTAGAAGATTCGTACAACGTAAGGATTGGGCGATCGAAATCGATCAATGGACCTTATGTTGATTCACGTGGTCGTGATCTACGTGATACTTCAAATGAATCTTTTGATACGGGTGTAAAAATTGTAGGCTCCTACCGTTTTGAAGAAGACGACGGTTATGTAGGGACCGGTCACTCTGCATTTTTACAGGATGGAAAAGATACCTTTATTATTCATCAAGCTCGACCAAGTGAAGATATCTACTGGTCGCAATTGCAGGTGAGGAAAGTGTATTGGACAAAAGATGGATGGCCAGTGGTTTCGCCCGAACGATACGCAGGTGAAAAGAAAATCAATGTTCAAAAAGAGCAGATCGTTGGAGAATGGGAGATCATTGCTTTCCCGCGCTTTGATGACGGTCAGCAACAATCAAGAAAGCTAAAGTTGCAAATGGATGGCAGTCTTTTGGGTAAGAAGGGTTCATGGCAACTAAAGGGAAGCATCCTTGAATTACGCATAGGACAGGAGACATACGAGTTACAGGTTGGTGCAGCATGGGATTGGGAAAATTGGAAATCAACGATCATCATGACAGGTCTTAGTAAGGATGGAACAGCAGTTTGGGCAAAAAGACGTTGAACCCATCATTTGTACGGACAAATGAATGTATTAAAGAAGGTTGATCATCTGATAGATAGAAAAAAACGTCAAAAAATGCGTATTTTTCTGAAAAATGATTGCATATTCCTAAATAATTGATACAATCATAGTATAAGTTATACGTACAAATTTATTGTTTATTTAAATTTTCTGCATGGATTTTGATTATTTGTCCGGATGAAAACAAGAGAGTGCCCACACACTTTATTTTTTCTTCTGAAATGTAAGCGTATTCTTTTTGGGAGTAGGGTGATGAAATGTCGAAATATACAATCGGAATTGATTATGGCACGCAATCAGGTAGAGCCGTCTTGATTGACGTCGAAACAGGTCACGAAGTGGCGACTGCAGTCAAACCATACACACATGGAGTGATGGATCAATTTTTGCCTGATGGAAAAACACGGCTTGAACATGACTGGGCACTCCAACATCCGCGTGATTATTTAGAGGTCCTGGAAATGACGATCCCGGCAGTTGTCAAAGAGGCAGGTATCACGAAAGAACAAGTCATCGGGCTCGGCATCGATTTTACAGCTTGTACGATTCTACCGATCGATGCCGATTTAAATCCGTTGTGCTTCCATGAAGAGTATCAACATAATCCGCATAGCTATGTGAAGTTGTGGAAGCATCATGCAGCTCAAGACGAGGCAGACGCTTTAAACCGTATTGCGACTGAACGCGAAGAACCTTTTTTAAAGCGTTACGGCGGGAAAATCTCGTCCGAATGGATGATTCCAAAAGTCTGGCAAATTCTAAACGAAGCACCCTCCATTTACGAGGCTGCTCACGAAATTTTAGAGGCGACGGATTGGGTCGTTTCTCAATTGACTGGAAAAGTGGTACGCAATAGTTGTACGGCTGGCTATAAAGCGATCTGGCACAAACAGGAAGGCTATCCTTCAAATGAGTTTTTTAAAGCGTTAGATCCACGACTTGAGAACGTAGTTGAAGAGAAGCTTTCCAATGACATCGCACCAATCGGGGCCAAAGCAGGAGAATTAACGATATCCTTTGCAGAACGAATCGGTCTCCTTCCGGGAACTGCCGTTGCAGTAGGAAATGTTGATGCGCATGTTGCAGTACCTGCCGTTGGAATCACGGAACCCGGTAAGTTGTTGATGGTGATGGGAACCTCTACTTGTCATATCCTGCTTGGTGAAGAGGAGCAGGTCGTACCCGGTATGTGCGGGATCGTCGAAGACGGAGTCTTACCAGGGTATATGGGGTACGAAGCTGGTCAGTCCTGTGTCGGAGATCATTTCGAATGGTTCATCGAAAACTGTGTACCAAGTGACTATTTGCAAGAAGCAACTCTTCAAGGAGTTAGTACGCATCAATTATTGACCGATAAGGCAACGATGCAACGCGTCGGTGAACATGGATTGATCGCCCTTGATTGGTGGAACGGAAATCGTTCTACACTAGTGGATACAAATCTGACGGGTGTACTTCTAGGTGCAACATTACTGACAAAACCAGAAGATATCTACCGCGCATTGATTGAAGCGACGGCCTATGGCACGCGAACGATTGTCGAAGCGTTCCGCACAAGCGGTGTTCCCGTCCACGAAGTATACGCTGCAGGAGGAATTGCGGAGAAGAATGCCTTGATGATGCAGATTTATGCTGACGTTCTAAACATGGAAATCAAGATTTCAGCCTCTTCTCAAACCCCCGCTTTAGGATCTGCCATGTTCGGTGCCGTAGCCGCAGGAGCAGAACGAGGCGGTTATGCCACCATCACGGAAGCAGCGACGAAGATGGGACGTGTAAAAGAAAAAACATATCTTCCGATTCCAGAAAACGTTGAAGTGTATGAGGCGCTGTTCGCTGAGTATACGAAACTATACGATTATTTCGGTCGTGGAGAAAACGATGTGATGAAGCGATTAAAGAAAATCAAAGCTGAAGCGTCGCGTCAGAAGGGAGAACCTGTATGGTGAGTCGTCAATTAAAAGAAGAAGTGCTTGAAGCGAACCTAGCATTGCCAAAGCATGACTTAGTCACCTTTACGTGGGGAAACGTCAGTGGGATTGATCGAAATGCGGGTTTAGTCGTTATCAAACCGAGTGGTGTCCCCTATGACGCTTTGACGATAGATGATTTAGTCGTAGTCGATTTAGAAGGCAATGTTGTCGAGGGTGATCTACGTCCATCTTCTGATACGCCAACACATTTGGCTTTGTATCGTGCTCTGCCTGAGATTGGAGGCATTGTCCATACGCATTCCCCTTGGGCGACAAGCTGGGCGCAAGCAAAACGAGCAATTCCTGCATTCGGAACGACACATGCCGACTACTTTTATGGAGAAATTCCGTGTACACGTGAACTATCTGATGAAGAGATCGAGACGGCGTACGAGTTAGAAACCGGAAACGTCATCATTGAGACGTTGAACGAACTACACTTGGAAGCTGTTGCTGTACCAGGTGTGCTGGTCGCAAATCATGCACCTTTTTGTTGGGGGAAGCATGCGGATGAAGCCGTGCACAATGCAGTCGTACTTGAGGAAGTAGCCAAGATGGGTATTCATGCCTTGAATCTGAATCCAGGATTAGCACCCATCAAACAAAGCATCTTAGATAAACACTACTTGCGCAAACACGGAGCAAACGCCTACTACGGTCAGAAATGATAGGTGCACATAGCTAGATGAGGGGGATTTTAAATGTTGACAGCAAACACACACGAATTTTGGTTCGTGACAGGAAGCCAGATGCTCTACGGTGAGGAGGTAATTCGTCAAGTCGAAACACATTCAAAAGAGATGGTCTCAGGATTAGATGCAGCGGACGTCTTCCGGGATCGAATTGTTTACAAGGGAGTCGTCAAAAATGCAGAAGAAATTCGGCAGATGATGTTGCAGGCGAATGCTGATGATGCCTGTGCCGGTGTGATCACATGGATGCATACCTTCTCACCATCGAAAATGTGGATTAGTGGGATGCGTGTCTTACAAAAACCATTGCTCCATTTTGGGACACAGTTCAATCGTGACATCCCGTGGGATGCGATCGATATGGATTTCATGAACCTCAATCAGTCGGCGCATGGTGATCGTGAACATGGTTTTATCACAAGTCGAATGAACGTGAAGCGAAAAGTGCTCGTCGGTCATTGGGAAGATGAACTCACACGTCAAAAGATGTCATCTTGGATGAATGTAGCGCATGCGTTAGCGGAAAGTAAGAACTTAAAAGTCGCGCGATTCGGTGACAACATGCGGAATGTAGCAGTGACAGAAGGTGACAAAGTCGAAGCGCAGATTCAACTGGGCTGGACGGTTGATGGGTATGGTGTCGGCGATCTCGTCACCTACATGAATGCGGTATCGGAGTCAGATTTAGATGACTTGATGGAAGAATATCGCACGCGGTATGAAGTGACGAATACTGGAATGGAAGAAGAAGCATTCCAGGAATCGGTTCGCTATCAAGGTCGCATCGAACTCGGCATGAAGGCTTTTCTTGAAGCTGGTGGATACACTGCCTTCACGACAACCTTCGAAGACCTACATGGCATCAAGCAACTACCTGGGCTAGCCGTTCAACGATTGATGGAGCAAGGGTACGGGTTTGCTGGAGAAGGAGACTGGAAAACCGCAGCGCTTGTTCGTCTTATGAAAATCATGGCGAGCAACGAACGGACATCTTTCATGGAAGATTATACTTATCACTTTGAACCAGGCAACGAAATGGTCTTAGGGGCGCATATGCTCGAAATCTGTCCGACCATTGCGGTCGATAAGCCTAGAATCGAGGTACATCCTCTCGGAATCGGAGATCGTGAAGCGCCAGCGCGGATGGTATTCGAAGGACAGAATGGCAAGGCATTGAACGCTAGTTTGATTGATTTAGGACATCGCTTCCGTCTCTTGGTAAACACAGTCGAGGGCATCCAGCCGGATGAAGCAATGCCGAATCTTCCTGTGGCACGTGTTCTATGGAAAACAGAACCATCGATGGCTCAAGCTGTCGAAAACTGGATCCAAGCCGGGGGAGCGCACCATACTTGTTACTCCTATGAAGTGACAACTGAACAACTACGCGACTTCGCAGAACTTCTGAACATTGAAATTGCTATCATCGATAAAGAAACGGAGACGGTTCGGTTTAATAATGAGTTACGTTGGAATGAACTGTACTATCGACCATAATTTATAGGGACCTTCCTAGGTCCCTTTTCTTGGAGGAGATACTATGAATAACCAACTCGTCACATCAACACTAAATACAAAAGAAGCTGCAACACAACTAATCGTCAATGTGGATTTACCAAAAGGTAAAATCAGTAAGCATATCTATGGGCACTTTGCGGAACACCTTGGACGTTGTATTTATGAAGGGCTTTGGGTTGGTCCAGAATCATCCATACCGAATACAGATGGCATTCGGAACGATGTATTGACAGCATTGAAGAAATTGAACATTCCGGTTTTACGATGGCCGGGTGGATGCTTTGCAGACGAGTATCATTGGAAAGATGGTATTGGACCAAATGAAAACCGAAAGCGGATGGTCAATACACATTGGGGTGGCGTCGTCGAAAACAATCACTTCGGAACCCATGAATTTATGCGCCTTTGTGAATTACTAGAGTGTGAGCCTTATATTTGTGGAAACGTTGGAAGTGGGACCGTCCAAGAAATGTCTGAATGGGTCGAATATATGACGTTCAATGGAGAATCACCGATGGCGAACTGGCGTCAGGAGAATGGCCGTACAGAGCCGTGGTCGCTTACGTATTTCGGTGTTGGTAACGAGAACTGGGGTTGCGGTGGGAATATGCGTCCGGAGTATTACGCCGATCTATATCGTCGCTATCAGACATATGTCCGCAATTATGATGGCAATCAACTCTATAAGATTGCTGGTGGTGCAAACATTGATGATTACAAATGGACTGAAGTTCTCATGCGTGAAGCGGGTACGATGATGGATGGTCTTAGTCTGCACTATTATACGATTCCGGGCGATTTTTGGTTAGGTAAGGGATCAGCGTTAGATTTTACGGAAGATGAATGGTTCATCACCCTAAAACGTGCTTATTACATGGATGAACTGATCACAAAGCATGGGCAAATCATGGACCAGTATGATCCAGAAAAGCGCGTCGGTCTCATTGTTGATGAATGGGGAACGTGGTTCGACGTTGAACCAGGAACAAACCCAGGCTTCTTGTATCAACAAAACTCAATCCGAGATGCACTTGTCGCAGCGATTCACTTCAATATCTTCCATAAGCATAATGACCGCGTTCACATGGCGAACATCGCACAAATGGTCAATGTGCTTCAAGCAATGATCTTAACGGAGGGTGACCAGTTCATTCTTACGCCAACGTACCATGTCTTTGAGATGTATCGCGTTCACCAAGATGCTGAACGAGTCGAGCTAGCAGCCATCACGCGTGACTATGTAGCTAAAGAAGAATCGATTCCTTCTGTAAACGCGACAGCTTCTCGCGATGCTGATGGTGTATTGCACATTAGCCTCTGCCAGCTTGATCATCAAAATAGCGATAAAGTAGAAATTGATTTGCGGGGAATGGGGACGATTTCTAACGTATCGGCACGTATTTTAACAGCAGATCATCTCAATGCCCATAACACGTTTGAACAACCAGATGTGGTTGCGCCGCGTGATCATGAGGTCCAGGTGACAGAAGACGGAAAGCTCATCATGGATGTTCCGGCGATGAGCGTCATCACAGTGGCGGTTCGCTAAGATGAAAGTCGTCGAGACAAGACGGTGTCGTACTTGTCCACCGACAAAAGTAGACACTGATTGGTTATTAACCATCGACGCGGAAGTCATGCCGCAAGTCACGGACGCTGAGTATCAGAAACGTCTTCGTCAATGTGCAGTCTGTCCGTTTTATCAGGACGATACCTGTTTGAAGTGCGGGTGCTATGTCTCTTACCGGGCACGCCTTGCAACAAAGCATTGCCCGGTGAAGGTTTGGTGAAAAAGGAGCGACTTGAGATGGAGCGACAAGAAGTAGTAAATCAGACGGCATTTACGCTCGAGAACGATATGTGTCGTTTACGCATTTTGGCATATGGAGCAACCCTGCAAGAGTTTTCGATTCAAGATGAGGGATGGAAAAATCTCATTTTGTCATACGATACGGTTGAAGAATACAAGACAGACACGTATTACTTGGGAGCGACTGTCGGACGTGTCGCTGGTCGAATCGAGGACGGGACATTCGATATGGACGGTGCAACTTACCATCTGCCTCAAAACGAAGGGAAGCATCATCTTCACGGTGGAGACGGTCTCCACTGTCAATTCTGGAAAATGGAAGACGTATCCAATACTCATCTCGTTCTTCGGTATGTAAGTCCTGATGGTGAGAATGGCTATAAGGGTACACTCGATGTCAAAGCATCGTTTGAATTGTTAGCTGACGGTGTCAAAATTACGTATGAGGCAATCAGTGACACGGATACGGTATGCGATATGACAAATCATACGTACTTTAATCTAAGTGGTGGAAGTCGTGATATTTTAGGACATGAATTGACGTTACCGGCTAATCAATTTGCTGAGCTGCGAGATGATTTGATTCCTACAGGACGCCTATTGGATGTCGATCAGACCCCTTTTGACTTCCAATCAGGACGAATGCTAGGAGATGGTCCAGCTTCAAGCCATCCACAAAATCAACTCGTCAATGGTTATGATCATCCATTTTTATTCGACGACCAACGAAAAGCGACGCTGTACGATCCTGAAAGTAAGCGTTCCTTGATGTTGTCTACGACTGCACCAGCTCTTGTGCTCTATTCAGGAAACCAGATGAATGAAGAAACGATCTTACGTGAGGGACGCTCTCGAAAATATTATGGTGTTTGTCTCGAGCCGCAACATCTTCCGGACGCCGTTCATCACAGTAATTTTCCATCTATTCGATTATTAGCAAGAGAGACGTATCACTGGGAAACGGAATATCGCGTTGGGAAAGGAGTCAGTCGATGAACCTCGAACAGATACAAAAGCAGGTTGCTACTTGTTCGTGTGGAAATCTACATTACCCCATTACGATTGAACAAATCAGTGCCTCTGAAAAAGTATGGCAATCAGTGGTCGAGTTTGTGCAGCAAAAAGAGTGGCGGCACCTCCTCGTCATTGGTGATGTCAATACGCAGATGGTCGGTTATTCTCCACTGAAGAAAGCATTACTGACAGTAGGAATTGACGTATCAATAGTCACGCTCTCGCCGAACAGGCAAGGGGACGTTTTAGCTGATGAACTATCAGTTGTACAAGTAATGCTCGAGTTGGACGATAGTGTGGATGCGTTGATTGCACTCGGAGCAGGGACGATTCATGATGTGACGCGGTTTTGTGCTGCGAAAGCAAAAATCCCATTTCTGTCTGTTCCGACCGCTCCTTCGGTGGACGGGTTTACTTCGAAAGGAGCTCCCTTAATTATAAGAGGGAAAAAAATCACCTATCAGCTCGTCTCACCAATTGCCGTATTCATCCCAAGTGACATTATCCGTGATGCACCTCGGGCGTTAATAGCAGCAGGTGTCGGGGACATGCTTGGGAAGTACACCTCCTTACTGGATTGGCGTTTTGGTGCCTTTGATGGACAAGAACCCTTTTGTCCTGTAGTTGCTCGATTGACCGAAATTGCTTTATCCGATTGTGTAAAAGCTCTACCAGATATCTATGCAGAAAAAGCGGAAGGTTTGGATCAACTGATGGATTCATTGATCTTATCAGGAATTGCGATGTTGATTTTTGGGCATTCACATCCTGCATCTGGTGGAGAACACCACCTCTCTCATTATTGGGAGATGGATTTCTTAACGCATGACCGTCCAGCCGTCTTACACGGTACAAAAGTAGCGATTGCGACGATGGAACTTATCGATACTTATAGAGCGATGATCCAAGAACAACCTGATGTACCAAAGGAGCTAGGTGATTGGGTCACTCAAATGCCAACAAGGCAGAAGTTGGAGTCCATTTTTAATTCGTTACAAGCACCTCTTCAGCCAGAGGAAATCGGTATTTCGTCTCTTCTCCTAGCGAGTAGCAAGAGAGAAGCATATCGTCTTCGAGAGAGACACACGCTGTTAAAACAGATGAGCTTACAGACGAGCCACTTTGAAACAGAGGAGCGTTCATTATGACAGAGACAATCGTAAATCCAATCGTAGAACAACGCGCGGATCCATGGATCATGCGGCATACAGATGGCTATTACTACTTTACGGCGTCCTTACCTGACTTTAGCGGTATTCCGCTGCGTCGTGCTCAGACAATCGGGGAGTTGACTAAAGCAGAAGAGAAAGTCGTATGGCAGAAGCGCTCGACCGGAATCATGAGCGCTAACATTTGGGCACCAGAATTACATCACATTCAAGGGAAATGGTACCTTTATTTCGCGTCGGCACGTGAAGATGCTATTTTTGATCATCGCATGTACGTTCTCGAAAATAGTTCAGCCAATCCGCTGGAAGGTCAATGGACGGAAAAAGGACAAATCAAGACATGGCAAGAATCATTCGCCCTCGATGCGACAACGTTCGAGCATGAAAACCGGTTATATTACATCTGGGCTCAGAAAGATCCAAAAATTGAAGGGAACTCGAATCTCTATATTTCTGAAATGGAGAATCCTTGGACATTGACAGGACCGCAAACGATGATTGCGACACCGGAATATGCTTGGGAAAAAGTCGGCTTTCTTGTAAACGAAGGACCTGCTGTCTTAAAGCGAAATGGCTATATATATGTCACGTTTTCAGCAAGCGCGACGGATCATAATTATTGTGTAGGTTTTCTTCGTATCAATGAAAAAGAGGATGTGTTAGATGCTACTCATTGGGAAAAATACCCGCAACCCGTTCTTACGACGAATGAGTCAATCCGTGAATACGGACCAGGTCATAACAGTTTCACGACACTCGCAGATGGGACCGATATGATTGTTTATCATGCACGGAACTATAGAGAAATCGAAGGGGATCCATTATGGGATCCGAATCGTCATACGTATGTACGACCATTTTCTTGGCAGGGAGATGTGCCTGTTTTTGAAAACAGGATGGTCAACGAGGAGGTCACACGATGAACCAGACAGAGGATCGAAATCTTGTTTTAGAGCAACGGGCAGATCCATGGATGTATCTGCATTCTGACGGTTATTATTATTTTACAGCGTCTGTTCCTGAATACGATCGAATCGAATTGCGTCGTGCTAGATCTCTCCATGAACTAAGGGATGCAGAAGCGGTGACAGCATGGATTAAACCAGAAACTGGCCCTATGAGTGATCTAATTTGGGCACCCGAATTACATCGTATTCATGGGAAATGGTATCTTTATTTTGCGGCTGCGAAGTCACGCGAGATTGTAAACGGACTCTTTGATCATCGGATGTTCGTTTTAGAGAATAGTTCGGATAATCCTCTAGAAGGCGAATGGTTAGAACGCGGACAAATAAAAACGCAGTGGGATTCATTTGCTCTTGACGCGACCGTCTTCGAACATCAAGACGTTCATTACTTAGTGTGGGCACAAAAAGATCCTTCCATTGAAGGAAACTCGAACTTATATATTGCAACTTTAAAGAATCCATGGACCATTCAAAAGCCACAAGTCATGTTGACAAAGCCAGAGCTTGATTGGGAGACAAAGGGTTTTCTGGTGAACGAAGGACCGGCAGTCCTGAAGCGTCATGGACAAATCTTCATTACGTATTCTGCTAGTGCAACGGATGAGAATTATTGCATGGGTATGTTGAGTGCCTCAGAAGACGCAGACCTATTGAATCCGGATGCTTGGGAAAAATCATCGTCACCCGTATTTGCGACGAATGAAGAGGTTGGTCAATATGGACCAGGGCACAATAGCTTTACAGTAGATGAACAGGGACAAGATGTCATTGTGTATCATGCACGGACCTACACTGAAATCGAGGGTGATCCTCTGTACGATCCGAATCGCCATACACGGGCACAGATCTTTACGTGGGGCATGGATAAAAAACCAAACTTTGATAAGCCAATCTGATTGCGAACAGAATCAACTTTTTTTATAAGAAAACGTAATTAATCTTGTACAGTTGATAATTTTTTGTTTAATAAACTTGAGGTCACAAAAAGCATCTCTTATGTAGATTTACTCTACAGAAGGGATGCTTTATCGCAAAAAGACGTTACTCTTCAATCTGGATTTTCACCTTCGTTTTCAGCGACATGCATAGAGGGATTCTTGACATCAGAGGCGACAATGGAAAATCCTTTTTCTTGCTCAGCAGCTCGTGCTGGTTCGATCGCTACATTCAAGACAGGTAGATTGGTTTGTTCAGAATATCATGAATGATAAAATAAGATTGAATTAGATGTAAATTACTTTATAGACAATATTTATTGGGGGTACTTTAAATGGAAAATAAAACTTGCTCATCATGCGGAAGTACTAATTTTCAAGAGGCAACAGATTATATTCCACTAAAGCCATCTAAAGGGTCATTTCATAGTGCTCAAAAAGTATTTTCGTTTTGTATGGATTGCGGTATCGTAGATGCTATTCGTATTGAGAACACAGAAATCTTTCAAAATAAAGAGTAAATATTCAATCTACAAAAAGAGCGTCCGATATGGATGCTTTTTTATAGAGAAAAAATGTAGTCGATCATGAAAAATAATTAGTTTTGTAAATAAGGAGTAATGTAGTGCCTATCTTTTTCTTAAATGGCACTGTAAATGCATATCTAACCAATGCAACCAGTCAGATGCACTTAACCAGCCAAGTTCATCATAATAAATCTTTTTTGAAGCATCTATAGTTTGAATATGCATTTTAACGCACTCCATTTGAGTAATTAATTATTTTGTGCTTTTTAGGAGAATAGCGTAATCCAGGTTACTTTCTAGTTCGATCTTAAAATCATTTTTAAATTTACACGTACCTATGGAACTTCGTCATATAAAAAACAAAGTCTCCAAATCTTGTTCTCCTTTTCGAAGGCTGATGAAGTAAATTTAAGAACCCAAAAGCATCGTATCTTTTCTTAACAGAAATGGTACGATGCTTCTTTGTAGTTCCTCGATAGAATTAAAAAAATCTATAGTTAGTCATTCATAAAAGGGAAAAGTAGAAAAAGAAGAAGAGGTCTGGTCAAGATTGATTAATTCTTCTAATCTCCATTTAACTAATTTATTAATTGAATTAACTTTAATTCTGAAAAGTAAATTTAATAAATGTCACCTATCCTATTGTGATATAAGGTATCATTGGAAATAGTTTCTTAGGGAGTATATACCATAAAGAAAGTTATAAGAGGAAAAGAACAGGCAATTGATTTCTTGAAACTACTAACAAAAGAATTAAATCTTAAAGTAGATGAAGGAGAGGTATGATGAGAGAAAAAACTCGCATATTAATAGGGCTGCTACTAGCTTGCCTCTATATTTTACCGATGGTCTTACTGGGGGAACATGCACATGTCCGTATTCATGATAATCTAGACTCAAACATCACGTGGTATAAAACATTGGTCGATACCAATAGTATTTACGCAAGCCTTCATGCGACTGTTCCTGACTTATTAAGTGGGGTCGTCTCGAGAAATGCTTTCGTCAGTGAGTTTACAGGTATCGTGTGGCTATATCAATGGTTCCCACCATTTACGGCATACGTGATCAGTCAAACGTTGGTCCGAATCTTTGCTTTCTTAGGAATGTACTTGTTACTACGTGATTATGCGAAAGGGGTTATTCCTAAATCATATGCGCTGTGGGTAGCAGTTCTATTTTCTTGGACACCATTCTGGCCATCGGGCATGCTCAGCACGCTTGGGATGCCACTCTTATTGTGGGCTTATTGGAATATCTGGCATGGACGGAAAATAAAATCGAGTGCATTCGTATTGTTAGTGGTTCCGTTCTATTCGAGCTTCGTGCTAGGAATCGTTTTCTTTTTAGCAACGCTTGCCATTTACCATATGGTGAAGGAGATACGCGCACGTAGTTTTCATAGCCGTTTTTGGATCGCCTATGGCCTTCAGGTCCTTTTATACTTATTAATTGAATATCGACTGGTCTTCTCGATGCTGTGGGAAGAAGAGCCTACGAGTCGAAATGACTTCGAAACAGGGAATAACGGATTTTGGGCAAGTATTCGTTTATTTTTTAAGAATTTGGTGTTTGGTCATACACATGATCGCGCAGTACAATCGCCCATCATCCTCCTAACACTTCTGATTGTTGGATTTCTAGTATTTCGTCAAAAAGATCATGCAGCAAGACGAATTCGAACTTTGATGTGGTTTCTATTTGGACTATCGCTGTGGTATGCGTTTTGGTTTTATGAGGGGTGGAATCCGTTAAAGCAACATGTCTCTCTCATTAGAACTTTCAATTTCTCACGATTCCACTTCCTTCAACCGATGTTGTGGTATGCATTGTTTTACTTGATGCTCGACTGGCTATGGCGAACTGCCAAACGAAAATGGGTGACTTGTTTGCTCGTAGCCCAAACCCTTGTCTTGCTTGCATGGAATCCCGAGTTCCTCTATCGTCATCATCCATCCTATGAAGCGTTTTATGCGACTTCTCAGTTTTCTGACATTAAACGCTTTATCAACCAACCAACGAAAGACTATCAGGTCGCTTCTCTCGGATTGCACCCTGCGATCGCACAATACAATGGTATGCAAACCGTGGATGGTTATGTGAACTTTTATCCATTACGCTATAAAGCATCTTTCCGAAAGGTGATTGCTGGAGAATTGGATAAAAGTAAGCTATTACAACGTTATTTTGATACGTGGGGAAATCGAGTCTATGTGTTTTCATCTGAACTCGGTAAGGAATACGAGTACACAAAGGAGCATCAAGTACCGGTTCGACATTTATCTATCAATACAGCACAGTTGAAGCAAATCGGTGCGACATATCTTTTGTCTGCTGTACCAATCAAAAATGCTGCAGCCATTGGATTGCAGTACGAAAAAACGTTTGAAGATCAACATTCTGCTTGGAAGATTAGGTTATACCGTATCCAAGCTACTACAGAGAATACGAAGTAAGTTCATTTAAGGAGGAGTAATGGTATGACGATGACGACAATCCCTACGCTAGGCGTAATTATTCCGTGTTATAACGAGACGGAAGTATTACGCTTGACGGTCCATACGATGCACCGTTTCTTAACAGAGTGGCGAGAACGACACCTCATTTCTGAGGACTCCTTTGTCTTGTTCGTAGATGATGGAAGTCAGGATGATACCTGGTCCCAAATTGAAGATGTACACGCACAAGATGGTCGGTTTAGAGGATTAAAATTAGCACATAACGTAGGACATCAAAATGCTTTGTTCGCAGGTCTTGTCGAAGGACACACCGATGCGGATTGTGTTGTGTCAATGGATGCGGACCTTCAGGATGACGTAAAAGTGATTGAACAGTTTTTAAGTGAATTTGCGAAAGGGAATGATATCGTCTATGGGGTAAGAGAAGATCGTCAGACCGATAGCTGGTTTAAACGGTCGACTGCTCAAGGCTTTTATCGCTTCATCGACTGGTTGGGAGTAGAGACTATCTTCAATCATGCAGACTATCGTCTCATGAGCAAACGAGCTGTCGAAACACTTTGTGCACATCCGGAACGCAATCTCTTTTTGCGGGGGATGGTACCTTCGCTTGGTTTTCAAACAGCAGAAGTGACCTATACACGTCAATCACGTCCAGCAGGCGAATCAAAATATCCATTACGAAAGATGATGGCACTCGCATGGGATGGGGTGACCTCGTTTAGTGTTCGTCCGATTAAGTTGTTATTTTTAGTCTCACTATTCATGCTCATCGTCTCGATCGGTTTTGTCGGATATGCTCTTTATCGTAGATATGAAGGAGAAGCGATGGATGGGTGGACGTCTTTAATGATGTCGATCTGGTTCATCGGCGGACTTCAATTACTAGGTATTGGACTGATAGGAGAATACATCGGTAAAATCTATCAGGAAGTCAAACGACGTCCTCGTTATGTCGTCGAGAAAAAACGAGAATGATGACCTTTCTTCGTTTCTTATTAGTAGGAGTTCTTAATACGCTGGTTGGTCTGACGCTGACACTGATTTGTTTTCATGTCTTGCATACTGGTTATTGGGGAGCGACGGCGATCGGGAATGCATGTGGTGTTTGGGTCAGCTATATGCTAAATCGTCGCTTCACCTTTCGTCAAGAGGCTGGAGGATGGCCCTATTGGATACGTTTTTTGATCGTCGTTTCGATTAGTTATCTCATCGCTTATCGTCTTAGTTTATGGGGAGTGCATTACGTATTGCCAAATCTACAAGAGACTGGAGCGATTCTGATCGGGATGATTATCTATACGGGGTTAAATTATCTAGGTCAGTCTTATTGGGTATTTCGCAAATCATGATGATAAAACAAGCTATCTATAGAGGTAGCTTGTTTTTTTTATCCTCTCAATTGCACTTGCAAAAGCACAGTAGCAAATCAAAAGACTGACAAATGAATTTTCAAATTATAGAAATCAACCACTCAGATTAGAGTGAGGAAAGTCATTTACAATTTGATAAGATGACGCATTCAACGTATGCATCACATAGTTATATGGGTGGATATGCTATTTCTCATGTAATCGACCATGCCTATTCCTTATTCATCGACTCCCTTCAGTCCACCACATTAAATGATCGTTGATGAACGAATCCCAAAAGAAGAATGAAAGTAAAGTATCCGTGAAATCTAATTTACAGACTTAAATTTATTACAAACGACATCAATAAATCGCAATTTCTTCTTGTAGTAAATAATTCTGTTAAAAATAAGAAATTTTTATTTTTTAGTTGGTCCGTTATTACTCCTTCTCGATAAAGTAAAAGTCTATGAACTTAAACGATAAGAAGCAGTTCCTGTCATGTAGAGACAGGAACTGCTTCTTATCAAACCATTATATCGTCGGTAATTCTAAAATTCTTAAGAGATAGAAAAAAGTAAGACAGAAAGATATGTCACTTCGTTTCAAAACAAACATACGTTCGTTTTACGTGACAATTTAAATAAAAGTGTCCTTACTTAATTTTCATAATATTAGTATAATCCATATCAAAATATAAGTCTATATCTTGATAACTATCTTCTCTATAGTAAAGCTACGAAAAGAAGACGCTATTCGTTAACTATGAGAGGAGTTATTATGAACAAAACTACATGGAATCCTAATGTGAAAGTCAGACTGATAGGAGAAGGTCTTTTCAATCTGCTATTTTGGATGTACTTTCCTTTTCTAACGGTCTATTTTGGTAAAGGACTAGGGTTACAGACTGCTGGATTAATAATGGCACTGCCCCCCTTAATAAGTATTGTCGGAAGTTTAACCGGAGGAAGCTTTGCGGATACGTTAGGGAGACGTCCTGTGATGCTGATCGGAACATTTTTGCAAATGACCATGTTTATTCTATTTGCTGTCTCTTCTTCTCCTTGGATTAATTATGTTGCCTTTATCGGAATTAATATAGGCGCAGCATTTTATCGTCCTGCTAGTTCAGCGATGATAGCGGACACAGTTCCAAAAGATGAATTGCGACAAGTGTATGCGACATTTATGACCGTGAACAATATTGGTGCCGTTTTAGGACCAATCATTGGAGCAGTCTTCTTTTTTCAACATCGTCAACTGTTATTGTGGACCTGTGCAATAGTTCTCTTTCTTTACTTCATAACGATCTATTTTATTGTTAGTGAAACCTTACCTGTCCGATCCAAGCAAAAAGATGTAACGACCCCACTTAAATATGCGTTTCAGTCTAAGTGGTCTGGCTATCGACTTATTCTCAAAGATCGTATTTTTCTGCTATACGTAATTGCGGGAACCTGTTCACTCTTCCCAGTGATGCAACTCGATCTCTACTTACCAGTTTACGTGATAGAGAATGTGCCTAAACAACCTCTCGTACCGCACTTGCTGGATTCTTTTCAGCTCACGAGCCAATCCATTTTTGGCTATCTGGTAGGCTTTAATGGTCTTTTGTTTGTCATCTTGATCCTTCCCGTAACGAATCGACTTAAAAATTGGTCAGAAAGACGTCTCTTCGTCGTTTCGACCTTACTTGCAGGAGGAGGTACATTTTTAGTCGGATGGAATAACAACATCTGGTTTTTGTTTGGTTGTACGCTCATCTTCACGTTAGGTGAGATCATGCGTACACCAGTCACGCAGAGTTTCATCGGTCATTATGCTCCAGAGGAGGCAAGAGGTCAGTATCTAGCTGCTGATAGTCTTCAAAACACACTTGGTAAGACGCTAGCACCTCTCGCTATCTACGCATCAGGATGGATCGCCCCGCTTGGTATCTTCACTATCATTCTCCTTTTTGCTATCATTGGAGCTTGTTTATATCTGCAATTATTTAGACTGTATTCTCCCACTTGACAATCAGGTTGATAATACAAAGTGTACGATTACAAATAAAATATTAATTTAGGCTTTAGAATGATTTCACAAAAATAATAATTACTATAGATAATTAATATCAGATAAATGCTATCTAAAATATCTTAAATCAGCATGAACGAGATGATTTCGATTTCAACATTTCGCGACAATGAGTAAGAAATCGTCCCCGAGAGTTGATTAACTCATGACCAGAAATGCTGATTTTTTACTGTTGCCTTGGTTATGTATTCCGCTAACAATAAAGGAATAGTTGGAATTAGTAAAATAGGATAAGCTAGCAAAAGGACGGATCAGTTATTTTAGAGCTCGATAGAAATTTGTTCTTAATATCAAACAAGGAAGGATTTGAAAATGAGTAATCGTTCCAACACTATGAATAAAACAGATGATCTTTTAACCATTTCTCGAGTTCCCATAATATTTTGGATTCTTCTTGTTTATGTAGTAGCTTTACTTCTACAGTTTGTTAATCAAATTAAATTCTTAGAAAGTCTATTTTTTACATCTATTTTTTCACTACATGCGTTTATGCATTGGTTCTCGTACAAATTTAAAGAAAAGGCTGTCTGGTATTATCTAGCGTTGCAGGGATTCTTGGTTTTTACAGCTGCTATTATACTTCCTAAAGGTGCACCTGTCGTATTAATCGGATTGCTAACGCTTTTGATAGCGCAGAGTATTGTAAAACTGCAGAGTATTTTCAAAGTTTTTCTCACCTTTATTCTTTACTATGGTGTTTATTGCTTATTTATTGTGCGTGTTTATGGATTAAGTGAACTACCATTGTTCATTTTGATTTTGTTTTTCATACTCGTCATTGTTATTTTTTATTCCGTCATATATTCCAGAGAAGTAAAGACACGTATACGGATGGAGTATTATTTAAAGGAATTAGAGCTAGCTTATGAAAGAGTGGAAGAGTTAACGTTATTAAATGAAAGGCAACGGATGGCACGTGATCTTCACGATACTTTAGCCCAAGGCGTTGCAGGTTTAGTGATGCAAATGGAAGCACTGGATGCCTATTTAATTAAAAATGACATTGAAAAATCACGACACATCGTTCAGATGTCGATGCAACAGGCGCGGAATACGTTGAAAGAAGCAAGGCAATCTATTGATAGTTTACGATCTTACTCTCAAGAAAATAAAGATTTCTCTCAAGCAGTACTGAAGATGATAGATGAATTTAAAAATTTCTCCACTCTTGAGGTAAGCGAACAAGTTGAAGATAAAATCTATATTCCTAGCATAGTCTCTACACACTGTTTGTTTATTTTGAGTGAATGTCTAACTAATATAGTGAAGCATGCTAACGCGCAAACGGTATTTGTCACACTAATGATTACCGATAATAGACTGATTTTAAAAATAAAAGATGATGGCATAGGATTTAATGTCGAAAGGAAGAGTCAACTTATAAAAAACTATGGTATTTTGGGTTTACAGGAACGAGTACGTTTATTGAATGGAGACCTTGAAATAAAGAGTACCATCGCTCTTGGGACAGAAGTCATTATTCGAATTCCGATTTAAAGTGAAGAAGGTGTATGAATGAAGAACAAAGTCATGATCGTCGACGACCACTTTGTAGTACGAGAAGGATTAAAGCTCATTTTAGAAAGTGATGATTCTTTTCAGATCATCGGAGAAGCTGAAAATGGAAAAGTCGCTCTTGAATTGTTAACAGGAATTCAACCGGATGTCATTCTGATGGATTTAAATATGCCGATACGAAGCGGCTTGGAAACAATTAAAGCATTGAACGATCAAAATAATTCGATTCCGATTATCATACTGACAACCTATAACGAAGACGAATTAATGGTTGAAGGAATCGGATTAGGGGCTAAAGGATATTTGCTTAAAGATGCAAGTCGAGATCATTTATTTAGAACAATAAATGCGGCCATTCGAGGAGAGACTCTTCTTCAGCCTGAAATAATGAATAGGTTACTTGCTTTTAATAAAAAGAGTGTGGCAAAAACGAGTCAACCGAACAAAGCAATGCTCACACCAAAGGAGCTTATAATTTTGCATGCATTGGCTAGAGGTACTAAAACCAAAAATATCGCTTCAGACATGAACATTGCAGAAAGGACAGTAAAAGCCCATTTAACTACTATCTATAATAAATTAGGGGTAAATAGTAGAACTGAAGCCGTTGTCATTGCCCTGACCGAAGGATATATAGAATTTGGAATAGAATAACTTGCCCTTTCGTACATTCGTTTGCTACCCGAATGTACGATTTTTTTATGAGCTATTCCTGATAACCTAAAGTCTATGAAAAGATTTTATTTGGTGGAGGGACATATTGAATGGCAAAAAAGTTATACAGATTAGGATATTGGGCAGCAGAGCATAGAAAAAAAGTGTTTGGAGGAACACTCTGTCTGTTGGTACTGACTATTGTACTCACATTGAGTTTCGGAATTTCTTTCAAGGAAGAAATGACAATCCCTGGTACGAAGTCAGAACAAGCAGGGAAACTATTAGCAAAAGAATTTCCACCTGTTTCTTCAGGCGGTCAAATTCAAATAGTCATGAAAGCACCTCGTAATGAACGCTTAGATGATCAGCGAAATAGTCATATAATCGAGAAAATGGTAAAAGAAATTCAGAAGGATTCAGAAGTTGTTACTGTGGCACTTCCAATTGAACTGGGCAATTTGAATAAAGAGAAAACAATTGGTTATGCAACAGTGACATATAAACAACCTTCAAACAAAGTAACAGAAGCATCCAAAGAAAAAGTATTGAAAAGCATCAAAATAACTAAAGCAAAAGGGATTCAAACTGAATTAGCTGGAGACGTTGCCTTTTCAGAACTTGAAATCGGTGGGATTACAGAAGCTCTTGGTGTCGCAGTAGCATATATGATTTTAGCTTTGACATTCACTTCATTTCTTGCAGCGGGAATGCCTATTTTAAGTGCTGTCGTTGGGCTCGGTATTGGTATTCTATTGATATTAGCCGGAACCAATTTCTTAGACATTCCTTCTTTCGCTCTTTCCCTAGCTGCTATGTTAGGATTAGCCGTCGGAATCGATTATGCCCTATTCATCATTTCTCGCTATCGACAACAAATAGCGGGTGGAGATACAGTCAAAGAGGCTGTGGCAATTGCTACGGGAACTGCTGGAAGTGCAGTAGTTTTCGCAGGTGCTACTGTAATCATTGCTCTTTTAGGCTTATCTACGACAGGAATCCCGTTTTTAACTATGATGGGTATTTCAGCATCACTATGTGTATTCGTAGCTATTCTTATTGCGATCATACTTGTTCCTGCAATTTTAGGCGCATTAGGTCATAAAATGGATCCAACAAGACAGAATACGTTGTTACGCAGTATTAGTCGCTTCTCGAATAAAAAAGAAAGTGGCTATGAAAAATGGGGGAAGTTTATTCTGAAACGTCCTTTGTTCATTAGTATGCTTGCAGTAAGTTTACTATTGATCATCTCTATCCCATTTTTCCATATGCAATTGGGCTTGCCTAACAATGGAACAAAATCGGAAGAGACAACGGAAAGAAGGGCCTATGATTTATTAGCTGAAGCATATGGACCCGGGTACCATGCCCCGTTAATACTCGTTGCCGAGAAAAACCAATCGGATATTGATGTAAATAAAGCGCTATCTACACTTACGAAGAAACTAAAGCATGTAAATGGAGTCGAAAATGTAAGTCCGGCAGTCCCGAACAAAACTTCAAATGTATTCATGTTGTCGGTGACACCTTCAACAGGTCCAGATGATCCTAAAACGAGTTATTTGGTTAAGGCGTTAAGAGGAGACATAAAAAAAATCGCCAATCAAAATGGATTAAACTTAATGCTCACCGGAAGTACAGCCGTGAATATCGATATTTCTGACAAACTACAAAACGCACTACCGATTTTTGCAATGTTAATTGTTGGTTTTGCATTTATTTTGTTAATGTTAGTCTTCCGTTCGATTTTAGTTCCGCTTAAAGCAGTATTAGGGTTTTTATTATCACTTGGTGCGACGTTAGGTTTTGTGGTATTCGTCATACAGGATGGTCATTTTATTGATTTGTTTGGCTTTCCTACAGCTAGTCCTGTATTGAGTTTCTTACCAGTCATCGTAATTGGTATTCTTTTTGGACTTGCTATGGACTATGAAGTTTTCTTGGTTTCTCGAATGCGAGAAGAATTCACACGTACTGCCAATGCAAAACAAGCTATTTTAACGGGCATAAAAGAGAGTGGTGGTGTAGTGACAGCTGCAGGACTCATTATGATGGCCGTGTTTGTAGGCTTTATGATGGCACCTGATCCTATCATCAAGTCCATGGGTTTTGCCTTAACGTTTGGCGTCCTTTTTGATGCCTTTATTATCCGGATGACGCTTGTTCCGGCAATCATGTTTCTGTTAGGAGACAAGGCGTGGTATCTACCTAAATGGCTAGATCGTATCTTGCCAAACATAGATATTGAAGGTCATACGATTTCTGATAAAGGAAAAATGAGACAAAAACAAGTAGTGAATAAGTAATTGAAGAGTAAACAGTAAGAATCCGCATTTACAAAACAGTGATGCGGATTTTTCTATCTCTCGAAAACCCATTAAAACGGATTGTACACCGCTTTATTTAAATCAAAGTATAAAGTTAGAAACTTCAGATGAGCATGTATTTCCTGAAAACCATAAGCGGCTGATGATTTTACACGATAAAACAGAAGCGGAGTTGTATCTAGACGTTAACAATGAAGATAAAATTTATTTTCTAGACAAAATCGAAGATGGAAATAAGAAGCTAAAATATTTAGAAAAAGTTTATTATGATGTCAGAACATCCGAAAGATTGGGCTTAAAGCTAGAGGTCGGTCTCCTTTCAGAAAATCTTATTCAAAAAGTAGAAGAAACAATCAGCTACACAGACGTATATATATATTTTGAAACAATAAGTGATCCAGAGGCGACACAGCTTAACCAACTTCATGACCCATCAGCCTTATGTATTGACACTGTGTATTATTCAAAGGATGGTCAACTATTTGGGTTTTCAAGAAAAATATACCCGCGCGGTGATGACTGTTTTTTAATACAAACCAATAAAAGAAATACCTAAATCATCCTGTGATCGTATATGGCGATTTATTACCAATAGCAAAATGGGGGTTAATAAGGATGATCACTGAAAAAGAAAAAATGCTTGCTGGTGACTTATATGTACCGAATGATCCGGAACTTTTAAAAGATCGTAGTACTGCTAGAATGAGAACGTATGCATACAATCGAACAACAGATGTTGAGAAAGACCGAAGAACTCAATTGTTAAAGGAGTTATTCGGAAGTACAGGTGAAAATGTATATATGGAACCTAATATTCGGGTTGATTATGGATACAATATTCATGTAGGGAACAATTTTTTTGCGAACTTTGATTGCACAATCTTAGATGTTTGTGAAGTTCATTTTGGATCAGATTGCATGCTAGGACCTGGAGTACAGATTTATACAGCAACTCATCCAATGGATCCTACTGAGAGAAACTCAGGAAAAGAATATGCAAAGCCCATCCACGTTGGAAGCAGTGTTTAGGTCGGAGGAAGCGTTATAATAAATCCAGGCATAACGATTGGAGACAATGCGATCATAGCATCCGGATCCGTCGTGACCAAAGATGTACCTCCAAATGTCATAGTGGGGGGAAATCCTGCAAAGACCATTAAGAAACTTGTTTGATATGCGAAGGTTTATGTCTCCTCAAATCATGAATGCAGCTGACATTATGTGATGCATGATCTTGTGTTGATATGTACATACATTCTAATTCAATGTTTTGAGTCTAATAAAAAACAGGTAGGGCAATAAATTTGCTCCTGCCTGTTTTTACGTTTTTACGTAGACAATCAAGTAGTGTGATGAACGTTACTATGCTTTGAGAAAATGCCTTTTGTCATAGTGTCAATTCGATTACGTTTCCTTCCGGATCCGCGACCGTACTCTCATAATAACCGTCTCCCGTCGTCCGCGGACCATCGAGATGTGTTACACCTGCATCCCGTAACCGAGCCGTCCAGTCATCGACCGCTTGTTTACTGCCGAGCGAAAAGGCGAAGTGGGCGTAACCAAGGGCGTTCGATGTCCGTTCCGTGATGTCTGTCCGTTGCATCAACTCAAGACGCGCTCCACTTGAGAACGTCAAGAAGTACGAACTGAAACCTTTAACGGCATTTTCATAACGATTATTTGATTTAGCATCAAAATGCGCTTCATAAAATTGGCGCATTCCTTCAAGGTCTGCCACCCATAGTGCGATATGTTCAATCTTCATTAATTATCTTCCTTTCTTTTATGACGCTTTCGCTAATCGTTTTCTGATTAACATGCGGTTCAAGCCTTCCGTTGCGATCAACATCAAGAAAATGAGACTGATCGTGAACCAATGGAACAACGACAAGGAGTAAGAGGTTGCAAGCCAACCGAACAGTGGTGGCATGAACGTACTACCGGTATAGGCGAATGCCATCTGCATGCCCATTAACCGTTGCGCCGCAGCTTCTCCGAATCGAACCGGTGTCTCATGGAGCATTGCCGGATAAATCGGAGCGAGACCGAGCCCGACGAGTACGAAACCGAGTGGCATCCAAGCAGCAGGTGCAAGAATGAAGCAGATTGCACCGATCAAGGCCGTCCATTGACCGACGCGAATCAAGCGACGGTTCGACCAGCGGAGGGATAGAAAACCACTAATGAAGCGACCTGCCGTGATGCTACCGTAGTAGACGGAAACCCAAGTTGCAGCAGACGTCACCGAAAACGACCGGACTTGGACGAGGTAACTACTTCCCCAAAGACCGACGACAGCTTCGACACCACTATAAAAGCAAAATGCAGCGAGCGCAGCCATCAGTCCACGAGGTTTTCCAGACGACATACTAGCAGTTTGGACTTGTTCGGAAACGTGTTTTGGAGCCCGTTTCCAGAGCGGCAAACTAATGATCAAGATAATCATCAATACGAGTTGCAGTGCTCCAACGATGAGATATCCAGTGCGCCATCCGGAATCAAGCAACACGCCAGCCATGATGAGTGGACCAGCTGTCGCGCCGATGCCCCAGAAGCAATGGAGCCAGTTCATATGATGGGCTTGATAATGCGTTGCAACAAAATGATTGAGTGCCGCGTCGACGACACCGCCACCGAGTCCAAGCGGAATCGCAAGAACAAAGAGCCAAATCAGCGAAGGGGCAATGAAAAAGCCGAGCAATGCAAGTGCTGTCAGACCAGCAGAAACTGCCGTAATTGGTCCCGTCGAATATCGCGCGATCAATCGACCGCTAAACAGACTAGAAACGATTGTTCCGGCAGCAATCGTCATGAAGAGCCAACCTGCCATATCGAGCGGGGCGTCGAGGTCGAGCCGCATCACCGGCCAGGCCGTACCGAGCAAGGCGTCCGGAAGTCCGAGACTGATGAAAGCCAGATAAATCAGAGGTAACAGTAAACGAGTCATCGGGTAAGTCCTCCTAACGGAATCTCTTTAATGAAGGATTGGACGCCGAGTTGGACCAGACCATCCAAATAATCGGTTTCCCAGTCACTTTGGCGCAACTGTGGTAATTTGTCGAGTGGAAATCGTTTGGCGCATCGATCTGTCACATGTGTCAACACATCATCGGTGACATCAGATGCTGCAAACAAGATGACGTCCGGGTTTAAGGTGATGGTAAATGAAAGGATGATCCGACTCAATGCTTCATACCAGTCGTCAGAGTATGATGAAGTCGTCGCGAGAACTTGGCCGACATTTCGAGTTTCGTCAAACGGGATGAACGAGATTTCCCCAGCAAAGTGATGCGCTCCGCGGACGACGCTGCCGGATACGGCGACACCAGCTCCAGGTCCGTTCGTTCCGAGATAAACGTAGACAGTCGTTTCGTTTTCCTGAGTTGGAGCGATGACAGCCGCGTTCATGTCATTCTCGACGACGACCGGTCGAGCGAACCGTTCAGTCAGTTCTTGTTGCAACGGGCGACCGTCAAGCGTCGGATAATCCGGAGCGAACAGGATGGATCCTGAGGCATCAATGGCACCTGCGACACCAATTATTAGTGTCTGAATACGTGGATAGTCCTTCAGTAAAATGGTTAATGTTCTCAATAAGATCGACATATGGTTCGATGAATTAATTAATATGCGATCAGTCGCGATCAGGTTACCACCTACATCATGAATCCGGTATTGCAGATACGTACGTTCGATGAATAAAGCGAGCCCATGAAAGCGATCCGTACGATACCGGTAACGTTTTGCAGGACGTCCCCCACGGATCAACTCGAGCGGCGTTTCTTCGATTTCCTGAGCGGCGAGTAACAGATCGATTTGTTTACTCGTTGTTGGAAAACTGACGTCTAATACTTGTCGAATGGCAGGGATCGTGTCGAGATGCGCCATCAGAAAAGCATGACGAGTCCGTGAAATAAGTTCAGACAAAATAATGCCCCCTATACAAGTAACTTATTAAAATAATTTAATAAGTATTGGTTTTAGTATAGCAGATCTTAAGAAGACAATGATAAAAAAATTGTGAAAAATTATACTCTGAACTAGAAGGGGGATGATGAAAAAGTTCTTTCGTGTGTTTTTATATTTAAATGGGAATAATCGCAAAGCCAATTAGATGATTTGACTGTCTAAATGCGACAATTCAATAAAATGTCCGCACCTATACCGATTCAATTTATCAATCAGTAAGTCATACGATGATGACTGATTTGAGTAGAACAATCCTGACAATGAAAGCGTCTCGTCGATTGTTTTCAAGTTTTCACCAGTTTTTGAATTCATTCAAATTCACTGAGCTGAAATCAATCGTTTCAGTTTTTCTTCTGTACCTGACTCCTCGACAGGTGTATAGATGCTACATCGCAAGTCGTCTACGCCCTGCACTTGAAGGGAGGTCAGGTCGAATAGCATCTTGCCGACTTTTCCATGACGGAATTCAATCAGGATTTCCGGAGCCTTACTGACCTGACTTTCCATCCATAGCGATTTGAATTCAGGATACGTATTACTCATCTCCTGTATGAAGGACGTATACCATTCATCACCAGAGTATTGACCGTAGTATGCACGGAAAATGGACAAGAACCCTTTGGCGAAGTGTTCCCAGTTCCCGGCAAGTACTTTAAATTCTTTCTGTGAGAACAAGAGGCGAATGAGGTTACGTTGTGATTCTGGAATGGTCGCAAAATCTACAAACACATGGGCCGCTGCAGGATTCCAGCCGACGATATGGCAGTAACGATCCGTAATGATCGTCGGACACGTCGTCAAGGCAGAGAGAATTTTTTCGAGTGACGGACTAATAGTCATAGGGGAAGCTTGAATTTTCATACTGACGACCTGCGTCCCTAATGCTAAATCGTTCAAATATTCGTGTTCATCCCTGTTCAGACATAACGCCTGGGCGATACAGTCTAAGACGCTTCTAGATACCTTAATATCTCTTCCTTGTTCTAACCAGGTGTACCATGTCGTACTGACTCCTGCTAATTGAGCAACTTCCTCTCTTCTCAAGCCAGGCGTTCTCCTTCTTGATCCAGGCGGTAGCCCCACTGATTCCGGTTTGAGCTGTGCTCTTTTCGTCTTCAAAAAATAGGATAGAGCTTCTAATCGATTCGAGTCGTCCATATACGTTCCTCCTGATTTCTCTCCATCCAAGTATCAATTATAATAGGATAAATGAACACTTGTAATAGGATACATGACACGTATGATTATCTCATACTATTACAAGGAGTGAAGAAAAATGGAGCGCGTAGTGATTACAGGAATGGGTGTCGTCTCACCAATCGGAAACGATGTGGAGTCCTTTTGGAATAATATGATTGCTGGAAATTCAGGCATCACGGAAATCGATACGTTTGATACGACTGATTTCAAAGTAAAGATTGCAGGGAGTGTAAAAAACTTTGATGCGGAAAAGGCGATTGGTAAAAAAGCCTCTCGTAACCTGGATCGCTTCGTCCAGTTCGCATTAGCGGCTGCTGATCAAGCCTGGAACGATTCTAAGCTAGGAGAATCTGATCTGGATCGGGAAAGACTTGCTGTATATGTGGGTTCAGGTGTAGGAGGGATTGAAACGTTAATTGACGGTGTTCATGCTTTATACCAAAAAGGTCCGAGAAGGGTCAGTCCAAGTCTCGTACCTTCCATGATGTCTAACGCAGCAGCCGCTCAAATTAGCATCAAGTGGCAAGCGATGGGACCTTCCATGTCACCTGTATCCGCTTGTGCAATCGGAAACACGGCTATTGGTGAAGCATATCGACTCATTCGAATGGGAGAGGCTGATGCTGCATTCGCTGGTGGAACAGAAGCGGGTATCACTGAATTGTCTATAGCAAGCTTCGGTAATGCGACGGCATTGTCTACAAGAAACGAATCACCCGCTAAAGCGAGTCGTCCTTTTGACGGGACACGTGATGGTTTCGTGATGTCGGAAGGAGCAGGCATCTTGATCCTAGAATCGTTATCGCACGCAAAGCAACGAGGTGCGTCCATCTATGCGGAAGTCGTCGGATACGGAGCAAGTTCCGATGCCTATCATATAGTAGCGACTCATCCAGAAGGTCAGGGAGCATACCTCGCTATGAAGCGGGCCGTTCAACAGGCAGGGATTGAGACGAATGACATCGATGTGATCAGTGCCCATGCGACGAGTACGATCGTCGGCGATCAGTCCGAGACACGTGCGATTAAAAAATTGTTTGCAGAACATGCGAACACACTCCCGGTGACGGCGAACAAATCAATGCTAGGTCACATGCTCGGTGCTGCCGGTGGAGCGGAAGCGATCGCGCTTGCGAAATGTTTACAGGAAGGAATCATTCCACCGACGATTAATCTTGAAGTCGATGATCCAACGTGTGACCTGGATTATGTAGCAGGAGGGGCTCGTTCGCTGGAGATGCAGTACGGACTATCCAATTCTTTCGGATTCGGTGGTCATAACGCCGCCATCGTCTTGAAAAAATATATGGATTAAGCATCAGAGTTTGGGTTCGGACAAGAGGACTCAATGAGTAAGTACTCGCTGAAAATGGATTGTATACATTTCGACGTCGAAATGTATACAATCTTTTTTGTGTATCCAATTCTTATTAAATGTTAGTGATTCGGAAACCTTCACTATTGCTGTGTCGTCATTCATCCAACGATTCATGACACGTTCTATCTATTTTACATAAAACGCGAATCATCAGTTCTAGTCAGAGTTTGCCTTAACTAGGACATCATGATCTTTATTTTAGTAATCCACCCTCTGAAGGGAGTTTTGAATCCACACCTAAAAAAATAACTGTATATGTTGTCATTCTAATTCTAGCTTTTTCATCATATCGTCAAAAGAGAAGGCTTTTGATTGATTATCATGTACTTCCTAAGATATGAGTTTTGGATGCTTTATTTATAGATATCCCGACGATGTCCAATCTCAAGAATCAATATCACGACTTTCTCATCCTGGATGTCAGCAATCAGACGATAGTCGCCGATGCGATACCGCCATTCGCCAGAGCGATTCGAGACGAGTCCTTTCCCATGACGACGCGGATCATCCGTCCCGACAAGGTTCTTCTTGATCCAGGACATGATGATCCGCGCTTGTTGTGGGTCCATCTTCTTGAGAGATTTTTGAGCCCCGCGCTCGAATTCTACATTATAAGCTGTCATTCTAAATCAAGTTCCTTCATCATGTCGTCGAAAGATATCGCTTCTGATTTTTTACGGTGTGCTGCCATGGAATCATGATAGAGTTGCAAATCGATTTCGTCTTCGATACGGTCGAGGACGGCATCGCGAACGAGTGTAGAAATCGTGATGTTCTTTGCCTTTGCATATTCCTTGATAAGTCGTGTATCCTGATCATCCAGACGTACGGAAATGGTACTCATGATTATCAGCTCCTTTGTAATACATTGTAATACATATTAAGGTTTTAGTACATAGGATTGAGAGCGGAAACCCTGAACGAATATTCTTTGAAGTGCTGAAATTCGGCTTTTAAATATCGTGGATGAGTACGATTAGATTAAAAAAGTGGATTAAATCATGGTCAAATTGAAGTAAACATAGTCATTCATTTTTATTTTGACCATTTTTGGGAAGGCGATGATCTTTTATTCTACTCGTTTCCGACAATAGGATATGCATCTAAACGACGCCACGTATCGATTACAGAATATAAAAAAAGGTATGGATTTGTTTAAAGCATTTGTACCTTGATCTGTTTTTGTCATATGTATTGGTTTATTTCAAGATGTCATTGAGTTTGATAGAGAAAATCTCCCTACAACACGTAAACGATTATTGTAATCCATCTATCTGTTTTTTTATGGAATGCAACAAAGATATAATTCTCTCACTGAAGTAACTTTTGGTATTTATATCCTTTTAAAAGGTCAGCATCACCTTTAAAAGACCATTCCTCTATTTTAGAATCTGGATGTAATTTAAAATAATGGTCGAGGATATCGTGCCCTAAATTATAGTTACTCCAGCGGGGAATGTCTTTTTTGGGACTACCGCCCACAAGGTCCTCGTATGTAGCTTCACCAGATTGAATCAATTTTGCGACATGTTTTTTCGTCTTTTCATCCATTGGAGTACCCCATGGGGCCTTCACATCTTTGAGGACTCGGTCAGCAAAAGCATCCGCTTTTCCCTCGATAATGACCGAATCGAGTAATTTGTTCATCTGATATTTATTTCTGTCATGGAGAATCAAATGATGGTATTCATGCGCAACCGTATAAGCTAAAGCATCCTTATCGAAATTCGAATCCATATATAGAACAACCGCATCTTTATATGACCCTGCTGCTACTCCGCCCATAGGTTGGATAACTCACGAATCCTCCACCTCTAAGCAACGCGTAGGTGGAGGTAGATCAACTATGTCTCTACTCGATATAGCGTATCAAATCCACTATATATACTCACTGCGTGATAAGGAGGCGAATCGTGTGCTACCTATCTGCAGAATGTTATCTTATCTTACCAACTCTTCGAAAGGAGTACATGGACAAAGCGCTTGTTCCTGAATCTGTGCTATCCGTAAGTGAATGTATCTGTACGCACTATCCTAATATCAACAATTAGATTTCATGACTATCGAAATGTGCTTTCACGATCTTGAGAAATTCTTTGGAAAGAGGCGTCATTTTGTCTGATGATTTGACAATTAATCCGAGATGTCTAACCACAGGAGGATGTAAGGGTAATAGATGAACATGAGTCTCCCGTTTAGGAACTGCCAAGTTTGGCATAATACTAATACCTAATTTTCCTTTCACCATAGACAGTACAGTTTCATTCTCCTTACTATTATATGAGGTACGTAATGAAAGACTAGCTTTACGACATTCCTCCTCGATAAGGACTTCACATCCAGATCGTAACATGATGAATGATTCCTCTTCGAAATCAGCTATCGTAACAACATCTTTTTCTATAAAAGGGTGTCCATCATATACGACAACAGATAAAGGATCTTGCGTCAGTGCTATACTCTCGAAACCTTTAACTGGTAATGCTGTAAAACCGAGATCCACCGTACCTTCTTCCACCCACTTTTCAATATCATCATAGCCACCCTCATACAACACCAATTCAACATTCTGGAAACGTTCTTTGAATATAGAAAACAAAATCGGTATAAAGGTAGCTGTAAAACTTGGGAAACTCCCGACAGCAATCTTTCCTAATTCTAATCCTTGCAAAGAAGAAACTTTTTGCTCTATATGAGCCATGTTTGTCACAATATTGCGTATGTGTGGAATAATATATTCCCCTGCAGTAGTTAACGATGTCCCACCTCGTCCTCGATTCAAAAGTGTTACTCCTAGTTCAGATTCCAGTGTTGTAATGTTATGACTTACTCCAGATTGTGTCAGTCCAATCTTTTGACCTGCTTTCGTAAAACTACCACTTTCCACAACGTTTAAAAGCACTTCTAATTGAAATAAATTCAATGTACTTCACATCCTTTTCTGTATTATACATGAGAGATGCAAATGATTAGAATGAAAAACATTCATTTTACTTATTTTATTTTTACAAATACACTAAAAACAGACAGATTGAATCAAAAAATAAAAGAATTGGAGAGTGGATGTATTGATGAATCAGAAGTATGAAAAAATCCTTTCACCTTATACCTTATCGAATGGAGTAACTTTGGCGAATCGAGTCGTTGTTGCACCGATGACCACCTATTCAGGAAATATAGATGGAAGCGTCTCTTCCGGAGAGTTGGATTACTATAGCAGAAGAGCACAAGGACCAGCTATGTTTATTACCGCGGCTGCGACCATTTCATCACTCGGGACTAGTTTTCCTCGTCAAATGAAAGCATATGGAGAACACAATATACCAGGTCTTTCGCAGTTGGCTAATAAAATAAAAGAAAAGGGAGCAAGAGCAATCCTTCAGCTTCATCATGGAGGTAGCGAGAGTCTAATCGGATATATAAGTGAAAGGCGAATGGTTAGCCCGAGTGGTATCGTGGCGAGCCTTTACAAGGATTCAAGTGATGATTACGTTCCACGTGCGTTAGAACACGAAGAAATTCTATCTACTATTCAGGATTTTGGACGAGCAACAGAGATAGCTATACGTGCAGGGTTTGATGGTGTGGAAATTCATGGAGCCAACGGATATCTGATTCAACAATTTTTTTCGAGATATTCAAATCTTCGAACAGATATGTGGGGAGGAACACTAGAAAAACGGATGTCCTTTCCATTAGCTGTTATTGAAGAAGTAAAACGAGTCCGAGATCAATATGCGAACAATAATTTTATTATTGGTTATCGCTTCTCACCAGAAGAACCAGAAAAGAATGGTTTGAACATGGAGGAAACAATCGCCTTTGTAGATCGATTGTCTAATCAAGGCTTGTCGTACCTCCATCTTTCAGTCAAAAACGTTTGGTCCATGCCTCGAAGTGGTTCAAATCAAACAAAAACAAGATCAGAGATTTTTCGGGATGTGATTGCGGATAGAACAAGTTTTCTGTCACTCGGTTCTATACACACACCAGATGATGCCTTGAACGTATTAGAACAAGGAATTCCATTATTCGGATTAGGAAGAGAGTTATTAATGGAACCAGATTGGGTTCGAAAACTAATAGCAGGAAGAGAAGAAGAAATTCGTACGACCTTGTCACGCGATGATCAACAAACGCTCTCCATTCCGGATGAAATGTGGAAAAATATTCTTACGCGTGATGGATTGCCTGCACAACGATGAATAAATGTGTAAGCAAAAAGGGGAGATAGACATGAACAAGAATGCTTTGTTTCAACTAAGTATAGCTATGACTATCTTTGGATCAATTGGCTTTTTTTCAACTTTTACAGGTCTTCCGGCAATTGAATTAGTGTGGGTTCGATGTATTTGTGCTGCTGTATTTCTTATAATGGCATGGATCGTATCTGGACGCTTTAAAAGGGAAAAATGGAATAGGAAAGAACTCATATACATTGCTTGTTGTGGTATGACGAATGTTTGTAATTGGGTGTTTCTTTTTAAAGCATTTGAAAGAACGTCCATTACAATTGCCATAACCTTATATCACTTAGCTCCTATTATTGTTCTTGTGATGGGTAGTCTTTTCTTTAAAGAAAAAAAGACGAAACTCATGTATGTATCTATGTTAGTTTGTTTTATTGGAACATTGAGTATTATAGGTACCGATGGTGTGCGGTTTGCTTCAGAAAGCTGGAGGGGGATCGTGTACAGCATCATCGCAGCATGTTTCTATGCAGCAACAATGCTGCTAGGAAAGAGTATTACAAAAACTAGTGTATATGCGACCACTTTTATTCAAATGGTGATCGGTCTGATTGTGTTACTTCCATTCATTCATTTTAATAACTATCAAGCAATTGATACTTCTCAGTGGATGTACGTCACTGTAACCGGAGTTATTCATACAGGTATAGTTTATTTTCTGTTTTTCAATAGCATTCGTCATTTACCAACGACAGTTGTCTCTTCTATGGTTTTTGTCGACCCTACAGTGGCTATTTTATTAGACGTTTTTTTCGGAAATGTGTATCTAAGGTGGCTACAGCTATTCGGTATATTGTGTATCTTTATCGGATTGTTTTATTCGCTTAAAGCAAGCAGTCATATTGCTAGTATCACTGAAGAAAACTATATTACTCGAACAGGAAAAGTAAGAAGGCAGTAATCTATATTCTTTTAAGAACCATTCTTTCTTTTTGATGTAAATAATCCTAAGAGACCTATGAATGTATGCAGAAAATCTATTCCACAAAATTAGGAATAGATTTTTTGTTTATTTCTACAAACTTGACGTCATGTTGAAACAAGATCCCTCATCTTATCACTAAAGAGATAGTTTTCAATTTTATATGGTAGTCATCTGATTAATTTATTATTTTAGGCAAAAAGATACATATGAAACCGAAAATACATTATCCATTTAATAGAAAAGTTAGTGATTGAAACTTAATAAAAAAAATATCGTATGTATTAGTTGTATAATAACTTTTATGAAAACATAATGACTTACTAAACGAAACAAATACATTTGCCGGAGGGAACATCTATGGTATTAGCTTTCCTTGGCCTTGGTATCGGATTCTTTTTATTAACGTTAGGCATCTATTTCATTCGGTCGAAGCATGCGTTGAAGACGCCTTTAGCAGGACACGGAGATAGCGTCGACACGGTGGATTCATTCGTACTCAGTATTATTTTGTCGATTGGTGTTATCCTATTTTGTTCATTGACTGTCAGACACTACGGTTACGTCTGTGTCTTAGGTGGTCTGTTCATTTTATACGCCGTCAGTGCAGCTTGGTGAGACCTAAAAGAAGTTAGAAAGCAAGATAAAGGGAGCTCAAATCATGATTCAATTACTGAAACAAGTCGACGATCATGTGTATCACATCGTCTTTCACCAAGAAGGGCGTACTTTATTCTGCCGGGAAGGGGTTGCTCGAAGAGAGCAGGCGATCGATAGCGAAGATATGATGGAAACAAACGAAGAGTCCGCGACGAAGCGGATTGTCTTCAAGAATCCGTTTCTCGCGTATCGTCAGAAAAAAGCATGGGTACGTGAAAAATTAGACGATGGATACAGGCGATCACCTTTTGCTCTGTCTGAAGTGATGGATTTTCGAGCCGACCGACGCATCATAAAGTTACGTATTTTAAGCGCTCTACTGATCTTGTTCAGTGGATTACTGACGCTGACTGATATCTTGCCAATTCCGGGATACATAACACTCATCGTTCTGATGATTTTCTGGCCGATGCATCTCGAAGAAAAATCTTTACGTTCTCGCATGTATCGCTGGTCAGGAGCACTTTTCATGTTCGCGATAGCGGGCTCATCAAAAAACTATTTATCACCAATCAATCTCTCAATTAACGGAACGATCTGTCTCATCTCAGGATTCATTCTCCTGTTGTATGCGTCAGAACAACTAAAGGAACTTGCGACGAAAGGAATCACATATCATGACGAATCAACAAGCCAAGGTGATTGAGCTTAAACGCAATAATGGACAAACGACCGAGTACTGGGTCAGTTACCGGATGGGGCGCACGCTGTATCAGGTATCCGTACAAGAACAAGCGGATGGTCAAACGGATGAAGGGGAGGTTGTCAAAGAACGTTTTCCGTTCTATTTCGGAATGAAAAAGCGGATGCTCGACTTAGCAGAAGAGAGAGAAGCAATTGGTTTTCGACCGTTGACCGAAGAGGAGAAAGCAACGCCTGTCATTGAGGAAGAAGAACCGACGCTCGATCCTGCTTTCTTCAAGCCAGTTATTCGATACGCCTGGTTGATGCTTAGTCTTGGAATCCTCCTGTTTCTCCTGCCTTCACCAATCCTAAACGGACTCGCGTTCGGACTCGGCTTATTCGTCTGGTATGAGACGTTTGGACAAGCCGGAATGCCGCGCAACTACCAGAGATATTTCCACGGGATGTTAGCTGGATTGACGATTTTACAGGTGTTATCTGCGATTGAGTTGGAACGATTTGCTCAACCGTATTATGCGACGATTTGTGTGATATCAGCAATTGTGTTGGTTCTTCTCGTCGTACAGCACCGTTTGGAAGAAACTGATCACATCGGTCAGGAGAAAAGTGTTCGGGTTAGGAAAATGAAGGACCATTCTGACATAGATCTTTAAAAACGTATTCACTTAACTTTCGGAAGACTGGAAGACTTTTTGATGCTGTAAAATATAGGTATCACTTAAATCATTTTAGTCAGTCTGCTGAAAAGGAGAATAGGGAATGGATGTCATACCAAATGATCAATATATTTTAGAACTGATCTTACTTGTCTGGGCGATTGGTGCACTCGTCATCATCATTACGCAAGCGCGAAACACACAAAGTCTAAAAAAAAGTTTGTTACGAAGTACAGTCGTAAATCTCGCGTATACAGTCATTATTTCTTTGAAATGGTTTTACGTAGTAGCCATAGATGGATTCAGTCAGGTATTTGGTCTTTATTTCTTTGTAGGGATATTTTTGATTCTTGAGGTGATATTATTCGTTGTTCTCTGGATTGTTAAACGTAAAAAATCAACTATCTCTTGAGGAGTAGAATTTCATTATGAACCGATACACTTGGATTACCCATGCTGCTGTTGGGTTAGCAATATTTGATATGAGACGACGTGCGATTGATTTATTGTCGAGGCATGTCGAGCGGTTAGACGAACCACGAGCAAGATCAAGTACGATTCTTTATATCGGGATGTGCATCTTGAACTCGGTGAAGAGAAAGAAGCAAGTCGGTGTTTCTTAGAAGGGTTGACGATCGTCGAGTCGATGGAGCTTGCGTATGCATCGGAATTTTTAACGATGTTACGAGTGATGAAGCGATATGAAGCTTCGGATGTTATAGAACACTGGATTCAAAACTTCACCAATCGGATTGATGATCATCCGAAATTCAAGCGAATGATAAGAGGGATAGAAGCGATAACTGATTGAACTAAATTAGCTTTCAGCGTTATCAGTAAATTTCGCAATTCTAGAACGCCATCTCTAATATAAAAGTGCTTTATCGTAAAGACTCTATTTACGAGAAGCACTTTTTTTTATACTTTGAGTTAAATAAAATTGAACTTTTCACTTTACATTTTTCTTCCAGTCCTTTACTCTACAATAAAGTTCAATTAAATTTAACTGTTGAAGAGGAGGAAGTTGGTTGAATAAACAACTATCAGCTTTGTTGCTCGGTAGGATTTTGATGAATATATCAGACAGTTTTTATATGATTGCGATCGTTTGGTTCGTCAAGACAACGACGAATTCGCCATTCCTGGTTGGATTAACGAGCACGATTGCTGTGTTACCGGTAACGATTCAATTTTTGTATGGTCCGATTATCGATCGCTATTCAAAAAAGAAGATCCTGTTTTTCTCAGGCATTGGACAAGCGATTTTAGTCGGATTCATCACTTTACTCTATTTTAACGAGACGCTCTGGATTCCATTGCTGTTCATCATGTTGTTTTTAGCGTTAACACTAGCGGAAATCTCGTATCCAACCGAAAATACACTCATCGAACGCCTGGCATCGAAAGATCAATTGACGAAGGTCAATTCGGTGTTTGCCTTTTCTTATCAAACGCTTGATTTGATTGCCGACGCGTTAGCAGGCATTGTGATTCTATTTGTCGGTGTCGGAATCGTATTCGCTGCGAATAGTATCGTATTGCTAGGGATCGGGTTCTTATTCTTGCTCGTACTCAAAATACCATCTTCAAAAAGAGAACAACCCATTTCCTCACGAAACTTTTGGAAACAGTATAAGCATGACTTCAAAGAAGGATACTATGTTGTCAAGCAACAAAAGAAATTATTGACCATCATTTATGGCATCATCGGAATGAATTTTCTTGCGACGATGGGACTTGCGGTGTTACCAATCATTTCTGAGACGTCAGCAGAGTATGGATTTTGGTTAGCAGCGATTTCACTTGGAACGATGATTGGAACATTGCTATCAAGTCACTTGGAGACGTTTGCTCTCAATCGTGTCATGCCGATTGCTGCGCTCTTGTCCGGACTGTTTTGGATTAGTTCGTTTTTAATGAAAGATGCTGGTCTGTTATCAATCGTCTTATTCGGAATCGCTTGGATCGGTATTGGGGTGAACAGTATATATTTATATACACTCATTCAGGTCAATCTTCCGTCTGATTATTTAGGAACAGGTTTTTCGTTTCTCTCTTCACTGTTAGGGTCGTTAAGTCCGCTTGGATATTTTGCGGGAGGGATTTTCGGAGAATGGTTTTCTAGTACAGCAATCTTATTGATCTCTGGTATCGGCTATTTTGGCTTTGCCGGTTATTTCTTAATTCATCCGACACTTAAAGCGTTAACGATACCTGTCAATACTAAATTCGAGAAGACTGCTGAAGAGAGAATAAAGGTCAATCAACATCTGTGAAACATTTTAGTTTACATAATGAAGTAGGAGAAGGAACGCATCTTCTTCTACTTTTTTTGTAATTATGCAATCGATTGCATTCGTATTCTTATTTAACATCCAGGAAAAGGAATTATATTTCTTGCGAAAAACTAGTTTTTATTTCTTAGGATTTATGTAAAAATAGAAAACAATAAACTGAGAGAATTTTTTGAAAAGTGAGCGACCAGATCATTCATCGTTTTGGAATGAGAGAGAGAAGTCCTCATTTTTCGAATTCTAATATCTTATTTTTTGAAAGCCTGGAGGGGAATGTATGAAATTGTTGAAGATGTGGAACCAAATCAGTTTAGTGAAACAAATCGCGATCGGCTTAGTCATTGGTATTATTTTAGCCGTCACGATTCCTGAAGTAGCGAGTTCATTGACCATCTTTGGAACATTATTTGTCTCCTCACTAAAGGCAGTCGCGCCGATTTTGGTCTTTTTCCTAGTCATGGCTTCGATTGTGCAACATAAAAAGGGACAGCAAACGAACATGAAATCAATCATCTTCTTATACCTGCTCGGTACTTTTTTAGCGGGTGCGATTGCGGTCATCGTTAGTTTCTTGTTCCCGGTTTCGATAACATTGACAGAGAGCACAGAAAAGCTGACAGCTCCTGGGAATGCCATCGAAGTCCTGAAGACGCTTGTCTTGAACATGGTCGATAACCCCGTCAATGCATTAGTCCAAGCGAACTACATCGGCATTCTGACGTGGGCGATCATCTTAGGATTAGCGCTTAAAAATGCGTCGGATTCTACAAAAACGTTCATCTCGAACTTCTCAGATGCACTTGCGAAAATGGTTGGATGGATCATTAAGCTTGCGCCACTCGGTATCATGGGGCTTGTCATCGGTTCAATTACAGAGAACGGACTCTCGTCACTTCTTGACTACGTGAGCCTGCTAGGGTTACTGATCGGAACGATGCTTGTCGTTGCACTCATCGTTAATCCATTGATCGTCTATATCAACGTCCGTCAAAATCCGTATCCGCTCGTTTTCAAATGTTTACGCGAAAGTGGCATCACGGCATTCTTTACACGCAGTTCAGCTGCGAACATTCCGGTCAACATGGAACTATCGAAAAAGCTTGGACTTGATAAAGAGACGTACGGCATCTCGATTCCGCTTGGTGCAACAATTAACATGGCAGGGGCTGCAATCACGATTTCCGTCTTGACGCTTGCTGCGGTAAACACACTCGGTATTCAAGTTGATCTTCCAACAGCCATCATTTTAAGTGTCCTCGCTGCCGTCTGTGCGTGTGGTGCCTCTGGTGTTGCTGGGGGATCGCTTCTCTTGATTCCACTCGCGTGTAGCTTATTCGGGATTCCGAATGACGTTGCGATGCAAGTCGTTGCTGTCGGATTTGTCATCGGTGTGTTGCAAGATTCATTTGAGACAGCATTAAACTCGTCGACAGATGTCTTGTTCACTGCGACAGCTGAATATCGAAAACGGTTGAAAGAAGGCGAACACCTCTCGATTAATCGTCAATCGATGAATGAGGAAGTAGCAGAAAAAGTCGTTAACGGCTGATCAGATTCGCTATTATCTTAATAAGAAAAGGCATCCCAGTTGAGGATGCCTTTTCTTATAGACAACCCTCGTTTCGTGATTGAAATAAGGGGTTTCTACAAGTTGTAATCCATTTAACCTTCTCCTAAAGCAACGTATTTTTTTAATTTCCCTTTAAAACTCACCAAAAGAATTTCATTCCTTTCTTTCGTAGAGTATATGACGGTACCCTTTGAGAGCTTCGTAGCAGTTCCATTATCAAAATCGTATTGATCAGAACTCATTTTCTTGATTTCTCCGACTTTTTTACTCTTAGTGACTTCTGTTTTCTCTGCCCATTTTACATCTGATTTGTAGATCGTATCATTTAGTTGAAAAATGTCAGCAGTAGAATCTTCTCCTAATACGTCTAGTGCTGTCGGTTTTTCACTTGTATGTTGCATTTTCACTTCATTACTACAAGCAGCTAACGGCCATACAGTTATAATTGAGAGAGCGCATAACAAAACGATTCTTTTCATGACATAACCTCTTTCCCGTTTTTGTATGTTACTCCATGTCGATACATGTAACGTAAATTACTCGCGGTTGCCGTCACATTTGATTCGGACATGGTGCGTATCAGTATCTTTAAAGATTTGTAAGACGGCACTCGTCTCAACGGTTGCACCATCTCTTTCGATTCCGATTAAGCATTGGACATGGCTAAATTGTTTAGCATGTCGACCATTTAACAGCGGACTATCGGCAAATCAGGTCACAGGTTTCTGTTGTTGTTCCATTCGTTTTAAATCCTGTCCGATGTATGCCCATCTGCTCACGAAACAGTCAAAGTGGGGTTCACCTGTAGCGCGAGCGTTTCAGGAAATCGTCTTGGAACAATTCATGAAGTCAGAGTGAATCAATTATCTCGACCCAGACTTGATAATAGATCTCTTGATCGAGGTGGACCGTTGCCGAACGTACACGATAATCTGAGTTTTCCGCTAGATAAAAAGCAAGAATTGATGCGACTTTAAAGTCAGGGGGGCAATAACCGGTGATTGAACGACCATGGATCTCATTCGTGATCGACTCCGCCCAGACTTCGGCTTCACAGAATGTCTCGAACTGAAGCATCTCTTCCTTCCAACGAATCGACATCTTCATGTCCTCCTCTACTGCAGTTAATGTTATTATATGGAATAAATGGTATGTTGTTCAAAGGGGGGACGTCAGACATGAGTCGTTTTGGAATGCATCGGGAAGTAATCAATCCGCCGCTCGGTACTGCCTTCATCGGTTATCACCGAGAAGTCGGTATTGCAAGCATACACGATCCGCTATATGTCACAGCGAGTATCTTTGAAAGCGAGCAGACGACATCGGTCTTCGTCAGCATCGATAACATCGGCATGCTCGTCGCCGATACGGATGTCATCCGTGAAGGAATCGCGGGTCAGCTAGACGTGTCGAAGGAACAGATCACAGTCGTTTACACGCATACGCATTCGGGACCAGCGACAGCAGGAAACGAACCGTTGACCGTCGCCTATAAAACGATCTTGACGCAACAAGCGATTGTATCTGCGGTCAAAGCAAGCGAAGTGATGCAGTTGGTCGAGATTGGTTGGGGTGTGACGACCGGAAAACTCGGCGTCAACCGACGGGAGAAAATAAATGGACAAGCGGTGATGGGAACAGATCCGTCTGGGGTGGCGGATGACCGAATTGGAACATTGTTAATTCGTCGGACCGGTGATGCGGGTCTCGTCGGAGCTTTTGTCTTTTGTACGGCGCATCCGAACGTCTTGAAATCAGACAGTGTCGTCTTATCCGGTGATTATCCGGGAGTCACTCGAACGATACTCGAACAGGCACTCGGCTGCCCGGTCGTGATTGTTCAAGGCGCGACGGGGAACATCAATGCGAAATATCGTGGTGACATAGAGAGTCTTCAAAAAATGGCGTTTACTTTAAGTGGTCATGTCTTGACGACGATTCCAGCTGTGTCGTTTCAACCGTTAACGCACCACCGGATTCAGTCATGCATTCATCCGATGCGTTTAACAGAAGTACCGGCTATGAACGTATTACGAGACATGGCGGATTACGCTGAACAGACATGGGGCGTCAGTGCAGCACGCTGGTTAGCATACGTTCAGGAACGATCGGGAGCAACACTCACCATCCCGCTCGAAGTTCAATTGTTTGAACTAAACGAAGGGTCGTTCTCAGGCATTCCGATGGAGCCGTTCTGTGAGACAGCGCTACAGATAAAGCAAATCCGTCAAACGGAACTCGCTTTTTTCGGGGGCTATACGAACGGTTACATCGGTTATTTGCCAACTGCGGAAGAACATCCGTATGGGGGTTACGAAGTGGCAATCAATCCCGTCGTCTACGGTCCAGTGACAGGGCTTTGGATGCCACCTGTACCGGGAACGGCGAACGACATCGTGCATCGTATCCAACAACTCTATGAAACGAACAACAACCCGGCTTCTCTCCTTTGAGAGACCGGGTTGTCGTGATTAAGATTTGATTTTTTTGATGATCCAAAATAAAGAAAAAACGAGTCCGGTTGTCAGTAAAACGAATAAAAGAAGCAGAATGAGTAAGTTAGACAGTTGTAGCATCTAAGACCTCCATAAATAGGTACAGATAGATTTTCGAACTTTTCGAATAGTAATAGAGTAACATAGTAATTAACAAAATATAGGTAAATAGGTTGTTGTTTTAGATATTTCTTAATCTATTTACTTATTATATAAAAATAAGTTATTTTATTACATTTAGAAAAAGAGGGAATAACATGATCATCAAAAGATTTATTCTTAGTTTTGTCATCACTTATTTATTCCTCAGTTTGCTTTTATCCTTTAGCATCGGATATACGATCGATTGGATTCCCGAAGCAACTTTGACTCAAAAGATAAAAGGGTACGTCATTGAAGGGTTCACTCGTTTTAAAATTATAAAGTTTTTGATTGCTACAGGTGGAGGTACTGGGTACAGCCTACTCTACTTAAAACAAAGGGCATCGAGTTTATCAAAGCGTTGATTTCCTTTATTTTGAAACTTTTCTTTACTTGATTCGTTTATTAGGATGAGAACGAGTCAACGTATTGGGGGAAATAAAAATGAAAAAGACAGTTGGTGCAATCATTTTAGCGAGCGGCATGCTAATACTCGGTGGTTGTGGAACAGCAGCGACACAAACCGATTTATTTAAGCAACAAGGTACATATCTAGGAGATAACAGTAGCGTACGAGACATCGTTCAACAGTTACCACATGGCGATCAGTTAAAGAAAATGGAACTTGCGACGAAAGAAAAGCCGTATCAACTAACGTTACGTTATGCTGGATACGAAGAAGGACAGGTCGAACAAAAAAGCAATCGTACGGCAATCTACAATGCAACAGCACTGTTCACATTGATTCCGAATGTCGACCGTGTCAACATGACGATCGAGGATGCTTCGTATCACTTTAAGAAACAACAGCTGCGCGATTGGTATGGAAAAGACTTTACGACGTACGATAATGAGAAAGCACTGAAGGCGTTCACGAAGCCATATATTGAAGATTCGAAGAAAGTAAACGACTTATTGAACTGAACCGACCGAGCACGCTCTTGAAAAGGAGTGTGCTTTTTTGTTGATTCATTCCCATAAGTTTTAAAAAGTACTTTGCATTACAGAGTAATTCAGTTTATCGTTAAGGAACTGAGACATCCAGAATAAGGAAGGGGTTGTACGAGATGGAAATCGATAAAGAATTATTAAAGGGGCACGTCGACACGATCATCTTGTCGTTGCTGAACGAACAAGACCGATACGGGTATGAAATCGCGAAGACGATCCGGCAAACGTCAGACGAGCAGTTCGAACTGAAAGAGGCAACACTCTATTTGTCACTCAAACGCCTCGAGAAAAAAGGATTCGTCATATCCTATTGGAGTGACGAAGCAGCGGGCGGCGGACGACGTAAATATTATGCGCTGACGACTGAAGGGAAAATCCTTCTTGCGAAAAAACGACTTGAATGGCGTTTTCTAAAGCAGCTACTACCGAAGTTTCTTGAAGAGGGAGACGGCGCGCTTGAATAAACTCGATCATTTTGTCCATGACTTGTATCAAGATGCGGATGTGACGGATCCGGAAATCATCGACGTCATGGAAGAGACGCGAAGTCATCTTGAACAATCGGTGCGAGACTTGATGATTCAAGGTTATTCGGAAGAAGAAGCGACGAAGCTTGCCATGTATCGTTACGGTAGTAAGGAGCATGTCGATCAGCTCTTGACGTGGGTCTATCGAAAAGAGCGGATTTTCGCTTCGTGGTTGCTCCGCATCGGAATCAGCATCGCCGCTGCAACGATAGTGTTCTTTATCGGCACGATGATGTTGAGCCAGCATCAGTCGCTCGCCTATGCGGATGCCTTTTATGGCAATGAACGTTCGATTGAATCTTACGAACGCATTTTAGAAGAGCATCTGTTACTAATATCGATTTCCGGACAAGACGTTTCGTCCTCGCGTGACTTCACGGTTCACCGATCGATTTGGTTACCGGAGCTGTTCACTTCGCATGGCATGTATCTGATTGACGAACAGCACCTGACAACGACAGAAAGTTTCGATGTTACGAAATTCGGTGCTGTGCTTGCGCTAGTCGGCTTGACGATTTATCTCGTGACATCAATCATTTGGAGCGTCATCAAGCTTTATCATGCAGGACGATTGCATCTATTAAGTATCGTCTCAGTCGTATTCTTTAATGTACTGGGTTATTGGTTTTGGGCATTACGAAAATAGGAGGGGTCATATGTCGCAACAAATTAAGCTGATTTGGTCACAAGCATTCACGGTGAAGCAATGTGTACTCTATCTTTTGATCATCATCGGTTTACCAACTCTTCAGTTCAGTTTCATTTATAAGAGTTACCAGTTCTTCCTACCGACAGAAGTATTCGAAGAGACGCTGTCAGGAACGATCCCGATGCTGTTTCCGATACTTGCAGTCTTGATTTTCTTGCCGATCTTCATCGCTGAATACAAGGATAACTATCTGACATACGTTCGAACGCGTGCCAGTCTAAAGGATTATCTATTTGCGGTCGGTTTCGTCAATGTGATGCTGACAGGATTTGTGTTCTTTTTAATGACAATCGTCACGTTCGTCCTCATTCGTTATGTCGAACCGTTTTTCGGTCTAGTCAATTACACGCCGCTAAGCGAAAAGACGCATGACGTAACGAATGCATTTTCATTCTTGGTGGACATTCACCCGTTACTCTATGCCGTTCTTTACGCCGCTTGGATTGGACTCAACGGAGCAGTGTACGCGACACTTGCTTACCTGTTGATCTTATCGCTCGAACAAGTCTATCTCGCAATTTCATTACCGTTCGTCGCCTACCATATCTTTAACTTCGTCGCTGGTATGATGCAAGCTCCACAATTCTCACCTATCAGTACGGTCTTTCCGTTTAACATCACGGAGCAGCCGCTTTGGACAGTGTTCGTACCGTTTACTGTTTTAATCGTTGTTAACTTCACGCTCTACCTGACGATGATTCGACCGAAACCGGAGTGGAGCTTTCAGTCATGATGAAGACACGGAATATTTTGATTGTACTGAAGAGTTTATTCATCCTCGTGATCAGTTACGTCGCATGGTATAGACGGCAAGAAGTATTGACGAAGGCGCAGGAGTTCGGCAGAAACGTCAACGCGTGGGACATCACGTTTGCGATTCAAAATGATATGTACCTGTTACTCTTTTTCCTGATGCCGTTACTCTTGTTCCTCTCGTTTCGAATGATTGAACAGCAATATGAACCGTCGATTTTGATTCGGGTCGGCTCATTTCGGAACTGGCTATACTACTCGACAAAATGGTATTTACGTGCCGTCCTACCCTTGTTCGGATGCGTCTTGCTACTGAGTCTTCTTAGTGCCAGCGATCAATCGTTTACGTTGCAATGGAGTACATACAGTCAAATCTCGACCAGTGGCAACATAAGTCATCATCTCAGCGCGACTTTTCGCTCACCACTGTCAGTGATTTTTTTACAACCGATTCTTTGGTTGCTTGCGAGCATTATGTTACATGGGTTCATGTGTCTTGCGTTTCTATTGCATGAAAAGCATAAGGGCTTGTTGCTACAGGCGGCAGTGGTAGTGATTTGGTGTATCTTCAGTTTTAAATCATCGTTTGGAGTAGGAGAGTTCTTTTCAGCCGCCGCGTATTTCTCTGTCGGGGCTGTATCCAATAGAATGCATCCTTGGATGGCACTCATCGTCCTCAGTATTGCGATTGCGCTGATCTATCTATCGGTCCAATGGATGCGACCGCTTCGTCAGCTACTGACTTCACGAAAGGAGTTCGTACCGTATCTCACCTATGCGATGATTGCCAGTCTGTATATCTTCCTCAGTAGTAACCGAGCGTCGACTGAGCTACAAACGATCGGTGATCTCTTCGTCGTCGCATTTTACGGTGTCAATGCAATGGACAGTTCGTTTCTTCAACTCATGTCGTATCTGATTCTTTTTTTCGGACTTGCTTATTTAAGTCAATTGCGTCTGCAAAATCAAATGACGGCAATCGGACCATACACGTGGATGCGTTACCAACGGCTCGAGAAATGGGCGTTTCATGTCTTCGTTAGGGAAGGACGTTTCTATCTACTTGCCCTCGCGTTTCTAATCATCGGAACAACAGGTATCGGAATATTGCAAGGGTTATCGTTGTCACTTTCGACTAGTCTCTTATCGATTTCGTCGATGCAATTGCTTCTACAACTGATCGGTATCTCGATGCTTCAACTGATGCTTTATTCGCTTTTGAGCTTCATCTTACTGTGGCAATTTCCGGACGGTTACGCGATGCTCGGGTTGTTTGGTGTCTTATCCGTCTTCTTGTTGCCAAACTTCAATCAATACGGAATCTTTCCGTCCGGACTGAACGGATTCGCTCAGCTTCAGTCGTTCAGTCTGACACATCTATTGTTCGTCTTGCTGATCTATCTTGCGCTTTCACTTGTCTGGTTATACTTTCTGTTTCAAAAAAGCATTCGTATATAAGGAGGACATTTCGTGGAAATGATTAAACTAGAGCAGGTCACGAAAGGGTATCAAGGCAACCCCTTGTTCGAAGATATCGATTTGACGATTCAAAAAGGAGATATCGTCGGCATCACTGGACCAAACGGTTCAGGGAAATCGGTCTTGTTCAAGATGATTTGCGGCTTCATTCATCCGGACGCAGGAACGATCACAGTTCGAAATGAACAGCTCGGTCAGACGCGACGCTTTCCGGAAAACGTCGGTGTCATCATCGATCGACCGGGCTATATCGCCCATAAATCAGGATTTGAGAACTTAAAACAACTCGCAGCAATCCGGAAAGTGGTCACCGATGCCGAGATTGAACAGGCGATGCGGACCGTCGGCTTACAGCCCGGTAATCGGCAGAAGGTCAAACAGTATTCGCTCGGGATGAAACAAAAGCTCGCGATTGCCCAAGCCATTATGGAAAAGCAGGACATCTTGATTTTGGATGAGGCATTCAATGGGCTCGATCACGATAGTGTCCTGCGTCTGCGAGAACTATTATTGTCCTTCAAAAAAGAAGGGAAGACGATCATCTTGACGAGTCATAATCAACAAGACATCGATGCGCTTTGCGACTCCGTCTACCGCATCAATCAAGGTCGGATTGAACAGGTCGGCTAACATAAACAGGGAGTGGATCAACGGATCCACTCCCTGTTGCTGTACGATTGATTATTTTCCCGGCTTCGTCTTGTAGAAGCTGTAGAAGACGCTGATCAGGATGACGAGGACGATCGTACCGAGCGACATCCAGATTGGCATTTTGTAGACGTCACTGAAAATCATCTTCGCTCCGATGAAGACGAGCATGAAGCTTAAACCGTGTTTCAAGTAGTAGAAACGATCAATCAAGTTCGCGAGGACGAAGTAGAGACTACGAAGTCCAAGGATGGCCATGATGTTCGCATAGAAGATGATGAACGGATCACGTGAGTACGCGAAGCTTGCAGCGACTGAGTCGACGGCGAAAACGATATCTGATACTTCGATGAAGAGTAGGGTGATCAAGAGAGGCGTGAAGAACAACTTCCCATCAATTCGTTTTGCGAACTTACCAGACGAGATGTCTTGTGTGATCGGTAAACGTTTCTCTAACCAACGAATCGTTCTGTTGTCTTCGAGCGACGTCTCTTGACCGATGTTCTTGTACATCATCCAACCTGTGTAGACGAGGAACGCTCCGAAGATGTAGTACACCCAAGCGAAGTTCTCAAGTAGCGAGACACCAGCGACGATGAAGATGACGCGGAAGAAGATTGCACCGAGAATACCCCAGAACAAGACTTTGTGCTGGTACTTCAATGGAATTGCGAAGTACGCGAAGACGAGTGAGAAGACGAAGACGTTATCGATCGCGAGAGCCTTCTCAATGAAGTACACGCTCGTATATTCGACAGCAGCGGCGCTACCTTGATCAATATAGAGCCAGCCTCCGAAGGCGACAGCAATCGCGATCCAGACGAACGTCCACGTCCAAGCCTCCCGAAGCGAAACTTCATGTGCCTTGCGATGAAAGACTCCAAGGTCAAGGGCGAGCATGATGAAAACGATGGCTAGAAAAGCAATGAGTAGTGTCAACAGCGCTTCCTCCTTTGAAGTAATTTGTTATCATGAATTTATTATAAGTTCATAAGAACTCAAAAGTAAAGAGGTAAGTGTGTTCTTTTTTAAAATTGTGAACAAAATCCGCCAAAGGCACTGCTCATGCGAACAGTGCCTTTGGCGGATTACGTGAGTGGTAGAGAATGCAGTTCAACATACAGAGCGAGCGTATCGATGATTGTAGCCGAGCTCATCGTACACTCATGCGATCGTTAAACATGAAAATCTTCTTTTACTGCTGTTCGAGACGACGTGAGAAACCAGTCAAGATGACGGCAAGAATGACCATGATAGCGCCGACCCATGGCGTGTGGACGAGTCCGATCGTATCGGTGACGAGACCACCGATCGTTGCTCCGAGTGCGATGCCGATATTGAAGGCTGCAATATTTAAGGCAGAGGCGACATCAACTGCTGCTGGGACATATTTTTCAGCTAACTGGACGATATAGAGCTGAAGTCCCGGTACGTTCATGAAGGCAAGAAGTCCCATTAAGATGATCCCTATGATGCCAGCGACCTTGAATGGAATCATGAACGAGAGGGCGATCATGACGATGGCATGGATGATGAACATATAGAACAATGCTTTAATCGGGTTACCATTCGCGAGTTTTCCGCCAACCGTATTCCCGATTGCGACGGCGATTCCGTAGACGAGCAGAATGATACTGATTAAGCTCGGACTGATTTTCGTGACGTCCTGCATGATCGGTGTCAAGTACGTAAAGGCGACGAACGTTCCACCGTAACCGAGGGCAGTGATCAAGAAGCCGAGCATCAATCGTCCGTTCGTCAACAATTTGAACATGTCGGAGAACTTAGCAGGTGGTGATTGTTTCAAGTCTTTTGGAATCAAGAAGAAGCTTGCGATGATCGCAATGATTCCGAGTGCAGCAACCGCGAAGAACGTCGCGCGCCAGCCGAACGATTGACCAATGAATGTACCAAGCGGGACACCCGTGACGGTCGCGACCGTCAGACCGGTAAACATCAAGGCGATGGCACTTGCTTTTTTATGCTCCGGTACGAGCTGGACAGCAATCGTCGCACCAATCGAGAAGAAGACACCGTGCGAGAACGCCGTGATGAAACGGGCGACGATCAACAATTCAAATGTCGGTGAGATCGCGGAGATCAGGTTACCGGCGATGAAGACGACCATCAACGCCATCAGTAACGTCTTCCGATTCATCCGGTTCGTCAGTGCCGTCAAAATCGGTGCTCCGACGGCGACACCGATTGCATAACCAGAGATGATGAGACCAGCGAGTGTGATACCGATATTTAAGTCACCAGCGATTGCTGCGAGCAGTCCAACGGGAACGAATTCCGTCGTACCGATCCCAAAGGCGCTGATTGCTAGAGCGAGCAGGGCAAGTCCGCCGTTTCTTGGAGCCTGTTCCTCCTGTACCTGTTGATTTAATTGATTCATGGGGATTCCTCCTAAAATGATTTCAGTAGGGATCGTATTCAGTGGGCCCGACCAAACATGATCCGTTTGACATGACCCCAGCATAACGGGGGTTGTTCCTTTCGGGAAGTACGTACTTTAAAGTGCGATAGGCACTAAAAAGTACCCTACTCGTTCTTTTGGATGCAAGGTCTAAAAGGAGATTGTACTTTCCGTTGACAATTGCTATCATATAGCCAGCCAATCCGCTTGGGAAGTACGCACTTTCAAGTACGATAGGCACTAAAAAGTGCCTATGTTCTCAACGGAATCTCGAAAGGATGGATCATATATGGCATACAATATCCCGGTCGAAGCAACACTAGAAGTCATCGGTGGAAAGTGGAAGGTCGTCATCATGTGTCATTTGATCAAAGGTGAGCGTCGGACGAGTGAGCTCCGTAAGCTGATGCCGACGATTACGCAAAAGATGCTGACGCAACAATTACGGGAGTTAGAAGAAGACGGTATCATCATCCGGACGGTCTTTGAACAAGTCCCACCGAAAGTCGTCTACTCGTTATCCGAGTACGGCTGGTCGCTGAAGCCGATTCTTGACGCGATGTGCGCATGGGGTGAAGGACATATCAATTTGACAGGCGGAGAGGTTGTTTCGTCTTAATCGCCAGAAAAAAGGTTCGACATTATGGTCGATCCTTTTTTTGCGCTCAAATTTTCTGGAAATAAATAAGTTGTACAGTAAGTAATCATTAGAAAAATCTTTTATTATATTTACTCCATCAACTGTGAAAAATCCTTAAATTTTTTGGGCGGTTTTTATCAGATATCAATAAAACAAGTCAATAAAGTACTAGTATTGAGAAATCCCTTGATAAGAAAGTCATGAATACAACATGATTGATTTGAGTCTATAGGGCGGGTTCCTGATTTTGGAATATTTGTTACGATCAAGTGGAAGAAAGTTTTAATTTTCTCTTTCAAGAACTAATGCCATGTTTCATCAGAGTGAATGACTTTCTATCTTGACAGAGAAAGGAGGAGTTCGGATGTCTGCTATGTTCGTGTCGTATCAATTATCTTTGGAAGAAAAGTTCTTCAACATGATCGAAAACAAATGGTTCTGGATGGTTTTCGCTCTTGTCATTTTAGTAGGAGTATTTGCATATGCGTTCTATTGCACAAGTCGAGGTTACAGCTTTAATGGAAACGTGAAATTAAACTGGCCAAAGTTCTGGCAAATGGGAATTGGCTGTAAAGCCTCGTAACGTACTTAACTGGCGGGGGCTCGTAGAGCTCCCGCTTCTTTCAGGAGGTAGAAACATGATTGAAATCGATGATTTGACAAAATCATTTAAAAAGAATCGCGTTATCGATGCGTTATCAGCATCATTTTCTTCAACGGGTGTCTCTGTCATAGTTGGAACAAATGGCAGTGGAAAGACGACACTATTGAATATGTTGACGAATTTGCTAGAAGCTGACGGTGGCGGCATTCGAATTGATGGTATTCCACCTGGTAGTCAGGCATACAAATCTAAATTTTTCTATCTTCCTTCTGACTTTTATTTACCAGGCTACATGACTGGTAAGGAATATGTACAGTTCGTTTTAAGTCGATATGAGACAAGTGAAGAGGGTAAAGCTCCTCTTTTAATGGACTTACTCGATTTGGCGGACGGTCAAAATAAAACCATTGAGTCGTATTCCTTTGGTATGAAGAAAAAAATTCAAATTGTCGCAGCCATTGCTGCCAATACTGACTATATAATTGCTGATGAAATTTTCGGCGGACTTGATTTTGATACGTCTTTGCTCGTTCAGGAACTGTTTGCAGCAGTCAGCACGACGAAAAAAGTGATTATCGTCTCTCATGAACGAAATACGATTGATCGTTTTCCAGAAGATATACGACTTATGAGACAAGGTTCACTTGTCAATTTTGAAGGAACTCCAGAGGAATTGACGGATGTTATTAAACAAGAGGAGGTCTTACGTGAAAAGCTCGACATCGTCAGCAAACATTTTATGTCTACTGAAATTCTTCTTTAATGATACGTTTCATGGACTTTTCAATCGTCCTTTTTTTAAAAGTCGGATGAATCGGTACGTGTTAGGTATTCTTCTAATTGGCATCTATCTTGGATACTTTTATCTAAACATGGTTCAGCTCTCCACCCTATCGAATAATGCAGTGGAAGCAGATGAGACAACACGCTTGCTGGCAGGTAAGATGACACTCAGTAGTTATTTTAATGTCGTCTTTATTTTAGGTACCTTTATGTTCGTTTTAATTAATGGAACCGTCTCATTGAATCGGAACTCTTTATTTTTTGCGAAGACACTTCCATTCTCAGAAAGAGAAGTCAATATCAGCCAGCGATTATTTAAACTCTCTGTTGCCCTAGTCTTTTTCGAATTACTGATGATCATCGTTGCACCAGCACTGAAACTAATTCCTATGCGCTTGGGAACGGCACTGCTTGTTTTAATAACACTTCATACTGTATTCATCAGTAGCTTTTGGTTATTGGATTGTCTCCATGCAGCAGTATTGCATCGTTTATCAGGTATGAAGCGTACTATTTTCAGTTTCATTCTTGATCTAGTATTAGTGGGTCTCGTGACACTTCATTTATTAAAAACACGATTTCAGGTTGATGTATGGGTTAGTACGTTACCGTATTCGATTTTAACGATCACGCTAGTTATGTTGATGACGAGTCTTGTCGTTGGCACGATTGCCTATACTCTTCATGCAGTTTTCTTTGCTCGAAACCATTTGTATGTCCGGCAGAATTACTTCAAGTTAGGATTGCCTGCTTTCAATATTGGTTTAGCGACTACTATGCCTGCAATCATCCGAAGTAAAAACTTTCTGTACTTTTGGGCATTACTTGGTGTGATGTCAATCGGAGCATGGTACCAAGTCGGGTGGGGGGGAACTTTTCAACTCTGGTTGTTCTTATTGCCGATACTTGGAGTAGTGACGATTACATATGCAGACGCAACATTAGCAGTTAGAAAGTTGTACGGACTGTACCGGATCCATCCCTTGATGGAACTCATGTCACTCCTTGCTGTCGCCATCATCTTGATGGCACCGGCACTATATGTCGGTATCATTGAGACAAACAGTTTGAATCCATATATGTATGGAATCAATATCTTTTTCGCGGCTACAATTGCAGGATTTTTATTTCCGAAATCTCAAAGTAATATCAATGAGACGATTGCATCCGTGTTGACGATCATTTTAATTGTCTTACTGTCTGTCCTCGTCAGTATCGATGGGGCATTGTATCCGACATTAGCGATCTTACTTGGTGTTTTATATCTCATTTTAAAGAAAGAATACGAGGTGGCAAAATGAAAATCACGAAATTAATTGGTGTTGGTACTGTTTTGTGGGCAATTATTTTTTTAGTCGATTATATTTATGAATTGTTTCAAATCAATGAAACGAGTGTCGTGACGACGATGACAGGATTAAAAATTACAACGGTAATGACAAAAGAAGAATTGAATACACACTTCGCGTTGACACTTCAAGCGCTTGTTCTCTATTTGGTATTTATCGTTTTATTCACATTGTTTGGTGTCTTCTTACAGAAGCGGCGAACGTTAGCGCGTCATGACAGCTGAGACAGTTCTGCATCTTATCAGCTATATTCTTCTGATTTTCATTGTCGTAGCGATACACGAAATGATCCATTTATTGTTCGCATGGGTGTTTCGACGGCGACCGACAGTGAAACTCGATCGATTTTTAACGCCAATCGTCCGCTATGAGAATAATCAGAATGACTGGCAAAATTTAATCATTGCTGCTTCTGCACCTGCGATTTTATTTTCGTTCGGTATTTGGATAGAAGGAGATGGCGGTGGATGGGTCTTAGTTAAAATTTTATGTTTATCAAATGTATTTAATTTTTTCCCGGTGACAACAGACGGCCAGATGATCCTGTTATCTTGCTTAAGAATGATTAGAAAAGAACAGCGCAGAAATGACGCTCTGTAATATTTGTGCATTTCTATGCAAATAACCCCTCATTCCTCGAGCGGAATGAGGGGTTATTTACATGGAAAAGATTCTAGCGAAGATAAATTTGGTATCCGGCGTTATTTTTGAGCGATATACCTCTTTTGATCGAAATCATATTTAAATGCAACGATCATTAATGCATCACCCGTTGGATTTCGATACGAGTAGAGAAGCGTCCCCTGTTTTTCTCGGTACACGACTGTGCCTTCAGCATAGACTTCTCCAATCGTAGAGTAATCTTCTGTATGATGAAGCGTCATGACACCAAGTCCTATACCTGAAAGAACACGATCGACGTCAGCTAGCGTCATGCCGGGCTTGATCTTCTTTCCAGGTAAGAGTCGTTTCTTTGACGGTGTTTTAGGGATGTATTCCTTCTCTGCAAGGTATAAGGTGTGACCGTTTTGTTTCGTCTTGAAAATCAGATGCATTCTTTGCTTAAACCAATGATCGTCTGTTACTTCATAGGGATAAAAGGCAAAAGCGTACAAAGCATAGTCATCTTCAATTTCTCGTAATGCAGCTTTTTGTTTGAGTGTTGTGACGCCGTGTTCTTTCTTTATGTATTTCCTATACGATTTTCCGTAGAGCGATTTTGCAACGTTTGTCGCGGTCATGCCGAGTTTTAGCTTCTTGTAAGATGCATACTCCTTTGTTGCTGCGTCGACAGAATGAGGTGCGAAAACAGCACCAATCATCGAAAGTGTGAACAGAAGCGCGAAGAGTACTTTCAACTGAACACGGTGTGACTTTTTCGGACGTATCATCATAATTGTGTCTCCTTTGATGAGCTTATTAAAAACCGTGCGATTCTTTTCGTTTGAGATACCAGAGTAGTCCTGTGGTAATGCAAAGACCCATCGCACCTAGTATTCCGATGTACAAGAAACCAATGAGATCATTTCCGATATTCTTTTGAAAAAAATAGGATGAACCAAAAATCGCAGTGGCAAGCATGAAAATATTGCGTAGATGGCGAAGTATTTGGAGCATTGTGGACAATCCCTTCTGATTCAGTTGTCTGCTCGACGGATTTCAATCGCGACAGCCGAGTCCTTTGCAAACGTCACTTGAATCGTGTCACCCGTCTGAATGTCAGCCGTGTTATCTGTTTTGCCATACACGATCGTATCCGTTGTGACGCGAATCTTTGTCAAAGCATACTGTTCGTCCGGTTTTTGTTCACTCGGAGCAACAAACAGCGTGTCACCAACAATCTGTTCGACGATGCGTGCATCATCCTGATGTGTACAGGCACCAAGCGGCATACAAAGGAATAGAATAAAAGCGAAAAGCCAACGACGCGTCGGCATGAACCAGGCACCTACTTTCGTCAGTTAATAGGGTTAGATGAAATCGTATTATTATATAAATTTTACCAGTTGTGATACCGATTGATGCAAATCAGAAAAATCTTTCTTGCTTTGAAATGAAAGGAATTCAGGCATAAACTACGTATGATTGATAAAATACCCTCATCTCGATCAGAGGAGGAATTACGATAAAGCTAGCCATCTGTACCTGCTACGAACCACTGGATGTCTTGCATATTAGAGTGATACCTCGTTTGGCTCCGAAATCAACTGTAGTACTCATCAAAGTGTATGCATCTGTCGTCCACTCCAATCTTAATTTACGTTGCATCGTGCGCTGCCGGAACGGCTGCTGTTCGAATCGCAAAAGCAAAAGGGCTTCAGGTGACGGCTGTCTGTAATGGACAAAATGCGGAGCGGGTCAAAGCGCTCGGTGCCGATCACGTCATCGATTATACAAGGGACGGCTACGATGGATTGTTGCTGGAGTACGATGCCGTCTTCGATGCGTCTGGAAAGATTAATAAGACGAAAGAGAAACGGCACGTCAAACAAAACGAGTCTTTGCATCCGTCGCGGGGTAAGGTGTGGCGAGAGAACGGAAAGAAGATATACACTATTTGAATAAACTGTTTGAAGCGGGACGATTTAGAGCCGCCATGACCATATCTGTTCATTTGATGAGATCGTCGAAGCGCACCGTTATGTCGACACCGGGCGAAAATTCGGTAACGTCGTCGTGATGATTGCAGAAGAAATAAAATGATTCAGTAGCTTGGAAGTCATTGTTTTTGAGTGTTCATTGCTTGAGAAGAGTGTATAAATTACAAAGAAAACGAATGGAACATGACATCGTGTAGTATAGATAATATCATTCAAAAAAGACCTTCTCGATTGTATCAAGAAGGTGTTTGCTTTAGTTTTGCTTTGGCAAACTGATCGTCATATTCATTTACTGCCTGTATCATCTTGTTGAAGTCTTAAAATCGTTTAGAAGATAAATTGAAATTGATGCTTGCAGCTGCACGGGAGCCATCAGCGGCTGCTATCAATAAAGAAGAAGAACCGCTTTTTTCAGTCTCTCCGGCAACGTATACCCCTTCGACGGATGTATGACCAGTTCCATCCGTTACGATGGCTCCACTCTCATCAAATGTACATCGTAATTGTTGAGCCAAATCGTTTGAACGATAGAATTTAGGAACGACGAATCCACCTTGTCTTGCAACCATTGTTCCATCTTCTAATTCAATATGTTCTAGAATACCTACCTTTCCGTGTAAGCGTTTAATTTTTGTTGTGTATGCTTGAATGTGGTTACGATCTAAATCGTTCCGAACGTCTTCAGATAGTTCAAAACCATTTGTAAAAACAACTAAATCGTTCGACCAATTGAAAACGAGCTTTGCTAAATGGTGAGCAAAGGCTGGATCTTCGGCAATGACAGCTAAGGGTAAGTCTCGCATCTCCCAGCCATCGCAATAGGGACAACTAAACAAACTTCGCCCATAATACTCCTTGATCGCCTCCAGGGGAAATTCTTCTTGAATTCCGGTTGCGAGTAGTAGCGTTTCAGTTATATAACGATGCTGACCGGTTGAAACTTCAAACAGATGATTCTGATTATCTTGTTTTACTTCGATGACTTTTTCGTTGCAAATCGTAATGGACGGATATGCTTGTAGTTCTTTTAATCCGATCTCTCTAAACTCTGACGGTGTAATTCCATCTCGAGTGAGATAACCATGTGATTCTTGTGTGACACGATTTCGATTTGTAGCATCATCGAAAATCACAATATTTCTTCGAGCTCTTCCTAATGTTAGGGCAGCAGCTGATCCGGCGGCACCTCCGCCAATCACGATGCAATCATATACGTTCATGAACATTTCCTCCTTTTATATAACAGATATTAAAGAGTCGTAGTGTCTGTAATTAAAGCAAAAGACATCACTTGTTTCAAATGGATGATGTCTCATTAACTTGATTAGATAAGTCACTAATAAGCGTGTGTCTTAATGAATCTAAAAATTTGTGTTCAGCAGTTTCGATTGATTTCTGAATCAAGCAGTTCGGATTGTTATTGAGACAAGCGTCAGACATGGATGGTACGCCTTCAATTGCAATGATGACATCAAGCAATGAAATCTCTTCCCAACTTGGTTTTAATTTGTATCCACCTGTAGCTCCAGTAGTCGAGATCACCATACCCGTTTTGACTAGCTTAGTTAAAATCTTCGAGAGGTATGTGGGTGAAACGCCTTGTTGCTTGGCTAACGAGGCTACACCAATATGATCATGAGAATGATTTACAGCTAAAAATAACATCGTATGGAGTGCATAATTGGTTGCTTTTGATAATTTCATATTCTCACCTTAATTACAGACTTAATATGTCTATAATACCGTTATTCGTACGAACATCCAAATGTTATGACTTAAACTAACGAAAGAAGGGTTTATCTGCAATCCACGACCACCTGCAGAAGGTAGTTTTTTAGTCGTTATCCAATATATGTTAAAATGAAATCGTATATTTTTTGATGAAGGGTGATAGAGAACATGAAACAACTGTTTGCGTTTGAGACAAAAACCGACTATGACAAATACGAAGCGGTCACGCATCGCTTTCAAGCACGGTTAGACGAGTATCAAACGATCTTACAAGAGAAGTATCAACTGATCGCCGTGCCGAAAGGAATCGTTTGGACGTCAGCGGAACTCGCGACGACCGTCTTCTCGGACATTCCGATTCCGGCATTTACGAATAAGGACTTGATTTACATATCACCAGACGTTGCAGAATGGCGAACGTTATTTTTGTCTCAACTCGACGGGAAGGACGTATCGCATATTCGAGCGTTCTACGAAACGCTTGCGGAAGATCACGTCCTGACGATTGCTGCTCATGAACTGACGCATCACTTGGATTTGTTCGTTGATGAATTCGACGATGAGAGAGAAGACGGAATCTGGTTCGAAGAGGGAATGTGTGAGCACCTACCCCGGAAGCATTTGTTGTCGGACGAAGCATTCAAGCGAATTACGACAATTGAGACAGAGCTGGTCGAGCTCTTTCAGGAGGAGTATGGAGCGCGCTCGATTGATCAATTTGGGAGTGCCTCCTATGCTGGTAGTCTGTCGAGTATCATGTTTGATTATTGGCGGAGCTTTCTCGCAATCCACCATCTCATCGAGGAACGATATGACGGGGACGTCTTACGCGTTTTCGAAGCATATCGGAACTGGCATGAGCAGGGGCGGATCGTGCCGCTCTCGACATACTTTAATCTTCAGTCGGTAAATCGCTAAGTTGTATTTGTAGTGGAGGAGGGCTTGTGAATCGTTACAGTATTCTTTCGTTATCTGCATTCATCTGTTTTTGTTTCTTATTTTTCTTGATGAAGAGCGGAGTCAGTCTGAAAGGGTTTGGAACTGTCTATATCCTGCTTCTGTTTATCGTTCCGTTAGTCGGCGTATACACAGGGTACAAAACGAAGCATCGAGTACTTAGATGGCTATTCGTTGGTATCCATCTTATTACGTTCTGTATGATGTCCTATTTGCTGTTACTGGCTTACGGTATTTCTGAGCCTTAAAAAGGTTAAACAAAAAGGTCAGTTGATTCCGAGTAAAAAAGAATCTTCTGACCTTTCATGATATGTAGTGTGAAATAAGAAAGCATCTCGTGACTTAGTTTCGCTTGGGCAAACTGGTCGTCGTGCCCATCTCGACGACGTGATCATCTTGAAGACGATACAAGAAATATTCCTCTTTTTGAAGTCCTTGCCCCTGTACTTTTACGGCAATCTTATAGCGTTTCTCTTTATCGCGGTGTTTGTCGTCATAAGCAGAGTGGAGTGAGACGACATGAGCTGGACCGTATTTTTTCTCGACATAGATTTCGACTTTTGTGCTGACGTGCTGCTCGAATCGTTCATCGTATCGGACGTTTAAGTAAAACAGCAGTCCACCTAATAGGAGAAAGACAACCAAAACGTTCATTCCGACTTTTTTCAATTCATCACTTCCGATCGTTCCATAGCATTAAACCTAGAAAAGCTGTTACAGATGATCGAAAGACGATGCATCATAACAGCGATTGAATCATTAATTTGAAAATCTACATCATTTGAGTGATTGCTTTAGAGATCGACTCCAACTAATTTAAGAATGATGACGATCGTGATAGCTGAGAGCGCAAAAGAACCGGCAAAAGCAAGCTGTTTTTTCAAAAGTATCTCCTCCTCATGAAAAGGTTACCATTATTATGCCATTAAGTAATGTATCTGTAAAATTAATTCCAATTAGAACCGTGGATTTTCATCACAATGTTTCAGAAAGGAATAAAAACATCCTTTTGTTTCGTCAAGAAAGTGAGAAGATTAGTTGGAGACTTAAAAATAGTGATAGCGTGTCTTTAAAATCATGTAGTGATAGATATAATGTATTAAAAAGCATATGTGAACGTTCTGAACGCGTCATATAAATGAATTTTATTAGTTTTACACCAAGTTTAGTAATAGTTGAGGCTGTTGGGAGAGTAAGTAATCGTTTGCGACGTAGTGATGATAGGACAATGACGAATCGTTCATATGAAAGAGCGTCAACTGCCGACTCTCGAAGTCGACTTCTTCTATGTAGACAAGTTCTGCAGCGCCACCGGAGTGATGGAGAGGAAGCAGTTTTAAGGATAATCTCTCCCGTAAAGCGATGAATAACATGACTTCCATTTTATAAGTCGTCGAAACGGGAGAATCATTGTGAAGAATAACGGATGAATCGATGGAGAGATAAATAAGCGGATTCATAGTAGATAACGATACCGGATGAGTCATTTCTTTTTGAAGGTGTTGCATGGTGGACCTCCTTATAATAAGAACGTATGTTCATATTATGGAGTATGAATCCATTTTTTGCAATCCTATATAACGCTTATAGCCTAATGATGTTTTATCCATAATCGTTCGAGTTTTACTATGAAGTAGCGGAATATGCTTTTCGAAAAAATGCTGAAATTCTTATATATCTTGCGATAACCGAATCATATCCGTGCACCGGATCCCGTTTTCGATGATCACCTCTTCATAGTGTCTCAAGAAGAAGTTTAAATCGACTCCAACGATTCTGAATCCACATTTTTGGTAAAGTGCTAGCTGTCCAATGCTTGAATTGCCCGTCCCGATTTCAACGGTCGTATACCCCAGTGTTTTCGCTGTGCGAATCGCATGTCGTAAAAGATTTTTTCCGATACCTTGTCCTTGATGCGACTCATCTACTGCGATATTTACGATTTCTATCGTTTGAGGTCTTGTCGGGAGAAGTACATATACACCAATCCATTGGTCATTCCTTTCAGCGACAAAACAATAACCTCTTTTTGCATAGCTTTCGACTAACTTTTGAGACGGGTCCGCTGCTAGCAAGAGGTCCATCGGTGGATTTTCATGGACGGATAATTGTCGGATGTTCATATTCATTCTCCTCACGGATCGATTGATATATGTTTGTCTTAGGCTTCAGTTTCACTCTGCTGCCACAATAGCTGATGTAGAAGCGTTACGAAAGAACCTGTGAACTTCTGTCCTTCTTAAGAATACAAAATAGCATGTAAGAAAAAAAGTCGTCATCCGTATCGAGTAACGGAAAACGACTTTCTTTTGTTAGATTAAGATCATGATCGTTTAGTTAGACGGGAGAAGCTTTACGACATGCAAGGTGGATTTTTTCCCGTTCGTGATGGAGTAAGTGAGTTTCCCATCTTGCAGTAGAGGAAACGATACCAGCTCTTCAAAGTCCGTCAGAGGAGCGACGGTCTTCGCTTTTAAGTCCGCATATATCAACTGATGGATGCCTTCTCGGAAGACGATTTGTGTGTTCGAAAGGAATTGAATGCCGTTAATCAACGTCTGGGCACTGGAAGCAGAATAGTTCAGCGTCTGTTCGTCTAATCCGATGGGTTGGAATATGGCGTCGCCTTCTGTGCCGAGAGCGAAATAGGTGCCACTACGATTGAAATCAATTAATCCGGACATCTCTTTTTTGTAGGCACCATCCAGAGTTTCAAGCACACGGACGTTCTTTCCGTTGTTAAAGTGAGACGTGTATAAGGTCACGCCGTCATCGCTATCGCGGTGCTCGTATGTGAATAGACCGTCTTGTACCTTTCCTGTTTTTAAGATGAAGGACTGGAGTGGTGTGATCTTTCCGGTTTTTAACGAATACGACTTTAACGTGGAAACCGTTTTTTGTGTAGTCGCTTCTTGCGTGATCCAGGACGCACGAGTTGACGTGACATCGATTCTCGGAGGGGATGTATCGAAGCGACTTTCGCCTGTATCAAGTGTTTTCACTTGATTCGTCGTGATATTTAGTTGACGAATCGACCATTTCACACCGGTCTTTGTCGGCTGTTCCGTTTCGACCCATAGTAAAAACGCACCTGTACCCGTCATCATCGGGATTGCATTCTTCGTCGCATGAACAATTTTGTTATGCTGTCGTTTCGTATCGTATGTATAGATGACACTCTTGTTTTCTTGTAGGTCAAAGTAGAAGATCTGGTTTTGGTAGAAATACTGTGGATCGATCGAGACACGGTGTTTGCTCAGTAATGAAGAAAGGTCGTACGTTTTCGTTTGACCTAACGTGACGCGCTCCGTTTGCTTTTCTAATTCGATTGCTTGTTGGTTATTGGAGTCGGTCGTTGCTTTCTTGGATGAAACGTTCACTTGTTCAGATGGCGCGACATTTTTTTGTGCTACACGCGGTGTTGCTTGTTCTTCTATTATGGAACAACCCGCTATCGTCCAAACGACGGTCGAGAGACAAAAAACGGTTGCGAATCGATGTGATTTCATATCGGATAGCTCCTTCAAAGGTTTTCGGAAACGTAAGTCATTGCTGTACATCATGTGGAGAGAGAGTCGGACGACGGGTGTGATGAAACACGAGATACCACCACTTTAATGTGTAGGCGAACAAGAAGACACACATCCATGCCCACGGTCGAAGTGTCGTCAATCCTTCGTAAAAATGTCTGAATTCTGTAATGTCAAGTCGGTACATGGAGTTCCAAATGAATAATGCATACATGAAAAGCATTGCTAACATCGCTCGAATCGATGCTTTTCTCAAGGCTGGATGCTTGATCGCGACGAAGATTGCACTGATAAGCGTGATGAAAAAGAAAGCATAGGACAATACCCACACCCACAAATCGTTGGTTGGTCCCATATGTATTTTCCTCCTCAGTTAATCATGGATGCGTCTAGAAGATCGTCTAAACAAAACAGAAAGAATGACATCGATCAGTAACCCGATCAAGAACCAACTGATCAAAGTCAGGATGTAGATCAGGAACAGCGGGATATGGAAGGAATCCAGCCAAGTTCCGAGGAAGGAACGTGACTCAAGTAGCCAGAAAACAGGGCTTGTGAGAAACAACAAGATGTTTTTGTCATCGTAACCGAAAGCATTAAATAAACAGACAGCAAGTGAGAGCAAGGGTAGCCAGAGTCGAAAACCTTTACGCATTATTATTCATCTCCTGTTTGAGTGAGGTTGGTTTTATCGGACCTGAATCAAAAAGGCGGATAGACCGTCACCATGTTCGTTCCATCCGGCAACGACCTCATAGGTATACGTACCTTGAGCAGACGGTGCGCTAAGAATGTCGTTTTTTAATGAAACCTGTTCACTTTTCGTTTTCGAATCCCAGCGTACGACTTCGAGCGAATCGGGTTTACGATCAAACGAGAGATGAATTTTGTCAGAGGGTGAGACGATGACGGGTTTACTTTTTTCAGTCATGTGTAAAGCATCCACATAGATCATGTCCGCACATTGAGCACTGAACAAACTGGACCAGCAATAAGAACCTTGGACAGTTGGAATCGCTTTACCGTTTACTTCGACGTTTGGGTCATAGGGTTCGATCCGAAATGGCTCAAAATAGATAAAAAAAGCAATCACGGCAAGTAGTGAGCCAATCAAAATGAATTTAAGGATACCAGCTCCTCCTTTATTGAATAATTAATAGTGTTAAATCGGAAATTAAAATCAATCAAGTCATATATCATGCAAAAGAATCTTCATATAGAATCATTTTCCACAATAAACTATCAAATCCCTTCAAATGGATGAAGGGATTATGAATGAGGCACACGTGTCTCTTTGAGATGACTAGGTTTTGGGGAAGTCATTTTCCTTTTACGAAGAATAGAGGAATCAATGCTTCTCCCAGTGGGCTTGATAATCGAGAATATATTGACTTAGGGGAATCGGCTCAGTACCAGTCACCTCGCGGAACTGACGGTTCGTTCGTTTCGTGAGTCCAAGACTAATCGGGAGGTGTAACATGATGACTTCATTGACGTAGCTTTTCGGATATCCTTTTTGAACCATCTTCATTTGGAAGAATGGAATCGAAGGGTTCGTGTAACGGATCGTCTTTCCTAAGAGTAGCGTCATCAGACTTGCGATTTCATGGAAGCCGAAAACTTCCTCGCCATGCAACGTATAGACACGATTGAAATGGGGGGCAGGATGTTCGAGGCAATGGATGACGAACGTCGCGATATCCCGGATGTCAATCATGCTTGTCTTCCCAAGACCAGCGGGCGTAACGATCTGCTCGTGAAAACGGATGTCATCACGCATGAAGAGATTCAAATTTTGCATGTAGTATCCGGGACGGATGATCGTAAACGGGATACCGGTCTCTTGAATGATCTTTTCGATCGTATGGTGAGGTGTCAGCGGAAAGACTGGAACATCCTTGAACGAGAGATAAACAATGTGCCGGACTGAGGTGAAGCGCAAATAGCGCAGAAAGAGATGGAACTGTCGTGTTGATACTTGGGACGGATACATCAAAAAGAGTTGATCGACGCCTTTTAACGCTTGTGAAAACGTTGAGATATCGGCGTAGTCCAGGTGACGATAGTGAAAAGCATTGCCGAATTTCTCTGAAGCAGCTGCTGGGTCGATGACAGCCGCATGAAAGGGAATATGTCGCTTCATCATTGCATGACCGACGGCTAGTCCAACGTTTCCTGTGAATCCTGTTACTAAAATCGTCATGTGTAACGTCCTTCCTGTACACTTGACTGAACTGCTGTTTGATGAGAAGTAAATCATGATATGTCTAAGAAAAAGTGAGGTGGTAAATCGTCCGCTAATTGCTTTATCGTAACTTGATTGAGCGTATTAAAGAATGAAATCAATGCAACATCTAATAGTTGATCTAACGCACATACCTGATAACGCGTTCCCGGAAAAAGCGGACGTTCGAATAACGCGACGACATCTCCGACCCGGACAGTATGACTCAATGGGAGGAGTTGAACACCGCCTTCTCGTCCAGCATGGGTTCGTAAAAGACCTGCTCTTCCTAAAATTGAAATGATTTTCGTGAGATGCTCGTACGAGATGTTACATTGAAGCGAAATGTCTCTCGTCTTTACGTATTCTCCTCTTCGTGTCATCGATTTTGAGGTGTGTGCCAAAAAAAGTAATGTCAGTAAGCCATGTTCCGTAGCACGTTTCAACCGCACGACCGCATCTCCTTTCATTTTTGACTGACGATGATATCAGACAATCAAGAGACAATATCGCGTAATGGAGGAAAAGGGCGCTTTCGTCATGTAAACATGCGTGTAGGAATCATCGAATGTGATCAAAGCAGAAATGAGGTGTGCGCGAATGTACCGACAGGAGAGGCTTCGCCGTTGAGGCGTAATCAGTTCATCTCTTCGAGAATCGAAGTCGAGCAACAATTGCAATGGGTACTCTGTGAATATCGTCACCTGACAATGAATGCCGAGCCGGTGATAATAATCGACGATGCATTGACGAACGAACAGTGCTCGTTCATGAGTAATCATATGCTTTGCCCTCCTCTTCATTTACCCAATCGGATAGGTGGTCTTTTATATATTGCCGAAGGGTGATCGGTCGTTCACCAATTAGTTCTAGAAAGTGGTTATCCGTCTCATCCGCTAGACCTAATAAGATCGGCACATGAAGTTTGATGATTTCATTGGTTTCTTCATAAGACAATCCATGTTGCATCATAAAGGACCGGAAAAAATCAATAGGCGGGTTCGTATACATGATCTCTGTTTCAAGTTCTTCTCCGAGAAGCCGGGCGACTTCGTAAAAATTGTAAGCCGCTTCACCGCTGATCGTATAGATTTTATTGAAGTGAGTGGCTGGGTTTTCAAGACACGTCATCACGACGGTCGCTACGTCACGGGCATCAATCATGCACGTCTTACCAATTCCTGCCGGTGCGAAGAGGTGTGCATGATCTCGTAACATATCTCGCATGAACATGTTTAAATGCTGCATGTAGTAGCTAGGACGAATGATCGTGTAGGGAATGTCGGTTTGGCGAATGACGACTTCAATACGATGATGTGGCGTGAATGGGAGGGATAGAGCGTCTTTGGCTGAGAGGTAGACGATGTGTTGCAGGGCAGTCTGTCTGAGATAATGAATAAAATATTCGAATGTCTCCAAGTCCGCGTTTGCAGGAAATTCGAGAAAGATTTGATCGCATCCTGCGAGTGCTTCTACGAACGTCGAGGCATCCTGGACATCGAATCGACGAAAGTCAAAATGCTCTCCATATAATTCGGAAGCGGCTTGTGGATCGGATACCCCGATGCAAAAAGGCTGTTCTTCCGTGCGCATACGTTGGCTGACGAGCTGCCCGATCGGTGAAGAAAAGTCCGTAATGAAAATCATGGGAAAATTCCTTTCCTCTCTTAGATGAACGAGGCATCACTCATGTTGTAAAGTGGTAAATGAAATACTTGTATTAGTTATATAATACCCTAATTATCCTTCAAATACCGGATAGATGATAGTTCCTGCTAAAAACATAATTAAGTATTCCATTTATTCAATATATGAACCTTAATATTCAAAAAAATTAATTATTAATACTTATGTTTACATATCTAGGTTTATTATGAATATTACTCGACGTATTTTTCGTGAAAGCTATTGTAAAGTTCCGCGTACGTTTCCTTGAGTGTCCTAATCGCATTCACGTCTGTTCCGATGACATCCACTACATCAGTCGACACATACAAAAGGAAATCCGAGTCAAAGAAGACGATGTAAGCTGGTGTGTGCCCTCGATAGACGTTTAAGCAGTAGGAGATGATTTCATCTAGCTTTATATGTTTCACATGTGCATATACGACACCTGTATGAGCTCCTTCATCTTCCACGATATACTCTTTCCAATTTCGAATCGTAATCGACGAGCCTACTCGTGCCTTTGCTAAGTAGCGCCGATGATAATGGATGTATGCAGCAACGAATAGAAGGTGGATGGATCTGTCTTCTTGAAAAATCGTCTGAAGAATTTCTTTCAATTACGAGGCATTTAGGTCTTCCATTAAAAAGCGGATACGGCGTTCTGGTGTTGACTGAAAATAGGGTGTTGGTTTCTTGATATCAAGCTCGATCTGGAACCGAGATAAATCAAGCATATAGAAGTCTCCTCACTCTATTAAAGTTTTGATGACGAATAGGGAATGTGACGGATGAAGGCATCCAGCTGAATGTCGAAGTACGCTTCAAGATCGAATCGAAGTTGCCTTTCTAAATCAGACAAGCATGTCACTAAGGTGTCGAGAGGAAAAACAGTGTTCATCCGTTCATCGCCCCAAATCGATTGAATGCGACCTTGATCCGTGAAAGGGACCATCGATACGATTGCCCCTTCTTCATCATGGTCAAACTCCACCGAATAATAATAAAAGGCAGGAATGAATGAAGGCGTCACCTGTCTTTTCCACCGATACAAGGATTTATAAAACTCGAAGATGGATAACGATGTTTCGAGATATAGTGCATGATCAATGATGATTTTGACATTCGCTTCAATCGACAGAATCGTGGGGATATCCTTTGCTGAAGCATTTGAAATAGCATTCGGTGAATTTAAAAAATCATACCTACAAATGATTTGAGAAGACATGTTCATCACTCCGGTTTATGAATTGACATTAGCTGAATACTTTATTTCGTTGCCGAAACGGACGAATCCCTAGAGCAATCGAAGCCCCGATGCAACTAAATAGACACCCGATGATTAAAGGAAGAGATAGCGTCGATTCACCGATCAATACTGAAGCAACACCGCCGATCAACGGGAATAGTGCTACCATATAGCCGCTCTTCGCACCACCGATCCGTTCGACGAGTTTCAAATAAAACAGCCAGGCAAGAAACGATGCAATCACGGTTAAATACAGTAAGGCAGAAAGATAGGTAACGGTTGTCGGGAGCGTAAGCGGTGTTCCTTGAATCATGACGATTGCGCCCATCAATAGACTCGCGACAGTGAATCCGATCGCATTGGCATGAACCGGGTTGATCCGTTGCTTGGCGTTCCGCGCTGAACTGGCGTCACCCACTGCTGTTAATAGCGTGCCGACCAAGGCAATCAAGACCCCTTTTAAATCGGTCAGTCCATCGATGCTGCCTAGACTCGGAACAATCAGGACACCGACGCCGATGATACCAAAACATCCGCCAATCCAAACGCGCGCATGGAGGGTCTCTTTTAAAAACAAGCGCAGAGCGATTGGTGTCAGAATGACCTTGAGTGAGAAAATCAACGTCACGATGGCGGCAGAGCTTAACATCGTCGCGTAATAGAGACATAAGTAACTCAGAGCGAAGTTACAGACACCGAATACGACGATGAAAGGCATATCCGTCGCGGTAGGTTTGTTCGTTCGTTTAACGAATAACGCAAATAGGATGAAAAGAACAGCGGTCATCGCTAATCGATAGGTCAGGGATACTTCCAAGGCGACAGGTGTTCCTTGGATTTTGACAGCAATGAAATTCAGTCCCCAGACGATCAAACAAAATAGATACATGAAATATGTCATAGTTGATCCTCGTTTATGTATTTTTATTTCCAAATCTTTTCCTGTCTATCATCTTAACAAATATGAACATGTAGAAAGCAGATTCCGTGAAAATCTTATTCTGGTACAAAAAAATCACTGACCATCATATGACAGCCAGTGATTGAATAGATGAAAGCGTCAATCATAATTTGATTTTGACGGTGTAGAGATAACCAGTAAATCCGCCATATGCGTTCATAACGAAAGTGTTCTCATTTTTTGGAACGATGTAGATGACGTCGATTTTTGAGTGTAAAGGAGCGAGATATCCTAAATTATCTGAATAGGCTTTTTTATTGTGATTGATTGTTTTTTCAGGGGTATAACTTTTCTTATGACTATCTATCAATGGGAATGTAAATGGTTTGTAGTCGATGTAAGAGTCGGCTGTAGCTTCACCTTCTACTCGTAATTCAAGCGTGACAGAAACAGCCTGTTTGGATGATGGTAAATCAGGAAGTTGAACTCGTTTAGCAGAACTAACCTTGAACCCATGGTACTTCATTACATTAGGATCACCTGGGTAAGTTTGCTTTCCACCTTCATCCATCAATTTCTTGATGACATCTGTATTTGTTTTTTTCGACTGCTTTTTTTGTCCGGTCTTCACGGTGGTTGAAGTAGCATTCACAGCATCGACTTCAATTTTGACGGTCGTCGGTTTGGCAATCGCTTCACTTGTCGCGAAAAGAACATAGGTGTTTTTTTCACGTGGAACACGGAAGACAAGATCGACGCGTGAAACGGAAGGTGGATAATAACGATAGCCATCCTTCCATACATCTGGATTCCGGTTCTCATAATCGACAGCTTCGTATACGTTTCCGTTTGTATCCTCTAACGTGAATAGATTTGGCTTATAAATAGCATATCCGTCATCTGCGTCTTTATCCTTGTAGTTTTCAAGGATGACGGGAACGGTGACATATTGTTCATTATCAAGAGTTGGTAATTTCAACTCTTTTGGAGGGGATGAGAGAAGTTTATTAACATGAAAAATATTACCTTGTGTTTTAGGATCTCCCGGATAAGTTTGAACGACACCACGATTCATCAGTTTATCGAGATTACTCGAATTGACTTTCTTCGAGGATGATTTTTTCTTTTTAGACTCATTTACATCTGCCAATTTCGTACCTGTCGTCTTGATTGATGGTGAAGCTGTTTGCGCGGGTTTTGTTGGTGTCGGTCCTTCTTCGGTCGTAGCAAAGAAGAATAGGGAAGCGACACCGACGACAAGGGCACCACCGACTGCGGATAAGGCGATTCGGAAACGTCGTTCGGTCGCTTTCGTATTCGTCGCGACACTTCCAATCGCAGCATTTGGTGTAATGCTGACGGCGCGTTGTGCGGGTAAAAGGGCACCGAGAACTCCCGTGATGGCAGGAATCAACAACATGACACTCAAGAAACCAAGCTCACCTGTTGGGAACTGGTTATAGACGAAGCCGATCATCGCAAGAGCGATTAGTAAGCCGATGATTCCGGCGAACAGTCCCGTCATCAATCCTTCACTTAAGACGAGTGTCCGGATTTGTCCGTTACGCCAGCCGGTTGCTTTTAAGACAGCGAGCTGACTCTTTCGCTCGTTGACGTTTTGCCACATGATCTCCGTCGTCGTCAAGATGGCGATGAGTAAAGCGACACCCATGGCAACATAGTGCATCGTGCCGACTTCAAGGGCAACGTATTCACCGAGCCATGTTGCATACAGGACACCTTTCAGTCGGAAGGTGATGAACAGGAAGAAGATGAATAGACTCGTTGGCAAGGCGATCGCGATCGTCGAGAGGATCGTCCGTTGCCAATACGTTGCAAGTTGGTTGATGCTCATCCCAAGGACACTTTGTGCCCGGACGAAGCGACGACCTTTTGAGACTTCACCAGAACGCATACTTTCGAATGGTTGAATCCGGCGGATGAGCGTCATCGGGACGAGCGTACCGCCCCAGTAAATCAATAGACCAGCAAGTCCGATCAAGATGATCCGTGATAAGGCAATCGGATGATCCGTCGTTAGCCAGAACGAACCAAGGATCGTCCAAGAAATCAAGGCGACGAGTGTGCCGAGTAAAGTTGCTTCTAGGAACAGAAGCTTCGAGAGCTGACGTGGACGCCAACCGAGCGACAGTAAAATTGCGAACTCTTTTTTTCGCGCATAAAGTAAGATGATGTTCGAACTAAAGACATAAACGAGCGCGACAGCGATGACGCTCAAGATAATACCACTCATCCCGACTTTCGCTTCCTGGAAAATTGCCATCGATGAACCAAGTTTGATCCACGGTTGCTGGACCCAGCCGAGTGCTGATTCACCTTTTAATCCAGGGAGGTATGTCAGCGCGAGTTGTGGTGAGGAGCCGAGCGTAACATCCGTAATCAAACCGGTCTTATCCTCGATCTCTTGAGCGACAGCTTTCAACTTTTTCTCACTCGTTGCGTTCATCGTCTCAACACCTTTGACGTTGACACGAATGGCTGAAATTGCTTTATCACCACGTAACTTAAAGGCGGCGTCAAGCGTCGTCAGCATCGATGGTGGTTTTGTCAAGAAATCATACGGGTCATTCGTCGGCTTAACTTCCCGAACCGGATTGACCGGTTTTTCATTCTTATCCATGACCCATTGGGCTTTCGCCGGGAAATAGGTCTCCATCGGCAGTTCTGTCAACGGATCCTTCGAGATGTTCAATTTTTTTGGATCAAAGACACCAATAAAGTTCAAATGCATTTTCGGAACGTTTTCTAGGCTACCTGTGCCGTCACCGAAGATACGAGCTTTTCGATACATCGATCGTTTCGAAATCAGGACTTCTTTTGCAACCTCTTGAGGCGTCACTTGATAAGTAAATGGCCAACGTTTTGCAAACGGACTCGCAATTGTTTGATACTCGACGGCTGATGGTTTTAGATACATCCAGTCAAAGCTACCAGCAGCATTTTCTGGAACCTTATCTTCAAGAATATTCTTTACGAGTTGTTTTGACGCTTGCTTTGTCGAAATATAGTATTCTTTCGTATCTTTGACAGGAAGCGTTTTGAGATAGGATTCGCCACCTTTTTTCATGATACTGCGAACCGTTTCAGTCATTGAGTCTTTAACGAGCGGGATATCGACTTTCTCATAGCGATAAGTCCGCGAAGCATTCACGTACTCGTGGCTGTTCATGATTAGTGGGATGTCCCATACACCGTCACCATAATCGTTGACAATATCTTCTTTCGTGAAATAACGACTATGTGTTGCCTTCTTAGTTGCTTGATCGAGTCCGACTAGTTGTGCTTCTGCTTCCGGATCAATCCCGGCAAGCATAACCGAACTCCCGTAACCGTAAATAGGAAACTCGCCTAATTCTTGTGGTGAAATATCTCGATTCAATCCGTCACTCTCAGGAGGGAACCATCCGGCTCCAGCAAAGAAGGAGTGAGACTCTGTTTCTTTTTTTAGTCCAGTATCTTGCATATCTTTGAATGAAATCTTATAAATGCCTGGCTCTTTGAAGTTATACGTATCCTTCACAGCATCTGTATTGTAGTTTCCGATCATCGCAATCGGTGCGGCGACTTCGACGTCTGCGATTTGCTTGATCGTCTCGTACTGCTTGCGGGTGATCCCGCCGTCGAGCCCACTCATGTAATTTGGCTCGAGCAGGTTCAAGTCTTCCGTCACGCTCCGACTGCCTTCCGGTCGAACGACGATATCGTAGGACGATCCCCAGCGTTTTTGCAGTTCATCGACGACCGTTCCATTGTTCGCTTGCGTCGTACCGATTAAATAACTGAGTCCTGTACTGACGATCAGGACACCGACGAGTAGCAGGATGAACCGCTCCTTGTTACGCCACCAGGAATTCCAGATGAATCTCAGCATGTACTATCCCTCGCTTTCGTTTGGTTTAAGGAAAATCTTATAATGGTTACATATATCCATATATTTCTTGTTATTTTTCCATTATATACAAATAATAGTGAATTGACTAAAAAATCTGTTAATTAGGTATGTTCGTTTTTAATCGATTAGAAAAAGCACCTCACGAAGGAGGTGCTACATCAGGAGTGATTCTTTTAAGCATAGAGTGGGCTACATTTCCGCATGATGATTTCGTCGAACGAACGCCCTTCATAGGATACAGCATCAGGAATCGTTTCTACGATGTCAAAGCCAACTTTTTTATACGCAGCGATGGCTCGTTCATTATGCGAAAACACTTCAAGTTCAAGTTGATGAAGTCGAAGTTCCTCGAAACAAAACCGGATGATACACGCGATCGCTTCTGTCCCGTACCCTTGACCGGTCCAGGGGAGGGCACGCATCGAAATACGAAAGCCTGCTTGTTTCAACTCTGCATCGATGTCTAAAATCGAACACTCGCCGATTATTTCACCGGAGTTCAAACAGATGGCGAAATCAAAGCGCGTTGGATCAGCTTGAATCGAAAGAATATGTCGTTCGATCTGTTCGAGCGAAAACGTCACCGTCGTATCAGTCAGGTAACGTAATGTCTCATCCTGGGTTTGTTCGAATAAGACGTGTGCATCCGTCACGTCAAGCGGGCGTAGGAAAATTCGTTTTGCGGTCAGGTGCATGAATACCTTCCTTTCTCATGACGAAAGTTTGATCGTTTCGTCCGTTTCCGTCGCGAAATAATGGCGTTTCGTTCGATCCTGGACGATCCAAACGATCAATCCACTGATGAACAGGAAGCTGACTGCAGCGACGGTATACGTCAAGCGGATCGAGGTCTCGGCATATAGACCGATCAAGGCAGTCAGTAGAATGACACCAGTCGATTGTACAACGTGGATGCTACTGAGGAACCGTCCCATCAATTCGACCGGAATGTGTGTTTGAGCAAACGTCATGAAGCCAGTGTTTGCGAATGCAAGGGCAAAACTTAGCAAGAAAAAGCCGATCGCTGCAATCAAGAATGACGTCGCCGAGGCAAAGATCAAGTAACCGACAGGCGTCATCAGTGCCCCAAACTGGATCAAGAACCGGAGCGACAAGCGATGCGTAAAGGTTGCATTGACCGCGGAACCACAGATGATGCCGATTCCGGCGATACTGACGAGGAATCCATACGTACTCTCGTCCATCTGCAAAACGATCGTCGCAAACGAGGCTTCAAGCGAATCGAGTCCGCTCATCAAGACGATCATCAGCGCATAGAAGGCGTAGACGAGCGTGATGTAGCGCCGAGTCCGTGCAAACTGAAAGGTTTCTTTCCAGTCCTTAAGAATCACTCGGAGTGAGAAGGGGACTGCTATAGTCGCCGCCAAGCGGACGTCAGGCAAGACGGACAATAAAGTGGCAGAACACAACAGTGCTCCCGCGTTGAGGACAATCGCCGTCTCAGGAGAACCGATTAAAAATAAAAAGCCGGCAATCGATGGTCCGAGAATGAAACCGGCCGACTGAATGAAATTCTTTAATGCATTGAACCGTTGGCGACTAGTCTCTGGCACGAGCTTCGTCATGTAGATCAATGAGGATGTCTCAAATAGCGTGTTACCGATGTTCAAGATGAAGACGAGCGCATAAAGAACATACAATGAATCGATCAATGTCAACGAAAAGACGAGCGCGGCGCGCCCGACGTCAAGCATGACGAGCAAGCGACGTTGATTGATTCGATCGACGACACTGCCGGACCAAAGACTCGTCAACAGCGCGGAGATCGGTAACAGGATATAGAGAACGGAGACGGCGAACGCCGATCCCGTTCGTTCGAGGACGATTAAATTCAAAGCGATGAAGTAGACCCAAGCTCCAATGTTCGAGACACCGACACCAAGTAACAGCAATCCAGGGTATTTCCAATTCGACATATGACACACTCCTTTTTTAATTGTGTTTTAAGCCAATAAAAAAATCCCACCTCCAAGACGTTGGTCTTGGGGACGAGACTGTGCGTGTCGTGGTGCCACCCCTGTTCGCGAAACCGTCACCGGTACCGCCTTCATCGGTACGACCGCTTTTAAACGGCAAATACCTGAGCTCGATAACGGGAGCACCCGTCACGATATCCCCGATTCGGTTCCACCGTGCTGCTCAGAGGCTTGGTTCGGTCAATGACTTTTGCTCCTTCCCACCAATCGGAGCTCTCTAGGAAAAATCGAAATGACGTACTGTTCTCTTCAATGCGTTTGATTCATATGATTTGTCTCATCCTAGCATATGCCAAATGAAACCGTAAAGAATTTTTATCATTTTTTTACAATTGTTGAAAAAAGTACATAGGTATCAAAATTTGAAAAAAGATAAAAGTGGTAAAATATGTAACGTGCTATATGTTACATTGTCTTAGTTATGTGTTCACTTTCAAGAAAGGTGTATGAAAGGTGGGAAAAAAGTGAAACGTTTGATTTATTTCATATCTCCACTCCTGGTTCTTACCGGAGCTGTCTTTTTTACGACGTTCCGTCCGATCGAGCAAGCAATCTATTTCTTAATCTTATTTTTACTGACCTGTCTGTCAGCGATGACAGTAGTGGAGCGTCTCGTCAAACATCATGATGTGATCCGGCGACTGAACACGATCCATCCACTCATCGGGATCGTACTGGGTACCGTCATACTTGCTATTATCATTGGTAGTCTATTTTGGATAGCACCTTCGCTAACGCACCCCGGTCCAGTCGGTCTTCTCGAAATATTCCTCTTCATGTATGTCGTGATATTGGTCCTCGGTTTTATTGTCAGTTGTTTCTTCGAAGGCATCACGCGTCAACCGAAGGATCAATTGATTCGCCCAGTCTTTCTGTTCATCGGAACCGGCTATCTCATCTTGACCGTCTTCGGAATCTTGCAACTGTATCGTCAAACCGGATGACAGCAAACCCCACTGACGCAATAAGACGACAGTGGGGATATTGTGTTTACTGAACTTTTAACGAGAATCCGAATTGTCCGTCGCCTTGTTTCCAGCGCGAGTTCAATTCATATACATAGACACCAGGTTCTGTTGGTGCATTGAACTGATCATCTTTTAATACAACACGAGATTTCTTTTTCTGTTCGTGCCATTGTGTTAGCTTAACTTGTTCTGGATTGCCGGATAATTCGACACGGACGATTGATCCGGAAGAGACATTAACCGGTTTTTGTTCTTTTGCCATATCGAGTCCATCACGATAAACTTTATCACCACATTGACTGCGGAGTAAGCTGTCCCAGCAATAAGACCCTTGAACGGTCGGAACATCCTTTCCGTTCGCCTTAACTTCAGGGTTCGGTGGTGCGCCACGGAATGGTTCGAAAACGATGATGCACACGACTAGAATCAATAGGACGACCAATACTAAGCCACGTTTCATGAGGGACCTCCTTGGTATTTTCTTTATTTTACCAAAATATAAAAATTAAATAGAAGAGCTTTTAAATGAAAAGATATTCAGTTTTTAATTTTTTGTGAGTTTGATCATTTATTTGACGTGGTGTGTATGTAAAACAAAAGGGTAAAGGATAAAAGAATCTATATCTAGACCAAAAGAAAGTGAGGCAAAAACATGAAGGCAGTCACGGTCACAGGACATGGTGGGCTAGATCATCTGAAGTACATTGATATGCAAACACCTCAACCGAAACAAGGCGAGGTGCTGATTGAAATCAAAGCCTGTGCCTTGAACAATACAGAAATCTGGATGCGGGAAGGCGCTTATGGTGCGGAGAATGAGTCGGGCTGGAAAGCGGAAGGTGTGCAATTCCCCCGAGTTCCCGGTTCAGACATTAGCGGACGGATCGTCGCGGTTGGAGGCGGTGTCGCGGAATCAGAAATCGGACGAGACGTCGTCTTGTTCCCGTTCACGGCGAGTGGAGAAATCGCTGACGAACAAAGTGCCGAGGACTTATCGTTTATCGGTTCCGAGTACGACGGCGGATACGCGGAGTATGTCTGCTGGCCGCTCGAACTCTGTTACGACATGCCGCTTGCTTCCTATACGGACAGTGCGGTCTTCTCGGTCAGTGGATTGACGGCGTGGCACATGGTCGAACAACTTAACTTACAACAAGGACAGACGTTACTTGTAACAGGTGCCAGTGGTGGTGTCGGCTCACTCAACGTCCAGATTGCGAAACGTGTCTTCGGTGCCCGTGTCGTCGCACTCGTCGGTGACTTGAAGCTGACGGATCAATTGCAAGAACTCGGGGCGGACCTGGTCGTTTCCTACCGTGAGGCGGACTGGGATCAGCAGGTCATGCAAGAAGTTGGTCCGGTCGATGCGATTCTCGACGTCGTCGGCGATGCGGTGTTTAAACAAGGACTGGATCTGCTGAAGCGCGGCGGAACGTACTGTATTTCCGGATCGTCCGGGGGACAGGTGACGTCGCTCGATTTTCGGACACTTTACTTGAAACATATCCGTCTACAAGGATCCGTCCTTGGAAATCGCCATGATTATGAGAAATTACTCGAGGCGGTTCGGGCGCAGACGATTCAGCCCGTCATCGACCGGACGTTCTCGCTCGCTGAAGCGCGAGAAGCCCAAGCGTACTTTAAACAAGCTGGCAAATTCGGCAAGGTCGTCTTGCTACCATAAGAAAAACCGAACAAAACGAGCTATCCTCTTCCTGTGTTGGAAAGGATAGCTCGTTTTCGTGTCAATTTAAGGGCTAGGCAAGATGTAAAAAAGCGTGACGGTCGAGCTAAAAGGCTCCTCTTCCGTGTAATCGATGAATTCCTCCCGTGATTCATGAATCGTATACCGGTTGCTCGGAAAGAGTTCCGTTACCCAGGTCGGAACGCGTGAAGCGAGAGGGAACGACTGAATCCGCTCAAGTGGGAATAGGGTTCCGTCCGGATTCGTCGTGTGGACATGTAGTGCGTCTTGTGAAGCATCCTCGAGGACAATCGTTATGTAAAGCTGATGTTCAATCTGTTTTTCCTCTAGTTTTTGTTGCATGTCCTGCATAGCGCTCAATGCGATCCGAAGATGTGCTTTACGAATACGCAGACTCGCGTTGCCATGTCCATAAAAGTCAGGATGCTCGTGCCATTCGTTAAACCAGACGTCTGTATCAATATAGGAGGGAGAAGAAAAACTTTTGTATTCAAGTTCGAGATTTTTAAAATAACGGCGTTTGCCGCGGAATTTTTTCATGAGCAATGTACCTTTCAGTAAAGGGATTTTTTCATAAGGGAAATAAGGCGAAGACACTAAAAATGGGTAAATAAAAACCAATGACTTAAATGGTGTGACTCGTTTCTGAGTGACGAACTGATTGCGCGGACGTTCCCGGTGTCATAATCGCCACCGTCTTGCTACTATCGTCGATAACGCCATTGCGAATCAGAACATGACCTACGCGCTCGATGCAGATATCTGTTCCTGATCAACTGTAGTTTTATTTTGATCGCGACGTTGCTAGGTGTCAAATAGCTCCTACGGACGGATAAAAGCTTACAAATCCAGTCATCAAAACGAATCGATTGTTTCCTGATCTCTGACTTGAATCAACTTGATCCTGACCAACTAGAGAAATTGTTCAATGAACGTGTGCCGTGATGACGGAACTGAGGAGGAGAGAGCACGCTGGCGTTCTTTATCTTGATCCAAAATTTTTTTCATGTCATCCGTATCTTATTCAAGCAAGAAGAACAGAAAGCATTGATGATCATGGTCGGGGCACTTTTCTTGATTGGGACGGTCTTCTATCACAATGTCGAACAGTTCAGTATTCTAGATGCCTTTTATTTCTCCGTCATGACACTCGCGACTGTCGGATACGGGGATCTCGTCCCACAGACAGCGTTCGGTAAATTGTTTTCGATCGGTTACGTCATGCTTGGTGTCGGTGTTCTCAGTGCCGTCATCGTGAACTTTAATATGGCATTAAAACAATATCACCAGGACAAGAAGAAGAAGGAGGAGCAGAAATGAAACCACATCTGACGCACTTCTTGCATTGTCTGATCCTCGGAGCAATCGTCGGATTGACGGCTGCCTTGTTTTTAAGTGGTGTGAACGCATCGATTCATTATGTATGGGAGTGGTTACCGTCTGTACTCGATGTATCTTTCTATGGACTTGGCGTCGGTCTACTCGGTGGTATCGGTGTTGGTCTTATTCAAAAGTCGGTAGGTGATTACCCGAAGACGATGCATGAGACGCTTGCTAACTTCAAGCAAGAAGGTCGTGTACCTTATCGCGGTGCTCTCTGGAAAAACGCCGTTGCCGCATGGATCGTGCTGACGTGTGGAGCGAGTTTAGGACCGGAAGCTGCGTTGATCAGCATCTTAGGGGGAATGGTGACGTGGATCGGTGATCGGTTACGGTTGACGGAGCCGGAGCGGCAAAGTTTCTTGCAGACGGGATACGCTGCGATGTTAGCGACGATTTTTCATGCCCCGTTCGTCAGTGTCTCTGAAGCGATCGAGGAGGAACCGATGCAGCAAGCAACGTCACGCTGGCAAAAGGTACAACGCATCTTTTATTACGGCATTTGTACGCTCGTCGCTTTTGCCTGTTTTCGTTTCATCATGCACCTCGTACCCCATGACCGCGTGTTCGCTATTAAGATACCACCGATTACGTGGAATGCGACTGTCATGTGGTTCATCCTTCCGGCGATTCTCCTCGGGATCGCGTTTGGACTTTTCTTCATATGGACGGAGCGGGTGACGAACTGGATGGTTTCCCGCGTCGGAAATCCAATCCTTCTCGCACTCATCGCGGGAATCGCGATTGGTCTTGCATCCATGATTTCCTCTTACTTATTGTTTTCTGGTGAACATGACATCTTCGATTTTACGAAAGAGGGATCCTCCTGGACAATCGGTGCCTTATTGTTGCTTGCGATCGGAAAGGTGGGGTTGACGCATCTTTGTTTTTCCTGCGGCTGGAAAGGCGGAAAGATATTCCCGTTAATTTTTTCGAGCACAGTCATGGCATTCTGTCTCAGCCAATTAAGTCCGTTCATGCCTGGATTGATCGTGACACTTGTCGTTACGGCAAGTTGTACTGTCGTCTTGCGTCAGCCACTCGTGACCGCTACGCTTCTCCTCTTTCTATTCCCGTTGCAGTTCTTTCCATTGATCCTACTTGTCTGCCTTGGCGTTCAACAATTCATGAACTACTACGGAAACCGTCTTGCATTATCCGATAAATAAATTTATGACTTACTAAATTATTCGTTATTTGTCTTATAGATTGAATGGAACTATACTTTATAGGAAGACCAAGCAAAAGGAGAACATACATGATCGATTTTGAATGGTACCGGAGTTTCATTCACGTTTATCAACAGCGTTCCGTCTCGGCGGCGGCAAAATTTCGTTTTTTGACGCAACCGGCGGTCAGCCAGCATATCGCGGCACTGGAAGCAGAACTTGAGACGACCTTGTTCATCCGTGCGCCACGGCAAATGATTCCGACGGACGCGGGAACAGCCCTCTATACACAAGTCGTCGGATTGATCGACCGGCTCGAGGAGTTATCGCTTGAGATGAAGTACGAAGCAGGGGAGCAATCTCGTCCGGTCTTGAAGTTCGGGGGACCGACGGAATTCGTGACGCATGGGATCGTACCAAAGCTACCGCTCGACGTCGCACAGTTCACGGTAGTCTTTGATTTGACGGTTCCCTTGTTGCAACGCTTGCTTGCGAATGAGCTCGACTTCATCATCGCAACGAAGCGGATCGATGAACCGGGAGTCCAGTATGTCCCGATCGCTGACGAACGCTTTCATTTGATCGCTCCAATCGGATACGATGCTCCGGAAACGGATCTAAAGGAATGGATGGACCGACAACGCTGGATTAGCTATGGACTCGAGTTACCAATCATTCGTCGGTACTATCAGACGCAGTTCGGAGAACGACCTGGGATTCGTCCGGAAATGATCTTACCGAACGTCGATGCGATACTAAAGGCGATCGAAGTAGGACACGGGATTAGCATCTTGCCCGATTATCTCGTCGAAGCAGCGGTCAGCGCTGGACGGGTACAACGGATTGCGCCGGAACGATTCGCGACGAATCAGTTATATGTCGCTTATCGAACGGACTCGCGCCACGATCCGGTTTTGCAACAGGTGATTGTTGTCTTACAATCGTAATGAAAGAGGCTAATTAAAAAAAGAATGGCAGATCATCATTTTGCATCACTTCCCTTATGTAGAGACTGACTTTTGAGTCAGCCTCTTTTTCTGTTCAAAAAGAAAGACTATTCCGATAATTTGCAATGTGATAAATTGTAAATATAACATAATTTATCCAAAATAAGAGTGGTTCTTTTAAATCCTTCAAGGAGGCATCAAATGCTGAAGTTCATCTGGAACGCATGGTGGCGAAACAAAGAACGATTTATCCTGTTGCTAGTTGGTGTGCTGATCGTCAGTACGGGACTGAGTTACCTCATCGGTACCTCTCAAGCGAATAAAGGAACGGTCGTCGATGCATTGCAACAGCGCTGGCACTCTTCCTACGATATCGTTGTTCGACCAGTGGGGAGTCGAAGTGTCACGGAAGACTTGAAGTTACTCGAGCCGAATTACATGAGTGGTCTTGATGGCGGTATCACCCGTAAACAATATGAGACAATCAAACAGATGACCGACGTCGAGGTCGCGGCACCGATCGCAATGATTGGTGGAACGTATATCGGAACACCCATCGGTACGCATACGATTAAGAAACAAGGCATCTATCGGTTGCGAATTAACAGTCAACAAGATACTGGTCTGAAAACGGAGCAATATATCACCGATCATTATTTAGGCGCTGGTTGGGAGCCTTTAAAAGATGCTACAAAAACGGGTCTTTCTCCGTTAGGCGTCGGGAAGGTGCCGTTGTATGAGCAAGGTACATACGAGATGATTGCCGGTGTGGATCCGGAAGCAGAAGCGAGACTCGTCGGTCTGAAGGATGCGGTCCATACGACTGCGCACAGCCGCTATTTTGATCCGAACACGAAAATCACGAAGCGCGGAGACGGTGTCATACAAATTCCGGTTCTCTTGAATGAACAGGAATATTCGACCGTCAAGACATCGTATACCTATGAAGATGTCCTGCTACCGCTACAAGATGATTCGATGAATGCGACTGTCAATATGATTGAACAAAAAGGGGGAAAACAGTTCCTCAAAACATTAAAGACGGATCATCCGAAAACATACACGATTACAAGCCGTCAAATCCGAAAACAACTTGTCACGGATATCTTGAACGGAAATCATGAACCAAACGGTGCGAGTGAGTTCGACTGGGTCAGTCAAAAGCCGTCCCCTGTCAGGTATCAACCGCTGAAGAGTCCGTTCGGGAACCGCTGGCCGTATACGTATCAAGTCGAACCACAACGGGTCGAAGCAGAGTCGCTGCTGGCAAAACGAGCGATGTATCGAAAACCGAATCCGTTCGGGAAGACAAGTGACGATTGGATCAAACTAGACATGAACTACATCGGCGTTTTTAATGCGAAAAAATTGAAGCTGTCCAAAGATCCATTGACCGAACTGCCGATGGAGACATACTTCCCGGCAAAGGCACAGTGGGTCATGGATGCACAAGAACGACCGGTCAATCCACCGCGTGACGTCGAAGCGATGGACGATCCATTCGATTTCCTGACGAAACCACCGTCTGTCTTGACGACACTCGATGCTGCGTTTGCGATCCGGGGAGATAAAGCGATCTCTGCGATCCGAATTCACGTCAAGGGAGTCGAGACGTTGAACGAACAAAGCGAAGCGAAACTGCAAGCGGTCGCGCGAGAAATCGAAGATAAGACGGGACTGATCACCGACGTCACACTTGGATCATCGCCGCAACTGGCCTTGACCTACTTACCGGGACTTGACGGGAAAAAAGCTCTCGGTTGGATTCAACAACCATGGATCAAGCTTGGCTCTTCCATCTCAATTTTCGAAGAAGCAAAAGTCGGAATGGGTGGTGTTATCGCCAGTGTCATCGCTGTCGCCATCGTCTATGTTTTCAGTTCGAACATCATTTTACTCTATGCACGGAAAAAAGAGTTCTCGATTTTACTGTCGCTTGGTTGGCGACCGCGTCAACTGTCAACATTACTCTTGCTCGAGGCGACCTTACTCGGAACACTCGTCACGTTGATTGCCTGGCTGATTCTCGGCGGATTTTCATTAATCGGGAACGGTGGGACGAGTCCTGAACGCGTTCTTTTGATCGGTCTTGCTGGTCTTTTGATCTACTGGGGCGGTACGCTCGTTCCGATGGCATTGATTCGTTGGATTCGACCGTATGAGACGATGCGAGCCGGAGAGGCGACAAGTGGACGACGGTTCGTCCGTTCGACAGGTGTACTTGGCATGAGTCTCAATCAATTACTGACCTATTGGCAACGGACCGTTTTATCGATCATCGCGATCGCTTTACCGACGAGTCTGTTCATGTTCTTCCTGTTCGTCACGTTCCGTCTCAAAGGCGTTCTGTATGCGACATGGCTCGGTGAGTTTGTCGCCCTTGAGGTCGGCACGATGCATTACATCGCAATGGGTGTGGCTTTGCTGATAGCGATTTTGACGACAACGGAAATCCTCTGGCAAAACGTCAATGAACGGAAAAGTCAGCTCGCCGTCTTGAAGGTCACGGGGTGGCATGATCGCCGGATTCGATTACTCGTTCTGATTGAAGGCGGTTTGACGGGATTATTAGCTGGAATGATTGGTCTCGCCGTTGCACTTGTCTTGATTTGGCAGACGTATCATACGTTCCCGACAGCAGACATCGGCTTTCTTTGCCTGACATTAATGATTCCACTCGCAACGGGTGTCGTCGGTGCGCTCCTACCGGCAACACGAGCTGTCCGCATTACACCGAGTGCTGCCATTAACCAGACCGTCGTCAACAGTAAAGCAACAGAAAAACGGTTCAAGATTGCCCTTGGAACGATTGGAGGTGGTTTAGTCGCAAGCATCTTGATCCTCGGCTTCTTCGTGGTTGCGAAGATACCACCTGCTCCGGCTAAACCTGTCGCCAAACCGACGAAAGTGATCCAGACGACAGGGACGAAACTTCACGATCAACAGTCACAAAAGGAGCGCGTCTTGCCTAAGAAAAAGTCGGTCAAGGAGAGCAATGAAACACTCGAAGCCGTCTTACAAAAGGCAAGCTTCCGGACGTATCCGGGAGATACGAACGTCAAACGGTACAACGATCTGGAAGTGAAGGAAGCGCGGACGTTGACGAATCTTAAGTCACCTGCTGGACAAAAAGCAATCATGATACGGATTGAGATGCAGGATTCAGACGAGATGGTGGTAGGCAGTTTCTATACGTATGAACCACAGTTCTTCACATTGACGAACGATCAATCGGGAACACATGATCCAATCGACGTCATTAATCGAAATCCAAAAGCCTGGATTGAGCAGTCGAAGTATTTGCCGCCATATAAGTCCCGCGTCGACTTGATCTATCATGTTCCAAAAGCAGCAAAAAAAGCCGTCTTATTCTTAAATGGTGAATGGACAGCACAGACCTACGCCTTTGAAATGAAAATAAAGTAAGTAGGGTGAACGGAAAAATCCCAAGATTGTCCTCAAGTGAGGGGATAATCTTGGGATTTTTTCATTCAGATGTCACGTAAGAACGCCACGTTTCGATCAGCGACGAGATGGGCGATGTCCGCACGATACGTATGATAGTGCGGTGAGGCGACATGCTGATCGAAAGCGTCTTGATCACGCCATTGTTCGTAAAAGTAGAAGACGTTCGGATCATCGATAGCGTGGTGTGCCTGATAGGTCAGGCACCCTGCCTCGGCACGCGAAGGGGCGATCACACCTTCGATGATGGAAGCGAGCTGTTCGCCTTGATTCGGACGCGCTTCGATCCGGGCAATCAGTTGAATCATCGATAGAACCTCCTATGAAAAGAGATCCTTCATCCAAAGGATCTCTTGAATTGATTAGTTGAGTGTGGTGATGACAGCTTTCGCAACAGCGATCGTGGACTGTGGATTTTGACCTGTGACGAGGTTTCCGTCGACTTGGACGTTCTTTGTGAAGTTGTCAGCCGTGATGATGTTTGCGCCAAGTTCACGAAGACGCGTCTCGAGCAAGAATGGCATGTAGACGTCAAGTCCTGTCGCGCGTTCTTCTTCATCCGTGAACGTTGCGATCGTTTTTCCTGCGACGAGCGGTGTTCCGTCTGAGAGTGTCGCACTAACGAGTCCAGCTGGTCCGTGGCACACTGCAGCGACTGTCTTGTTCGCTTCAAACAATGTACGAAGGGCGTTGTTCAAAGCATCACTTTGTGGCAAGTCGAACATCGTACCGTGTCCGCCTGGCATGAAGATCGCATCGAATGCCGAGAAGTCTTGGATTGATTTTAAATCAAGTGTCTCTTTCAAGAGTGGAGCTGTTGCTTGAATCTCAGCTGGGACTTCGTCTTCCAGGCTCCGAGCGTCGATTGGTGATTCACCGCCGTTCGGACTTGCGACCGTTACGGTATATCCTGCGTTCTTGAATTCGATGTATGCTTCCGCGAACTCAGACAACCAAAGTCCTGTCGCGTGACCTTCCTTCATTTCTTTTGCGTTTGTGACGACCATTAAGATGTGTTTACTCATGATATGTTCCTACTTTTTCGTTTGCCGATTGGCTACGTGATTAGAATACGCCCAACTTTAACGAAAAACAAATTAATAAAAATGAGCTTATCGATAAATAAATTTATACATAAAAATAAAAGCTGCTTCCTACCATGATGGCGGAAGCAGTTTGAAAGATAGATTAACGTACGTCAGAAGAATAGTTAGCTAAAATCGAGTGACTTCGCACTGTCACGATGACACTGGTAAGACTCGCGACTGTTCCGAGGACCGCTACAATAAGCGTTGATGAGCCGTCTGGAATTAAGAAACCGACTGGAATCAGTCCGACGAAACTGAAGACGATCAAGGATTGATAAATGACATTGACGATCTTCAGTACAGGGTTTTCGAAAAACGATAGGATGAATGGTGGTAGGAATAAGACGACAATTAGTCCAATCGCAATATAGAGCGATAACGGCTCCTTAAACGAGATGGTATTGCCTGTTGAATGGCGTGCTGCGACGAGCACGGCGACGATCGCGACGCATAAGGTTACACAAACGAACGTTAACCGTTTTAACATACGAACCCCTCCTTTTTACTTTAATTCCATAATAAACCAATTTCAAAATGGAATACAATCTTTTTCCGGGCAACCAATGATGACGAATCGCCTTAACGATGACATCGGGACGATCCCAGTGTAATAGATGTCCTGTCTCGGAACGAGATGGACCGTCGCTTGTGTTATCTCATGTAATAGGTTCGTCGCCTGCTGACGGATCGATGCTTGATCTGTCGGTAACGTAGCGACGTACAACTGAATGTCCGCTGGTGGAACGTCCGGTAGAAAATCAAGAACATCCTCGTGATGAAGCGCGCGTACGATTGCAGCAGCCGTCTCTCCTCGCGCATGCCAGTGGAATCGTCCTTCCTCCATCCGAAGAAGATCGACTCCGGCTTGATCAAGGGAGTGCGAGCGACGGGCATTCGGGGCATAGACGGCAACGTCTAAAAATTCCTCCCATGTCGAAACGGAATCCTCGAAGTCTTGTTCATAAAAGGCGACTTCTTCCTCTATGGAACGACCGTAGAGTCGTTTACTGTGATAGCCGCCGTCAATCAGAATCGTGCCAAGCACACGGTCCGCATGTTCAATCAAATAATAGAGCGAGAGGACACTTCCCCATGAGTGCGACAAGGCATAGAACCGCTTGATATCAAGGATGTGTAAGATCTCGTCGATCCAGTCCGTAAAGGGTTTCATGCGATAATGTAGGGGATCTAAGAAAGCTGGTGTTTTGCCGTGACCGGGTAAATCAATCGCAATCAGACGGAATTCGTCCGCGAGCGCTTCAGCGATTTCAATGAAGCTGAGACTCGTACTGCCGAGTCCATGGAAGCAGACGATCGTCGGAAGCTGTTCGTTTCCCCATTCCGTAATGTGGACGGATTGTTGCTGACAGGTGATTGTGTAACGTTTCATTTGCTGCCTCCTTTTTTCTTTTACTGTACCATGAGGAGAATGTTGGAAATTGAAAAATAAGGAAACTTTCTTTAAGAAGTAGCGTAGAGTAAGATGACACGTCATTTACATAGAGGAGAATTCACATGGAAACCATCATCACGATGTTCTTAACAGCCGTTACCTTATATGGACTCGGTGTCTTTGTCACGAAAGCAAAAGAACGCTTGCGTTAATCAAAATAAGTTCAAAGGAGTCCGTCATGTTTCCAATCGTAAAACAAGAATTCACGAGCAGCTTCAAAAGCATCAAAGCGATTCTATTGATTCTTTTTCTGACGATCACGTCTGTCTTCACAGCATCGTATTTGACGAGGCATCCGGAACTGCTTGCTGGTGTTAATCAACCGTCTGCTTATACTTCAAGCATTAAGTTCTTCATCCTGTTCTTCGGTTTTCTATTCGTGGCTGCATTATCACACGATATCATCAATCGTGAAATCGAGACGCGGACGATTCGTTTTCTGGTCACGAAGACGTCGCGTCTGCGAATCGTTTTGGAGAAGTTTCTCGGTTCATTGTTGTTCTGGTGCGCGACGCTAACGATCAATTTCCTCATTGTCTCGCTCTACGCGCAGCAATGGTTCTGGATCGATTATCTGACAGTTCTGATAGTCATCCTATATATCACGAGTTTCAATATCTTTTTATCAACAATAATTGCGAAGCCTGGTTTGACGATGTTCCTCGGTATTTTTCTCGGAATCGTCGTACCGATCATCGGTCTGTGGTCAGCTTTCTCAGAGAAATGGTATCTCGTACCGTTTCAATACATCTTGCCGTACCATGCCGTCATCATGTCTGGAATGTCATTACTGTTACCTGTTTTATGGAGTGGGGTATTTTTGATGGTCGCCTACCTGACGTTAAAACGAAAGGATCTATAATATGAATGCGATTGAAGTAAGAGGATTAAAGAAATCGTTCGGCACAAAAGAAGTCTTACGAGAGGTGGATTTGACGGTCGAACGAGGAGAAATTTTTGGTTTTTTAGGTCGTAATGGGGCCGGTAAATCGACGTTTATTCAGATTATGAGCGGGATCACACACTCGACAGGCGGAACTGTCGCACTTCTCGGTGAACCCGCTGATCGACTGGATGCCATCAAACAACGGATTGGAGTTATGCCGGATACATCGAATCTCTATCATGACATGACGGCACGTGCGTTTCTTGAATATATGGCGGGATTATCCGGAGTTCGTATCAGTAAACAAGAGGTTTTAAGGTTACTTGAGCAGGTCGGATTAAGCGGAACGGAGCGACAAAAGATTAGGAGCTTCTCGTTTGGGATGAAGAAAAAGATCAGTATCGCTCAAGCGCTCACCGGAAATCCGGAACTACTCTTTTTAGATGAACCGACATCCGGTCTTGATCCAGAATCGGCGATCGATATCCAGCGCTTATTGCTCACATTGAAAGCGGAAGGGAAAACGATTTTCTTGACCTCGCATAACTTGAATGAGATGGAAAAGATGTGTGACCGTGTTGCCATTATGGCGGATGGTCGAATCGTCCGTTGCGGAACCGTTGCGTCATTACAAGAAGCGATGAGGCAGGAAATTCAAATCCATATTCGGACTGTTCCACGGTTAGAGGCATCACATCTGCCAGAATACGCTCGACTCTTGTCGCAAACAGATGAATGTACACGACTTGAGTTAACGTCAAAAGAAGATATTCCGAATTTACTCATCTCGCTTGCGAAACAATATGTCAAAGTCTACGAGGTGCAAATCGCACGCCAATCGTTAGAAGAGATTTTCTTAGCGGTCTGACCAATCAGCAACGGATTGTGTCTCCGGAAGCTCTTCGAGTAAGAGACGACCTCCGTCATTCCATTGACCGTACATCTGATTCAGTTTCGTTTTTTCAATCAACGTTTGCAGACGTTTTTCATAGAGAGCGGGATCCTTACGTACACTTTGAATCGTATCAATCCGAATGCGTCGATAGAGTTCCGGGAAGTGTTTAAACTGTTCATGAACGACCGGGTCTTCTTGTAGACGCGTCTTTATTACGTCATCGATGACGAACGCATCAGGTCGCATATCCGGGAGAACCTGTCGTCCGGACGGTTGCATCAAACCGAGCCGTTCTAAGCGACGAACCCGTTCCTTATTTAGTTCGGTCCAGTTACTGTTCTTTCGGCGCGGTGTGAATCGTTGCGCTAGTTCACCGTCTTCGGTCTTCTTCACAATTCCATCAATCCAGCCGAAACAAAGTGCCTCCTCGACGGCATCAAGATAGAGTAAACCTTCTCCTGTCTGTTTTCGACTGAGGATTACCCAACAAAACGACTTATGTTCCGCGTGTTCTGATAACCACTGTCTAAAGTCCTCGCGATTAGTGAACCGTAAGACGTCCGTGATCTCCATGCTCGTTCCTCCTTTTCACATCGAAATCCCCCTTCGCGTTACACAAGGGGGATTTCACTTTTTTATCGTAACGGGTCATGATGAAAGACACAATTCCGACCACTCTTTTTCGCTTGATAGAGAGCGGCGTCTGCCTGCTGGATTGTCTGCAGAAAATTATAGCTCTCAGACGGTTGATGGGTTTGGCGAGACACACCAATCGATAACGTCACTTGTAGCGGTTCCGTCGCTGATAACTCATACGTTCGCGTGGCACTAGCTATACAAATTTGTTCCGCGATTCGACGCGTCTCAGGCAATGAATATTCCGGTAACAGCATCATGAATTCTTCACCGCCGAATCGCCCGAGCACACAAGAAGGGGGACAATAGGACGTAAGCAAGGCACTGATTTGTCGTAAGATATGATCCCCTCGATCATGACCGTATGTATCATTGACCTGTTTGAAATGATCGACATCGATGATCATGATTGAAAAGTTCATCTGTTGTGATTTATATCGTTGGACTGTCTCTTCTAAATGGCGCCGATTATCAAGTCCCGTCAACATATCCGTCAAGGCGAGACGCCGATGCATCCGGACTTGATGGAAGTGCCAGCGGACTTGATGCAGAATACTGTGTAGCAGGAGACCGGCACAGCCGTTTCCGACGAGAAATACCGTCATCGCCGTCACGTCATTCGGACGAACATGTTGAACGAATGGTAAACAAAGAATGAGTGCGATTGAAAAAATGATCGGAAACGAGATAAAGCGATCCGGTGCTTCATTTTGTAAGTATAAGACAACGATGCTGACGATTAGATACGTACCGACAAGCCAGAATGGATGATTGGAATGAAAAATAAACGTTTGAAGGGAAGCGAAGACGAGCGTCGTAATGAAGCCGCTACTGATGCCTCCATAGATGAAGGCGATGACGATTAAAGTAATCGACAAATCGAAACGAAATCCTTCATAGGTGATGGCATTGTGAATGACCCAGTAGCCGGCACCGGTTGCAAGAATTAGCACTAACAGATTTTTTTTCAGCCAACTGTCGAGCGTATTTCGGAATTGAAACCGCTTAAAAAAGAATAGAGAGATGAGCACGAAGAAAAAGGTTAAAGCGACGTTGAGGATGAGATGATTCAATGTATTCCACATGTTCGTGTTCCTCTCGAATGATTTCTGAAAGATAATTACAATAAAATGATTTATTTAGTAAATATTTATTCTATACAACCAACCATACCCTAAAGGTGTATTAAAGTATCGTAATTACCTTATCTTTAAAAAAAGATAACAGGTTCTCTTCTAAATCAATAATACTCTGAGATTTTCTCGCGTGAAGACTCGATTAGATAATCAAGTGAGACGAAATTATGAATGAATGCAAACGAGCCAATTTCCTTGATGGATACCCCTAATCTCTCTGCATCTTGATTGCGGACATCTTCATTCGAGTGCAGAATTTCAAAACCTGCTGCTTGCATTCTCTCCCCGTCGAATTCGAGGGTGACGATATCTCCATCTTGCCACTCACTCTTTAATTGATGAAAGTGCATTTGGTACGCTTCGCTTGGAGGATCGACTTCAAACGCGATCCAGCCTTTTGGTGCGTCGACTTGGAATGCCGGCGATAATCCTCCGCGTGACACGATGGATTTCATATGATGCCGATGTGTCATATGACGTAATAGCATGGTCAGACCACTCCTTTTCATCTATTATTACGCGACGGCGTCAGAATATCGAGAAAAATTTACAAAAGAGAAGGAAGAATCTTGAATTTTTCTGATAGACAACGTTCGATTAGTCTGCACTTACTATTTGCTTCGCTCGTTTACGTCCCGGTTTCGATTTATGCGGGAGAGATCGATGCGAGCGGTATCCTGCAAGCATGATTGATTGAAAAATGAAATCGATAGATAATCAAAATCGGATAACACATTTCCTTGATTCCTGAAAAAGGAAATTTTGAATATCTCCTTTTTGTATAATGAGTGTAATCATATTGATCACGAACATTTTTTAAAGGAGGGAACGATTGGATGAGAATCGTGAAGATAGACCGATTGATAGTAGCATTGAGCATCTTTAGTGGACTTCTTGTATCCTTGGGTCGCTCGACGCAAATATATCCACAACAAATCAGCGGCAATGGGAATCTAGGGTTTCTTCCGCTTCTGTTACTTCTGTTACTTTTTCCGATTGGGATCGTTCTGATGTTGAAATGGATAAGAGAAGCGCAGTTACGTTTTTTATCCTTGATTGGTCTATCCACCAGCACGACAATCTATCTTGTGTGTGGCATCCTTTATCAAATCGAACAGTTCAGCCAGTATCAAGTGTTGGTCAAACAACAAGTCATTGCAGATCGTGGAACGATTGATGGGGACTATTTAACGAGTATTACGTCGATGCCTTCGCCCTATATGAACAGTCAATACTTTAACGGCAATACCTTCTTGATTTACTGGGCAAGCATCTTATTAATGGCGAGTTTGATCGCATGGTGGACTCGAGAGGAATGGCAAATATCTGAGTCAGATTAAAAAATCGCACGACATGATGTTACCAATGAACAACAAAAAGAGTCCTTCTCTCTCCTGTACCATGCAGAAGAGAGAAGGACTTGCAAAGTTTTAGCGACTAGAAGCATTTAAAAATGATCGCTCTGCATCTTATGCAGCAATTGATCAAACGTTTCGTGGTCCTTTGATGTAAAGGCGCGGAAATAACGATCATCGATTTCCTCGATTTCAGGAGCGGACGTTTGGATCAACTTCGTTCCCTGTTCTGTCAACAAAACCCGCTTTTCTCGATTGATCCGTTTCCGGATGACGAGATGTTCAGCAAGTAATTTCTTGACCGTTTGTGAAATGGCGCCACTTGAGAGTTCAAGCGTTCGTTCAAGTGATTTTTGCGTCGCACTTTCTTGGTGATACAAGGTCATCAATAAATCGAATTGGGACTTCGAGAGTCCTTTTGGTTTCAACACATCGTTGACTTCTTTCGAATAACGGCCATGGAGTCGCTGAATGGCGTTCCAGTGCTGCATCGAGGATTCGAATGTGAAGGTCATATTTTTTCCTCCTCTTTCGTCACGCAGGGTTGAGCTTATCGAAGAAACGGATCAATTCTTCTTGTTGTCGAGCCGTCAAAGCGGCGAATTGTTCTTGTTGAAAACGTTCGTAGGCGGGCACCACTTCTTGTAGGATGGCTGTTCCTTTTTCCGTCAGCAGAAGATAGTTCGTCTTCCATTTCCGTTGACGCGTGATTAATTGCCGGTCGAACAGTCGTTTGATTCCGTGTGAAATCGTGCCCTCGGTCACTTGGATCCGTTCGGCGATTTCCTTCTGACTCGTGCATGAGGTCGTGTGTAAGCAACGTAATACTTCCAGATTCGTATGGGAGAGATCCCAGTGTTTTAAGAAAGCGTTGACGCGCTTGATTTGTTGATTATGATAGGTCGCAATTGTATGCCAGCATGCCATTGGATATGTCTCTGTAGTTGTTGTCATGGAGAACCTCTTAAATATAGAATGTACTGCTGTTGAACTAGTTTCACCATACCATATTAAAAATATCTCGTGCTACTAGTTTGAGCGAAAAACCATCACTTTCCATTATTTCGATATACCTATAAAAAAATCCTGATCGAATCAAATCCGATCAGGAAGTATACCGCTTGATAACGTGAGATACGAATCCTTCAATTGGAATCCATATTTCGTAAAGCACATCTCAGAGACGCGTCCTTGTAAGGTGATCGTCGCATAGTCGCCACGAATGACAAAAGACTTAAATTTTTTCATAATGTCTTGAATCAAGGCCTCGAGCAACAAACCGCGTTCGCCAAGACCTTCTTCTCTGACATTGATTTCAATTAAAGAAAACGTACCATATTCTGTATTTTCCGTCTGTTTCGTACCTTCATAAAGAACGGTCAAATAGGATCGTTTCGAGACAAGCGATCGACTATTCGGTGGTTCAAGAATCGTGACGTAATAGCTTAGTGAAGGGAGACGTAAGTTTCGAGTGACCTCAACAATCTGGCGTTGATTATTATATGCAAGCCCAACGATTTGTTCTTGTGGATGATTCGGCACTGTCAATCCTTCTTGCTTACAAACGGTTTGCCACTCGGCTTCTGGAATCCACATGACCTCATTATTTTTCGTTGATGATTTAAATAATTTCACGTAGTACGGATGACCTCCCTATTTGTTCGTTAACTGCCATCAATTTACTATATTCTTTTATTCATTATAATCGTTTAATTGTATAATCCAACCTTTAAGGTATATTTTCTAGAAAGGGAACACTATCATTTCAGGATTTAAAATATGAAACCACTATATTTTAACATATAAAATTAGTACATGTTTAGATTTTGAAGGAAGAAAAATATAATTTTTTCTCAAAAAGAATTTAATATAGTAAATGAGAAAAGGTCAATCAAAAAAAGGATTGAATAAAGAGAAACCCCTGATCCTAGTTTACACCAGGATCAAGGGTTTGGAATCCACTCATTATTGAATTTATTTGGGGCAATTAATGGTGTGAGTTGTTTGTTACAGCATGACCATCTTTTTCAGGGAATACGTTCTTATCCAAATACTTATGGAAAAACCATTCTCCGACTCCAATGATTAATGCAGAGATAAGAGCAGCTTGAATGATATCTTCTCCTGGATTTTTAATCATAGATTCACCCATTACCCAAATGACAAAGAATGAAAGGAGAATATCTGCAATAGTAGCCATCATATTTCTTTTTTTATGGTCTTCATGGGGATCACGAGCATCTGCATGTTTATTGCTTACATAATTTTTAGAGTCACGAGTGGCACTTTGTTTGTTAGATGCTCCATCACCCGCTCTTCTAAAGATCATTAAATCACCTAATACGTAAGCGATTAATGTCAGCGCCAGGCTAATCAAAAGAGTCTTTTCGATTTCAACATCATAGATGACGGTTAAGATAAGGAGAAGAACGACTGCAATCATTAAAAATTTCATGATCAACGCTTTAAGATGATTCATTTTATTTCCTCCTTTATTTTTGTGTACTATAGCTACTTACCCGTACCTTAGTAAGTTAATCCGTTGCAGCTTTATTTAACTAAAAATATATAAAAAATACATGTTATTTAACAATTACCCTTTTTAAAAATATTCATTCAGTAATTGCAAAAATTATAGTAAAAAGGTCTCCCGTTATCTAAAGACTAATTTTAGAAAAATCATATGGATATGCGTAACTATGATATTAGAGTTACTACCAAAAAAAATTGTGGTTAAAATAATAAAAAAATCGAGGTCGATTAATCATCGCACTCGAATGTCCTTTGTATTGAATAATTATTTATTTAGTTTGTTTGAAAAAACAAGTTTAATCGAAAAATTATTCGTCCCTCAGATTAAGTATACCGAGAACTTATCTTGTGAAATAGACTATTCCTTCTCCTATTTCCTTACTATACTAAGTACATTATTCCATCAGGAGGCGAGTACATGAATACAGTCGAAGGACCATTTTTTCACGGCACGAAAGTGACTCTTCAAATCGGTGACGAATTAAAGCCGGGACATACATCGAATTTTCGAGAACAACCGCTCCAGCACGTCTATTTCACGGCAACACTCGATGCAGCGAAGTGGGGAGCAGAACTCCCTCGATCAGACGATCCGGAACACATCTATCTCGTCGAGCCGCTCGGAGCGTATGAAGATGATCCGAACTTGACGAACAAGCGTTTTCCCGGCAATCCGACCCGGTCGTATCGCTCGACTGAACCTGTAAAAATCATCGCTGAACTCGGAACGTGGGAACGTCATACGGACGAAGAAATAGAAGCGATGAAAGCATCCCTGCGGCGGCTACGCGCAGAAGGGAAGGATACGATCATCGACTAAAAGAACGGAGGAGAAGACTTGCCTGTACATGATTTCAAATCGATTCAACCGACGAACGTGAACGTCATTCATCAAATATTAGTCAATCACTTGCATGCCATCCGTCTGAATCAAGAGGACGAGCGATTGATCACGATCATGGAAGATCCATTCGTTCCACCTGTTGAAACGATCTTTGGAGTGTATTGTGTCTACCTGAAATCAATTCTTGATCTGTTGCAAGGTAGGATTTCCTCCATCGATTCGTATGACTTTCAGAAAGCATCTGCGAAAGACAAGCTCCTGACAGCAGAAGATTTCGAAGTAGTGCTTGATATGGCGACATTCGTCATCATTGCCTCAGAAGACAAGGCGTATATGTCCCACTATTTCATCGGTGGTGACACAGAGAAACTCAATTCGATATTGAATGTATGCTTTGGTCACCCGAATTTATTAGCGGACCAAGCATCGAAACGTTCAATCAAACGTTTTGAGCAAGATGTTCTGATCGTTGAAAAGATCGGGTGCATGAAATTGCTTCGAAATGAATAATGAAACTAATTAAATTTAAGATAAGCAATACCGCGTATTCTTTTTGGCATAATGCACTACAAAGTGAGTATGGAATGGTACAATATGTAAAAAAGGGGTTATTCGATTGTCTCGCTACAAACAAGAAAAGAAACAAACACTCGATCATCTACGCGATGGTGTTGATCAAGGTCTTGGTAGTGCCGTACCTCGTGGACAAAACGACGGAATGCGCGGACTTGAGATGCTTGCAGTCGTCGTAATCCTTGGTGGAGGATATTTGCTATACCAATGGTTTTTCTAAAGTAAGAAGCATCATCCTTTCGAGGACGATGCTTCTTTTTGTTCGATTTCATTGACGATATCATCAAGCGTGACATGAGCCAGCACTTTCTCAAGGGCGGATTGCGCGAGCTCGAAGATTGGCGTGACCGCCGATTGGATGTTTCGTCCGACCGGGCAGTCTAGATTCGGTGCTGCATGGACGCCGAACAATTCCTTGTCCGGTACGACAGCGACAGCGTGATAAACGTCAAGCAGCGTGATGCTAGACAATGGACGGGCGAGCCGTGCACCGGCAACACCCGGACGAACTTCAATCAAATCGGCTTTTTTGAGCATGCTCATGATTTTACGGATGACAACCGGATTCGTATTGACGCTGCCGGCAATCAAGTCGGATGTCATTTTCTCGTCGGTCGCAATCAACGAGAGAATGTGGATGCCGACGGAAAAACGTGTACTGATGGCCAACGGATGACCCCTCCTTCTTAAAAACAGTGTTCTCTCATTATACGTCGTATTGTTCATTTGGCAAGAAACGGGGAATAGAGACAATAATGTTGACAAACACTTCAATTGTAACTATATTGGTTACATGTAATCGAAGTAGTTACATATCAAAAGGAGGAATCATCATGAACATTGGAGTTATCGGTGCAACAGGAAAAGCAGGGCAATTGATTCTACAAGAAGCAATCGAGCGCGGTCATGACGTCACAGCAATCGTCCGTAATGCGGCAAAAGTGACGGCTAACGTCACGATTCTCGAGCGCGATGTCCTCGCACTGACGAAAGACGACTTGAACGAGTTTGACGCAATCGTCAATGCGTTTAACGCAGCACCCGGTGAGGAGACGAAACATATCGAAGTCGGGCGTCACTTGATCAATCTGTTAGCAGGTAGTACGACGCGCCTATTCGTCGTCGGTGGTGCTGGTAGTCTATTCGTTGACGAGAGTCATTCGACACGCGTCATGGAAACACCTGATTTCCCGGAAGCGTATTATCCGACAGCCTCGAACATGGGGAAAAATCTGATCGAACTACAAGGACAGCAAGACGTGACGTGGACGTATCTCAGCCCCGCTGGATTCTTTGATCCGAGCGGTCAACGAACAGGAACGTATTCGGTCGGCGGTGAGCAGATGATTCTAAATGCAAAAGGGGAGAGCTACATCAGTTACGCGGATTATGCCATTGCTGTAGTGGATGAGCTTGAGAACGGACAACACCTCAACGAACGGTTTTCCGTCGTTGGCGAACAAGGATGATGATGTCAGACCGACTCGTGGAGTCGGTCTTTTATGATGGGCGGAGTACGAGATACAGCGGAGGACGGATGGCGAAGTGGCGCGGTTTGCTTAAAATGAGAAGAGAAACGACAAAAGGAGCATACATCATGATGCGACGATATTTTAGTATCATCAGTCTGTTAGCTGTCTTGATCGTCTGTACGACGTCAACGCAACCGTCTCGGTTCGAACGTTCCGAACCAGTCGCGACGATTGAGGATCATTACGCAGGACAAATCAATTGGCCGAGTGACACCGATCCGTTGCTAGAGCTTCATGCCAAACCGTGATCTACATATGACCGATCAAAACCCGTCTCCTTAAAGAAGACGGGCTTTTTGGTGACGTTAAATGACAGTCATTGCGCTCAAGAAGACGAAGAAGAACGTGATGCCGCTCGTCAAAATCAAAAAGGGGAGGACGATCAGTAATTCGAGATGCGGACGAAGACCGTAGTAAAGCAGAAAGAACAGTGTCAAACAGGCGGTCGTGATCGTCAACGCAAGAGAAGTCATCAAAAGATGAAGGGGTTCGACGAACGGAACGAGAGACGATCCTGTGATCGTATCGAAAGCTAAACCAAAGGACAGAAAAATGAGTAAATACAGAAGCGATTTTTGACGAAACATGTGGCATGTCTCCTTTTACTAAACGATACATTTAGTATAAAGTGTAGGTCTTCTTGTTTTACCTAACAAAAATGTAAGAAAGTGGCTGATTTCAAACAGCTGAATCTTTCTTGTATAACAATGTCAAACGCGTCATCAAAAAGTAGAGGAAAGCGGCGCTACTCGCGATTGCCTGAAAATAGATCGGTTGAAACAGACCATTGAACACCATTAATAAGATTCCACCGATTAGGAAGGCGATGCCTTGATTCAGGAGGAGGTGTGTTATCCAAGGTAGTGGACGTGAGCGAAAGCGGAAGTAACGAATCGCGTCGGTCAGGATGCCACCGACCGTGATGACGATCACAAACGACAGCAAGGTCTCAAAGACACCTGGATAATAGCCGACGTCCGGATCGGGCATGAGACGTGGTGATGACGGAAGGTGTTGATAAACCATCAGAAAAATCCAGTTACTCATCAGTAGTCGAAATGACAGACGGATCATGGTACTCCTCCTTTCCAGTCTTCATGAGGATGAATAGACGGGTGATCATTACATATAAACAGGTAGCGACTACGTTTCCGATGAAAAATAGCGCGGGAAGTGAACTGAACAAGATGAACGCACCGGCAAACACGAAGACTGTGCCTTGATGAACGAGGAGATGCGTCGTCCACGGTAGCGAACGCTTCTTGAAACGGACAGCTAACAGAGCGTCAGCAATCACGGTACCGCTGAAGAATAATAGCATGACAGCATCCAACTGTTCATTGACGAGCTGCACCGCGTAAGACAAAAACGGAACCATCATCGTCATCGAGCCAAACAAGTTAAGAAATAAAAAGAAGCTGAAGACGGTCCGACCGAGCCACCCGAACAGATAGGGGAGGAATGACGGATACTTTCGCGCCGACTCGGAGACGATGTAATAAATCAACGCTACACCAGAACAGAATAAGATGAGAACGAGCGAAAACGAATTTGGTTGCATGAGCAGATAGAGGACGATGCTTGCGAATAACGCGACGATTTGATTGAGGATGACCCGTTGTGCAAATGAAATATCCGAACGAAATAACAGGCGCGGAAGCCCTTCTGTTAAGAGTGCACCGATCAGAATGGCGGGACCGGCAAACAATAGACCAATCATAAAAAAGTCAGTGAAGGAAGTGCCGTATATTGCTGGGTCACCCATCTCAAACCCAGCAATGAGTGCATACAAGAAAGCGAACAATATCGCGGAAATGAAACTGTTCTTTACGATAGATAACATGAGATAAGCCCTTTCCGACTGACGTTCAAAATAGTTTATACCAATACAATGTCAGGTCAATATGTGGATTGGCGAATTGTTTTAAACTATCGACACCGCCGAGCACGAAACCTTCTCGTTCGTAAAAACGGCAAGCAATCAAGTTATCGTCCTGTGCTTCGAGTGACAGACCACTCAACTCCCGTTGCTGTGCCCATTTTGACGCAGCGACAAGCAATTGGTGTCCGACGCCTAGTTTACGAAACGCTTGTTTGACCGCGATGTTTTCGATGTAGGCGAAACGGTTCCAGTCACGAACAAGACGAATCTGTCCGACACAAGAAGTGCCGGAAAAGGCGAGGAGGACGATTCGATTCTCGTTTTCGATATACGTCGCCCAATCGAGTCGATCGTCAGGAAAACGGGTTTCAGTAGCGGTTTCATAGAGTTCTTCCGTATAAGACCATGCGGTACCAGAAAACTGCGGAACGATGCGTCCGATGATCGGGAATGAATCGTTGGCATGATTGACGAATGGAATGCTCTCGAACGATAGCGGTTGAATCGTCAGCTTTTCAGTCTCTTTCATTGTCATCCTCCTTCTGTCTATAGAGATCTACTTCACTCTATTCATCATCTCCTACAGACTTAGCATTGTCACGAGGAGAGATGCGAGAACAGGTCAATTTTCGAATGAACCAGGTTTTAATTTTTCTAAAAAAGGAATTGCTTCAACAGGAACGAATACATAGTCAGAAGACGTTGAAACAGTACAGAAAGACAGCAGTAGAGGACGTGACAACATGAACATGGATACGGTCAATCAGTATCTCGATGCCTATGGATATGGCGTTATTTTCATTTTTTTATTTTTTGGCATCGTCGGGATTCCAGCACCGGAAGAATCCTTACTCGTCCTGATCGGCATCTTAAGTGGTCAAAATGAAGAACGTTTAATCTATTCGATCTTGACTGCGTATGCTGGGACGTTCGTCGGTATGCTGACGGCATATGGAGCGGGGCGCTTCTTCGGACCGACCGTCCTACGGTACGGTCGATTCCTCGGATTGACGAAGGAACGCTGGGAGCGGGTGTCAAACGGCTACATGGAACGAATCAATCGAACGATCATCGGCGGTCTTTACATTCCGGGTGTGCGGCAGATCAATCCGTATTTTGCGGGCATGAAGCGGATTTCGTTCGGTCGGTACTTCTTTGTGTCAGCAATCGGTTCCGCGCTGTGGGTCGTCCCCTTTGTCTTACTCGGTCACTTTGCAGGAAAGACATTTCATATCAAGCCGGAAGTCGTACCGTATTTCGGACTTGCCTTACTCGTATTGTTCCTGCTCGGAGTGCTCGTGAAATGGCTCAAGCGGAAGCGACTTGAGAAACGCGTCGTTTCAGGGAAAAACGAAGCGGGAAAAGAAGACTAAACGTTACTTTTTTGTTGAAGGAACGTCGGAACAGTTTGAAGGAGTGGACAAACGATGCAAAAAATAGTGATCTTTCCTTTTTTAAGGATGCGATCCGGTCATCATCTGGTTGCCGAAGCGATCGCCGAACGACTGCAAGGTCCAGGGGTTGAAGTCAAGGAAGTAGAATTGCTCAGTACGATCAGCCCGTTTGCGGAATGGGTGACATCGAAGTTTTACCTGAACTGGATCCGACACTTCTCAAACGGCTATAGCCGTTTTTATCATCAGCATATTGCCGGACGTTCGAGCAATGCCCGGTCGACAGGGTGGACGTCGCATTATTTCCAACAACAGATGTTACGGATCATCCGGACGGAACAACCGGACGTCATCATCTGTACACATGCGTTTCCCTCCTATCTCTTGAATCAATTAAAAGAACGAAACCTTTGTGACGTACCGGTCATCAATGCCTATACGGATTTATTCGTCAGCCGCGTCTGGGGAAAGACGCATATCGAGTATCATCTGTTGCCGAATCGTGAGGCAAGGCAAGAATTGCACGAGCATCATGCTGTACCCATTGAGCGCTTGTTCGTGACGGGTATCCCCGTCCATCCAGCAATCGCTGGCGGTTCCATTTTTCGCTCGACGCAGTCACGCAAACAAATTCTTGTCGCAGGCGGAAACGGTGGACTAGGTCAACTCGAGACCTTACTGACGCAGATCGAACAGTGTCCAGAAGCAGATTTCCATGTCTTATGTGGGAAGAACCAAACATTGTATAAACGACTAGCTTCGCGACGTCATCCACATATCCATCCGCTCACCTATATCGATTCACGGGATGAGATGAATCAGCTGTATGAACGAATGGATGCGATTGTTACGAAACCGGGTGGCGTGACGGTCAGTGAAGCATTCGAAAAACGTGTACCGTTGTTCATTCAGCACGTCCTACCGGGACAAGAAGAGATCAATCGTACGTATTTGATGGAGAAAGGACTTGCGTTCGCATTTCATCAAACGGACACACTCGCGGACGTCATCCGTCGGACGCTTGAGAACCCAGACGTCATGCATGCTTGGCAACAAGCAGTCACGCAGTATCAAAATGATCGCGTCACGGCCGATCAGCGGTTCTTCGCGGAACGGATTGCGGGTTGCCTGCAAGACCGTCGCCGAAAAGTAAATGAATAAAAGGGAGTTAGTTTCTATGCGTTCACGTCTTATCACAGCAGGAATTCTCGCGACACTCGCTTATACGGTCGTCCCGTACGTGGCGTCACGCGTCTTTGGGTGGCGCGTGACAAAATCACTGAACTCACGATATGTCGCCTTGACGTTCGATGATGGTCCAGATCCCGTCTATACGGCAGAACTGCTCGATCTCTTAAAACAAGAAGGCATTCAGGCGACGTTTTTTGTCGTTGGTCATAAAGCAGAAGCACATCCGGACCTCATTCGCCGGATACACGACGAAGGGCATCAACTCGGTATCCACAATTACGTCCATCGACCGAACTGGTCGATGCAACCGTCGACGGTCCGGGCAGGAATCGAGCGGACGGCTATGATCATTGAACGGATCATCGGTGAACGTCCGACGGTCTATCGTCCACCGTGGGGTGCACTCAATGCCGGAGATGTCCTCTGTCCAACCGCTTACAAGATGATTCTCTGGTCGAAGATGGCGGAAGACTGGAAGGTAGAAGGCGGGACAACAAAAATCAAGAGGCTACTATCGAATGTGTCAGAAGGAGATATCATCTTGCTCCACGATAACGGGGATACGTTTGGTGCGGACCCACAAGCACCCGTGCAGACGATTGAAGCGCTTCGTGAACTCTTGCCGAACTGGAAAGCACGCGGCTTACAGTTTCGTCGCATCGATCAAACGTAAAAAAGAGGAGCTATCCGGTGCCGGATAGCTCCTCTTTTGCATGGATTATGCTTCGCGTGACAAGTCCTCATCTTCTTGACTATGATGGAGAATCAAGCGCCGCACGACGAACGAGCGTAAGAATAGGATGAAGGTGATGACCGGAAGTAGTAACCACCAAGATTGCGTCAAAAATAAGTCGTCGAACGTCGTGATCATGACGAAATGACGACCAATGTAAAGCCACATGAAAAAGGAACTGACGAATAGAATTGCTTCCGATGTCGTCATGAACTCAAACTCAGTTTTCATTGAACTACTCCTTATGGGTGGATTTGTCTGATTTTACACTATCCACCATATCACAAGACCGATACCAATACCCCAACAAATTAATACGAAAGCTAGACCATAACGTCGGAGCAATGGAAAGGAACGCGTTCCTTGTTGTTCAAGTCGTCGTTGTGCTTGTGTCAAGATCTCTTTAGGAATCGAACGGATGATGAAGTAGATACCGAGTGGAACGAGTAAAGAGATCGTCGAGAAGACCAATAACAGGCAGAAAATCTGGTATCAAGTCGATTGGACTGACAGTATAGGCGATTAAGGCGATGATTCCCCATTTAATATGACGAGGTAAACGAGGATGTTCGATGGCATAAGAGAGGACTGATAATTGTTGCTTCATCCGTCTAGCGATCTGTTTCATTCGCTCTAACATAAGCGAGTACTCCTTTCTTATGAGCGAACCGGTTCCCGTTCGTTTGTCGTGACGGCTGCCTCGCCATCCGCTTCATACAGAATGACACGATTTCGTCCTTGTTCCTTTGAGGCATATAATGCGTCGTCCGCAAGAATATTCATTCGTTGAATGGCGATATGTTTCCCGTGAGCGATCCCGACGGATGCCGTGATGGCAATCGACGGGGATCCGTCGAGCTGAAAGTGTGTGTTCGCGATCCGTTCTCGAATCCGGTTAGCGACTTTCGTGACTTTTGGAGGCGTGAGATCATAGATGAGGACCATGAATTCTTCGCCGCCAATTCGAGCAGTGATATCATGCGGACGTGTCTCTTCCTGCAAGATCCGTGCAAACTGTTGCAAGACGAGATCACCGTTCGCATGACCGTACGTATCGTTGACATGCTTGAAATGATCGATATCGAGCGCGAGCACATTGTAGACGCGTCCTTCTGCTTCAAGCAATGTCGTCCGTTCGTCCCAGACACGCCGATTGTACAGTCCTGTCAAGTGATCGAGTTCTGCTGATTGTTTATAACGCTGGACCTGTTCGTTGAGCAACTGAAAGTCGATCGTCAAGAGACTCGATAACAGTCCAATCGCAAGTCCGATCGTCCACGTTGAAGCAAGTAAACGAAGAGCGGCGTCACTGAAGCCGAGATTGATCGAGACAGCGATCGAGATCATGAACAATGACCAGACGTTCATGATCAGGTTTTGCAAGAGCGGTCGATGGAGTAACCGCTTATGAATGAAGTACATCCCGGTGCTGATGCCGAGGACTGCGAGAAAGGCGACGATTGATTGCGGGGTCCAGCCGAAGTAAAATCGAGAACAACCGATGATCAGTGTCGCGATGATGAGAGGCGAACGAACGCCATAAAAAGCGAGCAGGACGAGCGGTAAATGACGTAAGTCCATCCGTAACGATTCATTGACTGCAATTCCTTTAAACATCAATAGCACACCGAGTAGTCCGGTCGCAAGACCAACGATGAGGGACTTCATTCTGCTCGATGCGAGGCGTTGACTATAGATGATTTTAGCGATTAAATAAAAGCCGGTGAAGGCGATACAGGCATTCAATAACAACTCGGCAATGAACATGAGTTCCACATCCTTGAGTATGATACTTTCACGATAGCAGTTTGATAAGGGATGTCAACGAGAGAGACTCAAAATTTTAAAGATTCAGGAAAAGTCTTGCTCGATTGAAAGTATTTGGTAAAATAAGAGAGCTTCAGGAAAAGGGAGGGATGAAGTGAAATTAAAACGTCTTATGATTGAGGCACGGAAACTTGACGGACGTCCGCACTATTCGTGGGACGGATATGTCCTAAAGCAGACAAAAGACTATCTACTCGTCGCGAATATTCCAGGGCGGACGCTTCATCATCATCGTCGCGCAACCGTTTATACATACGACAACTATAGTCTCGAATTCTATCCGTTTGAAGCTGATTTCACGGTTGGTCTCGATATAGAACGGACGGGAGAGATGAGCTATTACTGCAATATCTGTCTTCCGTCAGTCCTTCAAGATGAAACATTATCGTTCATCGATCTGGATCTTGATCTCGTCTATCGAAACGGAGTGTGGCAAGTCGTCGACGAGGACGAATTTATGGAGAACCAACGGCTCTATCACTATCCGGTCGAATTGATTGAACGAACCCGTGCGTCATTGCTGAACCTTCAAGAACGGATCGCGCAGCAACAGTTTCCGTTTGACGGCTATTTAGATGCTTTCATCCCGACCGTCATGAACATGAATGATGGAAAGGATACCCAATAAAAAAACCACGATATCACGCATTTAGTCTGTTCGCTTTTTGTCGCAAGACGTTTGAGTCAGTCTATACGTTGACTCTCTTGATTCTATCATTAAAGCTAGGGGTCTTCCTGTATGTCTCGTCTTAGTAGAGTAATCCGATGTAGTTCAATGAAACATCCTGTAGTGAGATTAACGTCGTCTACTTAATAATATGGAAGTCGCTGAACCTTCGTTTGTGATCCAAGCGTACTTTAAACAGCGTACTTTAAACAACGAACAAACGGCTTGAGTCCGGTAAAGTACCGAATTCAAGCCGTTTTAAGGGACATTCGTTCATCTGTTAACGATTCATTCATGAAGTAACAATATGTTTCTTCATCATGTATTGCATGCAATTAAAAAAGGCACTGATGGCTAGTGGGATGATGACGATACTTATTCCTACAAGCACTAATCCAGGAGCATCATCTATCTGACCTATATAAAAGAATACGGGAAGAATAGAAATCGCTAAAACAGCAATCACGAGGAATGCCTTTTTAATGCTATTCGACGATGAAGAAATACGAATAGCCGCGTCCTGACTTTTTGTAAAGGCGCTTAAAATACGGAAACCGTGAAAAATAGAAGCCAATAGCGGTATAAGAGCAATATAAGCAACGATCAATACGACATATCCTGGTTTTTCAAAAATGATTGAACTCTTGATTCCGTTCAGCAACGTAGGGATTGCATAGCCCGCTAAACCCAGTAGACCAAGAGATAGTACAAATAGGCATGACTTTAGTAAAAAAACACTTAACTTTGGGGGATTCATGGTAGTAATCCTTCTTTCCATATGACTTTTCATTTAATGATATATGTAAAGTGTATGATGAAATACGAACTATTACGTAAGCCTTTAGACTGATTTTGTAACGATTAATATAAAGCTAACCGCATTACCGCGTTCTTTAGATATCAATATGTTTAAGTGTCATTGTGATAAAAAATAAAAAATGTAAAAGAAAAGTAAAGGGAGGTATGATGAATGAAAACGATTCGTTGTCATCGTGCATTTGGAGTCTATGGCTTATTAATGAAAGAGGATGCTTTACTCGTCATCGATAAAAATGGTGGACCGTACATCAATCGCTATGATTTACCAGGGGGTAGCCTAGAAGAAGGGGAGACGCTCGCTACGGCGATGCGCCGTGAGTTTACGGAAGAGACAGGGCTTGAGGTAGAGCTCGAACGACAGATCGGCGTCGCTGACTTCAAGCTCCCGTGGGACTGGCGGGAGTTCGATGAAGTCCATCATATCGCCGTCTTTTATCTCGTTCGACAGACCGGTGGAACGCTTGGCATTCCCGAGCAATTCGTCGGACAAGACTCACTCGGTGCGCGTTGGGTCAAGGCGAGTGAAGTTTCAATCGACAATGCGTCACCGCTCGTACTTGAAGCATTCCGCTGGATTGAGGAACAACAACTCGATCTTGAGGCACGACACTTTTCGAATTGGGATGTCTTAAAATGAATCGAAGCGCTCTTCGCATGCGGAGAGCGCTTTTTCATGTTCAATTGGCTAGCGCAGCGTCGAGTCGTCGTTTTTGATGCCGGTGATGCGCGAGATGGTACGAGACGAGGGCATACCACTCGGCAGCGTTCAACCAGCCCATCCCACCGTGTTGCGTCTTTTGATCAACGGGTGTCGCCTGAGCAATCGTTGCGAGCGTTACGTGACGATCAATCAGTTGCAACCAACGTGTCCGTATTTGTTCAACCTGATCCGTCTCATCCGGTGGGGCGTTCATCGCATCCGGTAACCGGATCGGTGTCGACGGAAATGCACCAGCAGCAAATAACTGTTCGCCGAACGGTGACTTCCCGGACGTGGTCACGGGTGCGAACCGGCACGACTCGACTTCATCCAAATACTCATGACTGACGACGATCAAATGATCATACATTTGACTAATCGACCACGTGTCATGGTCGAGATGATGAATCAACGCCTCCGGCTCATAGCGATCAAGTTCTTGTAGATAATAGGTGAATAGTTCGTTCATCCTGTCACTCCTCTCAAAAAATATCTTCTTCACTCTTTTCGAACAATCTTCGACTTCTTCCTGTCATATTTCCTAGAAAGGAGGAATCACCATGCAAGCTCCATATCTTCCGGTTCCCCATACGCTCTTACGGAGCGGGACGGCATTCGCGTCCGTCCATGAAAAAATGATCTACCTGATCCTTGAAAGCTTCAGTGGTCAAGATGGTCAAGCATTTCCGTCCTATCAGACGATCGCCGATGCTGTTCCGTGCAGTAAATCGACAGTCAAGTCGTGTATCCAGTCCTTGATCGCAAGTGGTCGGATCGAGAAAGTCGAACGGTTCACGAAACACGGAGGACAGACCTCGAATGCTTATCGTGTCCTGCCCCATGTCGATACGCCATCCCCGGCGAGTCACGAGACGACTGCCCCCGAGACTTCTGCTGACTCCGAAGAAGAAGTCTTGAAGAAGACATCTTTAAAAAAGGAACTGGTGCAGCAGTATGAGTCGAATCTCGGAAAGGTGTCACCACGAATCGAACAAGAGTTGCTGTTACTTGCGAACGAACATCCAATCGAGCGAATCCAGTACGCCATCGAAGAAGCGGGACGAGCGAACAGTCGTCATTTCGGTTACATCGAACAGGTCGTTAAGCGCCTTGCAACCGGATCCGCGTCAGAACGTCCGAAACAAGTAACCAAACGTTCGAGAAGGAACAATTCATTATTTCAATTACCGAATTGGATAGAACGTGAAAAAGAAGCACAACGCGCTTACGAGGCAAAACAACAGGAACGACAAGTCATTCCTGACGATGACGAGATTGCTGCTTTATTACATACATTGACCAGGGAGGGAGCCTGATGCAACTAGAAGAATTACTGCGACGCGCGAATCAAAAACTAACCGTTCCCGGCATGCATCCGTCGGTCGTCCGGATTGCCCGTGACGTGATTCAAGAGCTTTATCCGCATGGAATCAAACTCGGTATAGCCCAAAGTTTTCGGAGCATCGCGGAACAGAACGCGTTATACGCAAAAGGACGGACGACCCAAGGAACGATCGTGACGCAAGCCCGTGGTGGACAATCAAACCATAATTTTGGTGTTGCAATTGACGTCTTCCTTTACGAGGATGGTGCATTATTTCTTTCTCCACCGGACGCGCGACTTCGTCGAATCGTTGCGGCAATGAAACGGCGCGGAATGGACTGGGGAGGCGATTGGTCCCGTTTTCGCGATTATCCACATTTTGAATTGTACGATCATGTCAGTCTTGCGCGGCATCACGTGCCAAAACCAGGACACTATCTACGCGAACGAATTCAAGCACCGGAACTCGTCCGAGCGATTGAGAAGCGATTGGGTCTGATGGTGACAGGAATCTTTGATATACGTTTGACGCGAGCCATCCAAGCGTTCCAGCAGACATCTCGACTTGTGGTTGACGGGATTGTTGGACCGCAAACATGGCGTCGTCTCTTTCCGGTGTCACCATGATTCGTTTTCAAGCATGGCTCCGCCTCATGATACCGCTCTATGTCTTTCTAGAGTTATTTTTACCGACGCTCGGATTTACCGCTTTACCGGTGTCATCGAATGACGTCGAACGATTCGTGACCGGTCTGGTTGGGGTAATCGGTTTGTTCGTCGCTTGGTGGAAGAATAACGACGTGACCGAGCGGGCATTAAGACGACGTCAGTCGCAAGAACAGCTGGAAAACACATCCTTAACCGATTGAACGGTCGGGAAGCGTTTGGATTGTGTCAGCAACGGGCATTATTTCATACAAATGACTAATTGTTTGACTTCAAGATACTGATAGAAGAAATTGACTTTAGTCAAGTAGATAGAGAAAGAAAGGTCGGTCTTCTTGTGAAATGGTCAACGTTGCAACGGTATTTGTTTTTGGCACTCTGTGCGCTTTTATTTACAAGTGTTTGGAGCTATCAAGCTTTCCTAAAAATCGAACGAGAAAACGCCCGTATCTTAAAAGAAGCTATTCCGATCTCGACGGAAGCAGCAGAACTGTTTCCAGCGTTGTTGAATCTAGAACTCAGTGTCCGGAGTTACATCCTTTCACCGAACAAAACGGATCTAGCACAGTATGAACGGACGATTAATCAGCTGGATCAAACGATCACGCGGCTGAACCGGCTCGATGCGAACCATCCCATCATGCGAAAACTCGTTCGGACGGAGGCAATTCCCCGTATCGAGACGGCGACGCAGTTTTACGACACGCAATTTGAACTCGTCAAGGACGGTGACAGAGCTTCAGCAGAGGCAAGACGATATCAAGGAATGCAGTTCATCGAAACGTTCCGACCGATTGATGCCCGTTTGCGAACAGACGTCAACCGAATCATTGCGGAAGCAACACAACGCTCCGAGCAAGCATCGAGTGCTGCGAAATGGGTTATCGTTGTCGTCGCGAGCATCGCTGTTCTTGTTTTGATTGCCTTCATCCAGACGTTTCGAATGGAACGCAGCAAACAAGTCTTGATTCATCGTTCCTTGCATGATGCATTGACCGGCATCCCGAATCGGCGAGCGTTCGATGAACGATTAGAGAAGCTTCTCGAAGAAGCCAAACAAGAGCAGACACCGCTCTCCTTAATACTGATTGATGTCGATGCCTTCAAGTCCTACAATGACACGTATGGTCACTTAAAAGGGGATGAATGTTTGAAGGAAGTGGCTCGCGTCTTAAAACGGCAGGCTCGGCATGGACAAGTCGCACGATACGGAGGAGAGGAGTTCACGGTTTTACTGACGCGTGGCATAGAAGAAACCCGTCATATCGCAGAACGGATTCGACAGGACATTCTTGATTTGAACATCACACACGAGCAGTACGAACCCCTTTGCCGGGTCAGCGTCAGTCTTGGCTTGACGTCACTTGTACCCGAAGAACAGACGACAGAGAAGGAAATCATCGACCAAGCCGATCAAGCACTGTATCGAGCGAAAGAGAACGGACGGAATCAGATTGGGGACTTGGCAGGGTGAATACGATAAAATCCCCCGCGTGAGTGTTTGCTTCTCACACGGGGGATTTTTCATTTCATTGTAAGATGACGCAATACGATCGATCGGAAATGAGAGGCGCCGATATGACATAAACCGTCCTGACAGGTTCACCACCGACACGCGCATTAAGTTGTGTGAGCTGGGAACGAATCTTACGGCTTAAGCCATATCGTAATTCAGTACTGAGCTCATCAACATCTTCCTGTACGTGCAAGAGAAGTTGGAACGGTTCAAGCGAAAAGATTGAAAAATCACAGGAAATCCGCGGATCCTCGAATTTTTCATTCAATTCCTTCTTAATGTAATAGGCTTCTTGTGCACTAATCAACTTTTCTCACCTCACTCTCCTGATAAATCAGCTCTTTCTCTACTATAGTCTATATTACCCATTTTTCTGGCAAATAATCGTCTGATTTTGAAAAAAAGTCAATCCGAATTTTGAAATCATCCAAAATCTATTTTCAAGAAATCCTCTTAAACTCCGCCAAAAAAACGCCAAGCTTCAATGAGCAAGGCGGAAGGAGAGAAAAATTCAAGATATCGAAGACTGGACATGGCATTTCTTTAAATATTGTTCCATAGCTTGGACGAAAAAGGTCAGTTGATGAGTGGAGATGACGGGTACCTTTCCGTACCGCACTTCAAAATAAAGCGGATCAACAGGTGACGGAAAAGCGATTCGCTCGAACCATTCCGTCACGGTCTCATGTGTCCTGCGCTGTAATGAAAACGGAAGTTGCTCATTAAAACGAACGAGTTGTTTTCGAATCGAGTCAGCAGGTAGGTCTTTTGTCTCGTAAACGAAAATCGGGAAGCGTGGTGGAAGTACATGACCCGATTCATCTAGTCGCGGACGACGCAACCACTGGAGATAGTGCCATAAAAACCAGCTACAAAACAGGAGAACGAGACATAAGATGAGAAGATAAGGAGGTGTCGTCACCGAAGAGTCAAAACCGGTCCGGAACCAAGGAGTAGGAGGATCGGCTTCACTAATCGTGACAGTACTTCCGTCTCCGCCGTATGAGGTTCCTTCCTCGACTGCACTAAACATCGATGCTTTCGGACCACAGCGATCAATGCAGTATGTATTTGTTGCTGGATCGATTCGTCCAAGTAGTGACGTGTAGAATGACGGGACGAATTGTTGGATGGCAAGCAGTAGAAGACAGACGATTGGAATAAGAAGCAACAGGCGAGTGCGGAGCGTTTGCACGATAGGGACACCTCCTTTGACGAGTACGTTTAACAGACGTTCGCTACACAGTATAGCAAAAGTGGAGATAGAATATTTTGATTTTTTCAAAAAATAGTCATTGATTTAGAAAGGAATGAATAGTATGGATTTACGATTGAGTTACCAAAAAACGACAAAACGATTGGATGGACACGGAAGTCGAACCATCGGAATATTACAAGAAGCGTTGCAAACCGTTTCTGCCGATCAACCAAGCGATATGTATGGAAACGGCGAATTGATTAAAACGTTCGAACGTAAGATAGCAGACTTACTCGGGCACGACGATGCGATCTTTTTTCCGAGCGGTACGATGGCGCAACAAATTGCGTTACGGATCTGGTCTGATGAACGGAATAATCGTAAGGTTGCCTACCATCCCCTTTGTCACCTCGAGATTCATGAGCAGGATGGGTTGAAGGAATTACACGGGATTAAACCAGTACTAGTCGGAGAAGTCGATCGCTTAATGACGATAGACGACGTCAAAGCCTTGCCGGACGTCAGCTGCCTGTTACTCGAACTGCCACAACGCGAACTCGGCGGACTGCTTCCGTCGCGTGAGGAACTTGAAATCATTTGCGCATATGCACGGGAACAAGGAATTCGTTTGCACTTGGATGGGGCACGCCTACTTGAAATCTTACCGTACTATGAGGCATCGGCAAAAGAAATCGCAGAGTTATTTGACAGTGTCTATATCTCTTTTTATAAAGGTCTTGGCGGCGTCGCAGGAGCGATCTTAGCCGGACCGGAAGCATTTTGTCGCGAGGCTCGCATCTGGAAACGTCGCTATGGCGGTGATTTGATTAGTCTCTATCCGTATATTCTATCCGCGGATCATTATTATGAACAACGAAAAGACCGGATGGCGGAGTACTATGTAGCCGCAAAAGCACTAGCGAGCAGCTTGAATGCGATACCAGGCATCTCGACTCGTCCCCTTGAGCCGGTCTCAAACATGTTTCATCTTTACTTTGAGGCAGATAAAGCAGTCGTCGAGGAAAAATTGATTGAAATCCAGTTGCACGGAAAAGTTGGTATCGCCGGCTATCTTGTCAAGAAAGAAAAAGGCTGCGCAACGGAAATCAATATCGGCGATAGTTTTCTTGCATTGACGACTGACGAACGCGAAAGCGTCTTTCGTCAATTGACGGAGGCGTTCTCAGAGGATTGAATGACATCAGGAGCGGGAATCGTAGGATGGAGGCGACGATAGGTGTCGACTTTTTCTGCGATCATTCGCTCCGTTTCTTGTAATGCTGCCAGTTGAGCTAAGACGTTTGCATGGTGTGCTTCAAACAACGCAAGGCGTTCGCGGGTCGTATCCTGCTCGCCGTGAGCAAGAAACAGTGACACATACGTACGGATTTGCTCGATCGGCATATGCGTTTCACGTAAGCGGAGGACAAATCGAAGCCACGTCACGTCTTGGTCGTCATAACGTCGTTGACCATTCTGGCGCTTCGGAAAGAGTAATCCTTCTTTCTCATAATAGCGAATCGTATGGGCACTCGTCATCGTCAGTCGACTGATTTCAGAAATCGTATACATGAATCTCACCTTTCTGCTTGACTTAGAGTTCACTCTAAGGATTAGACTCTGACTATACCAAATCGAAAAGGGGATATGCTAGATGAAGTACACGGTCATTACAGGAGCAAGTTCAGGAATTGGGTATGAGACGGCAAAACTACTCGCAGGAAAAGGAAAGTCACTCGTCCTCGTCGCGCGCCGGACGTCAGAGCTCGAAAAACTTCGGGATGAAGTCAAACAGATTTCACCAGACAGTGATGTCATCCTCAAGTCGATCGACCTTTCTGATAACCAAAACGTTCATGATCTTTATGAAGGCTTAAAAGAACTTGAAATTGAAACATGGATCAATAATGCTGGGTTTGGTGATTTTGATCTCGTCCAGGATATCGATCTCGGGAAAATCGAAAAGATGCTCCGCTTGAACATCGAGGCGCTGACGATTCTGTCGAGCCTGTTCGTCCGCGACCATCATGATGTCGAAGGAACGACGCTCGTCAATATCTCGTCAGCTGGCGGCTACCGGATCGTACCGAATGCCGTCACGTACTGCGCGACGAAGTTCTATGTCAGTGCCTATACGGAAGGACTCGCGCAAGAACTGCAAAAAGGCGGCGCAAAACTCCGGGCGAAAGTGCTCGCACCAGCTGCGACTGAGACAGAGTTCGCCGATCGTTCGCGTGGCGAAGTAGGGTTCGACTACAGCAAGAACGTCAAGAAATATCATACGGCAGCAGAAATGGCAGGCTTCCTGCATCAGTTAATCGAAAGTGATGCAATCGTCGGGATTGTCGACGGTGAGACGTATGAATTCGAATTGCGTGGTCCATTGTTCAATTACGCAGGATAAAAACTAAGTAAGGTCCCTTTTTCAAATGAAAAAGGGACCTTATTTATGTAAGCATAATTTATACGAATTTCATGAATGCATCAAAAAAAGACATCAATTACTTATTTTTTTAAAGATTTTTTTCGCTAACTTCCATACGACATAGACGACTGCGCCGATGATCAAAAGATTTATCAGAGCGCCGAAAATCATGAATTGTTCCACGATTCAACCAACTTTCTACACTTTTTTAGAGGCGTAAGCATCTTATTTACGTGAGAACCTCAAGCCTATAAAGAATAACGCCATTAGAACTATTGCAATGTTCACGGCTAATGTTAATCGCTCATTATCAATCACTCGACCATTTAAGAAGTTCAAAGTAAGAACAATCAACATAAATAACAATAAAAAGTATTTTATGGATTTTTTTATCATAAATGACTTCCTTTTTTTGTGTTCTTCTATTAGTTTATACATATCGACATTTTAAAAACAGGGGGAATATCTAAAAACGAACCGTTGGAGTGATGAAATGAAACGAACCTTTATATCGATTACGTTATTGATGATTCTAGGAGTCGGCATCATCGGTGCTTCAGCCTATAAGTCGTTGTACTATGATGAAAAACAAGAGGTCACTCAGTCAATCAATCACTATCTGACGCGACAGAATTATATGACACACGTGAAGAACAAAGAAATTCGCTATGATACGAGCACAGGTGAATTCTTCGCACGCGTCGTGTTCGAAGATGAACCGAATAATGAATATGAGATTTATCAATCGGGATCGAGTCATATTGACGTCACGGGATATAAAGACGGCGTACAGATTACGAACAAACAAGAAGGACGGTATATTTCAAAGGATTGACAACACGTTAAATCCATTGAAGAAACGAGGTGATAGAATGAAAAACATGATCTTTTTAGGAAGCGTCGTTGCGCTACTAACGGTACTTTTTTCACTTCATTACGGAGTACACCTTATCGATGATACAACGCTTAAAATATCTTTGTTGATTTCGCTAATCGTTGTGTTGATTGCGCGGAAGAAATGGAAGATTACGTTTACTACAGCGGAATGATCTTGAGAGTGTATGAAGGATTGGGAGAGATAAAGGATGAATGAGAATGAATTCTTTGACTGGAAAATCAGTTTGGATGATGAACTATATGCCGTCATTGATGAGAAGGCGAGAAAAATGGTAGTCATGGGAAACTTCATCGAACTAACTGCAGTCTTGTGGTTGGATCAAAAAGACACACTGCAATTAAAGCCGACGTGGGATTGTGTCATATCCATCGATGATGCTGCAAAACAGATTACGATCCGCTCGGCAGAATCATTGAACATGAAAGAAGAATGTTAAGTTACCAAAAACGAGTCCATTCACGAAATTCGTGGAGAGGCCTCGTTTTTGATTTGAAAAGACAAGTTACTTTAATTCATGTTGACCAGGGACAGTCACTTCAACATTATGCTGGTCGTATACGGTCGTCAGTACATGCCCCTCAATGATTTCATAGTAGTATGTATGATCCAGTTCATTCGTATATGTGATTTTCATCTCATATCTTCCAGTTTTTGAATCATAGACCGTTTCTTTTTTAGAGATATCCTGATCGTATCCTGTTTCAGCCAACAAACGTTCAATCTTGATTTCCGTAATCACCTTAGATCCTAATCGATATGTTGGATAGGCGACAATTAGCATGACGAGAACGACAAGGGTATAGACTAGTGGACGTACTTCTTTTTTCATGCGATCACATCCCGTCAATTTGATGGTATAGATATAAAAGTCGTTCGAAAAAGGTCGCTCGTCTGCGTCATTTAACGAAATCGAATTATTTGTATCAAACGAATCATGGTAGAAAGAAGAAGATACAAAGCGGACGCGGTCATTAATACCAAACAGATATATATCAGAAATGTGTTCAGATTAAAAAATTGTGAGTTTAGATAAATGGAGAATCCGACTAAAACATCATCGATGTAATCTAAAGCTAATCTGGCATCAATCATTTGTTGTCTTTTGAGATGCTGATATGTAACGTAGCTTTCCCGCTGATGAAAATAACCGATGTAAGTATAGATAGCGGCTAAAATGATCGTAGTCATCAAAGAGAGGGGACGAGCGTCAATCAAATAAAAAAGAACGATGATTCCTAATACGATAAGTGGAAACAGGAAAACGATGATGTAAGCAAATAAAATTCCTGGATTGCCGTTTCCGCTGATCTGATGAGAACTTACTTCAAATCCATGTCCTGCCCAGAAGAAAAAAGCACAAATCGTTATTAACACTAACAAGACAATCTGTAACTGTTTCAAACGGTTCATTTGCTGACTCCCTCCATAAAAAAACGTCTATGTATAGTATTACATGTTTCTCTGATTTCATAGTGTTAGGTTTCAGTGATAAGGGATATCGGAAATTTACTTTTCAATCATTCTCCTTTCGCAAACGGACGCAACGCATGTTACGGGACTTGATCTCTTCGAAAACAATGGTTCGTTCTGCGACGCTTCGTAATCGACAAGCCATTCAAGCAAACCGAGCGACGATTCAGCGAGCCAATCTGAATCACTTGAAGTTAGTGCATGAGACGGTCAATGGTATTTATAGTATTTATACGATCTATTTTTGGAAATCCGTCGATCGAACGCTTCAAGAAATGTATCGAGCCTTACGACCAGACGGACGATTCGTTTTAACATACTGTGATGGAAAAGCAGGGGAAGAGGGGGAAGAACTACATGAGCGGATCGAACGGGAATTCATCCCGCTTGCAAACAAAATGGGATTCGAATCAGTCATTTTGAAACGTGGACCAGTCATTCGTTCGTTTCATACGGTAGCGCTTGTGGGATATAAAGGATGAGCCCGTTGACCAAAGAACAGTGGCACGTTATAATTCAAATAGACGTTTGAATGAAAGGTAAAAGGGGGGCAATGTCATGGCACATGATCATCATCATCACCATCATCATACGGACAATAAAAAGGTACTCGGCCTGTCGTTCCTGATCATTACTGTGTTCATGATCGTCGAGGTCATCGGCGGGATTTGGACGAACAGTTTGGCATTGTTATCAGACGCCGGGCACATGTTAAGTGATTCGATTTCACTTGCGATTGCCCTGTTAGCCTTCCAGTTCTCGAGTCAAGCACCGGATGCGAACAAGACGTTCGGTTCAAAACGCTTTGAAATCTTAGCCGCAATCCTAAATGGCGTGACGCTGATTGTCATCGCTCTCTATATTTTCATTGAAGCCATTCAACGCTTCATCGATCCACCCGCTGTCGCAACGACGGGGATGCTGATCATTAGTGTCCTCGGGTTGCTCGTCAACATTTTAGTTGCCTGGATCATGACACGCGGCGGTGGGCACGAACATAACCTCAACATGCGCGGTGCGTATCTGCACGTCTTAAGCGACATGCTCGGATCGGTCGGTGCGATTGTAGCCGCCTTGCTGATCCTATTCTTCGGTTGGGGATGGGCGGATCCACTTGCGAGTATCATCGTAGCGATCCTCGTCTTACGGAGCGGTTATTACGTGACGAAGGCGTCCGTTCACGTCTTGATGGAAGGAACGCCGAGTGATGTCGACATTGATGAGGTCGTTTCGACGATTCAGACGAACGAAGCCGTTCTCGGACTACATGATCTACACATCTGGTCGATCACGAGTGGTTATAATGCGTTATCGTGTCACGTCGTCGTCAAGGAGAACATGACCGTCCGGGAGTCGGAGTCGATTCGCGAACAGATTGATCACGACTTAAAACATGTCGGCATTACCCACGCGACCATCCAGGTCGAGACGGATCAACACGCACATGGCAATACGTTGTATTGTGACGGCAAACACGAATCGCATACGCATTAAAAAACGAGCACTCGTCCAAAGTCGGACATGTGCTCGTTTGCTTATGCTCAAATGATCGGCACCGTTGGTAGAAACAGCGTCGCGAACAGACTGATACTCAAGAACATCGAGTATCCGAAAAAGGTCGTTTTGGCATTTCCAGCAGCTCGGTTACCTAAGTACATGAAAAAGACGATGGATAAGAACGTCAAACCCGTCAATACGGACGAGTGGTGTTGATCCGGCGAAGGAGCAAGCGACTGGACAAGATGCGCGAGACCAAGCGGCAGGACAATCAAAAGAAAGTAGTAGCCTAGACGTGCCTCAGACGGGACGTCGACCTGTTCCTGTTCGGTTTCATAGTCATAACGCGTTTGCGTTTTCATGGATCTTCACCTCCCTATGCGTTTTAGTATAGCGAATGAACATGTCGGCTCTGTTACAGACGGGTAAGAATGCCTTAACAGACGATGACGATGTGATGACGAAAAAAGAATGGGCAGCAATTGAGAAAAATTGTAAGATGAACAAGAAGTCGTTTTAGGAAAGGAATAAAGCATCATGTCACGTGCGTTTCGTTTTATGTATGTCTCCGATTTGTTATCGACTGTCGGGACGAGTTTTGTTTATATTGCGATTTACTGGTTGAGCGCGGAACAGATTAGTGCTTCAGGTGTCGCCTTGCTTGCAACAGGTGTGTTTTTGATTCGTTTTCTCGTCTCAACGTTCGTTGGACCGTGGATTGACCGTTTCGTCAGCGCATCGTTGTATCAAACGTCCTTACTCATTCGCTTGCTAGCGCTTGGTATTACGTTAGTGGGAATCGGTCTGACAGACGTCGTCTTACCGTGGTTACTCGGCTTGCTCGTCGTTCAGACGATCTTACAAATCGTCGGCGGTAATGCTGTCTTCACGTGGGTCGTTGATTTAGTCGAAGATGACCAATTGCCGCAAGCGAATGCTTATCTCGCAACAATCGAACGGATCGGGACGTTAAGTGGATTCTTACTTGGTGGGATGATGATTGCCCACTTCTCGATTGCGAGTATCTTGTGGCTCGATCTAGGACTGCATCTCGTTGCTTGGTTACTCGTCCGACACATGACGGGACAAGTCGCAGAAGGAGCGCGTGTCGGATCGTACCGCGAAGCGTTGCTCGAAGGGGTTCATTACGTCGCGCGTGACGGTCGCTTAAAATGGATCCTTGGTTGTGCGATCCTTGCGAACTGGATGATCACACCGATGAATACCTTACTTGCGCCATATGCCAAGAACGTCTTATCGGGGAATGCCCAAACATTTTCCGCACTTGAGCTAGCGACGGTGATCGGGGGGATCACGATGTCGCTCCTTTACGGGAAGTGGGTCGTCTCGATCAGACAGGATAAGCTGTTTCGGATCGCAGTCGTGCTGCAAGGACTCGCGATTGCAATCGTTGCTTATATGTCGTCCGTGCCCCTTGCGATTGGCGGATTCGTTTTACTCGGCATGGCGCTGACATTGTTCGGGATTCCGTTTGCGACCTTGTTACAACGCTCGACGCCTGCGCACTTGCTCGGACGGGTTCGAACAGCGATGGTCGCAGCATCAACGGCGTGTTCTGCACTCTGTTACGGATTATCATCGTACTTGACGTCGCTCTTTAACATCTCGTTTGTTTTCCTACTGTTTTCCTTAAGTGGTCTCGTGTTGACAGCTATCTGGTTACTCATTCATCGTAACGTTTCCTTTACCGAGGCACGACAGGACAAGGTCGGATGAAATATCCGCCTTGAGGTGGAGGTAAGCGGTTTCGCGCTTATGTACACTAGAGATAGAAATGAACGATGAGGAGTGGAGTCGATGGAGAGTTTATGGATCACGGCATTATTGTTTTTGATTCCGATCAGTGGGATGACGGTCTTCTTGAATGTACTGTGGCGCCGAATGGCAACGGAAGGTGTTTCGGAGTAAAATTAGGATGAAAGTAACAAGAACTTGAACACCTTGTTCAGGTTCTTTTTTTAGTGAAGTGAGTATGATGTCTTGATTATGGGGAATGAACAACATGAAGAAAATGAGTCCGCTACAAATCGATCAATTGGATATCTTCTTTTATTGGATCGTCGAACAAAGAAGAGAAACAATCGAGCAATTTTACATACGTAGCAACGAAAACTTTTTAGAACACGAATTACTGAAAGAGCGTTTACCGGATAAGGTAGTATTTCGTGCCTGAACGGCTGACAAAACCATGTTTCGCTCGTTTGATTTTGTCTGGAGTCACTGGGATACAAACTATGAGTATTTTTTCATGCTGAGACAAAATTGGCAGATCATTTGGGAATGGTTTTACCAGAAGCATTTATATGACGAAACCCCTTTTCAAGTGTATCCTTCCTCGATTGACGAGACACGAAATCGATATGGTGAAGCGAGTGAACAATTCCAGACCGAAATGAGGCAGTTGCCTGCCGTCAAAGAAGAAGAATATCTGTATTGGGAAGTAAACGATTTTTCAAGCAATCACTATGATTTGATGAGTCTTGTCTTAGATTTTGAGGAGGATCGTCATAACACTGAGGAAGTCATGCGAAACGATGGATTATACTATGAAGAGGTACTGAATACATGGATCGATCTCGCTTATTCGTTACCAGCGATAGGTCGAGCGATTCAAAGTTTAGACATCAATCAAAATGAGTAGATGACAAGAGAGGATGGATCATCATGAAAGCGATTATTACAGGCATGAATGGTACGGTAGCGCCTGTCGTTGCGGACGTCTTAGCAAAGCACGATATCGAGACAGTCGCGTGGGATCGGACGAAAGTCTCAACGACTGACGAGTCTCAGATGCGGACGTTTTTAGAAACGGAACGACCGGATTATTTCCTACATATTGGGATGGGGTCCGTCAGTTGGACGGAAGCGCTCGTCCGTTTGTGCCAGGAATATCAGATTCCGTTCTTTTTCACGAGTACAGTATCTGTTTTTTCGGACGACGTACCAGCACCGATTGAAAAGGACGCTGTACCGGATGCGACCGATGAGTATGGTGCCTATAAGATTGCTTGCGAGCAAGCGATTCAAGCAATTGATCCTCAAGCAAAAATCGTCCGAATCGGCTGGCAGATCGGGACGGAGGCAGGTTCGAACAACATGGTCGACTTCTTCACGAACGAGATGAAGCAACACGGTGTCATTCAAGCAAGTCGAAACTGGTATCCGTCGAGTTCGTTGCTTGAAGATACAGCAGAAGCGCTCGTTACGATTTTACTTGAACGCGAAGCGGGGCTTTATCAGTTGAACGGAAACGATCGTTATTCGATGTACGATTTAGCACATGCCTTAAATACACTCCACGCGAAAAACTGGACGATTGAACCAGTCGATGAACCGCGCCGGGATAACCGGATGGCGACAGATGTCGTTTTGGTCCGTTCGTTGTCAGAACGATTGCCACTCTAATCAAACATCCCGCTCTCCTTGACGTGTATCAAAGAGAGCGGGATGTTTTTTACTGCGTGACTGGCGTTTCCGCGGCAAAAGCGAGTGCCGGTCCAAAGATTTCGTAATGCAGTTTGTCCGAAGACGCCGTGAAGTGTTTAATGACGTATTGAATCATCGCTTCCGGCCCACAGACGTATGTCGGATCCGTGATGCCTGCGATAACGTCTTTCGGCAGGCGACCTACTTGATCCGTCGCCTGATGCTCTGCGTAGCGAATGACGCGTGCGCCACGCTGCTCAAGCAAGGCAAGTTGCTCGTTAAATGGACGATTGCGTTCGTCTTGGACGGCGTGATGTAACGTTACCTGTCGACCAGCAGCTAAAGATTCGTCTGCCATCGCAAGCATCGGTGTGATGCCGATTCCACCAGCAATCAGAACGACGGGTTCACCTGATGCATCAAGCGTGAAGGCCCCAGCTGGCGCACTGATTAACACCGTGTCACCGATTCGAGCTGCATGTAAGTAGTTCGAGACGATGCCTTCTCGTTTGACACCAATCGTATAAGTCGTCGTGTTTGATGCCGTCGTCAGACTGTACTGACGATTGTGCCATAAGCCGTCGCTATCTTGAATCCGTATCGTGATGTATTGCCCTGCTCGATAATCAGGGAGCGGATTGTCCGTTTTGAAAGTCAGCGAGCGGATGCCGTCTGCTTGTTCCTGGATATCCGAAATCTTGACGGACTGATAACCGGAAAAGTCTTTCGCCTGTTCGTCCTGCGTGTATAGTTCGGCTTCGAGTGTGATGAACAAATCGGCAATCTCCCCGTACGCTTCACCCCACGCTTGCAGGATTGCAGGCGTTGCGGCTTCCCCTAAGACGTCTTGCATCGCTCCGAGTAATTCTTGACCGACGAGTGGATACATCTCCGGCTTGATTTGTAGACTCCGGTGTTTATGCAGCACTGGTAATAAGACTGGTTTTAACGTCTCGAGTCGATCGATGTGAGCAGCAGCGGCATAAACGGCTGTAGCGAGTGCTTGCGATTGTCGGTCACTCCGTTGATTCGATTGATTGAAGACATGTTTGAGTTCTGGATGAGCTTGAAATAAACGTTGATAAAAGACTTTCGTAATTGCGGCGCCATGCGATGCAAGGACCGGGACGGTTGATTGAACGATTTGAATGGTAGAGGTTGATAACATAAGACCACTTCCTTTTCACTAAGTAATGAACACAGTCTTAGTATTTCGTAGCCTCGTCATTAATACAACATTTAAAATACTAGATTAAAGAACTTCGTGCGTTTTGTCACAAGCAAGTCAAAATATCGACAAGGATTCGTCACGATTGATTGGATATCCAGAGCTTTGAGAAATCAAAATAACCGAATGAATCAATTGTGATATTTTGCAGCTCGATCGGATACGGAATTAGTCGTGTATCGTGATAGAACGGGATGAAATACGATTCGTTAATCAAGTAGCGTTCGATTGCTTGATGAATCGGAAGCCAGTCTTCGAACGGTGTTGTATCGTATTGTTCAATCCATGTCAGCATCTCGGGCATCTGCTGAAATAGCCGGATCGGTGGTGAAAAAGTATTCGTCATGAACTGATAGAAGGCGTACTGGACATTCCGCTCGAACACTTCGGCATGAATGGCGAGATCGATCGTATCGTAGACATGAAAATCCGTAATACTCTCTTCGAATCCGACTTCGACGAACTCATACGGAATCCCGTCCTGATCAAATCGCTGACAGAGCCAACGTGTTATTTTGTCCGTAAAATCAGTCAACTTGATCCGGATCGGTTGCGTGAACAAAACAGCAGGACCGTCCGGGACGGTATACGATGGACTATAGGACTCAAGAAAACCAGAGTCGTTCGGTTGTGTCCGTTCATGGAAGTCATGAATGCCATCACGGACTTCCGTGATGAGCCGGTGGATATAATGTCGCGCTGCTTTTGATTCAAACGGACCACCGGCGCGTGGATGGAGAAAGACGAGACCAAATCCGGACTGCGTCGCGATCGTATCAATCGGACTGGAGTCAGATGCTGATGTCCGGTAGACCGGGTCATATTGCTCCGGCATCTGGATGAACTCAATTCGGTCGAGCAGGGCGCGGATGCCAAAGTAATTCGGAAATGCCGTCAGAACGGTTTTCTTATCGTCATGTTGCGTGAGTTGAAATGGTCCCGTTCCAATGCCATCTTTGATGATGCTCGTATGTATCGAGGCGAGCTGCGGCAAAATCGAACTCCTGCGCTGATCGAGTGTGAGATCGACCCGGTACGGACCGTTTGAGACGATATGTTTGACGTGCCGATAAGAAGAGGCATAAGCCGGATAGTTGATCAGAGCACGGAGACTCTTCGTCACTTCCTTACTCGACAGGAGGGAACCATCATGAAAGCGGACGTCCTTACGTAAGAAGAGACTGAGCATCGGACCATTCCAGGCATAGTGATGTGCCAGTTCGCCTTGGATGTTGCCGTCGACGTCAATCGTAAACAAACGGTTGAAGACGTTTTGGACGAGGTGAGCACTATGAATGTCAGCTGCTTCTAACGGGTGTGTCGTCAAGAAGTTGCGTTTCCGAGGAATCAGCAAGGCGTCCGATGTCGTTTGCGTATAGCCGAACTTTCGCTCGAGTTGGCGCATGAAGCGTCCTGCTTGGGCCGGTGACCAGTCCCACGACAGTTCTTCCGTCACTGATTCGATCGAATCACGGTCGATCCGCTCGAGCATCCGTTTCGCATACTCCCGTTCGACGTGGCGTAACCAGACGAGTTCACTTAAGTTGCCCCGTCCGCGACCACTCGTGTAATTCATCCAGCCGTCTTCCTGCCATTTATTAAGATATCGTTTCGTTTGTTTAGGACTTAAATGGATCGCTTCCGCGAGTGTCGTGATCGGATAATGTCCATTTCGGCAAGTCTTCCATAACATAAAAAGATAAGCATCCATCGTACTTCTCCTCCTTAAAAGGGGACATCTTTTTTATATGACGTCCATTTTTCTTATGTATTGTCTTGTTTATGATACAGGTAGAGAATGGAAGGTGACAATATGAAATGGAAAGAAATACCGAAACCAATTAAAGTACGTCTCATCACATCGTTTTTCAACCGCGCTGTCTCGTTTTCGATCATGCCGTTCATGGCTCTCTTGTTCGTCAAGGCATTCAACGAAGTCATCGCCGGTGCGTTTTTGATCGCGATGGTCTTCGTCAGCTTCATCACCAATCTACTCGGCGGATATCTCGCCGACCGCTTCTCTCGTAAACGCCTACTCGTCACGACATCTGCGCTCACGGCGTTGACGTTCATCACGATGGCGATCTCGTTGACGCTCGACTGGATGCTGTTGTTCATGGTCATTTACGCCGTCTTCTCGGTGACGAGTAATCTTGGTCGTCCGGCAATGGGGGCGATCATCATCGATGCGACGACGAAGGAGAACCGCCAAGCGGTCTATGCGCTCGACTACTGGTTGGTCAATCTCTCGATCGCCATCGGAACAGCGCTCGGGGGCTGGCTCTACGTCAGCAATCAATTGCTGTTGTTTTGGATCTTGAGCTTTACGTCGTCCGTTTTACCGATCGCGTACTACCTGTTTCTCGACGACACACCGCGAACGTGGCAACGTCAGAAACTACGTGGTGTCATCACGGATATCTTTACAAGCTATCAACTCGCTTGGCGGGACCGTCCGTTCGTTAAGGTCGTCTTTGGTTCGATGTGTATCTTAGCGGCTGAGTTTTCGATGGGGAGTTACGTCGCCGTCCGCCTCGCTGATTCGTTTGAACCACTATCGTTTGCCGGGTGGTCGATCAACGGGGTTCGGATGATGAGTATCATCAACATCGAAAATACGTTGCTCGTCGTCACGTTGACGTTCGTCGTCCAGCGGCTTGCGAAGCGTCTTTCTCCGCGCCGGACGCTCGCTGCAGGTCTGATGCTGTACACGATCGGTTACGTTGTCGTGACGAGTGCCAACAGTATGACGGCACTGATGCTTTTTATCTTCATTGCAACGATCGGCGAGTTGCTCTACTCCCCGGTCTTAAACACACAAAAAGCGAACATGATGCCGGCGGATCAACGCGGGGCGTACTCAGCCTTCGCCGGAACGTCATTCGCAGGAGCTGATTTGCTTTCTCGGTCGACGATTTTAGTTGGGACATTTTTAATCCCGTCGATGATGAGTGTTTACCTCGGATTGATTCTTTTGACGGGCTTTGGTTTAGTCTATACAAGTCTGTTCGTGAAGGAATCGGTCGAACGACAGCGAAACGTATCATAATAAGGGGGAATACAGATGCACTTACCAGATACGATAGAAACACCACGGCACGTGTTGCGTCGTTGGCAAGAAGACGATGCAGCAGCACTTTACGCTTACGCGAAGGATCCGAATGTCGGACCGAAGGCAGGCTGGGCACCGCATGCGTCGCTTGGCGAAAGCCGCGAAGTGATCGGGATATTTCAAGCGTCGCCCGGCGAGTATGCCGTGACCGATAAGGAGACGGGGGCAGTCATCGGGAGCTTCGGATTTCACTTTAATCGTCGGCCGGACGATTCAATCACCCATGACCGTCAAGTCGAGATCGGCTATGTCCTCGCGCCTAACTACTGGGGAGAAGGGCGGATGCCGGAAATCGTTGAAGCAATGATTGATTTCATCTTCCGGGAACTGCCGATCGATGTCGTTTGGTGTGGTCACTTTGATTTTAATGACCAGTCACGCCGTGTCGTTGAGAAACTCGGTTTTACACCTGTTCTTGACCGACCATTCGTATTAGAGCGAATTGACGGACGGACCGTGACGAGCCATGTCTACAACTGGACGCGTGAGCGGTATGAAGCAATACAAGGGAATTGATAAATAGATAAAATAAGATGGCGTGCACCGGTGCACGCCATCTTATTTTATATAGTGATTTCTGAATAGACATAAAAACGAACACATTCTGTTATGGCTTGACTTTCATATCTTCGTACCAAAAAAGAGAATAATCCATCATCAATGAGGATTCATTTTGTTGCCTTAACATGGTAGTAATGTTCCCTAGGTGATACGTACCGTGATTGGCTACATGTAAAAGAATTTCTTCAAAAGTCGTTTCCCGTGGACCAGACCAAGGATTATCCACATGTATCGCCATAGTAAGATTTGATTTCTGATTTATAAATAGTTGATACTTTGATGCTATATTTTTGAATGCTGTTTTGAATTCTTCAATTGTATATGCATCAGTTAATGGTAATTGACTCATCGCATCTTGTAGCGCTTGTTGAAATTCTACTTTTTCTAAAACATGAATCCACATAGTATCAACTGCAAGAATATGACTAAGCGTTTTAGCAATTGTCGGATAAGAGCTTTTCACCTCTTTATTTAATAGATTTTCAGGTAATGCATCCATATGATCTAACATCAACTGCATCGCCCAGTTGTGATATTCATACATCGTTTTTCCGGCATTCATCCAAATCGCTCCTTTAATTGTAGTAAGAACTGTCTAACTACGTTCATTATAAAAAAGGATATATGACATCTGAGTGTCATATATCCTCATATAGATTAACTATTTTTTTGGCTTCATTTCTTAATATGTCTTGTAAGTAAAAGGGATGAATAACAACTACACCTGATCTGAAGCTTAATAAAATGTTGATTAACCATTCCGCATGTAAAGGTGAAGGTAACAATAAAGTCATCGTAACACTACCATCTTCTTCAAAAACCATCGATTGATGCTGAAAATGGTTTAAGACTACATGAATGGATTCAGGATGAACTCTTAACGTGATACTTTCCCGTGCGGGCTTCACGACAGCTCTGTCTCCAGGAATGGGATGGTTATCCTGAATAGATGTTGAAAGTCTTTGAAGGTTGAGCATATGTGACACTTTGAATTCGCGGTAATCATTTCTTAAATAACAATAAGCATAAAGGTACCATGTACGAAATTTATATCGTAGAAAAATAGGATCTACTTCTCGAATGGTCTGTTCCTTTTGAGCACTGATGTATTGAAACAGAACTCTTTTTGATTCTTTGATACTCTTTTGAAGATCAATTAAGAAAGTAGGCTCAATGGATTGATCAGCTAAATCAATGTGTAAATGGTTATTTTGTTCTTCTGTCGTAAGAATCGATAGCCGTTCTAGCGTATTTTTTAAATCTTGATCATGTAATTGCGCTGATAAACTTTTCATTAAAGATAGAACATCGACCATAGAAGACGCATTTAAAAAGGTCTTATCCCATTTATAATTCTCAATAATACCGAAACCTCCATTAGTTCCATGATAAGAAGTAACGGGAATTCCAGCTGCACTAATGGTTTCGATATCTCGATAAATCGTTCTCTGAGAGACATTTAATTCACTAGCTAATTGAGCGGCCGAGATCGTAGAGCGATTCAGTAACTTAAATATGATAGTCAGTAATCGTTCGAGTTTCAAAAAATTCTCCTTTGTATTAAGCACGACTATAGTGTGAACCGTCATTCCATACAAATAATTACGTTTAGTATAATTGATTTGTTCGTTCTATGGAGAGATTAAAAAGTACTTCGTAATGAATTGAATCAAAATCCAAAGAAAAAAGTATGCATCGCGCATACTTTTTGTGGTTTTCCTTATCTTATTAGATATGTTTGAGTTGTGAATCTAATTCAATATGTAATTTTGACCTATTTCTTTAAGAATTTATTCGGCGATAAGACAGCTACCACTTTGAAGTCGGGAAGCTAACACCAAAAAAATGAAAATTACTTATGAATCATAAAAATGTAAAATCAAGGGTTACGTATGGAAAAGGAAGTATGTTAAAATTCGGTTCAATTCAAATAAAGTCCTTATCTAAATAAGAAGGAGAGTGGGAAAAAATGAATCAGGTTGCAGCCATAAGTATGCTAGGAAACGTCTTTATTTTTATAGTCGTTTTATACTTTATTTACAAAATGATTCAATACATTCGACTGAAATGATCCGTCATCCTATAAAATGAACAATGGATGGTTCGATAAAAAAATAATGAGATACATTTTAATGAAACATAGTTGAAAGTGAACGCTAAAGAGCAAAAAAAGTATGCGCCGGCGCATACTTTTTTGTAGAGGATGACAAGAGATCTCTGCTAAAAATATATTATGGAGATACGGGACGCTTGAGCGTTAACAATTCATCGTCGAGTGACGCGAATGACTTAACACAGCCGCATGAGCGTCTTGAATTCCAATATTATAAAAGTGAATAGCAACTGACTCTTTGATGAAATCAAAAACACGTTCTGCGGCGAACTCAGACAGCTCTTCGTTGCGCTCTTCTAAGAAAAAATCTTAAATAGACTGGATAATTTGTTATTGTTCTTTACTAAATCGATTGAACATAACGACACTCCCTTTATCTTTGTTGATCTCTGAATGATCTAAAAAAAACTACAAGAGAATGTATTTTAAAATCACAGTCTATATTTTGTCGTAAAAAAATGTACATGCCTTCCTTTAAAATGTTGCTTTCAATTTCTGAAGCATCCCATCCCAACCTTGGTCCATAAAGTTACGGACACGACCTTGTGGCTGATTTGCTTTCGGCACAAGGTCATCAGCGTTTTTCCATCCGCTGTGTGTCACAGTGAAAAGGGTAAGGTCGTTCAATGGAGTTAGGGAGAAGGTCACGATCCATCCATCTTCATCCCAACTAAACGATAATTCTCTTTCTGGTTGTACGTTTAATACCGTGCAAGGAGATGGACCAAAAGGAGATTGAATATGAAACACACATCCTGTTTGTGCGACAAGGTCGTTTGGCATAAACCATTTAGATAAAGAGCGAGCCGTCGAGACATTCGCCCATACCTGTTCAATGGGATTGTTGATCTTAATGGAATGTTGAATATCTTTCACAGATTGATTCATCGTTTACAACCACCTATTTTTTTTTTAATATATTCTAATTCTATCCTCAATTTTTTCTCAATGATATACAAAAATGATCTTAGCGCTGAGGTCATTTTAAGTATCAGAACCAAATCGTTGCTTCAGTGCTTTGAGACGTTTGACTGATCTTGTTTAGATTCGCGAATAAAAGCGACTGTCATTGTAATGGCAGCAACAGCATATCCGACGAGTACAGAGGTCAATTCCGACCAATCAAATACAGAACGGAGAATGATTTGGGGAACAAAATAGACGAGCAATGCACTCGGCAAAATCCATGTCTTCGTCTTCCATGCCGTGACGAGAATCCAGAGAATCAATAGGGCACCAATCATCCAGCTGACGCTTGGGGATAACGTGATCTTTGGTGAATCGACAAGTCCGTTGACGATCAATAGTCCGATGATTAACAGAAAATGAATACTACCATGAATGCCGTAACGCATGATAAGAGGGCGCGCTCCATCACGTAAAGCATCTTGACGGAAGAGAAACGCCAAGGTGGTCAGGTAAACGGCACTAATCAACAGGAAACCGCCAACGAGCAAGATACTGAACGTCGTTGTACCATTCAAGAGGTTTTGAAGATAGAGAAAACTGGATGCGCCGAGAAAAACTTGCAAGACGATCCAAAACGCTTCTTTTGGATCAAATGCCATCTCTTTAGAAATCGATTGGATGTAATCGGCGGGACTATCACCCGTGATCGCGCGAACGGATTTTCCGTCTGCTTCCGCTTCGATCAGGTGATCTTCGAGTTCTTTGACAATCTCGTTCGTCGCCAATTCATTTTTACCCGAAGCAAGTAGGTATACCTTTAAGTCTTCCAAAAATCGTGTTGATTCCGTCGATAGGGTCATCTCATTCGTCCTCCTTTAAAATGCTTTCGACACTCGTTGAAAGGTGATGCCATCTTTGTTTGAAAGCGGCGAGTTCTTCAACACCGCTCGTCGTGATCGAATAATACTTTCGTTTTGGACCGGACGGGGAGACGCGAGAGGTTGCTTCGATCCAGTCCAGTTTTTGCATCCGAATCAATAGAGGATAGATCGTTCCCTCACTGATGTCGGCGAATCCGTACGCTTTCAGTTTCGTCGCCAGTTCATAGCCATAAATCTCTTCTTCCGCAATCAGTGCGAGTAAGCAACCGTCGAGAATTCCTTTTAACATTTGCGTCGATGACATCCGCATCTTCCTTTCGCTACTTGGTATTACAAGGTAATGATACGCTATGCTATTTTGTATTGCAAGGTAGTGAGTAAAATAAATCCAATGAATTTTAGGATGGTGCTTTCGCGATGAATTGATATGTAATATATTACTTGTATGAAACCTACAAATGATTTAGCCATTGCACGACTTCCTTTAAGTGAGGAAGTGTATCGACGCTTGCAACACCACATCATCACCTTACGTCTTGCCCCAGGAGAAAAGGTGAACGATCAAGCACTCGCGGAAGCGTTCGGTGTCAGTCGGACACCGGTCCGCGAAGCCTTGAAACGACTCGAAGAGGAGGGATTGATTTTAGCAAAACGGGGTTCACGGACGATCGTGACGGAACTCGATGCCGAACAGGCACAGCAAACCTATCCAATCATTGCGACACTGCATGGGTTAGCGGCGCGTTTAGCAGGACCAATGCTGACGGATGACGATCTAACGAGTCTAAAGTCGATTCATCAACAATTCACGACGGCAATTGATCAGCAGGATACAGAGGCGGCACTAGCACTTGACGATGCCTTTCACGATGTCTTCGTGCAGCGCAGTCAAAACGATCAACTACGAGAGACAATCCGTCGGTTGACCCCGTTGATCCGCCGGCTCGAATATGCTCAGTTTGATCGTCTCGGACGCCAGTCGATTGCCGATCATGCAACGATTTTAGATGCATGTCAACAACAGGATGTCGAGCAGCTCGTCCAGGCGACGGAGCATAATTGGAACGGGCTCGGGCGTCTACTCGTCTCGACACTAAAGGAGGAGAGCTGATGCGACCGATCATTTATGGAATTTTAGCGGCAATGTTTTTTGCCGTCACCTTCATCTTGAATCAATCGATGCAAGGGGCAGGCGGTCACTGGATTTATAGTGCGTCGCTCCGCTTTTTCCTGATGTTGCCGTTCTTTATCGTCATCGTCATGATGCGACGGGGGATCGGGCGCGTCTTCCAGGCGCTTCGAGCCGATATCGGCTTTTGGTTACTGTATGGAACGATCGGCTTCGGACTGTTCTACGGCAGCATCTGTTTTGCTGCTGACTACGCACCAGGCTGGTTGATTGCCGGGACATGGCAGTTGACGATTTTAGCGGGACCGTTGCTTGCCCCCTTGTTCAACCAACGGATCCCGTGGTCAGCACTGAAGTATTCCGTCCTGATTGTCCTCGGGGTCGTCGTCATGCAACTATCGGTCGCGGAAAGCCTATCGCTACAGTCACTGTTGTTCGGTGCCTTACCGGTCCTCGTCGCGGCAATTGCCTATCCACTCGGGAACCGGAAGATGATGGAACGCTATGGGAACGAGCTCGATGTGTTTGAACGGATTCTCGGAATGACACTTGCCAGTCTACCGTTTTGGATCGTTCTTTCTGTGATTGCCTACATACAGGTCGGCTTGCCGAGTGTCAATCAAGTGACCCAGTCCGGATTCGTCGCGTTGTTCTCCGGCGTCATCGCAACGTCGCTTTTCTTCTACGCGACGTCGCTCGTTCGGACAGATCCGGTTCGGTTAGCAGCGATTGAAGCAACGCAATCGTTCGAGATCGTCTTTACTGTTCTCGGTGAGATTCTTTTCCTTCACGCGGCACTACCAACGGGACTCGCAACACTCGGGATCATCCTCGTCATGCTCGGGATGACGTTGCATAGTTTGAATCAGGCAGAGCGAACCGTCGTTCGTTCCGCTAAACGAAAAATCAATTGAGAAAGTAGGCTGTCAGATGGTTTTAACAGGTACACTCGTCAATACCGTCCTGATCATCATCGGGACGTTGCTTGGATTAATGTTCCACCGGATTCCGGAACGAATGAAGGAGACCGTCCTGCAGGCGATTGGACTTGCTGTCGTCGTGCTCGGAATGCAGATGGGGATGAAAAGCACGAACTTCTTGATCGTCATCGGTAGTCTTGTTCTCGGTGGTGCAATCGGCGAGTGGTTCCGGCTCGATGAGAAACTCGACCGGATGGGAGCGTGGCTCGAACGTAAGATCAGTCGCGGTCGTCCGTCGAACATCGCGGAAGGATTCGTGACAGCGACGTTAATTTTCGTCATTGGCGCGATGGGTGTGTTAGGAGCCCTCGACGGTGGACTACGCCAGGATCACGACGTCCTTTATACGAAAGGATTGATTGACGGTTTTACGGCACTCGTCCTTAGTTCAACGCTCGGGATCGGTGTCATGTTCTCAGCGATTCCCGTCTTTCTCTATCAAGGGGCGATTGCATTAAGTGCCGTTGCGATCACGAAATTCATTCCCGACGCCGCACTGCAGGAATTTATTCTTGAGATGACAGCGACTGGTGGGGTGATGATTGCGGCAATCGGTCTTAATCTCGCTGGCATCACGAAGATTCGTGTTGCGAACTTGTTACCGGGTATCGTCATCGTCGCAGTTATCGTCACCGGTCTCCATCTGTTCTCATGAAAAATCCCCACTTGTCCGATAACGGACGAGTGGGGATTTTCTGTTTATGTCTCGATCAATTCGTGTGTCTCGTAAGCAGTAATTGTATGTCCATCGTAATAAAAGTCATGCAACAACGGTTGATCCGTTGACAAAGCGACCGGTAAGTAGTGCCGGAGATTGCTGATGATACCCATGTTTTCATCGTTTACAATCCAGTCGAGTGTTTTCCAATCAAGAATTCCTTCGACCGTCATGACTGGTGTCGCAAACGGGCACTCTGTTAACTCAGCGAGATAGAGATACATACCAGATGTCTCTTCCCCGTGTAGACGGACGATTCCTTTTGCTGTCACTTTGTTGAGCGTGATGCCCGTCTCTTCGAACGTCTCGCGGATCACGGCAGCTTCCGGTGTCTCGCCCGGTTCGATCTTGCCACCGACACCATTCCACATGCCCATCGCCGGACGTTTTTGGCGGTTGACGAGTAAAAAACTATCCGCGTGGCGAATTAAACAAAGCGTATATCGATCCATGTTCATTACTCCTGTCCTAAAAAGTGAGACTGATACAGCATCTCGAATTGAGCGGGACCTGCGACCGGCAATTCGGTCGTCGTCGTGTCTTCGATTCGTAACGTCCGCTCGGTCAACGTCTTTTGACCGCTTGGAGTCCGCTTTGCGATGAGACGACCTTTGTTGAACGGTGAAGCTTCGCTCTGCTGGATGATCTGTTCCATTTTCGATAAGTCATCTGTATTAATAGATGTCTCTCGGTCGAACTTGTAACCGGTCACAAACTCCGCTTGTCCCGTTCGCTTCATCTCAAGTGTGTCATTATTGATGATCCGGTAACTGCCGCTAGCGGAATGAACGGTCTCCCCATTCAACGGAACCGGAACGAGCGGTAAATTGACGCCGAAGCCGGTATCAAGTAGGTGTGTCTCATTCCAAATGATTGCAACGTGTGTCGGTCCCGTCGCTGACCAGGCTGCTGATTTCTGATCATAGACGGTCGCTTGTACGAGGCGAACGGGACAATTCAGTTCTTGTAGGACACGATGCAGCAGTCCGTTCAAGTCATAACAGACACCACCACGTCGCTCCGTCAGAAACGTTTCAATGAAGCGCTCGTCGTTAAACGGACGGATTCGTTTCTCGAGCACAGTCGTATTCTCAAACGGTAACTGGTAGGCAAAGGCTTCGAGTAAGCGAGGTAACTGATCAAACGTGATCGTCTCAAGCGGAAATCCGAGCCGTTGTTCCAAGTCTTTCATCCAATCCATCTGTAATCCCTCCTTTATATACTACCTGATTATCCCATATTGCTTCAGAAAATGTGAATTTGAGCATATATTATCTGAAAATAAGGATAACCCTTTTGTTCGATGGGAATCTTTGATATGCTGAAACAGGATTAATTAAGAATGATTCTCAATGTCGAATCACGAACTAAAGGAGGTCTCATCATGAGACGGAAAACTTGGATGACAGCGTTGACGCTCCTCGTGTTGAGCAGTTTGATGCTTGCGGCCTGTTCAGGTCAAGCAGAACAAACAAACGAAAAGACGCGGACGATTACGCATGAGGCAGGAAAAACGAAAGTGCCGGAGCACCCGAAGAAGATTGTCGCACTTGAATACTCATTCGTTGATGCGTTAGACGAACTTGGGATTACACCAGTCGGAATCGCACAAGAAAATAAGACCGATGTCTCCGGATTACTCGGAAAAGACATCGCGTTCACGGAAGTCGGTACACGTCAACAACCGAATCTTGAAGTAATCAGTTCCTTGCAGCCGGATTTAATCATCGGCGACTTCAACCGACATAAAGGAATCTACAAGCAACTGCAAAAAATCGCACCGACGATCATCTTGAAGAGTCGGAATGCGACGTACGAAGAGAACATCGAATCGTTCAAGACGATTGCTGAAGCAGTCGGGAAAACTAAACAGATGGATGACCGACTTGCCCTGCATGAAGAACGATTGAATGCAGCGAAGAAAAAGGTGGATCCAAACGACAATCGAAAAGTGATGGTTGGTGTCTTCCGCGCCGATTCACTGACGGCACATGGTGAGACGTCGTTTGATGGTGAATTACTCGAGAAGATCGGTATCGAGAACGCTGTTACGAAAACAGCGGAACCTACCGTTACGATTACGTTAGAGCAGATGGTCAAATGGGATCCGGACGTCATCTTCATGGCGGAAGCCGATCCGAAACTGCTGAAGGAGTGGAAAAACAACCCGCTCTGGAATCAGATCACAGCGGTTAAGAACAAAGAAGTTTATGAAGTCAATCGTGACCTTTGGACACGCTATCGAGGACTTGACGCTGCAGAACAGATCGTTGACGAAGCGATTCAATTGTTACAACAGAAATAATGAACGACAAAAGCCGGAGCAATCTGGCTTTTCGTCTTGATGAAAGGGGAACCATCCGGTGCAGCGGAAACGTCTGATTTTTGTACTCATATTACTCGGTTGCTTGGCGGTTTATAGTAGCCTGTTCTTTGGCATCACACAGATGAATCCGATTCACTTAGTCCAGGAGTGGATCAGTGGCACGACATCAAAAGCAGGGCTCGTCCTGACAAATCTGCGCTTACCGCGGCTCTTACTCGGATTGTTGCTCGGAGCGAATCTTGCCGTTGCAGGGGCAATCATGCAAGCCGTGACACGAAATCCGCTCGCTTCACCGCAAGTCTTTGGTGTCAATGCCGGTGCGTCATTTCTCGTCGTCTTAAGCCTGCTCGTCTTTCCGTCGCTCGGAACGGCAAATTTGATCTACTTCGCCTTTGCCGGTGCCTTAGTCGGTGGAGTGCTTGTCTTTTCGTTCGCCTCCGTTCGCGGGATGACAGCATTAAAACTTGCCCTCGTCGGGATGGCGATTCATCTCTTGTTAACGTCGCTGACGAAAGGCTTGATTCTCTTTAACGACCGGATCACGAACGTCTTGTACTGGTTGTCCGGTTCGCTCAGTGACGCGAGCTGGCTTGAACTACGGATCGTCCTCCCATGGTCGATTGCTGGTTTGCTTCTTGCGGCGAGTCTCGCGAAATCGCTCGCTGTCTTCCAACTGGGGCAAGACGTCGCGGTCGGTCTCGGGCAAAAAGTGACGCGAATCCGTTTGCTTGCCGGCATCAGTGTCGTCTTACTCGCAGGCGTCACCGTTGCCGTCGCCGGAGCGATCGGTTTCATTGGATTAATGGTTCCGCACATCACGCGGCGCCTCGTCGGGGAAGATTACCGGATCGTTCTGCCGGTCGCTGCCGTCATCGGTGGACTTCTGCTGACGTATGCCGATGTCCTCGCGCGGTTCATCGCCTATCCGTATGAGTCACCGGTCGGCATCGTGACGTCATTGCTCGGTGCACCATTCTTCCTTGTTCTGGCACGTCGTCAGATGAAAGGGGGATTACGATGAAAGACATGCGTCGGATTTTGATTGTTGCGGTGCTCGTGTTCTTCGCGAGTTTTGCCTTACTGTCGGTCGGCTCGATTCAGTTATCGTTATCGGAACTATGGCAGTCGTTCTTTGGTGGAAAGAATGCCTTCATCGTCCAAAATTACCGTCTGCCGCGAACTGTCCTTGCTTTCTTAGCAGGTGCGAGTTTCTCACTTGCCGGAGTCATCTTACAAAGTGTCATCCGTAATCCATTGATTTCGCCTGACGTGATCGGTGTGACGAATGGTGCGTCACTGTTCGCCGTCTTAACGATTGCCCTCGTGCCGGATGGTCCGCTCTTGTTAACACCAATCGCTGCTTTCATCGGAGCAGCACTCGTCATGCTGGCATTGATGATGCTTGAGCGGGGTGGGAATGTATCCCGCAGTTCGTTTGCGTTACTTGGTATCGCGGTCAGTGCGATTTGTGCTTCAGGGACGGAATACTTGTTGATCAAGTTTCCACTTCAGACAAACGATTCACTCGTCTGGCTCGCTGGGAGTCTGTTCGGGAAAGGGTGGCAGGAAGTGATGATCTTAGCGCCCGTGCTCGTCGTGATTGGTGCAATCATCTTCTATCGCCATCGTCAACTCGATGTCTTATCACTCAGTGAAGAAGTCAGTATCGGTCTCGGATTACCAATTCAGCGGACGCGGCACATCTTCTTGGCGCTCGCGGTCATTCTAGCTGGTGTTGCCGTCGCGACGGTCGGTGCGATTGGTTTCATCGGACTGATTGCGCCACATATGGCACGGCGTCTCGTTGGTCATAAGCATCTTGCTGTGTTGCCGATGGCGCTGTTGCTCGGCGGAGGGTTACTCGTCGTCGCGGATGCACTCGGTCGAGGGATACATCCACCACTTGAAGTACCAGCCGGATTGATCACAGCGATCATCGGTGTGCCGTATTTCCTGTATCTTTTACGGAGAGAACGGACGGCATGATGTTCGATCTACCAAAATGGAGTCCTAGCGCTTACGCGAAGGACTCCATTTTTATGAAAGGAAAGAAGTACGCACTTGACGAATCATGGCGACATCTTTCTATATTTATTTGGCTTCAAGTTGGTTTGATTTTTCTACTTCCTCTTTATACTTTTCTAAAAATTCATCAACTGAAACGTTATTAGCGTTTGGATTCGATTCAATGGTTAATTTACTCGAAGAAACCGATGTGCTTTGATCGTCTACATGTGATGGAATTTCAAGTACCAATTGATCACCTAAACCCGTTTCAAGACCACTTTTTCCGAAGTTAAAAGTTCGTGTGACATACGCTTCAGCATAATTTTTTTGATTCTCTGAATAGACTTTAACATCAGAAATGTTGTATTTGAATGAATTCAGCTGAATTTTATCGACTTCCGTAGTGGATAGAAAAATCAATACAGCCTCGTCCCCTTCAGATAACTTTGAAAGGTTAGTATGCGCTAATGGAGTATTGTTCAAGAAATCTGCTTTTTGTTGCTCAAGCACTGTAGTGAAAAAATCGAAAGCTTGTTCCTCTGTGATGCTACTCTTAGATTTTTCTTGTGCAACATTAGAATCGGCAATCGCATTACTCCATAAGAAACCAGCATATAGGATGACACCTAAAGTGAGGGATGAAAAAATAGTTTTTTTCACGATCGCGACCTCTTTCTATTGTTTGATTCATGTTATTATATAACAAAAAAAACCAAAAAAGGAAAGGGTATAAAAATGAGTAAATCGAATTTTAAGAAAAAAAGGAAAAAGAAATTTTTGGCACTATTTTTAGGAGTTATAGCCCTCATTGTATTACTCATGCCGGTACTATCACCTATTCTGTTTACGGATGCTACGCCTAAAGGTGCTCTTAGACACGAACTATACAAACAAGGCTATTACTATCAAAATTACTTTGCGGTCATTACGGAACAAGATCCTGTTGCAGAACGGTACCATATGTTTTGATATGATTGGAAAAGTGAAACGGGAGGAACACCTTTTATCTGTTATTCAAAGAAGGTAAACGCGGAAAAGTATGCTGTTTCCTGCGGTACGGGTCCTTAAAGTGGTATCTTATATAAAATAGAATTGAGCTACATAAATCAGGCTTCCTGACATCGTATATTCACGATGCTAGGAAGCCTGATTTTTAATTCATAATGTATCGATTTAAAACGAGTGTTTAAGCCGAGCGACTTTCTGTGCCTAGATTCAAGAAGATTTCTTCTAAGGACGCTTCTTCTACTTCGAGTCGATAGACATGGATCTGTTGTGAGACAAGATAAGAATTGATCGTCGCAATATCCTGTTCACTTTGGACGATGAACGTTGACTGAGTCGGGGAGACATTGACGTCTTTCGCAAGCGTCGACAACTTGGACTGCAAGTGTAGTTGCATCTCATTGTCGAGCAACGCATGTTTGACATGAACAGTGATGTTTTTCTCATATTGTTCCCGTAACTCCTCCATCGTACCTTGTGTTTGGATTGATCCAGCCTGCATGATTGCAATCTCCGTACATAGTTTTTCGACCTCGTCCAAGTTGTGGGACGTTAGAAATATCGTCGTTCCGTCTGCTGCAATCTTGCGAATCAAAGAGTGAATTCCGAGAATCGAGTTGGCATCAACGCCAGATGTCGGTTCATCTAAAAATAAGATATCCGGTCGATTGATTAAAGCTTGGGCAATGCCAAGCTTTTTTTTCATCCCGAACGAGTAGTTCTTCGTTTTCATATCGATCGCGTCTTCGAGTTGTACATCACGCAGAAGTTGCTTCAACTCGTCGATCGTCGTCTTCAGACCAAGGACTTTACTGAAATACTTCAAGTGATCGAGCGCCGTGAAGTTTTCGTAAAAGGTCGAGTAATCCGGTAGAACACCAATCCGTGTCCGGACATCTTTCAAGGAATCGTTCGGCGCTCCGAGTAACTCGAATGTTCCGGACGTCGGGCGGACCAGTCCAGTGATCATATTGATGAACGTTGATTTACCGGCGCCATTTTGACCAAGGAATCCGAAGATGGCCCCTTGCTCGATCTCGAGATTCAACTGGTTGACGACGGTCTTATTGCCGTATTGTTTCGTTAAATTGGTTGCACGAAGGGCTAACATCAGAGATCTCTCCTTTTAAAGATAATCAGAGTCGTCAAGACGAAAACAGCGATATGAATCAAAACAAGGTAAGTATAAGCAGTGTTTTCTTGCGTATAGTAATAATACGGCGTTAAGTAAGACAACGTATCAACGATGACATTCTTCGAAATAAGACTCCACATCCCGATGACCGGAAGCGCGATCGAGATGAAGATTCCGACGAACATCGTCATCGAGGAATTATTGACGACTGTTGAAAGAAACAACGACAATCCAATGAAATAAGACACGAAGATGATGCTTTGAATCAAATCGACGAAATGAAACGACTTTGAAAATGGAACGATTAATATGAGGGCAACTGTCAGGCAGAGGACCCAAAACGATACGTTGCCTAAAAACTTCCCGAAAATGATGTTTTCACGGGACGTTTTTGTTGCAAGAAAACGAATCGTCTTCGACTCGATCTCTTTATTGACACTACTATGAGAAATACTTGTCACGAATAAAGGAGCAGCTAAAAACAGAAGTAACATCAATCCGATGATATACGCATTGTTACCTAGACCAAGATCACTGAGTTGCCCTTTGAACTGGCTGACGAGTTTAGCAGAACCAGTCGTCACGCCGAACAAGACGACGATGATCAGGATGGCGCGGATGCTTTGAAAAAGTGATTTGAATTCGCGAAGCGTAATGGCAAACATATGTAGACGCACCTTTCTCTAAGTAAGATTAATATTGTCGCGCTAGCTTCTTATTCTTCGATACATTCGTGATACCGGCAATCAAGTAAGCGATTGAACCGAAGGCGCCGGCGAGTAACGTAAAGATTCCCCCGAGAATCGCTGTAATGATCAATAGCTTTCCAGCAGAACCATTTTTGCGAATCCGGACGATTGAGAAGATGCCTCCTAATGTACATAAGAGCGAGACGGCACCAAGGTACAAGAAGAATTGTTGAAAGGATGTGAGGATTTGATTAGCCGTGACATCCGTGATGTTCTCATCGCGAATGAATTGATCAACCAAATCTTTCATGCCAGCGTGATCCGCAATCGAGCCAGACAATAGAAAACCGCCTAAGCACAATGATCCAAACAAAACGATACCGATGACTGCAAATATGTACTCTGTTGTTCTTTTCAAGTAAAACACTCCTTTTCCTTATTTTTCCGATTTGACATTCCTAAACTACCATGACTTGAATCTCTATGACAAGTGGGAAAATGAATATATTTTAATTTTTTATTGGTTAAATGTTTAATTAATATCAAAAATACTTTAACTTTATTTAAATAAATGCTATTGTGAATACATAGGAGGGAAATGGTAAATGAAGAAAGATGATGTTCCCGATTGGATTTTATCTCTAGAATTGGAAGAAGTGGAATTCGTGAAAAAATTCATCGTAAGCTCAGGTTCCTTGAAGGAACTAGCAAAACATTATGATGTGTCCTATCCGACCGTCCGAATTCGTGTCGATCGTATCATTCAGAAAATCGAAGTGAATGAGAAAATCGAGAATGAACCGTTCATCACATATATTAAACAAATGGCAATCGAGGATCGCATCACGATTGAGGATGCAAAAAAAATAATTGAAAAATATCGACTTGAGAGGGGTAACAATCAATGAATTTCTTCGTTTCTGCTCTACTTATCAGTATCTGTTTAGGAATACAGTATTTCTTATCGAGTCGTCACAATCCATATCTCGGCATCATCATGCCGATCATTTTAGTGATCGTGATGACGTGGCGTTACTTTGATGGTAGATATAATAGCCTATTAGCCTACGTGTTGATTTTAGGAATCGGGTTGATTTCACTTTGGGAACAATGGTCGCGTGGTCGAAAAGCTTTAAAAAAGAATCAAGAAAAAGAACTAGAACGAATGCGCGTGCACGATACGCTGTAAAGTCGTACATATAGTTTCACATACAGACGATCTTGAAAGAGATCGTTTTTTTCATGAAAAATGAGAGTCGCCTCGGTTTCGATGATGAAACCGAGGCGACTCTCATTTACATGTTCCGTGCTAGATTCATATTACGGCATATTAATCGAGTTCAATCTTCACTGTCGTATCCTTTGGAAACGCATCATCCGCAGCAAAGAGAACGAATACCTTCTGGTCATCAGGAACTTGATAGACTAAATCAACGGTTGACTTATATGGTGAGAGATACTGATAACTGTTTCTGAATGCTTTCTTATTATGATTAACGTAATCAACGGTTTCATATTCTTTTCCGTCGAGCGACGTCAATGTAAAGGTGCCAGGTCGGTAAATAGCATAAGCGCCTTTTACTCTATTATCGGGATCGTACATGACAACAGGAACCGTAACGAACCGATAACCGCTCTTTTCCTTTAAATCGAGTTCTTTCGGTGTTGGAATGAGTGATTTAGCATAGAACAGTTCAGAAGTTGCTTCCGGATCGCCCGGATACGTTTGGATGACTCCTTTCTTCATCAGTTTTTTAAGTGCTTTTTGATCGTCTGTTTTCTTGTCAGCGGATGTTTTTGTTTCCGAAGCCAAGTCTCTTAATTTTTGTCCGCTCGTCTGTTGTTTCGGCGGCGCACTCTGTGGTGTAGTCGTCGAGGATTCGGTTGAGGCGAACAAGAACAGGCTCGCAACCCCGATACACAAGGAAGCAGCAATCGATCCGAGAACCCATTTGAAACGTCGTTCTGTCGCCTGTGTATTTTCAACGACACTACCGAGTGCCGCATTCGGTGTAATCCGGACAGCGCGCTCGGCAGGAAGTAAGGCACCTAATACGCCAGTGATCACAGGAATCAAGAGCATGATGCTAAGGAAACCGAGCTCTTGAACCGGGAATTGTCCGTAAACGAAGCCGATCATCCCAAGTGCTGTCAAGAGACCGATCACACCAGCACAGAGTCCTGTCATCATCCCTTCACTCAATACAAGTAAACGGATTTGCACGTCTTGCCAGCCCGTCGCTTTAAGAACAGCAAGCTGACTCTTGCGTTCATTAACGTTTTGCCACATGATTTCGGTCGTCGTTAGAATAGCGATTAATAGAGCGACGCCCATCGCGACGTAATGCATCGTGCCGACTTCGAGCGCGACATATTCGCCGAGCCACGTTGCGTACAAGACGCCTTTTAAGCGGAACGTGATGAAGAGAAAGAAGATGAACAGACTCGTCGGTAAGGCAATCGCGACGACCGATAGCAATGTTCGTTGCCAGTAGGTGACAAGCTGATTGCTACTCATCCCAAGCACGCTACGCGCGCGGACGAAACGACGACCTTTTGAGACTTCACCAGAACGCATGCTTTCATACGGTTTGATGCGTCGGATGAGCGTCATCGGTACGAGCGTTCCACCCCAGTAAATGAGTAAACCAGCAAGACCGATCAATAGAATCCGATTGATTGCGATCGGGTTGTCCGTCGTGACCCAGAACGAACCGAGAATCGTCCAAGCAATCAAGACGACAAGTGTACCAAGTATTGTTGCTTCGAGGAACAGCAGTTTCGAGAGTTGACGCGGGCGCCAACCGAGCGATAGTAAAATCGCGAACTCTTTCTTTCGAGCGTAGAGCAAGATGATATTTGAGCTGAAGACATAGACGAGTGCGACGGCGATGACACTGGCGATGATGCCGCTCATCCCAACTTTTGCTTCCTGAAAGATCGCAATCGACGAGCCGAGCTTAATCCACGGTTGCTGAACCCAGCCAAGCGCTGATTCGTCTTTTAGTCCCGGTAAATAGGTCAAAGCGAGTTGCGGCGAGGAACCAAGTGTCACATCCGTGATTAGACCTGTCTTCTGTTCGATTTCTGTCGCCACCTGTTGGAGCTTTTTCTCGCTAGCAGCGTTCATTGTCTCGACACCTTTGACGTTGACGCGGATGGCAGAGATTGCTTTGTCGCCACGAATTTTAAACGCAGCATCGAGCGTCGTCAGCATCGATGGTGGTTTCGTCAGGAAATCATATGGATCATTTGTCGGTTTGACGTCTCGGACCGGATTGACGGGACGTTCATTCTTGTCCATCACCCACTGGGCTTTCGACGGGAAGTACGTCTCCATCGGCAGTTCTGTCAGCGGGTCTTTCGAGATATTCAATTTCTTCGGATCGAAGACCCCAATATAGTTCAAGTTGACTTTGGGCCAATCCACGCTATCTTTTCCGAACATCCTCGCTTCCCGGTACATGCTGCGTTTAGCGAGCAAGGAATCTTGGTCGACTTGTTTTGGTTGGACTTGATAGGTGAACGGCCAACGTGAAGCGTAAGGACTTTTGATCGAACGGTAGTCGATCGGAGACGGTTTTAAGGCAATCCATGTAAAGGAATTGCTGTTCGTCTCTTCAGCGGTCGGTAACGTGTGTTTCAAAATATCATTGACGAGCTTCTTCTGGACATCTTGTGTCGTGATCGTATAACGTTTCGCATCGCTTGTCGGTAAGGAGTCTAAGTATTCTTTTCCGCCTTTTTGTTCGACTTGTTGTACCATGTCGTTGATGGATTTCTTTTTAGACGGAAGCTCGACTTTTTCGTACGTGTAGATGCGTGACGCATCGACATATTCACGATTGTTCAACAAGATTGGGATTTGAACACCGTCTTCCCCGAACGAGATGACCTGATCATCTTTTGAAAAATAGTTACTATAGGTTCCTTTTGTCGTCGCTTGGTCCAAGCCGACGAGTGCGGCTTCCGCTTCGGGATCAACCCCTGCAATCATGACTTGGCTCCCATACTCAAAAAGTGGCTGCTTTCCAAGGAGGAGGGGAGACACCCCTGATTTTTTTGCATCCCCTGTGGGTTCCCATCCTGCTGCTAAGTAGGTGACCCCACTCGATGATTCGTTTTGTAATCCGGTATCTTGCGTATCTTTGATCGTCAGTTTATAAATCCCTTCTTGATCGATCGTGTGCGTACCGACACTCGAAACTGTTTGATTGTAGCCGATCATCGCGATCGGGGCAGCGACCTCGACGTCAGTGACTTTTTTGATCGTCTCGTATTGTTTGCGGGTGATCCCACCATCGAGACCACTCATATAGTTGGGCTCAAGTAACTTCAAGTCTTCCGTTACGCTCCGGCTGCCTTCCGGGCGGACGACGAGGTCGTAAGAAGATCCCCAACGCTTTTGTAGCTCATCGACGACAGTCCCGTTATTGGCTTGCGTCGTACCGATCAAATAACTCAGTCCGGTACTGACGATCAGGACACCGACGAGCAGCAGGATGAAGCGCTCTTTATTGCGCCACCAGGAATTCCAGATGAACTTAAGCATCGGCAAAAACCTCCTGCGTTTGAATGTACGGTCTCGTTATTAACGGATTTCGATGAGTCGATCTTGCGTTAAGCATCGACTGAAGTGAAGTATGACTGAATGCGTGTAACGAATTGGTCATACGTAAAACCTCCTTAATGACGATTTAAATTCCATATGTAAGTAAATAAATCCAATACCTACCTAATTATAACCATAGATAAAATGAAAAGAGAAAGTTAATAACTGAAAAATTAGTCAATTTACATATTTACCAAATAAATGGACTAGTATGAGCGACTGTTTTTCTGAAATGTAATGGATGAATTATTAAACGAACGTTGTCAATGTTTTACAGAACTATACGTTATGTTAAGATAGGTGAATCGAACGATAAAGACAGTAGGAACCTCAGTTCATAGAGGCTTTTACTGTCTTTTACTATTTTCGAAAGGGGGAGGCATCTATGAAAAAGCGAGTATTGCAGAAAATCTGTTCATGACGATATTCGTTCTGATCGAGGTCTATGTCGTGACGGTCTTTTATACGAGTTTGATTTTTTTAGGGAGCGGGACACCGCTATCATTAGGGATTGAATATATCGTGAGTCAGCAAAAGCATAAGCGTAGTTGGTCGATCGTCCTGCACCTGCTGTTAGGAGGAGTTCTGACATTATTAATTCTTCTTCTATTTGGCATCTTGCCACCATTTTCAGCGTGGATGGATACGGAGATTCTATTGAAAGTAATCTTCTTATTGTTCTACCCAGTAGGGTCTCTTCTCGTATTTGCACGAATGATCAATCGTCGGAAGTCTGCTCGTCAAGAGAAATACCAACAAGCAGGAAACCGTTGAGCAGTCATCGACCGACAAACAATCCCTCACTCTAATCAGAATGAGGGATTGTTTCGTTTCATCTATTAGACCGTCAACTCGATCACATTACCTTCCGGGTCCGCGATCGTACTTTCATAATACCCGTCACCCGTCGTCCGGGGACCGTCAAGATGTTGTACACCTGCGTCCTGTAACCGAGCTGTCCAGTCGTCGACCGCTTGTTTACTGCCGAGCGAAAAGGCGAGGTGGGCATAACCGAGCGCATTCGTCGTCCGTTCCGTGATGTCCGTCCGTTGCATCAATTCAAGACGCGCACCACTCGAGAACGTCAGGAAATATGACGTGAACCCTTTCATCGGATTATGATATCGCTCGCCTGTCGTAGCATCAAAATGTGTTTCGTAGAATTGACGCATCCCTTCCAGGTCTGCCACCCAAAGGGCGATATGTTCAATCTTCATCTCCATTCCTCCTTTTTTCAAGACGCTTTTGCCAATCGCTGTCTGAATAACATCCGGTTCAATCCTTCCGTAGCGATCAGCATCAAGAAGATGAGACTGATCGTGAACCAATGGAACAACGATAAGGAGTAGGACGTCGCCAGCCATCCGAACAATGGCGGCATGAAGGTACTACCGGTATAGGCGAATGCCATTTGTACCCCCATCAGCCGTTGCGCCGCGGCCTCCCCGAAGCGAACCGGCGTCTCATGGAGCATTGCCGGATAAATCGGTGCGAGACCAAACCCGACAAGTACGAAACCAAGCGGCATCCAGGCAGCAGGTGCGAGGATGAAACAGGTGGCTCCGACGAATGCCGTCCATTGACCGACACGAATCAAACGACGATTCGACCAGCGCAGCGATAGAAAACCACTGATGAAGCGCCCCGCGGTGATACTTCCGTAGTAGACGGAAATCCACGTCGCTGCTGATGTTACGGAAAAGGATCGGACTTGGACAAGATAACTGCTGCCCCACAGCCCGACGACCGCTTCGGCTCCACAATAAAAGCAGAAGGCAGCGAGAGCGGCAATCAATCCGCGTGGTTTTCCGGACGACGTATTTACGGTCTGAACCTGTTCAGACACGTGTTTCGGAGCCCGCTTCCAGAGGGGTAAGCTGACGATTAAGACAATCATCAAGACGAGTTGCAATGCGCCGACGACGAGGTAACCAAAACGCCAGCCGGAATCGAGCAATACGCCAGCCATGATGAGCGGACCAGCCGTCGCACCGATGCCCCAGAAGCAATGGAGCCAGTTCATGTGATGCGCTTGATAATGCGTGGCGACGAAATGATTCAACGCCGCGTCGACGACTCCAGCGCCCAGTCCGAGCGGAATCGCAAGGACGAAGAGCCAAATCAAGGACGGAGCAACGTAAAAACCAATCAATGCCAGAGCCGTCAAACCGGCAGAAGCTGCCGTGATCGGACCTGTTGAATAACGTTCGATCAGTCGACCGCTAAACAGACTCGAGACGATCGTTCCGGCAGCGATCGTCATGAAGAGCCAACCTGCCATGTCGAGCGGGGCGTCGAGATCGAGCCGCATCACAGGCCACGCCGTACCGAGTAACGCATCTGGAAGACCAAGACTGATAAAAGCGAGATAAATCAAAGGTAATAGTAGACGGGTCATCGGGCGAGACCTCCTAACGGAATTTGTTCAATGAATGACTGGATGCTGAGTTGCATCAAACCATCTAAATAATCGGTTTCCCAGTCGCCTTTTCGCAACTGAGGTAATTTGCTGAGCGGAAAGCGCTTGGCGCATCGATCCGTCAATCGAGCTAACCCGTCATCCGAGACATCTGACGCTGCGAACAAGATGACATCCGGATTTAAGGTGGCGCTAAACGAAAGGATGATTCGACTTAACGCCTCATACCAGTCGTCAGAGTGTGGTGTAGTCGTCGCGAGGGCTTGTCCGACATTTCGCTTGTCGTCAAACGGGATGAACGAGATCTCTCCAGCGAAGTGATGCGCTCCGTGGACGACATGACCTGAAACGGCGACACCGGCTCCCGGTCCGTTCATTCCGAGATACATATAGACGGTCGTCTCGTTATCAGAAGCTTGCGCACGGACCGCAGCGTTCATATCATTTTCGACGATGACGGGTCGCCCGAACCGTTCAGTCAGTTCTTGTTGTAAGGGGCGACCGTCTAGCGTCGGATAATCCGGGGCGAATAGGATTGTGCCGGTCGTATCAACGGCACCGGCGACACCAATCGCAAGCGTCTGAATACGTGGATGATCGTTAAGTAATGCTGTCAGCGTGCTCAATAAAACAGATCCATGATCCGTCGAATCGAAGTTCAGGCGATCCGTTGCGATCACATGTCCACCGACGTCGTGGATGCGATACTGCAGATACGTCCGTTCGAGATAAAGAGCGAGTCCGTGAAAGTGATTCACGCGATAGCGATACCGTTTTGCCGGACGACCACCGCGAACCAATTCAAGTGGTGTCTCTTCAATTTCCCGAGCAGTGATCATCTGATCAATCTGTTTGCTCGCAGTCGGAAAACTGACGTCTAGGACGTTCCGAATCACCGGAATCGTATCGAGATGGTCGATCAAAAAAGCGTGACGCGTACGAGAGAGGACTTCAGTCAAAGGATAAACCTCCAATTTGGATTACTTATTAAAATATTTTAATAAGTTTTGATTTAAGTATAGCAGGTCGGGAAATATAGACAACAAAAAAGAGGAAAGAAATAAATCTACTGAAAATCATGTTTCATTCTTACTCTCTCTGGATAATAATAAAAGAAGTGAAAAAATTTTAGTCATATATCTTTAATTCATACTATTCCAATTTGTAATATCTTGGATAGCCTGTAACGGGAGGTAGATGGCGAGAGGAGCTTGTAATCATGACCACACAACTATCAACCGACCTAGGATCCCAAGATATTGTAGCCTCCCTGCGCGATAACGTCGCGATGATTCGATTCGATCGGCAACGTCGTGTCGTTGATGTCAATGGCTTGTTCGCGAAGACGATGAAATATAAACGAGAAGAGATGATTGGGATGCAACATCATCTATTCTGTACGACGGAGTTCGCAATGAGCGATAATTATCAAGCATTTTGGCAGAAGCTTTTCAGCGGCTTCAGTACGGCGGATAAAATTGAACGGATCGATGCGTATGGTCAATCGATTTGGCTAGAAGCGACCTATATGCCGATATACGATGGAACAGAAGTGACCGGTGTCTTGAAGATCGCCTCTGATATCACCGATCGTCAGCAGACGATTCAACAATTCGCGACTTCGTTTGATGCGATCGCCAGTGATCTGAACACGCGGTCGACGCATGGCGAGCGGGAGAGCAAAGCGTTACGGCAAACAATCGAGCAGATGGCTGAGACGACCCGTGATAACCATCAGACGATTGAACGCTTGCAGCGCCAGGCGCAAGATATCGCCCAAGTGACCGAGACGATTAAAACGATCGCGTCCCAGACGAATCTCTTGTCACTCAATGCCTCGATTGAAGCAGCACGAGCCGGTGAACACGGGAAAGGGTTCAATGTCGTCGCGACAGAGGTCCGCAATCTCTCGAAACTCGTCGAGCAAGCCGTCGTTGATGTCCGGCAAACGACACAGCGAATGAACGATGAACTACAGCGGATTGCCCGTGCGATGACGCAAGCAACGACCGATGCACAAGCAAGCGTCATCGTCGTTGCGGAAACGGTTGATCGTTTCCATGACGTGCAGAGTGCAGCATCGTCGTTAACGGAGACAGCGCGAGATTTTACAAAAGCAATTTAAGTGAGAGACGGCATTCCGATAAACGGAGTGCCGTTTTGTATAAAAAGTATCCCTACACTTTGGAATAATATGTTAATATACTACAAAACGAAAAGGGAGCGAACTTCTGATGAATATCCGTACTGCCCGCCCTGACGATTTTCAGGCGTTGATTCCGCTATTCCAACAAATTCATGAGCAGCATGTAGCTTTACGCCCCGATCACTACCGTCCGCACGAGATGCCGGTTTCGGAAGACTTATTTTTGTCGCAACTCGACCGATCAGATTTCGAAATCCTCGTCGCGGAATACAAAGGACTTGCCGGTGTGATCGTCTTAAAGGAAGATATCATCGAAGGGAGCGGCTTCGTCTTTGATAAACATTACTTACGGGTCATCAGTCTCGTCGTTGCGGATACGCATCAGAAGCAAGGCGTAGGCAAGCGATTGATGCAAGCCGCTTACGCGCATGCGAAAACAATTGGTTGCGACCGGATCGAACTCGGCGTCGATGACGCCAATCAAGAAGCGATCGCCTTTTACGAGGCACTCGGAATGTCTGTCCGCTCAAGACGGATGGAATGGAACGTGACGTCTAGCAGGGAAACGACGTCGTGACGTCAAACAACAGTTACTAGAAAGGGGAGAGGTCATGTTCAGGTTACAAGTGTCCGATCACGTATCGCTTCAATTGTTCGAACGGCACCATGCGGAGACATTATTCGCCCTTGTCGATGCCAATCGCGCACATCTTCGCGAATGGCTCGGTTGGGTTGATGGTACAACAGATGCCATTACATATCAGGAAGTAGTCATCCCAGCATGGTTGCAACAGTTTGCCGATGGTAACGGGTTTACGTGTGGCATCTATCTTCAGGAGGAGCTCGTCGGAACGATCGGTTTGCATGCAATCGATCGGCACCTCGGACAAACGTCGATCGGCTATTACTTAGGAGAAAAGGGACTCGGGAAAGGTGTCATGACGGACGTCGTCCGGTTCGTCACGCATTATTGTTTCGAGACGCTCGGCTTGAACCGCGTCGTCATCGAGTGTGCGACTGGAAACGTCCGGAGCAGACGGATCCCGGAACGACTCGGGTTCACGGAAGAAGGCGTCTTACGGGACGCTGAGAAATTGTACGGGACTTATCACGACCTCCAGGTCTATGCGATGTTACGACGGGACTGGACGAAAACGCAGGAGGTAGCAGCATGCGCATCGAGCCAATGAAACAAGCGACCTATGAGGTGTATCTACCCGTGGCAATCGAGGAGTATGCGGCAGATAAGTGTCGCGCCGGTACGTGGTCAGAGAACGAGGCGCATAATAAGTCGACAGATGAGTTTGCGACGTTGTTGCCTGAAGGTCTGAAAACGAAGGATCATTATTTGTTTACGTTTCGTGACGAGACAGACAGCGACATTGGAATGGTCTGGGTTCACGTAAAAGAAGAATCACGCGGACGTTCCGCTTTCATCTTCGATGTCAAGATTACGTCCGATAAACAAAACCAAGGGTACGGCAAAGAAGCACTCCGATTACTGGAAGTGATGTTAAAACGGATGAACGTCAAAAAGATTTCGTTACACGTCTTCGCGCATAACGAACGGGCGATTCATGTCTATGACTCGCTTGGGTATGAGAAAACGGATTATCATATGTCGAAACGACTAGACGTTTCCCAGTAAAAAGATGCCTCTTGCGCAAGCAGGAGGCATCTTTTTCGTTTAACGCCATGTCTGAAGTGTATTTGCAAACTGGATGGTCGTCTCAAGTTCTCCTGTGATTTCACTTGCTGTGAAGTCATTGCCGGCGAGCCAGTCAGCAAAGTCGAACGTGACCGGTTCCTGATCACCACCGAGCGCGAACCATACCTTTAACTCTTCCGGGAAGTAGGCAGACGTATGGATCGTTCCTGCCCACTGCGCATATAAATCAGCGAAAACGCCTTTATCAGTATCGTTCAAGAGTCGGAAAGCGGATTCCGCATCTTGAATCATATGTTGATGTGTCTTTAGCTCCATCATCCGACGTTTTGAGTCATCCAGGTGATAGCGGTTTTCGTGCTGTAGCAAATCGAAGTGATTGGTACACATGTTCGATTCCCGCACTTGGACGTCGCGTGCCGTCGTCTCGATGACAAACGAACGCGCGGATTTATCGTGGACGACGTACGTGAACGATCCGCGATGTGGAATCTCTTTGACGAGTGAGATCGCATCGTCGACCGACGTACACATCTCGAGGATGATCCGTCCGATCATGAAGCTGACGAATCCATCTCCCGGCCGCCGACGATTGATAAAGTTATAACCCATCGCAAGACCATGTTCGTTCATCCCATCCATCCGGCCTGTCACCCGTGAAGCCGGACCGATGATCGCTGAACCACCATCGTTCGGTTGGAAGACGGAAAATCGTCCGTCATATGTCATCGGATGATAGTCATAGTTTCGAACGAGGAAATTATCACCGGTCATGATTGAACAACCGCTTTTCGGTCCTTCGACCCGGTAATGTCCGAAATGGAGTAATGTGTCTGGCAATGATAGTTCGAGTTCATCTTGCAATCCGAGCAACTCGTCCCAGATGTGCGGAGCATACCGAAGGAACATCTCCTTCGTCTCGACCGGATCGACTTGAAAGCGAGGAACACGGATTTTCCAGTTGTCCTCTCGGTTATGGAGCAACTGATTTCGTTTGACGTAACGCCCTTGTTCGCGACCGAACTCATAATGACTGCCGCGGAATTGCGTGATTTCATTGGCTACTCGTTGCATGGGACTCATCCTTTCTTCAACTGCTGTATGCTGATTATATCGAACGCAAGGGAGAAAGTCGTATGGCAAGCCTTTACTAAAGCACATCTAAAGTATGGGAATATTGAAAAAATAGTCAACTTTTTCAATCCTGAACCGATAACAAAAACGGGAGGGGATGGAATGAAACATATGTCAGTCAGACGGAAGATACAAGCTTTGATCGCAACAGCCGTCGTTGCGATGCTACTCATTGCGGGAGCAGGACTCTATTTCTTGAACCAGATGTCAAACGCTTCCCGAGCGATGTATCAGGAGAACTTGATTCCGATCCAAGAAGTGGCACAGATTCGGATCGATACACGGGCTCTCGATTCCTTTTTAGTGGAGATGATCCTAACGAAGGATGAAGCACGAATCACGGAACTCCAAGCCGATATCGATACGCGACAGGCTCAGATTCGGTCGTCGGTCACGAAGGTTGAAAAAACGGGACAATTTGATGCGCGAGAAAAGAAACAACTCGAGGAGTTGAAGGATAATGTCCTCGCCTACGACAACTCGATGACGCTCGTTCAAGATGCGGCGACACGAAATGAAGAGGAAGAAGCCTACACGGCGTATTCCGATGGTTTGGAACAAGTCCGGGATAACGTCGCGAACTCGGCAAAAGCATTAATGGCTTCAATGACGAAACAAGCGAAGATGTTAGATGCCCAGAATCAAGCGGAAAAACAAACCGCCTTTTACTTAATGCTCGGTATCTTTTTACTGGCGGTCCTCTTGTTTGCAGGACTTGCCTTATACATCACACGTCTCATCACACGTCCGATTCGTCAACTGCAGGGTTGGATGAATCAGTCAGGTAAAGGTGACTTGACTGTCCGAGGTCACTATGATTCGAAAGACGAACTTGGTCAATTGACGACATCGTTTAATGAAATGATCGCCTCACAACAACAAGTCGTCCTTGAACTTACGGGAACGGCAGACCGCGTCGCCGTTGCGTCGGATGAGCTTAGCGTCAATGCGGAATCAACGACGAAAGCAACAGAGATGGTCGCTGTGACGATGGAAGAGATGGCAAGCGGTGCAAGTCAACAGCTGCATCAAGTGTCCGATGCTTCACGGACGATTGAAGAGTTGACGACGTCCGTCCGCTACGTCGCCGGCAATGCGCAACAGATGACGGAACGGACGGCGGACGCGATGGAAAAAGTCGCGCTCGGGGGGAAGGTCGTCGGATCACTCGGAACGCAGATGGGACGTATTCAAGAAGACGTGTCGCGTCTCAGCCAAGTCATTGATGGTCTTGGCAACCGATCACAGGAAATCGGTCAAATCACGGATTCGATCAAAGGTGTCGCGGCACAGACGAACCTCCTCGCTTTAAACGCAGCAATCGAGGCAGCACGCGCTGGTGAACAAGGACGCGGATTTGCCGTCGTCGCAGCGGAAGTCAAGACGCTTGCGGAACAATCGGCGGTCTCGGCAAAACAGATCGAGTCCTTGATTCGGGTCATCCAACAAGAGACAGAAGCATCGGTCGCCTCGATGGAGAAAGTCTCGACCGAGATGACGAGCGGGATTGCCGTCGTCGATCAGGCAGGAACATCCTTCTCGGAAATCGAGACAGCGATCACCGACGTGACAGGGCACGTCGAAGATGTGTCCGGCGCTGTTCAGGAAATGGCGGCAGCGAGTGAACAAATCGCTTCTGTCATGCGGACGATTCAAGCGGTGACGGAAGGAACCGCTGCTGGGACACAAAACATCTCCGCTTCGACCGAGGAGCAGATGGCGTCGATGGAAGAAATTTCGTCTGCATCGCAATCGCTCGCGACGATGGCGGATGATTTAAAACAAGTCACAGGCAGATTCAGCGTGTAAGATATTGCACTACGACCATGAGGGGTAACCGTCATGGTCGTTTTTTTATTTGTGGTAATGACTGGAAAATGGGCAGGAGAGTAAATTTGTTTCGTCGTATGTACATCACTAAGGATGACGAAAGGTAACAGATGGACGGATGTTATGAAAGTGATTGAAGAAACTGTTTGACAGCGCGGCGGGACCGCAAATGAACGATTTGTTTATCGGACGTCGCTTTAAGCGTTGAAAGGATACTCGGTCGCTTATCGATCGGAAACCGCCAAATCCATTTCAGAAAATCAAGCGACAGTTTCTCGGGACAGCCTGCCGCCATATCCGGTCGGCCGGTCTTACGATAGCGCAAGGTCCGTTTCAGCGCACGGTACAGACAAAGCGTCCGCGGCAAATCAAGGAAGATGACCGTATCAGCGGCATCGATTCGTAAGTCAAGCGTTCCACCGTAATTACCGTCGATGATCCATGTATCACGCGATATGAGTGTTTGTTGAATCTGGCGTTGTTCCTCACGCGAAACCGCCTCCCAGTTCGGACGCCACAATAAGCTGTCGAGGTGATCAACGGGATAACTTAGTTTTTTGCCCATCTCGCGGGCAAGAGTCGATTTACCGGACCCACCAGAACCAATCAGGATGATTTTTCGCATCATAGACCTCCTATTTTTTGTCATAGGATTTGATCATATCACGGTTTTCTAGTCGAGGATAGAACGAAAGGAGTGAATGAGATGGTACCAAATTTCATAATCGAAGGGATGACGATCGTTTTTACACTACTCGTAATCAGCTGCGGCGTGATATTCCTGCCGCAGCGGTGGAAGCGATATGGCTTAATTTTACTTGGTTTGGTGGCAATCGGGTGCAGTTCCTTTTGGTACATCCGACCGACGCTCATCAATCAACAGATTGCTGAGAATGAGAAATTGCTTAAGGTGGAACTAGCACGTCGATTTCCTAATGAAGTCTACACTACAAAAACACAAAAATTTTCGTATGAGTCTTCGGCGAATCCGGCTTCAATCGAAGTCGAATTTGCAAATGAACCTAACGTAACTTATTTTCTAGATATGGATGGGAACCGGATTAGGTTGTCAAGTTTTATCTTTAAAAACGGAGGATTTCCACAGGATTTACAGCATGAATTCAAATAAAGACCGGATGCTCAAAACATCCGGTCTTTTGATTAAGTGGATTTCAATTTTTTCGTTGCGGACATCGTTTTGACGGCAGAGAAGGTAATCAGACCGAATCTGACCCAAAATATGTTCTAGGTCGCAAGGACGAGAAGGTTGACGTCTTCCATGTTATTTCGACTCCTTTTCGTAAGTGGACACGATCTTTCATACTTATATTTTAATGACGATACAAACTGCAGACACCACGTCGAAACGCTCTAGATGTGCTTTCTAGCAACGGTTTGACAACATTCTGACACACTTGAGGGGAAATAAAGGATGCCGATTAAACGAACGGATCATATCAGTCTGAACGTCGTGAATTTAGAAGAAGCGATTCACTTTTTTTCGCTGTGCGGGCTCGAAGTACGTGGACGATGGGAAATGGAAGGGAAGTTGCTCGATCGTTTGTTGGATCTAGACGGTGCAAAGACGGAATGTGTCGCTCTTGGGTTACCAGGTGAAGCAATCTGGCTCGAACTGGTTCGGTTCAAACGACCAGTTGAGACGTCCACTGTCGTCCAGTCCGTTTATTCCAGTGGATTGCGTCATCTCTGTTTTGAAGTGACAGGACTCGATACACTCCTCAAGCGGTTAGCGAATCATCGATATCAACCGATTGGGGACGTCGCGAATTACGAAAATGAGTATCGCCTATGTTACATAAGAGGACCAGAAGGTGTGATCATAGAGCTAGCAGAAAAAATCGGACCTGTCTAAGACTGATCCGATGTATATTTTTAAGAGCAACAGGAAGTCGATGATTGTGGCAGAGAAACATTGCACACACCCGTCTCTGGTAATGATAAATTGACCTGCTTGGCACGTGCCTCGTCTCCTACAAGAAAAGCAACGATTGATCGAACTTGTTCATAACCGGTAGCAAGCAGGAAGGTCGGAGCACGACCGTAACTCTTCGCACCGACCAGATAAAGTCCGTGATCTGGATGACGTAACTCCGCTTCCCCATGTGGACGGACAGTTCCGCAACTATGAAAGTTCGGATCAATCAGAGGAGCAAGTACTCGACTACTCTCGGTGACAGGATCGATATCAAGCCGTACTTCCTCGAGGAACGAAAAGTCGGGTCGACTTCCTGCGTTGACGATTAGCTGATCGATGTGATGGAGGGATCGACCATCTTGCGCAGTGATGCCAAACGACTGTCCTTTCGATTCAATGGATTGTGTCTTGAAGTTGGAGTGAATCCTAATCTGATCTCCTTCAACGAGCTGACGGATACGTGAACCGAGTGCCCCGCGACCTTCCAGTGCATCCTTATCTTCGCCGCCGTAAGCTTGAACGGGGTCCGATTTGCGAAGGATCCAATGAATCTCCGTTTCAGGGTGTTGCGCTTTAATGGAGACGAGTTCAAGAAGCGAGTTCAAAGCCGAGTGCCCGCTACCGATGACAGCGACGGATTGATTCGCGAAAACAACAGTATCACGTTTCGCATTTACGATCGAATACCGGACAGGTAAGTTCTGCTCGATTTCGACTCGATGACCAGAACTGATTGCAGGGTTTGGTCGCCGGAGGACGCCAGATGCATCGATGACCGCGCGAGCGAGAATATGTTTACGTCCATTCGGCGTGTCCATGACTAATTCAAACGGCGTCACTTCGCGTGAGGCATTCGTCATCTTGTCTAGACCTGCCCGTGAGATCGAGAGAATCTCATGTTGGAAATGTAGGAAAGGGGCAATTTCCGGTAAAGCAGCAAGTGGGGCAAGATATTGATTGATTAATTCAGTACCGGTCGGCACAGCATCGTCCGTTGGGGCGCTCCAGTCCGTCAACTCGAGCAAATGACGTGCTGCATCACTGATATTGTATTGCCATGTTGAAAACATCCGAACGTGTTCCCATTGTTTGACCTGATGCGCAATCGAAGGACCTCTCTCAAATAATAAAAACGATTGACCTTCCACTACAAGTTGAGCTGCAGCTGCAAGACCGATCGGTCCGGCACCGATGATGACGATTGGGTGGGAAGAACCGTATGGCATGCATAAAACCTCCTTTTTGTTTGTAAATCGCAAGTATTAGAGACATGGTTTACAACAGACGTCACTCTCGCCCATCTTCGTATTCAGCAAGTCGATTGCCTGGAGGACATGTGCTTTTTCGAAGGAAGTCATTGATGAGAAGATGGCATCCAGATACGTGTTCATCTCTTCGTCGATGGCTTGAGCAACACGCAATCCTTTTTCGGACAGGCGAAGTAGGTGAATTCGCCGATCGTTGATCGCGGGACGCTTTACTAGTAGGTCTCGTTTAATCAATGTTTGTACTTGTCGACTGAATGTAGTGATATCAAGAGCGAGTTGATCAGCAATTTCTTGCATCGAGGAATCTGGGTGTTTCGCGACTTGATATAATAAATGGCTTTGGACAAGTGAAATATCTTCATCCAGAAAGGCGCAGCAATTCTTGTTAAGCAAACCAAAGCGGCGGGTGAACGTTTGAAACAACTCACGTGTCTCAGTCATGTAAAGTCTCCTTTCAAAATATCGTTGATGAGTCAGTTATACGATAAATATTTGCATTTTGCAAGTAAATAGATGATGATTTTAATTAATCAGACGAAAAGGAGGATTTTGGATGTACGTTCGATGGATGAAAGAAGAGGATCGTCTTCAAGTGATTGAGATTTATCGTCAAGGGATTGAAGATCGAAATGCGACATTCGAGATGACGATTGATTCGGATGCATTTTGGAATGCGATCACCCAATGTGAACGATTCGTATTGATAAAGGAAGACTCTATTGTCGGTTGGGGAAAGTTGAGTCGGATATCTGAACGAACCGTTTACAGTGGGATTCGAGAAGTCAGTATCTATGTAGAACGCTCCGTCCGTGGTAAAGGCGGTGGTCGACTTTTGTTAGAGACGATGGTTCATTTTGCGGACACTCAAGGCATCTGGACGCTTCAGTCTCAACTGTTTCCTGAAAACGAGGCAAGCAGACGCTTGCATGAGCGACTCGGATTCGAACTTGTCGGTCGACGGCGTGCGCTTGCAAGACATCATGGAGTATGGCGCGATGTGTTGTTGTTGGAACGACGAAACGATTTACGTTGAAAGGACATTGCATAACTATCATGTTATATAATAATATGGTTATGTCATCGAACGAAATCGAGAAAGGGGGAAACCGATATGTCATCCATCACCGCCAATCATTCGACCATAGAAGTCAGTCAGTTTCTGAAGTTGCTCTCAGATCCGACCCGACTTGAAATCATCCGACGTCTTGCGGTGCGAGAGCATTGTGTCTGTGACTTCGTTGATTTGTTTGGCATCTCACAACCGGCAGTCAGTCGTCATCTCAAAATACTTCGGTCAGCTGGTGTCATCTTGGAAAGACGGGAGCGCCAATGGAACTACTTTCGACTAAATTCAGAGCATGGGCAGCATGACCTGTTGCGACGAATCCTCGAACAAGTGGGCGTAGCAGACGTTCCTAATACAATAACATGTTAATCGCAGTCCTCATGCGACTGCTATCAAATGAAGAAATGAAGTGAATTAATTGACAGCATCACAATGGCTTGCGATCGGAATATTTCTGATCACCTTATTTTTGATCATCAAACAACCGAAAGGGCTCAGCATCGGGTACTCAGCGATCGGAATGGCGATTGTCGCACTTTTAACGGGCGTTGTCGAACTGGGAGACGTCGCGACCGTCTGGGGGATCATCTGGAACGCGACGTTCACCTTCATCGCCTTGATCGTCATCTCATTGATCTTAGATGAGATCGGCTTCTTTGAATGGGCCGCGTTACATATGGCCCGAATCGCCCGCGGTGGCGGTCTTAAACTATTCATCTACATGACGTTACTCGGTGCCCTTGTCTCGGCCTTGTTCGCGAATGATGGGGCTGCCTTGATTCTGACACCGATCGTCCTCGCGATGGTCCGTCACTTGAAGTTACCGGATGCGGTCGTCCTGGCATATGTCTTCGCCTCCGGCTTTATCGCCGACACGGCAAGTCTTCCGTTCGTCATCTCGAACCTCGTCAACATCGTTTCGGCGGACTTCTTTCACATCGGTTTTACAGAGTATGCGGCACGGATGGTCTTCGTCAACGTCTTTTCGGTCGTTGGTAGTCTGCTTGTCTTGTACTTCTATTTCAAGAAGCAGATCCCGAAAGTCTATGCCGTCGAGGATTTGGCGAAACCGACGTCTGCGATTCGCGATATGCGGATGTTCCGTGCTTCATGGATCGTCCTTTGCTTGTTGCTCGTCGGATACTTTACGAGTGATGCGATTGGCATTCCGGTCAGTCTCGTTGCTGGCATCATCGCTGTCTTTTTCTTATTCCTGGCGCAAAAATCACCGAGTGTTCCGACGAAGAAGGTCCTTGCCGGTGCCCCGTGGGCGATCGTCTTCTTCTCGCTCGGTATGTATATCGTCGTCTACGGTCTGCGCAATGCGGGACTGACGCAAGTCCTTGCGGAGTTGATCGAGTGGATGGCGACGAACCTCGCATCGGCGACGTTTGGAATGGGATTCCTTGCCGCTCTGTTGTCTTCTGTCATGAACAATATGCCGACCGTCATGATCAATGCGTTGTCGATCGAGCATACGGCAACGACGGGAGCGATTCGTGACGCCTTAATCTACGCGAATGTCATCGGTAGCGATCTCGGTCCAAAGATCACGCCGATCGGAAGTCTTGCAACCTTACTGTGGCTCCATGTCTTGCGCTCGAAAGGGGTCCGGATTGGGTGGGGACAATATTTCAAAATTGGTACCGTTTTGACGATTCCGACGCTCGCCATCGCGTTGCTCGGACTCTACATCAGTTTATTACTCTATTAAGAGGAGGACATGAATATGGCGAAACTACTTATCATCGGCTCGGTCGCTGCCGGCACATCAGTTGGGGCGAAGGCACGCCGTAATAGCGAAGACTTAGAGATCACGATCTACGACCGGGACGAGGACATTTCCTATTCCGGTTGTGGGATTCCCTATTTCGTCGGCGGTGAAGTCGCTGAGCTCGATGAATTGACGCCACGCGACGCGGCGTTCTTTAAGAAACGTTACAACATTGACGTCAAGACGCGTCATAACGTCGAAGCGATCGATCACGAGACGAAGACAGCAACGATCCGTCATCTGGATTCGGGTGAGACATTCACGGATACGTACGATACGCTCGTTTTCGCGACTGGTGCCTCTAGCATCATTCCGCCGCTACCGGGCGTCGATCTCGAAAACGTCTTCCCGGTCCGTAACATCCGCAATGCGGAAGCGATTCGTCGGTACCTCGACGCGCATGCTCCAAAACGTGCTATCATCGTCGGCGGCGGATTCATCGGACTCGAGATGGCGGAACAGTTGACATATCGCGGAATCGAAGTGACGCTCGTCGAACGGTTGACGCAAGTCATGCCACCGCTAGACGTTGATATGGCAAAACGCGTTAGTGACCATCTCGAAGCGAATGGCGTCATCTTACGTCTCGGTGAGTCCGTCGCTTCGTTCGAAGGGGAGAAAACGGCTCGTGCAGTCGTTCTTGCGAGTGGCGAGACGATCGAGACGGATCTCGTCATCCTGTCAGTCGGTGTCAAACCAAACACGCAACTCGCACAAGAGATCGGCGTGACGATTGGGCAGACCGGTGCGATCGCCGTCAATCGACAGATGCAAACGAACATCCCAGACGTTTATGCGGTCGGTGATGTCGCCGAGAGCTTCTCCGTCATCACCGGTCAACCACTGTACCGTCCGCTTGGTTCGACGGCGAACAAGATGGGACGAATCGCTGGGATGGTCATCACCGGTGAAGCGATTGAACACCAGGGAATCCTTGGAACGGGAATTTTTAAAGCATTCGATTTGACGGTCGCCCAGACCGGAATGACCGAAAAAGAAGCACGCGACGCCGGGTATGACATTGAAGTGTTGCACAACATCAAGCCCGATCGCCCGGAATATCTCGGCGGCAAAGAAATGGTCATCAAGGCGATTGCAGATCGGAACGATGGTCGTGTCCTCGGTGCCCAAATCGTTGGTCCGCAAGGGGTCGATAAACGGATTGATGTCCTTGCGACCGCAATCAGCTTCAAGGCAAAAGCAGAAGACTTATTCCATCTTGATCTGGCCTATGCGCCGCCATTCTCGACGACGAAGGACCCCATTCTTTACACCGGGATGGCCCTCGATAACGCGATCAAACAAACTGGTCGCCTGAAAACACCGAACGCTTTGATCGAAGAGGTCGCTAAGGGTCAGGTCTTCCAAATCATCGATACGCGCTCACGCGCCCAGTTCGAGAAGAGTCATGTCGACGGGGCGGTCCATATTCCGCTCGGTGAGTTACGTGAGCGGGCGCAGGAACTTGATCCGACGGTACCGACGATCGTTTACTGCAATAAAGGTGTCACAGGAAACGCGGCACAGAACGTCTTGAAGAATCTCGGGTTCAGGGACGTCTGTAACTTATCCGGTGGCAATCAAAACTATCAACACATCAAGTCATGTCTCTGACGAGGAAAGTCTTCGCGAAAGCGGAGGCTTTTTTTGTTTACTTCGGATTAGAATCAGGAAAGGATTAAGGACGAGGAACATGTCAATTCAAAAGGAGGGGATGAACGGATGGTACGCGCTTTATTTTTGAACTGTACTTTAAAAGCATCACAAGAACCATCGAACACGGAAGCGTTGATTCGCGACGTGATCGCGTACTGGGAGCATGAGGACGTCGATTCAGAAATCGTTCGAGTCGTCGATCATCAAGTCGCATTCGGTGTGACGGAAGATGAAGGGAACGGCGACGAGTGGCCGGCACTCTTCGACAAAGTCAAACAAGCAGATATCGTCGTCATCGGGACACCGCTGTGGCTCGGTGAAAAAAGTAGTGTCGCGACACAAGTCATCGAACGGTTATACGGGGGAAGTGGCTTGACGAACGACGTTGGACAAGCCATCTATTATAACAAGGTCGGTGGTGTCATCGTCACCGGCAACGAGGATGGGGCGAAACACGCGTCCGCGTCGATTTTATACGGTCTGTCGCACATCGGATTCACGATTCCCCCCAATGTCGATGCGTATTGGGTCGGTGAAGCGGGACCTGGACCGTCTTACATCGAAGCCGGACGTGACAATGACTTCACGAAACGGCATGCCCAGTTTTTAGCTGCCAATCTTTTGCATCTTGCTCGGCTATTGAAAGCGCACCCGATTCCAGCAGAAGGGAATGTGATGGAATGAAGAGAGGATATGTTACAGGATACGGTGTTGCGACCTTATTTGCGATGAGTCTAATGGTAGCAGGATGCGGGAACGACGAAACGGCGTCGGACAAGGTCGAGGACGGATCTACAAACTCGAATACGACCGACAATACGATGAAAGATAAGGATGCGGTCACGAAAAATGCAGATACGGATTATGGATTCACCAGTTTATCGATTGAAGCGGACGTCAACGGGGATATGGACGCAATCGACATCAGCTATGACCGAGAGAATGACGGCACGGAAGCCGAATACCAGTATAAAGATGAAAACAAACGCGGGGACGCGGCGATGACGGAACTCGACGCGAAGTTCAAGAACTTAAAAGTAGATGCGGATACATCTGAGAAAGATGTCATCGCGGAAGTGGAGCGTGTATTTGCGATTCAAGATGCGTCCCGCCTCGAGGTGGAGATCGACTTCTCGGACGGAACAGAAAAAGAATATAAAAAATAAACGACGGGGCTGACTCACATGTCGTCCTCTAAAGATAAGGGTGGCAGAATGATGATCTGCCACCCTTATCTCGTAAAAAAATGACGCGTCACACGCCACTCCTACAGGAAAAAGCGCATTATGCGCTGTCAGAGACAAACAAGACCCGCTTTCCTGCTTGAATGAAGCAAGAAAACTGGCTTGTGTCTCGCCTGAGGAAAGGGCGTAAAAAGACGCGTCATTCTTTTTTGAGTCAGCCTCGTCGTTTTAGTGAATCGTCATATGAGCGAGGACACCATAATGATCGCTTGGTATGACGTGATGGGGCAGTCGTTCATGTCCGATCAATTGAACGCGTTGTAAGGTCACTGGTGCCGGTGAGCGTTGACACAATAACCAATCGTACCGGGCAGGTGTCGTGATACCGTCATTCTTTTTAGCATACGAATTCGTCATAGGATCAAGAGTCACAGGAGCAAGTTGACCGGTCCGCATCGCAAAACAACCAGCGAGATCGACCCACTCCTTAAGCGTTGCTTGATGCAGAGAAGAACTTGGACAATCATTAAAGTCACCACCAAGGAACTCGACCGTCGCGTCATCTGTTTGTGAGGCAATCCATTCGTTGACGAATCGAAGTTGATCGAGTCGAATGTCTGAAGCACGCCAGTTGAAATGAATGTTCGTCACGGCAAAACGGACACCTTCAATCGAAAACGGAATCCGAATCGCACAGTGATGATTGATGTTTGCTGTCGCGGCGGCACTCGAATCCGTTCGCTCAAACGGCAGTTTCGTTAAAATGGCAAGTCCTTCATCCGGTGAATCCATATAAGGATCCATCATCCAATACGGATAACCGGTCGCCTCTGCGAGATGTTCGGCGATTGAGACGAACGGTTCATCCGGATGAAACGTCGACATCACTTCCTGCAGAAGAAGAACATCCGGTTGATGCTGATTGATTTCCGCACACAATGCCGCAAACCGTTCCTGACGCTTGTATGGATGATGCCAAATGTTATACGTCGCGATCGATAATGAGAAACTCATAACGCTAAGCCCATCAAGACAGTATCATAATAACAGCCGTCCGCCAGCAACCGGTCGTGGCGTAGTCGTCCTTCTTCTTGGAAACTGTGACGTTGGTAGAGTCGGATCGCCCCGTGATTCGTCTCGACGACTTCGAGTTGGATTTTCAGAAGCGACTGCGTCTTCGCCCAAGCGATCATCCGGATCGTCAATTGGGTGCCGATTCCTTGTCCCCAATCCGAACGCAGGACCCCTAAGCCGAAAGATGCTTTATGAGCAAAGCGCTTTAATGCAAATCCACGACACCTGGCGTAAGCAATGAGTTGTTCCTCCCGTTCAACGACGAGGATTTGATCCGGAACCGATGAATTGTGTAACTGATCAACGAAATCAGTCGCCGTCATCACGTCCTCACCAGGCATCCGGTCGAAGTACTCCGTTTCCGCGTCAAGTGCTTGACGTAGTGCAGCAAGTGCTTCAGCATCACTAAGACGAGCCGTACGAATGTGGTAACGTTGCGTATTAAATGAGTGGTGCGTCGTCTGCATATATTAGCCTCCCATCTAGATAGAATATGCCAGCATTGTGGCATTGTTGTCGGATTGTAATCGGTCACATGTATATGCTAGGGAAACGGTGTATCACGAATAGGGTCAACTGACGGACCATCCGGAGCAGGCGCAAACTCAATAGTCCTTCGTCAAACGATGTTAGCGGCGAACGTGGACGATCCAAGCGGTCATATAGGTAAGGGTTCCGACCGATAGGACGAGCGCGATCGCATAAAACGGAAACGAAGGATACCGTTCAAGTAGTGGCTGTTCAAACAAAAAGGCAATCATCAGGATAGGAAGACTGATCAAAAAAGCAACGTACGCTGCGCGGGTCGCCTTACCAGTGATGAGGGCCTCTCGTTCGTCCGAGTCAGAGAATTCTGCTGTTGACGTCGACCATTTTGAAAATGACCGGGAGCGATCCGTTCGTGAGAGATAGCCAATGCATGAGACGACAATAGCGATGATGATCAATGGTAGCATGATGCTGAGATCGAGCTCAAACGACAGACCGGTACCGGATACAGGATCATCTTGAAATAATTGAAGTTTGTCATGAATCGCACTGATGAGAGACGCAGCTAAAAAATAGAGACAACAATTTAAAACAGATTGGGTTATGACGCGGTTCATCAAGACTCCTCCTCTAATTGAAATAATTCCTCTACTGGTCGATCGAAGACGCGAGCAATTTGCATTGCGAGTAGTAAGGATGGCGTATAGCTGCCTTTTTCAAGCGAGATGACGGTCTGGCGTGTCACGCCGATCCGTTCAGCGAACTGTTCCTGCGTCCACTTCTGTTGTTGGCGGTAAATCCGGACTTGATTCGTCAGCTTCATCCAGCGACCTCCTTTCCAGTTGGTTATATTGTAAAGTCTGTTTTACATTTTGTAAAGTGAACTTTACTTTTTGGATGAGAAAAAGCCAATGAATCAAGACGATCCATTGGCTAAGTCGTAAACGATACATTCAAATTGGTTTATATTGCAATGGGAATGAAGCGAGCCATTTGCAAACATTACATGATGTGCGGCGTTACAATGATGGCTACGAGACACACGAACGTCGTAATGACGTGATGTCGTCGTAAGGACAAGGGAAGCAAAACAAGCCCTGCGATCGTGACACCGATAACGATCCATCCTAAAAGAAATTCCGTGTCATGGGAAGCGATCGGAATACTCAATAGATACGCTGTCGCGTGCGGAAAGTAGACCAGTGCATCGAAAAGGATCCCGCTAAAAACACCAATCAATAGCAAACCGATCGCTAGCTGAAACCGTTTTTTGGATTTAATCATATAAATGCTCCTCATCTGTTTGTTTGACGCATGACTTCGTGATCGGTGCGTTTACCTTCTAGTCATTCGTCAAAATCGAATTCCTGTCTGTTATCTTTCTCGGAACTTTATCAAAAATCCTTGCTTCTATGCACCAATCGGAATATTCAGATAATAATCGGGTATCATCATGAAAACACCATCGCCGATTCAGTGGAAAGGAGAAGAGAAGATGATGCCTGAACTGATACCGGATGACCGGGAGCTCGAACGAAGGATTCGAATCGTCCATCTGTTGCGAAAACTGGGTAAGACAGACGAAGCAATTGCAAGGTCCCTCTATGTACCGATCGAATGGGTCCAGTCGATTTATGAAGAAGACGACTGGCAGCAAATGCAATCATCCTAAGGCAAGGGCGTCTCGTCCTTGTTTTTTCATCTGTTCTGTTAGACTTATTTTATAAAAATGAAATCAGGATGTCAGAAATCAAAGATACATAACAACACGGTGCGTGATCTGAAAACTGGACAGGAGGAGACAGATGATTGAAATATTGCACTATGATGTATTTACGACGACACCAGGAACCGGTAATCCAGCCGGAGTCGTGTTATCCGCCGATCGATTGTCGGAGCTTGAGATGCAACGGATTGCTCGGACGAGTGGATTCACGGAAACGACATTCGTCCTCTCTTGCGAGCAGGCAGATTATCAAATGCGTTACTTTGCACCAGAACTGGAGATGGACTTGTGTGGACATGGTACGATCGCTGCATTGACGGCGATCGATTCACACATTGGTGTACCTGCAACATGTCACATCAAGACAAAATCAGGCATCTTGCCTGTGATTCGTTTAGCGCATGGCATGTTTCGTTTGCGACAAGGGCGACCTTGTCTGCACCCATTTGATGGTGACGTTGAGGCAGTCTTAGCATCGATTGGATTAGAAATGAAACATTTAGATGAACGATTTCCGATCGTTTATGGAAGTACCGGGAATTGGACGCTTGTGTTGCCGATTCGCCGTCTCGTCGATTTTCAACGGATGATGCCAGATCATCAACAATTTGCATCCGTTTTGGCTGACTATCCTCAAGCATCGATTCACCCCATCTGTTTCGATACATATGATGCGCAGGCGACTTTACACGGACGTCACTTCTCAGCAACGGGATCAGGCAGCATTGAAGATCCGGTAACAGGAACGGCGAGTGGTGTGATGGGTGTCTATTACCGAAAATTCATGAAGCCATCCGTCTCAGGAACGATGATCACTGTCGAGCAAGGACATGAGATAGGACGATCAGGTCAGGTAAAAATTCATGTCTCCGGTGAAGGACTTAATCACAACGACTGGAAGGTTGAGATGGACGGGCAAGCCGTCTTTGTTGGTGTAAAGAAAGTGGGAGAGGAAGAGGCAGATGTTGAAACACTTCATTTGGGATTTTGACGGTACCTTGTTCGATACATATCCGGTGTTGATCGATGTTTTCGTGGACATGCTCGAGAGCGAAGGGCAATCGGTCGATCGAGAACGTGTCGCTGAGCTGATAGCGATCTCGGCTAAGACGATGTATGAGGCGTTTGCGGTGTCCGAAGCATTCATTACGAACTACAAACAACAAAAGGCGACGATCGAGCGCGAACGGTCCGGTCCGTTTCCGGGAATTCATGAATTGCTTGAGACATTATCGGCAAGTGGTGCGACGCATCATATCGTCACCCATCGTGGAACATCCATTCATGCGTTGCTTGCAAAACACGAATTGACGCATCATTTTCAAGACATCCTGACTGCAGCACATGGCTTCGTCCGTAAGCCGGATCCGGAAGCTGTCACGTACTTGATTAATCGGCATCAGATGGCTCTAGACGAGACGATCATGATCGGGGACCGGGAACTCGACGTCTTAGCGGGACATCGTGCGGGTATTGCCACATGTCTGATCAACGAACGACCAAATGAGACGGTTGCGACCTATACGGTACCGACGCCTAAACAATTACACGAACTATTGCTGACATAACGACAGCCCCGCTTCCAGTGATGGGAACGGGGCTGTTTTTTAAGAAGACAAACGATCCGTTTCAGTTACTTCAGTGCGTGGTGCATGCCAGAAGTATGTCAGTAAAATACCGACCGCAAGCATCATCGTCGCGAAATAAAACGGATAGTTGAGGTTGACGTCAAACAATAATCCGCCGACGATCGGTCCGAGAATATTCCCGATACTCGTAAACATCGAGTTCATTCCACCGACAAAACCTTGTTCATCCCCGGCAATCTTCGAAAGATAGGTCGTGACGGCAGGTCTCATCAAATCAAAGCCAACGAAGACGACCATCGTCACGAGAATGATCGAGACATAGTTCGTCACGAACGTCATCAAGACGACGAGCAACGTCGAACCGATCAAGCTGTAACGGATCAAGCGAATCTCGCCGAACCAACGTGTCAAACGATCGAACAGCCCGACTTGGACGATGACGCCGACAATCGCACCAAGGGAGATCGCAAGCGCGATATCTTTCGCCGTGAAACCGAACTTCCGGTCAACGAAAAGCGCGAACAAGGACTCGAACGAGGCGAGGCCGAACGACGAGATCAATAGGACTAGGAAAGCGATGAAATAGAGTGGACTAAATACTTTCCGAAAACCCGTCTGTTGTTTGATGGTCGTCGCCTCATAATGACGGTTAGGTTCCTTGAGCGTAAAGATAGATAACACCATTGCCGTCAGACCGAACGCGGCAGCAATGAAGAACGGCGTCCGCGTGCCAAGGTCAGCAAGGAACCCGCCGATCCCGGGTCCGATGATGAAACCGGTCGAGATGGCGGCAGACATATAGCCAAGCGCTTTCGGACGGGTTTCGTTCGTCGTGATGTCAGCGATGAAAGCGGTGACAGCTGGCATGATGAAGGCCGCACTGACACCACCGAGAATCCGCGACGCGAACAGGACTTCGACCTGTTGACCGAGACCGAACAAGAGCTCAGACATGCTAAAGATGAATAAACCGATAATGATCATTGGCTTGCGTCCGTACTTATCGACGGCACGTCCTGCAAGCGGGGACAGAATCAATTGCGCGAAGGCGAAGGCAGATACCATGTAACCGACCGTCGCCCCGGAAATGCTTAACTCATTCATGATCGTTGGTGTGACAGGAATGACGAGTCCGATTCCGAGAAAAGCGATGAATAAGTTGAGCAGGAGTGTACTTAAAATCAATGTATTGTTTTGCATAGGTCACCTCAATTGTTTGGAATCGTTTTCGACATGCCACGCCAGACGATTGGCCATACGGCTTGCTGTCTAGCATGAAAGGCGTCGACGCCGTTATAGACAAGTTCTGTCAGCGTACCTTCAGCGACCGTCAAATAAGCAAGCGCTGCACTTTTATAATCCGTCGAATAGAGGATCTGTTCCGTTCGGTCACGTTCGCGTAACAGACGCGTCAATAAATCATGCAGTGAATCGAAGAACGGGTTGAAGCGATCGGTCATCTCTTGTTCGAGTTTTTCTGGTGGAAAATAGGCTGCCCGAAGGATGAATCGCATCAGGACATCATCCTGTTGCTCTAAAATGAACCAATCGAAGAAGCCGTGCAAGGATTGCTCGAGCGGTTGCTGTCGTGTTTTTGTGAAATACGTAGCGAAACGACGCTTTTGTTCCTGCAAGGCATATGTCGTCGCTTGCAGAAAAAGGTCGTCTTTGCCTTTATAATGCGCGTAGATAGACGGTTTTTTGATGCCGACTTCTGTTGCGATCTCTTGTAGCGATGCTCCTTCATAACCATGCGCTGCAAAATGATGGATGCTCGTCTGTAACAATTGTTGCGCTTTCAGATAAATCACCTTCCTAACGGTCGTTAGGTAATACTGTAACAGGAAATTTCATGGGCAGTCAATGAGAGTGTCCTACCGCACAAAAAAAACTGACTCCGCCATGGCGGAATCAGTTTTATAAGGAATCATTATTTATTCATGACACGACCGCGTGTTGCGACGCGTGAACCGACAATCCCAGCGAACGACGTGAAGATCAGTGTCAGAAGGAGACCGACGAACGCCCAGATCGAAACTTTCGATGCCGTTTGAGTCGCTTGTTCCGTTTGCTGACGAACATCTTGAACCGTTTTCTTCAAGTCAGCTGATGTCTCGTCAAGTGTTTGTTTCGCATTATTGATTTGTTGCGTTGTTTCTTTTGTTGCCGTGTTTAAACCATCGACAATGTTTTGCGTCGCTTTATCTGCCTCGGCGCCTGTAAGATCCGTGTTCTTCGCAACAGCGTCAGCGATTTTCTTTTCATCGACGGATTTCTCGATTTTCTCAGATCGTGCTGTCAATGAATCACCGAGATCCTGAACGATTTTGTCGAAGTCTTCTGGTTTCGTAATAGCCTCTTTACCGGCAGCCGTGACGTCATCTTTGACAGCATCCAGTTGACCTTGCAGGTAGTTAGGTTGTAATTCTTTGATGTCTGTATCCTTAAGAATTTCTTCGACGTTTCCATCGAGTTCCTTCGTATCGATATCTGAGACGTTTTTCGTAACGGAGTCGAACCCTTTCGTCGCAGCGTCTTTAGCAGTCGACGCGACAGACCCGATGCCGCTACCGGCAGCTCCACCGACTGTTCCGAGTAATGAACCGACCGATTGTAACGTATTGACGGTCGTAAACGTCAAGAGAGCGAACAAGAGGATGACGCTCGTCGACCAAGTCAAGAATCCGTGAATGAGACCGGCTCGAGCTGACGTCACACCAGAAACGAATCCGGCAACGAATAACGAAATGAGCAATGACAGAATCGCCCAGATGATCAAGCCTGTTCCGACGCCATCGAACGGGTTATTCGACGTGACGTCCGTGACGCCGAGACCGATCGCCGATCCAATCAGACTGAAAAGAATCAATAAAGATAAGAATGATACCACACCGGCAAAAATTGAACTCCATGAAATGTTACGACCCGCATCGTCCGCTTCCGCTCGGAAGTGGGATGAAAAGCCTTTATTTGTTTTTTCCATAATCAGCACTACCTCTCCCAAAATTAATCTTTCAAGTTTGAGATGTTCATGAATAGCAAAGCTTCATCTCAAGTTTCTTACGCGCATAGCTCTTATATTTCCGGGAAGTAACAAAGAGAAACCTAGTATTACAGTTACATGATTAATGATCGTATGAACTTCAAAATATCCGGAATATTCCAACATGTAGTTACCATGACATGTAGAAAGAGACTAACGTTTCCCTTTAAAGGTCAATCAACGGTGACGATATAAGAGGTGAAGTGAAATTAAAAACAAGGAGATGAATATATGAATTGGTTTAAGAAATCACCTTCACCTTCCTTTGACGCGCTCATTGAAGTCGAACGCTCTCATGTCATATTGAATGTTCCAGCATCTTTACATGAACAATTACGTCTAATCGGTCTACACGCCATCGATTTACAAATTGCACGAGTCATCCGCGAGGATGTTTCCCGTTGGATGCCGAGCATGGTCGATGCGTTCTACGAGGAGTTAGTCCGGGTTCCGTCTCTCCGTCAGTTGATTGAAAAACATTCGACACTCGAACGATTGAAAGGCACCCTCGCTCGGCACATCTTACAAATGTTCGATGGTCAGGTGACGATAGACTACATCGAAGCCCGGCGCCGGATTGCTGAACGGCATGTTCGGATCGGTTTGCACAATAAATGGTACATCGCTGCCTTCCAGAAAGTCTGGAACGTTCTCAGCGAGAAGATTGACGAAAGTGCTTGGCCGGAAGCAGAGCGTGTCCGAATCATGCGGGCAGCGGGAAAACTATTCAACCTCGAACAACAGATTGTCATGACGATGTATGAGGATCAAATCGATGAAGAACGCCAAGCGATCGCGACAGCAAAACAACACGTCGGGGATGGTGTTCAAAAATCGACCGAGGAACTCGCTGCTATGAGTGAGGAGTCGTCAGCGAACTTCCAAGAGATTGAACGGCACGCTAAACACGTCTCAACGACGACAAACGCGATTTCGATCCAGTTGACGGAAGCGGTCAGTGAAGCAGAAGCGGGTGTCGTCCTGGTTGAAGAAGAGACACGGCGCTTTGAGCATGTCGTTGCAGATTTATCACGGACGACCGAACAAGTCGCTGAACTGTCCCGTCTGTCGCAGGAAATCGAACGAATCGCTGGGATGGTGACGACGATTTCTGATCAGACGAATCTACTCAGTTTGAACGCCTCAATCGAAGCGGCACGTGCCGGGGAGATGGGACGCGGGTTCACCGTCGTTGCGCAAGAAATTCGGAAGCTTGCCGAAGAGAGTAAACAGTCGGCAACAGAGACGTCGCGGATCGCCCAAGAGATTACGCAAAAGATGCTCGTCGTCTCAGAGCGGATGGGAACGACGGAGACAGCGGTCGTCCGGACGACGACAGAGATGCAACAAGTCGTCCGTGCCTTTTCACGGATTTCGGAACAGACCGACAATGTCTCGCGGCAAATTCATGAACTATCGACTGATACGAAGGATGTCGCCGGCACGATCGAAGGCATGCGTAAGATTGCAGAAGCGATTGCTGAGACAGCGGATGATTTACAAGAAGTCGCCGCGACCCTCTGATTTAGTCCTCCTTTCCATGTGAAAGGAGGACTTTTTTGACGTTTTATGGAAAAATAAAGCTGGAGGTGTGGAAGGTTTATGGTGCAGAGTCTATTATTGATTGTTTTATGCTTTTTCGCTTTGATCGGACGTTACCTGATGACAGGGGAACTCGCTCCACGTGAGTTGTATGGATTACTTGGTTTAACGGGCGTCGCTTTCTTGATCGGTGGAGTCGAATGGTGGCAAATCCGGCGTGATTTGCGTTATCGTGGACGAGAGGCAGGGGTGACCGTTCACTTAGCGGACCGGGCGACCCAAAAGACGAATACGGTTTTTCTCGCGCATGAACAATGGCTGACGTTCTCACGACGTTATGCCACGTGGTGGCAGGCGATCCTTGTGCGCTTCAAGAAGTTTGAATCGTTTTTCCTCGATGTAACGTTCGACGGAGAAGGAACCCGTCTTCAAATTAAAGAAACGAGAACGGAATGGCTTCGCAATACGACACATTTCGTGATTCGTAAAGATGGACGTGACGTCGGTACAATCCGTACCGATCCGGCACTTCGTCAGCAATTGCGACTACAAGAAGTCTTACTCGTCTCGTATGCCGGTCAGGAGTATCAAATTCGTTCCTCGACAGTCACGAGAAAGATCGGCGTTTATCAAAACGGGGACTGCATTGCGACGGGTTCACGACACGGGGCGCAACTTGACTTTGATTGTGAGACGAATATACGTCTATTAGCTGTCGCAAGCATGATCGTCTTTCGACTTGTTTATTCAAAATGATTTTATTTCAAATACCTCATTGCTGTCAAAATAAAATGAATCGGTTTCAAGGGAGTACGGCATTACATAATAAACGGTTCCGATTACGAAAAATCCGACTGGCTGATACGGAAGCGATGTTTAGAATGGATTATCGGACAATCGTGTCATACGTCATTTGATCAAGGGACCACACGAAATGATGGCGCAAACGAAGGCACGCGTAACGGAAATCCTAACTTCTTATGATGAAGACACTTTTTGCTAATGGGGGATGAAAGAGAATCGCAGTGGTATGTTGATTAATGTCATCGATCTATTCGCTTTCGAGGCGACAACGGTTATAGTATCGGATACGACTAGTGGAACAATGGAAATGGTAGCGAGGCATTAGCTGCAGTCCTTGTCTTTGGTTTTCAAGAAATGCTCCTTTATAAGGTTTCAGTCGCCCATAATATCGATAAAGCTCCAGCAGGAGGAATCATGCAGAAGGTCGGTATGATTCAAGAAGGACTGTATGGGTGATGATTCGCGATGCGACTGGAAAATATAAGGATTGTGCAATCGATGGGCTACTTCGTGAAACTTATGATCTAAAAAGAACGAATAACGAATGAGGTGTGGTACGTTGCAAGAAATGACACTGTATCGGAATTTTAACGAACTGGCAGATGATGTATTGGAATTAGCGAAAGAGATTCTACCTGATCAATTGTTATATTTAACGACGATCGAAGAAAACCAACAGATGATTTTACGACTCTCAAATGATCATCAACGAATCGAGATTCGAGCAGGACAAGTGTTTGAGATGGAAAAGACACTTTGTCGTCACATCAATTTCGAACAGAACGAACCCATCTGGTATGAGTCCATTAGCGATGACGAGCGCTTAGAAGATATGCAGGACGCATTAAAAGCGTTACAGATCGAGTCCTATCTCGGGATTCCAATCAGTTTAACGAATGGTCAAACCTTTGGTACGTTGTGCGCTGTCCATGATGAAGCAAGTCAATTCGAAGAGAAGAGCATTCAACTTCTCCAACGGATCGCGAAACTGTTTTCGTATTACCTTGAGCTCGAACAGTTTGCTTGGAAGGACACGCTAACACAATTGTATAACCGACGTTTTTTGACGAGACAGTGGGAAACGGAACAGCAACATTCCGGTGCGCTGTTTTATCTTGATCTCGACGGATTCAAGCAAGTGAACGACGTGTATGGGCATGAGACCGGCGACAAAGTCTTGATCGACGTCGCGAAACGACTACAGGATAGTACACGTTCTTATAAAGACGCGTTTTCTGTCCGGATCGGGGGAGACGAGTTCTTGATTCGTTTCACCCATCAGAAGACGAAAAAGGAGTACGAACGAATTGCGCAGCAGCTCCTTCAGAAACTTGGAACATGGCAGACGCCATACGCTGTCTCGACCAGCATCGGGATCGTGCTATTTGATGATGAAACCATTACGCTAAAAACGATCATTCAACAGGCAGACCGTGCGTTATATGCCGCAAAAAAAGACGGTAAGAATACGTTTCGTTTTGCGGATGCTGTCTCACATCGCGTCCAATAATCAACGAAAAAACGCGATGTTTCCTCACAAGGAGGAGCATCGCGTTTTCAATTAACCGGTCTTTCGAATCGATTCGAACAAGCGTCCCTTATAGACATCAGCGATCGTATTGAGAAACGTCTCGCTCAGTTTTTTCGGGAAGAACGGTTTTGCATAGACATACTGGTAGGCTTTCTTCAAATCATCCCATTGTGTACACGGTTCGGTTTGACGGAACCTTGCGACATCGATGATCCGTGTTCCATTTGCCGTTAACAAAATATTGCGTAGATGAATATCTGATGGATTAAGACCTACGGCGCGTGCCTCTGCTAGCGCTGCATCGACTGTCGTTAAGACGGATTCTGGAATATAGGTCCCGCTGACGAGGCATTCGAATAACGTTTGTCCCTCGATGTATTCGAGCACAAGGTAATCGGGTCCATATTCGAACATCCTCGCATACGTCGAAAACGTCGTCAGTTGTTCATAAATGCCGCCTTCTAACTCAGCGAGAGGACGAAATGACGGATAGAACTTCTTGATGACGCGGTCGGTGCCACGAACCCGGAATACATAGGCGCTACGACCGGTGCCGATCCAGTCGAGCTCTTTTGGGAGATGTTCGATCGTACAGACCGGTCCCGTTTCTTTCAACTGAATCAAATCGGCTAACTCAGCGTCTGTCTTCACTGTTGCCACTTCCTTTCGCTCTGCTTGATCGTATGTTCATTATACGCTCATCTGACGGGAAAAGTTTCAAAAATCATTCGTGTGTGAAAGTTTTGAACATTTTGTGATATGCTAAAAATGCTACACTGTTACATACTTCAAGGGGGTCTCTAATCATGTCAACGACACAACAATGGCGCGACCATTTTGATGGTCTTCGCGCATACGAAGAAGCCGTCGCATTACTATACTGGGATATGCGGACATACATGCCGGATCAAGGTGCAGCGAACCGTTCCGCTTCAATCGGATTCCTCTCAACAGAGAGCTTCCGTCGCCGGACAGGAAAAACGTACCAACAATTACTGGCAGCGATGGAGCAAGAGACGCTGACGGGCATCGAAGCGATCTCGTTCGCGAAAGCAAAAGAAGCATTCGATCGCGACTCGAAGATTCCAGAAGCCGAGTATCAAACGTTCATCACGCTGATTTCGGAAGCCGAGAGTGTCTGGGAAAAGGCGAAGGACGCGAATGATTGGTCGATGTTTGAACCATATCTCGAGAAAATCGTCGCGATGGAACGCCAGTTTGTTGAGTATTGGGGTTATGACGCGCATCCATACGACGCATTGTTGCATGACTATGAGCCAGGGATGACGGTCGCAACACTCGATCCATTGTTTGCGGAACTTCGTCAAGCAATCATTGGTTTGCTCAGTCAACTCGAAGGAAAAGACTTCCCGACGCTTGATTGGTCAGCGGACCGCGAGACACAGATCGCCTTGAATCAAGAATGGCTCCACGATATCGGTTATGACTTCACGTCCGGTCGATTGGATGAGACGGTTCACCCGTTCCAAACGACGATCAACCGGAAGGATGCGCGGATCACGACGAAATATGATGAGAACGACTACCGGAACTCCGTCTTCGGCACGATGCATGAAGCCGGACACGCGACGTATGAGCAAGGTATCGAACCGGAACTCGATTCTCTCGGTCTCGGTGAAGGTGCTTCGATGGGGATCCACGAATCACAATCACTGTTCTTCGAGAATTTCATCGGACGTAATCAAGGCTTCTTATCAGCACGTTATCATGGTCTACAACAAGCAATCCCGTCGCTTGCTGATGTCCCGTTCGAACGCTTCTACGCAGCGGTCAACGAAGTCAAGCCGTCACTCATTCGGATCGAAGCCGATGAATTGACATATGCCCTTCATATCATCATTCGGTATGAGCTTGAAAAGCGCCTGATGACGAAAGAACTCGAAGTGAAGGATCTCCCGCAAGAATGGAACCGTCTCTATAAAGAGTATCTCGGCGTCGATGTCCCGAGTGACGATAAAGGGGTCTTACAAGACGTCCACTGGTCAGGAGGCTCGTTTGGTTACTTCCCAAGTTACGCGCTTGGTCTCGTCTATGCAGCACAATTGAACGAAGCGCTTCGTCGAGACGTCGAAAACGTCGATGGTCTGATTGCAGCTGGTACACTCGCACCGATCAAAAGCTGGCTGAAAGAAAACATTCACCGTCACGGGAAATCGAAGACACCGGCTGAACTGATCGAAGCAGCAACGGGTCAATCGATCTCGGTCGCACCCCTCGTCAACTACTTGACGAAGAAATACACGCGTGTCGTCGAGGCACTCTGATGTTATGGTTTGCACACCGCGGTGTCAGTGACCGTTTTCCTGAGAACACGCTTGAAGCAATCGCCGCTGCGATCGAAGACGACGTCGATGGTGTCGAGTTCGATGTCCATTTCTCAAAGGATGGTGTTGGTGTCATCATTCATGACGAGACTGTCAACCGGACGACGAACGGGACAGGGCGTGTGATCGACATGACGGTCGCTGAACTGCAAGCACTCGATGCCGGAGCACGTTTCAAAGGGGAAGCGATCAAGACGAAGATTCCGACGCTTGACGAAGTACTAGCAATCCTCGCACCAGCGACACTGCGGCTCAACATCGAGCTGAAGACGGATACGATTCGCTATGATGGCATTGAAGCGTATGTCCTCGAGCGTTGCGCGGCGCACGGCATTTCGACGGATCGGTTGTTGTTCAGTTCGTTCAACCATTATTCGGTTGCTCTGATTCGCAAGCTTGACCCGAGCGTCGAGACGGCGATTCTGTATCCGTATCCGATCTATCATCCGGAAGAACAAGCCCTCCGGATCGGTGCGACAGGGATTCATCCCGATTACCGACGCGTGACGGAGGCGGATGTCGCGTTCGCTCACGCAAAAGACGTCACGGTTCGGGTCTATACCCCGAAGACGATCGACGATGTCCGTCAGATGCAAACGATCGGTGTTGACGCCGTCATCGTCAATGATCCAAAAGGAATGCGCGACACACTCGAAGGATGAGGAGGAGGAAGGGATGCGCAAGGAATACGTATTCGTCATCAGTTTGTCGCTCGTCGCTTTATTCGTCGGTCTCCAGCTCGGCTTTGCCCGCTTGCCGGAACCAAAACCGAAACAAGTGACGACGACACCGATGCGCCCTGCTGATTATGAGGCAGGACTTGCATCAGCGAAACGTGAATTGAAGCAGATTCAGCGCTTCACCTTGAAAAGCACCCTTCCTGCTAATGGAACGACGGTGACTTGGATCTATGAGACCCCATCCGATGAACGGATTGCGGTCGATTGGTACTATGTTGAGAGTTACCCGGAAGCTCAAGTCCAGATGACACGTAATGAGACGTCCCGGATCATCTCGTATGAACGCTACTTGATCGTCATCCGACCAATATACGGGACGGTCGTTGATAGTGAACTAGAACAGTTCGCGCTCCGCTTTACAGGTTATTTCACGACACAACAATAGGGGGAAAACGATGTCAGGTAAAATCATTCTCTTGATTGGTGGATCGGGCAGCGGAAAGTCTTCCCTAATCAAACGTCTGCGGACGGAATACGCACACGTCCGGTTCATCCCATCCGTGACGACACGACCGAAACGTCCGACGGAACTTGATGGAGCAAGCTATCACTTCGTCGACGTCAAGACGTTCCAGCAACTGATCCAAGAGGACGGGTTCATCGAATACGCCCATGTTCACCGCGCGTGGTACGGAACACCACGGCAAGCGTATGTCGATGTCCTCGAACAGGATCAAATCGTCATCAAGGACATCGATCCAAAAGGAGCAGCGAACTTTAAACGTCTGTTTGGTGACCAAGTCATCACGATCTTCGTCTCGGTTCCACCCGATTTGATGAAGGAGCGATTGTTGATGCGCGGTGATACACCGGAGTTCGAAGCGCGACTCGTCGATTACGAGGAAGCGTGGAAAGACCGCGATCACTACGATTATATGATCGAAAACATCGATTTCGAAACGGCGTATGCCGATCTGCTCGAGATCATTGCCAGCTATATCCCACAGGCATGACGAAGAGGACGCAAGTAAGCGTCCTCTTTTTGTCTTCAGAAAGGAGTCTTCATGCTACCAGATCATCCATTACTGACTGAGATCGATAGCGTTAGACGGCTTACCGGACGCTCGCACCAAGCCGTCTGGTCCGTCAAGACGGCAACAGCACACTACATCGTCAAGGTCGTGACGGACCCATTAAGTCGTCAGTTTGAACGTGAGGCGGCTTTAATGATCCCAGAACAAAAGGGAATTTCTCACGCCTTACCGCTAGCGACCGGACGGACTGCGACGACCGCGTACGGCATTTATCCATACTTATCCGGACGAACCGTCCGAAGCGTGCTTCTCGAGTCACCGGAATTAGCTCCTCGACTCGGTCAGGAGGCAGGGCGAGCGTTGAGAAGCATTCATGACGTGATAGCACCGAGCGGGACGGCGGCATGGAAGGAACGTTGTCAGGCGAAACATGACCGCTATCGCGCAGCGGTTGATGGGTTGCTTGAGCCAGAGTGGATCGAGCGACTCGATCGGTTCATTCTTTTGAAGCTCTCCCTTTTAGCTGAGCGTCCGAATCAACTGCAACATGACGATGTCCATCTTGATAATCTTCTTGTTGAGAATGGACATCTCTGTGCCTTCCTCGATTACGGGAATCATGATTACGGCGATCCGTGGCATGACTTCGTCAAATGTGGGTTGTTTCAAGTCGAGACGAGTCCCGTCTTTGCCCGTCACATGATCGATGGATACTTTGAGAACGAAGTACCTTCTAACTTTTGGCAAATCTACAGCCTCTATATGGCGATGGTCGTCTTCTCGTCTCTCGTCTGGGCAAAACGGTTCGATGTAGACGGATTGGAGGCAATGCAACGACGTGTTCAGCGGATCATCCGAGACCACGATGGGTTTCAGTGTGAAATACCGCTTTGGTATGAGAGGCAAAGCCATGACTAAAAAATGGATTCGTCTCTCACTTGAAGAGAAACGAATCCATTATTTTTTGAGTGGACCTTTAAATGAAAAGGGAGATTACCATTCGAATCCTTCTTCACTATACTTGCCGTTCGAATTGAAGAACCGTTCTTCTGTTTTACCGTTTACCGTATTCGTATAAATCACGTAGACGTCGAGATGATCGTTTTGATCCGCCATCTTCTTAGCGGCTTTCTTAGCATCCGCTTCAGTCGTATATGTTTCTGACTTACTTGCCTTGCCGTGTTTTTCTTGCCCTTGTTCTTCATAACCTTCTACTGTCCATACTTTTTTTGATGACATCATTAACTTCCTTTCCTGCCAAAAGCGAGTCCGCTTGGCTGTTACATTATGCTGTGCGAACCAATCCATCGTCAACTGTTGCTTTATTCCGTGTCGATCTCGTCCAAATGATCGGCATAATAACGAAGTGCCCGGTTAAATGTCTGAATCGAGGCGTCCGACGACGTCGCAGCAAGACTCTTGAGTAACCGACCGACAGCCTGATTGACTTGACCAAGGTTGTACTCCGTCATCGCGAGGAATGCTTGTAAGGCGTGGGCGTCTGGAAATTCAAGCAACGCGCTTCGGAAAACGCTTGATGCTTCTTTGAACTGACCGATGACGCGGTATGTACTGCCGAGCCCGATATAAGCTTGCAAGCGGTCCTCACCAGCAAGACCGAGCGCAAGTGCTTGTTCATAGTAGGGGACAGCAGCCTGTTCCTCACCAAGACTATCATGACACCAGGCCATCTGATAGAGGACCGTCGGATCGTTAGGGGCTGTTTCGACATACTGACGGACGAGTTCCTTTGCTGCTTCATACTGCCCTGTCTTTCGTAAGTGTTGCACTGATTCGAAATCAAACATCGTGTTTCCTCCTAATCGATTACTAAAAAACGGATCCGATCGCTTTTGACCGGATCCGTTCCATCGAACAGCTTAGACTGTTTTTTCAAGCTTCGTTAAGAGCGAACGGAACAACTCCAGTTCCTGATCCGAGAAGTCCTCAAAGACGTCTGCAAGGTAATCCATCTTCATCGACTCGAGTTTTTCGTAAAGCTCGATGCCTTTCGGTGTTGCCCGCAGTTCGACGACACGACGATCGAGCTCGCTCCGCTCACGTGAGATCAACTCTTTTTTCGTCAATTCGTCTGCCAGAGCCGTAATCATGCTTGCTGAAAACTGGAACTCTTGTGAGAGCGCTGAAGCAATTTGAGGACTGTTCGCACAAAGTGATTTTAAGATGAAGAACTCGTTACGTGTCAAGTAAGTCGTAAACATGCTACGCACGTCCTTTTTGATCGCGCGGTAGTTCATCCGTAATCCTTTTTCCGTATCAACGATCAACTGATCGCGTAGTGCTACTTCTAGTGTAGTTGCCATGTATCCTTCACTCTTTCTATACCGTAGTTTCTTTCACTCGTGATTTAGTATAGTGAAAAATTTTAGTTTAATCAATATTTTTCTCTTGAATCATCTGACTCGACGACACGGGCGACTTGGGCGACGATTTCTTCGACGTTGCGTAACTCCGGATAGAAACGGCGGAAGAAGTAGTCAATGCGGTGCGTATCTTCACCAGCGATCGTCAATGCCATGCAGATATAGGCGATCCCGATTCCTTGACGGGGCAGGAATGGATTCGGCATGACCTTTGCACAACGTAAGGCGAGCGGACTATGTGTCGAGACCGCTTCAATCAGTTCACCGTATGTCCGGATATCGACGTAATGGAACATTCGGATCAGTTCGTTGATCAACTGTTGATCGGAATCGAGCATCATCTGTGACGTGACGAGACGTTTGTCGAGTTCGCTGATGACGGGGGAGTGATCGATGAAGTAATTCAAGTTATCTGCTGTGATCCGGACTTGATGCGGATCAGACAAGATTTGTTGGACCGTCTCGTCTTCGAATTGTTTCAATTGCTTCTTGATGTTGACGAACTCCTGATCGGCGATCTCGAGAAGTCCTGCCACTCGACTGAAGCTACGCCGGACTTCTGCCGGGACACTGTTCGGATTTTTATATCCGAGATCATGCTCGATCTCGGCCCAAGCGTGTTGGAGGATCGACCGGATCTGAATCTCTGCCGTATAGTCCTTGAAACGTCCATACTCGCTCAAGGCAAGCCGCTGTTCACTGAGTGACGCGACGAAGTGGACCGAGAGATAACCGAATTCTGTCGTATCGAGCAACGTTGACTTATCGACCGATTGATCGCGATCGATTGCGAACTCATTCTCGATGATCCGTGCCGCTTCCCGGACATCGTCATGGAAATAAGTGACGATCCGGATCCCGGTCAAGTCATGGACGTCCTTGAGCGAACGGTATTTATTCGGTTGCCGTAAGACCTTTTGATACAGGCTCTCGGAGTCCTTCGTCCGGGCGACGATTGAGTGGTATTTGATACCTGCCGCGTCGAGCAATTCGGACAGAAGCATCTTCAACTTGTCGGCATAGGCATCGTATTCTTCCTTATCATTGACGTATTCGAGCATCATCGTATTTAAATCTTGTGATTGCACCGTTTCGCACCTTCCTCATTCTGTAGTCATCTAGCCATATTGTAGCACTCTGCTTTACTAAACGCACAAGAAGACCCTGTTTGAAGCAGTACGATTCGTGGGAAAAAGACAAGTAGTACGTGTCCGGGAGGAGATTAATCATGGAAATAGTGGATGCCCGTGCTTTACCCGCCGATCATATGGATGTCTTGCATGTCACACCGTCGTCGATCTATTTTCGACGTCGCCTCGATGACGCCCGTTACCACATCAGCCGGTATGATCTTGAAGATCAAGAACAAGTCGATCTGACGCAGCAGGCTTTGACGGATCATGGACCAACCCGTCCGTTTGTTCGTCATGGAAAGGTCTATTGTCTGAATGAATATACGCAAGAGCAAGGCGGAGAGACGGAAGTGCTCGTCCTCGATCTCTTGTCCGGGAAACGCGAGCAGATTGCATCGTTTTACGTGGAAGGGGATTTGACGCTCTACTGGGTGCTCAATGAGAACTATCTCGTATTCTTACAAACGACCGATACGACGTCCGCGTTTCTATATGACGTCAAGGACGAATCACGGCAGACGATTCGCGATCCACGGCTCTACGGGATGACGGAGAATTACCGGGAACTCTATTTCTTTCTCGTCACGCTCGAAGACAAGGAGTACATCGTCTGTAACGCTCGGCTCGATGAGTTCTCGTTCTATGACGCCCTTGAAAGTGGTGTCATCTCACCAGAAGATCCGATTGATCACTCCGAAAGTCTGTTAATCGCACCACTGTCGACCTTGATTGAGGAGATTGAACAAGGTGTCGAACATTTATCATTTGCGACACTACTGAAATTAGATGGGGAAGGGGATACCGTCCAGTATCTCGGGGAACAAGAAGGACATCTCATCTTCAGTGCCTATACCGATCGTCTGAACGAAGAAATCTTTTACCGGATTGATACGGAAGCGAGTGTCGAAGAGGTCGCCCGGATCCAGTGGAGTGACTATGAACCGCTTGACTTCACGTACGATGACGTTGAGTCGACGATCTTCATCGTTAATGACCGTTCCGAGCACCATCATGAAGTAATCAACTTACGCAACGGTGCCCGATTCCTTGATAAAGAACCGTTCGAACGTGTCTTACGCGGACGTTTCTATCTACACGAAGCGGTTGGAGACAACGCGGAACCAATGGTCACCGTCTATGACGCAGAACATAATGAACGCTATCGCTTCGAAGATGCCTATTATGTCACTGTGTCCGGGGAACTTGTCATCTTATCAGTCCATCAACTATAAAAAGGTGGGGCTGACTCAAAAAAAGAATGACGCGTCTTTTCACGCCCTTTCCTCAGGCGAGACACAAGCCAGTTTTCCTGCCTTATTCAAGCAGGAAAGCGGGTCTTGTTTGTCTCTGACAGCGCAAAGATGCGCTTTTTCTGTAGGAGTAGCGTGTGACGCGTCATTCTTTTTGTTACGAGATAAGGTTGGCAGAATGATGATCTGCCAACCTTATCTTTGTAAAAACTGACTTTTGAATCAGTCCCGTCTGTATGAACATACAATTATTTCAGATACCATAATTAATATAAAAAACAAAAAAGCCAGCCGAGAGTAAACCTCAGGCTGGCTAGAGATGCTACACTTATTCTGCGTCAGTCGTACGCGTGTAGACGTCAACTTGGATGTTTCCAGCAGTTGCACGCGAGTAAGGGCAGACGGTATGTGCGACTTTCGCGAGTTCAGCGGCCGCTTCTTCTGAGATCCCGCGGACGAGAACATCAAGTTCGACGGAAAGCATGAATCCGTCAGCTGCTTCGTTTAACGTCACGTGTGCTGTAACTTCACTGCCATCATGTTTGATCCCTTGTTTGCGAGCGACCATGTTTAAAGCAGAGTCGAAGCAAGCAGAGTATCCTGCAGCAAAGAGTTGTTCTGGGTTCGTTGCTTGTTTTTTCGATCCTGGTACTGGCATTGCGAGGGCGACGTCAAGGATTCCGTCCTCCGATACGACGCGTCCGTCGCGACCTCCGACAGCTGTTGCAGATGATGTGAACATTGGTTTCATGTGTGTAACTCCCTTTCGTTGTTAGATTCAAATAAGTAGCTTACAATTAGATTGTATACAATTTAAATCGAAATGCAACTCGTTTGCTCAAGATAGGAGGAATTTTTTATGAACCCGTTAGCTTTAGATGAACAACTCTGTTTTCCGTTTTATGCGATTTCGCGTGAGATCACGCGTCGTTATCGTCCGTTACTTGAACCCCTCGGTCTGACGTATCCACAATATCTCGTCATGCTCGTCGTCTGGGAGGAGGAGGGACAATCGCTTAAAGCCATCGGCGAACGGCTCCATCTTGACTCCGGTACGTTGACGCCGTTACTAAAGAAACTCGAAGCAGCAGATTTGTTGCGACGCGTCCGTAAGCCGGAAGACGAACGACACATCCAGATTTTTTTGACAGATGCCGGTCGTGCGTTACGGAAACAAGCAGAGACCGTTCCGCTTGATCTCGTCCAAACACTCGACGTCGATGAAGAAGACTTACGCGTCGTCAAAGCGGCACTGAATCGTCTCGTCATGAAAATGAGCGACCCGGATTAACCGGATCGCTCATTGTCTTATTTACGGCGGAAGCCTTCTTCTTCAAGATAATTCGCTGCTTCCTTATACGAGTTGAATGCACCGTCTAAAAGATCACCGGCGTAGACGAGCCACGTGTCGATGTCTTCATTGAGTAACGTCAATTCGAACTGGTTATCGTTGACCCATGTTTCTTCGAGTGTTTCGACCGATTGGACTGTTGAGAGTGCTTTGATTGCATCTTCTAATAAGAGAATTAAAGCAGGCTCTGAGAATTCACGGATGTTGACGAACCCTTTTTCGTCCGTTTCATAACCTGGTAGACCAGCGGCATAGACGAAGCCGTTACCGTTCGGATGTAAATGATAGACGAGATTCTTCTTCTCATACTGACTGTCCGGAAATTGGAAATTGACGCGCTTCAGCGAGACATCTTTTCGGACGAGTTGTGGGAAGGTCTCGATAATTCGTAGTTTTTCTTCAAAAGTTAACATGGTTCCTCCTTGGTGTTACAGTTCTTCACTTCTATATATGCGATGAAATCAAACAAAATGTCAACCGCTGTCTGAAACCAAGCGACGTTTTTAACCGTAAATGGAAACGAAAGGAAGTGTTTTTTGATGTCTACTGTACAATGGCATACGCTGCCAGAACGATCGATTCGAGCAGAACGGCTCGGATTGTTGCCGTTACATGGCTTAATCGCCGTCATCTTGATCGGAACGACGATTACTCAAGTCATGTGGCTCGACCTGACACCTTGGTGGATGGGCATCGTCGGTCTGCTTTGGCTGATCTATTTCATTCCCCGTATCGTCTACATACCCGTTCTTCGCTTGAAGTATATGCGTTACCGCATCGATGAGGAATTTCTCGTCGTCCGCAACGGTATCTTCTTCCGCCGCGAAGTCACCGTGCCGCTTGTCAAGGTGCAATTGATCGATAGCCAAACGGGACCGATCCTGCGTCGCTATGATTTGATCACACTGGATATTCGAACGGCATCCGGCTTCGTCACGTTAACTCGACTCGATCGTGCGCAAGGAGACGCGCTACGCACACAAGTCGAACGATTCGCGAAACTCGAGGAGCGGGAGGAGGAATCGTTATGACCCGGCGCGTCCACCCGCTGTTCATCGTGATGTCGAGTATCTCGATCATCCGCTCGCTCCTGATTCCGTTCGCCGCCTTGATTTTAAATGCGATCCGAAAAGGCGAGATCAACACCTATACGTGGATCGGGATCAGTGTCGGGATTGTGTTCGTCCTCTTATACGGGATCGCCTCCTGGTATTTCTATACGTTCACGATTGATGCCGAGACGATTCGGGTCCGCAAAGGAATTCTCCAAAAAAGTGAACGGACGACGCAACGTAAACGGATCGAGTCGATCGGCATTCAGCAAAACGTCATCGAACGACTGTTGCGTCTTGCGACGTTGACCGTCGAGACATCGTCTGAGAGCGGAACACCGGAAGTCGAACTGAAGGGGATCCGTCTTGATTTTGCGAAAGAACTGAAGTCGTCGATCAAAAACGAGGGACAGCTCGTCGTCGAAGAACAACAGGCGGAAGTCGCCTATACGATCCCTGTCCGCGATTTGGCATTAGCCGGTGCCTTGTCAGGACGCGTCGGACTAGCGCTCGTCGGGATCGGGACCGCCTATCAATTCATCGATCAGTTCATTGAACGTTATGTCGATCGACTGTTCTCAGAACTCGCTCATTTATCGTTGTTCGTTTTGACGGGACTTGGCGTACTCGTCTTACTCGTCATCTACATCGGCTCGATCATCGTCTATATCTTGAAATACGGTTCGTACCGTGCCGTCTTGCAACACAACCGATTGTTGATCGGGTACGGGATGTTGAACCGGACCGAGGTCGCGTTTCATGCTGATAAGATTCAAGCCCTCGTCATTCAGGAAAGCTGGATTCAGCGTTTGATTGGTCGAGCGAGCCTGTCCTTGCACATCATCTCGGCGACCGGAGAGAAGGAGCGACTGTTGCTCCATCCGTTCATCCGGACAAACGAGATTGATCCGTTTCTGGCGACATATCTGCCGCGCTTTCGACAGTTCAGCCCGCAGCATGAAGTCGCACCGATTGGTTTTCGCTACCGGGTTCGTTGGCCGTTACTCGGTTATGCGCTGTTGTTTACTGCACTAAGCAGTGTCTTCATCATCGTCCTTGATTCATCATGGCGCTTCTTGATCTTGCTTCTGTTCATCTGGTTACCGTTCTATTACTTCGCTGTGCGCAGCGGTTACCGAAAGACCCGTTTCGGAACCGGTCACGATCTCTTGATGTTACGCAAACAATGGGTCCAAAAAGAGACCGTCTATACGCCACGACTGAAAATCGAGGAATTGACCTGGTCCGTTTCTCGCTGGCTCGAAGCAAAGGAGATTGCCCGGATTGAGATTCAACTACGGGGCAATACTGCTTTTAACGCGCTTTATTTTGAACGAACGGATATCGATACCTTACAGCGCTGGTATAAACAATCGTTCCTTTCGACCCCGTTAGCAGGGGAAGTGAAAACCGACGACGAATAAGGAAAGACTCACTGTCGGAAAGGAAGCGAAGCACATGCGCAAATGGGGAATCGGCATCGTGTTGCTCGTCACGTGTCTGCTACTGTTCATCGTCTATGATGGATACCGGATGCAAGAAACATTGATCGGTCAGTCGGACGCTTCTCCGATTCTGAAGACGACGAGAACGGACGGACAGGTGACGAAAGACGAGACATGGTTCAAACAAACGAGCGAGACACAGCAATGGTCGAAGGACGGGCTCGTCCGCTTCGGTCGTTATCTACCGGTTGACGGTAGCAAACAGACAGTCCTCCTCGTCCCGGATGAGATGATGTTTTCACAGACCAGTGTTTATGCGCTTGCCCGCTATTACCATGAGGCGGATTTCAATGTCCTACTCATCGAACGGCGTGGGCAGGATCGAAGCGGTGGCGTCCGGAACTACGGTTGGCTCGATCGACTGGATGTCTTGGAATGGACGAAACGCCTGCTTGCTGAAAACGGAGACGATACACGGATCGTCTATCATGGACTCGGTGTCGGCGCATCGACCGTCTTACTCGCTTCTGGCGAGACCGTACCTACACAAGTCCGGGCGATCGTTGCTGAAGGAGCTTACGCCCGACTCGACGACTGGTTCAGTCTACTCGCGGATGAACAAATCCTTTACCCGGCACTGCCGTCTCTGACGGTCGCGAGCATGTGGAACAAAGGTGAGCAGGATTTCTTTTATGGCGACGTCTCGGTGACGCGCCAAGCAACGAAGAGTCGGGTTCCGACGATGTTCATCCACGGACTGAAGGACGATCTCGTCCCGGTAAGGATGATGTACGAACTGTATCAAGCAAAAACGGGATTAAAACAATTGTATCCGGTTCGCGATGCTGGTCATGACGAGACGTATACGATGGACCCGGACAACTACGAAAAACGATTACGCTTATTCCTGCAACCGTACTTGCGGGAGATGTAAAGAAGGGAAGACTGATGCATGCAGACGACACAATCATCCTACTACTGGGTCGGATCCGACGAACCATTCGTTGACACGAAGCAGATTGACCAGATTGGTCGGGTGACGCTCGGTCGATTCGGAGGCTGCTCAAGAAGCGGTCAATATAAAAACGAAGACGGGGCTGCCATCTTGATCGGCGACGATTGGGAGATGACCGTCGTCTTAGACGCTCATAAGACAGCGGATAGTGCAGCACTTGTCTTAGAGCAGTTGGCACAACACGAGTCGCGTATTCGAGATGATCTAGATGCCCCACTCACTGAAGCATTCCGACGGATCGAGACGACCATGTTGGATCTATTTCAAGATCCGGACTTTTTAGCGGCGTGTGCGACGTTGCAAGGGGAGACGGCGTGTCTGATTGCGGTCCGCAAAGGACGGTTCATCTGGTGGTTCTCGGTCGGTGACGTCGTCTTGTACCTGTTTCATCCAGAGTTGATGAACATGGGACAAGCTGCTTTAAACCAGCGTCAATTCTATGAATGGATCGGTCGTGCAAATACGTTTGCCTTACCGGTACCAAGTTACGCGCGTGGGATCCGCGAATTGCGTCAAGGTGAGAACCAATTGTTCGTGACGACGGATGGTCTGCTCGAATGCCCAGGTACACCGTATGTCGAAGCAATGCAAATCGATAAAGCCTTACAGTCAGGGGGTGTCGAAGAACTCTTTGCGACGATTGAAGCGTTGGGCGTACGCGACAGCACGACCGTCGTCACGTGGAGGGTCACGATTGAGGAACACGCCACGCGACCAAGCGATACATAACACACCCCGCGTTCCTCTTGGAGCGCGGGGTGTTGTCATTCTATTTCAGTTGGTTGTTCCTGCTGCTGATCAAGTTCGACCGGTTCTTGGTCGACCGGTGTTTTGGCTTCAATCAATGGGAAGGCGATGCCCGCACTGGTCAACAAGGTGATCAAAGCGGCGCTCGTCAATGTTTGGCGCATGATCCGACACGTCCTTTCTATCTAATTCCGACGCTATATTTTTAATAATTCTGAACATTCTTCATCGTTTCGTCAAGCAATCTTTTACTTCCACTACGTATTTTTCCCAAAAACCCAGTATACTTAAACATGAAAAAGGGGGAAATCGATTGAAATTAACGAAAGCCAACACACGTTTATTAGAAACCGTTTTACCACGATTGAATCTGAACGTTGCAGAACCGGACCGGACGGAAATTGAAGACCGTCTGCGGGCAGATATCTACGAAGCCCAGCGGAAGCAGCGTCCATTCGAAGAGATTCACGGTCTATCCGTCGAAGCACGCCTCGATCAGATGATCGCTGAGTTACCACAACGACATCGGATGGAGACGCAAAAACGCTGGACACGAAACTATGTCTCCTCAATTCTGATGTTCATCTTCATCGAAGGGATCGACGGATTGTTCCAATTCGCCCTGATCGATTACTTATTCTTCTCAATCATCGCTCTTTTCTTGATCGATGCGATGTCACAAGTCATCACGGCACCTAAGATCAAACAAGTCAAGTCGCGGGTCTGGATTCAATTCGTCATCAGTTTCATTTTATTCTCAACCTATAAGGCACTGCTCGTGACGGTCTTCCCGGCACCGGACGTCTTGATTCAAGTCAGCGGAATGCCGTCTTATCTCATCGGCATCGCGGGACTCGTTGGTCTCTACATCTACTGGTCAAAGAATCCGTTACGAAAACGCGGCGCATAATTCGCGAGAGGGGATGGTTGCGTGGAGTTCACACATTGGAAACGACGGTTGCAAGATCATTTCGAACGAATGGGCTTTTCCTTACTGACGGAACGCCTAGCGATGCAAGACATGGTCAAACTCGAAGCGACACATGGTGCCTTCCTGTTCTTCCCGGTGACGATTCATCTCTATGAACGGTCCGGCTGGAAGATGGTCGCGTTTGAGGCAGAGACGGGGGAGGATCCGCAACTCGTCGAGCAGCAGATTGCCTCGTTGTTCCAACTCTTGATGGTGACGTTCCAAGAAGAAGAGCGCGAGTTCTTACTCGGATTTCATGCGAATACCGGTCGTTACCTGACGGACCGTAATGCACCCGTCGGACGGCTCGTCCGTCTGATCGAAGAGTGCTGGTATGACGGTGACGTCCTGCGAGTCGACACATTCGATCCGTTTCCGGGACTGTTCGTCGCACCACCTTTTGCCCATCAAAGTTATGCCTTCATGCCGGAAGAACGGACGTGGCGCTTATCCGTCGGGCGTACTGGACGTCCGGCGAACGATTATCGTTTCGACGGAACGATTTTGTCCCCACACCGCTTACCGGAATCGGAATTATTTACTGTGACACCAAAGTCGGTACCGTTAGAGGATGAAGAGGCGATCCGAAACTTACTGGAAACGGAACGACAGACGATCGCTAAGTTCCATGATCGTGCCATGGCGACGATTCGGGCGTACGACCCATCATTTGGTTTTGCTTGGCGCGGGACGCAGACATTTTTCCACGGTGTTCCGGTCAATCCATTCGCACAGCGCTTGTGGCTCGAGAACGGCGTGACGCGTTACCGGATTCTACAACAAGGATCGACGCGATTGCTTGCTTCCGGTGAGACTTGTGACGCTGTCATCGAAATGCTCGATGCTGCCGTCAGCAGTGAAGAACCGGATGGTCAATCCGTCAGTCCGATTGGTCAACTGATCCTCGGGATTTGGCAACAGATCGAGTCGGACGAAGCAACGTATATCACGAACGTTGATTGCCGCGGCATCTCGCGTACACAAGCTGATAACCGGATCCGCCACGCGCTAGCAAGGCAAGAGACGATCGAGTGGGTGCACCGGGCACCGAACGAAGATGATATTTGTCGCTTTGCCGGTCTGACGTTGACCTTCCCGCATCGTCCACCGGGTGTCATCACGATTGAACGAACGGAAGCAGAATAACACGAACAGGCACGTCCGCGAGTAAGCAGACGTGTCTGTTCGTTTTTTTAGTGCGCGTGCTGTGACAATCGATTAAAGACGACGGACAGACTGTAATAGATCATTGCTGTCAGAGCAGCGATCGTAAAAGAAAGCGGCAGGTCAAATGCGTCCTTCGTCGTCAAGAGAATCAGGAGACTCGCGATCACGATACCGTACACTCCGTAACCGAGGACTGTCGGCACATACGCTAATGTCGTCGATGACCGGTTGATGATCATGCCGATAAGGAAGTCGAGTAAGAAGCCGGACATCAGGATGATCGGCAAGGTCGCTAAGACGTAAAACAAAAATGTTGAACCGAATGATTCATACATCGTATCCGATGTCCGATCTCGGAGCGGTGTATAGGATATGTATGCTAAGACGGTGCAAACGAGCGTGGTGGTCAAGATGACGGCAAGTAATCGTTTCAACATCAAGGTTCCTCCTTTATTTTCCTTTTTGAGTATATCAATCTACATCAAAAAACACACCCTACTGGAGGATGTGTCAAATGATCTATAATCCGAGCGACGCAATCAACCGTCGCACGTCCTGATCCGCTTGTTTAGGTGTTAAAATCAACAGTTGATCGTCTACGAGGACACGTGTCTGACCACGCGGCGTCAGGATTTCATCTTCACGAATGATCGCAACGACGAGCACATCCTGGGGCATCTCGATATCCTGTAACGTTCTTCCGGCAATCACACTGTTTGTCGAGACCCTGACCTCGATGATCTCCGCTTGCGGATGGGTGACGGTCATGAATTTCAGGAACGGTTCGACCGTCGTGTCGGGCTGTGTCTCTAGCCCCATTCGCCGGACGATCCACGGCAAGGCCGTTCCTTGCAAAAGAGCAGACGTCATGACGGTGAAGAAGACGATATTGAAAAGAAGCGGCGCTTCAGAAAGACCACTCGAAAGCGGATAGGTCGCGAGAATGATCGGAACGGCGCCCCGTAATCCGGCTGCCGTGATGACACTCTGTTCTTTGACCGTGTACCGAAACGGAAGCAACGACAAGACGACGGCAAGTGGACGAGCGAGCAGGATTAACGTCAGGACGATGACGGCCGAGACGAACAAGGTCCGAGGATCGAGTAATTGTTTTGGAAAGACGAGCAGTCCGAGCATGATGAACATGCCGATCTCTGCTAGATGCGACAAGCTACCACTAAATCGTTTGAGCGTCTCGCGGTAGATCATATCATGATTGTTGATCCAGATTCCGGTCAGATAGACGGCGAGAAACCCACTGGCGTGCAAAATCGTCGCGAGACCATACGAGAAGAGCGCCCCACTGAACAGAAGCGTCGGATAAAGGGCGGACGATGGCAACTCGATCCGGTTCAGCAGTTGCGTGACGAGATACCCGATCGCAAGACCAACTAGTGTCCCAAGTCCCATCTCGTAGATGAAGGAAAGAATACCCGCACCAATCGAGAACGATTCCGGTGCCAATGCAAACGATGTGAATAAGATCGTGAGAAAGACAGCCATCGGGTCATTCGTTCCAGACTCCGCTTCAAGCGTATGTTTGACCTTAGCATCGACCGGTCGTCCACTTAACAGAGAAAAGACAGCCGCCGCATCGGTTGAGCCGACGAGTGCGCCGATCAGTAACGCGACCGGCCAAGAAAAATCAAGCAGATAATGTGCGACGAAAGCGATGATTCCTGTCGTTGCGAGGACTCCGATGGTCGCGAGCGACAGGGCGGCGGGGAGAATCTTTCGGAAATGTGTCCATTTTGTATGCAAGCCGCCGTCAAATAGAATCAAGACGAGCGCCATTGTCCCATAGAGACGCGCTTGTTCAAAATCACCGAAGTTGATGATTCCTGAAACGTCGGACCCTGCGACGATACCGACAACGACGAATAGGATCAACGTCGGTACATTTAACCGGACAGCGAACTTCGTCGTGATGATTGCAATCAGTAATAGTGTGCCTGCGACGAACAAAATCGTACCTTCTTCCATCCCACCACCTCTTTCTTGATGACATGCTCTCTTCTTAGTATACGTTATTTTTCGAAAATTTCGAAAAATAACACCAAAATAAGGTGTATAAACGAATAGAAAAAGGAAAACTAGAAGCAGGACTAGTGCGTTCAAAATGGAACATCAAGGAGGAAGAGGGATGAACATCTGTATCGTCACGGGTGCCAATTCTGGTATGGGAATGGTCACGATTCAAGAATTACTGGAGCGGGGAGATCGTGTCATCGCGACCGTCCGGTCTCAGAAAAAAGCGACGGCACTCGTTCAACTGTTGCGGGAAAACGGTGTATCGCATACACAACTGGAAATCGAGATTGTGCAACTGGATCAACTTGACTCCGTCCGTCGTTTTGCGGATCGCCTGTTCGACATGGTGGGTCGAATCGACCGTTTGATCCTAAATGCTGGAGTCATGGTACCGCCGTATCATGTCACGAAGGACGGTTTTGAATCGCAATTCCAAGTCAATTACTTGAGTCACTTCTACTTGATCGAGCGATTGTTACCTTTACTCGAAAAAGGACAAGATCCGCGCGTCATCTCGATTTCCTCTCTCGCCGGTGAAGGCGGCTTGATCCGGACCGACGTCGAACTTGAGGCGATCGCGCACGTCAAAAAAGAACATTACAGCCCGATGCGTTCTTACCGCGAATCGAAGCTCCTGCAAATGATTCATATGCGTGAGCTAGCTGAAAAGCACGGCGACCGGATCACGTTCGTCAGCGTCCACCCAGGGATCGTCAATACGGATCTGTTCTATCGCGGCAAGTACGGCAAAGTGATGAAGACGTTACTCAAACCAGTCGCGCAAGTCGGATACTGGACCGGAAAACTTTATACACCGGAATACGGTGCGAAGACGGCGCTCTATCTCGCAACAACCGACGATCCACTTGACAACGGCGGCTATTATGCGGATTCCGCTCCTCGACTAAGCAATCCGATCGTCGAAGATGACGAGTACCGGGCACAAGCACGGAATTTGTCGCGCCGCTGGGTCGAACTATCCTGAACGCCAAAAAAAAACGACCGGCTCGTGGGAAGCCGGTCGTTTACCGTTGTGACGACTGGGGGTCAGATCACTCCTAAAGAATACGTTACATCGAAATAAAATTGTGGAATATGAAAAAAATCACAAAATAATGGGCAAACATGAAATCTTGAAGCAAAAAGGTTTTCTTCTCGCTTCGCATTCGTTAGGATAGAGAAGAATTTTTTTGAAACAGGAGGAATAACATGATACGACAAGCTACATCAAAAGACGTTCGAAACATCGCAACCCTACTTGAGCAAAAAGCGCTCTCCCTCAAAGCCGGTGGCAGTAGCCAGTGGTCTGCTTATCTTGAGCAAGACATCGAGCAACTCGTCGTGCGAGATTTAGAAGCCGGTCGCCTGTATGTCTTTGAGGATCAGAACGAGCTGCTTGGTTCCGTTGCCCTGCTTCCTTCGCTCGAATGGGATCAATCCTTGTGGGATGATGTAGAAGGTCTGTATATCCATCGAATCGTCGTCAGCGACCGCGCAAAAGGACGTGGAGTCGGTCGGAAACTGCTGGAACATGCGATTGCTGTGACAGAGGACGAAGGGGAAATCCTGCGACTCGACTGTGTCGCTTCAAACGAGTTTCTCAATGCGTATTACACGTCATTCGGCTTCGTCCATCAAGGAACACGGGACGGGTTCGCGATTTACGAGTATGAACGCATCGAAGCGACAGCCTGAAGCGGTTCAATCAAGACAACGGTCGTTTCGTTTGGTATGGTAAGAGAAAAAGAACGGTTCAAGGAGTGATCGGATGCGATTGAATATTGGCTTCATCGGCTTTGGCAAAAGTACGACCCGTTACCATTTACCGTACGTGATGATCGAGGACAACTATCACGTCACCTGGATTTACAATCGGAAGGAAAAACCGGAGCTGTTCGCGTCCTATCAGGATCGACTGCCAGATGCACGTTTTACGACGGATGTGTCTGAGATGCTCGCTGACCCGGCACTTGATGTCGTCGTCATCAATACACCACCGGCTACCCATTTCGAATACGCGTTGCTCGCCTTGCAACATCAAAAGCATGTTCTCGTCGAAAAGCCGTTTACCGTGACTGAAGAGGAGACGAAGCGTTTATTTGCGGAAGCACATGCGCAAGGCGTCAAGATTCTCGCCTATCAAAACCGACGTTACGACAGCGACTTCCAAGTCGTCGCGCAAATCATCCGGTCCGGGAAACTTGGTCGTCTCGTCGAGGTCGTCTCGCAATTTGATCTATTCCGCCCAGAAGCGGCGTCAGCTGATGCGCGTCACGAAAACGGTGCGCTTTACGGACTCGGCGTCCATACGCTCGATCAAATCATCGCTTTGTTCGGAAAACCGGACAAGGTCGCCTTTGACGTGCGCAGTGTTCGACTGCCGCATAATCCAGACGACGCGTTTGCGATTGATCTCTATTATCCGGAGCTGAAAGTCAGTGTTCGGACGAGTCACGTCGCGCTTGCTCCGGCACCGAGGTGGATGTTACACGGAACGAACGGTACGTTCATCAAACAACACGTCGATCGGCAAGAGCTCGACCTGAAAGCGAACTACTTCCCGGGAGAAGAGGGGTTCGGTGAGGATTCGGAAGACGATTACGGTCGTTTGATTTATCATGATGAACACGGTCACTTACAAGACGTCCGGATTCCGAGTCCCGTCGGTGATTACGGCAAGCTGTACCGTGCCTTTTACCGTAGTATCGTCGAAGATGCACCGCTTCCGGTGAAAGAAGAGGATACCTTGTTTGTTGCCCATCTGCTCGAACAGGCTTTTGCGCAACCGTCACCTTATATCTTGACGATCCAAAATTAAATTTTATTTTGATTTCAGGATGATGACAACTCGACTGTGCCCGTAGGCATGGTCGGTTTTTTTTGATATAAAGAACAAGTGTATTCCTGATTTTTCAGATTTTTCTTAAGAAATGTTGATTATTTTTTCAAAAAGTTGGGAAAAGGGGAATGTCTCACCAAATCTAAACATAGGGGGTCTATCATGAAACGATTCTTATCCGCATTGCTCGTAGCGGCTGTCATCGTTGGGGTACTCAGCCCTTCGTTGATCGCTGAGGCCGCGACGAAGTTGACCGTGACGACGGAGGTCTTGCGTGTCCGCGAAAAACCGTCGACATCGAGTAAGATTCTCGGTAACGTCTACAAAGGGAACGCCTACACTTCAAAGGGAACGTCCGGCAGCTGGTATAAAATCAGCTACAAATCCCGCACAGGCTACATACACAAGAACTACGTCAAATCGTCTTCATCGAAATATACGTCGACAGGAACGAAGTATACGACGGTCGGCACACTCAACGTCCGGACAGGTGCTGGAACGAAGTATAAAGTCGTAGGACAGCTGAATAAAGGGGTTGCCGTTGCGACATACGGCACGTCAGGGAGCTGGACACGGATTCTCTACAAGGGAAGCTACCGCTATATCTCGACGCAATACGTTTCGAAGTCAAAACCATCGACGACGACGAAGCAGTTAAACGTTCCGTACTACAACCAATATTCACTCGGGTATCCATCTGGCTGTGAGTTCGTCTCGTTGAAGATGGCACTCGAATACAAGAAAAAAGCCGTTTCTGCTGCGTCACTCTATAATCAAATGCCGAAAAGCATGAAGAACGCGACGTATAAAAACGGGAAGTATTACTGGGCAGATCCACAAAAGATGTTCACAGGTAATCCCGCTGGAACGCTCGACTACTACAAGAACTGGGGAATCTATCCGAAAGGAATTCTACCTCTCGCTAAAAAATACCGCAGCGGGTCCGTTGATATCTCAAAACAAGGTGTTTCAAAGATTGAGAGTGAGATCCGTAGCGGAAACCCGGTCATCGTCTGGGCAACGGTCGATTTCAAAAATCCATACGGTTATTTCTCTTGGATTAAACCAGACGGTAAAACATTCACAGGGTACCGTAATTATCATGTCATGCTTGTGACGGGTGTCTCGAGCGGTTCGTTCTACGTTTCAGATCCATATCGTGGCAAGTATAGTGTCAGTCGCTCGCAGTTCACATCCGTTTTCAATCAAACGGGACAATATGCGTTATCTGTTCGTTAATTCCTCATCCGGTCGCCCCGACGCGACCGGATTTTTGTCATTTTCAGGCATATTGATACGAAAACTACTGTAAAATGAAGGAGTTCACCGGCTAGGTGTGTAAAAGAATGACAATGTATCCATGAAAGGAAGTGAAGAGATGGAAGATCCACGGATCACGCGTCTCGAGCAGGAGGTCGAAGCGTTACGCCAACGCGTGGCTGCCCTTGAAGGACAGCACACTTCGTCTGTCGCACCTGAACCGAGCGAACCAGAAGTGAGTACGGTCGCCCGCCCAGCTCCGCGCCCTGCTTATACGAAACGAAAACCGGTTGTTCCTCCACCAACATTTAAGGAAAAACGCTCCCGCGAAGACTGGGAACAGGTCATCGCGACCGTTTGGTTACCCCGGATTGGAGCCATATTCGCCGCACTTGGGGCTTTGTTCCTCTTTTCCTACGCCTCGGTTGCCGGTCTGATCAGTCCGCCTGTCCGCATCGGAAGTGGGGTATTGATCGGTTTACTCGTCATCGCCCTTGGAGAATACCAGTATGAGAAGAAACGACGTGAGCTCGGGGTCGGACTCGTCGCGACCGGTACGATCGTCGCCTTGGCGGCACTGTTCGCCGGGATGGCCTTATATCAATTCTATCCACCATCTTTAGCCTTCTTACTTGAGCTCGTCGTCGTCTTCATCGCGTACGGTTTGATGCTCTGGATGCGATCGCAAGCCTTGCTCGTCCTCGTATCCATCACCGGCTTCTTATTACCGTATCTGCAATTATCAGATAATCCAAACTTACCGCTTTTCTTATTGTACGAAGTCATCCTCTTCGCAGCGATCTTCTTTGCGGTTGACCGACTGAAGGCAAAAAAAGCGTTTGTCTTCGCTTGGGTGATCTTTACGATCGCACTCGCGTTCGGTCTACTCTCGTTAGAGCTCTACTGGCTTGATGAACAGGTACCACGACTTGATGAATGGTCTCTCTTACTTGCGACATTCTTCGGCTACGGTGCGACTTCCTTCGTCGGAAAACGGATTCAGTTTGAGAAGAACGTCCCAAGTTGGCTCGCTGGGGGTGTCGTCTTACTGACGTTACTGATCCTTGACTGGTCGTTCGGTACGCTGATCGCGATTCTGTTCGCTGGCACTGCCTATCTGCTCGCTGAACGATTGAAGGATCTCGCTCAAAACGGTGTCGGTCACGTCGCCTTACTCGTCGCCGTCCTCTTGATTCCGGCAGATGCCCTCAGCTGGACGTATCAACTGCGCTACTTTTTGATTGCTGGATTAATCGCTGCATTCTGGTTCGTTCCACGAGCGCGAATGCCACACCAACGGTTATTTAACGTCGGATTGTATGTCGTCTTCATCTTCTCGGCTGTCGTTGACTATGAAACCTATCAAAACCTAGGTTTATCCTACGCCTTGACCGTTCTAGCGATGGTCCTAGCTTCGACGGCGTTCGTCTTACTCCTCGTTCAGACACATCGTGATCCGAGGTGGAAAGGGTCGTGGCAACTCGTACTTGTCCTAGCGGCGATCGGTGTTTTTACGACCTATACGTTGATCATCATGGAGTTACCGTTCTATCGCGGTCTTGAAGAGACAGCGCGTAGTACGACGTTATCCGCGGCTTATATCGTCCTTGCCCTCGTGCTCGTCGCGATCGGTCGGATGCGGACGTCGTCGACATGGCGGTTATCCGGGTTGTTGCTCCTGACGATCAGTGCCGTCAAGCTTTTATTGTTTGACTTGTCATTCCTCACCTTGTTCCAAAAAGCGTTCGTCTTCATTGGCTTTGGGATTGTCACGTTCATTATTTCACGGACCTATTTCAAAAAACGAAAAAAAAATACCTGACAAAGCGCTTGGATTGGTCAAAAATGACTAATTCAAGCTTTTTTTATTACGCAAAAATTTTTATTGATAACGATTATCATTGTCGTCTATACTGATGAAGGAACTGACTTAACCATTTACAGGGGGAACGATAGATGAAACAAGCATTGTTGATGACAGGCGCACTCGCGGTCGTCTTAGCGGGTTGTAGTGAAGCCAAACAAGCGGAGAAACCAGCACCGAAAAAGGAGAATTTCGATCAGGTCGTCACCGATTACCGGACGTATGCAATCAATGAAATCGATACGTTCGTTCGTGAGACAGAAAAATTCACCGATGCCGTTCAAGCGGGCAAACTGGAAGAAGCGAAAGCATTGTACGCACCGACGCGGATGTATTACGAACGCGCGGAACCGATCGCGGAAGTGTTCGGTGATCTCGATCCGAAAATCGATGCGCGAGCAGGCGATGTCAAAGCGTCGGAGTGGGGTGGCTACCACCGGATCGAACAAGGGTTGTTTGAAAAGGGAACGACAAAAGGCTATGAAGCGTACGCGAAGCAATTGATGAAAGACGTTCATTTACTGCGGGCGAAGGTCGAGACGGTCGAGGTGACGCCGGAACTACTCGTCACGGGGGCGACGGATCTATTAAACGAAGTCTCGACGTCAAAAGTGACAGGCGAAGAAGACCGTTATTCGCATACGGACTTATATGACTTCGCAGCAAACGTCGAGGGGGCTGAAAAAATCTATGACCTGTTAAACCCGGCGCTGAAGAAACAAGATGCGGCGTTATCAAAAGAGATCGCTGCTCGCTTCAAGGATGTCCACGCTTTACTCGATGCGAAGAAACAGGGTGACGGCTATGTCCTCTACACGAGTCTCTCGAAACAAGACGTCAAACAGATGAGTGTCGCAATCAATGAACTCGCGGAACCGCTCTCGAAGATGGGCATCGTACTGGAGGGATAAGCATGAAACCAATACAAGAAGGCGTCACGCGACGGGATGTCCTGAAGGTCGCAGGCTTGACGAGTCTCGGGGCCGCCCTGTATGCCAGTGGTCTTGAGAAGTTTCTTCCGCGGACATTAACTGTTGAAGCAAGTGATCAAGAGCCGTTCTACGGGACGTATCAGGCAGGCATTTTGACACCACCACAAAACCACGTCCAAGTCGTAGCGTTTGATATCAAGACGGAGCGACGCGATGAACTCGTTGATTTATTAAAACGCTGGACACGGTTATGTGCCCGACTTGCGGCTGGGTTACCATATGGCGATTCCGACTCCCGTTACGTCCCACCGGAAGATACGGGGGAAGCGGACGGATTATCTGCCGGTCATTTGACGTTTACGTTCGGGTGCGGTCCAAGTCTATTTGACGGTCGCTTTGGTATTCAGCATAAACGACCGGAGGCGCTTAAACCGTTGCCGACGTTCGATCTCGATCGTTTAGATGAAAAATGGGGCGGAGGTGATCTTGTCGTTCAAGTTTGCGGTGATGATGCGCAAGTCGTCTTCCATGCAATTCGTAACCTCGTCCGTGTTGGGCGCGGAACGGTCGCGATGCGATGGTCGCAAGCTGGCTTCCAGCGCAGTAAAGCAGCAGATGCCTCTGGCGGGACGCCGCGCAATCTATTCGGCTTCAAGGATGGCACGGGAAATCCCGACGTCTCGAAGCAACAAGTCCGGAAAGAATCGCTCTTTTGTCAGTGGCAGGACGGGACGCCGTGGTTAACGAACGGCTCGTTCCTCGTCGTCCGCCGCATTCAGATGCATCTCGAGGTTTGGGACCGGACGATCCTGAAGGAACAGGAACGGACTTTCGGACGCGAACGTGCTTCCGGGGCACCGCTCGGCTCAACAGACGAGTTCGCTTCCGTCACCCCAGCGAAACGACAAGCTCGTGGCGAAGCTGCCTTACCGGTTGACTCGCATACCGCTGTCGCGCATGGAGACGGGAAGACAGCGATCCTACGCCGTTCCTACTCTTATCAAGACGGCATTGATGAGAAGACAGGTGCCCTCGATGCTGGACTACTCTTTTTATCGTATCAGCGTTCGCCAAAACAATTCATCGCGATTCAGCGCCGTCTTGCCGCGCAGGATCGACTGAATGAATACATCACGCACCGTGGAAGTGCCATTTTCGCCTGCTTCGGTGGGATCTCGAAAGGAGGCTACATCGGTGATGCGTTATTTGCGTAATCTTGTCCTTTTACTTGTACTCCTTGTAGCTGGTCAACACGCGGTGCCTGTCCATGCTGCTTCGACGGATGATCTCTATGTCGCAATCGGACAAGCGCTGTCTGCCGTCGCAAGTGAAGATCGCACGGCACTGAATCAAGCCATCGAAGAATTAGGGCAAGCTGCTCAAGATTTACCTGATCAACAAGCAGCAATCACGAAAGCCGTCAAACAGGTCGATGCAAAACGGTCGGCAACGTTTCCCGAGGTCCGCGAGCAACTAACGGCACTCTCTGCTGCCGTTCGGAAGCAGGAAGAAGCAACGAAACCGAAGACAGATCCGGTTGCGAAAGCAAAGGTGAAGCAATTACTTTCGCTTACGAACGAGATGCGTCAAGTCAAAGCGAGCGATCGTCCGGCAGCGGAACAACGATTGTTGACCGCATGGGCAACGCACGAAAGTCTTGTCCGTAATGACAGTATCGGTCACTATGGCAACATCGAGATGGCGCTTGCCTCGATTCGGATCGCCGCGGCGCGAAAGCCTGCGGATACGAAGGAGTGGAAGGCGGCACTTGATCAATTCGACAATGCAATCCAGTCCTTCCTCGACGGAGAACAAGTCCAAGCGAAGAAAACAAGACTGCAGTCACTGCTGACACCGCTTGAAGAGGCGCAGACCGCGCTTGCAGCAAGTGATTTGCCCCAGGCGGAGCTGGCACTCGAATCGTTTCTGAAGACCTGGCCGCGAGCCGAAGGCGAGGTCCGGACACGAAATGAAGGTCTCTATTCCCAGCTTGAATCAGACGTACCCCTGCTACTTGCTCGGCTGACGCCGGAAACTCGGCAAAAGACGGCACAAGAACTCCAGTCGTTCGAGAATGCTATTGCACAATTACAAACAAAGACGCATTATACGTTCATCGACGCGATGCTCGTGATGCTCCGGGAAGGTTTGGAAGCATTATTAATCGTCAGTGCACTTGTTGCCTTTGCACGGAAAAGCCGAACCAAACAAGAAGGTAAGGTCTGGGCAGGTGCCGGGCTTGGTCTGATCGCAAGTGGTCTGTTAGCCCTCATCCTGCAGACAGTCTTTCAAGCCTCATTCGCAGCAACAGGTCGCGAACAAATCGAGGGCTATACGGGAATCGTCGCGGTCGTCGTCATGCTGTTCGTCGGCTACTGGTTGCACTCGAAAAGCGCCGTCGCGAAACGCAAACACTTTTTGTCGACGCTCTCAACGACGTCCTTGTTCTTCGTCAGTTTCTTGACAATCTTCCGGGAAGGTGCCGAGACGTTGTTATTCTACATCGGAATGGCACCAGCGATGACGAAGACTGCCTTGTTGTCCGGGATTGGTCTTGCAATCGTCATCATCGGACTCGTCTCGTATGCGGTCATCCAGATCGGTGTTCGTTTACCGATCCATCGTTTGTTCCAAGTCGCATCCTGGTTAATTTATCTGATGGCATTCAAGATTCTTGGTACGAGTCTGCACGCGTTGCAGCTGACAAACGTCTTACCGATCCATCCGATCAATGGACTCGGAACCGCCGGCTGGATCGGCTTCTATCCGACGATCGAGACACTCATCCCGCAAGTCGTCCTGATGATTTTGATTGCGATGTTTACGATCTGGCAAAAACGACGCACAGCAGCAATCCAGACGGCTGCTTAATCCATTTTTCGATTTCAGGTTTTAACTATTATGTTTCGGGTATAACTTCTTATCAGCAGCTTGCTGCATGAAGGAGAGGGATTTTTATGCTTGAAACGCGCATCGTACGAAACATGACCGCTGTCGACGCAGAAGTGACGAGCCTTAAATCAAGTGGTTATTCGAATAAACAGATCTACATCTTTGCGAAAGACGAAGAACTCGCGGAACGCATCGCGAACGATACGCAGACGTTACCGTATCGCGTGACGAAGAAGTCGTTCTTCGAGACCTTATTATCAGCCGTCCGGAGTAACCGGAAAGACCGGATCGCTCAGTTGTCCGAGCTTGGTATGACGAAGGATGTCGCCGAGGACCTAGAAGATGAAGTCCGACACGGTCGGATTGTCATCGTCGGTTCGAAGTCTGATTTACTGAATCCAGCGTTTGCGGCATCGTATGTGGCGGATGAAGCAACCGATTATGGTGCTGGCGTCCCGAAACTCGAAGATGAGGAAACGACAACAACATTACCAGCCGATCAAAATGTCAAATTAAAAGATGAATGATACGTAAGCCTCCTGTTTCTCAGTATAGAGACAGGAGGCTTTTGTTTAACCTTCTCTTGGAAGGGAATGGAAAGGATGAAAGGAGGAAAGATGATGCAATTCTTATATATTGGCTATTACGATGCAGACCAGATGGATGCTTTATCGAAGGAAGAGATTGACGCCTTGATGTCGCGTTGTGATGCGTTGATGAACACCTTTAATAAACAAGTGAACGTTTTATCAGACTGGCACCCGGGTCTAGCGACACAAGCACTTTACTGGCGAGATGGTGTCGTGCAGACGAATGATGAACCAGATCGCTCGAGTGGGGAGCAAATCGGCAGTTTGATCGTCTTTGAAGCACGTGATTTAGATCATGCGATGGAACTAGCTTTCCTTCATCCGACGACTCAAGTCGCAGAAGGGGAATCTTACGGTTGGCGAGCGGAAGTTCGACCGTTATCAGGTACCTCATGATGTATGGATTATGGACGACATTTACGACTCGAAACGGACAACGCGACAACGTCATTGCCCTGTTGCTTGAAGCTGCGGCTTCTCTTGCGACGCATCCGGGCTGCCTGCACTACATCATCAGCCGTTCTGACGAGCCAGATGTTTTGCATGTTCGCGAAATTTGGACGGATTCGGCTACTCATCAAGCATCCTTAACTTTACCGGTGACGCAGCACTTGATTACGCAAGCGCGTCCGTTACTTGAACATGTTGAACGTGTACTGGAAGATCAACCGCTCGGTGGCAAAGGACTCATATAAATCAAAACCCCTTCTCTCATCGAGAAGGGGTTGAATGCTGTTAGGTTGCCTTCCACTTGATATCGATGACGTCCGACGCTCGCACCATTCGGCGCATACCTGTCGATGTGACGAGTTCAATCGTTCCACGGTCATGAAAAATCGCTTGGATTGAACCGGATACCATATCCAGTTGTTTCAATCGGACGTGGACCGTCTGTCCGGTCCGGACTGCACGTTCCATGATGTGTTGCAAGGAGAGGCGATCACGAACAATCGTCTCTTCGCGTGATTGATACAAATGTTCAAGATGAAGGATATGCTGGCGTGAAGTCAGTTGTTTCCACTTGCGATTCGATCGTTTTTTAGATGCGAACATGGCTGACCACCTCCTGAATTGAGTCGTACGCTAGACAGTCGTGCGCTCTGCTTCAGATAATTCCCTTCAAGATCCGTGCTTAAACACGTGCACCTGACATTTTTTCGCGAAACGCCTCGATGGCCACAATTGCTTCTTGATCGTGTTCGACCTCACCCGGTGCATTCCCTTCGGCAAGAATCGTTGTCTCAAGCGTCGCACCGAGGAACGACGCGATATGCTTGAACTGCGTGACGAGTGCCTGTCCTTTGATGCGTGGATCGTCTCCACCGACGGCAATCAAGTGGAATCGTTTCCCTGCCATTCGGCTTTTGAAGTCGAGCTCTTCGTCGCGAAGTGACTCGCTGAATCGGTCGATGAATAATTTCATCTTCGTCGACATCGAGTACCAGTAAATCGGTGTGATGAACAGGATGTCATCGTGTTCAAGCATCGCTTCGACGATTCGGCGATAATCATCACCGATCGGCAAAAAGCCACCATGATGACGGCGGTCTTCAATCGGCTGAATCGAGACGTTCGCCAAATCGACAGCCACATGACGGATGCCTTTCAACGCTTGTTCACCGAGCCATTCACTGTTTCCTTTACGTGAGCTACCATAAATCGTATACATATCGTGCATCTCCTTTTGAATTCGATTGTTTTATTCTATTCCAAACTTCACTGTCAATACATCGATATGCTCACAATTGGTTTTGAATAAGGGTTTTGCGGAAAAAGACAAGAAGACGAAAAACAAATAGGGGAGGAACAGTCGAATGGAGAGAAGTACGCTCATTGCGCTAGAAAAACACTTATATGCCATCCACCTCGAAATGGATGGACTGGCGCGGCTGATTACGAAACAATTGATTCATTTGAGCCAAGTGGCTGCATCCGTCGAACATTTTCGGCGGATGAGCTTTGATATCTATAAACATCGGACGTCGCTCGAACAGGTTCCGTCACAAGTCTTATATGAGACGGCTCTCGATTACGAAGATTGGCTCGAGGAAGAATTTGATGAGATTCCTGCTAATTGGCAACTGGCGACGAAAGAAGAAGAGGTACTCGAGCAGCTCTGGTGGTTCGAATTCTCACGGATTCTAGCAGAACTCGAAGAATGGCTCAGTCTTTATCTGATTCGCCGAATTCGAGAAGATGTCCGCTATATGCCACCGGTGATCGAGAAGAACGCCTACGCCTTGTCGGAAGATGCCCGACACGTCTTTTGGCGACTTTTACAACGTTCCGTCGCGAAGCCTTCATCAAAAATCAAGGCCAATCAATTATCGTGCCGAATGGGGATCGCCGAGATCGCCCGCTGTGCCCGCCTCAACCAAGATCGAACACGTCGTGCGATCGGTGAACTGAAGAACCGGGGACTGGTTGCGATCGAAGAGGACGACGAGAAGTTGAAGATGCGGCTTCGGCTTCAAGTCATCTGATTGAAAGCGATGAAGCGTTCAATCATGCGTTCATCCCAACGCGCGGATGGACCAATCCAAATGAGATGACCGGGGCTCTTCGATTCGATGAACTGTGCATGCGGAATGCTTCGTCGAGCGTATTCCGCGTGTTCGAACGGAACAGCACGGTCTGACTTTGAATGGACGATCAAAACCGGACACGTGACGGCTTCGAGTCGCTCTTGTCCTAAGTCTTGCGTGATATCGAATAACACACCCCTTCCTGGACCATTTTGAAGACCGACCTCATATAACAACGAAGCATCCGTCTCACTGATGTGAGTACGGATTGTTTCGCGTGGTAAGAGACTCGTCATCTCGACCATCCGGACGGCCGCTTCTTCAGGAAACTTCCGAATTTTATCCTTCACATACGCCCAAATCCCCCATTGAATGAACTGCAAGGGACGCTGCAAGACCGGTTGGATGAGTAGGCGATGATAAGGAAGTGAAATCCGATGCGTCATCGCACATGCTAAGACGAGGGCATGAACGCCCGTATCCATTCCGGCAAGGGCGATCGCCGTCGGTCCTCCGGCTGAGATGCCGTAAACGGTATAGTGTTCGATTTGACGGGATGCGAGCCACCCGGCGTAAAATGTCGCGAGCGCCTCTGGATTATCTGCGAGTTGAAGTGGTGTTCGCCCATACCCCGGACGCGATGGTACGATGACGCGATACCCTGCAGCAATCAATTTCTCGACATGGTAGATTTCCCGATAATCCGACTGCGTCCCATGAATTAAAAGAATGACGGGACCGCTTCCGCTATCCCGGTAATCAAAGCGCTGACCGTTCCATTCTGCGATACAATGCATCCAAATTCTCCTATCTCTTAATATTTACCATTTTATTGTTAATCTAATTTTCTTTTTCATGTATACTGTAAAGTATAACCAAACCATTGTGACTTAGGAAATGAGGATGCGTAGTGTCAAACGAAAAATTAACAAACCGTGACCGCTTACTTGCTGTACGAGAAATCTTCGAACGTCAGTCGGATGAAGATCATACGTTGACGCTTGAGGAATTAAGCATGGAACTCTCGAAACGAGGCTTAATCGAGAAGCTATCCCGAAAATCGTTAAAGGATGATATTGCAGCACTTGCTAAATCAGGCTTCGACGTCGTGGCGGAAGAGACGAAGAATGGACTTGCCATTCCGTATCATCTCGTCAGTCGTCCTTTTGAACATCATCAGCTCCGATTGCTCGTCGATGCCATCGCTAGTGCGAAGTTCATCTCGGAAAGTGAGACAACAGCTCTCGTCAAGACGCTTCAATCCCTGACGAGTGATAAGATGGCGGAGTCACTTCAGCCGGTCCTACATACTGTCAAAAAACCAAAAGGGATGACGTCCCGCTCAATCGATACGATTCAGAAAGCAATCAGTGAAGGTTTTGTCATCAGCTTCCAGTACCAAGGGAAATTCAACGAACGGACGCGAAAGTTCGAGTTACGCAAGGATGGCGAGCATTATCTCGTTTCACCAGCACATCTATTGATGGATAACGGAAATTACTATTTGATCGGAAGAGACGAACGGATCAAAGAGGTTCGAACGTATCGGGTCGATCGAATCGTTGATTGTAAAGCATTCGAACCGATGGAAGAACCGGTCTATGTCGAGCCAAGTTACTTAAGTAATATGTTCAACATGTATGGAGGAGAGAACGAGCAATTGACGCTTAAATTCCAGGAGAGTCTGATGCCGACCGTCGTTGACCGATTCGGGACCGATATCCGTTGTCGTCGTCTCGATGACCTCTGGTTCGAGGTTAAGGTCGATGCGCTCTTTTCTGACGGCTTCATGATGTGGCTGATCCAGTTCGGCAACCAAGCAGAAATCATCGCACCTGTCGAACGCCGAGAGACATTCAAGAATAAAATAGCGGGTCTTGCGACGATGTACCAAGTCGAAACTCCTGCTCTCTAAGAGGTAAAGCAAGGTTCATTTGACCATGGATCTTGCTTTTTTAATTACGGAATAAAAAAATGTCGTTTTTTGTCGGATATTCATATTTGAATATTTTAAGCGAATAGTTCCAGTTACTATTATAGGTATCTGATACTTATGTAGGAGGAACGACATGCAACAGATGGAAAAAAGCCGATCAAACGGGATGCGGAAATTAGGTGCTTTCCTGTTCTTCGTTTGTTTATCCTATACATCTTGGTACTTATTCTCACTTTTTGTCTTTCATTTCGTGTTACCAGAAGATGTCATGACATCACTCGACATCGTCGCGTTCGGATTCAGTCCGGTTATCGCTCTTGTTGTCACCATCGGATCGCTACGTTTGATCGAACGGCGCATGAAACCTAAATTTACCCCCCTTTTATTCATTGGGTATATGCTTTCAACAAGTGTTTTGATCTATTATTCAGTTGCCTACGCGCTTCTACCCCGACTGTGACTTGCAACTCCCCAGCAATTGGCATATGCTACGCTTATAGCTTGCTAGGTAAGGGGGGATACGATGAATGCACAGTATATCCTCGACTGGATGCCGCTCGTGATTCCTGTCGGTGCCATCGTCTTTATTGTCGTCATTGCGCGTAAGGCTTCAAAAATCGATGCTGAAAAGTAAGAAGACTCCAACTAGGGAGTCTTTTTTTATCGGATTCCGTTGACACTTTATTCTTGTGATTTCCCTATTGTTCGAAAACATAACGCCACACATTTTTATGGTATAAAGAAACTATGTGAAAGACCTAATATCAGGAAATCATGGAGGGACAGATGAGACAAAGAACCGTCATGACTTTACTTGCACTCAGTCTACTGCTTACCGTGTGTATGTTGAAAAAATCGACGTTGACGCCAAAAGCTAGTACCATCGATCTCACCATCGCTGTCGTCGGAACGGCTCCAGTTCTTACACAATCTCCGGACTTCCACTCAATTGATCTGCAGGAAATCAAAGGAGATTTACGTCAATATGACGCCGTCATGATCATGCCGGAGTACTTACATAAGGCAGCAGGACGTGACTATGCCTCCGTCTACCGGAAAGCACATATTCCATTTTTCTTCATCGGCTCTCAAAAATCCATCGAACCGTTTCTTGATCCGAGTCTCTCCTATGAGGGAAGCATCTCGGTGCCGAATCCGACGTTTGCAGCTGGTATGCTCTATGACGATACGCAAGAGACGACCTGGTTGTTCGGAGAGGGGATCGAACGACCGAATCGTTCGGAGCAACTGAGGATCTATCAATCGATTTTTCAAACGATTGAACAGAGCCACCTGGAAAATTAACGCTTGAAGGAAACTAGACCGAAAGTGTCCGGAAGTGTACTCATTTCTTTTCGCTTCGGTCTGTTTTTCGTCCATCGAAATGTTTTGTTGGCGCTAAGACGATTTCCCGGATATTGACATGTTGTGGTGACGCGATGGTGGATCAAACCATCTCTGCGACTGGTGACTTGCGACGACACTACGCAATCAATTGATGCGCACTTAATATGCGACAAAAAGCCCTTGCTCCACGAGCAAAGGCTTTTTGTTAACGTTCGATTTGTTCGCGTACTTGACGCCGGAACGTTTGGATATCATAGGCGGGTTCGCTTGTACTGAATTCAATCCCGTCGATTAAACGCGCATTGGATGACGCATCCGGGAACTCAATCCGCATCAACCACTCAAGCGTCGTCTCCTCATGACGTCTTGGGAAGGCTTGTTCAAGTTGCGAAGCAATCTTCAGCAACGGGTGATGACTATAACGTTTTGGAGCATGCGTTCGTACCTGTTTGGAACGTTTGACAGTCTGTTCCATTTCAATCGGAATGACTTTTCGCTTCCGGATGACGTACAGCGTGATTGCAACGAACAATACAGTCACGATTGCCGTCACGATCCAAATCCAATGTGACGTTCCCGCTTGGACCGTTGCTTGTTTGACGTCTTCCACGCTTTTGATGTTTTCAAGTCCCATCGCGCGGTTCGTCATGTTGTCCGCTTTTCGTCCGAGTGGCTCCGTCCAAAGGAAGAGGGAGCCAAATGCTTCAAACAGCGGTCGGATCGAATTCGTCACGGACCCTACGAGTACTTCCTTCGTCAATCGAAAAAGACCGGCTAAAAGGAGCCCTAACGTCAGCATCAGACCAACTGTTGAGAAGATACGTCGCCATTCTGTCATATAGGTGACGACGAATGGATACGCGACGACAAGGAAGAGGAGCAAAAAGGCACCAAGCGGTGGAGTCACACCTGGGAATAGAATCATCACGCCACCGACGATCAGTCCACTTGCGGCGTAACGCCAAGCTGACTCGACCGTATCAAGAAATGCGGTCCAGGCGACGAAGATAAGAGCTAAAATACAAGCAACCGGAGATAGAATGAACAGTAATCCCGCTGCGAGTAGCTGTAGTCCAATCCGAAGCGAGCGGTGCGGCACGAAGGCAAGTGCCGGGAAAACGAGTGCTAGATAGAACGGAACGGGTAACAGACTCGCTAGGAAAATCCACCAGAGAATCATGCGCTCACCCCTTTCTGCCGATGACCGAGATGGATCTCTGCCGTCGTTGACGGAACGCTCCGTTGTAAGCGTTTCGTGAAATAGCGGCGCTCGAGTGGTAAGTCATATTCTGAGATCCGGGCAAGACATTCCATCGTCCGCAGGAACTGATGTTTCCCCGTACCGGACGGGACATGATACCACTGACCCGTTCGATTGACCATCGAGATCCAAAGACTGTAGGAAGCGCCTTGTTTTTCGAGTTCGCGGATGATTGTTGCGGCACGCGATAAGAGTTTCTCGAAGTCAGAGCGGAGGGCGAGCCCGTCTGCTGACAGACCATCGACGATCACGGCATAATCATGATTACGTTTCCGATCATATTGATACGAATACAGTTCGTTTGTCTTTGCATAGGCAGACCAATAGATCGATTTCGCATCTCCGGAATAGGGAACGACTGAATGAAAACTCGAACGATCCGAAAACGGACTCGAACGATCAATCGTCTCACCCGGAATCATCCGCTCGTTCCACTCGACGGACGCTGGTGCGAAGTCCGGGAAGACATGCCCAAGTTCCTGGATGTCGAGCGTGATATAGATCGTCATCAGATGAAACGGATCCGAGATCATGATGTCAAACGATTGAATCCGAATCGTTCCTCGCTGTGCGGCAATGACATCGATTGAAAACGGGACGATCGTCTGTTTACCGACATACATGTGTTGACGCCAAAACTGACTATTCGCGTCAGGAAGCTTGATTTGATCCCCGAGTAGACCGGAAATCGTAATCCGTCCAAGCGGCAACTTCGTCGGATTCGTCAGCTCGAACGGAATCTGGATCGCTTCTTCCCGGAAAGCACGGACTGTCTCAAGGAGGCGGACGTGGATCCGCTTCGCGACATATTCAAGATAATAGGGCATCACCCAGCCGTATATCGTATAGGCAAATAACAAGGCCGCCATCCAAACAGGACCATAGAGTCCGACGATGATCCCACTTGCGCCCGTCATGGTGAGAATGATGAGGTTAAAGGCTTTTGGTGTGATCAATTGCATGATTACACCTCAGTTGGAACGGTGAGTGAATCGAGAACCTGCTGAACGAGACGTTCGTTCGACAACTTCAGCGTCGCTTCAAGTGTTAGGACGAGTCGGTGAGCGAGAAGCGGCGTTGCTAAGTGTTTGACGTCCTCTGGTGTGACGTACGTCCGCTCTTGCATCCAAGCACGCGCTTTTGCTGCCTTTAAAAGGGCGAGTGTTGCTCGTGGACTTGGTCCAATCTCAACGTCACGATGGGCGCGGAGTGCATCACAGACATCAAGTAAGTAATTTTCGACGCTGTCCTCAATCGTGACAGCAACCACTTCCTCTTTCCAGTCGTTGAGTTGTTCAAGTGGAATGTGTAGATCGGCTGCGGTCAGATGCGCTCCACGTAACAATGCTTTTTCCGCTTGACGCGTCAGGGGAGCGAACGACAACTTGAACAAGAAGCGGTCGAGTTGCGCATGGGGGAGCGGGAACGTGCCGTGTCCGTCGAACGGGTTTTGTGTCGCGATGACAAGAAAGTGTTGGGGTAGCGTATACGACATATCACCAATTGTCACTTGTGCCTCTGCCATGGCTTCAAGGAGAGCGGACTGGGTCCGTGGAGTCGTTCGGTTGATCTCATCAACGAGGACAATGTTCGCAAACAGCGGACCAAACCGTTGTTCGAACGACCCAGTGAGTGGGTTAAACAGCTCCATTCCGAGTAAATCCGTCGGTAACGTATCTGCTGTACATTGAACACGTGAGAATTTTGCATCGAGTGTCTGCGCGAGTGCTTTTGCTAGTGTTGTCTTACCAGTCCCGGGGCGGTCTTCGAGTAAAATATGCCCCTCGGCAAGTAAACCGATCAATAAATGATCAATCACATCGTCCTGACCAAGGACGGATTGCTTAAGTGATGTCCGTAACGTTTGAAACATAAACGATTCCCCCTTTAAGATGCTTTGTATTTCTAAAGTGTACGAAAATTCAGAAAAAACCGCTAGTGATTTTCCTAAAACGATTGGTCTAGAAATACGTCTACCTTTTATACTACCATTTTCATCCAAAAGTTTCGTGAAATATCAAAAATATTGAAACAGGATTAGGAAGTCATTTATCGAATAATGTATTTAGGGTTGCTAAGATAAGGAGGAATGGACTCATGAAACAATACACTACGGAATCCGATACCACTCCAGTCGTTCAACATGACGTCGTCCATAGTCCGCTCGATGATTACCAACGCGTCGTTTCCGGAGGTCCCCCGAATCGTCGTGCCTTTGCCGCGATCCGTCGACTCCCAATCGGATTACGTTTGCTTACGTATACGCTTGGTTTCTTATTCACAGCAAGCATCCTCACTGGACTCATCATCAGTCTACTTGATTAAAAAAAGACTCCCTCAGCGCACCGAGGGAATCCCATCATTCTTCAAAGAGATCATCCATCAGCTCGGTGATCTCTTTTTTACGCACGTTCGTCTCATTGCGTAAGATCCGAATCGAGCGTCCGCTCCAATCGAGTCGGTCGCCAATCGTCGCTTGGCGCGGTAAACGACTTTTCGGTAACGTGATCGTCTCACGGTCGTCGGTCTCACAAATTGCTAGATCATCTTCAAAATCAGCTACGGTCAATCGCATCTGATACACCTCCGCGTCTAGTTATTCCGGTCGTAAATCAGGCCGGTTCGATTCCTTGATACCGTCACCAGTCGAGATATACTGAATCGTTCCACTTTGATCGGTTCGGTCAATCGTAATCCGTTCTGCCTTCAGTTCTTGTAAGACGGAAGGACGTGGATGACGATAGGCATTGTCCTTTCCGGCTGAGATCAAGGCACGTTTTGGTGATACAGCCTGTAGGAAGGGCAGGGAGGACGATGTGTCTGCCCCGTGATGTCCAAGCTTTAAGACATCAGCACGTACATCGGTGTTTGACTCGAGTAATTGTTGTTCAGTTCGGATCGGCGCGTCGCCCATGAAGAGGAAGCGGTCTTGTCCATGTTCGACCCGGAGGACGGCACTCCAGCTGTTAAGATCCTGTGTCCCGTCTGTTAGAGGAGCAAGGAACGTAAAGCGTGCGGCTTCACTCGGTATTTTAAGACCTGCCTTAACTGACTTGATCGTCACTCCTTCGCGTTTGACGGCAAGGAGGAAATCGCGATACGTCTCCGTCGTATGCGTGACTCGCGGGGCATAGACGCTGTCGACTGGAAAGGCATCGAGGACGGTATCGAGTCCACCGATATGATCGGCGTCCGGATGTGTCGCAATGACCGCTGTTAAGCGTTTGATACCCAATTTTTGCAGGTAGCGGACGACATCTTCGCCTTTGCCGTTATTCCCACCATCAATCAAGATCGCATCTTCCTTCGTTCGGATGAACGTACTATCTCCTTGACCGACGTCAAAACCATAGATCTCCATCTGTCCTGCCGTCGGGGCAGGGGGTGCTTCGTCCCGTGTCGTATAGAAGATGACGATTAAACAGAGTGCTAATAGAATCGTTGATCCCCATTTCAACATGTCGGTTCCTCTTTCTCGAACAGATACAGCATGCCATTGCGCGGATGACCGAACCGTGGTCCGCTGTAACCGCGTCGTTTTAAGGCAGCGCGCATCAGAATCATCATGCCGCCGTGACCGACGAGTAGAACCCGTTCGTCGTCTTCGAACATTAATTGATTTAAGAGCACTTCAATCCGTTCATTCGCATCCTTGATTTCGGCTTGAATTCGTTTACTGAACGGGGCTGCGAATCGACCGAGAACCGCCCAGCCGAGGAACGGTAATCGGAGATTCGACCGAATCGTCGGAAACGGCACTTCACGCAGCAGATCCGTCACGATGATTTCTTGATCATAAACGCTCTGCGCCGTCTGGACGGCACGCGGCATGCTACTGGCATAACAAACGGTCCAGTCAATCTGACCGAGCTCGACCGGTTGAATATCGATCTCTGACGTATCATACCGTTCAATCCATTTTTCAATATCGCTAGCGCTAATCCAGCCTTTCGTCGGATATCCTTCCGTCACCCGGTGATGCCTCACTAATCCAATTTGTTTCATATGTCGTACGACGGATTATACCGTCTCCCTCACTTTCATTCATCGTTTACAAAGCGACACGGATTGCCAGTCCACATAAAATCGCTCCTAAGATACTGAGCAAGCTCCCGATGATGTAATATTCCGCAAAGCGGCGATCTTCAAACTGTTTAAAACGAGCCAATGCCTTCAAGGCAATGATGAAGCCAATGGCTCCAGTTGCATTCGTGACAACGAGCAGGGTGATGATTGCTCGTTCGACGAGACCGATATAACGTCCGATCCCGATTAATTCCGTCGTATAACTGCGCGCAGAATCTTCGACTTCGTGCGTGACGGTCCGCGAGATGCCATCTAATTGCTCTTTGCGTGTCACTTTCCGCTCGAAATGCGCTTCAATCAACCGCGGCGCGAATGGTGCGAGCATCAGGGCGATTCCGTGACCGAGTAACTCCGTCGTCACTAAACTAAAGCAAAGAATCCACAGGATCTGCTCCGGTCGTGCGAACGACAACGACCAATCGATCGGAACGAACACCCATGTCAAGGCGATGATGGCAACGATATGTAACGCTTGATCGATCCAGTACGCTGCTGCTTGTTTGACGCGGCGTTTGAGCGGGGAAGCATCGAGTAGGGCGTGAAACACGAGAATGCTGCCTCCAAGCCACCCGGCGATGTCGATGGTCAATTCCCGTTGGATGACGAAGAACGCAAGCACAAGTAGCATCAGAGCCGCATGAACGGCAAGATGTTGGAGTAAGATGCGTTGGTGTCGATGTTTCAGTTGCGCCATTCGTTTCGTCTGTAATGGAAAATCAGCAAGTAGATGGACAAGTAAAAGACTAAGTAAGACGGTCACCGAATCGCCTCCCAGACTTGGAATTGCTCCAGTGCCTGGGTCAAGGCAGCTTCAAGTCGCTTCCGTTGCTTACGCTGCGAGCGGGAGACGAGTTTTGCGACATTTACGCGGGCATCTTGTTCCTTGAAGCCCATCTTCAGTCCGATCTCTTCATACGTATCATCCGGATATCGATCCATCAACCGGTGCAGTTCAATCTGACGGTCCGTCTTCCCGAAGTAAGCCGGATACAGCATTTCGAGATAACCGTTCAGCAAGGCAGTCGGTAAGTAGGGCGGTCCAGCAAAGGCAATCCGCGATGGAAGCGTCTTCGCTAATTCCTGTGCTTCGAAAGCATGAATGATTGCACTACCATTGGCTTCTTCAGCCCGCGTCGTCGAAATCGTCTCATATTGACCAAATCCAATCCCGATGTAACCTGGCAACTCTTGATTCAATAAGTGCAGAATGACCGGATAACTAACCGGATAATCCGCGAATACCGCTAGTAAACTATCGCCGGATTTGATTTGAAACGGAACAATACTCAATGGAAATGCTGTATTCAAATCGTTCGCGAGTACACGAAGCGCTTGAAGTAACGCTTCTTTGCTCGGATAATCGCGGGAACCTTTGACATCAAACGACAAAGCAACAGCTTGCATGACGATTCCTCCTGTTCGTTTGTTACCACAATGATGGAAACATTTAATTTGTTACCGTTAAAAAGGTAACATTTCCAGTGTTACTGTTATTAGAGTAACAAAGAATAAGGAGGAAGACCAACAGGACGATAGACCGATTTTTAAATGGCAGGGGGGATAAATGGATTTGACTAAAATATCATTTTTTTATTTAGGTTAACATAACATATATTATCAATAGTTATAAGAATTTGTCTCATAATCAAGGTAAACTTAAGATAGTGAGACAAAACAAAAAAACACGGGATTAACCGTGTTTTCGACAATCATACGGACGTGTCCGTTCCAATCGATGAATCAAACGATCTAAGAATATATGATGGCGGCGTTCGAGTTGCGTGATCCGTTCAAGCGGCAACCACGCAAAATCAAAGAAATCACCGCAATCCTGACCGTCACCAGCAACACAATGCGTCCAGCGGTTCTCTTGGCATTCAATGTGCGCATGATAGAAATACGTGTAATGCACCCGCATTCGCTCCGGATAACGCATCTCTTCTTCGCCGATGTACTGGACGGATGCTAACGAGAGACCACTTTCCTCAAGCGTCTCACGGACAGCCGCTTCTTTTGCGATTTCAGCATCTTCGATCGTACCTGCAGGAATCTGCCAATCACTCTCAGGAGCCGATTGTGGATGAAAAACAAGTAGTTCCCATCCGTTAGGTTTTTCCCGAGTGATATAGATTGCTACTTTTTCGCGACGTCTGAATTTCATCTTCATCACCTCTCCAAGGTCGGCAGATTGCACAACAAGCAGCTAAAGGGACGGTCCCGTAGCTGCTTGATCAATTGACGCTATAAGCAAAGCTGCGGAGACGCGTGACCCGACGCTTGTTCGTGACGAATCGTGACCTGACTATTTCTTCTATTGTAGCCGTTATTGGTCAGTGTTTCAATTTGTAAACGATATTTCTCGCGATAAATCTCAAAATTCCGAGCATTCGTCTCAAAATTCCCTCTCCTGCCCTGCTAAATCTAAAAAAGCTCCCCCGCTATCCGGAGGAGCCTTATCTCATCGTGTATACCAGTCGAGCAATGGACCGAATTTCTCTTCATCATAGGCGAATGAACCGTTCGATAAGCGGTCGAGGAACGATAACGAACCGATTTGGATCGTTTTCTCCTGCTCTTTCCCGCTGAGAACCAATTCCTTTGCTTGCGTGACATCGATCAATGCTGCGACCCGGTGTGGCTTTGACTTCAAATCACGCAGTAACTGTAAGCCACGGAGCGCACGGCTCGAGACTTGGAACTGATCTGCGAGACGCATTTTCTTCAAGGCACCCCGTTGCGTCAAAAGAACGATCTGCGGCGCTTCCTTGAAGCCAATCGCACCCGCGACGACGTCCTGATCCTTCAGGTTGATCGCCTTGACACCGGCAGCCCGGACACCGACGACCGGGACATCATCTTCCGTGAACCAGAGCCCGAAACCGTTCTGTGTCGCAAGGAACAGGTCCGTTTGACCCGTCGAGACCTGAGCGTACAAGACTTCGTCGTCTGCCTTCAGACGGACGCCTTGGAGTGGTTTTGACTTCCGCTGTGCATTGTAATCACTCAGTTTCGAGCGTTTGACCATCCCTTGACGGGTAACGAACAAGCAGTGATGGGCTTCATCGAACGAGCGGACGAGATCCGCTGAAAGAACCCGGTCACCCGGTTCGAGAGGGACGAGGTTCGCGACGTGTTGACCGCCATCTTTCCATTTCGTATCCGGCAATTGGTGGACCGGAATCAGCAAGTAGTTTCCGCGAACGGTCCAGACAATCAAGTGATCGGTCGTCATCGCTTGCCCTTGGAGCAACGGACGATCTTGTTCCTTCAAGTCCGGTAAGTCGTTCGAGGCACCGAATGAACGGAGTGATGAACGTTTGACGTAACCGTTCTTCGACAGGAAGACCATCGTTTCCTCGACAGCGATCATGACTTCCGTCTTCAGCTTCAGTTCTTCTACTTCCGCTTCGATCGTCGAGCGACGTTTGTCCGCGACTTGTTCCTTCAAGACTGTCAATTCCTTGATGATGAGACGATTACGTGTCTTTTCATCGTTGAGGATCTTCTCAAGACGAGCGATTTCCTTCTCGAGTTTCGCTGCTTCTTCCTGCAACTCGACGATATCGGTATTCGTTAACCGGTAGAGTTGGAGCATGACGACGGCTTCCGCTTGGCGATCCGTAAAGTTGAAGCGCGTGATCAGCTTCTCCTTCGCGTCCGCTTTGTTCGACGCAGATCGGATCAAGGCAAGTGTCTCATCGAGGACAGAGATCGCTGTCATCAAGGCAGAAACGACTTCCTGACGGCGTTTCGCTTGTTCGAGGTCAAACGCTGTCCGGCGGATGACGACTTCCTTGACGTGTGCGAGATACGCATCGAGGAGCGTCAAGACGCCCATTTGCCGCGGTGTCCGCTCGTGGATCGCGACCATATTGTAGTTATAGGCAATTTGTAGATCCGTTTGTTTGAGGTAGAAGTGTAAGACACCTTCCGCGTCCGCTTCCTTTTTCAACTCGATGACAACACGTAAACCATCGCGATCGGTCTCGTCACGAACTTCGGCAACACCTTCAACCTTTTTATCAAGACGGAGTTCTTCCATCCGTTTGACGAGGTTCGCTTTATTGACCTCATACGGGAGCTCAGTGATAACGATTTGCTGGCGACCGCCTCGCAATGTCTCAATCGTTGAACGCGAACGGATGATAACTTTCCCGCGTCCTGTCTCGAACGCCTTTTTGATGCCGTCAAGACCTTGAACGACGCCACCAGTCGGGAAATCAGGACCTTGCATGTGCGTCAATAAGTCATCGACGTTCTGAACCGTACCGGAGATTCGACCGATCGCAGCATCGAGGACTTCTCCCGCGTGATGCGGTGGAATCTCGGTCGCGTAACCGGCGGAGATCCCCGTCGAACCGTTCATCAGCAAGTTCGGCAGTAGTGATGGTAAGACGAGTGGTTCTTCCGTCGTATCATCGAAGTTGAGCGTGTAATCAACGGTCTGTTTGTTGATTCCGTCAAGAATGAGGCTTGAGACTTTCGACAGACGGGCTTCCGTATACCGCATCGCTGCCGCACTATCGCCGTCGATTGATCCATTGTTTCCTTGCATATCGATCAACGGGTAACGGAGCTTCCACTCTTGGCTCAAGCGGACCATTGCTTCATAGACCGATGAGTCACCATGCGGGTGGTAGTTACCGATGACGACGCCGACTGTCTTCGCCGATTTTCGGTAAGCACGGTCGAACAGGTTTCCTTCCGTATGCATCGCATACAAGATCCGACGTTGTACTGGTTTCAGACCATCACGGGCATCCGGTAAGGCACGATCTTGAATGATATATTTCGAATAACGACCAAACCGGTCGCCGACGACTTGTTCGAGCGACAGGTTCAGGATGTTTTGTAGATTAGACATGTTCGTTCACACTCTCTTTCGTCACGTGCTCGTTCTCGATGATCGAGAGGTCTTCGGCGAGACCGAAGGCGACATTGTCCTCGATCCACGTCCGGCGGTGTCCGACGTTATCTCCCATCAGGACAGAGACGCGTTTTTCCGCTACGGCAGCATCGTCGATCGTAACCCGGATCAACGTCCGTGTCTCGGGATCCATCGTCGTTTCCCAGAGTTGCGGTGCGTTCATCTCCCCAAGTCCTTTGTAACGCTGGATCATATAACCTTTACCGAATTTCTTCGTTGTTTTCTTAAGGGTCTCTTCATCCCAGACGTATTCGAACTTCTCCGATTTGCCTTTCCCTTTTGAGACACGGTAGAGCGGTGGTAAAGCAACGAAGACCTTCCCAGCGTCAATCAATGGGCGCATGTAGCGGAAGAAGAAAGTCAGCAATAAGACTTGGATATGCGCGCCATCGGTATCGGCATCGGTCATGATGATGACTTTGTCGAAATTACAATCTGACAAGTCGAAATCAGCTCCGACACCGCCGCCAATCGCGTGAATGATCGTGTTGATTTCTTCATTCTTCATGATATCGGCAAGTTTCGCTTTCTCTGTGTTCAAGACCTTACCACGAAGTGGAAGGATCGCTTGGAACGTCCGGTTTCGTCCTTGTTTTGCAGAACCACCAGCAGAATCACCCTCGACGAGGAACAATTCATTCTTGTCCGCGTTTTTTGAAGCCGCAGGTGTTAGTTTTCCGTTCAAGATGCTCGAACGTTTTTTCTTTTTCCCGTTTCGTGCTTCTTCGCGCGCTTTCCGTGCCGCTTCCCGAGCTTGCGCAGCGCGAATTGCTTTTTTGATCAACAGCGTCGCCGTTTGTGGATTCTCTTCCAAGTACGTCGAGAGACGACGACTGATGACAGCGTCACAGCTCGTCCGCGCTTCCGGTGAGCCGAGTTTTGACTTCGTTTGCCCTTCGAACTGGAGGAATTCTTCTGGGATCCGGATCGAGACGATCATCGTCAACCCTTCGCGGATATCATTTCCGTCAAGGTTCTTATCCTTTTCCTTCAAAAGCGTGTTCTTTCGGGCATATTCATTCATGACCCGTGTCATTGCTGTTTTTGCCCCGACTTCATGTGTGCCGCCGTCGCGTGTCCGGACGTTGTTGACGAACGAAAGGACGTTTTCCGAATACGCATCCGTGAACTGGAAGGCGATATCGACTTCGATCTCGTTTTCCGTTCCTTCGAATGCAACTGTCGGATGAAGCGTATCTTTATCATCGTTCAAGTACTGAACGAATTCGCTGACACCGTCTTGGTACTGGAAGATATCCTGTTTGTCGGACCGTTCGTCCGTCAACGTAATCTTCAGACCTTTTAGCAAGAAGGCTGATTCGCGTAAGCGTTCCGCAAGCGTATCGTAGTTGTATGTCAACGTACTGAAGATCGAGCCATCTGGTTTAAAGTAGACGCTCGTTCCTTTTTGACGCGTCGTACCCGTTTCAAGCAACGTCGTCTTCGGAATCCCGCCGTTTTCAAACGTTTGCTCATATTGTTTCCCGTCACGGAAGATCGTTACTTTCAAATCCGTTGATAAGGCGTTAACGACCGACGCCCCGACGCCGTGTAAGCCACCGGACGTCTTATATCCACCTTGACCGAACTTACCACCGGCGTGAAGGACCGTGAAGATGACTTCAGCAGTCGGTTTTCCCGATGCATGCATCCCCGTCGGCATCCCACGTCCATGGTCACGGACCGTGATCGCATTATCTTTATGGATCGTGACATCAATTTGTTCCCCGAATCCTGCGAGTGCCTCATCGATCGCGTTATCAACGATCTCGTAGACGAGATGGTGAAGTCCACGGTGATCGGTAGAACCGATATACATACCTGGGCGCTTCCGGACTGCTTCGAGTCCTTCGAGCACCTGTATGGCATCATCATTGTAGTTATTTAAGTCTGTCGCCATTCATTTCACCTCAAAATTCAAAATTACGACGTCGTTTTTACAAACGTTCGTTCGTTATTTCAAGTAGTCTGTCTCTAATTGTAGGCATCTTCTTGCTTCCTGACAAGCATAACCTGTAATGGACATGAAAAAAGACACCTTCACGAACGGGTGAAGATGCCTAAAGTCGTGCGATGACTTACAGGTATTGATGCTCGATTTTGATGCAACGATTCTCAATATATGGAATGCCAGCGCCGAGCGCCAGGCTCTCTGCTTCGACACTTGAGAGACCAAGTTGATTCCAAATCATCCCGACGTCACCGTGAGCGACAGCATCTTTCGCGACATCCGCCAAAAACTCAGACCGTCGGAAAACGTCAACGATATCGATGTGTCCTGGAATGCTTGCAACACTTGGATAGACTTTTTGACCGTTCCACTCGTTTAACGTTGGATTGACCGGAATGACTTCGTACCCGTGTTGAACCAAGTAGTCAGCAATCCAGTTCGCCGTCTTCCCAGAATCACTTGAGACACCGACGACTGCAATGCGTTTCGCATCCTTCAAATACTGACGTGCTTCTTGATCGGTAATCATTTAGAACTCCCCCTTATGAAAATAACTCTTACCTAACAGTCTATACCCGAACCAAGATGAAGTATGCGAAATCAAGCACGTTTTCGACGTTTTTCAGAAATCGTCTTGAAATCAAATGAGTCGACCAATGACCCACCAGACGTCTTCTCGATGCAACTGAGAGCGAAATTGACTATTCATTCTTTTTTATTGTTTTAGGTGACATAATACTATTATTGTTATTAAAGAGACTCTACAACCCTTAAATCTCTAAAAATAGGTTAAATTCTCACGTGCATCGAGTTGACCAACGACCCATCCGATGCATTGTCGATGCAACTGAGCGCTCCCTGTCTGACAATTTAACATTGCGTGAAATAACTATTTCACGCAAACAAGTGCCTGACGTATCAACGTTTGGTATACTGCTACTAGAGGGGTGATTGCCGGATGAGTTTATTTAAAAACCTAGGAAAAACAATACATAAAACGACCGTTTCGGCTACAGCACCAGCGATTCCCGGTTATGAGCGGATGCCACGCTTCATTCAGTCCTATTTAGATCAGTTAGCAGCCAAACATTTCTCATTAGCAACGATGCGCCGCTACGTCTATGACTATGAAGCGTTCTTCCAATTCGTCGCTGCGGCGTCAGGTGAAAAGGTAACAGCGCGAGATATTCCGCTTGAAGCATTTGTCGAGATCGATGCAGCAGGAATCGAAGCCTACGCCGAATACCTTGCCTTAACGAAACAAAATGCACCGAGCGTCATCAACCGGAAGTTATCAGCATTACAGTCACTGTTTCGTTATTTGGTCGATACCGGTCAGTTGTCGGAAAACCCGGTCGCCAAAGTCAATCGACCGAAACAAGCCAAACGGGAACCGGTTTATCTGACAAAACGCGAATGGGACGAATTGATTCAGTTATTACCGTCAAACGTTGAGATGAATGCCCGTGAAGCGTCGCATTATGAACGGGATCGTGTCCGCGACGTGACGTTATTCCAATTACTTGGCTATAGCGGGATGCGTTTAAGTGAGATGACCCAACTCGTCTGGAACGATGTCGATTTCCACGAAAATACGCTCCGCGTCATCGGGAAAGGCAATAAAGAACGATTGATTCCACTTGCGAAACCAGCACGAATTGCCTTACGCAAATACGCGATCCATTATCAGATGCCAACGAGCGGCGCCGTACCTGTCTTCCAAAAACACGGGAAACCACTCAGCCCACGGGCAGTCCAGCATATTTTGCAGCGGCACACGGAACGACTGAAGCCAGTCCTCCCCTTTTTAGAGCGCAAAAAAATTACGCCACATAAACTACGGCATACGTTTGCGACACGACTTGCGACCGGCGGGGTCGACGTCCTGACGATCCAGCAGTTACTCGGTCACGAATCCGTCGCAACGACGCAGGTCTATGCCCATATCGGTGATTCGGAGAAAAAACGCGCCGTCGATTTATTTGATGGTGAACGATAATAATATTATGTTAACTAAAGGAGGGGTCTCATGAATTACGGACTCAGTGAACGTAAAATCAAACAGATGTCTGATGCCTATGCCTTTCGACGGGGAAAGAAGTATGTCGCTGCCCGAAAGGTCACGTTACACAATTACCGGATGGGTGACGAGCTAATTGAAGCGAGCGTAGACGGTGAGGAACGATTCACGGTGACGGTCCGCGTAAAGGCGCACGGCGTCGACGCTGGCTGTAACTGTCCGTCGCTTGTGATGGATACGTCATTTTGTGGACACATCGTCGCTGTTTTGCTGGCGATGCATCATGTGCAGGCACACGGCACACCAACACCGCTCTCGCCGCAAATCCGCCCTTTTACGGCAATTCAAGTCGACGACGCAGGCGCGCGCAACTATTTACGCAGTCTCACACCTGATCGTCGGGTGGCGATTCATTTCGAACTGACTGGACCCGTCGTGACGCTCAAACGATTGACGGATAAACAGCAGCATCAACTGTCCCTGCCCTACTTCGATCGTTTGCTTGGACAGACAAAGTATTTGCAGCGGGTTGCCAATGTTTCGTTCAGTCCTGATTTACAGGAACGGATCGTTTCCGGTACGCCGATCGCTAAGCTCCATCTCGATCGAACGGCTCAGAAAGTTGAAGTCCGCGTGTCGTTTGATTATCAAGGGATTCAGCTGAATCCACTCGATGAGACGATTTATGCTGGACGGGATCAAGTAACGGAGCAAAGTGTCTTACGCTATTTACGTGAATTCCAAGCAACACCATCGAATTCGCACTATGTCATCACCAGTGACGCCGCGCAGTATGCTTTTTTGCGGAGTCTGCTTGACGAACGGGTTGCGCTCGGTCAACTGGAGTTATTTGCAACGCAAGCCATCCGAACGACGTTACCAAAAGGACCCTTTCATCCGCGGATCGAAGTCGACGTGACAGACCGCCTCGACTGGCTTGTGTTCAACTTTTCGATGGACGGAATTCCGGAAGACGAACTGAAACGTGTCCTGAAGTCGCTCATCTTACAAAAACGCTATCACCGCTTGAAATCCGGACAGTTCGTATCTTTAGAGGCACGGGCCTTTCAGCAGTTGCAACGGGTTCTCGCCCAGATGGAAGCGAGTGAACGCGACTTACGCGACGGGCGACTCGTCTTACCTGCCGTCCGGAACATGAAGCATCTGATCGGTGCCTCCATCCTGCATCTCCATGCCGATTTGCTCGAGAAATGGTTCGAATTGAAATCCGGACAAGGATTCCGGCTCGACTTGCCGAATTCGTTAGAGTCACAACTCTATCCGTATCAACGGACGGGCATTCAATTTCTGAAGAATTTGGACGCGCACCGATGTCACGGCATCTTGGCCGATGAGATGGGGCTTGGAAAGACAATTCAAGCGATTGGTTATATAGCAACGATTTCGGATAGTCGCGCACTGATCGTCGCACCAGCATCACTGCTCCGCAACTGGGAGGCGGAACTGAAGCGCTTTTTACCCGGTCGACCGGTTCATGTCGTGACGGGATCTCAAACTAGCCGACTTTCCGAACTGGAGTACTTGGCTGAAAACACAGTGACGATCGTCTCCTATACGACGCTTCGGACCGACGTCCGTCGCCACCCTGTATATGACGTCGTTTTCTTTGATGAAGCACAGCACTTGAAGAATCCGCAGTCACAAACGGTCAGTCAACTGCGACATCTGCAAGCAAAACGCCGGTTCGCCTTGACGGGAACTCCACTTGAGAATCGACCGCGCGATATCTGGTCGATTTTCCATGTCTTGTTTCCGGAATTACTGCCGGATTTAGCGACGTTTGAGAAATGGTCGTTTGATGACATGCAACAATTCATTCAACCATTTTTATTACGGCGTGAGAAAAAAGATGTCTTACAGGACTTACCAAAGAAGCAGATCGAGCATCATTATGTCGAGCTCGGACCGAATCAAAAACGGTTATATGCGTCGTATCTCGCCAAATTGCAACTCGAGACGCTGCAGCATTTAGACGAAACGAAACGTGAAGATCGTTTGAAGTTACTGGCGGGCTTAACGCGGTTGCGGCAAATTTGCAACGATCCGGGATTATTCGTCGAGGGGTACACAGGGGAAGCAACGAAACGAACGCGTCTGCTCTCACTGATTGCAGAAAAACGAGCAGCCGGAAAACGGATCTTGATCTTCTCACAGTATACGCAAATGCTCGAGCGCATTCGTTCGGATCTCGCGCAACGTCACCTCCCCCACTTCCTATTGACGGGTGAGACACCGCTCGAAGACCGGGTCGCGTTATGCGACCGGTTCAATGACGGTGAAGTCGATCTCTTCTTGATTTCGCTGAAAGCTGGCGGAACGGGACTCAACCTCGCCTCCGCTGATACCGTCATCCTGTTTGACAGCTGGTGGAATCCGGCCGTCGAACAACAGGCAGCCGATCGCGCCCATCGGCTTGGACAACAGTCTGACGTGACGGTCATCAAATTGCTGACACGCGGAACGATCGAAGAGAAGATGACGGAATTACAAGATCGAAAAGCCAAAATGGTCGATGCCGTCCTGACGGCTCCAGACAGTGACGCCTTGACCGTCAAGGAACTCGTTCATCTCGTAACGACAAAGGAGGAACAACGGTGATCCTTGATCTCCTGCTTGGTTATCTCATCGGTAGCATTTTAGGTGGTACGCTCTTTAAGTACATTAGTCGTACCGATTTGGCACAGGTCGGTTCCGGAAACATCGGTGCCCGCAATGCCCATCGTGCCGGTGGGCTTCCGGCTTTTTTATTCGTTTATCTGTTTGATGCCGCGAAGACAGTCTTTGCGTTGCAGATCACTGACACGTTTTATCCGGTCGCCCTCGCCGTGCTCATCGGTCACTTGTTTCCGTTGTTTCACCCACGACGCGGCGGTAAAGGGTACGCCGTATTTTCCGGAATCGTCTTCGCTATCACGCCATGGGCATATCTTGCCGGATTAGGCATACTCGGTTTGTCTTATCTCGTAACGAAAGATAGTATCAAAGCGGGACTTATTCCGGTCGTTTTACTTCCGTTACTACCCGTCTTCTTAGACGCAGGGTCAGTCAATATCTTGTGTACCGTTGCCGTAAGTCTACTTGTCCTGTGGGCTCATGATGCACTCCACAAGCCAGCCATTACATAAGGAGGACGTCTCCATGATCGACTTTTCCATTGCAACTGCGGACGACGCGGAAGCAATCCATGAATTGAACTACCTCACCTTTACAGAAGAGATTCCGCAACATCAACCGAACATCGAACGGAAACGAATTGATCGATTCCATGATCAGAACACTTACTTGATCGGTAAGGAAGACGATCGACTCGTCGCGATGATCGCCATTCGAAAGCATCGTCCCTTTTCGCTTGAGGAAAAGGGCGTGACGCTAGAAGAGACACTGACGGACCCAGCGGAAATCCGCTTACTTAGCGTTCGTCCCGAATACCGCAATAGTCGTACGTTCATGCAATTGATGCGCTTTTTAATGGTCTACCTCGAGCGGGAGACGATTGATCACGTCTATATCAGTGGTACGACGCGGGAAGCAAAACTATACGCGCGGTTCGGCTTCACACCAATCGCAGCGACGCTTGGTAGTGGCGATGCCCAGTTTGTACCGATGTTGTTGTCGCGCGCCACATACGAACGATCCGTCATCGCGGATGTCTTACGTCCCCTGCATTTTCTAGCCGGTCCGGTCGAGGTTGCGCCGACGGTCCGTCAAGCGGCGCAACAAGCACCGCGTCCACACCGGACGGCCTCGATGCGGCAGCTCGATCAAGATTTACGTGGCCGAATGTGTCAGTTGCTGGATTTGCCACATGTCTCGATGGCCGTCGGCAGCGGTACGCTCGCCAATGATATTGTCGCGCAACAACTCACTGGACATGGATTGATCCTGAACGGCGGCGAGTTCGGTCAACGCTTGATTGATCACGCGGCACGTGCCGGCAAGTCCTTTGATGTCCATACGCTTCCCCCCGGTCACCCGATCGACTTGAAGCAACTCGCTCATCAATTGAGGCAAACGGCATACAACTGGATCTGGTTGACGCATTGTGAGACGTCAACGGGTGTTCTCTATGATCTTGATGCAGTAAAAGTGCTGTTAGATCAACGAACCGCACTCGTCGTCGATGCGATCAGCGCTGTTGGAACCGGACATTTCTCATACGATGGCTGCACTTTCGTCACGACTGTTTCCGGGAAAGCGATTGGTGGTTTACCGGGTCTTGCGTTCATTGGTCACGCAGATCGCGTCCTACCTTCTCTCTGTATTCCCCGTTATCTGGATTTAGGACTCTATGCGGAAGGGGTTGCCTTTTCCGGCTCGTCGAACCTGTTGCTTGCCTGTCAGGCAGCGCTTGATGCCCTCGATCTTAATCAAGCAGCAATCAAGATGACCTATCTCGAACAAGCCGTCCGCGCAACTGGATTCCAACTCCTCGCACAACAAGAAGCACAAGCGCCGGGAATACTGACGATCGTTCATCCGTCCGCAACTGATTTAGGCGACGCTCTGCGCATTCAGGGGTATCACGTCCAGTATGAAAGCGACTATCTCGTTTACAATCAGTGGCTGCAAATTTCGACGATGGGACAGACGACGATGCGGCAAATTGAACGTCTCATTCGTGTTTTAGTTCGTGAAAATCAACGAATCATCATAAAGAATGAAAAAAACGAAAGACCTCTCAACCCCTGATTTCAAGCGGTTTGGAGGTCTTTCGACTTCAAAAAGATAAAAAAAGAGGTTTATGGATTTAAAACACAGGGGTATAAACTCATTAGCACCGCATCAAACCGGTGACTTACTCACACATGTTTCTCAATATCAGCGTAATGACCTGGGAGAGAAATGCAAAGTCACGAAAGCGTCAGATTCATGAGAGTCTGAAACCGATTGTCTTAGCATGATTCATATTGTTCAGGATTCGTCCTGCTCCTACATTCATTACCTTTTGAGGGCTATACCAAATTCAAGGGGGAAATGAACATGTCAGTTAATTTAACAGCCGAAAAACGCGAGGTACGTCCACGCTCACTCCGTAAACAATTGCGTCATGAAGGAAAAGCTCTTGGCGTCGTGTATGGTTACAAAGTGGAAAGTACACCAATCGCATTTGAAGAAAAAGAATTGCTTAAAATCGTCCGAGAAAACGGTGAAAACGTCTTGATTTCACTCAAACTCGACGGTAAAAATATTAACGTCTTGATCAATCGCCGTGATATGGATGTCTTCACACCAACAGTCGATCACGTTGAATTCATCGCCGTGAAAATGGATGAAGAAACAGAAGTCGAAGCAGACGTTGTACTTGTTGGCGAAGCAGCCGGTGCAAAAGTTGGTGGCTTCCTATCACAAACACTCTTTAAAGTAACAGTCGCCGCTACACCAGATAAATTACCAGAGAACGTCGAAGTCGACGTCACGAACCTCGAAATCGGCGATTCGATTTCTGTAGCCGATCTTCCAGAACAAAAAGATTTCCGCATCGTTACAGAAGGCGATATTCAAGTCGCAGCTGTCGTCGAATCGACACTCGAGCAGGATCTTGAAGAAATCGAGGAAGCAGAGGCACAAGCAGAAGCTGGCGAAGACAACGAAGTGGAAGCAACAGAAACGTCTTCAGAAGAAACAGCTGAAGAGAACGAAGACAATAAATAAGTCGTTTAACGATACGCCCTTTGCGGCGTATCGTTTTTTTTTGTGTCTTGACAACAGACGCTGGATTGCCTAAAGTGAACAGCGTATCACCTATTACCATATCCACTAGGGGAGCCCAATTGGCTGAGACGATTCACTTCGGACCCTTCGAACCTGATCTAGTTCATACTAGCGTAGGAAAGTGGAGCGACCACATCCAATGACTCCTGCTGCGCGCAGTTTTTCTGAGGACCGCTCTCTTTTTTACGGAGGGCGGTCTTTTTTGGCGTCTCCCCCATTCAAAGGAGGACGTATCTAATGCAACACTGGAAAATGAAAGAAATCATGGTCATGATGATGCTCGCCGTCGCTTGCGGCGTCATCTATCTTGGTTGGTCAACACTCTGGTTGCCGATCTCAGCGATCTTCGGTCCTGTCGGTGCCAACTGGATGTTTGGCATCTGGATCATTGCGAGTCCGCTCGTCGCAGCAATCATTCAAAAGCCAGGTGCCGCTTTAATTGCGGAAGTCGTCGCGGCAGCCGTCGAACTGTTCACAGGTAGTCATTTTGGTTTATCCGCTCTTCTGATCGGAGTCTGCCAAGGACTTGGTGCGGAACTCGTCTTTGCGATGACGCGTTACCGTCGTTATGACACATGGACCTTGATGTTATCGGGTGTCGGAGCCGCGATTGGTAGCATCGTTTATAGTCTAATCGCGAACGGATTCGGTTACTACACAACGACGACGTTGCTTGCGACAACTGGCTTACAATTGATCAGCGGCGCATTACTCGGTGGCTTGCTTGCAGCCATTCTCGTCCGTCGCCTTGTTGCGACTGGTGTCTTGAACGGGTTTGCGGCAGGACGTGCGAAACGAGAAATCGCATGATTACTGTCGACGACCTCAGCATCCGCTATCCCGGTCAGATGAAATCGGTGCTCAATCATGTATCGCTGACGATTGAGCAAGGGACGACCCTTCTGCTCGGACGAAGTGGGAGTGGCAAGACGACATTACTTCATGCCCTTGCCGGACTGACACCGGAAACGATTGAAGTCGAACAGACTGGTACCGTTACCCGGTCCGGTTCGGTCGGAATCTTGTTTCAAAATCCAGAAGAACAGTTCTGCATGGAGACGATCGGACGCGAAATCGCTTTTAGTTTAGAAAATCGCTCGATTCCGCGCGTGGAGATGGATGAACGAATTGAACGCTTACTCGCACTCGTCGGTCTCCCCCTCCCCTTCTCGACACCGATCGCGAGTCTATCCGGTGGAATGAAACAGCGTCTCGCGCTCGCAGCGGTCCTAGCACTTGAGCCGACGATCTTATTACTCGATGAACCAACGGCTCAGATTGATCCAATCGGACAACATGAGCTGATGGCGTTGATTTTTCGGATTCAAAAAGAACACGATTTAACGATCGTCTTGATCGAACACCAACTCGATGTCTGTTTGTCGTACGTCGACCAGGTCGTCTTGCTTGAGGACGGATCGATTACTGCGACAGCAGATCCACGGGATCTGTTCCCCCAGGATTACAAAGAGCTTCAAACGAAAGGTATTGCCGTTCCCTCTTTGTATCCGTATACGTTAGAGACGTTACCCATAGATGGACCGCAAGCGGCGCGACTTCATGTGCCTTCCACCGTCGCTACAGCTGGTCGCTCTTTGTTACACGTCGCTGCATTATCGACGAAAGCACCATATCCGCTGACCGATGCGACATTTTCCCTGCAGACAGGAGAATGGGTGATGCTGCTTGGGGCAAATGGATCCGGGAAAAGTACATTGCTTGCGACACTCGGGCGGTTGCTTCCCAATCGTGGAACGTATCAGCTCCAGGGACGTCCGGTTCATCGTTACTCCCAGCGTCGCTTTTATGAGCACGTTGGCTATGTCTTTCAACAACCGGATCTGCAGTTTCTTAAGCTGACGGTCGAAGCGGAAATCGACTGGAGCCACCGGGCAGCGACGAACGTTAAGCGCGCGGCGTTGCTCGAACGGCTGGAACTGACATCTGTCAAACAGCAGTCACCACTTGCTCTTAGTACGGGGCAACAACGACGGCTCAGCGTCGCAACGATGCTCGGACAAACGAAAGACTTATTGTTGCTCGATGAACCGACCTTCGGACAAGATGGATTGACGACACGACGCTTAATGGAACAGTTACAGATGGAACAACAGAACGGTACGACACTCGTCATGGCGACGCATGATATGGAGCTCGTCGCCCGGTATGCGGATCGTGTCCTCGTCATGGAGCAAGGACGGATTACTTTTGACGGTCGCCCAAGCGAGTTATTCGCTGACGTTCCATTACTCGAGCGCTGTCAGCTACAACGTCCACTTTCGTACCAATTCCAGGAGGTGAAACGTGATGCAAACGAACGTGTCCCCGTTCGCTAAACTCAATCCTGTCATTAAGGGAAGCGGATTGTTTTTGATCATGTTTGCCTTGATTGCAACGAATGACTGGGTCAAAACGTTAGTATTCTTGAGTTTTGCTATCGCACTGCTACTCCTTTCCGGATGGGGTCCTTTTGATTTCTTGAAGCGACTTGCGCCGTATATTCTATTATTCTTATTGACGTTCTGGATGATGGCGGCTTTCGGCAAAGGAACGAATACTCTTTGGTCGTTTGGTTGGTTTCATGTCACGTCGGAAAGCGTCGCGCACGGCTGGTTACTTGCCTTGCGGATGGCCACGTTCGTCTGCCTGAGCCTCGCTTTCGTCACGACGACCGACGCGACCCGTTTCGTAATGAGCTTGATCCATCAGGCGAAGTTATCGCCCCGCTTTGCTTACGGATTCCTTGCCGGGATTCGCTTTCTGCCGCAACTGGTCGAAGAAGTCCGCGTTTTGCGGCAAGTCCGGATGATTCGCAATGTGCACAGTCGCTTTCCTGGTGATGGATTTCTTTCAATTGGCTTACCGCTCTTCTCACGATCGATCCAGCGGGCAGAACGGATGGCGATTGCTCTCGAAGCCCGTCACTTTTCAGCAGAGCGAACGTATTACGAGGTACCGGTCGTTCAGCGTCAGGATATTATTTATCTCGTGGTCATCCTCCTATTCATCAGTCTTGTCTTTTGGCTATGATTACCGCCACCCGTATCCGGGTACACTCTAGCAAGACAGATTGAAGGAGAACGACATGAAACGTATCCTCTTGATTGGTGCAGGTCACGCTCACCTGCATTGCATTACACACGGACCAACAGAAGACGTCGAGTGGCTGGTCCTGAACGCCTCGACTTACCAATATTACTCGGGCATGTACTCTGGGCTTGCTGACGGAACATACGACATGGATGAGATGCGTATTGACGTCGCCGCCTTATGTCGTGCCTATGATAAACCATTCATCAAGGAGACCGTCATCAAAGTCGACCCTGTTGAAAAGGTCGTCTTCGGTGCATCCGGCAGACGTTACACCTATGACGTCGTCTCAACGAATATCGGTTCATTCGACTGGTCGGAAGATACGACGCGATTATCGATTAAACCGAACTACCGGTTACCGGATACATTAAAGCGACTGCAACAAGCAAAGCGTCCGGTCGTGATTGGGAGCGGAGCAGCGGCCGTCGAGATGGCGGCGTCCTTGAAAGCGGCGGGTGTACCGATCACATTGATCACGGATCCAGATATCCTTTCTCGTCATCCGGCAGCGGAAGCCATTACGAGACGGTTAAAAGAACTCGAAGTGTACTGGATCCGGGAACGTCCTATAGATGACGAACTACCACTCCGCTTTACGCAACACCCACCAATCGAGTCAGATGCAATCGTCCGCTTGACGGGTGCCAAAGCTCCGACATTGTTTGCAGACAGCAATCTCTTCACCGAAGACGGATTTTTACTCGTCAATGAACAGTTACAAGCGCTCGATCATCCAAGTTTGTTTGTTGCGGGTGACGCGGCGACCCTCGTCGCCTACCCCGACATTCCGAAGAATGGTGTCACAGCTGTCCGACAAGCGCCAATTTTACTTACGAACCTTTTACGATACCTCCAGGAAGAAGCACTGCAAACCTATCGTCCGCAAACGAACTATTTGACGATTTTATCGATGGGACCGCGTCATGCGGTTTCCCTATATGGTCGTCATTATTCGACTCACACGTTCGGTTGGTACCTGAAGCGCTGGATCGATCAACGGTTCATGCGGAAGTATCGCCTTTAAAAACATGCGCCGGCGCACGCTTTTTCTATACACAAAAACAAGCCATGGACACTCGTCCATGGCTTGTTAAATTAGACGGTTTGATTTCCTTTAACGTACGTCAGTAATGTCTCGTTGAACTTCTCTTGTTCGTCAAGTAACATCCCGTGTCCACTCTCTTCGAAGACTTCGAGTCGCGCATGTGGGATTTCCTTTTGCATCTCTTCCGCAAACTCGAACGGACAGACTTGGTCTTTTTTACCGTGGATGATTAACGTATTAACTTTGATGTTTTCGAGTTTTCCACGTAAGTCTTCGTCACGCAAGGCGATTGCTGACTGAATCGTTCCGTGGGACGAAGCGGCGATGCTAAGACCATGGAACCATTGTTGCAGCGGTTCTGGATGTTCCTTCGCAAAGAAGATTTCACCGAATCCTTTGAGCATCGACGGGCGATCCTGTTTCGTATCGGCAATCAACGCATCGACTTCTTCTTTCGTCATCCCATATGGGTAACCGTCACGTTGCGTAAAGACTGGTGCCGCAGCTCCCGCGAGAACAAGCTTACTGACTTTTGAATCCCCATATTGCAAGAGATAGGACAAGGCGATTCCTCCTCCCATCGAGAAGCCGAGCAACGTGACATTCGTTAATTTGAGCTGTTCGATGACTTCATTGACATCGGACGCCATCGTCTTATAGTCATATCCCGTTGCCGGTGCATCTGATTTGCCATAACCACGATAATCGATTCCGACGTAACGGTACCCTTCTTCGACGAGCAGATTCTTTTGATACTCGAACATGTTATTGTTTGCTGGCCAGCCGTGTAAAAAGACGACCGGTTGACCCGATCCGACATCCTCAACGTAAATCTTCGTGCCATCAACTGCTTGAATAAATGTACCCATCATAAAACCCCCATAGTAATAGATTGACCATGCATGCATCTATTATTCCCGAGTCAAGGGATGTCAAACATCTTGATGTTGAAACGTTATAGAAAATTCTGTCTATTATAGAAAATATGGTAAAATACAGACAATCGTATAGAGGAGGTTTTTCATGAGACGCTATATACATATTGGTATTCTCGCAGGAGCAGTTCTTCTTGCCGGATGCGGAAAAGAACAATACTTAGATCTTACATATGATGCCAATTACTGGGGCGGTATCTCGACTACCTTTGATGGTCAAGAGATACCGGATCTCCCGAAAAAACAAACGGCGGCTTTGTTGAAGGGTTGTCAGCAAAAACCTGACATGATGCGCTTGCCTGATCGATATGTGCAACACGAAGGATTTGATTTATACTTCCTGCCTCCGAGTGTCCAAGGGCGCGAGTTCCAACACGTCCGTTTCCTGTCAGACGAAAAAAAGGACTATCTGGCGTGTCAGCCGATTCGCCATGCGGATTATGCGGTCCACCAAATCAAGCGCAGTGATTACCCATTCGTCGATTGGTCGAACCAACCGCTTAAAGCTAAATCGACAGACGTTCGCTTTAAGCCTGTCCCAAAAGAAGTGACGGATCAACAAAAACAAGAAAATGAAGAAAGTAAAGACACGAAAGGACTTGGTCGTTACCTTTTCCCATCGTATCAATTGTCCTTACCACCGGAAGGACAATTCGTTCTCTTCATGAAAGACAAAAATAAGGATAAAGAACAAACACTCTTTGAGACGACCGAGTCCCGAGCTGGTTCCGAATTGAATTTAGCTTTTCGTGTCATTCCGAATAGTGGTTTGCAGCACACATCGATTGAACTCATGACCAGTGGTGATCGTATTGGGATTCCATCCGTCATTCAAGACCATGTAATGGGGCAATCATATCAAATCAAGCGAAAGCAACTTCCTGCTACGCTTTCAATGGGACAGACGGTTCCTTTTGCGACTGTTTGGAAGAAAGAAGGAGGCAAAATCGTTCAAGAAACATCGCTATATATGCGTCTCAATCAGACCTACAAAAAACCTGCGAATTACAAATATGGCTTTCTTGATGCATCACCAACCACATATGTCGGCTACATTCACGACTCACCAAAGCAGCTCGTCGATAACGATTTTAAATTCATCTCGGCCATTCCAGATAAACTAGCAAAAAAAATGGCTCAAGAATTAAAAGAGACCGATGTGATGGAGCCACAAGGAACAAAGCTGAAACAGAAAAAATTGACCTTGATCCGCAAAGGAAAAAGTCAAACGTTCGAACTATTCGAACGCAAACGAGCTAAAAAGCTTGAAATCTATGTTGTCAAACTGGGATCAAAGAAAGGTGCGAAGCTGTCAGGTACGACAAGTGAAGCACTTAGTGAGGTGCTCAAACAATGAATAAACGTTACTGGATCGGACTAACACTTGGAGCGACGCTAGCATTAAGCGGTTGCCAAAGTGACGCCCCGAATTTTAAATGGGATTACTTATCACAAATGTATGATGGAGGGCAATTCAACGAAAAAGAATCTCGCACTTTGTCAGCTAAAGAGCGAACCGTCATCCAAAAAACATGCGCATCTAAAGCGAGCGATGCGCCCGTCAATTACGCTGTCGGTAACATCTATTCCGTCATGATGACGAATCCGTTCGAAGATTATGATAGTCAAACCGTTCGTTACGTGAAAGCTGGGAAAAAGACGTATTTATATTGTCAGACATCGTCTAAAGATGGGTATTATCCGTTACCAAAGAAAGAAGACATCTTCAAGAAGACTACTCTGACTCCACAACGGAAGAACTTTAGCATGAAGCCTGTTGTATTAAAAAAAGACGACTGGTTCAATCCTGATGAGAAAATCGCAGACCATTCTGCTCGAAAATTAGAACTTCCAGGATCAGGTTACCTCGTCATCGAGGCAACGGATGTCACAAAAAAAGATGCACAGACGACGACTTTCGCATACGCGAATTCTCTGACACCGTTCACCCGTGATGTCAATCTCTATCTCGTCTACAATCAACAATACGATTCGACATACGACGTTTCGGTTCGTATACCGCAGTTGTATGGTGGACGCCGTGCGGAACACCCGATCCATTCAATGAAACAACCAGGAAAGGTCCGATTCGTTCCGGGTGACGGCACGCCGGAACATTATGGAACGGTCATCGCAACGGAGAAAAACGGACGCGAATTCCGCTACGAATTATCGATTCGCCATACGATGCAACAACCGACTGAACTCCAAGTCCAAGGACCGGATCGAACAACAGACGACGACGTTGCGGAAAACCAAAACGAGACACTGTTCCATCAAAAACAGTTTTCGCATATCCGTTTTGAAGAAGATGATCGAGGAAATCATTTTTCGGAAAAAGATATTGATTGGGAAAACATGATCATGATGACAAGTGATGAATCCGGGAAATTAAAAAAAGCGATCAAGACGAGTGAACAGGCTGATGTGCGGGGCAAGAGGGCGAAGTGGAAATACTTGACGTTCCGAAAAGGCGTGACTGGTCAACAGTACGAAGTCTATCTTGATAAACGCGTCAAAAAGACTGACATCTACTTAAAGGATCCAAAGCGTGACGTGTCGATTCACTTATCAGCAACGGGTCGTGACATCATCCTCCCTTTATTCGAGCAGTATGAAAAATGAATTATGTCATGAAGACGAAGTGTTGTAGTAAATAAATCAAGGAACACCAGAAGATGAAGGCGATCCCCTCTCGCAACCACTCTTTACGTGTCAACGGTTCACGTAAGAAGGAGACGCAAGCAAACAGTAAGACGAAGAAGTAGAGATAAATGAAGCCACTGCTCGTCAAGAAACCGAAGAGCAGGATCATACCACCGAGGACGGATAGGCTAGAGACGACAGGTTTACGATAGACCATACGATGCCACCTCGTTTCATCTAATTTGTTAGAATATACCCAGATTACGGTAAAACAATCTAATGTATTATTACACACAAGACCCCCGAGAAGAATCCTCTCAGGGGTCTTGTATTTATTCTGTTGCAGCGCTATGGTCGGCGACGATCGCATATTCCGTGACGGTATTCGACGTCACGAGCGGTTTGACTTCGGACGTTCCGTTATCTCGTTTATGGTGAACCCCTTTATACGCTTGACTCTCCTGCCATGCATGAAACGCCGCTTGATTCGACCATGTCGTCATGATCGTGACGATGTCTTCTTCTTCCTGACTAATGTCGACGAGGACTTGCATCCGGTGGAACCCCTCCATCCGTTCGATTCCCTTCGTCGTCTTAAAACGCGCTGCGACTTGATCTGCTGCGCCCTTCACGACGTGTAGCTGATTCATGACGATCCACATGTTCTTTTCCCCCTTTTTTTCGTCTTCAGTATACTAAAAGTCACGGGTCATAGAAAACGCAGATGCGTTTTCGCTTAATGACGTCAAGCGTTGGATCGTCTCTTTTCCATCCATACGCGTCGCGATCATTTCGAAGTAGAGCGAATGCGGGAAGGCGTCCGGTAACGGTTGGATGGTATGGAAACGTTCCTGACCCGCGACGGTTAACGAGCGCTGCATCGGACGTAATGGTACTTCCCCATCAGCCGTCATCTTATACGGCTCGAACCGAATCGTTTTCATTTGTTTTGAGCCATTCATGCCGTAGGCGACGAGATACCGACCTTCCGGTGTCGCAAGTAACCGTCCCTCGAACCAATCCGCCTCCGTCGTCTGCTTGGTGCGAATGATTCGATCGATCCGTTGTGCCTCATCATTTTGTTGCAGGAGCAGAAACAAGCGATCATGTTTTGCTTCAAGATATGCGACGGCATAATGTTCAGACAATCGTTCGACGAAGTAGACATCACGCGCTTCGATCGATGTGTTCGTCATCTGTTTATATAACTTCGTGACCGTTTTTGCAGTGAAGGAAGGCGTCTCTGGACGCTGGTACATCCCCGTCAATGCTCCGAGTACTAATCCAATAACTAAGATAAAAAGAAGTCGGCGTTTCATCGGTCGACCTGCTTGACGAGCAGGTGATAGCTAGCACCCGGTGGATAATCATCGATTCGCCCGACTTCGATGAATCCCTTTCGTTCATAAAACGAGAGCGCTTGAAATGAAAAGGTCTCGACACGGATTCGGTCGATTCCTGCTTCTCGTGCCCATGTTTCCAATCGATGAAATAACGTCGTGCCGAGTCCACTTCCCCGCTCCTCCTTGACGACAAAGAACCATTCAATATGTAACCAGCCCCAATACGCATCTCCTGTGATGCCACCGATCGGTTGATCGTTTCGCTTCGCAAGCAGAGTGACGGCTTGTGTTCCATTAGACCGTTTTATGGCATGAAACGGCGAAGTCTCGACGTTATAGCGTCGCACCTGTTGTCTGATCCAATCTTGTCCGTCTTCATTTTCATTGAGTTGAAATTGCAGCATATCCGGACTCCTTTCTTGCTATAGTAGTAGTGGAGGTGAATACGATGGAACCTACATTCCAAATTGATTGTACAAATTGTTTTGGTTTATGTTGTACGGCACTCGCTTTTTCGAAATCCAGTGATTTCGGTCATGATAAACCGGAAGCGACACCGTGTCGCAATCTTGACGCGGATTACAGCTGCCGCATCCATGACCGGTTACGCGATAGCGGCTACAAAGGCTGTACCGTCTATGATTGTTTTGGTGCCGGGCAACATTTGTCACAGCGGACGTTTCAAGGCGATGATGCACCAAAGCGACGCCAAGCGATTTATGCTGCCTTCCCGAAGATGGTTCACTTGTTTGAGATGATGTGGTACGTAACGGACGGAAAACGTGATGTCACGCGTGACATCCACAATCAACTCGATGAGATGCTTGCCGCATTGACCCGATACGCTGCCTTACCGGCGGATCAATTTGCACGGCTTGACCTGATGTCAATCCGTCAAACCGTCCGACCCCTCCTTGAAATGATCGCTTCTCGTGTTCAAGTTCAGTATAGCGGAAGACGCGACCAGACACCACGCGACTGGGTCGGAAAACAGCTACAAGGACGAGATTTTTCAGGTGCCAGCGTTCAGAACCAGTGGTTGCTGGCGACGAACTTGTCGAATAGCCGTTTGTGCGGTGTCAACTTTCTCGGGGCTGATCTGCGAGACTGTAACGTCAAAGACGCGGATCTGACAGACGCGCTCTTTTTGACACAAGCACAAATCAATGCCGCGATCGGCAACGCGGCGACACAGTTACCGCCGCGTTTGCTCCGTCCGTCCCATTGGCGTTAAACAGAAGCGAACGATAAAGAGACACGTTTTCGGATCATCGACCGAAAACGTGTCTCTTTTTGTATGCTTGTTATCTTTTGCCGAGCATAAAGCCGTCAAAATAACGCCCGCCAAACGGTGTGAGATAATCGTCGACTAACGCGATGACGACTCGGCGGTCATTCGACTGATAATACAACTCAAAAGCCATTGTGTGTCGACTGGCATATTCTTCGTCAAACTCCGCAAGAGCACGAATTGTCCACTTCCCTTGTCCGATGTAGCGTTGATTGGCACGAAGGACGAATTCGATGCTCTGTTCATATAAACGTGACGCAATCGCTAGACCTTCTGCGCGGTTCGTCACACTCTCGAAGTCGTCGAGCAAGTCACTTAAAAAATAACGCGCGCGTTGTTGCTCCGGATTCGACCACGCAACAGGTCCATCCGCCAATTGTTGAACGGCTTCCTTGCGGATAGAGGCAAGGTGTGGATGATCCTCGATCGTCCAGCTGTCAGCAATCATGCGTTGCAGGGACGGGCGACCACGTTCCCGGTCGCTCTCGAAAAAATGCGCGATCGTCTCAAAGGAATGGACGAATGCTTCGATCGGGACACCGTCATAGGTAAACGATTCCCGATATGCCTGCCGTCGCCTTGCTTCAAAGATGATTAAATCGACATCTGATTGTACGGTCGCTTGTCCTCGCGTATGACTACCGGCAAGTAAGACGGCACAATGATCCGGATAACGTGACGCGACGAGCGGCATGATCCAATCACACCACTCCATGCGTGTCCACTTAGTCTTCAACTTGTTCGCTAATCCCGGAGAAGACGGCTAGTTCGTCACCCGGTACGGCAACGATCGTCGCGTCGGCTCGGTGTGGCGCGAGACCGATATCGATCGCCCACGATTCGTAATATGTATCCGATCCATTCAGGACGAGCGTTTGTCCGTTACTGAAGGTCAAGAATAAATGTGGTGCCGTCTTGCCGATCCGGACACCCGTGATCCGTTCCGCGTGCAATGAGACGATCAAGTGTAGCATCTCTTCCTTTGTCGCATGGCGAACGACCCAATTCTGTGTCGTCTCGACATCGCCATAAAATAGACGGTCCGTCTCGATCCGAAGTCGCAGTTCAGGCGCTGTCGTATCGAACAAATTGATGAATTCGAGCGTGACGTAGCCTGCGACATGAACCGTCGCCAATTGTGTTCCGATGAAATAGGTCGTCAAAAGCTGACGGGCGAGTTGATGATCTTCTTTGTTCATGATGAGCACCTCATTTAAAAAGAATGAATGGTATAAGGATGAGTCCGAGAAACTTACTTCCACTCAATTTACCACAAATTAGTCGATCCGAACATGAGAAGAAAGGCATGTTTTCGGTTTTCTACGGCACGAAGGTGAGAATACGGTATACTGATGAGGAACTGACGTCGATCGTGATCGACAGAGAGGAGCTCCATCCATGCAATATTTCTATATGAGACCCTATCCGGATGATCCTGACTGCTCTGCGCAACAAGCAGAGGCGGATCAGATTGATGTGACGACACGTATCATCGAGACCCATGATTCGGCCAAACGCCGGATGGAACTTGAACAGATGCTTGAGGCGCTGCAAGCGGGAGACGAAGTCATCGTCACGCATCTCTATGTCTTAGCAGACTCGACGCGGCACTTGATTGAGATGCTCGAGCACATGGAGACCCGTGGCGCGACACTGTGGTCGCTCCGCGAACAGATTCGCACGAGCGAACGGACATCTTTGTCGTTCCTTGAAACGGCCCGCCACCTGGTCCAGTTGCAAAGTGATGTCATCAGCATGTCAACGCGTGCCGGACTCTCAAAAGCAAAAGAGCAAGGAAAACAGACTGGTCGACCGCGCAAACCCGATGAAAATGTCCGCCGCGCGATTGCGATGTATCAAAGCAAAGAGTATTCGCTCGCTGATATCCGAGAACAGACCGGTATTAGTAAAAGTACGTTATACCGATATCTCGAAAGCGAGACGATCGATGCAACGGATAAAGGCTGACTCCATTGTGGAATCAGCCTTTTTTGTCAGCTATTTTGCTTTAATGTGTTGCCGAGCCATTTTTGGAGGGCTTTACCGCCTTCATAGAACGAACAATCCCGTAATTCATACGTATGACCGCCTTGTTCAATCAAGTCGAGGAACGTATTCCCGACGTCCCGGTTTTCCCATTTCCGCTGATCCGTCAAATACTTGAAGCCAAAGTTACACTCGACGTTGAAGATGATGTGGAAGGGTTCCTTGAAAGATTGGACGGCGCGGATCATCTCGATCAAAATCATTCGTTTTGGTGACGACGCTTCGAACGTATCGAACAGTGTCGTCCGGCGTCCGTGAAACTCGATGACACGGATTGCGCGTCCGGTATCAGCTTTAAAGTCATAACTCGTCCGAATCGAGACGATGATTTCACGTTGGTCTGGTTGTACTGGCATGGTGTATCGCTTCCTTTCTCTCGGTCGATTATAGCATGGACCTGTTCAATTTTAATAGATGTCAACGACTCGGTCTCAAGAAGGATTGTCGTAACCCAAAATTTGTCTTATACTAAAATTACCAAATACATAAAGGAGCGTTTTCGTGAAACATCTATTTTCGATACTCCTCTCAGCGAGCCTCTTGTTCACGGGTTGCTACTGCACTCTCGACGAACGGACGGACGAGCCACACTTCAAATCACGTGCCCGCTCCATCTCCTCGTATCATACTTTCGACATCGAATACGCGAAAGGACTACGTAAGGAACAAGTCTCAAACCGTACGGTTACCGTGACGGATTCAAATGGTGAGCGGATGCAAACGGAGATTGAAGTCCTAGACGGCAAAGAAATCCGAATCAAACCACCGCGTACTGGATATAAAAAAGGACGTCGCTACATCATCCACATTCGGGATTCAATCGACGCCCGGAAAGAAGTACATACGAATACGATTCGGGAACGAACCTTCACTGTCGACCGCTGACAGCCAAGGTTCGTTTTTATTTAGAGCGAGCTGGAAAAACGGTATAACTCATCGAGATGACGCCATCGATCACAAGAACGAGTCCCCACAGTTGTAACGTCCGCAAGAGGCTTTCGGTTTGTTCGGTATTTCCGAGCCAGAGAATCATTGCTCCGAGTAAGGCACCACCAATCAAGAATGCCAGGATGTGCCGATAGAATCCGTTGCGTTCCCGTCGCGCACGCGATATGCGTTCTTTTGCTACTTGTTCCTTGAGGATCACCCGGCGATACACCCCATCCGCCCAAGCAATCATCTGCTTCCCAAATGCGAGTGATACGCCGATGTAAATCGCAGCAAGTCCGTGTGCAAGCGTAGCTGTGCTACCGCGACTTAAGTCCAACACTGTTAAGACCAGTAAGACGATATCAATCACGGGTGACATCGCCATCAATCGAAAACCAAGCTTCTCTTGTCTGAATCCATAACGCACGATCAGTCCTGCGACGATGAATACCCAAAATAGAATTTCACAACAAACGATTGCCCAAGCGACGAGTTGCATCGTGATCCTCTCCTTTTTTAATACGACTGTATCATAAAGATAACATCACTTTCGTTACTTGACTAGTCTTTTTAATACATTCGTGCTAAAAAAGCTGATATACTTAACGTATGCCAAAACAAGTCAATCACGAAGAACGAAAACGCCTCATCGCAGAAGCAACGTGGCGCACGATTTCTAATGTCGGTATCGAACAAGCTAGCGTCCGGACGATCGCCAAGGAAGCAGGTCTGTCCCTTGGTGCCTTACGGTATTACTTCACGACCCAAGAAGAATTGCTCCGTTTCTCGATGCAACTCGTCCAAGAACGGGTCCAAGAACGCATTACAACCATTTTCGAGAGGGGAGGAACACCAGAAGAGACGTTATGCAACGTCTTACTCGAAGTCTTGCCGTATGCACCTGAGCATCAGCTTGAGATGCAGGTCTGGTTCCAATTCATGATGTCTGCATATGCGTCTCAATCAACAGAGAATCCAGACGACATTTACCACATGTGTCTGGTATTACTGACACGGATTCCGGACGGTACGTTCCGAGCAGATATAGACATCGAGCTTGAGAGCGAACGTCTCGCAGCACTCGTTGATGGATTAGCCTTTCATGCGTTGTTTCGACCAGAACGTCTCCCGAAAGAACGATTACGTCATGTCCTTGTCCATCACTTGAATGCCCTATTCGTCCGCCCTTTAGCGATCGACGACAAATAACCCGAAGTTCCTTCATCTGCATGAGGGAATTTCGGGTTATTCATTGTTTCGCTTCTACGAGGATCAACGATAAGGAGCGGATTAAAAAGAACGTCAGAAATGCTGCCCAGACTCCCTGATTGTCAAAACTTGATGTCGACAGCAGCACAATCGCAAAACCGATCCCTGCTTGAATCATCGAGTTCCGGACTGGAGTTGCCTCGACACGACCAGCAAAAATTCCTTCGTAAATCATCGCCCACCCGGCAATCAGCGGTAGGATGATGATCCAGAGATAATAGTCGCGCGCCGCGTCTAGGATCGCTTCTTCTGAAGTGAACAACTGAAGCAGCGGTGTTTCAAGGAATAGGAGCACAAGTGACCAGAACACGACTGAGTAGAATCCGAACGTCCGTGCCAAACGGACACTCGTCCGGTATGCTTCCTGATCTTGATGCCCTCTCGCCCGACCGACAAGAACGGTTGACGCATGACCGAGTCCACCAAACCAATAGGAGATCAGATACTGAATCTGCAGTAGGATCGCATTGGCTGCAAGGATATCTGGTCCGAATTGTCCTCCCGCTCGTGTAAACCAGCCGGTAACGAGTAACAGGAAAATCGTTCGAATGAATAAATCTCGATTGACACGAAAGAATTGACGGTAGGCGTGCCAATCCGTCAAGGCACGCAGTTCGTCGCGCGTCATCGACAAATGACTCCGAATCAGATAGAGACTGCAGGCGACAATGCTGATTTCCGCGATGACGGTCGCAAGCGCAATTCCAGCAACACCGGTGTTCAATCCGTAGACGAATCCAATATCGAGTACGACGTTGACCCCGATACTGAATAATTGGACGAATAAAGCATGTTTAACTTGTCCCGTTCCGATTAACCAGCCAAGTAACGCATAACCCATCAAGACGAACGGTGCGCCAATCATCCGGTACGAGATGTATGTCTTGACTGCATCCAGCAAGTCAGCGGGTGGCGCAAGTAAATAGAGTCCAATCTGTTCAAGCGGCTGGCGGAATAACAAAATGAGCAAACCGATACAGGCTGCTAGGAACAGCGGTCGGTAGAGCGAAATCCGTAAGGCATGGGCGTCATTCGCGCCGCTTGCCTGAGCACTGAATCCTGTCGTACTGACTTTTAAAAAGCCGAACAACCAGTAGATTGTATTGAAGAAGACGGCACCAACAGCAATGCCACCGATCGCGCGCGGATCACCCGATTGACCGATGACGACCGTATCGGTCACACCAAGCAACGGTGTCGCAATACTTGAGAGAATGAGCGGATAGGCAAGTAACCAAAACGTTTTGTGGTTCGGTTGAGTACTCACCATGTGCCCGCCTCCACGAATCGTTGCGTATAGGAACCACCAGATTCTAGTCGGTCAATCAAATCAACAGCATGACCGTCGCGTAAGACGAGTATTTCTGAACACAGACGACGGATAAAGTCGATATCGTGCGAAATTAATACAAAACTGACACCGAGTGTTTGTTGCAAGCGTTCCAATAGTTCGATGATACGCGCCCGAGAAACGACATCAAGACCTGTCGTTGGTTCATCCATGACAATGACGTCGGGTTCAATCGAGATCGCGCGGGCAAGCGCGGCACGTTGAATTTGCCCCCCACTTAATTGATGAGGAAGTCGAGCGAATAGCCGTGACTCTACCCCGACAGCAAGAGCTAATGCTTCAATGAGATCCTCTTCTGACGTCGCTGGAAAATACCTTAAGATTGGGCGATGACAACGAAATGGTTCAAGAATCGAATCGCGGACCGACCATTCTGGATTAAAAGAAGCGAGCGGATGTTGAAAGACAGCCTGAATTGCTCGTCGTTCGTTTTGTTGCCCACTCGGAAATATCTTTCCATGTAAGAAAATCGAACCATGAGAGGGCTCGAGTAGACCAAGGATCAATCGTCCGAGTGTCGTCTTCCCACTCCCACTTTCACCAATGATGCCAAATGACGACTTTGCCATCACTTGAAACGAGATATTCGAGAGGATGGGTTGCTCCTTCATTTGATAAGTAAGGCTTGTTACGGATAAGACAGATGGCATGATTTCTTCCTTTCTTCCATTGATATACGATGCGCTTGCATCAAGGCAAGCGTGAACGGGTGACGACTTCGTTTCATCATCTGTGGAGTTCCCGTCTCGACGATTTGCCCTTCCTGCATCAAGACGAGCTGGTCGCCATAATGTAAAGCAGGTCCTAATTCATGGGTGACGAACAAGATCGTTGCACCGTACTGGTGTTGGTATTCGGCCAACCAGTCGAGTAAACGACGTGTCAAGACGGGATCAAGTGCCGTCGTTAACTCATCCGCCAAGATCAACCGCGGTTTTAAGGCGACGGCAAATAGGATTGCGAATCGTTGCAATTGCCCACCACTTAACTCGGATGGAAACCGGTCCAACCAAGCAGGGTCCAACTCGAGCGTTTGCAAGACATGATCGATGTGAGGTTGATCGACCTTTCGTTTATGCGCACGATACGTATCCCGTAACATCTGACGCATCGTCAAAAATGGAAGAAACGCATCTGTGTATTGTTGTGGTATGTAACCGATATCAAGTCCTCGTCGAAGTGGTTCATCTGAAAGGACCTCACCTCTAGAGGACATCCCGTCCGGCAATCGATCTAGTAGTCGTTTAAGCAGGAGTGTTTTTCCACTTCCGCTCGCTCCTACGAGACAGATGAATTGATGAGCCGGCAGCGATAGGTTTATATCATGCAGAAGGACGTGTTTCGCCCGAACGTGTAAGCGCCGAATCTGAATCATCTGATTGTCCTCCTTTCTTCTTCATCCGCCGGGTCCACCCCATCGTCGCAACGACGATGAGGACGATACACGCACCTGGTAAAAGCATGAGTCGAGGAGCCGAACTGAAATAAGGACGCCCTTCGTTTAACATTGCTCCCCATTCTGGAAATGGTGCCTGGACACCAAGACCGATATAAGAGAACGCTGACAGGAACAAGATGACTTTCCCGACATCCAAACTCATCAAAACGACGACTTGACGGATGATCGGTGGAAGGATGTGGCTTCGTAAAATCATCTTGTCCGTTAGACCATTGATTCGTGCCATGCTGATATATGGTTTTTGAATCGTCTCGGTCACGAGCGTCTCACTTAATCGCGCATAAGAGATCCATTTGATGAGTAAAATCGCAAAGATTAAGCCTTGTGGACTTGCACCGAATAATCCAGCGATGACGAGTGCTAGAACGGTATCCGGAAAAATGACGAGACCATCTGCTAATCGGTGTATCAAACGATTGAGACGTCCACCATAAAATCCAGCAATACAACCAAGGAAAGTACCGATGATTGCAGTGAGCAAAACAGTAAGTAGGCTGAAACCTAAGGATATCAAACCAGCTAAAAAAAGACGAGCTGCGAAATCTCGTCCTAAACCGTCTGTTCCAAGCCAATGTTCAATAGAAGAGGGTTCAAGTCTCTTCGTTACTTTTACTGTAAAAGGATTATTAAATACGGTATATGAAATAAAAAGTAGTAGACATCCCCCAAAATACATCATTTTTTTTTTCATCGATCTGTGCCCCTTTTCCAATCTGGTCGTAATACCCGGTTCAGCGATCGGATTCCTTGATGCAATACGAGAATGACGCCTGTCGTCAGCAAGATGTATCCTTGGATTAGCGGATAATCACGTTGTAAGATCGCATCGACCATCAACTTCCCGACACCCGGATACGTGAACAGCACTTCAAGGACGACGACGCCTCCGGCAAGACTACAAAGCGTCAGACCGAATACGGACAGAACCGGTGGCAGACTTCCACGTAACGCATAACGCCAAAGAATCGTCCGCTCCGCTACACCGCGAATCCGTGCCAATTCAATATACGGTTGGTCCAGTTCACGCCGTAAATTCAGTCGAATCAACGGGATGTAGACGCTCGCAAGCGGAAAACCAAGTGAGAGTGCTGGGAGAAGGAGCGACGTCATTCCCTCTCGTCCCATCACGGGAAGCCAGCCGAGGCGGACAGCAAACAGGTCAACGAGTAACAGACCAATCCAAAAACCAGGTATCGCTGCACCCGCGATACTAACGGCGTTTGCAAGTCGCTCGACGTAGTGACGCGTTGTCATTGCACTCCCGATTCCAAGTGGTAACGCGATCAGTAACGCAATCGCAATTCCTCCTAACGCCAGTTCTGCCGTCACGAGATAACTCTCGCGCAGCATCTCGATGACCGGTCGTCCGGTTTGCAATGAATCTCCAAGCTGTAAGGTAAGGATATCTTGCAACCAATGAACGTATTGCATGAGTAGTGGCTGGTCGTACCCTAATTCACGGCGTGCGGCCTCGATTTGTTCGCGTGTCGCTGATAATTCATCGATATTTAATAACGTCAAAACCGGATCTCCCGGTAATAAACGCAATAAACTAAAACAACTGAACGTCATAATGAGCGTAAAAAGACTCAGCGATAGCAATCGCTTGACAATCGGATGCATTACTCGTTCACCCGAAGCGTACTCGTGATCATATAGTACTCACTTTTTTCTGTCTTCCACCCTTTGACACGTTTGCTGTCATAGGCGACAAGCGTCGAAGGATGGAGCAAGAAGCTGTTGTAACGCTTTTGATCGACATATCGTGCAATCTGCTCAGCAAGACGTGAGCGCTCATCGACCTCAAGCGTTCGATTCAACGTCTCGACTTGTTTCGTCAAGACTGGATCTGTAACACGACTGAAGTTCAATCCTCCGTTTGGATGATAGGTCGCATTCAAGTAATACCCGGCATCACCGCGAGGAGCTGTCAGATTGCTGTATGTCGCCATGTCCCAGTCCCGGTTACTCGCCATATATTCTTCCGGGACATCAATTTGCTTGATCTTGATCGTCACACCGATCTTTTTCGCGTCGTCCTGGATGACTTGGGCAATCATTGGTAAGTCAGGTCTAGCGGCATACGTCAATAACATTAACGTTAAGGGACGACCATCTTTTTGCATCAAGCCATCTCGTTTTATGTAGCCTGCTTGCTTTAGCCATTCTTCAGGTGTCTTCTGCTCTTGCTTCGGATACTCTGGAGCGAACGGGAATGATGATAGGAACGGACCGCGTGCTTTAACAGCATACCCTTGAAGAACATGGTCGACGAGCTGTTGTCGATTAATCAAAGCGTCCATCGCTTGTCGGACTTCAAGCGATTGCATCGGTCCATTCGCGACATTCATCGTCACCTGATGGACACGAAACGTATCTGTCGCTTGAACCGTCAACCCTTCCGATTTCAGTTGTTTGACACTCTCGATCTCTGGACGATAGACAATATCCGCTTGTCCGGCACGTAAAGCATTCGTCCGTGCTCCGGCGTCTTCGTTGAAGACGAAATCAATCGAAGCGAGTTTCGCTTGTTCTTGCCAGTACGACGAAAAGCGCTTTAATTCGACTTTTGTTCCGGGAGCAAATCGCTCGACTTGAAACGGTCCTGTACCGATCGGTTGTTGTGTCACACCGTCTGCATCCGTATCGATGATTGCCGTGTTCGGATTAACGAGTTCTGAGATGAACTCCGGATAGGTCGTCTTCGTTTGAATGAGCAAATCCGGTCCGTCTGTTTTGATGGTCTTGATGTTCAAGGCATTTTTGACACCCGGATTTTCCTGAATCGAGCGCTCAAGTGACGATTTGACCCCAGCGGCATCAAGTTGTTTTCCATTATGGAATGTCACGTCGTCTTGTAAGACGATCCGCCATGTTCGTTTTCCTTCGTAGGACCATTTCTTCGCGAGCCACGGCTCGACCGTCAATCGTTCGTCATCCAGACGAACGAGCGTCTCCGTTACTCCCGCGCGGAGCGGAACATAACTACTGTCCCGATGTGGATCGAGTGATTGTGTCGCGAAGTTATAAACGAACGTCAAATGCGCTTGATCTGACTTTTTTTCAGAAGAAACACAACCGGCAAGTGTCAAACTCAGTAAGACACTCCCGATGAGGCATGTTGTTTTATATGTAGACATTGCTCTCCACCTTTAAATCGGAATAATTACGTTTTAAATCATATCGTAATGATTCCGATTTAACAAGCATCTTTTTTATTTCTCTATATTGTTTAAACAACATAAAAAAATATACCGGAATGTACAAGTCGTTTGCTTGAACGTTCCGGTATAATGGATTCATTTATAAAACGTCGACGAATTGTTTTGCCTGGTGCTCCAGTTGTTTCGCAGAATCAGCCAACTGATCGAACTCACTCACCGTATGTTCAAGCTGACCGGTACTGTCCTTTACCTTGCTTGAAATCCGTTCGATACTGTGCGAGACCTCCTTGATCCGCTCAACGATCCCTTCGATATTCTCCTTGATTTCTCCGATCGAATGCGAGACTTTATTCGACAGGTTTCGGACTTCGGTCGCGACGACATCGAATCCGCGTCCATGTTCTCCAGCACGTGCTGCCTCAATTGCCGCATTCAAGGCGAGTAGATTCGTCTGCGCCGCAATTTCACGGATCGTCTTGACGATGTCAGTGATCGAGTTTGCATCTTTACGCAAGGCGACAAGACTCGATAAGTTCTCGACGGATTCCGACTCGATTTGTTGGACAGTCGCAAGAACGTTCAAACCGTCTTGTCGACCACTTTCCGATTTGACCGTCAAGAAGGCTGATGTCTCGTTGAGTTCGGCCGCCATTCGTAAAACGTCCTGCTGGCGAATCGTGATGTCCGATGCAATTTTCGAGACCCCGACGACCCGGCGTCCGTCATCCGAGTAAATCGGCATATATGTCGCTTCGAGCCACTTCTGTTGTCCGTCAGCAGCCCGGCGTTCAATCTTATCCTGATACGTGATGCCTTGCATCAATTTTCGCCAAAACAGCTCGTAATCTGGACTATTAACGAAAGCCGGAAAACAGAGATCACGATGGTATTTACCGATTAACTCTTCCACTTCGTACCCCATCGTCCGGGCAAACAACTCATTTACGTATGCGACTTTGCGTCGATCATCAAAACGAATGATGGCTAGATTTTGTTCGATTGCCCGGATGACTTGTGTGTCGGTGACCTGTGTTACTTGCTCATGCATCGACATGCCGATTCCTCCCTGGATTCAAACTGAGGTCATGATTTACCTATTGTCATATTATCCCTTATATCGACAAGTTCCTGCTATTTTAAATTAAAATCTAGTAAATAAAGTATTCATTTTAATACGCACTCCATCCCCCATCTGCGACGACGATTGCCCCGTTGATGAAACTCGCCTCGTCGGACACGAGAAACAATGCCAAATTTGCGATTTCATTCGGCTGACCGGCTCGTGGATTGAGACCCATGCCAAGCATCGCGCGCCCCATCCCGAATTCATTCAGATTCGACATCGATTGTCCGATGTTCGTCTCGACAGCTCCAGGTGCGATTCCGTTACAGCGAATACCATCTCCGGCATAAAAGAAGGCGGTATTCTTCGTCAGACCGATGACGGCGTGTTTGGAAGCCGTATAGGCTGCTCCTGCTCGGGCACCGTTTAGACCGCCAATCGAGATGTTATTCAGAATGACACCACCTTTTACTTCCTTGAAATGTTTGACCGCTTCGCGCATCAGACGCATCGTTCCTGTCGTATTGACTGTAAGGACATGATCCCAACGTTCATCTGAGATGTCTGCCACGCCCTCCATCCCGTCCATGATCCCGGCATTATTGACGAGAACGTCCAGTTTACCGAAAGCGTCGATTGCTTGTTTGATGAGTTGTCCTGCTGCCTTTTGTTGTGCGATATCACTCGCAACAGCCATCGCTTCTCCGCCCGCTTCCTTGATGTCAGAGACGACCCGTTCAACGGTTTCCAACCGAATGTCCGCTGCGACGATTCGTGCGCCTTCTTGTGCAAACAATTTTGCCATGGCTTCACCCATTCCTGAGCCGGCTCCGGTGACGATGATCGTTTTTCCTGTTAGTCGCATCGTGAATCATCCTTTCATCTATCGTGATACTAATCTATTCCCGTTCTCATCATCAAATGTATCAAACGTCATGTCGATTCCATGAAAAAAAGACCCGGCGAGTTTGTCGGGTCTTTCGACTTGCTTATTGCAGTTCGCGGCTTTTTTCTTCTTGTTCGTTGTTCGATTTATTTTTAGCTTCGAACTCGGCACGTGTCATGACATCCTCGACATGCATATTGACTTCAACGACTTCAAGGCCAGTCATGTCACTGATTGATTTTTTGATTTTAGCGACTGTCTCTTGGAAAATTGACGGAATATTTTTGCCGTATTCGACAATGACTTTCAAATCGAGTGCAACTTGACGTTCTCCCACTTCGGCACCAATTCCTTTTGTGATGTCTTCCGTGCTCCGGAGACGATCCGTCAGTCCACTCATGAATCCACCACTCATTGACAAAATGCCTGTCACTTCGTTCGACGCGATCCCAGCAATTTTTTTGATGACTTGATCTTCGAATGTCAATTTATTCTCGCGTACCACTTCGTTTTCAGTTGTTGGGTTTACTTCGTTTGCCATTTGAAATCTCTCCTTTTAAATGTTTAGTAAGTTATATATGAATCAGTCCCGTTGAAAGAACTGAATCCACCCTTCAATGTCGAGTGCACCATCGCGCCATTTTCCAATTAAAAATCCAATTGCTGCGAAGGCAACGATAAGGATTGTCGGACCAAAGCCAATCGTCAGGAATAAGATGGCGAGGATTAGACCGGCAAGTCCCCCGATCAGTCGGAACCGATACGGATAGAGTGCTTCTCTTGTCTTCATGTTCCCTCTCCTCCTTTAGACGACACGTTCCGATGTTTTCGTTTTCGTGTCACTGATCGTGACTTTCGTACTCGTTACTGGCAACTCAAGTAAGGATTCGACAGCTTGTTTAGCTCGTTCTTGAATTTCCTTCGCAATCGTCGGTAACCCATCTTGTCCAAAGACCGAGCAGTCGACTTTTAAAGCGACCGTTTCTTTTTTCGAATGGATATCGGCATGGACACGCGGTGTCCGTACACCACCGATCCCACGAATCGACTCTAAAGCCGTCCGTTCGATCGTCTCCTTCGAAATCGTAATCGTTCCGTCACCCGTTTGAATCAACAGTCGTTGACCTTTCGAGCGGCTAAATAATCCTGTGAATAATAGAATAACGAATACGAATGCTAAAAATCCTCCAATGGATAGAACGGTATAGCTATACCATTGCTGATCCTGCCACTGCTCGATTAACGAACTAAGCCGTGGAACATCATACACACCGAGCACAAGCAGCCCGACACTGATTAGTCCGAGTATGCCTATGATGACGAGTAAGAATCGATTGAACCCATTCATCTGCACCTCTCCTTTACGATTATTGACTTCTTTCACCTAGGTGATTCAACACATGAAATATTATGTGTATGGTGTGTTTATTCCCGTTCATTAGAACCCGAAACATTTAAATACACTTTCGTTCAAATGTTCATATATTCTGATTATTCAGACTAAATCAATCAAAACTAGCGCTTTATTTACTATATTTCACGAAAAAAACCTCTTCTAACTTAAAAAGAGGTCAGCATTCGAGTCATTTACCATTAAACATATATCATGTCAATATGTTTTTGTCCCGTTATTCATTTCACATCAATTGGAAAGGCAAAATCGCCATTACCTTCTTTCCAATCGGCTTTAATCTGATAGACATACTTTCCGGGAGTCGAAGGAACGGTAATCCGCTCAATCTTCTTGTATGTTTTCATCTTTTTATGATCTTTGACCGACCATAAGACAATCGCGACGGACTTCGGAGCTGGTCCGTCTTCAAAACGAATCGTCAATCGATCTTCAGGATTTGCTCGCGTACTCGAATCACCTTTTACTAAATCGACGGCTTCGGCCTTTGCATCAGCTGTTTCTCCGCGAAACATGCCTGACCAACTATAGGTACCTCTATATACCTTTACTTCACGGTTTTCGATTGTCACGGTAGGTTCTGGTGGTTGATGTCGAAATGGATCACGTGAAAAAAACCATCCGACTGCAATCGCAATCACAATCAATCCAATAAATAGAAAACGTTTCATAGACAAACCTCCTACTTGATGTTTTTAAATCAACAAAAGCGGCAATATCTCTCAAGGAGTACGTTATTCAGAAGGAGGAGTTCAGATGATTCAAGATAAAGTCGTCATCATTACAGGGGCATCAAGCGGTATCGGGGAAGCAACCGCGAAAGAGCTTGCGAAACAAGGAGCAAAACTCGTTCTTGCTGCACGTCGGGAAGATCGTTTGCAAGAGCTTGTCAAAGCGGTTGAAGCTGAAGGTGGTCAAGCCGTTTATCAAGTGACGGATGTTACCGATCGTGAGCAAGTTGATGCACTCGCAAAACTTGCGAAAGACAAGTTTGGTTCTGTTGATGTCATCGTCAACAACGCTGGATTAATGCCACTATCGCACCTCCATAAGAATCAGCAGGACGAATGGAACACGATGGTCGACGTCAACATTAAAGGCGTACTCCATGGAATCGGAGCAGTCCTGCCGTATATGCGCGAACAAAAAAGCGGACATGTCATCAACATCTCTTCTGTCGCCGGTCATGAAGTCATGCCGTCGAGCGCCGTCTACAGCGGTACGAAATTCGCGGTGCGCGCCATCACGGAAGGTCTTCGTAAGGAAGAATCGGTCGACAATCACATCCGTGCAACAATCATCTCACCGGGAGCGGTCGATACGGAATTGAAGGACCATATCTCGGATGAAGAGATCAAACAAGGAATTGGTGACTTGAAAGCCATTGATGCGAGCGCGATTGCGCGTGCTATCGCATATGCTGTCAACGAACCAGAAGATGTCGCGGTCAACGAAATCTTAATTCGTCCGACAGCGCAACGTTAATTGAATGTAGATGTGTAGACAGGACCCCTCATTAGTAAAAAAGCTAATGAGGGGTCCTGTTCTGTTTAAAGAAGTCGCTCCGCGATGAGCTGGTACGACTGCAATCGCTTTTCTTGATCAAAGGCATTGTTGATGAGTAAAAACTGATCTGTTTGATAACGCGTTGCTAATGCTTCAAGCTCCTGCGCAACAACGTCCGGTGTACCGACAATCGCTCGCCGTCGATCTTTACGGATCCGTTCCGCTTGAACGTCATTCCAGATTTTTGCTTCAGTCGAGGCAAACGACGGAACGATTGAATTGCCGAGTCGAACGCCTTGAATCCAGGCATCTTGAGTTCGAGCGAGACGTTCTGCTTCTTCTTGCGTCGGGGCACAGATGACGAAAACGCAGACGATGACGTCTGTTCCTCCTGCCTCACGATAAGTGGAAAGTGTCTCTTCCCAACGATCCGGATTGATGAAGTGACCAAAAACGAGACCACGGTCTTGTTCTGCAGCAATTTGCGCACTACGTGGCGACAGACCAAGGATTGAGATCGGAGACGCTTGCCGATCACGCGGTGTCGTCTTGACGATCCGGTATGGGTGTCGATTCGATAGACTATCTGTCAAGAAGCCAGCCGTTTCCTGAACGAGTCGACTAAACTCAGATGCCCGATTTTTTTCACCATCTGTCAAGGCAAGTCGTGTCCGCTCACTTCCACCCGGAGAATTGCCGATCCCAAGTTCGATCCGTCCCGGATAAAAGGCGTCGAGTGTTGCAAAACTCTCGGCCACTTTTAGCGGATGATATTGCGGTAACAACACTCCACCTGAACCAAGTTTGATTTTTGAAGTCTGCGCACCCATTCGGGCAATGAACAACTCCGGTGATGCACTGAGCAAACCGTTCGTATTATGGTGTTCTGCGAACCAGTACCGTTCGTAACCGAGTCGCTCGGCTTCTAAGACGAGTCGTTCCGTCGCTTCCATCGTCGCTTCGACCGTATCGCCCTCATGCAATGGTACTTGATCCAGTATTCCTAGTCGCATCACGCATTCCTCCTCTACCCTCTTAAGTGTAAAGGGTGGAGGAACGGAGTTCAAAAACGAGGCTCAGACACGGACGAGACGATCTTCGATAATAACGCCGTCTCGCATCTCGATCGTTCGATTCGCTCGTTCCGCAAGTGCCGGGTCGTGGGTGACAAACAAGACGCCACACCCTTTCTCTTCGTTTAATGACCGTAAAAGATTGAAGATGATTTCTCCCGTATCTGTATCGAGGTTCCCTGTTGGCTCATCGGCAAGCAACCATTTCGGTTCATGAACGAGTGCTCGGGCAACGGCGACCCGTTGTTGTTGTCCACCGGAAAGTTGCGACGGCAAACTGCCTGCTTTATCGGCGAGACCGACTTGCGCGAGTAACTGCTCGGCGCGTTCTTTTTTATCATACGGTACTTTCCGACCAAACAGTGGCGCCATGACATTTTCAAGCGCCGTCAGCGTCGGAATCAAATGAAACTGCTGGAAGATGAAGCCGATGTTTTCGAAGCGAAAGTCGGATAATTCTTTACTGTTCAATTTGTTGATTGGTTTCCCGTCATAATGCAACTCCCCGCTCGTCGGTCGATCGAGCGTGCCGATTAGACTGAGTAACGTTGATTTTCCAGATCCCGAAGGTCCGATGATCGAAATGAAGTCGCCCGCCTCAAGTGTCACGTCGATGTCTTGTAACGCATGTGTCTCGACGCCGTCTCCTGAAAATGATTTTCCCATCTGTTTGCATTGAAATGTTCCTTCCATATGTACCCCTCCATTATTCTTGATAACGTACTATTCAAGAATAGATTGGTAATTCCTTCTAAATGAAAGGAAATAAAAAGCAGTACTCTTATGGAACAAGAATACTGTCAGGAAACTCTCGGTTGAATAGAAACGAAATTTTTACGATAGACGATCTCATACGGTAAGACGAACAATATACATGCAAGAGTCGTGAACTGAATCATGCTACCGATTGGTGGTAGTGGAGACAGCGATGCTTCGTGCCACACTTCATATAGACCAATGAACAAAAACAGAACGACGCTACTCGTCGTCACGTAGATAAGCAACCGAAGGGTCAATGGATAATGTCGGACAATCCATAACATCGGTAATCCAAAGATAAAATAGGATAACGTCATCGCAAACGTCCCGAACTGATAGACGATCTCAAAGTCAATCGTTGTCAGGAACGAATACGCCGTGAACGCTAAGAACGAAAGAATCGTCACAACAGCCGCATAACTGATCCAGCGCATACGGTTGGCTCCTCTCCTGAATGTTATTCCTGTACACGCGATCGTGACAGAAACCTAATATGTACAATTAGTGTAGGTAGTTCGATTTCATTTGTCAATTATCTTCAGATTGACTTATTCAGTCTATGTACGATTGTAATGAGAGCGAATTCATAGAATAATGAAAAAAGAGAATAAGAAAGTGAGGTTTTATCGATGAATGAACAATTAACGGTGTTTCGTGATCGCTTTGAAGCTACACCTGATTACCACGATGGTCTTTTGTTTATTGAGGTCGAGTCACGTCTGACACCTTCAAAACGATCAGCACTCGCTTGGATGGAACAAACAGGAGGAGAACCGAATGTCGTAAACCTTGATGGACGATTCGTCATCATCGATACGGTCAAAGAGAGTCCAGCTGGTCGACGAAGCGTTTGTTTTGACGAAGTCGCTCGACTCGGTCGAAAGAAAAATGCGCCCGAAGCTAGCGTCGAGTCAATGATTGAAGCACTCGATCTCGACCTGTTGACACCAGAACAATATCAAAAACTTCAGACACAGTTTTCGCTTGACGAAAAGACCTCCAGTTGGCTCGCAACACCAGACGTGATTCGTCAAAAAGGTGGCGCTTTGTTTGGAGATCGTCGTTATGAGACGACATTCATCTATCACAACGGAGTGGATTCCTATTATGCGAGCCGCGGATTCCGTGTTTTACTTGAATTGGAATAAACCAAAAAACCGTTTCGTAGTCTAAACGAAGCGGTTTTTTACAATAATAGGGAATAATACCCAATCGTGATATGATGGACGTTGAGTACAGGAGGTGGACGTCATATTTGTATTGGGATTGATTATAGGTAGTCTTTTAATGTTGCTCAGTTTCCGGTTATTCCACCAGCAACAACCGGATACAATTGCATTATGTAAAGATATCTTCTACGTGTTTGAAGTCCATCCGGAATATCGATTCCGATATATTAGTCCGTCCCTCGATGACCATATCGGCAAGGGAGTGGCAGCAGCCAGCTATATGGATCCGGATCAGTGTTTTGCAAGGATTCATCCGGAAGACATCGAAGTCTTGATGTCGAAGATTTCGGGCGACTGTGACTACGATCAACCGTTCCGGCAACGCTGGCGGACAAATGACGGGACGTACGTCTGGTTCGAAGAATATGCGACACCGATTCGTGAAAATGGACAGATTGTTGCCATCCAAGGGGTGATCCGTAACATTGACGAGCAGTTGAAATCACAACAGGCATTACTCGATCAATACCGTATCGATGCCTTGACACGGCTTGGGAATCGCCATGCCTTCAACGAGGCTGTCCGCGATCTCGATCAAGAGAAGGCGACGTATGGATTGATTCTGCTTGACTTGAATGAACTAAAGGATCTTAACGACCGGTTCGGTCACGCGGTCGGTGACGCCTTGCTTGAACAAACAGGACTTTGCATCCGCCGCTTAACAGATCATGGTTACCGGATCGGTGGTGATGAATTTGTCTTGATTGACGATAGTCCGTCGATTGAGCTGTTCGAGGGATTCGTTGAACACGTTCGCTCAACGTTCGCGACACACGAAATCGGACTCGCAATCGGCGCCGTTCATACGACATCAGGACGCCGTGTCGACGACGTCCTGCATGAGGCAGATGAGCAGATGTATCAAGAAAAGATGAATGAGCGCTTAAGTCGCCAGCATGGATTGATGGGCTTGAAGCAATAAGGTGTTGAAGCGTTCCGGTTGATCGAGATTCGCTGTATGCCCGGCTCCCTCGACTGGTAAGACGATGACGTTCGGCACGTGTTCCGCAACGAACGCGGTTGCGTCGACTTCGTATGTTTCATTCGTTCCATTTAGGATGACGACCGGTAAGGTGATCGACTGCAGCATCGTTTCCGTCAGTGCCGGGAAACGGAATGTCATCAAATCAAGGACTGCCCGCGCCGTCGTTTTCCAGCCAGGACCATGCAACTGTTCGAACTGGTCGGCAATTTCCGGTGCTTGCTGTTCGAGGTCGAGGAAGAACTCTCGTTGCTTGCGCATCAGCGGTTCCATCGCTTTAGGAATGAATGGTGAAAAACCCGTGATACATACTCCTTCGAGTTCGTCCGGTGGATCGAGTGCCAGTTGCATCGCAAGCGTCGCGCCAAGCGACAACCCGAGAATCCATCCTGGACCTTCCTGTGCCATCCGTTCGCGGATGGCACGTGTTGCTTGTTGTAAGTAATCCTCCGTTACCGGTTCCGTCGTCATTCCGTGACCAGGCAGATCAATCGGAATAAACGTAAAATCATCCGCTAAAGCGGAGAGCTGTGGTGCAAAGTGTGTCGCTGCCGTTCCCATTAACCCATGCAGTACGTACATGCGTGTCATACGGTAAACTCCTTCGGTTGATGTAGTGTCAAAATCGCGCTTGCGACGACGTCCGGACGATCGCGATGCATCAGGTGAGATGTGCCCGGAACGAACGTCACGTTCGCCTGATAGGATAGATTCGCCTGTCGCCGTATTAATTCCTGCCATTTATTTTCCATTCGTTCGAGTTCATCTTCCGGAAAACCGGCTGCTATCATCGTCTGGATTGAGTTCGTTTTATCCCGACCGAGAACGGTCATCGGGAACCCAAGATCGCGCATGAGTGGCTGAAGCGCCTTCGCATCACTCTTCCACTTTGAAATGATGGCATGCATCGCCTGATAGTACGCTGGGTTCCAATCCGTACGGTCGTCACCATCCGGGAAACGGTCACGTAAATCAGTTGCTGTCGCTAATTCCGCGAATCGTTCGATCCAGACGGCGTCGTCCCCTTCTTGATCGAGCGTCGGTGTATCGAGCTGATCAAGTTCTTCTAAGTCAACGGATGTCGCCTCGACGAGGACGAGACCGGCGACACGTTCCGGACAATGTAAAGCGAAAGCTTGTGCGACGAGACCACCGTATGAATGTCCGACGAGTGTGACCGGGATCGTGATATTCGTTGCGCTGAGAAACTGGTCGATTTGGCGTAAGATGCCGGTCGTTCCGTCCATATAATCGTCTGACCATTCGTGCGGATGAAAGCTGACGACGCGATATTCCGGTGTTAGTTTCGTCAGAATGTCCGCCCAGTCCTGATACGTTCCACCGAGTGATGGTAATACTAACAACGGTCGACCTGTCGAACCGTCATCGTAGTACGTCACTTGTTTTCCCTGATGTTGCATAATTCGTTCCATTATAATCACTCCTTTATACTTTGAAAGATGTTGTTTACCTTGATTCGTGCTTTATTGTTTGATTTAGACGAGACGTTACATGACCGGTCCGGTTCTCTTCCCTATTTCCTTCGGGATCAGCATCAACGTTTTCGTGAAGTTGCGCATGTTCCGATCGACGACTACATCACGACGTTCTTATTGCTTGATCAAGAAGGACGCGTCTGGAAGGACGTCGTCTATACGGAAATGATTCGTCGCTTCGAATTGTCGCTTTCTGTTGAAGTACTGCTACACGACTACGTGACGCGTTATCCGATCTTCGCACGGAGCTTTCCGGGAGTCGACACCTTTTTTGCGCAATTACCGCCTGAGCTACCCATCGGCTTACTGTCGAACGGTCGGACGACGTTCCAACGTGCCGTCTGTGACGCAATCGGACTGTCTCCCTCCTTTACGCAGATCGGGATCTCGGAACAAGAAGGCGTCCGTAAACCGGATCCGGCATTTTTCTTGCGCTTAACTGACCGTTTAGGTGTTCGCCCGGACGAAGTCCTTTATGTCGGCGACCATTACGACCACGACATCTTACCGGCGCGCGCCCTCGGCATGCAGACGATTTGGAAGCGCACAGGCGATGTTCCATTGACTGACACGCAATTTTCGGACTGGTGCCAGTTACCTTCCCCACTCCAAGACCTGATACGAAAGGAGAACCAGCCATGACGGAACAGATTCGCCGTTTCCAACCTGACGATTTTGAGCAGATTCATCGATTGAACGCATTAGAAGGATGGCAGGATCTCGTCGCTGATCAAGCGCGGACCCGCAACGCGTGGATGAATGCAAATGCCGCTTTCGTCCTTGAGTCTGACGGAGAAATCCTTGCCTATGTCCGCGCTTTAACGGACGGTTCAGTGACGACGTTCGTCTGTGAGCTCCTCGTCAGCCGAAACGCACGCAAGCGTGGGTACGGACAACAGTTACTCGATCACTTGCAACTTACCTATCCGACGCGGATCGATCTTCTGGCAACTCGTCAATCTGCTTCTTTTTATGAACAACAAGGATTTCGTGCTTTCCATGGTTTCCGTAAATCACGATGAAGCGAGTGATTTCGAATAACTCGTGCTCGTCACGCTGTAGCCCATCGATTGATAAAAGTGATGGGCTGCTTCGCGTTCTGGTCGATTACCACTGTTCAGTAAAACGGCAGTTGCTCCTCTTGCATGCGCCCAGTCTTCCGCTGCTCGGATCAAACGGCGTCCAATTCCCTGCCGACGATGTTTCGCGTTGACGACAAACGCGACGATTCGGACATAGGTCGTATCATGCTCGAACGCTTGCGCCTGAAATAGACCGACGCAGCCGAGAAGCATATCGTCGTCTTCTAGCACAAGCAATTCATAATCCGGATGACGGGTGACCCGCGAAAATCGTTCGCGTAAGACGTCCTCGCTTGCCGGATACCCGAGCTGCGCCATTAAACTGACCAATTGCGGCAAATCGCTAGTTATCCAGGACCGAACGTTCATCTCCCTTTCCCCCCTTTTACTGTTCTGGTGACAGAATCATCACCCGTTCTCGTCCCTCTTCCTGACCAACGACCAGCACGTGCTCAGATACCGGATCGTCCTTGACTTGATACACGGTAAACGCATCGAGGTTCGACGCAAAATCAGAAGTGTCCTGTTCCAGTCCCGTATCGGTCAAGACATCATCCGTGACGCCAAGTCGCTTCCCTTTCAGCTGTTGCCAGTCTGTATCCGTGATTTTTTTGGCTACCGTGTATAACTGTTCATCATAATACATGCCGACCACCATCGATTGCGACGATTGCTCGGGAACGGTCTCATGCAAGGAACTAAAGCCGATGATCGTCAGACCTGCTGCGAGGCAAACAGCTTGTACCGAGCGCCGGCGCCGTTTCGCTTTGCGGATACCCTGAATTGTTCGTTGCCTGACGGATAACGGTACGTCGATCAAGAATTTTGGCTCGTGATTCATAGACTCATCCCCTTCTGTCGTCGTACTTTCTCGAGTGCGCGGTACAACGTACTTTTGATCGTACTCAGTGGCACATTGAAGGTTTGCGCAATCTCTTGCAATGACAAATCTTCTTCATACCGGAAGTAGACGATCGAGCGCTCGGTCGGCTCGAGGACATCCAGTAAATCGTCCAAGTACAAGCGATCGACGAGACGCTCTTCAAACGACGTCGTTTGACTCGGTTCGATCGCGAGCGGCTGAAACGACGCTCGATGTTGCTGGAAAGCGCAATTCATCGTGATGCGCGTCAACCACGTCTTAAAATACGAAGCATCCCGTAAACTCTTTCGCCCACGCCATGCCCGATACGCGACCTCTTGGACGTTCTCAAGCGCTGCCGCCTCTTCTTTCAGATAAATGAAGGAAATACGGTACACATAGTCTTCTTCTGCGAATAAAGCTGCTTCAAAAGCAGCGTCGGATAATGCTGTACCTGACTTTCGAAACACATCGGCATCCCCCTTTTTGGCAATCACTCCCCTATTAGATACGCGACACGTTTAAAAAGTTTCATTTTTTTCAAATTTTTCTTATAATTCCCTTTTCTTGCATGAATGAATTCGATAGGATGGGAAACAGAGAGGATGATGAACGTGTACAAGAAACTCATTGCTTTACCGGAGCTTACGCATCTCGAAGGGGCGGTCTCCATCCACCAGCAAGGTGAACAAATCTTTAGCCATGCTGACGGATTCGCGCATCGGGGCTACCGCGCATCGAATACAGAAACGACACGCTTCGGCATTGCCTCTGGTGCAAAACTTTTCACGGCGGTCGCCATCTTACGGTTAGTCGAGGCAGGAAAGGTAGCACTCGACGAACACGTCGCACCGATTCTACCGGACATAGGAATCGATCTAGTCGGTGTGACCGTACATCATCTGTTAACCCATACTTCAGGCATCGGTGATTATTTTGACGAAGCGACGATGACCGATTTCGAGGAGGTCTTTCAAGATTTCCCGATGTACCGTTTGCGTCGTCCCATCGATTTTTTACCGTTGTTTCAGGACCAAAAAAGACTGTTCACTGCGGGCGAACGTTTTCATTACAACAATGCGGGATACATCCTGCTCGGTCTTGTGATCGAACAATTGACGAAACAACCCTTCGCGGATTACGTGACGAACGAATTATTCGCTCGTGCGCAAATGACACAGTCTGGTTACTTCCGACTCGACTCGCTACCGGCAGATACAGCCATCGGTCACATCGAGAATGAAGACGGAACGTGGCGAACGAATCACTATGCGTTACCGATCATTGGCGGACCTGATGGCGGCGCCTTCCTCACAGCATCAGACATGGAACGTTTTTGGCGAAGTCTTCTGACGCATCAGTTGCTGTCCGAATCGATGACCACGCAACTGTTTCATCCCTACGTCAAAGTCAACGATGTTGCGTCTTATGGTTACGGCGTCTGGCTGAAACGACTCGATGCCATGCACGAGAAGTGGCACATCATGGGCTATGATCCGGGTGTCAGCTTTCATTCCGCCTATTATCCACAATCGGAAACGATCGTCACCGTCTTATCGAATACGTCTGACGGAGCCTACGCGCTCGTTCAGGCTATCGAACAACTTTTACTTGAGAAAGGAATCCATACATGAACCTTTATATCGCTTCTCGCTTTGATCACACGTTGACCGTCCGCTGGCTCCGGGATGAACTCCGCTTGCGTGGACACGATGTAACATACGACTGGACGATGAATGATCGGGCAGAGGATCCCGAAGCATTACGAAAGATTGGTCTTGCTGAATTCGAAGCCGTGCAACAAGCGGACGCCTTCGTCCTCGTGTTACCAGCAGGAAAAAGTAGTCACGTCGAACTCGGGATTGCGCTCGCAACGAATCGCCCGATTTACTTATGTATGCCGGATGCGACCTACTTCACCGGACCATTGGCCAGTACGTTTTATCATATCGGACGGACGACTCCTTGCTTCGGAACGAAAGAAGACTGGCTCGCGCAGATTCTCGCCGATCGCTTACCGGAAGAACAACTGACGTCATGAGGACCGTCCTGTTGACGATTGGACCGACCCATGCCGGGAAAACGACGTTCGCACGACAGCTTGCTCAACGTCTACCAACAAGCCTTGTCATCGATCAGGATCTTCAAGCACGTTTTTTGCTCGAACATTATTCGGACCTCGTTCCAACAGAAGGACCGAATCAGATCAAACATGACTTGACGGGATGGTTGATCGAACAGGCAATCACGTCTTCCGTCGAGACGATCATCTTATGTAACGCCAACACCTCGCGGATTGGTCGGAAACAATTATTAGATCCATTCTCCCGTTCGACGTTCCGCTCGATCCTCGTCTGGTTCGACTTACCCGAAGCCATCCTTTCAAACCGACTGACTCACTCCAAACGCGATGGACAAGAAATTCGTGGCGAATCGTCGTACTACGACATCTATCAGCGGCAACGAATCGAGCCGCCATTTATAGGTGAAGCGGACAAAATCGTTCGTCTTCGTTCGTCGGAAGACGTTGACACATTCCTCGATCATGTCACGAATCCGACGCTTGATGCTCTCTTCGATGCGGTGTCGACGATTGAAGTACATGACAATCGTGCGTAAAGCACCTGCTTCTTCATAAACGCATGCAAAAAGACTAGCCGATATGTAACCAATTACAAAAGAAAGAAGGAACACTCATGTCTGAAGAACAACGACTGACTGGTGGAAATGTCTCTGCTGTCTATCAAAAAGGCAACTATGTCTATCGTACACAAAAGGAGAACAGCAACAACGTCCAACGGTTATTATGCCACTTAGAAGCTAAACGTCTATCCGGTGTTCCGCGTTTCGTCGGCATCGACGAACAAAATCGAGAGATCCTGACCTTCCTCCCTGGTGAAACGGCCGATTATCCGCTAAAAGCATACATGTGGCATGACGACGTATTAGACGATGTTGCGCATCTGATGCGCCAGTATCATGACGCGACAGTCGACTTCGACGTCTCACCGGACTGGGCACCGTTGCTCAATACACCGACTCCACACGAAGTCATCTGCCACAACGATTTTGCCGTCTACAATACGGTTTTTCAGGATCAAAAACTGAGTGGCGTGATTGACTTTGACCTCGCAGCACCCGGTCCACGTGCTTGGGATATCGTCTACACGCTCTATACGTTCGTCCCGCTCAGCAGTAGACGGCAATCACCTGACGGATCCGTTCTTGCCTATTCACCGGAGCAAGATGATGCACGCTTCGCCGAACGAGTGAGTCGATTCCTTGATGCTTATGGTTATGAAGGTCCGCGTTCCGAATTGCTACCGATGTTATTGTTGCGCGTCGAAGCGCTATATCTGTTGATTGATCAACGAGCTGTCGACGGCGATGTTGCCTTCATGAAGATGAAAGAAGAGGGTCACGATACACATTATCGAGCAGAACATCGTTTCATCGCGGAACATGGTACGAAATGGTTCATCGATAAAGATTCATCAGAAAAATAACAGTTTATCTTTCACGTTAGATGTCCGTGATCTTCATAGAGGAGTGATTTCCCGTGAAAACGATTGATCTTGATTTTTTACTGACGACTGAAGAATACGAACTTGAACTGGATAAGATGTCGCTAAAGGCAAATGATCATTATGCGATTGATTTCTATTTTTATGGGGCTGACGAAGCGTTCAAGCTTATAATCAACGATCCTTCGCGTGATTACTTTTTGATGCGTTTTAAAAAGTACGCCGTCTTCCTAGGAACGTTACAAGAGCATGGCATCATCGACGAGAAACTTCGGAACCCGTATCCAGTCGTGAAGTCAAAAGAATCGATGTTCGGTGATTTTGCTGCAAAGTTTATGAAAACGGATGAAGTCTATACTGAACGGGGAGACTTGCACTTATTTGCCGTCAGGACACATGAACAGGATTTTTACATTTTGTCCTACAGCGATCCGATCGTCATTGATCATATGGCGAAAGAGGATTGATATAGAAAGCAGTTGTTACATCATAAAAAAGGAGGATGAACGTAACTTGAAAAAATCATTGATATTACTTTTAACTGCTCCCCTTCTGTTTTTGTCTGCTTGTACAGAAGAGCAAAAGACAACACAACCCACTACTGAACTGTTATCAAAGAGTACAAAAGTAAAATCCGAATCTGTAAAAATCGATGCCGAAAGTAAATTGAACATTGTTTTTCTTTATGAACCATACAAACAATATCTACAATCGTCCTTAAAAAACAATGATCCTGAAGAAGATAAAAAGAATTATGCGAAATATGTCTTAAGCTATATCGACAAAATCGGGGAAAAGGAGCAGTTTGCGACAGCCGACTTGAAAGGTTTCCCGATGTTGCAATCAACCGTGTACGAACAAGAGCTACTCGACAAAATCGAGAACTTGATGAAACAACAAGATGACATTACAAAAATCATTAAAAAAAATTACATCGCTTCTCATAAGATCCTTCCCAAAAAGAAAAGTACCATCATCGTCGCTCCAGTTAATCCTGAATCCTCTTTCGATCTTCAGTCAATGAAAGGTGTTACAGGAGCAGCCTATAAAGATGCATTCATTCTCTACCTGGATACAAACTACGATAAAGACATCCTGGCATATTCGACGGCACACGAATATCATCACTTAGTCCTCAAGGATACACCTGATTTTAGTTTAAGTACGACTCTTAATTCCGTCATCGTCGAAGGAAAGGCAGATGCCTTTGCCGACCGAATCGTCAAAGGCGTCTCGCCTCCATGGAATGTCGAAATGGATGAAGCAACGAAAAAACATGTCGTACATCTGGTCAACAGCTATGAAGTATCACAACTCGACTTCGTCGTAGGTAACAAACAAAAAGAGATTCCTCGCTGGAGTAACTACATTTTGGGACGTGATATCCTCAATCACTATTTTGAGTCGCATCCAGATCAGTCCATTACTGACTGGACCTATACGAATCAAGCAGATATCTTAAAAGGGTACACGTATCAAAAGATTCTTGAACAATGAGGTGCTTTCATGAAATACATATGTCCCGTCTGCGGATATGCGCAAATGGACGACGTTGCTTATGACGAAAATGGTGACGCTTCGTTTGAACTTTGTTCTTGCTGCGGCTTTCAGTTCGGAGTAGACGATAATGTCGAAATCGAGGACGGTATCTTTTTATCGAGAAGTGAGACACATGACTTGTATCGCTCAAACTGGCTCAAAGAAGGTACTAAAGTCTTTAGCCCTTATGCCTTTGAGCCTGGTACAGGAAAGGGTGAACCTTTAGCGAGAACGGCTTTGAAAAAACAATTACGAGCAATTCATATCAGACTAGAAACATAAAAAAGGAGCGCCGCTTTTCACGATGACTCGTGTGAGTTCGTGCTTCTTTTTTATGTCATCATGCTTGAAGCTCGTGCATCATCAACATAATTGTCATGCTAGTTCCTTGATCCGGATGATTTTCAATCGTTACCTCATCGTCAGGTGAAGCGATAATTCGTTTGAAGATCGACGGACACGCCAAGTAAATCAAGGACAAGTCGAAGTAATTTCTTCGTCCACTGTCGTTCCTGAGAAGTAGAAGAATATTTTTAATGTCTTCGACTCCACTACTCTTTTCGTTCCTTATGCCTCTCATCGTCCTAAAAAGATGGTTGTATCAATTCACAGGAGCTTCAGCATGATTCTTCTACTAATGCATAGCCATTTCTTACGTCTTCGTTTCATTTTAAATATCTCCCTAGATTGGGTTTAATCCAATCTTAGAGAGAAGTTATAAGAAAAACATAAATGAGTAAGGATTTCGAAAATAAAAACACAATAGACAAAATTTTCTAAAAATAATACACTATATTTAACCAAATTATGTAAAAGGAGTGGTCACATGAATATTACCTTTCAAGATGTTTCGCACTCGTTCGAGCGAAGCGGTGTCCGGACCGATGTCTTGCATCAACTAAACGGACAATTTTTGCAATCGGAAGTAACGGCACTCGTCGGTCCGTCCGGGTCCGGAAAATCGACGTTCCTTAGTCTCCTTGGTTCGCTCGATCGTCCGTCGTCCGGTCAGATTCTCTATGACAGACAGGACATTACGTCTTGGAAGAACAAACGGTTATCACAATTTCGCTCGCAAGAGATTGGCTTCATCTTCCAGCAGTTTCATCTCCTACCGTCACTGACGGTGTCTGAAAACCTAAAGGTCGCCTTGTTAAAACAAAAGACATCGTTTAATCAAGACGAGCGAATCCTCGAGCTGCTCGATCGGGTCGGACTCGACGACAAACAAAATGCTTTACCTGCTCAACTATCCGGCGGGCAGCAACAACGGGTGGCAATCGCCCGCGCCTTGTTGCATCATCCGCAATGGATTCTTGCAGATGAGCCGACTGGTAATCTTGATTCCATGACCGGTGACGCGATTTTTGAACTGTTGCTAGAACTGCATCGTGAAGCCAAATGTGGCGTTTTATTTGTCACACACGACTTAGAACTCGCCGAACGCGCTGACCGAATTCTCTTCATGCAGGATGGTCGGATCGTCGAAGACCGCCGAAAACGCACGGTGCAAAGTGTCTAAGTACTGTTTATGAGGAGGTGTCTGCGATGCAAACGTTTCGAAGCAAACTGATTGCGAGTTTCATTGGCTCTATTGTCGTTTTTCTATTGTTGTCCATATCGACGCAGTCTGCGTATGAAGCGTTTCGGAATGCGGACTTCTCGGAACAAGAGACGACGATCGTGAGGGGATGTAATCATAACGACTTATCCAATTTATTCTTCACAAAAAATAGTTGTAATTTCGATGACAAAATCGATGAGAGAGAAGACGGCATCGATTTAGGTGAGTCCGATGATCAAAATAAAAGTACGGGTGGCACATCACGCGATCGAAAAGTAAAGGACCTTCCTCCATTTTCGATTATGAATGTTGTAGAAAGCACATCCTCCTCTAACAAAATGATATTCTTCACCGCTGTACTTGTACTGGTTGCTTTCGTAGGATACCGGATTTTTCATCGTCGGCGACGTTCATCACTACCACGAGAATTTGAAAGTGAATCAACCCGCTGGATCCAAGCATCGTCTGAAACGTCCATTCGGCAAACAAATCTTCAGTCGGTACTCACTCCGCCAGAACAATCACTACGCCTGATGCTATTTGATTTTAATCAACGCTTACCACTCGCCCTCAAGCGACGAAGCCATGAATCGTTGACAGACTGGACAGATCGCATTCACCTGGTGACGCCACTCTCACCTTATTTCGTCACCCGCTACGCGGCGCAAGCAGAAGTAGAAGCACTCGATGCACAAGCGATTCATCATTTCGAACAAGATCTTGCGCGTTATTTAAAGACAAAGCTCTCCCACTAAACTACAAAGGAGACTACATATGTTACGCTTCGTCATCAATCAATGGCTTCGGCAGCGCGGGAAATTTACCCTGACGCTCGTCGGTGCCCTGATCATCAGTGCCGGGCTCAGTTTAATGTTCAACTTGACCGACTCCAGTCAAGGAACGGTCGAACAGACGTTACAAAAGAAATGGTCGTCTGCTTATGATATCGTTGTGCGACCAAAAGGCAGCCAGATGTCGACGGAATCAAATAATTTACTCGAACCGAATTATCTCAATGGGATCAATGGTGGGATTTCGTTTAAACAATACGAAACCATCAAGAAAATGAACGACATTGAAATTGCAGCTCCGGTCGCTGTCATGGGGTATGTCATGTCTAACGTTTCCTTTGAAAAAGCGATTAAAATTCCTTCCACACCGGGAATCTATCGTTTTACAGAAACCACTTATATTCAAAACGGCTTCAAGAAAGAGCAACAATCAAAAACTGTGCTTCATCTTGCTCAAGGAACAAAAGTTCAAGTTCCTGAGAACGCTTCATTCATTTCTGAACAAATTGATGGTTTTTCAACGGCTGTCGCTAGAAATCCAGTCCTGATCGTCGGTATTGATCCAAAAGAAGAAGCACGGTTGGTCGGTCTGGACAAGAGTGTACGTACGACGAACAAATCCCGATACTTCAATTCGACTGATCACCATGAGTCAGACGCGGCTAATAATCAAAATATCATCCCGATCTTAGTGAATCCGAACTCTTTTAATAAGGGAAGTTATGACTATGATATCGAACGTCTCGATGCTCCTTATCAAACCGAACAAGACCAGCAAAAACTAATTGATAAGGTCATCAAAACACAACCAAAACGGTCTATTATCAATTCTCCTCTTGCCTCTTATCCCGCTAAGAGTATTCAACACCTTTCCATCCCAACCGCTAAAGTAGAAGAAACCTATCTGCGAACGATGGTTGAAAAAACGAACAGCTTACAAACGGATTCTGAATATGCAGAAGGAGGACAATTGGTTTATCAATCTGGCCCTCTTCAATTCCAATCAACGCTTAGTCCATTTACAAGCCGATGGAGCAACGCTTTCGAAGTATCCGCGACGTCGACACGAATTTCAGGAATCGGTGTTGAGAAGGAACTTATTTCAGATAAAGGATTTCGCTCCCTCACATCGATGGGACAAAAGGTTAAAAAACCAGAACCAGGCTCATCTAATGTCCGCTTTCCATTTTTACAATTTAAAGTCGTTGGTCTGTACGATCCGAAAAACATCAAGGTCTCAAAAGACCCGCTGAACGAGTTACCAATGGAAACTTATCGTCCTTCGTCTGCCGATCTTGTTTTAGATGCGAAGGGGGAACCTGTCAACCCAGCGAAATCGATTGATACGTCTGGTAATCCCGTCGGACTGTTGACGAGTTCTCCAAACATCCTGACGACGATTGACAGCGCGCGAGCAGTCAATGGTGAACAAGCCATTTCTTCGATTCGCCTTAAAATCAAAGGCGCTTCGACCGTCAGTGAAGCATCGGAGCAACTACTCCAAGACGTGAAAAAGCAAATCGAACAGAAAACTGGATTAATGGTCACAATTACTAAGGGTTCCTCTCCTCAACCCGTCGTCACGAAGGTTGTCGATGACGGTAAGACGCTTGGCTGGATCGAACAACCGTGGATCCACATCGGTGCCGCGATGACGATTTTCCGCGAGACGAGTGTCGGTTTCTCAGGAGTCATCTTCGCAATGCTCGCGGTCGCGATCGTCTATGTCCTCGCGACGAGCTATGTCTCGATGTTAGCGCGTCGGAAAGAATTCGCTGTTTTACTCGCACTCGGATGGCGGACGAAGGATCTCTACAAAATCGTTTTGATCGAGGCGGCGATTCTCGCTGGATTCGTCTCGACGGTCGCCTTGATTGTCGAAGGCATCTTCTCATATGTCCGTAATGAAGCGATGAACGGCTGGAGCCTCCTCTGGATCGCGCTATTCAGTCTTGTCATCTACCTCGCTGGTGCCGCTTGGTCGGCGTGGACGATTCGCCGCATCTCACCGTACGAAGCGATCAAGACCGGCGAATACGCGAAAGCTGCTCGCGTCGGACTGAAGCTTCGTTCGACGATGACACTTGCACTAAAGGAACTGATTGGGAAATGGAAGCGTAATAGTTTGTCCGTTCTCTCAATCGCTCTACCAACAGCACTGCTGACATTCTTCTTATTCGTGACGTTCCATTTACAAGGAGTGCTTTACACGTCTTGGCTTGGTCAGTTCGTTGCCTTACAAGTCGGTCCGATGCATTACGTGACGATGGGTGTTGCGATCACAATCGCTATTTTGACGACGGGTGAAATTATGTGGCAAAACGTCACCGATCGCCGCGCCTCACTCGCCGTCTTAAAAGCACTCGGCTGGACGAACGGCGCAATCCGACAGTTGATTGTCCTCGAAGGCTTCCTCGTCGGCCTGATTTCTGGAGTACTTGGACTGATTGTCGCCTACACGACGATTTACGTTCTATACGATCTTGTTCCATGGAATGAACCGTTGTTGATTGGTGTATCGCTCGCCTTACCGATTTTGTTCGGTGTCATCGCCGCCTTCATCCCAGCACAACTGGCAGCACGTGTTCAACCGTATCAAGAACTGAAAGATGCATCTTAATATTTGGCGGAGGGGCAACAGGCGTTGTCCCTCTCTTCACAGGAGGAAGTCTATGTTACCGACATCGATTTATTCGTTATCAGCTGGAGCGGTCGTCTTGAATGACCAAAACGAGATTCTTTTGATCCAAGGACCAGATCGCGGTTGGGAGTTTCCGGGTGGCATCGTCGAGCCTGGGGAAAGTGCAGCTGACGGTATCATTCGCGAAGTCAAAGAAGAGTCTGGAATTGAGATTGAAATCGTGAAATTTTGCGGCATCTATCAAAATCTCGAGGCGAATGTCTGTGCGACCTGTTGGCTTGCAAAAGCGATTGGTGGTCAACCGCAGACGAGCAGCGAAAGTTTAGCAGTCGGTTTTTTCCCGCTCGAAGAAGTGTTACGACGCGTAACGTGGTCGAACTTCAGCGAACGAATCATACATATCTTAGATGAACAGTCTCATCCGTTTTTCGTAGCTTTTACCCCATAAAAGGAGGAATGACGATGTTTCATTTTGTCTTAAACCAGTGGCGCCGGCAACGTGGAAAATTCATTTTGACGCTCGTCGGTGCGCTCATCATCAGCGCTGGACTCAGTCTGATGTTCAACTTGACCGATTCAAGTCAGGGTACGGTCGAGCAGACGTTACAAAAGAAATGGTCGTCCGCGTATGATATCGTCGTTCGACCGAAAGGCAGTCAGATGTCGACGGAGTCGAATGATTTGCTGGAGCCCAACTACTTAAACAGTATTACAGGTGGTATTTCTTTCGCACAGTATGAAAAAATCAAACAGATCGAGGATGTGGACATTGCCGCGCCAGTAGCGGTGATAGGATATGCCAATATCGGTCTAACCATCAAAGATCAGATGACAGCTCCGAAAGCCCCTGGGTTCTATCGCATTTCTCGCACGGAGTACAGTGATTCCGGATTGAAGAAGGAGAAGCTCTTCACGACCAACATCCATGCCATCAAGAGTGACGTCTCTTCTGAATTACGCATCCCAAACCTCGATAACTTCTTCGTCGAGGATATCAACCCTTCGAAGATGGCGATGATTGTCGCAATCGACCCGGAACAAGAAGCACGCCTCGTCGGTCTCGATAAAAGCGTCAAGAAAAGTCCCACATCCCGTTATTTCGAAGAGACGGACCAAGCAAATCCGACATCTAATGTCGTTAACGGTTTTACGTTACCGATCCTCATCAATCCGAATACTTCAGATGCGGGATATACCGACTTTAAAATCGAACGGCTTGATTTACCATTTAAAACGGAACAACAACAGACGGAGACAATCGACCGCCTCCAACAGCAATCAGAACTACAGGATTATTTAGGAACGATTAAAAGTAAAACACTCGAAACGAAACGTATTTCCGCAAAACGTCTAGATTCACTGTTGTTCAATGCTTTAGCAAAACCAGATTCCGTGAAACGAAAAGAACTTGAAGTCACCTCATCTGGACAGCTACTCTACCGGACGGGAGCTTTAAACTATACTGCAACCGATAGCCCGTTTCCGAAGCGATGGAGTCAAGCCTACTCGTTGAACAGCGAGACGCTTCAAACTGATCAATCGCTTTTTGATATTCCCATCCTCCCCTCAAAAGGATACCGTCCCGTCCAGTTCAGCAAGATGAAAGTCAAAGATACAGACACGAAAGAAGTATCTGAACTTACTCCAACCGTCGACTTTGATGTCATCGGATTGTTTGACCCGAAAAAAATCACAGTATCCAAAGATCCGTTGAATGAACTACCGTTAGAAACGTATCGCCCGGCGACCGCTAATCTGGTCCTTGATGCAACAGGAAAGCCGATCAATCCGTCACCTACCATCAATTCATCGAATAACCCGGTTGACCTATTGACGGGTTCACCGAATATTTTAACGACCTTAAACGCCGCTCAACTGATCAACGGAAAACAATCCATTTCGTCCATCCGTTTAAAAATCAGTGGTGCCAAACAGATGGGTGAGAAGTCCGAACAATTACTCCAAGACGTGAAGCAACAAATCGAGCGAGAAACCGGTCTCATCGCTACGATCACCAAAGGTTCCTCTCCTCAACCGGTCGTCACGAAGGTGATCGATGACGGGAAGACGCTCGGTTGGATTGAACAACCTTGGATCCACATCGGTGCTGCGATGACAATCTTCCGCGAGACGAGCGTCGGGTTCTCCGGTGTCATCTTCGCGATGCTTGCCGTCGCCATCGTCTATGTCCTCGCGACGAGCTACGTCTCAATGCTCGCCCGCCGGAAAGAATTCGCTGTTTTACTCGCACTCGGCTGGCGGACGAAGGATCTCTACAAAATCGTTTTGATCGAGGCGGCGATCCTCGCTGGATTCGTCTCGACGATCGCCTTGATTGTCGAAGGCATCTTCTCGTATGTCCGTAATGAAGCGATGAACGGCTGGAGCTTCCTCTGGATCGCACTGTTTAGTCTCGTTATCTACCTCGCCGGCGCCACTTGGTCGGCGTGGACGATTCGCCGGATCTCGCCGTACGAAGCGATCAAAACAGGCGAGTATGCAAAGGCGGCTCGTGTCGGACTAAAGCTTCGTTCGACCGTGACATTGGCGCTAAAAGAACTGATCGGGAAATGGAAGCGTAATAGCCTGTCCGTTCTCTCAATCGCTCTTCCAACGGCTCTGCTGACGTTCTTCTTATTCGTAACGTTCCATTTACAAGGAGTGCTTTATACATCATGGCTCGGACAATTCGTTGCCTTGCAAGTCGGTCCGATGCATTACGTGACGATGGGCGTTGCAATCACAATCGCTATTTTGACGACGGGTGAAATTATGTGGCAAAACGTCACCGATCGCCGCGCCTCACTCGCCGTCTTAAAAGCGCTCGGCTGGACGAACAGAGCGATCCGTCAGTTGATCGTCCTTGAAGGCTTCCTCGTCGGTTTAATTTCCGGCATCATTGGACTGATCGTTGCCTATTCGACGATTTATGTCTTGTATGACCTCGTACCGTGGAATGAACCGTTGTTGATTGGCGTATCGCTTGCCTTACCGATTTTATTCGGTGTCATCGCCGCCTTCATCCCAGCTCAACTGGCAGCACGTGTCCAACCGTATCAAGAACTAAAAGATGCTTCGTAAACTAAGGAGTTGTACACATGAATTCTATTCAGGCAATATTTCTTGACCGAGACGGAACGATTGGTGGAGATGCTACCGTCCACTACCCTGGAACGTTTGCGTTATTTCCATACGTTTCTTCGTTAATCGAACGCTTACGTAATCAAGGGATTTTACTGATTGCGTTCACGAATCAACCTGGTATCTCAAAAGGATTTGCCCGTGAAGAGGATTTTCGGACAGAATTACTGAGCTTCGGCTTTGATGATATGCTGATTTGTCCGCATGCAGCGGAAGATTGCTGCACTTGTCGCAAACCATCACCTGAATTATTAAGGCAAGCACAAGCAAAACACGATCTCCGACTCGATCAATGTGTCGTCATCGGGGACCGGTGGAGTGATATGGTGGCAGCTGCGCACGCCGGGTGTATCAAAATCTTAGTCCGAACCGGTGCCGGAGAGAGCTCCATTCGTGATTACGCTGACCGGGTGGAACAAGCAAACGTCGACTATATTGCCGACGACTTAACGGACGCGATCGCTTGGCTCGATACGCAAAACTGAACAAACAAAAAGGCGCGCTTCCACAATGGAAGTCACGCCTTTGTTATTTCTTCGAACGTTTTGGTTGAGAAGATGCGTAGACACTAACCGCTATCACAAATAAGATTGCAAACCATGTCCAAAATGACATGTCATCGCCTCCTTTAAATAATGCATAGGTACTTTAACTACCTTCTTTTTATTACCAATAAATCCCTGCAATCATTTATTAGCAATTTTTCGTAATAGATAAAGCGCGTAGATGATCGATGGAACAGCCATCGCCATGAGGATGAGATGGACACTTCCGAATAACACGTTCATAGCTAGATTAAATTCTGACACTTTTGTTTCCTCCTATATTTCGATGGTTCTTTTATATTTATTCTACTATAATAATGCATTTACTATTTTTTGAACCCTTACAATTATGTAATAATTTTCAATTCCCCTTCATTATGAAGGGATTCACGTTACACTGAACGTACGAAACAGAGGTGAATATGTTGCAATTAACATTTGAGTACATGCCTTATTATTACGATGATGATCTTCAATTGATTCCAAATGATTTTTCAGACCCTGATAATTTGCGCTTCGTCATCGAACAAGACTACACGTCAGCTTTTAGCATCTTTACGAATCCAGACGATGAATCCTCCTCGTTTGAAAGTTCATTTCTTGAGCAGTGGTTTCATCGATTACAAGCTTTCCCACTATTCGTCTGTGTAGAGGTGAATCGTTATGACGAAGAAGAGTTTGAAGCGTTATGTCGCTTTTGTTCAATTACATATAATGATTTAACACCACTTGCGGACAAACGTTTCATCGTCGCTGAACTGAAGCATGTTACCGATTTTCAACACCTGTATTCTTACTTACATTCCCACGCGAGTTGGAATGATCTTGTCATCTGGTCGACCAAACCAAATGTCTTCCGGATTGAATACCGAACGCACTACTACTCCGAAAGACCAGAAAAAACGGTCATCGTCTCCATGCAGGAAAACATGTCTATCTTTGCGTTCAGCTACGATGCAGATGTCGTGAATGTTGTCTCGAATCAACCGTTTTTTGAGACGGCCGATCGCCTGTTTAATACCTTACCCGACTTCGTTATTCCAACCTTGATTGACGACACGGAGGACATACAAAAAAGGAGTGAACAGCTTGCATGCCCTAACAAAACAACTAACTGAATACATGCTCGAGAAATATCAGTTAACCGATTATGTACTCTATGAATCGTCCTACGCTCGACACAAACTGAACTACCAAACCGTTTACTCTTTTGAAACGTTTTGGATTCCGCGAGGTGCATCGGTTATCGAGGAAGAGGATGGCACGATGCTTCCTGAAGGAACCGTGCAGATTACAATTGACCCTGTTACGAAACGAACGACGACGTTATCCTTACACGGTCTGAACTCGATTCATTCCGTGCCTGACGATTTACGTGATCCAACCACTCGGATCGTTTGGATCGAATCAGAGACCGATATGATCCATGGTACGCATTTCATGCTCGAAGAAGAAAACGACACTTTTTTCAGTTATATGAGTTGTCACGAAGGGATTCGGCTGTCTCCCGGTTGTTTCATTCACTTAACGTTAACGGAAAATGGTCAACTCGATGAGTTGTTCCTATACGGTCCTCATCCGAGTGATCATCATGTGAAACAGGAACCTTTCGCTTTAACGCTCGAGGACATCGACTCGCTAGCTAAACAACAAATAAAGTGGTTCTCCTATACAAAACCAGGACATCAATACGCGCATACTGTCGTCGAGACGATCGTGACGCAAGAAGGATCTATCCTTGTTCCTAGTAAACTGGATTTCACGTCATCATTTGATCGAAATGACATCTTAACGTGGGCAAATCCGTCAACTTCAATTCTCAAACGCCATCCTTTCCAATCAGCAGCAAGCGTGACAGCAGAGGATGCGATCATGCAGACCGAACATCCTGATTTTCGTCCGATCCAGCAAGAGACGGTGAACGCCTGTCGAAACGCGATTCAAGAAATCGTCCAAAACGTCTACCCCAGTGAATCCGGACAATGGATGATTCGTCATATCTACCGGCAACACCCCAACCTTGCTGTCAAATTATCTCGCGCGAATCCGACGTCCTATGTTGATCAGCAAAGACGCATCACGATTCTCCTTGATGAAAAGACGCTTGACTGGATTAGCTTGACCGACGATCAGGAACTCCATACCGCGCTCGCATCCGTTACTCCACCGAAGCTCGAAGATGATCAGCAAGATATCATTTTCCATGCATTACGTCCGTACCTTTTGCTCACGCCGCGTTATGTGTTCGATGTCTCAAAAGGTCACTACGTTCTTTGTGGTTTGCTTGACTCGAACCATGCCTACTTACCAGCAACAAATGAGATCGTTTTATTACGTGATCTATAAAGTGAAGTTAGATACGAAGGAGTGAACGAGTTGCATCCATTAACGAAAGATTTAATCTCCCATATCCAAGACAAATATCAACTGAACGATTATGTCTTACATGAGACCTTCTATCGCCGTGAAAAAATTCATGGTGAAACGCAATATTCGCTTGAGACGTGTTGGTTCCCCATCAATCACGGTCCTTGGTCTGAAGATGAGAATTATCCAGACGGTACGATAGAGATCCAAGTCGATACGGCTACAAAACGAACGACTTCGATCCACAAAAATGGCACTGTCACGATTCATTCTCTTCCAGAGGATTTACGTGATTTAGACATTCGGATTGCATGGCTTGAGCAAGAATTAGGAATGACGTTCGAGAAGCAGTTCATGTTCCTTACGCATCAAGATTCCCTGTATCAGTATGTCAACTGTCATCACGGGATTCGCCTCTTCCCCGGTCTGTTCATATCGCTTGAGCTAACGAATGAAGGAGCGCTCGATTCTTTCAGTGTCTATGGAACCCCCGCGCTGAGTAACAAGTATCTGACTGAACTGTTCACATTATCCCTTGAACAAACGGCTCCCATCATCTCGCAACAGTTCCGGAGTTTTTCAGTTCCTAACGAACACCAACACAAACTAGCATATGCAATTGAAGAAATCTTTGTTTCTCAAGACGGCTTGCGCACGTATCCTCTAAGTAATCCCGAAACTTCGTCCGTTGCCATGAACGAGATCGTAACATGGGAAAAACCGTCCACGTTCTCCTATACGCGCAAATTGATTAAGCGGCGAGACACCGTCACGGCACGCGATGCCGAAGCTCAAACGCCACATCCGGATTACCGACCGTTGACTGACGAGATGCTGGAAACCTGTCAGTCGATTGCTGTAGACCTCATCGCTGCCGAGTATCCGGAGGAGTCCGGAGCGTGGACGATTCAAGAAATCAATCGGGATTTCCCATTCATTAACGTAGTAGTACGCCGGACTCGTGACGATATAAATCTCGCTTACAAACGTCGTTTGACGATTCTCCTGATGGAAGATACTTACGAAGTCAGCCTAATCGTTGATAACGAAGCATTTATTGATCTCTATCATGACTCGACACAAGGATTGCCTGATAGCGTTCCGGAAGAAGTCATACGTCACGCACTCATGCCTTACCTGACATTGAAACCGTATTATGTCTTCGACCGGGCACTTGACCACTATGTTCTCTGTGGTTTGCTTGACTCGAACCACGCTTACTTATCAGCAACGAACGAAGTCGTCTTATTACGCGACTTATAGGTCAATTCAGCCATTGATCTATCCGATTTCTTACGACTTGCGGAAGAACGAGGCTTCTCAGTTGTTCGAGACGCTTACGGTCGACTTCCTGTTTCATAAATACGTCTTCAATCATCGCGACCTTTTGTTCTCGTCCTGGAATCAGTTGATAAATGACATACCAATCAACGAGTGACATGAACGGACGTCCAGCTGAATCGATTGATTGTTCATCAAACGGATAGATGAACACGCCCTCGCCATGACGAATCTGCAGTCCGCTCATCAAATCGATATCGATTCCTTCAATGATAAATTCTTGGAACACTTCCGTCGCGTAAAGTGACGTCTTGTCTTGTTCGACGACAGTCCCCATGTCCGCCAACAGTTGGACTGCTCGTTCGGCGTCCGCTAACGCGACGACGAGATCGATGTCGCGCGGTACAACTGGTAGTCCATGCTGCGCCAACAATAATGAACCACCGATACCAAAATGAATCCGTTCTTGCTGCAAACAAACGACGACTTTTTCTAAGACTTGCTCAAGACTCATCGCCGGAACCCCGCTGCTCGAAACGGTCCTTCCATCGAAATCGTAAAGACAATTCGAGCAATTTCATCCGGTGATGTCTCGTTTGGGTGGCTCAACCAGGATTCGATGACACCGAGATGGGCGGCTGAGAGATAGGCAATGAGATAATTTTCTGGAACGAGCCGTTCTCCTTGTTCCGGTAGTCCCGAGAACAGAATCTGTTGCATGTAATCACGGACCCGCTTCCGAAACATCCCGTCACTCGTCGGACTGAGTAAGATCCGCATCAGCGTCCGGTGTTCATAAAGAAACGTTAGAAACGGGATGATTCGTCGGTATGGTGAGTCCTCCGTTTTGTTGATCAGGACGAATGGAATCTCGCGTTCGAACGTCGCTTCGATCTTTTCAAAAACCTCATTCGTCATCCGCTCGAGCAGTTCGTATTTATCCGCGTAATGATGGTAGAACGTCCCGCGATTGACTTCCGCCCGTTCCGTCAACAACTTAATCGTCACGGCGTCAAAACCGACTTCGTCGATCAGCTGAAGGAACGTCTCGCGTATCCTCCGGTCGGTCCGGATAACGCGTAAATCCTGTTTTTTCATCGAAATCGCCTCTTTCTTCAACAGTTTTTCAGGAAGTGTCGCTTAAGCGACAGATGAACGTTAACTGGTCATTGCTCCCAGTTTCTCTCCCTTTTATAATGAAATTAATCAACACGTTGTTCAATAATTATTTCATAAAAGGAGGGAGAATACGATGGATTTACAATTGCACGGTGTATCAAAATCGTTTCATCAACAGAACGTCCTCCAACAGATTGATCTTTTGATTCCGTCCGGTGAAATTTGTGGTTTGCTCGGTCCGTCAGGTTCTGGTAAGACGACACTGATTCGTTTGATGATTGGTGCGATCCAGGCAGACGCAGGTTCGATTCAGATTGGTGACACTTCGATGCCAAGCTTCAAGATGTTATCGCAGATTGGTTTCATGCCACAAAACGATGCTTTGTATGAGGATTTATCGGGGCTTGCGAACCTGCAATTTTTCGGTTCCTTATACAACATGTCCCGTCAGGATTTAGCAAAACGCATCGAGGAGGTCTTGACACTCGTCGATTTAACGAATGATCAAAAAAAGCTCGTTCGTCATTATTCCGGTGGGATGAAGAAACGATTGTCCCTCGCCATCTCAATCCTGCATCGTCCGAGCGTCTTATTCCTGGATGAGCCGACCGTCGGGATTGATCCCGTGTTACGCCGCCAGATTTGGAATCAATTCCAAGCGATTCGTGCGCAAGGCACGACGATCGTCGTCTCGACCCACGTCATGGATGAAATCAATGAATGTGACCGGGCAGCATTGATCTATAACGGTCGGATTATCGCTTACGATCCGCTCGCTCGTTTGCTCGCACAGACTGAAAACGGTCAGGTCGAGGAACTGTTCCTGCTCGCTGGAAAGGACGTGACATGATGTGGCAACTCGCACGACGGGTCATCCGTCAAACGTTGAACGATAAACGAAGCGTCGGACTCATTTTGCTTGCTCCATTATTAATCTTCACCTTGATCTATTTCCTACTTGGAAACGATGATTACACGCCTGTCGTCGCCATCAGTCAAGATGTACCGGCTCCGGTCTCACAAGCAATCGAAAAACAGGATCTGTCGATTAAAACGTATAACGGCAGCGATGCTGACGCCTATCTCAAGAATCATGAAACGGTCGACGTCGTCTTAGACATGAAAGACAATCAGCTAGCGTTGAACCTCCGTGAACCTTCGACGAAAAGTTCGAAAGCACTACGCGAAATTCAAGCTGGACTGTCATCCCTGCAACCGACGATGCAACTCGAGACGAACTATCTGTACGGAGATGTCGATCAATCAACGTTTGATGCGCTTGGCTTCGTCTTTCTATCGCTGTTCTCATTCTTCTTCGTCTTCATCTTGTCAGCAATGGCTCTCGTCAAGGAACGCAGTGGCGGCACGCTCGAGCGGTTAATGATGACACCGATTCGCCAAACCGACGTCATCTTCGGCTATACGCTCGGTTATAGTGTCTTCGCCTCGATTCAGGCGATTCTTGTCGTCCTGTACGCGACGACCGTTCTTGACTTACCGTCTGAAGGTTCGATCATCTGGGTCTTCCTGACGATGCTTGGACTTGCCGTCGTCGCGGTCTTGTTCGGGGCAACGATTTCGATTTTTGCCCAGTCTGAGCTGCAGGTCGTCCAGTTGATTCCCTTTACGATCATTCCACAAATCTTCTTCTCGGGTTTGATTCCGCTCGATCTAATCCCGTACGGACTCGGTAACATCGGATATATCACCCCAATTTTCTACGGAGCGAGTGCGATCAAAGAGGTGCTCGTCTACGGCAATGGGTGGTCCAGTATCTGGCCGTACTGGCTCGGACTATTCCTTTATGGAGCAGCCTTGTTCCTGTTGAACATGCTTGCTCTTAATAAGTATCGCGGACACCAAAAAAGACACGGCTGATTACACAAGCCGTGTCTGATTTTGCTTAAGCTGTTCAAGAAAAACAGTCCTTCGAGAGGGATCGAGTGTCTGCTCTGCCACGTCGGCATATCGAACGAGTTGATAGATCTCATGCGGGACCGTGACCTCTAAGCGTGTAAACCACTCCGTCAGCGTCTCATATGTCCGCCGTTGTTGCACTGGAGCAAGTGATCGATTGAACGCGCGCACCGCTTCACGAATTTTTGAATCAAGAATACTGTCTTTAGATGAGGACTGGACTTCAGGCGTTAGCGGAAGCGATAGAGCGTTTCGTTTCGGTTGATGACTTGATGGGAATGACCACTGCATACGGTTGAATCGTTGTCGACGATACAGGTAGATGATGACTAGAGCGACCATCCAAGGAGTCATACGTGCGATTTGATTGATCGCATCTGTCAAGAAACCTTTCCCAAGCTCAATCGGTTTTTTCTTTTTAGGTTCCTTCCGATATCTTTCGTGCCCAATTTTTGAAGAATCCGGTTGTTTGATGATGTGCTCTTCTTTCACATAGATGACTTTTTTAGTCGGTAAGATCTTGCCCGGAATATATACCCAGTTTCCTGTCGATTGATCAATCGGTGGATCGATCAATGCTTGATACGATAGTTTTACACCCATGACGCCTAAAAATAGGACTAGGCACGTCAAAAAAGTCATCCTAATGATTCGATATCTCATTTCATCCTGCACCTCCAAACCGAATTGAAATCCGTGACACAAGAGCTTTTCCCATATGTTACCATGAAAGGTGGCAATTCAGATGAGTTACGAAAAAGTATTTCAAATGCCGATGCAGAAGCTGTATCAGCTATACCGTCAAAAAGTCGAGCGTAAGCAACGGACACAAGAGGAACTCGATGACGTGCTGTTCTGGTTGACCGGACACACGAAACCAACTCTTGAACAAGCCATACAAACCCAAAACGTCGCAGCTTTTTTCGAGCACGCACCCGCCCTGAACGAACGCCGCTTTTTAGTCACTGGCGTCATCTGCGGGATTCGTGTGGAAAATCTAACGGATCCGCACATTCGTAACATCCGGATTCTCGACAAACTCGTCGATGAGTTGGCGAAAGGAAAAGCGTTAGCTAAAATCTTACGATAAGGAGGAATGCTGATGTCTACTTTACTCAGTACACTGGCGATCCTCGTCATGGTGACCAGTGTGACCTATTTCATCGTCTATCAAGTCAAACGAAATAAAGGAACCCATCGTTCACCCGTCTATCGACTTGCTTTTAGTGGTCTGTTGGTCGGCTTGATGGTCAGTTATTTTTTGTTGACGTGAGTCGTGATTTTTAGTTTTTGATTTAAACAATAAAATCATTAATACAGTATTTGAAATAATGAAGGAGGTATACGATTGAAGATTCGAAAATGGATCCTTCCGCTTTTGCTACTCATCTGTCTTGCTTCACCGAATGCCGCAACAACATATGTGAAATGGACGGTCGCTCCGACGGGTCACTATCTCGAACGTCTTCAAGCGGCTGACATTCCTTATAAAGTCCGCCAACACACGCTTTACATTCAAGAAAAGGATCTGCGCCGCGTCACGTCGTGTTGTACATGACAACGATAGAAAACCCCCTCATTTCAGCGAAATGAGGGGGTTTCTGATCAATCACGAATTAGCGAATCGTTTTTAATGCCGTTGCCCACGGAATGACTTGATCGAGCATCTGGTTGACCGATGTTTCTTGAACGGCTGCCGCTTTTAAGACCGATCCATTCTCGAAATCAGTGAACAAGGATAACGCTGGATGCACCCGGACGTCGGCGATCAATAACTCACCTAAGATGCCGCGCAAATGTTCGGCTGCCCGTGCCCCACCGACAGAACCATAAGAGACGATCCCTGCCGCTTTGTTGTTCCATTCGACACGTAGATAATCGAGCGCGTTCTTGAGTGACGCTGCAATCGAATGGTTGTATTCCTGGACGATGAAGACGAAGCCGTCTTGTGCTGCGACATCCTTCGACCAAGCAGCAGCACCCGACGCATCCCCATCCTTTTCACCAAGGAGCGGTAATTTGTAGTCGGCGATATCAAGAATCGTATAGTTCGCATCATCCCGTTGATCAGCCAGTTGTTTGACCCATTTTCCGACTTGTGGGCTGAGACGTCCTTCACGTGTGGATCCTAAGACGATACCAATGTTTAATTTCTCCATTTTCATTACCTCCTCTTGTTTAGATGCGGTTAGTTACATTATCGTAATGTTCTCTTAAAGGTATTCTTTTTCGATCTTGCGCGTACTCCGGACCGTATCGATCGGACGGACCATTTGTTCAATCTGTGCCCGTTGTGGCTCGAGGAATGGTGGTAATGATAATTTCTCCCCGACCGTTTCGTATGGCTCATCACCCATGAAACCAGGACCATCCGTTGCCCATTCGAACAAGACACCGCGCGCGACACGGGCATAGAGGGACTCGAAGAAGAAGCGATCGACGTAACCGGACGTGTTGAAGCGCAGCTGTTGCATCCGCTCGATCCATTCCTGTAAGGCAGCCGTATCTTCAACGCGGAAAGCGACGTGGTGCACCGTTCCGAATCCTTGACGTCCGCTTGGTAGAACGACGTTGTGCTCAACGATGACTTGTGCGCCGTTTCCTCCTTCGCCCATCTCGAACAAGTGCAGGGAACCAGCTTGATCGACTTCGCGCATCAACATCGCTTGTTCGAGTACCGCTTTTAAATTGTCGAATTCCGCGATCCGGATGTGAATTGGACCGAGTCCCGTGATCGCGAACTCGAGGGGTACCGGACCATTTTGCCACGGTGTGCCGGAAGCGACACCTTGATTATGCTCGTCAGAAATCAACATATATTGTTGCTCATCGAAATCGACGAACGAGAGCGTCTGCTTGCCGAATTGTTCTTTGATACCACGGTGCTTGACGTCATATTTGTCAAAGCGTTTGATCCAGTATTCGAGTGCCGCATCCGTTGGGACACGGAACGCTGTCTTGAAGATTTCATTCGTTCCGTGTGATCCCTTTTGGATACCAGGGAAATCAAAGAATGTCATATCCGTGCCGGCAGATCCTTTATCATCGGCGAAGAATAAGTGATACGTCTGGATGTCATCCTGATTGACGGTCTTCTTGACCAATCGCATCCCTAGGACGTTCGTAAAGAAGTCATAGTTTTTTTCGGCACTGCTCGTAATCGCCGTCACGTGGTGGATTCCTTTTAGTTCATTCATGAAAAATCGCTCCTTTAATGGTTATTATCTCGAATTCGAGATATCAGTCTAAAAAATTTTATTGTTTTTTTGCTTGATAGCCGATCGTTTTGGCTGTCTCGATGAATGCTTCGAGGTCTGACGGGGCTATTCCTTGAAATACTTGATTAATCGCTTGCTCGTGCTTTGGAAAAATAGCTTCCATCAGTTGGTGTCCTTCAGAGGTCAGTTCCGCAAATGTCACACGCCGATCCTCTGGACATGCTTTTCGGACAACGTAATTTTTCTTTTCGAGCTTATCGATGACATAGGTGATGCTACTGCTCGTGATCAAGACTTTTTTCCCAATCAATTGAATCGGTTGCCTGCCCCTGTGAAACAGCAACTCAAGAACCGAAAAATCCGTTGGGTTCAACCCCCATTGCGCAACATCCTTCTTGATGACTTCATGTAACGCATCGACTGCGCGCACCATGACCGTCAATGCTTTCATGTTCGGATTCGGTCGTGTCATTTCGTTCACCTCTTTTGTATCTTCAATTCATATATCTTTAATTCGAGATAAATATACCATCCCGATTTTTGTTCGTCAACTGTTTTGAATCACTTTAAATGATGATAAACACTTTAGATGTTCGAAGCGTTTATCATCATTTAAAACAAAGCACGTGCCCTTCTCCTAATCGATAGTGATCTGTCCCAGAAAGAATATACGCCGTGTCATCAGGTAATCCGATGGCATGATCCATTTGAGGCAGGTGTTCCTGAAAACGGGTTGCCCGTTTTTCCTGGTTCAAGTGTGGACAGAGACAACCGCTCAGCCAGCCCTCTCCCGTATCCAGGCAATAGTCTGTTCCGTCCTCACTCGTACGGATCCCGTATTCCATCGCATAGATCGCTCCAGCACTGACACCGACGTACCATGTTCCACGCTTAACGGCTTGTTCAAGCAATAGATCCATGCCTTTTAGAGCAAGCGTCTGAACGAGTAACGGGTAATTGCCACCGCCGACATAAAGAATGTCGGCACGTTCTATTAATCGTCGTTGCGTCGCCATGGATAGTTCGTCGTCAAATAGCGTGACGACCGAGACGATCGCTCCAAGTGCTTCATATGTATCTCGAAATTGGTATTGGTATAACGATTCATCTCGACTTGCCGTCGGCAGGAAGACGATATGTGGCGCGTGTTTCGTCAGTTGAACGACATACCGATTGATGAATTGGTGAGACGGAGCAACCAGTTGACCGCCTCCGATTAGCATGAGGTTCATCTTTTTTCTCCTTTGCATCGGCTTTTTAGAAAAAGGAATACAGTCCGTGTTCGTAATAATCAAATTCTCGTGTAGTTAGTCGCTCAAATCGATAGCCTTCATAAAAGGCATCGAGGGCTCGCGGATCATTGATGATTGGACTGATGGCGAGAGCGATATCATACCGCCGATCGCCCGGTCTCATCGCTCCGACATCAATGAACGAGAGCTTTCCGTCCGTCGCAACCAACAGATTGTCTGTCGTACAGTCGCCATGAATCCAACTGGCAGTTATCGGCTCCGGACAGGAGGACTTTAGTTGTTTCAGTAAATCCATCGTGCCGGACGTCCAAGCAGATGCGACATAACGTTCCGCTGTCATAAGTCGTTCCGTTAACCACTCCTGTGACGTTCCCCCTGTCGTGCGTTGATGAAACTGGAAAAGATACGTTCCGAACGCTTGCCACAGCTGAATCCGTTGCTCGCTTGTCGCCTGTCTTAAGGCTGTCGTCAACGTCATCCCGTCTCGCCACTGCATCAAGAGATGGCTTTGCTGTTCCGTCTTAAAAAAACTAACGTACTCAGGTAGGAACCCTGGTTCTCGTTGCATCCATTCTTCTAAGACAATTGCTTCTTCTGCGAGCCATCCTTGGTATCTCGCTTCCGTAGCAGTCTTTAGTAAGTAACTCCCTTTCTTTGCTTCAATCCGGTACACAATCGAAGTTCCCCCTTGCTCAAAAAGCTTTTCGACGTGCCCGATATCCCCCGTCAGTTGTTCGATCCGTACACGGGTTGCTTCCGTCATACCGTATATCCCGTGAACGGCACTGGCGTCGACAGTCGAATCCAGGTCGACGGTTTGCCGTAGACCGATGCGTCATCAAGAAAACGTTCCAGCGTTGTAACGGACGCCGTTTGCAACTTGACCATGAAGTTATAGCTACCGGTCAGGCGATGACACTCGACGACTTCTGGATGTCCTTTACAAAATTCAATCAAGCCTGCGCAGCGTGTCTCTTCGAACATGACGACCGCGAGTAACCCTTGCGCGAGTGCTTCCGGATTTATGACAGCGCGGAATCCTTCGATGATTCCCGCGTCCTCCATTTTTCGGACCCGTTCGATGACGGCAGGTGCCGATAACCCGATCTGTCGTCCGAGTTCCGACCATGGAATCCGGGCATCATCTTGCAGAATCCGGACAATCTGTTGATCAATTTGATCCATTTTTCATCTCCCTTTCGAATTAAAACCACTTTCTTCAAATTAACATGGAATCAAAGGAAAATATAGCCTTTCCCTATGTTCTCCTACTGTGCTCATCAAAATGCTTTTCTTATACTAATTACAGGAGGTGATACATATGGAATCAACCTGTGTCCGGTGTCAAGAAACGATTGAAACGACGGTCTATCAGTGCTCGCACGCTTGTACGTTTTGCGAACCGTGTACGAAAGCGCTCGATCATATTTGCCAAAACTGCGGGGAGATGCTCGAACCCGTCACGCCAGTCGCGACATAAAAAGACGGATGCCTCGGCACCCGTCTTTTGTCTATTTAGATCGTCTCTTGTGATTGTCGCTCGGCTAAGCGCTCTTTTGCTTTTTCTTGATGCGGCTTAATCGCCGACTCCCCGAGTGCTTTCGCTAGACCTCGGGTTGGAAGATTGACATACATCGACTCATAATTGCTGACTTCGAACGTCTCATGGAAGATCCCGACCGCTTCTGATGTCCGTGCCTTCTGATTGAATCGTTTCCACGCCGTCAAATGACGGGAACCATGGGCATATGCCATCAATTCTTCCGTCGAACGCCAATACTGAATCAACGTCACGGAACGCCAACCGACAAGTGACTCATGCGAAATCAGACCGACATCGTTTTCATAACACTCTTGTAGCATCGGTCCCATCGCTTGGACCGTCGGTAACCACTGCCGGACAGAACGTAGGCGATTGATCCGTAAACCGATGATGAACACGACGACGTCTTTGTTCGGAGTCGCAATGATCCGTTTCATGTCAATTTCCTCCTTCAAGGGTCTCAAGGGAAGCGTCGCACCAGTCGAGTAACGCCCGTGTCTTCCGAATGCCATAATCAAGCGTCAATAACCAATAGACGGCATCATTCGAGTCAGGATAAGAACGAATCATCGCATCGATCGCTTGATACGTCTCAAGCCGTTCTTCGAGCAATCGCGCGTGCTCCTGAATTTTCTGCAAGGTGACCTCTTTTGAAGCATGTCGAGCGAAGTACAGCTTCAACAACAGGTCGTTCCGTTGCACGGGCAATTCGACGGACGGTTCAGCGACCCACCGCTCGAGCTCCGCATGCCCGTTTTTCGTCAGAGCGAATTGTTTCCGTTCCCCATCCGTGACCTCTTCAACGATCAATCCTTCCGCCTCTAACCGTTTCAGCGTCGGATAGACTTGTCCGAAGCTGATTTTCCAAAAGTGATTCAAGCTCGTATCGATCGTGTGTTTCATCTCATAACCAGACGTACATCCGCTTGCAAGAAGTCCGAGAATCGCATAACGGGTCATATTTTCTTTTGGCATCGGTCCCTCCTATATCTAAAAGATAGTATCTTTTAGATATAGTTCCCGTTCATTCAAATGCCAAACAGGAAATTTACTGGATGAAGCAGGAATTCTCATTTTAATTCCGAATTCTTGTTCACATACTTAATTAAAAGGAGTTCTCACATGACATACGCTAAAGCTTCTCTCTTCTTTAGTTTGCTCGGTCTGCTCATCGACTCTATGATTTTCCCGCCGTTCAACTGGTCGTTCGGACCAAACTCGATGCTTACGATACCGATCGGACTTGTCATTTATCTGTTTGGAATCGGACTCGGGATCGTCGCCATCAAACGACGCGAACCGGGAATCCTCAAATATGTCAGTCTCGCCTGTTCCGTTCCTCTTAGTGTGTTACTACTGCTATTTCTCGGTTTCATCTTCAGCGGGCAGATTTAATCATTTTACAAGAGTTGTTCATGAGACGTTTTCCCGCTTGCATCGAATGTCAGCTGATGGATCGCTGGACTCGCCATCGCGCTCAGCCACTCATTTGCCGGTCGTCCAGTGTAGTGTTCGAGCACTAACGCCAACACGAGACCATGCGTCGCGACGACCAATCGGTGGTGCGGGTGGATTTTACGTAGCTGATCGATGGCTACTAGAGCACGATTGCGTGCTATTTGATTCGACTCTCCACCTTTTTGCGCGTAATCATCATTTTGGAATGATCGCTTCAACAGTTCTTCTAGCCGTTTAGGTGATAAACGTTCGTCTGTTTCCTGAAAACACCGTTCTTGAAACGCTGCCTCGTAGATCGGCAAACCTCTTTGCTCAGCGAGTGGGCGAACGGAGTCCATCGCCCGTTGCATCGGACTCGAGTAGATGGCGTCAATCGGTATCGCTTTAAAGAACGCTACGAGTTCCTGCGCTTGTTCCTGACCTGCATCCGTTAATCCCCGCCCTCGATCACTGCCTTTTTTGATCGATTCGCAATGGCGAATGAAATAGAGCGTCCTCATCGCAACTGGACCCACTTTCCTTCAGAAATCACGTCTACGTTCGAACCGATAACACGGATCGCTGTCGCGTCGTCGATCGCGTACGCCGGATTCGTCAATGTCTCAGCCCAAGATTTGGCAGCTTGTAAGTGATTATCTGGTAATTGCGGATGATCGAGATGCGGGAAAATTGAAAAGTCAACGAGACCTAATGTTGCGTCCGATTGCTCCGGCGTCTTTTTCCATCCAACGAAATCTGTTCCGATTCGTGGCGTAAGGACCATGCTGCCGGCGCTCATCCCGACATAAACACCGGTTAGTTGCGGTAATAGTCGATCGAAGCCCGATTCGACGAACCAGTGATATAGAAAGAGTGGATCACCACCATTAACGAGAATGACATCCGCTTGTTCGACCGCTGGTTGCCAAATTGCTGGATCAATTACCGAGACCGCTGATAATTCCAACAGACCGACTGACTTCCATCCTAAATCGACCATCGGTGCCTCATCTTTTCCTTGAATGAAGTTTGTAGCAAGCTCCAATCCTTTGGATAACGCATATGAAGCTGTCGTGATCGCGATGGCATGGCATTCCTCAATCGGTTTTCTGAGCATCTCGCGTAACGCGTTGTGAATCGATGGATTTTGTATCCCACCAGACGTTAATAAATAGTCCATCATGATACCTCCTGTCCTTTGCTTCAGTTTACAATATTTGTTTCTTTCTGGTATCCTTACTTTTATTCCCACTAGAATAGGAGGAATCATATGTCTTTCGACTTAATGACGTTACCTGAAACGACGTTACACTATCGTCTGATTCTCGGAACTTCCGATCAACCAACGTTTATCTTTGAAAATGGATATGGACAAGATCTTTCAACCTGGCAACCAATCATGGATCAAGTTGAAGGACTTGGAACGATCTTGATGTATGACCGTACGAACATCGGTGGTAGTATGCAGCATGATTCCGAGACTAGTCGCCAGAGCGTGAATCGCCTTCGCCGTTTGATCCATACCTTATCTCTCAAACCACCCTTTATTCTTGTGGGTCATTCCTATGGCGGCACGTTAGTTCGACAATTTGCATCGCAATATCCAAGTGAAATAAAAGGTCTATTGCTCATCGATGCAACACCAGAGTCCTATATTCAACGCTTCTTACCAGTGATGCCAAACACGTTCCAATCCATATACAAAAAACAATTCACGCTCGAATGTACATACAAAGATTTTAAAGAGAGTATTGAAGCGACGAACGTTGATATCCTCTACCCATTTCCAGTCATTGTTCTGTCTGCTGGTAAAAAAGATCATTATTCGCGTGAGGCGCAACTATTGTGGCACGAATTGCAACGACAAACTGCTGCACAGTCGATCCAAGGCTTGTTGATCGAAGTTCCAAACAGCCGGCACTTCATTCAACAGGATGCCCCCCATATTGTTGTCGATGCGTTACATCGTTTGATTTCAGGTGATTCTTAAGCTCTTTTCAAAGGAACTATTTCCCATTTCCAAACGTATACTTAATATAAGCTTGATTCGACACACTGATTGGAGGCACATATGTATTCGATTCCTAGCTACTTCATACTCTACTTAAAAATCATGCTGACGGATAAGATTCCGGTCTTTTGGTCGTTGATTTTCCCGTTGATTCTCGCCTTTGTCTTCGGGTCACGCCTCGACTTCACCGAGAACAGTTTCCTCTCGTTCCTCGCGCTCTTTTGGGGCTATATCTTACTTTCGATTTACGTGAATGGCATCGGACTCCAACTTGCCCGGATGCGGGAGCATGGTTTGATGAAGACGTATATCATGATTTCCGGTAGTAAGATTGGTTGTATTCTCGCACTCGTACTCGTTCAGCTCGTGTTTGCAGCCGTTAGTTTGACGGTCTTTACGACGATCTTGATGCTTGTATTCGGCTTCTTCTCACCTTTGACGTTGTTACTCGCTTATCTCGTCTTGTTGCTCAGTATCCCGCTTGCTTTTGCAAGTATCGCCTTGACGATGCTTCCGGCAAAGATTTCGAGTATGTCGACATTAATCAACATCGTCATGTATCCGCTGTTCTTGTTCGCAAGTAACCAACCGGATCGCTGGTACAGTTACTTGAATCCTTTTTATGTCATGAAAACACTTGGTCTCGCTGTCTCTGAGCACGTTACGGGAGCATCGTTCCTTATCTTGACCGTCGTACTCGTCGTTTATCTGTTATTTGGTCTATTCTCTGTCAAACGCTTTAATCTCATGTCATTGCTGACTCGATAGGAGGATTCAGATGCACGTCCAACACATACGCTTCAACTATCCGAAATCACCTGATCTGTTACACGATGTCTCCTTTTCGCTTGTTCCCGGGAAACTGAACGTCTTGATCGGGATGAACGGTGCCGGGAAAACGACACTGTTTGATTGTATGACCGGTGCCTTACCGATTACATCTGGTGAACTTGATTTACCTCATATTTCAGACATTCTCTATTTGACGCAATTCATCTATTACTCGGATGAATTAAAGGGCAAGGATGTCGCCGTCTTCGTCGGTCGGCTCGCCCGCTTGAAAGCATATCGCAAGCAAGAAACCTATACGCGTCATCTGAAACAGCCACGAGAGCTCGATTTATTCGCTCATCTGTGGGAGATGAAAATCGGTAAGATGTCCGCTGGCGAAAAGAAATGGTTGTTCGTCACACTTTTGACGACAATTCCACGTTCGCTTTACATCTTTGACGAGCCGACGAGCGGAGTTGATCCGGCAACACGACTTCATATCATGCGACGCTTCGAGCAGATGACCGCAAGTGGACAAACGTGTCTCTTCTCGACCCATCAATTACACGATCTATTACATACCGCTGCCCACGTCATCTTCCTCCATCAAGGTCGTATTTTGTATGAAGGTGACTTCAAGGAGTGGTTGAATCGATTTGAGACGACGGATCCAGACGTCGCGTTCGTTCAAATGCTTGAACTGGCAGGGTAACGCAAACCATCTCTTTATTGAGGTGGTTTTTTTGTAATATTTGAAATACAGGTTTTCAATAAACATGTACAGGATATACATAGTTAAAGGAGGTGTGGGTGTTATGAAGTTTTTTAGTGGTGCCCACTTTGTCAATCTTGTCGAGCACCATTTCTCAGAAGAGAATTTCGGAATGCACATTGATTACATGACTGCCAATTCTGCTAAATTGACGCTTACTTTTAAAGAGACGGTATCTCCGATGAATAGTGCGTCGGTCAGTCAGGTTGGAGAAATTCATTATCAACTCCATTTACCAACACTCGAAAAACGTATATTGATTCATGGTCCTTACATTCGAACTTACCAGCTATTTCTTGGACCAGGTGAGTCCATGCAAGAGTTCAAGGATCTTCTGCATGACATCGCGCAACACCATCAATGTTAGTTGAAAACATGTATTTATTACATTTGTTCTTATTTTGTAGAAGGAGTGATGAAACATGCGTACTCATAAAATATTTCCACTGCTTTTATTAAGCGGTTTATTGTTACCGCTTACAGGATGTGGTGACGGTAAGAATGCAGATGGCAAGATTGAGATTAAGTTCATCAATGGATTCACAGGTGGCGATGGTCAATATATGACGAAAATCGTCAAAGGATTCAATGCAAGTCAGAAAAAGTATAAATTGGTCCAATCGCAAGAGAAAGATCATTATACGAAATTCAAATCAGGAAAATACGATTTAGTTGTCATTCATGAAGCAAGTTTACGAACGTATCAGTCGGATCAAATGATTCAGCCCGTTACCGATTATATGAAACAAGCAAACATCAAAGAGAACGATTTCTTAACATCTGGAGTGGACTCTGCCAAAGTTGGCAATAAAATGTACGCCCTGCCGTTAGACATTCATCCACTCACGATGTTTTATAACAAAAATTTAGTTAAATCTATGCCTAAAACATATGCTGATCTTGAACAATTGAATGAACAACTTCAAAAGAAAGATGATCATCTCTACGCATTCGGTCTTCCATCAAGTGGACTGACACCATTCTATCTAACTGTCGCGGCTGCACAAAATGACATTCAACTCGAACGTGATGGCTACCTTGATTTTGCGCAACCTGCCTATGCAGATGCGTTGATGAAATATCATGATATGATATTCGTCGATCAAATTTCACCTAAAAAATTAGGTCTAGATGGCGAATTCCAATCTTTCATGAAAACTGCATCGAATAACGCCAATCAGACCGCCGTATCATTTACGGGTCCTTGGTATTATTCGGCAGTCAAGGATAAATATAAAGATCAATTAGGCATTGGACCAATGCCCCTCTTATTCAAATCAAAAGCTACGACAGGAAATGCCCATACGATCGCCGTCAGTTCTTCTGTTCAGGATCAAGAGGTCAAGAAAGGAATCTCTTCTTTCTTTAAATACCTCTACACTCCGAAACACTTAGCCAATTGGGCTGAATCGGGTCAAACGCCTTCTCACAAAGAGACATTAAAATTGATTACTGATGATCCATCCCGGTATGCACTCGCAGCTGAAAATCAAAAGCAATTGAAAGATTATGTTCGTGCACCCCGGGTCTATCAGTTTGATGAGCAGATGCGGTATATGAACGAAGTCGTGTTCGCAAAATTAACGAGTGATCGTAATCTGACGAAAGATGCCTTAATGACAGAACTGAAAAAAGCGACCAAACAGGCTCAAGAAATTGCTAAATCCAAGTGAGTTAAAGGAGGAGACCAATGTATTTGACACGACGATCACGTTGGTTCGGATTGCTCTTTTTACTTCCGTTCCTTATCTGTTTCGTTTTATTTTGGTTACTCCCGCTAGTGTATGGCATCTGGATGAGTCTACATGATTTCAGACTGTCTTTTGGAGAAAATGGTTTCGTCGGTCTCTCGAACTATCGGGATTTACTTGTTAATGAGACCGTACATCAACGTCTCTTTTTAGCAACGTTAACGAACACATTATGGTTCATGGTTTACAGCGTACCGTTACTTGTTATCTGTAGTTTATTGCTCGCGCTCTTAATCCGTCATCTTCCACGACAATTTAAAACATTCTTTCGGACGATTTTCTTCATGTCCTACTCCATCTCGGTGACAGCAGTATCTGCCATTTATCTTTGGTTGTTTGCGACGAATGGTGGATTCATCAATCGATTGTTACTTGATCTCCACCTCATCAACTCACCAGTCAATTGGACCAGTGATCAACCGTTTGCCTGGGTCGTCATCGTCATTGCGACTGTATGGTGGACGGTCGGCTTCAATATGTTACTCTTCTTGAATGCACTGGAAGAAGTGGATCACACGTTATACGAAGCAGCTAGCTTAGACGGCGCGTCTCCCTGGCATCAGTTTATAAGCATTACATTACCGACGATTCGACCAATTACATTTTTTGTCCTCATTACGACGTTAATCGCTTCTTTTAATTTGTATGGACAAACGCTTTTGATTACCCGAGGAGGACCAGAGCAATCGACGACCTCATTGATCATGGGAATCAATACGACCGTATTCGGTCAGAATCAGTTAGGAATGGGAGCAGCGATGGCACTATTAATGGGATTCATTATGATGATCATTACCGGTATGCAGTTCTTTGTATCCTATATGGCAACAAAAAAAGAACCTGTCTTATCGAAATCCGTTGCCCAAAAGAAGTCAACTTCTTCAGCTACAGACATTACTATCAAGAGCGATGCTGAAAAGGAGCGGAAGATCACATGAGACACAAAAAAACGACGACGATCCTGTTGTTGACCGTAGCCAGCTTATTATCGATCATTTTTTTACTTCCGCTTGTCTGGATGATATTAACATCATTTAAAACGTTAAGTGATTCGCTGGAAAGCGCCAGCCTACTACCGAAATCTTGGACGCTTGAAAATTACCGTCTCATCTTAAACGCTAGTAGCGAGTCTCCCTTAATTCGATGGTTGTTAAACACGACGATCGTCACTGTCCTAGGAACATTACTTGTTTTATTTGTCGACGTGTTAGCCGCATACGCTCTAGCACGCCTTCAGATTCCAGGTCGTAAAATCATTCTCGCCATCGTCGTCATCGCTTTGACGATTCCAGGCATCGTGACATTGTTCCCAGCGTTTTATCTCTTTAGACAAGCAGAATTACTTGATTCCTATGTTCCTCTCATCGTGCCCTATGCTGCAGGCACACTTGGTGTTTTTCTGATTTACAACTTTCTGCGGACATTTCCGAAAGATTTAGAAGAGGCCGCTTATCTCGATGGGGCGAATCAATGGCAGGTGTTGACGAAAGTCATTCTACCTACCTTGCGCCCTATCATCACGACGCTTGGAATCGTCACCTTCCTTGCGATCTATAATGATTTTCTGTGGCCATCGCTTGTAACGAATGAAGCAGAAATGAAAACGATGACACTTGGCATCGCTACACTCGTCCAAGGATCAAACTTTGTCAATCCAGCAGCCATGATGGCTTCAACTGTCATCGCAACCTTGCCAGCGCTATTACTCTTCATCTGGGCAAATCGTTTTTTCGTCAAAGGGATCACCCATTCTGGTCTGAAATGACCTTAAAGAGGAGCTGCTATATCATGCGAGCATTACGACATATAAACATGGAACAACGCATGAATGCCGTCCTCGATTGTTTGGCAGCCGCAAAGGACTACCAACGTATCGCCGGACGGCATGATGTATCGTATCAACAATTGTATAACTGGGTTCAGCGGTACGAGAGCGGCGGTATTCCCGCCCTGACGGACCGTCGTGGTCGGAAGTTACGAAGCGAACGACTTATTTCGACTCAGCATACGCCTTAAACCGATCAAGAATCGCCTGCCAACCCGCTTGTTGCATCTCAGGCGGGTTGATCGTTTCGGCATCAAACGATTCAACGATCTCTGTTTGGTCTCCGTTTCGAGAAAAGTCGATTGTCACCTGACGACCATCCTCAAGGACATAGGCGATATGTTCATGCGGCACAATTGACTCATATGTACCCGTGAAATCAAATCCCATGCTACCGTCTCTTGCTTCCATGCGATTCGTGAATTGACCACCGACCGTCAAATCATTTTTTGACGCCGTCGTATGCCAATCGTCAGACGCTGCGTTCCAGCGTTTGATGTCTTCCGGCGCGTTCCAAAGCTCCCATACTGTCTCGACCGGACGGTCAATCACAGCTTGAATCGTTAGTTTCGTCATTATTCTTCCTCCTTATAATTTAAGTTCCCTCCTTTTTCGAGAACGCCTAAACAAATCCCTTGTTTCAACCAATTAATTCAGAGGTGATTTTGGCTCTTTGTTTTCCATATCACAAACAAAAGAATTGCCGGTATGAGACAGATGATTGCATCGGTAATGGTCGGGAGGCGTAATGTTGGACTTGTTAAAAAACGAATGCCCTCGATCGTCCAAACCGTTAATAAGAAGGCTGTCAACGTTGCGAGCCGCCAGTGTCTCGGGATATTGATCCAGTAAGCGAGGAGCCGCTCCGAAAGTTTCATCTTCATTCTCCCTTTCGAACTGCTTTCAAGAAGCTTTGTTCCGTTTTATAGGAGGCGTCGCGCCACATGAAACGTTTCGTATGGTTGAACGTATTTTTTTCAAACTGGTTCCCAGAACTCGTCTTAAAGTAATGAGCGACACTTAAAGGACCGTCGAATGTATTCCTGATGATTGTATTGTCACGCACATCGTGCTGGACAAGCAATTGACCACCCTCGAGTCCTTTCGTATCATTCCCGATCAGCTGATTTTGCTCGATCCGGACACGTTTTGTACCGCCCCGCTTCGTGTCATAACCACCGATCGCAATTCCGGTGTAGACGTTTTGCCGTATATCATTCTGGCGGACGATGACATCTTCTGCGTATCGTCCCGCATGTTCACTCGTCACTTCAATCCCGATATCACTCGCTTCGACGAGATTCTTCTCGATCGTCAAATTCTTCCCACCATCGACATAGATACCGGCTGCATTATATTCCTTCCCGTAAGCAGGATTCCCGTAGCTCGACGTCCGGTAGACACGATTTTCCGACACGACGCCCTCACGGACGTAGTCGTCTTTCTTCGACTGGGCGATGCCTTCATACCCGATCAAATCAATACCGATATTGTTGTTATCCCGTAAGATGTTCTTTGTCACACGAAAATGTTTGACATTTCCGTTTAAAACAAGTGCTTCGCTGAAACCAAGGCGATTCTGTTCGACTCGGTTTCCGGAGATCGTCAGGTGACGAATCGCTCCCGATCCGTAGACGGCGATCCCGTGTGCATTTCCTTCTTTCGCGAGCGTCTTAATGTGGCGAACCGTATTGTTTTTTAACGTGATGTGTGATCCTGATCCCGTGACCAAAATGCCGATCGGTGTCGCATCCGACCGTTTCGACTGAACGGCTTCGATCGTCAGTCCTTGAATGGTCACGTATTGCCGATCCTTGATCTGGATGATTGGTAAGGTTGCGTCCCGATCTTTGATGTTCTTCCCGCTTAAGACGACCCGTTCTTGTTTGTAATTACGAAAGATAATCGGATGTTGTTTCTTTCCGCTCTGTGTAACATTCAGAGCTTCTTGATACGTTCCCTTACGCAGATAGACGGTCGTTCCGGCCGTCGCTTTTTTTGTCGCTTGTCGTACCGTTTTAAGCGGATGCTTCAACGTGCCGGTATTTTTATCGGTGCCGTTCGGTGCGACGTATAACGATTTTGCCGTCGATTCGGCCTCTTCCCCTGTCGACGTACAACCGACGAGCAGTATGGACGCTAATAACCATTTTCCTTTCATGTTTTCCTCCTTTATTTGACAGTGTGATTCCTGGTACAATATAGGTATCATTTCTAATTTTTTGAATATTTTTAATTTTAACCCGATTTACTATGACTATGGAAAAGAGGAACACGTCATGAAATATGCGCTTTTATTTACTCTTCCCTTCTTGCTTGCTGATTGTGCAACGGAAGCAACCGTCCTTCCCAAAAAAAACCGTCGAGATCAAAAAGTCTTCTTTCTCGATTACTCCCGCTACTACTAAGAAAGAAGCGTTCCAACAACAGACATTTTTCTTTACTGGTACACTCGATCACCCACTGCAGCTTAAAGCGGTCCAATTTGACGATACAGAACCACCAGAGGTGCTAATCGACAAATCGATTCCTGCCGGTACATATGATCGCACACCGTTCCAGTTGACGTATGATTTGAACCTACTCAACGATTCGCATGCCTTCACCTATTCGCTTGATGCGAAGAATGGTATTCCTGAGACGAAAACGGTCTATATCTTACCTCAAAACGTCCAGACTGACAGCGGTCAATTCAATGATCAAAAACAGACGAATGTTTCGTTCTATCCCTTACTCCTCAAACGCTATACGACAGGAGAATCGATCATCGGTCGCTCAATCGACACGTTATCCTCTCTTCACCTAAAGGTCAGAAAACAAGAAGGCGCAATTTTGATCTATTTGATGAAATCACGATAAGGAGAACGGCGGACCGAGAAAAAGTCCGCCGTTTTTTTAGTCCGCTATGACATGCGACATGTCAGCTTCTAATCGAATCACGGCTTCCCCATCCCTGTATTCAACGATCGTCAAACTCGTTCCATGAATGAACGGTGGATCCCATAATGTCGCGAATGGTTTCTGATGGAGATGTGTTAGCAAAATATTCAGGAAGATGCCATGCGTAACGATCAAGATGTTCTCGTCTTCCTTATGGTCAGCCAGTCGTTCCAAAAACGATAGGATGCGCTCACGAACCTCGTCAAACGACTCCCCGGATTCCGGTATGTATGCGTGTGGAGTTTGCCAAAACGAAGTATGCGCGATGGGATGCGCCACTTCAATTTCCGCTGCCGTCCTTCCTTCCCAAGTGCCCATGTGCATCTCTCGTAATCGATCATCGACGGTGACTGGAATCTTTGGATCAAGATCCATCATCCGAACTGTTTCTCGGACGCGGCCAATCGGACTGATATAAAGGTGATCTAAATGTACTTCACGTAAGCGGTGACCGAGGTCCCGTGCATTCTGTCTGCCTTTCGCTGTTAAGGGAGAGTCTTCCCAGCCTTGCATGCGTTTTTCTAAGTTCCATTCCGTCTCGCCATGGCGCGTAATATAAAGTGTTGGCATCTATTTCATCCTTTCGACTTCTAGTTTCTTTCAAAAGTGTATCAAAACCTGGCTGTTTTTTCCTGTACCTAGAGAAAACAAATCCAAAAGAGAAATCCACCAATCCGTTCGGTATGATGAAGATAGACATAAAGGAGGAATTCGATGAATCGTCAACAAATAATTGACCTTGCCGAACAGATTCGCTCGGGAGAGGAACGTCCTAAAGTCACACCCCCTCAACCACCGCAAGCTATAACGAGTACGTTACAGGTGCCGACATCGATCGGCGATGTCCGAGTATTGCTGCACTCGCCGATCGATGCAGCAGACATATTACCTGGATTTATCAGTTTCCATGGTGGCGGTTTCATCACAGGAACGCCAGAGATGGACAAACCATGGAATCTGTTTCTTGCTGAGACCGTCAACTGTCATGTTTTTAATATCGAGTACCCATTAGCACCGGAGCATCCATTCCCCGTTCCAGTCCACGTCACCTATGAGGTCGTCCAGTGGATATTTCAACATGCTGATACGCTACACCTCGATGCTGCGCGCATCGCGATCGGGGGACATAGTGCTGGTGGGAACCTCGCTACTGCCATATCGTTATGGAACGCCGAGCAGACACATCCGGTTCCGCTCATCGCTCAAATCCTTGACTATCCTCCACTCGATCTCGCAACGGACCCAGCGGACAAACCGTTTTTTGAAGAAGCCATACCTACTGAGCAGGCACGTCAGTTCAATGCGATGTACATCGCTCGTGCGGAGGATGCGTATCATCACCTTGCTTCGCCACTCTATGCGGCTCAACTTGAAGCATTACCGAAGACACTCATTTTGACGGCTGAGCACGACTCACTGGCGCAGGAAGCTCAGCAGTATGCTAAACGACTTCAAGCAGCAGGTGTTCACGTCGAACACCAGGAATTTGCCGGACAACCCCATGCCTTTACGCATCACGGTGACGCAAACGTAGCGCTTCAGGCTTGGCAACGGATTGCTGATTTTCTTAGACATGTCTTTCAGTCTGCTAAACGTTCGTAACGTTGCATCACAAATTCATGAAAAACAACAGTCCCTCACTCCATCGAGTAAGGGACTGTTCGTATTATCGTCATTCTTTTTTGTCGTCTTCTTTCCACCACAGCGCATCTTCCGGATTTTTTGCGACTTCATGTACTTCCTGTTCCGAAGCAACCGTCGGATGTGATCCTTTGAGCGCCTTACCTGCTGTGTTCTCAAAGAAAAAGAAGAATGTGATGAAGCCAATGACGCTGACGGCTGTCAGGTAATAGGCTGGAGCGAGTGGATCTTCTGTCGTGTGCACAAGCCAGGTCGAGACGAGTGGGGTCGTCCCACCAAAGATCGACACTGCGATATTAAAGGTAACGGAAAGCGTCCGGTACCGCACATCTGAATAAAAAATACTTGGCAACAGACTTGGCATTGTTCCCTCGAAAATTGACAAAAAGAAACCAATAATGAAGATCCCGATGCCGACGAATAACAACCAGTCTTGCCCGATTAGGAAGAATGAGAGGATTGATGTTAAGGCTAACCCCGTCAATCCAAGCAGTACCAATCGTCGATTGCCGCGCCGATCGCTCAAGCGCCCGAACGAGAAAGCAAGCGGAATCATAATGATCATGACACCGGTGATTAACATCGTACTCGTTGCACTCGGTAGACCGATGATTTCATCCAAATAAGACGGCATATAGGATAACAACATATAGTTCGTGATGTTATAGAAAGCAACGGCGATAAAGCAGACGATGATGTCTTTCCGGTGTTCTTGGATGATCGTCCGAAACGTCGCTTGTTCCTGTTCACTCTCATCGATCTCATTCTCGAAAATCGGTGACTCATCCAAGTGTCGCCGAAGATAAAGACCAAATAATCCGAGTGGTGCGCCTAAGATGAAGGGAATACGCCATCCCCAAGATGACATTTGATCGTCTGATAGAGAGACGAACAAGATCGTCGCTAACACGGAAGCAAGAATATACCCAGCTAATGTTCCGATTTCAAGACCACTACCGTACGCGCTCCGGTGTTTATCGGGTGAAGACTCGGCGATATAGACCATCGCACCAGCATATTCACCACCAGTCGAAAAGCCTTGCAAGATCCTTGCCAACAGTAAAAGAATCGGTGCCCAGACACCGATTTGATCGTATGTCGGCAGCAGACCAATCAACAAAGTCGAAAATGCCATCATGACGATCGTCGTCGTCAAGACGACTTTTCGTCCTAGACGGTCGCCCATTCGTCCAAAGATCAATCCGCCGAGTGGTCGCATCAAAAAGGCGATCGCAAACGTCGCAAACGTAAAGACCAGCTTCAGTTCATCATTTTCTACACCACTAAAGAAATTTTGACTGATAATGACGGCGAGGTAGGAGTACAACCCAAAATCAAACCACTCCATCGCATTGCCGATTCCGGTCGCATAGACACTCTTTTTCGTTTGTGCCGGATCAACGACATTGACATGTTCCCTTCTGAATCGCATGAAGTTCTCACTTCCTTTTCAATGAATGCGTTACGATTAACAACTCACCTCACCTGTACGACCATCGATCGCTTTCATTATTTTCAACATATGATTTCATGAATAAGATTCCCTCTATGCTTCACAGATAAACGCTCCTCGACCTCAACCATGTACAATTTCCAACTGGGTCATAAAAATAAAAAAAGATCCCCCATGGCGGATCTAAAAGTCATCGGATATCTTCGAAATCGGACTGTCTGGAGATGCCGTGATGAGTCGAAGCAGAACTTTTTCTGGTCGATCACTGATGAGCCAGGTGACGGAGGTCCCGTTTCGATAGGCAAGATTAAGTTGTTTCCCTTGCTTTTGAATATGTACTTTCAACCCATTGATAGTACGTGTTCGTTCTCCGAATCGAGCTGGAATACGCTCATTTTCCAGTCGAGTCTCAATCACTGTATAATGACGATTCGTTACAAGTTTCGTCGCCATTTTTTTCTTATTCCCTTCCCATGATAGACTCCCTGCGATCGTCTCACCTTTTGTTGGTTGATCTCGAATGAGTTCCATCGAACTTCTTAATATCCAGTTCGACTTCTTTTCATAAATCATCAGCGTATCGTATCGTCCTTCGATTATGCTTGCTAGCAGTAGACTATAGTCGCCGAATCGCGCGTTCACTCGGAAATCGTCTTTCTTTAACGTATAGGTTGACTTGTCACTCAAGTCATACTTAAATTGATGCTCGGCCGTCTCTGCAGCAGTCGGATAGGACCCGCTGTCAAACACACTTGTACCATCAACGTGAACCTTTTCCTTCACTTCGATATTTTTTTCTGGCGCGCAACCGCTGATACAGAGGAGTCCCATTAGTATGAGCGGTATTGTTTTTTTATAACTGATTCGTTTCATCGCATAAGCTCCTTCTTATCTCATGTACATATATGTAGACCTGGATCGTCTTGCCATCCTTTTTCGATCACCCGTCGCTGAAAAATCGAATGACGCGCGGTGCCGGTTTGAAAAGATGGTGTCGGGCGAATAATTCGATCTGTAAAGTCATCTGCTCCATATGGAAGGTAAAGTTCAAAGTCTGGTCGTCTCGTCACGCCGATTGCTGTGACGGTCTCAGGAAACTGTGAAATCGCATCCTTTGCGGACTGATAAGGTGGTAATCCATTGACGAGATGCATTCGCGTTTGATTTTTAACAGACCACGGCAAATCCAATAATTTTCGTAACTGTTCTTCATGACGTTTTTCCGTGGCTTCCGAAAGATCAGTAGGATCGAAATAGACGATATCGATGTCCGATGTCGCCTGTCGTTCGACGTTCCAAATTTTCGAACGTAAGACACCGGCACAGATCCACCAATCAGGCAAGTGGAGTGTCGCTACCAACGCTAGCATCTCTTGTAACTCATGATCGTTTCGTAATCGCTGTTCAATTTCTTTATGATCCACACTCATCTCCTCCGATTCGTAGAACTATTTTCCCTTGATACTGTCGGGATTCCATCAACTGATGTGCCTCTTGCACTTCTGATAGTTGAAACTCGTGAATCATCGGCATCTTCAATTTCTTATTTTCGAGTAGAAGCAGGATATGGGATGCAGCCCGTTTAATCCGATTTGGATCCAATTGACGCGTCGTTCCAAGGCTAAATCCACGAATCGTCCGGCAACTGGCATGGACATCAGTCGTCGAGAGTTCACCTGCTGATCCGCTACTGTTACCAAATTGTACGAGTGTCCCGTAATTAGCGAGACAATCAAGACTTTTTCGCGTTACGTGACCTGCGACAGAATCAAAAATGACATCTGCTCCCTTCCCATTCGTCAACAAAAGGACGTTTTCGGCAAAATCATCATATGTGAATACATGTTCCACACCAAACGATTGTACGTATTTTATTTTCTCAAGATTTCCTACTGTTGCGATGAGTTGCTTCACACCTCTATGTAACGCAAGCTGAATCAATGCAGTGCCTACTCCACCTGCTGCACTATGAATAATGATTGTGTCCGTCGGCTTCACTTGACCAATTTCAGTCAATAACATCTCGCTCAGAATTCCTACTGTAGTAAATAAGATTGCTTCCCGCAACGAGATCGATAGTGGGACTCGATATACGAGTCGCTCGTCCGCTCGAACGATTTCGGCATATGATCCGGTTTTTGCAAATGCCATGACACGATCGCCTATTTGAAATGCCGAATTTGGGTTAGAAGCTATTACAATGCCGGTTACGTCTAAACCAAGTACGACCGGAAATGTACCCGTTGCTTTTCCTCCTCGGCGTTGTTTTATATCAGCAAAATTCACACCCGCCCAAGCAACTCGAATCAAGACCTCTCCAGGGTTAAGTACTGGATCCAAACATTCATCTTGTTGAAGCACGTTAGCCTCTCCGTATGTATGTTGTATGATACGTCTCATCTTATTCCTCCTTATCACCCTTTCATTTTACCTCATATTTCCATTTAACAACATAAAAATAGACATCTGCAACCGACGGATTGCAGATGTCTTTGATTTACAGCCGAATCAATACGATACCACCAAGCATGATGAGCAAGCTGACGATTTGCACACCTGTGACCGGTTGTTTCTTTGCACCGAACCAACCGAAACGATCAATCAACAGACTGCCAGTCAGTAAACCAATCGTGACGATCACGACAGCGAGACCTGTACCGACGAGCGGAACGATGAAGGCATTGCCGGCAACGAATAATGCACCAATCAATCCACCGATCCAAATCCAGGCGGGGAATGGTTGCGAGCGATCAATTTGCCACTTCGTTCGTAAAATCAGATTCAGCAACAACAAAGCGATCGTTCCGATGACGAACGAAATCAAGGCACCTTTCACAGCTGAACCGAGAACACTTCCAAGATGACCATTGATAGCCGTTTGAGCAGCACCCAACGTACCAGTCAGAATCCCGAACACACGCCAGAGAAACAACGATTTTTCTGTTGATGCCATCTGTTGCTTGTGGCGCCGTGCTAAATAGTCACCGAGCGCGACCGTTCCGACGACACCGAGTAACACAAGCGTTGCACCGATGATCCGCGTTAACGAAAGTGTCGTGACGTTCGCTTCAAACAATCCGAAATGATCAATCAACAGTCCCATGATGACCTGACCAAAAATCGGCATGATGACCGTTTGGACGCCTCCGAGTCGCGGAAACAACAAGATGTTCCCGGTCAAATAGATGACACCGAGTACCCCTCCAGCCCAGATCCAGTACGGTTCATCGGCAGCAGCTGTGAGACCTGTGAGGTTCCCGTCGACCAGCAACACAAGAATCAATAAGAATAATGAGCCAATCGAAAAGGAAATCAGCGAAGCGAGGAATGGCGAACCGACGACGCCCCGCAATCGCGTATTGACACTCGTTTGAACCGGTACGAGCAAACCGATGATAAATCCAATGATGATTGCAAGCATACGAGGACCTCCTTATTCATGTGCCCTTTCATCATACGGCAGTCTCGCACGCTGAAGCGACCGGAATGCTCAAAAAGGAGCCGGTTCAACGACCGGCTCCACGAATTAAATCTTTTTCCACGACTTCGGATGCGTCCGCAATTCCTTCTTCGTCGGATGCTCGACATCGAGACGTTTTCCGTTTCGTTCAAGTAGCATATCTGATACGAGCAAAGCGATAGCAAACACGACGTAGACGGCAAAACTTAGGAAAAATGGTAAATCGAATACGATTAGTATTGGAAAGAATAATCCCATTAAAATGACAAACAGAAAATCCGTTACATACTGCCATTGAATGATTTTCTTCATCTGTGGTTCTATCGTTAAAGCCATATCACGTTCGACTTCTTGCGAGTGGATCCGCGCAATCCAGACTAGTGCTACAAATAATAAAAATAGTGGCCAGTACATGTCCCGATTGGCGACGACCAACAGGATGCTAAAGCCGTACAGTAACGAGCTGTACAAACATGGTTTAGCGAGTTGACGTTTTTCTTCTTGAATGAACGCGATACGTTCGGCTTTCGTTTTCATTTAAATCCCCCAACTGATTCAACGTACCTGTTTAATCTGATCGAACGGTTCGTGATCGACCAATGTATTCGACCTTATTCTGAAATACGCGGTACATCCGGTATTCTCCAGTCGGTGCCGATTTCAATTGAACGGCAATCTGGTGACGTCGTGATTTTGATGATTCGGACGCTACGAAATAAGGTTTGACTGACGCGATATTGTCGCGCCCGAACTGCTTCGTCACGTGCCGAACGACTTGCACTTCAACAATATGCTCATAGGTTGCATCCCGTTCATCTGCGATCATCCACCAACCAACACCGCCAATCACTACAAGTAATAAAATCGCCCCGATCGTTTTTCGCAATTCGATCCCCCCGGTTCACTTGCCCATACTTACTGTTTCAATTCGTGAACGAGGTTTTCCTGCTTCCGTCGGGTGACGAACCAAGCGATGGCTAGGACAAGCACCACCAAACCGGCAATAGTTCCAGCAATCGTCGGGACGTTGAGATAGAATGATCCTGTATCATCAATCCGTGTCACGAAGATTGTCGCACCAAGACCACTGATCAGTCCGAAGATGATGCCGCTCCCAATGAACAAGAGCATTTGAATGAGTGTCAATTGACGCAGCCTGTTTCGAGTCAGCGCAATCGTTCGTAGCAAGGCATACTCGCCTCGTTTTCCACTCACGAAACTGAGTAAGGCGTTTGCAAGTCCGAACCAGACGGATCCACTCATGACGACAAGCGCAATGATGAAGACGAACCAACGTTCCGTCGTTTGTTGCTCCGCATCATGAAGCGCGTCAGATAGTCGATTCATTTGCAATGTCGGATAACTTTGCGTGATCTCTGATAATTTTTTTGTCACTTGCGCCTTCTTTAACTTGGATGGAACGTCGATAAAGACATTCAAGATGTGATCGCTTGGTTGCCGTAGCTCCTCATTCCGCCAATCCACGAGGATGTCTGGTGCTATCTTCTTTTCGATTCCAACGATTCGGAATTGACCGAGCGAAACACTTCGCTCTTGTTCCCCGTCCCATCGGCCGAGCGGCAACGTATCGCCTTTTTGGAGACTGTGTTTTTTAGCGAAGGTACGTGAGATGATGATTCCGTCTGTGTCACTCGTCTGTTCTCCTTCTAAGACGTCAAGACGACGATAGTCCGTCACTTCGTACTCGATTGAGACATATTCTTGAGGCAACTGGTATTCAAAGGAGCTTCGAGACGATAGGAAGGTCGCTTTTGCGCCAGGTAACTCGGTTTCAATCCGTCGAATCAATTGTAGCGGGTCTCCTTGCGATCCTTCATCCAAACGACTCTTTAAGACGACCTCCGTCGGATATTGGCTGATGATGTACTTCCGCTCGTTTTGTTGCACCGTCTCAAGGAACGTCGAGCCGATGACGACGATGATCATCAATACTTGAACGATCAGCATCAACCAGGCGTTTTTCCGAAGTTGCGGCAACACGCCTCGGAAGGCGACGAAACTCGTCGGTCCCGCTAACCGACGAACAATCGGTTCCGCTCGATGGAGCACTCCTTTCAAGAGCAGTGGCGTCGCAAGATACATCGTCAGTAAAAAGGCGATGGTCGCACCAAGCCAGGTCATCGCCCGCGCCCCTTCTGTGCTTGCGATCACTTCTGCGAATAAGATCAAGCTAGCAGTCAATCCACTACTAGCAAGGACGAGACGTTTTCGTCGTATTGGTCGTGACGCCGTTTTTAGATTTTCTCGTAAGACGTGGAGCGGTAACACATCTCGTTTTCGGTAAGCCGTACTCGCGAGCAACATCAGAATCAATAAAGCACTACCTAACGTGATGAGCATCAAGAACGCTCCTTGTTCGATCATGAAGGAGACGATCATTTTCCCTTCCGTTGGCCATACCAGTTGACCAAGTAACGGTAAGCAAATACCACTCAGGATTGCGAGAACCGTTCCCGATAAGACAATCAAGCCGGATTGAACGAGGAATAACTGAAACAGTTGCCCGGTTGTCGCCCCAAGCGTCCGCATGATGGCAAATTGGATAGCATGTTTGCGTAAATACAAGTCGAAGTTCGCCATCAAGATGAAGCCGGAGACGACAAGGATCAGTACTGACAAGATTCCGATGTAGCCGTTCAGCGCCGGTGAGAGCGCTTGCCCCTCCGCAAGTTCAACCCGGAGCTTCGGATTCGCTTTGACGAGTGTATCGGCATAGTGGACGAAATCCACCTCTTTTTTTAGATTGAGCAAGACGGCTTTCGTTTCGATTGGATGGTTCTTTTTCAGATCAGCATACGAAAGCAAGACTTGATCGTGCGAAGCTTCAGATGTTTTTGTATTTGGTAAAATCTCACGGATTCGATACGTCGCTTCTCCAACGCGAAGCGTTTGTCCGACACTACGATCAAGCGACGTCGCGAGTCGAGCTGACACGATCGCTTCTCCCTGTTTCAAATCGTTCGTGAAATGATACCGACTTTTCGTCAGAGCATCCGAATGAACTCCTATCGTCTCCACGTCGGCCATCGCTTGACCAGCGACGCGCGCTGTCGTCTGTAAAATCGACTCTGCGTCCAAGACATCGTGATCCTTTTTAAGTTGCTCAAACACGGACTGATCCGCCTGCTCATCTTCAGGTGTATATTTGACCGTCAGATCGACTTGACCGTATCTTTGTTCACGATCCGCTTCGATTGCGGCTTGATTATGTAGTAAAAAAATGACCATCGTTAAGACGAGACCAATCGAAATCATGACGCTTCCGATTGAGGTCAATAGAATCATCGGACTTTTACGGTACAGTCGGTGAGAAAGACGGAAGAGATGTTGTCGTTTCATACAGCCCCCACGAACTGCTCGTATGTCTCTAAGATCGGTGCCACGTCTCCGGTCGACAGCTGATCGGCGACGATCTGTCCGTCATGGAAATACAGCACACGTTTCGCATGAGCCGCTACGGTCGCATCATGGGTCACGAGCAGGATGCTCGTCTGTTGTTCGCGATTGAGTTCTTGAAGCAACTGCATGATTTCAGCAGATGTCTTGAAATCGAGGTTCCCCGTCGGCTCATCCGCTAAGATGATCGGTGGTCGACTGATCAAGGCACGTGCGATCGCGACACGTTGTTGTTGTCCACCCGACAGCTCTTGCGGTCGATGATTGTTCCACTTCGTCAGTCCGACTCGTTTGAGCCAAATCTCTACCTCTTGGTTGATCGTTTTGTCATCCATCCCCTTCAACATCAACGGTAAGGCGATATTCTCATGGACCGTCAAATCATCAAGCAGGTGAAACGATTGAAAGATAAAACCGATGTGCTGCTGACGATACAGTGTCGCAACAGGTTCAGTGAAGATATCGCGTTGTCGTTTTCCCTTTAGCGTCAACGTTCCACTAGTTGGTGTGTCAAGTGCCCCTACTATATTCAATAGTGTACTTTTTCCGGAGCCACTTGTTCCCATGATGGCGATGAAACCACCTTCTTCTAACGTGAAGGAGATTTGTTTTAATGCCTCGACCGTTTCTGTTCCCCGCGTATAGGTTTTTGATAATCGTTCTATTTCTAATAAACTGTCCACCAAGATCCCTCCAGCAACATGATATCATTATAATAACCAATATAAGTATTTTTTAGAAGTAAATACATAAAAAAGCTGTTATACGCAAATTATCATGGGAATAAAAGGAATTGTACTCATTTGAACGAGCTAGTCCTAATAAGGAAAAGGCAAACATACAAATTAGAAAGTAAGTGAATAGATGATTTGCACGTTAGATCACTCTATTCAAGAACAAGCTATTTCTCAATCGATCTCTGGATTTTCGCTAGCGAGCGTCAAAGATCAGGAAGTCGTCTACTCCAATGGATTTGGGATGACAAATCTTAAGGATAGCGGGGTTCCCGTCACAGCGAACACATTTTTTGAATTTGAATGGAACCGAGATGACACTGTGTATGCACCAGGACAATCTATACTTCACTCAGGATACGGATGAAAATCCAATTGTGACAATCGGTTTTGTCGAGAATATAATCGAGGACGTCCATTATATGGTTCTAAATGGACAAACCTGCAATCGGATTGAACAGGGATTACTCGAAATAAGGGAGAATGAACACTGCAATACCTTGATTGTCCAAGGCAGTTGGGAGTTTGATTAACTGGGAATCAAATCGAGCCCCATCTAAGCTAATCGACTTTTACCTCATAAATACGAAAGGACCTCCCTATCATTTGATAAGGAGATCCTGCGTTTTTCAGTACTGTTACCGATTTACATCATCTCAGCCTCGGTTTCTGAGAATATTTTGCAAAATCCGTTCCACCCTATACTTTCTACATATTTTCTGACGACGTTATTTTTCGGTGCTACACTTCACAATTCTTACTTCGTACGGTTGTAGTAACATAGTTCCGATGAGTCGTTCTTTCGTCAAGTATTCTTCGACTGGATTTTTCAGTTCAATCGCTTTGACTTCTTCCGAAAAATTCATGATAAATCCGTAGATAGACGACGCATCGATTCTCACCTGCACCGAGACACCTTCTGGATGTTCAATCTGAAGAGGCGATAGCAAATTCAACGAAGAGATGATTTCTGCATAAAAATCGTTTTGGAATCGCTCCTCCAACCTTCCACCAATGTACCAAGCGACGCCCTCTCCGTGATTATTCCGCGTCACTGCCGCTGTCTCAGCATAAAAGTCTTCTGTATAAACTCCAACTGTTTCAGCTGTCACTACTTTCAAGACTGTCGCATAATCCTTTAGTTCATATGTCTTATCGCGGAACTTCACTCCATTTTTATCCATTGGGTATAGCGTATCGTTTTCAACTGGCTCGATTCCAAACATCGTTTTTAACTCACTTGGCCATCCACCAAAATAAGTTAAGTCAGATTCATCAACTAGCCCGGTCAAATACGTCGATATGAGAGTCCCACCTTGCGCGACGAATCGATTTAACCGTTCGATTGTCTCTTGACTGATTAAATAAAGCATCGGAACGATCAACAGTTTGTAACCATCAAAATCTTGTTCTTTTGTAATGACATCTACCGGAATATCACGCTCGTAAAACGCCCGGTAATGTTCTTGGAGTGTTTGGGGATAACGCTTCGTGTCATTCGAAAATCCTTGCGCATCGTCAAATGCCCAGTTGTTCTCCCAGTCGTATAAAATCGCAACTTCGGCTGGACGATGTGTACCAACGACTTCATCTAAATGTTCTAACAAACGACCGACTTCTGCAACTTCTTGAAAGACACGATTATCAGAACTTCCATCATGATCGACGACTGCCCCATGAAATTTTTCAGATGACCCTCGAGATTTACGCCACTGGAAGTAAAGTACGCTATCCGAACCATGGGCAATCATTTGCATCGAAGATAACAAATGCATTCCTGGTCGTTTAGCTTTATTGACAGGATGCCAATTAACGGCACTCGGCGTCGATTCCATTAACAAGAACGGTTGTTGTTTTAGATTACGAAATAGATCGTTAATAAATCCGACCCTCATCGCCAAACGACTCGTTGACTCCCTGTCGTTATGCCAAGCTGGATACGCATCCCAGCTCACGACATCAACATATTTCGCGAACTGACTATAATCAAGCGACTGGAAGGGAATCAAGTCATCCGTATCTGCCATGAAATTGGTAGTCACCGGTATATTCGGAGTCACTTCGCGTAATGGCTGAATTTCATTTTGATAGAAATTAATGGTTTGATCCGTGATAAAACGACGCCAATCTAAATTTAAGCCGTGGACCATGCTTTCGCCGATTGGCGACGGCGATTCAATCTGCGACCATGCGTTGAACGTATGGCTCCAAAATGCTCCCCACCAAGCAGCATTCAGCCGATCAAGTGTTTTATATTTTTCTTGTAACCAGACACGAAAAGCGGATTGGCATTGATCACAATGACACTCTCCCCCGTATTCATTCGAGATATGCCACATCAATAATGCCGGATGTTTCCCATAACGATTCGCCAATAGTCGATTGATGTGTTGCGTTTTTTGCCGATAAACACGCGAACTGAAACAATGATTATGACGTCCGCCATGAAGCTGTCGAACCCGTCGTTCATCGACGCGCAATACTTCAGGATATGCTTGCGATAACCATGCGGGCCTTGCTCCACTCGGTGTCGCTAAAATTACATTTCCACCATTTTGATGAATGTCATCTATGATTCGATCCAACCACTCGAACGTGTAAACCCCCTCTTCCGGCTCTAATGCACTCCAGGCAAAAATGCCGATGGAGTACGTATTCGTATGAGCGAGACGCATCAATTCGATATCTTGGCGTAAGACATGCGGAACATCCAACCATTGATCCGGGTTATAGTCTCCACCATGGAGCATTCGCCTAGCAGACGTTACATAAGATTTACCTGATTTCTCCATAGATATTCCTCTCCTAAAAAAACTGATTTCTATCTATTACCCTTTTGTTCCACCAGCCGTCAAACCGGCTACGAAATGCTTCTGGAGCAGAACGAAGACGACAGCGATCGGAATACTAATCAAAATCGCACCTGCTGCAAATGTCGTATAACTTGCTCCCATCGCTTCATTCACTAAGTTAAATAGACCGATGGGTAATGTATAGGATTCTTGCGTTCGAAGTATCGTCGATGCCAAAACAAAGTCTCCAAGTGGTCCGGTGAACCCATTCATCGCAATGACCGCTAACATTGGTCGACATAATGGCATGATGATTTGAAGGAATATTCTGGTATTACTTGCACCATCCAACTTTGCACTTTCATCTAAGTCTAATGGAATTGAGTCCATATAACCCTTCATCAAGTACGTATTCATCGGAATTTGCCCGCCTATGTACAATAAAATTAACAACCAATGGCTGTTCATCATCCCTAGAATTTGCGCTAGTACGAACAAGGCTATGAGCGCCGAAAACTGAGGAATCATTTGAAGTAACAAAAATAACATCAATGCTTTATCACGTCCTTTGAAACGAAAACGAGAAAAAGCATATGCAGTGAAAGAGACACTAACGACAGTTCCGATCATTGTAAACACACTGATTTTCAATGAGTTCATGTACCACTGGCTATATTGAAGGCTTTCTTTTCCAGCAAATAATTCACGGTAGTGATCAAAGGTAGGGTTTTTCGGAATGAGCGATGTACTGACCAAACTATTTCCTGGATTAAAACTCGCACCTATCGTCCAAAGAAGTGGATAAAAGATGACGACAGACACGACCAACAAAATGACATAGGTGATGGTCATACGAATGAAACGTAGTCTTTTTATATTCGACACTAGCGTCACGCTCCTTCCTTAAACGAATTTGTTCGTCTAAACTGCCAAAGCGCAATTGTAATGACAAAAATCGATAGTAAAATCGTTAAAGCCGCGGCTAGTGCATATTGACCTGATTGCATCGTCAATTTGTAAATCCAAGATACGAGAATATCGGTCCCTCCCGCATTCGATCCAGGTACAGACGGACCACCACCATTGAACAGATAAATGATATTGAAGTTGTTGAAATTAAATGTAAACTGCGTAATGATGATTGGCGACATCGCAAGTAACACCATCGGCATCGTGATGAAGCGGAATTTCGCAAAGATTGATGCGCCATCGATTGTTGCCGCTTCATATAAATCTTCAGGAATCGATTGTAAGACTCCTGTCGTGACAAGAAACACGTAGGGAAAACCTAACCACCCTTGCATGAAAACGAGTGCCACCCTTGTCCACTTTTCGTTCGTCAGCCAAGGTATGGCGTCGATGCCAAAAAATGCGAGGACATCGTTGTTAATTGAACCAAAACTATCATTGAATAGTCCCGCGAATACTAGAATCGTCACGAATCCTGGAACTGCCCAAGGAAGGACGAATATTGTTCGGATGACTTTTTTAAAGCGAACTTCTTTCTGGTTGACGAGAACTGCTAACAAAATACCTACGGAAATTTGTAATGTCGATGCGACTAATGTCCAAACAATCGTCCATGACAACACATCAAAAAATGTCGATCGCCATATATCGACTGTGAATATTTGAAGAAAAGTAGAAAAACCGACCCAATCAGCTAATTTTGCTGGTGGAGAATGATAAAGATCATAGTTCGTGAAGGCTAAAGCAAAACTAAATAAAATCGGAAAAATAACCGCAAAAATCAAGAGAAACAATGCTGGACTACTTACTAAATAAGGGTATCCTTGTCCAATCAGATTCAAGTAATCTGATTTGAATGAACTTATATGTAATCCATCGTCTCTTTTTTGTCCTGTTCGATATGCATCTCGAAGATTATAAAAATATAGGGCAAGACCGAACATCAATACAATAATAGCGATGATACCTTGTGCTAGTAAGAATATAGAGTTGTCTCGCGGCACTTCCGTACCAAGCGTCACGATACCCCACAACCCCATATTCAACAAGTCAGCGAACGCAATTAAAAATGCAATACTTACCGTAAATAACAACACGCCTTTAATCCACTGACGATGATACAATTGCCCGAGTCCGGGAATCACTGACAAAAGCATACCTATTCTACGATGTTGCACGCCTTTCACCTCTTCACAAATTATTTAGCAACAGACTGCATCAATGGGCTAACCGACGGATCGGAGTCATCCTTTTCATTTTGAGCTGTGCTTCGCTTTAATTTGTCCTTCAATGGTATCAACGGCTTGAGTCATCGCCTGTTTCGGTTCAGCTTTTCCTGTTGCGATAGTTTGAAGGGCTGCATCGACTGGTTTCCAAACTTCATTCATTTCCGGGATATTTGGTGTCAACTCAGCAAATTTTGATTGTTCTGCCACGGCTTGAGCTGCTGGACTTTTTGTAACGATCGGGTCATTCGCCAATGCACTGATGGCAGGTACTTCTTTAGTGATTTCGAAGCGTTTTTTTGAATTTTCTTCGTTCGTTAAATAGAGCGCTAATTTTTCAGTAAGCTCTGCGTGTTTTGAATAGCTACTAACGTTATAACTTTTTACACCTAAAAATGAACTCATATTTTTCCCATTTTCAAGCTCAGGAAGTTTGGCGACCCCAAAATCGATGCCCGCTTTCTCAAATGGTCCAACATTCCATGGACCAGAGATGATAGCTGCTGCCTTTCCTTCCATAAACAGTGATTCCAAAACGTTAATCCCTTGTTCACCAATAATTCCCGACGGAAACAGCTTCTCCTTGTAGAATTTTTGAATGTGGTTTGCTCCTTCGATTGCGCCAGCATTCGCTAAACCGATGTCTTTTGTGTCGTATACTCCACTTTCCGAACGCTTGAATATGTAACTGCCATATCCACTCATGACACTCTGCGCATAATAAACTTGGTCAAACAATGCTAAAAAACCGAACGACTTTTCAGTTTTCATCTTTTTCGACAATGTATACCAATCTTCTATCGTTTTAGGTAACGCTTTATCTGAGACTAATTTCTTGTTGTAATATAGAATCGTCGTCTCCACAGCTTTAGGCACGCCGTAAATTTTGCCCTTGACGATTTGTGAATCAAGTGCAACATCCGTATATTGAGACTGGACTTCTTTCGGAACCTTTATTTCTTTTATGATTCCTTCCGTTACTGCCGTTCCGATTTGGTCTCCAGGCATCGTCAATAAATCGGGACCTGTTCCGGCAGGTCCGTCCAACCGGAGATCTTCAATTTGTTTTGCGTACGGTTTTTCAACAACTTTGATGTTAACATCATTCTCTTTTTCAAATCGTTTCACAGCAGACTTGATTCCTTCGCTTTTTTCGATATCTTCCCAAACAATCAATTTGATTTTTCCATTTTGAGTCTCTGTATTTTTTGCTTCATCTTGCGGACCACACGCAGCTAACGACATACTCAATACAAAACCACTAAGCACAGCAGAATATTTTAATTGTTTTTTCATAAAAAAACCAAACCTCCTTAGAGAATTGTAAAACACAAATGAAAGCGCTTTAACAAATAAAATATAACACTCTAAAAAGATTTAGTAAATAATTTTAGTAAATAATTTTAGTAAAAAATTTTACTAAAATTAAATGGTGCTTTTTCTCATAATTAACTCAGAACCTATATACAATGTTTTTACTACTTTTCGTTTTTCAATGATTTGTTCAAGTAATAAGTGAATCGCGTTTTTACAAATTTCTTCAATATCAATATTGAAAGTCGTCAAGGGAGGCGAAACATACTTCGCGATACTCGTATTATTCACACTGATCAGGCTGACGCGGTTCGGGACATCAATTTGTTTTTCGTGAAGTGCTTGCAGACAGCCGACGGCGATTGGATCTGCCGCTACAAAAAAAGCGGTTGGCATATTTTCACCAAGGCGTTCAATCGCTTGACTCATTAAAAAATAGCCATTATCAACTGAAAAACCATGATGACAGAAGATAAATGTCTCATTTAGCATTCCTTCTTGCTGCATATACTTACGAAAAGCACGTTCCCGCCCATCCATTTCTTCTACATTTGTATCAGCATTCTGAAAAGTTCCACCGATAAATCCAATTTCTTTATGTCCCTGCTGCTTCAGAACTTCAATTGTCTTTCGTGTGATTTGGTCAAGGTCTGGACGCACCGAATCATAGTGTTCAGCATCTGGTGTCGAATCTATGAAGACTCCATTAGTCGTCAACTCTCTTAAATATTCCAGTTCTCGATCCATAAAAGAACCCACTGCAATAAATCCCTCGATGTTTAGCGGAATCTTTTCAATCCCATCCGCTACTTTGTAGGTCGTTAACTCCATGTTATTCTCCCTAGCCAATCTCTCGATCGCAATTCGCATCGTGTGAAAATAAATATCTTCAAGCTCCTCTTTATCTGTCAACCAATACAAAAAAGCAATATTTTTAACGAGTGATTTCATCGTCTTTTTTTTGTAACCAAGCTCTTCAGCCACCTCAAATATCCGCGTTCGCGTCTCATCACCAACCGATAAACTTAAATCATTATTTAATACTCGTGAAACTGTCGAAATGGAACAACCTACTTTTTTAGCAATATCTTTAATCGTCGCCAAATGATAACACTCCTTTTAAATTTAGATTTAAGTAAAATTTTTAAGTAAAATTAAAAATTTTATATTTTTAAATTATACCTTTCTTTTTTTATATTACTTCATAATTCATAAAAAGAGGAAGGAAACCATAATGAGAAGAAAAGAATGCATTAACGATGTTGAGCTTTTTTTAATTACAAAACTAAGTGTTCTACAAAAAGAAAAACGAAGAAACTACACATCTCAGACGATGATAGTTCCTTCGTTTCTTTTTTAAATCAACGAATTTTATTCCATTCTTATAATCACGAACGAACATATTTAAGTGGAATTAAGTCTGCAATCCGCACTTTCGTCAACTGATCGTCGATCGTTAAGAGGACAAATGCGTCCGGTGCATAGTCGGAAATCAATTCGCGGCACATGCCGCACGGACTGACGACACGAATCGTTCGGTCCGTCTCATCCGAATAGGGATATCGGACAGCGACGATCGTCTCAAAATCCGTCAATCCATCCGTGATGGCGGAACCGATCGTAATGGCTTCCGCGCACACCGTCACCCGTCCGATATACGCTTCGACATGAACACCCGTTTTCGTCGCGCCATCTTTTGTCCGCAACGCAGCTGCGACGTGATGTTTATCGTCAGCATAACGGCTTTGAATCGTTTCGGTTGCTAGTTCGACCAGTTGTAGGTCGGCTTCTGTAATCGGATAAGTCTGCATAACGTACTCCTTACGTGTCTTTTTTCTTATAGGTCAAACCGATGAATTGTGCTTTTTCATTGAATAGTCGACGGTAGGATAGAAAACCAACGAGGACCGATGCCATCGCCGCCGTCGTCAAGATCAGGAATAGAATCAATAGTTGATAAAGGACAGCTTCCATTGGATCCGCGCCACCGATGATCAACCCACTCATCATCCCTGGCAGTTGGACGAGCCCCATCGTTTTTTGCGCTTCGATTGTTGGAATCATACTTGTCCGGATTGCGCCTTTTAAGCTCGTATCAATCGCTGTCTTCGCATCTCCACCGAGTGAAAGAATCAGTTCGATGACCTCGTCGCTTCGTTCGACCTCGTCCTTGAACTTATTGAGAAACAATAAGGACAAGATCATACAGTTTCCGATGACCATCCCGCTGATTGGAATGACTTGCTGGGCTTCGAACGGAATGATTCGTAACCCGAGCAAAATTCCCATCGTCAATGCTTCGACCGCAATCAGTGTGAACAAGATGATCCACTGGATCCCGGGAATCCCGTCCCCTTTACGGATGACGTTCAGTGTCGCTGCACCGATCATCAACAGAATCATCAGTAACATGAAAATTGGACTGCCGCTTTCAAAGACGAACGTCAGAATGTAACCGATGATCAAGAGTTGAACGATTGATCGAACGGTTGCGATGAGGATGTCCTTCTCTAGACCAAGCCGTAACGTCCGTGCTAAGACGAGGGGGATCAAAATGAAGATGAGCGAAGTTGCCAGTTGGAGGTAACTCATACCGATTCCCCCTTCAAGAATGCTTGCGTCTCTGCTTGACCATTTGAAGCGAGTTCCTTGAATGCACCAGACTCGATCAATCGTCCATCCTTTAAAAACCAGATGTCGTCGCTGACCCGCTTTGCTTGCTCTAAGTCATGCGTAATCCAAATGATTGTCGTCTGTAACTCCTGCTGTAGATCAAGGATTAGCTTCTCAATCTCTTGTACCATCCGGTAATCGAGACTTGCCGTGATTTCATCGAGCAACAGGACGTCTGGACGATTGACGAGTGTCCGTGCGATTCCAAGTCGGCTTCGTTCGCCACCGGACAAATCTTTGACCGGTCGCTCAAGTTCGACGGATAGTTCGACTTGCTGTAGCAAGCGTTCCGCTTCTTCGCGTGGCAACGATTCACCGAAGATCGATTTCGGCAAATTGATATTATCGTAGACGGTTCCTGGAACCATCGGCGCGCTTTGGAACGCCATTCCGATTCGTTTGCGGACATCGAGTAGATTCATCTGCTCAAGTGGTTCGCCTCGAAAGCAAATTTCGCCGCGATCGGGAGAAATAAGTCCGTTGATGTGTTTCAATGTCGTGGATTTTCCGGCACCACTCGGTCCGACGAGCGTCGTAATGACACCTTCTCGGAACTCACCCGTTATTTCGTGTAAGATGTGTTGATAGCTGACTTCGTGAAACGTAAGAATCGACATACTGTGTGTTCACCTAACTTTCTACAAATTTCGGGTAATGCTCCTGTAATGTTGTACCCGAAAATCCGTCACCTTAGTACGTCAAGCAACACTTCCTTACGTATGGATGATCTCTCCAGCAAAATCATACGGTACCGTTCGACCAGCAAAGAGCGATTCTTTTGATGCTTCCGGTAAATTGAGGTGTTTGAACGCTTCTTCACGGTCCATCCAGACGAGTCCGGAAATTTCTTCTGGAACATTCGTCTTTAATTGACCGGAAGTGATTTCTCCCGCGAAGAAGAAAAAGAGACAATGCTCCCCCGCTTGCGGGAAGAATGCTTCTGCCACATGGACGATGTCACCTGGTATGATTGTAAATCCTGTCTCTTCCAGAACTTCACGCGTGATTGCAGTATGTAGCGTTTCGTCACGTTCGACCGTCCCACCGGGCAATGTATAGTAGTCGCCGTGATCGCCACGATTCTCGACCATCAATAATTGATCGCCTGTGGCATTGAATAATGTCGCATAGACGATGTTTTTACGGATATTCATGTTCGTCCTCCTATCGTTTTGTACATCTGCTATTTCTGATCAAACGTGTTCTTTTTAATATGTCTTTTCCAACTCATTTGCCCAAACTTCGATTTGACCTTCTAGGAACGCCATCAACTCCTTCAGTTCCGCATCACTTGGTAAGAAAGATACACCCGCTCTCGCATAGACGTCTTGAACCGGATGGGTTTGACTAAGCGCCAAGGCTGCGATGAAGTCTTTCAGCGTTTGGTCAGGGTCTTTCGTGAAACGATGATACAACTGAAGAGCGGCAATCTGAGCAATCGCGTACTCGATGTAATAAAACGGCGTCTCAAAGAGATGGATGACACTCATCCATTCGTGGCCTTTCCAATCGGATGTTTCCGACCAATCAATGACGTCCGTATCGTATGATTCTCGGAGATAGGCATAATAGGCATGTCGTTCTTTTGGATCATGATCGGGGTGAGTATAGAGCCATGATTGAAAACGATCGACGATGATCGTCTCGGGTAAGAACTCAACCATGGAACGCATCTGTTCGAGTTTTGCCCGGGCAACGTCTTTTTTATCTGGAATCACCTGATGCCATTCGTTCATCGTCAACAACTCGAGCGACATGGCAGCAAATTCCCCTACTTCGAGCGGAATCGGTTGCAGTCCGTCGTATGTTTCTTTCATCGCATCATGATGGACGGCATGGCCGATCTCATGCATGAAGATGACAAGATCATCAAACGTATCGATGCGATTCATGAATAAGAACGATTGTTGTTCGACCGGTAAATACTCACAAAACCCTCCGCCAGCTTTGTTCGACCGGGCACCGATATCGAGATGATTCCTATGTCGCATTTCTTTTAATACGTCCGCAAAGTATGGATGCACGCTCTCGAGAATTGCTTGTGCCTTGTCTAAGAATGAAGTGTCAGAACCGGTCGCGTGATGATCAATCTGTGTATAGGCCGATTGCCGGACGTCCCACGGATGGAGCACCTGTTTGCCGAGAAACGTTTGTTGTTCGCGCTGAAATCGCCGTTTGACCGGTAGAAAGTCGGATTGAATGATAGTGGCGTAATGATTGACATCTTGACTCGTATAATCGACGCGTCCGAGTTCTACAAAAGCTAGTTCCTCGTATCCGATCTTACCACTTGCAGTGGCACGCGCTTGTCGTAAATCAACGAGTCGTGAAAACAACGGTTGAATGACGGATTCTTTCATGCGGAACGCTTCCTCAATCGATAAGAGCGCTTGTTTTCGAGTGGATTCATCCGCGTCAAATAAAGCAGCATGAAGATCGGAAACCGACTCTCCCGATTTTGTCAGCATCGTCGCCTCAATCCGGAGATAGTCTTGAATAAGACAAGCTTCCTCCTCTGTCGCACTTGTTGCTCTGAGTGATTGTTCAAAACGTGCTCTCGTTCGAAGTGTGACGTCATCGCGCGAGACGAGATCCATTTTTACGGAACGTCTCAACGTATCGAGCTTATCCGATAGCTGCTGACGCCCTTGTTCGTATTCAGAAGTGGTACCGAGGTCTGTAACGTCCTGGAGATACGCGATTTTTTGTTTGAGCAATGTCTCTTCCATTTGGAGAATCGAAGCGATTCGATGCGCAACATCCTTATCATTATAAAAAATATCATTTACAGGTGACTGAGATTTCATCGACGGATTTCACATCTCCTTTCAACTTATTCCAGTATACAGTTTATGCCAACGATATGATCATTTTACGAATAAATGACTATTATGTTGTCTTTTTTGACTATTATCGTTGTCAAAAAGACTATGATAAGTTACATTATATAGGAGGTGAATCCCTATATGAAATCCCGTTTAAAAGAATTACGTGCTCGCCACGGATGGAATCAGTCTGAACTGGCACGGCGCGCGAACATTTCGCGCCAGACGATCAGCTTAATCGAACGCGAAGAATTCATGCCGTCGCTACTGATCGCCGTCAAAATTTCTCGTGTGTTTGATACACCGCTAGAAGACATCTTTTATTTCGATGAGGAGGAATTAACATGAACAAGGAAGCAGGCAAGGTCATCATCGCAGCTTTACTCGGTTTCATTAGCAGTTATTTCGTCATGTTTGTCCTCAAAAATACCAATTTGTCACAGTTTGAACGATCGCTCTATCTTGATTACATATTCACTGGTCTTTTCGTTATCTTGACGATCTTGACTCTCAGTTACGTCGTACGCTATTTACAAATTCGTCAATTGACTCGACGATCCGTTTCTTCCGACGAAGAGGACGCGATTGACGATCAAGTGAATCGCTACTATGCGGACGGCATGATGATCGTGCAGTTCTCCAATCTCCTCAGTATCGGGCTCGCTTCTTTTAGCATCATTGAAAACCAGTTCGGTCTTCATTTGATACTGAGCGGATTCTTTTTCGTCATCAGTTGTATTGCCTCGATTTATTTTCTCAATCTTATGCGCCAGATCTATCCCAACCGCTATTTCCCAAAATATTCGGAAAAGAACTATGCTGAAAAGCTATTCGCTGCCTCAGATGACGGAGAACGTCACGTCATGTTCGAAGGTCTGATTCGGTCACAGTCCCTGTTACAATTTTTATTGATGGGTATCATTGTCGTATTAGTCGTGTATTCGTATGAGACCGGTCAATCTCAGATCTTTGCAATCAGCTTATTGATTATCGCCTTGATCTGGAGCAACGCAAAATATTTTCTCCATGTACGCAATCGCTAAAAAGGAGCATTCAGTCAATCGACTGGATGCTCCTTTACATGCCTTCAAAAATCACGATGATTTTGTTGTTGATGGACATCATGCTGGTTCAGTGTATATTCCTGATCGTCGAGCGAGCGATGTTTCGATTGACTCCGCGCTGAAATGAACCAGACGACTCCACCAACGGCGAGAAAAATAGCAATAAAGATCATAGACACCCTCCTTTAGATTCCTTTTTTACTTTATTCTTCCAACACCCTGGTTTTTCCTTTACGATAAGATAGAAGATTTAAATATATAGGGGGCGATAGGATGTTTGGTAAAGAACCGACATGTATGCATTGTGGCAAAACGATCGAAGGAAACGAAAAAGTCTACATTCAAATGCGTTATCCAAAACATCGCGGGATGACGGAAGTCAAAGCTTACTTAAAAAGCGAAGGTCGTTTCATCTGCGAAAAATGTTTCGCTGAAAAGACAGAGTCAAAGGGGTAAGCACTTATGAACCTGAAAGAGAGTACGATTTTAGTTACAGGAATGACCGGAACGCTTGGCTCTCGTGTTGCGCGACGTTTTCTAAAAGAAGCGCGTGAAGTGCGCGGTTTGTATCGCTCTCAGGAACAAGCGGATCAATACGCTTTCAAAGGTGTCCACGCAGTCATCGGTGAACTCGGTGATCCGAATTCGCTTCTTACAGCACTTCAAGGCGTCGATCTGTTGATTCACTGTGCTGCCTATCTCGGAGATGATCCCGATTTAGCACAGGAAGCAAATGTTACAGGTGTACAATATCTCGCAGATGCTGCGACAAAAGCTCGTGTCAAGCGCATCATTCACATCTCGACGACTTCCGTGTACGGCGAAGTCGTGAGTGGACATTTTACGGAAACGTCACCGCTCCTACCGTCCGAACATGTCTACATCCATACAAAGCAGGAATCCGAACGCCTGTTACAGGAATATACACCCGATTCCGATTTAATCATCTTACGTCCAGGATCAATTTGTGCCGAGGAGCAGTCCTACTGGGGGGATCGTCAAGTCGAGCGGATGAAGGAGGCGGATGTGATTACCTGGGTGCACCCGGACGATGTCGTCCCGTGGGTCCATACGGATAATCTAGTCGAAATGATCGTCCTTGCCGCAACGAATGCGCATAATGGGGATATCTTCAATGCGATCGATGCGAATCTACCTGAGACGGATTTTCGGATGAAGTTGATCACAGCAAGTGACAAGCCGTACCAAACACCGAAGCGTCCGGCGGAATGCGCTACTTTCTCAAACGAACGAATCAAACGACTCGGATATGTTCCGATTCGTACTCCTGAATCAACTATTGAACAGTTGGTCAAATCGTTTTAATAACGAAGAGGCATCGAATCGAGTGATTCGGTGCCTCTTTTTATGCTTATCTTACCGACATCCACTTGATCCAGAGATTCCGGTCGTGCGCTCGTAATTCTTTTACTGTTAAAACGACTTGTTCTGTTCCAAGTACTCGTTCCGCTTCAGGGATCCCACTTTTCCCGAGTGAGCGCTCCACATTAAAATTCAGCCAGTCCAGCTTTCCTTGAACACTGCTATCGATGACGTGTGTCCAGTCGACATCAGGCAAACGTTGGTTTGTCGCGTAACCGTCAAGAAATGCGTTAAATCGAACGCGGTCAAACGTATTGTTTTCCTGCTTCGACCAATAACAGGCTGTCTCGAACACGTCGACGGCTCGATGGATCAGACCCGCAGACTCCCAGTCAATTAGGACTGGACCCGTTGGTGTCCAGAGGACGTTCTTTGGATCGAGATCACGATGACTGACGATCCAGTCTACTGGCAGTTGTTTCTGTGCTTTCTGTGCTAATCTTTCAATTCGTTGCAAATGTTCCTGCTCTTCCATGAATAGCTGCAGCCACTTTCCTTGCTGCCGTTTTCCTTCTTCTAAATGACCGTTCCAATCGATTGAAGTACTTGAGGTATCCGGCTTTATAAAGCCAGTCGTCGCTATAGAAAGACCGTGAAATCGTCCTAATTGAACTCCGATTTGTCGTGCATGTGCCGGTCGAAGCTGGTCGGTTGATAACGTCTTGCCATCAATCCAGTCAAACAAAAGGTAATCCGAGCCGTCAATCGTCTGTACCGCTTGATCGTTGATGCGACGTGCTGGTAATGCTGCTAGGTGAAATGACGCTTGCATGGCGACATCTTCTGACATTTTAAAATTTTTTCGCGCTTCAGTCCGTTGCATGATGTCGGGATTCAATCGTTTTAAGAAGTAAGATCCAGTCGTCGTCTGTAATCGCCATGTCTCATGCATGAGTCCGCCAGTCAATCGTACAGGTTCGCTAATCATTTGCCCTATTGTAAAACGTTCACAAATCAAATTCATCGTTTGTTGCATCATATTCTCCATTTCGTTCGTTCCAACCGATCCGTGAAATGCTACACTAGTCTTACATGATTTCATTGAACTCGAAGGAAGGTTTTAGTATGAAACAAATTCATCACATCTGTATTCAGACGACGGACTACGCTGCGTCTAAACATTTTTATGAACAGCTTGGGTTCTCCCTCGTTCAAGAGTCACCTGGTTTTCACGACCGCGCCTTTAACAGTTGGTTACGTCTCGGTGACTTCTATATCGAATTGCAAACACCCAAATCGGGTCAGCCGTTCACTGATTATACAAAACAAGCAGCGGGTCCCGTCCATTTCGCACTTTACGTTGACGACTTGCAAGAAGAAGTAGCACGCCTCGAACGACTCGGGATGCCTTTCCTACCGAAACACGGCGGAAACATCTACTTCGTCGTCGATGGTCATCTCAGCAAATTAAAAGCACCCGAAGGAACAATCATCGAATTACGGGATACGTTTGCGATCTCTTAATTTCGATTCAACCGCCCATAATAAGGCGGTTTTTATATTGTCCAAATCAGTACTTTGTGTTACTATATAGTGGTAGTCGTTAATACTAAGTAGCTGATTTATTAAGTATCGAGGTGAATAATTTGGAAAATATCACAGAATTGCTCAAAGGTATACTTGAAGGATGTGTACTTGAGATCATTAGCCGCGGTGAAACTTATGGTTATGAAATCACTCAACAGTTACGTCAACTCGGATTCTCAGATGTCGTGGAAGGTACAGTCTATACAATCACGATGCGCTTAGAAAAGCAGCAGCTCGTTCATATCGAAAAAAAAGCATCAACAATGGGACCTCCTCGAAAATTTTATACGCTAAACGAAGCAGGACACGATCGTTTACGTATCTTTTGGGAAAAATGGGCGTTCGTATCTGACAAAATGCAAGAACTGCAGCAGTTAAAACAAGAAGGGAGTACGAGATGATGAGAATATTCGAGCGGATCACCGGTAGTATGGAAGCTAAACGAGAATGGCGGTCGATGGAGAAGCGGGCTAAATCTCTTCCTCCTCGCTACTATGAGGCTTATCAAGCGATTCAACGCTATTTAAATGTCACGGGTGGACTAACGAGTTGGCAAAGTAGTCATCGTGTACTGACCGTCGTCCTCGAGTTGATGGAACAAGCCGCCTTCGAGCAAAAACCAGTGACAGATTTCACTGGAGAGGATGTTGCTGCGTTTTGTGATGAGTTAGTGAAGGACGAGCAGTCTTGGCAAACATCGTACCGTCATAAATTGAATGAAACCATTCGTCAGAATTCATGAAGATGCAAAAAGTAAAGGGATGTATCCGCCACATCCCTTTTTTTATTCATCAAATCCGTCGATTGACAAACCATAATGCGATTGGAAAGAACAAGATTTGTCCTCCTAATGCAAGTAATAAAGCAAATTGAATGTCTTGAATGACCGACAGATTAACGAGTACCAAAATCAAGTAAAGATAACCGATACTAATTAAATAGGCGATATGTCCACTACGTATTTTGACCTCGTTTTGCCGCTCATCATACGGTTCGTCCGGTGAGAAACTCACCGCTGTGATGCGTGAGGCAATACCTGCTAAAATCAGGACGATACCAAGCATTTTCATTTCTGGGATCTCCATCGTCATGTATATCCCTATTCCAATTAACGCAAGATCCAACAATATATTTAATCGCTTCATTCTATTCCCTCCTCGTTCGTTCGATTCGGTGTAAAGATGTCTTCGATTCGCCGTTCAAACAGATCAGCTAGTGAAAACGCGAGGTCGAGTGACGGATTATACCGCTCTTTTTCGATGGAAATGACCGTCTGACGCGACACGTTCAATCGTTTTGCCAGTTCGCCTTGCGACCAACCTCGTTCTTCGCGCATCTCCTTGACCTTATTTTTCATGATTTCACCTCGTAGTCCCACTATATGTAAATAACATACCACCTGTCAAGTTTCCTTTACACCCTCTTCATACGCTCCCACATGATATACCGATCGTCTCTCCCGACCTGAATCAATCCCGCTTTTTCGAGTACTCGGATTGATGCTTGATTCGTCGACTCCGTCTTCGCAAGTACCCCTGTCACTTCCGTTTGTTCAAACGCCCATTCAATCAATGCTTGAACTGCTTCCGTCGCAAACCCTTGATTGAGATACGCTGGTAACAGACCATAACCGATTTCGACCGCTTGTCGTATGTCCGGCTTCCCCTTGAATCCGATATCCCCGATTACTTGACCATCCTTTGTCATGACGAGCCAGCTGCCCCAGTATAGTAGCGAGGGATCTGACGCTATTGACATCAAATGATGCTGAACTTCCGGTCCGTTATCGTAGTGCTGTTGTTGTAAAGGTGTCACGTCATTCGCTATACATGGATGAAGCGTCAATCGCTTTGTTTGAAGGGTTATCATTACTTTGTCTCCTTTTTTAGGTTTGCCACCACTGTTGTAGGTAACGTTGGATATACCAACAAACGATAAAAAGACTTGTTGCACCGAGTATACTGTAAAAAACAGGAATCCCTAAGCGAATTAACCCATATAAGACGGCAAGCAATAAGAACGTCGCTGGTAATCCGAGTAACACACTCTTTAAAAATGTACTCAGTTCTGCCCGTTCACTTCCCTGTTTAACGAGCCAGGCAAAGCTGATCAAACTGACTACGGGCAACGCGGACAACACACCACCCAGTGACGGTGAACGCCGGGCGACTTCCGTGACGAGACCGATGACCAGTGCGCTCGACAGCACCTTAACGAGAAAAGCAGTCATCTGCCGCCTCCCGCAACAATCGAAACGCCTGTTCAATCGCCTGTTGGTCTGTTTTTGACATCGTAGCAAGGACTTGATTCAACCGTTCAGGATCGAGTTCCGTATGACGACGAACGATTGTATCTCCTAAGTCTGTCAAACCAATCGTCACTTGGCGTTGGTCTTCTGGATTCCGTTTTTTTTCGATATAGCCTAATCTGTCCAACTTTTTGACGTGCTCGGACGTCGTATTATGTGAGAGGCGAAATGCCTCGGCAATCTGCTTGATCGTCGGACTCACCGCAAATTGAATGTATTGCAAAATACGCACACTTTGGTGAGACAGGTTTTCCTCGAACCTAGGATGTAGTTGATAATAGATTTTTGCAAAATCAGCTGAAATCATGATGCTCCCCCTTATATCGTATAATCCGAATATATCGTAAATTACGATATATAATCAGAGAAAGAGGTATTTTCATGAAAAAAGTGTTAGCTACTATCGTATTGATCATTCTTTTCTTAGTGGATGCTTAGCGGAGACGACGATGACAACGACAGACCTCATCGCGGCAGAAGCCATTGAACAAGATCAAGACGTCATCCGCTTGAACGATCGCGTGTATCGACTAGATCAGGTCGTAATCGTCTCGATTCTTTCTTTGACTCCTGGACTACGTATCCAAAAAATAGCATCCGAAAAGACGCTCGAGGACGGCATGGCAACTCATCTTAAGAGCGGTACGGTCATCTATCAAGAAAAAGATGATACGATGTTTATATATGTGCAGCGAAACAAGAAGTGGTATCGCTATCAATCCATTCCTGAAGGATGAGGAGGAAGACAGATGCAGTATCCAACGACATTGGGCACGAAAAATGGCTACATCCACAATCCAACTTCCGCTGAAGCGATTCCTGTCCGTTATCGTGCCGTGATTCAGGACGTCGTCGCCTATGTACAAACCTTATCCGCGTTTCATGGCGTGTACTTGTATGGCAGCGTCGCCAAAGGAACGGCGCGTCCCTTTGAATCCGACCTCGATTTTACACTGATTTTGACAGAACCGTTGACGGAAGAAGAACACATGCAGTTAGATGAACGGACAGAACATTGGCTGACGAACTATCCATTTGTCACCAAAATCGATTATGACATCGGTCTGCTTGGCGACGTCATACGGGATGACGAAGCACTTCGCTGGGGCGTCTGGTTGAAGTCCGTCAACTTATTTTTGGCAGGCGAAAATCTCCAAAGTCGATTTCCGTCCCTTCGTCCGACATGCGCTCTTGGTTTCGCGTTAAACGGTGGGTTATGCGAACAGTTGAAAACTGATTTATTTCTCCTAGAAACAGGTCAGGTCGCTCTTCTTGATTCGGATTCAATCGTGAAACGGATTGTTCGGAGCGCCTATCACCTCATCTTAGAGAAAGATCAAAGCTTCGTGCATGACCTAGAGACACTCCGACCGATCCTGTTTCATTATTTTCCTAACGAACCGTGCTTTTTGTCACTGTTCGCCGCTTACGATACGCAACAAATCGTCTCGCTGGAAGATGTCCGTTATTTTATTGATTGGTTCTCAACTCGGATGTCGGACGAGTCAATTCTTTAATCGAAACAAACCGGTCCACAATCCAGCATGATCAAATAATGCCTCTGGATTGTCGACGGGTTTCATTTCCGTTAGTTCGATGATGTCGAATGCATCGAATATGGAGAGTAATCGCTCTTTCGTATAGCCAAGTCCACCTTGGAGACTATTTTCCTGATAGACTTCCCAGTCCGTCAACGTCGATCCGCCAAGCGGTCCGCCCGCAATAAAACAGGTCAGCCCAAAATATCCTCCTGGTCGTAGCATCTCTTTCAGTCGCGTCACGTAGGTCAAACGGCGATGTGGCGCCATATGGTGAAAACAGCCTGAATCGTAAATGAAATCATATGTATTCTGTTCCGTCGTCTCTAGAAAATCTTGCTTTCGAAACGCAACATGCGCTCTAGTCTGTTGTGCTTGTTCCGTTGCCCATTCTAACGCGGTTGCTGAAAGATCCAGTCCTGTCACCGAGAAATCGTGTGTTGCGAGATAGATCGCATTTCGCCCCGGTCCTGTTCCGAGATCTAGAACGTCATCTGGCGAGATCCAACCCTGTTCGACGTAGCGAACTAAGTTCTCATCAGGAATATTCTTAAAAAACGGGACCGGTTTCTTCCGATCTTTATAAAACTTGTCCCAAAACGGTCCTGGTTCACGCAGTCGCGCATCGAGCATCTTTAAAATATCCTCCATCGTATCAATCGTCTAAATTTCTGTCCTTGATCAGTCACCCCTCTTTTCTTCTATAATAAAATATTCGTATATCACCTCTGATTCCCCTGTATTTCCTGGATGAGAATGCGCTCTTTTTCTTACCTTACGATATTGTTAGTATGTTCTCGAAATCGCTCATGCTACACTAGCCTGTAATTGAAACAACCATTCAAAAGGGAGATATCTTGCATGCGTCAACATCCGACTTCCACTTCTACCTTAGCAACGGATGAGAAGATCATCCGCTTGATTCAAGGTCTTCATCAAATGCACCATTCACCTATGAAAGCTACCCATTATCAAAAGTTAGCGGCTCAACTTCCTTACCCATCACTTGAAGAAATCAATGCACGATTCGGCTCGTGGGCACACCTTTTAGAGAAAGCTGGCATCATCAAGGCTTCCCATTTATCGACGAAAGACCGGATGACGTTGAATCGCCCGGCTGCGGTCAAACGAACGAAACGGTGGTCAATCGAAGAAAGCGTCGCCTTTTATGTCGCACAAAAAGGAACGAACATGACGATTCGCTCCTACACGGAATTACGGGATTTACATCCAGAGATGTTAAGTGCGAATACGATCATTCGTCGGTTCGGTACGTGGAAAAAAGCCTTAGCACACTTCGACCTCACCTCGAACGGTTTCTTCACTGACCAAGACTGCCTAGAAGCACTTAAACAAGCTGCAGAAACTCATGGACCGCTATTGACGAGTCAGCAGTATGCTAAGTGGGCACGTGCGCACCAAGCACCTTCACTGACTTTATTGATTGAACGTTTTTCAAGTTGGCGTGAAGCTTTGCGTCGTCTTGATAGCGAATAAAAAGGATCGTGCCCGCTGATTATTTCGACGGGACACGATCCTTTTTGATTATTGTTTTGGTAATCGTAGCAATTCATGATCCGTTCCTTCAGCGCATTTACTTAACGCATAGATTGCCTCTTGCTTCACGATCGTTTTATCGAGTTGCTGACAGACTTCATTCTTTCGATCGTCGTCTGTTGAACCGAACTGATCACGTGATGCATCAGACGAATACTGATACGTCTTGCCGTCATACTCGACGTCATACACAATCGGATCTCCCTCGGTCGTGTAGGCTGTGATGCGAATCTGATCTGATTTTCCTTGCTTCGACTTATTCAAAAAAGACTCGAATCGGTCGCTGTTCTCAACACCTTTCTGGACGATGATGTCGCCGTTCTCCTTTGCCTCTTCCATCGTGTACTTTCCGCAACCTACTAAGAATAGGATACATAAAGCCAAACCGATCTTCCGCACCAAAACATCGACTCCTTCTTACTGTTTCGTCAATAGGTGATCTAGGCGATACAGTTGCGACGTGAAACCTTCCTTCATTCCCATCCCCAGCACTTCTTGCACAGCTGCTTCCGTTTCGTAGGTCGATTCAAAGACGATCAAGGTCGTTTCTCCATGGTCAATGAATGTCGTGACATTTTCACTACATGGTAAATTTTCAGAGATAGCTCCTGACGCGTCGGAGAAGTAATCGGCATGACTATAGGTGTTCGGGGCATCGATATGTCTAAAAATTGCTTTCCCCCACGACTCCATGCCATAAAAATCACCTTGTGTCGGATCGACACACCGCATGCAATAATGCCAAACGCCGTCCGGTTGAAATTCGAACGATTTGATTGTCGTCTCCCAGCCTTCTGGTCCCCACCAGGCTTCGAGTTGCTCTTTTTCCGTGAATGCGGCAAAGACGATTTCTCGCGGTGCCTCACAAACCCATTCCATTCGTAGCACCTTACCATCAATCGATGTCTTCAGTTCCTTTTTCATTCGTCTCGTCTCCCTTCGCGGATGATTGCATCCGCTGCAAATGTTCATCTAGACGATACATACGTGCTTCCATCTGAGCCAATGTGTTACTCCACGTGACAAGTTCTCGAAAAGCTTCTGGACGAAGGCTATACAAGCGACGATTCGCCTGCCGCTCGACAGTGATTAGTTCTGCGTCAAGCAACAGCTTTAAGTGCTTCGAGGTTTGCGGTTGGCGTAAGTGTAGTTGATCGGCTAACTCATTGACGGAGCGAGGACCATTTCGTAATGCTTCGATGAGTTGTAATCGTATTGGGTCACCGAGTGCTGAAAATCGTGCGGACATCCGCTCGTTCATATCCGTTCACCTCTTTATTTTATACATTCCCAATTCAGAATATTCCAAACTAAGAATATAAAAAGTGCAAAATGATTGTCAGACGCGTTCAAATAACGTACGTTCTAAACAACCTGTATGAAAAGAGCGTGAACCAATGAAGACCGAATGGATGGAAGCATTTCTCGTCACTGCAGAAACCGGAAGCCTGACGAAAGCAAGCGAGGTACTGCATATGACGCAACCAGCATTAAGCAAACAAATCAAAAGCCTTGAGAGTGCACTCGAAGTTTCACTGTTGCATCGATCAGCACATGGTGTCACGTTGACGCCTGCAGGCGAAATCGTCTTTGACGAAAGCCGTGAATTGCTTGACCGGATCGATCAGATGAAACGACGAATCGGTACGATCGACGAACGGACGACCCTGACGCTCGGATCATGGCCAAGCGTCGCGATGACGTATCTCCCCCGTCACGTCTCGCGTCAAGCGACGGCCCCGGATCTCAAGTTGAAGACGGCGCATACGACGATCGATTTGATGCAAGGTCTTGAAGAACGGCGATACGATGCTGTCTTACTCGACGATCGTCACCATGTCCATCCGTATCATACGACGCATTTGTATACGGAGAATTTTTTGCTTTACGTGCATCAAGACGATGAACGATTCGCGGGCTGTACGTCTGTGGCGTTTGAGCAAATTCGTGACGCCTCTTTCTTATCGCTTCCGATCGATTGCGATTCGACGAACATCCTAAAGGACGCGTTCATCGAGCGAGGTGCCGTCTATCAAGCAGAAAACGAGATGGAATTCGGATCGAGCGTCCTCGGTTTCATCCGTGCAGGACTTGGTATCGCTCTATTGCCGGAGATTTTCCAAGATGGACTGTCACCTGAAATCAAGACGTTACCGGTCGACGGGTTTGATGTCGTCCGCGAATTGTCACTCGTCTCACGAGACGCCTCCCATCATGCCATCCTGCTTGATTTACTCGGTCAGTCGCGTTGAAGATGCACTTGTAGTTCATTCCTTAGATCATCGACCTGATCTTGCGAAATCTCTGAATCCGGTGTCTCGCCGTAACGGACGAGATGATAGATCGACGGATCGAGCGTGACATCAATCCGTTGTAACCATTCGCCGACCGTCTCTTCAGAGCGGCGGCGTTTTTGTCGTGTCAGCTGCCGATCGAATGTTTGTAAAAGCCGGCGAATCTCTGACTCTGATTCTTCACCGACAAATGTTTGTCGTGTCGAACGATTCTGTGTAAACACTGGAGGCGGATCCATGAGATCGTCGACTACACTCTCCTGTTTGCGCCGTTTTCGTAAACGCTTCAAGAAGTAGCGTACACTGAAGAGGACAATCAGTAGTATGACAAGACCGACGACGCCATAAAAGGTAGCCACTCCTAATGCATCCTTATCCGCAAATCCCTCGCTTCGTACATCTATCTTTTGTTTGGTCGGTTTACCTTCTTCTCCTCCTCCATTAACTATAATTTGGGCTTGAGAAGTTGCTGGATCATAAAAGAAATAACGGTAGACTTCCGTTCCGACCAATTGAATAGCTAAAAGACTCACGAGTGCTATACATAATGTCATAACTAAACCACGCTTCATCTCATCCCTCCTTTTCAATATTTTACCATTATCATTTCGGAATGCATTGATTTTTCTTTCTTTTCAGTCTATTTTTTATTAGAGTAAGTGATAACTCTCATTTAAAGGACGTGACATCATGTATCTTCCTAGTTTTTCGTTAACGAATCAAACATTTCTCATCACCGGAGCTGGGCGAGGCATTGGACGGGCACTTGCTATCGGGATGGCAGAAGCTGGTGCCGACATCATTCTCGTCGCCCGGACGGAACGCGACTTAAAGGAGACAGCGCAAGAAATCGAACGACTCGGTCAAAAAGCTTACGTTTTCCTGTGTGACATCACTGACCGGAAACAAGTCGTCGAGACGGTGGCTCGAGCTTATGAACAAGTGCCGCAGATCGATGGGCTCGTCAACAACGCCGGGATGAACATTCGCTCGAAGGCACTTGACGTAACGGAAGACGAGTGGGAAACGATCCAACAGACGAATCTGAAATCCGCTTTCTTCTTTGCTCAAGAAATCGGGAAACGGATGCAAGAGACAGGTGGAAGTATTCTCAATATCGCCTCCGTCGCGGGGCACGTCGCTTTACGGACCGGTGTCGTGTATGCGACGACGAAGGCGGCGATGATTCAGATGACGAAGGTATTAGCCCTTGAATGGGGACCACAAAACATTCGTGTCAACGCGATCGGACCGTGGTATTTTAAAACACCGCTGACGGAACCCTTACTAAAAGATCCTACATATCTGCAGGAGATCGTTGACGTGACACCACTCGGTCGGGTGGGTGAATTAGAAGAGCTCGTTGGTCCAGTTGTCTTCTTATCATCTGCCGCTGCCCGTTACGTGACGGGACAAACACTTTATGTTGATGGCGGGATGACGATTAAAGGTTTTTAAAACAGAAGAAGACGGATGCGCATCTGCCCATCCGCCTTCTCATATCTGAAAGGAGTTTCATCATGCCAAAACGTATTGCACTCGTAGCTGGTGCCTCCCGTGGCGCCGGACGTGGCATCGCTTATGCTTTAGGTGACGCCGGAATGATTGTTTACGTCACGGGACGAAGTACGAATGAACAGACGACGGACAATCGTAGCGAGACGATCGAAGAGACGGCTGCTGGTGTCACGGCACGCGACGGACTTGGCATCCCGGTCGTTTGTGACCATACAAGTCTTGATGATATCGATCGTCTCATTCAGCAGATCCAACATCAACATGGTCGAATCGATCTCCTCATCAATTGTGTATTCGGTGGTTCGGAAAGCCACTTGCCGTCCGGAACCGGACGACGGTTTTGGGAGCGACCACCGGAACATTGGGACGCGATGATGTCCGCCGGACCAAAAGCGTATTTGTGGACGATTCGGGCTGCGATGCCATTACTGCAACAGAGTCCAGCCGCGCTCGTCATCAATTTGACGTCATTCACACCAGATCAGGTGGCCGGAAATCTTTATTATGATTTGGCGATGCAAACGATTAATCGGATGACGCACGTCATGGCGCAAGAGTTAGCTCAAACAACTATCTCTGTCATCGCGCTCTGCCCCGGTTTCATGCGGACCGAACGGGTTGTCGATGCCGGTTTCGCGAGTGCCGCGACTGAATCGACGACCTATATCGGACGAGCCGTTACAGCGCTGATGGCGGATGACGATGTTAGACGTTATTCTGGACAAGCCATCTTCGTTGCCGATCTCGCGAAGACCTATCACTTTACGGATCAGGACGGGACGCAGCCACTACCGTTTTGACCTATACCGTCAGAGGAGTGTAAACTATGTGTCCTGAAGATAATCAATTGATTTCGCTCGCTTTATCACGATTTGGGATTTCATATGATTCTGCTCTAGATCATTCAATCTCTTTATCGACTTTCGGAATTCATGGTGACAAACATTATCGAATAATCTGTAATAGTAACGCTTATTCTTTACGCCTTCTTGCGGATGATCGATATAGTTCTGAGACAGAACTTGCCTCTGCATCTGATTTGAATCAGCAATTATACGTAACTGATAGGATACGTGAACACGGACTCCCCTTCATGAAACGCGTTCAACCGACAACTGACTCAAATACATTTTCAATGATTCAGGATGATGCTGGTCAAGCATGGCGCTGTGTCCTCTTTGATTGGATAGACGGCACACATATTACTGCACAAACCAAATCATCAGCGTCAAAAATGGGTGCGTTGCTAAGACAACTACATGATATACCGGTCGATTCGCAATTTTCTTTTCCGGTCGTTGACCATACCGTCGCCTATCAAAAATGGCATCATGATTTATCAAAGGTGGATACTGTCATCACCTCAATAGAACAACAAAGGTTAGGTAACTATCTCGATCTCGTCCAGTTTCATATCTATCAGGCACAACGCAGATCGAAGAACGATATGCTACCTGTTTTATCAACAGACCTCAATGCACTAAATATCTTATGGAGGAACGATCATATCGTCGGAATCGTTGATCATGAACATATCGGTTACTCTGATCGTATACAAGACCTCGCATGGATCCTTAAATGGTATGCACGAAATGAAGGGATTCATTCTTTTAGCGTGTCTCCTGAACTAGTGCAAGCGATTTTAGAAAACTATGACATGAATATTTTTGATCACGATGATTTTGTTCGACTTGAATCCTTACTCTGGCTTTCGGGTTGTTTCAATTTCCATTTCGTCCAACAAACGTTCAACCTTTTATCTGATTCTATCGTTACAAACGAGGAATTGAGCAATCACCTAGAACGTTACCTTCAAAGAGGAAAAGCTCTCGTCTCACTACTAGCAAGATGATCAATCGAAGGACCAGGTCACTTCCGTTCCGGTCGTACTGAATCAAAGACCTCTTTCGCATCAAAGAATGGATCGAGTACGCTCGTCTTTCCAGCAACGGCTTGGCGTAAACGAATCCCATCAACGTTGATCCGGGCTTGGCGGAAGTAGTCGGGACCAATTTGCTTCCACGCATGTTGACTCGCATCGACATTAAAGAAATAGCGGAACCCGCTATCGATGAGCAAACGATATTTCTCACCCGAATAATCGTGCCAATCCCCGACATCACTGCCGTACGGATAAATCAATTGCGTCGTTTTTCCGATCAGCGGTGCAACGTCTTGTTTGTAGCGTTTAAGATCCGCGCGAATCGTCGTGACTGATTCTTTCCCGACCCAAATATGTCCGTACGTATGACTCGCGAACTGCCAGCCGTCCTGTTTTAATGCGACAGCGGTCTGCTTCGCTTGATTTCGTGCCGTTTCAACCTTTTCATTGTGTCCGTATTGATTGTAGGAGGAACGATAACCGAGCACCCCGTTGTAACCTGTGATGCCGAGCAACCCTTTTGCTCCTTTATAGGAAAAGTCAGGATGAGACTGGACGAACGCATCAACGAGCGGTACGAGATCATAAGCACCATCCGGCTTTCCGACCATCTCGTTGACGATTTTACCATCCTTCACTTTCAAATTCTTCGCAAATCCATCCCCTTCCATGTATTCATAATAATTGACGTCGTCCTGAGAAAGAACGAGCGGTTGTTTTCCTTTTGGTAAACGGACGGGTGTCTCGACGATCTTCCCGTTCATCTCTTTTGCTAAATCCGTCGGTCGGACGAGTACATAGTTGTTTTTGTACAATGCATCCAAGATTCGTTCGAACTCCTGTTGCGTCACCATGTAATCATCGTATCCTGCTTCCTTCCGGTCGCCGTCAAATGCTCGTTTTGGATCGGCAATCAATGAATGGAAAAAGAGATGCGGCACAGGTTTCGTCACAGGCAGGAGCGCCTGCTTTTTCTGTTCGTATTCTTTCGTTCTTTGTATCGTCTCTTTTGTGCGTACAGGTTTTAATACCTTGATTGCTCGCTCATAATCGTACTGGGCAGCGTAACGCTCAGCACGCTGTATCGTCTTTTCTATGTATGCTTGCTGAGTAGCTTGCCTTTTTTGTTCAGTTTCTCGTGGTTTTTCAGACTTTTTCTCGGCGACTTCGCTTCCCCCACATCCACTTAGTAGTAAACTTAGCACCACACCGCTAATGATCCAGTTCCGTTTCATGTCTTTCGACTCCTTCATTAATTTTGACATTTTCATTCTCTATTATTTTAACTGTTCCCGATTGTTCAGTCGATTAACTATTTTTCGAGTCATTCCGTTTCGTTATGACTGTCCATCCAAAGCGGAACTTCCGTTCACTCGTCTTGAGGTGTTTAATAAAGAACGTAACGAAATTCACGGAGGTGCAACAAGATGATTGAAAAGAACTTAATTAATGGGGAATGGTACGATAAGTCAGAAACGATTCCGGTCTATGACCCAGCAACGAAAGCATTGCTCGGACATGTTCCGGCAAGTTCAGCGGAAGACGCACAACGTTCCGTTGACGCAGCGAGCGAAGCATTCGTCAAGTGGTCAAACGAAACAGCAGACACACGTGCAAATTTAGTCGATGCCTGGTATCGCTTGATCAATGAACACCGCGAGGAACTCGCCCGAATCATGACGACGGAACAAGGGAAACCGTATGTCGAAGCGCTCGGTGAAGTCGATTACGGCAATCAATATGTTCGTTGGTACGCTGAAGAAGCACGTCGGATTTACGGTGAAACGATTCCGGCTTCCGTTCCAGGAAAGCGACTGTTCGTCGAAAAAGAACCGGTTGGTGTCGTTGCAGCAATCACACCGTGGAACTTCCCGGCAGCGATGATCACACGTAAACTCGCACCGGCTCTTGCAGCAGGTTGTACGATCGTCCTTAAACCATCGGAAGAGACACCGTTTACGGCACTTCGCCTCGTTGAACTAGCAGAAGAAGCAGGTATCCCCAAAGGTGTCATCAACGTGCTAACAGGTGATGCAGCAACCATTAGTGGCGTCTGGCAAGCAGATTCCCGTGTTCGCAAAATCACGTTCACAGGTTCAACAGCCGTTGGGAAATTGATCATGCGCCAAGCAGCCGATACGATGAAAAAATTGTCACTTGAACTCGGTGGTCATGCGCCATTCATCGTCACTGAAAACGCAGATCTCGACAAAGCCGTCGAAGGTGCGATGCGCTCGAAATTCCGCAACGGTGGTCAAGCGTGTGTCGCAACGAATCGTTTCTACGTGCAAGCATCGGTTCTTGACGCATTCACAGAAAAGTTCACAGCTGCCGTCAAACAATTACAAGTCGGTAACGGCATGGACGCTGATTCGACAGTCGGTCCATTGATTAATGCGAAAGCCGTCGCGAAAGTCAAAGCACACATCGATGACGCTGTCGCAAAAGGGGCAACAATTTTGACAGGTGGTACGATTGACGAAACAGTCGGCTATTTCGTTACACCAACGGTACTTGCAAATGTCACGGAAGACATGCTCTGCATGCAGGAAGAAACGTTTGGTCCGCTCGCACCGATCTCTGTTTTTGAGACACTCGATGAAGTCATCGAACGGGCGAACAACACACCATACGGACTTGCAGCTTACGCGTTCTCAGAACGCATCGATGAAGCGTTGCTGCTCGGAAAACGACTCGAATACGGAATCGTTGGTCTGAACGATGGCGCACCATCTGCTGCACAAGCTCCATTTGGTGGCTATAAAGAGAGTGGTCTTGGCCGCGAAGGTGGCGTCTACGGCATCGAAGATTATCTCGAGGTCAAATACTTGTCACTCGGTTAATCGATTAAAAATTTCGCTTGAAACAAACGATCTTTGCTCATAGGTCACCCCTCATTTCTATATCGAAATGAGGGTTTTTGTATGGCTGATGCTTGCATACGACATTTAAGGTATGATTGACATCGAACGATTTTAGGGGAAAGGAGCTACGGAAAAATGGATGTCATCACCTTCGGGCAGAAAGAACAGAATCAACACTACATCACGAGATCTGCTGTTTATGCGGTCATGTGCGACCCTCAAACAGATAAAATCGCCGTCATTCAAAAAAAGGACGGCAAGTTGTTTCTTCCGGGTGGCGGTATTGAGGCCAATGAGACGCCAGAAGAATGTTTAAAAAGAGAGGTACTTGAAGAAACGGGAATGGACGTCAATATCGGTGATTTCATCGGACGAGCCAATCAATATTTCTATTCACAAAATGAAACGACATATTATTTGAACGAAGGGCAGTTCTATCGTTGTGATGCTGGAGAGGAAGTACAAAGTCCAATCGAGGATGATCATGTCTTACAATGGATCGATCCGGCTGATGCAATCGATCATCTATTTCATGAACATCAAAGATGGACTGTTCAGAATGCACTAAAGAAAAAATATAAAAGTGTGTAAAAAAAGTAAAATCAGGGACTATCAATTGGCTGTAAATTCATGATTGCTCCGTAGTATTGAGATGCTGTACAAAACGTAATGAATGCACATAATTCACTGATTTCTGGAATAGTAAATGTTTCATTCATGAGTAAAAATATTGAATCAGGGATATTTCCTTTCACCTTTAAAAAAAGATCTGCAAATCCAGTTGCTAAAATCATTTTTTCATCCATCATTTTTTTCTTTGGCTTTCCTTTTGCCTTGCAATATGCACATCCATTTGATTGCGCTAATGTTCTTCTAACTTGTTCTTTCACATCCGAACTTAAGGCTCCCTCTTCAATCAAATCTTTTTCTAGCCTTGTCCAACTGGATAAGATTTTAGGATTATGACCTAGTAATTTTTGAAATGGTGTTTCTCCTATTTGGGATAAAGGTATTTTTGTCATTTTATTCACTCCTTCTACAATAATTTTATATAATGATTAAAAATTATCACATTTCATTTGAAACAAATATCGAACTAATACTTTATATCCAACAACTTATTTTAAAGGAGGATTTACATTTGAAAATCGATATGATTGATCGACAAATATTAAATGAACTGGCTCAAGATAGTCGACTGTCGATGCGTTCATTAGCTAAACGAATTAATTTATCAGCTCCTTCCGTAACAGAGCGTGTCCGACAAATGGAATCTTTTGGACTCATTAAAGAATACAGTTTAAAAATCGATTACGAAAAGCTAGGTTCTCCTATTGAATGTTTAGTAGAAGCAACCATTAAAGAAGGACGGTACGATTCATTTAAAAATCATATTCAGCAACTTACTAACGTTGACTTTTGTTATCGAATATCTGGTGATTCTTGCTTCATGCTAAAATTACATTTCCAAACGTTTCAAGAGGCAGAATTTTTTATAGAACAAATCCATCCTTATGCGCATACAGTTACTCGTTTTATTTTTTCAGAAGTTGGCACTCAAGTCGTGATATAAAAAAAGACAAGAAGAGCATTAAAAGTTTGCTCTTCTTGTCTTTTTTTAAATATTATTCAACGTATTCGTAGAGAACGACACTCTCGATATAGTGAATGAAGCGGCGTAACTCCTTCTCCTCTTCGTTCGAGAGATCCCCTTCTTTTGACATATTGGCGATTTCAAGACGCTGGACTTCGATGGCTTTCAAGCAGAGCTCTTCCTTCTGCTGATCGACGTCCTTGCCACCGATTGGTGATGACCAACGCGTATGTTTGAAACGAAGTCGTTTATAGAACTCAAGCACACTTTGAACGACGTCTGGTGGATAAGACGTGCGGCAATTCTCGAGACGTTCGATGACTGTGCCCATGACCTTTTCATACAGATCATGCTCGACTTGCGTCATTTGAATTAACGCATCCGATGACATGTTCGATCGTTTCCGTTTCCACCACAATTTACGAATCGGCTGGACGATCTGGAAACGCGAATCCTTACCGATCGCCTTGCGACGATTTTCAATCGAGCGGAAAACATCCTTTTTCAGCAGATCCGGCACCTTGTTCTCAGCGACGAAACGTTTTGATTCTTCCTTTTCCCACTGGACGGCTTCAAGACGAAGTGCCTTCAACTGATCATTGAATTGATCGAGCTCTTCTTGACTTTTTTCCTGCGCGCGCAACAACCGGAGCATCACATGATACTCATTGAGTAAATCAAACGCAACGACCGCATTGTCTTCGTCCGTCACTTGTTTGATCTCTGAGATCGCCCGGCGAATCATCCGTTGTTTTTGGGCATTCAGGTCGAGTGCGATCGGCGTTGCCGCCTCACCACGGTTCAATACCGGTAAGAGAATCGTCGCGAGAACGAGCGTATAGATGATGACACCCGCTGCAAGGAAGATAATCAATGAGCGTTCCGGGAAGGCTTCGCCGGACTCCGTCAAGAACGGTAATGACAAGACCCCGACCATCGTGATCGTTCCGCGAACCCCGACTAGTGTCGTAATCAAATCCTGCTTAAAGACCGGTCGACGATGATCGCGGTCCTCTTTTTTAAAGAACCGATGATCGAACCAATTGAAGAACATCGTCCAGACGAGACGGATCGCGAGAATGAATGAACCGATCTCGATGACATATAGCATCAGACGCCAGTTGTTGATCGCGTCATCCGCAAAAATCTCGCGTGTCGCTTCTGGCAACGTCAAACCGAGCAATAAGAAGATAATCCCGTTTAACGTATACGCAATCATCGTCCAGATGTTATCCGTCAACGTCTGCTCTTGCGCAAAGAACGTTTCTGTTCGTTCTTTGATCAAGGCATGCAAGATACCACCTGTGACGACGGCGATGACGCCTGATGCATGAAATCCTTCTTCAGCAACGAAGAAGATGATAAATGGTGTCAGGATTTGCAGTAAAGCGTAGAAGACGACATCTTCAATACCCGCTCGACGCAAGCGTACCTTGAGAAAGTTCATCGTGAGCGAAATCAACAATCCGATCAAGGCTCCAACGAAGAACATGTAAAAGAACTCTGTTGTCGCACTCTGAATCGAGAAGTAACCCGTGACAACAGCGGCAACAGCATAACTGAACGCGACTAATCCCGATGCATCATTAATCAGCGATTCTCCGCGAACGAGTGTCAAGATTTGTTCTGGAATCTGGACACGTTTTGCAATTCCGTTGACGGCAATTGGATCCGTTGGCGATAAGATTGCGGCTAAGGCAAACGCAGCAGCGACTGGAATGACCGGAATCAACCAATTGATGAAGTATCCTCCGACGATCGTCGTCAATAAGACGAGGATGATTGCATTACCGAAGATCGCTGTGCGCATCCGCCACAAATCTTCGCGTGGAAAGTGAGAGCTATCGTTATAAAGTAACGGAGCAATAAATAACAGGAGGAACCATTCGGATTCGACCTCAATCGTCAAGCCACTCATCAGGAGAGCAGCGACGGTTCCGGCAATGATTTGGATCAAAGCCGTTGGGATGAAACGGATGTAATGTCCGACGACTTGCGTCAGTAAGATGAGCGCAAGCATCAATAAAATCAGTGATAGTGTTTCCATGGAAGACCCCTTCCTCTATTGTTTCTTTCTAGCTATATCGTAACATAGTTTTTTGATCAATTCTGTCCGAACGGCTTATCGGACTGTTGCACAGCGATCATTTTTTCTGCTTGACGAATCAATTGTTCGCGGAGATCCTGCGGTTCTATGACTCGAACTTCCGGACCGAGCCGCATCAATTGTCGTCCTAAAAAAGTGAGCTCGCGAATCGGAATTTGCCATGTTCGGTCACGACGAAGAGGTAAAATGCCTTCGAGCATTCGTTCACCTAAAGAAGTTAATTCTAGTTTCACCGTCGTCATCGGTACATGTGTCATGTTCTTTTCTAAATCAGAAAAGGTCAAATCAGTTGCTGGCAACTCATGAAGCGATACACCTAGAACTCGGTCGACACGGAACTGCCGAAATCCACGGTCAGTCCGTCCATAAAAATACCAGCGATTCTGTTCGAACGATAAACCAATCGGATCTACAACGATCATGCGTCGTCCTTTTGTCGTCTCATAGAGAATATTCCCCATACGTCCGCTCTCTAAAAGGTCGAGTAACGCAGGATTTTGCGGTGACGGTGGTGTATCGACCGCTTGAAATCGAAAGCGGTCTTTCCATTTTACAATCTGTTGCTCCGTCATCTTCGGTAACTCGTTCGCATAGCGTTCAGCGACTTCCTGGCGGATCGTCCCGAACGGAAAATCTGGAATCTGACCGACCCATTCGAGTAGCATGAACAAGACAATCGTCTCTTCATTTGTCAAAACGAGTGGCGGCATATTCCGGTGCGGCAGCATCCGGTAGCCCCCGGCTATGCCCGGTTCACTGTAAATCGGATAACCATTTGCTTCAAGAACGGTCATGTCTCGTTGAATCGTCCGGATCGATACCTTACATTCTTCCGCTAGCATACGTGCAGAAAAGTGTTCCCCCCGGTTTAATAAACGGACCAAACGCCATTGTCTCGTATTCATAAAGTTCCTCCTCAAATGACGACATCTTTTGTCGTCATTATACGCTAAGATGAAGTCACACAAATCTTAAGGAGGAATTTTAATGTCTCAATCTACGACCGTACTGTATATCGCTTGTAGTCTTGATGGAAAAATTGCTAGACACGATGGTTCCCTCGACTGGTTATTTGCTGTTGCTGGAGACGGTGATAATGGCTATCAAGCTTTTTATGAACAGATTGGTGCCGTCATCATGGGTCGAAAAACGTATGAGGAAGTCCTTCAACTCAGCGAGACGTATCCATACGCGGATATTCCAAGTTATATTTACAGCCGGACACAACGAACGTCAGAGACGGTCACCTATACGGATGAACCGCTCGATCAATTACTTGAGCGGATCACACCGACAATTGATGGCAAGGTCTGGCTTGTTGGTGGCGGCGAATTGATTCAAGAAGCGCTACGGTTACAGTGCGTCAGTTCAATCGAACTCGCGATTGCCCCTGTCATTCTCGGAACGGGCATCCCGTTATTCCCAGAAGGAACCGTTGAAACGAAACTTCACTTGAAGGACAGTCGTCAATCGGGACAATTCCTGATGGCGACATATGATGTCTTGACTTAAACAAAACAACAGCCAGTTCGAGAAATCCGAACTGGCTGTTCGTTTACATCGTATTACGCATTTTTCTTTGTCTTTTTCTCTTTCGGTTCCGTCCACTTGAAGATTTTATTCATGACGTTGTAAATGCGTTTCGATTCCTTCGTCATCAGTGGTCCGAGAATCGCGAGAATCAAGACATAAAGAGCCGAGAATGGGGACAAGATGTCCATCAATCCACCAGCGATTCCGAGATTTGCGACAATGATCGAGAATTCTCCCCGCGAGACGATCGTCAAGCCGATGTTCGATGAAGCTTTGTGCGATAGACCTGCTTTGCGTCCTGCAATCATTCCCGCGACATAGTTTCCGACAATCGTGATGACGACAGCACCAAGTGCGAGCCAGACAGCATCTAAGAGCATCGTCGGATCGATACTCAATCCGAAACTAAAGAAGAAGATGGCGCCGAAGAAGTCACGGAACGGTACGACAAGATGTTCGATCCGCTCTCCTTGATCCGTTTCCGAGAAAACGAGACCGAGTAACAAGGCACCAATTGCTTCTGCGACATGAATCGTTTCCGAAAAACCAGCAACGAAGAACAGGGAAGCAAAGACAACGATGATGAAGACTTCATCCGAAGCGATTTTTAGCATTTTGTTCAAGAGTGGTGTCGCTTTTCGAGCAATGATGAAGAACAACAACATATACCCAAGAGCAATCAAAATCGATGTGACAGAAGACATTAAGGTTGTTCCGTCACCAAGCAAGAGTCCAGATAAAACAGACAAGTAAACTGCTAGGAAAATATCCTCGAACATAATGATTCCAAGGATCAATTCTGTCTCCGTATTACCAGTCCGACGTAAGTCGACTAAGACTTTTGCGACGATCGCACTCGAGGAAATCGTGATGATTCCAGCGATGATCAACACTTCGTAAAGTGGGAACCCGGCGATGAATCCATAGAGTAGACCACCCGTAAAGTTAATGGATAAATAAATCGTTCCACTCGTAACGATTGATTTCCCAGACCGGATCAATTTACCAATCGAGAACTCGAGTCCGAGATAGAATAAAAGGAACAGGACGCCGATTCGTCCGAGAAAACTGATGAACTCAGCACTTTCGATGAACTTGAAGTCTAGTATCCCGATTGTCGGAGCGTGCGGTCCAACAATCATTCCTAAAACAATTAAAAACGGAATGATCGAGAAGTTAAGTTTATTCGCGAGCAATGCCGCGATCGCCACTAAGATAAGCGCGGTACCGACTTCAAATATGAGATGATCCATATATTATCCGCCTCCTTCGATTGAGAATAATGCTTTCGTGATGTGACGGACGTTTTGACGCTCACCTGATAAGACGATCGTATCTCCCACTTCAAGACGCGTTTCTGGTCCAGGATTCAGCGATTTTGAACGGTCATGCTTGAGCACGGCAATAATCGAGATATCATACTGGTTGCGGACATCGAGTTCTCCGATCGTTCGATTGTTGACTTTTGAATCCTGACCAACTTTAAACCATTCGATCACAAGATCATCAAATGCTAATTCGATTTTCTCGAGATCTTTCGGCTTATAGGACAGTCCTCCGAGAATTCCTGCCATTTGACGAGCTTCTGCGTCATTAAACGTCACACTCGAGATGCTCTCATCAAAATCATCATCATCATAATGATGGACCTCTCGACGTCCGTCGTCGTGAACGATGACGACCACCTTATCTCCTCGTGTCGTGATGCCTTCGAACTTCCGTCCGATTCCTGGTAAATCTACTTCTCGCATATCCATGTTATATTTCCTCCTATTTTTAAATTTTACAAATGGTGATTCGCTTTGTGGATGAGTGCCTTGAACGTCTCATCACTCAATATATCTTGAAGATCATGCAGCTGTTTCAAATCCGCTTTCGCCATGATGACAAATCCGTCCTCCTCAATGAATGCCACGCGATCTCCTTCCTCCACTTGCAAGGCTTGCCTAATTTTTTTAGGAATGGTGATCTGTCCTTTTGACGTTAACTTTGATAGCTCCATTACGAACTTCCTTCTTCCTGTGTTTTTCTTGTATTCCTTACTTCCTTACTTTTCTTATTTCCAATATATCATAAAATTAAACTTATTCCGAGTGTTTTGCTTTGAATTAAAATTTAAAAAATGAATAAAGAAAAAACGCATCCTAAGCTGAGTGGATGCGTTCGTTCTTCATATCGTTCTAGTTCTTCATATCGTTCTATTAGAAGGAATCGAGCAGGCTCTATTTCCGGTAGTAACATAATCAATCGTTGTCCGATATAGGCATGCATTAGCCGTGAACCCATCTCTTACCTTCCTTCATAATCACTACGTGTGATCGCATAAATCTTTAAATCCCAGAAACGCTCTTTAACGTACAAAGCACTCCGAGAGACGCCTTCAAATGTCATGCCGATCTTTTCCATGACACGAGCTGATCCGTCATTCGCAACAAAACAACGAGCTTGAATACGTTCAAGACCGAGCGTCTCAAAACCGTACTGTACAAGACGCGCTGCTGCTTCCGGCATCAAACCTTTCCCCCAGTACTCGCGCGACAGCGCATAACCGAGTTCTGCTTGCTGTTGCTCAAACGAGACTTTGATGAAATCAATCGTTCCGATGACCCGTCCGCTCGTTTTGTCTTCGATTGCCCATGGTGCAGGATTCCCTAGTTCGTATTGGCGAAGGATGTGTTCGACGAATTGTTCAGAATCCGTAAGGCTTTTATGCGCATGCCAGCTGACATATCTTGCTGTCTCTTCATCTTTCGTATAGGCATAGATATCTGCTGCATCTTCTATGCGAACTGGACGCAAACGGAGTCGCTCTGTTTCAAGTACAGGTAATGCTTGATATAAGTCGATGGTTGATATCATAAACAAGTCCTTCTTTCTTCGATTTTTTCCAAGTATACCCACTCATCAGGAAAAAGTATAGAGATATACGAAAACGTTATCTGAATTTTCTGGTATACTATTGGAAAATGATGTAAGAAAGGATGCTGTCATGTCTTCTCGGGAACGAATACTCTTAAGTGCGCTCGGTATTTCACAGTTTGGTGACTTCATTTATCTCGTTGCGATCAATGTCTATATCTACCGTTTGACCGGTTCAGCGTCTGCCGTTGCTGCGCTGTGGATCATCAGTCCAGTCGTCTCTCTCGTCATCAAGTCGTTCGCAGGAAGTTGGGTCGACCGATTCGACTTACGTCGACTGTTGATTCAGACTGATGTGTTGCGTGCTTTCTTAATCGGTATCATGCCATTTTTACCACTATCGTTGCTTTACATCGACTTGATCGCCTTAGCCATTATCAAAGCAGTCGTTGAACCGGCAACGTTGACCTACATCACGACGCTTGTTCCACAAAACGATCGGACGTCGTTTAATGCCTATCGTAGTCTGATCACGTCAGGTGCCTTTTTGATTGGTCCTGCTCTCGCTGGAGGATTGCTCTATGTTGCTTCTGCCGACGTTGCCATTTGGCTCAACGCTGTCTCGTTTTTCGGATCAGCTGTTCTGCTGATGCGCTTGCCGCGTTTTACCGCTTCGGTCGAACGAGGGATGCGGCTGCAAGACATCCTGTCCGATTGGCGGCTTGTCTATCAGTTCAGTAAAGACGCGCCTTACGTGACTGGATTGTATGTCCTCGCGATGCTAATGATGATTGCGACGCTTGCACTCGATACGCAAGAAGTCGTCTTTTTACAGCGAAGCATCGGCTTATCAGAAACCGACTACGGCTTACTGATGAGCCTGACGGGGATTGGTTCTGTTGCCGGTAGCTGGATCGTCGCTCGCTACGCTAAAACCCTTTCCGTTCGGACGATGCTGACGATTGGCTATACGTTTGTCGCTATCGGTTATATGCTGTACGCAAGTGCAAATTCGTTTTCAATCGTCTGTACTGGTTTCTTGTTGCTCGGATGTTTCCACGCATTTGCAGGAACCGGTTTTCTGACGTTCCAACAGACGAATATTCCACTACACTTAATGGGACGCTTTACGAGTCTTTACGGTGTCGGCGTCAGTCTGCTCCAGATTCTAGCGATCGTCAGCATTGGTCTACTCGGCGATATTTGGTCGTTTCGCTTCAGTACGATTCTATTTGCCTGCCTCCTCGTGTTGGTGACAATCTGTTTTCTCGGATTGGTTCTCCTCCCGAGCAAGCAACGGTACTTTACGACGAACGAAGTTGAAGCAGAACGACACGCCTAAAAAACAGGGAACCCCGTCAACGCGGTGTTCCCTGTTTAAATTGCTGTTCTAGCCGTTCTTTTATCACTTCTGCATGCGCGACTAGCGGAAAAGACCCGTCTTGTAGTTGGTTCTGGAGTTGCTTTGCTTCTGCCCAAGCGAGCGCATAGTCTGATTGTGAGACCGTCCCTTGCTCCTGCGCTGCTTCCAGTTCGTCCGCATCGACTAATAAGACTTCTCCTGATGGCAAAACGATCAGATCGAGAAACAGATCCTCCCAGTAGACTCGTCCGTCCTCCACACCGGTACGAAGACAAATATCGATATAGGTTTGTACCAACTGACCTGTGGCGTCAAACATCGAGGTCACGGCATGATGAGCATCGCTTGGGAATTGTTGTACCCAGACGTAACCAGCGTCAGCGATTCGAAACGTTTCGTCGCCATATTTGACGTCTAATGGTGAAGCGACTTCAATAAGTTGAAGAAGCGTCACATGTCCGTTAAACACTTCGTTTTCTACTTGTTCATGAACATAGTGTCGTTGTGTAATGCGACGCCAGTCATGTCGATCGGCATAGCGTTTTTTGATCATTACCGGTCCTCCGTTTTTTCCTTAGTGTGCCATACCCCACTACTTTTTCATTCTAATTCTTAAAAAAAAGAGGCAACGGATTTTTTCCGATACCCCTTACATCATCATTTGGCCGTCTCTGAACTGTGTAACGCAGCACCGTTCGTCTCGATGACGTGACGGTACCAATCGAACGAATCCTTTTTCATCCGTTCCATTGATCCTTTGCCCTCGTTATCCCGGTCGACATAGATCATGCCGTAGCGCTTTTTCATCTCTCCTGTCGTAAAAGAGACAATGTCGATGACGCCCCACGGCGTGTAGCCGATCAATTCGACGCCATCTTCGAGCACGGCTGCTTTGAACGCTTCGATATGCGCACGCAAGTAATCGATTCGCGCCGTGTCATGAATCTGACCATCCTCGATTGTATCAATCGCACCAAAGCCGTTCTCGACGATGAACAACGGAATCTGGTAGCGGTCATAGAGACGATTCATCGCGTATCGAAGACCAACCGGATCAATCGCCCAGCCCCAGTCACTCGACTGGATGTACGGATTCTCAACACCTTGTGCGAGACCCCCGTTAACGATGTTACCTGTATTATTGACGACGGCATCATGTTTGACAGTCGTCGACATGTAGTAACTGAATCCGAGATAGTCGACCGTTCCGTTACGAAGAATCTCCGCATCACCGTCTAAGATTGGAATGTCATATCCTTCTCGTTTGAACTCATTCAATGCGTAAGACGGATAATAACCACGGACTTGAACATCCGGGAAGAAGTAACGCTGACGCATCGATGTCTCAGCAAGTAGAATATCTTCCGGGTGCGATGAGTACGGATAGATTGGCACGTGCGAAACCATTGCCCCGATCTCGAAGTCTGGGTTGATCGCTTTCCCTTTTGCGACAGCAAGCGCACTCGCTAGCAATTCATGGTGTCCCGTTTGATACATGACTTCCATCGCGTTCTCTTCCGGATCGAGGAGGACACCTGAATTCGTCCAGAGGAACAGTGGATTGCTGACATCCATCTTGTTATTGATCTCATTGAACGTCATCCAGTACTTGACCTTGTCTTTATAGCGCGTGAAACAGACTTCTGCGAATTTCTCGAAGAACAATGCTACTTTCCGATTACGGAAACCGCCATATTCACGCGCAAGGTGAAGTGGCATCTCAAAATGCGACAATGTAATAATTGGCTCAATGCCGTATTTCAGTAATTCATCGAAGACATCATCATAAAACTTCAGTCCTTCTTCGTTCGGTTCAGCTTCGTCTCCATTCGGGAAAATCCGACTCCAACCGATCGATGTCCGAAGACACTTCAGTCCCATTTCAGCGAACAGCGCGATATCTTCTTTATAACGGTGATAAAAATCAATCGCCTCGTGATTCGGATAGAATTCATTCTCCTCTACCTGATCCGTGATACGTCGTGCGACGCCGTGTGCTCCTGCCGTCAATACATCAACGACACTCGGTCCTTTGCCACCAGCGTTCCAGCCACCCTCAAATTGATGCGCTGCTAGCGCACCGCCCCATAGAAAATCGTTTGGTAATGTCTTCACCTTCATGTCCTCCTTCTTTTTCTCTTACTTGATGATCGTCAAAATCTGTGTATTTGCCGTCGTGACCGTCTCGTCCGTCGGTAGAATTTGCGCATAACTCTGTGTGTTCGTAATGATGATTGGTGTGATCGTCTCGAGTCCATGTGTCTCAATCGCTGTCGCATCAAACGTCATGAGGAAATCACCTGTCGTCACCGCCTCACCTTCTTTGACGTGAAGTGTAAACGGTTTGCCGTCAAGTGTCACCGTCTCAAGACCGACATGAATCAAGACTTCGACGCCACTCGTTGACCGTAGCCCGATTGCGTGACCGGACGGGGCAATCATGACGATAGTCCCATCAAATGGTGCGGTTACCACATTGCCAGTTGGACGAATCGCTATCCCTTGTCCCATCGCACCGGATGCAAAGACAGGATCCGGTACATCCGATAAGGCAACAATTGTTCCTTCAAGCGGTGCACGCAGTGTCTCTTCGTTCGTTAGTGTCGCACTGACTTCTTGTTCAGCAACAGGGGTCGCTGTCGTTTCCGTTGCGACGACAGGTGATGCTTGTTCACCGAAACCGAATACTTGAATCAAGACAATCGGCAGGATCAAGGCAATCGCTGTTCCAATCAATAAACCGATGATGGACGACGGGTAGTCGGAATCGATTCCATTGACGAGCGTCAATGGTCCCGGTAATCCGGCGTAAGCAAAGTAATACGGTTTAAAGAAACTCGCCGTGACGGCGCCGATCGCACCAGAGATACAACCGTAGATGAATGGTTTCTTAAAACGAAGCGTCACACCATAGATGGCTGGTTCTGTAATGCCGAAGATACCTGTTAGTCCTGCTGAGACACCGACTTTTTTTGTTTCTTTGTTTCGTGCTTTTAAGATGACGCCGATGACAGCACCGATTTGGGCGATGACGGCAATCGTTTGATACGCCTGGAATGAATCACGACCATATTGTTCGAAGTTCGCAAGCACCATCGGCGTGACACCCCAGTGGACACCGAAGATGACGATGACTTGCCAGAAGCCACCAATGATCAGACCAGCGACCGCAGGAGCATTCTCTGCTAAGTAGTTATACCCATTTGCAATCCCTTCTGCACCAAGTGTCGTAATCGGTCCGATCAAGAGAATCGTGAATGGAACCATCAACACCATACTAAAGAATGGCACGAACAATGGACGAACGACTTCGTGGATCGTCTTGTTCAGGAATCGTTCGACGTAGGACAAAATCCAGACGAGGAATAATGGAGGTAAGACCGATGATGTATAAGTTGTTCCGGATAAAGCAATTCCTAGAAACGTGATGGATTCACCTGCAGTAATTCGCGCCGCGATGTCTGCCCACGTTGGACTGACCAGTGCTGCACTACACGCAACGGCAATGAATGCATTGACTTTAAAATGGTTCGCTGCCGTGATGGCAATGAAAATTGGCAAGAACGTAAAAGGCGCCCACGAGATAAAGCTGAAGACTTCATAAGTGCCCGTCTTCACGAATGCCGGAAAAGCAAGTGTCGCTAAAATCAATGTTCCCTGCAGAATCCCTGCTGCAGCTAAGATATAAACGAACGGTGCAAATACGGCTGACATCGTCGCTATGATTCGGTTAAGGACCGTCCCTTTCGGTGCCTCTTCCGTGTCCGGTTGCTCTAGATCGACGAGTTTCACAAATTCTTGATGGACTTCTCCAACGTGTTGACCAATGACGATTTGAAATTGCCCGCCAGACTCAACGACCGTAATGACGCCAGGTAATGCACTGACCGTTTCTTTGGCTACTGGATCTGAACGTTTTAAGACAAGACGAAGTCGTGTAGCGCATCGAACAGCACTGATGATATTCTCTTCTCCTCCGACCGCTTCTAAAATCGAGTGCGCCAGTTTTTGATAATCGCGAACCTTGCCCATATTGTGTACCTCCCCTGAATATGACGCGTTGAATACCCTTTCATTTTAATTGTACATGCACAATTAATCAATACATAAATAATTTAATTAACTATTCTATTTTGGAGACATCAATAATATGCTAAACTCACATTAGAAATCAGTTCGTGAGAAAAGAAGGTGTCCTATGCTGAAATACCAGCAAACTGCCGATGAAATCGAGCAATACATAGAAAAACATGAGTTAAAGCAAGGCGACAAACTACCTATCCTCGAAGAACTAATCCGGCAGTTCGCCGTCAGTAAAACGACGATGACAAAATCACTCGAATTGCTTGAACGAAAAGGCATCATCTTTCAAGTCCGTGGAAGCGGGATTTTTGTCCGTAAGACGAATCGGACCGGCTATATTCGACTGTTCTCGACTCAAGGATTCAAGCAGAATCTCGTCGGTCATACGATTGAGTCAACTGTTCTCGTACTCGAACCAATCGATGCAACGGATAATATCGCGAAGAATCTTGGGATCGAATCGGGTGAGACAGTCTATTACGTTAAGCGAATCCGTTTCATTGACGGCAAAATCCTCTGTCTCGAAGAGTCTTATTATCGTCAATCGATCGTTCCGTACTTAAATCGCGAAATCGTCGAACAATCGATTTTCGAATACTTAGAGACAGCACTCCAATTGAACATTGGATTCTCGGATATGTACATGCACGTCGGGAAATTAAGCGCAGAGACGGCTCGTCATCTGGATCTCGCCGAGGGCGATCCTGGATTGACGATCGAGACAGTCTTTCACTTAACGAATGGTCGTCCGTTCGACTATTCCGTCATAACCTACCACTACGAACATTCACACTTCGTCGTCCAGGCGAACGGACTATATTTATGAGGAACGGAGCAAACTTGAATGAATGGTGAACTTATTCAATACTATGGAATGCTCATCCTCGGAATCATTACACTTTTTGGCGGCGTTTTTTTTACGATTAGTACATGGAAAGACTCAACAGAATCATTTAAAACCAAACTTCAATTCATCTTGATCACGTTATTTGGAGTTGGACTACTCTACTGGACGGTTCCTAGCCTTACGCAGATCGTTTTCAAGAACCATGCTGTCATCAAAGGTGACTGTTATGTAGAGGAAAACTCGGGTAAGACTCACTCCATTTCTATTATTTTCGACTCAACAGAGGATTATGAGGATTTCACCTTCCTAGAAAATCCGGAATTAGGAGCGTACGGAGAAGACGTGCCCTATTATTGTCGCGTCATTTCAACGAAGAATCATCAGTTCCCGATTTCCTATAAAATTTATGATTCTAAGACCCATAAACAACTCTCCTCTTCTAAAGACGATTAAAACAAAAAGGATTGCATGAGCCAGTGCCATGCAATCCTTTTGAAGTTCTTACAGCAATGATCCAATCATGGCCTCATTTTGTGATTTTATAATCGAATCTCTTCTTTACTAGAATTTTCGAGGTACAGTTCCCCATCAAACGTCGTCAAGGCAACCACTTTCCCGTCTTTTTCATACCACGCTGTTGCGCCTTCACGATCGAGTTCTTTCCAACCGGCTTGTCGGATCCGAGTTCCATACAGTAAACCCGGTCCATCGGTTTCCGAGACAAGTCGAGTTTTGATCTTCCACTCACCTTGTATTTCAATTGCCGTAGCAAATCGCGGCACCGGAAAACCAGATACTTGTGATTCTTTAAAACTGACATACCAACCACCAATTATTACAATGAGACCGATAACCAGAATTGCGATCCATTTCTTTTTCATATGTACTCCTCCTTCACTTTTCCATCTGAGTTTTTAACTTACCAAAATATGGTCCTCCTGCCCTCCTTCTATAGGCGGATTACTGATTTTTTAAATTATGAAAACACATGAAAATTGTTTCGATTTTAAGAAAACATCTAAAAAAATTTCAATTTTTTTCATAAAAAATGCACACCCCTGTTCGTCCTTAGAGCATCAACGGTTTGACAACCCCCGGCATAGAGCCGTTTTCAGTCATTTTCAATTGGTTAAGCACATTGTTAACTTGACTTCATTTCTCCCTATGGTACGATACAAACTTATCAAAGGGAGTGAACAGAACTTATGAAATTCAGAAAAGAAAAAGTCAATGTCGTTGACATGCAGCAAACCAAAAAGAGTGTCTACGCGACCGGAATTGGGAATGCGATGGAATGGTTCGATTTTGGTCTTTATTCCTATCTCGCAATCATCATCAGTCAAAACTTCTTTAGCGCTGTTGAAAATGATGAACTGAAGCTTGTCTTTACTTTTGCGACCTTTGCGATCGCTTTTTTAATGCGACCAATCGGCGGAATCGTCTTTGGACGCATCGGAGATCGACTTGGACGGAAGGTCGTCTTAACGACGACAATTGTTATGATGGCCGGTTCAACGCTTATCATCGGATTATTACCGACCTACGATCAAATTGGAATTTGGGCACCCATCCTTTTACTATTAGCCCGCATCTTACAAGGGTTCTCGACTGGCGGAGAATATGCCGGAGCAATGGTCTACATTGCCGAGTCGTCACCTGATAACAAACGGAGTGCTCTTGGAAGTGGTCTTGAAATCGGAACACTCGGTGGGTACATTCTTGCCTCATTACTTGCTACAACACTTTTTGTCACTTTATCAGATGATCAAATGGCATCTTGGGGATGGCGGATTCCATTCATCCTTGGAGCACCACTCGGTTTATTCGGTCTCTATTTACGTCGTCATTTGGATGAGTCGCCAATCTTCGAAAATGAGATTAATGAAAATACAGAAGAACCCGCGACATTCCGCGAAATCTTACGCGATCATAAGCGTGATATCATCCTTTGTTTCATTGCTGTCGCGTTCTTCAACATTACGAACTATATGCTCTTGTCCTACATGCCATCATACCTTGATGAAGTCATTGGTATGTCAAGTTCGACAAGTACGATTCTCATCACCGGTGTCATGGTGATCATGATTCCACTCGCTTATTTCTTCGGAAAACTAAGTGATAAAAAAGGCAATCGCAATATCGTCCTCTTCGCGTTAGCAGGACTATCGTTGCTTTCGATCCTGTCGTTCTTCTTGATTGGTCTTAAACCACTCTTGTTCGTCGGAATCGGAATCTTCATCCTCGGATTCTTCTTGGCGATCTTTGAAGGAACGATGCCTAGTCTCCTACCAAGTATCTTCTATACGGATGTCCGCTACCGGACACTATCCGTGACGTTCAATGTCTCGGTCTCGATCTTCGGTGGAACGACGCCACTCGTTTCGACTTGGCTCGTCCATGAGACGCAAAATCCGCTCGCTCCTGCTTTCTATCTAACAGCAGTCAGCGTCATCGGGTTCGTCACGTTCTTCTTCCTCTTTAAAAATACAGCCGGTAAAGCACTTAAAGGATCGCATCCGACTGTATCGAGTGAAAAAGAAGTCGCGTCGATCGCAAAAAAACCAGACGATGCCCTTTGGTGGGCAGAATAATTGCTACAAGTAAGAGCCGTCTTCCGCAGAAGACGGCTCTTTTTAGTAGACAGCACTCAGCTCTGTTACGATTCGGTCCGCGACTACGAGTTCCTGCTCTTGCGCAAAATCGAACTGGCAACCGATTGCTACTAGTCCGTTCGCTTGCGCCGCTTTGAAATCGGACAATCGGTCGCCGACGACGTATCCGGACGAGATGTCGTGCGTCTTACAAATCTCTCGTACGAGTGCTGATTTATCGCCGGAACGAATGTCTTCAATGCTATAGACATGATCGATATACGCCTCAAGACCATACGTCGTTACGATCGCTGATAGGTAGGACGGCCACCCGTTACTAGCGATATAGACCGAGTGACCCGCTTGTTTCAAACGAGCGAGCAACTCGACCGTTCCTGGATATAGACAACCATGCCCGGACTTGACTGCCTGCTCTAAGCTATGTCGAAACTTTTGATCCACAACCTGTTGGTCTGCGGCTGAAAAATCCGGAAGTAATGTCTCCCATACTTTCGGTAGCGAGACGCCCATGATCTTCTGATAGAGCGCGAGTGGAGTCTCTCCTTCCCAGCGCCCCGTCTGACGCAATTCATGAAAGACCTCTTCTAACGTATGCGCAAGCACAGCATTTGTTTGAAACAATGTTCCATCCATGTCAAAAATATAGTGTGTCATTGACTCTCTCCTATCTGCTCACGCTTTATTATCTGAATCATGGCTTCTATGGATCTATCCTTAGCAATCAGACGATCCGTCGGGCGGTGATCCTGATCAATCCACCAGCGTTTCATATCCGTCTCAGAAAACTCCGTCGGCTGGCGCATTGCGTGGCGACGGACGGTTTCTTCGAATGAAACGTCAAAATAATATGCCACGTACCGTGAAGTAAAGCGTCGTTCCAACCGGTCAATCATCTCACCGTACCAATCCTGTGCGAGAATTCCTTCTAGCAGAATCGTCGCATGACGTCCGTCAGCAAGTTTGACCAACTCCTCGATCCAGCGAATCGTCGGATTTCCTGGTCCATCTTTTACGTTCAACATTTCTCTACGGATGACATCTTGCGAAAACAGGATACTATCCGGTAAGACCGATCGTAATGCCTTAGCTAGCGTCGTTTTTCCACTACCGGAGTTTCCACGGATGACGATCAAGCGCGACTTCATGTCGTGAACCAGTCTCCGTTCAAGGCAGCAATGTACCGCTCTGCAGAGCGCACTACAGCTTCAGACGCATCGGTTTCGATCTTCCGATGAAAGGCGTCATATAATTTTTCAAAGCGAAGCGGGCGTATCGTTTCTGCCATGCGCGCGACCGTCTTTGCAGGAAGCGGAATCATATTCGGATAACTGTACATGAAACTGACCCATGCCCGATCGGCAACGATTCGAATGATGTCTCCTGTCAACAAAAGTCCTGCTGACGCATCTTTTCGTTCACAGATGACTGCTCCTTTGAAGTGACCACCGACGCGATGTAACATCAAATCTTCCGTTAACTCCAAGCGTTCACCACTCCAGAATACGATGCGCTCACTTGGTCGCGTCACGAACGACGCATCGTCTTCATGAATATAGATCGGTACGTCAAAAGCCTCTGCCCATTCGACTTGTGTCGCGTAATAATGCGGATGTGATAAAGCGATCGCCTGAAGCCCGCCTAATTCGTCAAGCTGCTCTTTCGTTGCGGAATCAAGATATGTAATGCAGTCCCATAACAGGTTAAACGATTTTCCTTGGACGAGATATGCCGTTTGACCGATGCCGAATGCTGGTGTCGTCTGAATCGCATAGACACCTGCTCCGTCGTCCATAATGATATTTTGGTACGTTCCTGACGCTTGCATGGCAGCGAGTGTCGTCCATGTTTGACCGGTCGGATTGACATACTGTCGTTCTTCTAAGCAAATCGGACACGTTTCGCGATGCGGATTGATTTGTTCGACACCACACGTCGTACAGATGATGGTTTCCATATCATCATTCCTTTCCAATTCGTAAATGATTTTCCTGATATATCATAACATATTCCAATTATAGGGATTGAATGTAGGGATTAAGATGCGCTCGCCGAAATGAACATGTATGAAGAATGAGATTATTATACCGATTTCGCCTCCTCTCATTGCGCGCTGGCTTACTTTATTCCTAAGGCAACGTCTTGATGCTCTGCACAGGGTAAGACAAAAGCAGGTCGAACCACTGATGTGGCTCGACCTGCTTTATTTAATAAGACGTTCGATCGTCATTTATGACGCTTTGAAAATGTTCTGTGAACCGATTGATTGATTCTTCTGTATCAAGATTTCCAGAAAACCAGATCTTTTTGTCTTCCGAAAACGTAAGATGCAATGAGTCGTCTATTGTAGACTGCACTTTAAGTGTAGCAATCGTATCTGACTTCATTAATGTCTTTTGTGATAGAGTGACCAGTTCATTCGTCAACGTTTCGCGTGTATCTTCTGACGTCTTTTCCTGGAGAAGATCAACTGTCTTATGAAGCAATACGGCTTTTGAGACTTGCGATAGATTCAACTCTCGAATTTCAAACATGTAGGCGTTCTCATGTTCATGCTGACGCTGGACGATGAATCGTGGAGAATGCACTAAATGTTGAACGAAGTGAACGAACATTTCGATGGTCATTTCGGACATACCGAAACCCTCCCTTTTGCATGGATCAACGGACGAATGCCTTTAATCCTTTATGTGAATGGACAGTAAGAGTCCTGTATGAAATCAAGCAGGTGAATTGGGAAAAAAACCTCCCTTCTGTAAAGTTATACCACAAAAACAAGTACAAAGTGTACATGTTTATGTTTCAAAACTAAGATTCGAATAGCCTCCGAATCTTGTTTATAGTAACATAAAAGATACTAGTTTTAATCATAATTAACATACTCATTTGATAAAAAACTATATGACTGAATTATGTACACGGATGAAGAGTCAGAGATCATCTATCCCTCTCTGACTCTTACATCAGTCATTCATCGTTGGCGCGATTAAATCTTGTAACGTGTATGCCTGCAGCGCATCCGTAAAGGACGTGAATGCTTGATCGAACGCTTGTCGTGTGTTTTGCAAACTACCATTTTTATTTGGAACTGTCACATTTTCAAGATAGGATACTTCTTCAAATAAATGAACGATTTCTCCTAACGTAATCGTTTCTGGGGATTTTGCTAATTTGAAACCTCCATTACGACCTTGTACGGAAATGATGAGACCAAACCTGCTCAATGAATGGACAATCTTCATCAAATGATTTTTAGAAATATCATAATGGGTTGCCACTTCTTGAATTTGTACGAGTCGAGTCGGATGCGACGCTGCGAAAATAAGCACACGAATGGCATAGTCCGTAGAGCGAGTCATCTTCATCCATTTCACCTTCTTTTTCTTTCCTTTATATAGACATAGTACAGAAGCTCACTCATTTTCACAATCAATAGTATGGCTTAAAGTGTCGTTCATAGTGATTTTGCACATATGTATATCTTTTATCTTAAAGGATATGAAGTGTCAAAATCTAGGGATTTCTCGGAAAAAGTAAAATGATATTTTAATTCGATGAAGTAAATCATTCAGACTATTCAATGTCTATGATAAGATTCTTTTAAACATGTACGTTTCAAGTTTGTTTATATATTTGTTAGAAAGAGGTTTAGTCATGAAGTGGCTCTCATCAAGTATGTTCCACCGGTTTTATATTTTATTGTTTTCAAACTTCTTAATTTTTGCAAGCATCGGCGTCTTGACATTTTACTTCGCTCAAAAAGAGCTAGAGCAACACCGAACTTCATCACAGAAGATTACATTACAAAAAACGCAAGCTCGCACGCTTTGGAATGAAGCACAACAAGTCAATCTCCAAGTCCAACAAATCGATTTTAATGATCAAGATGATCTTAAGCAGGTCAATAAAAGATTGAAACGTTTACAAAAAAACGTTGAATCGTTCAGTCAACGTTATTCAGATCCATCAGACGACCGATTTTCGCATCAACTCGTTCAATTTTCAAGATTTTTGGAACAGGAAGTCACTTTGCAAATACCTACGGATAATCAAAAGCTGGTTCAGCAGTCTGACTTCGTCGTTAACGACTACTTTCGAATGATTCATAATGAAGAGAAAAACGCACAGCAGTCGCTACAACAAAGAACCGCTGAAGTATTACGCTACGCCTTTGGTGTGATGATCATCGCTTTTTGTCTTCTCAGTTACTTGATTTTAAGACTTGTGCGGTCTTTTCGAACAGATTTACTCGATCTCGTCGATCAAACAAAACAGCCTGATCGATTGGAACAGAATCATTTTCACAATCGTCACGATGAGATTGGTACACTTGGGCGATCGATGCAACAAATGACAACGTTGCTCGCATTTGAACACCAGCAAACGCAAGTTGCTAATTTACAACTTCAAGAGTCTTTATACCAACAAAAAACAATCAAGCGACAACTTCAATTTCAAAACCAGTTAGCCACTCAAATTTTGCGTCATCAATCTGCTTCAGGGCTTCACACCTGGCTACAAGCAATCGGTAGTCATTTTCGGGCGGCTCATATCTATTTTTCACCGCAGTCGGAGAGTTTTGAACCTGTCCATATCGCACTATCAGACGAACCAATTTATGACCAAGAACGGCTGGAGTTAGAAGCGAAGACCGAGCTAGATACATCCATCCATCTAGTAGAGAAGGAGCAATTGACGTTGTGTGCTCTCCCTTTACACAGTTCGTCAAAATTCATCGGGACATTGACATTACAATTTCATCATCGTTTTACTGAGACTGTCGCACTTCAGAAAACGACTCATTTATTAAATATCGGGTTGATGCGATTGCTTGATGACATCCGTATAAAAGAACACCATCAATTGATTCAGCGCATTTTAAATGGTTTACGAGAAGCTATCTTATTCGTCGATGTGACGAATACGAATATCTTTACGAATCGCGTGTTTCATCAATTATTTCCGAACTGGTCACCTTCTGAAAACCAATCTGAAAACTTAGCATTCGTCATCGAAGCCTTCGAACCGTTGATTCTCGAAACAGAGGCGTTATATGCATATGTCGAACAAATCAAAGCAGGCTTTGACCACGCATCAGTTATTCCAGCTCAGGATTTTTCAATGCCAGACGATCGTCATTTACGACTTTACACAGAATTTTTACCCGAACGTCAAGGTATTCTATTTGTTTTTCGTGAACGCACAGTTGAAGTCAACCATGCTAAAAAGGAGCAAAACTTCATTTCGGTTTTATCACATGAGCTTCGAACGCCACTTGCATCCATCGAAGGGTTCAGTGAATTAATGTTACACCGGTCGTTATCTCCTTCAAAACAGCGAAAATATTTAGAAACCATGCGGAGTGAGACACAGCGACTCAGTCAACTGTTAACCGAATTCCTAGATTATCAGCGACTTAGTCATCAAAAAGAATCCTATCAGTTAGAATCATTTTGCATCGAACATATGCTCATCGAGTTAACAGAGTGGTTGAACGTTGCGACATCGACGCATCATTTACAAATCCAAACTGACGGTCCTTGCCTGATTACGGCTGACCAAGAAAAAATCCGGAGGGTCTTATTAAACATCTTAAATAATGCGATAAAATACTCTCCCGTTGATTCAAATATCCAAATCTCGTTAGCGTGCTGTGAAGCTGAAATCGTCATCACCATTAGCGACGACGGATATGGTATCCCAAAACAAGATCTTCCCTACCTCTTTGATCCGTATTACCGTGTCGAACAAGCAGACCACCTCCAAGTTCAAGGAACAGGTCTCGGTTTACCGATTTGTAAGGAAATCATCGAAGCGCATGGTGGGAGAATCACCGTTCATTCAGAAATCGGAAAAGGATCTGACTTTTTTATCCGTTTACCTCGTGATGAAGAGTGGAACACAACCAATAACATGTACAATAACAGTATGAATAATCTACAACTAGGAAGTGAAGAACGTGGAAGCTGATTTAAATCAAATCGTTCACTGTTTAAATCAAGATTTTAAACAGCATAAAACTGTCTTCAGTGCAATGGCACTGAAAGAAACCAACCCCTGCATCGTCTTGATGGAGGATCACCGCAAAAGACGATTGAATGATGCTTTGTATCAATACTCTGATTTCATCGCTGAATTGGAATCACTTATTTATCGCTGTTTAATTGATGTCCGGGGAGCCCGTGAATCAGCCTCCCCTTCCGAGATTTTTATCTCAAAAGCCCAGCTCTATTCGCCTTATCATTATTTAGTCACTTTTTTATGAGAGGAGTCCGCCATGACTGTTCAAGAAAATACAGCATTATTGATCATTGACGTCATTAATAAGATGGATTTTGAAGGAGCTGAGCAGTTAATGCAACAAACGCTCCCTATCCTCTCACCACTCACAAAATTAAAACAACATTGTAAACGTCAAAATATTCCCGTGATTTACGTTAATGACAATTTTGGTCTGTGGCAGGAAAACGTCACTCAAATCATTGATGAGTGCCGCGGGGGTCTTGGGGATGTACTCATCGAAGCACTGCATCCAGAAGAGGATGATTACTTCATCATCAAGCCCAAGCACTCAGGTTTTTTCGGTACTCAGCTCGATATTTTATTGAAGCATTTGGATGTCTCGCGTCTTATTATCACCGGGCTAACGACCGATATGTGTATCTTATTTACAGCAAATGACGCCTATATGCGGGAATATGCCATTCATGTCCCTGCAGACTGTACCGCAGCAGAAACCGCTGTCGCAAAAGATCATGCCTTAGAAATTCTCAGTTCGACATTATCACTGGATTGCTCCTCGAGTTCATGCTTGATGAATAAGGAGGAATAACCATGCTTCATTATTTTTCTGGAACGTATGAATCAGCACGCCAACGTTTCAATGAGACTGCACAGCACATTCTTTCTCAGCATTATCCGAAGCTAACGCATGATTCACTGGAACAACAAGCGTCACTCTATTCCGATTGGTGGCACGGCCAGTCCGGTGATAATTCAACATTACTGATCTTAACCAGTGGATTACATGGAATCGAAGGGTACGCAGGGAGTGCCATGCAGCTTCAGTTTTTATCAGACCATATGAAACAGGTAAATACGGGAGAAGTCGATATTTTGCTGATCCATGGTATTAATGCATATGGGATGAAACATCATCGAAAAGAAACACAGCATAACCTCAATTTAAATCGAAACGCGATTCACGATTTTTCAAAGGCAGATTTACGCAATCCGGGTTTTGATGAGTTGCAATCTTTGTTTATAAAACGGTCAGGTTCAGGACGGCGTCTGGATTATATACCGTTTACACTGCATGTCTTATACGACTTGCTTCGTCTAGGTCCACACGCTTTTTTAAAGGCTGCGACACTTGGACAATTCAAGCATCCGACCGGATTCTATTATGGCGGACATACGCAAGACGCTTACTTCTCCGATGTGTTAAGTCGGCTCGTCGATACACTATCTGCTTACCAACATGTTGTGATGCTCGACTGCCATACGGGTTATGGACCAGCGGGTCAAGTCCAACTCGTCATGTCATCGGAAGATCCACGACACGCTAAGGAGGTAGAAGCATACACACGTTATCCGATCGTCGATCAACCACGAGATCAACAGTTTTATGCAATCGAAGGAGAATGGTTAAATTATCTGTATGAAGAAACAAAAAAGCGGCACATCGGTTTTTTAGGTTTAACCGTAGAATGTGGGACGCTTGGAAAGCACCCTTTTGCCCTACTCCGAACGTTAAAAGCAACGATTGATGAAAATCGTCTCTTTTTCAATCAAGCAGTTGCCCCTCGACGGATTAGAGAGCGATTCGACACACTTTACATCCCTAAAAGCAAGCAATGGCGACGGTCCATCTTGAACGAGACATCCTTCATCTTTAACAACATCACTGAGTGGATCAATGATCCTAAAAGTCATTCTTTGATTAAACGTTCACTTCAACCTATCGAAAAATAAGGTAAAACAGGTTTGAAAGAAACTGATTAAGGTATATAACATGTGTAACTCGCATATGTTTAAAACTTAAAGGGGGTCTTTTCATGTTTCGCCATCAAAAAGAATTACAATTCGAAGTCAAGGTTGATCGACCCGATCCAAAGCTTGCTCGGGCCGTGCAAGAGGTACTCGGTGGACAATTCGGTGAGATGACGGTCATGATGCAATATCTTTTCCAAGGCTTCAATTGCCGTGGTGAAGAAAAGTACAAGGATATGCTGATGGATATCGGGACGGAAGAAATCGGGCACGTTGAAATGCTGTGTTCCCTCATTTCTCAATTGCTCGACGGGGCGTCACCGGATGATCAGGCAGAAGCTGCCAAAGATCCAGCGACGGCAGCAATTCTCGGGGGTATGAATCCACAGCATCTTCTTGTCAGCGGTCTCGGTGGACTGCCATCGAACGCCAACGGCATTCCGTGGAACGGATCTTATATCGTCGCGAGCGGTAACTTATTGGCAGACATGCGTTCGAATCTACATGCTGAATCACAAGGTCGTCTTCAGGTCGCTCGCCTCTATCATATGACGACGGATGAAGGCGTTCGCGCTACCTTCCGTAAGATGCTCGCTCGCGACCGGTATCATCAGTATCAATGGATGGCTGCGATCGAAGAACTGGAGACGAAAAACGGAGTTGTCGTGCCTGCTACTTTCGCACCGGAAGATGAGATGGAAGCGCAACCGCATGCTTATGAGTTCTGGGACCTATCGGAAGGCACAGCTTCAAAAGAAGGTCGCTGGGCTCAAGGGGAAGCGCAGGATGGAACCGGTGAATTCGTTCATCTAGAAAATCCTGCACCGCAAGGAAATATTCCGAACATGAAGGTACCGGCACACAAACTTCACCACGACCTATCAGAAAAAACAGGAATGCAAAACGTCAAAGATACTGTCAAACGTATGTTACATGATAAGGAGTGAGATCGATGGCTAAATCACCACTTGCAATCCATGAAACACTCGAAATCCATGAAATCATGACGATGAAACAAGCCTGTCTCGTTAAAGCTGTTGCCGTACGTTCTTTCGTCAAAGATGAGACGCTTGAAAAATTGATTGCTCAAGACATCAAAGATAGCGAACAAGCATTAAACGATTTACAAAAGCTATTGGCAGATCATGAAGGAGGCGGTTTGCATGAATGAAGCTCTTCAATCCATTAGCCGTCCCAGTAAAAAACGCGACGAGTTGATTGCGACAGACTTCTTGATCAGCAGCAAATCACTTGTCCGCGCTTATGCTGTTGCAATTACGGAAACGGCTTCTCCTGACGTTCGAAAAGTCTTGACTGAACAGCTGAACAAAGCCATTCAGACTCACGCAGCAATCGCCGGATACATGATCGATCATGAGATGTATCACGCGCATGACTTGAAAAAACAATTAAAACACGATCAAGAAAAACTAGAAGTCGCTAAAGGCTTACTATGACGTTCCCCCTTCCCTTCTGATTTTGAAGTGGAAGGGGTTTTCTTTCAGAATTCGTGTAAGGAGCGATCAGTCTCATGATTGACATCAATCATATTCAAATCAAACAAAGTGGAGAAACTGTTTGTCTCACCTGGGAAGGGACAAGTAACGTCCGTCTCTTATTGAATGGTAGACCGTGTTTCATTCAGAACTCGAATAGCTATCAAACGGAGACACTTCCTTTATTTGAGCCTTTGTCATTCGAACTGATCGATTCAGATTCGAAGACACGTATCGTCACCGCTCTTGTTTCAAGTACAGATGATTTGTTCTGGAACCGAAAAATGACTGTCCTGATCCAACAAGATCATGCTGTCCGACTGTTGTGGGGTGAAATCCCAGAGGTATCGCATTATACGGTATTTCAAGATGGGCATCGATTAGGTCAAACTGCGTCACCTGAATGGCAAGGAACGATTAACCCTGAACAATTTACACGTTTCGAAATCCGGGTGCTCCGTCCTATTTCCAGAAAATCGATGCCGTTCGCACGGATGATTGAGACGTTCGCCCGCGTTACGAATCAGATAAAACAGGAACAAGACCGGGAACGAGAATTCGAACAGTTCGTGCTCTATTTTTCTTTGTACCCGCTATCCGCTTCACATACGAAGGTTTCTTCTTACCGATTGCGTGTACTGACGTTCATTGCTCCTCCGATTCTCATGAACCCGAATCCGTTTTCTCCGCATCGTTATTTCGAAGGCGATGCGCGACAATATTCACCTTTTTCAAAAGAGTATCGTACCTTTACAGAAGTCCTGACATTTGATGGTGAAACTACTCATCAACTATCAAAACAAGCAAACCCTACCCGATCTTTTGATGCTCGTCATCAGTTATATCGAGAAGATGTAGCGTCGACTCAGCGGGTCTATTTATCAGATCAATCACCAACACGATATACGCTCCACCACTCTGTCGGCAATCCGCTCGTCGTCTCACCTAATATCGACTACGAAATCAAGGTAGCGCATCATTCAAATCTTTGGCGTATCGCAGGAACACATCTCCAATCACCGCACCATGAAGTATATCTGGATGAAGGAGACGATTGTTTTGAAACAATCCACCAAGCCCATGATTTAGGTTTAAGTTTCCTCGGCAACCCGTTGCCAAGTTGTCACTGGTTGCATGTGACCAACTAATGAACAGAAGAAAACCGCGACCGATTCGTCGCGGTTTTTCATATTTAGTCGTGAAATCGAGCACGTGTCTCCGGAGATGGCAGTGCACACTGCTGCTTTTGTCCAAACCAACGATGACGATTGTTTGCAACGAAATCATAGACGCGATCTCGGAGTGAACGTGGAACAATGCGAAGCACTCTCAACAGACGCCATCCACCTCCTAAATGACCGGCAATCCGTAACGCAGCATCCGATTTGATATACGGTACACCCCGGTCAATTACGACGACACTGTCAATCGTTTCCGGGAGATGGTGGCGCTTTACGAGTTCTTGCCCTGTCTCCCCTTGTAACGATGCAAAATCATGGTACCCCTGGTCTCGTTTTAAGATGAACTGGACGCTCGCGTCACAGAGATTGCATTCTCCATCGAATAAGACGATTGCTTTCATGATTGATTCACCCTTCCCTAACTGTTTAACGAATGATTTTGTACACTTTTCCTTTACCACACTTTGGGTATAAACATGCAATTATTTAGTATGTTAAATCATGATAACGCTTTCTCTTCTTCTCTTCATTCCGTTATACTGATTCTGTAAACATTTGATTTTTACAAATCCATCTACTTAAAAGGAGCATATATATGACAAAACGATCGATTGCCATCGTGACCGGTGCCAGTCAGACACGCGACATCGGAGCTGCAATCTGCCGCCAACTTGTCTCTTCCGGACATGACCTGGTCTTTACTTATTTTAAAGCAACAGCGGATTGGGCGGCTAGTTTTACAACCGAACTCGAAAATCAAGGTGCCCGAGTCCTTGCGATTGAACTTGATTTAAGTCAATCAGATGCTGCTGACGAGTTATTCGCACGCATAGAAGATGTTGGAGCACCAAGCATCCTGATCAATAACGCTGCTCATTCGACAATGACAGATTGGCAAACGCTCGATGCAGCAAGCCTCGACCAACACTATGCCGTTAATCTCCGGGCACCGCTATTACTCGCGACACGTTTTACAAAGCGATTTGCTGAAGCACATCTAACTTCCGGTCGTATCATCCAATTGACGTCCGGACAAGACCTCGGTCCAATGCCTGACGAGATTGCGTACGCTACGACGAAAGGTGCATTGTCAACATTTACGAAGACGTATGCGGCAGCCGTAGCACCGCTTGGTATCACCGTTAATGCCATCAATCCGGGTCCGACTGACTCGACTTGGATGGATGAAGCAACACGGACAGCGCTTAAACCTAGTTTTCCATTTGGGCGAATCGGTGCGCCGGAAGATGTTGCACGATTGATTCAATTCCTCGTTAGTCCAGACGGTGGCTGGGTGACCGGACAAGTCATTCATTCCGAAGGCGGATTCGAACGCTAAACGTGTAGCATGCAAAAACATCCCTCTGACGTCAAAATCAGAAGGATGTTTTTCATTATCGAAAGACCGGACCCATTTCCGTCAAAAAATCGTTCCAGGCGACTTGATGCAAGTCGCTATAGAGTTCTGGCATCTGGTCTCTTTCAAAAAAGGCAATGTCCAATGATTCATTGGAGTCGATCGTTAACTGTCCTCCATTGACTTGGCAAACAAAAAAATGAACGATTGGTTGGGCGACATCCCCATTCGGATAAATCTCTTCGTACTGCGAATAAACACCACTCAAACGTTCAATCGCGACATGAATTCCGGTCTCTTCAAAAATCTCACGCTTGGCTGCTTCGACAATCGACTCTCCGAGTTCCAGTGCGCCGCCGGGAAAGCCCCACGCTTGTTGCTCCCGCCGTTTTTGTAGAAGAATGCGTCCCTCTTCGTCGAAGACGATGCCACCTGCAAAGTTCAACATCACTTTTTCCTGACCGACCTTACTGCGGAGAAAACGTATATAGTCCATCTGTCGCCCCTTGAAGTTTGACTTGCTTCACCCAGACAATCAGTTGTTCGATCATCGCCTCCGTCACAGTATGATTCACACCCGGAAAAACACATAATTCAGTCGTTTGCGTCATACCTGCTTGAACTGCTGTTACGTGATAGTACTGCTGGATTGATAGTGGAATAATGTCATCAGCATCCCCGTGCAGGAGCAAACGCGGACGCTCATCCATCACATCGATCGGATCGATCTTCCATGGTACATCTGTTTCTTTGATAGCAGGTCGTCCGTCGCGCGTGCGGAATTGATGCTCCGCTTCAAGAAAGGCACCGCCCCCATTGATCGCAATGAGAGCTTTAATCGGCAAATGCGCCATGATTCCGTGGGCAATGAACCCACCCATCGAGACGCCGATCGCGATCACATCTGAAACATGCCAACCTGATTGTTCGATGATAGCTATCGCTTCCTTGATCGATTGTTCAACGACCGTCCAAAAATAGGTCGTCGATACTTCTGGATCAAACGGATGATCAAACGGTTCACGTTGATCGTGTCGAATAAGTTCCGGGATAAAGACATCGAACCCTTCTTCAGATAATTGTCGTGCAAACTCTAGATAAGAAACAGCCGTACCGCCCCAACCATGGTAGAGTAGAATGGCTCCTGTTGGGTGAGAGGAGCGGACGCTATGGACATGAAAATCAAGCTTCATTTTTTAGCTTCTCCTGGTTCAAGCGGACGATCGTTCTCGCAAAGTCATCTTCCGGTAATCGTTGTCCGTTCTCGAGAAACGGTTTCCAGTACGGTCGAATCTTAAACAACGAGACCGTATCGCGATAAACTGTTCGACGGACGATTTGTTTCGTCGTCAACGGCAATCCGTTCTCGCTCTCGACCTGAATACCACAGATCTGACCACCAATCGTTTTTCCATTCAACAGTTTTAATTGCGCGACTTCTCCTAGAAAACTGATCGTCGGTTGTGTCACGACGGCGTGAACGACTTCTGACTTCACACGTCGTAATACCGTTTTTTCGATGACGACGGAAAGTCCGAGATAGACAGCCTGGTTGATGATATACGCACCGATTCGTCGTTTTGTTGTTGAGTGCATGGATGATCCTCCTTATACGTTAAAATAGACGACAGCGCCGAGTGCACTGACAGCAATCAAATAAAAGACGATCGCGAGTCGTTTGTTTGCGGTAGAGATATCTTTTCGGACGAGGATTTTACTATACCGATACGTCAAGAATGCGAACACGAGCAATGCTAAAATCAATAATGGTTCCATTCGACCTCCCCCTTCCCTTACTTATTCTACCTCATTTCTGGTTTCGAATTGTTATATTTTACAAGTAAAGTGGTATATGCTTAATTTATATGTAATCAATCCAATAATGAAATGAGGTTCATATGTTGAACACTACAACGATTTGCTGTCTTGTGGAGCCGAAGACGCCCGGTTATCTCGTTCGGGAACTGCCGCCGCTCGGCATCCATGACGTCCACGTCCGCACCCTTGCCGGTGCCATTAGTATCGGCGCCGAACTTCCGCAATGGCTAGAACAAGACATGACTGAAACCAGCTATAACTATCCGCTCGAGACCGGATATGAAAGTTACGGTAAGGTGCTTGCTGTTGGTGAAGCGGTCCAAACCGTCAAACCCGGTGATCGGGTCGTCGGCTTCTATGGTCATCAAGATCAAGCGGTCGTACCTGAGTCGAAGGTCATTTTGGTTCCTGCTTATGTCTCACCACGTGAAGCCTTGCTACTAATTCTATCTTGTGACGCGGCAAAAGGCGTCCGAAAACTGACATTGACGCCCGACGCGAGAGTCTTAGTTTCTGGAATGGGTACGATCGGTTTGTTGACGGTACATTACTTACGGCATTACGTTAACGTTCGCCAGATAGATATCATCGAGCCGCTCGCCTCCCGAGCTGAATTAGCACGTCAATTAGGCGCACACATCGTCACGCCGGATTCAGACACGTATGACGCCGCCATCGAATGTTCCGGGCGTCAAGCGGCCTTTGCCGAACTTCAATCCGCTGTCCGTCCTCATGGTGCAATCTGCGTCTTATCGGACGGCAACCGTGAATCTTTGACGTTGACGCCCGCGTTTCACGCAAGGGAACTTCAGATCATTGCATCGAGTGACGGTTGGAACTACCGGCAGCATGCAGACTGGCTTTTTTCCAACGATCGTCACGCGACATTACCTGCTTTGTTCGAACAAGAAACTTCGTTTTCGGAGCTCGCCAACTGCTTCGCTGCCTTAATGGCATCGACCGATCTCCCGATCAAAGTCTTCGTTGATTATGAGCAGACGAGCTGAACACCGTTCGGATCCGTACCTGCTAGCGATACGTCGGAAAAGACTGCTTCTTGCAAGACGGTCTTCTCTCCGCGGACGGTTTGGATTTGCGGAACCGGTTGATCGAACAGTTTCGCTAAATCCGCCTCTAATCCTTCGAGCGGCGTCGCTAGGATCAGACGCTCAAGTGTCGTTCCATCAGTATCCGCAATCGCATCTTCATGGATTTGCAGTTCAATCCGTAATCCGTATGGTGTCTGCAAAAACGTCCGACGCTCATTCGGTTGGACTGTAAATGAAAGTGTTTCTGCACGGTCAAGGATCATTTGCAAGTCATCTGATTGAATCAAAAATCCGATGTGGTCGAAGCGAATGACCTTCCCGTACCCGATAGTCACGTTCACTGCCCCGCGTTTCATTTCAATGATCCGAAACACAATCTTATCCGTTCGAAAATCGTTCCATGTCAGAGGTGGATTAAACGAAGAAAACTCTCCATCTTTCTTTCCAATGCGCTGAGAAACGTGAAACCCGCGTGCTGTATACCAGGCTTCTGTTTCCTCCAAATGTGGTGTCCAAATATGGTAGTGAAATAGCATTTACATACACTCCTTATCGTTGTTCCAATCGCTCCATGTCATCACTACAACTTGGTTCGATTCATTTAAGTATTGTCTTAATAGCGGAAGATGCGCAGCACCGTACAAACAGACGATTCGCTCGGTCGTCTGGGCAAGTTGCAGTAGACGATCGGCAATCTTTTGATTACGGGCATGCCAGTAGCGTTCGATCCAAATTCGCCCGTTTTCCAGCTGTTCGATTTGATCGTAGACCTTAGCGGACGCTGCAATCGTCTCTTCAGCGTGCAATCGATCGAGCCACTCGGAAAAGGATAACTGCTCCATCGCGTTCTCTAACTGTTCAGTCCGCTTCATCTCAGCAGTGACGATCGTCTCGAAAGCTTCCGGATGATGTGAACGGACTATTCCTAAATCCGGTACGCCTGGTACGATTTCGTTCCAATCGACTCCATGCAACTGTGCTAATCCTGCCATCCGGGCTAGGCGAAAGCCGATTTGTTGCCGTTCATTAGCGGTTAAATCACTCTCGTGTTGATAGGTGTCATATGTATGTTGCAGGTCACTTATGCGTTCAGGTGACGTTTCAAGAGCAACGCATGTCGGTTGAAATCTGTTTAATCGAACGACGACTTCCTTGATTTCCTGTTGCCGTCTCTCTGATGCGACATCAAAAATTACTGGACGAATCAGATCACCATTTGCCGGTCGATCAAGATGGAACATGCCTAACAGTAAAATCTGGGGCTTCATCTACATTCCTCCTTTTCCTTATTTTACCTTATATTTGGTAAAGGAAGCGACCTTTACCTATTATGAATTTACGTTACCATTCAACAAATACTCATATAAGGAGGTTCCGATGAAAAGGATATTCGTCATTGTGTTCATTGGATTTTTATTCGGATGCAATCAAACCGGTATAGAGGATGAAACTAGTTATGCCATGATCGTCATTGTGAACAATAAAGAATATAACGGAACAGAAGCTGAATTGGACGCATCTAAACAACAAGGAGAAAAAATTAGTACGATACTAAAGAAAACAAAAGCATACGAAATGCCCCAAGCGAACAGTCAATCGAATCTCTTTTCAGTCGGATCCACCATCTATGCTGTTAAAGGAACAGAAGATTTCATCATCGTAAAAGACAAAGAAAATAAAAAATGGCTTTTACAAAAGGTAAGGGATATCGAAAAAAATCTAAATCAATGAGGCACTTTAACACTTTTAACGTGGTACATCTTTAGAAATACTATCAGCGGAGATGTTTTTTACTTTTACATGAGGTATGGTGAGAAAAAATTAGAAAGGGGCTGACTCAAAAGTCAGTTTCTACAAAGATAAGGGTGGTAAAATAATGATCTGCCACCCTTACCTCATAACAAAAAGAATTAACAAAAAGAATGACGTGTTTCACGCAACTCTTACAGGAAAACTGGCTCGTGTCTCGCCTGAAGACAGGGCGTGAAAAGACACGTCATTCTTTTTTTGGGTCAACCTCTTTCTTTTATCCTGTTAAGCTTGATTTAATGAGCAAAATCTTTCCGCTTTCCTCAGCATCGATATATGAAACGGCTTGGACATCAAGTTTGATATCACGACCAAATAAACGGTACAGACGCTCCATCAGAAGGTGTTCGTCTGATTGGCTGAATCGCTCCGCGTCAGGAACGTAGTAGATCGATACGCTATCCGGCGTCGATTGGACATATTGAATACGCTCGATATTGTTTGATAAATGTTTGACGATACTCGACAGTTGCGCTTCAAAAATCTTTTGACCATCCGGTTTTTGGATGAACGCCCGCCCCCTTCCGTCAATTGATTCGATGATTGGTCCCGGGTGACCACAGGAACAGGTGCACTGACTGAGCGTCATCCGATCTCCGACCCGGTAGCGAATGAGGGGGGTGCCGTGTGTATCAAAACTCGTCACGAGAATCTCCCCGTCTGTATCGAGTTCGATGATCCCCATCTCATGATGCAGATGTTTTTGACCAAGTCGACATTCCGAGACAATTGGTGCTCCTTCAGACGATGCATATTGATCAAAAACTGGTCCATGAAACACTTCTTCGATGACCTGGCGCTCTTCCGCGTCGATTCGTTCAGCCGTTGGAAAAATCGCAATCGGTTGACATGTCAAGCGGATCCCTTCTCGCTTCGCAAACCGGGAGAGTTCAATCATCGCTGACGGAAGACCATCGATTGTTTCTGGTTGAAAACGTTCGATGGCTTCAAGATACGCTGCCATCGTCCGTGGGGATAATCGTTTTACCGTGAATAAGAGTTGATTCGCCGCTCGATTCATCCGCCAGTAGACGTCCGTCTGTTGACGCTCGGGTACGAGATCCTGTGCCGTAAAGCTGATCCGTCGCATGCCACGGTAGACATTGGGGGTCGCCTTAAAATAATCCAGATGAGCCATTCGAATTTGCATATCCGGTATCGTATATCGTACTTGCAGTGATGTGCCTGTTGTTCCGCCCGTTTTCCCTATAATTGGCGCAACAACATCTGTTTGAATGTCCTCCATGTGCGTTCGTAATATTTCTTTTGACAGTACCGGAATATGTTTTAGTTCGGATAGGTCCTTTAACGGTAGGATAATACCATGCAAAATGAAGAGCTGACGATAATAGGAACTGTGTTCAATGCAAAAGCGAAGGAAGTCATTTAAACGGTCAAGTTGTTCCGCTTTGACGTCGATCGTCGATTGTTCTCGTTCGAGGAGCATCCGAAACCGTTCTTGATAGACCGGTCCATAACGTTCGCGATGCAATTGATACCCATAGAGGGTTGTGAAGAGGTGCTGGAGAAATAGAGGAGAGCGATTGTAGATTTGCTCTTTGATACCCGTGTCATCACGTCCTTTCGCAAGGGAAGTAACGGTTTCGATGTCTCTACGATAGCCTATGTACCTGACAAGAATATGACAAATACAAGGGAACATGCATCCTGACAAATTGATATCACCTTGGACAGGTCCGATGATCAACGCTCTACTATACTGAAAACAAGGAGGTGACAAGATGTGGCTCGAATCGATTCAACGCGTCATTGACTATATCGAAGATCATTTAGAAGACTCGCTTGATCTCAACGTTTTGACAAGCGTGGCTCAGATGCAAACGTATACTTTACAACGAACGTTTTCCTTACTTGCGATGATGACCTTACCGGAATACATCAGAGGGCGACGTCTGACGCTTGCTGCGCAACAATTGACACAGACGGACGAAAAAATCATCGATCTTGCCTTACGTTTTGGTTATGAGACACCGGAAGCTTTCACAAAAGCTTTCAAACGTCAGCATGGTTGTTCCCCGACGTTGATGAGAAACGAGCGACGTCGGGTTCACGCCTATAACCGCCTGAGCATTCAGGTGACTTTGAAGGGACTGGATCAAATGGATTATCAACTCATCGAACGACCTGCTTTACAGATTTCAGGATGGCGAAAACATTTCCCTACGCAAGATGGTGCCCAACAACAACTGATTCCATTGTTTTGGAATGATGTGAATCATTCCGGTCAAGATGCTACCTTGTTCAAACAAAATGACGGTCAGATTGAGGGTGTGATTGGTGTCTGCTCCAATTTCACCGAAGCATCGATGGATTATTGGATCGCGACGACGACAACGGAAGTCTTGCCCGGTCAGGAAACGATGACGATTCCGGCGAGTCTTTGGGCGACGTTCCCAGTTGTCGGTCCGATGCCGCACGCCATTCAAGAGATGTGGCACCGCATCTACCAAGAATGGCTTCCGTCACATGGTTATGAGCCGTTACCTCATGCAGAACTCGAAGTCTATTCGGCAGGCGACCCGTCTGCCGCCGATTATCAATCTGCCATCTGGATTCCGGTGCGTCCGCGCGACTGATGGTTTCAGGACATACGAAAAGGCGAGATCATCGGCGATCTCACCTTTTCGTATGTCATACATACTGTTGCTTAATCAGTAGCGTCTTTCCACTGATTTCTTTCGGAATTTCGGGTACGGCACGCATGACGACATTCAGTTGTCCTTCAAACAATCGGTCAAGAACGAAAAAGAGTTTCTTCTCGTGTTCTTTTTCGAAGCACCGTTCATCTGGTACATACAATAACACAATCTCATCCCGCGTCTCTTGAATATATTGCACACGTTCGATACAGTTCGGGAACGCTCGAACGATTCCTGAGAGCTCCCCTTCAAAGACACGGTGTCCATTTCGTAATTGGATGAAACTTCGTCCTCGTCCGTCAATCGAAGCGATGATCTGACCTTGGTGACCACAAGGACACGTTTCCTGACTGAGCGTCATGCGATCTCCAACTCGATAGCGAATAAGTGGTGTGCCGTGCGTATCGAAGCTCGTCACGAGAATTTCGCCATCCTCATCGCGTTCAATGATTCCCATCTCATAATGTAAATGTTTTTTGCCATACGGACATTCCGCGACGATCGGAGCCCCTTCTGAAGACGCATACTGATCATAGATTGGCGCATGGAAAACATCCTCGACAAGTGCTCGCTCTTCTGCCGTCATCATCTCAGCCGTCGGAAAAATCGCTTTTGGACGAAATGTGCAAGTCAAACCATATTTTTTAGCGTATCGTGCAACTTCGATCATTCCTGAAGGCAAACCATCAATTGATTCCGGCTGAAACCGATTGAGTTGTTCAATATATGCAGCTGCGGTTTTCGGATTGATGTTTTTGATCGAGAATAACATTTGATTGATGACTTTGTTTGTCCGCCAATAAACCGGTGCCTTTTGTTGAGGCGAGGCAAGCATTTGACCGGTAAAACTCGCACGGCGCATCCCTTGATCGACGCCATGTGTCCATTTGAAAAAGTCGAGATGCGCCATGCGGATTTGCATGTCTTCTTTCGTGTAATGGACTTGAATTGATTTGCCGGTCGTACCGCCCGTTTTCCCGAGAATCGGAGCATGGACGCGCGCATGGACATCCTCATTTTGTTGTCGTAAGATTTCTTTCGTCAAAGGAGGAATTTGTGTTAGTTCGTCAATCGATCGTAGAGGGAGCTCTAACGCAAGAGAGGAAAACAATTCCTGATAATACGGACTATGCGTTTGGCAAAAAGAAAGGAAGTCGTTTAATCGATGCAACTGTTCCGCCCGTATGTCATTCGGTCGTCCTAACTTCTGCTTCAGTTCTTGTAGGCGTTGTTGATAGGCTGGACCATATCGTTCGTGGAACAGGCGACGTCCTTGTAAAGTCGTCAACAAGTTTTGGATGAAGATCGGTGAGTGAAAGTAGATCGATTCTTTGAGCTGCATGATGTCACTCCTTCCATAGATAAACCACCTTTTACTGATACTTTCATCTTATTTCCAGTCGTCACCCACCTCAATTAGTTCTTCGTGAATAAACTTAGCTTTTATTTTCAGGACGATTTATTTTATTGAACTCTGATTTACGAACATCTTCTCATCGATTCTTGAACTTACAACTTTTCTTCCATCATAAAAAATCCGACCGACGAATCAGGAAATCTCTTCGTCGATCGGATTCATATACGTGTACCATTACGATTTCGCGACTTTTTGTAGCATCTGACACCCGTAAGCCCGTAATTTAATCGATTCGAGTACAAGCGACATCTGTTGTTCATCCAATCGTTCAATCAACTCGATGATCGTTATCGTCGTTCGCCCATTATATAATTGTACGATCAAGTGGATGATTGCTTCTAACGCTGGACTTGGATAGGGTTCTGACAGAAATTCACGATCAAAAAACTCACCACTATCCGGAAAGAAATAATCCGAGAATCGTTCGAGCACTTGTGGCTGTCCTGTTGCGAGATACAGCATCGAGACCATCGCTGAATCTTCTCGTTGTTTCGGCTTTAAGCGTCTCCACAACAGATCGAATCGTCGTTCATGTTCCGCTTGCATGAATTGTATCGTCTGCATGGTTGAAGCCTCCTTTGTTTTTCATTCTTCCTGTTGATTCTTTTCCTTATATTTTTATTCCCTATTCCATCCAACTGAATCATCTCAGCGTATCCTCTTGCGATTGAACTGACACGATTGGGGGTACATTACAACAGATAATAAGAGAGGAGTTTACATCCATGCCAACGCGCCTAGCTTTAGCCGGAGCTACCGGTTACATCGGTCACAATCTACTGAACGAACTGAAGAAAAAATATGACGTCATTGCCCTTTCTCGAAACGGCGATGATAAGGACAATGAGGAACGTGTCGAATGGCGATCGTGCGATCTCTTTTCTCTAGACGATACGATTGCTGGTATGAAAGGAGCGGACATCGCTGTCTACCTCGTTCATTCGATGATGCCTTCTGCTAAATTGACACAAGGGTCGTTTGAAAACATGGACTTATTGTTAGCCGATAACTTTGCCCGTGCAGCAAAAGAAAATGGTATCCGACAAATCATTTACTTAAGTGGTATCATTCCTGAGGAAACAGAAAATCTATCGCGTCACTTAAAGAGCCGACTCGAGGTCGAACGCGTTCTTGGTGCTTATGGCACACCGGTGACGACGATCCGTGCCGCATTGATTGTCGGTCCAAAAGGCTCATCTTTCCCAATCTTATCGAAGCTCGTCAAACGCCTCCCCGTCATGGCACTCCCACGATGGACACGTAACAAGACACACCCCGTCGCTTTACCGGATGTCATTCATGCACTTGGTGAAAGTGTCGATCGCGATGATGTTAAAGACCGGGCAATCGATATCGGTGGACCGGAAGCGATGACCTATAAAGAGATGATCCTTCGAACTGCTGACATCATGGGAAAACGACAACCGACCATCGATATTCCTTTATTGACCGTTAAATTATCTCGACTTTGGGTGACGCTCGTGTCTGGAGAACCAAAAGAAACCGTCTATCCACTCGTTGAAAGCATGGTTCATGAGATGGTTGCAGATCCAGAAAAAATGGTTCCAGGGATCAGTGACGGAAAAATTACATTCGAACAATCGGTCCGTGATGCGCTAAAAGAGGAGGAAGAAAAAAAAGGTTCTTCTTCCTCGTCGTCTTCAACACCAGACGCCCTTGACGTTCGTTCAGTTCAACGTGTTCTTTTGCCGAAGGATCGCGATGCCGACTGGGCAGCTGACGATTACATGGATTGGTTATCTTCGTTTGCACGTCCTTTCCTATCATCAACTATGAAAGATCAAGTCGTTGGAATAAACATTCCATTTTACGAACAACCCCTACTTGAATTGACGAAGGAACCGGTTCGTGATCGACAAATGGCGACATACCGGATTACCGGCGGACTGTTCGCAAAAGTCGAGGAAGATAGCCGGGGTCGGATTGAATTTCGGCAAATTCCCGGTACACAGGAATGTATCATTGCCATTCACGAATTCGTCCCTGCTTTACCGTGGATACTCTATAAGGTGACGCAGGCGAACGTTCACTTGCTCGTCATGTATCTCTTTAAATTACACTTATTGCGTCGAATTCATTCGACGGAACAAGAATCAACACACGCAGACGAAATCGTTCCGTCATCTTGATCCCGATTAAAACGATCCGCCTCTTCCTTGGCGGATCGTTTTTTGTCGCTTGCAGAAGGATGACGAAACTAAAAAAATCGTGATACACTGAACGATGACTGAAAGAAAGGGGTTTCATTGCATGCGCTCATTTGAGGAACGATTATCGAACCAACTCGAAGCGACAGCTTCACTCGCCACGTTGATTCAACCTTCAACGGATCAACTCCGTTTAGATAAACTAGATAAATTCGCTATGAAACTATTGAAACGAGAGTTCACGATTGCTTTCGCTGGTCATTTCTCGGCTGGAAAGTCAAGCATGATCAACGCCTTGACGGGTGAATCGGTCTTACCGACAAGTCCGATTCCGACGAGTGCGAACATCGTGACACTTCAACAAGGGGACACTGATTCAGCGATCGTTCACTTTCATGAACAGCCTTCTGTTCGTCTGACAGCAACAGAGCAAGAGGAGCATCTTAAAACACTTGGGAAGAGTGGTGATGTCCGTCAAATCGATTTGACGCATGCTGCGTCCGATCTGCCTCCTGGTCTCGTCTTGATGGATACACCAGGCGTCGACTCGGTCGATGATGCCCACCGTGTATCAACGGAATCCGCCCTTCACTTGGCTGACATCTTGCTTTACGTCATGGACTACAATCATGTTCAATCTGAATTGAACTTCATGGTGACGAATGAATTACAAGCTGCCGTACCGGAACTATATTTAATCGTCAATCAAATCGATAAACATCGTGAAGATGAACTATCATTCGACGCCTTCCGCCGCTCGGTCCATGCATCTTTCGCTGAACATGGTGTCGCGCCGAAAGGGATCTTCTTTACAAGCCTGCGGAAACCAGATCATCCGTATAACGATTTCATGGAAGTCGAACAGCTCGTCAAACAAAGCATTCGTGATGCTCAACCGAAGTTGTTGGCTTCTGCCGCTTTAACGCTTGAAAGTCTTCATCAAGAGCATACACGTTATCTCACACGTCTCGTCTCAGAAGCCCACGAGACGATGGCTGAACAATTGAATGACGCTGAACGACGTGATCCAGAGACGATCGAAACCGAATTAGCCCACGTTTCGCAACAATTAGAAGCACGTCAGCCGGACCGCTGGGTACAGACGTTTTCGTTGCATCGAGATCAACTATTGAAAAATGCGACATTGATGCCGTTCGAATTACGCGAGAAGATGCGCCGTTTCCTCGAGTCACGCCAACGCGACTTCAAGGTCGGATTGTTCCGAAGTACAAAAAAAACGGAAGCGGCTCAAGCAGAGATTGCACAAGATGTGTTGCGTGCCTATCAGACGGTGACCGCTTCCGAGATTTCGCTCCATTTACGTAACTTGATGAAACAATCGTTACGCGACCTTGGTCTCCTGCAGGATATGCATATCGTCGCGATCGATCAGCTTTCACTCGCCCCGCCGCTTTCCGTACTCGAGAGTGCCCTGCCGACTGGCATTACGATCACGGGTGAATCGGTGCTCCAGTTCACGAATCGTGTCGCCGAACAGACACAAGCTTGGTTCGTCAAGGAAACGAATGCGTGGCGGGAGCATGTTCGACTAGAGTTGACATCAACTTTCCCGAAAGAACAAGCTGAGCTATTGCAACAACAAACGTCACTACAGCATAAATGGGACAACGTTCAAGCATGGCAACAGGCTACCGTAGCACTCGAGCGATATGAGTATGGCGTTGCCAATCCATCTGACCAACAGCTCGAACAGGCTCGGACACAAGTTTCAGTCTGGGAAGAGCAATTGATTCAGCAAGAAGCGACAATCGTTTCCTTTACCGGGTATGAATCGGTGACAGAAACAACTGCGTTTGAGCTCGCGAAGACGATCAGTGAGCAACAATCCGTCCGGTTTGCACCAGAAGATGTTGCTCAAATCCGTCAGCAGCTGAATGGTCTACAGGGCTTTGAAGAAGCCGTCGCTTATTTAAATGACAAATTGGATCGACTGACACACCAATCGTTCACGATTGCCTTATTCGGTGCCTTCAGTGCCGGAAAATCATCGTTTTGCAATGCTTTGCTCGGAGAGAAGGTACTACCCGTCTCTCCGAACCCAACGACCGCGTCCATCAACCGGATTCATCCCGTTGACACTACACACTCGCACGGCGTGGCAGAAGTCACATTCAAGTCGGAAGCAGCGATGCTTGAAGACTTAAATGAAGCGATGGTCGCAACGATGACGTTCGAGTCAACGAAACATGCATACGATACGCTCTTACCACGTGCCGCATCGCTGACGGATCCGTTCTTGCGTGCTTTCTTGACAGGATTCCCAACCGTTCAATCATTCATCGGTACCGTCCAGACGGTCGATCAAGAAGCTTTTAAACAATATGTCGCACAGGAAGAACGAAGCTGTTTCGTCGATGTCATCGATTTCTATTATGATAGTCCCTTAACTCGTCTCGGCGTGACACTCGTTGATACACCAGGAGCGGATTCAATCAATGCCCGTCATACCGATGTCGCCTTCGATTACATCAAAAATGCGGATGCAATCTTGTTCGTCACGTACTTCAACCATGCCTTTGCTCGCGCTGACCGTGAATTCTTGATTCAACTCGGTCGTGTCAAAGATGCATTCGAACTCGATAAGATGTTCTTCCTCGTCAATGCGATTGATCTCGCTGCTTCAGAAAGCGAACGTCAAGATGTCTTGAACTATGTCGCTACGGAACTGCAACGCTTCGGGATTCGGTCGCCCCGACTGTATGGAGTCTCGAGCTTACAAGGACTCGCCGAAAAGCAGCAAGAGCGAACGGATTCAATTTCCGGTTTACCCGAGTTCGAGGAAGCATTTCATCAATTCCTAGCGGAGGACTTGACCGGTCTTGCTAAAGTATCGTTGTCTGAGCAGACGGAAAAGACCGTCGAGCGCCTCGAACGGTTCATCGTTGCGACTGAAGCAAACCTCCTGCGAAAAGAAGAACGGCTGGCTGAACTGTCTACTTTAGAACAGCAGGTCACCGATCGTTTCGAGGACAATCGTGCTACTTTGATCGAACCTGCACTCAAAGCAGAGATTCATGAACTGTTGCACCATGTCGTACAACGCATTTATTACCGTTTCCCTGACTTCTTCAAAGAAGCCTATAATCCCGTTCGTTTTGCTCAGACGAGTAAAGGAGTAGCACTACAGGAGGCCTTGACGGAACTGTTGACATTCCTACGGTTCGACTTTGAGCAGGAGCTCCGGGTCACGCATTTCCGCATCGACCAATGGCTCGAAGCGGCCTTAGTCCGTCGTCAGCAAGAGGAGCAACAGTTGCTTGAGCAATGGAACGAATCCTTCCAGCTCGCGCCTGTCACGGTCTCTCGGTTGAAAGAAATGACGTTCGACGGACCCTTCGAGGATGCAACCCCTTATATTGGTGTCAAACGCCACTTCCGGAATGCGAAAGCCTTCTTTGAGAAGAATGAGAAAGAACAACTGAAGGAAGAACTGGCGACGTTAACTAAACAAGAAGCACTCGCATACACTACTGCTCAACAAGAGCGTTTGCTGACAGTCGCGACGGCACATCTAGATGTCTCTTTAACATCCCTTTCAGAGCACCTGTTACGCCAAGCACTCGAACAACTCGAGAGTGAACGTGCGACGTTACAGGCACAAGAGACACTGACACCTTATAAACAAGCTGCCGCAAAGATTCGCAATCTGACGCAGCACGTCACGTCATGAAACATGATCAATCCATACAAAAGACCGGAGCGCGACGCGTTCCGGTCTTTTGTATTTTCTTCACCGCACAGGCGTTGGCCAGAACGATTGAAAATAGTGGACGATGTATTGATGGACGTGCCGGACGACTGGGCGTAATTCTGTCCCGACAAGTCGGTTCAACGAGACATCCCATAACATCGGCGGCTCGAACGGGATGATTTTAATGTCATCCGCATGATGAAACCGCAGAATCGGTTCCGGTAGGATCGAGATGACGTCGAGTTCTTGAACCATCCCGATCAACAAGTCCCATGCACCAGACATGAAGAAGATATTCGGTTCTTGCTGCACTTTGCGAAACTCCGATAGTATTTGATGATGTAACATGAATCGATCATTTAAGATGACGAGTGGTTCATTTCCGATATCACTATAAGATAGAGCTTCTTTTGCTTGAAACGGATGATTTGGGCGAACGGCAACGACGACTTCATCTTCAATCAATCGAAAACGTTCAATGCCATAGGATTCACCTGGTTCGATCAAAATAGCCAAATCGAGTTCTTCAAGTAGCAGTCGACGTTTGAGTTCAAACGCCCCTTCTTCGATGATTTCGAGTTCAATCCCAGGATGTTCCGCCATGAACTTCGGGATTAACTGTGAAAATAACACAGGGAGAATGACAGGCGGGATTCCGAGACGGACTTTCCCTCGGACGACGTTTGAGCGTTCGCGCAGATGCCCCATCAATGCTTGATGACGTGTCAGAACGATCTTCGCATCTTCATACAATTGACGTCCCGTTTCCGATAACCCTGTCAACCGTCCGTGCTTTCGAATGAATAGTTCCACTTGCTCCAGCTGTTCGAAGTCGCGAATCATCTGACTAAGCGCCGGTTGCGAAATCGACAAGTGTTTCGAAGCACGCGTTAAGTTATAGCCTTGCTCGACAATTGTCGTAAAAAAAAGTAACTGTCGAATATCCACTTACATCTCTCCTTATTCATCAAACCAACGATTTTTTTTGAAGAACAGAATCATCACTAAAGCAAGGAGTCCCATTGCCCCTAACGTCACGAAATAACCATACCGGGTGGTCAGTTCTGGCATATGTTCAAAGTTCATGCCATATATACCAGCGATGAACGTCAACGGCATGAAAATCGTCGTAAAGATCGTTAACGTCTTCATGATGCTATTCATCCGGTACGAATTGAGGGAAATGAAGTTATCCCGAAACTCAGATGTCATCAATCGGTTGTATTCAATCATTTCGGATAACTTTAGTAAATGATCATACAAATCGCGAAAGAATGCTTGCTTCTTCGGATGAATCGATAACCGCTTCGATTCGACGACCCGATACAATAAGTCCCGCATCGGCATGACTGTCCGCGAGATTCGAAGTAACTGCGCTCTTAGTTCGAAAATTTCTTCCATCAACCGACGATCGTTTCCGCGTGATCGATAGCGTTCCTCAAGCGCAAACAATTCATCTTCTGTCGCATGGACGATCGGAAAATAACCGTCGACGATCTTATCCATGATTTTATGTACGAGATCGACCGTTTCTTGTGTGTGTAGGCAATGACTGTATTGTTCAAACACGACGTCAATTTCCGGCGAGGATTGCTCATGGTAGCTAACAAGATGCCGATCACTTGCGAACAAATTGATTTCACGACTCATCAACGTTCCTTCATCAAGTGCATGAAGGACAAAAAAACTATGATCCGCATAATACTCGAGCTTCGGACGTTGTAAATAATGAAAACAGTCTTCAATCGCCAGCGGATGAAAATCAAAGGCATCGATCAATTTTTGCTTTTCTGTATCTGTCGGTTGATTAAAATCAACGAAATAGCGTTTGATACCCGGCTCTTGTATCCGAAATATATCATCTGTCAAAATGATCGTATCGTTCGCATCGATCAATATACAACGAATCAAGTTCCTCTCCCCCCTTTTATTATTTAAGCGTACTATATTATTTCAAATGCAACAAAAAAGGATTCCAGAAAGGGAATCCTTTTTCTTATAGACAATCAACCATGTTCAATATAAAAACCGCTCCAATATACTTGACGATACGTAAATTCTTTACCGCTTTTCGTCGTTACAAGCATTTCATCTTCTGCCATGACGGCGATTTTAATCGGAACTTCACCGTGATCCGTCAAATAATTGAGGATCTCAAGGTGTCGATTCAACCAGAGACGACGACGGAACCATCGAAAACGACTAAACGCTGCACTGAAGTGGAGTAAAGCGAGTGACAGAATAATCAAGGCAAATGGAAGTGGAATATCGAACAAAGCAATCAAATATACATCTGCGATGAGTAAAGATAGCGAGAGACCCATTTCCGTCATCTCCATAAAAGATGCTTTATAGGTCGCGAAGTAGGTCATCACGCGAAACAACAAGATGACCGTTAGATACGGTACGAAATACATTTGAAACACATGGTCCGTGCCACTGTTGACGAACATGAGCAGTGGCAGGAAGAATAGCAATTTCCAGATTAGGATGGCGGAATAAAATAAAGTATGATCCGTGTAGCGTTTGCGTACGATGGCTTGACTCATATTCATTGCCTTCCCCTCCTTCATGATGGACCGTTTCAAAGTCAATGATGACAGGACATGATGCCTATAAGGGTATGTTTCCAAATTCAACTGTTTCTAATCATCTAATTCACAGTTTATAGAAACTGTATATTTAGTATACGTGATTGGTTTCGAAAAAGTTCACTTTCCCCATCATTTCCCATTATTCGATGTGCTACCGATCCGATTCTCACTCTTGCTAGTCGCCCGGATCTTCTACTGCTACAATATAAGATATTCCAATTGAATAGAATCGAGTTGAATTTTTCATGTACACCCATATCATTGTCGGTGCCGGAATTCTTGGTGCCTCGACAGCTTATCATTTATCAAAGGCTGGTGAACGCGTCTTACTCGTTGATCGGAAGGAACCCGGTCGCGCCTCCCATGCGGCAGCGGGCATCATCTGTCCATGGATGACACAACGACGCAATAAAGCATGGTACAAGTTAGCGAATAACGGTGCTCATTTTTACAAGACATTGATTCCTGAACTCGAAGCACTCGGCGAGACGAGCACAGGTTATCAGCAAGTTGGAGCGATCGCCTTACACGAAACATCAAAAATCGATAAGATGGAGACGATTGCGCAAAACCGCTTTCCAGAAGCCCCTGCCATCGAACGGATCGAACGACTCGATCAAGAACGTGTCAAAACGCTGTTTCCGCTCGTTGAACAGATCGAAGATGCCTTATTCGTCTCTGGCGGTGCACGTGTTGATGGACGTGCCTTATGTGCCGCTATGATCCGTGGGGCTGTCGAACACGGTGCGACTGTACTAGAAGGAGATGCTTCTCTTGTCGTAGACAAAGGAGTCGTCACCGGTATAACCATGGAAAACGAACAGTACTCGGCAGACCACTTCATTTTAACGGCAGGCGTTTGGTTGAATGACCTTCTTCGGCCGCTTGACCTTAAAATCGATTTGCACCCAGAGAAGGGACAAATCCTACAACTCGACTTGACGGATTCTACATCAACGACGTGGCCTGTCGTCATGGGACAACGCGGATTGTACCTGGTTTCGATCCACGAAAAGAAACTGATCGTCGGTTCGACACATGAGAAACAGACCGATTACAACTTAAAGCCGACCGTCAAAGGAATGCATGCTTTATTGAATCGTGCTTTACCTGTCTTACCAAGTCTCGAGGAAACGACAATTGATGAACTCCGTATCGGCTTACGTCCCTATACAAAAAACTCGTTACCAGTAATCGGACCGCTTCAAAATCATCCAAACGTGTTCTTAGCAAACGGACTCGGCGCATCCGGTTTGACGATTGGACCTTATCTCGGTAGCCAATTAGCGAAGCTTGCAAATCATCAAACGCTTGATATCGAATGGCAGACCTATGAGCCGACATACGTCTCTTTCGACTCCTAACTCACTTTATGCTTTTTGAAAGGAAGTACGTCATTGTCCATGAAACCAGTAGTTTCACTTGAATTATTTGATGCTTTAGATATTCGTGTCGGTACGATCCAGTCGATTTCGAATCGCACGGATGGCTCAATTCAGCTTGAGCTACAATTCGACGGATTTACACGTTCTTTTTCACTCGCTTGGGATTCACTACGACCTGATGTCCACGAGCTGCTTGGAAAACAAGCGATTGCTGTACTCAACGTACCTGGTCGTACGCCAGAAGAGTCCGGACGAGTGCTTGAGATTGGGCGTTCAGAACAATGGATGCCGATTCTCGTCGTGCCGGAACATCCGATACCTGAAGGTGCACGGATCGAATAAGACACTTTAACCTATGAAAAACACTCCCCAGTCATGCTTTTAACGGAAGCTTACGTGTAGGAGTGTTTTTTAGTTATGACGCCGTTACATTTTTTCTAAATAATGCACGCTAAATCGTTTGTCATCATCAATCCAGCAATTGACCGGATGAAAACCACTTTGACGAGCGAGAGTCTCAAACTCTTCTTTACTGTATTTATAGGAGTTCTCCGTATGAACCGTCTCCCCCTGTTTAAACGGAACCGTCACGTCTCCGACTTGTACTAATTGATCAAGTTGACTCCGAAGATGCATTTCGATTCGTCCTTTTTCTTCATTATAAAAAGCATGATGTTTAAATCGGGTCACATCAAACGTTCCATCGAGCATCTGGTTCAAGTGCGTCAACATGTTCAAATTGAATGCTGCCGTGACACCGGCTGCATCGTTATAAGCACGTTCAAGGACATCGGTCGATTTTTTTAGATCAACGCCGATCAAGAATCCATCTCCACTTTCAAGGATCCGCGATGAATGACGTAAAAAGTGCATCGCTTCCTCCGGTTCAAAGTTCCCGATCGTCGAACCCGGGAAAAAGATGACCCGTTTTTGAGACTCCTCTACCGGTAAGGAAATGGCTTGTGAATAATCACCACAAACAGCTTTAATATGCAATGCAGGATACCGCTCCGATAATTGACGAGCAGATTCCATCAAAAAGTCTTTTGAGATGTCGATCGGCATGTACGTATCCAAGTGCGTAAACGTCTCAAGCAACATCTGGATTTTACGACTGCTTCCACTTCCATATTCGATCAGCGTATGCACATCCCCAATACTCTGAGCGATTTCCGCTCGGTGTTGCTCCAAGATAGCAAGTTCCGTTCTTGTCGGATAATATTCCGGTTGTTGCGTGATCTGCTCGAACAACTGGGAGCCGATATGATCATAAAAGTATTTCGCCGGTAAGACTTTTTGTTCGCGCATCAGACCTTCGATGACTTCTAAACGCATGTTTTGTTGCGGAGTATATAAGTCGTAGCCAATGACCGTCTCGCGCATCACATGTCACCCGCCAATCGGAAGCCGCCAAATAACCAGCGTTTATCGGGTGGGAAGAAGTTTCGGTACGTCTCGCGAATATGATCGTCAGGCGTCACGCACGCTCCTCCACGTAGTACCATTTGATTACACATGAACTTCGCATTGTACTCTCCAAGTGCTCCCTCAAGTGGTTTACTGCCTGGATACGAACTATAAGGACTTGATGTCCATTCCCAGACGTTACCGAACATGCTCGCAAGTGTCGTCTCTGACTCTTTGACTACGACTGGATGAAACGTACCATTTCCCATCATGTTGCGCTTCGTAACGGAATCGACTTGACGAGAAGCCCATTCCCATTCCGCTTCTGTCGGCAAACGCTTCCCTTTAAAACGGCTGTAAGCATCCGCCTCATAAAAGCTAACGTGACAGACTGGTTCGTCGAGCCGCAATGGTTCGACGCCATTCATCGTAAAGATCGTCCATTCTCCCGCGTCATCCTTCATCCAATATAATGGCGCTTTCCAGCCTTCTTTTTGAACCGTTGCAAAGCCATCAGATAACCAATACTCTGACTTTTCATAGCCACCTGCTTCAATAAATGCCAAATACTCCCCGTTCGTGACAGGACGTGTCGCTAATTCAAACGGATGCAGCCACGTTTTATGGCGCGGACTCTCGTTATCAAACGCAAAACCGTCTCCTGTATGACCAATCTCGACGAGTCCTTCCTCAAATGGGATAAAGGATGTTTCCATGAGTGCATTTTCAGGCACGTCCGGTTCTAACGACTTTGACTGATAGGCAGGTAATAACGGATTCGTGAAAAAGTTATACTTCACGTCCATCAAAATCAATTCCTGATGTTGTTGTTCGTGTTGTAGTCCCATCTCGACCAATGCTTCGATTTTTCGTTGGTCTTCTGGAGTCCGTTCTTCTTTCAAGAACTCGATCATTTGTCCATCGACATATGCCCGGTAAGCGATGATGTCCTCGACGGTCGGACGTGACAACATTCCCCGTTGTTGACGAGGTTGATAAGGTCCGATTGAATTGTAGTACGAGTTGAACAAATAATTGTATTTCGGATGGAAGACTTGATAGTTTTCACTATATTCCTGTAGTATCATCCGTTCAAAAAACCAAGTCGTATGGGCAATGTGCCATTTTGGCGGACTCACGTCTGAACTAGCTTGAATGATGAAATCCTCTGCTTCGAGCGGTTCGATTAAGGCAATCGTTTGGTTGCGAACGGTAGCGAATTTTTCAATTAAGTACGATGTCGTTTCAAATAGCATGTCAATCACTCCCTATCCAAAATATTCCGAATTTTTCGGTCCATTTGACTTATACCCCTCCTATGGAAGAGTTATGCTAAGGAAACAAAAAAAGTCCGCTCTGTTAAGAGCGGATTCATCATACTTAAAATACTTTATCACCGTTGAAAATCGAGTTTTTGACGACGACGTAGTCGACCGTCCGTATCGCCTTCAATTTATTTCCACCAGCGTATGAGATCGCTGATTGCAAATCTTGCTCCATTTCAATCAATGTATCTGCTAGACTTCCTTTATGCTCGACGAACATCTTTTTCCCTTCAACATTCTTGCGTTCGCCTTTTTGGAACTCAGAAGCAGAACCGAAATATTCCTTGACGAGCACCCCGTCCACTTCATGTGTCTCACCAGGCGATTCTTCATGCCCTGCGAAAAGTGAACCGATCATGACCATCGAAGCACCGAACCGAACCGACTTCGCGATATCCCCATGCGTCCGAATACCACCATCGGCGATAATCGGTTTGCTTGCTGCCTTCGCACACCAACGAAGTGCTGCGAGTTGCCAACCACCTGTACCGAAACCTGTTTTAATTTTCGTGATACAAACTTTACCTGGTCCAATCCCGACTTTTGTTGCGTCTGCTCCTGCGTTCTCAAGTTCGCGTACCGCTTCCGGTGTACCGACGTTTCCAGCAATAACGAAACTTGTTGGCAAAAGCGATTTGATGTGGCGAATCATCTGAATGACTGCTTCCGAATGACCGTGTGCGATATCAATCGTGATGTATTCAGGAGTTAGTCCCTCTGTCGCGAGCTGTTCGATCAGCTGATATTCTTCTTCCTTGACACCGACGCTAATCGAAGCGAACAGTTGACGCTCTTGCATCATACGAACGAACGCTAGACGTCGTGCCGGTTCGAATCGATGCATGATATAGAAATAATCGCCTTCAGCTAAGAACAAAGCAATCGATTCATCAATGATCGTTTGCATGTTTGCGGGTACGACCGGAAGCTTGAAACGACGACCGCCGAACTCGACTGACGTATCACATTCCGAACGACTACCAACGATTGATTTTGCTGGAATTAATTGAATATCTTCATAATCGAATACTACATCCATGAATAACACCTCTAATTACGAATATTTTTTATATATCGGCGATAATCATTCGCCCATTGACTACTATAACGAACTGTTATCATAGTGTCAAAGAAATTTTCGTGTTTTTAAGGTTTTTCATGAACTTTTTTAGTTAACAAAAAAATAATGTTCGGATTTTAACAATATTGTTGTTGTAAATCAGTCAACCACTGCTCTTCCCAATCGAAATAACTCGATGCCTCCGATTTCTCAAACACTTGATCAGGATAAGGCAAGGCAAGTGGCGGACGCTCATTTTTTGGAAAATAAGCCAGTTGCTTAGATTCCCCATCAATGGCCTCGAGCTTCCCACTGACTACCTCACATTCGAACATCGTTGCTACATACTCGACCTCGTTTCCGTCAGGATACGTAAGTCGAAACGATTCCCCACCAAATGTCGCGATTAGTCGGACGGGTCGAACGAATAGACCCGTTTCTTCATAGACTTCGCGAATGACTGCTTGTGCAGGGGATTCTCCTAGTTCAATCGCCCCGGCAGGCAAACTCCAAAACGGACCACCTGGATCCTGGAAAAGGATATGCCCTGCTTCGTTTCGAATGATTGCTGCGACGCATGGTGTAAACAGACATTGTGTTCCGACATGTCGCCGTAGATTGGCATAATAATCAGAGATTGGCATGACCTGACTCCTCCCGGTCTTCTTTTAATAGAGCAAACAAAATAAAATCTTCCCAGGCATCATTGATGAAGAGGTTTTGCTTCGCGATTCCTTCTTTACGAAATCCGACTTTTTCAAGAACACGAATCGATCCGACGTTCGCCGGCATGACCTCAGCACGAATACGGTGGAACTGATGGACATCAAATAGATGGTCTACGAACAATCCGACCGCTTGAGCCATATATCCTTTTCCACCATAGACGGCATCTAACTGATAGCCGATCATGCACGTCTCGGCTGGTCCACGCTGGATGAACATCGCTGAGACATCGCCAATCAATTGATCGGTCTCTGATAAAAAAACACCGTAAGCATAATAAGCATCTTGTTTCATCAACTCTTGATGACGAAAAATTCGTTCCCGCTGCCCCTCTAACGTGTACTGTTCGGGTAACGGCTTAACTGGCATCCAGTATTCGAAGTGTTCACGATTTCGTAAGTTCATCTCAAGAATAACTGCCGCATCATCTAAGACATACGGGCGAATATATATAGGTAACATCATTTTTCCTCCTTTTGATTATTATCTTTAGTTCAAGAAGTTTGGGTGTTTCATAATTCATCCAGCGGGAATCTACATAATAGTTTCATTACATTACTGTGACAGCATACTATAGAGAAAACTGTCGAAGAAGGAGTGACCTATGTATTCAGACACTGATTTGCTCAATCAAATCAAACAGCGTGATTCTGTCGCGCTCGAACGATTATACGATCGTTACGAAAAAACACTCTTTCTTTTATTTCGTCGTACACAGGTCGATGAAGCACTTATTCATTCTGCAATGACCGAATTATTCCGAACTGTTTGGGAACAACCGACACGTTACCCGAACTTCCAAGGATTCATTTTGCATACATTACGACAACTCAGTAGTAAAAGAGAACATATTCCGACTTAATTGAAAGAATCAGTTATACTCTTTCGACACAGGTAAAATGAACCCTTTAATTCAATGATGTATTTAGAGAAGAACAGCTTACTTTGTTTTACTTTGTTCTTTTTTTGTTTTGTCCTTTCTTTTTCGATACGGGCATGCTATATTATTAAGTAATTATTGTTGTTCGGTGGAGATACGAAGTGTTTCACTTTATATTCGATGAAATTGATCACGGTAGTAATAATCAGTGTGCCAGTCACACGCAGGAGGCAATACACATGGAACAAGGTAAAGTAAAATGGTTTAACGCAGAAAAAGGATTCGGCTTCATCGAGCGCGAAAGCGGAGACGACGTATTCGTACACTTCTCAGCAATCCAATCTGAAGGTTTCAAATCACTTGACGAAGGTCAAGAGGTTTCTTTCGAAGTTGAAGAAGGTCAACGCGGACCACAAGCAACTAACGTTGTAAAACTTTAATTTCTTTTAGACCCTGCTCCGGCAGGGTCTTTTTTTGTTTAAATATGCTACACTGGCGATTCAAGAAGAAAGGAGATGTAACATGACACTCGAACAAACCGTGCAACACCTTAAAGATGCTATGCTAAAAGGAGATTCATCACAAGTTTCACATCTATTATCTCCCGAATTCACGTTCATCGATGCGTTAGGGCGATCGTTCGACGCCGAAACGTATCTTGATCATTACGTTGACCCTGCGAATATCCGCTGGTTATCCCGGACCGATGATTTTTCATACATTGATCACTTTGAAGATACAGCGATTCAGTATAGTTTAATAGAAGATCGTTTTGAATACGGGGCAACTCAATACGTAGGACGTTTCCGGATCGTATCAATCTATCGTGCTACGTCAGATGGTTGGAAATGGCACTTTGGTCAATTAACATCTCTTGATCCGTCGTGACGGATTCAAGAGATGTTTTTGTTTTCATTTTCCATTCATCGTTAGTTAGAATTGCTTCTCATTTTTCATTCCGTTACACTTGAGTGGTACATATTTTCTGAAAATTCAAGAAGGAGTGTATCCCATGACGGTTTATAACTTTTCTGCCGGTCCTGCAGTCCTTCCTGCCCCGGTCTTAATGAAGGCTCAATCCGAGCTACTTAATTATGAAAATTCAGGACAATCGGTTCTTGAAATGAGTCATCGTTCGCCAATCTTCGAATCGATTCGAGATGCAGCCGAACAATCATTGCGAAGGCTCATGTCGATTCCTGATACGTACTCCGTCTTGTTTCTTCAAGGTGGAGCTACACTTCAGTTCGCGATGTTACCCCAAAATTTAGCGACGAAGACCGGACGGATTGATTTCATCGATACCGGTGGCTGGTCGACCAAAGCAATTACGGATGCCAAACAGTATGCGACGGTTAATGTCCTCGCCTCTTCTGCTGATCACGGTTATCGCTTCATCCCAGAAGGTCCGTTCGCGTCATCAGCCGACTATTTGCACATCACTTGGAACAACACGCTCGAAGGAACGACGTATCACACACCGCCTCACGTCGATGCGTCACTCGTCGCCGACGTTTCTTCTTCCATTTTGTCTGAATCTTTGCCAGTCGAGGCATTTGATGTGTTGTACGCCGGTGCTCAAAAAAACCTTGGCGTCGCCGGTTTGACGGTTGTCATTGTAAAAAATGAGCTACTTGATCGTGTTCCGGATACGATTGGTACCTATTTACGGTATGACATTCATGCAAAACAACGGTCTTTGTATAATACACCGCCGACATTCAGTCTTTACATGACGAAATTAGTACTCGATTGGATTGAAGAGACGGGACTCGAGACGATTGAGGCAAGAAACGTCTCACAAGCGCGCATGTTATATGAAGCAATTGATCAATCCGATCTATTTCATAACCATGTAGCCATCAAGGATCGAAGCCGGATGAACATTCCATTTTCGACCGGAAGTGAGACGGAAGACGCTGCTTTCTTGACCTTCGCTGCGCGTCACGATCTAATCAATCTTGCCGGTCATCGTTCGATTGGTGGAATGCGCGCGAGTCTTTACAATGCGATGCCGACCGAAGGGGTTACGGCACTGATTCACATCATGCACCGTTTTGAACAGGGGGAACGTTAAATGTATCAAGTCCAACTATGGAATGATCTATCGGATAAAGGATTAAAACGATTCACAGACGACTATCACGTCCAGCGAGAAACGGAGCAGCCAGACGCCTTTCTCGTCCGCAGCAAGGATTTACATGACATGCGCTTTCCGGACAGTCTTAAAGCCGTCGCCCGAGCTGGCGTCGGCGTCAATACGATTCCACTCGATCAACTTGCGAACCGCGGGATTCCCGTCTTTTCGACACCAGGCGCTAATGCAAATGCCGTCAAGGAACTAGTCATCGGCAGTTTATTCCTGACGGCGCGAAAGCTCGTCCCTAGTCTGCTTTGGACGAACAACTTACGCGGACCGGATATTCCGGAGCGGATTGAAGCGAACAAAAAACAATTTGTCGGAACGGAGTTGCTTGGGAAACGAATCGGAATCGTAGGACTTGGAGCAATCGGCGCGAACTTAGCCAACACTCTCCATGAGCTTGGCATGACCGTTACAGGCTATGATCCACATATGTCCGTTGAGTCCGCTTGGCGCGTCTCAAATCAGATTCAGCGGGCAACACAGCTCGAGGATCTGCTCGCGACAAGCGACTACATCACCTTGCATCTTCCGCTCGTTGACGCAACGACAGGTTTACTCGATGCATCACTCTTGTCGAAGATGAAACACGGCGCGACTTTGCTTAACTTCTCTCGTGGCGAACTCGTCGATGAACAAGCGTTAGCCGATGTACTCCGGTCTGGTCGTCTGGCCAATTATGTGACGGATTTCCCGAATGCCTTCATCTTGTCCCTTCCACGGGTCATCGCTTTGCCACATATCGGGGCATCAACGAGTGAAGCGGAGGAAAACTGTGCCATCATGGCGGTCGATCAACTGCGTCTGTTCCTTGAGACAGGAAACATCCGTAATGCTGTCAATTTCCCTGCTGTCGAGTTACCGTTCACCGGAAAACGACGGATTACGATTGCTCACCATAACATTCCGAATATGGTCGGTCAAATTGCCTCCGTGTTAGCACAAGAGTCGATCAATATCGCGAATATGATCAATGGTAGCAAAGATGCTATTGCCTATACGATCATCGATATCGATAACCATGCGGATGAGTTGATTTCGCTCGACCGACTGAATCAGATTCCTGGCGTCTTGAAAACACGTCTACTTTAAAAGGAGTGATCCCCATGCCAACGTTTGAACCTTTTGCGGCGTTACGACCGGATTCAAAATATGCAGCAGACTTTGCCGCCTTACCGTATGATGTTTATTCTCGCGATGAAGCACGATCTGAGATTCGTCGTCATCCGCTGTCTTTTTTACGGATCGATAAAGCAGAAGCCACGCTTCCGTCATTAATCGCTGAAGATGATCCACGCGTTTATCAGCAAGCAGCTCTTGCCTTCGAAGAGAGTCAAACAAACGGCATCTTACAGCTCGACACGGACGAGACGTATTACATTTATCAACTGTCTGACGGGACACATATCCAATCCGGTTTCGTCGGATGTGTTTCCGTTAACGATTATGAAACGAATCAAATTCGTAAACATGAGTTCACGCGTCCGGACAAAGAGCGCGATCGTGTCCGACATGTCGAACATCTAAATGCTCATACGGGACCGATTTTACTTGCCCATCAAACGGATGCCCAGCTTCAAGAAATCGTCTCGACGATTACTGCAGGTGATTCTCTATACGACTTTACTGTCGATGGAATCACACACCGAATTTTTAAAGTCATCGATCGCCATCATCTGTTGACGATCGGAAGCCAGTTCGCGCGCCACGACGCCCTCTATATCGCTGATGGTCACCATCGTGCTGCAGCGGCAGCCGTCGCTGCCAGTCGGACGGATCAGGAAGAAGCCCAACGCTTCCTTGGTGTCTCCTTTCCGCAGGAACAATTACGAATCCTCGGCTATCATCGGGTCGTTGAAGATTTGTACGGTCAATCCGTCGTTGATTTCCTTGAGCGATTAGCCCATCGCTTTACGATCACAAAAGGACGTGCCGAACAAACAAAACGTCACCAAATCGAGATGTATCTCAACCGGCAATGGTATACCCTTTCGTACGATTCTGAACGAACAGGGACGAAAGCGAATCTCGACGTGTCGATTTTACAAGAAGAGTTGTTGACACCGTTACTCGGTATCGAAGATCCACGGACGGACGCACGTATCCAGTTCGTCGGTGGTCATAAGGGGTATGCCGGTCTTGAGCAAATCGTGGATTCCGGACATGCCGCGGTCGCTTTTCACTTGCATCCGACTTCGATCGAAGATTTAATGGCTGTGGCTGATGCGGGAGAAGTAATGCCGCCGAAGTCGACTTGGTTCGAACCGAAGCTTCGGAGTGGTTTACTGATCCATCCGTTTGATTCGTAATGCACACGCACTAAAAAAGCAAGTCGTGGATATCGTATCCGCGACTTGCTTTTTCTTAAACGTGTCGTAAAAGAAGAGCCGACACAGCTTCTACTTGAATAGTTCCCGACAACGTCGTTGCATCTAACAGACTTTCATATGTTTCTTCGAGCGAAAGAGATTGTTCTTCTTCACTTAAGTTGACTACGAGCAAGTAAATGTTTTCGCCCTGACGTCGCTCGACGACAAATATCTGTTTTGTATCATCGATCCTTTGGAATTGATACGTTCCGGCATTTGCTAAAACCGGATGCTGTTTTCGAAGGGCGATCAACTGTACAACGTGATCGAACAAATCACGGTTCTGCTTCGTCTCATCCCATTCCATGCATGCACGGTTGGCCGGGTCTTGTCCGCCCATCATTCCGATCTCATCACCATAATAGATGACAGGCGTACCCGGAAACGTCAACAGTGTAGTGAAGAGCAATTTCATCCGTTCGATATTCCCCTTCGCACGCGTTAAAGCACGCGGCGTATCATGCGAATCAATCAAATTGAACATGACCTCGTTGACATTTTGAGAATGCCAGTTTAAATTTCTGCTGACAGCATACGAGAAATCACGAACGCTGGTCTCGCCCGTCGCAAAACAAGTCAGGAAGCTCTCTGTCAAACCGTAATTCATGACGGCATCGAACTGATCGCCGAGGAGCCACGGTTGTGAATCCGTCCAACATTCGCCGACGATATAACACGTTCCGTTCGCAGCCCGGACTTCCTTTCGAAAGTCACGCCAAAACGCATGATCGACTTCACTTGCAACATCCAGACGCCAGCCGTCGATTCCGAATTCCTCAACCCAATAACGTCCGACATGAAGCAAATATTGTTTGACGTCTGGATGAGCGGTGTTCAACTTTGGCATGTTCCGTTCAAATGCAAACACTTCATAGTTCGGGATTGACGGATCGACCGGGAAGGAGTCAATCGTGAACCAGTTGACATATTTTGAGTCTTGTCCCTTTTCTAATACATCCTGAAATGCGGGGTGATCTTCACTAATATGATTAAAGACGGCATCGAGTAATACGCGGATACCATTCTCATGCAGCACATCTATCATCTTGCGGAATGTTTTCTCGTCACCAAAGGCAGGATCAAGCTTTAAGTAATCAAGCGTATCGTATTTATGATTCGATGGTGCTTCAAAGATTGGACAGAAGTAGACACCGGTGACGCCGAGACGTTGTAAATGATCGACGTGATCGATGACCCCTTGAAAATCTCCACCGAAGAAATTCTGAAAAGCTGGTGCTTCACTTCCCCACTCCTTCGCTCCCGCTGGATCGTTCGTTGGATCACCATTTGCGAATCGTTCTGGGAAAATTTGATACCAGACCGTATCTTTTACCCAATTCGGTGTATCAAAGACGTCCGTCGCATGAACATATGGAACAGAAAAATAATAGCCCGGATGATCGAGTGGCGCTTCGTCATACCAACCGCGTTCGGTCAAAACGGCTGTGGTTTCGCCATGAACCTCGAACCCATATCGTACCCGCTTTCGTTCTGGACGGATTGCAATGAACCAATAGTCATACGTCGCGTCACTTCCATTGTATTGCATCGACTTCTGTTGCACTTTCCAGGATTTTTCTTTCTCCGGATCAAAATTCCAATCTCGGTCTTCTTCTTTTTCCGCTTCCCATTCATAAGGATCACCATATATCAATTCAACTTTTTCAATATCGTCTTTAGCCGTCATGAGTCTAATATGAACGGTCTCTTGATCATAGGCATAAACGAATGGTGATAATGCGCGATGAACTACTCCAGCCTGGTTCAAATACTGTCACTCTCCCTTAAATTGATATTTCTCTAATTGATATTTCTCTATCGGTAAAGTTCCTTTCTTCCGCATCACTTAAACGCATTTAGTAGAAATTCAACTGTTCGACCGACATTTTAGTTCAGTCTATCAGGTAGTTTAAGGTATACTGATAACGCATAAGAAATCATGGATTTCTGACATTACGGAAAGAGAGTGGATACGAAATGGGTCGTAAATGGAATAACATTAAGGAAAAAAAGGCATCAAAAGACAAAAATACGAGTCGGATCTACGCAAAGTTCGGTCGTGAGATTTATGTAGCGGCAAAACAAGGCGAACCAGATCCAGAATCTAACCAAGCGTTAAAGGTCGTACTCGAACGAGCGAAGACATATAACGTTCCCCGTGCCATCGTTGATCGAGCGATTGAAAAAGCAAAAGGTGGAGCGGAAGAAAACTATGATGTACTTCGTTATGAAGGATTTGGTCCAAGCGGTTCAATGGTCATCGTCGAAACATTGACGAACAACGTCAACCGGACGGCTTCTGACGTGCGTGCTGCATTTGGGAAAAATGGCGGAAACATGGGCGTTAGTGGATCCGTTGCTTACATGTTCGATGCGACTGCTATCTTTGCGTTTGAAGGAAAATCTGCGGATGACGTGCTCGAATTGATGATGGAAGCGGATATTGATGTGCGCGACATCCTCGAAGAAGACGATTCTGTCATCATCTACGCCGAGCCAGAACAATTCCATGTTGTGCAAGAAGCGTTGAAAGCTGCAGGAATCACCGAATTCTCGCTTGCTGAACTCGTCATGCTCGCTCAAAACGAAGTCGTGTTATCTGAGGACGACGTTGCACAATTCGAGAAAATGATCGATGCACTTGAAGATCTTGAGGATGTACAACAGGTCTACCATAACGTAGAGTTATAATCAAAAAGACAAGGGGATGGTCGTAACCATCCCCTTGTCTTTTTGATTATACAGTTTCTATATCGGTTAACGCCCGTAATCGGTCACGCACCGTCTATCATCATCATAAAGTATGAAACGCGTTTCATAACAAGAATAAAAAAGATTCATTTGTGATGTTTATTTCTTCAATTTTATGGGAACAGTAATATTCGGAGTTAATTATAACTTATCTTGTTTTGAAGAAATAAAGGGAGGAACGAACGATGACATATTCTTTAATTGAAACATTTAAGCACATCGTAAGCGAGGCGACCCGTTTCAAACGTGTTGATTTCGGAGGTTACGATATTTATATGCAGACGACGGATGGACGAACGATTACGGCACATATCCGCTATGACGGTGGTGGCACTGATTTTAATGAGGCTTATTTGATGCTCGAATCTAGCACTGGACAGCGTCGTACAGCAACCTTAACGCTTTATCAGTTCGAACATCTCTCTTCTTATACCGCACACAGTGAACGGACACGTGCCCTTGTCACAACGAGTGCTTGATGATCAAAAAACACGCCTCTCATGCGAGAGACGTGTTTTTTAGTTTTCTTCTCGTTCTAAGCGTTCGAGTTCTGCGTGCGTTTGTGGGAATCCATTCGCTTGCCAATCTGCCCGATGAATGGAATCAAGCTGTGTCAGTCCGACTTCAGCCGGATCGCGTTTCGCGTCGACGCTTGGTCGATGATCAATATCGTTAGACGTCGTTTTTTGTTGTTGGTATTGTTGATAGGCGATTGTCGCAATCGCCGCTAAACCACCTAAAATGACACCTGTCTTGAATGTTGCTCTCATGAAAGTTCCCCCTCTATGATCATTAGTTGTGCTCTAGATAGATGTACCCGGGTTACTTGATTTTGAATCATTCTTCGCATGGATCAACGTGTTTTTGAAAAAAACAAAAAAAAAAAATCAACCTATTTCTGCCGTGTTCCTACATATTTAATAATCAAAAGAGAAAATGGCTCAATCCCTTATGCTTCAATGCTTCACGTCATGCAAGAAGGAAAAAAGTACGCTATACTTGATTCAGAAACATCTTCGACGAACAAAATGAATCGTGTTTTCTACTGGACAGTTCCGAGCTTCAACAGCTTGCGTTCGCGTCCCTTTTTCATTTTTGGTCGTCGATGTCACAAAGGAGGGAATTTCGTGTCCGTGATGCACGGGGCTATTCTACTGCCCATATTGATCAGTCTTTTCATTCCGCTTCTAGCGAAACGCCTTCCGAACATTCATACTGGTTGGTTTGTACTTGTAGTACCTGTACTGCTCGTTTCGTATTTCAGCCACTTTCTCCCTGGTACGATGTCAGGTGAGACCTTTACGGCACGCATGCCGTGGATCCCATCGCTCGGTATCGATTTCGTCACGTATCTCGACGGACTCGGCTTATTGTTCGCACTATTGATCACAGGAATTGGCTCACTCGTCGTTCTTTATTCCATTTTTTATTTAGATGCGAAAAAAGAATCACTCGGAACATTTTATGTCTATCTTTTGATGTTCATGACCGCCATGCTTGGGGTCGTGCTGTCAGATAACATGATCGTCCTCTATCTGTTTTGGGAATTAACGTCGATTTCGTCGTTCTTATTGATTGCCTACTGGTACGAGCGAGAACGTTCTCGTTACGGCGCTCAAAAATCGATGCTGATCACCGTCTTTGGTGGACTAGCGATGCTTGGGGGAATTGCGATTCTCTCTACACTCAGTGGATCGTTAAGTATTCGTGAGACCTATGCGTCGCTTGAGTCGATTCAAGGTGAACCCTTCTTTACGGTCGCCCTTGTTTTGTTCTTGCTAGCTGCCTTCACAAAATCTGCTCAATTTCCGTTCCATATCTGGTTACCGGATGCGATGGAAGCACCGACCCCTGTCAGTGCCTACTTGCACTCGGCAACGATGGTCAAGGCAGGGTTGTATCTTGTCGCTCGTTTCAGTCCGATTTTTGCGGATGAATCGCTTTGGTTCTATCTCGTCTCATCTGTCGGAATATTCACCTTATTCTGGGGTTCACTCAATGCGGTGAAACAACATGATTTAAAGGGAATCCTTGCTTACTCGACGATTTCTCAGCTTGGATTGATCATGTCCTTACTTGGACTCGGAGCAGCCGCCCTGCACGTCGACGCGTTAGATGACGGATTATATACGATTGCGACAGTCGCTGCGATTTTCCACCTGATCAACCATGCGACATTTAAAGGCAGTCTCTTCATGATGGCGGGAATCGTCGATCACGAAACCGGTACTCGCGACATTCGGAAGCTCGGTGGTCTTGCGCAACTAATGCCGATCTCTATGACGATCGCAATGATCGGGACCCTCTCGATGGCGGGAATTCCGCCATTCAATGGTTTCTTAAGTAAAGAGATGTTCTTGACGGGTGTACTTGAAGTTGCAGGATCAGATTTGTTCCACTTACCGTCTTACGGTTGGATCATTCCTGTACTCGCCGTCGTCGGAAGTATCTTCACATTCGTCTACAGCATCTTGATCGTCCGCAGAACGTTCTTCGGTAAGCGTCAAGACGATAAGTTGCCGAAGACACCCCATGAGGCACCGATTGGCATGTTGATTCCACCACTCGTCCTCGTCTCGCTCGTCGTCATCATCGGACTCTTCCCGAATATATTATCGGATACGTTGATTCGACCGGCAGTCGAAGCGATCTTACCGCAAGTCGTTGATGCGGGTGGGAAGATTGATGTGCACATTACGATGTGGCATGGATTCCAACCAGAATTTTTCCTGACGTTACTCATCTTTACAGTCGGGTTCATCTTGTATAAGACACTCCCACGCTGGCAGTCGCTCTATAATCGGATGCCTCGTGCAGTCTCCTTGAATCATCAATATGACGCTTTGTTACGCCGTGGTGAACAGACCTCGACAAAGATCCATGATACGGTCATGACCGGATACATGCGGTCGTATCTCATCTATATCTTCGGATTCATTGTCATCTTGATTTTGACAGCACTATACGGGTTCGACGCTTTCCGCTTCGCGGTAGACCCAATTAGCTCGATTCATGCGTACGAGATCATTCTCGCGCTCGTTCTTGTCTCAAGTGCTCTCTCAATCACTTTTGCACGATCGCGGCTGACATCGATCATCTTACTCGGTGTGACAGGTTATACGGTTGCTCTGTTCTTCGTCTTGTTCCGAGCTCCAGACCTTGCCTTGACGCAACTCGTCATCGAGACAGTATCGGTCGCTCTATTCCTACTCGTTTTCTATCATTTACCGGAAATCAGCCGGAAAGAAGAGCGAATTCCGTTCAAGCTCGGCAACGCCTTGATTTCGGCACTCGTCGGATTGACAGTGACCCTTGTTGCACTTGCTTCTCTTAGCCAACGATCGTTTACTTCAATCGCCAAGTATTACATCGATAATGTCGCTGATCTTGCCGCTGGCGGTAATATGGTCAACGTCATTCTTGTCGACTTCCGTGGCTTCGATACGTTGTTTGAGATTGCCGTTCTAGCACTTGCTGGAATCGGAATTTATACGATGATTAAATTCAGACAAACAGGAGGGATCGATAAATGAAAAAGCAGGCAAAAAAGCATACGAATGACGTCATCTTAGAGTCAGCAACTTCCTTTATCACGTTCGTCATCTTCCTGTTTGCTGTTTACTTGTTCTTTGCCGGACACTATACACCGGGTGGTGGATTCATTGGTGGTCTCGTGACGGCGTCTGCTCTTGTCTTGATCTTACTTGCTTATGATATCAAAACGTTGCGCCGGATTTTGCCATTTGATTATAAATGGATCACAGCACTTGGTATGTTGATTGCCGTACTGACGGCGTCAGGAGCGCTTCTGTTCAACGTGCCGTTCTTCACGCATGCGCATGACTATTTTACCCTGCCGTTGTTCGGTAAGACATCGCTACACACCGCGATGTTGTTCGATCTTGGCGTTTATCTTGTCGTCGTCGGTGTGACGATGACGATTATTCAAACGATTGGGGAGAGTGAATAATATGGAAATCATCATGGCAATCGCCGCAGGCATCCTGACGATGTGTGCCATTTATCTCATTCTTTCAAAAAGTATTCTTCGTATCATCATCGGAACAGGACTGCTCAGTCACGCTGCCCATCTGCTCGTCATGACGATGGGGGGATTAAAACGAGGCGCGGCTCCGGTTTTAAAGGACGGCGTGACTTCCTATACGGATCCACTGCCGCAGGCACTCGTCCTGACTGCCATCGTCATTAGCTTTGGTGTCACTGCCTTCTTCTTGGTGCTTGCGTATCGCGCTTATCAAGAGCTCGGGACCGATAATATCGAAGAGATGAAAGGAACCGATTCGAATGATTAACTTACCGCTATTACCGATCATCATTCCTTTGTTGACCGGTGTCATCTTGATGTTTTTCCCGCGATACCTCAAAGGACAACGGATCGTTTCCATCATTTCGACGATTTTAACTGTCTGTGCTTCCATCTACCTCGTTCTGACTGTCCGTTTGAATGGCATTTTAACCGTCACACTCGGTAGCTGGCCAGCACCTTTCGGGATTACGCTTGTCTCTGATATGCTGTCTGCCCTACTCGTCACGACGACGAGCATCCTCGTCCTTTGTATCATCTGGTATGCCATCGCCTACTTGAGCGACGCCTATCAACGGTACTACTATTTCATTGCCGTACAGTTCCTGCTCGTTGGGGTCAACGGTGCGTTCACGACAGGTGATATTTTTAATATGTTCGTCTTTTTCGAAGTCTTCCTGATTTCGTCTTATGTCTTAATCGTTCTCGGTGGAAAACCGGCCCAATTACGAGAATCGCTCAAGTATCTTTTGATTAACGTCATCTCGTCCGCGTTATTCGTCATGACGGTTGCCTTCTTGTACGGGATCATCGGTTCACTCAGCATGGCGGACATCAGTCAGAAGATCACAGAGATTGGACAACCAGCGATTCTAAACGTCATCGCCTTGTTGTTCCTGATCGTTTTCGGATTAAAAGGCGCGATTTTCCCACTCTACTTCTGGTTACCTGGTTCTTATCAAGTACCACCGACACCTGTTCTTGCCTTGTTCGGTGCCTTGTTGACGAAGGTCGGGGTATACGGAATTTTACGGACGTATAGCTTGTTCTTCTCAAACGAGATCGGAACAATTCATCAAATCTTAAGTGTCCTTGCCCTCAGCACGATCATCATCGGTGTGATTGGCGCATTAGCGACACGGGATGCGAAACAGATCATCATCTACAACATCATCGTCGCAGTCGGGGTCATCTTGTATGGGGTTTCCCTTATGACACCGCAAGCACTAGAAGGTGCGATTTTTTACCTGCTTCACGATATGGTGATCAAGGCTGCATTGTTCCTGCTCGTCGGCATCATGGTCGGAATTGCCGGATCAAATAAACTAAAGGATATGGGTGGCATGATCAAAGCCTTTCCGGTGCTGGGTTGGACATTCTTCATTGCAGCGTTATCGCTTGCCGGCATTCCACCGCTTAGTGGGTTCATCGGGAAGTTCTTGATTGTTCGTGGCGGCATTGAAGCTGGTGAATTGGTCGGACCGATCATCGTTCTACTATCCAGCCTGCTCGTCTTGTATTCGGTCGTCCAACTGTTCATGCGTGCTTTTTGGGGGATACCCAAACCGTACTCAGGTGAAAAGCAAGCGCTCGTTTCTCGACTGCTTACACCTGCGATTGCCTTAGTTGCGCTTAGCGTCCTCTATGGCGTAGGCGCTGAGGCGATGCGTCCACTGATTCAACAAGCCGTTGAACCTCTGACGAATCCAACGCTCTATATCGATGCCGTACTCAAAGGAGGTCGTTAATTCATGGCATTTCAAGTCTTGCTCAACTTATTTCTTGCTTTCTTGTGGATGTTTCTTGCGAATAATTTCTCGGCCTCCGGTTTCGCCATCGGCTATGCATTAGGTCTGATTGCGATGTTCGCTTTCCGTCGCGGCTTTAAGGGTCGTTTTTATCTCGGACCTGTCGTCGCACTCGTCTTGTTGTTTTTCCGCTTTCTCTATGAACTTGTCGTAGCGAACATCGATGTCCTTAAAATCATTTTAAAGCCGAAGTTAGATATTCAGCCTGGTATCTTTGCCTATGAGACGGAACTCGATCAACCGTGGCAAGTCACATTGTTATCGATGCTGATTACCTTGACACCTGGAACACTTGTCGTCGATATCTCGGACGATAATAAGATACTCTATATTCATGCGCTTCATATGCCAGAAGTCGACGAAGCCGTAGCATCGATTCGCGATAGTTTTGAGAAAGCCATTCTGGAGGTGAGTCGGTGATGTTCGATATTTTTATCTATATCGCACTCGGGGGTGTCTTCCTCTCGATGCTCGGTCTATTCTACCGTGTCATTAAAGGTCCAAGTGTTGCGGATCGAGTCATTGCGCTGGATTCGATTGGTATCAGCTTGATTTCGATTGTCGGTCTTGTCTCAATCATCTTACGGACGAGCGACTACCTCGAAGTCATTCTTTTGATTGGTATCCTTGCCTTCATCGGTACGGTTGCCTTTTCAAAATATATCGAGAAAGGAGAGATCATCGAACGTGATCGCAATCAATGAATGGATCGTCGCGGTCTTTGCCTTGCTCGGTATGGGATTTAGTCTCGTTACCGCGCTCGGTTTGATCCGCTTACCCGATGTCTATACGCGTGCGCATGCCGCATCTAAAAGTGCGACATTAGGCGTCATGTCGATTTTGATCGGCGTCATTATTTATTTCGTCACTGAAGATGGATTTTTCTCCTCTCGTGTCGTGCTTGGTATCCTATTCGTACTCATCACGGCACCGATTGGTGGACATTTAATTGCGCGTGCTGCTTACTATAGCGACGTGCCATTATGGAAATCGTCTGTCCGTGACGACCTGTCTAAGAATAAAGAACATGTGGAACCGAAGAAACGCCAAGATGACATGTGAGTATATCGACATGACAAAACCCTCGCTTCCGCTTACGGAAACGAGGGTTTTTGATTAGGAACGCTGTAAGGGTGAAGCAGCAAATAAGAGCGCCAACTCATCACGATTATCAAGCAACTCTTCTAGTGTATGCTGTTCCAGTTCTCGGATAAAGGCTCGCAATGCTCGCCCAAGCACACCTTTTAATCGACACCCCGGTTCGATGACACAATGACCGTTGCTTCCGAAACATTCAACGATATCCATCGGTTCCATTTCACGAACGACTTTTCCGATGTTAATGTCCTTTGGATCACGAATCAAACGGAGTCCCCCTGAGCGACCTCTCGTTGATTCGACATATCCAAGTTTCGCTAACTGTTGTGTCACTTTCATTAAATGGTTGGATGAGATGCCATAATGCTGGGCAATCTGCGGCATTGGTGTGATAACATCCCGGTGCACACCGAGATACATCAACACGCGTAAACCATAATCCGTATACTGTGTAATTCTCACAATCCTCACTCCATTCCTTCCCAAAACTGCACTGTTATCGTAACATGAAACACTCTAACGACTACATAGTTTTGTCTCACTATTCATCTCATAATTCGAATTTGTCATCATGCTCTACACAGATTACGTAAGGAAGGAAATATTGGATTTAAAATACGAGTTTTTATCAAAAAAGAGCAATTCCTTATTTCGCATTCGAAACGAGGAATCACTCTTTGAATTATTTTGAAATTTTTTTGGACGATTCTTTAATGACTGCATTAAAGCGATCCGCGTAGTTCGTGAAGACACCTGTAACACCATAGTCAAGCAAGCGAACCATTTCGACTTTTTCATTTACTGTATACGGATGCAACAGCAAGCCCTGTTGACGAATTGCTTTAACATTTTCACGTGTCAATGCTTTATATGAAGGACCGACTCCAACTGCGTACTTACGGATTTCCTTTAATTTCGTGTCGGTTAAGGAAGACACCTCCTTTGCTTCCATCAATTGAATCAACGGGACTTTTGAATCGATGGATCTGACTTTTTGAAGACTTTCTGCACTAAACGACTGAATCAAGACTTGTCCTGATTTCACACGATCACTAGACAATCCGTTCCGTTTCAATAAATCGAGTAATTTCTTTTCCATTCCTGGATATACTTCAGGGGACTTCGTCTCAATGTAGTAATTCGCATGTTTCCCGTACTTATTCACGACTTCTTGGAGTGTAGGAACTTTTAATCCTACATATGATTTTTTAGCGAGTGTTGGATTTGCTTTATTAAACCAACTACCCGCATCAAGTTTCTTGATTTGAGCTAATGTCTTCTCTTTGACAGCACCCGTTCCGTTCGTCGTCCGATCGACGGTTTCGTCATGCATCGCAATCAAATGACCGTCTTTTGTCATCTGTAAATCAATTTCGATGTAATCTGCTTTAAATTTCTTATGTCCCATTTCGTAAGCTGGCATCGTATGCTCCGGCGCATAACCTGAAGCTCCACGATGAGCAACGTTAATGATTCGATTTGAATCGAGTAACGATTTGCCTTTTGATTGTGCACCGACATCTTCTGTCGGAAGTCCTGTACTTAATACGGCTCCCGCTACCATCGTCAATCCGATTTGTTTCAGCATCATCTATTCCTCCTTGAAATATTCTTACAACACTTATCTTAAATTATTTGTATGAAGATGATATAGAGAAGCTGTTAACGTCATTTCTTGATTTGATGACAAAACGATATCATTCCATAGAAAAAAGACCCGCATCTAAAACGGGTCTTTTAATGATTACGCTTCGAAAATCAATGACTCTGGATCTTCAAGAAGATCTTTAATGTGTTTCAGGAACGTAACAGCTTCTTTTCCATCCACGATCCGGTGATCGTAAGAGAGAGCAACATACATCATCGGACGATTTTCCATGCGTTCTGCATCAATGGCAATAGGGCGCAGGTTGATTGCGTGCATGCCGAGAATCGCGACTTGTGGACCGTTTAAGATCGGCGTCGACATGAGTGAACCGAACGTACCACCATTCGTGATTGTGAACGTACCACCCGTTAAGTCAGATAGACCAAGTTTATTATCACGCGCTTTGACCGCTAATTGAATGATGTCCTTTTCAATTTCAGCGAAGTTCTTTTTGTCCGCATCACGAACGACTGGAACAACGAGACCGTCTGGTGCTGAGACGGCAATGCCGATATCATAGAATTTCTTCAGGACGATTTCATCGCCTTGAATCTCAGCATTCAAGTATGGCATCTTTTTGAGTGCTGCGACTGCTGCTTTCGTAAAGAATGACATGAAGCCGAGTTTAACTTCGTTTTCTTTAACGAACTTTTCTTGACGGCGTTTACGGAGCGCCATGACAGCAGACATATCGATTTCATTGAATGTCGTCAACATCGCTGCCGTTTGTTGAACTTCAACAAGACGATTCGCAATCGTCTTCCGGCGACGTGACATCTTGATTCGCTCTTCTGGTTTCCCAGGAGCAGCCGCTTGAGCTGGTGTCGGCGCAGCAGGCTTCGTAGAAGCAGGTTTTGCTTGTTCACGTGGCGCTACTTCAAACGTCGCGACATCTTGGACACGGATCCGACCAAGTGGATCTTGCGTCGCCACTTGTGCTAAATCAATTCCTTTTTCACGAGCCAATTTACGGGCAGCAGGTGAAGCAATCGGACGATCTGCAACGGATGTACTTTCCGTCGCTGCTGCAGCCACTGGTTGTTCCGCTTTTTCTTCTGCTTTTGGTGTCTCTTTTGGAGTTTCTTGTGCTGTTTCTGTTGCAGCCGGTTTTGAAGCTTCGCCACCAGCAGAGATGACAGCAATCGTTTCCCCGACGCGGACTGTATCTCCCTCAGCAGCCATTACTTCCGTTAACGTACCCGCTTCATCTGACGGTACTTCGATGTTGACCTTATCTGTCTCGAGCTCAACGATGGCTTCCCCTTTTTCCACGTGATCACCTGGTTGTTTTAACCAAGATGCCACCGTTCCTTCAGTAATTGATTCGGCAAGTTCTGGTACTTTGATTTCCATCGTATTCTCCCCCTATGACTCGTTTCTATCTTACGTTATGATGTGTGATTCGATACGTGTGATGGTGCTGTTGGTGTAGAAGCCGTTGCTGTGAGCGCATCATTGATGATACGTGCTTGCTCTACTTTATGACCTGCCGGGTCACCTTCTGCTGTACTTGAACGGCGACGACGACCAATGTAACGAACATTTTGAATTCCGTTCGGTGCGACTGTTTCAAGCCGTGGTTCCATAAAGGACCACGCCCCCATGTTTTTCGGTTCTTCTTGCACCCAGACCATCTCTTCGACGGATTCATAGCGCGCAATGACTTCTTGTAAGGCTTTCGCTGGGAACGGATACAGTTCCTCAACCCGGACGATTTGTAACCAGTCGAGATTCTCCTCTGATTTCGAGACCGCTTCCGCTAAATCAATTGCCATCTTACCAGAACAGAACACAAGACGTTTGACACGATCTGGTGCTTCTCCAAGTCCCGCTTGTTCAATGACACGACGGAAACTACCCTCCGTCAATTCAGAGACGTCAGATGTCGCAAGCGGATGACGCAAGAGACTCTTTGGTGTCATGACCACGAGCGGTCTAACTTCCTCTTTTCCGAGGATTGCTGCTTGTCGACGCAACAAATGGAAGTACTGCGCAGCACTCGATACGTTCGCAACTGTCCAGTTCTTCTCACCGGATAACGTCAAGAAGCGCTCTAAACGACCACTCGAGTGTTCTGGTCCTTGTCCTTCATAGCCGTGCGGAAGCAACATAACGAGACCTGACGTTTGTCCCCATTTGGCTCGGCTCGCAGAAATAAACTGGTCAAAGATGACTTGACCTGAGTTTGCGAAGTCTCCGTATTGCGCTTCCCATAAGACAAGCGTTTCTGGTGCAAAGACATTATAGCCGTATTCAAAGCCAAGAACACCCGCCTCAGAGAGTGGACTGTTATAGACCGAGAACGAAGCTGTTGCCGTTGATAAAGCATGAAGTGGCGAGAATCCTTCTCCCGTTTTCACATCATGAAGATTGATATTCCGTTGTGCAAACGTTCCCCGTTCAGAATCTTGCCCGCTCAATCGGATTGGTGTTCCATCCGAGAGAATTGAAGCGAATGCCAATGTTTCGGCATGTCCCCAGTCAATCCCGTTCTTCGTCGAGAATGCATCTGTCCGGCGCTTCAGGACTTTCTCAAGTTTATGGAACACTTGGAAGCCATCTGGCCACTGCAACAATTCTTCATTGTATGCAGTTAATGTTTCGATCGCTACTCCTGTTTCGATCGTCGGAACGCCTTTAAAGACGACGTCCGGCATGACCCCACCATACTCTTTCTCTACATTTGGGACTTTTTCTCGAGCCGCCTTCATGTGATCATTGATTGACGTCTCAATCGATTGAATTTCCTCAGCTGTCGCATCCCCGTTCGCGACAAGCGTCTTTCCGTACAAGACACGAATCGGATCATGCTTATGGATCAAATCGTATAAGACCGGGTTTGTATTCATCGGTTCATCCATTTCGTTGTGTCCAAAACGACGATATCCGATTAAATCGATCATGACGTCTTTCTTGAATGTTGCACGGTACTCGCTCGCGAGTAGCGCAACAGCGAGACAGCTTTCAGGTTCATCGGCGTTGACGTGGAAGACTGGAATCTCATACCCTTTAGCCAGGTCACTCGAGTAACGCGTCGAACGCGAATCTGTCGGTTCCGTCGTGAAGCCGATCGTATTGTTCGCGATGATGTGAATCGTTCCGCCTGTGTTATATCCTTTGAGGTTTGCTAAATTCAAGGTTTCAGCAACGATTCCTTGACCTGGGAACGCTGCATCCCCGTGAATCAGGATCGCAGCAGCGGCTGCCTGCTCTTGACGTGGTGCGCCTTTTTGGGTCCGGTCATCTTGTGCCGCACGCGTGAAGCCCTCGACGACTGGGTCGACGAACTCTAAGTGCGACGGATTGTTCGCGAGCGTCATCCGGATGTCACGTGTCTTTTGCTCGAGTTTCCGGTTTAGTCCGAGGTGATACTTCACGTCGCCCGTCCAACCGTATGTGATACCGATTGATCCTTCAGACGGTACGAGATCATGATTTGGTGCATGCTGGAACTCAGCAAAGATCATTTCATATGGTTTACCGAGTACATGAGCTAAAACATTTAATCGTCCACGGTGCGCCATTCCGATATTGATCGTCTCCGAGCCGTTCGAAATGAGGTGTCCGACGATCGTATCGAGCAATGGCACCATCGCATCGAGCCCTTCGATCGAGAATCGTTTTTGACCGACATATGTTTTGTGCAGATATTTTTCGAAAAGGTCCGTTTCAGCCAAGCGTTTGAACAATTGTTTCTTTTGCTCAGCATCAAGCGTCGCCGTCAAAGCACCTTGTTCGATTTTTTGACGGAGCCATTTCTTTTCCTCTAAGTCATCAACATGCTGGAACTCAACAGCCGCTGCTCCCGTGTATTGCGCTTTCAAGTGCTCGATGCCTTCAAATGCATCTTGAACACCCGCTGGCGGCTCAGGACAGACGAGTGAAACCGGCATTTTCCGAAGATCTGCCTCTGTCAGTCCAAACTGATTTAGTTCGAATAATCCTGTTTCTCGCGGATGGTCCTTCAGCGGATAGATATCCGCCGCAAGATGTCCTTTTGCACGAATTTGTTCCGCTAAACGATTCGCCGCAAGATATTTTTCGAAATCTCCCGTCTCGACTTGCATCGGTACTACTGGTTCCGTCACAGGTGCACCATGCTCTTCGAAATAAGTACGTGTCTCCTCATCGACGGATGTTTTGTCTTCTAAAAAACGCTCGTACAATTCAATGATGTAGCCAAGGTTTGGTCCATAAAATGCTTGTTGATCTTGCTCGTGGCCTGCCATGTACGGTTCCCCCCGTTTCTATATTTCTCCCCTCACATTTAGCATCGGCTAAATGTGTTTCCAGCCCTCTACCTGTTAGCGCTTTCAAAAGAAATTGGATGAATGATGCGCTAAAACGTCATGAGAAGGAACGAACGTGCCATTCTTCCATGAAAGTGCCTTCGTTACTATATTACTACTCTTTTCCTGCGTGTGCATTTCGAATTCCCAAATTCTCTCGCTTAAATGTATAAGTTTTTCTTATGAGCGCTTAGCCAGTAATTTATGAATAAGCAAAAAACCGGCGTATCTGCATTTAGATACGCCGGTTTAATCATAAAACTTTACTGAGGAACGATTGCGTCCGTTCATGCTGTGGAGAATCAAAGAGCGCTTGTGGCACATTCTCTTCGACGACATACCCACCATCCATAAACAACACGCGGTCTCCGACTTCACGAGCAAATCCCATCTCATGGGTCACGACGACCATCGTCATCCCTTCGAGAGCAAGTTGTTTCATGACGGCAAGCACGTCCCCGACCATTTCCGGGTCAAGCGCTGACGTTGGCTCGTCAAACAACATGATTTTCGGATTCATCGCGAGCGCTCGGGCAATTGCGACCCGTTGCTTTTGACCCCCGGATAATTCGCCTGGATAATTATTCGCTTTTTCCCGTAACCCAACTTTATCGAGTAATTCCAAAGCTCGCTTTTTCGCCTGGTCCTTATCCGATTTACGTACTTTAATCGGTGCGAGCGTGACGTTCTCAAGCACGGTCTTATGCGGGAAGAGATTAAAATGCTGAAAGACCATTCCAACCTCTTCCCGAACTTTGTTGATATCGACCTTCGGATTTGTGATGTCGAAATCATCGATGATGACCGTTCCACCCGTAATCTCTTCCAGTCGATTCAAACAGCGTAAAAACGTACTTTTCCCAGATCCCGACGGACCAATGACACACACAACTTCTTTTTCGGCTATCGAGACGTTAATGTCTTTTAAGACTTCGTTCGAGCCGAATGATTTCTTTAGATTCTTCACTTCAATGATACTCATCGTAATGTAAACCTCCGTTCCAAGAACTTCGCCACTAATGACAAGAGATAAATGATGACGAAGTACATCAATCCGACGACAGACCAAACGATGAATGGCTCAAACGTCGTCGATTGCTGAACTTGACCTTGTTGCGTCAAATCAGCGATGCCGATGATCGATAACAACGATGTATCTTTTAAACTGATGATCGATTGATTCGTAATCGTTGGTAACATCCGTCGGAATGCTTGCGGTAAAATGATTTGAACCATCGTTTGACGTCCTGTCATCCCGAGTGAACGTGCGGCTTCTGTTTGTCCCTTATCAATCGACTGGATACCTGCTCGAATAATTTCCGCGAAATAAGCACCAGCATTGATCGCGACCGTCAGTATCCCTGCATACATCCGGTCCATCGATAACCACTCAAGCGAGTTGAGTCCAAAGTAGATGAAGAAAAGCTGAACGATGAACGGTGTACCACGAATGACATCGATATAGATGATCGCGATTGCGTTCAAAATCTTTAACGGTGACAACCGCATCAATGCGACGACTAAGCCAATCAGAAAGCCGACGATGACCGCAATGATGAAAATATACAATGTGACTTGAAGCCCTTCCAAGAAAAATGGAAATGCGGTTTTGACCACTTCCATTGGCTATCCCACTCCCTTATCGCCTTGCGACTTATTTCAGATACGTGTCAACGATTTTATCGTATTCACCGTTTTCTTTCAGATTCGCAAGTCCTTTGTTGATTTTCTTCAGCAGATCCTTATTCTCACCTTTTAAGACAGCGATCCCGTAGTTATCACCGTTGAGACGATCACCGACAAGTTTCAATCCAAGGTTTTGTTGTTTGTTTGCATATGAGATGACCGGATAATCTTCAATCAAGGCAGCTGCGTTACCGTTCTTTACTTCTTGGAACATCGCTGGACTGTCATTGAACTGTGTAACAGTGAAGCCAAGTTTATCCGCGTTGTCCGTTGCATATTTTGCACCCGTCGTTCCCTTTTTGACGGCTACTTTTTTCCCTTTAAGATCGTTAACGGATTTAATACCATTCTCATCTTTTTTGACGACTAAAATAAGACCAGCTTTGAAATATGGGTCTGAGAATGTGACGACTTTTTTCCGTTCTGGTGTAATACTCATACCGGCAATGGCAACGTCCAATTGGTTTGCTTGAAGTGCTGGAATGATACCGCTGAAATCCATTGCTTCAAATTTAATCTTGAAGTTTTGATCCTTAGCGATTGCTTTCATAAGATCGATGTCGATTCCTTTGTACGTGTCCCCGTCTTTGTACTCAAATGGTGGATACGTAACGTCGATACCAACTTTATACGTCTTTCCTTCTGAAGACCCTTCATCCTTCGAACCGATACTACATGCACCAAGTACGAGAATACAGCTCATCAAGAGCGCTAGCAAAATACTTCCTTTTTTCATGTTTGTTTCCCCTCTCCTATGTGTTAAAGATTGTCGACTCCACCTAGTACTTTCCCTGAAGAGTACCCTCTTTAAAACGTATTTTACCAGAAAAGTTCTAAAAAGATAAACATTTCTGAATTTTTATTCGATGCAACCGTTTTCTATTCATTATCAAAAAAGGAGGCAACCCCTTGATGGGATTGCCTCCTTCAATCATTTATGCCGCCGAGAGGACTTGAACCTCCACGGTGTTGCCACCACTAGATTCTGAGTCTAGCGCGTCTACCAGTTCCGCCACGACGACGTTGATTTATGATATTAATATAGCGGGTAACGAACTGAGTTGTCAATCATTTCGCAAGATGTTCCGGACGAACTTCTCAACGACGTCATCATACAATGCCGGATCCTCGAAATATGCCATAGCGTGTGCGGCATTCGGAATGACGACCAGTTCCTTTTCCGTTGGACAGGCTTCGTACAGCTCATACACCATATCTGTCGGTACGAACGTATCCGCACCACCATGGATGAAGAGAATCGGAACCTGTGCCTTTTTGACCTGTTTCAGCGCTGATGCTTCACGGAACGTATAACCTGCCTTTAGCTTCGTCAATACGCTGGTCATCCCTAAAAACGGGAAGTGTGGTAGTCGATACATCCGCTTCATCTGATACGCAAGAACAGCATTGACGGACGTATAGGCACAATCAGAAATGATTCCTTTGATTTGTGGTGGAAGTTGTTCGCCACTCGTCATCAATACGGTCGCCCCTCCCATCGACACACCATGTAAGAACAGTTTCGCATCCTGTCCAATCCGTTCAATCAGATATTTCGACCAACTGAGACAATCTTCACGATCATGCCATCCGAATCCGATATAATGACCGTCACTCATTCCGTGTCCTCGATTATCGGGCATCATGACATGGAAACCGGCCTGATGGTACAGATAGGCGAATCCGGCTAAATCCGTTCCGACGCCTCCGTATCCATGCACGAGAATGACAATCCGGTCTGACGGAACAGGAGACGGGAGGAAATGTCCGCGTAACGTTAAACCATCTTTTGCTTCAATCTCGATCCGCTCGAGCGGCTGCTCCTTGATCCATGTCTGTCCAGGTTGCATCAACCGGACCATCTCATCACTCAAATCCCGATTATTCGATAAGAACGGCTTCGGATTCGTGGCGATTGCCATCTCATAAAAATAATAACTCGCTGCTACTAATCCGGATCCGATGACTCCGATTCCAATTTTTGTTCTGCGACGCATCTGCCCCACTCCTTCTTTCCGTTATAGCTCGATCTTCAGTTGAGCAGCATGGTCATTCTCTTCATCCTGCAAGACTTGTTGACGTAATCGTTGTTCCTGTTGCTGACGCCGGTAGGCAAACTCTTGGACAAGCTCTGTACCCGTGAATCCATCTTCTACGAGTTCACTCAATAAATCCGTTTCTGTCTCGACGACTTCCCCCGGACGACGCATGACGAGAACATCTCCGACTTGTGCAATCAGCAATTCATCTTCTAGACGAAGTGCATCGTAAAACGGTTCCGGTAACGTCATTCGACGTGTTTCCGGGTTAATATGGACGCGTTTGTAAACGCCTAATGCTTGAAACTTACGACGTGCCATTGCGTGCTCTCCTTTTTAGTTGAACGTAAGATCGATTCGTGAATCTTTTCCTTGAATACGAACCGTACCCGTCGCTCCATTGATTAACGTTAACTGTGGTGGCTGATGACCGATGTCAAGATCATATAAGACTGGTAAGCCCGTTTCATCGGCTAGATAGTGATACACGTCTAGCCATGTCAGATCTTCTGTAATCCTTGCAGACGTACGGCCAAATAAAAAGCCAGCCGCATGGTCGAACCACCCAGCATACGCCATTTGTCGAAGCGTCCGATGCACCTCGGCAGAACTCGCTTCAGACACCTCGAAGTACCAGAGAATCGGTTCTCCGTTGATCTCTTCATGTTGGAAGCGCTTCACATCTCCGTACGGTGTCCCAATCAGATGGCGAATCGTCTCCAGACAACCCCCAAGTAACCGTCCGGTCACTTCTGTTCGCTCATCAAGTGCTTTCCATTCTGTCGCTTCCGTCAGCTGAAATAACGAACCTGCTGGACGTTCTTCGTCTGTCCACGCGGTTTGATAACGATCGGAAGCCCACTGTGTGACGGTTTCTCCAGATGGCGTCGCGAGAACCCGTCGCCAGGCACTTGTCGTCTCGTCCCATTCTTTACTCCGAAGCTCAACGAAGTTCGGACCATGTGCTGTCGCAATTCCCGTCTGAAGCGTCAAACTGAGCAATAACGTACTGATATCGGAATAGCCAAGCAACCATTTTGTTTGGTAAGTAGCTAACGTCAACTCGGGTAAAAGATCAATGGCGCGTTCCCCACCAAATGGCGGGATAACAGCATCAATCGTCTCATCCGTCATCATGTGATTGAATTCTTCGGCGCGTTGTTTGACCGGTGCACTCTCAGCAAGTTGATGCGACCAAATCGTTTCACCTAAACGGACGTTCATTTGCCGTGCTTGTACCTGTTCAACTGCTCGTTCGACCCATTCCTGTTGCTGTTCACGTAATCCGGAGGAGGGCGCCGTCACTCCGATCGTGTGACCTGTCCAACCTAAAAATGGATATTTCATGGTGACCCCCTATAATGTCATAGTGTGAAAAAATCTTCTCGTCAAAATATGAGTTCATTATACCGTTCTTATGCCGCATTACCAACTTTTATCCTGTTAGAACGCTGTAATACGAACAAAAACACGATTCTGTACAAGCGACCTGAATGAACAAGTCGCCTAGACAAAATCGCGTTTATATCCTTCATTAACTTGATGCTGATAGTTCAGCGTATTCCTCTTGCGTGAACGCACGGGAGCGTGTCAAAAAACGTTTCCCTTCGACACCCTCAAGAGAGAACATTCCGCCTCGACCATCCACGACATCAATGATGAGTTGGGTATGTTTCCAGTACTCATATTGATCTTCATGAATATAAAACGGGCAACCACCGATCTCTCCTAGTTTTTTATCCTGATCTCCCAGGAATAAATCGCCCTGCGCAAAACACATCGGGGAACTGCCATCGCAACAACCACCAGATTGATGAAACATCAACGGACCGTGTTTTTCTCTCAACTGGTCGATCAACTCAAGACAAGCTGCTGTCGCCTGAACACGTTCCACCATTTGCATCCACGTCCTTTCCGACTTAGAAGAAACCGAGTTTATTCGGGTTATAGCTAACGAGTAGGTTTTTCGTCCGTTGGTAATGGTTGAGCATCATCTTATGGTTCTCGCGTCCGATCCCTGACATTTTGTAACCACCAAACGCCGCGTGAGCTGGATATTGGTGATAACAGTTCGTCCAGACGCGCCCTGCTTCGATCGCACGACCAAACCGATAAGCACGGTTCATGTCACGTGTCCAGACGCCGGCACCAAGACCATATAACGTATCATTCGCAATTTCGAGTGCTTCTTCTTCCGTCTTGAATGTCGTGACCGATAGAACCGGTCCGAAAATTTCTTCCTGGAAGATGCGCATCTTATTGTGTCCTTTAAAGATCGTTGGTTGAATGTAATATCCATCTGCGAGATCTCCTTCGAGCATGTTGCGCTCTCCACCGATTAGACACTCTGCGCCTTCCGACTTACCGATTTCAAGATACGAAAGGATTTTCTCCATCTGTTCGTTCGAAGCTTGAGCACCCATCATGACGTCGGCATCAAGAGGATTTCCGATTTTGATGGCTTTGACGCGCTCTAAAACACGTTCCATGAACGGTTCGTAAATCGATTCTTGAATCAAGGCACGCGACGGACACGTACAGACTTCCCCTTGGTTCAACGCAAACATCAATAATCCTTCGATTGCTTTATCAAAGAATGCATCGTCTGCCTGCATGATATCTTCAAAGAAAATGTTCGGTGATTTCCCACCGAGTTCGAGTGTGACCGGGATCAAGTTCTGCGAAGCATACTGCATGATCAAACGTCCTGTCGTCGTCTCACCCGTAAAGGCGATTTTGGCGATTCGTTTGCTTGAGGCGAGCGGTTTCCCTGCCTCAAGACCGAATCCATTGACGATGTTGAGCACACCTGGTGGAAGTAAATCTTCGATGATCTCAACGAGTACCATGATGCTCGCTGGTGTTTGTTCTGCTGGTTTTAAGACAACACAGTTTCCTGCTGCGAGAGCTGGTGCTAATTTCCAGACAGCCATCAGGAGCGGGAAGTTCCACGGAATGATTTGACCGACGACGCCAAGTGGCTCATGGAAGTGATACGCAACCGTATCTTGATCGAGTTCGCCGACCGAACCTTCTTGTGCACGAATGACCCCAGCGAAATAACGGAAGTGGTCGATCGCGAGCGGTAAATCGGCGTTAAGTGTCTCACGAACGGCTTTTCCGTTCTCAAGTGTTTCCGCATAAGCGAGCATCTCGAGATTTTCTTCCATTCGATTGGCGATCTTATTTAAAATATTCGAACGTTCGGTTACAGATGTTTTTCCCCATGCTTCTTTTGCCGCATGTGCTGCGTCAAGAGCGAGTTCGATATCTTCCTTTGTAGAACGAGCGACTTGGCACAACACCTTACCAGTAACAGGTGTCACATTATCAAAATATTCTCCCCCGACTGGTGCCGTCCATTTTCCATTAATGTAGTTTTCATACCGTTCCTTGTACTGTACTTTTGACCCTTGCTTGTTCGGAATGTCATAAATCATGCGTTATTTCCTCCCTCAACTAAAATGGTCAAGCAGTGAGACGGATGCTTGTATGCGCTTACATTTTAATATAGGCTAAAAACAGTCCTCTCGATACCATCGTACCAAAATTATATGAAAAGTCAAAAAATTCTGGTAAATACCTGTGATATTTTTTCGAAAAAAAACATCTCCATTTTCGGGAGATGTTTTGCTGGTCAAGACCGTGTCGGATCGATTCCATCTTCTTGATCAGACGGTGTATCAGAACTACCAAAGTCACTCACTTTCGAGAATCCGTCCGTATCACCGTCGATGTCTTTCCCGCGAGCTGTGACAGATGGATCTAGTACATCTTCTTCGCTTGGTCGCGAATTCGGATCGTTCTCGTTTTGTTCTGCTTCTTCTTTTGCATGCTCAATGCATAATAGGGTTTCTGGAATGATATCAAGGCGTTCGATTTCAATCTCTTTTCCACAGACTTCGCAAATGCCATACGTTCCGTCCTCGATCGCTTTTAATGCGCGATCCACATCTGATAGCATATCCTCTTGCATATCCGTGATTGCTTGATCACGTTCCCGCAAGAACAATTCATCGCCAGAATCGGCAGGATGATTATCGTAACTCGACAATTCACCTTCATCGTAATCGGTATCGCGTTGTTCGATGTTTGATGTCGTCTTTTCTTTTTCCTTCAATAACCGTTGCTTAAATTCTTCCGTCTGTTGTTTAGATAACATGATTGTTCGACTCCCCTTCGTTAGAACCTCTGTTAAGAATGTAGCCTATTCGAAGAAGAATTAAACCATCACGAACACTTATAAGACCGAATTGATCCATGAAGATCACAGATAACCGTCATGCATTCATTCCCATCGTTAAAACAAATCTGATGTGATCGTCCATTCTTGGATGTCGTGATGTCATCAATCCACAGTTGCGAAGCATCTGCTGAAGACAGCATCGCGATTTTGTCGCGAATCATGAATAAATCAAACGGTAACAGATTCAAGGATTGAATCGTCAAACCATGTTTACGGAAGAGTGGATCAAGCTGATATTGCGAGAGACTGTACAAACACTTCTCGGCTCCACCAATCAACAACTGAATCGAATGGGAGGGTTCATGACTATCGATTCGCTCCTTATGCAGGATAATTCGTCCTCGAACACCAGACTCATTGAAAATTCGTTGCGTATCCTCTTGTGAAAGGCGTGGTCCACCTTCCTTAACCTTTAAGACGATGTGAGCGAATTCCGCGAAATCCGGTTTTCCGATTTCAAGCGCTGGGATATGACGAACTTCTTCACGTTCAATGATTTCAATCAAGTCACGCTCGACTTGGATGCTGACCGTATCTGTTGAAAAGACACGGACGTCGATCACGAATTGATCAAGTACCGCATTTACTTCGATCGTATACGTTAAATCTAGGTTTTTTTCTTGCTCAACCAACAATCGATTCAAGATAAGTTGATGCAATAAATGGACTGGTGTACGTGAAGAAAACTGACTCGAATAAATCAAATGCTTCGGTCCGGTTCCTTTTGTTGCTTTTGGTCGTGCTCCGTTTAATCTATATACATTCACTTTATAATTTAACATATGATCACCTTCTCTTACCTGAAAAATCGGAATAGAGATGTTCCGTTCATATAGCGTACAATGTATTTTAATCGCTAAATATTCGTTTTCGAATATTCCAAATTTAATATACAAATTGTAATCAAATTGTGATAGTAAGATTTTTAGAAACTGCTTTTTTCGTTGATACCAAGACATATTTAAATCGCAAACTAAAAACACCCTCCACAGATATGAAAGGTGTTCGGCTTACAGAGTTATTCATTCTTAAGCAATCGAATTGACTTGTTGTTGCATCGCTTCATAATGTTCAACGATCCGAGATCCAAGTGGATCCGTTGCTGACAGTTGTAGATATGCGTTCAGCGCATCTTCGATTCCATGTTTCGTAATATAAGCATTTAATTCTGAAGATTCTGAATCATTTGGATCGAAATAGGTTAGGGCTGCTGCGATCCCACGTGCTAATCCATCTGCTTCGATCCCACGCTCCATCAATTCCTTCGCTGGTTTGACAAGTCGGTCACTTGGACTCAATTTACGAATCGGTGAACGGGCGACACGAATGATTTCATCATGAATTCGCGGGTTTTCAAAGCGTTTCATATTCTTTTGGATGTACGCACTATGATCGACCGGATTAAAGCCGTACTTTTCAAGTAACAACCACCCTGTTTCGTAAAGTGCCGTCTGGACACCCCGACGGATGCGTGGATCCGTTAGACTTTCAGCGATCGTCTCTTTATGAAATAGTGCTCCGAGGTATGAAGCAATTGCATGTCCCGTGTTGACAGTGAACAGCTTCCGCTCGATGAACGGTTCGATATTCTCGACATAGGTGACGCCGTCGATCCGTGGATAGGCTTCCGGTAGTCCAGTCGTTTCGATCACCCATTCGAAGAATTCTTCCACTTCGACGTACAACGGATCTTCGTGATGCTGAAGTGGAACGATCCGATCAACTGCTGCATTTGGGAAATACCAATTCTCCGCTACCGGTTGATGTTTCGCCACCTCTGTTTGTAAGTGTTTTGACCCACCAATCATGTTTTCACACGCAATGACGTAGACAGGTGTCTGTTGATCCCGTTGACGTAACCCTTCCGCGATCAAAGGAGCTACTTTCGACAACAAGCTCGGTCCGACAGCTGTCGTGATTACATCTGCTTCACGAATCGCTGCAATGACCTGATCAGGTTCAGTTAAACTGTTGAGCGCCGTAACGCCGTCGACCCGTTCACGCCCTCCTCTTTCAGAGGCATAACCCACCTCATAGGTATGTCGTGCTTTTAATGCATCGACGACCGTCGTATTGACATCTACGAAACAGACTTCGTAACCCGTCTTGACAAGTTGTAAGCCGATGAAACCACGTCCGATGTTACCGGCACCAAAATGGATGGCTTTCATGGTTACACCTCCGCTGTCAATAAGGCGATGATTTCTTCTTTTGATGTCGCTGCCACGATACGCTCGACGTTCTCCTCATCGGAGCAAATGACCGCGATATTTGAGAGCAACTCGAGATGTTCGTCCCCGACGCCAGCGATACCGATGACGAGTCGTGCTTGTTCCGTTCCGAACGTTACGCCTTGCGGTACTTGTAGAATCGATAGTCCTGTTTTCTTGACTTGTGATTTAGCCGACTCTGTTCCGTGGGGAATTGCGACATGATTACCGATATAGACCGTTGATAAAGCGTGACGCTCTTGCATTGAATCGATATACCCCGCTTCGACATATCCGTGATCGACGAGGAGTTGACCGGCAGCCGTAATGGCTGCCGTCTCGTCTGCGAATTGTTGATCAAGTAATACAAGTTCCGGTGAAAGGTTCATTGTCGTTGTCATGTTTATTCCTCCTTGAATATCTCTATCTTTATTTTTAAGAAATCTTATTTCTTGCTGTTTCGATCTCATGAACAAGTTGATCATAATATCCGGCATTTAAGAAATTATCGACTGATCGGTGTTCTGCCGTTGGTACCTGTTCCTTCGCCCGCTCCGTCAAATCACGGTGCGTGATGATCAGTTCGGCGTTTTGCGGCAATTGACTGATCGACGTATTCGTTACCTTGATCGGTAAGCCCGCTTTATTGATCTTATTGCGAAGGACGGATGCTCCCATCGCACTCGATCCCATACCAGCGTCACAAGCGAAGATGATATGTTCGACTTCCGCAAGTGGTTTGGCATCAGCTGAAACGAGTGTCGAGGCAATCGATTGTTTTCCTTTCATCGCACTGACGTTCGCGCTCGCCTCTTCAAGCGACGTTTCTTTTGCCTTGCTAGTTTTTAGCAGGACAGTCGAGACAACAAATGTCACAGATGCTGAAACAAGTACACCTGCAATCAATCCGACGTAAGAACCGCGTGATGCCATTGCGAGGACCGCGATGATACTACCTGGTGAAGCGGGTGCGACTAATCCGACATCAAACAGGACGAAAGTGAGGATACCACTCATGCCACCTGCAATCATCGCAAGCAACAAGACTGGCTTCATCAAGACGTATGGGAAATAAATTTCGTGAATTCCACCGATGAATTGGATAAATGCTGCACCGGGTGCTGTCTTCTTCGCTGCACCAGAACCGAAGAACGAGTAAGCAAGTAACAATCCAAGACCTGGACCTGGGTTGGCTTCGAGTAAGAACAGAACTGATTTACCCGCCTCGTTTACTTGGTCGAGACCAAGCGGGCTTAAAATACCGTGGTTGATCGCATTATTTAAGAACAAGATTTTTGCCGGTTCGATGAACAAACTCGCTAATGGTAGCAAATGTGCGCTGACGATCGCACCAACTGCTGCGGCCATGATGTCGTCAAGACCTGTCATGAGTGGTCCGAATACTTTGAATCCACCGAGCATCAAAAAACCACCGATGATTCCGACTGAGAAGTTATTGACGAGCATCTCGAGACCTGGTTTGACTTTTCCTTCAATTAACTGATCGAACTTTTTGATGACGTATCCACCAAGTGGTCCCATGATCATGGCACCGAGGAACATCGGAATCTCTGTTCCGACGATAACCCCCATCGTCGCAAGCGTCCCGACAACGCCTCCCCTGACGTCATGCATTAATTTCCCGCCCGTGTATCCAATCAGCAACGGTAAGAGATAGGTGATTGTCGGACCGACAAGTTCACCGAGTTCCTTATTCGGTGCCCATCCAGTCGGGATGAAGAGTGCCGTGATGATCCCCCAAGCGATGAATGCACCGATGTTCGGCATGACCATACCGCTTAAAAAGCTACCGAACCGTTGAACTTGTACACGGATACCCCGTGCTCCATTTTGAGCTGTCGCCATTGCGTTAGCCTCCATTTCGTGTATGAGTTGATAAGATGATTGCTTTGCTATGCCCTTATTGTAAGATCATTGCAAGCGCTTACTCAATCTTTCCTAGTTCAGTCTTTGTCCAAGAAGTTGGACAGACTGGAAAGAAGCCTGCCTGATCTAAGAAAAAATCCCTGCCACTTCAAAGATCGAGTGACAGGGGTTTTTCAAGTATTGCCTAGGAATTGATCAATTACCGTTCGAAACGTTCGATTTAAAAGCAGACGAATTGCATGTTCCTCTCCGAACTCAAATTGATCCATTTGTTCGGGACTTTCAATGATTGCGGCACTAATCGAACTGAGTAATTCAAGCAGTTCGTTCGAGGTCTCTTCCGGTGCGACAAGGACAAGAAGCCGTTCGACGGATTGCAACTGTTGATCCATCCCGAGTAAGTCGATTGGTTCAGGCAATTCAAAAATGAGAAATCCTCCTCTTTGAATTGTCGCATCACGTCCGTGGAATAAAGCAAGCCGTGTTCCTGGAATACCAAGACCCGACATCTCATGACGACGCAACAATTGCGCCGAGAGTGAAACAGCTGATTTTGCTAATCCTTGATCGACCATTCGTGTGCTGATCTCAAATAATAACGATTCAATTCCATCGTCCACACGCTCCAACCGTTCCATTTGAAATCCGTTTGACACTTGAATCGACGATGCAACGAGCCGATGCAATTGCTCGAGATCGAGCCATTCTGTTTTCGTCTGCCGTGGTTCTGGTTGGAAGGATTTTGGTAAGGCAAGAATCAATTTTCGGATCCGTTCGACCTCATCCTGAGGGAGCAACGGGTTGACAAGAAGATGTGGTGGGCGGATGTCAGGCAACGGCACGGTCGATAAAACGAAGTCATACGATTCAATCGGTAACCGTTCAATGCCAAACAGCGACGAGTTATCGATATGTTCGAGTTCAGCAAATTCTTGCCGTAACCGATTCATCAATAACTTTGAAGAGCCGAGTCCAGCAGAGCAGACGACTAAAACGCGATATGGTAGTTTAGGTGTCGGTTTGCTGAGAACAGCCCCGAAATGCATGACCCAAAATGCTAAATCCACGTCTTCAAATGTCGCATCTGTGAAGATCGACAATGCTGCTTGTTTGACCGCATCGAACAGACGTGGATATTCCCGTTCAATTTGTTTGATGACATAGGACGGATTGACGCTATTTTGACGCGTATAGGATTGAATATGCGAAACGAGCCCCCGCTCCAAAGCATAATCTTTCGTAAAGTTCGTTCCATATAATAAAGAGACGTGTTCAATCAATCGTTTCACACGGAGGCGTGTGACGAGTTCTTCCGTATCTCCTGCGTCCGATTGAAAAAACGCGCGCAACTCTTCTGATAACCATTGACGTTCGGCAATCGACAATGTGTCAGGTAATCGCTCTTCGACGCGTTCCACCCATTTGAGAATTTCGACTGGGTACGCTTTTAACTCGTAACGCATCGGAAACTGATCTTTGCGCAACGCTTGTAAAGCTAAGCTGAGTGTGGCACGCATGATTTGTCGGTCATTGAGACGTCCTTCTTTCGTCAACGGTGCAATGACTGCATACGCTTGATTGATCATCTCAAGCCATGATGTTCGGTTCATTTGTAACAGATGGGGTAACTGATCGACATCTCCTTGCAACAACCGATAGAAAGCAAGAACATCCCATTGTGTAAAGATCAATGAGATCAATAAGCGTCGTTTGTTGATCTCTTCGCCGATGACTTCGGCACCAATGCCTTTTTTGCGCTTGATTTCAAGGTCATATTGCATAAACCACTCATCAATCCGCTCTAAATCCTGGCTGATCGTACTCGGTGCCACGTACATCGCATGGGCGATCGCCTGTAATTTGACCATCCCGTCTTCTTGCAGTAGCCGATACGCTAACTCGACTTGGCGATCCTCAGCAGTCGGTAATTGTTTGTGTGATAACAATAATTGGTCCCGTAGTACGTGTTTGGCTTCATCCGTTCCCTCAATCAACAGACCTCTACCGCGGACATATGTCAAACGTAACTCATGGTCTTCTAAAGACTGGGCAAGACGATCCCGTTCACGCTGAATCGTTCGTTCCGATGTCTCGAGCGTTTCCGCGATTTCTTGTATTTGAACAGGTTCCTCACGTGATAAGAGGAAAAATAAGATATCGTGTTCCCGTGGTGTGAATTCAGTCATGTAGCCTCACTCTTTTCCGCCAAGATTCGAGGATGACGTCATATGCAGTCGGATCCAGAATCCGATCGACTGGATGAACAGAACAATACGCTTTCCAGACGTGTCGATGGATAAGTTGTGCTTCTCCGACGATAAAAGATGCCTGATCAGGAAGATCTACGATTCGACATGTCTTGACGTCTGTCGTAATCCCACATTCAAGTAAGCGTTTTCTAAAAATCGTAGCCGCTATGACACTACTTGCCATTCCACTCTCGCATACGAAATAGATGATTTCTGGATTCATCCGTCATTCCTCCCCTTCATTTTATAAGAATATCAGAAATAGTTTCGGGGTTTTACCTTGAAACAAAATCAATAGTTATTTTTGAACTGGCAGATTTCCTTGCCAAACACAAAAAAGCCTGGATTTCTGAAGATGCCAGAAAATCCAGACTGCGTGATTTAGCCAGTTTGTTGCATTGTTCTTAAATATTGACCGACGGCTTCCGCCACTTCACGACCTTCTCGAATTGCCCAGACAATGAGCGATTGACCACGTCGTGCGTCACCTGCGGCAAATACACCTGAACGGTTCGTCACATAACGAATCGTCTTGATTTTTCCGCGTTCCGATGCAACCGCTAAATGCTCGAGTATACGCTCTTCCACACCGCTGAATCCGATAGCGATCCAGACTTGATCGACCGGGAAGTAACGATCGCTCCCTTCGATTTCCTCAAAGATCACCGCACCCGATTCATTTTTTGTTTTCGTCGTCTGAATCGTCCAGACACCGGTGACTTGACCCGATTCACTTGTCGTGAATCGCTTGATGGCGATCAAGTATTCACGGGGATCTCGACCGAATTGTTGGAATGCTTCCGCATATCCATAATCGATCGAATAAAGCAAAGGTGTATCCGGCCACATGTTTCCTGTTGCACGTGTCGTACCTGGTTGTTCATGCTTGCCGAATTGGACGACGGAGCGGCAGCGTTGACGGAGCGCCGTCGCTACACAGTCCGCTCCTGTATCGCCGCCACCAATGACAAGAATATCCTTATCTCTCGCATCGTGATCAGGAGACAACGGTTCTTTCGAGAGCACGTGGCGTGTCACTCCAGTCAGATAATCCATCGCATAACCGACTCCTTGCGTTGGTGCTTCTGTCAATTTTCGTGGTTCCGTCGCACCGACACACAAGATTACAGCATCATACTCTGCTTCAAGTGTCTCGAGCGTGATATCTGCGCCGATCGTAACATTCGTCCGAAAGTGGATTCCTTCTGCTTCAAGCAAATCAACACGACGCTGTACGACCTCTTTATCGAGTTTCATCGCTGGTATACCGTATGTCAAAAGCCCGCCGACGCGGTCCTCTCGTTCAAAGACGGTGACCTGGTGCCCTGCTTGATTCAGCTGATCAGCAGCTGCAAGACCGGCAGGACCAGATCCGACGATGGCAATAGAATGCGACGAACGTATCATTGGAATTCGAGGCACGACCCATCCTTTTTCAAACCCGATATCAATGATCGATCGTTCAATATCCTTGATTGCAACTGCAGGTTCATGAATTGATAACGTACACGATCCTTCGCACGGCGCTGGGCAGACGCGACCCGTGAATTCAGGAAAATTGTTCGTCTCAAGCAGTCGATCGAGGGCCTCTTGAAAACGACCTTCTTCTACAAGTAAATTCCATTCTGGAATTAAGTTATAGACTGGACAACCGATCTTCACTTGATCAAATACTTCCCCTACATGGCAAAACGGGGTGCCACAATCCATACATCGACTTGCTTGTTGACTCGCTTCCGCTTCCGTCAAAGCCGTCTTGTATTCACTAAAATCCCCCACCCGTTCGATTGGGTGTCGTTCCGCTCCGCTTGAACGAGCAACTGTCATGAATTGATCGCGTCGTTTCATCGTACTCCTCCTGTTCTTCGACCAAGATGTGTCTCGAATGCGAGTAACATCGCTTCTTCAGTGTTATGTCCTTGTTTTGCGAAATCAGCCATCAATGTTGTCACTTTCTCGTACGTCGATGGAATGACGCGGATGAATGAATGGATGACATGATCCCAGTTCGCTAGAATCGCATCGCCCTGCTCACTTCCGGTCCGTTCGACGTGCCGCTCGATGAACGTCTTCAGTCGCGTGATCTCTTCGGCATGCGTGACGGGTCCGGTCGAGACGAGTTCGCGGTTGACACGTTGTAAAAATTGTTCGGGATTACGCGGTAAGACATAAGCGACACCGCCTGACATACCGGCTGCAAAGTTTTTTCCGATATCGCCAAGGACAACGACAGATCCACCGGTCATATACTCGAGTCCATGGTTGCCGATTCCTTCGACGACGGCAACGGCTCCACTGTTTCGAACCGCAAATCGCTCACCTGCCTGACCGTTCACATAGAGTTCTCCACTCGTCGCCCCGTAAAGTGCGACGTTACCGATGATCGACTGATCGGACGAGACGAACGAAATCGAACGTGGAGGATGAACGGCAATGATACCGCCGGACAACCCTTTCCCTACATAATCATTCGCTTCTCCCGTGACATCAAGCGTCATCCCACGTGGGAGATACGCACCTAAACTTTGCCCGGCAGATCCCTGCAGTTCAAGTTTCAATCGATCCGTCGGAAGACCAAGTGCCCCAAATCGTCTGGTCAGCATTGCACCGGTCTGCGTGCCAATCGCACGGTCTGTATTTTGAATCGTTAAACGTAGTGTCTGTGGCTGACTGAAATCTGCCGACTCTAAATACGGTGCGACTTCACGGGCGTCAAAGGAACGCTCAACGTGATGCTGTTGTTGTTCAGCCGGACCGTGTGACACATGAACGAGGAGACGAGAGAAATCAAGACTTTTCGCCTTCCAATGCGTTCGTTGTCGTTCCGATGGTTCGAGTAAATCCGTACGCCCTACGAGATCTTGCAACCGTCTCACACCGAGCTTTGCTAAATGTTCTCGTACTTCCTCAGCGATAAATGTCATGAAATGGACGACGTCATCGGCAGATCCGGTAAATTTCTTGCGGAGCTCTGGATCCTGTGTCGCGACACCAACAGGACACGTATCGAGATGACAAGCACGCATCATGATACAGCCGACAGCGATAAGTGGTGCTGTCGCAAACCCATATTCATTCGCTCCGAGCATTGCTGCGAGGATGACATCACGACCGGTCAATAGCTTTCCGTCCGTCTCGAGAACGACACGCTCGCGTAACCCGTTTAATGTCAACGTTTGATGTGTTTCAGCAAGACCAAGTTCCCATGGCAGTCCGGCATGTTGAATACTCGTCTTAGGTGAGGCGCCCGTTCCGCCGTCATGACCACTGATGACGATAACATCTGCTAACCCCTTCGCAACGCCAGCAGCAATCGTTCCAACGCCTCCTTTGGCGACGAGTTTGACGCTAATCCGGGCTTGATCGTTGGCACGTTTTAAGTCATGAATCAACTGGGCTAAATCTTCAATTGAATAGATATCATGGTGTGGAGGTGGTGAGATCAATCCAACACCCGGTGTCGATGCACGCACCCGTGCGATCCACGGATAGACTTTTTCACCGGGTAATTGACCGCCTTCACCGGGCTTCGCACCTTGTGCCACCTTGATTTGTAATTCGTCGGCATGTACCAGATAATGACTCGTCACTCCAAAACGACCAGAGGCGATTTGTTTGATTCGGCTCATCCGGAAATCGCCATTTTCATCGTGTTCGTATCGTTCTTCTTCCTCCCCACCTTCACCACTGTTACTTTTACCACCTAAGCGGTTCATCGCAATCGCAAGCGTCTCGTGCGCTTCTTTTGATAACGAGCCGTATGACATCGCCCCCGTCTTGAAGTATTTGACGATTTCGCTAATGGGCTCGACTTCTTCGATCGGGATTGCCGTCGTCTCCTTGAATGTCAACAGATGTCGTAGCACCGTTGCTGGTTCCTCCTGAATGCGTTGTGCGTACTTTTGATAGAGCCGGTAATCATTCGTACGGCATGCGTGTTGCAACAAATGAATCGTCGCTGGATTAAACGCATGATGTTCTCCTGCTTGACGGTACCGGAAGACACTGCCGGACTCTAAATGAATCCGTTCATCTGCAACCTGTTGTGCTCGTCGGACTTCTTCTTCCATCAGCTCAAGCGTCATCCCACTCAATTGAGAGACCGTGCCAGTGAAATGCTGTTCGATGACAGAGCGATCGATTCCGACTGCTTCAAAGATTTGAGCACCCCGATAACTGAAGATCGTCGAAATGCCCATCTTCGACATGACTTTGACGACGCCTTCCGTGACTGCTTTTTGATAACGTTTGGCTACATCCGTAAAACGATCCCCTACTGCTTCTTCAAGCGTCGCATATGCCAGGTACGGATAAATCGCATCCGCACCATACCCGATCAACGTGGCGACATGATGGACTTCACGAATTTCTCCACCTTCAACGATCAAGCTGAGATTTGTACGTAATCCCTTACGGATCAGCGCATGATGAATCGCACTCGTTACTAAGAGGATTGGCATCGGTAATGTTCCAGGGCGAACGAGACGATCCGATAACGTCAATAATTCATACCCGTTTTGTGCAGCGGTCACAGCCTCATCAACGATCATGTCAAGCGCTTCTTCAAGCGAGTCGGTGAACGTCGTTGAGATCGTTTTCTGCTTAAGTCCACATTGTTTAAGCACATGGGCTTCGTCTGGTCGCAGGATCGGCGTCTCTAAGCGAACACGACGACAGTTCGCACGGTTCGGCGTCAGCAGCTCCCCTTGTCGACCAAGCCATGTTAGCGTCGAGGTGACGATCTCTTCGCGTAACGCATCGATCGGTGGATTCGTGACTTGTGCGAATAGCTGTTTGAAATAACGGAACAAGGATTGAGGACGTTCACTTAAGACCGCTAGCGGTATGTCCGTTCCCATCGCGCCTAACGGATCCTTTTGTTCTTCGACGAGTGGAATCAAGTATTGATCGATATCTTCACGCGTGTATCCAAAATGCCGCTGTTTCGTTCCAAGTTCAATGAGTGTTTCCTTGAAGTCGTTACTTGAGAGGGAAACGACTTCTTGAGCGAGCCACTCCGCGTAAGGGTGACGTGTCGCTAGCTCCCGCTTGATCTCTTCATCTGCGATTAACTGACCGGACGCAAAATCGAGTAAAAGGAGTTCACCCGGTGCTAATCGTTTTTTGTACAAAATGTCTTGTTCACGAAGAGGGAGTACTCCTGCTTCTGACGACAACATGAAGTGACCATCGCGTAACAATACATATCGCGCCGGGCGTAAACCGTTTCGGTCAAGCGTCGCACCAATCTGTTTTCCGTTCGTGAAGACGATGGCAGACGGACCATCCCACGGTTCCATCATGCTACTGTGATACTCATAGTACGCGCGCTTCGCCGGTCTGATTTCGGCATGTTCGAATGGTTCCGGCACGAGCATCAGTGCTGTCTCAGCGAGAGAAAGACCTGACAGATGAAGAAACTCAAACGCATTATCAAGCATTGATGAGTCGCTACCTGTCTCATCCAATATCGGCAACACTTCCTCTGCCCGATTACCGTACGTCGTCTCAGCAAGTCGACGTTCTCGACCGCGCATTGCCCGAATGTTTCCTTGCAACGTATTGATTTCGCCATTGTGAATCAAATAACGGTTTGGATGGGCACGTTTCCAACTTGGGAACGTGTTCGTACTAAAACGTGAATGTACAATACCAAAGCCTGACTGATAGCGTTCGTCTCGTAAATCATCAAAGTACGCACGTAGTTGATCCGTCGTCACGAGTCCTTTATACACGATTGTTTCACTCGAGCTACTCAAGACGTATTGCTCGAGACCGAGTTGCTCCGATTCACGTTCAAACGCTCGTCGAATCAAAAAAAGTGTTCGTTCAAATGTCAATCCTTCCATCGCCTGTGCACCAATGAAGCATTGACGAATGACTGGCTCCGTACGACGTGCACCTGATCCAAGCACTTCGGACCGAACAGGTACGGTCCGCCACCCTAATACGTCTTGTCCTTCTGTCAAAATGATTGACTCTAACGTTCGTTCGAGTCGCATCCGTTCCCGTTCCTCACGTGGCAAGAACATCATGAAAACGCCATAATCCCCTTTTTTAGGGAAGGAAATGTGCCGAACCGTTTCACGAAACAACCGATCTGGTAATTGCGTTAAAATACCCGCCCCGTCTCCAGTCTTCGCATCACTCCCTTGTCCACCACGGTGTTCCATTTGACAAAGCATGGCCAATGCATGTTCAACGATTTCATGACTCGCTCGTCCTGTTTGATGTGCGTAAACCCCGATCCCACACGCATCATGTTCCATACGAGGGTCGTATAAGCCCTGCTGTTCAGGGTATTTATGAAATGTCATAGTAGCACTCTCCTTGCCTTCTTAATTTTCTGTATATTCAGTTAAGTTACACTTTACACCCTTTTATGTTTATTCGCTACTATGCATAATCACCATCTCGTCCACCCTCAGGAGGTAGAATTACCATATATCAACATTGATAACGCTTACATATACTTGGATATTCATTCAATATTTTTTTTAATTAAATCCAACACTTTATGCGCGTATTGCTTTGCCCGAACATGTGATTCCGTGGTATTTTTAAGTAGGAACAGCGTTACTGATTACGGAAATAAAGAGAGGAATAATACGATGAAAAAAACAATGCAATGGACGGGACTCTTGATTGCAGGAAGCTCGATTCTATTAAGCGCATGCGGTCAACAAGACGAGAAAGCAACCGCATACGATAAAATCCAAAAAGAAGGCACAATCGTCGTCGCAACAGCAGGTACACTTTACCCGACGTCCTATCATGATGAAAAAAGTAATAAATTGACGGGGTTTGACGTTGAAGTCGTCAAAGAAGTAGCCAAACGGCTTGATTTGAAAGTAAAGTTCAAAGAGATGTCTTTCGACGGTATGTTGACAAGCGTTAATACAGGTCAGGTTGACCTTGCGGCTAACGACATTACGATCACCGATGACCGTAAAGAAAAATTCGCTTTCTCAAAACCATATAAATATACGTATGGTACGGCAATCGTCCGTAAAAGTGATTTGTCAGGCATCAAGTCTCTAGAAGATCTAAAAGGAAAAAAAGCTGCCGGAGAAGCAACAACGACATATATGCAGATTGCTAAAAAATACGGTGCAAAAGAAGTCACTTACGATAATGCGACGAACGATCAATATCTACGAGATGTCTCAAATGGTCGCACAGACGTCATCTTGAATGATTATTACTTGCAAACACTGGCTGTCGATTTCTTCAAAGACTTCGATATCACGATTCATCCGGACATCGCCTATAACCCGAGCCAAGTCGGTTTAATCATGGATTTAGACAATAAAGAACTTCAATCCAACATTAACGAACAACTCGATAAAATGAAGGAAGACGGTACATTAAAAGACATTTCGAAGCAATTTTATGCCGGAAAGAATGTTTCCCAAATGCCTGACGTCAAAACGACGATTGTCGATGTGAACTAATGATGTCATCGATTGATTGGCGGTCCGTCTTCAATCCTGAATTGGCGGTTGATTCGTTTCCATATATTTTAAGTGGACTTGGACAAACATTATGGATTTCTTTGCTCAGCATGGCGATTGGTCTTGGAATTGGGTTAATTCTTGCGCTTTGTCGTCTCTCTCATTTTCGAGTATTGCGTATTGGAGCGAGCGCCTACATCTCATTTATGCGTGGTGTACCCATCCTTGTGCTATTGTTCATGTTGTATTTCGGGCTGCCAGTCATCAATATTCAACTGAACGCGTTGACTGCTGCGATTACTGGTTTTAGTTTAAATAGTGCGGCATACATGGCAGAAATCATTCGTTCTTCCTTACTCTCGATTGATCGTGGGCAGGAAGAGGCAGCGGCGTCCCTCGGTTTATCTAGGTATCGGACGTTTGTTGGCATCATTTTGCCGCAAGCGATTCGAATTGCCATCCCACCGCTTTCGAACGTCTTGCTAGATCTTGTCAAAGCTTCGTCGCTTGCTGCCATGATTACTGTCCCTGAAATTTTTCAAAAGGCAAAAATCGTTGGTGGGCGTGAATTCGACTATATGACCGTCTATTTTGTCGTTGCGTTCATTTACTGGGGTATATGTTCATGTATCGCAGTCATCCAAGAGATTCTCGAGCGTCGTTTTGCCCGGTATCTCTGATTTATTATCTCGTATATGGTAATACAAACAGGCGATGGACATGATCCTTCGCCTGTTTGTATTTTCAATTGTTTGATATCTGTTTAGCCTTCTCGATACATGGCTAAAAAATGTTCTAATTGTTGCGGCTGTAGCGGTCGATAGAATAGATATCCTTGCAACGTATGACACCCCATCTGTTCGAGCAATGTTGCCTCTTCTTCAAGTTCGATTCCTTCTGCTACGATTGTCATATTTAATCGTTTTCCTAATTGAATGATCGTCTCGATCATTGCTCGTTTCCTTTCAGAATGAATCGCTTCTTGAACGATTTCTTTTGGAATTTTCAATTGATCGAACGGTAGTTCCACGAGTGGTTGCATGGATGAGAATCCAGTTCCAAAATCATCAAGAGCGATTCGAATGCCATACAAATGGAGTGCGTTTAATGTTTCGATAATTTGCTCGGTTCCTTCGATAAAGATATGTTCTGTCATCTCGATTTCAAGTAGTGATGGAGGAAAACCTGTTTGCTTTAATATAGTGAGCACTCGATTCGTAAAATCAGCTTGTCGTAATTCCCACGGTGAAACATTAACCGAAATCGTCAGAGGTTCCTTCCCTTCCTCCAACCAAGCTTTTCCTTGAAGACAGGCTTGACGCATGACCCATCGCCCTAATGTCTCAATAAATCGTGTTCTTTCCGCGAGTGGAATGAACTCAACTGGTGGAACAAGACCGTATTCCGGATGATTCCAACGAATTAAAGCCTCTACACCTGTAATTTGACGCGTTCTCGCATTGACTTGAGGTTGAAATAAAATAAAGAAGTCTCGATCCAATTCTGCATCATATAAATCGCGCGTTAACTGGAGTGCTCGCTTCCGTTCATTTTGTGTTGCTAAGTCTGTGATCGCATACGTGTTCTTTCGATTTGCTTTGGCTGTAAATAATGCAATCTCCGCGTCATTGATGACATGGTCCGTCGATTCATCATTAATATAGGAAACACCAATACTCGCAGTAACATTGATTTGCTTAAAGTCAATTTGTACACGTTCTGATACACTTGATAAAATATCGTCACAGAGGACTCGTGCATCATGATGATAAGGCGCATGCAGTAAAAAAGCACTACCGCTCGCTTTCGCAATCGTACAATCTGAAAAACGATTCATCAATCGTCGACCAATGATGTGTAATGAACGGTCACCAGTTCGGTAACCGAATGCATCATTTACTGTTTTGAAATCATCCAAATCCACGAGACAAATCATATCGCCATCTTGTTTTTTCTTATCTACTTCAATGACAAACGAAGAGCGGTTTGGTAAACCTGTCACGGGATCCGTAAATGCTTGTTCCTGTAAACGGGCTAAGTATTCAATATTTCGTTCAAGACGGGTAACATATTGATTATGGATCAGTAAACTAATGATCGTCGCAATCAAGATAAGTCCAATACGCGCGATGTGATCGGATACAAACATCGAAGTGTTTTCAAGTGATGGAGTTTGATACCAAATATAAAGAAGAGAAACCGTCGTGATGCTTGTTGCGTACAGTAGCATCGTTCGGTTGATGACGACTAAGGAAGCTAATATGAATAGAAGGGCACATGCCCAAACTGTCTGGACTCCCCTACCGATGAATGGATGATAAATATATGGAATCAATAAAAAAACGCTAGACATCATATGTGGCTTTAGTCGGTCTGACAATGTACTTTTACCGATGAAGTATTGAACACTCCCAGCACTCGCAATGACAAGTGCACGTATCCAATCCTCCCCTTTCAAACCATAACTACTAAATGTATTGGCAACGATATATAAAACGGCACCACAACTCGTCAAAATAAAAATGATCATCCCGAACAATTGATAATTTGCCCGAATTTCTCGATGATATTGCTGACTATTGGAAGAACGTCGTTGTGTGTTCACCGCCATCCCCTCTTTCAAGTTCCTGTCGTTTATTTTCCTTATCAGAACCAAAATAAAACTTGAATTTTCTAAAAATAATAAAATAATGGGAAGTCATGATTTTAAGCAAAATGGGAATAGATAGGTATAGAAAGGAGCGATCACTATGTCTCATTTACTATTCATCGAAGCAAACGATAGCACGCATCAAAAAAAAGGCATTAGTTCTGAATTAAACGATGCCTTTCTGAATGCTTATCGTGAAAATCATCCTGAGGACAAAATTACGGTTTTGAATTTATTCGAGGAACGTCTTCCCTTCTTTGATCTAAAACTTGCGAACGCGGCAGGGCGGCTATTTAAAGGGGAAGAATTAACTGGAGATGATGCGACTCATGCACAACGGCTTCAAGAATATTTAAACGGATTCTTAGATGCCGATAAAGTTGTCTTTTCATTTCCGATGTGGAACTTAACGGTTCCGGCACCGCTTCACAATTACATGGATTATCTCGCCCAGGCTGGTCAAACGTTTCGTTATACAGCCGAAGGTTCGATCGGACTTGTTGAAGACAAACAAGTGCTGTTGATTCATTCACGCGGTGGTGATTACTCGACAAAAGAGAAAGCCCCAAGTGAACACGCGGTTCGCTATATGTTAGACTTGTTAGCATTCTTTGGGATCAATGATGTATCAACTGTCATTTTAGAAGGACATCAGCAATACCCAGATCGTGCATCTGAATTGATCGAACAAGCGCTTCAAGAGTGCCGACAATTCGGTCGTTCGTTTTAAATTGGGAATAGAACATACTCTGCATATTCTTCCAGAAGACGTTTTTCATGAATCGGCATATCAAATGCACAAAATAAGGAATAGGCCATCGTAAAATCACGCTGGATATCTGAGAGATCACCATTTAATTGCTGCTTAAAGTATCCCCTTTGAAAGTAAAAGTGACCTAAGAAATGACCGTCTTCCAACTGAAGACTCTCCTGAATACCTTGTTCGGTGATTTTTAGACCGGCAAGGTATTTTTTTTGCAGTGAAAGTTGTTATAAAAAATTAAAACTCAAATAATATATATTGCTCCTTCATACGTAGAATCATCTGTTTTCGAACGTCGTGCTCAAACGCGTGAAACAATGTATAGGCGACGGAATACTGTTTTTGAAGTGACATCTCATCTTCACCTGACTGTTCGTGATAGTGCGCGAGCTGATAATAAAAATGTCCAAATAAAAATGTATGATTATGCAGCAAACATAGTTCATATCCTTTCTTAGCGATGGCGATACTGTCCTCAGACTTCCCTTGGTATTCAAGAATCTGACAATGATTAAAATAAATTTTTAATAGCGCATTCAGATGATTATTCGACTGAAGGATTTCAATTTCATTTTCCAATTCCTGATATACGGATTCCGTTAAATGAAATAGATCCTTTTCTGAATACATATTTGCAATCGCCATTTTGATTCGAATGAACAATTGAATGGAATGCGACCACACTTCTTTTTCATTCAACAAGTTGCTGAGTAGGCTCGCAGCTGTCCGAAAATCAATCCGATTTTGTTTTAAATCAATGATCGTCTTGATGTAAATTTTTAAAATATCTACTTCGACGATTGCATCCACTTCCTGCTGGTTGATTCGTTCCATTGCCTCTTGGTACTTTTCCTCTCGAAGCAAGTCGGATAAGAATCGATCCAGCTGAAAGAACTTTTCTTCATCTGTATGTTCTTGAAATAACAACGAGATGGGAACTTGCAACCTTACAGCCAGTTGTTGTATTAACTCAACAGTCGGAGAATTTAAGCCATTTTCAATTTTACTAATTTCAGCCTGACTGCATAAATTAGCGCACAGTTCATTTTGAGAATACCCCTTTTGAACACGAAATCGTTTTAAGTTTTCTCCAATTGGATTAGCTTTAACCATCTTATCAAATCCTCCAAATACTTTAAAACGTCACATCGTATCTTAAATCATGATTCGTGTTTAGCGGTAGATTCGAAAGTAAACAATAAATATTCTTTCTTCAAGTCAACGACTATTGTTTCGTCGTTTGAAATTCAAATGCGTGAAGCAATGTATAGGCTAATGTATATGTTTTTTGAAATAAGCCGTTGTTGACGGATTCTTGATAATTACCTAATTGAAAATAAAAATGACCTAAAAGAAAGGTTTGTTGTGAATCTAAGCATAAATTAATCCCTTTTTGAATAAACACGTTCGCTTCTTCAAACATGTCTTGATATAAAAGAATTTGAGCATGATTAAAATAAATTTTTATCAATGAAGTGACATATAATGAACTTCCGATTTTTTCTAAAGACGCTTCAATGTCGAGATATGCACTTGTAGTTAAATGATACAACTCATGTTCAGCATATAGATTGGCAATTGCTGTTTTAATCCGAACAAATAAAGAAATAGATTCATTCCAAACATCATATTCGCGTATTAGATTACTTAATAAGGAAGTCGCCGTTCTAAAATCATATTGATCTTGTTTCAGATCCACGATGATTTGAAAGTAAGTACTTAATATGATTAAATTCATATTCTCGTTATAATCATAGTTTGAAATGAATTGTATGATTTGATCAAAATTCTCTTCTCGAAGTTGATCCGAAACAAATTTATCAAAAAACTCTATCTCTTCATTAGCTTGAGGATCCTCAAATAAAAGTGCAATTGGACTATTTAAACGAGAGGCAATTTTTTGTAATAATTCTACGGTTGGTGAATTTAAGCCATTCTCGATTTTACTGATTTCAGCTTGGCTACAAATATCTTCACATAATTCATTTTGAGTCATACGCTTTTCAATACGCAATTGTTTAATCTTTTTACCAATTGACGAAGTTAAATTTTCCAAATTCATCATTTCCCTTCACTTCTGTCGATAGGGAATAGTAATAAATCTGATAAATGTGTTTCAAGAATTTTTCGGTATGCGTGATTGTTTGTCGCAGTAAAAAATGAGTAAGCAATCGTGTAAGCTTCTTTAACACTTTTCTCAGGAGCGTTTAATGATTCTAAAAAAAAGCCCTTTTGATAATAGAAATGACCAAGGTATGTCAAATCTTCTATTTCTTTAGTTTCTTCTATGACTCGTTCTACTTCTTGTAACCCTTCCTCGAATCGCTTTAATCTGTATAAGTTACGTAAATAGTTGTATATGATTTTCATTCTAATTTTTTTATATTCTCGTGTCTGATAATGTAGTTTTAGTAATTCTACGTAGATTTGATGGGAATGCAGGTAATCTTCATGATTCGTATACAATACAGCGATTGCCATTTGAATTCGAGTATAGAGAAGAAATGATTTTTCTTCTAACTTTTCTTCGCTGACTAATTTCAATAAAGCAGAAATGCATGTTCTAAAATCGATGTTTCCTTTTTCATATAATAGTAATTTTCGATGATAACGAATTAACACTTGAATTTCAAACGCTGTATTTGATTTCGCATATTCTTCTAAATCTTTGTCCATAGATGAGTAATTTTTCTCCCTCATATGGCGTAACATTTTTTGATCAATCTCATTTAATTTTTGTGACACGATTTCATCTTCAAAAAACAATGAAATCGGAATGCGCAGTCTTCGACAAATTTGCTGTAGTAAATCAATCGTCGGAGAATTTCGACCATTTTCGATTTTGCTGATCTCAGCCTGACTACAAATTCCTTCACAAAGTGCTTTCTGTGTCATTCCTTGTTTTTTTCGTTCTTGCTTGATCTTATCGCCAACAGAATGAATGACTGGATGCATGAAGTTCACTCCTCAATCAAAGATGAATCCATCATAAAAAAAGTCTTTCGTTTCAAGTATATATCACTTGAGACGAAAGACGCGTGTATGCTTCCGGCGAGAATCGAACTCGCACTGCAGCATTACCATTGCTGAGGTCTGCCATTAACCTACGGAAGCTTGTAAAATCTGTTTCTAGTATAACTTATAAAAAAAGACAAGACAAGAAGTCGACGTGATTTCCACGCAACTCCTTGTTACTTTTTTACAGTGTCGTTTTTGTTAATGAATTATCATAGACGACTAAAACCGAATAATGTTCATCCGCTTTAGACGCGACGAATGTTGAAAACTTCAACGTAATGATGGCGTTTGACCCAACACCATTGTTCTCAAAAAATTCGTTCAATCTTTCTTCTAATTCTTCAGGCGTTCGCCCGACAACTACTTTAGAATGTAACATGATCATCACTCCGTTCTGTTATGGTAGGTTCGAGTTAAATAATTGCCTGATCGAATAAATGTTAAACCTTTTATTTTCCGACTTGCTCCTTCCTCTCTTTATCCGCTATGGTGAAATGGAGCAGTTTAACCTAAAAAGAATAGGAAGTGAAGTCTGATGGAACAGATTAATTTCGATGAAACGATTGAGAAACGAAATACAGGATCCGTCAAATGGGACGGACTTCATTCACTTTATGGATCCGATGAGCTGATTCCGATGTGGGTCGCCGACATGGATGTCCGTCCACCGCATCATCTCACAGAACGGTTGACAAGACGTGCTGCTACAGGTCATTTCGGTTACTCGATGTTTGAAGAGGAAGCAAAACAAGCGATTCAACATTGGTTTCTGAAGCGATATGACGTAACGATCACTACCGATTCCATTCTTTATTCGAACGGTGTTGTTCCAGGACTTGCCCATACAGTCCTAGCGCTAACTGAACCTGGTGATTCAATCATCATCCAGACACCTGTCTATCCACCATTTCATCAGATCATCCAGTCTAACCAACGGCAGATCGTTGAGAATCCACTTCTTTTAGAAGAAGAGACGTACCGGACGGATTTCTCGCTTCTCGAACAACAAATGCAGACTGCGCAGATGATGATTCTGTGTAGTCCTCATAATCCAAGCGGAAAAGTCTTTCCTAAAGAGGAATTACAGCGCATCGTAGCACTCGCGAAACAACACGATGTCTACCTTGTATCCGATGAAATTCATGCGGATCTCGTCTATAAGGGTTCTGTGCACACACCAATTCTTGCCTTAGATTATGAAAAAATCATTTTGGTCAGCGCACCATCCAAAACATTCAATATTCCTGGACTTTACGCGTCTTATTTGGTCGTACCAGACACTTCGATTCGTCAACGGATCGAGGGTGTCCAGCAACGTCATTTTGTTCATCCAAACGCATTGGCTTCAACTGCTATTTCGGCGGCGTACGGAGATCATGCGAGTGAGCAATGGTTATCGCAACTCCTTGTTTATTTGGAAGACAATCGTGACCATGCCGTCCGTCGTATTCGTCAAGAAATGCCGAAATTAAATGTCATCATTCCAGAATCTACATTCTTGTTGTGGATTGATTTCAAAGCACTTAATCTCGATAGCAAAACGCGCGCCGATTGGCTCGTTAAGGAAGCAAAACTCGCTTTGACACACGGTTCTTCATTCGGTTCCCATGGAGAAACGTTTGAACGCTTAAATATCGGTTGCCCTCGCGCACAGCTCGATCAAGCTCTAGACCGCTTAAGCGCTGCGTACGAACGATTTTGGAGCAATTAATTTGACTCGAATGACCTTAAATCATTAAGGTCATTTTTTAATGCAGTGAATTATTCGGAATATTTTGATTAGAAGAACTTTAATAGGGACTAAAACCGTTTCAATCTCTTGAGGCACTAGGCATGGTGGCACTTTTCCTGAAAATGAAGTGGCTTGCAAAGTCGTTTTATCCTCTGTAAGGTGGGGAACATATCATTTGGCGAACAGGTCAATGTATGCTTGATCGTAAAAAAACTATTGTATTTGGAGGATTTAACTTTATGACGCAAGAATGGATTTCAATCATTCTGTATCTTGTTCTCATGTTGGCAATCGGTTATTTTGCCTACAAACGAACGACGAACACAGAGGATTACATGTTAGGCGGACGCGATCTCGGTCCTGGTGTTACAGCACTTTCTGCTGGTGCATCGGATATGAGTGGATGGATGCTCATGGGACTTCCCGGCGCCATGTACGCGACAGGTGTTTCAGCACTCTGGCTCGCACTCGGATTATTGATTGGATGTTACGTAAACTATTTAGTACTCGCTCCACGTTTCCGACTCTATACGGAAATGGCAAATGACTCGATTACAATTCCTGATTTCTTAGAGAATCGTTTTGAAGACAAATCACGCGTGCTTCGTACTGTGTCAGCACTCGTCATCATCATCTTCTTCACGTTCTACACATCAGCTGGAATCGTTTCAGGTGGAAAATTATTTGTCAGCTCATTCGGATTTGATTACCACTATGGTATGCTCTTGACGATTGCGGTCGTAATCGCCTACACCTTATTCGGCGGTTTTCTCGCAGTTAGTTGGACCGACTTCGTCCAGGGCTGTATCATGTTCATTGCACTCGTGCTCGTTCCTGTCGTTGCATTGACCGACGTCGGCGGAGTCGATGGTGCATTCAACTATGCTGAAAAATTAGACCCTTCGTTGTTTGATCCATTTAAAGGGACAACAGTTCTTGGAATCATCGGATTCCTTGCTTGGGGACTTGGTTACTTTGGTCAACCACATATTATTGTTCGTTTTATGGCGATTCGCTCTGTCAAGGACTTAAAAAGTGCTCGTCGCATCGGTATTGGATGGATGTTCATCTCTATCATTGGTGCCATGATGACAGGTCTAGTTGGAATTGCCTATTTCGAAGGACAAGGGAATGGACTAGGTGATCCGGAAACAGTCTTTATCCGTTTCTCGGATGTACTATTCCACCCGTATATCACAGGGTTCTTGATGGCTGCGATTCTCGCGGCAATCATGTCGACGATTTCCTCACAATTACTTGTCACATCAAGTGCGTTGACAGAAGACTTTTACAAGACGTTCTTGAAAAAGAATGCAACAGATAAACAACTCGTCTTTACAGGTCGAATTGCTGTTCTTGTCGTAGCTATCGTTGCGAGTATCCTCGCTTGGAATCCGTCAGCGACAATTCTTGCACTTGTCGGTTACGCTTGGGCTGGATTCGGTTCTGCCTTTGGTCCGATCATCTTGCTTTCCCTCTACTGGAAACGGATGACGAAACAAGGCGCATTAGCAGGTATCATCTCAGGTGCCTTGACTGTCATCATTTGGGTGCAACTCGGGCTTAGCACGACGCTTTACGAAATGGTACCTGGATTCTTCACCAGCTTGATCTTTACGGTCGTCGTCAGCTTGATGACGAAACAACCGGTCAGTGCCGTTCAGGAAACGTTCGAAGAGATGGAAGACGAATTAAAAGACGCTATTCAATAATCACTATCAACAGTGAGACCTCTGCCGCAAAATCGGCAGAGGTCTTTTTTGACTTACAGTTCAATCACGCCATAATGCAACTTCGACGTCTTACGCTTGGATCGTTCAAATCCAAAGCGCTCAAACAGCGGGCTCTCATAATGTGCTTTTAATACGATGCGCTGACGTGCCACACGCTTCGCCTCAATCATCGCTTCAACAGATAAGGCTTCATAATTCGCAAGTTTTCGTAAAGCGTCGAGATGTGTCGATTCTTCAACAGTCTGTTCAAACATGGGGTCAAAGTAGATGACATCAAAGCAATTATCCGGACATTCTTTCAAAAATGCGAGATGGTGTCTGACTTTTACTTCGATTCGTCGCATCGCCTGATTGATTGGTTCGTAAGATTCTTCCCAGCGTTTTAATCCGTCCTTGACGACAAAGGCTGTCTCAGTCTTGCTTTCTAGACCGATGATCCGCCCCTGCTCTCCAATGGCATGACTCATGACAATCGCATCTGCACCTAAACCGAGTGTACAATCTAACACATGCATCCCTTCTGATAGGCGTCCCATCGCAACGAGAGGATCTCTTCCACCTGCATCAATTTGTTTGATGCGAAAGACCGCACTTGAAGGATGGAAAAAGAACGATGTCGTTTCGCCTAGTGGGTATAAATCTAGTCGTTTCTTATCGACGACTAATACCGGCAATCTCGTCTCCTGTTGTAGGTGTTCTATGCTTTTTTTTTGCCGTGCGATATAGACGAAGTGTATCGTCTCATCCGCTAATAACTGCTTCACACGATGATGCACGACGTCAGTCGGACGAAGACACGTCGTCAGTCCAATGGTTGGTTTCATACTTATTTCCCCCATAAAAAATAAGCCAGCCGCAGCTAGCTCATTTCTTTTTCTTCAATAATCCTTCAATATCTTCGATCAATGCTTTTTTCGAAATCAGGTCTTCTTGCTTTTCCTGTTCGACTTTTGCATCGACCGTAGTCCGTTTCATGAGAGCTTGAAGTGTCTCATCGATGCTTGACTTCAAATGATCACGATCTTCTTTGTTAAGAGAAAGATCATGTTGTACTTCATCCCCTTGTTCATCTAATTGGCGTAAGCGTTCCGTCAATTGTTTCGCTTCACGATTCAAGTCCGAATACAATCGTTCGATTTGCTCTAAACGCAATTTGATTCCGTCACGTTCTGTGAACACGTTTCCAGCCCCTTCCAGTATGCAGTTGTCTACATCATTACTTTACCATATTTCGAGGTAATTAAAACAATCACAAGATGATTACAAAATGATTTTTTTAAATTTCTTCCTGCGGATCGGTTCCAGTTAATTTTTGCAATTGCAAGGAGGGTATCGCTATAATGTAAACGAAGCATCAATTGGGATGAGGGAGGATTTTGTGATGGAATTAAGACGTCGAGCATTACGTCATGTCGATCAAGCTGAGTACGACCATTTCTTGAAGTATGGCGAGCAAGCATATGGGCTGTCTCCGCAAGAAATCAAAGGGTATGACCATGAGCTTGGAGAAGAGCGAGCTTTTGATTCCGTCGAGCACAGTTATCCTGAAGATTACTACTTTGATATCGTTGAAGCAGATACGATCGTCGGGCGGGTTCTACTTTTGAAAATGGGTCACTATTTTCAACTCGACTTTATGGTGTTTGATCCTTATACACGACGTGGTATAGCTACTCAAGCAGTTGCCGAAGCATTAAAGCATTCGGGAGTACTAGATCGTCATGAAGTACGCGCGCGTGTTCTCGATCAATCACCACACGCTTTTTACGCGAAACGTATTTTAGAAGCAAATGACTTTACGTCGATTGAGAACTATTACGTCAAAGGGAGACGACGTCGATATTCTTTACAACGACTCGGTTGAACACTATCTGAAAGACCATGAGATTCATGGTCTTTTTTATATTGGTCACATATGTAACTCACCTTTGACAGGCGATCGATTTCAGCGTACAATTTTCATCTGTATGAACAGAAAGGAGTCTACCTCATGAACGAATGGTTATGGATCCCTTCCATTTTATTAACGATGGGATTATTGATTTTCAGTTATTATCTATTTGGAAAGACCGGATTGTTGATGTGGATTGCCATCGCAACAATCATTGCAAACATTCAAGTCACACAAACCGTCGATATTTTTGGTTTCGTCTTCACGTTAGGAAATGTCGTTTATGGCAGTTGTTATTTAGCGACGGATATTCTCAATGAGAAATATGGCAAACAGGTCGCTCGAAAAGGTGTCTATATGGGTTTCTTTTCCTTGATCACGACGACCGTCCTCATGCAATTCAGTCTCTTGTATACCCCACTCGCCGATAAAGCAGCACTCGAAACATCTGATTCTTTACATCTACTATTCGGACTCCTGCCATGGATTGCTGTTGGTAGTCTTGCCGCTTATCTCGTGTCGCAATTGTTTGATGTCTTCATTTATTCGAAGATTCGTCAAAAGACAGGCGAACGAAAACTTTGGTTACGGACGACGGGATCAACTGTATTAAGCCAACTACTCGATACGTTGACATTTTGTGCGATCGCCTTTCACGATATGCCATTCTCTATTTGGTGGCAAATCTTCATTACGACATATCTCGCAAAATTCGTCGTCGCCTGGTTCGCGACACCATTCATGTATTTAGCAAAGCGCATCCATCCGACGAAACGATCAACAGATGCTGCAGCCTGATAAAAAAGACTAGAAGAGTTTTGCGAATTGTCGGATAATGGGAATGGAGGTGCCTAGATGAAGATTAAACGTAATGAACCGTTTCGCTATACATTGAAAACACCCGTAACGGGCGAGTTTTATTTGCTGAAAAATGAGCAACGGACACCAAAAGGCTTGATGAAGATTCATAACATCTCACCAAATGGAATGGCAATCACTACTGCATTAAAACTGCCTCTTCAAAAATCAATGAAAATCGTTGTTGAGTTCTCGTTAATCGAAGGGCACGAGCCGCTCTGCATCGATGGATTTTTATTGCATGAGAAGCCTTCTGGTCCTGAGCGGTTGTACGGTATCCATCTTAATTCGACAATAACTGATCGCGAAAAAATTATTTCACAAGTGAAACAGATCGTGCAATTAGAACGGTCACTTCATAAAGACTAAAATGGCATCGCCCTACATTTGTAAGGGCAATGCCATTTTTTTTATCAGAAAATTTAAGCGTCAAACGTTCGGAAAACGACAGATTCATATGGCCGTAATGTCAAGCCATCCGATGTATTGGTGTCAGCGTAGTTACCAATCACGCGATCCGTTGTCGCGTGAGAAATCGGTACATGAATGTCATGATCTGCAAACGAACAATAGATATACCACGTTTCTCCTTCAAGCGTCCGCGAATACGCGTAGACTTCCGGATGATCTTCAAGTAAGAGTTCATAGCGACCGTATACGACGAGTTCATGATCATGTCGTAGTCGAATCAATTGCTGGTAGTAATAGAAGATGGACTGTTCATCGGCAAGCGCCTGTTTCACATTGATGTCTGGATAATTCGGATTGACCTTCAACCATGGTGTTCCAGTCGAGAAACCAGCATTTCCCGATGCATCCCACTGCATCGGTGTCCGCGCATTGTCGCGTCCTTTGATATGGATGGAACGTAGTAGTTCCGCCGGTGATGCTCCTTGTGCCGTACGTTCTTTCCACATGTTCCGAATTTCGATATCTTCATAGTCCGTAATGTCTTCAAACGCGACATTCGTCATTCCGATTTCTTCGCCTTGATAGATATATGGCGTTCCTTTTAGAAGGTGTAAGAGCGTAGCGAGCATTTTAGCTGACTCGACGCGATACGTCGTATCATTACCAAATCGACTGACGACTCGAGGTTGATCGTGGTTGTTCCAATAGAGGGAGTTCCAGCCTGTTTCATGCAACGCTGTTTGCCATTTGGTGAAATTTTGCTTGAGTTTAAGCAAATCAAACGGAATGACATCCCATTTTCCGTTCGGACCTGAATCAAGATCCATATGTTCGAACGTAAAGACCATGTTGACCTCTTTACGTGCCGGATCCGTGTAAAGAATGGCATCATCTGTTGTTGCTCCTGGCATCTCACCGACTGTCAGGACATCGTACTTTCCAAACGATGCTTCGTTCATCTCATGTAGAAATTCATGGACACGCGGTCCATTGATATAGTGTTCTCCACCATCTCCATACAATGCTCCTGGATGGACCGTCGCATCGGGTAATCCAGGTGTCTTTGAAATCAAGTTGATGACATCCATCCGGAAACCATCGATTCCTCGATCTAACCAACGACGGATCATCCCATAAACCTCTTGACGCATCTGTTCATTTTCCCAATTCAAGTCAGGCTGTTTTTTCGAGAATAGATGTAAGTAATACTCATTTGTTGACTCATCATATTCCCATGCAGGACCAGAGAAAATCGAACCCCAATTGTTCGGTAATGAACCGTCTGGATTTGCTGGACGCCACATGTAATAATCCCGATACGGATTGTCCTTGCTTTGACGCGATTCCGCAAACCACCGATGTTCATCCGACGAATGATTGATGACGAGATCCATGACAATTTTGATATCTCGTGCATGCGCTTCATCTAGAAGACGATCAAAATCATCCATTGTTCCGAATTCCTTCATGATGGCTTCATAATCTCGGATATCATATCCATTGTCGTCATTCGGTGAATCATAGACTGGACTTAACCAGATGACGTCGATGCCAAGTGTCTTCAGATAATCCAATTTTTCAACGATTCCGTTTAAGTCACCGATTCCATCTCCATTCGAATCCTTGTAACTACGAGGGTAAATTTGATAAACGACACTATCATGCCACCATTTACGTTCCATCTTCTACACTCTCCTCTTTTATGTACCTGTCGTGCTACATATTGAGCAAACGATTGCATCAATTTGTAAAAGCGCTTTCAATTCTCACAACCTCATCTTAACATGTCCATAAGAGGGTGCTCAAGTGAGAACTTTTACTTATTTGATATCATGGAATATGAAATAGGGGCGTTTACCACATCTAACATAATGGGAAAGAACGGTATGAGGAAGGAGTGTGGGCGAATGTATCGTCGGTATTTGCTCTTCTTGGTCTGGGCGATTGCCATTGTCTTTATCTTGTTATTTGGAAATAATCGTGTCTTTCCGGAAGGTTTCTTAATTTCATTTTTACGTTTCGATCAAAGTCAATTTGATACTTCCGCATTAAGTTTGTTTGCTTTACTTGGCATTTATCCATTTGCTTTCTTTTTATTATTTTTAGATGAAAAACGATTTATGCGACCAGGACCGCTCGTTGCAAGCATAGGGTCGTTCTTTTTAGGTGCATTCGTTTTAATGCCCTATGTCGCACTCGCTATTCCAAGGAAAACCTTTTTACCGTTTCAGCGTCGAGGTTGGATTCCAACTGTCGTCGCTTTACTGAGTGTCGTGACGACATTATTGCTTTGGCTTGCCCTCGCACGTGCCGATTGGAATATTTTCCGTATTTATTTCGAGACGAATCAATTTGTTCGAACGATGACAGTCGATTTATTACTGTTTTATATTCTTCAGGTTTATTTATTACGACGCATTCGTCTTCGAAATGAACAATCATTGCAATGGCAAGACGGCATTCCTCTTTTTGGTCTATTCCGCTATCTGTTCACAAGACATCTGCCAGCTTCCTCAAAATCGTGATGGTTTATGGTACAATGGAAATTGGATTTTTTTAAAAGGAGCTGTCATCCGATGGAACAATATCATGCACTTTGCGAACACATTTTGGAACACGGAACAAAAAAGGAAGACCGGACAGGAACGGGAACGCTGAGCGTGTTTGGTCACCAAATGCGCTTCTCCCTTCAAGATGGCTTTCCGCTTATCACGACGAAAAAGCTACATATGAAATCAATCATCCATGAGTTGATCTGGTTTATTTCGGGTGATACGAATATTCGTTACTTGCAGGAAAACGGAGTGCGCATTTGGAACGAATGGGCAGATGAGAATGGGGATTTAGGACCTGTGTATGGGGCACAATGGCGTTCTTTCCCACGTCCTGACGGAACAACGGTCGATCAACTCGCACAAGTCATCGAACAAATCAAGACGAATCCGGATTCCCGTCGTTTGATCGTCAGCGCTTGGAATCCTGGACAAGTCGATGAGATGGCGTTACCTCCATGTCATCTCTTGTTCCAATTTTATGTCGCTGACGGAAAACTGTCCTGTCAGCTGTATCAACGTTCTGCCGACGTCTTTTTAGGCGTACCGTTCAATATTGCATCCTATGCCTTACTGACACATATGATTGCTCATGTGTGTGGACTCGAAGTCGGTGACTTCGTCCATACGCTCGGAGATGCCCACATCTACTCGAACCATGTGGAACAAGTCAATCTTCAGTTGACGCGTACCCCTAAAAAATTACCGACGCTGCGCTTCGCTCGAACAGTCGATCGTATTGAAGACTTCCGCTTCGAAGATATCATCATCGAAGGATATGATCCTGATCCGCATATTAAAGGTGTAGTGGCTGTATGATTACACACATCGTAGCGTACACGAAAAATCATGTCATCGGACGCGATAATGCCATGCCGTGGCACCTTCCATCTGATTTAGCACACTTTAAGCGTACGACGCTTGGTAAACCGATCATCATGGGGAGAAAGACGTTCGAATCAATTGGACGCCCGTTACCTGGTCGAAAGAACATCGTCATCACGCGTGATCAAAATTATGTAGTAGATGGCGTGACAATTTGGCATGATTTATCTACCTTACACCCATATGTTGATTCAGAGGAAGAAGTCTTTTTGATTGGTGGAGGAGAATTATTCGCTCAAACACTTCCTCTCGTACGGCGCATCTATGTAACAGAAATTGATGCGACGCTTGAGGGAGATGTCTATTACCCCGAGATCCCGTCTACTTTTCAAATCACGTCTGAAACGCATTATGATGCAGTAGAAGGAAATGATTACTCCTTTGTCATTCGTCAATATGATCGATCATTATAAAACCAGCCTCTTCCATCCGAATAGCGGAAGGAAAAGGCTGGTTTTTTTACGGTATTTGCATAATCCACTCTGTGATCCATTCTTCCACTTCTTGATCTACATGAGTTAACATCACATAATCGGTAGCACCTCGAGATAAGGCTTCTGCAAGACGATCATCTTCTTGTTCCGTCACGACCAAAACATCAATGATTGAATCTCGTTGTTTTCTCCATTCTTCTAGTCGCAGAAAGTTCTCGATCGCTAATTGATCAAGCGAAAGAATCGCCAGTTGTAGTTGTGTTGTCTGCTGATCGTCTAATGGAACCACTTCGAAGTGGTATTTGGGATGATCGGGTAGATCCAACTGACGGACTTGTTTAAGCAATCTTTCCTCGACACGGATAGACACAGATAATTTTTCAATCGATATTGCCGTAGAGTAGGAAAGGACTTGGTTACGTCCATTACGTTTTGCTTGATATAACGCTTCATCTGCCTCCGCCGTCGCTTGAGCAAGCGTCGTATGTATATCAAATGAAAAGGATAGACCAATCGAAACAGTAATTTTTAATCCATTCGCAAAAACATGTCGTTCGATACGTTCACGTATTTTATTCATATTAGCGATTGCTTGAGGCAATGTTTCTGCTGAAAACAGTAAAATGAATTCCTCACCACCGAAACGAATGAACTCATCGTCGAGACGAGCCGCTTGTTGAACGACGGTCGCTAGTTCGGATAGGACTAAGTCTCCTGTCGGATGTCCATGTAAGTCATTGATTCGTTTGAAGTGATCAAGATCAAAAATCGCTAATCCAAATGTTCGTTGTTCACGTTCTAAACGTGCTGTGCGACGATCAAATGCATTCTGAAGGTATTTCCGATTATAAGCCCCTGTCAATTCATCGACCAAAATTGTTGACGATACAACTCTCAGTTTTCGTAAAAGTCGCGCAAGGCGGACATGACGTTCTTCATTCCTCACAGTTTCATCCCAATAATCATCGGCCCCCATCTCATAACTACTTTGTCGGACTTCTGATTGGCTCGGACCGACGATGATGATCGGAACGAATGCGGATTCCATCTGCTTCATGAGCTTTTTGAACACTTCCACTGAATCAGTGATACATGCATAATCGATGATGACGGCGTCCATCGTAATGTCGTGTGACATTGATAAGGTATCTTCTACCGAGCTAAAAAAACGTGACATATAGCGCGCTTGTTCCAGTGACTTTTTCCATTTAATATTCTCAAGAAAACGTTTTGTCACAGTGACGACTAATTCCTTTCGGACCCGGTTAGCACGTGAGCGCGCTGATAACTGATCGACGATAGGTTGCAATAATTCTTTGACGCTTGACTGATCAATGACAACGTCTACTCGTTCCCAAGTAATTTTTTCATGGCTTACTTGATCGGCGAGTCCCTTAAAGACTTCCTCTCTGCCGAGTCCTTCCATCCAGCTCGCCAATGCAAGCAATTCTGATCGTGGTACAGCCGGCATCCGAAGTAATGTCTCTACCATGTTGATCGTTTGCTGTAATTGTTTTTCTGCCCGCTTTCGATTTTGCTCCATGCAATTTCCTCTCTTTCTATAGATCCGAATAACGTTTCTCGGATAAAGAGAAAGCGAGGGAATATCCCCCGCTTTTTCAACTCATGCTTTTAAGTTCGGACGAACCATGTCTGCTGGTACAATCCATTGATCATATTGTTCTTCTGTTAGTAATCCTGTCGCAAGTGCCGCTTCTTTTAATGTCGACCCTGACTGATGCGCCGCTTTCGCAATTTTTGCCGCATTCTCATATCCGATATGCGGATTGAGCGCTGTTACGAGCATCAGTGACCGTTCGACGTTCTCAGCGATGACGGACTGCTCAGGTTCAATGCCGATCGCACAATGGTCATTGAACGAATGCAAGGCGTCTGTAAGTAAACGAACGGATTGAATAAAGTTATACATGATGACCGGCTTGAAGACGTTTAGTTCAAAGTTACCTTGACTTGCAGCAAAACCAATCGTTGCGTCATTTCCGAGGACTTGCGCAGCGACCATCGTCAATGCCTCACTTTGAGTCGGATTGACTTTTCCTGGCATGATTGAGCTCCCTGGTTCATTTTCTGGAATCGTGATTTCACCGATTCCTGCTCGTGGACCAGATGCAAGCCAGCGGACGTCATTTGCAATCTTCATCGCGTCCATCGCTAGTGCTTTGACAGCACCATGTGTGAAGACGAGTTGATCGTGGCTTGTTAAAGCGTGGAATTTGTTTTCCGCACTCGTGAATTCATAACCCGTCTCTTCACTCATCTTCTTCGCTGCCAAATCACCAAACTCAGGATGCGCATTAATCCCCGTACCAACTGCCGTACCGCCGATTGCTAGTTCCGTTAATGGATCAAGCGTCCGTTCGATCATTTGCTTCGAAAGCGCAAGCATCCGGACCCAGCCGCTGATTTCTTGACCAAGTGTGATTGGTGTAGCATCTTGCAAGTGTGTTCGTCCGATTTTAACGATATCCGCAAAAGCCTTTGCTTTTTCATCAAGGGTCGCATGCAGAGCATCGATAGCTGGGAAAAGTGATTCCAATAAGACTGTTTTTGCCGCTAAATGCATCGCTGTTGGATATGTATCATTTGAACTTTGTGATTTATTGACATCATCATTCGGATGAATCGTCGTTTCACTGCCTTGTTCCTTTAATTTGCGTGTCGCGACCCGAGCGATCACTTCATTGACGTTCATATTAGACTGAGTACCTGAACCCGTTTGCCAAACGACAAGCGGAAACTCATCATCGAATTTCCCCGCGATGATTTCGTCACATACTTCAGCAATGGCACCAGCTTTTTCTGTCTCAAGCACACCTAAGTCGCGGTTCGCAAGCGCCGCTCCTTTTTTCAGGACTGCAAAGGCACGAATGACTTCAATCGGCATTTTTTCCGTTCCGATCTTAAAGTTTTCTAGACTACGTTGTGTTTGTGCGCCCCACTCCTGCGCTTCCGGTACACGAATTTCCCCCATCGTGTCACGTTCTACACGGTATTCCATAAACAAATTCCCCCTTTTGATTACTTCTATTCTAGTTTACCGGAAAGCTCGCAGAATGGGAATGAGGGAGACAGTTTTGGGGAATAGTTTATTATCGAAAAGGAGTGAAGATTTCATGTGGTTAATAAATTTAATAATTGTTTTATTATTGATTCTGGCGAACGGTATATTTGCGATGACCGAACTTGCTTTGCTCTCTTCCAAACGATCGAAATTAGAAAAAGCAATGGATGATGGTAAAAAATCAGCCCATGTCGCATTAGAGTTGCTGGATCGACCGACTGACCTGTTATCGACTGTTCAAGTCGGCATCACGTTAATTGGAATCGTCAATGGTGCATTCGGTGGTGCCGCGCTCTCCGGTCCTGTCATCAATTGGCTCGCACAATTCGGATGGATCGCTCCTTATGCCAGTACAATTGGTTATATTCTTGTCGTGACAATCATCACCTATATTTCGCTCGTCATCGGTGAACTCGTTCCTAAACGTGTTGCTCTTGTCAGTCCAGAACGAGTTACGATGTGGCTCGCCCCACCGATGCGCTTCTTCTCGATCGTTCTTCGACCATTCATCTGGGTTTTGAGTAAATCGACGAGTTCCATCTTCCGCTTGATTGGCCTCGATCGATTGCAGACGAAAGACGAGACGGAAGACGAAGTCCGGCAATTACTAATTCGTGGCACGAAAGAGGGAACATTTAATCGTTCAGAAGCTGAGCAAGTTTCTCGTGTCTTTGATTTTCATGATTTATATGCATATGAACTGATGGAGCCCAGAACGGTTACGGAGTGGATTGACTTAGCTGATGAACCCGACACGATCCTACAAGAGCTCCGACAAGCGCGACACCGAAACTTACCGGTCGGTCACGGGGATTTGGATCATTTTGTCGGATTCATCGATGCAAAAGAAATACTATCAACGGAACATCCTGTCAAAGAACTTGAACGATTAATTCAATCTCCACTGATTGTTCCCCGCCAACTGAAAGCAACCGTTTTACTTGAACGGATGCGGAAGGAAACTGTATCGATTGCATTCGTTTTAGACGAGTACGGTGGTTTTCTTGGCATGATCACCTTGTTCGATATTCTCGAAGCATTCGTCGGCGAGATTTCAAGCGTCGAGGAAGAACCGGAACTCGTCATGCGGAAAGACGGTTCGTTCCTAGCGGACGGATTATTGCACATCGATGATTTAAAACGAACGCTCGGCTATACAGATGACTTACCCGGTGAACAGTTAAACGCCTATCATACAGTTGCCGGTTTAATCCTGTATATGTTAGGTGATGTACCAACGCGTGGAAGTGCTGTCGTGATTGGATCATACCGATTTGAAGTCGTTGACTTAGACGGACGTCGCGTCGATCAAATCCTGATTGAGCGAATCGAACATGAACAAACACCCCTTCCATAAGGATAGGGGTGTTTGCCTTCAATTATGCTTCGTATAATCGTAATGCCTCGCGTGCGACGCGATCTGCTTTATTCTCAGACCGCGGAATCCACTTCACGAAGGCGAGTGGTAAGAGTTGATAGCGTTCAAAAGCAGGATCAAAGATCGTCTGCGTTCGTTTATTCTTGACGAATTCACGTTCGACCGCTAATGCAACCGCTTCTGAATCCGTCCGAAACGAAATGACGCTTTCTCCTTGAGTAATTAGTTCGTGCGCCCACTCGACGGCTTTTGCAAATGCGATGAATTCTGCTTCATGATTATTAATTGCTTGAATTTGATACATTTTTTCTGTGACTTCGCCCTCGGAGCTTTTGCTAAACAGTCCAACCGCTGCTTCGTCGTTTGAGGGACGGACCGTTCCGTCAAAATAAAGTTCAACCATGTTCAATTGCCGCCTCGATTCCTTTTCGTATCGCTTGCTCATCTAGCCCTTTTCCAATGAAGACGAGCGTCGTCTTTGGTTGTTCGCTAAATGGTTCTCGGATTGCTGTTCCGTAAATCATCCCTGTCCCTTGTAAGATTACTTTTCGTTCTGTATCTGCAAAATGGATGATCCCCTTATAACGATAGAGATCTTCCGCGTAGGCTTCTAACACCTCACGTAGGACCATACCGAATCGATTTCGATTCAATGGTCGTTCCTCAACGATCGTTAGTGCCGTAAAATCTTCGACGGATTGATGAATCTGATCTGTTTGTTGGCTGAGTCGCACTTGTTCTTCTTTTGGAAAATGGAATGTTTCAAATAGTCGATTTGATTCCAGTTGTCCCTGTTCCGTTTCAATGATGGCTGCAGATGGATTTCGTTCGCGCAGCAAAGCAATCAACGTTTCGCGTTCTGATGCTTTAATTAAATCCATCTTATTTAATACAAGTACATCAGCAAATCCGATTTGTTTCACATTTTCTTGGAACGTCAATTGTCGTTCTAAGTGATACGCATCGATGACTGTGACGACACTTGAAATCTGATAAGACTGTTCAACGGCTGGTTCAAAATAAAATGTCTGAAGAATCGGTCCTGGATCAGCGACACCAGTCGTTTCGATCAATAATCGATCGAATGATAGTTCCCCATCACGGCGACGTTTGGCAATCCGTAGCAATGCATCCCGTAAATCACCTCGAATAGAACAACAGATGCAACCATTTGTCAATTCGATCATCTCTTCATCGCTTCGCTCAATCAATGCTTCATCAATGTGAACAGAACCTACTTCATTGACAAGCAACGCAAACTTCTCTGTCGGTTGAGAAACAAGATGGTTGAGTAACGTTGTCTTACCAGAACCTAAAAAACCAGTAATGACGGTCGTACGTATTTTGTCTTGCATGATTTCACTCCTTAGCGTCCTTGTTGCTGACGCCATTTTTCTTTTCGTGCATCGAGCAGATCAATCGCATGAAGATACCAGGCATCCGCCGTTTGCGGCGTAACACTTGATCCCCACTCGCGTTTCCCATGGTGTGATAATACCATATGCATGAGACGGTGATAGACCGCTCGTGGTAACCGAATATCTTCTTCTCGAAGCGTTTGTTCGAGCACGAAGCATCCGTATGGCATATGTCCTATAAGAACACCATCTGGATCAAGCGCAATACCTGCTAGTTCTTCTTCTTCTTCGGTTACGTGTAACAGTCTCGAAAAACGATCTGTCGATGCACCTGCATGTGTATATTCCCATAGTTTACCGATATCGTGCAATAAAATACCGAGCAACAATTCATTCGGATTCGGTCGTTGATCTAACAGAGCAATTCCTTTTGCTGCTTGATAAAGCGCATCAAAGCTGTCATCCCAAGAAAATTGACGCATCTCTCGTTCAGATGCTTGGAATAGTTCATTTTTGTGATCGGCCTCTGCTTCTTGGATACATTTCAGCAATGTCAAATACGGTTGTTCACTATCACAGATTCCTTGACCAATCGTCATCATACAGGCAGTATGTTTTAATAATCCACCGATATAGGCATGGTGATGAAATAAGGCAGCCGGTCGCGTTGAAAAGTCCGCCCAGTACTGTCTCAGAATCGATAGCGCGATTTCTCGGTAAGGCGTATCTAGTTGATCGATCAATCCAAGTAACTGATCACGATACGTTTCAAGCGACTCCTCTGACGGTAGCTGCGGCAAGAACTGCGTAGGTGAAGCATCATAAATCGGTGTGACGCGTTGAACCGTCAATGATTTATTACCGGATTGCGGCGGATACTCTTCTACTTTTGCTTCGACTCGAACAATTCGTGTCTCGAGATATGGACGGAGTGCTTCTTCTGCTGTTCCTTGATTGATCCATTGTTTTCCTTTACAAGATCCAGCAGGCGAGTTGAATGTAAACTGTAACCACTCTCGTCCGGTTTGACCTGTGCGAATTTCACCCGAGGCAACGAGTAGTACTTCTTCGATTCGCTCACCAGGAACAAGTGTATCTAGCGAAAGTCCAATCGGTTGATTTGATTGATTGATAGAAAAAGCGTCATTTTCATTAGAAGGCATCGTCACTTCTGGAAGCGCCTTGAATAATTGTATCACTTCATCTCACTCCTTTTTCTTCATCCATATCATAGCAGAGACGATTTCATCACGACTACTATCAAACATATATTGTAAGCGTTTTCTAAATGAATTATGATGAACGTGGAAGTCAATTTTTATGCTTAAAGGAGGAGAAACGATGATTCGACCACTTACTCATTTATACAGCGAAGCTGTCGTCACACACGATCAATTGGATCCATCCAAAATCGTGACACGCGACCAGATTCGGCAAGCTGTTCAATCGTATGATCCGTACCAATCGCATACGTCGCATGCACTGGAAGAGTTGTTGCTTCATGAGTTACGTCAGGCATGTCATTGTGTTAAAGAAGAAGGACTATCCTTGGCTGATATGCAGACGGAATTGTTGATCCTCTCTGCTTTCCAATGTGATGCAGGTTATTTAGCAGAAGAAATTCAACATATGTCACCGACCGCTATCAAACGACATCTTTCTACACTTGATGCCGCTTTCAATCGACTATTGCATCAACTGTTTTTACATCAGTCGCAACCAGACATTCTTTGTCAACGGTTTATGACAATCCTCGCGGGTGCAGTCGCTACGAAATGTAAAATCCGTGCTAAGCGTCTCAAGGAAACCATGCTTGTTCATCCATAACAAAAAAATCCTGACTCGTATGAGTCAGGATTTTTCATTCAACGACCTGGCATTCCAGCTCCTTGATTGGTTTTGTATGAAAATGCGGCGTTCCGCTTCGTCATATTCTATTGTCATCATGCCAAACTATTCAAGTCTTGTCAATTCTTTTCTAAAAAAAGTGGACCGATTTTCGATTGAAAATCAGTCCGAATGGAAGAGTGAATAATTACCATGGCAATGCTTGATTTCATCATACAATGCCATGGAAGCGTTTACAACCCTTTTCCGTTAAATTTTTTCAAGAAAATATTCGTTTGCGAGTGGTAAGTGGATGACTTCGATTCCACTTTGTCGCATCAGGTTCAATCCGTCCCCATATTCATATCCTGTCGAATAGACGACACGATCAATTTTAGAGGCAATGAGCGCTAAACTACACGCATGACACGGACTATGTGTGACGTATGCTGTCGCATGACGCGCACTCGTCGAATCGGCAGCTAGCTTACCGAGTGCATTGATTTCAGCATGAATCTCATGCTGCTTCGACCACTCATGATGTTCCTCTTGATTTTCACAACGATAAAAGAGAATCCCGTTTCGTTCAATCGACTCTTCAGTAATCGGATGGTCGGATCTTGATGTATAGAGAATACCCTCTTGCTTTAAGTAAATTTCATTACAATTCACATGCTGACTGGGTGTTCCGTTTATCCCGATCGAAATCGGCTTTTCGTCTTTGACGATGACACAAGCAACGGATTTTGAGGCACATTTTGAATGACGATCTGCCATCATCCGCGCAAATAATAACCATGTTGTGTCCCACTTCAATTGCTTCTCTTCTATATTCATTTAAAATCCTTCCTTTCATGAAGGAAAGGAACACGAAAATTCGTGTTCCTTAGTATGGTCGATTCGGTAATTCTCTACTTTTCGAGGCAACTTCGATGACTTTTTGTTTCAATTCGTTTTCCATTCGTTCTAATTCATGCTCAGCGTCGCGACGTTTTTGTTTTCCTTCTTGTTGAATGCGTAATGTCTCATCAAGTGTCTCAATCAAGTTTTGGTGTGCCACTTTTAATGATTCGACAGAAACGATTCCTTTTTCGTTTTCTTCCGCAATTTCAATCGACGATTCTTTCAGTAACTTCGAATTTTGCTCAAGTAGCTGATTCGTCGTGTTGGTGACATCCTTTTGCATTTCGAGTGCTGCTTTTTGACGTGATAAACTTAAGGATAAGACGACTTGGTTCTTCCAGAGCGGAATCGTATTGACGACTGCCGATTCGATTTTTTCCGCTAATATTTGGTTGTTTTGTTGAATGACGCGAATTTGCGGCGCCATTTGCAAACTGATCGTTCGTGATAATTTTAAATCATGGATTTTCTTTTCGAAACGGTCCGTCAATTGAATCAAGTCATTTAATTCCTGTAACTTCGTCTGATCCCGAGATATCTCGACTTCTGTCCGTAGCGGTTCGATTTCATGCTGACGCACATGAGCGATTTTCGTCTCGCCAGCCGCAATATAGACGTTCAATTCTTCAAAATAACGTTTATTTTTTTGATACATTTGGTCGAGTAAAGTGATGTCTTTCATCAATCCAAATTTCGATCGATCAAGATTGTGTACGACTTCTTCGAGATAAGCACTCATTTTCTCATACTGCAAGAAATACGTTTCTGCTTTTTTCTTTGCTCGCCCAATAACCGGAACGTTCGACCAGAAACTCTTTTTTTCTTGAAGTGTGTCTGGATCCATTTGACGTACACGTTGCATTAAATCACTCAGCAGTTTTCCTGCCTCCCCGCCGTCCTTCATTTTTACTTCACTTAAGACTTGATCGGAGAATTGAGAGAGTTCACGCTGGACGGGTGCTCCAAATTGCATGACGGCATCCGTCTTTTGAAGATCGATTACTTGCAGCAAACGTTCGATCTTTTGTCGTTGTTCTGCTGGAACATCCGAAGGAATCATCTCTTCGACAGGGCGTGCCGGCATTTTAGGAGGTGTCTCCGCTATATTTAGATCGACCGACGGATCAGAGATCGTTGGTTGATCTTGCTCATCAGGCCATTGTTGCCACGTTTCTTTATCAGAATGGGTCATGTCGGTAACTCTCCTCCTGTTTTTGTTGTTCGGTCTCTTGTGCTAGAACCTTTTCAATCGTCAAGAGTTCCCGTTCTAAATCAACGGTATCCCCTTCGAGCAATAAGGTTTGTTGTTGTTTTAATTTTTGACCAATCATTTTCAAATTCGAAATCAGTTGATTTTTCGTATCAACTTGAACTTGGGCACCTCGGCGTTCCAGATCGGCGTATTTTTCTGAAATCGATAATAAGGAATCTAGGTAGAATGTAAAGAAGTCTCGGACTTTTTTGACGTCTCGTGGACTTTCATATAACTCTTCGAACAATACATGGGCTTCGCGTGAAACCATTCGCATCTCACTTCTAATTTCACCATCTCGTATGGAGGGAACGATTTGATCATACGTCTGGATTTTTACAAATCCTTCCTCAATCGTCCGTTGCAAGACTTGAAGTTCTAAATCATCCGTCTCCTCAAAGCGTCGTGTCGCCCGCTCGGGTTTTAAGATGACACTGCCCACAAACTCATCTTCGTCATCGAGTAGTAGTTTCTTTTTGACATTTTTCCGCTTGATTTCGGTCGATTTTCGTTCAGTCCGATATCGTCGTCCTGGTTTAGTCCGGTAACCACTCCAAATGAACCATAACCCAAGTGCGATGAAGATTCCCGAAAAGTTGAACGTATCAGCCAATTGTAAAAATACGAACATCATACCGATGGAGCCAAATATCCACCATGAAGACTTCATATCATCCCCTCTTCCTTCTTGCTGATTCTTTTATCAGGTCTACGTGTCTTTATTTTAACATTACGTAACGTTTAACAAAAAGTTTCCCGTTTTCCCGAAATGTTACGCCTCGTATATTTATATTTCAACATACTTTTGCAGTAATGACATCAGACCGAAGAACGAACTGTTCGCCTTTTTTTATATCAACTCTTACGATAAAGAAGGTAGTCGACACACGTTGTCGACTACCTTCCGAGAGTTTTATTTATATATCATCCAAAAATTGGCCAGATGAGAATAATCAAAATCGCAATCGGACTCAAGTAGCATACGCTTACCCGCCACACAGGAACGATTTTTTTCATGAATGGACTTGTTACTAGCTCCTGCTCGATAAGAGTTCGGTCGAGTTTGTAACCGGCAAAAATTGAAATCAATAAAGCACCAATCGGCATTAGAATGTTTGAGACGAGGAAATCAACACTGTCAAAGAATGTTTTCCCCATGAATTGTGCATCACCTAGAATTCCAAACGAGAGTGCAGATGGAATCCCGACGATGGCGATTGCGAGTGTCGCAAGCCAAGTCGTCCGCTTTTTATCGCGCATCGTCGCGTTTTCTTTTCGATCCGTCAAGGAAGCAACGACGACCTCAAGCATCGCAATCGATGAAGTGATCGACGCGAAAGCGAACAACAAGAAGAACAGTATCAAGAACAACGAACCAAATTGAATTTGGCTGAAGACGGTCGGCAAGACGATAAAGAGTAACGCTGGACCTTCTGCCGGGTCAAGACCTGAAGCAAAAACGGCTGGGAAAATCGCAAATCCTGCTAATAATGAGACGGCTACATTCATCGCAACAATCCATGCTGCCGAACGGTTAATTTCTCCACGTTCCTTCATATAGGATGCATACGTCAGCATCGCTGATACACCGAGCGATAAGGAAAAGAACGCTTGCCCAAGGGCACTCAGGACAGAAGTTCGGTTGAGCACCGAGAAATCAGGCTGAACGAAAAACTTGACGCCTTCCATCGCACCATCAAGCGTTAACGATCGTAAGACAAGAATGATGAAACACACGAATAATAATGGCATCATGATCTTACTCATTTTTTCAATACCAGATTGAACACCACGTAAAACGATCCAACATGTCAGAGCGAGGAAAATCAATTGCCCCGAGATGACATAAAGCGGTGAGGCTGAAATCGTTCCGAACAATTCACCGAGTGCTCCACTATCCATTGTCGTTAACCGACCTGTAAAACCAAGAATGGTATAAATTAAGACCCAGCCTCCGATGACGCTGTAGAAAGAGAGCAACAAGAAACAGGCGATGACACCCAGGACACCAATGAACGTGAACTTCTTATGACCAAGCGCCGAGAACGCTTGAAGTGCCGTTTTCCCACTCGTTCGACCGATTAAAAACTCAGCAATCAAGACAGGCAATCCAAGTAGCAAGGTAAACACGAGGAATAAAAGTAAAAAGGCGCCCCCTCCGTTTGTTCCAGTCGTATACGGGAATTTCCAAATGGCCCCCAGACCAATGGCGGATCCCGCTGCTGCTAAAATAAATCCAACTTTTGAAGCCCATGCGTTTCCTTTCATGGTGCTCCACCTCCTTTTCAAAATACTTTTTCATTGTACAGAAAGAAATCATGAAAGTCATCCTTTATCAAATATTTTCTTTAAAGCGTCAAAGCATAACCGCATATACGCATTGCATGAAAATAAAAAAAGAAGGTCGAATATTATCTCGACCTTCTCTCGACTCAATTTGTATTAATCAGTGCCACCATACATTCGAAGATATTCCGGTAACACTTTGACGGTAATTGGCGTATGGATGGCTTTTTCACCATCTGTATCAATGACTTTTGCTTCTTTTGTTTTTAATTGAAATCCGCTCGTCAAGATATGGGTAAAAGATGGATCATTGGCGAGACCAATTTTTTGAAGGATGACGTCCCGGATTGTCGTCAGATTTACCTCATCAACAATTACCAAATCTAGTTTTCCATCATTATAAGCTCCATCCGACAAATTCGTCTCGATTCCACCCAGTGATTCTCCATTTGCTGCCAGAATCAATACTGCTTCACCTGTCATATGACGACCTTCATCTAAAATTAATTCATATTCAAATGGTTTTGCTTCTAAACTCGAGCGAATCGTCGATAAATAATACCCCATCTTCCCAAGACGCGCTTTTTCTTCTGTATCGATCCCAATCGATGCTTCGGCGACGAGACCGACACCGAGAAAGTTCAAGAAATAGCTATCTCCGACTTGCCCGAGGTCGACTTGAACGACATGTTGCATAGCAATTGCTTCTGCTGCAAGCCGTGGCGCCATCGGTAAGCCAAGTGTTCGTGCGAAATCATTACACGTACCTCCAGGAATAATGCCGAGTATCGGGCGATTTTCTAATTTCGCTACACCATTGATCGTCTCAAATACCGTCCCATCTCCACCGATGACGACGACAGCGTCAAACGCGGATGATTCTTCCGCAAAATGCATCGCATCTCCTGCTTGTTTTGTATTTCGAATGACGATCTCGTCGAACAACGTACTTAACGGTTCGATGACTTCTCCAAGTAATCCTGTACCATTCGTACCGGCTGTCGGGTTACTGATCAGTAATAGTTTCATTGGATGATGCCTTCCTTCTTCAAGTAATCGCGGGCGACCGCATTTGCAGTTTTTCCACCATACGCGACAGCTTCGTTCATTTTCGACATCTCTTCATCGGAAATCTTACCCGATAATTGCTCAAGCGCTTGTTTTACCTCTGGATACTCATCGATTGTCTCTTGACGAAGTAAAGGTGCTCCTTCGTACGGTGGGAATAATTGCTGATCGTCTTTTAGAACAAGCATGTCGTATTTCGCAATCTCTGGATCGGTCGAGTACGCATCAATGACATCGATTTCACCAGATTCAATCGCTTTATAACGCAATTTCGGTTCCATCGTGACGACCTTATTGAAATTGACATCATATTTATCTTGGATTCCTTTATAACCATCTTGGCGATCCTTGAATTCTAATGTAAATCCAGCCGTCAGTTGATTCGCGACCTGTTTTAAATCAGAAATCGTCTTTAAATCGTAGCGTTCCGCTAATTTCTTCGGAACGGCTACAGCATAGGTGTTGTTATAGTTCATTGGTGGCAATAAGGTCAAATCTTGTTTTTTCAGACCGGTTTTCGCCTGTTCGTATACTTCTTTTGCATCGTTTGATTTTGGTTTTTCATTCGTCAAACTAGCGAGCACCGTTCCTGTGAATTCTGGATAAGCATCAATGTCTCCTGACTCGAGTGCTTTATAAACGAATGTCGTCTTCCCGAAGTTTGGTTTGACTTGAACCTTTAAATCCGTTTCATCTTCGATGACGATTTTATACATATTCATTAAGATTTCCGGTTCCACGCCCAGTTTTCCGGCAACGACGAGATCTGGTCGTTCGCTACGTCCGAATGCGAAAGGTGCGATGACGATTGCGACCATTAAGACGACTGCTGTCACGAGACGTGCCGTCTGCCGCTTACGAGTTGCGACTTCCGTTTGGCGTAGTAAACCGTCAAATAGAAGAGCAAGGAGAGCTGCTGGAATCGCACCAAGCAAAAGGAGATAGTTATCATTACGGTCAATTCCAAGGAGAATGATCGACCCTAGTCCACCAGCACCGATCAAAGCAGCAATCGTTGCCGTACCAATGATCAATACCATCGCCGTTCGAATTCCGGCCATCATGACAGGCAAAGCTAACGGAAGTTCGACTTTCCATAGACTTTGCATCGGGGTCATCCCACATGCGCGTGCCGCCTCTTTGATTGAAGGATCGACTTCGGCGAGACCTGTATATGTGTTTCGAACGATTGGTAATAAAGAATAGAGAACAAGTGCAATGATAGACGGGACTGTACCAATTCCGACAAGTGGAATCATCAGACCAAGTAGCGCTAATGATGGAATCGTTTGAATGACGGAAGTCACACCAATCGACCACTCACTCAGACGTTTATTCCGTGATAAGTAGATCCCAAGCGGAATGGCGATGATACATGCGATAAGTAACGAAATGACCGATAGTTGAATATGCTCAATTAACGCTTGAAGCAATTCACTTTTCCGATCTTGATACGTTTCAATCAAGCCGTTCATTCGACTTTCCCCCTGACTTGACGCATGAACTCTTGAACAAATGGATCATTACTCGCTAGTACTTCTTCCTTTGTTCCGATGAAAGCAATCTCCCCAGCATTCATCAGACAAATGCGACTGCCCAGTTTTAATGCCTCGTTCATATCGTGCGTAACGAATAAAATTGTTTTTCCAAGCTCTTCGTTTAGATGCAACAAATCATTTTGTAATTGTTCACGTGAAATTGGATCAAGGGCGGAGAAAGGTTCATCCATCAAGATGACGTCTTGCTCTGCTGCGAGCGCACGCATGACACCGACACGTTGTTGTTGCCCCCCCGAAAGTTCACTCGGATATTTCTTCTTAAGCGATGTGTTTAAACCTGTCAGACGGAATAATTCATCGACTCGACGCGCCACCTTTTCTTTGTCCCACTTTAATAATTCTGGCACGACACTGACATTTTCTTCGATCGTCATATGTGGAAAGAGGGCAATCTGTTGTAAGACGTAACCGATTCGCCGCCGCAATTCATGTTCGTTGATTGACATGATCGGCTCACCGTCGATCCAAATTTGACCCTCTGTGTGATCGATCAATCGATTGACCATCTTCATCGTTGTTGTTTTTCCGCAACCCGATGGACCAATCAAACAAAAAATCTCACCCTGATCAACGGTGAAGTTAACGTGTTGCACCGCTTTTGTTCCATCCGCATACGTTTTGCCGACATCTTTGAACTCAATCACTCCTCATCCCTCGTTTCCCCTGTTTATTATCTTTGTAAAATTCCCCTTTCTCTCGTATTCTAAAACCTATTTTGACCAATTGATCTCTCGTTTCCTAAACAATTTGTTTTACAACCGAATACTGATTCATCTTTACTAACACAAAAAAAGACGATGGAGTTTACCCATCGTCTAGTCTCGATATTCATTTATTCGAACGTTACCGTCACTTGGCGGCGTCCCCATTCTAGTGCTTCTTGTTTTGATCCTACTAGAAGGTCCATGATTCTTCCACGAATCGCACCACCTGTATCGAGTGCGATTGCGTCACCAAAACCTTCTACATGAACTTTTGTTCCAAGCGGCACGATAGATGGATCAACAGCCACGATCCGACGACCTTCATATGTAATCGTATTCGTGACGTCATAACCTGATGCCGTTAAGGCACGACCATTATACAAGCGGCTTCCATTGTTTTCTGGATTTGTCGTATACGCTGTCGTTTCAAATGTTACCGTACGTTTTGATGAACGATCCGTCTTCACTTGCTTCTGGCTTTGCTTCGCAGCTTGTCTAGCTCTCTTTTTAGCATTTGCATTTGCTTTCTGCTCCGCTTCTGCTTTTTGTTTGGCTACGGCTTGTAATCGAGCTCGCTTTTTTGCCTCAGCTTGTTCCCGCTTTTTTTGAGCAGCTTGACGTTTCATCTCTAACGGATTTTGTACGATCGTCTTCTCTGTTCCAATCCCGATTTGTGCCGCTGAAGCTTCATGATGCGGCAAAAGAATAAATATGAATCCCGCTAAACAGAGGGATAATAGGAATGATGTTCGTTTCATGTTGGTGCCAACCTTTCTCGCCGTTTTACGACCCGCACAACGTATCACGGCGACAAACCGTTTGAAAAGCGAACACCATGATTTGAAATATATCTGTCAAAAAGTAACGAAATGGTTACACGCTTACAAAAAACGCTCTCATTCGTTGTATAGCAACGTTTTTATATTTTGTAACCGTTCTGTTACGATTTATCTTTTGTTACTCTTTTGTAATAAATGTATCTTTTCGATGTTTTCAGTCATTTCGATTGACCTAACAACACTCCAGCCAATATCATATTTCATTATTATTCATTTTTTTGAATGAACATAAAAAAAGCACACCATAGTAGCTTGGTATGCTTTCATGTATTATTTTGTTTTACGTTCTAACAATTCGATCTCTGACTTTAACAAGACTTGTTTTTCAAATTCTAAGCCGAGTGCCTCAAAGTTTTTCGTATGGGATACATCACCGACGACCGTATTTGTCAATACAGCTGTTACTTCCGCAACCCAGCCTTCTTTTGTTTTTACCATATCACCAACGATATAATCGAATAACTCTTCTGTTTCTTCCATTTGACTCATCTCCTGACACGTTCAATTACAGTTAATCATATAAAATAACGACCAAAAAAGCTAGTCACGCGTCAATTGAGCTAAGAACTGGCGCAAGATTTTAGCGGTTAATCCCCAAATTAGATAATCCCCGTGCTCATAGAAATGCTCCGTGACTGTATACGTACGATCGAGATATGCTTCTCGATTCGCCATTCGTTCGGTCGGCACTTCCTTACCAGGGCGTATCCGCCACTCCATGTCCCCTTTGATTGGTTTAGAAGTCATCAATTCTGTCAAGGATACGAGAAAGACATGATCGACTTCTGCCGGTGAAGGATTAAAATCCGTTGCATGTAGAATACCAAGATACGGATAAATAATTGACCGGTTCGGTGTCACGAGTGGTTCGAGCGTTCCAATCACTTCAATCTCGGAAGCACTGACATTTAATTCTTCAACCGTTTCACGGATGGCTGCTGCTTTCGGTAATTCACCGCCATCGATCCGACCACCTGGAAAAGCGATTTCGCCTGGTTGCGAACGTAGGGTTTTGGCTCGTACTTGAAATAACAGATAGACTTCGCCATCCTGTTCAACCAAAGGAACGAGTACGGCTGCTGCATGTCGAGGTAAACGTTCTTCTGAATCTACATAGTGTTTTCGGATATCGGCTAAGTTCACCTGCTTCATCGCCCTTCTTGTGCAACATGATGATACGCTTCTTCAAGATGGCGCATACGAACGATCAGATCCGCATTTTTAGCGATCCGGTCCGATAAAATCGATCCCGCTACCGTCTTGTAGTAGGCGTTTAAAGCATTGCGCTTTGTCAGATGAGCCTCGTTCTGACGGATATATTCCTTAAAATTCACAATCAATCGTTCTGTCGTAAAAAGTTGTTCGTTCACAAGTTTCATCCTTTCACACGTCGAGCGTGTCATCAATAGTTTAATGGTAACGAGTTTTGGCTAAGATGTAAATTAAGGGGGGTTATCCGTGAATAAAAAATTAGATGTCCTCATTATTGGTGCCGGACCAACCGGTTTAACACTCGCACTCGCACTCTCGCGCTATGGATTATCCTTCCGCATCGTCGAACGTGCAAGTGGACCATCTGTCGTCTCCAAAGCCATCGGCATTCAAGCACGTTCCCTTGAATTGTTCGCAAGACTTGGCGTGGCAGAAGATTTAATGGAAAATGCGATTAAAATCAATCAAGGAAACCTCTATGTTAATGGTGCATGGCAGGCAAAGCTTGATTTTACTGATTTAAATACACCTTTTCCGTTTGTTACGCTCTTGCCTCAAAGTGAGACGGAACGGATTCTCGAAGCACGACTCGCCACTTACGGACATACCGTTGAACGAGAGACGGAATTAACAGGATTCGCTCAATTTCCAACGTTCGTTACTGCTACCTTACAACATAAAGGAGAGACAGAGACGGTAGATGCTTCCTTTATCATCGGAGCTGATGGCGCGAATAGCTTTGTTCGTCGAGAACTTGGACTTCCATTTAGCGGAAAATCGTTCAAAGAGTCGTGGGCATTGGCCGATATCGAAGTCGACTGGCCGCTCTCTTCCGAAGAGGTCCACATTTTCTTCTCTGATCATGGGGTCATCGAGTCTTTCCCACTTCAGTCGAATTTATTCCGCATTACGGGCAACCTAACGAGCGGACCTGTTCCGACTGATCATAAAGCGATTGATGATTTTTTACAAAATCGAGCCAAAGTACCGTTCGAGCTAAAAAAAGTCCATTGGTACTCCATGTTCCGTGTCCATAATCGAATTATCGAGAAATTTGGTCACCATCGAATTTATTTGATTGGGGATGCGGCACACATCAATTCCCCTGTCGGTGGTCAAGGAATGAATACAGGGATTGCTGATGCGATGAACCTTGCTTGGAAACTTTGGTGTGTGCATCAGTTCAAAGCGAGTTTTCCGTTGCTTGATTCTTACAGTGTCGAACGCCGCGAAGCGGCACAAGGTATCTTACGATCAACGAATTTAGCAACCGAACTCTTGCAAATCAACATTCCTTTTTTGTTGCCTCTACAAGAAAAAGTCATTCGAAATAGTCTCAAGATCGCACCCTTACATCATTTCGTGACGAATCGAATTGCTCAACTCAACAGTCACTACCCAGCAAGCCTGACCTTTGTCACGCAAGGACACTTCAGTCCATTGACACCTAAGCCGGGTGAACCGATGCCCTACAGTGAAGTCGTAAATCCGCGGACGAAAAAAAATGAACTCTTGTTACGTCGCGCGGATCGAAATTTCTTATTACTGTTGTTCTTACCAAAAAACGCAACTGACGATCTTCTTGAGCCATTTAAGGAACTCGCCTATACCTATCCAGATCTATTTGAGACAGTACCCATCCATCAATCCCTTAAAGAGGATGGCGTCGTCGATCAAGGTGGCGAACTCGCACGACGCTTCGGCATTAAGCAATCCGGACTATATTTGATTCGCCCTGACGGTTATATCGCGTATCGCCAGCAAGGTTTAAAAAGTAAATCGTTCGCCCGTTATGTTGAACGTTTACTTTATGCGCGCTAACTCGGTATGATAGAAGATGAGGTGAAGGCAGATATGGATATACAACTGATTCGAACGATTTTGATCATTCTTCTGATTGTGGCATTTCTTGTCATCGTCAGTAGACGAGCGAAGAAAAATCTTCGATGGTCGCTTCTCGGAGAAGCATTCGGTGAAAAAGGAGAAGATTTATTGAAGGATGCTGCTCGACTTGAGGCAGCTGATCTAGACATTCGAGTCGAACGCGGCGTCAAGACTTCGTTTTTATTCCGACGCTTCAGTAAAGATTTAGACGATCGCGTAGCGGTGTATGTCTTAAAAGAAGACCTGGATCAAGCCGAGAACATCCTTGCGTCTCGACCAAGACGATAAATTTAAATGAAAGGCAGTGAAGCGTTCGCTTCACTGCCTTTATTCATTCCTGTTGCTGCGCGAGATAAAACGCGACTTGTTTTCGTTCTTGCTCTTGAACAGGAGAGGATTTCTTTGAAACAATGAACGCTCGCACATCTTTGAATGTATGACCCGTCGGAAATTTAATTCGTTCCGTCCGCATCTGTGGTGCATTCGGAAAAAGTGTGATGCCATGAATCGGTATGACGATCCCTTGTTTTTTTAGCGTTTTTCGAACCATTTGGACAATTCGTTTCGATTGATTAATCGGATGGGGTGAAAACACCTTTTTCCCATGCATAGGATCGCTGACATGACAGGATTCTTCCGTCATCCATTCTACGACTGCATCGTTTTGCAACACAAGAAACAACCCTTTTGGACCAATCAAAGCAAAGGGAATGATAATCGTTTCAGTTAGACGTATACGTTCAAATAACATCCAATCAAAACGACATACATGACGGATTTCATTGCAGAGCGCATCTGTTTCATGCGTCATCGTATTCACTTGCTTACTTGCAAAAAAGCGACGGCGTGGTGGTGCCGGAACAGAAGCAGTCATGACTTGTAACATGATTCATCATCCTTTGTAATATGTATTAGTAGTTATCTTAACACCGTTTTCGTATACATGACGATTCTTTCAAAAAGAAGAAAATCAAAAAAGACATTTCTGACGATTGGCAGAAATGTCTTTTTTCATTAGTCTTGATGAGGGCGACCGAAAACCGCCTTCTCAAGATTCGAAATACGACGTAACATGTCATAATTGGACGAGCTCGACACTTGCGGTTCAACGTGTTCGACACGACGCTCTTCCCGTTTTTCTGGTTGAGCCGGTGCTTGTTTCAACGCCTCATTCTCTTTCTTCAGACGCTCGATTTCACGTTCGAATCCTTCATAGTCTTTAATGATTTGATCCAAGTATCCATCGACATCCTCGATGACATAGCCACGGAGGCCGGTCTTGAATTCCTTTTTGTAAATATCGTCCGCTGTCAACAATGGCTTATACATCCTCTTCACTCCCACTGATCATTGTATTGTAATTCTTGTTCGAGCCAAGATAAATCATCTTGTGTAATCAAAAATAACTGATAATCGGATTGTTCCATTTCCATTCTAGCACGCTCTACTAAAAATTTCGCTGATCCTCCATGCTCTTCATCAAAAACCGACAACAATCCTTGGCTTTTTTGGATCATGAATTCAGTTTTATTACGCAACTGCGATGGATCCGTATACGGTTTCTGACTGATTGCTTCGACAAAGTCAGCTTGTTCAAGAATCGAAAGATACTGTGCTTGGACTGGTTCTTTCCAGCGCGCTTCCTGTTCTAAAAACGGCAAGAGGATACCAAGATGAATATCTGGATACTCTTCTTTTAATTCAAGAACGACCTCGCATGCCCAGATTTCGCATCCAGGCGAGGCATTCGTAATGAACCACTCTGTTCCACGGTCTTCAATCAAGCGAATCATCCGCTCTCGGTATGCTGCCTTTAAGACCCGGATACCCGGGTGTTTTTGATCAAAGATGCCTAGTTCATTTGGTTTGTATCCTGTGATGGCGACTACTTTCACGAGTTACACTTCCTTTTTAACCGACGTTCTCGATGATCCAGTTCAGCTAATATTCGTTCTTTTTTAGTGATTAACCAATGATGCCGTTCGACGTGTTGTCGTGCTCGTTCCGTATAATCATAAGCAAGCACAGGATTTTTTGCAATGTGCTCTGCCCACTTCGCAAGTTCGAGATACCCCAAGTAACTATCGCTTTTTAAAAAGCAGTCTCTAGCTTGTTCATGGTTCTTCATTTTTTTATGCAAATACCCTTGGCGTAGCCATCCTTCTGCTGATAATTCTTTAACCTGCTGAAAATGAGCATGGGATCCTTCATGGATTCCAAGATCCGCTAACCAAATCGCGATGTTCTCTTGAATAGGAGAAGGTGCTTCCGCCCGATGCGTGACAAGACGGTTACACGCATCATACAGTCCAACGAGCGTTAAACAGTCATCTAGATGATGTTGTAAGACGCCCGTCATGATTTCCGGTTGCTGATGTTCGACATATTGGAAATAATGCATTGGTGCCAAAAAACCAGGTAGGTCACCTTCCCGCTCGAATCCAATCCGCTCTTCCATCGCTGTCAATCGATACGAGTCATACATTCCTTTAAAAATGCGCCGCGCAACATGGAGTAAATCAAGATGACCGACTTTCGGTAATCGTGGAACACGTTCCCGAACGAAAACGTGTCGTGTCTTGATTTGCGGCCAATCAAAGCTTTTTCCATTATAGGTCACGAATCGGACATCATCCCCGATATCATGCAGGAAGTGATGGTAAAAGGCAGCCTCAAAGTGCGGATGCGGTAAGAAATATTGTCGCATCAACAATCCTCCCTGCTCAAAGCGCGCAAACCCGAGTAAAAAAATCGTCGTTCCGGCTCCCCGCAATCCTGTCGTCTCCGTATCAAAGAAGATGACCTGCTCAAGTGGGACATCCAGCGCAAGTGGTGGATGAGGAAGCTGTAAAGACTCATACACTTCGGCAAAACTCCGGTCTCCATGCCGGTCCGTCAGAGCATAGCGTTTGTCGACCCTGACAATCCACTCTTGTTCGAATGTTAAGATATCCGCCCCACGATCAATCCAGGCTTGTTGCTCTTCAGTCCATCCGCTTGTTGGCTTTAGCGTTTCCACTTCGAGGACAGAAGGCTCTATATTCTCCGATGAGACGTCTGATGTAGATTTCAGCATTCGTCTAAGACGATTTTTCATGATAATTCCTTCTCCATTTCTGCTAACAACTGAATCGTTCGTTCTTTCTCGTCTGCTACGCCGACCATGCCGATACAAGCAGGACAACCGTCCTGGCAAGGACATGTGACAATCGAATCACGCGCTGCGCGTAGCATGACACCGCGTTGTTTGTAGATTGATTCCGCGAGACCAACGCCTCCAGGATAACGATCATATAGATAGACGGTCGGTTGCTGCGTGTGTGTCGCCTTGACTTGCGGCACGACGAAGACATCACTAGCGTCACACATCAAATAAAGCGGAGCAACACGTCGTAAACTATTCGCGACACCTTCCAACACTTGTTCAAGCTCCGTCGAGGAGCGTGCATGATCGGGTAAGGTGAACCAGACACCTGTCGTATGAATCTCTCGTTCTGGTAAGTGAATCGGACCAGACCCGATGTTCTCATGTGTTCCGAACTTGATCTTCTTGAACATCGTCGCCATCCCCCGAACACTGACATCTCCACGCGCAACACTGTATTCTCCCTCTGCATACTGTTCATCTTCTTCGAGAACGGAAAGGTCGACTGAAAAATTAGCATCTGTATAATAATCAACGTCTACTGCACGGACGAATGCTTTTTTCTCCTCAAAATCCAAGTACTCGACTTGGTATTGATCGGCCCCATGCAAATAAATGGCCTCGTCATGTAACAACGTCATTGCACTAAAGGTATCCATCTCGCCGATGACTCGATTCGGTACCTCGGTCTGATCGACGATGATGACATTCTCTTGATCACTGGACCGTAGCGATATCCCGTGTGCTGGAAACGCGTCATTCATCCAATAAAAACGATCGCCTCGCTCGTGCAGGACACGCTCTTCGACTAAGTACGCGAGGATGTCTTCCGTCTCAAGCGTTCCAAATGATTCGCCTTTCGTAAAAGGCAGTTCAAACGCCGCACATTTGACGTGATCGACGGCAATGATCAAATTATCTGGATCAAGTCGCGCTGCTTCCGGGGATTGATTCAAGAATAACTCTGGTCGTTCTGCAACATATTGATCGAGCATACCAGATGAGGCGACAAGAATGATTAGTGCATCATCTTGCCGACGCCCCGCTCGTCCTGCTTGTTGCCAAAGTGAAGCAATCGTACCCGGATAGCCGTTCATGATACACACTTGCAGTTGACCGATGTCGACACCGAGTTCAAGAGCATTTGTCGAGACGATACCTGTGATTTCTCCTTGGCGTAACCGTCGTTCGATATCGCGACGTTCACTTGGTAAATAACCACCTCGATACCCTTCGATGGATCGAGGACCAAGCTCGTGCGGATAGATACTTCTCAGATACGTCAGTAAGACTTCGACGCGGACGCGAGACCGTGCAAAGACGATTGTCTGAAACTTGTTCTTGATGAAGCGCATCGCTAATTGTTTTGTCTCAAGTGTCGCCGAGCGTCGAATACCGAGTTGTGCGTTGACGATCGGTGGTTGATAGACGAGAAAATGTTTACGTCCTGTCGGCGCACCATTCTCATCAATTAGTCCGACTGTTTTCTCCGTTAATCGTTCGGCTAGTTCCTTTGGATTTGCAATCGTTGCACTTGTCATGATGAAGACGGGATTACTGCCATAATACCGACAAATCCGTCGTAAGCGACGAATGACATTCGCGACATGACTGCCAAAGACACCGCGATACGTATGAAGCTCATCGATGACGATATATTTTAAGTTCTCAAATAGTTCGATCCATTTTGTATGATGTGGTAAGATTCCGGAATGTAGCATATCTGGATTCGTAATGACGATGTTCCCGGCTTTTCGTACTTTTGTTCGAATCGTCGGTGACGTATCTCCGTCGTATGTGAAACAACGGATTGGAGCCTCTAATTGATCGATCAGTTCAAGTAACTCACTATTTTGATCTTGTGCCAGCGCTTTTGTCGGGTACAGATACAACGCTCGTGCATTTGGATGTTCGAGCAAGTGTGATAAGACCGGTAAATTAAAACAATAGGTCTTTCCCGAGGCGGTTGGTGTGACGATGACCGTCGACTCGCCTGCTTGTACGCGTTCATACGCCAATCCTTGGTGACGGTATAACTGAGTGATGCCACGTGTCCGGAGGGCTTGGCGCAAGCGTTCCGGTAACTGTTCTGGAAAATCGACATAGCGTCCCGCTGTCGCTTCCATCGTTTTCATATACGTAATCCGCTCCATGAATGAACGGTCCTGTTTCAATTCTTCAAGAAATGCAACGAGCGTTTGTTTCGCTTGCATGCCTTCACTTCCTTCCACTTTTCATTATACAAAAAAAGAAGCAAGACCAAAGAACGATCTACTCGTCTTTGGTCTTGTCTTTCTTTACAAGTCGTGCTTATGGTGTTGTAGAATTCGTAGCGTCGTTTCCACGACCATTATTTCCATTATCATTCGAGTTGTTTCGTTCCGTTGAACCGTTCGAATTGTTTTGTGCATTCGCACCATCATTTGAATTCGGTGTATCTGTTGACGGTTCATCCGTCGTTGGTTCGTCTGTCGTTGGCTCGTCCGTTGACGGTTCGTCCGTCGTTGGCTCGTCCGTTGTTGGCTCGTCCGTCGTCGGCTCGTCCGTCGTTGGCTCGTCCGTTGACGGTTCGTCCGTTGACGGTTCGTCCGTTGACGGTTCGTCCGTTGACGGTTCGTCCGTCGTTGGCTCGTCCGTTGACGGTTCATCCGTCGTTGGTTCATCCGTCGTTGGCTCGTCCGTTGACGGTTTTTCTTCTTCAGGATCGGTGACCGTTACCGTCGTCGAGACTGGTCCCGATTTTTCTCCTGACGCTTTCGCTACAACTTGGAATATCGAGCGACCTGGCTTTAATCCACTGATACTGATTCGATTCGTCGTACTCGTTCCGACTGTCGATGATTTACCATCAGCATCTGTCATCTTTACTTCAAACGATACATTATCATACCCATTGGCACGAAGCGCAGCGTCATTGTAGTTCCAAGTCAGTTCACCGCTCTTTTTGTCTTCATCGTAAGATGCTTGTAATCCAGTCGGAGCGGGTACTGTCTTTTTTTCAACGACAGGTTCCTTCGTCCCTTTCACGTATAATTCGTTTCCGATACTGAGGACAGAACTTGGTTGTTCAAATGGCGCTGGCGTTCGATCGCGTGTTTTCGTGATGAAATCTTTCCAGATTTGCTGTGCCATCGTACTGTTATATGGACCACTGAGTCCGGATCCATTGTTGTTTCCTGATTTTGTTGTTCCTGTCCAGACACTGATCGAGACATCAGATGTATATCCTGCAAACCAGACATCTTTATAAGCATTAGTTGTCCCTGTCTTACCGGCTGCATCAAACGACAACCCAGCACTTGGGAACGTACCGCCTGGTTTCAAGACATCACGAAGCATATCCGTCAACATATAAGCTGTGTAGTCTTCCATCGCCTTTTTCGATTTGATTGGTGACTTGATTTTAGATCCGTCACTGTACTCAATCGATTTAATGACGTGTGGTTTGATATAATCGCCCCCATTACCCAGTGTTGCATAAGCTCCTGCCATCTGAGTCGTATTAAAACCATGCTTCATCCCACCAATTGCATAAGCTGGTGAAATCGACTCATCGTCTTTCATTTTCAAGCCAGACTTTTCAGCGAATGCTTCGACTGCATCCCCACCAATTTCTTGGAACGTCTGAATGGCAGGTGTGTTAGCCGAGATTTTCAACCAATGACGAATCGTATTCGTACCACGATATCCATCATAATAGTTTCCAATCTCTTTTCCGTTGACTTCTGTCGGCTTATCCGTCAATTGTTTCGCAGTCGACCATTTGTCATTTTCGATGGCCGGGCCGTATGCGAAGAATGGTTTTGCGGATGATCCCGGTTGATGGGGTTCATTTGCATAGTTTCGTCGCGCTGTTCCTTTACCTGGATTTTTACCATCGACGACTGCAAGAATTTCTCCGGTTTGCGTATTAATTGCCGTAGCAGCCGTTTCAGCATATTCCGGTAATTGAACGATTTGATCTTTTTTGATCGCTTCGTTCATATAGTCATGCATCGGCTTATCAATCGACGTATAGATCTTTAACCCTTGACCATAGATATCTTTTCCTTCTAGACCAAAATCATCTTCTAACTCTTTTGATACCATGTCGAAGATGACACTATCATATGATTCATCCTTCGTTGACTTCGGCGCCGGATTGATTAATTTCGAAATTGGTTGTTTAACCGCTTTATCTCGTTGCGCTTTTGTAATGACGCCTGTCGTTTGCATCGCATTGAGGACTTGCGTCTGACGCCATTTCGTTAGCTTCGGAGATCCTTTGATTGGATCATAAGCTGTCGGACGTTGCGGTAATCCCGCGAGCATTGCAGCTTCCGCATAATTCAACTTATCAACTGATTTATTGAAATAGGCTTTTGAAGCGGTCTGGATGCCAAATGAGTTTTGACCATAGTAGTTTTTATTCAAGTACATCTCTAAAATCTGATCTTTCGTATAATCCTGCTCTAAGCGGATCGCAAGCCATTGCTCTTGGACTTTCCGTGTGATTGTTTTATCAAAACTGAGGAATGATTGTTTGACGACCTGTTGCGTAATCGTCGAAGCGCCTTCAGAACCAAATCCATCGGTGACGTTCGCGATGATGGCACCTCCGAGACGGCGGAAATCAATCCCGTTATGCTGATAAAAACGACGGTCCTCGATCGAGATGAATGCGTCCTTAACGACTTCTGGTACTTCATCGATCGACACATATTCTCGGCTCGTTCCACCTTTTGTGATTTCCTCTTTATTACTTGCATAAATCTTTAACGGTAAAGCATCACGAAGCTCTGCTTCATCAAGCTCAGGTGCCGTAGCAATCGCATAAGCCGCAAATCCGCCTCCGATCAACATCATCAAGATAAATAATCCGGTAGCAATCAACAATAACTTTTTCCAGAGTGGACCTTTACCACCGGATCCTCCACCTGATTTTTTCTTTTGGGGACGTTTCGTCCGTTTCATCTTTTTTTCAGATGACTTCGTCTCTTCACGACGTGCGACACGACTTCTTTCCATATGCTATCCTTCTCCTTCAATCAAAAAGTGTCTGAATTGAAATATAGTTCGTCCACTGCCTTTAAATAATCGATAGCAGGGTACGCGCCAGTCTCGACTTTGATACCGTCTTGTTCGATGATCGTCAGCGGAATGGATTTCCGTCCGCTTTCGAGTTGATCCCACCAGGGGAACACGTGCTCGACTGAAAGCACATATTGCACATTATACAGACTGAATCGAATGATGACAAAACAAATTCCTCCATGTTCGACACATTGACGCATGTGTGCGATTTGATGGGGGTGAAAATTTTTTATCGGGAAGGACGTTTTATTCGTCGTCTCCTTCGCTTCGAAATCAATGTATTTTCCACGGTACACGCCATTATAATCAGTCGTCGATGGTTGCTTGAAGTAGGCTTCCTTAACGACCGCTGCCGACCGTTTCGGATAATCCACTTGAACGATTTGTAACGGAGTGGGTTTCTTGTGAATGATTGCCCGATTATGAGTCAGATAAAACGTATTACTTTCATTCAATAATTTTTCGAGCGTCATCCCACGATTTGAAAAGGTTGAATCGGTTGATCGTGCCTTCTTGATTCGGGTTCCGTGCGACTCGAGTGGCTTTTGAAATTTTTTCCCATTCGGGTAATTCAAAACGATTCCCCTCCTATCGCGTTTATTGTACCATGATATGTGATTGTACCGTATCGGCCGAGAGGAGTAGTTAAAAACCAATGACAATTGAACCGTTATTACAAGAGATTGAACGTATATATCAAGAAGGACGTGCCGGAACCGAATATGACTTCAATCGAGACGTCGTACCGTTCGTCGAACGAGCAGATCAACTGATTGCGCAGTGGCAAATGAATGCCCAAGATAGTCCTTACTTACGTCCGAGTATGGTCGAAAGTGCTGTGGATCAACTGAAGCAGATTTCTGTCCAAGCCTTTCAGCCGAAGACGAGTCTGAAACGTTTCAATGAAACGATTAAATCCGTCCGCTATATCGATCGATTGATGAATGGCGAAGAATAATAATTAAAAACAGGAATTATCTTCCTTGAGTCGAACACCTAATCTATAAGGGAATGTTTCACCGGTTTCACTTGCCAGGCTATAGCTTTTCAGTCGCCTAGCGTGTAAAGTGGCATCAAGAGCATTTCTTTCTTAAAGACTGTGTAATTATCGTGCAATTGGAGGAGATTCATTTGAACAAACGGGTACAATCGAACGTCAAAGGCGTTGATGTCAAAGGATTTCCTAAGAACTCAACCCCTGCCCCGAAGAAATACATCATGTTCGTTGACGAGACAGGAACACCTAAGGGGAATACACAATTCAATCTAACAGGTGTCTTGATGGAATATAAATATGCCATCGATTCGGATGAGACGGGCGAACCGAGTCCGCTTCGTCAACGTTTGATGGATTTCAAGGCAAAAGTCTTTGAGGATCCACATATTCCGCTTCATCTCAAAGAAATTTTAAAAGCCGAACATCCATATGGAAAAGAAGACGGGATCACGATCGATATGTTGCGTCACTTCTGGATTGCCTTACCGGAATTTTTAGTCGATATCGATTGTACGATCGTCAGTGTCGAAGTCGATAAACAGAAGCTGCAAGACTTCTTCTCGACACCGAAGGATCCGTATGTCGTTGCCTTCGCTCATCTGATGAAATCGTTCTATTCCTTCCTTGATGAGACAGAAGCGACGAGTGCACGTGTTGTGCTTGAAAGTCGTGATGATTATCAGAACTTGCTGATTCAAAAGGCATTCTTCGATATCTTCAATTCAGGAACGGTCCATCTCGACGTTGAAAAAAGCCGTCAAAAAATCAAGGGCTTCATCTTTGCTGAAAAAGACAGCGACCTCTACCAATCTGGTCTTGAGATTGCCGATTTGGTCTGCTTACCTTTGTCCCGCGTCCGTCGTGGTGTCATCGAGGTAAAACCACGGTTTGTCCATTATGGGGACGAAAACCGGATTTTTAAAGCCATCAAAGATAAAATTTACATTCGCCGCGATAGCCCGGACCAAGATTTCCGAAACTGGGGTTTCAAAAAAGTACCAATCACGAAAAAGCGTCGTGAATGGTCCGATACCCCTTGGAATGGTTGATGACTCAAAAAAAGTGGATCCGATAGGGATCCACTTTTTTTATGGTGTCGCTAATCCTTTTGTCCGCTTTTTCCCTTCTCGACACATGTCGAGTAACGGACAAGCTTCACAGTTCGGACGTTGTGCCTTACAGTGATAACGTCCAAAGAAGATGAATTGATGATGGAGTTTTGACCAACGTTCTCGTTTGAAACGGCGCATGAGTGTCGCTTCAACCTGTGTGACATTATCCTTCCACCGACAGATTCCGAGACGTTTCGAGACGCGCTCGACATGTGTATCAACCGCAAATGCCGGGACATCGAAGGCGACAGACAAGACGACGTTCGCCGTTTTACGCCCGACACCAGGTAATGCTTCAAGTCCGGCTCGTTCCGTCGGGACTTCACCGTCGTGTTGCGCAAGAAGTTGTGCTGCCAGTGCCTTGATGTTTTTTGCTTTATTCCGGTATAATCCAAGTCGTTTGATCTTGTCCTCGATTTCCTCAATCGGTGCCGCAGCAAGTGAAGCAGGATCCGGATAAGCAGCAAATAATCCAGGCGTCACCTGATTAACGAGTACGTCGGTCGCTTGCGCACTCAGTGCGACCGCGACGACCAGTTCAAACGGATTGCGGTGAATCAACTCGCAAAATGCATCCGGAAACATCTCTTCTAACGTCGCTTCAATCCGATCGATTTCTGCTTTCCGTAACATCTACTCAGCCTCCTCGCCCGGCAAGATCCTCAAGTGTCTTGATGCCTTCGCGTTCCCATGTTCGTAAAATTTGATTGATATAAGTCATCTTGCGAACGTTATGATAGACCGCTTCTCGAAGTGCAGCGAGCACGAGCTCTTCCGAAATATTTTCGATCGTCAACCACTGAATGATTTGCTCCATCTGAAATGGGGACATCATGCCCAGTTCCCGTTCGAACTGTTGGAAGACAGACGGGTTGATTGTATCAAAGTTCGGTGCTTCCTGTTCCGGTGGTGCCATCAGTTTTTCGTAAAGTGGAACAAGCGAATAACGTTCTGATCCGTTGACATTCTCCATCGCTAGTAATCCTTTTTGTAATAAACCGAGTGTAGTCTCGATCGTTTCCGTCTCTGATAGTCCAAGTCGATTACTTAACTCTTCCGGAGACGGCATCTCCATGCCTTCCGCCCGACAGGCAAACAGTTGACCAATTAACGTGAACTCGACAAAACTGATACCTAATCGTTTCGCCTCTGTGAACAATCGTTTTGGTAAGACGACCGTCCCTTCCTCGAATAATTGCACTAAATTATGATTCATCGTAATTCCTCGATTCTCTAGTCTAAACAAGAAATCGACCCGTCGAGACGATGGGTCGATGTTTTTCCTTACTGCTTATGGATAGAGGCGGTTCAGCAGACGTGGGAACGGAATCGTTTCCCGAACGTGCTCGACGCCTGTAATCCAAGCAACTGTCCGCTCTAAACCAAGACCGAAGCCACTGTGTGGAACAGAACCGTATTGACGTGTTTCAAGATACCATTTATAGGCACCCGTCTCATCAAGACCATGTTTCTTCATCTCAGCGAGAAGTTTGTCATGATCTTCTTCACGTTGTGAACCACCGACGATTTCCCCGTATCCTTCAGGGGCAATCAAATCATCACATAAAACGAAATCTGGGTTTTCCGGATCTTCTTTCATGTAGAACGGCTTAATTGCTTTTGGCCAATGCGTGATGAAGACAGGGCGCGCAAAGCTGTTTGCGATCGCTGTCTCATGTGGTGCACCAAAATCATCCCCGAATTCGATATCGTCGAATCCTTGCTCTTTGAGCATGTCGATTGCTTCTGTATACTTGACGCGTGGGAACGGTGCTTTAATGTTTTCAAGGACCGTCAAGTCACGTCCAAGCAACTCAAGCTCCGCACGGCAGTTCTTCAGTGCCGATTGCACGAGGTGCGAGACGTAATTTTCTTGGACTTCGAGGTTCATCTCGTGATCGTGGAATGCCATCTCCGGCTCCATCATCCAGAATTCGATCAAGTGACGACGTGTTTTTGATTTTTCAGCACGGAACGTCGGACCGAACGAGAAGACCTTTCCAAGTGCCATTGCTGCCGCTTCCATGTAGAGCTGACCAGATTGTGAAAGGTATGCATCTTCATCGAAATATTTCGTATGGAACAATTCTGTTGTTCCTTCTGGCGCACTACCTGTTAAGATTGGCGGATCCACTTTGATGAATCCTTCTTGGTTGAAAAATTCGTACGTCGCACGAATCAATTCATTCCGGACGACCATGACCGCATGCTGACGCTTTGAACGTAACCAGAGGTGACGGTTATCCATCAAGAAATCCGTTCCGTGTGCTTTTGGTGTAATCGGATAATCGATCGCTTCATGGATAACTTCGATTTTTGAAATTTCCATTTCATGACCGATCGCTGTCCGACCGCCATCTGATTTGATGACGCCTGTTACCCAAAGTGATGATTCCTGTGTTAAGCCTTTTGCTTGTTTAAATAAGTCTTCGCCGACCGTTTCTTTAACGACGACACCCTGCATGAATCCAGAGCCATCCCGAAGTTGGAGGAAGGCGATTTTACCACTCGAGCGTTTGTTTGCTAACCAACACCCAATCGTCACTTCTTCTCCTACATATTTATTTACATCCCGAATCATTGTTTTCAACAGTCAACATCCTCTCTCTATTAAACGGCTGTATGGGCCGTGATGAATCCTTCAATCCGGTCGAGTGCCTCTAAGACACGTGCCGGATCCGTTGCATAAGATAGGCGGACATAGTCCGGTGCACCAAATCCTGAACCTGGAATCAAGGCAACCTTCGCTTCAGATAAAACAGCTGTACACCAGTCATCGACATTATCGAATCCACACATCTCAGCAGCTTGCTTTGCATGTGGGAACAAGTAAAATGCCCCTTCCGGCTTCAGACACGTCAATCCTTTAATCTCGATGAGTCGTGCGTAGATTTTTTCAAGTCGTTCTTCAAAGATGACACGCATCGCTTCGACCGGTGCATCACCCTCTGCATACGCAGCAACCGATGCTGCTTGCGCAATCGATGTCGGATTCGACGTTGAATGGCTCGCTAAGTTCGTCATCGCTGCGATGATCTCTTTAGGTCCAATCGCATACCCGATCCGCCAGCCTGTCATCGCATGTGATTTTGAGACACCATTGATGATGACCGTCCGTTCGCGCATTTCTGGTAAGGACGCGATCGAGATATGTGTCACACCGTTATAGAGCAACTTTTCATAAATCTCGTCACTGATGACGAGTAAATCGTGCTTGATTGCAACATCTGCTACCATCTCAAGCTCTTCTTTCGAATAAACCATCCCCGTCGGATTCGATGGTGAATTCAAGACAAGTGCTTTCGTCTTCGGAGTGATATGTTGCTCGAGCAATTCCCGTGTCACTTTGAAGCGAGACGATTCGTCCGTCTCGAGAATGACAGGGACACCGTCACTGAGTTTAATTTGCTCTGGATAACTGACCCAGTATGGTGCTGGGACGATGACTTCATCGCCTGGGTCGAGAATCGCTTGGAACAATGTCGAGAGCGCATGCTTTGCGCCAGAAGCGACCATGACTTCTGAACGTTCATATGGCATCCATAAGTCACGGCGTGTTTTTTCAATGATCGCATCCTTCAAGGCAACCGTTCCGCCAGACGGCGTGTATTTCGTATCGCCTGCTTCTGCTGCCTCGAATGCTGCTTGAATGATGAATTCCGGTGTATTGAAGTCGGGCTCTCCCGCACCTAAACCGATGATGTCTTGACCTTCTTCACGTAGTGCCTTAGCTTTCGCAGTGATGGCTAGAGTCGTAGATGGTGTCAATTGTCGTACGCGTTTCGATAACATGTCGCCCACTCCCTTTACTTAATTCGTAATCGTTTGATGAAAGAACCTTCTTGATACGTGTAATACGAATAATCATAGCCTGTCTTCGTCATTGAAACGATCTCAATGACAGCACGGTCCTCAAAACCGTATTTAGCAGACACGATATCTCCGAGTTCCGGATGATCCGCGATGACCGTTTTAATGGCAATACCATCAGCAACCGGTCGTGTCTCAATCGTTCCTTTTTCCGGAACAAACGCCCGTACCGCCTGTCCACTCTGCTTCATCGTAAAAACGACATATTGGCGTTTTCCGCTAAAGACAGATTCGAACCGGACGTCTGTCGGCTTTAGTTCTTTTTTCAGACGCGTCTCTGCTTGTTCCGCGACGCTCTGTTCTCGGTCTTTTGCCTCAGCGATCGTCACCTGATAAACAGCTGTTCCAAGAACAGCCAAGATGAGGAGTGCACTCAGTAGACCAAGCGTGACTTTCCACTTCATGTGCGATAGATGGTGAAAACCATCTGCTCCTTGTCTTTTTCATCGAGAGCAAGACCGAACATTAAATCTTCCGTTTTCAGCGTCCGGTTCAATAAGTCGACGATTTTATACGTATCGTCATGGCGGTTCACTTTGACGGTCGCAAGTGTTTCAATTTTTGAATCCATCTGTATGTCCTCCCTCATTTTTCTCTATCTATTATAATGCGATAGGGTTTATCTGAATAGACTCAATCGCCATCATTCAAGAACAATTCAAGTTCTGCGGTCAGTTCATCAAGCGGTTTTGATAAAACAGGCACTTTCGGCAGACTCGTAACGAATCGTTTTCCGTATCGCGTCGTCTCAATCCGGCGATCGAGCACGAAGACAACACCACGATCGTTCGTCGTCCGGATCAAGCGACCAAACCCTTGTTTAAAGCGAATGATTGCTTGCGGTAGGCTGTATTCGAAAAATGATGATTTTCCGAGTTTTTCGATCCGTTCCGAGCGTGCTTGGACAATTGGTTGATCTGGTGGCGCGAATGGTAGGCGGACGATGACGAGACAACTGAGATCATCTCCCGGGATATCGACCCCTTCCCAAAAACTAGCCGTCCCGAACAAGATACAGGCATCGAGTTGCTTGAACTGTTTCATCAGTCGTTGCCGTGAACCTTGCGTGACCCCTTGCGAGAGTAATGTAAACCGGTCTGGCAGCAACGGCTTCGTCGCCTCATGCGTCAGTCGTAGCAAGTCGTTCGAGGTAAATAAGACAAGCATCCGTCCCTCCGTCACCTCTGCGATTTGTAAGATTGCTTCCGCAATCGTCTCCGCGAATTCTGGCAATGGCACATCCTGTAAGAGTGGGAGATCCGTCGGAATCATCAGTCGCACATTATCGGCATATCCGAACGGCGACGGCACAACGAAACGACGAGTATCAAAAGCATCGAGTCCTAATCGGTTCTCAATGAATTGGAATTTGTTCGAGACAGTCAACGTCGCAGACGTCAGGATACACGTGCGTTTTGAAAAGACATCGCGTCGTAATCGCTCTGAAATGTCAATTGGTTGTGTGTATACGCGTGTTAGCTTCCGGTTCTTAACGGACGTCTCGATCCAAGATACCGTCTCATCGTGCGGAGCAAGCATCGTCTCGAAGATCGCGAGCTCTGCTTCTTCGATTTGTGCCGTGATCGCTTTTAAATCCGCGACGAGCGAACGCTCCCGATAACTCATTTGCTCCCGATGTTCATGGAACAGTTTATGAATCGCACGAATTGCTTGACGCAAACGTCGCAACACCAATTCAACCCGCTTGGCACTCTCTTGGACGGCACGCATCGAACGATCGAGTCGCTTAAAGCGAATGCTGACCATTCCTTCCCGTCGTGCTTTGCGGGAAGCCAGTTCGAGCCCATATGCTTGAACGATCATCAGTAGGCCGTCTGCTTCTTCGAGCAACGTCGTCAGTGCTTCATCGACCGTCTCACTATGGGCTTCAACCATCTCGGCAATATCCCATTCTTCCGACAGATCAAGCAAACGGTGCAATAATTTTTTGTCAGATGAATACCCGAGTTGGCGGAACAGACGATCAAACGTATGACCATCAAAAACGAGACCAAAATGATGGCTCGCGACTTCTTCGATTTGGTGTGCCTCGTCGAGAATCAACGGGCTTCCTTTCGGTAAGACCCCTGCTTCGAACTGCAGATCACTAAACAACAACGCATGGTTCGTGACGATAATCGTCGCATCTTTCGCTTGGCGAATCGCATGCTGGAAGAAGTCCCGACTGTACCAGGGATCAAACCGTCCAAGCTGCGATTGACTATCGGATTGAATCAATTGCTTGATTCCGATATTGCCTTGCGCTGCACCACCCGGTAAGCTGACTTCCTCTAAATCTCCTGTTTCCGTCTCCGTCAACCATACGAGAAGAATCGCTTTTGCGAGCGTAAAGTTATAGACATCCTCTTGATCATTCAAGAAAAACTCGAATTTCCGTAAATCGATATAGTTACTTCGTCCTTTAAGCAATGCAATCTGGACCGGCGTATCGAACAATTGACGCAATAGCGGTAAATCACGCGCAAACAGTTGCTCCTGTAATTGAATCGTGTGTGTACTGACGACAATCGGCACTTCGTGTTCGAGCGCGTAGTGCGCTGCAGGCACGAGATAACCGAGCGATTTCCCGGTCCCTGTTCCCGCTTCGACAAGTAACGGCGTTTCTTGATCGAGCGACTGATAGACATGACGCATCATCTCGAGCTGCCCACGCCGTTCTTCATATCCTTCAAATAGACGAGGGAACGTCACGGCATTCAATTCATCAACGAACGGTCCGAACGGTTCAAGAATGGGCGGATGTGACAAACGTTCTATTGTCTGACGCTTTTTCAAAGCGATTTTACGAAAACGATCGAATCGCTCATCCTCTTCGATGCCGACTAAACGAATCGCATGGTCGATTTCCTCTTCGATGGCACTAAATAGACGTGGTGATAACCGTCTGAGATGTTTTAATGTCTCGAGCGGCAACGTATGTAGTCGCTTGAGTAGTTCAAGTAACAATTCAGCCGTCGCCGAAGCATCACTTCCTGCCCGATGTGCTTCTTGATGAGCAAGATGCAATGATTCTGACAGATGCGACAACGCATGGCTTTCTGCTGTTGGAAGTAAGATTCGCGCAAGTTCTACCGTATCAATGACGGGACCTGTGTACGGCAAGTATCCTTCTTCTTCTAACGCATCGTTTAAGAAGTTTAAATCGAACTGCACATTATGTGCGACGAAGACGCCACCATCGAGCAATGATAAAACTCGTGGTGCGATGACATCGAACGTCTCGGCATCTTTGACATCTTTATCCGTGATGCCCGTCAACTGGGAAATGAATGGAGGAATCGGTTGGGTCGGACGGACGAAGGCAGACAGTTGTTCTGTCAACTGTCCATCTTCAATGACCGCCATTCCGATCTCAATCATCTCATCGCCAGCCTTTATGGAATGACCTGTCGTTTCCAGGTCGACTACGACGTATTTTTTCTTCAACACTGATCCTCCACCTTTAATCCATCCTATCCATGATTGGATGGCATCTCATTCTTCATCTTAACAAAAAAGAGACCCGCTGACATAATCGGGTCTCTAAAATTTCATAAGATCGTGTGGGCGATTTCTTGAGACAACATTTGTTTGATGTCATTCTGCTCATTTAGAACAGCCACTTTTGGGACATGTGTCGCAATTTCTTCCGTCGACAATTGCGCATACGCCATGATAATGACCTCATCTCCGACTTGAAAATGGCGTGCTGCAGCACCGTTCAAACAGATGACACCTGAGCCGCGAGCCCCTTTAATCGCATACGTTTCAATCCGCGCACCATTCTGATTGTTCGTCACTTGGACTTTTTCATTTTCAAGGATCCCGACAGCATCGAGTAAATCCTCATCAATCGTAATCGACCCAACGTAGTGTAAGTTTGCCTCGGTGACCCGGGCCTTGTGTAGTTTAGCATGCATGAATGTGCGTAACATCGTCATACTCCTCTCGTATATAGTAAATTATCGATTAAGCGTGCCGATGCGAACTGCACGGCAACAGCTAAGAGAATCGTAGTCGTTTGTTCAGTGGCAGGTCGTAGTGATGGATAGTCGACAGCTTCGACGTAATCAATCGTCGTCCCCTCAAATTGAAGTGCTGCGCGCGTCTGTTCGAGAACCTTTTCAACAGGCACTCCTTGATCGAGTGCTTGTTTCGCTTGTTGCAACGCCTGTTGAATTCCCGGTGCTTGCGTGCGTTCCGTCTCCGAAAGATAGACATTTCGTGACGATTTCGCTAGACCATCCGCTTCGCGAATGATTGGGCAACGGACGATTTCAACCGGAACGAAGTAATCAGCGACGTACGCTTCGATCAAGGCGAGCTGTTGTGCATCCTTTAAGCCGAAATATGCACGGGTTGGACGGACGACGTTCAACAGCTTACTGACGACCGTCAAGACACCGTCAAAATGTCCTGGTCGCGATGCGCCGCACAAGACATCATCACCGGAGCGAACCGTAACACGGGCCATATCCAGCGGATACATCGTCTCGTTCGTCGGATAAAACAGATAATCGACCCCTTCTACTTCCGCGATTTTCTGATCGCGTTCCGCGTCTCGTGGATAACGATCCAAATCTTCGTTTGGTCCGAATTGTGTCGGGTTGACGAAAATACTTAAGACGACGACATCATTCTCTTGTCGTGCTTGTTTTAGCAATGAGGCATGCCCTTCGTGCAGGAATCCCATCGTCGGTACAAATCCGATTGAACCGGCTCCCGCTAGACGTTCTCGTAACGTCTGAATATCTTGAACAATCTTCATTCCTTGTTTCCTCCATAAAGCGCACCGATTAGTTCCTCGTCCATCTGGAACGAATGTGCAAGTTCAGGGAAGGCACCGGCTTTGACATCTTTGACATAAGCAGCGATTGCTTCTGTTCCTGAAGTATTCCAGTCCGTATACGCTTTGACGAACTTCGGTAAACGTCCGACGCCATACGTCAAGATATCATGATAGACAAGTACTTGACCGGCGACATCTGCACCGGCTCCGATGCCGATGACGGGAATCGAGAGGAGCTCTTGAATTCGTTTCGCGAGCGGATGCGGCACACACTCAAGGACAAGCATTTTCGCTCCGGCACGCTCTGCTTCCAAACTATCTGCAATCAGTTGTTCGGCTGCTTCTAGTGATTTCCCTTGGACCTTGAATCCTTCAAGAACTCCAACGGATTGTGGTGTTAGTCCGAGATGTGCGACGCAAGGCATCCCAGCGTCCGTCAAACGACGAATCGTTTTTAAGATCTCCCCTGCCCCTTCTAGTTTCAAAGCATCCGCCTGTGATTCTTGGAAAATACGGGCCGCTGATTCAAGCGTGCGATCAAATGAACCATGATAACTTGCGAACGGCATATCGACGATCATGAACGTCTGTGGTGCGCCACGGCGAACAGCACGCGCATGGTGGACCATGTCGTCGACCGTGACGGCAATCGTTGAGTCATAGCCGAGGATGACGTTTCCGAGGGAGTCCCCGACGAGTAACATATCTACCCCTGCTGCCTCTGATAATTTTGCTGAAGGATAATCATACGCCGTCAACATGACGAGCTTCTCTCCAGCTTGTTGTTTTTTTAATAATGGACCCATTGTGTGCATCGTGTTCTCTCCTTACGTGTGTAGGGAGGACAAAAGGAAAACGCCTTCTTCTCCAAAATAAACGCATGCGGAAAAGAAGGCGGAATAATTGAATATCGTCCTTCTGTCCCTGTCCGTTAAGATCAAGGCAGTTGAAACAGCTAAAACTGGCACCTGTCGATTCGGTATGATTCCGACGAGCGGATACCATCCGTGGTTTTATTATACATGACGGGAAAAGCTCTCTGCAAACCGTCTGATTCAAACCCTCATTCTTTTTACCAGTAAATCAGCTCTGCCGAATGGAAACGGGTCTCGCCTGCATCCGTCTCAATCCGGATCGTTCCCGTCTCGTCAATACCGAGCAATGTTCCGGAAGCGGTCGCTTGACGTGTCCGTAGCGTCACTTGTTCATGTAGGCGATCAGCGAGTGTTTCCCATTCGAATACGAAAGGTCCGAACCCTAGCTCGACCCACTGCGTATATAGTCGTTCAAATCGATTCAAAAAAGCTGCGACGACTTCCGCACGTCGGAAAGTTCTTCCTGATTCTCGGACAAGTGAGGTAGCACGATCTTTAATCCCTTCCGGAAACTGTTCATGATGCACGTTGATTCCGATGCCGATGATGACTGAACTGATCCGGTCTGCCTCGGTCTGCATCTCTGTTAAGATGCCAGCTACCTTGCGACCGTTGATCAAGATATCATTCGGCCATTTGATTGTAACCGGAACATCGAATGTCCGGAGAGACTGCGCAAGCGCAATACCTGCTACGAGCGTCAGTTGTCCCGCTTGGTGCATCGGTACATCTGGACGGACGAGCAAACTCATCGCGATTCCCTCATTCTTCGCCTCATGCCAAGTCCGTCCCAGTTGTCCGCGACCATTCGTCTGATGATCACATACGACGAGTGTTCCCTCCTGCGCCTGCTGTTGAGCTTGTTCATGTGCGATCCGTTGCGTCGTGTCCAGTTCTTCGAAATGAAGGATGTGTCGACCGAAACGCACTGTTGTTAATCCGTGCTCAATTGCAATCGGTGTCAACAAGTCACCTTCATCGACCAATTGATAGCCTTGTTTTTTATTGGAGATGATCTGGTATCCTTCTTCCTTTAAGGTTTGCATATGTTTCCAAATAGCGGTACGTGAAATATTTAGTGTCTCCGCTAATTCCTGTCCGGAATACCACGTCCGCTTGCGCAGTGCTATCAAGATTTGTTCTCGGACTGTGTGTGCCATCGCTCTACCTCCTTCATCAATACCGTTCGGTCGTTTGGACAAGACCGTATGACGACGCTGTACTCCAAGTGCAAGAGTGCTTCTTTAATCTGTTGCTTTCGAAGACCAAGACGAATCATGTCTTTTCCGTCAACAGCGAGCTCTTTGCGACCGCGAATCGGTAAATCCGATCGATCCGGATAATCCATTCCAGTCATCTCCCGCAGAATCGCCAGTTCTTCATCCGACAATTGATAACGATCCCAGTCCTGTAACGGTCGGTATAACAGAGGGACTAAACGCACAGCGAGCTGCATTTGATGTTTCGATCGTTTCCAGCGTGTCAATTGATCGCGCGTTAGACCGGCATCAAGTACGAGTGTCCAGACGGCATCCTTTGAAACACCCCGAAACGATTGCTTGGCGAGTCTCTCGACGATTTCTGAAGTCATGCCGGGTAGATAGCGTTCGATCCCTGTCCGGAGCATCGCCTGTAACGCCTGCTGTTTCCCTGGACCAAGTAAGAGCTTCTCAAACTCGGTCGCGATCCGCTCAATCGCAACGGCCTCTAGATGCGGAGCGAGTTCAAAGATTGCTTGCTCGGTCGTCTCCTCAAGCGAAAAATCAAGTTGACTCATAAAGCGGAACGCCCGCATCATACGGAGTGCATCTTCATTAAAACGTTCGACTGGTTCACCGACCGTGCGGATGATCCGCTCTTCGATGTCGCGCGCTCCGCCGAACAAATCCACACGTCCGGATGGTCTGAGTGCCATCGCGTTGATCGTAAAATCACGCCGGGTCAAATCCTCTTCCAAACTAACGCCAAGCGTCACCGCATCCGGTCGCCTACGATCGCTATAGGTTGCTTCCGAGCGGAACGTCGTGATTTCGTACGGTACGTGGTTGAGAACAACCGTTACGGTTCCATGCTCGAGCCCTGTCGGAATGACGACAGGGAATAAGTCGATGATCTGTTCCGGTAACATCGAACTCGCTAAATCATAGTCTCCTGGTGTCCGGTCGAGTAACATGTCGCGAACGGCACCACCAACGATATAAGCCTCACCACCCGCTTGTTCGATCGTCTGAATGATATGATGCGCGCCTTCAAGCAAGTTCATGACGCGCACACACCCGTTCATAGACTTGTTCATAACGACGGACGATCTCATTCGAATCAAAACGACGACGAGTATCGCGAATACCCTCTTCTGCCATCCGTTCTCGTAACAACGGATCATCCGCAAGTTCACCGATGCGCGCCGCAGCGACCTTAACGTCGTAAGTCGGAACGATATATCCTGTCACGCCGTCCTGAATGACTTCTGGTAATCCACCCGCTGTCGAGACGACACTTGGGACACCAATTGCCATCGCCTCGAGGACGACGAGTCCAAACGCTTCTTTTTCCGACAGCAACACATGAATGTCACTGATGGCGAGCAGCTGCGCGACATGTTCCTGTTTACCAGCGAAAATGACTTTGTCGTCAATGCCAAGTTCCTTCGCACGACGTCTCGTTTGTCCCATCTCTGGACCATCTCCGACGAGCAACAGACGCATCTTCCGATCTTTTGCCGCGATTGCGAATGCCGCGACTGTATCGTCAATTCGTTTGACCGGTCGGAAGTTCGAGATATGGATGACGACGACTTCATCCGATTCGATACCGTAATGCCGCTTCAATCGTTCATCCCGCATCGGATAATAGACACTCTCATCAATCGAGTTCGCGATGACATCGATGTCGTAATGGGCGTTAAGTGTCGCATTCGTCTCAAGCGCAAGACTCTCAGAAACAGCCGTGACCGCATCCGATTGTTCGATACCATACCGAATGGCCGGTTGCATCTCTAAGTCCTGACCGATGACGGTGATGTCTGTTCCATGTAATGTCGTGACGACGGCGACGCCTTTTTTCTTCGCCATGTTTCGTCCGAGTTCTGCACAAACGGCATGCGGAACAGCGTAATGGGCGTGGATCACATCGAGATCGAATAAATCAATGATTTCTGCGACTTTTGACGCTAACGTAATGTCATAGGGTGGATATTTAAAAACAGAATACTGGTTGACCTCAACCAAATGGACCGTGATGTTTGGTCGATATTCCGTCAGCCGAAACGGCATGCTCGATGTAATGAAGTGAACGTCATGTCCACGATCTGCTAGCTTCATACCAAGTTCAGTCGCGACAACCCCACTACCGCCGACTGATGGATAACAGAGAATCCCAATTGCTTTTTTCATGATAAAACCACACTCTCTTTATGACTTCTATTCGTCTCTATTCTAAGCAATATCGATCAGAATGACCATACTGATCACTTTTCGACTGATTTTCGTAGGAAAAGCTAGTCTTTTTCCGACCGTGCCGTTACCCTAGAGAAAGAGTCTTGATTTGAAAGGAGCACACGGAAATGGCACCTCCATTCCAGTTTCCGATTCGGGTTCAGAACATTCTCTGGATTTTAGTCGGGTCATTCATCTTTGCTTTTGGTATTTATCATTTTAACGTCCAAAACGAATTGGCAGAGGGCGGTTTCACCGGAATCACGCTGATTCTAAAAGGACTGTTCGGGTTATCACCATCGATCACGAACTTAGTGCTGAACGTTCCTCTCTTTTTCGTCAGCTATAAGATTTTAGGGCGAACGACGTTCGTCTATACGTTGATTGGTACATTCAGTTTTTCCTTTTGGTACGGAGTGATTGCGAAGTATTCACCACTCGTGATTGATTTACGAGAAGACATGGTCCTTGCTGCCCTGTTTGCAGGTGTGTTCATCGGGGTGGGACTCGGAATCATCTTCAACAATGGCGGAACGACGGGTGGTGTCGATATCATTGCTCGTCTGACGAAACGCTACTTTGGTTGGTCGATCGGTCGAACGTTCTTAGTCTTTGACTTCTTCGTCATCGTTGCTTCTTTGACGTATCTCGATTATAAGCAGGCAATGTATACGTTACTTGCCGTCTACGTCGGTGCCCGTGTCATCGATTGGATGCAAGAAGGCACTTACGCTGGTAAAGCGGCGATGATCATCAGTGACCACCGGACGGAGATCGCGGACGGCATCCATGCGACGATGAACCGAGGTACGACCCGTCTGATTGCGAAGGGTGGATACTCGGGACGCGACCTCGAAGTATTATATGTCGTCGTCGCTCGAAACGAGATCAATCGCTTGAAGACACTCGTTAAAAGTGTCGATCAGCATGCCTTCATCACCTTGCATGATGTCTATGAGGTGACGGGGGAAGGTTTCACGTTCGATGAGAATCGGATTCCGATCAAAGAAACGTAAAAAACACGGATCGCTCGTTTGAGCGATCCGTGTTTTTCGTTTTAGTCATCACTTGACGGGTTGAAGACGATTAGTGCGAGACGAAGGAACTCGGCGACGGCAACGAGTGTTGCCGCGACGTATGTCCAAGCGGCTGCGTTCAAGACACGGCGTGAACCACGTTCTTCTTCCGCGTCGATGATTCCGTGATCTGTCAATTGCGCCATTGCTCGGTTCGAAGCATCGAACTCGACCGGTAACGTGACGAGTTGGAAGATGACCGCTCCAAGCATCAGGACGACACCTAGCATCGCAAGACCAGTGAACCCAGCGAATAGACCAATCAACAATAGAGGGAACGATAAGTTCGACGTGATTGAGGCGACAGGTGCAATGCGGTGCCGGACACGCATCATGTTATAATCCGTCGCATCTTGGATGACGTGACCAATTTCGTGTGCCGCAATCGAAACGGCTGAGACCGTCGAACCGTAATAGACGTCTTCTGAAAGCCGGACGACTTTATTTGTCGGATCATAATGATCGGACATCGTTCCACCAATCGGCTCTAGCCGGACGTTCGTAATCCCGTTCTGCTTCATGATGAAGTCAGCGACCTGTGCTCCTGTCACCCCACTCTGAATCGGAACATCTTGATATTTTTTATAGGTGCTCCGCACCCGCATCTGAGCCCAAATCGGGACGATCATGATGATCGCGAGATAAATCAAATAGTTTGCCACGAGACATCGTTCCTTTCTTTTTTGTTTATAGGTCTATTTTATGTTCAAGCGACCTTATTGTCAATTGAATCGCGTGCGACAAACAGATATCCCATCAAAAGACATAATCCAGTCAACCAGAAAGAACCGTATCCGATCCATTTGATGTGCTCTGCAAGCGCCGGGTAGCGGGGCCATTGCCCAAGGACATAATCGACGACATCGTTATGAACGACCCAAATCGCAACGAGAACAAGCTCCTTGACGCGAAATGTCATCAAAGGACTGAATAACAACGCCTGAAACGCCATCGCTCCGTGCGACACCATCAGCATCAGTGCCATCGTTGTTAAGTAGGCGTTTGATGTGCCGAGTTCGTTCAACATCAAGGCATTCATGACGACCGCCCAGACACCATATTTGATCAATGTCACGAATGCGAGCGCTTCAAACAAGCGGGAACGTCGTCCGAAAATCCATAGAAAAACGATGATCGTAAAGAACAGCGATGCGGTTGGGCTATCCGGAATGAACGGATAGAAGTACCACTTCGATGTCGCGAGTTGTGGTTCATACCAGTAGTAGCCGTATAAGGTGCCTGCTAAGTTGATCAATCCGACGATCCAAAGCACGGCTTTATGACGGAGTAAAGTAAATATTCCTTGCAATCGTTTCACCTCATCATCGACAAAAGCCGGAGGATTGCTCCCCCGGCTTTTGGCTTATTTATTGTTTTCGCCGCCTTCACCGTATGAAGCGATGAATTTCGCAAGTTCTTTATGATCGGCATCTGAGCCTTTGAACTGACCAGCCGGCATCGAACCGACACCTTTGACTGCGATATCATAAATCTCTTTTTCAGTCTTTTTCGTTCCGACGAGCGCTGGAGCTGCTGCTCCACCTTCGAGGTTCTTACCATGACAGTTGACACATGACTGGTTCGAATAAATTTCGTATCCTTTTGCCGATGTATCAATTTTTGGTCCTTCGTTCATCGTCAACTCACCTTGCTTGTGGATGGTATCCCAGTGTGTCGTTTGAACAGATTCCCATGTCAAGAAGACGATCGAGACGACTGCGAGGAGCATCATGCTGACGGCGACTGGCCGTTTCGCAGGACGGCGTTCAAGACCTTGGTCGAGCCATGGCGCGACGAGAAGTGCTGTGAACGCAAGACCTGGAAGGATGACTGTTCCCATCAAGATGTATGGACCTGCAGCGAATTGGTATTTCAAGAGCTGATAGAGGAATAGGAAGTACCAGTCCGGAAGTGGAATGTACGACGTATTCGTCGGATCGGCAATGTTTTGAAGTGGTGCTGCTTCTACGATTGTCAGAGTCATGAAGCCGATCAAGAAGACCGCTCCAACCATCCATTCGCGAAGTAAGAAGTTCGGCCAGAACGCTTCCGTTCGACCTGGATATTCCGAATAGTCTTTTGACTTGTTCGGCATCCGGTTATTGATCGACACCCGTGAATCGGTGACGAATTTCATTCCTTTACCACGATGCATCGTGTTCTCCCCCTTTTTTGTTGTCTAGATGATAGTCGGTTTAAAGTGGTCCAGAGATCCCTTGTTTACGGATCATCATGAAGTGGGCCCCGAGCAAGACGAACAATGCTGCAGGAAGGAAGAAGACGTGAATCGCAAAGAATCGAGCGATTGTACTTGCGCCGACGATTTCTCCACCCGCAAGGAGGGTCTTCGCGATACCACCGATGACCGGGATACTTTCAGCAATCTGAATCGTAACTTTTGTCGCGAACAACGCTTTCATGTCCCAAGGCAATAGGTATCCTGTCAGACCGAGAGCTAAGACGACGAAGAACAAGAGAACTCCGACGACCCAGTTCAATTCACGTGGTTTTTTGTATGAACCAGTGAAGAAGACACGTAATGTATGTAGGAACAACATTACGATAACGACAGACGCACCCCAGTGGTGCATACCACGAACGATTTGTCCGTGTGCGACTTCGTTTTGTAGATAGTAGACGGACGCGTGTGCGTTGATGATGTCCGGTACATAATACATCGTCAAGAACATCCCCGAAAGAATCTGGATGACGATCGTAAAGAACGTCAATCCGCCAAAACAATAAACGAAAGCTGAAAAGTTATGTGCCGGGTTGACGTGCTCCGGTACTTCATGATCGGCGATGTCTCGCCAGAGCGGCGTAATATCAACGCGCTCATCAATCCAATCATAGATTTTTTGCATCATCGCTTACGCACCTCTTTCGACTGGTTTACCAAGGTAGAGGTAACCATCTTTCTGTTGCATTTCATACTCATCGAGTGGTTTCGTTGGAGGCGTACCAGGTACGTTCGTGCCATCCTTCGTATACCGTCCGAAGTGACATGGGCAATAGAATTGCTCCGGGTGCGTTGGATCTGCGCCGAAGCTGACTTGGCAACCTAAGTGTTTACAAATCGGTGAAAGGGCCAAAATTTCTCCCTTATCATCTTTGAACACCCAAGCCGACAACGTTTCTTCGAACTCATACCACGCATCTTGCGTTTGTTTCTTGAAGTCGACCCGTTTTGGTTCTGTCGTGATATCCGACAACTTCATTACTTTTACTTTATCGCCTGCTCCTGATTTCTTCAGGACTGGATCAACTGCGAAGTTGACCATCGGCATGACCATTGTCGCAGCCATGAAACCGCCGACGCCTGTCAATGTATACGTCAAGAATTGACGACGTGTTACGTTAGACCCGTTTTGAGCCATCTCGATCCCCCCTTGTGATGTACGCTGTGCCCCAAGACGACAGTACTTCACACAAATTTCTCACATGGTAATAGTATCTTAATAAAATCATTGCGTCAACCGCTTCATAGCGCGGTCCAACGGTTTCCTAACTGTTCGAGAACTTGTCCAACAAAATTCCCGACCATCTGACCTTGTTGGTCACGACTCATCGTCTCAAGAGCTAGACGTGGCACGTAGATAATCTCTTCTGCGGCAGTCTCCTTCCACCTTAAATCAGCGGTGATGAAGGTGATGAAACGGAATTGCCCGGAAGCAGCCGCTTGACGCCATCCTTCCAACTGTTCGATCGACGGTACATCGATGTAGGTCATGGCAGGTAAGAGCAACGCCCGTCCAGATAGCTGGCGTTCGACTTCGGACGCCACCGTCAATGTCATGTCTGCGCATTCCGCATAAGCATGCATCGCCTCATCGAAACCGATCGGAAGCAAAGGCACGATTAGCGTGTCGATATACGCTTGCTCGCTTCGTGTCCGCTGTACGTCGGATGGTTTGAAACGCAAGTCATTTCCCCCTTTCTTTCTTACTTACAATTCGTCACATTTAATGTATCATATCCACATTTCCTCCTGCTCTCTTAATGTGAACGTTTTATGAAATTCCACCCTATTTTTCTTCATATTTTGCACAAATCTTCACATACGAAAAAGACTCTATCGCCTGTTATAAGCAATAGAGTTCTTTGATTAAGGGAGTTGATTTCGAACGAGACGTAACTGTTCGGAAAGGGAGTGGAATCGATGTTGATCGCGTGCATCAAGTGCTTCATCGATCAATCGGACCAACCGTTCTTCTTCTTGTCGATTGACCGTGACAGCGATGAAATGAGTCGCTTCATCTGCTAAACGCGGTTCAACAGCGACTTCCGGACGAAATGGATTTTCTTCCAGTAAAGACAAGTATTCATCGTCCATCATCATGCCTTGGAAGTTTAGCTCGATGTAGATATCTTCCGATGTCAAACGAATGTCATGATACGCTTTTTCTGGATCTAGCGTCGTGACGTCCCCTTTTTTAAAAAGAAACGGTTCCGCATCGAATCCATATGTCGTCATGATGATGGCTTTCGGAGCGAAAGTCGCATTTTGAACGAAGTGTACCTGCTCGAGTTTTGCCTCGTTACGCAACCAGTAATCGATGATCCATTTTGCTTCCCGTCGCTTTAACGTGTAATAGGTCAAGATGCGGCGTAAGAATCGCTGCTTTCTCTCTATCATCTCAATCCTACTCCCTTCTCCCGTGAAGTCATCCATCCATTCGTTCAACATAGTCGACGAGTTCGTTATCCTCTGGTGTCAACTGTGCAGCGCGTCGTAAGAGACGTTGTCCCTCTTCACGCCGTCCTTCCTCGACGAGTGCAAAACCATACTCTTTCAAGAAAAGCGCGTCTTCCGTGAATGCGCCTTCGACTATCGCATAGTTCTCCATCGCTTGCGTGTATTCCTCTAACGCATATAAAGCGCGCGCCCGGTACCATGTCAGAATCGGAGCCGTGACATGTTCTTCAATGGCTGAGATCGTCTCAATCATTGCTTCATGATCCTCGTCTTCTGCCAGTAACGAAAGCAAACGTTCCGCTGCGACGATTGATTCCGGGTTTAAAGCGAGTGCTTCACGTAACGCTTGAACACTTCCTGCGCGATCGCCGAGTTTGAGAAGGAATAAGGCTTCCATCGTCCGTAACTCGTCATTATAATCATCGCGCTCCATCCCTTGCTTGATGACGTTCAGTGCTTCTTTCGTCAGCCCAAGTTCGGCTTGGCTTTCCGCGTACGGTACATACGCTGATGTATAATCTGGATCCTGCGCAATCAATTGTTGGAATGTCTCGACTGCTTTTTGGTGTTGACCGACACGGTGAGCCGTCATCGCAAGACCAAACAGCGTATGCAAGTCGGAACGTTCTGCGACAGCACGTTCATACAGTGGAATCGCATCCTCAAATTGTCCTGTCATCGCGAGTGATTCCGCGTACAGGGCATCGAGCGGCAATTCAGCACGTAACTCTGGACGCTCTGCGATTTCAGCGAATAGTGGTACCGCTTGATCAAACGCACCGAGCGTCATGTAGAGCTCGGCTAATCCGTATGCCAGTAATGGTTCTTCAGGAGCGAGATTACGTGCTTCCTTCAGCTTCGCTAATGCCACTTCGTCAAGACCTTGTGACTGATAGAGGTCAGCGAGTAATACGAGAGAACGGGGACCATATTCCATGTCCGTTGTGTCGACCTGCTCAAGGACAGAAATCGCTTCCTCTTCCCGGTCCAAATCGATATAACATTCTGCCAGTAACAAGGCGACTCCGGCGTTACCTGCGTATTCGACGTAAAGCGGTGCCAATAGATTAACTGCTCGGTCTGATAATCCAAGTTCGATATAGAGATCGGCAACCGCGAGGCGATCCTCATCCGTCCCTGTCTTTTCGAGTTGTTCTAGTGTCGCTAAGGCTTCCGAGGTATGACCGTGTTCTAGTTCTTCGATGATGCCATTCAATACTTGTTCATTCAAGGCAAACGCCCCACTTTCTGTCATCCGCCTATTTCTTACTCAGATCGGTCGGATTGAAGTTTCTTTAAATCATCATAGAACGTTGGGTAGCTGACTTCAACTACTTCGCGTCCATGCACTATAATTTCCGGGTTGATTGTCGCCGCGATCGTCAACATCATCGCGAGTCGGTGATCACCTGCACTGTCGACTTCCGCTGCTTGCAAAGGTGTCGGTCCTTCGATAATCATACCGTCATCCGTCGCCTCGATATTCGCCCCGAGACGCCGTAACGCCGTCACGACCGTCTCGATCCGGTCCGTCTCCTTGACACGGAGCTCTTCCGCATCGCGAATGATCGTTCGTCCCTCTGCTTGCGTCGCAAGCAATGCAAGTAACGGGATCTCATCGATCAAGGAAGGGATTTGTTCACCTTCGACCGTGGTCGCTTGCAACGATGTCGTCTCGACGGTCACATCTGCCGTCTCCTCTCCACCATCTTCTGAGCGATGATCGATTTCGACACTTGCCCCCATCTGGCGCAACGTCTGTAAAAAACCGATCCGTGTCGGATTCATCAAGACGTGCGTCGTCGTGATCCGACTATCCTGCCCGATCGCTGCTGCCGTCCACCAAAACGCTGCTGACGATGGATCCCCCGGGATGTCGAGTGACGTCGCTTGTAAATGTACAGGACCTTGAACACGAATATGTCGACCATCTTCGTAGTCATCGATCGATACGTCAACGCCAAACTGCGGCAGCATCCGTTCCGTATGGTCCCGTGATAGAATCGGCTCGATGACCGTCGTCTCGCCCGTCGCATGTAAACCTGCGAGTAAGACGGCACTTTTCACTTGCGCGCTTGCGACCGGTAACGTATACGTCGTTCCGACAAGTGGCGTTCCCGTAATGTGAAGCGGCGCCGTCTCACCTGTTATGTTCGCTCCGAACAAGGCAAGTGGTTCCGTGATCCGTTTCATCGGACGTCTGCGCAAGGAAGCATCTCCATCGAGTACATACGTTGCTTGACCGCCTGCTAGAATCCCACTTAAAAGACGGATCGTCGTTCCCGAGTTTCCGCAATCGATCGTTGCTTCATGAAACGTTTCCGTACCGGTGATGCGAATTTCTCCTGCTGTTCGCTCGACGTGTGCCCCAAGCGCTCGCATCGCTTCTAATGAAGCGAGACAGTCCGCTCCTTCGAGTGCATTTCTGACATGTGTCGTTCCTTTAGCGATCCCACCGAACAGAAAAGCACGGTGTGTCATTGATTTATCGCCCGGTACTTGTACTGTTCCTCTTAATCCCATTCTAAACACCTCATTGTTTGATTGAACGCTTGTTGCAATCGTTCTTCACTGATTGCCTCTAAGTCAAAACGTCCTTCTTTCTCAAGGACGAATCGGATCGTAGTTTGGTGATTCTTTTTGTCGCGACGCATCAGTTCCAGATATGTCTCGAACGATTGTCGGTCCGGCAATCCGGTTCCGAGACGGTGGAGCAACCGTCCGAGTTGTTCCGCCTGTTCCTCATTTCCTTCCAAAAACTTGACGAAGACGAGTCCGATCCCTACTGCCTCGCCATGCGACAGACCCAGGCTCGCATATTCAACGGCATGCCCGAATGTATGCCCATAATTCAAGAAGGCACGCATCCCTTGCTCCGTCTCATCTTGTTCGACGATATCCCGTTTAACGTTAATCCCTCGTGCGAGCCAGTCTTCAAGATCAAGCCCTTTGATAGTATCCAACGAGACATCGAGTAACGTATCTGCAAACGATGGTCGTGCGAGGAATCCATGTTTGACCAATTCAAAGAAGCCGCTCCGCCATTCCCGATCTGGTAATGTCTGAAGAAGCGTTAAATCATACACGACACCGCTCGGTTGATAAAATGCCCCGACCAAGTTTTTTCCAAGCGATAAATTCAAACCGACCTTTCCACCTACACTCGAATCATGTGCTAAGAGTGTCGTCGGAATTTGAATGAACGGGATGCCGCGCAAAAAAGTCGCTGCAACGAATCCCGCTAAATCACCTATCATGCCACCACCAAACGCAAGGATGATACTATGTCGTGTCATTCCATGACGTATTCCCTCTTCCAATAAAGAACCGTAGACCGCAAGTGATTTACTCTGCTCCCCAGTTGGCACAGTGCTGACATGAATGCTTGTTGATTGAGATATAGACCCTAATGCCTCTTGCAACGTGTGCAAGTGCAAGTCTCGAACCGTCTCATCCGTAATGATCCAGATGCGATCCGCCTCGTTCAGCGCCGAAAGATGCGATAAACGTGCTAATGCCCCATTTCCGACAAATACTGGATATGACGTTTTTAACCGGATATCAAGCTCGATCAAAACGTTCGAACCTCCTCTGTATAAGCGGCAACGGCAGCTTGAAGACGATCAATCGTTGATGTTCCGAACATTTCAAGGATGGCGACCGCAATCTCAAACGCAACGACGGCTTCTAAAACAACAGATGCGGCAGGAACGGCACAGGCATCACTTCGCTCGATTTGTGCCGTGAAGGCTTCCTTCGTCTCAATATCGACTGATTGCAGGGGACGATAGAGAGTCGGAATCGGCTTCATCGCGACCTGGACACGAATCGGCATCCCTGTCGACATCCCTCCTTCGATTCCACCTAGATGATTCGTCCGTCGATGATATCCGGATGCATCATGGACGATCTCATCTTGGACGGTACTTCCTTTGCGACGACCGAGCTCGTACCCGTCACCAAAACCGACTGATTTCATCGCATTGACGCTGATGACAGCTTGCGCGATTCGGCTGTCGAGCTTTAGATCGTTTTGGGTAAAGGATCCAATGCCTGGCATCATGCCCGTCACGACGACTTCGATCTCACCGCCGAGTGTATCGCCTTCTTTTTTGGCAGCATCAATTTCCTCCATCATTCGTTGTCCTGCAAGTTCGTCGGCACAGCGAACAGGTGAAGCATCAATGGTTTCCTGATATTCTACAGGATCTTTCCAAGGGGCATCAATCCCACCGATCGATCGTACATGCGAGAATACTTCAATTCCGAGTTCATTCAGTAATTGTTTAGCGAAGGCACCGACGGCAACACGTGCTGCTGTCTCACGCGCTGAAGAACGTTCCAGCACATCGCGTAAATCGCGATGACCGTACTTCAATCCTCCGACGAGATCCGCATGTCCGGGACGTGGACGCGTTAATGTCCGTGGGCGTTCTAACTCTTCTTCGAGCGGTTCCGCCTGCATGACTTGTGTCCAGTGCGTATGATCCTTATTCTCGATGAACAAACTGATCGGTGATCCCGTCGTGTATCCGTGGCGAATCCCACCACGTGCATCAATTTGATCTTGTTCGATTTGCATCCGTCGACCTCGTCCGTATCCCCCTTGACGACGCGTCATTTCACGCTGAATGGCTTCGAAATCAATCGTGAGTCCTGCCGGCATCCCGTCAATGATAACGGTCAATCCTTTTCCGTGCGATTCTCCTGCTGTCATGTAACGCATTCGCTTCATCCCTTCCTGTTCAACCGATTTTTTCGTAAAAGAAGCTTTGTTTCATCTTTAATCCAAATCGTTCTGGTTGGAAAATTTGTTCCGTTCCTCCAACGAACAGAATACCGCCTGGTTTTAAGGCCTCGACGAACGAACGATAGACATGTGCTTTCGCTTCTTCCGTAAAATAAATCAGTACATTACGGCAGATGATTAAATCAAAACCGGTATCGTACCGGTCGCCTAACAAATTATGTTTACTGAAACGAACAAGTCGTTTGATTTCTGGAACAACTTCGAATGTCTGCTCCTGCTCCATGAAATATTGCTTTTTCCGCGCTTCTACGACCTCATTCAATGCGGAAGCTCCGTATCGACCAAGCTTCGCTTTTTCAAGGACAAGCTCATCTAAATCCGTTGCTTGAATCGTAAAAGCCGACGGATCGAGTCGTTCACTTAAGATCATCGCTAGGGAATACGGTTCCTCTCCCGTCGAACAGGCAGCACTCCACGTTCGAATTCGTCCATGTGCACGTGATTCCAAGACCGGTAAGATGTCTTGCTCCAATTGTTGCCAACGTATCGGATTACGGAAGAATTCACTGACATTAATCGTCATCCGATCTAGAAATTCTTCGTATAACGAGGTACTTTTGTCCATTGCCTGCATATAGGACGCAAACGTACTGTACCCTTTTTTGTCACGTAACGCCGTCAACCGTCGTTTCATCTGTGCTTCTTTATACTGACCGAGATCAATCCCTGATTTGATCTTGAATCTTTGAATGAAAAGTTCGTAATCTTCCAATTGGCACACCTCGCTCACTCTCGATATCAAATGGTCATCTCTTTGACCGGTTCAACTTATTTTCTATAGTAGCATAAAGCTATAGGCATTCCAAAAAGCAATTAACCAATCCGGTCAGTCCGTTTTACAAGAATACGACAAAAGGGATTCGATTGAATCGAATCCCTCCCCGCTTGTCCTACTATTCATGTATTAGACATTAACTGGCTGTCCTTGAAACCAAAGACCAAGCTCACGCTCCGCACTTTCGATACTGTCTGAACCATGAATGACATTCTCACTCATCGTGTTCGCAAAATCACCACGGATCGTTCCAGGTGCTGCTTCAAGTGGTTTTGTTTTTCCGATCATCAAACGAGAAACGGCAACGACGTCTGCCCCTTCAACACGCAAAGCGACGACAGGACCTGACGTCAGGAAAGTGACCAACTCTCCAAAGAATGGTTTCTCCGCATGTTCCTCGTAGTGTGCTTTTGCGAGTTCTTCTGTGACGTTCATCATTTTCATTTCACGAATGATGAATCCTTTGCGTTCGATCCGTCCGATGATTTCCCCAATCAATCCACGTTCTACGCCATCCGGTTTGACCATTAAAAATGTCTGTTCCATCTCTAGTTCCCCCTATGAAATGCTTTTAGAAAAGCGCTTACATAGTCAGTTTACTGGCTTTTTAGAAGAACAGCAAGAAATTTTTGACAATCTTTATCCTTTTCGTTTACCAACGTAGCGCGCCACTTCTTCGAGCGATCGTTTAGCGGAAGATTTAGGTAAGGGTTCGAGCCGGTTGATGGCACGACGAATGTAAAGATCGACCGTTCGTTGTGTTCGTTCGAGGGCACCTGAAGTTTGAAGAAATGCTAGCAATGGTGCAACTTCTTCATGGGTAGGCATCGTCTCGATTTTCGAAAGACTTTCGTAAAAGGCAGCATCTTCCGCTCCATAAAAGACGGGTAACGTCTTATGTCCATGACGTAGATCCTCTGCCACTGGCTTACCAAGTTGCGTTCGATTCGCTGTGAAGTCAAGCAAATCATCAGCAATCTGAAAAGCGAGTCCGATATCTCGTCCAAACAGTCGTAACGCTTTCGTATCGGCCGCTGAACAATTCGCAACGATTGCACCTAGATGGCAACTTGCTTCAATGAGAATGGCTGTTTTTCGTTCAATTCGTTTGATATAACGTTTAATCGACTGTTCCCAATCATATTGATCATAGATCTGTTCAATCTCACCCTCGCAAATTTCACGCATCGTATGGACCATGACTTGGACCAGCTCTGGTTTTCCGACTTCTCCAATCAACCGAATCGCTTCCCCAAACAAATAATTGCCTGAATAAAGCGCCACTTCTTCATCGAAGTATTGCATAACGGTCGGTTTTCCTCGTCGTAGTTCAGCGTCATCAATGACATCATCGTGTACAAGCGATGCCATATGGACGAGCTCAAGACTTGCTGCTACACGGATCAGTTCATCTCGATCTGCCTCACCGAATTTAGAGGCTAACAATACGAACGCTGGTCGAATCCGTTTTCCACCAGCTTTCAGCAGTTGTTTTCCTGCTGCATCAATCGTTGGTTCCTCCGAAGCGATATGACTGATCAGAAAACGATCGACTAAATTAACTTCCTTCGTGACATCACGGTAGATGGAATGCAGTGACATCTCACCACTTCTTCCCAAGGTGCATCGCAGCAGCCCCACCCGCGAATGCTTTGACTTCCACTTGCATGAAGCCTGCCTGTTCGAAGAGTTGTTTCAGTTCGACACGGTCGAGGAACACTTCCGTTGATTCTTGTAACCAGTTGTATTGATCATACGATTTAGCAAGCAAACGACCTACTTGTGGCATGATTTTTCCAAAGTATAGCGAATATGCTTCTCGGAAAATCGGTGCCGTCGGTTGACTCGTTTCCAGACAGACGACCGTTCCACCTGGTTTTAAGACGCGATGCATCTCTTTAATGACCTGAAGGTAATCAGGAACGTTCCGTAAACCGAAACCAATTGTCACGAAATCAAATGAGTTGTCACCAAACGGTAAATCCATCGCATTTCCGTGAATCAATTCGATGTTTTTCATATCGAGCGCTTCTACTTTCTCCACGCCGACTTTTAACATGTTCTCTGAAAAATCAAGTCCCTTGATGACACCAGTCGGACCGGCTGCTTTTGCCAGTTGAATCGTCCAGTCTGCCGTTCCACAACAAAGATCAAGACATTTAGCACCTGGGAAGACTTGCATCCGGCGCATCGTTTCGCGTCTCCACAATTTATGCAGTCGGAAGCTGATGACTGAATTCATTTGATCATAGTTCGTTGATATCGATTGGAACACTTCATACACTTTTTTTTCTTTATCTTTTGTCTGCACACTGCTCACCCTTTCCAAGATCTCATGCTACCGCCATCTGTTCGAGATGCGATAACAGTAATTTCTGTGCGACCAGATCTAGCTGCTCTGCCTGTTGTTGAATGATCTGCCGTCCTTGTCGTGTCAGCCATTCTCGTTTGGTGATTGCCGCGAGTCCTTGCATTAATCCGAACTCTGCTGTTAACCATAAGAGAACCCGTTCTTCCGTTGATTCATAGTTCATTTCGTGTAAGGCACACTTCGCTTCATTGACACGTTGAATGGTCCGTCCGAGTGAGACAAGAACCTCTTTCGGCAAACCCGCTAATTGTTCGAAAAAGTAGCTCGAGAAAAGATCTCCAGCTAATACAAGAAGCTGTCTTTCCTTCGAACCGCGTAATGTTTTACTGACGCGTTCATGCAGACGTAAAGCGACTTGTGCGAAATGAATCGCTTTGACGAGTGCTTCTGAATCTAGCTTGTCATGTTGAGCGACATCAATCAACCAACGGATCTGTTCACGATCGATGGAAGGGAAATCCACATGTCGAGCCAATCGTGTCGTTTGTTTAGTGGTGAGTGCAGTGATGATTTCATCCACGCGCAGCTCATGTTGTTCCATGCTTTTACCCCCCGATCTCCAGTGCCATCTCGTTGATGGACGTTCTTCTTTTTTAATATACCATAATCGGCGGGCTTTCACGCTTCTGAATGTCCACAAAAAAGCCGCCCGAGAAAATCTCGGGCGACTATGTAGCCGGATTACTTCACAGCATCTTTCAATGCTTTACCTGGTTTGAAGGCAGGTACTTTGCTTGCTGGAATCTCGATATCTTCTTTCGTACGTGGGTTGCGACCTTTACGGGCTGCACGCTCACGGACTTCGAAGTTACCAAATCCAATCAATTGGACTTTCTCTCCAGACTGAAGTGTCTCAGTGATCGATTCGAATGTTGATTCAACAACTTTCGTCACGTCTTTTTTTGTAAGACCTGATTTTTCGACGACTGCTTGAATGAGTTCAGTTTTGTTCATTACTTTCACCCCCTCCCAATCACTTCTTCGAGGGTAATCATACCCTATAAACGTTGCTATTACAACATTTTCGTGTAAATAACGTTCAATTTTCAGATTCTTCGCTCGATTTCTCTGAAAACACAGGTTCGCCTTTTTCGTTTATCGTGTAGCTTTGAGAATAGGCAGGAACAAAAGGTTGATCTTCATAAAGCAAATGCCGAATATCCTGACCGACTTTCGGCTTTTTCTTCGCAGTTTGTACAGCTTTCTTCAACTCTGGCAAATAGTTGATGAAAAGACGACCTTGACCATCGACATAGATCGATAGCTTTTCATCTGAGTACGGACTTGGGACAGTCGGTTCTTTTTTGATGAATAACTTTTTATAGTCAAGGGTAAACTGATTTTTTCCGATGGAGCCTTTAAATGGGTACTTATCATTCTTCTTGCGATACGCATCAATTCGGACTTGAAGCTTCTGTAGTTCTTCCGCGACAAGCAAATCCATCAATTTGACAGTCGGCTTCGTCTCAACGTCGACCAACAAATAGATGAATGTTCCCCCGCCTTCGAAACTGTTCGTTGGTGGATCACTCATATAACGAGGTATCAGACGGCCCAGTTCGATTTGATAACGTTCCATGAGTGGCGTATCTGCCTCCATCGTTTTGATCGGCAAAACACCTGTGTCTTTCTGGTATGCATCGACGGCATCCTGAACGGTACGTAATTGTTGCGGATACGGCACGCGGTTCGACGGTTTCTGGCTGTCCGGAAAGAGACAACCTGATAATAACGTCACCGGAATGAGCATGAGTAGTACGAACCACTTTTTCATGCGCTCGGTCCCGCCATGACGATAAATACCATGATGATCGACGCAACGATGAAACAAACGAATGCCAAGGTTGACACGAGAATCTGCCAAATCCCTTTCAACTTCGTCCGACTGACCGTGACCAGCAAGACACTGATCGCAAAGAGTCCGATGCCAGCGAACGAAATCCACATTTTTAATAATCCTGGACTCAAGGTTTCCACCCCACTCCGTTAATCTTTCGTCGTGAAGAGATGCTCGATCTCATTTTTTTGTGGTCGTTGCATCAACTTTTTGACTTCTTCTTCCGGTGTATGACCGTCAAAGAGAACATGGTATAAAGCAGAAGTAATTGGGAGTTCACATTGTTTCGACTCTGCTAGATCATATGCAGCTTGTGTCGCACGAACACCTTCTACGACCATTCCCATGTTTTCAAGCACTGTCTCTAGTTTTTCTCCTCGACCGATGGCATTTCCCGCACGCCAATTTCGGCTATGGACAGAAGTACAAGTGACGATTAAGTCACCCATTCCTGTCAAGCCGGTGAACGTCATTGGGTTTGCCCCAAGCATCGTTCCAAGACGAGCCATCTCGACCATTCCACGCGTAATCAAGGCTGCCTTGGCATTGTCCCCGTAACCGAGACCATCTGTCATACCCGCAGCAAGTGCAATGATATTCTTCAGTGCTCCACCGAGTTCTGCCCCGATGATGTCCGCATTGAGGTAGACACGGAAGTTTTCATTCGTAAACAATTCCTGCACACGACCAGCCTCTTCTAAATCATCCGATGCAACGGTCACCGTCGTCGGTTTACGTAACGCAACCTCTTCAGCATGTGAAGGACCTGTCAAGACACAAACCGCTTTACGTTTCGCCGGGTCGACCTCTGCTTCGATCAACTCAGACAATCGAAGATGTGTCTTCGGTTCGATTCCTTTTGATGCATGAATCAGGACGACTGGTTCTGTCAATAGTTCATTTAGTTGACGAGAAACCGCACGAATCGCAGATGACGGTGTCACGATCAAAATATGTGTTGCGCCTTCGACCGCCACTTTGAGATCCGTCGTCGCCTTCAATGATTGTGGCAACACGACGCCCGGCAAGAATTGCGCATTTTCATGATGCTCATTGATACGGTCGACATTTGTTTGTTCACGACCGTAAAGAATGACTTCCTGATCATTATCGGCTAAGACGAGCGAGAGCGCTGTTCCCCAGCTTCCTGCTCCGATGACAGCGATTTTGGTCATACTGAATCACCTCATTATTGTTTTTGACGAGCTAAAATCCGGATTGGTGTACCTGTGAAATCAAATGCCTCCCGAATCCGGTTCTCGAGATATCGTTTATAAGAGAAGTGAAGCAATTCTGGATCATTGACGAACAAGACGAACGTTGGCGGACGCGACGCGACCTGAGTCGCATAGTTAATCCGTAAACGAACTCCTTTATCTGTCGGCGCAGGGTTCATAGCGACAGCATCGACGATGACATCGTTCAAGACACTTGTCTGAATCCGTTGCGCATGACTGTGCGCTGCTTGCTGAATGACTGGTAATAACGTTTGTAAACGACGTTTTGTTTTTGCTGAGACGAAGACGATTGGTGCATAGTCAAGGAAACGGAATTCTTCCCGAATCTCTTCTTGCATCTTTTTCATCGTCTTATCATCTTTTTCAACAGCATCCCATTTATTGACGACAATGATGACCGCGCGACCTGCTTCATGGGCATATCCTGCTACTTTTTTATCTTGTTCGATGATACCTTCTTCACCATCAAGAACAACACAGACGACATCTGCTCGTTCGATTGCTTTTTGAGCACGCATGACACTAAAGCGTTCTGTCGATTCATAGACTTTCCCGCGTTTTCGCATCCCTGCCGTATCGATGATGACGTATTCTTGTTCATCCCGCGTAAATGGTGTATCGATTGCATCACGTGTTGTACCAGCGATATTCGAGACGATGACACGCTCTTCACCAAGAATCGAGTTCGTCATACTTGATTTCCCGACGTTTGGACGACCAATCAAGGCAAACTTAATCGTACTTTCGTCATATTCCAACTCTTCTTTATCTGGTGCTAATTCAAGGACACGGTCGAGTAAATCACCAAGTCCAAGACCATGTGTACCAGAAATCGGGAATAAGTCCCCGAATCCAAGAGAGTAGAATTCATACATTAAATCACGCATCTCAAAATTATCCACTTTATTGACAGCTACGACGACTGGTTTGTTCGAACGGAACAACATGTTCGCGACTTCCTCATCCGCTGCTGTGATTCCTTCGCGTCCGTTCACCATGAAAATGATGACGTCCGCTTCATCAATGGCGAGCTCCGCCTGATGACGCATCATTTGAAGTAGGGGCTCATCCCCAACTTCGATTCCACCTGTATCAATCAAATGAAAATGACGATTCAGCCATTCTCCAGTTCCGTAAATACGGTCGCGGGTAACGCCTGGCTTGTCTTCTACGATTGAAACCCGATCTCCAATCACCCGGTTAAAAATCGTCGACTTTCCGATATTTGGGCGACCTACGATCGCCACGACTGGAATTGCCATCCCAACACCTTCTTTCTCTTCTCTCGCTTCATAGCCGTTCTATTGTATCAAATCAAACTCTCATATACCATAACAAACCGCATATAAAAAGCGGACACGCTTGTGTCCGCTTTGTGTCATCCTTTATTCTTTCGTCTCTGAATCGTCTTCTGTCAAGTCAGCGACAGAAAATCCTTCTGATTGATTCGAGTAATCCGAATAGTCCTCAGAAGACCCTTCTTCCTCTTCGAGAACACGTGTCGAGAGCGAGATCTTGTGCTCATCAAGACGCACTTCGAGTACCTTCGCTTCAATTTCTTGTCCTTCTTCAAGTACTTCTGAAGGCGATCCGATATGACGGTTCGCGATTTGTGAAATATGCAAAAGCCCTTCTACCTGCGGTGCAAGCTCAATGAAGGCACCGAACTGGACAAGACGACGTACGCGTCCTTTGACAATATCCCCAGCTTCGATTTTCCCTTCCATCTGTTGCCATGGACCCGGTTGTGTTTCCTTGATCGACAACTTAACCTTTTCTGTATCACGGTCGACGCCAAGTACTTTGACTTCGACTTTCTGACCTTCCGTGACGATGTCCGAAGGACGTTCGACACGATGGTGTGCCATTTCCGAGATATGAACGAGACCATCGACGCCACCGATATCAACGAAAGCACCGAAATCTGTCAATCGTTGGACTGTTCCTTCTAGAACTTGCCCCACTTCTAGATTTTCGAGTGTCTCTTTTTTCTTCGCGTTCAATTCACCTTCAACGACGGCTTTGTGCGAGAGAATGACACGGTTCTTCTCTTGATCGAGTTCAACGACCTTGACGTCAATCGAACGACCGATGTAATCCGAGAAGTCCTCGACGTAATGCCGCTCGACAAGCGACGCTGGGATGAATCCACGGACACCGATATCAACGACGAGACCACCTTTAACGATGTCTTTCACGACAACTTCAAAGATCTCACCTGATTTATACTTCTCTTCAACTTGCTCCCACGCTTTAAGTGCATCAATTTCTCGTTTTGAGACGACGACCTCTTCATCCGTGATTTTCTTGACCTTCACTTGTAGTTCATCTCCGACGTTCAACACACCACGAATATCATCGAGATGAAGACTCGATACTTCGCTGATCGGTAAGATGGCTTCTGTTTTATATCCGATATCAATGAGTGCTTGCTTGTCTTCAATTTTCACGACCATTCCGGTAACTACCTGGTCCCGATGAATTTCAAAATCAGGCATATCTTTCATTTCTTCGACCATTCCAAAACAACCTCCTCACGATGAGTACAAGAAACGCCTGACACGTGTCAATGCGTTTATCCTGCTTCTAACTTCTTACAATTCTGACTATTTGTCAAGGTATTAAGCGTGATTGAAGTAGACGGATTTGATTTCGTCCATGATTCGATCAGAAATCGCTTTCGCAGCACCACGTTGATCACGTAAATCCGAAATATCGACCGGTTTTCCGATCGCGACGCGCATTCGTTTGAATGGGCGATACGATCCAATGATGGCAATCGGTAAAATCTGAGCATTCGATCGTAAGGCGAAGAACCCTACACCGGGTTGTGCTGATGTGAATTCTCCTGGAGCAGAACGCGTTCCTTCTGGGAAAATGCCAACAGTCTCATCCGTATTTAACAGCTCGATCGTCCGTTTCAAGGCTTGACGGTCCCCTTGACCACGACCGACAGGATAGGTTCCTGCCGCAATCATCAGCTGCTTTAAGGCAGGGACTTTAAACAACTCCTCCTTCGCCATATAACGAACCGAACGTTTCGGTGGAATCGCACTGACGAGGAAGACGGGATCCCAATTTGAACTGTGGTTGGCACAGATGAGTAAGGAACCGTCTTTCGGAATATTCTCTTGCCCCGTCACCTTCAATCGGAAGACTGTTTTGGCTATGACCCAGACGACAAACCGCGCAATCCGATAAACGGTATCTTGACGTTTCATTTTAGAACACCTTCCGCTAGTTCCATCAGGCGAACAACGACTTGATCAATCGTCATCTCTGTCGTATCTAGATATAATGCGTCGTCTGCTTGGCGTAGAGGAGAGACTTCACGTTCACTGTCCCGTTTGTCCCGCAGCGCGATTTCTTCTTGAAGAACTGTGATATCGCTATCCATCCCACGCGCGATGTTCTCCCGGTGCCTTCTAGCTGCACGCTCTTCCACAGTTGCCGTCAAGAAAACTTTTAATTCAGCATCAGGTAATACGACTGTACCGATGTCACGACCGTCCATGACGATGCCACCCTGATCTGCTAATTTTCGTTGCGCCGTGACGAGTGCTGCTCGAACTTCTTTTTGACGAGCGACGAACGATACATTATTCGTGATTTCGATGGAACGGATCGCATCCGTCACTTCGCGATCACCAATAAAGACACGTTGCCCGTTTTCGCCTGGTGTTAAACGAATATCAAGCGATTTCATCAATTCGCCAAGCACTTCTCCGTTGTTCAGGTCAAGCGATTGTTCGAGTGCTGCGAGCGTAACGGCACGATACATCGCCCCTGTATCGATATATACATAGTCAAGGCGTGCCGCCAGTTGTTTTGCGATCGTACTTTTCCCAGCACCTGCTGGTCCATCTAATGCAATTTGAATCTTCTTCATCATCCATCCAATCCTTCCATCTTCCCCATATTTGATGGGGATTCATTCTTCCGAACGTTATCATAGCAAAAAAATGCGGTCAGGTGAATGGATTCATGCCCCTTCTTGAACTTTTCATTTGCATTTGATAACAGTGACGCAATACTAGCTCACGACTTCTGTCAGGAATCATTGTAAATTGGAATGCGAGTTCATACCGTTCTTCCCGTCGATCGATACGGACGAGCTCAGCAATAACATCTAAAGTACTCGAAATACCGTCACCAGTAGGTAGAATGAATGTCATCTCCACCTCTTCCTCTTTTTGAATCGGTAACTGATCCGACAAAATCATCATGCCACCAGCCGATAAGTCAAGCGTCACCGTCGTAAACGGATCAAATTGCGTTTTATGCGGATGAACGGCGACATCGAGCATTTGTGGTACTCGAACGAATTGACGTCGTTGGATGCGCTCGATTTGATCATCACTCGGTCGCTTTAAGGCGTACCGCTGACCACGAAGTGGATCATTTTGTCGTTCCACGACGACCGTATCAAACCCAAATAATTTACCTTTTTCTTTAAAGAAGTAAAAAGAAACTTCTTCGTGATCTGACAAGATGAACGTTTTCAATGTCGCGACCTCACTTGGCGCCTCGATCCAAATCAATCGATTCGTTACGGCTGTTACTTTTGACCGTCCTTGTCGATCCTCACTATTCGAAAGCATTACTAAATCCCCGATTTCCATCATCCTACTTCGCTCCTACTTTCTATTCGATGCCATCTGAATGTTGTTTTTTTCGTTTGAATCGACGATTCAAACGGTTGGCACCTCGTACTTGAAATAATCCGATCGTCCATAAAATGATCATGAAGACGATTGGCAAAGCAGATATACCACCATTTTCCAATATTAACAAATTAAATAAGATATGTGCAAATACCGGAATCGTTATCGATAAGGACAACCACCGATACGGGTGAGGCGAGAATTTCGCCATTCCCATGAAGAAACCCATGATGACAGCAAACAAAGCATGACCGGATACCGGTAGTAAAGCTCGGAATAGCATGTGTTCGACCGTTCCATTCACCATCAGATATAAGATGTTCTCAAGGGTAGCAAATCCAAGCGAGCACGCTACGGCATAGATGATCCCATCATAATAATCATTAAACCGTTGATGGATATACACGGTATAAAAGACGACGAACCATTTTGCAAACTCTTCTGTGACTGCTGTTCGAATCAATTGCACCTCTTCACGCCCACCAAACTCCGTTTGAACGATGTAGTCGATGAACATCAAGGGAAAAACGAGTAAAATTCCAAAAATGAAGCTTCGAAGGATATATCCAACGGGCTCTGATTCATGTTCGTGACGTAGATAAAAATAAGTTAGGAGTGCGATGCCTGGGGCAACTCCGGAGAAAACGATTTGAATCACGCTTCCTCTCCCCCTTTCTTCCTCTCCATAAGAATAAAGGTTTATTGAAAAAAAGAAAACGTCCTCGTTGTTTCGGGAGGGAAAAAGGTTACAATATGGAAGAACTAATTGAATATGCTATAGAAAGTAGGTGAAGGTCTTTTGTCTTTTGACACAGACCATTTAGAATGAAATCATTATTATTAATTCATACGGGTGGAACGATTGCGATGGCGCAAGATCACTCTGGTCACGTCTTACCGAATGACATCAATCCACTGGATGCTTCACTACCTCGAGCGACGGATATCGCAAACATCACAACGCGTCATTTTTCAAATTTACCTTCTCCACATATGACGCCCGACATCATGCTACGTTTGGCACACTTCATCGAAAGTGAACTTGCTAAGGAACACTACGATGGAGTCGTCATCACCCATGGGACGGATACACTTGAAGAGACAGCTTATTTCTTGCATTTGACAATTGGTGCACCTGTTCCGATTGTTTTGACTGGAGCCATGCGTTCATCCAACGAAGTCGGATCGGATGGCGAGTTTAATTTGATCACGGCACTCCGTGTCGCAGTCAGTGAAGCAGCGTGTGAAAAAGGTGTTCTCGTCGTATTTAATGGTGAGATTCATTCGGCATTCAACGTCACGAAAACGCATACGTCATCCGTCGATACGTTTAAATCGGTTCACTTCGGAAATCTTGGCATGGTGACGAAAGATCACGTTTACCTATTCAACACGCCACTTCTGAAGCAAACACATATGGTAACCTCGCTCTCTAAACGTGTTGCTGTTTTGAAAGTATATGCCGGAATGGAACCAGATTTATTACTAGCCGTGAAACAACTCGGTTACGATGGACTCGTACTTGAAGTTCTCGGTCAAGGGAACGTCCCTCCGAGTATCGTCGATGCCATTGCCGAATTGATCGCAGTCATGCCGATCGTCATCGTTAGTCGATGCTTCAATGGAATCGTGCAAGATGTTTATGGATATACAGGTGGCGGTCAACAGTTAAAAGAGATCGGTGTCATTTTCTCAAATGGACTGAACTCACAAAAAGCACGACTTAAATTAATGATTGAACTCGAAATCAATTCGACCCAATCAGAACTCGAAGAGTCATTCAGGGTCGAATAAATGAAAAAACCTCTTGACTGGGAACTCATCATTCCGAATCAAGAGGTTTTTTTAGACGTGAATTGATAGACCACGTAATCGTTCGACGAGATGATTCGCGATGTTCGCGCCATGAAAACGTCCGTTTTCAATGAATATCTTATTGGCATCGTATCCTGCTGCAACGACGCCGGCAATATAAATCCCAGGAACATTCGACTCCATCGTCTCTTCATCATGACTCGGAACACCTGTCTTGAGATCGATCGCGATACCAGCATCAGCGAACAAGCCGACGTCTGGTGTATAACCCGTCATCGCAAATACGAAATCTGCTCGGACAGTCCGCTTGTTTCCCTCCACTCGGTAAACGACTTCTTGGTCCGTGATTTCCTCGATCATCGCGTCAAACACCATCTTGACCTTTTCCGAACGAACGAGTGATTCGAAGTTCGGCAAGACCCATGGTTTGATCGATGGACTATACTCGGGTCCACGATAAAGTACAGTTACGCGTGCTCCTGCTTTTTCAAGCTCGATTGCTGCATCAACACTTGAATTCTTCCCACCGATGACGACGACATCCTGATCAAAGTATGGATGCCCTTCCGTAAAATAGTGCGATACGTGGGGTAACGTTTCTCCTGGGACGTCCATTCGGTTCGGTAACCCATAATAACCTGTCGCAAGCACAACAGATCGTGCTTCTCGCTGTTTCTTCACTCCAGAGCGTTCTGAATGGATGATGAAGCGATCCGCCTGACGTTCAATGTGCTCGACCGTCTCAAATGGACGAATCGTCAACTGCTTTCGTTTGACGACTTCTCGATAATAGACGAGTGCATCGAGACGACGTGGTTTTAATTCCTTATTGATGAACGGCACGCCACCGATTTCTAATTTTTCACTACTTGAAAAGAACGTTTGATGCGTCGGATAACGATAGATCGCTTCAACGATATTTCCTTTTTCGAGCACTTCGACGTCTAGTCCTCGATCTTGCATTTCGATCGCTGCCGATAAACCACATGGTCCTGCACCGATTACGATACAATCTAACATTCGAATATCTCCTCTTCCGGTTGCTTTTTTTTATATCTTAGCAAATCTCATCAAGAGACGAAAGAAATTGCAATAGGAAAACACCGGAAAACACCCGCTCCTCATCTAGAGGAACGGGTGGTACGTATTTTTAACGTTTAATTAGACCCAACCACGGAAACGGGATGCTTCTGCCATTTTCCGCACACCTACCATATAAGCGGCGAGACGCATATCGACATTTCGCGTCTGTGCTGTCTGATAGACTTGGTTGAATGAGTTCACGAGGACCTTTTCGAGTTTCTCGTGGACTTCCTCTTCCGTCCAGTAATACCCCTGATTATTCTGTACCCATTCGAAGTAAGAAACCGTTACGCCACCACTCGAAGCAAGAACATCCGGAACGATCAAAATGTCACGTTCTGCAAGAATTTTCGTCGCTTCGTTCGTCGTTGGACCGTTTGCTGCTTCTACGACGATCGCTGCGTGGATATCATGTGCATTGTCTTCTGTAATTTGATTCTCGATTGCCGCAGGAACAAGAATATCACATTCGAGTTCAAGCAATTCTTTATTCGAGATCGTATTTTTGAACAATGTCGTAACCGTTCCGAATGAGTCGCGACGGTCCAGTAGATATGGGATGTCGAGTCCGTTCGGATCATGAAGTGCACCGTAAGCATCACTGATGGCGATGACTTTTGCACCTAAGTCATACATGAACTTCGACAAGAAGCTACCTGCGTTCCCGAACCCTTGAACGACGACGCGTGCTCCTTCAAGTGTAATGCCTTTTTTTGCTGCCGCTTCTCGGATCATGATTGCGACACCTTTCGCCGTTGCTGTTTCACGACCGTGTGAGCCACCAAGAACGAGCGGTTTTCCTGTGATGAAACCAGGAGAGTTAAATTCATCGATCCGGCTGTACTCATCCATCATCCAAGCCATGATTTGTGAGTTCGTGAAGACGTCAGGTGCTGGAATATCCTTTGTCGGTCCAACGATCTGACTGATGGCACGGACATATCCACGGCTGAGACGTTCGATTTCGCGGAAGCTCATCTCACGTGGATCACAAATGATCCCGCCTTTCCCGCCGCCATATGGTAAATCAACGATACCTGCCTTCAGACTCATCCAGACGGATAATGCTTTGACTTCGACTTCCGTCACGTTTGGGTGGAAACGAATTCCCCCTTTTGTCGGTCCAACGGCATCGTTATGTTGCGCACGATATCCTGTGAAGATTTTCGTCGAACCATCATCCATTCGCACCGGAATCCGGACTGTCAACATCCGGAGTGGTTCTTTAAGTAATTCATACATTTCGTCTGGATACCCTAATTTCCCTAGTGCTTCCTTGACGATTTCTTGTGTTGCTTCCAGTACGTTCTTGCGATGATTCGCATGTTGTTGGTCAGTAATCATTCCAACGTTCCTCCCCATAAGTGGCATCCCCTATGCCGTTTCCTTGTTCGGATAAAGTATACTCTTTTCTCGAACGTAATGAAAGGGGTTACGCCCATATTTGTAAGCGCTTTCTCACTTCTTTTCCTAGGATATCAATGATTGGATTACTTGATTTGGGCGTGGCGTTCAATCGCTAATTCCATGAAATACTCGACCAATTCCGGATATTCGATACCAACTGCTCGTGCTCCGTCCGGGAATAAACTCGTTGACGTCATACCTGGCAATGTATTCGTCTCTAAAATAACTGGATTTCCGGACTCAGGAACAAGGAAATCTGACCGGGAATACCCAGCACAACCCAGTACTTGATGTGCTTTGACGGCCCACTCCTGAAGTATTGCTGTCGTCGTCTCATCTAGTTCAGCAGGGCAGATATGCTCTGAACCTCCGATTGCATATTTCGATTCGTAATCATAAAAAGCATTCTTCGGAATGATCTCGATGACCGGTAATGCTTTTTCTGCACCTTTATGACCAACGACTGGAACCGTCACTTCGCGTCCTTTAATGAATTGTTCGACGAGAACCGCATCATCGGCTTCGAACGCTTTTGCAATCCCCTCACGTAACATCGTCTCGTCTTGTGCGATTGTCAATCCATTCGATGAACCTTCTTGTGCTGGTTTAACGACACAAGGGAATTGACCATTCCATTCTGCGATTTTCGCCTCGACATCATCTTCACGTTCTAATAATACATCACGTGCAATCGTGATACCCGCTTTATCAAAGTGAACTTTTGAACGTGCCTTATCCATCGCAAGTGCTGACGCTAACACACCTGAACCTGTGTATGGAATATTCGCAAGTTCAAGTAACGCCTGCACGCGTCCATCTTCACCAATTTTCCCATGAAGAGCGATGACAGCCACATTTACATCCAGCTGGAAGAGTTCATGTGCTCGATCAGGATGGAAATCAACAGCCGTGACTTCATGTCCTTTACTGTTTAACGCTTCCATGATTGATTTTCCACTGTTTAATGAAACCTCCCGTTCACCTGAAGTCCCACCATATAACACTGCCACTTTCATCCTACTTCACTCCTTCTTCTTACGTTCAATGATTATCATACCATCCTTCTGACCACGAAAAAATACAAAATGGTGCCACTTCTGGTAGAAGATAAAAAGGTGCGACATTGCCTGACGAGGCAATGTCGCACCTAATGTTCTAAATGTGGAATTGTTCCGCAATCGTGGCAATGGCTTGTTTCGATTGAATCGTTTTTCCGTACTCTGACATGACGAGCGGACTTTTCGGGCTCGGTTCCCCGTATTCTGACAAAATCGTCGTCACTGTACGCTCGAGCGCGTCATTCATTCGTTCCTGGAAATAGAGATAATAGCTGCCTTCGAAGAAATAAAGACTACCGCCTGTCTCCGTGTACGGCATATGTCGTAATAACCCATGGCTCGCTTGAATGACATCTTCGAGCGAATTCAAGGCATACAAGACATGATGGACGATGTCGACCGTCATGCGAATTTCGACTTGATCAAATTCGTCATTCATCTCTTCCGGTAGATCACCTTCACGACGCACATCAACGAGCATGCCGTCATTCGGAAAGAATGTGACGAAAAATTCGAGTGTTCCTGCTGCCTGAAAACCAAAATTCGATTCAGCTTCCTCTAATAAATTGCGCAATAGAGCTTGTCCCTTCCCAACGGCCAACGTTTCTGGTCGGACATCGTGAAGTGATAACTCTTGCTTCGTAATGAAGACACGAAGGTGTCCTTGTTTCATTTGTTCAAACCTCATATAGACTCCTCCAGTCAAGACCGGAAACATAGGTGTCTCCGTTCGCTATGAACCATACTATACACCAGATACCGGAGTGAGTCGACTTAACCAACTTTTCCACGATTGATCGTCCGCACCAAGTAAGTGTGGTCCGTATCGTTCCGGAAGCTGATCGACCGCGTATCCTCCAAGTCCAATTTCAAGATTCGGAAAATCAGCCATCAAACAGTCTAATGCTTCATCAAGCAATGGTAAATGATCGGATAACGTGCACGATAAGATGACAGCTTTCGGTTGCAATTGATGTGTCACGGCTACTAAGTCCGGCACCGGAATACCAGAACCGAGGAAAATCACATCAAAACCCGATTGCCGCAAGTAGAGTGTGAAGAAGAGTAGTCCGAGCTCATGTTCTTCTTCTGGTGCACAGACACAAACGATTCGCGGCAAGAACGGATTGATCGGCATCTGTAGTGATAACGTCGAAAGACGGGCTCTTAAGAAAGCTGTTGCAAAATGTTCATGCGCAATTGTAATCTCTCCTGACTCCCATTTCAGTCCGATTTCATGTAAGAGTGGACCAACGATATCTTGAATGACTTTATCGAAACTAAACATCGAGAACGCTTTATTCATGATGTCATGCGCGTGTCGTTCTTCGAAGTTCGTCAATGCACGGAATAACTGATCTCGTAGTTCGACTCCGTAATCATGGGGCACTTCAGCTCGATTGACAGGCATCTCATATAATTGAATTGCCTTTGAAACCGACAATCCTTCTTTTTGTTTATCGACGATCCAACGCAATTTCGCAACGTCACTATCACTATAAATGCGATGCCCGGATTCACTTCGATCCGGATCAAGCACTTGATATCTCCGCTCCCAAGCACGAATGGTCGTCGGGTTGAGTCCCACCAACGCAGCGACTGCTTTGATATTGTATTTCCCACGATCCATGCATCGTGCCTCCTTCCCCTTCCTTTCTAGTATACGCTGAAAGGAAAAAAATCTCCGTTCACAATGTGCCTTTACATCATGAAACCGATGGAGACGAAGGCGATGATGATCGTGATCATGAGTACCGTTAGCGTGATTGCTAGCGGATTTTTTCGAAATGGTTGCTTCAGTCGTTCATTTCGAACGTGTTCGATTCGCGAGGAACGTGGTGGTAAGAGTTGCTCCTCTTCGTTCTGATGTAACCGCCGTTGATCTTGTTTACTCAATGTTCATCACCTTTTCTTGAAAAAAATAAGGATATTTTCTAGTTTACACCGAATCTAGTGATGAAAAAAAGACTTGTTCTAAACGCTTTTTCCAATTTACCGTTTGAAGCACCTTACTCTTCACGGGATCCTGCCATTCAATCGTACCGCATATATCACAACAACGTGGCTGAACGATTGCCGGTTCATCAAAATGATGCAATAACATCGTACGGCGACATTCATTCCGGTGAATATAGTCCATCATCCGGCTGACTTCTCGTCCTTTGAGCTGTTTTCGTTCCACCTGCCATTGCATGATACGTTCCTTCGACCAGCCATTCTCAAGTTGCGATTTCAGTAACCGATATGCTGGATCTTCCGGATTGAGGTGTAGACGAGTCTCGATTTTCGCGTAGGACTCACCTCTTCTCACCCCTTGTTGTAACTGATCAATCCAAAGGACAGGCGCATATTGTGTCTCAATCAGAAAGGTTTGTAATTGTTCATCCTGAGGAGCATAAAGCAAGATCGCTGTCGCCTCTTTTCCGTCCCGACCGGCACGTCCGATTTCCTGCATATAAGCTTCAAGCGTCGCCGGCATCGTGTGATGGATAACTGTACGAACGTTTCCTTTATCAACACCCATTCCAAATGCGCTCGTACAAACGAGACAGTCCATTTCATCATGAAGAAACTGTTGTTGAACAAGCTGACGGTCTTCCATCGTTAATCCGGCATGATAGTAGGTTGCCCCTTCAATGATTCCTGCAATCCGTTCCGCTTCTTTACGCGTTGTCGTATAGATAACACATGGACGAACGATACGTGTCATCCAACGGTCGAGTGCTGCGTCTTTTTCTTCTCGATCGACGCGATCCACGATGTATTGGATTTCCGGTCGATTGACGGAACGACGGATGACATGCGGTTCTCGCATCTGCAATTGTATTCGGATATCTCGTTCGACAGCTTGAGTCGCTGTTGCGGTTAAGGCGAGGCACTGCGGAAAACCTAGTTCCCGGCGAATTTGCCCAAGTCTTGCATACTCAGGTCGAAACTCGTGTCCCCACTGCGAGATACAGTGGGCTTCATCAACGACGAATAGCGCGATGTCGACCTGTTTCAGACGAGCCCGTATTTGTGGTAACGCGAGTTGTTCCGGTGATAAGTAGAGATACCGTAGATGTTCGAGTACGGATAAGATTTGCTCTTTTTCTTCTCGCGTCTCAACAGATGTTAATTTTGCGACAGAACGTTCTCCCCGACGTTTGATTTGCATGACTTGATCCTCAATCAAAGAGAGCAGCGGAGACAAAATCAATGTCAGTCCCTCTCCTTTTACATACGAAGGAAACTGATAACATACAGACTTTCCTCCACCTGTCGGTAAAATTGCTAACGTATCTGTTCCATTCAGGATGGATTCGATGATTTGGCGTTGTCCAGGTCGAAACGCTTCATAACCGAAATGTCGATGCAATAACGATTCCATTAACTTCCCTCCCATTTACTACGAGCTAAGACCAATCGAATTTGAAAATAGGATACGTCTGATTGCATCGCGCTTTTGATTCGCTTGAGTGCATAAGTTTTGAGTTGTTGTGCGATATGTCGAATTTCTTCTTGTTGAGCCGTATCAACGAAATGATCTAACGGAAAAGTGGGTGCATACATTGCAATTTCAACAAGATGGTCTTCCATCGTGCTATTTTTTAGACGTCTTCTGACCGCAACATCTTCAACAGTGAGTCCTTGTTGCAATAATTCCCAAGTCGTTTGAGCAGACTGCGTCATCTTCGGAGTGTGGAGACCGGCTCCGATTTGTTGAATGAGCGGTGTACTTTTTAAGTCATTGATGCATCTTCGCCAAGCTATGATAAATTCGAACTGGACCGTCTCGACATCTACCTTCATCATTCGTGCCAATTGAGGATATGACCATCCCGTTTGCACACCTGATAATCGATGACTGATCAATGTCGCATCTCGTTCCGGTAAGCGCTCAAGGAGGAGCGTCAATTCTTGATACATCTGCGCTAACCAATCTGCTCGATTCGAGATGGTCGGAAGAACACTCTTGACCCACTCCCGAACGATCGTCTCTTGTTGCACGGGAATGAATGGTTGTTGCGCTTCTAGACAAATTACCGTTTGAACGAGAAGACTGAGCCGTTTCCACATCATTTCAGCATATCCCCGAAGTTCACCACCCAGTTGATCAATAATTACTCCATCCGTTTGTCCTACTAGTCGAGCGCCTTCGCTCGTCAGTCGAAGTGTCTCTTGCCGTTCGATCCACTTTTTCTGAGCGAGTTCCGTTAAAACCGACTCGAATCGCTGTTTACTGACTAATACGGTACCGAACGTCGACTCTAAATCATAAAAATGAGCATCTTGAAGAGAAGTTGCTGACTTCTTCCCTTGAAAAACATGATAAAGACTCCGGTCCGAACGTTCGTCTCGAAGACGCTGAATCGATTCTAGAAAAATGCGCTCTAGTAATGAAATTTCCATCTGCCACGCTCCTTTCTGATATATAGTGTTTATCGATTTGAAGATGATACCTCATCCATTTTCTTTTCGTTACGTTTTAGACATACTGTTTGCGGGCATGTGATGATATATACATTTTCTGTTATCACTTACGCTTCGTCATTGAAATGCAACGATGAGTCCGATACAATGACATATAGATGAGAACAGCGTGTTTCAATAATGTTTTCGTATAGAGAGGAGACCGTTCAATGGCTAAATTTACGATTGTCGACAAAGATACTTGCATCGCTTGTGGTGCTTGTGGAGCAGCGGCACCAGATATCTATGATTATGATGATGAGGGTTTGGCATATGTCATTCTTGATGATAACAATGGTACTGCCGAAATTCCAGAAGCATTATTCGACGATATGATTGATGCATTTGAAGGATGCCCGACGGATTCAATCAAAGTAGCAGATGAATCGTTCGAAGGCGATGCGTTAAAATTCGAATAAGTGAATAAAAAAAGATGTTTCCTTGCGAAACATCTTTTTTTGTTGGTCTTTTATTCACGCGATATATCTATCAATCATTAAAAAAACCGGGTGTCGCCATTTGGCAACATCCGGTTTCTAAGTGGTAAAAAATTTAGCGTTTTCCTTTGATATATGGTACACCAACAGCTTTTGGTGCATCCGCCCGACCAACGACACCAGCGAGTGCTAGGATCGTCAAGAGATACGGTGCAATCAATAGATACACTTGCGGAATTTGATCGAGTAACGGCAATTGCTGACCGATGATTGAAATCGCTTGAGCGAATCCGAAGAATAGTGCAGCACCCATAGCCCCGAGTGGATTCCATTTTCCGAAGATCATCGCCGCAATCGCGAGGAACCCTTGACCGAGGATCGTCGTGACACTGAAGTTCAGTGAGATCGATGTCGCATAAACAGCACCAGCAAGACCACCGAAACCACCAGAGATCATGACACCGATGAAACGCATCTTCGTGACGTTGATTCCCATTGTATCTGCCGCCATCGGATGTTCCCCGACAGAACGTAAACGAAGACCAAATGGCGTCTTGAAAATGATGTACCACGCGACGAAGGCAAGGATGATCGCGATATACGATGTGTAGTAGACGTTCGCGAAGAACATCTTCAGCACAGGAATATCAGACAAGAATGGCACGTTCTCTTTTGAGATTCGGTTTGGAATCGAATCCGTTTGTCCTTTTTTGTAAAGCGCCCGGACGAGGAAGATGGCAAGACCGACTGCAAGCAAGTTGATCGCAACTCCAAGAACCGTTTGATCAGCCCGGAAAAGGATTGCCGGAATCGCAAGGAAGAGCGAGAAAACTGCTCCGACGACAATCGCAATGAGCATCGCAAGCCAAGGACTCGCAGCACCCAAGCCCATTTTTGATAGCGTCAATGCCGTGACGACACCCGTGAAGGCACCCATGACCATTAAACCTTCTAGCGCGATGTTAACGACGCCAGAACGCTCACTGAAAATGCCGCCAAGTGCTGCAATGATCAACGGAGCCGAATAGGCAAGTGCGATTGGCACGATGATATAAAGTACTTCAAGAAAACCCATTATTGACCGGCTCCTTTCGCTTTTTTAGATTCTTTCTTAACTGCGAACTTCTCGATGACGAGACGAATCGCGTATCCAGAAGCCACGAAGATGATGATGAACGCAATGATAATTTTGATCAGTTCCGGTGGAATACCAATCTGTTGCATCGACAGACCACCGATATTGAGTCCTGCAAATAACAATGCAGCGAGCACGACGCCGATCGGATTATTCGCACCTAACAAGGCAACCGCGATCCCGTCGAATCCAACACCAGTGAAGGACGCGTTCAGCGTCATGTTTTGGAACGTCCCAAGACCTTCCATCGCCCCAGCTAGACCAGCGAACACACCTGAGATGACGAACGATAAGATGATATTGCGGTTAACGCCCATCCCTGCATATTCAGCAGCATTCTTATTGAATCCAACAGCTCGAAGTTCATAACCGAGTGTTGTTTTCCAAAGAATAAACCAGAAGACGAGTGCAGCGATGATTGCGATGAAAATTCCGTTATGAAGACGTGAGAAATCCGTGATCTCTTGTAAGAACGGCGACGCAAGTGATGCTGATTCCTTGATTGTCTCCGTCCGCTCATTCGTAATGCCGATGACGTGACGTAAAATATCGTTCGTGACGTATAACGCGATATAGTTCATCATGATCGACGTGATGACTTCATGTACGTGGAATTTCGCTTTTAAGATACCAGGAATCGATGCCCAAAGCGCACCTGCTAAACCTGCTCCAATCAAAGCGAGTGGTAAATGAACAACTGTCGGCAAATCAAACTTGATTCCAATCCAGACTGCAACCATCCAGCCGACGAGCACTTGACCTTCGACACCGATGTTAAAAAGTCCTGTCCGAAAAGCAAACGCGACAGCAAGACCCGCGAAGATCAATGGAGCCGCCGCACGCAATGTTTCACCGATGCTGTACGGTTCGCCAAAAATACCATAGAATAATTGATCAAACCCAGCAATCGGATCATACCCACCAATGAGCATGACGATTGCCCCGACGACCATCCCAAGCACGATGGAAAGAATCGGAATGAGGATGCCGTAAAAACGCTCTAACTTCATGAATGACCTACCTCCTCTTTCTTGCCGCCGGCCATCAGGAAGCCAAGCTCAATTTCGTTCGTTTCTTTCGGATCCAAGAAGGCCACTGTTTTTCCTTCATATAACACGGCAATCCGGTCAGAGACTTGCAGAATTTCTTCGAGTTCGAATGAAATCAACAAGACAGCACGACCTTTTTCGCGCTCAAGAACCAATTGTTCATGAATGAACTCGATTGCCCCAACATCCAGACCACGAGTCGGCTGAGCCGCAATCAGCAAATCTGGTGAACGATCGACTTCACGCGCGATGATCGCCTTCTGTTGGTTACCACCAGACAAGGCACGAGCGAACGTCTCTGGACTTGGAGTTCGGACGTCGAACTTCTCGATGAGCGTTTTGGCTTTTTCCATGACTTGTTTATAGTTCATGATGCCTGCTTTTGAGTACGGTTGTTTGTAGTACGTTTGTAAGACCATGTTATGTCCAATCGAATAATCAAGGACAAGTCCATGTTTATGTCGGTCTTGCGGGATATGACCGACACCTGATTCCGTTACTTTCCGTGGCTTCAGGTTTTTAATCGATTTGTTGTTGAGGAAGATTTCGCCACTGTCTGCTTTACGAAGACCTGTAATGGCTTCAATCAATTCCGTTTGTCCGTTTCCGTCGATTCCTGCAATTCCAACGATTTCTCCGGCACGAATGTCGAGATTCAATCCATCGACTGCTTTGATGCCACGACCGTCCTTGACGACTAGATTCTTGATATCGAGAACGAGTTCTTGTGGAGTTGCCTTGGAATACTCCGCATTAAAGTTGACTTCACGACCTACCATCATTTCAGCAAGACGCGACTGTGTCATCGTCTCATCAATATCGACCGTGCCGATATATTTACCACGGCGAATCGTCGTACAGCGATCAGCTACTTCCATGATTTCTTTCAGTTTATGCGTAATGAGGATAATCGACTTTCCTTCCGCAATCAAGCGATTCATGATTTGAATCAATTCTTTGATCTCTTGCGGTGTCAAAACAGCAGATGGTTCATCAAAGATCAAGATGTCTGCCCCACGGTACAACGTCTTCAAAATTTCAACACGTTGTTGCATTCCGACTGAAATATCCTCGATTTTTGCATCAGGATCAACAGCAAGACCATACTGTTCAGAAATCTGGCGTACCTTTTCACGCGCCGATGCACGATCAATCTTAATCCCTGTACGTGGCTCTGCACCTAAAATGATGTTTTCAGTAACAGTGAAATTTTGAACGAGCATGAAGTGTTGGTGCACCATGCCGATTCCAAGATCATTCGCGACGTTCGGACTCGTAATATTGACTTTTTCACCACGTACACGAATTTCTCCAGCCTCAGGCTGATACAAACCAAATAAGACGTTCATCAGCGTCGATTTTCCGGCACCGTTTTCACCAAGTAAAGCGTGAATCTCACCTTTCCGAAGCTGGAGCGTGATATTATCATTTGCGACGAAATTGCCAAACTCTTTTCTGATGTTCAGCATCTCAATGACGTATTCCAAGAAAATCCACTCCCATGTTTAGTTTAAAAGGGGAGTCGCAATGCTAGCGACCCCCGCTTTCATTATTATTTAAGTGACGCTTCGTACTCTTTATACTCGTCGTCAGTCGATGGAACTTTAATGTCACCATCGATGATTTGTTTTTTGTACTCTTCGACTTTGTCGAGTGCTTCTTTTGAGACGTTGTCTTTTGAAGGAGCGATATCGACACCGCCGTCTTTTAGACCGAACTCAACGACTTTACCTGCTGGGAAGTTGCCGTCCTTCGTGTCTTTCGCGACTTGCTCTACTGCTGTATCCACACGTTTGACCATCGATGTCAATGTGACGTTCTCTGGCATACCTTCTTCGACTTGGTCACGGTCTACACCGATAACCCAAACATCTTCACCGTTCTTTTTACGGTTTTTCGCTTCTGTGAATACCCCTTGTCCAGTACCACCAGCTGCGTGATAGATGACGTCGACTTTTTTACCGTACATACCTGAAGCGATTGCTTGTCCTTTTTCTGCAGCGTTGAAATCTTCTGCGTATTGAATTTCGATTTCCGCTTTCGGGTTAGCCGCTTTAACACCTGCTTTAAATCCGCTTTCGAACTTTTTGATCAAGTCCGAGTTGACACCACCGACAAATCCAACTTTATCTGTTTTCGTCGTTAGACCTGCAACGACACCAACGAGGAACGAACCTTCGTTTTCTTTGAAGACGATTGAAGCGACGTTTGGTTTATCGACGACTTGGTCAACGAGTGCGAAGTTGTTCTTTTTGAACTGATCCGCTACTTTACCGATATCTTCAGCCATCAAGAAACCAATCCCGAGAATTAAGTCGTATTTTGCACGTGCTAATTGCTGAAGGTTCGGTTGATAGTCTGATTGTTTTGCAGATTGGAGATATTTATAGCCAGTACCTTCTTTTAAGTCATTGTCTTTCCCGAACTTTTGGATACCTTCCCAAGCAGATTGGTTGAATGATTTATCATCCACGCCGCCTGTATCTGTAACCATACCTACTTTAAAGCCTTCTGATTTGCTGCCGCTACCTGAATCTTTCGAATCGTCGTTGCCACCACATGCTGCAAGGACGGAACTCATTGCTAAACCTGTTGCTGCTAATGCGAGAAGTGACTTCTTTTTCATCTGGAAAAATCCCCTTTCGAATATGGTCATACAAAGTTCAAGACTACGTCTAGCACCTGAGGCTGGCGATGAGGAGCGTTACGTAGGTTTTGACGGGAAGCGCTTTCAGTATTCATCCTAAAACAATGGCTCACACACGTTTACGGATGACGTGGAAATCGAACTTATCTGCTCGGAAATAGTTCGCTGAAAAAAGAACGGAACGGTCGAGCTCATCATAATGCGTCTGACGCAAAGCGAGCAGAGGTTGGTCCGTATGTAATTGTTCAGCGATTTTCGGATCAATACGCGGCTCGATATGCGTCACAGCATGTGTGACACGTCGTCCGAGTTCTTTTTCTAAAGCATCAAACAATGATGTCGAAGAGGTGAACTGCTCTTCATTTTTAATATAATGGCTTGGAATCTTATCGATACAATAGACGACAGGAACATCTCCTGCGAGCCGGATTCGTTCGATTCGATATACCAATTCATCCGGACCAAGTTGAAAGCGTTCTCGGTCGCGTTCAGTCGGTTGGACCATCTCGGATGATAGCACTTCTGAGGTCGGAATCATGCCTGCGCGCGCGATCATCTCTGTCACGCTGTATAACTCCTCGATACCAGAAGTAAACGGTGGTCTTGCATTGATAAACGTACCGACACCGTGTTTACGGATGACAATGTTCTCATCTTCAAGAATTCGTAATGCCTCTCGAAGAGTAGCTCGACTGACGCCAAGTTGCTTTGAAAGTTCAAACTCTGAAGGGAGCTTCTCGCCTTCCTTGTAAACGCCGTCATCGATGTCTGACTTGATTTTTTCAATCACACGTAAATAAAGCAAACGATGATCTAGTTTAATCGACATGACGCATCTCCATCCTCTATCTAGTTGTAACCAGTGCTCAGACTTCTGACGTATGAGAACTCCAGCCAAGATAAGTATATGACGCTTAACACAATCCTGCAATCATTTTGTAACAGGTTAGAAGTCTGACTTCTGGCGCTTTTGTAACCCTTTTCATAACGTAATCAATAATGGAAGAAAATAGGGCATTCTACCTAAGAATGCCCTTTACCTTTTCAACGCTTATTGCTCAGGTACTTCGATTTTCCCTGAAACGACAGCCGCTTTTGCTTTCTCAAGCGCAGTCATCGTCTTCTTCGAGATTTTTTCAGATGGGATGATATCAACGCCGTCTTCTTTCAGACCATAACGAACCGTTTTACCACCTTCGAGTTTTCCCTCTTTCGCTGCGTTAGCTGTATCTTCAACTGCGCGGTCGACACGTTTGATGACCGATGTTAACGTCACGTCTTCCGGCATACCTTCTTCTTTTTGATCACGGTCGACACCGATGACCGATACATCTTCTCCATTTTTCTTACGGTTCTTCGCTTCTGTGAAGACACCATTTCCTGTACCGCCTGCTGCTGGGAAGATGATATCCGCTCCTTTACCGTACATGCCGGCTGCGATGGCTTGACCTTTTTCAGGTGCTGCGAAGTCCTCTGCGTACTGAACATCGATTTTGATTTTTGGATTGACGGATTTCGCTCCAGCTTCGAAACCAGCTCGGAACCGCTCGATGACGTCCATTTTCATGCCACCGACGAAACCGATGTGATCTTTTTTCGTCTCCATAGCAGCAACGATCCCTGCAAGATACGCCCCTTCATTTTCCTTAAATGTAATCGATGTGACGTTTTTCCCTTCAACGACATTATCAACGATTGCAAATTGTGTATCCTTGAATTGATCTGCTACGGTCTTAACATCTTCATTGAATGTATTCCCGATACCGAAAACGAGATCTTCTCCACCACGTGCAAGACGTGACAAGTTCGGTTGATAATCTTGTTGTGATTTAGACTGTAAATAAGAGAACCCTTCATTTTGCTTGAGTTTGTTATCTTTACCGTACGCTTGCAGACCTTCCCAAGCTGATTGGTTGAACGATTTATCATCGATTCCACCTTTATCCGCTACCATAGCGACAGAGAACTGATCTTTTTGGTCAGCTTTCTCACCTGAACCGCCGCAGGCTGCAAGTCCAACTGTTGCTACTGACATCATCGATACGATTACCTGTTTTTTCTTCATATCATCCATCTCCTCTGCATTTATGAGAGCGCTTTCATTATCTATTTGTGAAAAAGTCGCTCCCAGCCCTCATGTTGAAGGTCGGTCACTCATATGTCTGAGTATGCCAAAAAAAATATTGAAAATCAACAGACGTCTGACAACTATTTTCATGAAAGCGATTTTATTTTATTTTTGTCTTTTTTCCTTCCTTTCATTTCTAATTTTCTCATCTCATATACGACTCCTGTGTCATTTTTTTGAGCACATTATACGTTCATCCATATATATCCATTATTTTAATAAAAAAGAATCACGGTGGATACCGTGATTCTTGATTAACGTCCCATGACGCGGCGTGGTTTTGATCCTTCAGAAGGACCAATCAGACCATTTTCTTCTAGAGCATCAATCAACCGGGCAGCTCGGTTGTAGCCGATACGATACTTTCGTTGAATCATCGACGTCGATGCCGTCTCTTGGGTCAGAATGAACTGGACGACCTCATCATAGAGTGAGTCATCGACCTCTGTTTCACCTTCAGGTACATCTTTTGGAATCATCGCTTCAACATACTGCGCTTTTTGTTGACTGATGACATGATTGACAACCTTCTCGACTTCTTCGTCTGATAAGAACGCACCTTGTACACGGACGGGTTTGTTCATGCCGTTACCGAGCAACAACATATCCCCTCGTCCAAGCAATTTATCAGCACCTCCCGTATCAAGGATCGTCCGTGAATCCGTCGCACTCGACACACTGAAGGCGATACGTGACGGAATATTCGCTTTGATGACACCAGTGATGATATCAACACTTGGTCGCTGGGTCGCGATAACCATGTGAATCCCAGCTGCTCGCGCCATTTGTGCAAGTCGCATGATTGCATCTTCAACTTCGTTTGACGCGACCATCATCAAGTCGGCTAACTCATCAACGATGACGACAATATACGGTAATCGTTGATGCACTTTTTCCTCTGCGTTCATCTTATCGATTAGTGCATTGTAGCCTTCGATGTTGCGCGCTCCGTTTTGACTGAAAATCTCATAACGACGTTCCATTTCCGAGACGACCTGTTTTAACGCCTGCGCCGCCTTTTTCGGATCGGTGACGACCGGTGCCAAAAGATGAGGAATACCGTTGTAGACGTTTAATTCGACCATTTTCGGGTCAATCATCATCAGGCGGACTTCATCCGGTCGAGCTCGCATCAAAATTGAGACGATCATCCCGTTAATGCAGACCGATTTACCGGAACCGGTCGAACCGGCAACTAAGACGTGTGGCATCTTATTCAGCTTTGCTGTCACCGTCTCACCAGAAATGCTTCGTCCGAGTGCGACGAGCAAACGATCATTGTCGGATTGAACGCTCTCCGCTCCTAACACTTCTCGAAGTGATACCATGGCGACTTCACGGTTTGGCACCTCGATTCCGACAGCCGCTTTACCAGGAATCGGTGCTTCGATTCGAATATCTTTCGCCGCTAACGCAAGCGCTAAATCATCGGCGAGTCCTGTGATCCGACTAAGCTTGATACCTTGTTTTGGTTCAATCTCATACTTCGTGACACTTGGTCCGAGATGAATCTTCAACACTTTCGCTCCGATCCCGAACGATTTTAAGGTCGCAATCAATTTCGTCGCATTATCCTTTAGTCGCTTATTCTCACCCGATAAGTCTTTGGACGTCGGCTCTGCTAATAAATCAAGCGACGGCAATTGATATCCGTCCGGTGTCTCCGTCATCGTCAGTGGTCCTTGTGTCTCCGCTGCTTGCGGTTCAACGTGATCCGTAAAGCCGATAATTGGAACGTCTTGAATGTTGACCGAAGGATCCTCTGCTTCTTGCTCTGTTTCGATTGGTTCCTCAACAGTTGCTGGTCGCAACGTCTTTGCTTTTTTCTCGCGGACCGGTTTCGGTGTCAGGTCTTTTTCGATCCGAGGACGAGGTGTCCGTTCACGATTACGAAATTCTTCTGCGCGTTCCCGCAGTCCAAGCCATAGCTCTCCATAAAATGAAGGGTGTAGTAGATGAACAGCTGCGCCGATGAAGAACAGACCAATCAAGAAGGCACCGCTACTTGAAATGTAATATGCTGCGTTTTGATAGAGCCATCCATTGAGAATACCACGCGGTGCTCCGAGCATTAGATCAATCCAGACGACTGAACCCATTAGTAGCATCGACCATGCCCATTTCTGAGCCCGTGACGCGTTCGATAGTAGCAAGAGTAGCACGGCACCTATCCCGCCGTATAATAAGGAACCGAACTGACCGATTAATCGTTCTCCTCCATCAGCTAGCGCCAGTCCGACTTTCCCGAATTCCCCAAATGCGAGAACGAAGGCAAGTAGTGAAACGATTGCGATGATGGTCGCATATGTACGATACGCAATCGGCTGACGTTGTTTCTTCGCTGCCGGTCGTTTCCGTGGCGGCGTTTTTTTTCGTACGGTTTTTCGTTTCGTCGTCGCCATACGTCATCCCTCCTGATAAAAAAACGGCTCAGTGGACCAGGTATTGGTCAATCTGAGCCGCTCGTTTGTTAAATCTCCATGATGATTGGAAGAATCATCGGGCGGCGTTTCGTCTGTTCATAGAGATAAGCACTGAGTTTATCTCGAATCAACGACTTCATCTCCGTCCAATCCAATTCTCCGTTTAATTTACCTTGTAGTTGTTTCGCGACGATTCGGTTCGCTTCATTGATCATATCTTCTGATTCACGCATATAGACGAATCCACGAGAAATGATTTCGGGTCCCGAGACGATCGTTTTGTTTTTTCGGCTAATCGTAATGACACAGAGGACGACACCATCTTGTGACAACAAGCGACGATCACGAAGGACGATGTTTCCGACATCACCAACACCGATTCCGTCGATCAAGACGTTTCCGGCGTTCACTTTCCGTGACATCCGTGCTTTACGCTTCTCAAACTCAACGACATCTCCATTCTCGATGATGAAGATATTGTTCGCATTGACGCCAACCGTCTGTGCGAGACGACTGTGTGCCTTTTGCATCCGGAATTCTCCGTGAATCGGTAGGAAGAATTTCGGTTTGATCAAGTTGAGCATCAGCTTCAGATCTTCCGCATGACCGTGACCGGAAACGTGTACTTTCCGTTGGTTGTAGATAACATTCGCACCCGCACGGAATAAGAGATCGATCGTTTTCGAAACCGACTTCTCGTTACCTGGAATTGGGGAAGCCGCGACGACAACCGTATCATTCAAGCGAATATTGACTTGCTTGTGTGCGTTACGTGCCATTCGTGTCAAGGCTGCCATTGGCTCACCTTGAGATCCTGTCGTCAAGATGACGACTTGGTTATCATCGAGGCGATTGATGTCAGATAGATCAATCAATGTTTTCTGCTTGAAGCGTAAGTAATTCAAACGCTGTGCCACTTCAACGTTGTTGACCATGCTACGACCGACGACCGCTACTTTTCGATTGTTCGCTTCTGCTGCTGCAAACACTTGTTGTAGACGATGAATGTTCGAAGCGAATGAAGCTACAATCACACGACCCGGCGCTTCATAAATGACGTCGTTCAATTCAGAACCGACAATCGATTCTGACCCAGACATCCCTGGTCGCTCTGCATTCGTCGAGTCAGACAGCAAGCACAGTACGCCCCGTTGACCAATCGCTGCAATTTTCCCGAAGTCTGCTTGTTTTCCATCGACTGGTGTGTAATCGAACTTGAAATCCCCCGTATGAACGATGGCACCTTGAGACGTTTGAATACAAACCCCAACTGCATCCGGAATCGAGTGGTTGACCCGGAAGAACGTAATAAAATGACCTGCAACGGTTAATTTCGTCTTGGCATCAATTGGACGAAGATCTGCCTTTTTCAATAAACCGGCTTCTTTTAATTTGTGTTCAATCAAACCGAGCGTCAAACGTGTTCCGTAAACAGGTACCTTCAAGTCACGCAAGACGTAACTGAGTGCCCCGATATGATCCTCGTGACCATGGGTAATGAAAATCCCTTGAATCCGCTCTTTGTTTTCTTTTAAATAACTGATGTCTGGAATGACTTTATCGATTCCAAGCATCTCATCTCCTGGGAACATTAACCCGGCATCGATGACGAAGATGTCCTCGTCGAGTTCGACGACGTACATGTTCTTACCGATCTCACCGGCGCCACCAAGAGCAAAGACGCTTACTTTTTCCGTCTTCTTCTTTGACACGACATGACCTCCTATAATTCATATTCACTTTTCGTGAGCCGTCCACTTATCACTATCACTATTCTAGCCGAATTTTCACAATCTGCCAACAATCGGACTAGGAAATCTAAAAAAAACGTCATTCCTGCCACATTACTCCAGGAATGACGTTAATCATGTATTCAACAAATCTTCGACTTCTTCTGTTCGTTTCGCTTTTTCCGAACGGCTTGGACGTTCACCAGCCTTCAGTTCGTCGAGCGAATACCCGAACGTCATCTCAAAATGAGGGTAATCGACGAATCGCTTCCAATCGCCTCCCCATTCAAAATCGAGTGCTTTCCCGATATCAGCGACTTCACGCCAATCACTTTTCCCTGACCGATTCCCATCATACTCAAGATCATACGAAATCTGTCCATTTACGAGTTGCACGAAATCAATTGCAAGTCCGTAGTTATGCATCGATTCACCGCCTCGTGCATTCGTGACGACTTCACCTGCCTCAGAACGCCCTTGTTCAAAAAGTGTGTTCTGTTGCTGGATCGAGCGGTACCCTTGCGTGATCTTGATATCGATATTGTAGCAAGAATGTGCAACACGGATCAGATCCTTTGCCCCTGCCTCGACAGCTGGATGGAGACGCTTCAGGTTCGCCTCGCTTGCATTGATCAAACGGTTTTCCCCTGCTACGTCTCGTGGGCAACTATCAATCCCGAGTTCCGGTTGGTCCATCAAAATCGTCGGCATCCGGTTCATGGATGCCGCAAGAAACAATCCAATCGCAAACATCGTCAATAAAAATACGATCCAACCGAAGATTGTTCCCCGTTTCATCAGCGGCGAAGCTTCTTCCGAAGTTTTTGTAGAATCGGTAACCCCGTCTCAAGCAACAGATAGAGCGGACGATTGAGTACATAATCAAACTCACCGATTTTTTCAATCATTCGGCTGCCCCACCCAGATTTAAAGGCATAGAGTCCCGCGTAATGATCATCCGGGTCGGTCGAACCACTGACTCCACCGAAGTCATAGGAGAGCGCACCATGTTCTTTCGCATATTGCATCATCGTCCATTGCATCAAATGGTTCGGCATGAATTCCCGGTACTCGTTCGATGAGGCTCCATATAAGTAATAGGAACGACGACCAGCAAGCGTCAAAAGACCACCAGACAGGATGACACCGTTTGGATGTTTGGCAGCAATCGTCATCAGTTCCGTTTTCGACTTCTCTGCTTTTTCGATTTGTGCTGTCGTCTGCTCCAAGCGATTGTTTAAGCTTTTTAGCTTCTTCTCAGCCGTCTCTTTCTCAAGCTGACGGTGAATCTTCGAGAGTTCCTTATCGGCTTGAAGTAATAAGGCTTCCGTATTCTCAAGAGCACGTACGACATCAAGTTTCGTCAAAAACAAGACCGCATCACCCTTTGGATGGAGATGATCATACAGATTCTCGAAATAATCCAGACCGCGGATCGAGAACCCATCCCGTTCGCCCGTCTCGACCATCAGCTTCGCAAATGTCTTGAGTCCTTCACGATCCGCTTGTTCGCATACGATCCCTTTGCGTTCAGCAAGACGGACGTTGTAGCGGAACTTCGAATGGAAACCGTCGAAGATCTCTTTTTCTGTTCCTTCAAGATTCGTCTCCATCGTAAAGCGTGGTTGCGCGTAGTCAAAACCGCCGCCAAAACCGTTATGTTTGAAGCCAAGTCCTTGCATCTCCTGTAACAGACCTGGATATTCTTCCCGCTCGACGTTCGGATCGAATTTAATCGCAATCGCCTTCTGTTGTTTTGCGACACGTATCGCTTCATCACGAAGAGCACGAAGTGCGTCCGTATCCGTATAATCGACGACGAAACCGCGCGGTGCATAACAAAGCGTGAACGGTAGCTTCGGTACTTTCTTAAACAAGAGCAGACCAACTCCGGCAATCTCACCAGAAGTTGTTCCGACCGCGATCCGTTCATGTGTCCATCCTGTCGCGCTTTTGACTTCTCCCCATGCTGGAAGCTGAAGTAAGTCGCCTTTTGGATGTGTTTTTACGAATGTTTCAAATTGATCTATGGTTACAACGATTGGTTGATAAGTCACTTCTGTTCCTCCATTTGCCGTATCATCTCTTTGACGATGACTTCCTCATCGAGAGGGATTTTCTCATCCCCAATGATTTGATATTTTTCATGACCTTTACCGGCTAAGATGACGATATTATCTGGTCGTGCGAGTCGTGCTGCATAACGCACGGCCTCTTCCCGATCACCGATTTCAATGAACTGATCGTGGGTCATCCCTTTGGCGATGCCGGATGTAATTGACTCATATGCTTCATATCGTGGATCATCCGTCGTGATGACGACGGTTCCTGCGTAGGTCGAAGCCAGTTCGCCCATCTTCGGTCGTTTCGTCACGTCGCGGTTTCCACCTGTCCCGATCAGGAAGACGATCTTTTCCTTCGGTACGTCAACGAGTGCTTTCAGACACTGTTCAATGCCGTCAGGAGTATGCGCGTAGTCGACATACACGTTATATCCTTCGATTGGTAAGCGTTGCATCCGACCTTTTGCCGGACGGATTGCTGAAATCGCTCCTGCAATCGTCGTTAGGTCGTATCCGCAAGACAAGAGGATCCCTGTCGCAAGCAACAGATTGTAGACGTTAAAGCGACCGATGAAATTCGCCGTGACGTCGACTTGTTCTTCTTTGTACATCATCGTGAACGTCGTTTGTTGAAGTGACTGTTCAATCGCTGTTGCTCGGAGGTCAGCTGCGTTGTCGATACCGTACGTCATGACACGAGCACCTGTCATCATTTCGTACAGTTCGCTCGTCGGATCATCGGCATTCAAGACCGCGACTTTCTCTGTCGACAGCCGTTGTCCGAGCTGTGCGAATAACAATCCTTTGGCACGCGCATAGTTCTCAAACGTTTTGTGAAAATCGAGGTGATCATGCGTCAGATTCGTGAATCCCGCAATGTCGTAATCGACACCCGTTACTCGACCAAGCTCTAGTCCATGCGAAGAGACTTCCATGATGACGTCTTGGACATCTTCTTTATGCATTTGATGCAAAAATGCTTGTAATTCGGAGCTTTGTGGTGTCGTATTGCGACTTGGTACGACGCGGTCACCAATCTTGACTTCGACCGTTCCGATGATACCCGTTTTCCGACCAAGGTGCGCTAATATATCACGGACAATCGTCGTCGTCGTCGTTTTCCCGTTCGTTCCTGTAATACCAATCATCCGCATCTTTTCAGAAGGATAATCATAGAATTTGCCAGCCAATTCGGCAATGGCACGTGATGTACTACGAACGAGAATGACAGGAATCGACACATTGACCGGTTGTTCCGCAACGATTGCGACCGCTCCTTGTGCTTCTGCCTGTTTGGCATAGTCGTGTCCATCAACAGTATACCCTTTGATGGCGACGAACAATGTTCCCGGTTTAACATCCCGTGAATCGGTCGTGATGGACGTGACGTCCACTTCTACCATTCGTTCGATTTTTTGCGTCTGTATGACTTGAATCAGTTCAGCTAAATTCAACGGTATTCCTTCTTTCTCGACATCGTCATTTCATATGTTTCATCTATTCCGTTCTGCTGTCATGCTTCCTCTTCCTGGTCTGCCGGAAGAATATAGGCCTTTGCCGGTTCCTCCGAAAAGATGTGCTCAATCAGCCCTTCGATGTCCGATGGACGAATTCGTTCTACATCCGCTAGTACTTCTTCGAGTGACGGGTGACGATGCAGATGCAACTCATTTCGGGCATTTCGGTTCATATGGCTCGATGTGCCTTCGTTTCCTAAAATCAGAGAACCTTTTAGCTGTTCAATGCCATCTTCGAGTTCCTTAGCGGATAGTCCGTCCCGCTTCAAGCGATCAATCTCAGCAGCGAGAACCTGTTCGACCTCTTCGACTGATTCCGGAGACGTACCGACATAAATCGTGAACGTGCCATGATCGTCAAACGTCGTGTAATAGGAAAAGACTGAATAAGCAAGACCGCGTTCCTCTCGGATTGATTGGAACAAGCGACTCGACATCGTCGCACCGAATGCATTGTTGAGTAAGGCGAGGGCAGGCAATCGTGGATCAGCAGAAGGAATCGCACGGAAATTATAACAAATATGTGCCTGTTCCGTATCCTTTTCCTTACGAATCACACCATTTTGTAACCTTGGTGACGCTGTCTCACGGGTCTTCGATCGTGATATGAGGATCGACATCCGCTCTTGAATCTGCGTAATCAACTCGTCTGAGACGTTTCCGGCAACGGAAATGACGATTTGATCCGGAGCATATGCTTCTTCGAGATACTGTTCAATCATTGTACGATCAATCCGAAGCACACTCTCTTCCGTTCCAAGAATCGGACGAGCCATGACATCCTCTCCGTAAGCCGCAACAGCTAATAACTCATGGACGAGATCATCTGGTGTGTCATCGTACATTTTAATCTCTTCAATGACGACCTTTTTCTCTTTTTCTAGTTCCTCCGCATCGAACGTCGATTCGAGGAACATGTCCGCCAACACTTGAAAGGCTTCACCTGCATGTTCATCTAATGTCTTGACGTAATAACACGTTTGATCCTTACTCGTGAACGCATTAATATTTCCACCAAGTCGGTCAAAATAAACCGCAATCTCTTTTGCCGTATGGCGTTTTGTTCCTTTGAACATCATATGCTCGATGAGATGACTGATACCATGCTCCTCGATCTGTTCCGTCCGACTTCCTGCTTGAATGAAGATTCCGGTCGCGACGCTGCGTGCTTCTGGCATCCGTTCAACGATTAGTCGAACCCCGTTTTCTAGTTGTATCCGTTCGATCATAGTAATTCCTCCAAATATAGGAAACAAGGTGGCTCTCGTTGCATTCTCTGCACCGTCGAGCCACCTTGGATTCATTAGTTACGACGTGGTGGACGTTGTCCGTCACGTGGTGGGCGTGAACCCTGATCCCGGCGTGGCGGGCGGTTCTCACGCTCTGTCTTTTTCTTTTCTTCGTATGCGGCACGGTCTTCTTCGCTTAATCCTTCGACGAGCAGGACTTTGTGCGACGCGTTAACGCGTCCTTTGTCATCGATTTCTGTGACACGGACTTTTAGCTTATCTCCAAGTTTAACGACATCTTCCGTTTGACCAACACGGTCAAGTGCGAGTTCCGAGATGTGGACGAGTGCGTCTTTTCCTTTGAACAATTCGACGAATGCACCGAATTTCTCAACGCGACGGACCGTTCCATCGAATTCTTCACCGACGACGACTTCACGGACGATATCTTCGATCAATTGACGGGCACGATCGATGCCAGCTTGATCCGTCGAAGCGATAAAGACTGTTCCGTCTTGATCGATGTCGATCTTAACGCCTGTCTCATCGATGATACCGTTGATGACTTTACCACCAGGTCCGATGACATCACGGATTTTATCTGGATTGATTTTAAGTGTGACGATTTTCGGCGCGTATTGCGACAATTCGACACGCGGTTCAGCAATGACAGATTGCATATGCTCAAGAATATGCAGACGACCAAGACGTGCTTGTTCAAGTGCTTCTTCAAGAATTTGACGCGTGATTCCGCCAATTTTCATATCCATTTGGAGAGCTGTGACACCTTCGTGAGTTCCAGCGACTTTAAAGTCCATATCTCCGAGATGATCTTCCATCCCTTGGATATCTGTCAAGATCGAGTAATTTTCGCCTTCCATGATCAAGCCCATCGCGATACCAGCGACAGGTGCTTTTAATGGAACACCCGCATCCATCATGGCAAGGATCGAACCACAGATGGAAGCCTGTGATGAAGAACCGTTCGACTCAAGCACTTCTGATACGAGACGAATCGTGTACGGGAAATCAACTTCATTCGGAAGAACTGGTAAAAGTGCGCGTTCTCCGAGTGCCCCGTGACCAATTTCACGACGACCTGGTGCACGCATCGGACGTGCTTCCCCAACTGAGAATGGTGGGAAGTTATAATGGTGCATGAAACGTTTCTCTTCCTTCAGACCAAGTCCATCAATGATTTGAGCGTCACCCGCAACACCAAGTGTCGCTACAGACAAGACTTGTGTCTGACCGCGTGTGAACAGACCTGAACCGTGTGCACGTGGCAAGAGACCGACTTCTGAATCAAGCGGACGGATCTCAGCAAGACCACGACCATCTGGACGAACTTTGTCTTCCGTGATGAGACGACGGACTTCGTCTTTGACGAACTTGTTGAGCACGCCTGATACTTCTGCCAGTTGCTCTGCTGTGACAGACTCGTCAGCTGCATACAACTCGATGTATTTTGCGATGACTTCGTTGATAGCAATGTCACGCGCTTGTTTTTCTTCAACTTGAACCGCTTGTGTGACTTCTGCTAATGCTTCTGCTTTCAGGCGATTGACGATTGTCTCATCGAAGCTTGATACCGTATATTCGAACTTCTCTTTACCGACTTGTGCGACGATTTCTTCTTGGAACGCGATCATTTCCTTGATGACATCGTGTCCAAGTAAAATCGCTTCAAGCATTGCTTGTTCCGATACTTCCTTCGCACCTGCTTCAACCATGTTGACGGCATGTTTTGTTCCAGCAACTTGAAGGTCGATGTCGCTGACTTCCATTTGCGCTGAAGTCGGGTTCACGACGAATTCTCCGTCGACGCGACCGATCGTCACGCCTGCGATTGGACCGTCGAATGGAATATCCGAGATCGAAAGCGCAATCGAAGCCCCGATCATCGCAGCGACTTCTGGTGAATTGTCAGCATCTGACGAAAGAACCGTCGTCGCCACTTGTACGTCGTGACGGAAACCATCCGGGAATAATGGACGGATTGGACGGTCGATCAGACGCGAAGTCAAGATCGCGCTCTCTCCTGGACGTCCTTCACGTTTAAGGAATCCACCTGGGATTTTCCCTGCCGCATATAATTTTTCTTCATAGTTCACTGTTAATGGGAAGAAATCTAAGTCCTTTGGTTGTTTTGATGCAACGACCGTAGCAAGAACGGCTGTATCACCGTAGCGAATCAATGCTGCTCCGTTCGCTTGTTTTGCTAATTGACCGATTTCAATCGTTAATGGACGTCCACCGAGTTCGGTCGAAAACGTCTGTTTTGTTTGTGACATGCACAAATCTCCTCTCACTGCTATCCGTTTTTTCATTCAAATCTAATTATGTAGGTTCTTGCGCAAAAAGTCCATGAATCGGCAAAAAAAAGAAACAGGAGACGATGCTCCTGCTTCCCTACCTCGTTCTCGTCGGGATTAGCGACGGAGACCAAGACGCTCGATCAACGAACGGTAACGTGCAACATCCTTGTTACGAAGGTATGTGAGCAAGTTACGGCGACGACCGACCATTTTCAAGAGACCACGACGTGAGTGGTGATCCTTTTTGTGTGTACGTAAGTGATCGTTCAAAGTTGTGATCTGTTCAGTTAAAACAGCAACTTGTACTTCCGGCGAACCAGTATCGCCTTGTTTCGTAGCATATGCTTCGATGATTTCGTTTTTACGTTCTTTTGTGAGTGCCATTGTCACTCCACCTCCATCTTATAAATGACCGTATTCCCGAGCATCGGATGGTGAGACCAGATGCCAAGTGAATCGGCTGTACGTGATCGTACTGACCTATCATAACGAACCCTGTCCGTACTGTCAAACGCTTAATTGTACATTTGCTTCTTCGCGGTCCCGTGCCAATTGTTCTTTCAATTGATCGATACCGTTGAAGGCTTTTTCATCGCGTAAGTAAGCGATCCATTCAAGCGTCAATTCTTGACCATAAAGATCTTCATCAAAGTCAAGAAGATGCGTCTCGATACTGACGTCTCCCGTCTCATAGAACGTTGGGCGTCTCCCGACATTCGTCATCGCCTTGAACCGGCGACCGTCTGCTAAGCGAACGAATGTCGCATACACACCAAGTTTCGGAATGACGTAGGCGAATTCCGGTCGCATGTTGGCTGTCGGGAAACCGATTTGCCGTCCGCGTGCGTCACCGTGAATGATCGTGCCTTTGATTTGGTAGGGTTCTCCAAGCAAACGTGCAGCCGGTTCGACTTCTCCTGCAGCAAGTAAACGACGAATCCGGGTTGAGCTGATCTTTTCAGCTTCTTCTTGGAATTCTGCTACAACGGTATGCGTAAATGTGCCACGACTATGAAAATCAAGCGTCGCCATTTTGCCGGCTCCGAAGCGACCGTAGGAATAATCGAATCCAGCAACGACGTGTTCTGCTCCAGACGCAATCAGATATTCGTCGACGAAAGCTTGCGGTGATAATTCCGAGAAAGGAATCGTAAACTCAATCACATAAACACGATCGACACCAAGCTGCTCGAGTTTCTCTAATTTGCGTTCAAGCGGCGTGATGTAGTGGACTGGTTCATCCCCTTTACCAAGCACTTGTTTCGGATGGGGATCAAAGGTCATGACAGCCAAAGGCAGGCGACGAGCCTCCGCTTCTTTTAGTGCTGCTGCGATGACTTGCTGATGTCCGAGATGTACACCGTCAAAAAAGCCGAGTGCGATGACAGCAGGGTCTTTTTGAGGTTGTTCCGGATATGTTAAATGTATGATGTCCATGATGCTCTCTCCGATCTTAATCGATTTGTAGCATGACCTCAACGCGTGCTACCTGTTCTTCTGGAAGACGTCGATATAGCGCTAAAGGTACGTCTTCTTCATTATAGACAGTAAACAGCTCGAATTCGACTGGAATGCTTGTCAGCTTTGCTCCGTTCAACACACGCTGTGCAGTCGACGCATCGACCGTCAAGCGTGGCCATTTTTGGATGACGTGTTCAATCGGTAGAACGTGTTGCATCCGTTCTTCGACCGTCTCATACGATTCGAGTGTCTCAAGAGTCACTGTATCCGTCTCAGCAATCGCACCAGAGCCTGTCCGGCGTAGTTCACTCATGTGTGCCGCGTAACCAAGTCGTTCTCCGATTTCTACTGCTAATGTCCGAATATACGTTCCTTTTCCACAAGCGATATCAAGACGGAAACGACAAAGATCACCTTCGAACACAAGGTCCGATGTCCGTTCTAATCGATCGATGCGGACGATTCGTGTCGGTCGTTCGACTTCAATGCCTTTTCGTGCATATTCATATAGTTTCTTCCCGTTCACTTTAACAGCTGAATAATACGGTGGCGTCTGCTCGATCTCTCCTGTCAATTGAGTCAAGATGTCCTCAATTGCTTCCTCGGTAATAGTTCCCGGTTCAACCGCTGTTTCGCGAACTGTTTCCCCGTGCGCATCTTCCGTTGTCGTTGCAAAGCCAATCGTCACTTCCGCCGCGTAGCGCTTTCCTTCATCTGTGATGAAGCGGGCAAGCTTCGTCGCTCGACCGAGACAAATCGGTAAGACACCCGTTACTTCCGGATCAAGCGTACCAGTATGTCCGACTTTTTTCGTTTGAAACAAGCGACGTAGACGAAAGACGCAATCATGACTCGTCATACCCGCTGGTTTATCTAACGGTAATACTCCGATGGGTTCCACGTTATTTCCTCCTTGAAAAAAGGCAACCACACACGTGGTTGCCTTAGATGTTAATCTTTGTTCAAATTCCGAAGCAACTCATCAATGCGTGATCCGTATTCGACAGAAGAATCGACCTCGAACAATAGTTCAGGTGTTTTCCGTAGACGAATCCGCGATCCGATTTCCTTGCGCATGAAGCCTTTTGATCTTTCGAGACCGATGCGCGCATCCTCACGTGCTTTTTCGTCACCGAGGACCGAGTAGAAGATCGTCGCTTGTTGTAAGTCTCCTGTCACTTCGACACCTGTGACGGTAATCGTCTTGACGCGAGGATCCTTGACATCTTTGATGAGCAATTGCGTAATTTCCTTACGCATCTGTTCGGCGACACGATTCGAGCGTAAACTCATAGTTATTCCCTCCAGTTCGGAAGAATGGATTCCGTTCTGTTACTTCCGTTTGACTTCTTCCATGATGAACGCTTCGATGACATCATCGACTTTGATATCATCATATTTTTCAATCTTAATTCCACACTCATAGCCAGTAGCGACTTCTTTGACATCATCTTTGAAACGACGAAGTGTATCGAGTTTTCCTTCGTAGATGACGATACTGTCACGAACGACACGGACGCCTGCATCACGCGTCAACTTACCTTCTGTGACATATCCACCTGCGATCGTACCGACTTTCGATACTTTGATGACATCGCGGACTTCAGCTTGACCGATGATTTTTTCAACGAATTCAGGATCAAGAAGACCTTTCATCGCTTGCTCGATTTCTTCGATTGCGTTATAGATGATCCGGTGAAGACGAATTTCGACTTTCTCCTGATCCGCCATTGATTTCGCGTTACCATCCGGACGAACGTTGAATCCGATGATGATCGCATTCGCTGCCGAAGCAAGGATGACGTCACCTTCCGTGATGGCACCGACACCTGAGTGTACGATGTTAATTTTAACACCTTCGACATCAATTTTCTTCAATGAACCGGCTAAGGCTTCAACTGAACCTTGTACGTCACCTTTGATGATGATGTTGAGGTCCTTGACTTCGCCTTCTTTAATACGATCGAAGAGATCTTCTAAGCTGACTTTCGCCGAATCACGACGTTGTGCTTCGATTTCACGCTGGTAACGCGCTTCACCGATTTGGCGGGCTTTTTTCTCATCTTCGAATGCGAAGAATTGATCGCCTGCTTTCGGTACGTCGTTCAAACCTGTGATTTCGATTGGCGTCGATGGTCCAACTTCTTTAACACGACGACCGATATCGTTGACCATTGCCCGGATACGACCGAACGTGTGACCGACAACGATTGGATCCCCAACACGAAGTGTCCCGTGTTGTACGAGAAGCGTCGCGACTGGACCGCGTCCTTTATCGAGTTTCGCCTCGATGACTGTTCCGCGACCGTTCATTTCTGGTGTTGATTTGTATTCTTGTACTTCTGAAACGAGAAGAATCATTTCGAGCAATTCATCGATGCCGTCACCTTTAAGTGCTGAAACGGGTACGAAGATCGTATCGCCACCCCAGTCCTCTGCAACGAGTTCGAACTCTGTCAATTCTTGTTTGACACGGTCTGGGTTTGCGCCTTCTTTATCCATCTTGTTGACAGCAACGATGATTGGAACGCCAGCTGCTTTCGCGTGGCTGATCGCTTCTTCCGTCTGTGGCATGACACCGTCATCCGCTGCAACGACGATGATCGCGATATCCGTGACATCTGCTCCACGTGCACGCATTGTCGTGAACGCCGCGTGACCTGGTGTATCAAGGAACGTAATTTTCTTGCCGTCGATCTCAACTTGGTAAGCACCGATGTGCTGTGTGATCCCGCCAGCTTCGCCTGCAGTGACCTTCGTGTTACGAATCGAATCAAGCAATGTCGTTTTACCGTGGTCAACGTGCCCCATGATCGTAACGACCGGTGGACGCTCAGACAATTCGTACTGGTCGAGATTCAATTCGTACTGATCAAAGTCCGTCTCATCGACTTGGACTGTCTTCTCGACTTCAAAGCCGAACTCTGTCGCGAGAAGTTCCACTGTCTCGTCATCAAGATCTTGGTTGATGTTCGCCATGACACCGAGACCCATCAATTTCATGATCAGTTCATTCGGTTTTTTCGCCATTTTTTCAGCGAGTTCACCGACTGTCAAGTTGTCAGAGTATTGAACGACGTTTGCCATCGCCTCTTCTTGTGCACGGCGAGCAGCTTTACGTTGACTCGACTTCGAGTTCGGATCCGCTACTTCAAGTTTACGCGGTTCTGCTTTCTTTTGGTTCGGACGACGTTTGCCGCCACGGTTGTTACGGTTGCCGAATTCTGGGCGTCCGCCTTTGCTGTTACGTGATTGGTTACCTGCTGGTTTGTTTGTACTTCCTGGTCGGTTCGGTTTATTATCTGATTTCACTTGTTTTGGAGCCTCCGTCTTTTGAGCCCGATATTTCTCGGGATTAAATACTTGATCGAGTTGCTGTACTGTCTGTTCATCTAATACTGCCATATGATTCTTGACTGGTTTCTCCAGCTTTTCAAGCTGGGTGATGACCTGCTTACTTGTTACATTTTGTTCCTTGGCGAATTCGTATACACGTTTACCCAAAGGATCCACCTCCAATTAGTCGTTCGAGAGGAGTTCAGTTAGCTTTTTCGCAAATCCGGCTTCATTGACTGACACGACAACACGCGCATCCTTTCCTAATGCTTGACCGAGAATCGTCCGGTCGGCGACTTCTAGGTAAGGAACCTGATAACTCGTACATTTATCTGTGACTTTCTTACGCGTGGCAGCCCCCGCATCTGCTGCTAAAAGAACAAGCTTCGCTTGCCCTCCTCGTACTTCTTTCAGTACGAGTTCTTCTCCCGTCGTCACTTTTCTAGCTCGATTCGCGAGACCGAGAAGGGATTCCCATTTACTCATTTGTACCTCCCGCGATTTCAAGCAATTCATCGTATAAGGCATCTGTCGTCTTGACCTTTAAATGATGATCAAGCGTCCGTTTTTTCTTCGCCGTCGCAATAACTGCCGCATCTTTCGATAAATAGGCACCCCGCCCATTCATCTTACCATTTAAATCGATGACGACTTCTTGTTCAGGTGTTCGGACGACACGAATCAACTCTTTTTTCGGTTTCATTTCTTGTGTGATGACACACTTTCGTAATGGTACCTTTTTTTGCACGAATTATTCCTCGCCTTCAACTTGGACCGCTTCTACTGCCGGCTCTTCCGTCGCGAAGACATCTTCGAGATCCATCGCTTCCGCTTCAGACTCGCTCTTGATATCAATTTTCCAACCAGTCAATTTTGCTGCGAGACGTGCATTTTGACCACGTTTCCCGATTGCAAGTGACAGCTGGAAATCCGGAACGACGACGATCGTCGCTTTCGCTGGTTCGTTGACATAGACTGCAACGACTTGAGCTGGGCTGAGTGCGTTCGCAACATATTCTTTTGGATCATCCGAGTAACGAACGATATCGATTTTTTCCCCGTTCAAATCATTGACGATGCGTTGTACACGTGCCCCTTTTTGTCCGACACATGCGCCAACTGGATCGATGTCGTCCGCTGCGACTGCGATTTTCGAACGATCGCCCGCTTCACGCGCAACAGACTTGACTTCGACTTCGCCACTTGAAATCTCTGGTACTTCGATTTCGAAGAGACGTTTTAAGAGACCTGGATGTGTCCGTGATACGAGAATTGATGCTCCTGATCCTTTGACCATCGGATCAACTTTCGTGACGTACACCTTAATGCGATCACGAATCCCGAAACGCTCATTCGGCATTTGCTCGTGTGTCGTCAATACAGCTTCGATTCCTTCTAGATTGACGTATAGGTTCCGCGCATCTTGACGCTCGACGATACCCGTCATGATCTCATCTTCACGATCCGCGAAGTGATTGTAAATGCGTTCGCGTTCTGCTTCACGCATTTTTTGTGTGACGATTTGTTTTGCTGTTTGTGCCGCAACGCGACCAAAATCGCCTGGCGTCACTTCGACTTTATGGAAATCGCCGAGTTCATATGTCGGATCGATTTCGTGCGCCTCTTCAAGCGAGAGTTGTTCCTCTGGTTGCGTCAATCGTTCGACGACTTCCTTGAGCGCGAAGACACGAATGTCTCCTGTCTGCTGGTCGAATTCGACCTTTACAGCCTCCGACTCTTTTCCGAAGTTGCGTCGGTACGCTGAAATCAATGCCTGTTCGAGCGCATCGATGATGATGTTCTTGTCAATTTCCTTCTCTTTCGCGATTTGATTGATCGCCTCGAGTAACTGTGGTCCCATCGTTCTCTTCCTTTCCGTCAGAACATTACCGCAAGTCGCGCAAGTGAAATCTTGTCGACCGGTATCTCAATTTTCAATTTTCTTGTTTTGACACGCACTTCGATTTCAAGCATCTCAGGTGTGTACGCGAGCAACGTTCCTTCGAATTCAACCGCATTCTTTACTGGATCGTGCGTTTTGATGTACACATGTTTCCCAATCGCCTTTTCGAAGTCCTCGTCTTTCTTCAGTGGACGTTCCGCTCCTGGACTAGCGACGTCGAGGTAATACGGCTCGTCGATCGGATCATTGTCATTCAATGCTTCCGATAACTGTTCATTGATTTTGACGCAGTCTTCAAGATCTACGCCACCCTCTTTGTCGATGGAGACACGTAGGAACCAATCCGCCCCTTCTTTGACGAATTCAACGTCGACTAGCTCCATCCCCTCTCGTTCGACGATTGGTTTTGCGAGCGCTTCGACCTTTTCCGTTACGTTCGTCATCTTCATCCTCCTTCAAAAAACAAACAAGAAAGGAGCAGGTCCCCCTACTCCTTCCAAGTCGTAGTATAAAAAACATTTCCTCACTCAATATAGCATAGGAAAGCGCTCAAAGCAAGTGTTCCTAAGGGCTTACAAGTCGAACAAGGAGAGCTGATTCTCGTCTGGTAACCCTTCGAGACAGCCTAGGTTATCGAGCGTCTCGATGATGGATTTCGATAACTTGGCGCGTTTTTGGAGATCTTCCTTTGAGAGGAATTCGCCGCCTTTACGTGCTTCGACGATTTGCTTCGCAGCATTCGTCCCTAGACCTGTCACGGCGTTAAAAGGTGGTAACAACGTATCCCCGTCAATGAGGAATTCCGTTGCACTTGAGCGATAGAGATCGACCTTTTGGAACGTAAAGCCGCGTTCAATCATCTCGAGCGCGATTTCAAGAACCGTGTACAACCCTTTGTCCTTCGCCGTTGCCTCGAATCCTTTATCCTTGATGTCTTGCAAAACTTTCCGAACAGCAGCAGAGCCCTTATTCATCGCACCGATGTCAAAGTCACCCGCACGTACCGTAAAGTACGAAGCATAGTAATACATCGGATGATGGACTTTATAATAAGCAATCCGGACAGCCATCAAGACGTAAGCGGCAGCGTGGGCTTTCGGGAACATGTACTTGATTTTCTTGCAGGAATCGATATACCAGAGCGGCACATCGTTCTCGATCATCGCCTCTTCCATGTCAATCGAGAGTCCTTTCCCTTTACGGACTGACTCCATGATTTTAAAGGCAAGTGACGGTTCAAGACCGGCATAAATCAAGTAGACCATGATGTCATCTCGACAACCAATGACATCTTTTAGTTCACACGTTCCGTTGTAAATTAATTCGCTGGCATTTCCGAGCCAGACATCCGTTCCGTGTGAGAGTCCCGAAATCTGGACAAGTTCCGAGAACGTCGTCGGTTTCGTCTCTTCTAACATTTGGCGGACGAACTTCGTCCCGAACTCCGGAATACCGAGCGTTCCGGTTTTTGAATCAATCTGTTCTGGCGTCACACCGATCGATTCTGTCGAACTGAAGATTTTCATCACTTCTGGATCATCGACGGGAATCGTCTTCGGATCACGTCCCGATAAATCCTGTAGCATCCGGATCATCGTCGGATCATCGTGACCGAGGATATCGAGTTTGAGTAAGTTATCGTGAATCGAATGGAAGTCGAAGTGTGTCGTCTTCCATTCAGAACCCATATCGTCTGCCGGATACTGAATCGGACTGATATCATAGATATCCATGTAGTCCGGTACGACGATGATCCCTCCCGGGTGTTGACCAGTCGTCCGTTTGACGCCAGTGACACCACTGACAAGACGATCGACTTCCGCATTCCGATATGTCAGCTCATTCTCTGACTGATACCCTTTGACATAGCCATACGCCGTCTTCTCAGCGATCGTACCGATCGTTCCGGCACGGTAGACGTAATCGTCACCGAACAAGACTTTCGTATAGGCGTGTGCTTGCGGCTGGTATTCCCCACTGAAGTTCAAATCGATATCCGGTACCTTATCCCCTTTAAATCCAAGGAACGTTTCAAACGGAATATCATGACCATCCTTGAACAATGGGACATCACATTTCGAACAGGACTTATCCGGCAAATCGAATCCAGAACCAACGGAACCGTCATCAAAGAACTCCGATTCCTTACAATTCGGACAGACATAGTGTGGCGGCAATGGATTGACTTCCGTGATCTCCGTCATCGTCGCAACGAGACTTGATCCGACCGATCCCCGTGAACCGACCAAATAGCCGTCGTCGAGTGATTTTTTTACGAGTTTATGGGAAATCAAATAGATGACAGCGAATCCGTGACCGATAATCGACTTCAACTCTTTTTCGAGTCGGGCTTCGACGATCTCCGGTAACGTCTCGCCGTAAATCCGGTGCGCCATATCGTACGACAAATTCCGAACTTCTTCGTCTGCCCCTTCGATCTTCGGTGTATAAAGATCTTTTGGAATGATATCGATGTTCTCGAACTGTTCCGCGACGGCTTGACTGTTCGTGATGACGAGACGTTCCGACACATCCGGTCCGAGGAACTTAAAGTCGTCCATCATTTCCTTCGTCGTCCGGAAATGCGCCGGTGGCAATTGTTTTCGCATGTTCAGCATGTTCGCTCCACCTTGCGTCCGGATCAAAATTTCTCGATACGTGGCGTCATGTTGATCGAGATAATGTACGTTACCAGTCGCTACTGGTAAGATGTCATGTTCTTCCGCGACACGGATGATCTTTTTGATCAGTTCGCGCAGTTCAAGTTCATTCTGAACGATTTCCCGTTCGATCAAATGACCATACATCGCGGGTGGTTGAATCTCGATGAAATCATAGAACTGCATCACTTTTGCTAAATCTTCGTCCGACTTATTCAAGGCGGCATCAAATACCTCCCCGTTATCACAAGCTGACCCGATGATCAATCCATCCCGATGTGCGATGAGTTGCGAGCGTGGTGTCCGCACGACACGGTGCACGTGTTTTGTGTGAGCAATCGAAATCAATTGGTACAGATTCTTCAAGCCCGTCCGGTTCTTCGCATAGACCGTCGCGTGGTATGGTCGTGCCCGCGAGATATCTTTTCCCATCTCTCGGTTGAGTGAGGCATGTGTCTTCATGTTGAACATCTCATCTGCCATTTGAAGCAACTTGACCATCAAATAGCCTGTCGCTTCCGCATCATAAATGGCGCGGTGATGCTGCGTCAATTCGATGTCAAATCGTTTCGCGAGTGTGTTCAACCGGTGGTTTTTAAGTGTCGGCATCAGGACACGGGCTAACTCAAGCGTATCAATGACCGGTAAGACTGATTCATCGTGACCACCAGACCGGAGTGTCGCATTCAAGAATCCAATATCAAACGAGGCATTGTGGGCAACGAGAATCGAGTCGCCGACCCAGTCCATGAATTCCTTGACGACTTGTTCCGGGTCTGGTTTTCCCCGGACCATATCATCGGTAATCCCTGTCAAGTCAATCGTCGTCGCCGACAATAGATGCTTCGGATCCGCGAATGCTTCGAATTTATCGATGATATCACCATCGTGGATTTTAACAGCTGCAAGTTCGATGATCTTGTTGTACATCGCCGATAAACCAGTTGTCTCGACGTCAAAGACGACGAATGTCGCGTCATCCAAATTGCGCTCCACCGGATGGTAGGCGACTTGCACCCCGTCATTGACGACGTTTGCTTCAATTCCGTACAGTACCTTGATATCGTTTTTCTTTCCGGCATAGTAGGCATCCGGAAAACTTTGTGCACCGGCGTGATCCGTGATCGCGACAGCAGGGTGACCCCATTTTGCGGCACGCTCGACGTATTTTGTCACGTTCATGACGGCGTCCATCTGGCTCATTTGCGAGTGCGCATGTAACTCGACACGTTTCTCGCCTGCCCAAGGGTCAGCAGGGGCTTCCATCTTCACTTCTGACAGTTGGGCAATCATCATACAGAGATCGCGCAGGAACGTATCGAACTCGACACGACCTGCTGCTTGAATCCACATGCCTTTTTTGATGGCTGAGAGGATTTTGACGTCTGTTTCGTCACGCGCAAACATTTTGACGACGAGCGAGTCCGTATAATCTGTCATCTTGAACGTAAAAATTGTCTTCCCACTTCGTAGTTCACGACTCTCAGCTGAGAAAACAAGACCACGGATCGCAATCCGTCGTTCCTCATCTTGAATCGTCTTGATCGGAACGATCTCATCTTGAATTGGTTTCCCGATCCGGATTTCGACAGGGCCATCATCGTCATCTCGTGATTGTTCCCGTTTGAATTGCAACTCGAGCATCCGTTTTGCTTCTTCCATGTCTTCCTGTTTCACCTGATTTCGCAACGCTTCTTGTTTCGATTCGTTGATCTGAACAATCGGTTCACAGTTGAATTTTGGGAATCCGTAAGCACTATAGAGTAATTGTAATTCCCCACATAAGCTACTCTTTAAGAAACCTGCTTCCGGTTCACTTCGGACCGGAATGAATAGTTTCTGTTCTTTAAACTCCGGTAAGACACGCCCGAGTTGTGTCCGCATTGCCGATGAGACATCTGCGAGATCCTGCACGACATATGGCCAGTAATCATGATACATCCGTTCATCTGGACGGCTATCTGCGTGTAATATGATTTTGACTTCGGCAAATTGCTGATACCGACTTGTCAAACGACTCGTAAAGAGTTGATAGACGTTTTGGGGTAAAACATGTGGCAAGCGAATTTCAAATGTCCAGGTTGCCTTTGCTTTATTGACGCGAAGCTTCTCGAGAACTGCTTCGTAAAAGTATTCTTCAATGATACCGTTCGGTAATTCCAAGTCACTGAGCAACAGTGACATGCGTTGTTGTGTATCCACTCGCAATTGTGCTGTCTGATCGCTTCACACCGTGACAGCAACTCCTCCTCCTCTTGCGGATTGCCCAAGGGGCGAATGGGTGTGAGACAAGAAAACAGTCACTTTATGAAAAGTGACCGTCTCCATTCTTTATTCTAAACCTTCATAGAGTGAACGAACAGCCTCAACGACTTGTTCCTGTCCAACTTCTTCTGCATCGCCACCACGACGGGCTTTTAATTCGACGATTCCTTCTGTCGCTTTTTTCCCGACGTTCAAGCGAACCGGTAGACCGATCAAATCAGCATCGGCGAACTTGACACCTGCTCGTTCTTTCCGGTCGTCAAGCAAGACGCTGAATCCTGCAGCCGTCAACTCACGGTATAGTGTCTCTCCGAGTTCGAGTTGTTCTGCATTTTTACTGTTGACGACGATTAAATGAACATCGTATGGCGCGATTGCTTTTGGCCAAATGATTCCACGCTCATCATAATGTTGTTCAACGACTGCCGACAATGTCCGCGAGACACCAATGCCGTAACAACCCATGATGAGAGGTTGTGCTTTACCGCCCTCGTCGAGGAACGTCGCTCCCATTCCTTCTGAGTAACGTGTTCCGAGTTTGAAGACTTGACCGACTTCAATCCCGCGAGCGAACTTGACTTGACCGTTACCGTCTGGTGACGCGTCACCTTCTTCTGCGAAGCGCAAGTCTGTATATTCTGCTTCGAAATCACGGCTTGGGTCGACATGGATATAATGCGTTTCCGCTTTATTTGCACCACAGACAGCGTTCGTCAAGGCACGAATCGCGTAGTCCGCGACGACCTTCATATCTGCCCCGATTGGTCCAAGTGTTCCAGGCGTTGAGTGAAGCGCTGCTTCAATCTCTTCGTCGCTCGCCATCGTGATGTCGAGTGCACCGAGATAGTTTTTCAACTTGATATCGTTGACTTCGTGATCGCCCCGGACGAGTGCCATGACAAGCCCTTGCTCCGTCTTGAAGATGACGGTCTTGATTGATTCGTTTGCTGGTAAATTCAAATGTGCGCTGACCGCTTCGATCGTCTTCGCATCTGCCGTATGCACTTCTTCAAGTGCTTCTGGTGCTTTGTCTTGCTTCGGATAGGCATCAATCGACTCTGCCATCTCTAAGTTTGCCGCATAGTCCGACTGATCCGAATAGACGATCGTATCTTCACCGATTGCTGCTAACGCATGGAACTCGTGTGTTCCACTACCACCAATCGCCCCAGAATCGGCGACGACTGGACGGAACTCAAGACCGACACGTGTAAAGATCCGCGAGTACGTATCAAACATGTTTTGATACTCTTCGTCTAAGCTCTCTTGTGACGAGTGGAACGAGTAAGCATCTTTCATGATAAACTCACGACCGCGTAATAAACCGAAGCGTGGACGACGTTCGTCACGGTACTTCATTTGAATTTGGAAGAGGTTGACCGGCAACTTTTTGTACGAGTTCAATTCATCACGAACGATCGAAGTGATCAGTTCCTCGTGTGTCGCACCGAGCGCGAACCGGCGATCATGACGATCCGTCAAGCGCATTAATTCAGGTCCATAGATATCCCAGCGTCCTGTTTCTTCCCATAGTTCAGCTGGTTGAATCGCTGGCATCAGTAATTCTTGCGCACCCGCCGCTTCTAATTCCTCGCGGATGATCGTCTCGATGTTTGCGAGTACTCGTTTTGCGAGTGGTAGATACGAATAGATCCCAGCGGCATTTTGACGCATGAATCCTGCACGAAGCAAGAGTTGGTGACTAATGGCTTCTGCATCAGATGGTACTTCACGCAACGTTGGCATGAATAGTTTTGATTGTTTCATAATGAGTCACGAACTCCTTTGACTGAGTGATTAATTAAAAGAATTTTTGAATGTCGTTCCAAGTGACGACGAGCATGAGTAGCATCAAAAGCGCAAAACCGACGAAGTGAACCAATCCTTCTTTTTGAGGATCAACTGGTTTACCGCGTAAGGCTTCAAGGAAGAGGAACAACAATCGTCCTCCGTCAAGTGCTGGAAGTGGCAATAAGTTGAAGACTGCTAAGTTGACGGACAACAATGCTGTCCATGTCAATAGCATCGAGAACCCACTATCTGCGACCTGATCGGTCATTTTGACGATCCCGACTGGTCCTGATAATTGATCGACGCCGACGACACCCGTCACGAGATCTCCAACAGCTCCGACAATGAGCGTCGACATCCGCCATGTTTCTGAAACTCCGGTTTGGAGTGCTGTCCCGAATGATTTTTCTGTCTCATTCGTGACGCCGATGATGCCGACCTTCTGTTCTCCTTGCTGTTGTACTTTTGGCGTGATTTGTGTTGTCGTTTCTTTCCCATCACGTTCGTATTTCACTTCTGTCGCTTTACCGGCACGATCTTGGAATCCAGCACGTAAATCAGTCCATTTGGCTGTATCCTGACCGTTGACCGAGACAATCCGGTCACCTTCAACAAGTCCAGCTTGATCGGCCGGAGAACCCTTTTGAACTGTTCCGATGACGCTGTCCCCCGTTGGAGAGCCATTATATAAGGCAAGACCGAACAGGATAACGAACGCGAGGACAAAGTTCATGAACGGTCCTGCAGCGATCGCAAGGACGCGCTTCCATACGGATTTCGAACCGAATGTACGATCGTACGGTGCAATTTGTGTCCGTGTCTGACCTTCAACGAGAAATGCTGTCGGTGAAACGGGGTAGCGAACCGATGTCTCGTCTTGTAATCCAACGAGTTCGAGTTGACGCAATAAGTCAATCCGTTCGACAGTAACGACTTGGTCGACTTGTGGCTGATCCGCATCGAAATAAATCGTCTCGATGACGCCGTCCTTTAACTGTAATCCGACGGTTTGACCTGATTTGATCTCAACGAGTTCCGGTTCTTCACCCGCCATCTTGACGTAACCGCCGATTGGCAACAGACGTACCGTATACAACGTCTCATTCTTAAACACTGAAAAGATCTTCGGTCCAAATCCAATCGCGAATTCCCGACAGAGAATACCTGCCCGTTTCGCCATCACGAGATGACCCCATTCATGGACGGCGACGAGTACACCGAACATCAGCACGATTGAAATAAAGGTCGTCATTACTTATCCCATCCTTAGTTAGCGAATGTAAGAGACGATACGAACTCACGCGCCCATCGATCAGCCTCAAGGATTTGATCCAAGGAAGGCTCCTCGATAAGTTCATGAGCTTGAAGCGCCGCCTCAACGCTCGCTTCGATTTCTAAAAAGCGAATGTCTCCTTTTAAGAAGCGATCCACCGCTTGTTCGTTCGCAGCATTGAGTACTGATGGCATCGATCCGCCGGCTTGACCTGCTTCAAAAGCAAGTCGCAACAACGGATAACGCTCAAATGAAGCATCAGCAAAGTGTAGGCGTCCGATTTCCTTTAAGTTTAACCGTTCTCCCCCTTGAATTTCAAGGCGGGACGGATATGTAAGAGCGTACTGAATCGGTTCTCGCATGTCAGGCATACCAAGTTGTGCCATGACCGCACCATCGTTGAATTCGACCATCGAGTGGATGATGGATTCACGGTGAATGACGACATCGATATCTGCATAATCGACATCAAATAACCAATGTGCTTCAATGACTTCGAACCCTTTGTTCATCATTGTCGCAGAATCAATCGTGATTTTTGCTCCCATCGACCAGTTTGGATGCGCTAGTGCTTGTTCGACCGTAACATTCGCTAACTCATCCCGCGCTTGGTCGCGGAAGCTACCACCTGAAGCCGTCAAGATGATTTGACGCACATCTTCACGACGTTCCCCGTTTAAGCATTGGAAAATCGCCGCATGTTCACTGTCAACTGGTAAGATCGTCACGTTTTTCTCACGTGCCAACTTCATGACAAGATGACCTGCCGTGACGAGTGTCTCCTTATTCGCAAGACCAATCGTCTTACCCGCCTCGATTGCAGCAAGCGTTGGACGTAAGCCAACAGCTCCTACGACCGCTGTAATGACCGTATCGACTTCGGGATGCGTCACGACATCAAGCAATTTTTCTTCACCGACAACGATCGTTGGCTGATAAGTCAAGTGTTGCTCGAGTTCTTGACGTGTCGTCTCATCTTGGACGCCGACAAGCATCGGTTGCAGACGGTTCAACCACGGTATGGCGACCGTCGTGTTTCGACCAAATGCAAAACTCGTCAATTCAAAAAGGTCTGGATTAGCCGCAATGACATCGAGCGTCTGCGTACCAATCGATCCTGTACCACCGATGATACTGATTTTCTTCATAATGAAGTGCCTCCTCAAGCAAAGATATCAAGTACGACGAGGACCGTAAAGACGATCATCATGCTGTCGAACCGATCTAGAATACCACCATGACCCGGTAGTAACGTTCCAGAATCTTTCACACCATAATGGCGTTTGTAAGCAGACTGGACCAAGTCACCAAGTTGCCCAACGACGGCAACGATGATGGCAAGGACAATGACTTTCCCAAAACCGACTGTCGGTTCGATACCTTCAAATACGACACCGAGTAAGATGGCAAGCAGTACGCCACCGACTGCCCCTTCGATCGTTTTGTTGGGACTGATCGACGGCCACAGTTTATTCTTACCGAATCGTTTCCCGACGAAGTAAGCGCCTGAATCCGTGAACCAGATCAAGAGGATAATCAACAGTGACCACGTTAATCCGTGTTCGAGTAAGCGGATATAGGCGAATGATGCAAAACCGACACCGACATACACGGCCGTCAGCAGTAAAAACGCAACATCATCGAACGTAAAGACATTTTTTGAGAATACGTTCCAGAAGAGACCGATCAATAAAATGATCATTGCCCAAGCGATTGGCGAAAGTCCGATCGGAAGCGTCTGATCGACTGCTTCTTCATAAATACCAACGAAAGGCAATAACGTCCCAATACCAAACAGAATCCGAGGAACGCGTGAGCCGCTCCATTGTCGCATCCGAACGAGCTCGGTATATCCGAGAAGCGTTAAGATTGCCATAAATGCTAAAAAGGGAAGTCCGCCGAGATACAGAAGTGCCAAAAAGATAGCACCAGCCCATATCCCTGTGATGATTCGAGTTTTCATAAGCTAGTTCCTCATTTAATCAGACGCCACCGAATCGGCGTGTCCGTTGATTGTAATCTTCAATTGCTGCTAAGAAAGCATTTCGGCGAAATTCTGGCCACAAGACGTCTGTGAAATAAAACTCCGCATATGCCGCTTGCCAAAGTAAAAAGTTCGATAACCGTTGTTCCCCACTCGTTCGAATGACGAAATCGACGTCGGTTACGGATCCTGTCATCAACTCGCGTTCAATCGTCTCCGGTGTAATCGCATCCGGTGACAGTGTTCCTGCCTGAACCTGTTCGCCCAGTTTTTGCATGACTTGAACGAGTTCATCGCGTCCTCCATAATTCAGAGCGAAAATCAGACGAAGTCCTGTATTATGTTGCGTATCCAGTTTCGCTTGTTCCACTGCCTCACGTGTGAAATGAGGGAGGCGTGATACTTCTCCTGCTACCTCGACTTTAACATTTTGCGCGTCTAACTCTTTTAAATCCGACTCTAAGAATTGCGCCGGCAGCTTCATGAGAAAACTCACTTCTTCTTCCGGACGCGTCCAATTCTCCGTCGAGAAAGCATATAATGTCAGACTCTTAATGCCGAGTTCATTTGCAACCCGAACGACTTCACGAATCGATTTCATACCTTCGCGATGTCCCATGATACGCGGAAGTCCGCGTTTTTGTGCCCATCTACCGTTTCCGTCCATGATGATAGCGACATGCTCTGGTACCCGATCATAGGTTTCGGTTTCTTTCGTCTGATTCAACCATTGAAACATCCGCACTTCCTCCTCTCTCAATTATGAAGAAAGGGACTCTTCGTGTGACAAAGAGTCCCCCCCATGACGATCCGTCGCGTCATACTTCCATGATTTCTTGTTCTTTTTCCGTTGCCGTCTGATCAAGTTGTTTAACGAACTTGTCTGTCAACGTCTGAACATCTTCTGTGTATCCACGCAGATCATCTTCTGTCAATGCACCATCTTTTTCTTGTTTCTTTAACTGCTCGTTCGTATCACGACGAATATTACGGAGGGCAACTTTACCTTCTTCCGTATACTTCTTGACGAGTTTGACGAGTTCCTTCCGGCGCTCTTCCGTTAATGGTGGAATCGCAAGACGGATGACCGTACCATCAGACGACGGCGCAAGACCAAGATCAGCACGTTGAATCGCTTTTTCGATTTCGCTGACCATTGATTTATCCCAAGGAGTGATCAAGATCAGACGTGCTTCTGGTGTGTTGACGTTCGCTACTTGATTGAGCGGTGTCGGTGAACCGTAGTATTCGACTTGAACGGGATCCAAAATCGCAACGTTTGCACGACCTGCGCGGAGCGTCGCAAGTTCTTTCTTAAGTGAAAGATGTGCTTTCTCCATCCGTTCTTCGGCTTGTTTTAAGATTTCTTTTGACATATTATTTCCCCCTTACGATTGTCCCGATTTCGTCACCGATGACGACACGTTTGATGTTACCTTCTTCCATCAACGAGAAGACGATGAGCGGGATGTCATTGTCCATACAAAGTGAAGTTGCTGTAGAATCCATAACTTGAAGTCCATCTTTTAAGACGTCCAAGTAAGAGAGCGTCTCGAATTTCTTCGCTTCTGGATCAACATTCGGGTCAGCTGAGTACACACCATCGACGTTGTTTTTCGCCATTAAGATGACCTCTGCTTCGATTTCAGCTGCACGAAGAGCAGCTGTCGTATCTGTCGAGAAGTACGGGTTCCCTGTACCTGCTGCAAAGATGACGACGCGTCCTTTTTCAAGGTGACGCATCGCACGGCGGCGGATGTACGGTTCTGCTACTTGGCGCATCTCGATAGATGTTTGGACGCGTGTCTCGACACCTACATCTTCCAAGCTGTCTTGAAGCGCAAGCGAGTTCATGACTGTCGCTAACATCCCCATATAATCGGCGTTGGCCCGGTCCATCCCAAGTTCTGCACCTGTTTTGCCACGCCAAATGTTTCCAGCTCCGACGACGACCGCTACTTCAACGTTCAGTTCAACTAATTCGCGAATCTGTTCCGAGATAGATTTGACGATGACAGGATTGATTCCAAACCCTTGATCTCCTGCGAGCGCTTCTCCGCTCAATTTTAACACAATCCGGTTATATTTCGGTTGCATGACTATGTCCCCCTTGCTAAATTCCGTAAAAAAGGAACACGAACCACTTCCACACGAAAGTGGATTGAAGCATACGTGTTCCTTCTCTTGTCATCAGGATGATCCCGATTCTTATTTTTTAAGTTGGTTCATAACTTCTTCAGCGAAGTTCTCTTCGCGTTTTTCCATACCTTCTCCAACTTCGAAGCGTACGAATGACACGACTTTACCGCCTTTAGACTCTACATATTTACCAACTTTGAAGTCTGGATCTTTGACGAACGTTTGATCGACAAGGCAGATTTCCTCGAAGAACTTGTTCATACGACCAACGATCATTTTTTCAACGATGTTAGCTGGTTTTCCTTCGTTCAATGCTTGCTCAGTGAGGACTTTTTCTTCACGTGCTTTTTCTTCTTCTGTGACAGAAGTACGGTCAACGTAAAGTGGACGTGCTGCTGCGATGTGCATTGCAACGTCTTTTGCAACTGTTTCGTCTGTCGTACCTTCGATGACGACAACTGAACCGATGCGTCCACCCATGTGGAGGTAAGAACCGAAGACTGCATCATCTGCTTTTGTGAAGAGCGCTACACGACGGAGTGAGATTTTCTCTCCGATTGTTGAAGCTTCTTCTGAGATGTATGTGTCGATTGTTTTACCTGCTTCATATTCAGAAGCAAGAGCCGCTTCAGCTGTTTCTGAACCGTTACGGAGAACAGCGTCTGCGATGTTTTGAACGAGCGTTTGGAAACGTTCGTTTTTTGCAACGAAGTCTGTTTCTGAGTTGATTTCGACGAGTGCCGCTTTGTTGCCATCAACTGCAACTGCAGTCAATCCTTCAGCTGCGATACGATCGCCTTTTGCTGCTGCTTTAGCGATTCCTTTTTCACGCAAGAAATCTACTGCTGCATTCATATCACCGTCAGTTTCAACGAGTGCTTTTTTGCAGTCGAGCATACCTGCACCTGTTTTTTCACGAAGTTCTTTAACCATTGCTGCTGTAATAGCCATTCGATATTCCTCCTTATAACATCCTTATTTTCAAAAAAAAGGTGATAAAAGGTCGATTCCCTTTATCACCTGGCATCACGAATTACTCAGCGTCTGCTACTACTTCTTCAGTAGTTTCAGGTGCTACGTTATCTTCGCCTTGTTTAACTTCGAGGATTGCGTCAGCCATTTTACCAGTGAGCAATTTGACTGCACGGATCGCATCGTCGTTCGCTGGGATGACGTAGTCGATTTCGTCTGGATCACAGTTAGTATCAACAATCGCAACGATTGGGATGTTGAGTTTGTGTGCTTCTGCAATCGCGATACGCTCTTTGCGTGGGTCAACGATGAAGAGTGCATCCGGAACGCCTGGCATATCTTTGATACCGCCGAGGAATTTCTCAAGACGAGTCATTTCTTTTTTAAGAATGATGACTTCTTTTTTAGGAAGAACTTCGAATGTACCGTTCTCTTCCATTTTTTCGAGTTGTTTCAAACGGTTGATACGTTTTTTGATTGTAGAGAAGTTCGTGAGAGTTCCACCTAACCAACGTTCGTTGATGAAGTATTGACCTGCACGGATCGCTTCTTCTTTCACAGTGTCTTGAGCTTGTTTTTTCGTACCAACGAAAAGAACGTTTCCGCCTTCAGACGCTACTTCACGGATGAAGTTATATGCTTCGTCTACTTTTTTGACCGTTTTTTGAAGGTCGATGATGTAGATTCCGTTCCGTTCTGTGAAGATGTATTTTGCCATTTTTGGGTTCCAACGGCGTGTTTGGTGACCGAAGTGTACACCAGCTTCTAACAATTGTTTCATCGAGATTACTGCCATGATGAATTCCTCCTTTTGGGTTTTGGATGTCCTCCGCGATGATCGTCTGTCCAGCTAACCTATTAAAGGCACCGCAGCTGGCGATACATGCGTGCGTAATTAACACCGTAGACTAATATAGCATAAAGATTACCGAGGGGCAACCTTCGTTTGATGAGAAAGTTTAGCAATCAAAGCCACCTCGCCGGTCCCCCGATTCAAAGATCGTGCAAGCGTCTCAAGATCTGCTCCTTCTCGTAGCGCCTGCTTGATATCCGTTAACGATGGTTCCTTTGAAACGGACCGTTCGACTTCGACGGTTTCTGGCTTCTCATTTGTAGCAACCTGCACTATTTGTAAAGACGCATCCGGTACTTGATCAACGGGTTCGGTTGTCTCATATATAGATGTATCCGTCATGGCGTTGACGTGCTCCATGAAATGTAATAACACTTGTTCCGTCTCGTTTTTTTCGCGTTCTAAATGTGTGATCCGGTCTTTGAGCGCCGCCTGCTGACGAAATAAAACTAGCAGGGCATAACAGACGAGTGCAGCTAATAAGATATAAACGACAGTCATAATTCTCCCTTTCACATGGCGACACGATCTGCTAAATAGGCACTTCCGAGCGCATTTTTCAACTTACGAAGCGCTTTGGAATGGATTTGCGAAATACGGGAAGTCGAGAGTCCGAGAACTTCACCAATTTCAGTAAGCGTCAATTCCTCATAGTAGAATAAAGAAACGACAAGTTGTTCTTTTTCTGATAACCCTTCGACTTCCTCTGCCAGTTTAGCAATCAACTCACGCATTAACAACATATCTTCTGGTGTAGCGGTATCCGGATCAAGATAGGAGACGGTCATCGCTTTTCCCTCATCTTGTAACGTGACTGCTTCATCGATCGATAATACATTCGCGAAATAACTTTCTGCTAGCGCACCCTTGACCTCGTCTGGTGTCATATTGACGATAGAAGAGACTTCTTCTATCGTCGGCGTCCGTTGCAAGGATTGTTCTAGGATCTCGACAGCTGCCTCGACCCGCTTTGCTTTTTCGCGTAAGGAACGTGGTAACCAATCGATTTTACGAAGCCCATCTAAAATAGCTCCTCGAATCCGAAAGGCGGCATACGTGTCGAATTTATTATTATGATTTTGATCGAATTTTTGAAGCGCATCGTACAATCCCATCATCCCTAAACTTTTCAACTCGTCTCGATCGACACTTTTAGGCAATGTCGCACTTAAACGCTGAACGTGGTATTGAACAAGTGGTTCATAATTGTGAAGTAACAGGTCTGCCACCGCAATATCGCGTGTGGTCAGCCATCGATCCCAAAGTTGTTGTAATTCCTCACGCATGACCATTCCTCCTCTAGATTTCCAGCGTCCCGACATTCACCGTCCGGATGACGAGACGCCCTGATTGTGAGTGGAACTCGATCGTTCGTCCATTCGTGCCGCCAACATCTTCAGCAACGAGTGGAATTTTGACTTGTTGAAGCATTGCTTTGACCGCAGCGATGTTTCGCTCACCGATCCGCATTGATTCATGTTCATATTTAAATTGAAACATCTGAGCCCCACCAGCAATCTTCGCACGTAATCGGATGGCACCACTTGCTCGAAGTTGGCGGGCTACTTCTAGAATTGCCGTATCGGCAAACTTCCCGACTTCAAGCTCCCGATTCCGACTGATAGCTGAATCAGGTAACATGACATGCGCCATACTCGATAACCCTTGTTCCAGGTCGTAGATGACAACGCCTACACACGATCCAAGACCTGCCGTTCGTAAAATGACGGGGTGCTTACTGATGGCGTACTCCGCAATGCCAATCCGTACGATTTCATCCATTCATGTCCACACCCAATCGTTCAAAGACCGTCTGAAAGGCGTTAGCTTCAGGCAACAAAAGTAAATGTCCGGTCAAATCGTTTCCTGCACTAGACAAGTGCGTGTCAATATAGACAGCCATATTTCCAGGAGTCGTTGATTCAAGTAAGGCTACTTCAAGTAACGCACCTACCATATCAAACGCCGATGCAGGAACACTGACATGTAACGATAAGTTAAGCCAATCGGAGATAGCCCGAGCATACGCTCCTATTAAAATATTCCCAATTTCTTCCCATGCGGAAACCCCCATTTCGTGGGACTCGGAAAAAAAATGGAATTCCGTCTGCATCAATTGACTCACAAGTTTTTCTGCATCGCGTAGTGGCATCAAAAAGAGTAACGTGGCTTGAATGTCTCCAGAAAAACGTAATAATGCACCAGCAGTATACGTCTCAGCTCCTCCACTTCGCTCGACGATCGTCGTGAAATCCTCCAGCTCAGCGGAAGGGACTTCGATCTCAATCGGCTGTCCGAGTAAAGTAGAAAGTGCCGTTGCCGCGTGACCGGCTCCAATGTTGCCGACTTCTCTCAAGATGTCACGTTCGTTTGGGTTAAGCATGAACGATGTCCTCAAATAAGCGATTCGGTTCAATCAACGAGAACAATTGCTGATCGCCTTTGGCGACTGCAGTCAAATATGAGGCATCCTCCTGCTTTTGTTCACTGAGCGGTTCAATGCGAACATCCGTTGATTCGACGACTTCGTTTGCCCGGTCGACGATGAATCCAGCATCTCCATGCTCTAAAGTGGCGATGATGATGCGTGTCTCTTCTGTCTCTTTCGCTAACTCGAATCCAAGACGAGCACGCAAATCAATCACGGGCGTAACGACACCGCGTAAATTGATGACTCCTTTGACATAAGATGCAGCGTTCGGAATCCGCGTGATCGGGATGAGCCGTTCGATTGAACGAACAGACTGTACATCAATACCGTATGCATTATCTTCTAATTGAAAAACAACCCATTTTTGTTCCATCTTCGTTCCCCTCACTTCCGTAATAGTGCATTGCTGTCAATGATCAACGCGACTTGCCCGTCTCCAAGAATCGTCGCACCAGAAATGGCACGGATTCCTTCAAGATAACTGCCAAGTGGTTTCATGACGATCTCTTGTTGACCAATCAATTCAGATACAATCAAACCAGCTAATTTTTCACCACTCCGGACGACGACGACCGAATAGGCTTCTGCCTCATGTTGCGGCAACCCATAAACCTCATTTAACGAAATAAGCGGAACCAACTGCCCACGGAAATCAAATACTTTTTCCCGGTGTGCTTGTAGAATGGCTGATTTACGTAAAGAGGTTGTTTCGATGATGGCAGTCAATGGAATCGCATACGTCTCTTGTCCGAGTTCTACGAGCATGGCTGAGATGATCGATAGCGTCAGTGGTAAACTGATTCGGAAAATCGTTCCTTCTCCTCGACGTGTCTCGACGAACACTTCTCCGCCCAGTGACTCGATCTTCGATTTGACGACATCGAGACCAACACCACGACCAGACAAGTCGGTGACTTCTTCTGCCGTTGAGAAACCAGGTGCAAATAACAGCATCGAAGCCTCTTCCATCGTTAATTGCATTGCTTCTTCTTCCGTGATCAATCCTTTTTCAATCGCGATCCGTGTGACACGTTCGTGATTGATACCGGCTCCATCATCTTCAATCTCGATGAAGACCCGGTTTCCTGAGTGATAAGCACGTAGCGAAAGATTTCCTTCGACCGGCTTATTTGCTAAAATACGTTCTGCCTTGTTCTCAATCCCATGATCAATGGCATTTCGGATCAAGTGGACGAGTGGATCACCGATCTCATCGATAACTGTACGGTCAAGTTCCGTCTCGGCACCCGTAATGTGTAATTTGATATGTTTTCCGACATCTTTCGAAACGGAACGCACCATTCGTGGGAATCGGTTGAACACTTGTTCGATCGGCATCATCCGTAACGTTAGGACGAGCGATTGCAATTCATTCGTACCTCGTTTGATCCGTTCGACCGTATCTGTCAATTCAGGTGAGCTGACTTCTGCTGCAATACGCTCCAAACGTCCGCGATCGATGATGAACTCTTCGAACAGGTTCATCAAACGATCGATTCGCTCAAGGTTAACACGAATCGTTTTCGAAGCGACAGGCGCAGATAGGTCTGTCTGGTCGGATGATTCCGGTGAAGCTACTGATGCAGAGACTGATGTCGTCACAGGAACTTCCTGCGGCAGTGTGGACGTCGCCACCTCCGCTTCAGGTGTTGTCTCGAATGTGTCGATCGTTACTGTCGCAACTTCGGATACAGAAGCAATCGCTTCTTGAATCGTCACCTGATCTTGTTGCGTCACGAACAAGACTGAGAACGTCGTCTCAAAATGCTCCTGCTCCAGTTCATCAGATGTCGGGTTCGATAAGATGACATCTCCGAGTTGTTGTAAACGATCAAACACCATATAAACGCGTGCCGCTTTTAAGATGACGTCCGCCGAGAGTTCGACGTGGACGATATACGCTTGATAACCGGATGCAATCGATTGTTTGACGACTGCCTCCGAGTAAACGTCGCACTCAAAGGTTTGTGAAGCAACTATAGGTGTAACTGGAACGATTTCTTCTTGCTCGGGACGAATGAACTGCTGTAAACGTCTCACTGTTTCAGTGACGTCAAGCTTTCCTTTCCCACCTCGACTGATGTCTTCTACCATCGTCTCTAGTTGCTCGGCGGCTACGAAGAGAACATCGATCAGTTCAGCAGTAGCAGGTTGTTTTTTCGATCTGACTAAATCAAGGGCACTCTCCATCTCGTGCGTTAAATCAGCGATTGCGTCGTATCCCATCGTTCCTGCCATTCCTTTTAACGTATGGGCAGAACGGAAAATTTGATCGATGACCGCCTCGTCGTCTCGCCGCTCCTCAAAAACTAATAAGCTTGTATTGATTGCTTGTAAATGCTCCATCGACTCATCGAGGAACAACCCTACATATTCATTTAAGTCCATGACTGATACCCTCCTTTAATCTTAACGGACATGATCTTTTCTTTTTTTCAGACGATGTAACAATCGATCTAAAAACTTCCGTTCCTTGACTTGTACACCTGTTAACGATGTCGTGATGTGATCGAGCCGCCAACTGACGTCGCTCGTTCGATCCATTAAATAAAATGGCATCTGTGCCTTGACTGCTTTAACGACTGTCGCATCTTCTGGTAAAAAACCGGTAAAGCGAAGAGGTTTTTGCAAGAACTGTTGGCTGACAAGTGCTAATCGATCAAACGTTTCAAGCGCTTCCCCACCATTCGTCGCCCGATTGACAACAACGGAAATCGGAAGATCCGTCGCATGATGGTGTGCCAGTTTGACAAACGCATATCCGTCCATGATCGAAGTCGGCTCTGGCGTGACAATCAACCATGCTTCGTCTGCACTACTGATGAAATCAAATGTCTGATGATTCGCACCGGCTCCTAAATCGAGTAACACATAGTCATATTCATAGAAAAATTGGAACTCCCGTAGAAGGAACATCACGTCTTCCTTCGTCAGATTCGTCAATTCTGCAAAACCACTTCCGCCATGAATGAAATGAAGAGACGGAGACTGTTCCACGATTGCGTGCTGGAGTGATTCTCGTCGTTTGACGCATTCCATTAAAGATGACTTCGACGATTTACCGAATAGAATCCCGATGTTCGCCATTCCAATATCAAGATCAATCAAAAGCACTCGTTTTTCTTGCAACGATAATGCCACGCCAAGATTCACCGCGACATTCGTTTTTCCGACGCCACCTTTTCCACTCACGATGGCAATCGTCTTCGTTTCCTTGACGGTCACTTTAGATCGTAAGACACGTGCTTGATCTTCTCGCATCATCTCATCCCTCTCTCGACAATCATTCGGGATAACTCATCCGCCGTAGCGAACGTGATGTCTTCCGGCACTTCTTGCCCCGTCGTCACACAATAGATCGGCAACTTCGTCTCGGTCGCGAGTCCGAATATCGACCAGAGTTCACTTGTTTCATCTGCTTTCGAAAAGACGATTCCGGATAAAGGAATCTTGCCGAAACGGTCGTGGATTTGTAATAAATCTCGGTATTTCGAGGTCAAACTAAGAACCAAAAATACATCCGTATCCGCAAAATCATGCCGACTTCGTAACTGCTCCACATACGCTTCGTCTAAGAAATTTCGCCCCGCTGTATCGACAAGTACGATGTCACACGATGCTAACGCCTGCTTGGCTCGTTCGAAATCATCCAAGTCATATGCGACATGAATCGGAATGCCTAATATGTCTGCATATGTTTTTAATTGTTCAATCGCTGAGATCCGGTATGTATCGGTCGTGATGAGTCCAACTCGTTGATTTTTAATGAGAGCATGGTGAGCAGCAAGCTTAGCGATGGTCGTTGTCTTTCCGACACCAGTCGGTCCTGTCAACATGACATACCGTGCAGTCGACGGTGTCACGCGTAATGACGCTTTCACTTCTTCCGTCAAGAGATCCGTTAACTCCGTTTGTTGTGTTTGATAATACGCAGTCAATAACCGTTCGTGTAATCGTTCAGATACCTGCTGTAACGCTGGTTCAGCCAGTAACGGCGCATAATGTCGCAATTCTTTTGGCAATGGTCGCTCGCCGACCGTAACAATCGTCGGACGCACTGGTACTGGTTGGATAATTTCCACAACCTCCTGTCGACTCGTTGCTTGCTTCGAGACGACAGGTTCGCTTGAGACATGTTCATCCACCGATGCAACCAATTCCACTTTTTTCTTCGCAAATAAACCAAAGAATCCGCCCACTTTGATGTGGCGAGTATTTAATATAATGGCATCGTTCCCGAGTTCGCGTTTGATCCGTTCCATGGCCTCGCTAACAGAATCCGCCGTGACTTTTTTGACTATCATCTCTTAAATCACCCCAATACTCTTGACTTCGATCGTCGGCATTAATTCGTTATAGGACAAAATCGGAATATCTGGAAAATAGCGTTCTGTCAATTGACGAACGAACATCCGGATACTTGGAGAAGTCAGGATGATCGGATGCGCCCCGTATCGTTCGAATTCCATTGCTCGCTCTTGCAACGTCTCGATGAAACGTGTCGCCTTTTCGGGATCAAGCGCTAAATAATTACCGAACTCAGTCTTTTGGATGGCCGACTGGATATCCAGTTCCATCTCACTTGAGATCGTCACGACGTGCAAGACATCTCCTTGCATGACCTGTTCCGTAATTTGACGCGATAAGGATTGACGAACATATTCCGCGAGCAATTCGCTGTCTTTCGTCACAGCTGCATAATCTGCGAGCGTTTCGAAAATCAATGGTAGATTTCGAATCGAGACTTTTTCTTTTAGTAATTGAACGAATACTTTTTGAAGTTCACCGATCGATAACAGCTGTGGTGTGACTTCTTCGACTAGAATCGGATGCGATTCCTTCAAATGATCGACCAATTGTTTCGTCTCTTCTCGTCCGAGTAATTCAGCGGCATGTTTCTTCAAGAGCTCCGTCAAATGTGTCGCGACGACAGATGGTGGATCAACGACCGTATACCCTGACATCTCTGCTCGACTACGTGTCTGTTCATCAATCCAGAGTGCTGGCATACCAAAGGCTGGTTCGACCGTTTCGATACCTCGAATTTCTGGATCATCGACACCTGGGCTCATCGCTAAGTAATGATCCAGTAAAAGCTCACCACTTGCCATCTCACTTCCGCGAATCTTGATTCGATACTGGTTCGGGGATAACTGCAGATGATCGCGAATCCGAACGGTCGGTAGAACGAATCCAAGTTCAAGCGCTAGCTGCCGACGAATCATGACGACACGATCGAGTAAATCGCCGCCTTGGGCTTCATCAGCGAGTGGAATCAATCCGTAACCGAATTCGAATTCAATCGTATCGACATTGAGTAAGGAAATGACTGATTCGCTTGATCGTAAGTTTTCACTCGGTGCTTCTTCGACCGCAACTTCTTCTTGCATCGTCTTCGTCGTCTGCTTCATCCGCCAAGCGAAGAAGCCGAACAGGGCTGCAATCGGCATCGTGACGTAGTCGGGAATCGCCGTGAACAATCCGAGAAAGAAGATCGCCCCAGCTGCGATTCCGACAAGTAAAGGTGTCCGTGCCAATTGACCGATGACATCCTCACCGAGGTTTCCGTCTGAAGTCGAGCGCGTGACGATGATCCCGGTCGCCACCGAAATTAAAAGGGCTGGGATTTGACTGACAAGACCGTCTCCGACCGTCAGTAACGTATACAGTTCGACTGAATCTGCCATCGGTAAACCTTGCTGAACGACACCGATGATCATTCCGAAGATTAAATTGATGATGACGATGATGATCCCGGCGATCGCATCTCCTTTAACGAACTTCGAGGCACCATCCATCGCACCGTAAAAGTCTGCTTCAGACTGGATTTTTTGGCGGCGGGTCCGAGCTTGTAATTCATCGATCATACCGGAATTCAAGTCAGCATCGATTGCCATCTGTTTCCCTGGCATCGCATCAAGCGTAAAACGTGCCGACACTTCCGAGACCCGTTCCGAACCCTTCGTGATGACGAGGAACTGGATTAAGACGAGAATCAAGAAGACGACGAAGCCGACGAGCGGCTTACCGCCGACCACAAAGTTACCGAAAGCCTCGATGACTTCGCCACCGTTTCCGTTTGACAGGATTGCCCGTGTTGTCGAGACGTTAAGCGCAAGACGAAACAAGGTAACGATCAATAACAATGTTGGAAAGACAGAAAACTCTAGTGCCTCTTTGGCATTCATCGCAACGAGCAATACCATCAAGGCAATGAGAATATTGATGATGATTAAAAAATCGAGCATGATAGCGGGCAGTGGAATGACGAGCATGAAGACGATCATGATGACGCCTAGCAGGACCGTTAAATCTCTTGTTGATATACTCATGATGCTTCATCCTTTCATTTTGCTTGTTTCAGTTGATAGACAAAGGCGAGTGTTTCAGCGAGCGCCTGATAGAACGTTTCATCCACTGCCATACCAATTTCTGATTGAGCGAACAACGCCCGCGCGAGCGGACGGTTTTCAACAATCGGGACCTCAGCTGCTGTCGCCTTCTCCCGAATCCGGAACGCGACAGCATCTACGCCTTTCGCAACGACGATCGGTGCCATATGTTTACCGTCATCGTATTGGATCGCTACCGCATAATGGGTCGGGTTCGTGATAACGACGTCGGCATTTGGTATTTCTTGCATCATCCGCCGCATCGCCATCTCCCGTTGTTGTTGTTTAATCTTTCCTTTGATTTGAGGGTCACCCTCTGTGTTTTTATGCTCATCCTTTAAATCCTGCTTACTCATTCGGATCGACTTCTCGAAATCAAATTTCTGATAGGCAAAATCAAGAATGGCTAATGCAATCAAGGCGATACTGACCGATAAACCGAGTAAAAATGTTAAATGACCAATGATAGCTAACGCATCGCCAATCGGTTCCGAGGTCAATCTCGAGATCTCGACCTTGTTGTTCCATAAGACTGTTCCACTTGTTACACCGATCACCAGCAATTTAAAGACCGATTTCAAAAACTCGACGAGTGCTTTGACGCTCACGATCCGTTTGACGCCTTGAAGCGGATTGATCCGGTCCAGTTTCGGCTGAATCGCCTCACCGCTTAAGAGCACACCGATTTGGACGAAGTTTCCGAGAATACCAATCACGACCGCTGTTAAAAAGAAAGGTGCGACTAAAATCCCCATTTGCATCAGCATCTCGATGAGAATCTGTTCAACTCGTCCTTCTTCGACCGCTTGCAGGACTTGACTAGCACTAAGACCATCTTGCAGGACGAGAACGAAACGCCGTCCTAGAAACGGACCAAAAAAATAGAGGACGAGAAACATGGCGAACAACATGAAACTGCTTGTTAAATCTGCTGATTTTGCGACTTGTCCCTTCTTACGGGAGTCATCCCGCTTTCGAGGTGTCGCCTTTTCCGTCTTTTCACCAGCGAAATACTGAAGATCAAGGCGTAATCGATATGAATGCATGTCCTCAACCTCCTAGTAATCGAATGGCATCTGCAAGTACATCCTGCAACAACGGAACGAATCGACCGATTCCTGTGATCGTTGCACCTGCTAATAAAAATAGAATCACATATCCCATCAGCAGTTTGACGGAAAAACCAATTGCAAAAATGTTGAACTGAGGTGCCGTCTTCGCGAGGAATCCGAGTGCGAGATCCACTAAAAATAGGGAAACGACAAGTGGCATCGCCATTTGTAACGCAGTTAACATGGCAATCCCAACGACCCGAATGACAAGACTCATCCCAGCGTCGCCCGATACCGCAAGCAGACTGCCCGGCGGAAAGATTTGAAAACTCGTGTAGATTCCGTCAAGCAGGATTAAATGCATATCAGAAGCGAGTAGAACAAGTAACGTCAACATGTAATAAAATCGTCCGACGATCGGTGACTGTCCACCAAACATCGGGTCATAAGCGGAAGCCATCGCGAGACCCATCTGCAAATCGATGATCGAACCGGCAATTTGTGGCGCATACAATAAAAAACTAGCAAGTAAGCCAAGCGCTAGACCCACTAAAACTTCCGTTCCCATCCGAAAGAAAAAATCGAAGTCTTCTACTCGAACGTCTGTCTTTACAGCGTAACTCGCAAAGTAAGCAAGACCGGCCGCAAGCGCTAATTTATGTTGCGCTGGTAATTGCTTTGAGGAAAACAATGGAGCCGCGACAAGAAAACCGACGATTCGTCCAAAGACGAGCAAAAAAACACTCAGGAAAGATAGTAACGTCATTTGCGGGAAACCTCAGCGATTTGCTTAAATAAGTCAATCGTAAAGGTCTGTAATTCCTGCATGATCCATGGTCCGAAAAAAACGAGTGCTAAAAATACGGCAACGATCTTTGGAACGAACGATAGCGTCTGTTCCTGAATCTGTGTCGTCGCCTGCAAAATACTGACGAGCAGACCGACGACGAGCGAGACCAGTAATAAGGGAGCTGATACTTTTAGTAATGTCCAGACAGCAGAGCTTGCCAACTGAATAATCATTTCTTGAGTCATCTTCTCTCCCCCTAACGCATACTGACGAGCAGTGATTCAACGATCAGGTGCCAGCCATCGACTAAAATAAATAACAAAAGTTTAAACGGTAAGGCAATCATGACCGGCGGTAACATCATCATCCCCATCGACATCAAGACACTCGAGACGACCATATCAATGACAAGGAATGGAATGAAGATCATGAATCCGATTTGAAAAGCCGTCTTCAATTCACTAATCGCATATGCTGGAACGAGTGCGACGAGTGGGATATCTTCAATCTTTTTCGGTTTTTCATAATTGCCGTATTTTAAGAACAACTCTAAATCATTCGTTCGCGTGTGTTTTGACATGAATCGCTTCATCGTATCCCCAGCTTTATCAAATGCCTCATCTTGACTGATTTTATCTGCCATATACGGTTTCAAGGCTGTCGTGTTCAATTCTGATAAAACGGGTGACATGACGAACAGCGTGATGAACAGTGCCAGTCCAACGAGTAGCTGGTTCGGCGGCGTTTGTTGTGTTCCAAGGGCAGAACGGACAAAAGACAACACGACGACGACACGCGTAAAACAAGTCATCAAGATCAGTAATGAAGGGGCTAACGACAATAATGTCAGCAATACGAGTAGTTTGATCGATGTCGCCGTTCCTGAAGGAGTATCAAGTGAGATTAGATTTTCAATCGTGTTCATGAGCGTCCTCGATTCTTTTGCAATTGTTCGAGTTGTTGTTTGAATGTCTCAAGAAACGGTGAAGATCCCGTTTTAGATGAAGACTCTTCAAGATCCATCGGCTCATATCCCTCTAAATCATCAAGTGTATCTAACAACTGTACGTTCTCTCCAACACCTACGACATAAATCTTGTCCTGCACCTTCACTAACTGGACGGATCGATCCTTTCCTAGTGGTACACCACCTAGGTGAGTCAATCGACCAGAATGTCTCACACCTCGTGTCCGTTCATGAATGAATCGTGTCACAAGGATGAATCCGCCGATCAAAACGACGAGAACGACGACTCCTTTGAAGATAGTCAACGCCATGGAAGGACTCTCATCGACTTGCTGAGTCGTTGGTGTATCGCTCTGAGTTGGATTCAATTTTTCTTCGACTGTTTCCGCTTGCACAGGAAGCGCAAGCAGAAACAGGAGACAAATCAGCAAAGTCACTTTTTTCATGACGAGACAGTTTTCGAGACCGCTTCAAGCACGCGATCTGCTTGGAACGGTTTAACGATGAAATCTTTTGCACCTGCTTGAATCGCATCGATGACCATCGACTGTTGCCCCATCGCTGAACACATGATGACTTTAGCGGCAGGGTTAAATGCTTTGATTTCTTTAAGCGCAGAGATTCCGTCCATTTCAGGCATCGTAATGTCTAGCGTGACGAGGTCCGGTGTCAATTCCTTGTACTTAGAGACCGCTTCGCGTCCGTTTTCTGCTTCACCGACGACATCATAGCCGTTCTTCGATAAGATTTCCTTGATCATCATCCGCATGAAAGCGGCGTCGTCTACGATTAATACTTTTGCACTCATATTAGTTCCTCCTTAGAACATCCGAAGACGTTCTTTTGTATTTACGATTTCTGTAATGCGTACACCGAAGTTTTCTTCGATGACGACCACTTCACCTGTTGCGATCAATGTATTGTTGACGAGAACGTCAACCGGTTCTCCTGCCAGTTTATCCAGCTCAATCACGGAACCTTGTGTCAATTCCAATATGTCACGAACGGAGCGACGTGTCCGTCCTAACTCAACCGTGACGTTCAACGGAACGTCATATAACATCCCAATATTTCCTGGCGTACCCTCTACTTCCATCTCACCTAATTGGCTGAATTGAACCGGACTGACACCGACTGGCGTTGCTTTCGGTTCAGGTGATGCAACTGTAGTTTGTTGTGCCATTGCTGGCGCCGATGGTGGTGATGGTGATGGTTGTGCTTGCTCCGTTACTTGTGGTGCAGGCTCTGCTTGTTGAGTCGTACTCGCACTAAAGAGTTTTTGAATCAATTGTTTCGAGAAGTCCAGTGGTGCTAATTGAACGATTTTTGAATCGATCATCGTGCCAATCTTAAGATCAAACTCGATGATGACCATGTTCTCCCAAAGAGAAAAGCTATCGACGATACTCTTATCTTGAGAAAAGTCGAAGATTTCAACTGCTGGCGGCGAAATATCGATTCGCATCGAGAATACAGTCGACATCGAGGTAGCAGCTGCTCCCATCATCTGGTTCATCGCTTCCTGTACGGCAGATAGAGCAATCGGGTCCATCTCCAGTGACTCGTCGATGACGCCATCGCCTCCCATCATCAGGTTCGCGATGACGGAAGCATCTCGCTGTGTCAGGATCAGGACGTTTTCTCCTTTGAATCCTTCCGTATAACCGACACGTAGCGCGACGTGCGGAATCGGATAACGACTGCGTAATTCTTCCATGGAGATCATTCGGACGTGCGGTGTCGTAATCTCTACTTTTTGATTCAACAATGCCGATAAGGCCGTTGCCGAATTACCAAGTGAGATATTTCCGACCTCCCCTAATGCATCAATCTCCATGTCATCTAGTATTTCCTTTACGTCTGGCTCTTGCGGTTCATCGGTGGATGGCGTTCCGCGTAATAACGCATCGATTTCATCTTGCGAAAGCATATCGCTCATGTTATTCCTCCTCAATTCGTTGTAAGACTTGCAAAGCGAGGTGTTTCCCGTTTAATCCCGGTCGCGCCTTGAACATCTTCCGGTCGTCGACGAATACATCGACGGCATCCGAGGCTCGTGTCTTCAGGGATAAACAATCGCCTACTTCGAGGTGTAACAATTCACCAAACGAAAGCTCTGTTTGGCCGAGCACTGCTTTTAAATCGACGACGGAACTCATCAACTGCGTTTGCATGTGTTCAGACTCTTGATTATCTGCTGTCGTTCGCTTTTCTTGTTGCATCCAATAATGACTTGATAATTTCGGAAGAACGGATTCAAGGGTCACGAACGGCAAGCAGACATTCAACGTACCGCTCACTTCTCCGACCGTTACGTAAATCGAGACGAGAATGACTGTCTCATTTGGAGAGACCAGTTGCAGAAACTGCGGATTGATTTCCAAATCATCGTATTCCGCTTCGACTTCTGTTACCGACTCCCAAGCCGCCCCGTATTGAACGAAGGCACGCTTGAACAGTTGTGTTAGTATACGTGTCTCGATTTCCGTCAAATTCTCGATCTTGTTCATTCCTTCACCTGGTCCCCCAAGTAAACGATCGAGCATCGCATAGGCGATGTTCGGATTGACTTCAAATAAGACTTTTCCATCGAGCGGATGAAGATTCACTAGATTAATCAACGTCATGTTCGGAATGGAATGAATGAATTCATCATACGGAAGTTGTTCGACCGTATTAACCGTGAACTGAACATATGTCCGAAGTTGTGCAGAAAAATGTGTCGTCAAGACTCGGGCGAACTGTTCATGAATACGCGTCAAATTCCGTAATTGATCTTTTGAGAAACGGAGTGCTCGTTTAAAGTCATAGACCTTGACTCGACGCTGCTCCTCTTGACTTCGGATTTCCTCGACTTCCATATCTCCGCTTGAAATGGCTGATAGCAAGGCATCGATTTCATGTTGGGATAATACTTCGCTCATGCTGCCACCTCACTGGATGATTTTTTTCGTCGTGTAGACACGCTGGACATCGCCTTCTTGGATGAGCTTTTTGAATTGCATCCGTAACCGCTCTTCAAGCTTCTCCATATCCGCTTTTGAGTCTAAGTCCGACTTTTTCATAGCCGAAAGGTCACCCAAGATGATGTTATTGATTTGAAACTTTCGTAATTCTAAATCGTCACGCGTTGCTTGATCATCGGTGACGATCGTGAACTGGACATTTAAGAAACGTTCGTCAGCGATGTTCGTTGTCAAGTCGTCCGTTTGCAGACTTCGTGCATCAAGTTCTTCACCTGTCGGTTGTTCAACTTTTGCTTCCGTCGTGTCATTTGCTAAAAAATAATTCATGATCATGTATCCTGCCCCGATCATCAATGCTGCGACAATGATCATGATCAAGGGGATTTTCAGTTTACTCTTCTTCTTTTCCTCGGCCATCTTCGAGCCTCCTTACACTGTTCAAGCCCGCTAATCCGATTTGTTGATAAAAAGCGATTGCGATTGCTTTGACCTCTTCCATTGATTCCTTCACGACATAAATCTGTCCTCCGATGAGTTGAATCGTCGTATCCGGTGTAGAACGGACGGATTCGATCAACACGGCGTTCAGTACGAGTGGTGCGTTACGTAACGTCGTTAACGTGATCATCGTTTCAAATTGACCAGTTCCTCAAGAACCTGGTCCGATGTCGTGATGATTCGTGTATTCGCCTGGAAACCACGTTGAGCAATGATCATCTCCGTGAATTCTTCTGATAAGTCGACGTTCGACATCTCAAGCGTTCCCGACGTCAACTGTCCCATTCCGTTCAAGCTCGGTGTTCCGAGTACCGGTGGACCTGAGTTCTGTGATGCGGCGAATACGTTGACACCTGATTTTTCTAGACCACCCGGGTTAGCAAAGTTCGCGATCGTGATATAACCGACGTTTTGCAATGCTCCCGTCGTATCGACGTAAGTGACGAGACCGTCTTTACCAATCGATAAGTTACGTGCATCCGTTGGTACTTTTAGTTTTTGGAATCCTGCACCACCTGCTTCCGGGAGTGGTACTGGCGGAGTACCGTTTGCAGCTGCTTGTGTCCCGGTACCGATTAAGTAGTTTCCGTCACCTGTAACTAAGTTTCCATCAAGATCCGTATAGAAGTTACCTGAACGGGTATAACGAATCCCTTCCGCCGTGACGACCTGGAAGAATCCTTCCCCAGAGATCCCGACATCGAGGACGCGACCTGTATTCTGAAGCGCACCTTGGTTATACACATTATCGACTGTTGACATCGATGCTCCAAGACCGACCTGTTTCGGGTTCGTCCCACCGACATTGCCGCCTGCACCAGATGATGAGCCGACCGATTGACTGACGAGGTCTTTAAACGTCACCCGTCCTTTTTTATAACCGAACGTGTTGACGTTCGCGATGTTATTCCCGACGACATCCAGTTTTGTCTGGAAGTTCTTAAGCCCACTGATTCCTGAATACATTGAACGTAACATTATTTTTCCTCCTTTGATTGAATCTGCGTCAACTCGTAAACACTGATCTGTTTTCCGTTCGATAGTTCGGCCATGATATCCAGCCCATCCCGTTTTACACTAACGACACTGGCTGTCTCTTCGACGGTGGTCGTCTGCTCAGCACCTGAAGCATCCGTCGTCTTCGACTCCGCTTCATAACTGACTTTTTTACCAATCAGATTGCTGTAGGACAGCAATGCTGTTGCATGTTGGTTCAAGACCATCGTATCCATCGTCTTCCCGATTGCTTGCATCTGTTCCAGCGAAGAAAACTGGGCCATTTGAGCGATGAAATCCTTGTCTTCCATCGGTGCTGTTGGATCCTGATTCGAAAGCTGGGCAATCAGAATTTTCATGAACATATCCTTATCCATCGCTTTATTCGTCGGTACCTGTGATTTTTCAGGAAGCTGATATGAACTACTATCCGTTTTGATTGCGTCAGTCATCGTCTTCCTCCTCTTCTTCGTCTACTGGAACGGGTGTCTCTTGATACGGTGACTCATGCTCCTGCTGATCACGTGTGAAAGATTGTTGGAACTCCCGCGCACTCGAAGCAATCATCCCCGTCTCGATCTTTACGACTGGCGTCTGTTGATGCAAGACGGTTTGTAATTTCCCAAGTTGTTGCTCGATTGATTGCTTTGCTTGCTCGGTGCTCGCAAATAGTTTGACAGTCAATGCCCCTTCTTTACGATCGAGTTGAACGACAACCTCACCAAGTTGCTCTGGGTACAGGCGAATCGACAATCGTGTGGACCCATCCGCACCTTTTATGAATGGTGCTTGCTGCAGTGCGGCTTCAATCCGTTGTTGAATCTGTTCTGAGACAGGTAGCGGCACTGGACGAATCGTTTGCAACGGAGTGCCTCTGTAAATCGGCATACTCATCGGAGGCGGTGCGGCTTTTCCTTCTGGATCAACGGGCATGGTCGCTTTTCGCATGAGTGAAGCGAATGCTAACGGAAGCGGTGTTTTTCCTTTTGCCTGCTCGGCTACAGCTACAGTGTCCGGCTTGATCGTTTCGACAACAGAACCAGTTTGCGGGAGTGTCTGTTTCACTGGCATCGCAGAAACCACTCCGTCCATTGTTGAAACTGGCGACTGCTTTAACATGTTCGTGTCATAATCTTTTACTTTGATCGTATCATTCGTCATTGTCTGCAAGACGAACTGTTGAAGTGATGGTGGCAATTGATCGAACTGACCTTTCGCCTGCTCCATATTTCCTTCGAGCAATTGTTTGACGAACGCTAGAAGTTGCTCCATTTTCTTTGGGTCTTGTTTTAACGCCTCTACTTCTGGTTGTTTCAGTAAGGAGAGAATCTCATCCGGCTGGTCTACAAGTTGTTGCATCCAGTCCGGTAAGGGTTGCGTCTCCGTTTCCGGCTCGAGTGTCATCGCATCCGCTGAGACTGATGACGGTAACGCCGTCGGCAGTTTTGTCAGATAATCAAGTAATGAGGCGAATTGACCACCAACCGTAGTCATCTCTCCTTTTTTTCCTGATCCTGTATTTAAGGTCGGGAAGGATGGTTGTGTTACTTCCGTCATGTTCATCAGGCTTCCCTCCTTACTTCGTCGCGAGTAACTGTGTCAAGGCGGCTGCTTTCTTAGCATCCATCTTGGCAATGATCGCCGCCTGTTGTTCCGCATCGATGTCCTCGATGATTGGTACGACTTCGGTCGGACTGAGTTCATTTAAAATCAGCGCAGCATCCTTTGGTGCCATTTCAGCATATACATCCGTCACGGATGCTGTTTTTTTCTTCGTCGTTTTTGTTTGATCCGTTGTTTGCGCAGGTGTCTGTTTTAACTGATCCCTCTCAGCAATCAAACGTTCAACTTCCTGCTCTTTCGCTTTTAAGGTATCCGATTGTTCCTTACTTTGATTGCGTAATTTTTTGATCTCTTGATTCGCTACTTTCAGACGACGTTCGAGTTCTGCTGATGGATTCGCCTGATTCGTAGTCGTTTTTTCGGTTGCGAACGGTAAGGATAGTAGTGGACGTCCATTCGCATAATTCAATACGAAATAAGCCGTCAACAAGATTAAAATCAAAGGAATGACCAATAAAGGTAAAATCCACCCTTTTGATGTTTTATTTTCACTCATATCATCCGTCCTCTTCCAAACTGTAACAATGCCAGTTCATCTAATTGATTTTGTTCCGTCAATGCTTCGATTCGTTTCGTTTCGACTGTATGATTCTCTTGGAGACGACTAAATTTCTTCTCTTCGATTAACGCTCGTTCGAGTGCTTCTTGTGTACGTTCGTAACGATTTTTCGATTGTGTCACGTACAATTGCTGTCGTTCGATTTCCTGCTTCACGACATCCCGAGCGCGTTCTCGATATTGCGAAGACGTCAGTTCCACGACGCCAATCTCATCTTGTGCCTTCAGAAAGGACTCATATCGAACGAGCAGATGATATAATTTTTCGACTTCAAGCTCATATTGCTTTTTATGAAGGCTCAGTTCTTTAGCGACGCGATCCTTCTCCGCTTCAGCTAAAGGAATGATTCGTTCATAGATCGTCTTCATCATTCGTCCTCCTTACTGAATCGTTGCCATGAGTTGATGACAAGCCGCTTCGAAATCACTGTCTTCATGAATTTGTTGTTTCAAGAAACGAATCAGCTCCGGATATGTATCGACGGCACGGTCAATTTCCGGGTTCGTTCCTGTTTTGTATGCTCCGATATTGATTAAGTCCTCCGAATCGAGATACGTCGATAACAATTGTCGAAATGCGACAGCAGCGGTCTTTTGTTCAGATGTCGTAATTTGATTCATGACACGGCTGATGGACCGTAAGACATGAATCGCTGGGAACTGCCCTTTGTTCGCAAGGTTACGATCCAGAACGAAGTGACCGTCTAAGATCCCTCGTACGGCGTCGGCGATTGGTTCATTCATGTCGTCTCCATCGACGAGGACTGTGTAGAAAGCAGTAATCGAACCGTCTTGTGTTTTCCCGCTCCGTTCAAGTAGCTGAGGAAGCAGAGCGAATACGCTTGGTGTATATCCTTTCGACGCAGGGGGTTCACCTGTTGCAAGACCGATTTCCCGCTGTGCCATCGCAAAACGAGTAACTGAGTCCATCATCAAGACCACATTTTTCCCTTGATCTCGAAAATATTCAGCGATTGCCGTTGCCGTATAGGCACCTTTTAGACGAACAAGTGGAGGTTGATCGCTCGTTGCTACGACTAAAATAGATCGTTTCATCCCCTCTTCACCAAGTTCTGCCTCTACAAATTCCTTGACTTCACGTCCTCGTTCACCAATCAAAGCGATGACATTGATGTCTGCTGTCGATCGTTTCGCGATCATCCCGAGTAATGTCGATTTTCCGACACCTGATCCTGCGAACAAACCCACACGTTGTCCTTGACCGACTGTCAACAGTCCATCAATGGCACGGATGCCAGTCGAGAGAACATCACTGATGCGAGGACGTTCGAGTGGACTAGGTGGTTTACGAACGATCGATGTCGTGCGTAAATTTTCTAATGACTCACCATCTAGTGGTCTTCCTAGACCATCAAGCACCTTACCAATCAGTTCGTTCCCTACTGGAACGTGGAGTGGTTTTCCTGTCGCAAGAACAATCGAGCCTGGAGCAATCGATGTCGTTTCACCGTATGGCATGAGTAGGACATGCCCTTCTCTAAATCCGACGACTTCTGCTTCGATTGTCTGACGTTGTTGGATTTGGATTAAACACCGCTCACCGATTGCCACTGCTGTCGGTCCTCGCGATTCGATCATCAACCCGATCACTTGGACGACCTTACCAGAGTGCTGTACAAGTTCTTCTGAGCGAATTTCTCGAACCGCGGCCTGCATCGCATTGAGATTAAACATGATGTAAAACCTCATTGATTTTGGTTTGCAATGCTTCAAAGCCACTGGTTAAACCGCCAGTGATCGCTCCATTCTCCGAATCAATCCGATAATCGCGTGCCTTTAACGCTGGATCAAATCGCAATTGAATCGTTGCGTTGGCACCTAGAACGCCTTGTAGTCGTTCTTCAAGTAACACGACCCGTTCAAAATCCGCCGGTGACGCATAGATGATGATTTTTTCACGATCGCGGAACTGAATGATCAATTGATGTAACAATTGGTATAACGCTTCTTCCTCTTCATCATGTAACTGTTCTAAAAATTGATGTGTCACTTGGAGTCCGAGGACACATAATTCATGTTCTAGTCGCATCAATCGTTCTTGACTCTGCTCTTCTAGGCGATCAGCAAACGAATTCGTTTTGGCAATCTGCTCTTCAAACGTTGCTTGTCCTTCCGCATGTCCTGTTTCAAATCCAGCTTGATACCCTTGTTGACGTGCTTCTTCTAACGCTTGAAGGCGTTCTTGCTCGAACTGCTGTTGACGCTGTTCGAAATCTAGGAGCATCGCCTGTCGAAGGCGCTCTAACTCAGCGTGTCCTTCTGCCATCTTCTCTTCGTAGAATGTATCTGGAACGATCGTAGGCTCTTCCTGACTGGTCCGAACCTGCACGAGCGTTCGCTCCTGTCGTTCAATTACTGCTTGTCTTTTGATGACGTTAGACAACAATATCATCTCCTCCACCACGAGCAACGACGATCTCACCCATGTCCTCTAAGCGGCGGATGATTCCGACGATTCGACTTTGAGCTTCTTCGACGTCTCGGAGACGCACAGGACCCATGAATTCCATGTCCTCTTTGAACGACTCGACCATCCGTTGTGACATGTTGCGATAGACCATGTCTTTGACATCGTCTGACGATACTTTGAGTGCCAATAGTAAATCCTCGTTTGAGACTTCGCGAATGATTCGCTGTATCGCCCGCGCATCGAGTGTGACGATGTCTTCGAAGACGAACATCCGTTTTTTGATTTCTTCCGCAAGTTCTGGATCCTGAATCTCGAGCGTATCGAGAATCGTTCGTTCCGTTGTGCGGTCGACGCCATTTAATACTTGAACGACAGCCTCGATGCCTCCCGATTGAGCAAAATCTTGCATCCCTGCTTGTGATAGATTCCGTTCAAGAATTTGTTCTACCTCGCTGATGATTTCCGGATTCATCCGGTCCATCGTCGCAATCCGTCTTGCTACATCGGACTGTGCTTCTGCCGGGAGCTCCGAGAGAATCTGACCTGATTTTGCAGGATCGAGATGAGCAAGAACAAGTGCGATCGTTTGTGGATGTTCATTTTGAATGAAGTTCAGAAGCTGTTTCGGATCTGCCTTGCGTGCAAACTCAAACGGACGGACTTGTAACGTCGACGTCAGGCGATAGATGAGTTCCATCGCTTTTTCTTCGCCAAGTGCTTTTTCAAGGACAGATTTAGCAAATCCGATTCCACCTTGCGTGATATAGTTCTGCGCCATCGCTAGTTCATGAAACTCATCAAGGACGACTAACTTCTCTTCTGGATCAATCCGTTTCATGCTAGAGATTTGAAGGGTTAACCATTCCATCTCTTCTTCCGATAAATGTTTATATACACTGGCAGCGACTTCAGGACCTAACGAAATCATGAGAATCGCAGCCTTTTCACGACTGTTCATTTCTAGCTTCTTCATCTCATCAATCCTCCGCTAACCAAGTACGTAATAATTTTGCGAACTCATCCGGATTAGACGCGGCGAGTTTCTCAAGCTGTTTGCGTTTGACTGCACCATCGCTTGTATCTTCTGTTGAGAGTTCAGGAATTTCGGTTTCGATCGGCGTCCATTCCTCAAGTTCTTCGATTTCATTCGCTCTCCGTCGACGCATGAGGAGAATGACTGCTCCAATGACGAGGATTGCTGCACCACCAAGTGCGAACCATACCCACATCGGTGTCGCCGTCGTCGTTTTCGTCGCCGTCGTTGTTTTAGCGAACGGTCGAGACATGACAACGACTTTATTAGCAAGTTCTGCATCCGTCAGCGTCGTTTTCGCATCCGTCTTCGTTAACGACGTCCGGATGATGGAATACATCATCGTTTGTAAATCCGTCTGTAATTGCGGATCGATTTGATTTTGACCTTTTGGCGGCTCGACGATGATTTGAATTCCTAAATCCCGAATTTCATAAGGAGCACCTGTAATCTGTTTCGTGATGCGATTGACTTCATAGTTGATGATGTCGTGCGTCTTCTCACTCGTATCACCGGTCGTTCCAGTACCTGCTGGGAAGTTCGTCGTCTCATTTTGTCCCGTACCTGCTGTTCCGGCATTCGCAGACCCTGTATACGCCTCTGCTACTTTTTCTGCCGATGTGACAATCCCTTCGATTTTATCGGGATCTACTGGTTCAACAAGCTTTTGTTCTTCCTGACGTTTCGTGACATCGACATCTGCCGTAACCGAAACGAGCGCTTTTTGTGGACCGAGAACGACAGACAACATTTGTTGAATCTGTTTACGTAAATCGTTTTCCGTCGTTTTTTTCAGCGCCATCGGATCTGTCCCGCCCGCTGTTTGCGTAGCGTTACCTGGCTCGTAGTACGTAAAGTACTGATCCATGATCGTAATATTTTCTTCTTTTAAGTTCGGGATACTCTTTGCAATCAGATGGTAAAGACCTTGGACTGTTTGATTGTTCAGATTACTACCCGCACTAGAAGTCAAGACGACAGAAACCGTTGAAGATTCTTTTTCATCGGAGAGAAAGACGCTCTTTTCTGGAAGAGTAATCATGACTTTTGCAGACTCAATCCCGTTAACTTGTGTAATCAAGTTTTCAAGTTCTGTCTGCATCGTATCGCGTTCAAGAATATTCATTTCTTTATCTGTCGTACCAAATCCAGCATTCTCACTAAAGAAGGAATAATCAATCTGACCAGACTTCGGAATACCTGCCGTTGCTAATTCGACTTTCAAGTTTTCCACGTTTGCTTCCGGAACGAGAATCGTCACACCGTTTGCTGAGCTGACGACTTCCGACGCGATTCCATCCTCATTTAGCTTTTCTGTTACTTGCCCTGCCTCTTGAGGTGACAATTTCGAATAAAGTGGCGTCATCGTTGGTTTAGATAACCAGATAATGGCGACAATCAACGCTGCTAAAACGACGACGATGCTTCCAAGAATCATCGCTTTTTTAGCAAGTGACCACTCTTTCCATGTCGTATTCATAGCTCCGAATCGAGCTTTTATTCGTTCGTTCATTCAACATCTCCCACGCTTTCCTTAACAGTCACAGTTGCATACGCATCATTTCTTGGTATGCTTCGATGCCTTTGTTTCGGACTTCAAGGGCGAGTTGCATAGAAAGCGATGCCTCTTCTGTTTTAATCATGATGTTATGTAGATCCGTCGTCTTCCCTGTCGCTAGGTCGACACGCGCTTGAGATGAGGCTTGCTGTGTTGCATTCAGTCCGTTCATCGCCTCGCTGAGCACCTCACTGAAATCACTTGGTGTCGTCTTCGCGATTGTCTGAGTGGGTAAGACCATTTGCATGTTTTGAATAGGTTGAATTGCCATCCCGTCATCTCCTCTATTTATTTACCGATCTCCATCGCTTTGACGAGCATCGCTTTTGTTGCATTTAAGGCCGTTACGTTCGCTTCGTAAGAACGTGTCGCTCCCATCATGTCGACCATTTCTTTCAATAGATCGACATTCGGCATCTTGACGTATCCAAGTTCATCCGCATCTGGATGCGTCGGATTATATTCTAATTTGAACGGTTCAGGATCTTTCTTCAATTCGCTGACCGTGACCCCATTAGCAGTTTCTTTTAAAACAGCAAGTTTCCTCGCATAGGGTTGCCATTGACCGTTGACAAGCTCACCACGTGTCGTTTGAGCATTGGCGATGTTTGCTGAGACAGTATCCAGTCGTAAACGCTGGGCAGTAAGCCCAGACGCAGATGTATGAAAGCCATTGAACATACTCATCGATTATTTTCCTCCCCGGATGACAGACTGGATACCCGAGAACTTACGATTTAATTGCTCCACGAGCGCCTCATACTCAATTTGATTGCGTGATAATTCAGACATCTCAAGATCGATATCGACACCGTTTCCATCATTACGCATCGTATTTGGTCGATCGACGATACTACCGGTCGTTCCGATTGTTGCATGACGTTTTAGGCTCATCTTCATCTCTGAATCGAGAACATCTCCAAACGCCACTCGCTTCGCCTTATAACCCGGTGTATCGACATTCGCGATATTTTTAGCAATAACTTCTTGTGCCATGACCGTTCGATTGACGGCTTGCGTCATCAAACTATAGTCAGACCCTAACCAATTCATGTTCTTTCCTCCACTCATGGAACTAGTATTCGAATTTGCGACAAATATTAAGTCATTAGTAACACATCTGAAATAATTGAAACAAATAGGTCAATGTTTGAAAAGAAGTTTTTTGAAAAATAGGGTAATGAGATGCTAATATTCTGTTTTTTATTCCCTTTTCTTATAAAAATGATAAATAATACCTAGTCAAACAAAAGAGACCTAGTACTTTACTAGGTCTCTTATTTATTAATAGCCATTTTCTATTTTTAGTTTGATTTAATTCGCTCTAATTCATATAGGAAGTTATCATTTAAGATTTTAATATACGTTCCCTTCATACCAAGCGAACGTGACTCGATGACTCCTGCACTTTCGAGTTTACGAAGTGCATTGACGATAACAGAACGCGTAATACCAACACGATCGGCAATTTTTGAAGCGACAAGTAGTCCTTCATTACCCTCGAGTTCTTCGAAGATATGTTCGATTGCTTCGAGTTCTGAATAAGATAACGAATTGATCGCCATCTGAACGACTGCTTTCTTACGTGCCTTGTCTTCCGCTTCATGAGCCTTCTCACGAAGGATTTCCATCCCAACGACTGTCGCCCCATACTCTGCAAGCACGAGGTCTTCTTCGTTGAAGTCTTCCACCATACGACCGAGGACAAGCGTACCAAGGCGTTCTCCACCACCGATGATTGGTACGATCGTCGTTTTCGACGTTTCGAACGTATCACGGTTGTCGACTGGGAATGCTGTGTGCTCGCTATCGATGGCAATGTTTGCTGTCGTTTCAGTGACGTTAAATAGTTTTTTCGTGTAATCTTCCGGGAATTGGCGTTCTTCCAAGAAACCACGGACCCGGTCATTTTCGATTTGTTGCTTAATTGCGATACCTAGTAACTTACCGCGTCGACTTACGATGAATGTGTTCGATTCCATGACTTCGCTGAGCCGATCAGCCATAACCTTGAAATCAACATGTGTGCTTGCTTCTTGTTGTAACATCGTATTCAGCTTCCGCGTTTTCGCCAATAAATTCATTTTTTCTTCCTCCACTTTATAAGATGAACTGACTTAAGTCTCGATCATCTGCTACTTTTCCAACACGATCCGTCACGTATTGTGGCGTGATCATTACATCCGTTTCAGGCATGTCTGCTGCTTCGAAGGATAATTCTTCAAGTACGCGCTCCATGATCGTATACAAGCGCCGCGCTCCGATATTATCCGTCTCATCGTTTACCTGTGCAGCAATCCGTGCAATTTCACGAATGGCCTCTTCTGTAAAGGTGACATGAACGTGCTCTGCCCCTAGTAATGCTTTATATTGTTTGAGTAATGCTTGATTCGGTTCAGTTAAAATTTTAACAAAGTCATCTTCCGTCAAACTGTCGAGTTCGACACGGATCGGGAAACGACCTTGGAGTTCAGGAATTAGATCAGACGGTTTCGCCATATGGAATGCACCGGCAGCGATAAACAAGATATGATCCGTCTTGACTGGTCCATATTTCGTGACGATCGTCGATCCCTCAACGATCGGCAAAATATCTCGTTGAACACCTTCTCGTGAAACACCTGCTGAATCATGTCCCTTTGTCGCAATCTTATCAATCTCATCAACGAAAATGATGCCCATTTGTTCTGCACGGCGGACCGCTTCGTCATGAACTTCATTTAAGTCAAGCAATCGTTCCGCTTCTTCTGCGGTCAAAATCGGACGTGCTTCTTTAACCGTGAGCTGGCGCTTCTTCGTTTTCTTCGGCATGACTTGTCCAAGCATATCCTGAAGATTTGCGAGCCCCTCCATGCCTTGTTGTCCGGAGAATAAATCAACTTGACGTTCTTCAACATCGACCTCGATCATTCGATCTTCGAGTTGACCTGTCAGCAATTGCTGACGGAGTAGCGAACGATCAGCTGTTGCTTCCGATGTATCTGGCTCTTGCTGCTTTTGGTTCCCACCGAACAACATCTCAAACGGATTCGTTCCACCCCCGAGACCAGATGACGCTTTTTTGCCAGACAACGCATCAACGATTCGTTCGTTCGCCACTGCCTCCGCCTGATCTTTAAGCGCTTCTTTTTTCTCATCTTTGACAAGACGTAGAGACGCTTCCACAAGATCTCGTACCATCGATTCTACGTCGCGACCGACATATCCTACTTCCGTGAACTTCGTCGCTTCGATTTTGACGAACGGCGCTCGGACGAGTTTCGCGAGACGTCGCGCAATCTCTGTTTTTCCGACACCGGTAGGTCCGATCATCAGGATATTTTTTGGCGTGACTTCATCCCGCATCGATGCATCGAGTAATTGTCGACGGTATCGATTACGTAAAGCGATCGCCACCGCACGTTTAGCATCAGCTTGTCCGATGACATGTTCATTCAACTTCTCGACGATTTGTCTTGGCGTCAATTCATGCATGATCATTGCCTCCGATCGTTTCTAAGATGATTTGATCGTTCGTAAAGACACAGAGTTCTCCAGCCGTCTCAAGCGCCGCACGAGCGATTTCTTCTGCCGTGAGATGACTTGCGTGTCGAGCTAACGCGCGACCTGCAGCAAGCGCATAATTACCACCTGAACCGATCGCAAGAATGCCGTCATCCGGTTCGATGACTTCTCCGTTTCCGGATACAAGTAACAGATGTGTTCCATCCATGACGAGTAAGAGTGCTTCTAGTTGACGCAACATCTTATCGCCTCGCCATTCCTTCGCCAGTTCAACAGCTGCCCGTTGTAAGTTCCCGTTATACATTTCAAGCTTCGCTTCGAATTTTTCAAAGAGTGTAAACGCGTCCGCGACACTTCCAGCAAATCCGGCAATGACTTTGCCACCATAGAGGCGCCGTACTTTTTTCGCACTTTTCTTCATGATGACTTGGTTTCCGAAAGTCACCTGTCCGTCTCCACTCATCGCGGATTGTCCGTTATGTTGAATCGCAAAAATCGTCGTTGCATGAAACATCAATGTTTCCTCCCTTAGGCACGAGGATGTGCTTGTTGATAAACATGTCGTAATCGTTCCGTTGTTACGTGTGTATACTGACCGGTCGTCGAAAGAGATGCATGTCCAAGTAGCTCCTGGACCGCTCGCAAATCGGCTCCTCTTTCTAGCAGATCCGTCGCGAAACTATGACGAAGCGCATGGGGTGTCACATGTTTCCCAACGAGTTGTTCCCCTTTTTTCATGATTTTCCGAATCGCATCCGTCGTCAATCGACGTCCTGAATGAGACAAGAACAATGCTTGCTCATGACCTGCAACTGGATCTCGTGATGGTAAGTACAGTTCTAATGCATCTTTCGCAAAGGTTCCAATTGGCGCAATGCGCTCTTTCCCACCTTTTCCATACACATGGACGTAGGAATGATCAGTTGCGAGATCACGAAGATCCAGTTGAACGACCTCGCTGACTCGCATACCCGTCGCATATAAAAGTTCCACTAACGCGACATTCCGGTTACCAAGCGTATCACTCGATCGAAATGCATCGAGGAAACGTTCATATTCCGTTGGGACAAGGAATGTCGGAAGTCCTTGTTGTCGTTTTGGTGCTTTTAATCCATCAAATGGATTAGGTTCATCGGTGTCACGTGTCAAAAAACGACCAAATTGTTTGAGGCAGGAAACTTTTTGCGCAATCGTTGCTCGCGCCAGCTCCTGATCGTAAAGAGCATACAAATAACGCCGTGCACTTGCCAATTCAATCGATCGTAATTGATGATCGCGGCAAAAAGCGGCGTATTGTCGAAGTGTTTGATCATAAGAGCGACCTGTATTCGGAGATAATTGACGTTCAATATGAACATACCGCATGAAATCTTCTAGCAGTCGCTCAAAAGCAGTGTCTATCCCCATGAATGCGCCCCCTTCTGACCATTTCATTCTCGAATCGCCCTTAGCATAGCACAGACCAAGTAGTCTGACAATAGACCAAAAACCGAAAAATTAACGAAATTATCACGCTTTTATGACAAATTAAGAAATGGGGAGAAAGAGCGCTGAATCACGCCTTTCTCCCCATCAACAATCACATATCCGTGAAATCTTTGATCGCTTCAAGCGCTCGCTCTGCATAGAGCGCATACTTCTCTGGTTTTTTCATCCGAACCGGGTGACCGACAAGTGCCGGAACCAAACCGAAGTTGGCATTCATTGGCTGGAAATTTTTCCCCTCCGTCGTCGTGATGTAATGCGACATTGCACCCATCATCGTCTCTTGCGGGAATGTAACCGGTTCTGCCTCGTTAACAAGACGCGCCGCATTGATTCCGGCAGTCAAGCCGGATGCTGCTGACTCGACGTATCCTTCGACCCCTGTCATTTGACCAGCAAAGAACAAGTCGTCACGCGTACGTGTTTGATACGTCGGTTTCAACAAGTTCGGTGAGTTGACGAACGTGTTCCGATGCATAACACCATAACGGACGATTTCTGCATTTTCAAGACCTGGAATCAAACGAATGATCCGCTTTTGTTCGCCCCATTTTAAATGTGTCTGGAAGCCGACGAGATTAAACAGTGTCCCTGCTGAATTGTCTTGACGCAGTTGAACGACAGCATATGGTCGTTTTCCTGTTTTCGGATCTTCGAGTCCGACTGGCTTCATTGGTCCGAATAAGAGCGTTTTCGGACCACGAGAAGCGAGTACTTCAAAAGGCATGCATCCTTCGAAGTAAATCTCTTTTTCGAATTCCTTCAACGGAACGACTTCCGCATTGATTAGCTCGTCATAGAAGAGTTGGAATTCTTCTTCCGTCATTGGGCAATTCAAGTAGGCAGCTTCTCCTTTATCGTAACGCGATTTTAGGTACACCTTCTCACGATCGATTGTATCCCCGTCGAGAATCGGTGCCGCTGCATCGAAGAAGTACAGGTAATCTTCGCCTGTGAATTGTTTAAGTGATTCCGATAATGCCGCACTCGTCAACGGACCCGTCGCAACGATCGTCGGACCATCTGGAATCGCTTCGATTTCTTCATGGTGGACTGTAACGTTCGGATGGTTTTTCAACGTTTCCGTCACGTATCCTGCAAAGTCATGCCGATCGACAGCAAGTGCTCCACCTGCTGGGACGCTCGCTAAGTCTGCCGCCTTCATGATCAAGGAATCGAGCTGACGCATTTCTTCCTTTAATACACCGACTGCGTTCGTCAGCTGATTTGCCCGAAGTGAGTTCGAACAGACGAGTTCTGCGAATTGGTCTGTATGGTGCGCGGGTGTCTGTTTGACTGGCCGCATTTCATATAAATCTACTTGTACGCCGCGTTTTGCAAGTTGCCATGCTGCTTCAGAACCTGCAAGTCCCGCGCCGATTACCGTTACACGTTTCAACGGTCATTCCTCCTCTTGCTCCTGATCGATGCGTGTTTCATGATGTCCACAAGATGTACATTCTACTTTCACACCGTTCTTGATTTTCTTTTGTACCATCATACTGCTACATACCGGACATGGTTCTTCGACCGGTTTATCCCACGAAACGAACTCACATTCCGGATAGTTCGAACAACCGTAGAACAAACGTCCTTTTTTACTTCGTCGTTCGACGATATCACCGGTTCCACATGTCGGACACTTCACACCAATCTCGACTTGGATCGGTTTCGTGTTACGACACTCTGGGAAATTCGAGCACGCCATGAACTTACCATAACGTCCCATCTTTATGACCATCGGATGACCACAGACTTCACAATCTTCTCCAGCTGGTTCATCTTTGATTTCAATCTTCTCGATCTCTGCTTCCGCTCGTGTCAGACGTTTCGCAAAGGATTTATAGATTGGATCGACGACTTCCGTCCACTGCATGTCGCCTTTTTCGATCGCATCGAGTAAAGCTTCCATGTCTGCCGTGAACTGGACAGTGATGAACTCTTGGAAATAGTCGCTGATCATATCGATGACGAGTTCACCAAGTTCCGTTGGTAAGAATTTCTTCTCTTCAAGCGTCACGTAACCCCGTTTTTGAATCGTATCAAGTGTCGGCGCATACGTCGACGGACGACCAATTCCGAGTTCTTCCATCGCCCGGACAAGACGCGCTTCCGTATAACGTGGTGGTGGTTGAGTAAAGTGTTGCTTCGGTTCGATTGCTGATTGTTTCAACTCTTCCCCTTTATCAAGTGGAGGAAGTAATCCTTCCTTGACGTCGGTGACAGCCTCATCATCGGTATCTTCGATGTAAACCTTCATGAAGCCTGGGAATTTAACAGTTGATCCGTTCGCACGGAACATAACATCGTTCGAGACAAGGTCGATTTTGACGGTATCGAGAATTGCTGGCGCCATCTGACTTGCGACGAATCGTTCCCAGATCAGTTTATATAAACGGAATTGGTCACGCGATAGATACGATTTAACGAGTTGTGGTTCACGCATTGTCGAAGTCGGGCGAACCGCTTCGTGCGCATCCTGTGAGTTCGCTGATTTTTTTTCTTTGCGTTTTTCACTTGCGATGTATTCTTTTCCATACGCCTGCTCGATGAACCCGTGTGCTTCGAGGTTCGCCGATTCAGACGTCCGTGTTGAATCGGTACGCATATACGTGATCAAACCAACCGTACCTTCTTTTCCGATCTCGATTCCTTCGTATAGCTGTTGTGCGATCATCATTGTCTTCTTCGCTCGGAAATTCAGTTTACGTGCTGCTTCCTGTTGCAAAGAACTAGTCGTAAACGGTAACGCTGGATTCCGTTTCCGCTCTTTTTTCGTGACGGAATCAACTGTAAAGTTTTCTGAGAGTTGATTCAAGATTTGATCGACTTCTTCTTGCGAATGAAGTTCACGTTTCTTACCATCGACTCCGTAGAAGTTTGCTTCGAGCTTTTCACCGTTTGCATCGAGTTCGAGTTTGATCGTCCAGTATTCCTCTGGCATGAACGCATTGATTTCTTGTTCCCGGTCGATAATCATCTTAACGGCAACCGATTGTACACGTCCTGCAGATAAACCTTTTTTGATCTTCTTCCATAATAACGGACTCATGCTATAACCAACAAGGCGGTCCAAGATACGACGTGCTTGCTGTGCATCCACAAGATCATAATTGAGCTTGCGTGGTCGCTTGAACGAATCCTTGATGGCATCTTTCGTGATTTCATTGAAAACGACGCGGCACTCTGTTGATTCATCAACGCCTAATGCTTTGGCTAAATGCCATGCGATCGCTTCCCCTTCACGGTCGGGGTCGGCTGCGAGATAGATTTTTTGTGCTTTTTTCGCAGCTGTCTTGAGTTCTTTTAAGACCGGACCTTTACCACGGATCGTGATATATTTCGGTTCATAGTCATGTTCGACGTCGACTCCCATTTGGCTTTTCGGCAAGTCAATGACGTGCCCCATCGACGCTTTCACGGTATAGTTGGATCCGAGATAACGTTTAATGGTTTTTGCCTTAGCGGGTGACTCGACGATTACTAGATATTTTGCCATTGCAATCGCTCCCTATTAGAGGCGTACTCCGTATTTTAATCTCACTTATCATAGTAGTCTCGATTCCCATTTGTCAACGTTCAGCCGAATAGTTTTTGAAACTTCTTCCGGATCAAGGAGTGGAATCGCTCCTTCTGCGATCAATTGATTCGTTCCGGCAAAGAACGTTTCAGTCGGACACCCCGGTAAACAATAGACATCTTTTCCTTGATCAAGCGCGTGACTTGCTGTGTTCATCGTACCACTTCGTTTTGCTGCCTCGACGATGATCAACGACGAGGACAAGCCGGCAATAATCCGATTTCGTTCTAGAAATTGAAATTTTTGAATGGGTGTGCCAGGTGGATATTCGGAGAGAAGAAGACCATTCGAGAAGATACGTTCAAAAAGAGCAGCATGGGAAGTAGGATATAGACGATCAAGTCCGCCGGCCAGAACCGCAATCGTTGTCTGTTGATGTTTTAAGGATAGACGATGGACGAGGGCATCGATGCCATATGCGCCTCCGGAAACGGTGGCGAGATCTGGATGAAAGAAGGGTTGTAGAAAATGCATGCGGGAAAGGTGTTGCGGTGAGGGAGTTCGACTACCGATGATACTGATGCGTGGAAGAGTTAGGCGGGACGGATCACCGCGGTAAAAGAGGGCATAGATAGGTTGAGGAATCGTCAGTAGTACGGTTGGAAACAGTGGATCTCCTTTAACTAGAATCGACTCTTCGATCCGATCAAGTTGCAGTGCTTGTTCATATCGTTTTCGAAGCCGATTTGAAACGGGTAATTCATGACTTGGAACGATTCCGAACCGTTCAATCAATTGAACAATCGGATACGGTACCTGACACATGGCGAAGCGGACATACAGTTCTCGATTCATGAGATCAACGCTCCTTCTTTAAGCTTCTTATTTATATAGAAGAAAGCCGTCCTGATTTGATCAGGACAGCTCTTTTTTTGATTTATTTGACTGTGCTGTTCGTCACGCACTCGTCATAGATCCCTGCTTCTTTGATGACACGGATTAACGTCTCACCAATAACAGCTGGTGTTTCTGCCACTTCAATTCCGTTTGCACGGAGTGTCTTGATTTTTTCAGCAGCTGTTCCTTTACCGCCGGAAATGATCGCACCTGCGTGACCCATCCGTTTACCGGCAGGAGCCGTTTGACCACCAATGAAACCGATGACTGGCTTCGTCATGTTCGCTTTGACCCACTCAGCCGCTTCTTCTTCCGCTGTTCCACCGATTTCACCTAACATGATGACGGCTTTTGTTTCTGGATCTTCATTGAACGCTTTTAGTGTATCGATGAAGTCTGTTCCATTGACTGGGTCGCCCCCGATACCGACAGCTGTCGATTGACCGATGCCTGCCGTCGTCAATTGATGAACGGCTTCATACGTCAACGTTCCAGAACGCGAAACGATTCCGACATGTCCCGGTGTATGGATGTATCCTGGCATGATACCAAGTTTTGCGACACCTGGAGTGATGACGCCTGGACAGTTTGGTCCGATAAGACGAACTGGCTTGCCCTCAAGGTAACGTTTTACTTTAACCATATCAAGAACTGGAATACCTTCCGTGATACAGATGATCAATGCGATGTTCGCATCTGCTGCTTCCATGATCGCATCTGCTGCGAATGCTGGTGGCACGTAGATAATCGATGCGTTCGCACCTGTTTTGTCGACCGCTTGTGCGACCGTATCGAAGACAGGAACACCACCAAGTACTTCCGTACCGCCTTTTCCTGGTGTGACACCACCTACGAGGTTTGTTCCGTAGTCGATCATCTGTTCACCATGGAACATCCCTTGATTACCTGTAATCCCTTGAATAATGACTTTCGTCGATTCGTTCACCCAAATACTCATCTTTAGCTCCCCCTTACTTCACGAGCGCAGCAATTTTTTCTGCGCCGTCTGCCATTGATGTAGCTGCTGTAATCGCTAGACCTGAATCTTTGAGAATTTGTTTTCCTGCATCAACGTTCGTCCCTTCAAGACGAACGACGAGCGGCAATTCGAGACCGACTTCTTTTGTCGCCGCAACGATACCTTCTGCGATGACGTCACATTTCATGATTCCACCGAAAATGTTAACGAAAATCCCTTTAACGTTCTCATCCGACAAGATCAGTTTGAAGGCTTCTGTTACCTTCTCCTTCGTCGCACCACCACCGACATCAAGGAAGTTCGCAGGATCACCACTGAAGTGTTTGATGATATCCATCGTTGCCATGGCAAGACCAGCACCATTGACAAGGCAGCCGATATTTCCATCGAGCGCGATGTAGTTCAAATCACTCTTCGATGCTTCGACTTCGCGTGGATCTTCTTCTGTTTCATCACGTAACGCCACGATGTCCGCATGACGATATAATGCGTTCGAGTCGAAGTTCAACTTCGCGTCCAGCGCGAGAACTTCGCCATCCTTCGTCGTAACGAGTGGGTTAATTTCTGCGATTGAACAATCCTTGTCGACGAAGAAATTATAAAGTTTCGTGACCATACCGACGAACTTGTTGACGAGCTTCACAGGAACACCCATTGCGAACGCAAGTTTACGCGCTTGGAATCCTTGAAGACCAACAGCAGGATCGACGACTTCTTTAATGATTTTTTCCGGTGTCGCTTCCGCCACCTCTTCGATGTCCATACCACCTTCGCTTGATCCCATGATGACGACACGTCCTGTCACACGATCAAGTACGATTCCAAGATAGTATTCTTTATCAATCGCACAGCCTTCTTCGACGAGAAGACGTTGAACGACTTTTCCTTCGGGACCTGTTTGGTGCGTGACGAGCGTTTTGCCGAGTAACTCCGTCGCATATTCCTTCACTTCTTCTTGCGATTTCGCAAGCTTGACGCCACCTGCTTTACCGCGTCCCCCCGCGTGAATTTGAGCTTTGACGACTTTAATCGGGCCTGACAATTGTTCTGATGCATCGACCGCCTCTTCGACGGTGAAGGCTGCGATTCCGTTTGGTACGGGTACCCCGTACGAACGAAGTAATTCTTTTGCCTGATACTCATGTACATTCATGAAAAAATCCCCCTTAACCCCTTTAGTTTCGGCTCTTTCATTGTAGTTAAAATTGGAAGCGCTGTCTATCGTTATCGACCGAAAGCTTTATTTTTTCAGAATTCCATCTTGATCAAGACGATATAAAAAGGCGAATAATTCGGCAATGACACCATATAGTTCTTCTGGGATCTGTTCTGATACTTGAACAGCATCCAGTAACGTCATCAGCGTTTCGTCCTGCCGGATCGGAATATCGTGCTTTAATGCCTCTTCTAAAATCCGTTCCGCGATATGTTCTGATCCCTTAGCGACGACTTTCGGCGCATGCATTTGTTCTTCGTATGATAGAGCAATCGCTTTTTTCATATATGGAGATCCACCCTTCCATTACGCGTCGAGATATCATGTGGTATGCGTTCTTTCGTCTGCTCGACCCAATCGAATCGCGTCAACGCATAGCCCTGTTCCTCGAGTCGTGCTTGAATCTGAGGCGTATAGGCTTGCATGAACGTATCGACGTGCGCATTTGGATGAAAGACGGAGATCGAAACGTTCCGGTCTACGATCAAGACATCAATTGCGACCTCACCAAGCGTCGGTAATTGTAAGTATAAGACGATACGGGCATGATTTGGATCAAACGTTCGTTCGAACGGTGCTTCCATCATGAGATCAACATCTTCGAAAGGTCCGAATTGAGGTAATTGAAATAAATATACTCCTTTTCCTACTTCATTTGTTGCTTGAACGAGTTGTTGCGCCAAAATCTGATCACTCGTCTTTCGATCAAGCGATCGACCTGCCTCGTCGCCCTTCGCCAATTGAACGAGTTCAGTAAGAGCGTGCTTTAACTGCTTCGCTTCTCCTTCCGTCACGGGTTGACCGATTTGCCTTAGTAGTTCCCGTGTTTCCGCAGTCGGTACCGTCTGGCGCTGTAAAAAGGAATCGAGTAACTGGGGTAATGCTGATTTTTGCGGGACAGACTCAGTCGAGATGATTTTTAAGACCGGTTGTCCTTCTGCTGAAACGACTTGAAAGCGATACATGCTCCCTTCTTTTAGTTCAGCCGTCGTCCCTGCCGTCAAGACGCGTTGACCGACCTGTAGTTCCATTAATCCGTCCGGCAACAGTTTTAAGACTTTGCCGACGATGTTTGCGCCTTCCCGTAACGGTAAGTTCGCATGATCGATGATTTTAAATGGTAGTAAGGCACGATGTTCGATGTGCATGCTCGATCCCTCCTAGAGACGTTCTTTGACAGGACGGAATGTTTTTCGGTGAATCGGTGTGACGCCCAGTGTATCAAGTGCTTGTAAATGCGTCGCAGTCCCGTAACCTGCGTGTGTTTCAAATCCGTATCCCGGATACTCGATCGCGTATTGTTCCATCATCACATCTCGTGTCTCTTTTGCGACGACGCTTGCTGCAGCGATGGAGACACTTCTCGCATCTCCTTTGATGAGAGAGAGTTGTGGTGTGTCGTCGTCGAGTGTCATCGCATCAACCAGCAAGGCCTCAGGTTTGAGTTGACGAACCGCGACTTGCATTGCCCGTTTCGATGCTTGATAGATGTTGATCTCGTCAATTTCAGCTGGTTCGATGATGCCGACCGCAATCTCTGCAACGTCTTGTAGGTGTTTAAATGCCGCTTGTCGTTGTATTTTACTCATTTGTTTTGAATCCGTTAGTCCTGGATGATAGAACCCTTCTGGTAAGATGACAGCTGCCGCGACGACTGGACCAGCAAGCGGTCCCCGTCCCACTTCATCCACTCCGGCAATCCGTCTATATCCTTGCTGATGATACTGTTCTTCAAACGTGAACCGCTCCTTGAAATCGATCCGTTGTTGCTCTTCGAGGGCAAATCGTCGTTCTGTCTGACGAAACAGTGTATGCACCCCTTTTCGCGCGTCCGATGCGAGTTCCTGCTTCAATTGTGAAAACTCCTCGATCGTGATGTTGTGTAGACGTTCCTTTAATTCCGTAATCTTCATCTGTTTCGCTCCTTTGAAAAAAACTTGGACATCGAAGGATGTCCAAGTCCGTTATGCATGCGTTTCCCATTCTTCCACTGTTTCGAGCGTCACACGCCCTAGCTTTTCCGTCCGTAGTTCATGCAGAAGCATTTCACTCGTCCGTTCGAAATCGACGTAGCCACCTGAAACGAATCCGCGCTTTTTACCGATGGCTTCGAGTACATCAACCGCTTCTCCTGATACTTCGTCGAGACGATAACGCTCACGTAACTGCTCCGGATAACGCGTCTTTAGCTCACGAAGGGCAAACAGCGCAATATCATCGATGTTTAAGATATCATCCTTGATTGCTCCTGTCGCTGCCAACCGATACCCGACGACTTGATCGTCGAACTTCGGCCAGAGGATACCTGGTGTATCGAGTAATTCCATCTCGCCTGTCTTCATCTTGATCCATTGCTGGCGTTTCGTCACACCTGGGCGGTCACCCGTGATCGCAATGTTCCGACCGGCGAGTCGATTGATGAGTGTCGACTTCCCGACGTTTGGAATGCCGATGATCAAGGCACGAATCGCACTCGGATTCCGACCTTTCTCCCGCATTCGTGCATGTTTTTCTTTCATTAGTCGTAAAGCACCTTCATGAATTTGATTCAATCCTTTATTGTGCTTCGCGTCGACCGCGACGACATCAACACCATCTGCCCGTAATGCGTGCATCCACTGTTCTGTCACTCGTTTGTCCGCCATATCCGCTTTGTTGAGGACGATCAATCGTGGCTTACCTGCCGTGATTTGTTCGACCATCGGGTTACGGCTCGACATTGGAAGACGTGCATCGACAAGTTCGATCACGACATCGATCAACTTTAATTTTTCTGTAACTTCCCGCCGTGCTTTGGCCATGTGACCGGGGAACCATTGAATCGTCATATCCTTCACCTCGTTCATATATTCCTGGACTTCTTGCTGATCATACGATACTTGAAAAAACATCCACTCTCTAGTATACGCAACTTAAGACAAGAAAAGAAGATGAGGTACTTACTTTTCACGGTAAGCGTCTCATCTTCTTTCGTTTTAATCGACAGAGCGTACATCATTGAATGGATAGAATACGAAGTTCGTCGTTCCGACGATTTGATCCTCATCCACAAAACCGATATCACGACTATCTTTTGAATTTTGACGATTATCTCCCATGACGAATACCTTCCCTTTTGGAACAGTCGTTTTTCCTGTCCGTTCCTCAAGTGTAAAGTCCTCCGTCAATGGAACACCATTCATCTGAGCTTTGTACTCTTTTAAATACGGTTCAGCTACTTTCTTATCGTTGACGTACAACGTATCGTCTTTATAATACATCGTATCTCCCGGAACAGCGATCACTCGTTTGATATAGTCGCGTGTTTCCGTTGCATGAAAGACGACGATATCGCCTCTTTCTGGTTCATTAAAATAATACGGAATCTTATTGACGATCATCCGATCCGCATTGTGTAAGGTCGGCATCATCGATTCCCCATCGACGATGACGGGTACGAACAGGAACGTTCGAATGATGAACGCGATGACAAGCGCTACGACGAGCGCTTTTACCCAACTGAATAACTCCTTCACGAATTCCACTCCCTTGATTAACGCAATTTCTTCCTATGGACTAGTATACGCATAAACAACAAAAAAAAGAAGCTTGTCCGGAGACAAGCCACTTTTTCACATGATTAACGACGAATTTCTTTAATACGCGCCGCTTTACCACGAAGGTTACGGAGGTAGTAAAGTTTCGCACGACGGACTTTACCGTAGCGAACAACTTCGATTTGTGCAACACGTGGTGAGTGGAGCGGGAAAGCACGCTCAACGCCAACTCCGTAAGAAATTTTACGGACTGTGAATGTTTCACTGATGCCGCCACCGTGACGTTTGATGACTACGCCTTCGAAGAGCTGAATACGCTCACGCGTACCCTCGACGACTTTAACGTGTACACGGACTGTATCCCCAGGACGGAACGCAGGGACGTCTGACTTGATTTGTTCTTGTGTAAGTTCACGGAACAATTGTTGTGTGTTCATGAATGATTTCTCCTTTTTTCACCAATGTTCTTATCTTCATTTGCTTTCAGCATCCGACAGCGGAACATCGTTAATGGGTGGCTTTTGCCACATGTTTTAACTTATCATAGATTCAATCGTTTGACAATCCTGAAATCGATTCTAAATAAAGACGATCATCCTCGGTTAATGGAGCATCAGCCAACAGATCCGGACGACGCTCAAATGTCCGCTTCAGCGACTGTTCCCGCCGCCATTTTGCAATCCGGGCATGGTTGCCTGATAACAAGACGTCGGGTACCTGGTATCCGGCATATTCAGCAGGACGTGTATAGTGTGGATATTCAAGAAGTCCCGTCGAAAAGGAATCATCTTCATGACTCTCAGACGCACCGAGGACATCCGGTAAGAGACGGACGACAGCGTCAATCATTGTCATCGCAGCCAGTTCCCCTCCCGTCAAGACGAAGTCCCCAAGCGAGACCTCATCCGTTACAAGGTGATCATGAATCCGCTGATCAAATCCTTCGTAATGACCACATAGGAAGACCAGTTCTTCTTCTTGTGCCCACTCTTCTGCCATCCGTTGCGAAAAACGTTTACCGGTCGGTGTCATGACGATGATTCGTCGTTTTCCTTCCGGCAGACTCGCCATCGCGTCGAAGACGGGTTGAGGGGTCAACAGCATGCCTGCTCCCCCACCATACGGGTAATCATCGACTTTACCATGACGATTCGTCGAGAAGTCTCGAAAATTGATTGTTTCAAGACTGACACGTTCATCATCTTGCGCTCGTTTGACGATTGAATGATCGAGCGCTGAAAACATTTCCGGAAACAGCGTCAACACTCGGATGTTCATTCTTCAATCAATCCTGGAAGCGGTGTGATTTGGATACGTTTTTGCTCGACATCGACGGAAGCAACGACTTGCTCGATATACGGGATTAGGACATCCTTTTTCCCATCGCGTTTGATCGTCCAGACGTCATTTGCGCCTGTTTCAAGAATGTCGGATACGACTCCGATTTTCGTCTCACCGTCATAAACCGTACAACCGATGATCTCATGATAGTAAAATTCATGCTCGTCTAAGTCTTGTAAATCTTCTGCGTGGACATAGAGTTTCAATCCTTTATACTTCTCGACGTCATTGATATGGTGCATCCCTTTGAACGTCACCATGATGAATTGTTTGTGTTTTCGGTAACCACTGATTGTCACTGGTGTGTACGTTCCGTCAGATCCAAGAAAAACTTCCTTCCCGACTTTAAAGCGTTCCTCCGGAAAATCCGTGCTCGCGAGTAACTTTAATTCACCTTTTAGACCATGTGTATTGGCGATTTTCGCAATTTCCAACCATTCCATTCATTTCACTTCCTTTCTTGAATTAAAAAAAGGAGGTAAGCTTTTGCTCACCTCCTAACGTCTTACTTCGCGAGTTTCGCGTTGTGGAATTTCTCCATGATACCAGCTTGTGAGAAGAGGTTACGAACTGTGTCCGAAGGTTTAGCACCTTCAGAGAGCCATTTAAGAGCTAGCTCTTCGTTGATTTTAACTTCTGCTTCTGGTTTAGCAACTGGATTGTAGTATCCGATTTGCTCGATGAAACGACCATCACGTGGTGCACGTGAGTCTGCTACTACCACGCGGTAGAAAGGTGATTTTTTTGCGCCCATGCGCTTAAGACGAATTTTAACTGCCATTCGTAAGTCCCTCCAAATAATAAATGATTTTTTCGTTTAGTCAAATTGACAACTTCATTAGTATACAACGTTACAGCAAAAGAGAAAAGACTTTTAAAAGAATGGAAGGCCAAAGCCTTTCTTTTTCCCTTTGCCCATCTGTCCGGAAAATTGTTTCATCATTTTCCGCATGTCTTCGAACTGTTTAATGAGACGGTTGACTTCTTGGATACTGCGTCCGCTACCACGGGCAATCCGCTTCCGACGACTCGCATTCAAGATTTCAGGTTCAGTCCGCTCTCGTTTCGTCATCGATTGGATAATCGCTTCGACATACACGAGTTGCTTCTCATCGATTTGGGCGTTTTTCAACCCCTTCATCTTCCCTTTACCTGCCCCAGGGATCATTCCCAACAGTTCGTCGAGTGGACCCATCTGTTTCACTTGCTGCAACTGCTCGATGAAATCATCGAATGTAAACGATGCATCGCGCATTTTGCTTTCTAACTCTTTGGCACGCGTAGCGTCCATTTGTGACTCTGCTTTTTCAATCAGTGTCAGCATGTCTCCCATGCCTAGAATCCGAGACGCCATCCGCTCGGGATAGAATGGTTCGATGGCATCGAGCTTCTCTCCAAGACCGACGAACTTAATCGGTGCTCCGGTGACTGCCTTGATGGAGAGTGCTGCACCACCTCGCGTATCTCCGTCGAGCTTCGTCAGAACAACCCCCGTCACGCCAAGCTTCTCGTTGAAGCTTTCTGCGACGTTGACGGCGTCCTGACCCGTCATCGAATCGACGACAAGGAAGATTTCATGCGGTTTGGCGATCTCTTTAACATCAACGAGTTCCTGCATTAGTTCCTCATCGACGTGCAGACGACCTGCCGTATCGATCAACACGATATCGTGATGATGCTCTTTTGCATAATCGAGTGCACCGGTAACGATTTCTTGCGGACTGACCTGATCTCCCATTGAGAAGACCGGCAACTCCAATTGTTTCCCGAGTGTCTCTAATTGTTTGATTGCTGCCGGACGATAAATATCCGCCGCAACAAGCAAAGGACTACGATTATGTTTTTTACGTAAATGATTGGCAAGCTTACCCGTTGTCGTTGTTTTACCTGCCCCTTGCAGACCTGTCATCATGATGACGGTCGGAGGACGGTTCGCAAGCGTCAATGGTGACACTTCCGCACCCATCAGATTCGTCAATTCATCATGGACGATCTTGACGACTTGTTGCCCTGGCGTCAAAGATGTCATGACGTCCTGTCCGACGGCACGTTCCTTTACATCATTTACGAATTGTTTGACGACCTTGAAGTTGACGTCGGCTTCAAGTAGCGCTAAGCGAACTTCGCGCATCATCTCTTTGACGTCTGCTTCAGAAATCTTACCTTTACCTCGCATTTTAGCGAGACTGGCTTGAAGCCGTTCCGATAATCCTTCGAATGCCATTAAGAATGCCTCCTACTCTAATTGCTCCAATGTCTCAATGATCACTAGGGCTTCACCCGGAAGGTCGCATTGCTTCAGCTGATCGAGTAACTGCTTTCGCCGTTCGTGTTTCTTGAACAGGGATAGTCGTTCTTCATACTGCTCGAGCATGGCTTCCGTGCGTTTTATGTTGTCGTAGACTGCTTGTCGGCTGACTTCAAACTCATCGGCGATCTCACCTAAGGAAAAGTCATCTAAGTAATAGAGTGACATGTAATTCCGTTGTTTTGGCGTCAAAAGCTCCTGATAAAAGTCAATCAGATAGTTCATCCGGTTCGTTTTATCAAGTGTCATCCGAGCACCTCCGCAATGTTAAGTGAAATTCCTTTACAGATAGTATAGTACAGCCCTCACAGTGTGTTGTCAAGTTTTTTTCTTTACATGAAACGTCGCTTATTCTGCGCTTTCTTCCGTGTCAACGTTTTCTTTTTCTTCAAAGACATCACCGAACAATCCATACACGAATTGTTCTGCATCAAACGGTTGTAAATCATCGATTTTTTCACCAAGACCAACGAACTTGACCGGGAGGTTCAATTCGTTCTTGATCGCAAGGACGATTCCACCTTTTGCCGTTCCATCAAGCTTCGTCAAGACGATCCCGCTGACGTTCGTCGCTTGTTTGAAGGCTTTCGCCTGCACCATCGCGTTTTGTCCTGTCGTCGCGTCAAGCGCCAGCAATACTTCGTGAGGAGCGCCTGGAATTTCACGTTCGATGACACGTTTGACCTTTTCAAGTTCGTTCATCAGGTTGACCTTGTTTTGAAGGCGTCCTGCCGTATCGCAAATCAGGACATCGACCTTACGTGCTTTAGCTGCTTGGACAGCGTCGTAAACAACAGCGGCCGGATCCGATCCTTCTCCTTGACGGATGACCGGTACACCGGAGCGTTCGCCCCAGACTTGCAGTTGATCGATTGCACCCGCACGGAACGTATCACCCGCTGCTAACATGACGCTCTTGCCTTCTTGTTTCAAGCGGTTCGCAAGTTTCCCGATCGTCGTCGTCTTCCCGACCCCATTAACACCGACGAAGAGAATGACGTTCAGCTCATGATCGAGATCGAGTGCTGTCTCTTCCTCTTCAACTAACATCTTCGCGACGACTTCAACGAGGACATCACGTACTTCTTTTGGATCCTTGACGTTACGTCGTTTAACTTCTGTCTTTAACTCCTCGACCAAATCCATTGTCGTCGTCACGCCGACGTCGGCTTGAATCAATACTTCCTCTAATTCTTCGAAGAAATCCTCATCGACTTCGCGGAAACGATAGACGAGATCATTGACGGCACTTGCCAGTCCATCGCGTGTCTTCGTCAGTCCTTGTGTGAATTTCGTCGTGACTTCTTGCGTCGAAGTCGTCAAGCGGTCTTTCAGTTTTTTAAAGAAACTCATTGTTTAATCTCCTTTGGTTCTTCACTTAATGTACGTCGTGCCTCTTCTAGTTTAACGGATAACACTTCAGATATCCCGTTTTGCTGCATCGTGACGCCGTACAAGACGTCTGCCGCCTCCATCGTTCCTTTCCGATGGGTGATGATGACGAACTGTGTCTCGCGCGCTAGCTGATGGACAAATTCGCCGAATCGCGCGACGTTCGCTTCATCAAGTGCCGCCTCGACTTCATCGAGGACACAGAATGGGACAGGACGGGTCTTTAGAATCGCGAACAAGAGAGCGATCGCCGTCAAGGCACGCTCTCCACCTGACAAGAGCGACAAATTTTGTAGCTTTTTGCCTGGCGGTTTCGCGACGATATCGATTCCGCTCGTCAGTAGATCAGTCGGATCGACGAGTACAAGGTCGGCTTCTCCACCCCCGAACAACTCCCGGAACGTTTCTCGGAAATGCTCACGGACGGCATCATACGTTTGTCGGAACAATCGAATGACTTCCCGGTCCATCTCTTCAATGACACCATAGAGATCCGTTTTAGCGGCGACGAGATCATCTCGTTGCGCCGATAGGAACGTAAACCGTTCATCGACTTCCGCGAATTCTTCGATTGCACCGATATTGACGATGCCGATTTCTTCGAGTTGACGCTTGAGCAGATGAATTTCCTCTTTCGCCTCATCATACGATTGATCGAGCGGAGCGATCAACTCGAGCAGTAATCCCATCTCTTCGAGCATTTCTTGTCTTGTCTCAAGGCGTGTACTCGTTTTCCCTTGTGAGAGTCGTAATTGCTCAAGTGCCTGTTTCGTCGTTTGTTGATCGTCCTTCGTCTTCGCTTCGCGAATTCGAATTAAGCGCAAGGATTCTGCCTGCACTTGAATCCGTTGTCCAATCGCGACAATTTCGGTCTCGACCCGCTTCTGCTCCTGTTCCTGTTCACGCTGCTCGCCGTGCAAGGCATCGATTTTAGCTTCATCGAAGCCTTCAAGGACATGACGCAAGTCACGGCGTTTATGACCACGTTCAAGCTTCGCGTGACTGACCTGTTCCGTCAGACGCTCGATATCTTGCGTGAGTTGCGCTTGTTTCATTTGAATCGTCCGCTCTTCAAGAACTGCTTCTGCTTGTTCCTTCTTCAGTTCGTCCATCGTGACGGCACCACGAGCTTGAGCATCCTTAAGACGATCAAGTGCTTGTCTGAGCTCTGTTTGACGTTCCGTCCATTTCGCGATCTCGACTTCTGACATTTCGATGATACGGCGTGCTTCCTGTTCTTGTTCGAGCACACGTGCCATCTGCCGATCTTCAACCGATAATTCGGATGTCATGACGGCGAGGTGACGCTTCGCATCTGCCAACGTATCCCGCGATTGCTCGAGTTGTCCTTGTAATTCTTGAATCGTTTCTGTCCGCGTCCGAGCAGTAGCATCAAGCGTCTGAATCGCCGCTCTTAGATCTTCCAAGCGGCGCATCTGCTCCCGAATGACCGCTTGCCCTCGCGTCAGTCCCTCTTTTAACTCGTCGAGCTCGCGCGATTGACTGAACAATGGTGTGCCTTTTTTCCGACTTCCGCCGGTCATCGTTCCACCGACGTTGACGACATCTCCTTCGAGCGTGACGAGACGATAGCGATGTCCTGTCGAACGGGCAATTTGGTTCGCTTGTTCAAGTGATTCGACGACGAGTGTCGTACCGAGTAAGTTCATCTTTAATTTCGTCAGCGTCTCGTCTGTCGTCACAAGATCACTTGCGATCCCGACGAATCCAGACATCCCCCCGACTTGTTCTCGCACCGAACGGTTGACTTCACGTGTTTGGAGTGAGGCGAGCGGCATGAACGTCGCTCGACCGGCATTTAAGCGTCGCAGTTCCTGGATTAGACGACGTCCTGTCGCATCGGTATCAACGACGATGTTTTGCATTGCCCCACCAAGCGCCGTCTCGATTGCCGCTTCAAATCGCGCAGGGACCGAAATCAACTCCGCGACCGCTCCGTGAATACCTGGGTAATGATCTCGTTGTTTTAATATCGTCTTAACGGCACCGAAATAACCGCTATAGTCGGCTTTGACGGATTCAAGAAATTCAATCCGATCTTCCGTCTTATGACGACGTCGCTCTAAATCCGCAACGGACTGTTCGACTTGGCGTAACGTATGTTGTTGTTCGTCTCGTGCTGCGAGTGCCGTTGCCTCTTCCTCAGTCACTTGATCTAATTCTGTCCGGATCGAAGCAACGTCCGCTTCTAATCGAGCGACGTCTTCCTCAAGTTGACGACGGGTCGACTGCTTCGTACCGCTATCCACCGTAAAGGAACGTTGTTGTTCTTCTGCCTGCATGAGATCTTGCTTCGCCCGATTATAGGCATTATTCGTCGCAGCCAATCGGCTCGCCACTTCAAAGGCTTCCGAACGTAATGCTTCGGCTTCCTTATCAAAATCACGATCGGTTTGTGTCAACGCTTGATCAGCTCGTTCTCGCTCAGCCGTAATCCGTTTTGCTTCCTGATCGACTTCTGCTTGGCGTTCCTGTAAAGCGGTTAGTTCGAGTTCTAGTTCCTTGACGCGTTCTTCGACGATCGCGACCTCTTGTTCGAGTCGCTCTTTCGTCTCGGTACCGTGTTTTTCACGTTCTTTTGCTAGGTTAAGGGCACCTTGGATCTCAACAAGTCGCGTCGAGACATGTCGAAGTTGCTCCTGCAAAGCGTTTTCTTGTTGTCGTTCTTCTTCAAGCGTCGCTTCTTGTTTCTCCCGGGACACGACGGTCTCTTCGTGAGTCGTCTTTTGAGATGCAAGACGTTCTTCACATTGTGCGATATCACGCGCCAGTGTTTCGAGCTCCGTCTGATACGTCGTGATTTCATGCGCCAAGATGCCACGTTCCAGTACATCATGCCGTTCTCGAGCGACGAGATACTCTTTCGCGAGCGCCGCTTGTTCACGTAACGGCTCGATTCGTCCACCAAGTTCATATAAAATATCATCGACACGCGATAGATTCGCTTCCGTATCACTTAATTTCCGCTCGGCTTGCTTCTTGCGATGACGATACTTCAAGACGCCTGCTGCTTCTTCAATGACAGCACGACGTTCTTCCGGTTTTCCGGAAATGACTTGTTCGACCCGACCCTGTCCGATAATCGCAAAGGCGTCACGCGACAAGCCTGTGTCCATGAACAAATCAAGGACATCCTTCAGGCGACATGGTTTTTTATTTAAAAAATAATCGCTATCGCCATTACGGCTGACACGACGTGTAACACTGATCTCCTGATAAGGTAACGCGACCGTTCCCGACTCGTTATCTAAGACGAGCGTCACTTCTGCAAATTGTTTTCGGTGTTCAGACAAACTGCCGGCAAAAATAACGTCTTCCATCTTCGCCCCACGTAGTGACTTCGCAGATTGTTCTCCGAGCACCCAACGGACAGCGTCCGATATATTTGATTTTCCACTTCCGTTCGGTCCGACGACTGCCGTGACACCCGGAAGGAATTCTAGTTCAGTTCGATTGGCAAATGATTTGAAGCCATTGATTTCAATTCGTTTTAAGTACATCTTGATCACCCGTATGTTTAAATTTCTTTTGAATTTCTTTCAGTTTACCATAGCCGAAACGCTAGCAACATGATAGGTTTTAAGGTAGTATCATGCGAAACAAGAAGAAGAGGAGCGAATAACACGATGACGATTGAACAAATGATTGAAGCAATCTTAGATAAATTGAATATCATCAACAAAGGGGTCATTAAAGCAGAACAGTTCGATGGCTCAAAAAATGAGGACTTAAAAGAGATTTATGAGTTCGTCATGATGCGAGACTCGCTATCACTTGCAGAGGTCGACGCGATCGTCGACGAACTGAAATCTCTTAAGACTGTTTAATCGAGTAAGCACCACACGATAAAAGCCGATCATCTCTTGTGCGTTCGAGAGATGGTCGGCCTTTTGTTGCTTAAAACTGTTTTTTTAATTCAAGTAAGGCTTGTTTTGCCGCTTGTTGTTCTGCCTCTTTTTTCGAACGCCCCGTTCCAATCCCTTCGAGCTCATCCGCGACTTGAACACGAGAGATGAACTCCCGACTATGCGCCGGACCGCGTTCCTCGATGATTTCATATTCGATGACACCTAAGCCGACACGTTGAATCGCTTCCTGTAATTGACTCTTGAAATCTGTCTGTTCTTCGAAAAAGCCTGTCGCCACTTTCGGAAAAACCGCTTCGGCGAGGAATCGTTCGGCTGCTTCGATGCCTTGGTCAAGATACAAGGCGCCAATGAAGGATTCGAAGACATCCGCAAGTAAGGCTGGACGATTCCGACCACCGGTCAGTTCTTCCCCCTTACCTAACAGAATCATATCGGAAAACTGATAGTGATTCGCAAATTGGACGAGTGACGGTTCACAGACGATCGCCGCTCGCAATTTCGTTAATTCCCCCTCGGAACGTTCCGGGTAGTGTTCGAATAGATAGCGTGACACCGTCAACTCTAAGACAGCGTCCCCTAAAAATTCTAGGCGTTCGTTATCCCCTTCCGACTCACGTTGTTCATTGACGAACGAAGAGTGCGTGAAGGCTTGTTTCAATAGCTCAACATTAGAAAACCTGATATTCAGACGCTCTTGTAACGCTTCGAATTTTTGCTCGATCTGAGCGAGCGTCCGAGCATCCTTGCGTCGTTTTACATAGGGTCCTTTTCGGACACGACGTCCTTTTTGATTCGTCATAGTTCCTCCTAAACAGCTAAAGCCCACCGCAAATTGCGGTGGGTCAGCTTCAATGATCAGACTTGTGTTTCGATGTAGTTGACGACATCGCCGACAGTCTTCAAGTTTTCTGCTTGCTCATCTTCGATCGTGATTTCGAACTTGTCTTCTAAGTCCATGACGAGTTCCATGACTTCAAGAGAGTCAGCTCCGAGGTCGTCTTTGAACGACTTATCAAGTGTGATTTCACTTTGTTCTTTACCTAATTTTTCTGCGATTGCTTCTTGTACGTCTACTAAGATTTGTTCTTTTGTCATTTTAAAATCCCTCCATGAGTTGAGTATATAAGATGATTGCCGATTTGGCAAAGTACTACCGTTAGTTGTGTTACATTGTCATGCCGCCATCGACGGCTAGAGTTTGACCTGTAATGTATCGTGCTTCATCTGAAGCAATGAAGCTGACGAGTGAAGCGATATCGTCGGTTTGACCGAAGCGTTTCAACGGAATTTGCCCGAGTGACAGGTTCCGCTGTTCTTCTGTCAATTCATCCGTCATGTCCGTCTCGATGAAGCCTGGACAGATGGCATTGACTGTGACACCCTTACTAGCGAGTTCACGTGCGACGGATTTCGTCAGCCCGATCAGACCCGCTTTCGCTGCGACATAGTTCGCTTGCCCTGGATTTCCAGAAATACCGACGACTGATGCGATATTGATGATACGACCGCTTGTTTTTAACAATGGACGTGTCGCGGCTTGTGTGACGAGGAATGCCCCTTTCAGGTTCGTATCGACGACGGCATCAAAGTCTGCTTCCTTCATACGCATCAGTAAACCATCGCGCGTGATGCCGGCATTATTGACGACACAATCCAGTTGACCGAACGCATCAATCGTTTGTTTGATCATCTGTTTGACAGCATCCGCTTCAGCGACATTCGCTTGAATCGCGAGTGCTTCACCGCCTGCTTCCTTGATTTCACGGACGACAGCTTCCGCCTTGTCCGTGCTTCCTGCATAGTTGACGACGACACGGAAACCATCTGTTGCCAATCGCTTTGCGATGGCAGCTCCGATACCGCGTGACGCGCCAGTGACGAGTGCTACTTTACTCAACGAATTCCCTCCGCTTCCAATTGCTCAAGTGTCGTGATGCTGATGATTTTCGCATCTTTTTTGATTCGTTTCACGAGACCGCTAAGTGGAGATGACGGACCGAACTCGATGAACGTATCCGCACCCTCTTCGATGAGACGCTCGACGCATGATTCGAACCGGACCGGCGAATAGAGTTGCTGAACGAGCAAACGAATCAATTCGTCTGGTTGATCGTGAAATGCACAATCAACGTTCGAGATGAATTTCGTCTTCGCCGCTTTAAACGGTGATGATACGAGAATATCTTCGAATCGTGGTGCAAAAGGTGTCATGAGCGACGAATGGAACGCACCCGAGACATCAAGTGGTAAGACTCGTTTTGCTCCGAGCTCTTTTAACTTCGCTGTGGCAGATTCGACCGCCGCGATTTGTCCAGAGATGACGAATTGTCCAGGACAGTTGTAGTTGGCGATTTGAACGATTTCTCCCGTTGCCGCAATTGATTCAACCGCGTGATGGGCTGCCTCGACATCATTCATGCCAATGACTGCTGCCATCGTTCCACCCGTGACTTGATTCATGAGTTTTCCGCGTTCGCGGACGAGATAGACGGCTTCAGACGGTGTGATGACAGAAGCTGCGACGAGCGCGCTATATTCTCCAACACTGTGTCCGAGTACGAAATCAGGTGTATGCCCTTGTGCTGCGTACTGCTGTGCGAGTAATGCACTGTGTGCGACGATGGCTGGTTGAGCGATATCCGTCGCTTTCAATTCATCCTTCGTCCCTGTCGTCATCAGCGTCGTCAGATCCAGACCAATTCGCGTTCCGAGGTCAGCGAGTGCTTGGCGTGTCTCGTCTTGCGTGATGAGCGTCTGTCCCATTCCAGGCGTCTGTGACCCTTGTCCCGGAAACATCCAAACTGTTTTCCCCATCTCGTCTCACTCCTTCTTAACGTGCTTCAGTTGCTTTCGCCTGAACGATTTTGGCAACGACTTCTTGTTCGACCATCTTTTCAGCTTGAACGAGCGCTCTGCTGAATGCATAGGCATTACTTGATCCATGCGCCTTGATGACCGGAGCCGCAATACCGAATAGTCCGGCACCACCATATTCTTCATAGGCGAGCAACTGCTTCATTTTTTTCAACTTCGGTTTCAGTACGAGAGCGGCGAGCTTTGATGTCCACGAGCTCATGAATTGTTCTTTCATGACACCCATGATCATACTGGCTGCCCCTTCAGTACTCTTAAGTAACGTGTTGCCGGCAAAACCTTCCGTGACGATGACATCGACGTCACCGCTCATCGCTTCTCTCGCCTCGACGTTCCCAACGAAATGAATCGGTGCTGTCTCAAGTAGCGGATACGTTTCCTTCGTCAATGCATTCCCTTTACCGGCTTCTGATCCGATATTCAGGAGCCCGACTTTAGGACGTGTGATACCGCGAACTTGTTCTGCGTAGACAGACCCCATGATGGCATAATCGAGCAAATGCTCTGCCTTCGCATCCGGGTTGGCGCCGACATCTAAGATGACGACACCCTTCCCATTACGTGTCGGGAAAGTCGGGGCCAGTGCAGGACGGTCAACTCCTTCGATCCGACCGATGACGAACAATCCGGCAGTCATGAGCGCTCCCGTGTTGCCTGCTGAAATCAAGGCATCTGCTTCTCCTGATTTCACCAGGTTTGCAGCCACAACGAGTGAGCTATCTTTCTTGCGGCGAATGGCACGTACCGGTTCATCTTCTCCGGTGATGACGGATGCTGCGTGGACGATCGTCACGCGCGGATCCTCGATTGTGTATGAGCGTAACTTCAATTCATCTCCGACTAGTCGGATATCGATGTTGTCGTTTGGACGTTCTGCCAGATAGGCAACGACCCCTTCTACGATGGCACGGGGTGCATGGTCGCCCCCCATGGCGTCAACTGCTAAAATCATTTCGATTCCTCCTTACTACTTCGATACACTGTGAATTCGCCGATAAAGACACATTCTTCACCGACATAACTCTCTACCGTGATGTCAGAACGTCCATCTTGGCGATGGGAACTGACGAATGCCTTCGCGACAACGCGTTCTCCGACGTGGACGGAGCGTGTGAACTGAACGTTCGCACGGGTCGTTAACGCGAGTTCATCATCGATGAGCGCAATCGCAAGCGAGTTCGCCTGTGCGAACAAGATATGTCCACGGGCGATTGCATTTCGACTAAACGCATGTTCCGGCAAAACCTCAAGGATCGAGATGGCAGATGTATCAAGTTTCAGGTCAATCATATCACCAATGACTTCATTTTCAGTCAACGTACGCACATCATCCAGGCGTTCAGTCGCGACATGTTTAATTCGCTCCCGTAATTCCGGAATTTTTAATTCCATCCGGTCCAGACGAATCGTCTGGATACTGACACGAAATCGTGTCGCCAGCGCTTCATCCGTGATGAACGGATTTTGCTCGATCGTCTGTAATAATTCTTGTTGTCTCTCTTTTTTAGGTACCCGCATGTATGTTCCTCCCACAAGAAGGATGACTACTATTATTACCTGGTACTAACAGTAGTATATATCCCTTGTTGTTCACTTTCAAGTATTATTCGATTCTTTCTCCTTCAAGAAGCCCTTGCCGTTCGATATATTCACGTAAGACATCGTATTCCGGCGCTTGCCAAAAAGCATCCGATCGCAGTAATCGGACTGCATCTTGTCGGGCCGTTTCCATGACTTGAATATCAAGTGCTGGATCGGTTAAGACGAATCTCGGTAATCCACTTTGTTCGGTACCGAAGAAATTTCCGGCTCCGCGCAGTTTTAAATCCTTTTCCGCTAGCTTGAAGCCATCGTTCGTCTCCGTCATTGTCTTGATCCGTTCTTTTCCCGTATCGGAAGAGGGATCGGCGATTAGAATACAGTAAGACTGGGCATCGCCTCGACCGACGCGTCCTCTTAATTGGTGTAATTGCGCAAGACCGAAGCGTTCTGCATCATGAATGACGATGATCGATGCATTCGGAACGTTCACACCGACCTCGACGACCGTCGTCGAAACAAGGATTTGAACGGTATTCTCCTTGAATGCCTGCATGACCTCGTCTTTTTCTGAAGAAGTCAAGCGCCCATGCATCAAACCGACATGATAGGACTTGAACCGCTCAGTCAATGTCGCATGTAATTCGATCGCATTTTGAACTTCGAGTGATTCGGATTCCTCGATCAATGGCGTGATGACGTAGGCTTGTCGACCTTGCGACAATTCTTTCTCGACGAACCCGAAAACGCGTTCCATCTGTTGCGGTTTCGCCCAGTAGGTCTCGATTTCCTTTCGTCCCGCCGGCATCTCATCGATGATCGAAACATCCATATCTCCAAAGACCGATATCGCAAGCGTACGCGGAATCGGTGTCGCTGTCATATATAATACATCTGCCTGTTCAGCTTTCGCACGCAATCGTTTCCGTTGTTCGACACCGAAGCGATGTTGTTCATCGGTGATGACGAGGTGTAATGCCTTGAACTGGACGGTGTCTTGAATCAGCGCATGTGTTCCGACCAAGACGTCGATCTCTCCTGTTACAAGAGCTTCGAGCAAGTGAGCACGCGCTTTCCCTTTAACGGAACTCGTCAGTAGACCGACTCGGATTCCAAGTGGTTCAAGCAATGGGGCGAGCGACGCTGCATGCTGTTCCGCTAAAATTTCGGTCGGCACCATTAAGGCGCCTTGTCTTCCGGCACGAACCGTCGCGAACAAGGCGATGGCTGCGATGACGGTCTTCCCGCTTCCGACATCTCCTTGCAGCAACCGATTCATTCGTTCGCCGCGACCGATGTCGTCTAGGATCTCTTTTGTCACACGTTGCTGGGCACCTGTCAGCGGAAACGGCAGGCTCTTGATGAAATTGGCAATATCCGTTTCATGTAAAGGCAAGGCCATCCCTTGACCTTTCCGTCGTCCAAGACGTAACGCCTGTAATTTCAGCTGGAAATAGAGGCACTCCTCGTAGACATAACTGCGACGAGCAGCCGTCAACTCTTGTCGATTCGTTGGGAAATGAAGCGACTTCAACATCGTCATCCGGTCTTGCAACCGATACGTCTTCCGGATGCTATCCGGGATTCGTTCAGCTAATGCCTCAGTCTCCTTGAACGCCAAGTCGACGACGCGTCGGAATGTCTTCATCCGCATGTCACCCCGGAGCGAGTAGACTGGTGTCAATTCGCCTTCGATTGCCCCGAATTGCAATTCCGTCGCAGAGATCGTCATCCGGTGTAAATCCCACTTGCCACTGACCGTCACTTCTGCTCCGAGTTGCAATTGGTCTTTGTAGAATGCCCGGTTGAACATTGTTACGGTCACACTATACCGTTCTTCAACGAGCAGACGGAACGTTAAACGATTCTTTCCTTTGCCATAATAGCGCACAAGTGGTTCAGACTGGACTTGACCCGTGAACTTGACTTTATCCTCATGGATTGCTTCCGTTAGACTTCCCGTCACGAAGTCGTCATAACGAAACGGGACGTGCTCGAGCACGTCCGCAACGGTGAGAATATTCATCTCTTCTAGTTTTTTCGCCAAATCCCGTCCGACACCTTTTAATGTCTTGACGTCACGTGATGGATTCATTCGATAACTCTCCGAAGATTTTCGCTTCGAGCCAGCGACCCGTCGGCGTATTCGCGAGTCCACCTTTTGCTGTCTCGCGAAGCGCAGACGGCATCATCTGACCAATCTCATGCATGGCTGAGATGACTTCATCACACGGAATCCGTGACGTGATTCCAGCGAGTGCCATGTCGGCAGCGACAACAGCATTCGCCCCGCCCATCGCATTGCGTTTCACGCATGGCACTTCGACGAGTCCTGCGACAGGATCACAGACGAGTCCGAGCATGTTCTTCAGTGCGATCGCAAAGGCATGTGCTGACTGATCCGGTGTTCCGCCCGCCATCTCAACGATGGCAGCAGCTGCCATCGCTGTTGCTGAACCAACTTCTGCCTGACAGCCACCAGCCGCTCCGGAGATCGACGCATTGTTCGCGACGACGAAGCCGAATGCACCGGATGTGAATAAGAAACGTAACATTTGTTCACGCGTCGGGTTTAATCGATCTTTGACCGCAAATAGCGTACCCGGTACGACACCCGCACTCCCAGCCGTTGGTGTTGCACAAATTTTTCCCATCGCAGCATTGACTTCATTCGTTCCGATCGCCTTACTGACAGCATCGAGTAGCAGATCTCCTGATAATCCTTTGCCTGAAGCACGGTACCGCTGGAGTAAGACAGCATCTCCACCAGTTAAACCTGTCACCGATTGGACACCGTCGCCATCAAGTGAACGAGCAACTGCTTCTTCCATCACTTGTAGGTTTCGTTCCATCATCGCATAGACTTCATCTCGTTCTAAATGACGAACCGTCATCTCTTGTTCGATCATGACTTCCGAAATCGGAATATTTCGTTCCGTCGCGATGGCGACGAGTTCTTTTACGGATTTAAACATGTCTTCACTCTCCCATCATGACGGCACGCTCGACTTGAGGTAACCGATCGATTTCTTCCAACACTTCTGCCGTTATCCGGTCATCAATCTCAATTGCCATGAGTGCTTGTTTTCCTTTTTCGTGCCGTGACACTTCCATATGCCCGATGTTGATTTCGTAATCAGCCAAAATGCTCGTCACGGCTGCAATTGCTCCGAACCGGTCATGGTGTAAGACGACGAGTGCCGGTCCCCCACCAGACAAACGAAGCGGTACACCATTTAATTCCGTGATTTCAATCGTTCCCCCACCAATTGAAATACCGACCAATTCAAACTCTTCTACTCCATTCGTCAAATGGACACGAGCCGTATTTGGATGATCCGTCAACGCTTCACTCGTCTCGAAATGAATCTCAATCCCTTTCGACTTCGCGATATCGATCGATTGCGGAATCCGGTCGTCAAACGTATCGTATCCGAGAACACCGCCGATGATGGCGACATCCGTTCCATGTCCACGATACGTATCAGCGAATGAACCGTAAAACGTGATGTGGATGACAGTAGGCGTTTCCCCGAATAATTTACCCGCCATCAATCCAATCCGTGCAGCCCCTGCTGTATGCGAGCTCGATGGACCAACCATGACTGGTCCGATGATGTCAAAGACGCTACGATATTTCATTTCTTTTCCCCTCTCTATGAAACAAACGAAATCCCACCTCTATTATCGCAGATGGTGGGATTCGTGAAAAGGCTAGTCGCCCTTTTTCAGTATGATGGTTTTATTCGACGCTTAAAATGTACGAATAAAGTGGTTGTTTGCCGTCGTGGACTTCCACTTCAGCATCCGGATTAACCGATTCGATGTACGCGACGAGGTCGTCGACTTCTTCTGTCGAAACGCCTTCACCGTAAAGAACTGTGATGATTTCGTCGTCCTCTGTGACGAGTGTATCGACCAGTTTCTTGACAGCACCAAGACTCGAAGTGTCCGTAGCAACGATTTGTTTTTCAGCAATCGCCATGTGATCGTCTTTCTTGATTTCAACACCATCAATATTCGTATCACGAACGGCATATGTGACTTGACCCGACTTCACAGCTGCGATCGCATCCTCCATGTGTGCTTCGTTCTCTTCAACAGTCGCTTCCGGATTATAGACGATCGTCGCCGCCAAACCTTGTGGGACTGTCTTTGATTTCACGACTGTTACGCCACAATTCGCAACAGAAGCTGCTTGTTCAGCGGCCATGATGATGTTCGAGTTGTTCGGATAAACATAGACATGTTCAGCGTGTGCATCCTCGATCGCCTTGACGATGTCTTCCGTTGACGGGTTCATCGTTTGTCCGCCTTCGATGACGACACTGACACCGAGTGATTTAAAGAGTTCACTGATACCTTCACCCATTGCGACTGTGACAAGGGCTGCTTTCGCTTTTGTCTTCGGTGCAGCGACTGGAGTGACTTGGTTCGCGCCCTCTTCTTCGAGGATCGTCGAGTGTTGTTGACGCATATTTTCAATCTTAACAGCAACGAGCTCACCGAAACGTTGTCCTTTTGTGATGACTTCTCCTGGCGTTTCAACGTGGACGTGAACTTTAAGGAGCTCTTCGTCCGCTACGACGAGCAACGAATCACCGAATTCCGCTAATTCGTTCCGGAATGCTTCTTCACTGAACGGTGCATTTGCTAACTTGTCATCTTGGAAGCGAACCATGATTTCCGTACAGTAGCCGTAATGGATCTCTTCTGTCGACATGAAGCTTTGAGCCGATTTATGATGCTCTGCTTCGACGAGTGCTTCCATGACTGGCGTATGTGGCTTATCAAGTTCTTTTCCTTCGAGTGTCGCGAGGAATCCTTCATAGATACAGACGAGACCTTGACCACCTGAATCAACGACACCAACTTCTTTTAATACAGGAAGAAGGTCAGGAGTTCCGTCAAGCGATACTTTCGATGCTTCGACGAGTTGACGCATCAACTCTAAGAAATCCGTCGTCGTTTCAGATTGTGCGATGGTCGCTACAGCTGTCTCACGGGCAACTGTCAAGATCGTTCCTTCGACCGGTTTCATGACCGCTTTATACGCTGTATCGACACCTTTTTGCAATGCATCAGCGAACTCTTTCGTATCAATCGTTGCTTTTCCTTCGATTGATTTCGAGAATCCACGGAACAATTGACTTAAGATGACACCAGAATTTCCGCGTGCCCCCATTAATAATCCACGTGCGAAGACGTTTGCGACCTCCGAAACAGAATCCGAAGTGGATTTACCTGCTTCTTTTGCACCTGAAGTCATCGTCAAATTCATGTTCGTTCCCGTATCACCATCTGGCACAGGGAAGACGTTCAATGAATCGACGAAATCTGCGTTTTGATAAAGATTCGCCGCGCCATTTTGAATCATCTTGACTAACTGCGCTCCTGTTAAACGATCTACACTCACTAAAGTTTCCTCCTCTATTTCCGCCTTAGACATTCGTCAAGCGGACTCCTTGGACAAAGATGTTCACAGATGTCACGTCAAGACCTAGTGCCTGACTGAGCGTGTATTTCACGCGACTCTGTACATTGTTCGCCACCTCTGAGATTTTCGTCCCATAACTTACAATAATATGCATATCGATATGAACTTGCTCTGAAGACTGTCGAACGATGACACCGCGTGCAAAGTTCTCACGTTTTAAGAGTTCAGCAAGACCATCCTTGATTTGAGACTGAGATGCCATACCAACGACACCAAAACATTCCATTGCTGCGCCGCCCGAAAGTTGCGCGACGACATCATTATCTACATCAATCTTTCCATAGGTCGTTTTCATCTCGATCGCCACCTGAGTAGCCCCCTTTGAATATTGTATTCTTCTCATAATTCTACTATAAGGACCTACTATTGAAAAGTCGCCGTACTGACTATACAATGAATAAGTGAAAAATAGTAGCGGTCAAATGAACTTTTACCATCATCCTCATTTATTATTTTAAATTTCGAGGTTGTCTGTCAAGTTTTTTTCTTGTCAGCTACTTTTTTTATGTTGCAACCGCCCTGACACCATGCTAAGATAGCAAAGTGTCTATTAGGACGAACGCAAAACAACATAAAAGGAGGCGGAACGCATGGCACGTAAATGCTACGTTACTGGGAAATCGCCAAAGTCGGGTAACAACCGTTCACACGCATTGAACAAAACAAAACGTACTTGGGGAGTCAACGTACAAAAAGTACGTATCCTCGTCGACGGTAAGCCGAAAAAGGTTTGGGTTTCAGCTCGAGCTCTTAAATCAGGTAAAGTCGAACGCGTATAAGGCGCAACCACCGGATGGGAATCTTCCCTTCCGGTTTTTTTATTCTCTCATTTATTTTTCTCATAAACTAATTGTCGCTTTTATTGAAAACGCTTACAATAGGAACGTACTTTATTTTGTCAGAATTGGGGGAAGTCATCATGCAACTCAAACGAGAGATGACGAGTCGACACCTGTTCATGATCTCACTCGGTGGAATTATCGGAACAGGCTTATTTTTAGGATCAGGGTTAACGATTTCACAAGCAGGACCTCTCGGGGCGGTCCTCAGTTACATCGTGGGTGGGACCATCATGTATCTGACGATGTTATGTTTAGGGGAGTTAGCAGTTTTCTTGCCAGTCTCAGGATCATTCCAAACGTATACGACACGCTTCATCGGACCAGGTATCGGCTTTGCCGTCGGTTGGATTTACTGGCTCGGCTGGGCTGTGACGGTCGCACTTGAAATCACAGCTGCCGGTAGTTTGATGGACCGTTGGTTTCCGAATGTGCCGGTCGTTGTCTGGTGTACCGTCTTTACGGTCTTGTTATTCGGTTTAAACGCCGTCTCCGCCAAAGCGTTCGGGGAAGCGGAATTCTGGTTCTCAAGTTTAAAGGTACTCGCCATTCTTTTCTTCATCATTCTTGGTGGCGCAGCTTGGTTTGGCTGGTTACCGATGGAAGCAGATCGTCCATCCTCGCTGTTTGCGAACTTCACGGCAAGCGGTTGGTTTCCGAACGGAATTCTCGGTGTCTTGACGACGATGATTGCTGTCAATTTTGCTTTTCAGGGAACCGAATTGATCGGTGTCGCGGCTGGGGAGTCTGACACGCCTGAAAAATCGATTCCAAAAGCTATCCGGAATACAGTTTGGCGCACGTTCATTTTCTTTGTCTTATCGATCACGATCGTCGGTGCATTGATTCCGTATGAGACGGCTGGCGGAGTCAGTAGTCCATTCATCATGGTCTTTGATGCGATCGGCATCCCGTATGCCGCTGACTTGATGAACATCGTCGTCTTGACAGCACTATTATCCGTCGGGAACTCGGGACTGTATGCCGCGACCCGAATGTTATGGGCAATGGCACAAGAAGGGATGATTTCAAAGAAATTATCTTATGTTAATGCACGTGGTGTGCCGATGCGCGCTTTACTCTTTACGATGATGTTTGCGATGTTATCGCTTCTGACAGCATTTTTCGCAGAGGATACCGTCTTCATTTGGCTCTTGTCTTTAGCTGGACTCGGTGCTCAAGTCGGTTGGATTTCAATTTCCGCTTCGCAACTTGCGTTCCGCCGTCAGTTCATCCGAAACGGACATGATCTATCCGAACTAAAGTTCAAGACGCCATTCTATCCAGTATTACCGTTGATATCGTTGACACTTAATGTCGTCGTCCTCGTCAGTCTTGCGTTTCAAGCGGATCAACGGATTGCTTTATACATCGGTGTTCCATTTTTCCTCGTCATGTGGGGAAGCTATCATCTGTTCGTTAAAGGAAAACACCTATCGGCTCAAAGTGACATTCGAGTCGCCCCTTCCCAACTCGAAGAATAATACCATATGAAAAGAGGCCGCGGTATCATCCACGGCCTTTTTTCATATGCTTGTTCTATTCCTTAAGTGTTCGCATCATCAATAGTTCTCCTTGATGGAGCTCTACTGTCGCTTCTGACGTACTCCATTCATTACTGACGGTCAAGGAACCTCCGACCGGAACAGGATGCATATCAAGTGGATATTTGACTCCAGCTAAACTCAAGATTGACGGCACAAGTGGAATGAAAGAAAGATAATGATAGCTTTCGGCTTCGACTGCATACAATCCTACTGCCAAATATCGCACCTCTTCCCGTTTCGTGACGAGTCGCGCTTCAGGGTATTGCTTCAATAAATACACATTTTGAACGGTCATGTCGAGTCGTCCACCTGTTGCTCCGACGATGATAGTATCATCAAACCGTTTCATCTCTGATACTGTACGAAGGGCGAGTTCGAGATCCGTCTCATCTTTCTCAGCCGGATGAACGATTGCTCCTTCAGGTACGTAACCAAGCGAATCAAAGTCACCGATCGTCATGTCGCATGTCAGCCCAAACAATTCAATCGTCTGAACACCACCATCGACACCAATGATGAAATCACTAGACTGACAAAGCATCCGCAAATCAGGCACTTCTTCTTGAGGACCGGCACACACGAGAATCGCCCGCATCTCAGACGCCTCGTGCTGAATAACGTAGTAAACGTGGCGCAGTTGTAAAGAGGAGACCCGCGACGACACCGCATAAAACATAAGATGGTACCATGTATGTCGCGTTATAAACTAATGAATATGGCACGACTGGACCTTCTGCATATTTCGCGAAGAACACGATTCCGCTTATGACATGACAGATATAACGGAGTCCTGCGCCTAATAGTGTTGCAAGGAGAACGAACGCCATCAAACGTTTCTTTTGTCCGTTACGTGCAGCTTGTCTAACCTGACGCGCGAACAGACCGCTCAGTCCGACGACACCGTATGCAATCGTGTAATCGAGTAATGGTTGGACGATCGTCAAGACTTGTGGGGCGAACATCAGTTGGATCGTACCAACAAGCGCTCCTGTGACGACACCCCCGATGACACCGTGGCGAAATGCCATGACAAAGATTGGTAACATCGCTAAGCTGATTGAACCGCCTTGTGGCATTTTAAATGGAATCAGTAAATCAAAGACGACCCCGAGACTTGCAAAGATGGCAATTTCCATCATCATTTGTAACCGTTTCATGCTATTTCCTCCTTCATTGTACGAGAGGACGCAAAAAGGCAGTACGACGAACGCCGTACTGCCTGCGTGCGCCACATCCCTACGTCCGTTTGAACGGAACAGGTTCGAAGGGTTAAAGTCTAAAAGACTCCTCTCAGCCGCTTTTCAAGCGACACCCCTTGCGGTCATCATATTTCGTTTTCTCGTTCTTATTATACGGCAGCCCCTTGACGAATGCTAGTGATCGCTTCCGCATAATCTGGTGCATTGTAGATTGCTGATCCCGCGACAAGAACGTTCGCGCCGTTTTCGATGCAAAGTTTTGCTGTTTCCGGGTTGACGCCACCATCAATCTCGATTTCAAATGTCAGATCACGATCTGCTTTCATTTGTGCAAGTGATGCGAGTTTTGGCATGACACTCTCGATGAAGGCTTGTCCACCAAAGCCCGGATTGACCGTCATCAATAAGACCATATCGACATCCTCAAGGACGTGTTCAATCGTCGATAATGGCGTATGAGGATTCAAGACGACCCCTGCTTTTGCACCGGCTAGCTTGATTTGTTGTAAAACACGGTGGACGTGGTTCGTCGCTTCGACGTGGAACGTCACGATATCTGCCCCTGCCTTAACGAAATCTTCAACGAAACGTTCTGGCTGGTCAATCATTAAATGGACATCAAGGACCATATCCGTCTTTTGACGTAAACTGCTGAGCACAGGTAGTCCAAACGAGATATTCGGTACGAACTGACCATCCATGACATCGAAATGGATATAGTCCGCGCCTGCTGCTTCGACTGCTTTAACATCGCGTTCGAGATTCGCAAAATCTGCTGATAAGATAGATGGTGCAATTTTAATCATCTTCAATACCTCCGGGCTCGATTCTTGATTTCGTCTATAAACATACCATAGTTCTCATAACGAGAGGACATGATTTCTTGTGCTTCGACGGCTTCCTTGACGGCACATCCGGGTTCATTCAAATGCAAACATCCTCGATACTTACATTCGTCCTGTACAGCCACGAATTCAGGAAAACTCCACCGTACATCCTCAATTTCCATATCATACGGAAAATCAAGGTTCGAGAACCCTGGTGTATCAGCAATCAAGCCTTCGGCAAGTGGCATCAACGTGACGTGACGTGTCGTATGGCGCCCACGTCCGAGTGATTTCGAAATCGCACTCGTCTCTAAGTCGAGTGTTGGTTCAAGTGCGTTCAAGAGCGAACTTTTCCCAACACCGGATTGTCCGGCAAGAACGCTCGTTTTCCCGGCCAGTAACGGACGGACTTGTTCAACACCTGTCAATGTCTCACTTGATGTCTCGATGACCGTATAACCAATCTTCCGGTAAGCGGCAATTGCCTCTCGAACTGCAGGACCTTTGACATCATCAAGCAAGTCCATCTTCGTTAACAGGATGACGGGTTGGATTTCCTTCGCTTCGATCAAGACGAGGAAACGATCGAGCAAGTGCGCTGAAAAATCAGGTTCTGCGGCCGAGACGACAAGCAACGCTTGATCGATATTCGCGACAGGAGGGCGTACTAAAAAGTTGTCTCGCTCCTTCACTTCGAGAATATATCCCGTCTCACTTTCGATATGAAGCACGACTTCGTCTCCGACGACTGGACTGATGCCGCGTTTCCGGAAATTTCCTCTTGCCCGTGAACGAACCTCTCCTTCTGGTGTCATGACATCATAAAAGCCGCCCTGCAGGCGTATGATCGTTCCTTCTCGATTCTCTTCGATGCGTTGTTCCGTCATCCTATGCACTCCTTTTTCATCATATTCATTGTGCGTCTTTTGCTTGATTGTACGTGATGGTTTTTGAACGATACACGGTATCGTCTTTATAAATCGTAATCTTTCCTTCTTCTCCCGGATCAATCGTCACCGGCACGTCGAATGTCTCATCTTGATCAATCGATTCCTCGATGACGGTCCGCTTCCCTTTTGCATCTTCCGTCTCAATCCGGATGACTTGTTTCGGCGGTTCCTCGTCCTCATTCTCGCTGACCGCATCATAGACGACCTTTTCAGGGAATGTCGCTGTCACTGTCTTTTCTTCCTCACCTTTTGAGATAAAGACAGTCACGGAGTCATTCGGTTCGACTTGAGCCCCTGCTTGTGGGAATTGACGGATAACTTGATCGAGTTTCACGTCGCTAGAAAATTCTTGCTCGAACGTTCCGTCGAGCCCTTTTTCGTCCAGGTAGGCTTTTGCTTCGTCACTCGATAAGTTCGTCAAATCCTTCAACTCGAAAGAAGATGTCCCTTCCGAGACGGTGATCGTAATCGTTTGTTCTTTCGCGATGACCTCCGTACCAGCCGAGATTGATTGCCGGATGACGTTACCTCGCGTGACCTCATCAGATTTCTCACGTTCGACCTCGACTTTAGCAAATCCAGCTTCTTTTAACGTCGCAATTGCTTCTTTTTCAACATCATCCGTTACATCTGGCACTTCGACCGGAGCACTGCCGGTTGAGACGACCAAATTGACTGTTGAGCCCTTTTTCACCTGCGCGTTTTCACGCGGTGTCTGACTGATCACGTCTCCTTCATCGACCGTATCACTGTTTCGTTCTGTCGTCTCAACGACAAATCCGAGTTTCTCTAGCTTCGTTTCCGCTTCATCTCCATCCGTTTTGACGACGGACGGTACCGTAACGGTAGGATCCGGCCACATCGCAAACGTCGTAGCCGCTCCACCGAGTAATACCAGTAATAATAGGATGACCCACCAGCGTTTTTTCTTTTTCTTTTCTGACGATTTCGGTTGAACGGTCGTGACGACAGGTGTGCCCGGTTCTGCTTTTGATTCTTCTGGAACTTGTACAGGTGATAAGACCATCGTCTTTTCCATCTCATCCTCTTCAGCGCCTCGGATGCCTTCACTTGCTCGTTCGTCAGATAATGCGGTTACCATATCTTCCTTAAACGCTGCGACGGACTGTTGGCGGTCATGCGGTGCTTTTGCAAGCGCCTGCATGATGCAGTTCTCAAGCGCTTGTGGCACTCTTGGATTCAAGACGGATGGACGACGTGGTGTATCTTGCAGATGCTTCAGCGCGATAGCGACCGGTGAATCACCTTCAAACGGCACTTGTCCTGTAACGAGTTCATATAAGACAGCACCAAGCGAATAGATATCCGACTTCTCATCGGCAAATTTACCTTTAGCTTGTTCTGGCGAGAAGTAATGCACGGACCCAAGGACAGACATCGTATGCGTCAACGTCGCATTCGACATCGCCACAGCGATTCCGAAATCCGTTACTTTGACGGTACCATCTTCTCGGATCAACATATTTTGCGGTTTAATGTCGCGATGGATGATCCGGTGTGCATGGGCGTGATCGATCGCATCACAAATTTGAGCAATGATATCAACGGCCTGTGGCACAGGTAATGCTTGATTTTCACAAAATGTCTTCAATGTCATACCATCGATATACTCCATGACGATGTAATAGATGGCATCTTCTTCGCCTACATCATAGACGGCAACGATGTTTGGATGATTCAAGCTGGTAGCAGCATGCGCTTCACGTTCGAATCGACGAATGAACTGTTCGTCATGCGAAAATTCAGTCCGTAAAATCTTAATGGCAACATGACGCTTTAAAATCTCATCATAGGCTTGATAGACATTCGCCATCCCGCCACTTCCAACTAGCCGTTCTATGCGGTAGCGGTCATTTAATCGATCTCCGTATCGCATATTCAGACCCTCTTTCTTTCTTTGAACCGGATGGCGGCAATCGTAATATTATCCGCGCCTCCTCGAGCATTCGCTTCTTTCACCAATCGTCCGACGATCTCATCAAGCGGATCATCTCGTAAGATGATTTGTTCAATGACATCATCTGGCACTTCATCGGTCAACCCGTCGCTACACACAAGGACGAGGTCATAGTCTGGAGCATCTCTTACTTGAATGTCGACTTCGACCGTTTCGTTCGAGCCGACCGATCGTGTGATGACATTTTTACGTGGATGATTTTCGACTTCCTCGTCCGAAAGCTCTCCCATTTGTCGTAACATGTTGACGTAAGAATGATCATCCGTCAATTGTTTTAACGCCGTACCTTCAAGAGCATAGACCCTACTGTCTCCAACATGACCGATGACGAGCAAATCCTCGACCCAGCACACACAGGCAATGGTCGTTCCGACGATCGCAAGTTGTTCTTCTTTTGAAAACTGAAGAATCCGGGCATTCGCTTCGGCTACACGTTGTTCTATCCATTCGGACAATTCCATCGGGCGATTTGGCATGAGGGAAAAGGATGCTTCAAATACCTCGCGAACGATCGCACTTGCGATATCGCCAGCAGCGTGACCTCCCATACCATCCGCAACGACAGCAAGACCACGTTCAGCGTTCCCGATGAGTAATACCGTATCCTCATTTTTAGTCCTGACTTTCCCAGTGGTCGAAAGGTGAGCTAACTCCATGACAGTCCTCCGTTCGTATCAATCTTCTCGTTTCTTAAACGCGGCAATGTAGAAGCCATCCGTTCCGACTGTCGTCGGTAACAACTTGAGTTCTGCTCGATCTCCGATTAGATGCCGCACGGATTCTGGCATGCGTTCCGCGAAAGATGCATCAAAGTCAAAACCCTGATCGAGAATGAACGCTGTCTGCTCCTCGTTTTCGGTCGGATCAATCGTACAAGTCGAATAGACGAAGATTCCACCTTTTTTAACGAGTGGTAAGACAGATGTCAAGATGTCTCGTTGAATTTTTGGGAGTTGCTCGAGTTGTTCTGGACGTTTCGTCCATTTGATATCCGGTTTTCTCCGAATGACACCAAGTCCTGAACAAGGTGCATCGACAAGAATCCGGTCAAAGGATTCTACTTCGAAGCGTTCCCCTGCTTTACGGGCATCTAACGCTTCTGCTCGAACAGTCGTAAGACCTAATCGTGTCGCTTGCTGTTCAATCAATTTAATCTTATGTGGATGAAGATCAAGTGCCTGTAGTGTACCCGTCGTCAAACCTTCAGCAATATGCATCGCTTTCCCACCAGGTGCGGCACAGCTGTCGAGTACATGATCGGATGCTTCTGCACCAAGCGCACGGGCGACGAGCATTGAGCTCTCATCCTGAAGAGAAAGATACCCACGGTCAATCAGATCAGTTTTTTGGACGCTTCCTCGTTCGATTTCGAGACCGTCCGGCGCGACCGTGGATGGTTTTGCCGTCACACCTTGATCGAGTAGAAGCTCGATTGCTTCCTCCCGCGTCGTTTTCGTGCGATTGATACGGACCGTGACCGGTGCCGGTGTGTTATTCAATTGACAGATCTGAAGCGTTTCTTCCGGACCAAACAGTTCGATCCAGCGTTCGACGAGCCACTGCGGGTGACTCGTTTCGATGCTGATTCGTTTTGCAGCAGGCTCAATCTCAGCGAAATGAGGCATTCCCGCCCGTAATACATTCCGTAGCACTCCGTTGACGACTTTTGAGACATGGACTTTCCCACGTTTTTTAGCAATTTCAACGGCTTCATGAATGACGGCATGATCCGGTACACGATCGAGATAAAACAACTGATAGACACTCATTCGTAACAATGGGCGCATGAATGGATCAAGTTTTTTCTGTTTCGCTAAATATGGTTCTAAAATATAATCAAGCGTCAATTCACGACTGAGCGTCCCGTAGACGAGTTCCGTGAACAAGCCGACATCTGACGCCGAGATGGCGCGTTTTTCAAGCATTTGGTGGACCGTAATTGTTGAGAAGGCGCCACCTTGTCCGATTTTCATTAATGTCGTTACTGCTGCGTCGCGTACATTCATGCGTTCTCACCTACTTGTTGTCCGAGTTCAAGCGATTGACCGATCCCGCGCATGAACGTGGCACCATCCATCCGTTTTTTGCCGGACGGCTGTAAGTCGATCAGCTTCAACGCTGTTTCGGAACCTGTCGCGATGACGGGACCATCCGCTTCTAATGCGATGATTTCACCCGGTCGTCCCGTTCCTGAGACTTTCGTTGCGAAAAAGACTTTTAAGCGATCGTTCCCAAGCATCGTATACGTACTCGGGAATGGATTCATCCCACGAATTTGATCGTAGAGTGTCTCACCCGGTAGCGTAAAATCAAGTCGTTCCCGCTCACGTGAAATGTTCGGCGCAAATGTCGCTTCTTCCTCGACTTGTGCTTCCGGTGTCAATTCACCTGCTAACAGACGTGGTAACGTTTCAAGTAACAGGCGCGCTCCTGCGTCCGCTAACTTCTCAAACATCGAACCGGCTGTATCGTTCTCTTCGATTGGAACGATGATTTTTGACAACATATCACCTGCGTCTAGCCGATCGACCATATACATGATCGTCACACCTGTCTCTTTTTCTCCATCGATGATCGCTTGATGAATCGGTGCACCGCCACGATATTTCGGTAAGAGTGACGCATGGACGTTGATCGCCCCAAAACGTGGTGCTTCGAGAATAGCGGTCGGGACGATCTGACCGTAAGCTGCCGTGATAATGAGATCTGGTTTTAAATCGAGAACATCTTGATAATCCTCTCGAATTCGTTTCGGTTGCAACACAGGAATGTCGTGTTCCATCGCGACGAGTTTTACAGGCGTCGGTTTGACTTCCCGTTTTCGTCCGACTGGTTTATCTGGTTGTGAGACGACACCGACGACGTCATACCCAGCATCGATGACTTCACGCAGCGTTCCTGCCGCAAACTCAGGCGTCCCCATGAAGACGACGCGCGGCTTTTCTTGCTCGACGAGTTTATCCGTAAACAGGACACCATCTAAATGATCCATCTCGTGTTGGATGGCACGTGCAAAAAAGCCGTTTGCTTTGATTTTAACCGTCCGCCCGAGACGATCTTGAGACTTGACGACGATTCGGTCGAACCGTTCAACCGGTCCGAAGATGCCCGGCATACTGAGACATCCTTCATCATCGATTTGCGAACCGTCCGCTTCGATGATTTCCGGGTTGATCAGCTCGATTGGTCCCGTCTCATCATCGGTATGAACGACGGCTACACGAATCGGCTGGTTGATTTGCGGTGCGGCTAAACCAACCCCGTCATATTCGTACATCGTATCGAACATCCGGTCGATCATTTTACCGAGTTTTTTATCAAACTTCGTGACAGGTTCACACACCTGTCGTAATACATCATTTGGTACTTCTACTACTTTATACATACAGACACCTCACATGAATACAAATGGATTCAAGTCAATCGCGACTTGTGTTTTTGATTTTTGACGACGGGATAAGATATCACGGAGATGTGTCCGGACATCCTCCTGTCCTTTATGTTTAATTAAGACCTGTTGCCGGTACATATTTTTGAGTCGAGCGAGTGGTGCATCAAACGGTCCATTGACGACTAAATCCTCAGATTCAAAGGCACGAAGCTCGGAAGCGATTTGCTGCGCTTCTGCTTGTGCTTCGAGCGGATGCGCTGCTGAAACTGTAATCAGACCAAGGAACCAAAATGGTGGATGCCCACCGAGCTTTCGCAATTGCATCTCTCGCTTATAAAACGTTTCGAAATCATGCTGTTTGGCCGTTTGAATGACGTAATGCTCCGGGTTGTAAGTCTGGATAATTGACTGACCAGCGAGTTGACCCCGTCCGGCACGACCCGACACTTGGGTGATCAACTGAAACGTGCGCTCACTTGCTCGAAAATCCGGAATACCAAGCGTCGCATCGGCAGCAATCACTCCGACGAGTGTAACGTTCGGAAAGTCGAGACCTTTTGCGATCATCTGTGTTCCGAGCAGAATGTTTCCTTCCTTGCGTTCAAAGGCATCGAGTAATTTCTCATGCGCACCTTTACGCGACGTCGTATCCTGATCCATCCGGATGATTCGCGCCTCCGGAATCAAGTGTGCCAATTCTTCCTCAATCTTTTGCGTACCCGTTCCGAACTGACGAATTTTCGTCGATTCACAGGACGGACAAGTTTTCGGCATTGCGGCTTCAAACCCACAGTAGTGGCATTTCAAGCGATCTTCATGTTGGTGATAGGTTAAATTCACGGCACAATGCGGACATTGTAGCGTCTCCCCGCAATCCCGACATAAGACGAAGGTCGTATATCCGCGACGGTTCAGGAGTAAGACGGTCTGTTCCCCACGTTCGATGCGTTCTTTGATGCCTTCGACTAGCGCGAGGCTGAACGGCGTACGATTGCCCCGTTCGAGTTCCTTACGCATATCAACGATGTCGACTGGAGGCAGTTCCCCACCGAATCGTTCACGAAGCGGTAAGTAACGATAAACCCCTTTTTGTGCCCGTGCATACGTCTCGAGTAACGGTGTTGCACTTCCGAGCACGACGGGACAACGATGATAGGCTGCCCGCCATTTTGCGACATCGCGCGTATGATAGCGCGGATTCTCTTCCTGCTTATAAGTTGTTTCATGTTCTTCATCGAGAATGATGATTCCGATGTTCGTCAGCGGCGCAAACACAGCAGACCGTGCACCGACGACGACATCGACCTCGCCTTGGGCGATTTTGCGCCACTCATCATACTTTTCTCCGAGCGATAGACCGCTATGCAAGACAGCGACCCGTTCTCCGAAACGGCGTTTAAACCGTTTGACCATCATCGGCGTCAGACTGATCTCTGGGACGAGCAAGATCGCTTGTCTACCGCGTTCGAGTTGTGCATGAATCGATTCAAGATACACTTCCGTCTTACCGCTTCCTGTTACGCCATGTAACAAAAACGTTCCGGTCTCAGCTTCAGCCGTAATCGCCGAGACAGCTTCCTGTTGCTTTTCCGTCAAAGAGGACGGCACAAAGATGTCTTGGACGAGATGTTCATAAGGATTTCGCCGAACATCGATCGTCTCGACTTGAATGATGCTCTTTTTCTCGAGAGCGTTCAACGTCGCGCTCGTTGCGCCCGTTGCCTGCTTGACTTCACTCCAAAGCGCATCCGGAAATTCTTGAATATACGAGTAAAGTGCCGCTTGTTGGCTCGCTTGTTTCGTAAAAGTTGCTTGCTCCTCTAGAAGACGAATCCGTTTATCGATCTTAGACGTCTTTTTCTCGCGAATGACCGGTTGAAGCGTCACGTCAGCTTGTTTCGCGGCTGTTAAGACGATTTGTTGGACTTCCGTTGGCAATTGACTCATTTTCTTGCCATGATATGCCCGAAGTGGGCCCAACTCGACTATGACCAGTTTATCATAACTCACCTTTAAGGCAGCCGGCAGCATCGCAAGCAATGCCGTCGCCTGAAAACACAAAGTCGTTTCCGATAGATACGCCGATAACTCGAGTAATTCCTGTGTATAGGTCGGGGTCTCATCTAAGACACGGACGATCGATTTGACGTTCGTCAGATCAGACGTTGCTTTTGTTCCGACGACGATTCCAAGCAACGCCCGTGGACCAAATGGTACTTCGACGCGCATACCGGGAACGATCAGCTCTTGCCAGAGTTCTGGAACGGCATAATCAAACGGACGATCGACCGTTGCTGCTGCGACGTCAACGATGACTTCGGCTATCATGCCAATGCCTCCGCGAATTGGCGCATGAGCGATTTGGCGAGCGTCGATTTCAATTGTTGATCGTATCGCGTGACGGAATCGTTCTTTCCAAAAACGACGACTTCATTTTCATCACTGACGAATCCGATATCAGATCGTGACACATCATTCGCGACAATGAAATCGGCTTTCTTTCGGACGAGTTTTTGTTTAGCGAACGTCTCGACATCCGTCGTCTCAGCCGCAAATCCGACTAATAGCTGATGTTGTTTCTGCTCACCAAGCGTCTTCAGAATATCGGTCGTCTCTTCGAGTTCAATTCGAAGTGGTCCGTGGATTTTTTTCTGCTTCTGATCGTACTGGATAGACGGTCGATAGTCAGCTACGGCAGCGGACATGATGACGATGTCTTGCGTTTCATAATCACGTAACATGGCTTCAAGCATCTCTTCTCCTGATTCAACAGCAATCGTCGCTATCCCGGTCGGTAATCCGATCCGAAGTGGTCCATGGACGAGCGTGACATCGGCACCTGCGTCTCTTGCCGCTTCTGCTAGCGCAATTCCTGTCTTTCCGGAAGAATCATTCGTCAAGTAACGAACCGGATCAATCCGTTCCACGGTCGGTCCCGCACTGATCAAGACTTTTCGTCCGGCTAGATACTTCTCTTCAAAGAACGTTGAGAGTGTTGCGACTAAGTCTTCCGGTTCAGGTAAACGACCTTTCCCGACCCAACCACATGCGAGATTTCCGACTCCCGGTGCAATCACCTGGACACCGTCCTGCTTCAGTTGTTCGATGTTGCGGACTGTCGCCGGATGTTCGAGCATGTTGACATTCATCGCTGGTGCGACGATGACGGGACATGTCGCTGCAAGGATCGTCGTCGTGATGAAATCATCCGCGATCCCGTGCGCGAGTTTTGCAATCAAATTCGCGGTCGCTGGTGCGACGACGATCAGGTCCGCTTCGTCCGCTAAATCGATATGGGCGATCTTTGACGGATCATGCTCGATGAAGACGTCATCATAGACCGCTTTTCGCGTCAGTGCTTCAAACGTCGTCTTACCGACGAATTGTTGCGCATTACGCGTCATCGCGACTTGAACGTGTGCGCCTGCTTGAACAAGCTTTGAAGCGAGTGCTGCTGATTTGTAGGAAGCGATTCCACCGCCGACACACAGTAGAATGTTTCGGTTGGTTAACATGTAGGTGTCCTCCTTATTGAAAAAAACAGCCACGATGACAAGTGGCTGCTTCAAAATTAGTCTTGCGGTTGGTTCGTGACGGATACTTCTTCGAAATAAAGCTCTTCTAAAGCTTTCCCGACCGGTTTATGCGATTTTGGGTTCGTGACTTTCACGCGTTTCCCGTCTTGGATTTGACGCGCACGCTTAGCGGCAACTGTAACGATTGTATATTTCGACGGTACTTTCTTTTGAAGCTTATCAACTGATGGATATAACATATCACTTAACCTCCATGGCTTTTTTATATAGGGACGCGACACGTTCCCGACTGCAATGTTCCGCTGTGACGATCGCTTGGATCCGGTCACAGGCTTTATGAATTTCGTCGTTCGTCACGACATAGTCATAGGCATCCATCATCTCGATCTCTTCCTTAGCGACGAGAAGACGTTGCTTAATGACTTCCTCCGATTCCGTTCCACGCCCTACGAGGCGGTTCCGTAATTCTTGGAGGCTTGGAGGTGCAAGGAATAAGAAGACAGCTTCCGGAAAATGTTCTTTGACCTGCATGGCCCCTTGAACTTCGATTTCGAGAATGACGTCTTTTCCTTCATCTAAGATCTGGTTCACCCATTCGACAGGTGTTCCATAGTAGTTCCCTACGAATTCAGCATATTCCAAGAGTTGATTGTTCGCAATCATCTCTTCGAATTCTTCACGCGATTTAAAGAAATAGTGGACACCATCTACTTCTCCTTCACGCGGTTGGCGCGTCGTACAGGATACCGAGTAATGCAGATCGTTATCCTGATCTTCGCGCAAGGCACGACAGACCGTTCCCTTTCCGACACCACTTGGACCAGATAATACGAGTAATAAGCCACGCTCTTTGAAAATCACTTCAAAACCCCTCCATCTCACAAACTTCACATTGTTTCATATTAGCAGTAGAGATAGGAAGTTCGCAAGTCATCTTTTTTAGCTCGACTGCTTTATCATACCATAACGATGCCATTTCTGTTACCTTTAGAAAGTGAGAACGAAATCAAGAAAGAAGGTAATCGTATGGCTTTTGACGGATTGATGACGACACGCGTCGTCAAAGAACTCCAACCGCTCGTCGGAGGACGGATCAATAAGGTATACCAACCATATACATTGGATTTAGTATTCCAGGTCCGGGCCGAGCGAAAAAACGTATTGTTGCTCGCCTCTGCGAATGCCATGTATGCACGGATGCACATTACGTCGGAAGCGGTCAGCAACCCGAGTGAACCTCCGCTCTTCTGTATGATGCTTCGCAAGCATGTCGAAGGCGGATTCATCGAATCGATCGAACAACTCGAACGCGACCGGATCATTGTCTTACGTGTCCGTTCCCGCAACGAACTTGGCGATGAGGAAGCGAAAAAAATCTATGTCGAGTTGATGGGACGACACTCGAACATCATTTTGACCGATGGACAAGATAAGATCCTCGATGCGATCAAACACTTACCACTCAGTCAAAATACATTCCGGACGATCATGCCAGGGATGACCTATCAACTTCCACCAGCACAGGATAAAGTGGATCCACTCACAGAAGATATCGAAAAGGCACTCCACCGAATCGACTGGAACGCTGGGAAACTGGATCGCCAGTTACTTGGTCTCTTCAGTGGTCTGTCTCCACAAATTGCTAAGGAAGTCGTCACGCGGGCAGGTCTTGCGAACCGGACGAATCTTGCTACCGCTTTCCAGGACGTCTTAAAAGAACTAAACGGTCCTTATGTATTGCAACGGATGGAAGGCGGCAAGGAACGCTTTGCACCGGTCCGCTTAACGGAAGGTTCAATCATTGACGAAAAGACGTTCGCGACGAGTGGTCAAGTCCTCGACGCATTCTTCCATCAAAAAGCAAACCGCGATCGTGTCAAACAACAAGCGGCCGATCTCGAACGGTTCATCAAGAGTGAGTACGATAAGAATATCTTAAAGCGCTCAAAACTCGAAAAAGATTTAGAAGCGACGTTACGAATGGATGAATGGAAGCATAAAGGAGAACTGCTGACGACTTATCTCTATCAGCTCGAACGCGGGATGAAGGAAGCAACCGTCGTCGATTACTATGATCCAGACGGTGCTGAAATCACGATCTCGCTTGATCCCCGCTTCTCGCCAAACGAGAACGCACAGCGTTATTACAAACGGTATAACAAATTAAAAACCGCCAAAGTCGAAGTCGCGCGCCAGCTTGAGAAGAACCAAGCCGAGATTGCGTACTTCGAAGGTTTGCTTGCCCAACTCGATGTCGCATCCCCGGAAGATATCCGGGAAATGCGCGAGGAACTCGTCGAAGAAGGTTATCTGCGCGAACGACAAAAGAAGAAAAAGAAACCACAACTCCCACAACTCGAAGAATATCGTTCTTCGACCGGCCTTCCATTCTTCGTCGGAAAGAACAATAAACAAAATGATTACGCGACGTTCAAGTTTGGACGTCGGTCCGATACGTGGTTACACACGAAGGATATCCCAGGATCGCACGTCATCATTCAAAGTGATGCACCGGATGAGACAACGTTAAAAGAAGCAGCGATTGTTGCCGCCTACTACTCGAAAGCACGTGAATCGAGCCAAGTCCCGGTCGATTTTACGGAGTTACGATATGTCAAAAAACCGAGTGGTGCAAAACCCGGCTTCGTCATCTATACGGATCAAACGACACTTTACGTCACACCTGATCCAGATGTCGTCCAATCCTTACGTCAATGACGCTACACAAAAAAGCGCTGTTTTTCCTAAATATCACTTAGGAGAGACAGCGCTTTTTCATCTTCACTTCATTTTTTCTAACTGTTCCCGGTAATCGAGCAAATGCCCATGGATGATATCCTTCGCCTCGCTTAATTCTTGATCGAATGAGAACATCGCTTGTTTTCGTTCGTGGGAGAAGATGACATCGTAATGATGGCTGAGTAAGAAATCAATTTCCTGGCCGAGCGTCTTTTCCTGTTCTTCTGTCATCGGGATATCCCGATGACTGGCAATGCTTTCAAGCAAGACGAGCAACTTGTCTTCAAGATCGACAAGCTCCTTCAGTCGGATGAACGCTTCACTTTGACCGCTTGCCATCAATGGATATTTTTGATCTTCTTGAAGCATCAACATCATTTCTTCATGTTTGAGAATTTGTTTCCGAACGGCAAGCAGCCTCGTATCATCTTGCACAAGACTCCGCCAATCTTCCATCAACTGTTGCGTCGTTTTTTTGACAAGCAAGAGTAAACGATCCTCATAATGTGGCGGGAAGACGATGTAATTGATGAGGACAGCAGATAACACACCGACGACAGTCAACAACGAACGTGATAATGCATAGTGGACGTAGTCGGCGGTCGGACTCTCGAACATCAACACGATGGCAAAGGCCGCGAACGTCGACATATCCGTTCTTCCAATCATCGAATTAAGGACGAGCGAGACAATTACGGCGAGTCCAATCGTCAGCGGATTCGCCCCAAGTGTCGCAACAATCGCAAGACCACACATTAATCCAAGTACTGTTCCGAAAATCCGGTTGAAGACGATTTTAAACGACCGATGAATCGTCGGTTGCATGGCAACAATTGCTGCGACAGCCCCCATTCCCGAATAAATATCGAACACATACCAGGAGATACTAAGCGCAAGAGCTACCGCGATACCGGTCTTGACCGTTCGTAGTCCAATCCGAAACTTTAATTTCACTCGAGCGTCACCTGCCCGACTTCACTATTGACTGTCACTTCCGGTTTTTCTTGTTTCGACAGTTCATAAATTGTCTCATCCTTATTCTTTTGTTTCGTATATCGGTCAGAGGCTTTAATATCGCCTCCTGTGTCAATCGTAATCGTACCGGCTGATTTATTTGGTTTTAGCTTCGTCGCGCCGTCAATCGTTGTGACGTCGAGACTCAACTTCGCCACATATTCCGCAAGAGAAACACTTTCACCTGTCACTTGCGCATGGACGGCATCCATCTCTTTGATGGAAATCGCACGTGTTGCATTCAGTGTAATCTCATCACCTTTTACTTTATCGAGACTCATCGCTTCTCCGTCCATCTCGATCGTTTTTGCGTAGATGCCCATTCCTTTAAGTGTTCCAGCATCGACATCGACACGGTTCATATAACTCGGTAGTCCCACTTGAATCGTATAGTCTGCTGTTTTTTCGCTCGGACGATTGCCGAGTCGAGAGAGCCAACCATCTCGTCCTGTCACCGTTACCGTATTCGTCGATGTACTGATTTTCAGTCGTTTTCCACTCGATGCACTATCGACGAGTTTGATTTGGACGTTTCCGTCTGTGCTTCGAACGAATTGTACCGTTGCGTGCGGCGCCTCGATGGCGAGAGACTTATAGCGATTCGTCGTCTTGAATGTTTCGCCGCGCGATAACAATTCCGTTGAGACGAGCAATGTAATCGAATAGATGACGACAAGTCCGAGAACGACACCACCGTATAAATAAAGCGGTCGCTTCACTGGTCCTTTTTCTCCAATGCGGTTCAACCGTGCATCCATCTTTTGTTTTTGTTTATTTTTTAAGCGTGTGAACGACGATTGTTTTCGTTTCCGCACACTCCTACTGTTATGCTCTTCCATGTCAGTCCCTCCATCTCATGTCTACCATTATTCCGAATATCTGAATCGACTGTCAACAGCCCCTTCTTATCATAGAAGAAGTTCACCGTTTCGCCATCGGGCGGAAGAAGGAAGCGTAATCGGATGAACTACAGATATTCCAGAAGAATAATCGACAAAAAGGAGAGGAACCTTGACGTTTCCTCTCCTTTGCTTAAGAACGGATTATAATTCGAGTGACTCGCCGATCGCGAGTAAATGACCAGTTTGACCTTGCGCTTCAATTTGTTCACAGAATGCGTTCGCATCTTGTTTGATTAAATCAAATGTATCGTAGTGGATCGGTACGACTGCTTTCGCTTGCAACATATCTGCAGCGATCAACGCATCATCCGGACCCATCGTGAAGCTATCACCGATCGGTAAGAAGGCTAAATCGATTGCGTGATGGGCGCCATAAAGGGCTAAATCCCCGAACAGTGCCGTATCGCCTGCGTGATAGATTTCTTTGCCTTCGATTGTCAGCAAGAATCCAGCCGGCATCCCCATATACGTAATGGTTTGTTTCTCTTCATCGATGATGCTTGATGAATGGAATGCCTGTGTCATCTTTACTTTACCAAACGAGAATTCAAACTGTCCGCCAAGGTTCATCGGGTGGACATTCAATCCTTTGAAGCTTAAATACGTTGCCAACTCATGCGTAGCGATGATCGTCGCCCCCGTTGCTTTCGCGATCCGCTCTGCATCAAGCATATGATCGGCATGCGCATGCGTCAAAAGAATGAAGTCCGCCTTGACGTCATCGGGATTCGTCGTCGCTTTATCGTTACCACTAAAGAAGGGATCGATGACGAGATGGTGACCATTCGTTTCAATCGTTACTGTTGACTGTCCATGATAAGTTAGCTTCATCTAGTTCACTGCCTCTCGATTAGGATTCGGATAATTGATTCCCTTCCCCCCATGCACATAAACCTTTCATGACCGGTTGTAGTGTAAATGACGCCTCTGTCAATTTGTATTCGACGTGCAGAACGGCTTCATCATACTCAATCTGCTCAATTATTTTGAGTCGTTCAAGTTCCTTCAACTGATCAGTCAAGACTTTCCGAGAAATCCCGGGAATGGCACGTTGTAACTTAAAAATATTTCGTATCTTTCTCTAACGTGCAATATAATTGTGAACGCCATTTTCCGCCGATGATGGCGAGCTCCCGATTGACCGGAAATTGTTCAGTCGACATGTTGTTCTCTCCCCCAAAGTCGTTACTTCAAAGTGCGTACTATGAAATGGAGTGTAGCGCAGGTTAAAGTATGCTTAAATCATTTTGCAAAAAGAGTGTTAGACATGACGTATCCATATAATTTTTCGCACATCGGTCTTTCCGTGCCGAATCTCGACGAAGCTGTTCGTTTTTATCAAGAGATGAAGGACTGGTATATTATCATGGAACCATTTGATGTCCTCGAAGATGATTCTACCATCGGTGTCATGTACACAGACGTCTTTGGTACATGATGGGACAAGTTCCGGATCGCCCACATGGCGTCAGATGATCGCATCGACATCGAGTTGTTTGAATTCCCGAACAATGAACAATCCGAGAGTAATTGCGAATTCCTGAAACAGGTATCTTGCATTATACGGTTCAAGGCCCAGATGTCGAAGGGTTCGTCGAAAAAATCGTCCTCACGGCGGTAAACAACGGATGTCGATCTGCGAATACTATCCAGGAGACAAACCTTACCGGATAGTCTACTGTGAGGATCCATTTGGTAATCTCGTCGAAATTTACTCTCACTCATATTAACTCACGTATTCGAAAGGAGCTTATTAAACATGAAAGCATGGTTAAACCACTCAGGTACAGCCATTGATCAATGGACATTCGAAGAGGTCAAGACACCGACGCCAGGAGAAGGACAAGCCTTGATTCGCGTCAAGACGGTCGCACTGAATCCCGTCGACTATAAGGCAACCAAAAATCCAGCTTGGACGTTCCCGCATATTCCGGGCGTTGACCTAGCGGGTGTCGTCGAACAAATCGGACCCGGCGCAGAAGTGAAAATCGGCGATCGTGTAGCGATTCATACGAACCTGCAATGCGATGGTGCTTTTGCTGAATACGTACTTGTTGATACACGTGCTCTTGCCCCGATTCCAGAAGACGTCTCATTCGCTGAAGCCGCTGCGATTCTTTGCGCAGGCATGACAGCTTATGAAGCGATCGTCCAAAAGATGAATACGACAGGTAAAGAGACGATTCTCATCCATGCTGGTGCAGGTGGTGTGGGTGGCATCGGCATTCAACTCGCAAAACGCCTGGGTCTTAAGGTCGCGACGACTGCTTCAACGGAAAACCATGAGTGGGTCAAGCGACTCGGTGCCGATCTTGCCATCGACTACAAAAAAGAAAATGTAACCGAGGTCATTCGCGATTGGACGAATGATCGCGGCGCTGACTTGATTTTCAATACGGTCGGTCGAAATGAAGCAACAGCAGATCTCGGACGTCTTGCCTTCTCGGGTCAACTCGCCTTCATCGCCGGCGGTCCTGATCAATCGGTCGTCAAGCCGTTCACGCTCTCCCCTTCGATCCATGAAGTAGCACTTGCGGCTGCTTATGCAAGCGAAGATGACCGCGCGATCCGAAACCTTGGTCATATGGCAAGTGAATTATTACAACTCGTCGCAACGAAAGAACTCGATCCACTCGTCACAGAGGAGATTCCAGCAGCGGACATCGTCAAAGGATTACAACGTCTATCTGAACGTCACGTCCGTGGTAAAATCATCGCTAAATTTAACTAATACTTGCCGCGGCACAAAACAGCCGACTGTCCTTAGATAATAGGACGGTCGGCTGCTGTCGTACTCTATTTTTTAATTCCTGAACGTTGACTGAAAAAGCATCAGCCATGTTCACCGGTAGCGTTCTTGTTTTTTGATATGTAAGGATCGTCCGACTAACTCGAAACCGACATGCTGATAGATTTTATTCGCTGTCTGGTTCGACCAATCGGTATAGAGCGTCACGACCGGATAAGACTGTAGGAGGTGTTCAGATAGTTTTGCGACAAGATAAGAAGCATATCCATTCCCACGTAGTTTTTTCGGCGTATAGACGTAAGAAATCGTAATCCCAGTTTGCGTGGGACGTGTCGCTGCCGCCATCGCGACGAGCGTATTTCCGCTAAACAATCCGAACAAGCTTCCTTGCTGAATGTGTCGCGTCATTGACTGATGGAGTTGCGTAAGCTGTCGATCAGATGGACGCGTTTCGACCTCATATAAAAATCCGGACGCAAATTCTAAGGCTTGTTGTCCTTCATCGTTCGAAACCGGTCGGAAGACGACGTTCTCTGGAACATGTGGCATCTCGACCTTCGTCAATGCATACATCCCTTGTTCCATATGTACCTCATACATGGAATGTGGGAGTAAAAGCGGCGCTAAGATGGCCTGTTCTCCGACGAATCCTGGACTATCCAGAATTCGCGCAAGCTTTCGAATCCCTTCTTGCGAGAACATATCCCCTGCGACGATGACTTGCTCCGGTATCGTTTGCAATATGACGAGACGATGATCGCCTTCTTGTGCCGTTGCCATCAAGAGCGGTTCATCCCCACGTTCTAATATACCTAGAATCAACTGATGCGTATCTGGACGTTCAAGCAGAAACGGGAGGACGACCATTTTGAATTGTTCATAATCACGATAATGCGTCACCATAGTCGACGACCTCCTTTATTTCTATAGTGTACCAAATCATGCACTAGAAATCGTAGGTCGTCCGACGGAATCTATCTGTTTTTACACGTTTGCGGTAAAACGTTCGCTCCAAGCAACTGGGTCCTTCGACCAATCTGCCAATTGTTCCTGTTCTTCTACCGTGATATCCCCTTGTTGTTGTGCCGTTTCGAGTAACGCTTCGAACGTCAGTAATGCATCCGCGTCAATCTTCGCGTCTCGGAGATTGTTCTTCAAGCGTTCCATCCCGTAAGAGAAAATCGCTTGAATCCGAATGACGTTCGCTCCCTTTGCTTGGAGTGCTTCCGCTGCCTCGATCGCAGACATCCCCGTTGATAATAAGTCTTCGATGACGACGACGCGTTGGCCTGGTTGAATAACACCTTCGATTTGATTACCTTTCCCGTGTTTCTTACTGCCACTACGCACGTAGACCATCGGTAACCCTAATCGTTCCGCGACGAATGCCGCGTGAGGAATACCTGCTGTCGCTGTTCCGGCAACGACTTCGATTCCTAAATCCTTCACTTTCTCAGCGAGGGCATCGGCAATCAAAGAGCGGACTTTTGGGTACGAAAGTGTCAACCGATTATCGCAATAGATCGGAGAACGGAGCCCACTCGCCCACGTATACGGATCGTTTGGAGATAACGTGACGGCTTTGATACGGAGTAATGCATTTGCAATTGGATTTACCATGATAATTGCCCCTTCCATTCTTCGAGTAACGCCTGATAGACCTGTTCTGGTTGTTTGGCACGTGTAATCGGGCGACCAATTACTAAATCCGTCGCTCCATTTCGACGCGCATCAAGAACGGTCGCGACTCGCTTTTGATCATCTGCTTCATTACTAGAAGGACGAATACCTGGTGTGACAAAACGGAAGTCCGTTCGGCAAACTTCGATTAGTTCAGGAAGATCGAGCGCCGAACAGACGATACCATCTAGTCCGGCTGCTTCTGCCAGTTGCGCATACTCACGAACGACTGCTGGCATCGCTCCTTCAACCTTTAAGTCGCGTAACATCGCTTCATCCGTCGATGTCAACTGCGTCACGCCGATTAGTTGTGTCTTAGCATTCGTTTCACGAAGTCCTTCTCGCGCTGCGATCATCATCTCTTTCCCACCGGCAACATGGACGTTCGTCAATTCAACACCTAATTGCCCGATGATGCGCATCGTCCGGCGCGCCGTCTCTGGAATGTCATGGACTTTGACATCGAGGAATACAGCGTGCCCACGCTCGACGAGTTTTTGGACGAACGATCCCCCTGCAGTATAAAATAATTCCATCCCAACTTTTACGGCTGGTCGTGTCTCTTCGAACTGTTCGAGAAACGAAAACGCTTCTGCTTCGGTCGGAAAATCAAGCGCGATGTAAAGTTGATTCATATGCTTTCCCCCTGATGTCTAAAATATGGTCGATGCCGAGTTCATCCATGCGATCCGGTAACTGCTGGATTAATTCTTGACAGATGTATGGATTGACGAAGTTTGCGGTACCGACGGCAACAGCGGAAGCCCCAGCGTATATCATTTCTAAGACGTCATCGACTTCCATCACGCCACCCATCCCGATAATAGGAATCGAGACAGCTTGTGCGACATCATGAATCATCCGAATCGCGACTGGCTTGATGGATGGACCGGATAATCCACCAATCCGGTTGGCAAGGATTGGCTGTCCCGTTCGGACATCGATTCGCATCCCAACGAGTGTGTTGATCATCGTCAGCCCGTCTGCACCTGCTGCTTCGACGGCACGTGCCATCTCGACGATTGAAGTGACATTCGGTGAAAGCTTAACGTAAACCGGTTTGGTCGAGACCTGTTTGACTCGACGCGTTAATTCAGCGGCAAGCAACGGATCCGTTCCGAACTGGATTCCACCTGATTTGACGTTCGGACAGGAGATATTTAATTCCAATGCATGAATGCCAGGGTGACGGCTCATTTTTTCTGCGACAAGCTCATACTCTTCTGGTGTCGATCCGGCGACATTCGCAATGATTGCTGTATCAAACGTCTCAAGGAACGGTAGTTTTTTCGTTAAGATACCATCGACACCCGGATTTTGGAGACCGATTGCATTCAACATCCCCATTCCACTCTCCGCGACACGCGGCGTCGGATTTCCGTAACGTTCTTCGCCCGTCGCTGCTTTAATCATGATTGCCCCAAGCTCTGATAGATCATATAACTTCGCGTATTCCTCACCGAATCCAAAACATCCAGATGCCGGCATGATCGGGTTTTTCAAGGAAAGTCCTGGCAACTCGACACGTAATCGTTCCATCATAATACGACCTCCTCTGCCCGAAAGACTGGACCATCGGAACAAGTCTTGACGTACCCGCCTGTTGGTGTTTTACAGACACAGGCAAAACAAGCACCGATGCCGCACCCCATTCGATTTTCGATGGAGAGATACTTATGCTCAATCGGTTGTTGCTGGAGTGACCGCAACATCGGCTCTGGTCCGCAAGCGAGTAACACATCATAGCTTTCCGGATGTAAGGCAACCGTAACGAACCCTTTCATTCCATGCGTTCCATCAACCGTCGAGACCGTCGTCTTACCAAGTGCTTGGAATTCCGCTTCGTAAAAGACACTCGTTGCCGTATCAAATCCTAGAATCGCTTCACACGTCACACCACGCGCGACAAGTTGGCGCATCGTCTCATACAGCGGCGGTACCCCAATCCCTCCACCAACGAGAACGACCCGTTGATCTCGGTTGATGGCGTCGATCGGAAAACCGTTTCCGAGTGGTCCGAGGGCATCGATTTTGTCGTCGGGACGCAAGGAAGCTAGTTCTGCTGTCCCTTGTCCGATTTCTTTAAAGAGAAACGTAATCAGATCACGATCGACCCGAGCAATCGAGATCGGTCGGCGTAAGAGTGGACCGACGCGTAGATGCATGAATCGCCCCGGCGCAATGTCCTGCGGTTGCTCGAGGCGACAGACGAGTTCTGTCGCGCCTTGAGCTACCGTTCGTCGAGAGACGACCGTCAAGAGTTGCTTCATTGGATCACCACTTTCTTTTCGTGTGTGAAGGCTTGAATCGCACTCGCTTCGAACGAGCGACTCTCGATGACGCGTAGAATCGCTTCCGCCGTATCGAGTGATGTTAGACAAACGACTTGATTCTCCGCTGCTGCCCGGCGAATGATGAAGCCGTCTTTCGTGACTTGTGAGTCGCGACTCATCGTATTGATGACATACTCGATCTCCCCTTTTTCAATCACGTCGAGCATCGATTCGGAAGACGAGTCGATTTTACCGACCGTCTGAACCGGTAACCCTTGCTCCGTCAAGTACGCTGCCGTTCCTTCCGTCGCAAGCAACGTGAATCCAAGTGAGGCAAAGCGTCGTGCGAGATCCGTCATTTCTGCTTTGTCCGGGTCTGCGACCGTCAAGAGAACACGACCGTGTTCTGGAATCGCCATCCCTGAAGCAAGCAATCCTTTGTAGAGTGCTTTTTCAAGTGTTCGGTCTGTTCCAATGACTTCTCCGGTCGATTTCATTTCCGGTCCGAGCGTCGGGTCGACTTCTTTAAGCTTCGCAAACGAGAAGACCGGTACTTTGACCGAGACGAGCGATTCTTCCGGTAGGACACCACTTGTTAACCCGTAAGAAGCGAGCGTTTCACCGAGAATGATGTCCGTCGCGAGCCGCGCGACCGGAAGTCCCGTCACTTTCGAGATGAATGGCACCGTCCGGCTGGCACGCGGATTGACTTCAAGAACATAGAGTGCGCCGTCCGCATAGACGAACTGGATGTTGAGCAATCCTTTGATGCCGAATGCTTTGGCGATTCGTGTCGTGTAGTCGACGATCCGGTCCTTGATGTCTTGGGAGACACGTTGTGGCGGATAAACTCCAATCGAGTCACCTGAGTGAACACCGGCACGTTCGATATGCTCCATGATACCTGGAATGACGACATCTGTTCCATCACAGATCGCGTCGACTTCGAGTTCGATTCCTGTCAGGTAACGGTCGACGAGGACCGGTCGTTCCGGTGAGGCGATGACCGCGTGTTTCATGTAATGTTCCAGTTCTTCTTGTGCATAGACGATTTCCATTGCCCGACCGCCGAGGACATACGATGGACGAACGAGGACCGGGTAACCGAGTGACGCTGCTGCCGTGACCGCTTCTTCGACCGTGACGGCCGTTTTACCTGGTGGCTGTGGAATGTCGAGCGCCGTCAACGCTGCTTCGAACTGTTTTCGGTCCTCTGCCCGGTCTAAATCCTCAAGCGATGTCCCGAGGATTTTTACACCTTCTGCTGCTAATGACTCAGCTAAGTTGATTGCTGTCTGGCCACCGAACTGGACGATGACACCGAGCGGACGTTCATTTCGGATGACTTCGAGGACATCCTCCGTCGTTAATGGTTCAAAGTAGAGTCGATCGGAAATCGAGAAGTCGGTCGACACGGTTTCCGGATTGTTGTTGACGATAATTGCTTCATAGCCAGCTTGACGAATCGCTTGAATCGAATGGACTGTCGCATAGTCGAACTCGACTCCTTGACCAATCCGGATCGGACCCGATCCTAAGACGAGGATCGAAGAACGATTCGTCGCGATTGCCTCATTTTCGCGTTCGTATGTTCCATAGTAGTACGGTGTATCAGAAGCGAACTCTGCCGCACACGTATCGACCATTTTATACACAGGATGAATCGCTTGCGCTTCACGCATCCGGCGAATCTCTGTTTCCGTTTGTCCTGTGATCCGGGCGAGCATTGGGTCACTGAATCCATACCGCTTCACATGAAGTAGCAGTTCAGGTGTCAAACCGGTAGCGACCGATTGCTCAAGTTGCCAAATGTGCTGTAGCTTTTCGAGGAATAAGCGATCAATTGCCGTCCAAGCATGAATCTGTTCGACGCTATAGCCGCGGACAAAACCAGCGTATAAGGCGAAAAGTCGATCATCTGTCGCCTGGCGAATCGCTTGTTGCAAAGCATCATCTGCCATTTCGATGAAGCGTGGCATGTACAAATCCGCTGTACCGATTTCAAGCGAACGAACGGCTTTCAGTAATGCCTCTTCCATCGTCCGCCCCATTGCCATAACCTCACCGGTCGCCTTCATCTGTGTCCCGAGCGTCCGATCTGCCGTTTCGAATTTATCGAACGGCCAGCGCGGAATTTTGGCGACAACATAATCGAGTGCCGGTTCGAACGAAGCAAAGCTCGTCTCGGTGATCGGGTTCTTTAATTCAGATAAGGCATACCCGACGGCAATCTTTGCAGCAAGTTTTGCGATCGGATAACCGGTCGCTTTTGAAGCAAGTGCGGACGAGCGGGAAACACGTGGATTGACTTCGATGACATAGTAGTCAAAGCTCGTCGGATCCAGCGCGAACTGGATGTTACATCCACCTTCGATACCGAGTGCGCGAATGATATCGAGCGAGACGTTACGTAGCAGTTGATAATCGCGATCCGATAACGTTTGCGTCGGAGCAAAGACGATCGAGTCTCCGGTATGAACACCGACCGGATCGAAGTTTTCCATCGCACAGACGATGATGGCTTGGTTCGTTGCATCACGCATGACTTCAAATTCGACCTCTTTCATCCCAGCAATTGATTTTTCAAGGAGTACTTGTGTTGCCGGACTTGCCTTGAGTCCCCCTTCGACGATTCGCGTGAACTCTTCCGGTGTATGGGCGATTCCACCACCCGTTCCTCCGAGTGTATATGCTGGACGGATGATGATTGGTAGACCAATCTGTTGTCGGAATTGTTGTGCTTCTTCGAGCGAATGCACGATTTCACTATCCGGTACGCCATGTCCGCGTCTAAACATCAGTTGACGGAACAAATCACGATCTTCTGCCTCTTCGATTGCTGATAATTTCGTTCCGAGCAACTCGACATTGTATTCAGCTAGGACACCAAGACGATCTAGTTCAACAGCCAAGTTCAGACCCGTCTGACCGCCAAGTGTCGCAAGTAAGGCGTCTGGTCGTTCCTTCCGGATGATCCGCGAAACGAACTCTGCTTGAAGAGGCTCGATGTAGACACGATCAGCAACTGTTGGATCTGTCATGATTGTCGCTGGATTCGAGTTGACGAGGATGACTTCATATCCTTCTTCCTTTAAGGCTTGACACGCTTGTGTTCCTGCGTAGTCGAATTCAGCGGCTTGTCCGATTACGATTGGACCGGACCCGATAACGAGAATCTTCTGGATATCTTGACGTTTAGGCATGAGAGACCTCCTGTTGTTTCGTGATTTCTTCTAAAAACTGTTGGAATAGACCGTTCGCATCCATTGGACCGGGTGATGCTTCCGGATGATACTGGACGGAGAAGACGGATGCTGACGTATGACGGATGCCTTCGACCGTTCCATCGTTGATTGCGAGATGCGTTACTTCAAGCACTGTATGTTGCAATGATTGTTCATCGACGGCATATCCATGGTTTTGCGACGTGATGTCGACGCGACCTGTCCGGATATCTTGGACGGGATGATTCGCACCCCGGTGACCGAATGGCAGTTTGAACGTATCCGCGCCATGTGCTAGTGCAATCAACTGGTGCCCAAGACAAATTCCGAAGATGACGACTTTCCCTGTCAATTCTTGAATCAGCGGAATCGCTGTCGGGACATCCTTTGGGTTCCCTGGTCCGTTCGACAGCATCACACCGTCTGGACGATAGCGTAAGACTTCCGTTGCGCTCACGTCGTATGGTACGACGACAACTTCACAGCCGCGTTTGACAAGTTCGCGGACGATTCCGAGCTTCGCTCCGAAGTCGACGAGAACGATTCGTGGTCCAGCTCCTGGGATGATATACGCCCGTTCCGTTGAAGCACGTTTGACTTGATTCGTCTCGATTGGTGCATCTTGCAGGTGGCTTAATTCCTCTTCTAGGTCGAACTCTCCATCAACGAGTCGGCCGCGCATGACGCCTTTCGAGCGGATATGTCGTGTTAACTGTCGCGTATCGATTCCACTTAATCCTGGAATATCAAGATCTCGAAGAGCTGCATCGAGCGACATCTCACTCCGGAAGTTCGACGGTGTTTGGCAATGTTCGCGGACAATCAATGCTTTAGCGAGTGGACGCGTCGTTTCATAGTCTTCTCGATTGACTCCGTAATTGCCGATCAACGGATTCGTCAGCACGATCATCTGATCACAGTAAGATGGATCCGATAGCATCTCTTGATAACCAGTCATTCCGGTTTGGAAGACGACCTCTCCTGTTGTTGTCGTGTCCGATCCAAACGCCGTTCCTTCAAACGTCATACCATCCTCTAACACCAGTGTCCGTTTACGCATGTGCTGTGTCCTCCTTGAATACGATTTCTCCCTTGACGAGCGTCATGACCGGGAATCCTTTTAACCGTTCTCCTGCGAACGGTGTGTTCTTACCTTTTGAACGGAACCGTTCCGGTGAAACCGTCCGCTCCGTCTCTAGATCAAGCAGGACTAAGTCTGCTTCCGCTCCCACTTCGAGTTTCCCGTAAGGTAGTTCAAAAATCGCTGCTGCCTTGTCCGTCAAATTCCGAATCAGTGTCTCAAGTGTCATCTTGTCTTCAGCGACAAGCTTCGTATAGAGGAGCGGGAATGCTGTCTCGAATCCTGTGATGCCAAACGGGGCGCGTTCGATACCGAGTGCCTTCTCTTCTGCTGCATGAGGAGCGTGATCCGTTGCGATGCAATCAATCGTTCCGTCTGCTAATCCTTCGAGCAATGCTTGGCGATCTGCCTCACTCCGCAGTGGTGGATTCATTTTAAAGTTCGGATCCTGATTCGATATGTCTTCATCGATCAATACAAGATGGTGCGGTGTGACTTCTGCTGTCACTCGGATCCCTGCTCGTTTGGCGTCACGAATGACGCGAACGGATTCTTTCGTCGAGACATGACAGACGTGATAATGACAGCCGGTTTCTTCTGCAATCAGGACATCACGTGCGATGTGGATACTCTCAGCAAGCGATGGAATACCTTGCAAACCTTCCCGTCGACTGTAGTTTCCTTCGTGCACACATCCTGCTTTTAACGAATCATCTTCGCAGTGGGCAACAATCGTCTTCCCGAGCCGTGCTGCATGTTGCATTGCCGTTCGCATGACGGCTGCCGTCTGGACCCCGACACCATCATCCGTGAATGCCACGGCATCCGTTAATTGATCGAACGCGACGAGTTCTTGTCCGAGTTGATTTTTTGAAATCGCCGCGTAAGGCAAAACCCGGACAGATGCCGTCTCTTCAATCTTTTGGAACAATGCATCAAGTGTTTGACGATCGTCCGGTACGGGACGCGTATTCGGCATCGGACAAATCGTCGTAAATCCACCAGCTGCCGCAGCTGCCGTACCTGTCGCAATTGTCTCCTTATGTTCGCCGCCCGGTTCCCGCAGGTGGACATGGATGTCGACGAATCCTGGTGCAACGAATAATCCGGAAGCATCAATGACCGTTTCCCCAACTTGCGGTATTGCTGCTAAGTCCGTGATTTTTCCAGCTTCGATTCGAATATCCCCTGTTCGAACTTGTCCAGCCTCGTACCATCTCGCATTTTCAATTCGTGTTGTCATCTGCATCGTCTCCTTTGATTGTTTTCATCGAAAAGCACCATTCCAGAATCGCCATTCGCGCAAAGACACCATTTTTCATCTGTTCAAAAATCCGCGATTGCGGGTGTTCGACGAGTTCGTCGGCAATCTCGACTCCGCGATTGACCGGTGCCGGATGTAGGACGATCGCTGAAGGTTTCAGTCGATTCATCCGCTCATGCGTCAATCCATGTGTGACGTGATAGACATCTGGATCAAACCGTGTCGTTCCGTCATGCCGTTCGTGCTGGACTCGAAGCAACATCAAGATGTCACACTGTTCAACTGCTTCGTCCATTGAAAGATACGGTATTCCCATCGCTTCGTCATACCATTCGCGTGGCCCTGATCCATAGACGATGGCGCCAAGTCGTTTTAAGATATCGGCATTCGACCGAGCGACACGACTATGTTGTAAATCCCCACAGATGACGACTACTTTTCCTACAATCGTTCCAAACGTCTCGACCATCGTCATCAAATCAAGCAAGGACTGCGATGGATGCTGTCCGCTCCCGTCTCCTGCATTGATGATCGGAATATCGAGTGTCTGAATCAATTCTTCATAATAACCGGTGTCACCGTGACGAATGACCAATCCATCGGCGCCAATCGCTTCGAGTGTTTTGCACGTATCGTGTAACGTCTCCCCTTTTTGCACGGATGACGTCGCTGTTTCAAACGGCAGTAGATGCATGTTCAAACGATGCTCTGCCATTTCAAAGGAAGAGCGTGTCCGCGTCGAGTTTTCAAAAAACAGATTGACGAGTGTCTTGTCGGAAAAGTCTGGTGCCGGTTCGCCTTGTTTAAAAGCGAGACTACGTTCAATCAACGAATTGATCTCCGTTATGGATAAGCTTTCTAAATTGACGAAATGTCGGGTTTGCAAGATCGTTTTCATGTATTTCACTCCTTCAGGTCATGAAAAAGGCGCACCTTCTAAGTGAAGGTGCGCCGAAAGAAGACAGAGGAGTCCCTGCATCTTTTCATGGCCTTCACTTTATCGTTCTCTCGGAACGTCTTAAAAGTTGTTTGCTACAGATTGAGTTGTAGAGTTTTCCGTTGTTTCAGCTGTTTCTTCGACCTGTTCCGTCGTTTTCGGAAGGATCAGATTCAGGATGATCCCAAGGATCGTCGCCAGTGCCATACCTTCGAGGGAGAAGTTCCCGATTTTCAAGGCGGCCCCTCCGATTCCCGTGACAAGAATGACGGCTGTGATCGTCAAGTTCCGTTTATCGGCAAGGTCGATCTTACTTTCCGTCAGTGTCCGGAGACCGTTTGACGCGATGACTCCGAATAAGAGAATACTGATGCCACCCATGACTGGTGTAGGAATCGTCTTGATGAATCCTTCGACATATCCGAGGAATCCGAAGCTGATAGCAAGAACCGCTGCCCCACCTAGAACGAAGACACTGTAGACCCGTGTGATCGACATGACGCCATTGTTCTCACCGTACGTCGTAACCGGTGGTCCACCAAGCATCGAAGCGACTGTCTTCGCGATTCCGTCGCCAAGTACTGTCCGGTGCATCCCTGGATCAAGGAGCGTCTCGCGCCCGATGATCCGTGATGTCACTTTTTGTTCGCCGATGTGTTCTGTCAGTGTGACGAGCGTCACGGGAACGATCAGAAGCAAGGCAGCTGTATTCCATGATGGTGTGTAATTCAAGAACGGAATCGTGAAGTCCGGCACGTGGAAGAACGTTGCCTGTTGAAGTGGTTTGAAGTCAATGATTCCGACCGATGCCGCAACGAGATAACCGACCGTGATTCCGAACAGGATCGGAATCGTGCTCCACATTCCTTTTAAATACGTCATTGCGAGAAGTGTGACACCAAGCGTGACCATCGCGACGAGGAAGTAAAGTCCGTTGTACTTACCGTTCGCGCCGTTCATCGCCATGTTGACAGCGGTCGGGGCAAGCGATAACCCGATAACCATGATGACCGGACCGATGACAACAGGCGGGAGTAAGCGAAGCAACCAAGCAGCCCCCGTGTAACGGATGAGAAGTGAGACAAGTCCGTAGACGAGTCCAGCGACCATTCCGCCGATTAAGGCGTCCTCGACACCCCACCGTTCACTGACGGCGATGATCGGGGCGATGTAGGCAAAACTAGAACCAAGATATGTGGGTACTTTGAAGCGAGTGACGGCGAGGAAAATCAGTGTGCCGACTCCGCTTGCGACGAGTGCAACCGATGTGTTGAGTCCCGTTAAGAGTGGGACGAGCACGGTCGCACCAAACATCGCGAAGACGTGTTGTAGGCTGAGCATCAGCCAATTTAGAGGGTGAGTAGGTACTTCTTGTACATCAAGTACTGCGGCATGTTTTGCCATATGGATGACTCCCTTTCTGGTCTCTCTGGACCACCTTAAAGGTTTTGATTTTTAGCGTTTAATGAATACTTGATCGGCTTCGTCGACTTCAGCGAGCGCGACGACGACTTGCTCGTCACGTGACGTCGGAACGTTCTTGCCGATGAAATCTGGACGGATCGGTAACTCTCGATGCCCACGATCGATGAGGACAGCGAGTTGAATCATACTCGGTCTTCCGTGGTCGACGAGTGCGTCCATCGCGGCGCGGACGGTGCGTCCTGTGTAGAGCACGTCGTCAACGAGGACGACGATTTTTCCGGTGATGTCTTCCGGTAGATCAGATCCTTTTATTTCTGGCTCTAAACTTCGCTTTGACAAGTCATCTCGGTACATTGAGATGTCGACGACACCGAGTAAGACCGGCTTTCCTTCGATCTGTTCGATCCGCTTCGCAAGGCGGCGCGCGAGTGTCTCGCCACGCGTCTTGATTCCGACGATCATTAAATCAGCAATACCTTTGTTACGTTCGATGATTTCATGAGCGATCCGTGTCAGTGCGCGTCCAATCGCGGCTTCATCTAAGATGACGGCTGGTTTCATAATTTCTCCTTTCATACAAAAGACCTTCTGCGGAAATCCGCAGAAGGTCATCGAAGACAGAATCATGGCATACGTCTTGTATGCATGCCTACGCACGTTTGTGGTAGGTTCTCCCTTTCGCAGCCTCTCCGGACTCGATTAAAGGTGATACTAGTTTGGTAGGATCGTCGCTCGGACGACCGAAGTGTCAGTAGAGGATGTCTCGCATCGCTCTCTAGGTGATACTCTACCGTTTTATTAGAAAAACGTCAAGACTCTAATTCAAGTTTTTTCAGTTGACCAATCTCGAATGTCATCTCTTCTGGGAGTGGTGCTTCAAAACGCATCCATTCGCCTGTCCGTGGATGTTCGAAGCCGAGAACCGCAGCATGCAAGGCTTGACCATTCATTTTCATCGTCTTACGTGGACCATATTTCGGGTCACCGGCAAGCGGGAAACCGATATAACGCATGTGGACACGGATTTGGTGTGTCCGCCCTGTTTCGAGTTTACATTCAACGACTGTAAACCCTTCGTACCGATCGAGAACACGGAAATGGGTTACGGCAGATTTTGAATTCTTATCCGTTACCGTCATCCGTTGACGATCGTTCTTATCGCGTCCGATCGGTGCTTCAATCGTTCCGAGCTCGTGCGGAATCTCACCGTGTACGAGTGCAATGTAGAGACGTTCCGTCGTTTTCTCTTTCAACTGATGCGCGAGTGATTCATGCGCTAAGTCGTTCTTAGCAACCATCAACAGACCAGACGTGTCCTTATCGATTCGGTGAACGATTCCTGGACGTTTGACACCATTAATGCCCGAGAGATCTTGACAATGATGTAATAAGGCATTGACGAGGGTCCCTGAGACATGACCTGCCGCTGGGTGGACGACCATTCCTTTTGGTTTGTTGACGACAATGACATCTGAGTCCTCGTAGACGACCTCAAGCGGGATATCTTCTGGTAAAATCTCGAGCTCCACCGCTTCCGGGATATGAACGGCAATCGATTCTGTTCCCGATAATTTATAGTTTGGTTTAACGACACGACCATCGACTTCGACGCGTCCCGCTTTTAACCATTCCTGTACTTGCGAACGCGACCATTCATTTTGTTCTGCGAGCCACTTATCAATGCGCCCTGTCGCTCCATCCGCTTGTACGGACCATGTTTCTACTTCATTCATTTATCCATCGTTCCTTTCTTAGTCAACCGTTCTTCGAACATGACGCTAATCAGCATCGTGATGACACCAAACGTCAAACAGACGTCTGCGACATTAAAGATCGGGAAATTATAGCCGAACGGGAAGAAGTGGAAGAAATCAACGACTTCTCCTCGAACCATTCGATCAATGAAATTTCCGATCGCACCACTAAGTAGTAGCGAGATACTCCAAGCAAATACCTTATTTTTCGTGCCTTCCTTGTAGAGGAAGTAAATCAATCCAATGACGACGATAATCGTGACGAAGAAGAAGAAACCGAATTTACCTTCGAGCATTCCCCATGCGGCGCCACGGTTCCGATACGAGTTGAGATAAAAGAAATCCGGAATGACTGTGATCGCTTGACCGATCGTCATATTTTGAACGACGATCCATTTCGTCAACTGGTCGATTCCAACGAGTAAAGCAGCAATCCCTAAGTAAAGCCACATCCTATTGTCCTCCGCATCCAAAAATAATGAGGGACGTCCTGCGAAGTCGCAGTCGCCCCTCCCTTTGTATCATTATAAAGAATTGACGACTTCAGTACAACGTGGGCAAAGCGTCGGATGAGCCGGATCTTGTCCGAGTTCTGTCGAATATGTCCAACAACGTTCACATTTTTCACCGTCAGCTTTTTGAACTGTAATACCAGTCGTCTCATACATCTTATTCGTTGTATCCACGAATTCGAGTTGTGAGACTTGGAGCAACTGCTCAAGATGATCAATCGTTTTAAGCAATGCTTTTGTTTCTTCCTTCGGTGCAAGCAAGAGTTTCGCTTCGAGTGTCTTACCGACGAGTTTCTCGACGCGTGCTTCCTCGAGTGCTTTTAAGACATCATCACGGAATGTCAGGAACGCGTTCCATTTCTCGATGAGAGCAAGTCCTTCTTCTGAGACTTCGACCGTTTCTGGAAGGTCCGTCAAGAAGATGCTCTTCGTCTCAACAGCTGGTACGAATTCCCATGCTTCGTCTGCCGTGTGTGGCAAGACAGGTGCCATCAATTGCAACAAGGCGACGACTGTATCATACATGACCGTCTGAACCGCACGACGCGATGTCGCGTCTGCTTTTTCGATATACAGGATATCTTTCGTGTAATCGAGGTAGAACGACGACAAATCAAGGACACAGAAGTTGTGGAGCAATTGATAGACCGACATGAAGTCGTACGCATCATAAGCTGCTTTTACTTTTCCAACAAGTTGGTCCAGTTTCGTACGCATGAAACGGTCTGACTCTGGTAAGTCTTCAAATGCGACTCGGTGCGTCGCAGGATCGAATTGATCCAAGTTTCCGAGAAGGAAACGAACCGTGTTCCGGATTTTACGATATGATTCTGAGACTTGTTTGAAGTTATCCATCGATGCCCGAACATCAGCTTGATAATCGACAGATGCCACCCACAAACGAAGGATCTCTGCTCCGAATTGTTGCATGACTTGGATTGGTGCAATCGTGTTACCAATCGATTTCGACATCTTGCGACCTTGACCATCCAGAACGAATCCGTGACTGACGACCGCTTTGTATGGTGCTTTCCCAGTCGTTGCGACGGCTGTCGATAGCGACGAGTTAAACCAACCACGGTATTGGTCAGAACCTTCAAGATAGAGATCCGCTGGACGTGTCAATTCAGGACGTGTCGCAAGGACACCGGCATGTGATGAACCAGAATCGAACCAGACATCCATGATGTCCGTTTCTTTTTTGAAGATACCGTTCGGACTTGCTGGATGTGTGAATCCTTCAGGAAGCAAGTCGACTGCTTCGCGCTCATACCAGACATTTGATCCGTGAGTTGCAAATAGATTCGCGATATGATCAATCGTTTCTGGTGTGACGATTTCCGTTCCATCTTCAGCGTAGAAGATTGGAAGTGGAACGCCCCAAGCACGTTGACGGGAGATGACCCAGTCGCCGCGGTCTTTGAACATGTTGTGGAGACGTGTTTCACCCCACTCTGGTACCCACTGGACGCCTTTGATCTCATCAAGGATTTCCGCACGGAAGTCTTTGATTGAAGCGAACCACTGTGGCGTTGCCCGGAAGATGACCGGTTTTTTCGTCCGCCAGTCGTGTGGATACGAGTGTTTGATGAATGACAGTTTTAAGAGAGCGCCTGCTTCTTCGAGTGCGAGACCGATTTCTTTGTTCGCATCTTCATAGAACATGCCTTCGAATCCAGGAGCTTCTGCCGTCATGACACCTTTATCGTCAACTGGGCAGAGAACGTCAAGCCCGTATGCTTGACCAATACGGAAGTCATCTTCCCCGTGTCCTGGAGCTGTATGAACGACACCCGTCGCTTCAGCTGTAACGTGGTCGCCAAGCATGACGAGTGATTCACGGTCATAAAGCGGATGTTTCGCTTTCACGTACTCGAAGTCCGCACCGTTGAAGACACGTCCAATTGTCGCGTCTTCCCATCCGAGCGCTTCGATGACTTCTGGAACAAGTGTTTCCGCTACGATATATCCTTTTCCTTGATACTCGATCCGCGCATACGTCAATTCCGCACTGACAGAGATTCCAAGGTTCGCTGGGATCGTCCATGGAGTGGTCGTCCAGATGACGAAATGATCCGTCGGCTCAAGGATGTTTTTTCCATCCATGACTTGGAATGCGACATAGATCGCAGCTGACCGTTTGTCTTGATATTCGATTTCTGCTTCAGCTAGTGCTGATTCAGAAGACGGTGACCAATAGACCGGCTTTTTCCCTTTATAGATATAGCCTTTGTTCGCCATATCCCCAAACAAACGAATTTGAGCTGCTTCAAATTCTGGTTGAAGCGTGATATATGGATTGTCATAGTCACCGAGAACACCGAGACGTTTGAATTGATCACGTTGGTGATCGACTTGTTCGAGCGCATATTTCGCACATAACTCACGGAATTCCGCGACCGTCATCGATTTGCGGTCAACACCTGCTTTTTGAAGTGCTGTCTCGATAGGCAAGCCATGTGTGTCCCAACCTGGTACGTAAGGGGACTGGAAGCCATTCATCGATTTGTAACGGACGATGATGTCTTTTAAGACTTTGTTTAATCCGTGACCCATGTGGATGTCACCGTTCGCATAAGGAGGACCATCGTGAAGGATGAACGTCGGTTTTCCAGCATTCTTTTCTTGGACCGCAGCATAGAGATTCATCTCTTCCCATCGTGCTTGCATATCCGGCTCACGTTTTGGCAAGTTGCCTCGCATTAAAAACTCCGTTTTCATCATCAATAAGGTTTCTTTGTAATCCATCTGACCATCTCTCACCTTTCGCTTTAAAAGTACAAAAAAAGCCAAGCTCATCCCTGAGATAGGGACGAGCTTGGCTGAACTCGCGGTACCACCCTACTAATCCTGCTCGTCTGTTCGACGACGCAGGACCGCTTAAGAACTCGCTAACGGGAGTGAACCGGCATGACTTACTGTTCGGAGAACGTTCAGTCATACACTCTAAGGGGATATCCCATCTCTTTCGTTGCTCGGGCTTCCACCATTTCCCGATTCGCTGTCAACTGTCCAAGATGCGACGTGTCCTTATCATTGATTTTATTTATACGACATCGTCGTCATTATACGCAACTGCTGGAACATCGTCAAGCGCTCCACGAGAAGAGAAATCAAATGCATCCCAGTCGTGGCTCGTCAATAATTCCATTTGAGCATCGATCAACACTTTGAAGCGATTGCGATAGAGCTCGATTTTCTTACGCATCTGTTCCACTTCGAAGTCCGTCCGTTGTGCCCGGCGTTGTGCCGCATCTTGCAATTGCTCTGCTTCGCGTTCTGCCTGTTTCAAGATCAAGCTTGCTTCTTTTGAAGCATTCGCTTTCACTTCTTCTGCCGCTTCCTGTGCGACAATAATCGATTTATTCAATGTTTCTTCCATCGAACTAAAGTAATCGACACGCGCTTGCATGTTTTGGATGACTTCCTGTTGTTGACGGTTCTCACGTAACAACAACTCAAAATCCTTGATGACCTGATCTAGGAATTCGTTCACTTCATCCTCGTCATAGCCGCGAAACTTTCGTGTGAACTCCTTATTATGAATATCGAGTGGCGTTAATGGCATGATGAATTCCTCCTCCGCATTTTTTTATCCTTTTAAAATACCGTATTGTAGTTTGATTCGATCCCGTTTCGTTGATCCGAGAATCGCAATCAGTTTAACGCGTCCCGTTCCACGTAAGGAAAGCAGATCCCCTTCTTCAAGCATGAAACTCACGTCATCGACTACCTTATAATTCACTTTACTTTCACCCTGTTTAATGAGCGTCTGTGCCTTTTGACGGGAGAAGCCGAGAATTTCACTGACGACCGTATCGAACCGAAGTGAGCTGACGAACCCGAGCGTCTCTTCCCACTCTTGTTCCTTCACTTTCAAGCGATCTTCTGCGTCTACGCGCGAAAGACGAATCTTCGTCTTACCTGCGCGTTCGACGTTTGCTTCGATATATGTCGCAACTTCGTCCGCGACAGCAAATTGCACTTGATCCTGGATGATGACGTCGCCGAACTTGGCACGCTTCAATCCGACGTTCAATAATGTACCGGTGACTTGACGATGAGATAGTTCAACGAATTTAGTAGGATAATGAATGCGATAAATGGAAATGTCAAAGTCATCCGCGTTGTATTCATAATAGTCTGGTGCGAGGATTGCTCGTTTACGTTCGGCGCCTTCGAAACCGCCCTCAAAAAAGAGGGCGCATTTCGAACCGACGAGTTCTTGTGTAATTTGCTGTTCACGAGGGTCTAGAAAATCCGTTAATTTAAACGTATACGTCGCTTCCACGTGATCAATCCAGTTCAAGACCGAATCGACGAATTCCCGCTCGCTTCCACGATAATGATCATATACACTCATACGAAGAAGATAGCTCGGATACCGGATTGTGCCAAGTTCAAGACGAGAAAGGCAACAATCGGCGAGATATCTAGCATGCCTCCGATAGGCGGGATAATACGACGGAAGGGTGCTAGGAATGGCTCGACCAACATCGCGAGCACTTGTCCGAATTTCGAATCACGGGCATTCGGGAACCAAGATAGCAGAATGTACACAATCATGACATAACTATAATATTGTAATAACGTACTTAATGTACGACCAATCGCGTACATCACTTGTGAATCCATACTTACCACCCCTTATGATTAATATCATCTTCTCCTAGGAGATTCGAGATGCTACCAGCCAACTCGACATTGTTTGGAACACAGAGGAGGGTATTCTGACTGATCGTCGTGATCGTTCCATCGAGAGCGAAAACGACACCAGATAAGAAGTTGATCATCTGTCGTGATTGATCTTTTGACATACGTTGCATATTGACGATGACAGCACGGTTCTGACGAAGATGTTCCCCAATCTCTTGGGCTTCGTTAAAGACACGTGGTTCACTCAAGATGACCTGCGATTTCGTTTTTTTCGTCGCATGTAGCGGCACGATATTCGATTGTCTCACGCTGTCCTCCTTTTGAGTAACACTTGGGGTAGATTCCTCGTAATACTCTTCGTACTCTTGTTGTGAAGCACCTCTACCTTTATTTATTGTAGCATCATTTTCATATTCGAGTTCATCTAAATCATCGCTGTTGCCGAGAAATAGATTTTGCATTTTTGATTTGAAACCCATATCCATTCTCCCTTCTTCTCGTTTAGGTGTGAACGAGCGTCGTCCCGACTCGGACGAACGTCGCCCCTTCTTCGATGGCAATCTCAAAATCCGATGACATCCCCATGGATAACTCTGTACATGGAGCATACGACAATTTTTTTGCCTTGACCTCTTCTTGCAATGTTTTTAATGACCGGAATACCTCACGTATACGCGTCGTGTCTTCCGTCAACGGTGCCATCGTCATCAGTCCGATGACACGAATCGCGGGATACTGACCGATTTCGTGTAAGAACGACGGTACATCCTCCGGTGCAATACCTTGCTTCGATTCTTCTCCCGAGATATTGACTTGAATGAAACAATCAATGATTCGGTTCGTTCGTTTATTGATCTCTTCTGCCAAATGAAGACGATCGAGCGAATGCAGCACATCAATGGCATCGATGATCTGACGAACTTTACGCGTCTGTAACGTGCCGATGAAGTGCCATGTACAGGCTGTACGTCCAAGTTCTGCTTGTTTTTCGAGCAGTCCATCCGGACGATTTTCTCCAAGATGCGTTACACCGGCCTCTAATAATTCAGAAGCAACTTGACTTGAGACTGATTTCGTCACGCCAATCAACTGTACCTGCTTTTTGGATGAACTCTTTTCACTCGCTTGTTTTATCCGTCGTGTAACCTCTTGTACATTTTCAAGAATTGACATCCAATGACTCCTTTACGATCAAACTCGCGAACCGACCGCCGTGGTCGCCGTGGCGATAAGAGAAGTAATCTTCCGCCTGACAATGTGTACATAGACCTGAGTCAAGGACATCACCCACTCCACAACGCTCAGCAAGCGCAGCATTTGTTTTTTGTAGCGATAACATCGCTTTTCCATCTTCCTTGCGTATGTAAGGAGACTCATCGAGTTCAAGTGCGTCGATCGCATCGATGACGGGTTGATCGACTTCGTAACAACAATCACGAATCGATGGACCAATGACCATCTGAATCGATGAGCGACTCGCACCTGCACGCTCCATTTGTTTGACTGTCTCTTCAACGATATTGCCAACAGTCCCCCGCCATCCGGCGTGCGTATTCGCGATGATTCCTGTCGTCGGATCACAGAAGACAAGCGGAACACAATCAGCGAAGAGCATCATCAGTAAGACATTCGAATCGGTCGTCACCAATCCATCTGTACCCGGAATCGCTGTTTCGTAATCCAGAGCGCCGCGTCCGGAGTCAAGTGTCGTCACCTGTTCAACGTGATTCCCATGGATTTGCTGCGCCCAAATTGAGTTCTCAAGAGATAGATCAAGCTGTCGAGCAATGACTTGTCGGTTCTGAATGACGCCGTCACGATCATCGTTGACATGTAATCCTAAGTTACCGTTTCCATGTGGTGCTGCAAACTTCGTCGTAAAGGCGGCACGTACGGTACCTGTTGGTGTATCCCATTTGATCCATTGTCCAAACATGTTGATGCCTCCTTCGATTTTAAAAAAAGAGGCGCCGCTTTCGCGACACCTCTTGGTTTAGCAGTCGTGTCACTGGAACATCGATCAACGATTATTCCGGCGAAGGAAAGATGGGATGTCCATCGTTTCTTCGACATCTGGCGCTTTAGCTGGTTCAGGATTTGAGCTGACAGGCGTCTCTTCGACTTGTGGTTTAGACTCCTCTGTTGGTGGTGGAGTCGCTTGTTTTTTCTTCAATAGGTTTTTCATCATCTCTTGTGCGGATGGAATTTCGAAGTCGAGTGGTTCGTTTTCGAATTCCGTCGCGATGACTGTGACGATGATTTCATCTTCTAGGTTATCATTGATGACAGAACCGAAGATCAAGTTAACTTCCTCATCTGCTGCACTTTGAACGATCTGTGCGGCTTCCGTTACTTCATACAAGCTGAGGTTCGCACTACCCGTGATGTTCATTAGAACACCTTTCGCGCCTTCGATTGATGTTTCAAGCAATGGACTTGAAATCGCTTTTTTAGCGGCTTCCGTCGCGCGATGTTCACCTGTTGCGACACCAACACCCATCAAAGCAGAACCTTTTTCAGTCATGATCGTCTTCACATCGGCGAAGTCGAGGTTGATTAGACCAGGAACGGCAATCAAGTCCGTGATACCCTGTACACCTTGACGTAAGACGTTATCCGCTTCTTTGAACGCTTCAAGCATCGGTGTGTTCCGATCGACGATTTCAAGCAACTTATCATTCGGGATGACGATCAACGTATCGACTTTTTCTTTGAAGTTCTGGACACCAGAAACAGCATGTTGCATCCGTTTACGTCCTTCGAACATGAATGGCTTTGTCACGACACCGACTGTCAACGCGCCGATTTCTTTTGAAATCTCAGCGATGACTGGAGCAGCTCCTGTTCCAGTTCCGCCACCCATACCGGCTGTGACGAAGACCATGTCAGCTCCTGAAAGGATTTCTGTTAATTGTTCACGGCTCTCTTCTGCCGCTTTTTTACCGATTTCCGGATTTGCACCCGCACCGAGACCACGTGTCAATTTTGCGCCGAGTTGTAATTTCACGTCAGCTTGTGACATGTTTAATGCCTGAGCGTCTGTGTTTACAGCGATGAACTCTACGCCTTGGACACCGTGTTCAATCATTCGGTTGACGGCGTTCGAACCGCCACCGCCTACACCGATGACCTTGATTTTTGCTACTTGGTCCATCATTTCATCAAAATGCAACATAAAAAGGGCCCCCTAATATTTTTTACTCATTGGATTTTTTTGTAGGCATTAACCAAAGAATTTCTCAAAGAAACTACTGAATGACTTTTTCTCTTTTGGAGGCTGTTCACGCGTTGGTCGTTCTTCACGAGCAGGTGATGCCTGTTCGTTCATGAGCAGTGCATCCTGCTCACGTCCGGATGCTACGACTTCTTTCTCTTCTGCCCGGTCGAAACCTGATTTCGATACGGCGCTTCTTGAGAGTACATAACGTAACATACCAGCTGCAACGGCATACTTCGGATGACGAATACCAAGACTAGCAGGCTGATAAACATTGACGCTCTGCTTGAAAATCCGTTTTCCGAGCTGATCGATGCCAGGTAGTGAAGAACTTCCACCACATAAGATCAAGCCGCTATTCATGTGAGCGTATCCCGCTTGCGTCATTCGTTTTTGAATCATCTCGAAGATTTCCTCAAGTCGCGCTTCTAAAACGAATCCGATTTCTGATTGTGGTTCGAAACGATGTTCCCCGTTGATCGTGACGTATGAGACTTTCTCCTCCGGATCACCGAGTGCTTCGAGTGCAACGCCGTATTCTTCTTTAGCGAGTTTCGCATCTTGGTATTTGCAGTTCATCTTGTACGTCAAATCACGTGTCAGATGATCTCCACCGTAAGGCAACGTCGTCGAGTAGACGAGATCGTTCTTTTCATAGATGGAAAGCGTCGTCGTCTCATGTCCGATATCGATGATCCCAACACCGAGTTCTAGTTCATCAATCGATGCTGCGATTCTAGATACCGCTAAACTCTCCAGCACATATCCAGCAAGCTCTAAACCAGCCCGTTCAATGGAACGTTTAATGCTATGTAGGATCGTCTTCGCTCCGATGATGAGCTTCCCTGTTACTTCGAGACGATAACCAATCATTCCTCTTGGATCAGTGATTTCTGTTTGCTGATCAACCGTAAACGTCTTCGGCAAGACATCAACTACACTGAGTTCATTTGGAATTCGCATGACCATCGCAGAATGCAAGACATCTTTCACATCATCATCCGTGATTTCATTGTCCTCACCTTTGATTGACGTCATCCCCTGGCAATCCTTGACTTGAATGTGCTCGCCCGAAATAGCGACATATACTTCACCAATTGGTTCACCAAGTGTACGTTCCACTTCTGTGACCGCTTGTTTAATGGCATGTACCGTTTGATCGATGTCAACGATGACACCTCGTTTAACACCCGCGGATGGTGCAGAACCTTCAGCAAGAACGTTCAGCGTTCCACCAAGTAGTTCACCGACGATGAGCTTCACCTCCGATGTCCCAATGTCGAGTGCGGCAATCGTACCTTTCGTTTCCATGGGAGTGACACCTCCACTTTCATAATACTAATCCTTTTTATTCCTAATTATATTCTAGGAATAGATCAGGCTTCTTCTCGTTTAAGTCTACACTATATAAATACTTACGAAAAGAAGTTATTGCCCGTCTTAGCGTCCTAATAGATTACGATTTGATGACGATTCAAATAAAGGTCGACGAATGAAAACACATGTTTGTTTTTTTGTTCGTCAGCCCTTTACGAATCTTCTATTTTTTCCCTTTATATGGTTTGAAATAGATACCACCATCAATTGTAATTGTTCCTGTCTTTCCTTTTGGTAAGGCAGAAATGACCTTTACATATTCATTCAATGAATTGGAAAAGGCAGAAGTACTGAGCAAAACCGTATTCCCATCCGTCATGAATAACTTCAGACCACCTTTGTCAGTCTTATCATTAGCGACGATCTCGGATATCCGGCTCCGTACTTTCGGCTCGATTTTAACAAGCTCCTTCGTCAATCGATTTAGAGATTGATCGGTGAAGCCAGTCAGGATCGGAGCGTCAAACAATTCTTCCTTCGACTTACCGGGAATGATCGTTCCATCCGCAAGGACGATCCGGTCTCCCGGTTTATCTTTCGCATAGGCAATCTCTTTCTCTTCCGTCACCGTCACGCGATATTGGTGCAAAAATTGCTTTTGCATCGTTGCTTCTTGAATACCTGGGACCTTCTCAATCCGTTCAAGAACGTCTTCCTCTGACACATTAAAGGCATGTGTCTCTTTCACCTTGATCCCGGATGCTTGCAAAATATCCTCTGATTTCACATTGACGTTACCATCAACATCAAATCGAGCGACCCGGGAATAGCTTGACTGCAGATAAAAGACGACACCGACCAATAGACCAATCAAAATCAGGACATAAATGAGTCTTCGGTTAGCTTTTTTGCGACGTTGTTCACGGATATAAGGTATCTTATCCTCGAGACTGCGGACGTTCTTGTCCTCTTGCGGTCGTCCGACCGCTCTCCGTTCCCTCACGTCTCATTCCTCCTCTATACGTAACAGTTCATTTCCCTATCGGTCTTTTCCTGCAATAGTTTAGTTTTTTTGTCCTGTTAGTCGTAACAATTCATCAACTAAGTCTCGTGATGCATTCGGCATACCGAGCGCAAGTGCTGCTTCAGACATCTTTTGTTGTTGCGCCAATGCTTTTTCACATGCATCAAATAACCGTTCACCTGTCAGTTCTTGTTCACGAATCAATAGACTCGCACCTGTCTCGACGAGCGATGAGGCATTGACTTCTTGATGGTTTTCCGTCACGTAAGGACTTGGAATGAGGACACTCGGTAACCCAAGCGTCGTCAGTTCTGCTAATGTACTTGCTCCCGAACGCGAAATGACAAGTTGACTTGCTTTTAGGATGTTCGGTAAATCATATACAAATGGACGCAGTTGAATGCGTTCAGGTACTGAGCCAACGCGTGAAACAATCGTATCGTAATGAATCTGACCCGTAACGAAGAGGAGCGACCATCCGGCTTGTTCAACTTTCGGCATCATGTCGACGACTGCTTCATTGATGGCAGGCGCACCACGACTACCACCATAGATGACGACGAGTGGACGCCCTTCCTCGAAACCGAAACGTTGACGCTCTTCCGTTGGGTTGATTTGTAACTCCGCTACTTCAGAAGCGCGTGGGTTTCCGATCAGAACCGTCTTTGTTTCGTTTTTACCGAAGTGATGACCGGATCCTTTGAAGGATAATGCGACACGGTCCACATAACGCGCTAAAAATTTATTGGTGATACCGGGAAGACTGTTTTGTTCATGAACGAGTGTCTTAAAACCCATTTTTGCTGCCGTGTACAGAACAGGTCCACAGACGAACCCACCTGTACCGACGACAATATCCGGTTGGAACTGGCGCAGTAGTCGGCGAACCCGTCGGACACTCTTGACGAACCGGATACCCGTCTTGACGTTCTCGAACGACAGCGAACGACGGATGCCAGAGATCTCAATCGATTCAAATGGAATTCCTGCCCGACGGACGATATCCGCTTCGAGACCGTTTTCTGTTCCGATATAGAGGACCTCACACGGCATGCGTTCTTCGAGCTCTCGGATCATGGCAAGTGCCGGATAGATGTGACCACCTGTACCGCCACCAGAGACGACGATTTTCATACTGTTGTTCCCCCTACTTCATGTACGGCACGAACGAAATGATCGCCGCGCTCTTCATATGTCTTATACTGATCCCAACTTGCAGATGCTGGTGATAAAAGAATGATGTCTCCAGGTTGTGATACTTCAAACGCTACTTTCACGGCTTCATCCATCGTCTTGACGACCGTTGATGAATAGCCGTTTTCAGATGCAAGCGTTCCGAAGCGATGTCCGGTTTCTCCCAGTCCGATGACATGTTTGACGTGCTTCATCGCATCGAGTAGCGGTGTCAAATCCGCTCCACGCTCGAGCCCACCACATAACCAGATGATGTTTGTCGTGAATCCAGATAGGGCTGCTTCTGTCGCGACGTTATTCGTCGCTTTCGAATCGTTATAAACTTTTCGACCAGCAATTTCACCGACGAACTGTGTCCGGTGCTCTACTCCTCCGAATGTCCGTAGCACATGCTGGACATTCGCTAATGGTAAGTCGAATGGTTCGACGAGCGCTAAGGCCGCGAGGACGTTCTCAACATTGTGACCACCACCGAGAGCAAGTTCTTTGACGGGTAGAATACTCGATCCATTGATCGTCAACACATCATTCACTATTTCTGCATAAGCAGATTGACGACGTGAGAATAGGAGCGGCGTCACATTTGCTGTCTTACCGAGCTCGTTGACCGATGCATCATCAGCGTTCAAGATAAGCCGATCCGAAGATGTCATGTTTTTGAAAATCCGAGCTTTTGCTTCTCCGTATGATTCAAAATCACCATGATAATCGAGATGTGCCGGTGATAGATTTAAAAAGGCTGCTGTGTATGGTCGGAACTGATCGATCCCCATCAATTGAAAACTCGATAATTCAATGACGATGATGTCATCTCGTTTTGCCTGACGTGCGATTTCAATTGCCGGGAATCCAATGTTTCCTGCCAAATGCACACGTCGAGACCCTGTTTTCAACAATTCATGAACGAGTGTCGTCGTCGTCGTTTTCCCGTTTGATCCTGTGATAGCAATCCACGTCGCATCTGTTGCGTGATACGCCAGTTCCACCTCTGTCCAAACGGGAATGTTGCGTCGTAATGCTTCTTGTAACAATTCGATCTGATACGGAATCCCTGGATTCTTGACGATCAAATCGATGTCATCGAGTAGTGTAAGCGGATGCCCACCATAAACCGTTTGGACATCGAGTGATGCAAGCACTGCTTGATCACTCTCGGACGGTGTTTTCCCGTCATTCACTGTCACTTCTGCACCTACGCTCGCTAAATAACGAGCGGCTGCGATTCCACTTTTCGCCGTTCCGAGAACGAGCACCTTTTGATCATTCCATTGTCGTTGTTCCATTGTTGAATCGCTCACTTTCTCTCTTCGTTTTTATCACATAAATACGTAGGCGATGAATGCCATCAAACAGCTGATTCCTGCGAATGTACCGACAATCCGCCATTCGCTCCAACCAACCATTTCAAAATGGTGATGAATCGGACTCATTTTAAAGATACGTTTCCCTGTCGTCTTAAATGAGATGACTTGTAGAATGACAGATAGTGTCTCTACAACGAAGACAATGCCGATCAAGACAAGGAGAAGTTCTAGTTTTAGGACAATCGATAGACCTGCTAGTGCGGCACCGAGTGCAAGGGACCCTGTATCGCCCATGAAGATTTTTGCTGGATGAGCATTGAATAAAAGGAATCCAATTAGGGCACCAACTGCTGAGAAGGCAAAACAAGCAGCACCCACTTCATCCGCGATGAACCAACTGTACAAACCGAAGAAGAGGAATGTCGGAATCGCCGTAAATGATACGAGACCGTCTAACCCGTCTGTCAAGTTGACAGCATTCGAGAATCCGACTAACCAGAACAAGGCAACGAACGGATAGATGATACCAAAATCAAGTTTGAAGTCTGTGAATGGAATCGACAGATACGTCGCGTCACTCGTAAATCCACCACTCAACCAAACGAATAACAATCCGACGACGATTTGCCCAATCAGTTTTTGCTTCGAATTCAAGCCGAGATTACGCTTCTTGACGACTTTGATGTAGTCATCGATGAAACCAATCGCACCATATGCAAGTGTTAAAAAGAGTAACGATAACTGTGTCGTTGATAAATCACCCATGACGATTGCTCCAAGAACACTGACGATCATCGCGACGAGAATGACGATCCCGCCCATCGTTGGCGTTCCCGATTTGACCTGATGCCATTGAGGTCCTTCTTCCCGAATTTCCTGACCGAACTTCAATCGGTGTAGAAACGGAATTGCCTTTGGCATAACAAGTAGTACAACAAGAAATGCAAGAATAAGACTGATGAATAATGTGATCATAGCAGACACCCTTTTTCAAAAATTAGTTTTCGTTCAGATAGGTCAATATCCGTTCGAGCGCCATCCCACGTGACGCTTTCAATAAAACGATTGTTCGTTCTCCAAGCAGCGAACGCAATTGTTCAGCAGCATCCTCAACAGTTGCCGCAAATTGGATTTGGACGGATGGGTCGCTGATTCCTTCAGCAATCCACGCGCCTTTCTCCCCTACTAGAATAGCATGCGAGACCGGTAACGTAATCCGCTTTCCGACCGAGGCATGTAACAAGCGTTCCTGGTCTCCTAGTTCATACATATCGCCGAGCACGAGAACGCGCGTCGTATACCCTTCTAATGCAGTGATTGTCTCAATCGCTGCATTCATCGATGTCGGACTTGCGTTATACGCATCGTTGATGACCGCCGTCTCCTCAAAGAGCAGTCGTTCCATCCGCATTGGTGTCAGTTCAACCGCGTCGAATCCTTCTTGGATCCGGGCATCCGTCACGCCAAGCGCGCGCGCTGTCGCAATCGCGTACGCTGCATTTCGGACTTGGTGTTTTCCTAACACAGGCAGATGAAAGGCAGTACCATCGTAAGCAAAGGCTGTTCCGAAAAATGTTGCTTCTGTCGTCTCGATCCGGTACGTATTCCCAATCTGATAACCGATTTTCTCCGCTTCGACTTCTGCTAGAAGTGGTTCATCCCCATCAACGAACAGATGACCTCCTGGTTTAAGACCAGACCGAATCTCAAGCTTTGCTTTGGCGATTCCACTACGTCCACCGACTTGCTCCGCATGGGATTCACCGATGTTCGTGACGAGCGCAATATCTGGTTCAGCAAGATTCGATAAGAATTCGATATCGCCAAAACCGTTCATTCCCATTTCCAGTACGGCGACTTCCGTGTCAGCCGGCATCATGAGAATCGTTAACGGCATCCCGATATCCGAATTGAAGTTCCCTTGTGTCTTATGTGTCTTGAACGTTGTCTTGAGTACACTTTCGACCATGTCTTTCGTCGATGTCTTGCCATTCGATCCAGTGATGGCAACGATTTTTGGCGCAATCCGCATTAAGTATTGTTTAGCGATCTCTTGCAAGGCAACCAGTGGTTCATCGACTTCTAAGAAAACGACATCGATGTCCGGTCGATCAATCCCTCTCTTCCATAAGGTGACGATCGCTCCTTGATTTTTTGCGCCTTCCAGGAAGCGATGACCATCGACGCGTGCTCCTTGAATCGGAACATAGAGACCATCTTCAAGATGTGCGCGTGAATCCGTTGCGAAGTGGCGGACGACCCGGTCGTCTCTGACATCAAGATGCAGCCACTCAGCAATTTGCGTAATTGTTAACATGATATATACCTCCATTCGATGACAGCAAAAGAGGACGAATGCAAAAGTCAACGAATGACTCCTGTTCGTCCTCGTCTTCCTGTAGAAATCAGGAAACTTGCCCCACCGTTATTCTTTAGGTTCAGCTAGTTCGACCGTCAACTTTCCATTTTCCTTCACTAGTGTACCAGTTCGAGCTGATTGTTTGGTTACAAAACCTTTACCGATGACATCGAGCTTCAAGTCATATAAGCTGACGAGCTTTTTGACGTCTCGCTGCGACCACCCCGTCAGATTCGGCATCTTAAATGTGTTCGCCGTCTTCAGCAAGACACGTTCTCCACTGACGAATTCTTGACCACGAGACGGAATCTGCGAAACGACCTCCGCTCCATCCCCAAGGATGATTGGAACAGCTTCTTGTTCTTTCGCCAAATCCGTTGCTTGTCGAGCGCTCTTCTTGATATAGCTCGGCGTAATCTTCGCTTTGACATCCACCGAATCTTTTTGCGTTTCCGGTTGAATGCTCCGGTACTGTAATGCTGTATTCATGACACTTTTGAACACCGGACTCATGATGAGTGGTCCTGAAACCGATGATTCATTTTTTGACGGACGATCGACCGCGATGTACATGATCAATTCCGGATCATCTTTTGGTGCCATGCCGATGAACGAGTGAATGAATTTTCCTTGAATGTATTTTCCGTTCTCAGAAATTTGAGCTGTACCGGTCTTACCGATGACACGGTAGTCTTTCAACTTGTACATTTGACCCGTTCCGATTTTACTGTTGACGACACCGTCCAGTGCATCCCGCGTCGCTTTGGCCGCCTCTGCCGAAATTGGCTTACCGACGACTTCTGTTTTCGCTCGGTACGGTGCTTTATCCGTATGATCAGCTTTTTGGATGATATGCGGTTTGACCATTTCACCGTCACCAGCAATTGCTGTTGCCCCTTGGAGTAATTGCATTGGTGTGACTGCAGTCGATTGTCCCCATGAAGTGATGAGCGCATTCAGCGGTTTTGACAAATCAGACTGACTGTTTACTTCTCCCGAGATGTCTATACCCGTTCGTTGGTCAAAATGAAACTTCTTAAAGTATTCTTTATACCGTTCGATCCCAAGTTTTTCTGCTGTCAACTTCGAGAACATGACGTTCGAGGAGTGATAGACGCCCTCGATCATCGGAATTGTGCCCCAACCAACATCATTGTAATCCTTGATGACCGTTCCTTTGTAATTATAGCTACCCGATTTATACTTCTCGTTCGGACGGAAGACTCCCGCATCAATCGCTGCTGCGAGCGTAAAAATCTTCATCGTTGAACCCGGTTCGAATCGTGAGGATACGGCGAAGTTCGTAAAATCTTTCATGTCACGTAAATTCGGGTTGAACGATGGCCGATCCGCCATGGCAAGGATTTCACCAGTCTTCGCATCCATGACGATACCCGTTGCGTTTTTCGGCTTATACGTGTTGTACATTTTTTGCATCTGTTTCTCAAGCGACTGTTGAATGCGATGATCGATTGTCAAGTACAGATTCGATCCGTCCTTCGGTTCATTCGAGACACGTGAAGAACCTTGGATCAACGGATTACCACTCCGGTCTTTCTCGAAGACGCGTGCACCGTAAGACTCACTCAAGGCATTATCATACTGTTTTTCGATCCCCATTTGTCCCTGTAACGCGACACGACCATTCTCCTCGGTGATCTTTTGGACGAATCCGAGTGTATCGGACAAGAAGATACCGTTCGGATAGTATCGTTTTGGCTCTTCGATCATCCGGATTCCAGGGAGTTTTAACTTGTCGATCTTCTCTTTTTGATCGAGTGTTAAGTCATTTCCCTTTTTTCCGAATTCGATTTGCGAACGTTCTTTGTTCTCAATCAAATAGGTTTCCAGTTCTTTCGTCGTCATTCCAAGTATCGGTGCAAGACCTTCAGCCGTCTTTTTGAAGTCGACGATCGTCTCATCCGGATCCTTGACGCCACCTAGTCGGTAAATACCAATCAGGTGATACGACGGAACATTAATGGCGATTGGAGAACCGAGACGGTCAAAAATTTCACCGCGTTCTGCTCCAAGCGTCTCCTGGGACTCCCATCGCTTTTTCTCAGCATAGGCAATCATATCTTCCCCATGGAATTGTTTAGTTGTCGCTAAGTATAAAAATCTGCCAATAAACACAAAAAAGAGAGTAGCAAATATCACCATGATAAAGGCTACTCTCCAACGGGATTTTTTCAGTGGATTCATTTAGGAATCACCTTGATGTTCCCTTTACGCATATCAAGACCCTGTTCTTTTGCAATCTTATAAATCCGTTCCGGAGAGCTTAAGTTCGTGACCTCTAGTTGTAAACGTTCATTTTCTTTTTTGAGTGACTGTGTGACTTGGTTTTCTTTCGCTAAGTCACGACTGACATTGTACGCCTCGTTGTGCGTACTGATCGTCAAACTCCCAAATAACACAAGACCACCAATCATCGCACTGTATAAGAATTTTTCAAAGGGATACAAGCGATACTTCGGACGGACGGCGACGCGACGTGCGATATCTTCCGTCTTCCGTGGTTCCTGAACAGGTTGTTGACGAACGGGTTGAACCGTTTGGACCGATTTACGAAGTGGTTCTGCCATTGGAATGCTCCTCTCAAGATTCTTTCATTTTTTCAGCGATTCGTAATTTTGCCGATCGAGCGCGACGATTATCATCCAGCTCTTCGACACCAGCTGTAATCGGCTTGCGTGTGACGAGTCGGAGTTCGGGCTCCATCTCGACCGGTATCATCGGCAATCCCGGTGGAAGCTCGGGTAGTGATGATTTTTCTTTGATCGCCTGTTTACACATGCGATCTTCAAGTGAATGGAACGTAATGACACATAAACGTCCACCAACCCGTAATACATCAATTGCTTGGTGTACCGCACGGTCAAAGACGTTCAATTCGTCATTGACGGCAATTCGGATCGCTTGGAACGTCCGTTTCGCAGGGTGACCACCTTTACGTCGTGCTGGTGCTGGAATCGCATCCTTGATCAATTCGACGAGTTCGAACGTCGTCTCAATCGGTTGCTCTTCCCGCGCTTTTTCGATTTTGCGTGCAATTTGTTTTGAGAACTTCTCTTCCCCGTATGTAAAGAAGATACGTACGAGATCATTGTAAGACCATTCATTGACGACTTCGTAGGCAGAAAGTGGAGAAGATTGATCCATGCGCATGTCGAGACGTGCATCGTGATTGTAACTAAATCCCCGTTCCCCTTCGTCTAATTGTGGTGAAGAGACACCAAGATCGAATAAGATGCCGTCTACTTTCTCGACGCCATGTGCTGCTAATTGCTCTTTTAGATAAGCAAAATTACTCTTTATTAAAGTAAAGCGACCTTCATACGCCGCGAGACGTTCTGCTGCATGAGCAAGGGCGACATCATCTTGATCAAATGCGTATAGATGACCTGTCGTCAGTTGTTTGACGATCTCTTCGCTATGTCCTGCTCCACCTAATGTACAATCGACGTAAATACCGTCGGGTTTAATCGCGAGTCCTTCGATTGACTCCCATTTCAATACCGTTTCATGCTCAAACATGTCCTGCCTCACCTTTCACTGTCCTTGAAGGACGTTACTCTTTTTCAATGTATCACATTCTCTCATGAAAACGTTACGAAAATGAGACAGTTTCCTTGATTTATTTAACTTTTGTGTAATTTTCGCTAAAAAATCAAAAAAACCTGCTTGTTTCAGCAGGTTTAAAGGAAAATTTTCAGTTGTTCAGCCGCATTTGACTCATAAGCGTTCCTTAAGTCCCGAACAAAATCAGGACCATGATGATTCAACCACGGTAAGATGGAGTGAATCCTTTCTTGTGGCGCTCCATCCGGTAGCAAATGATAGGCCGTTTCTTTATACTGTCGCGTCTGTCGATCAAATTGACGTCGATCTTCTGCTAACAAACTAGCAATCGATTGTTCGAGTTGTTTCTTGATTTTCTCACTCTTACTCGAAGTTCGCAGTAGCTGATGTTCGAGCGAAAGAAACTCGGAGACGAAGCTATCTTTCAGCATCGCTGCCGTCTGCAGGCGCCCTGTCATCTGCTCTTCCGAATAGACGGGAATCGGAACGCCTGACCGGACGATCTCTTCGAGTGATACGTCGAGTTTCATAAGCCGTTTTTCATCGCTATGACGCACGAGTAATCCGCCCATACGAGGGATTAATAACGGCATCGTCCACTTCAGATGGTGAAACAGTGGGCGTAAGCGCGTCCAGTAAGCTAATTCTCCCGGTCCACCAATGTAGGCAAGCGTCGGGAACAGATAATCCTGCATCAATGGTCGGGTCACGACACTGTTTGAGAATCGTTCCGGACTGGCGTACAGTAACGCGATTAATTCAAGTTCTGTATACTGCTTCCCTTGTTTCGTCTCAAATCCGCTTGCTGTCGGATAAAGCAACTGACGACCGTGATCATCGATGAAAAGATGCGCGGCCTCCTCGTTCAAGAATGTGTCGGGTAATTCTTTCGTCTGTGTTATTCCGTCCGTCAATGCCTGTCTGAATTCCGCATTGTCTTGAATCAATCGTTCAAAAAACGGAATCTCGAGTTCACGGACAGGGTGTGTATCAGCATCAAAGAAGACGATATCGAAATCGATCAATTCGCCGATTAATTGTGAGAAAAACATGCCATACGATGTACATTCTTCAACGAGTTGTTTCAGCCGCGCAACTAATCGTTTCGTGTGGATCGTCTCCGGCATTGCCCGGAACGTTTCTTCAATGATTTCTAGAAGTGCCGGCTGATCAAAAGACAAGCGACTGACCGAGCGGGCAATCGTTTCCGCAGGGGCGACTGCGATTTTTCGCGTTTGAAAATCTGCTGTCGGAACATAAACATGATTGATCTCATCAAAATCGTGATCTTCGGTCGCGAGCCAAAAAATCGGAACGACAGGGCGATCAAGTGTCGCTTCCGCCTGCTGCGCGACCTTAAGACAGGTCAACAGTTTATAGATGGCATATAATGGTCCGCCAAAGATGCCGGTTTGTTGCCCTGTGACCACAGCTTGTGCCTCACCTGTACGAAGTTTCGCGACACGCTCCCGCAATCGCTCCGTCATATTTGGATTTTGGCGTTCGAGTTCGTCCGTTAGCGCCGCAAGATGCGGATAGTGACGCTCTTCAAGTAAGCGGCTTCTCGACGCTAAACCACTCGTTCCGAGGTGATCGACATATGTTAAGAATTCTTCTCGTGAAGCACGATGCATCAGCGAGTTGTCATCATATAAGGCTTCAAATGGTTGTACCTTCAAACAAAATCCCTTCTTTCTTACCTAACTCGTCAGCTGATGAACAGTTGACGTATACCGAGCACGAACAACACGAAATGAACGGGTAACGCTAGCAAGATGATGATCCGCCAACTGTGCCGAATCATTTGTCTTAAATCGACATCAAGTTGCCGAATCCGTTGCCAGAGCGCGTTCAACGCAAACACTACCAACACGACGATGACGATCCATCCTAAGTAATTTGTTCCGGTCAAGGCAATCAATGCGACATGAATGGCATATAGAACAATGAATGTCCCAACGTCGAGTGCGAATCGGACTGCCTTCCCGTGTTTTCGAAACAGAAGTAAAAAGATGAGATACAACGCAAGTAGGCTGAATAAAGGAAAAATGATGAAGACCGTCACTGCGGACCCTCCCTCTGTTTGATCTGTTCATAATAAAAAGATAAACGTGGCGTCGCAGTCGTCGCCTGACGTAACGCGTATCCAAGTATCGGTTCCACTTCTGTTTGGCGTCCTTGCTCAAGATCTCGTAACATCGAAGAACGATTTTTACTCGTGTTCTCCATGATTCGCTCGATTTCGGAATAAGTAATGCTATGATTCGGAAAAATCGTCTGCATTTCGTCAAATAATTGACGTGCTTCTTGTCGATAAGGCATTTCTAACAAGGATCCATTCTCAACACCGTAATATGCCGTCACTGGATTGATGACGACGTTGATGAACAGTTTCGTCAATAAGACCGCTTCCATATCCGACTCGAATTCAAAACGGAGCTGTATTGACGACAAGTTCGAAATTTCTTGATTTCCATATCGAATACGTCCTTGTCCAGTATGCCTGACTTCAAACGGCGCAGTGCGCATGGCTCCATGTTCGACGACACCGAATAAGACTTGCGGCAATTGCTCTTTCCATTTCAAATGATCCATTCCATTTTGCAGGAACATGACGGGACACGTCAGCCGTTTGAGGAATGGAATCACACTTTTTATATCATACGACTTTGTCGCTACAAACACCAAGTCTTCTGACTCGAGTCGATCAATCTTCCGGATTCGTACAAGTCGACTTGCCTGTCCATCGCGAATGATCGAACGTTCCTCTTCTTGTTCTTGTCGAGTATAGAGCGTGACTGCATGCTCTTCCGATAAATAAGAGGCAAGCAATAAACCGATGGCTCCCGCGCCAATGATTCCAACGTTCATCTTCATCATTTCCCCTTTCATGAAAAAAGCGACCCCAAAACCGATTTCTCGATTCGAAGGTCGCTTTTATACCGATCAATCAGCTTACTTGCTGACGATTTCTTTACCTTTGTACGAGCCACATGCTTTACAAACACGGTGTGAAAGTTTCATTTCACCACAGTTTGGGCACTCGACCATACCTGGTACACGGAGTTTGAAATGAGTACGGCGAAGACGTTTGCGTGTTTTCGACGTTCTGCGGAATGGTACTGCCATCGTTGTCCACCTCCTTGAAAAAATACACTCGCCTTTACTTCAGAAATCAGGAATCCTGATCTTTTTTAAAGAACTGAGCGAGACCCGCGAGTCGCGGATCGATTTTTGGTTCGGTTTCCTCTGGATCCTCTTCAGAAAGAATCGTCCAGCCTTCCCCCTCAACCAACTGATTCTCTTCATCATCCCCATGCACTTGCACTGGCACATGAAGTAAAATCAATTCTTGCACGAGCGGTCGAAGATCGACCGTATTCCCGATCGGCACGTTGATGTCATCTGCTTCGTTCGAAACAGCATCAACCTCGAGCAGGAATGGCTCGATGGATTCAATCTCGAATGGATAAGCGACGTCATTTAGCGTCCGGGCATCCGGAAGCGTCATTTCGCCGGTAATCCGGAGATTGAATATTAATTGATTCGATGTAAACGATGCATTTGCACGAACGTGCACAGGTTGCACCGCCCGGATATCCGGATGGAGGGCGACTAGCTCATTGAGCTCGATCGTCTCGTTAACCTGAAGTTGACCCAGATTGCGCAATTTATTCAATTGCATCAGGGACCATTTCATCCGAATCACCTCAATTGCAACAATATGAATTATAGAGAGGACATCTTGTTTTGTCAATGTTTTTTCTTTACACTGAAATCGCTAGAGAACGAACACTTTTGGACGTCTTTATCCATATTACCGCACTTAATTCGGTTTGCAAAGGAGAAAGTTTTCATGAGGATGACAGCTATCATTTCAGAGTACAATCCGTTTCATAATGGACACTATTATCAAGCGACGACAGCACGACGGGAAACGGATGCCGACGTCATCGTCGCCATCATGAGCGGGACGTTCATGCAACGTGGGGAGCCCGCTTTTACAGACAAATGGACACGTGCTCAAGCAGCAGTCGCGAGTGGTGCCGTTGATCTCGTTCTTGAACTCCCCTTTTATTTTGCCGTCCAACGCGCAGATCGGTTTGCGCTCGGTGGAGTGACGATCGCTGAGACGATTGGTTGTGAGTCACTTTCGTTCGGAAGCGAATGTGGAGACATCCATCCCTTTTTGCAGGCGGCATCGGAACAAATTGAAGAGACTCTTGCATATAAGCAAGCGTTACGTGACGGATTAACAGCTGGTCTTTCTTCTGCTCACGCTGCTAGTCAAGCGTTCAAGAGTGTCTCACAGACGCTTGATTTGACACAACCGAACAATACACTTGGTTATTATTATGCTCGCGCCGCGAAGACCGTTTCGCTTCATACGACAAAACGAATTGGAAGTGGCTATCATGACCTATCAACCGGAGCTATCATGAGCGCCACTGCGATACGCGCCCATTACCAGACGCACGGTCAGCTGCTCGCACTTCCCGAACAGACGGAGGACGTCCTGACAAACGCTTCTTTCGCTCATTTTTCGCACTATTATCCATGGATTCGACAACGCCTATTGACGACTCCCGTATCTGAGTTGATACGAATCGCCGGAATTGATGCTTCACTAGCTCCTCGTCTCATCGAAGGTGCCAAACAAGCAGAGACGTTCGATTTCTTTTTAAATCACGTCAAAACACGTCGTTATACGCGTACAAGCCTGCAGCGTGCCATTGTCTATCTGTTGACTTCAACGACAACGGAAGAGGTCGCACGGATTGATTATGATCATGTTGATTTCGTTCGCCCCCTCGCTTTTTCAGAACAAGGACGACTGGCACTTAAGAGTATCAAAACGCGTGTCCCTGTTTTAAGTACGTTCACGAGCCATCCTTGGCTAACAAAAGAAAGCCAAGTGACAGCTGCATACGCACTGCCCTTGGCTCGCTACGACGCGTTGCTCGAACACCGTCGTTTTCCTTATTTCGCTGGAAGTTCTTCCAAATAATCAATCGCATCTTCAACTGTCTTGATCGGAACGAGCTTCATGTTCGTTCCGAGTTTTTTAATGGATGGTTTTGCTTCTTTGTAGTTCTCTCCTGCTGGTACGAACATGATTTCTGCTTCTGCCTCGTCAGCAGCGACTACCTTTTGCCACGCACCACCGATCGGTCCAACTTTACCGCCTTCTTCAATCGTTCCTGTACCGGCAATTTTATGTCCTTTCGCCAAATCACCCGGCGTCAATTGATCATAGATTTCAAGCGTGAACATCATTCCTGCAGAAGGACCACCGACATCCTCGATCTGAAACTTAATAGCGGGGTCTGTCGTTACGTTTGAGATCGGTAATGGTTCATAAATACCAAGTCCGACACGTTTGACTTCTTTCGACAACTGATCCACTCGAATCGTCGTCTTCTTGACTTCCGATTTACGCGTGAACTGAATTGGAACGGCTGTTTTTGCTTTTTTCGATTGAATCGTCTTCATGAAGCCATCAAATGACGTAATCGATTTCCCATCGACGCCCGTGATCCGGTCTCCAGCTTTCAGTTTCCCTTCGGCTGGACCACCTGGAATGACACCGGACACATAGACCCCTTTAAAGTCGATATCGACCTTTTTATCAGCTAATTCATAGGCCTCGATCGTCGCATTATGTTGTGCTTCTTCCATGTATAGTTTCTGACGTGTTTCATACTGTGCATCTGACTCTCCGTCGTACAAATAATCACTTACGCTCGACGTTTCGGAAAACGGTAGGAAGAGGCTTTCTACGAGGAAGTAAGGGGTTGCTCGACGTTGGGCGATCGTCAGCATCATCAAATCGCCTGGCTCCTTGTCACCCCCAGACACATCAATCAAATCTTCAGTCGATGTCGCATCACCTGGATAGGAGATAAAATACGGAAGTGGCACGAAAAACACGAGCAAGGCAGCAATGACCGCTGCTAAGGCGGGTTTCCAAGCTTTCATCGCAGTTCTCCTCTCGTATATCTCTGACGTAGCGCCTCTTCGACGGAAGATGGCACGAGATCAACGACGGAAGCACCGTATTTGGCCGCTTCCTTGACGATCGAAGAACTTAAGAAGGAATACTGGTTATTCGTCATCATGAACAGTGTCTCGATTTGATCGTTCATCTTTTTGTTGATGGATGCGACCTGCATTTCATACTCAAAGTCCGAGACCGCCCGTAGACCACGGACGATCGCGGTTGCGCCGACTTCCGCTGCGTAATCGACGAGCAAACCATTGAAGGAATCGACCTTGATATGTGGTAGATGCGACGTCACATCTGCAATCAACTCCATCCGTTCCTCAACAGAAAAGAGCGGTTGCTTCGAAGAATTGTTCAATACGGCAACGATGATCTCATCAAAAATCGGAACAGCCCGTTCAATGATGTCTAAATGTCCGTTCGTGATTGGATCAAAGCTCCCTGGGCAAATGGCGATTCGTTTCATACGTGGTCTTCCTCCGCTTCCATAAATTCATATAACGTGATTGAGATGACAGCGGAATAACGAAGTCGACGAACGACCTCTAGCCGTCCGATCCGGTCCGGTAATACAACAGCAGAGTCATGTTCACACACGATGACACCATTGTCTGTCAGCATGTCGTGTTGCTCTATGTACGTGACGTGTTCCGTCAGTCGTTCTTTTGCATAGGGAGGGTCTAAATAAATTAATTTAAATGGCTTTTCGGAGGCTAGTTCCGTCAAGGCGATCGTAACGTCTTTTTTCAACACACGTGCTTGATCCGTATAGTGCGTCGTCTGCAAGTTATCTTGAATGGTCTGAATGGCTTTATGGTGTTGGTCGACGAATACCGCCTCATCGCATCCTCTCGAAAGAGACTCGATGCCAAGACCACCACTACCCGCAAACAGATCAAGCGCTCGTCCTCCATTGAAATAGGGACCGATGACGTTAAACAACGATTCTTTTACTTTATCCGTCGTCGGTCGTGTCTGATCCCCTGGTACTGCTTTTAGCCGCGTTCCTTTCCGTTCCCCTGAAATGACTCGCATTTCCTTCATTCCTTTCAACAAAGAAGCGACGAGGATGTCCTCATCGCTCCTTGGATTATGCTTCTTCTTGCATTTTACCTTTTTTATTCGCGAACGTCTCCGTGATGAACGGTCGTTCTGAACGTTTGATCGATTCGACGAACGGAAGAGTCGAAATGACTTCCATCACCTGTTCATGCTGATCTAAATCGACATACAGATGCACGTATCGTTCACGTTTAGACGTAAAGTAGACGTTCCCGTAACGGCGTAATTGACGGGATGCTTTCATCGCATTGACATAGACGATGAGTCCCACTCGTTCCTTGATCACGCCAGCCTACCCCCTTCATCTTCATTATCCGCTACAACTGCAACTTCCACCGGTCGAACAGCCTCCGGCACATCCTTGGTCAAAGAATGGATTCCCCGTTGGTACTTTGATTTGCGGTGATACTTCACCAGCGAGTTTCAGACTAATTTGTCCAAGTAGCGTCTCGAGTTGTTTTTCTGCTTTTTTAAACTGCGCGACTTCCTCTTGTAGATCAAGTCGACGTTTGACTTCATGGACCTTTTTTGTGATCGTCTGATAGTCCGGATGGTACCGTCCAAATCGTTGCACGAGCTCGTAATCTTCTTTGACTTGATGAAAGTCTCGAATGACGGACTGTGCCTCCACTGACTCTTGCTGTGCTTGTTTCGCACATCTATATGCTTGCCCCGTTTCACTTTGAGCGAGAGATCGAATGAGGTCTTCCGCTGCGTTGATGAGGTCAATCGTCTTATCGGTATATATCACAACGAATCTCCTCCTTAACTTTACCATCTTATCATAACATTTCTCTCCCTCCTAGCCCGTTGAATTGTGTATAATTTGTTCAGAAGGAAGGAATGAACTTTATGCAACTGCTCTCTTTTAATATGTTCCGGACGATTGGAATCAAGACGGAACATGCCAAATCAGATTATCACTTTGATTCCTTGAAAAAGATTGAACAGGCGGATGTCGTCTTGTTCCCGGAGTACTGGCAAATCCACTCGATCATCTATGGAATGAAGAAGCCGATCTTTCCATCTGCCGCTACGTTCCACCTAGGTCATGACAAAATCGAGATGACTCGGATTTTTCAGACCGTCATTCCGGACAATATCCCTCGGACAGGCATCTACGGGAAAAATGAGTTCACGGTCGATCGAGTCTTACGTGAATTTTCGTTTCCGTTCGTCGCTAAGACAGTCCGTAGCTCGATGGGGCAAGGTGTTCATCTCATCAAAAATGAATCGGACTGGAAGAAATACACGGATACACACGAGACGTTCTACATCCAAGAGTACATTCCGAACGAAAAGGATTTACGTGTCGTCGTCGTCGGTGATCAAGTCCTCGCGGCGTATTGGCGCGTCGGTGGTGCACAGTTCTTAAATAACGTCGCTCAAGGTGGCGTCCTTGATTTCGATGATGTGCCACAAGGTGCAATTGATTTCGTGCTCGCGCTTGCGAAACAGCTTGATATCGATCACGCTGGTTTTGATCTTATCATCCGCGACGGACAATGGTACGTTCTCGAGTTCAACGTCTTCTTTGGTGGTGAAGGACTTAATCACCTCGGCATTCATGCACCAGATACGATCCTTGAGTACGTTGAACGAAAATATGGAAGTTCATGAATTCTTCAAAATGACTTCACAACTTTTACGTCATCGTTTCATTCATTATGGTATGATAGTTTGGAAAGACTAGTATCTACTAGCAAACTGGGGTATAGGGGGATTCAAACATGAAGTTTGAACAATATGGCATCGAAGGCAAGGAACTGAAGTTCGGTCTTCTTGAAACAATTATGGATCATCACCGTTTCGTTCGCGAAGGACAATGGGATTACGAACGTGCGATGTACGACATGAAATACGAAAAACAATCAACAGGCGAAGTATTCTATCTCCGTGTTCCAGTCTATGCGATCCAAGGTGAGATCGAAGACCGTCACGCTGTCGTCCGTATGATGACACCACTTCTAGGGAAACATTACTATCCACACGGCGTCGAGTATGATGAGACGTTCCCACCGGAAATCGTCAAGGACTGCGAACGTCGTTTAGCAGCACTGCTTGAAACACTTGAAAAATAAGCTACACGTAGAGGTTCCAATCGGGACCTCTATTTTTTTCGGTCTTTTTTCCAATAAAAAAGCCGATGACTTCGTACTACTTATGAAGTCATCGGCTCATTACCTATCTGTATAGTGATTGCGCAGCGTTCGTGTGTTTTATCTTAGCGCGTGACGAATTGTACGTAAGATACGACGTCATCGCCGAGTTGAATCTTAAGTTGTTGACGTACATGTTGATAGAGCGCATGCAGTGACGTCGCTGAGACATCCACTTTTACACTAAAAGCAATCTCTTCCCAGTCCATCCGTTTAATCCGATAGTGTCGAACCCCGTAATCTTCGATCGTACAAGCGAGTAACTCCTCGATTGCTTGAACAGAGACGATCACATCTCCTTGCATGTAATCTTCATAAGTCATCTTCCTTCACTCCTTCGCTAGTTGTGTGACTGAAGACATGACTTCTTCCAAGTCGACTGGTTCGTCCGGTGTCTTCGCCATCGAAGAGATCGCCCGAACTTTGTTCTCACGGTCTAAAATAAACATTTGCGTCCCGTGTGTCACTAAGCCGCTTTCTGCTTTTGAATAATAGAAGTTCAACTGACGTGTCAGACGATCGATGACGACTGGGTCTCCTGTCAGTACTCTCCATCCTTCAGCATCTGCTTCGAAGTTGGAAGCATACGTTTTTAAGACTTTCGGTGTATCGACTTTCGGATCGACTGTCACTGCAACGAGCTCGACGTCACTTCCATATAGCTCTTCGCTACGAAGCTTTTTCTCTAGTTTCCGATAATCATTTAGCGTCAATGGACAAATATCAGGACAGTTCGAATAGAAGAATGTCAATACCTTGACCTTTCCATCTTCCGAGTTAAACGACTTACCGTTCACGGCGTTCGTTAATTCAAATGGTGTCGGCTCAGCGATAACAGGCAATTTTTCTTTCATGAAGAAATAATAATATCCCCCGGCTGCCGCAACTAAGATGAGGACAACGGCAGCAACCGTCAAGTAACTATTTTTTTTCAAGTTGGCTCCCCCTTAATGACTCCAGATCGCCCGGAATACGTTCGTCGTCTCACCAGGATCGTAGACGACATATAATAGACAATAGACGATGACGCCGGTGATTGCCGTCAAAAACCAAATGATCGAAGCAACTGGTCCGATTTTACGATGACGCGCAAAGTTCTTCTTATAGGCATGATAGAGCGCCATCAATCCAAGCACCCCACCGGATGTCGCAAGTAGGATGTGGAAAATCAAGAATCCTGTGTAATATGGCTTGACGGATGCAGGACCACCAAAAGCGGTATTACCAAGTAGAATCGTCCGTAAGGCGTACATAATGAAAAACAGTAAAGCGAGTGCAGCAGCGATTGTCATCACGGTTTGGTGAGCTTTCATGTTGCGACGTGTCTGAGCAATCAAGAACCAGCCAATCGCTACGAAAATCGCACTGATGACAATCAGCGATACACAAATCAACGGCAAATAACTCATGTTCCAACTTCCTCCAATTTAATCCGCTTTTGGTGTGAAGGACATGCCTTCATCCACGGCAGTACTTTTCGAACGGCGTACCCATGTAAAGAAGGTCAATCCGAAGAATAGACCGTATACGAGTTCTTGACCGAGCTTCATCAGGACACCACCGAAGCGTTGATCCTCTAGTAAGTCATCAGTCGTTCCAAGCAATCGTTCCAGATTCAACCCGCTCAAATCATTGTTCGGCATACAGTAAGCGAGTACTTTCGCGAACGTCGCTGGATCCTGATACGCTTGATACTGGAAACTTTGACTAAAGATCATGAACGCACAAGCAGGTGTCAATAAGACACCGTTCGCGACGATATAGACCATCTTCTTCAGGTCAGACAAACTATCGTTTTCGTTGACGGGTGCAATGATCGGATACCACATCGTCATGCTCAAGAAAATAAGTGTTCCATGGAACAGACGGTGAACGGTATAGTTCGTCAGGACATAATCAAAAATAAATGGCATATGATAAAACGTAAACAAGGCATTAAAGACGACGAGTGCAATCAACGGCTTGACGAAGAAACGAAGAATCTTCCCAAGATACGGTATATTGAACAAGCGCTTATAAAGCCACTCTGGTAGTGCAATCAACAAGAGCGGCGGTGCGACCATATAGACGAATACCATCTGCAACATATGTGCAGAGAAGGTGATATGCGCTAGCAGGTCTAACGGACTTCCAAAACCGATGTAAAAAACGACCAATGCCGCGAGCATCGAAAATTTTTGTCCGAGCGTTGTTTCCGGCTCGTCCGGACGACGCAGCTTTTCTGTCACGACAGCATATAGGATATACAATCCAACGAGTATCAACGCATAATACGGACTCCATAAGACAGTCCATTCGAATTGCGAAAGTGCTCCCCTTAAATTGCCTAACATATTTCTTCACCCCGTTCCTTTCTCTTACAAACTAAGATTACCGTTCCCCTATTTCATTGTAAAGGTTTCTCATAAAACGATTCCAAAATAAAAGACCATCCTGCTAAACGTTAGCAGAATGGTCACATTTCTTACCAGATTAACAGACGGAGCGTTGCGACGATCGTCAAGGCGACGAATATACCAAGACCCATCATAACTTTGATCCATGTGTTGCCTTTATTGTTCATGTGCATGAACATATAAAGCTGGAGATAAACTTGAACGATTGCCATGATGATCAAGAATCCACCAGCTGCCCAGTGAGGCATGAGATCTGCCATGACTGCACCGAAAGCGATGAGCGTCAAGAAAATCATGAGTGCGAAACTGATGAGTTGCAGTTGAGTCTCACGACCACGTTCTGCTTTCATTTCGAGTTCGACTTGATTGCGTGTTAATTGCGGTTCGTGTTTTTCCATCTTATTTCACCATCCCCATGAGGTAGACGACTGAGAAGATAAAGACCCAGACGACGTCAATGAAGTGCCAGTAAAGACTTGAAACATAATACTTCGGCGCGTTCACGACTGTAATGCCACGATTCCAGTTCCGGATCAACAATGTCGAGATCCAAAGAAGACCAAATAAGACGTGTCCACCGTGGAACCCAACGAGTGTATAGAAGGCAGAACCAAATGCACTCGACGTAAACGTATGACCGATGTGGTAGTAGTGATTGAACTCATAGATCTCACCACTTAAGAATCCAAGACCGAGAAGCAATGTGATGATGAGCCAAAGCTTCATCTTTTTCACATCGTTACGTTTCATTGCCATCATTGCAAGAACGCTTGTCAACGAACTTGTCAAGAGGAGCATCGTCATGATGAAGACGAGACCCATTTCGAAGATGTCATAACTGCGTAGACCTTCTTTAGCACCGGAGTTATGAAGTCCGATGTATGTTCCGAAGAGAGAGGCGAACAAAGTCGTCTCTCCTCCAAGGAAGAACCAGAAGGCTACATATTTATTCTTACCCTCAAGTGTTGCTTTTTCAACATGATCCGGAATACCCGTGATCGGGTTGTTTGGTACTGAATGATGACCCATCTTACTTCGCCTCCTTTTCTGCTTCAAGGCGTAGATCTTCTTCGACGACTGATTTCGGGATGTAGTATCCTTCATCGTCGATCCAAGAACGGAAGAACATCGCGATGAATGTCATCGCAAGACCGATCAAGGCAATGACCAGACCGACAGTACCGTAATCTAGGCGAAGAATGAATCCAAGACCTGCAAGGAACAGACCGACTGACATAACGAACGGCAAGATCGAATTGTTCGGCATGTGGATATCACCGACTTCTTCCGAAACAGAGACTGTTTTGTTACCTGCCATTTTTTCGAGCCAGTACGTATCTAAACCTTTGACGAGTGGAATTTGTGCGAAGTTGTATTCTGGAGTTGGAACAGGAAGTGTCCACTCAAGCGTACGTCCATCGCCCCATACGTCGCGTTTTACATATTCTTTTGACATCAATGCGGCAACGATCGAGATGACGAGAATGATCGTCGACACACCCATGAAGGCTGCACCGATTGAAGAAAGTAAGTTCATTGTTTCCCAGCCTTGGTTTGGCAAGTACGTGAAGACACGACGTGGCATACCTGTAAGACCAAGAATATGTTGTGGGAAGAATGTCAAATGGAAGCCGATGAAGAACAACCAGAATTGAATTTTACCCCAGAACTCGTTGAGTTGTTTCCCGAACATGAGTGGGAACCAGTAGTAAAGACCTGCGAAGAGACCAAAGACGACCCCACCAACGATAACGTAGTGGAAGTGGGCAACGACGAAATAACTGTCGTGGTACTGATAATCGGCAGGTGCTACTGAAAGCATGACCCCTGTCATACCACCAACAAGGAATGATGGAATGAAGGCGACCGAATAAAGCATCGCGACTGGGAACGTCAACTTCCCGCCCCATAGCGTAAAGAGCCAGTTGAAGATCTTGACCCCTGTCGGTACAGCGATCGCCATCGTCGCTACTGCGAAGATCGCGTTCGCAACCGGACCGAGACCGACTGTGAACATGTGGTGAACCCATACCATGAATCCGAGGAAACCGATCAACATCGTCGCAAAGACCATCGTCGTGTATCCGAAGAGACGTTTACGAGCAAACGTAGGGATGATTTCAGAGAAGATACCGAATGCCGGTAAAATCAAGATGTAAACTTCCGGGTGACCGAAGATCCAGAAGAGGTGTTCCCAGATGACGATGTTCCCGCCCGCTGCCGGGTCAAAGAAATGCGCTCCGAAGAGTCGCTCGAACGTCAAGAGGAACAATCCAACCGTAAGTGGTGGGAATGCGAAAACGATCAAGGCAGAAGCAACGAATGCTGTCCATGTGAAGAGCGGCATCCGCATCAGTTTCATACCTGGTGCACGCATGTTCAAAATTGTAACGAGGAAGTTGATCCCCCCCATAAGTGTACCGAAACCAGAAATCTGTAACCCGAGTGAGTAGAAGTCAACACCAAGCGACTCTGGTACTGTCGAGAGTGGTGCATAAGCTGTCCAACCTGCGTTTGGCGCAGCGCCGAAGAACCATGAAAGATTCAGTAAGACTCCACCAAAGAAGAACAACCAAAAACCAAGTGCATTTAAGAATGGGAACGCAACATCGCGTGCTCCGATTTGAAGCGGTACTGCTGCGTTCATGTAACCGATCAACATCGGCATCGCTGCCAAGAAGATCATCGTCGTACCGTGCATCGTGATCAATTGGTTAAAAAGTTCACCGCTGACGAAATCGTTCATCGGTTTAATCAATTGAAAACGAATCATTAGGGCTTCTACGCCACCAACTAGAAGGAAGAACAATCCAGAGATGATGTAGAGAATCCCGATTTTCTTATGGTCGACTGTCGTTAGCCAGTCCATGATGCCGCTTTTTTTCTGCGGCATACCCATAGTATGTGTCCCCACTATGATTCCCCCTTAAAAAATTATTGGAGCTTTTTGTCCAATAGATAATCTGCCAATTCGCTCAATTCTTCATCGCTGATCTTATCTTCAGAGAATCCAGGCATTTTTGTACCTTGTTTCTCTTTTTGTGGATCGCGAATCCATTTTTCGAGGTTTTCTTTATCATGCTTGAGGTAACCCGCGATACGCTGACGATCACCGAAGTTCGTCAAGCTAGGTGCGACTTTCCCGCCGCCATGACAGCTGAGACAGTTCTGGGCGTAGACTTGCTCACCAGTCGTCCAGTTCTTTTCATTCTTTTTATCAAGCTGTTTTGTTTCTGCTTCTTTTGCAGATTTCATGTCTTTCAACCATTTGTCGTAGTCATCCTGCTCCATCGCAACGACTTTAAAGTCCATCAATGCGTGAGAAGGACCACACAACTCGGCACATTTACCGTAGTACGTGCCTGCTTCTTTTGCTTGTAACCACATTTCGTTATCAAGACCTGGGTTTGTATCTGTCTTACCAGAAAGAGCCGGTACCCAGAATGAGTGAATGACGTCTTTAGACGTCAAGTTAACCGCAACACGTTTACCGACTGGGATGACAAGTTCTTGTCCTGTCGAAACACCTTTGTCTGGATATTCGAATTCCCACCAGTAAAGGTTCGCTGTAACGTTGATTTGTTCGTTTTTCTTCGCTTCTTTTGCATCCGCAAGTTCAACCGTTGTTTTGATCGTCGGAATTGCAAGAACGATCAAGAGAAGGATCGGAATAACTGTCCAGATGATTTCAAGCGTGTGGTTCCCTTCGACTTGCTTCGGAACCGTGTTATCACCTGATTTACGACGGAATTTCATAAGTACGTAAATATAAATGACGGCTACGATCGCAAGGACGAACAACATGACCCACAAGCTAAGCTTGATGATCTCAAGTTGCATTTCAGCGCCTTCTCCGCGAGGCTGTAGCGCAGACAATTCCGGAATTCCACAACCTGATAACATGAGTGCCATCAAGCCGATTGGAAGAAGCCGGAAGAGCATTTTTACTGATTTTTTCACAACCATCCCCACTTTCTTTGTCCCCAATTTTGTCTTTCGTAATGGTGTACGTGAATTATGTCAAATCGTTTTAGAAAGAAACGAGTACGACCGTCACGATCCAAGCCGTGAAATAAAACAGTGAGAAGAAGAACATCTTCGACGCCCATTTGATTTCGGCTTGTTCATCTTGGATCTTCAGACCTTTCAGTCCCATATAGAGCCAATATCCACCGAGCAATGCCATGACGATCATGTAGATGATGCCATAGTGTGCTAAGAGGAGTGATGATGGAATAAGTACTGCAATCCACCATACAATTTGTCGTTTCGTGATCGCGAATCCGTTTACGACAGGTAACATCGGGATACCTGCTGCCCGATACTCCTCTGTCCGTCGCATCGCGAGTGCGAGGAAATGTGGTGGTTGCCACACGAACATGATGAGGAATAAAATCCACGCATCAATGTGAAGCGTCGGAGTGACTGCCGCAAATCCAATGATTGGTGGCACAGCTCCTGATATACCACCTACGACTGTATTGATCGTGTGTGTTCGCTTTAACCACATCGTATAAATCACGACGTAAACGAATGATCCGATCAATCCGAACACTGCCGCCACATGGTTGACGATCAACAACAATACCGTACCGGTCGCAAGAATCCCGAGTCCTAGCGCGAGTATTCGCTGTCCATCCATCTTCCCAGTAACGCTTGGTCTTCCCATCGTCCGTTCCATCTTATAATCGATGTCCCGGTCAATGTAGTTATTGAGGTAGCAACTTCCGGCAATGACTAATCCACTCCCGAGAAGCGTCCACAGTAACATCCACTTGGTTTGCCATAGATACAATAGGACATCATCCGTTATGTACGATGCCGCTACGACATACCCTGCGAAGACCGTAATCAGATTGGCACGGACGATCCCCATTTTTGCTAGGGTGATATAGTCCTTGAATGTGGGCTGATCCGCCTGCTCGATTGCCATATCCAGTGCCTCTCCAGTAACTTTCGCCATGCTGTTCCCTCCTTTTCACCATCTGCTTCCGTGTAGCACCTAGGCTTCACGTAATTTCTTCACAGAAATAACACAGACATGCCACGAAACGTCCTTTTCTCTATAAAAGATACCACATATTTAGGACCGTGACGTATGAAAATACTTTCGACATAATGAACAAAATGTGAAATCTATGTGATTTTCATCACAGTTCACCATATTTACCTAATACTAGAATAGCGTTGTTCTAAAAGATTGCAAGCGTTTCGAGACTTTTTATGCGATACTAGTCCTATGGAAATCCATGTATTTCGTATTTTTTAGAAAGGTGGTGTCCAAATCTTGAATCGAAAGCTTTCGATGTTTTCAGCCTTCGTCACGTTTACGATGATGATCGTCTTGCTGATGGGTGGGACAGTCACAAAAACGGACTCGGGAGATGGCTGCGGAACAGATTGGCCACTCTGTCATGGGGAACTCATCCCGACAAACCCAAGTGTTGAAACGATGATTGAATATAGTCACCGCGCTGTGACCGGAGTCGTTGGACTCCTAATCATCGCCTTATGTCTCTGGACGCTCGTTGCCTTTAAGGATCGATTAGATACGAAGATTTTTGCATTTCTTGCCTTCATCTTCATGTTGATTCAATCCATCGTCGGAGCAGGAGCTGTCGTTTGGCAACAATCAGATCTCGTCATGGCGTTACATTTTGGTATCTCCTTGATTTCCTTTGCTGCCTTATTGATTTTAACGATATTGATCATGGAGCGTCCTGGTCAGGAATTCAGGGAATCTGTCCCAGCATTCTTGCGGAAGCTCTTGTACGGTCTGCTCGTCTACACGCTGATCGTCGTCTATACTGGTGCTTACGTTCGCCATGTTGGCGCTACATATGCGTGTGTGGGTTGGCCCGTTTGTTCCCAACCGTCGATGACGTTCGAAGCCTGGGTCCAAATGATTCACCGAATCATGGCTGGGCTATTATTCCTCTATACGTTGTTCGTTCATATTACAGCCATTCGCTTAAAACACCGGACGACGACAATCGGCATGGCATTCGCGACGTTCTTCATCTCGTGTCAAGTTGCTACAGGTGCTTGGATCGTTCTCGGTGGACATGCAACATATGTACCGTTACTGCACGCCTTCTTGATTACGTGTTATTTCGGTGTCTTATCCTACTTGACGTATCATGCATTCCGAACACGTAAAGCAAATAGCCGTCTTCAATAAGGTCGTAAAAAAAAGGATGTTCCTCCGCTGAGGAACATCCTTTTTTCATTATTTGAATCGAGCGATTGCACGCTTTCGCGCTTCATCATGTGCAACGATTGGTTCTGGGTATCCAGAGTCTTCTCGTTGTTGCTGCGTCGGTTCATGAATATATTGCTTCGACAGATCTTTGATTTCCGTGACATACTGCCGAATGAACTCTCCGTCCTTATCGAACTTCTTTGATTGTGTCGTCGGATTGAAGACTCGGAAGTACGGTACGGCATCCGTCCCGACCGATGCCGCCCATTGCCAACCACCGATGTTCGAAGCCGCTTCATAATCGACGAGTTTCTGTTGGAAATAACGTTCCCCTTTTTGCCAATCGATCAATAGATCTTTTGTCAGGAACGACGCGACGATCATCCGCAGACGATTATGCATCCAACCGGTTTGGTTCAATTGACGCATCGCTGCATCGACGATCGGATAGCCGGTTTTCCCTTCACACCAAGCCTTGAATCCGTCCTCGTTTTCTTCCCAATCGATTTCTCGGTACTGGGTGTTGACCGCTTGTCGTTTCGATTCCGGGAAGTGCATTAAAATCATGTAATAGAACTCACGCCAGATGAGTTCGGTGATGAACGTCTGCTTCCCTTTCGACTCTTTTGCATCTTGAATAGCTGCATAGACCGTTCGAATCCCGATCTCACCGGTCCGTAGATAACGTGAGAGTAAACTCGTACCGTCCATCGCTGGAAGATCACGATTCTCTTCGTAGTTTTCAAGCGATTGCTCGATGAATTTCTTTAAGCGTTGTTTCGCTTGCTTCTCACCCGGATGAAATGCCGCATCAGACTGTGCCTTTTTAAAATAGGCATCAATGAAACTATTAGTGTGCTGGCGCTTATGATAATGATCCCGTAGCGTTTGCCACTTCACATCATAGGGTGTTGGAATTTCTTTTTTCATGAACGCATTCTTATACGGCGTGAATACTTTATAGAACTTTCCATCCTGCTTTTTAATGTCATGTGGATGGAGCAGATGCCGGTCTAACAAGCGCTCCGTTTGTCGTTCCTTACGTTTTTTGATGATTCCCTCATCCCGCGCCTTGAATGGTTCGACATATTCCGCGTTGAATAACAGAACGTCCGCATCATTGGTTGCATCTAAGAAAGCTTGTTCATCGCCTTCGATGAAGCGAATCGGCATCTCTTTTTCTTTACAATCATCTGAAAACAATTCGAGCGCTTGAAAGAAATATTGTTGCCGCGCTTCATATTCTCCAATGTAATCTGGATTGAGCCAAAAGACGAACTCGACTGTCGCTTTTGGATTTTCCTTCAGTAATTCAATCGCACGTGCCAACATGTGGTTGTCTTGTAATCGAAAATCGCTTCGAATCCAACAAATAATGTTCAACCGTATCCTCTCCCATTACATATTGAATGAAAAACAGGCAGCCCGCCGAGCGTGCGCCTGTTTTTCATTGTGACCTTATACGAATTCAATCAATAAGTCTTGACTCGCAATAGCTTCGCCTTCTTTAACATGGACGGCTTTGATCTCACCGTCTTCTGGTGCTTGGATCGTCGTTTCCATCTTCATCGCTTCCGTAACGAGAAGTTGTTCTCCTTTACGGACACGAGTGCCTGTCTCAACGAGTACCTTCAGCACACTACCCGGCATCGACGCACCGATCTGTTTTGCGTTACTTCGATCTGCTTTTGGACGGCTTGATGAACTTTCCTTAATACTGATGTCCTTGACTTCGACTTCACGAGGAACACCATTCATCTCATAATAGATTGTCCGCATCCCGTGATCGTCTGGCTGACCGATTTGAATCAACTTGAGATATAGTGTCTTCCCTCGTTCAATTTCGACCTCGATCGTTTCGCCTAGGCGCATACCGTGGAAGAATGTATTCGTATCAAGAACAGAGATATCGCCATATCGCGCGACATACGAACTGTAGTCCATGAAGACTTTTGGATAGAGCGCGTAAGCGAGAGCATCAAATTCAGTGACTGGTCGTTCAAGTTTCTCAAACAACTCATTTTTTATTGCATCAAAGTTGAGTGGTTGCATCATCTTACCAGGACGTTCCGTCAACGGAGCAGCTCCCTTCAAGATGGCACGTTGTACTTCTTGCGGGAAACCGTCCGGCGGAGTTCCGAGTTCGCCCTTCATCAGTTCAACGACTGAATCCGGGAAATCAAGTCCACTTGCTCGGTGCAGTACGTCTTCTTCCGTCAGATGATGTTGGACCATGAAGAGTGCCATGTCTCCAACGACTTTCGACGACGGTGTGACTTTAACGATATCGCCAAACAACATGTTGACACGCGCATACATTTCTTTGACTTCAGACCAACGATCCGCAAGCCCGACCGCTTTTGCTTGTTGCTGTAAGTTCGAATATTGCCCACCCGGCATCTCATGATCGTAGACGGTTGGATTTGGTGCGATCATATCAAGTTCGAATGCTTGATACAAATGACGCACGTCCTGCCAATAGTCCGAAATCTGTTCGAACTTCTGTGCTGAGACGAGTGGTTGACGTGGATGACCACTTAGGGCATGAATCAAGCTACCACCCGCTGGCTGACTCGTCAGTCCTGACATACTTGATGCCGCGACGTCAACGACGTCGACCCCGGCATCGATCGCACGCGCATACGTATAAATCCCGTTTCCACTCGCATCATGGGTGTGAAGATGGATTGGTAACGATACTGCATCTTTAAGTGCCGATACAAGCGCATAGGCTGCTTCCGGTTTCAAGAGACCCGCCATATCCTTGATGGCAATGATGTGAGCACCGCTCTCTTCCAGTTGTTTCGCCAGATTGACGTAATACGGCAGATGATATTTCGGACGATTCGCATCGAACAGATCCCCTGTGTAACAGACAGCTGCTTCCGCGATTTTACCTGTTGGCAAGACCGCATCGATGGCGAGTTGAATTGATTCCGGGTTGTTCAAGCTGTCGAAAATCCGGAAGACATCGACTCCCGCTTGCGCCGCTTCCTTGACGAAGGTATGGATGACATTGTCTGGATAGTTCTTGTAACCAACGCCGTTCGCACCGCGAAGTAACATCTGAATCAGGACGTTCGGCATCTTTTCACGCAATTTCATCAGACGAACCCATGGATCCTCTGATAAGAATCGATACGCGACATCAAACGTTGCCCCTCCCCATGCCTCGACTGAGAACAATTCAGGAAGCAGTTTCGCTTCCGCCTCTGCGATCGCAACGAGATCTTTCGTCCGCATTCGTGTCGCAAGTAACGATTGATGAGCGTCACGGAATGTCGTATCCGTTAACAAAACGTTGTCTTGTGCTTTCAACCATTTCGCGACAGCTTCCGGTCCTTCTGCATCAAGGATCGCTTTTGCGCCTGGCGTGTAGTCTGCCGGAAGATTTTTTGGAATTCGGACGTCACGCGCAAGTGGCTTGTCCAGTTTTCCGATTCCCGGGAATCCATTGACGGAAACCTCTCCGATGTACGTCAACAGCTTCGTTCCCCGGTCTTGACGTTTTGGGAAGATGAATAATTCTTGTGTATCATCGATAAACGATGTATTGTAATCGCCGCTGACGAACGCGTGGTGTTTCAAGACATTGCTCAAGAATGGGATGTTCGTCTTAATACCACGAATCCGGAATTCACTTAAGTTTCGACGCATTTTCGCGACCGCTTGGTCATACGTCAAACCGTGCGTCGAGATTTTAACGAGCAACGAGTCATAATACGGTGAAATTTCTGCTCCGACATAGGCATTCCCACCATCGAGACGTACACCAAAGCCGCCTGGTGAACGATACGCTTTAATCTTACCTGTATCCGGCAAGAAGCCGTTTTCTGGGTCCTCTGAAGTAATTCGGCTCTGGATCGCAAAACCAAGCATCTTAATCTCTTCTTGTTGTGGAATGCCGACAAGGTCGCTATGTAACGATTCGCCTTCAGCAACACGGATTTGAGTCTGAACGATGTCAACGCCTGTGATCATCTCCGTAATCGTATGCTCGACTTGTACACGTGGGTTGACTTCGATGAAATAGAACGATTCATCTTGTGTGACTAGAAATTCGACCGTACCCGCATTTTCGTATCCGACATGTTTCATCAACGTGACAGCCGCGTCACAGATCTTTTTACGCCCTTCTTCTGAAAGCGTGACACATGGCGCCACTTCGACGACTTTTTGGTGACGTCGTTGTACGGAACAGTCTCGTTCAAACAAATGAATGATGTTTCCATGTGCATCCCCGATGATTTGGACTTCAATATGTTTTGGTCGTTCGATTAATTTTTCAACGTAAATTTCATCCGAACCGAATGCTTTTAAAGCTTCAGATTTCGCTCGTTCAATCATGTCTGGAAGCTCTTCTTCTGTCCGGACGACACGCATACCACGTCCACCACCACCAAGCGATGCTTTGACCATGAGTGGATAGCCTGCTTCTTTTGCGAACGCATACGCTTCATCAATTGATGAGATCGGACCATCTGTTCCTGGAATGACAGGAAGACCCGCTTCAATTGCAGTCGTCCGTGCCCGTACCTTATCTCCGAACTTATACAGGTGATCTTCTTGCGGCCCGATGAAGATGATTCCTTCTTCGCGGCAACGTTTGGCTAGCTCAATATTCTCAGAGAGGAATCCATAACCAGGATGGATCGCATCACATTCGGCTTTTTTCGCTGTTGCGATGATATCTTCAATGTCGAGGTAGGCTTCGATCGGTTTTTTTCCTTCTCCGATCCGGTACGCTTCATCGGCTTTATAACGATGAAGAGAACCCATGTCCTCTCGTGAATAAATAGCAACGGTACGAATACCGAGTTCTGTCGCTGCACGGAAAACGCGAATCGCGATCTCCCCGCGGTTTGCTACGAGAATCTTCTGGATTTTAGTCAACTGATGCTCCCCCTTTAGTTAATGAGCTCGTGGCACTCATCGAACGTGCAGTTTGCACTTCTTTATGATAAGCCACCCGATATTTGTTTTGCATAGAAATGTTTGCCATTACACCAAGCATCGTACTCATGACGAGTAACGATGACCCACCGTAACTGATGAATGGCAAGGTGACACCTGTACCTGGAAACAGACCAGACATGGCTGCAATATTGATACATGTCTGGATGAAAATAATACCGGAAATCCCAAGTGCGAGCATGCTCGAATAAAGTGAGACACACCGGTTAGCGATGATCGCCCCTTGAATCATCAGGTAAAACAATAGACCGAGTACGACAAGGACCCCGATGAAGCCGAGTTCTTCCGAGATGATCGACATGATGTAGTCGGTTTCAGGCTCTGGCAGATAACCATACTTTTGAAAACTATTCCCAAGACCCACTCCGAACAATCCCCCATGGGCAATCGATATGACGGAGTTGATGAGCTGATATCCCTTACCTTCTGCGTCAAGAAAGGGATTTAAACTCGCTTGAATCCGTTGCATCTGATTATCCGAAAAATTGTTCCATGCGTACAAGAAGATGATCGGAACGGTAACGACACATAACATGATGTAACCACTCGGTAATCCTACTGCAAATAAAATCATCGCCGTGATGAGTAACAGAATGAATAATCCGCCGTCATCCGGTTGCATACGAATGATGATCGCGTAAGGTGCAAGTAACACAAGCATTGGAATCAAGATCCAGTCCGAGAAACTAAGTAAAATCCGTTTTCCGGAGGACGTCGCTGGAATTTGACGATGGATGAAGTGATGGACAATCCCAATCACGCCATCCATCTTTCCTTTGTGCTTTTGATCAAAATAACTGGCAAGCCCGACGACGAGCACGAATTTACAAAGCTCGATTGGTTGAATTAAGAAGATACCGAAGTTCAACCAGGCGCGAGCTCCGTTTAGGGGAGCCGAAAATAGTGTTGCCATCAGCATCAACCATGTAATCGCGTACAAGAGTAAACGAATGACTGGTCCACGAAATACTTCATGATTCACTTGCGAAACTAAAAGGAACAGCACGATGGCCATCGCATCGAACATCAACTGCTTCTCAAAGAAGGACGTATTCGCATAATCGCCACCGTTCCAAACGCTGGCACTATAGACCATGACTGTACTGATCGCCATGAGGATGAGCATCGTAAAGAAGAGACCGTAGTCAAAAAATGCTCGTTTTTCTTTAAACTTCGCTAACATATGTACACGTCCTTTTTTTCGTTTTCTAAAAAAAAATACCCAAACGCCGCATTTCACGTTTGAGTAGAAAATCAGCACGTCTCCGCATCATGTAAATCAGATAATTGCTGTTCAAGTGATTCGAGCAACTGTTTCCCTTCACCCGCATCAATCAGTTCAAGACGTACCGCAAAATCAATCTGACGGGACAATCCGAACATTTGTGTATCCAATACTTCCTCGTAAAGAGGACATTGTGGCATCGTTAAATTCGCAAGCTGGACCTCGATCAACCGGCGGATTTTTTGTGCATCCGCTTCTAGTAGCTCAAGAGCGCGCTGGCGATGAACTGTCTCGATTTCAGTTGACAATCCAATCCCTCCTCATCAAATGACGCGTTCCTGTTATAGCTAAACTTTACCTTACTTTCGCCAACAATTCAACGTTTCGGTATAATGGATTTGTTGGACTTACACATTTAGGGGGTATAACAAATGATTTTTCCGATTAACGGTAAAGTACGGCACCAGTTGACGATTGATCCGACAGTTTGGATCTTTGATGAACGAAAGGTTGCGATTGAGAAGATTGACCAACCAGCAGATACGAGCGAACAAGAGGCGTACTACGCGAAAATGGGGGCAGCGTGGGATAAAGGCATCATGGAAGGCAGTCGTACGGATCATAATCGTCCGATGACACGCGCTGAAAAAGAAGCCGCGCTTCAAGGGTCATTCGCCATGGCGCTCGCACCGTTCATCCGGAATGCTGAACTCTTACCGGAAGCGACCGCTATTCGTTTCGAAGGTGAAGAAACGGTCGAACTTCCACTTGAGCAACTCGACGAAGTATACCTGCAGTTCTCACAAGACGGCAAAGTGTTAGCAGATGGACCCGTTCACCTGTTGCACGGACAACGGATCGTCAAATCTGTTCACACGGTTACCGTCATATAAGGAAAACGTGGTGCGCCTGAATAGACGCACCACGTTTTTTATAATAAGTCGGCTGCGAGGCGCGCCAGATTCGAGCGTTCCCCTTTGACGAGTTTGACGTGTCCCGTCATTTTCTCATTTTTAAGGCGTTCTACGGCGTAGGATAAACCGTTCGAATATTCATCTAAATACGGGTGATCGATCTGTTGTGGATCACCCACTAACACGATTTTTGAGTTTTCACCGACACGTGTTAAAATCGTCTTGACTTCGTGTTTCGTCAAATTCTGCGCTTCATCGATGATGATGAATTGCCCCGGCATGCTCCGTCCTCGAATATATGTCAACGCTTCCAGTTGAATCGTCTTCATTCCCGCGAGAATGTTACCAAGTTCGTCTCCTGATCCCGTATTAAAGAGATGTTCGAGGTTATCGTAGATCGGTTGCATCCACGGACGAAGCTTTTCCTCCATCTCACCTGGCAAGTAGCCAATATCATTTCCCATCGGCACGACTGGACGAGCAACGACAAGTTTTTTATATTTATGCTCGTCTTCTACTTGGAGGAGCCCCGCAGCGAGTGCAAGTAATGTCTTTCCGGTACCTGCCTTCCCAACGAGTGTAACGAGCGGTACATCGTCTCGAAGTAATAACTCAAACGCCATCCGTTGTTGAACGTTTCGGGGAATAACACCCCAGACTTGATCGACATCGATCGAAAGTGCCCGGATGATCGGCAAATTCTGATCAACGACAGCAATGGCAGAGGCTTTTGACATATTACTTTTTAGAATGATGAATTCATTCGGTTGCACTTTTTCCGGCAATACATCAACTGAAAGTCGTTTATCCTGATAGAAAGCATCGATATATTCCTGATCGACGGTCACTTCGATGAATCCTGTATAAAGACCAGTCAAGTCAGCGATATGATCCGTCATATAGTCCTCAGCGACTAATCCATACGCATCCGCTTTAACGCGGACTAAGATATCTTTTGAGACGAGAATGACATCTCGTGGCGTCGCTTCAGTTTGTTGTTCACGATGAATCGACCATGCGAGCTCGATAATCTTGTTATCGTTCGATTCATGTGTAAACGGCGAGCCCTCGTAAATGGAGTCACCGATATCGACGCGAAGAATGCCACCGTTACCAAGCGGAACTCCCGCATGAAGCTGACCGGTTTCCCGCAATTGGTCTAAAATGCGAGCTGTTTCTCGGGCGTTGCGCCCTACTTCATCCATGTTGCGTTTTTTTCCATCCAGTTCTTCTAGTACGATCGCTGGTATGACGACATCATGCTCTTGAAACTGAAAGAGAGAAAGTGGATCGTGCAGCATGACATTGGTATCAAGTACGTATATTTTTTTCATTCCATCGTTCGCCCCTTTAGAGTCGAGTTTGTGATGAATGTTACGCTTTTAGGATGCGATGAACAAGTTGATCCAATCGTTCAGCTGCCTGTTCATCGTATGTTTTTTCAATGGTCGGTCGTTGTGTGACAGCTGCTCCGTAAAATAAGATGTCACGCACCTCTTCGACGCGCCCCTCATAAAAAGAGAGCGGAAGTGGAAGTGGTTCTTGCGGCGTAAACGCCTTGACGTCCGTACACGTTAAGCTGTGTGTCGACTGCTCTGCAAAGAAGATCAAGGTGAAAACCGGATGTTCTCGTAACGTTTTGACGAGATGAGAATCTGCTTCGATCGCAAAACGAACCGTTTGTGAATCCGTCGCATATACCCAACTAATTGCATGTGTGATCGGCCAATGTTTGGATTGATCGTGCGTGATCAAAAAAACAAGTGGTAATTGTGATAACGCATCTAGTTGATGTGAGCTGAGATGTTGCTCTACTTTATTTGCCATGACATCACCTCCTCTGTGACTTAGTGATGATATTTCGAGATATACTTCTCGATTCCCTTTTTTACATCTGAATAATCTTCTAATATGATATACTAAGAAAAAAAGGGAGGACCCGACATGCGAGTGAAATGTACGATTTGCGATAAGCGTGAGACGATTGATGATTGGTCCTTCACGGCGAAGCGATTACGCAATAAACCAGTTCGTGTCCATCTATGTGATGAGTGTCGATCTCGCGTAGAAGAACGGACACTTGAACGCCATGCCTCTGGACAATTTCATTTATACCCTACTTGGGAAACAAAACGAAAACATTGGTAAATAAAAGGTCTGTGGGAAACTTCCCTGGCAGACCTTTTTTTGTTCACCGCTTGATTCGAACCAATCGATCATCCTCGGTCGACGGAGTCCCTCTACCATCTGTATTGTTCGTAATATAATAAATTGACGTCTCATCAATCCACACATCGCGAATCCGCCCTTGATTTTCGACAATCGTTTTGACCTGTTTCGTCTTTAGATTAATCGCTTGTAATCGTTGACCTACAAGTGTTGCAAAATACAACGTATCATCCGCTTCTGCAATCCCACTTGGTGCAACGGATCGCTCTCCCACTTCGTACCACGGTGTCACGAGTCCCTCTGCTTTCTCTGTTCCTTCAATCGTTGGCCATCCATAATTTTTTTGTTCAATTCGATTAATTTCATCGTGTCCACTTTGTCCGTGCTCACTTGCATACAGTTGGTCATCGACGAAAACAAGCCCTTGTGGATTTCGGTGACCAAGACTATAGACATAGCCTTTTTGATTCCCCTTGAACGGTTTTCCTTCAGGTGTGATGCGTAAAATTTTTCCTGCAAGTGAATCGATGTCTTGCGCCAGTTCAGGATTTGCTGCGTCTCCTGCTGTGACGTATAGTGCACCTTCTGGCCCCCACTCAAGGCGTCCTCCGTTGTGAATCGTCGCTCCCGGAATATCGTCGAGTAACACACGCTCTTCGACCCACTGATTGCCTTCTTCTTTGATTGCAATGACACGATTGGTCGCTTGATTTTGTTTTGCATACGTATGATAGACGTATGCCGTCTTATTGTTCTTAAAATCAGGGTCAAGTACCATACCGAGTAATCCACTTTCTCCTTCAGCAATTACATCTTTCTTCAGTTGCAAGCGCATCCTCTCATAATCACCTTGTTTTCCTTTGACGATTGTTCCTTCGCGCTCTGTAATATAAAAAGTCTCTCCTTCGCGAACGATATTCCATGGGGCGTTTAGCTCTTTAAATACGACTCCTTCTTGCGTTTGTGATGATTGCGTATCTTCTTGATTACCTGAATCCTGTTGATTGTTTTTTTGTGTCTTCTGATTGGTTTCCTTTGTTGACGATTCTTCTGACGTTTGTGTACAGCCGATCAGAATACCCGCTAACAGCAGGGGTATGACATACCTTATTTTCATTGTTTTCTCCCCCCTTTTAGTATCCCTGTTCCCGCTACGCTTTAAATCATGCATCTGAATTAGCACAAAAAAAGAACGAACCTCCGAAGAGATTCGTTCTTTTGATTCATGACATGCTTCCGTCAAGAAGCTGTCCGTTCACGTTCACGCTTGACCATCCACATCCGGAAGCGATAAATACCAAGTACGAAGACCATCGCTAAGAGTACTTCAGGAATCGGCCATGTCCAGAAGACAAGCGTCAATGCTGCCGAGAAGACGGCGAGCAAGAGATAGACGATCAGTGATTTCCACCATGCTAGTTCCTTAGCAAATCCTAACTTAAAGACGACAAGCGTCAAGATGACGACGGTGATCATTAAAGGATAAAATCCCGCTTCGATGTTATTCGGATCACTTCCGATACCGAGAAGTTTCGCGATGAACGGAATATCGTATTTCGAGAAATCAGAAGCAACGGCAGCTTGTGCATTCATTGCCAGTCCCCCTATTCGTTCAAGACTTAATCTTTACCTAGACGACGACGTTTTTCTTGCTTTTCACGTTCGTTCTTGTTCAAGACTTGTTTACGGAGACGAACCGATTGTGGTGTGATTTCACAGTACTCATCTTCGTTCAAGAATGTCAACGACTCTTCAAGTGAGAAGACACGTGGACGTTTAAGAACGTTCGTTGAGTCTTTTGCAGATGCACGCATGTTCGTTAATTGTTTTGCTTTAACGACGTTGACAGCGAGATCGACATCACGGTTACATTCGCCGATGATCATACCTTCGTATACTTCAATACCTGGCTCGATGAAGATCGTTCCGCGGTCTTCAAGAGCTGAGATCGCGTAAGCAGTTGCTTTACCTGTTTCGATTGAGACCATAACACCACTACGACGTCCACCGATGTCCGCTTGGATGAACGGACGGTATTCTTCGAATGTGTGGTTCATGATTCCGTATCCACGTGTAGCAGAAAGGAATTCGTTACGGTAACCGATCAAACCACGTGAAGGAACGATGAATTCCATCTTCGTTTGACCGTTGTCCATTGTTTGCATGTTCGTCAATTCACCTTTACGGAGACCGATCGATTCCATGACAGAACCTGTGTACTCTTCTGGTGTATCGATGACGACGCGTTCGAATGGCTCGACTTTGACGCCTTCTTCTTCTTTGATGATTACTTGCGGTTTCGATACTTGGATTTCGTATCCTTCACGGCGCATGTTTTCGATCAAGATCCCGAGGTGAAGTTCCCCACGACCAGAAACGATCCAGCGGTCCGGTGAGTCTGTGTTTTCGATACGGAGTGAAACGTCTGTTTCGAGTTCTTTTTCAAGACGCTCTTCGATTTTACGTGAAGTAACGAGATCCCCTTCACGACCAGCGAATGGCGAGTTGTTGACGATGAATGTCATTTGAAGCGTTGGCTCATCGATACGTAATAATGGGAGTGGATCAACGTGTGAAGTTGGGCAAACTGTTTCACCGACGTTGATGTCTTCCATACCAGCGATCGCAATCAAGTCTCCTGCTTTTGCAGTTTCGATTTCGACACGTTTTAGACCGAAGTAACCGAACAACTTCGTGACACGGAAGTTCTTCGTTGAACCGTCAAGTTTTGAAAGTGAAACGCTATCGCCAACTTTGATTTCGCCACGGAAGACACGACCAACACCGATCCGTCCGAGGTAGTTATCATAGTCAAGCATCGTAACTTGGAACTGAAGTGGCTCCATTGTGTTATCGACAGGTGCTGGTGTATGCTCAAGAATTAAATCAAGAACGTTCGTGATTGTATCTTCTTGTTTATCTAATTCAGGTTCGAATGAACTTGAGCCGTTGACTGCCGATGCATAAACGACTGGGAATTCGAGTTGATCTTCGTCAGCTCCGAGGTCGATCAAGAGATCCACGACTTCGTCGACGACTTCAAGAGGACGGACCATCGGTTTGTCGATTTTGTTGACGACGACAATTGGTTGAAGTCCTTGCTCGAGTGCTTTTTTCAAAACGAAACGTGTTTGTGGCATACAGCCTTCACGTGCATCGACAACGAGGATGACGCCATCCACCATACGCATGATTCGCTCAACTTCTCCACCGAAATCGGCGTGTCCTGGCGTATCAACGATGTTGATGCGTGTGTTTTTGTAGTCGATTGCAGTGTTTTTCGCAAGAATCGTGATTCCACGTTCCCGCTCGATGTCATTTGAGTCCATTGCGCGTTCTTCGACTTGTTCGTTCGTACGGAACGTACCAGACTGTTTTAAAAGCTCATCGACTAATGTTGTTTTACCATGGTCAACGTGAGCGATGATCGCAACGTTGCGTAAATCATTTCGTACTAATGTTGTCATAGGTGTGTACCTCTTTCTATTCATTTAAATAAATCTTATCATACTTTCGGTCAACTTTAAGAGTATAGCACAGGTAGAGTCCTAATTGGCAATGACTAAGATTCGACATCATCTCGAAAGCCTTTTCATTATTCTTCATTCACGCTACACTGTTAACGTACTCACGGGTAGAGGGGGAAAAAACATGCGTCTACTATTTTTGTTACTTGCCATGCTTGCAGTAGGATCCATGGCAGGCATCGGCATTTTCATCGCGGAACAAAACGTACCGATGACGATCGCCTCTGTCGTCTTGATGATAGTTGCGATGGGTGCCGGATTCGTTTTAAAGGCACGTTTGCGCAAACAAACATGACTGAGAAGGTTCCTTTCGTTTAAAACGAAAGGACCTTTTTTCAATCCTCTTGTGTTTGTACGAACGTCAATACATCTTCAACGAATGTCTGGCTCCCTGCTAATACACTCGTTTGCTCGAGAAACGACATCGGCTCTCCGGTAATCGTCCCGACACGTCCACCAAGCTCTTCAATCAATAATTGACCGGCTGCATAATCCCAAGGCATGTTACGCATCGTGATATATCCATCAACGCGTCCGGCAGCCGTCCATGCGAGTTCAAGGGAAGCTGCACCAATCGCTCGTACACCTACTGCGTGTCGCACGAGCGGCGCAAGACGATCCGTGTTAATTCGACGGTTCGGCGTCACCCAGGTAGCATTCATACAGATGATCGCTTCCTTAACGCTCCGTTCTGTCAGTTGAGGTAACCGAATACCGTTTTGATAAGCCCCTTGTCCTTTGATGACATGAAATAGCTCGTCAGCCATGACATCATAAACAAATCCGTACCGTAATTCCCCTTCCATCATGATCGCAATTGAGATGGCGAACATTCGCTTTTGACGGATGAAGTTCATCGTTCCGTCGATCGGATCAACGAACCAAATCGTACCTTCGAGTGTATCGGGTCGAGCGATGCGCCCCTCTTCACCATAAATATGATGATCCGGATAGCGATCTAGAATACCTTTAATCAATAAATCCTCGACGGCTTGATCAATCTCCGTCACTAAATCACTTTTTCCGGTTTTCTGTTCAATGTGATACGACACATCAATCTTTTCGCGAATGTATTTCCCTGCTCGCTTGATCAAGTCTATCGCATCCAACTCGATTTGCATCTTCCTTCACTCCTTCATCATCGTTTCCAGCTTCTTCTATAGTAACAAAAAAAAGAAAACCAGCGAACGATTCGCTGGTTGAAGTAGTGATATTTTATTATAAGGTAGAGAAAAGGACGTTGAAATCAAGCTTCAAGACGTACCATCTCTTGACGATATTTTTCGAGGCGCTCTTTACTTGCACCAACAGCTTCTGCGTCACTTGCCACCATCGCATCATGTAATGTAGCAAGCTCATAGTCGATTTCGAGACGCAATACAGGAATGCGTTTTTCTGCATCTTTTCTCTTGTATGCTTCTATCACTTGTTTCACAGTAACCACACTCCTTCACGGGATAAACAGAAGTTTAATTTGTCAGACAATTGCGACTTATCAGTGGATTGAATCAATAATAGTACGATTCAACTTAGATGTAAAGCATCTAATTTTAAAAAATACAGTTTCACATATTTGTAAGGATAACGTCTTGTATGTAGTATATAGCCGCTTCCCTTCCACTTTAAACAAATGATGATCATTTTCCGCACATTTCCAGTCCGTATAAAAGATAAGACTCCTATACGATCGCATAGGAGTCTTATCTTTTATGATGTCATTATTTTTTCATGCGCACGATTGGATCTTCTTGGCGTTTTGCCTGTTGCATCGTCCGATAACTTGAGCAACCTGTCTCTTCCATATAAAACTGATCCCACTGTTTTTCCTCGGATTTCGAGGTGACGATTTGCTTAAATTCCCGATATGCCTCGAGCAAACGTTGTCGTTCTACACCTGATTCATACGCTTGTTCGACTAAATTGAAAAAGTCGATGACTTTCACGATTTCTTCCGTCGACCAATCGGAATTGAGCGGATAATTCAATGCCATCATTCCCACTTCCTTTCTGCACTTTTCTATTTTACACGGAAAAGAAGCATAAAACAGTTGCAACCGTCCGAAAACTTGTTATAGTTAGCTTGTTTGATTGTATTTTTATTCGGTTTTAAGGGGGGGAAATCTGGTGCAAACAAAAAGCTTAACACAGCTCGATACACCTTTATTCGATGCGCTACTCGCGCATGCGAAACGTCAACCAATTCAATTTCATATTCCCGGTCATAAAAATGGTCAAGGAATGGATCCAGCCTTTCGATCGTTCATCGGTCAGAATGCGCTCGATATCGATTTAATCAATATCTCTCCCCTTGATGATCTTCATCATCCAAAGGCAATCATTAAGGAAGCTCATCAATTGGCAGCTCAAGCCTTCCATGCCGACGAAACGTTCTTTTCCGTACAAGGAACGTCAACCGCAATCATGGCAATGATCATGAGCGTCGTCGGACCTGATGATAAAATTCTCGTTCCTCGGAATGTTCATAAATCGGTGATGTCAGCTATCGTTCTTTCTGGTGCGCACCCGATTTTCATTCATCCTGAATTCGATGAGACATTTGGTATCGCACACGGTATCACACCAAGCGCGGTAGAACGTGCCCTTGCACTTCATCCTGATACAAAGGCAGTGCTCGTCATCAACCCGACGTATTTCGGCGTTGCTGGCGACTTGGAGAGCATCGTCAAACTTTCCCATAGTAAGGGTATTCCGGTACTCGTCGACGAAGCACACGGCGTCCATATCGCCTTCCACGAAGATATGCCGTTATCTGCGATGCAAGCAGGAGCTGATCTCGCAGCAACGAGTGTCCATAAACTCGGTGGATCACTCACTGGAAGCTCTGTTTTAAACGTTCGCCGGGGTCTTGTCTCTCCGGATAAGGTCCAAGCGGTACTCTCGATGTTGACGACGACTTCAACATCCTATCTACTGCTTGCTTCTCTTGACTGCGCACGGCGCCATCTTGCAATCAACGGTGAAGCGATGAATCGTCGGGCACTCGAACTCGCGACACGGATGCGTTTCGGATTAGCGAAGCTTCCTTATCTCGCCGTTTTCGGCGAATCCGATCTTCATTCAAGTGCGACGTTCGCTTTTGATCCAACGAAAGTGCTCGTTTCCGTTAAGGGACTTGGTATCTCTGGTCACCTTGTCGAAGAGTTTTTGCGTGAAGAACATCGGATCGAAGTTGAACTTTCTGATTTAAATAATATCCTTGTCATCATCACTTCTGGTGACTCGGAAGAGACAATCGATGCATTCCTACATGCGATGTCTTTACTTGTTGCACGCTATCAGAATAATGGCGCTGAAACGACTGATCACTCAATCGTCCTTCCAGACATTCCAGCGCTCGCTCTCAGCCCACGTGATGCTTTCTATGAAGAAACAGAGACAATTCCGTTAGTCGATGCGGTCGGACGGATTTCAGCTGAATTCATGATGGTGTATCCTCCTGGTATTCCCATCTTTATTCCTGGCGAAATGATCACGGCAGACAATCTTGCCTATATTAAAGAAAACATTGAAGCTGGTCTTCCGGTTCAAGGTCTTGAGGATCATTCGCTCGAGACGATCAAAGTCATTCAGCAATCGAATGCAATTCGGTGAAGACAAAACAAAGCAGTAATCCTTACTAGATGAGGATTACTGCTTTTTAATTGGATCGTTTCATTCTGCATATTCATCGTTTGGCGAACAAGGAATGAATGCCGCTAATGCTTCACCAATTAATGCAACATCCTCTTGCTCAATTGCAAAAGTACGAGCTAAAACTTCTCCATTTAACACATCCTGTTGATCAAATAACGCTGACTGACCACCGGTTAAACTAACGACGAGTACTTTCCCAAAAAATTGTCCTGTACAGATGACAGCGAAATCATAGCGAGCGAATGCGGTCGTCCAGCCTACAAAGCGAACCTTATCCATCTCTGATACGTAATACAGCTCCTCTAAGGCAGTCACGGATTCCATATGCGTCCACCCTCTCCATTTTTTATTCTTTTCCTTTTTTGAATCAAGACAAAACAAAAAAACACCTCATACACGGTCGGCTCCCCGTGCATGAGGTGTTTCGGAATTATTTAATGATATGGATCGGGCTACCGATTGCAACTTCAGCAGTTTCCATTGCGATTTCACCAAGTGATGGGTGCGCGTGGATTGTGAGTGCGATATCTTCAGCTGTCATACCAGACTCGATTGCTAGTCCCATTTCAGCGATCATATCAGAAGCGCCTGTACCAGCGATTTGCGCGCCGATCAAGAGACCATCTGATTTACGAGTAATCATTTTCAAGAAGCCGTCTGGCTCGTTGAGTGCAAGTGCACGACCATTCGCAGCGTAAGGGAATTTAGACGCGACATAGTCGAGTCCTTCTTCTTTCGCTTGTGCTTCCGTGTAACCGACTGTAGCGAGTTCTGGGTCTGTGAAGACGACCGCTGGAATCGCGCTGTAGTCGAGGTATGCAGGGTGTCCTGCAGCTGCTTCAGCAGCGATTTTAGCTTCGAATGAAGCTTTGTGCGCAAGTGGTGGTCCTGGAACGATATCACCGATTGCGTAAATGTTTTCGTTTGAAGTACGGCACTGATCGTCGATTTCAACAAGACCACGGTCGCTGACTTTGACTTCTGCCATTTCAAGACCAAGATCACTTGTGTTCGGACGACGACCAACAGTGACGAGGACGTAGTCCGCTTCAACTGTTTGTGCTTCACCGTTGACTTCGAATGTTACTTTAACACCATCTTCTGACTCTTCCACACTTTGTGCAAGTGCTTCGTTGTGGATCGTGATGTTACCTTTTTGTTTGAGCTTTTTCTTGACGACTTGTGTCATAGCAGGCTCGAAACCAGAAAGGATGTCTTTTGTTCCTTCAAGAATGACGACTTCTGTATCGAAGTTCGCATACGCTGTACCAAGCTCCATCCCGATGTATCCGCCACCGATGACGATGAGTTTTTTCGGGATTTCAGGAAGGTTCAATGCGCCTGTTGAAGAAAGAACGCGTTTTGACCATTTGAAAGCTGGAAGTTCGATTGGAGTCGAACCAGTCGCGATGATACATTTCTTGAATTTGTAAGGAGTCGAAGAATCTTCGTTGATGATACGAACTGTATCTTCTGATTGGAAGTAAGCTTCCCCAACGACAGTCTCGACTTTGTTGCCTTTAAGAAGACCACTAACGCCGCCAGTCAATTTGTTGACGACAGATTGTTTCCAAGATTGAACTTTCGAGAAATCGACAGTTGCATTCTCAGAAGTGATCCCCATATCGCTTGAACCTTTAGCGTGCTGGAAGTTATGTCCTGCAGTGATCAAGGCTTTTGATGGGATACATCCTACGTTTAAGCAGACACCGCCGACGTTTTCACGTTCAACGATTGTTACTTTCATACCAAGTTGCGCGCCGCGGATTGCAGCAACGTAACCACCAGGGCCAGCCCCGATTACGAGTAAATCTGTTTCTTGTGCGAATTCACCTACTACCATTGCTTATCCCTCCATGATGAGAAGTTGTGGGTCGTTTAATAGGCGTTTAACTAAGTTAAGCGCGTTTTGTGCAGTTGCACCATCGATGAGACGGTGGTCGAAGCTGAATGAAAGTGCAAGAACTGGTGCAGCAACGATTTCGCCGTTTTTGACGACCGCTTTTTCAGCGATACGACCGATACCGAGGATTGCAACTTCTGGGTGGTTGATGACTGGTGTGAACCATTGACCACCAGCAGAACCGATGTTAGTGATCGTGATTGATCCGCCTTTCATCTCGTCGCCAGAAAGTTTTCCGTCACGTGCTTTACCAGCAAGGTCATTGATGTTGTCAGCAAGTGCGAAGATCGATTTACGATCTGCATCTTTGACGACTGGTACGACAAGACCGTTGTCTGTATCAGCAGCAATACCGATGTTGAAGTAGTTTTTGTAGACGATTTCTTCGTTTACATCGTCGATTGATGCGTTGATTGCCGGGTATTTTTTAGCAGCAGCAGTCAATGCTTTTACGACGAACGGAAGGTAAGTCAATTTCGTACCTTGAGCAGCCGCAACTTCTTTGAAGTTTTTACGGAGTGCAACGAGGTTCGTAACATCCACTTCGTCCATGAGTGTTACGTGTGGAGCTGTATGTTTCGAGTTAACCATTGCTTTCGAAATCGCTTTACGGATTCCTTTGATTTTCTCGCGTGTTTCAAGTTCAGGTTGAGCAGCAACGTATGGCTTCACTTCTGTTTTTGGTGCAGAAGCAGCTGGTGCTTTTTCTTCAGTTGCTGGTGCATCAGAAGTTTGTCCACCGTTTGCGAATGCATCGATGTCTTCTTTAACGACACGACCGTTGTCTCCAGAACCTTGGACTTCACGGATGTCGACACCTTTTTCACGTGCATATTTACGGACAGATGGCATCGCGATGACGCGTTCTGATTTATGGATTTGAACCTCGTTTGGTTTGTCTTCCACTTTTTGATCCGTATCTTGAACGTCTTTCGCATTTTCTTCAGCTTTTGGTTGCTCTGCTTCTTCAGAAGGAGCAGAACCTTCGCCTTCGACTTCGAAAGTGATGAGGACGTCGCCAACGACAGCTACGACACCTTCGTCAACTTTTACTTCTTTAACAGTACCATCAACTGGCGATGGAATTTCAACGACTGCTTTATCGTTTTGTACTTCAAGAAGAACATCATCTTCTTTGACAGTGTCGCCCGCTTTTACGAACCACTTTACGATTTCACCTTCATGAATACCCTCACCGATATCCGGCAATTTGAATTCAAATAAACCCATTTGAATATGCCTCCTTTTAGTTCACTCTTCTAGTCGATTGTTATCTGTAAAAACGGAAGCAAGGAGAGAATGTACCCCTCTCCTTATTTTCCGAAATGCTCTTAGAAATTGTAGACAGTCTTGACTTTCTCGACGATATCTTTGTGATCCGGGATCCAGACGTCTTCACCTTGTGCGAATGGGAAGATCGTATCTGGAGCAGCAACACGAAGAATCGGTGCTTCGAGGTCAAGGATTGCACGTTCTTGGATTTCAGTTGCAACCATTGCAGCGATACCCGCTTGTTTTTGTGCTTCTTGAACGACGACGACACGGTTTGTTTTCTTGACAGAAGCAAGAATCGTATCGATATCGATCGGGCTGATCGTCATCAAGTCGATGATTTCGACGCTGATGTTTTCTTTTTCGAGCTCTTCTGCTGCTTTAAGTGAAGCGTGCACCATCGCACCGTAAGTGACGATTGTTACATCTGTACCTTCACGTTTTACATCAGCTTTTCCGAGTTCGATCGTGTAATCGCCCTCTGGCACTTCACCGCGGAATGAACGGTAGAGTTTCATGTGCTCGAGGAATACGACTGGGTCGTTATCACGGATTGACGCGATCAAGAGACCTTTTGCATCGTATGGTGTTGAAGGAATGACAACTTTAAGTCCTGGTGACTGAGCCATGAGTCCTTCGAGGTTATCTGCGTGAAGTTCCGGTGTTTTAACACCGCCACCGAATGGTGAACGGATTGTTACAGGTGCATTGTATGTGCCACCTGAACGGTAACGGAGACGCGCGAGTTGTGCTGCAACTGAATCGAATACTTCGAATACGAATCCGAAGAATTGGATTTCCATGATTGGACGGAATCCTGTCAGACTGAATCCGACAGCAAGACCACCAATACCTGATTCCGCAAGTGGTGTATCGAAGACACGGTCTTCGCCGAGCTCATCTTGAAGACCTTCTGTCGCACGGAATACCCCACCGTTTTTACCGACGTCTTCACCGAACAAGAGAACTTGTTCGTCGCGTTTCATCTCGACGCGCATTGCGTCAGTGATCGCTTGGATCATCGTCATTTGTGCCATGGGTTATTTCGACTCCTTTGCTGTATACTCATCAAGCTGCTCTTGCAGGTTTAGTGGAAGCTTTTCAGCCATCACGTTGATGAAATCTGTAACTTTTTGTTTTGGTTCTTTGTCAGCTTGTGCAAGTGCTTCCTTAACGTCAGCTTTAGCTTGCTCGATGACTTCGTTCTCTTTATCTTCGTTCCAAAGACCTTTTGCTTCCATGAAAGCACGGAAACGGACGAGTGGATCTTGTGCTTGATACTCATCATCCATGTCTTTTGTACGGTAACGTGTTGGATCATCACCAGCGAGTGTGTGTGGTCCATAACGGTAAGTCAATGTTTCAATCAATGTCGGAACACCGTTAAGTGCTTCTACGCGTGCTTGTTTCGTAGCTGCGTATACAGCAAGAACGTCCATACCGTCGACTTGGATACCATTGATACCAGCAGCAACAGCTTTTTGAGCGATTGTTTTCGCCATAGATTGTTTTTCGACAGGTGTCGAGATTGCGAAACGGTTGTTTTGAACGACGAAGATTGCAGGTGCTTTGAAAGCTCCAGCGAAGTTCATACCTTCATAGAAGTCCCCTTGTGAAGAACCACCATCACCTGTGTAAGTGATCGCTACTTGTTCTTTACCGCTTTTCTTAAGACCGAGAGCAACACCAGCCGCTTGAACGATCTGCGCACCGATGATGATTTGTGGCATTAAGACGTTAACACCTTCAGGAATCTGACCACCTGTGATGTGACCGCGTGAGAACAAGAATGCTTTGTAAAGTGGGAAGCCATGGAAGACCATTTGTGGAATATCACGGTATCCAGGAAGAATCCAGTCATCTTTATCCAAAGCGAATTGCGTACCGATCATTGACGCTTCTTGTCCAGCTACTGGAGCGTAGAAACCAAGACGTCCTTGACGGTTAAGTGAGATTGCACGTTGGTCCCAGATACGTGTGTATACGAGACGGCGCATTAATTCCGTAAGCTCTTCATCCGAGAGGTCTGGCATAGCGTCTTTATTGACGACTTCACCTTTCTCGTCAAGAATGCGGAACGTTTCAAAGTTTTCTTCCACGTTTTTAAACATGTTTACGTTCATCTTTTCACCTCATCCTTTCACTGCGTTCAGCGAAATATTCCTCTGACTGATTTGCCCACATGACAATAGTGTCCAAAAAACGAAGTCCCGTGTGACTATCCTTTGAACATGTGTCTGTGTACCTATTCAGTTGAGTAAACTGTATTATCATGAATCGACACGTTATAGTGTCTTGTTCATTACGTTACAAGTATAAATCTGTAACACCTTAAAATCAAAGGAAATGTTTTATTTTTTTCGCGTTTCACATTGTGAATTCAATCACAAAACTAGAATATTCCATCTTCTGTATCATTCGATATTTTCCTACTGTGTTAGTTGTCATCATTCCCCACTTTCCTATGCTATACTTTTTGTAGACGAAAGGAGTGTTGTTCATGATCACCATGAATGAAATCGTACGCGAAGACGTTCCTGCTCTTCACGAACGGTCAGTAGAAGTGACCTTCCCTCTCAGCGATGAGGATAAGGAAACGATGCGACTCATGCGCGAGTTCCTCGCCAACAGTCAAGATGATGAAATTGCGAAGAAATACGATTTACGAAGCGGCATTGGACTTGCAGCACCACAAATCGGTGTCAACAAGCGCATGTTCGCAATCCGCTTACCGGATGGTGATGATTTGCTGGAATTTGGTATCTATAATCCAAAAATCATCAGTCATTCCGTCGAGCAGACGTATTTAACGGGCGGCGAAGGATGTCTGTCCGTCGACCGTGAAGTCGAAGGACATGTACCGCGCTATATGCGTATTACCCTAACTGGCATCGATCATAACGGAAATCCTGTAAAATTACGTTTAAAAGGGATGAAAGCAATCGTCTGTCAACACGAATATGATCATTTGGATGGTGTCATGTTCTATGATCGGATCGATAAAAAAGAACCATTCAAGGAATATGGTCCTGCCACATAATACAAAAATCCTCGTTTCCGTTTCCGGAAACGAGGATTTTTTCGAATCAGACTTCCATGATGATCGGCATGACCATCGGATGACGTTGTGTTTTTTCAGTTAAATACGGTGTGAGCGTATCATTGATGACTTGTTTGATGTCCGTCCATTTCGTGTTACGGTTCGCAAGCGATTGATCAAGCGAACGCTTAAGTAGACGTTCAGCATCTTTAATCAAATTACCTGACTCACGCATGTAGACGAAACCACGCGAGATGATATCCGGTCCTGAGACGAGACGATTCGTTTTAGAGTCAAGCGTCACGACAACGACGACAAGTCCCTCTTCTGAGAGAATACGGCGGTCTCGTAAGACGATGTTACCGATATCACCGATTCCTTTTCCATCGACATAAACGGCATTCGCTTGAATCTTCCCAGTGATAGCGGCTGCATTCGCATCTAATGCCAGTACTTCACCGTTATCCATGACGAAGCAGTTCTCTTCCGGTACACCAGCATCCATCGCAAGCGACATATGCTTCTTCAGCATCCGGTATTCCCCGTGAATCGGCATGAAGTATTTCGGATTCAATAGACGTAACATGAGCAACTGCTCTTGTTGACTACCGTGACCTGATGTATGGATATCATTCAGTTTACCGTACATGACATCTGCGCCAGCTTTATATAGCTGATTGATCGTCTTTCCGACAGAAACGACGTTTCCTGGGATTGGTGACGAAGAGAAGATGACGAGATCATCTGGAATGATTGAAATTTGACGGTGTGTTCCGTTTGCGATACGGCTAAGGGCCGCCATCGGTTCTCCTTGTGAACCGGTACAAAGGATCGTCAACTCGTTTGATTTATAACGCTTCATCTCGTTCGGCTCGATGATCGTACCCTTCGGCGCCTTGATGAAGTCAAGTTCTTGACCAATCATCATGACCTTATCCATGCTACGTCCGAAAACGACGATTTTTCGTCCTGCTTCAACAGAAGCATTGACGACTTGTTGGAGACGATAGATGTTCGATGCGAATGTCGCGAAAATGATTCGTCCTTCCGCCTTACGGAAGATGTCTGAAATCGTTTCCCCAACGACACGTTCGCTCATCGTAAAACCTTCCACTTCAGCGTTCGTAGAATCCGATAAGAGGCACAAGACGCCTTCCTTACCAAGTTCAGCCATTTTCGCTAAATCAGCAGGTTCTCCGACCGGTGTGAAATCGAACTTAAAGTCCCCTGTATGCACGATATTGCCTTGTGGTGTCTTGACGACGACACCGAACGAGTTCGGAATCGAGTGTGTCGTACGGAAGAACGAGATACTCGTCTTCCGAAACTTGATGATCGAATCTTCATCGATTTCATGAAGTTCTGCATTCCGAAGCAAACCGTGTTCTTCTAGTTTGACTTTAATGAGACCCATTGCAATTTTTCCAGCGTAAATCGGTAAGTTTACTTGTTTAAGCAAGAAAGGAAGACCGCCAATATGGTCTTCGTGACCGTGCGTGATGAAGACCCCTTTGACCTTATCTTTGTTCTTGATCAAATAAGTGTAGTCCGGAATGACATAGTCGATTCCGAGTAATTCATCCTCAGGGAACATGACACCCGCGTCGATGACGATGATTTCATCTTGGAATTGAACGACATACGTGTTCTTTCCGATTTCCCCGAGTCCACCGAGTGCGAAGACGGCGGCTTGATGGTTTTTGACGAACTTCATTCGAACGTCGCAACCTTGAAGTCAGGATGTTGTTGTTCGTATGTCAAAAATTCTCCACTAACTTCGCGGATGAACTCAATGTTGATCTCTTTGAGGTGGTCAATCGTTGATCGCACGTCACGAATGCTTTCCCCTTCTACATACATCGTTTCTGTCCGTTCACGAACAGGTGCTTCCGAACGAAGCGGTTGGTAAAATACTTTAAAAATCATGTCTAGCAACTCCTTATCAGTACATTGTTTTTTGTCCTTAGTACAGTATACACGATACATGGACTATTTTTCATCCTTATTCCACATGTTCCCTTCCGGCAACACGCTTTTGGTTATGCTATACTTTCACATGAACAGGTCATTTCGACCAATTAAAAAGAGAAGGTGAAACCATGGCAAATCAGAAAGTCGTCTTTTTCGATATCGACGGAACCTTATTGCATGATGGTCATTTCGTTCCGGAATCAACAAAACAGGCAATTCGTCAACTTCAAGAAAACGGTGTATATGTAGCGCTCGCGACTGGACGCGGTCCCGCAATGTTATCTGGGATTCGTGAGTTGCTCAACATTGATACGATCATCGGTTACAACGGGCAAATTGTCGTTCATCAAAACGAAATCATCTACAAACGTCCACAACCTAAAGTCGATCTGACACATTTGACGCAACAAGCAAAGGAAAACGGACATACGCTTGTCTATCTTGGCGAAACAAAAGGTTTTACAACGAAATCAAATGATTTTCATGTCGTTGATTCGCTCGGAGATCTCGACATGCCGTTACCGCTTCACGATGAAGAAGCCTTCTTGTCTCACGATGTGTTTCAAACGCTTGTCTACTGCACGGCAGAAGAAGAAGCAGATTACATCAAACGTTACGATGCTTTTGATTTCATTCGCTGGCATCCCCATGCGATGGATGTCATCAACGTCGGATCCTCGAAAGCAGAAGGCATCAAACAGTTCTTGAAATTGACAAACATTCGCCGCGAGGATACCTTCGCTTTTGGAGATGCTCTCAATGACCTTGAAATGCTACGCTATGTCGGAACCGGTATTGCAATGGGCAACGGACTTCCGGAAACAAAAGCCGCTGCCGATTATGTCACGAAGCCTATTCTTGAAGACGGTATCGCACATGGACTTAAAGAATTCCAACTCATCTAATAGATAGATGTAAAGCTGAGGCATGCCTCAGCTTTTTTTAGTTCTTTACTTTATGAATCGCGCGTTCTAAGCGATCAAGATCTTCGTTCTCACCAATGACGACGAGATAATCGCCTTTTTCGATGACTTCATCTGCCTGCAAGGAGATCATGACATTTTCACCCCGTTTGATGGCGACAACATTTGCTCCATATTTACTTCGTAAGTCAAGATCAATCAAGGTTTGTTTTGCCATCCGATCACTGACTTTAATCTCAACGATTGAGAATTCTTGTGATAAGTCTAAGTAGTCAAGGATATTCGAACTCATCAATCCGTTCGCAATCCGAACCCCCATATCCCGCTCAGGGTGAACGATGAAATCCGCTCCAATTTTTCGCAATACTTTTTCATGGTAATCATTCGTTGCTTTGACGGTGATCGATTGCACACCGAGCTCTTTTAAAATCAACGTCGTCAAGATAGACGCTTGAATGTTTTCCCCAATAGCGACGATGACATGATCAAAGTTTCGAATCCCCAAACTTTTTAAAACGTTCTCATCGGTCGTATCGGCAATGACAGAATGTGTCGCAATCCCCATGAATTCGTTGACACGTTCCTCATCGGAATCAATTGCCAAGACATCATAGCCGTTTTTCGATAATTCGCGGACAATCGAGCCACCAAAACGCCCTAGTCCGATTACTGCAAACTCTCCATTCATTTTCACAACTCTCCTTCACAATCGCTCTTCATTAGTAGTGTACCCGATTCAATTTAAAAATACTATAAACGCCTCTGCGAATCGCAGAGGCGTTTATCCATTCATTATTTTGATGATTTTCCACGTACATAATCGTTATCGAACAAGAAGAGCCGTAAAATCAAATACAACGCCGGAATTAAGAGTAAAAGTCCGAAGATGAAAACGACGACGAGTGCGGAAGCCATCGTTTCGTTTACGACTGCTTTGTTGATATCGATATATGGATACAAGATATACGGCAAGTGTGTATATCCGTAACCGAACCACGCGACTGCATACTGTAACATGACCGCGACGAACGCGATGCCATAGTTTTTCTTCATATAGACGAGTGTCACGGCAATGAGGAAAAATAAGAAACTAGCAGCGAACCACCACCAGTTGCCGTTTAGGATATTTTCATAATGCCATGCCGCTTGGTTCTTCAGTCCAAAGAAGACGAGCGCACAGACGAGGATTGTTGGTCCACTCCAAAAGAGTGCCCATTTCCGAATAAGCGGCGTAGCTCCCTCATCTTTCGCTTTATCCGCGTAGAATAAGAGGAACATCGCGCTGATGTATAAGACAGATACGATAGCGAGCGCTACGACCGTCCACGAGTAAAAGTTCGAAAATAATTTCGTTCCTAAAAACTCAACTGTATCATTCGTTTTGCGGATGAAACCACCTTGACTGATTGTCAATGTTGTCGACATCGCAGCAGGAATCAGCAACCCTGTCGCTCCATATAAAAATGTGTAGAACATGCTGTCGTTTGATCCATAATTGGCGAACGCATAAAAACTACCACGAATCGCAATCAAGACAAGAACAATTGACGCTGGTACGAGTAGTGCCGTACCGAAATAGTAAGCGGAGTCTGGGAAGAACCCAACTAGTCCTACGAAGAAGAATACGAAGAAGACATTCGTTACCTCCCAAACAGGAGAGAGGTAACGAAGAATCAATCGATTCGTCAGATGATCCCGCTTCGTATATTTTGAATAAAAGGCGTAAAATCCAGCACCGAAGTCAATTGAGGCAACGATGAGATATCCGTACAGGAAAGTCCAAAGGACCGTGATCCCTAGTGTTTGAACGTCCAAATCGTTCCCTCCTTACTTGTTATCATCCACGAACATTGCTTCACCGCGTGCATGGTGGTTTTCAGCAAGTTCTTGAAGTTCTTTTCCAACCGTGTTTTTCTTAAACATCCGTAATAAGACGACCGTACAAATCGTACCAAGCAACAAGTACAATGCACTGAATAAAATGAGCATCGGACCAACCGCTGTTGAAGTCGTCGCCGCGTCCGCTGTTCGCATGATACCGTAAAGCGTCCAAGGTTGACGACCAATCTCAGCGTACATCCATCCCGCTTCGATTGAAATCATCGCTAACGGACCACCGATGAACACCCCTCGTAAAATCCACTTATTATATGGATTCAATTTTTTCAATCGGAATGCCAAGATGAACAAAGCAGAGATAGCAGTCAAGTACATCCCAATCGATACCATGATATCAAAGAAATAGTGGACGATCAGTGGTGCTTGATCTTCTTTTGCGAATTCGTTTAAACCGATGACTTCCGTATTCGGAGCCCCACCTGCAAGAATTGAGAGCGCATATGGGATTTTGACGGCTCCTTTGATTTCATAACTGCCGTCTTCTTGCTGATCAAGTATCCCACCAAAAATCAATTCTGCTTCATTTGTCGTATCAAAATGCCATTCCGCAGCTGCTAGTTTTTCTGGCTGGTATTTCGCTAAATATTTCCCTGAGAAGTCACCGACAAGTGCTGTCGAGAACGCGAAAATCAGACCAGCCATGACAGTGAGACGAAGAGCTTTCTTATGATATGCCGTCTCTGCTGCTGAGAGTGTCTTTTTGCGAAGCAAATGGAACGCCGCGATTGCTGCCAAGATAAAGGCAACAGTCAAGTAAGCTGAAACGATGACGTGTGTCGCCTTCGTCGGTGTCGCTGTATTAAACATTGCTTTTAATGGTTCGATTTGCGTTAACGTACCATTGACGATCTTAAATCCTTCTGGTGAGTTCATGAAGGAGTTGACTGTCGTGATGAAGAACGCTGATGCTGTCGCACCAATGACGACTGGAATCCCAATCAACCAGTGCAACCATGGATTTTTGAACCGGTCCCACGTATACAAGTAAATACCAAGGAAAATCGCTTCAAAGAAGAACGCGAACGTTTCCATAAATAGTGGCAAAGCAATTGTTTGACCCGCTACTTGCATGAGTGACGGCCAAAGTAATGATAGTTGCAAGCCGATTGCCGTCCCTGTTACGACACCGACTGCTACGGTAACGACGTATCCACGCGTCCACCGTCTTGCTAATAAGATATAATCTGGATCTTTGCGTTTCAGACCGATGAATTCAGCTGCCAGTACCATGAGCGGTACTCCGACACCAATCGTCGCGAAAATAATATGAAACGCTAGTGTGAGCCCTGTCAACAATCGACTGAGCACTACGGGATCATTGAACATGTATTTAGCCCCCTCTTCCTAAAACATACTTCTCTATATGGTCTATAACCGTATCATAGAGAACATAACCCTTTGTGTCTGTTTATAATGTTTGATGTAACAAATTGTTCACATATACACGTGATTTTTTTCACAAAATGTTCGAAAACTCTTATTCCTACATATATTAAAAACTTTCCCATTCCTGAATTCGAAAGGGAAAGCTTTATATCCTTTATTATTTCATAAAAATTTTTAAACATACTCTCGGAAATAATGGTCAAGTAAATCAATGACAAAAGGAATGGCTGATTCATCCGGGTTTAATGTTGGTTGATGCAAACCAGATGTCGGATTATCGACGCCGAGCCAGAACATCATCCCTGGGATCTCTTTCAGCATGAAACCAAAATCTTCCCCTGTCATCGCCGCGTCACATTCGATATAGTTGGCATTCATCTTTACGAATGATGAGAATTTATCCACGATTTGCCGGTCGTTGACGACTTCATAATAGCGATTACCGAATTGCAGATCGATTTTAACACCAAACGAAGCTTCGATTCCTCGAATGATGTCACGGACACGACGTTCGAGTTTTTCCATGTCTTCGCCGTTTAGCGCACGCATCGTTCCGTCAAGAACCGCTCTACCGGCAATGACATTCTCACGAATACCTGCATCCACTTTCCCAATCGTGATGACACTACAATTCATCGGATTAATGGATCGACTGACGATCGTTTGCAATTGCATGATCAAGGCTGCTTGCGCAACAACTGTATCAATCGTCAAATGAGGAAAAGCCGCATGACCACTTTGACCATAGATCGTGATATGAACTTCTCGAGCACTCGCGAACAGTACGCCTGGACGACTAGCAATCGTACCGACTGGATATTCCGGTGCAACGTGAAGACCATACATCTCACTCGGACGATATTTTTCAAACAATGGACTTTTAATCATCGGCTCCGCCCCGCCCGGTCCTTCTTCTGCCGGTTGGAATAAAAAGACGACATCATCCATGACTGGTAGTTCAACGATCCGTTTCATCAACCCTAAAGCAATCGAGGCATGCATGTCATGACCACACGCATGCATGAACCCTGGGTGTTCTGAGCAATACGGAAGCCCTGTCGCTTCTTCAATCGGTAACCCATCAATATCTGCGCGATACCCGATCGTTCGGTTTCCAGTCAATCCTTTCACTCGAACGAAAACACCTGTTTCAAATGTGTCATATGTGACACGATCTGGCGGATATGCACGAATTTGTTCCAATATAAAAGCTTGCGTCTTAAATTCCTTGAACCCTGGTTCCGGTATTTTATGAAGCGCGCGCCGCATCTCAATGGCGTATTCCATCTGACTGACTTCCTCCTTCTTCTTTTACGATGTCCCAAAAAGCTTGGACTTGTTTTAATTCAAGCATCGATTCCGTGGACAAGATCCAAGTATCTCGCTTCAGTACTTTTCCGGATGATGTCTTCAACGGAAGCTGCATGACTTCATTCGATTGCTGAATCGTCGACTCAGGTAAGATAGCAAAACCGATGCCATGTAACGCCATCTGTTTGCATGTCTCGATTTGGTCGACGACCAAAGTCCGAGAGGGTGGACTTGCGAACCGATCTTGCCACCACTCTAAAATTTCTTGATAGTACGTCGAATCACTTTTGAACTGGATGAACGGGCGATCCGTCACACGCAATTGTTCAATCGACGTCAACTCACTATCAACTAGATAGAGCGGGTCTGAGAAAAGGCGCTCTTTAACACCTTTCCAGTCCGGGTTTCCACGAATGATCCCGATATGAAAGTGTTCCTCTAACATATGACGCATCATCTCACTTGACCATCCGGTGACCAACTGGACACGCACATGCGGATAACGCTCGACGAATCGTTTTAAGACACGCGGGAGCCAGTATTGTCCCATGATGGAGGCGACAGCAATCCGAAGCGTTCCGTAAACGGCACCCTCTTCTGCCGTCAATTCACTTTTTAGTTCGAGTTCCTTCCGATTCATCTCTTTTGCGAGACCAATCACTTTTTCTCCTTGCGGTGTGATGCTTAAGCCACGCGATGAACGAATGAATAGTTTGGTTCCCCAGCGTCTCTCAATCGCAACAAGACGTTGACTAAGCGCAGGTTGTGAAACGAATAATCGTTCAGCAGCTCGCCTCATATTCAATTCTTCCGATAAAGTGATCAACATTTCCATTTCCGACACTTGCAATGTGAGATTCGACTCCTCATGATATAAGATGGCATTAGTTTAACACGTTAGAAAGGACGATACATATGACACGCTATCATTTTATGTTCATCATCTCAACGATTGCAACGCTTGGCAGTCTCTATTTTAGTGAAATTCGTGGATTCATTCCCTGCCCTCTCTGTTGGTGGCAACGACTATTCATGTATACGACAGCCTTTTATTTGCTCATATCCTTGTTCCGGTCGAAAACGATCGATCCACTCTTTGTACGCCTATATGTGCTTGCCGGCTTTGGTGTCGCCTTGTACCATGTCATCCTTGAGCGTTTACCCGATGGCGAAGCGTTATGTTCGAGTGGCTGTCTCATCAAATGGGTCAACTATTTCGGTTTCTTGACGATTCCGATGATGAGTCTCATTGCCTTTACATTACTCTTGATTCTAGCGTTCTATCCAGCACGTTCGAACAATGAAGCGTAAGATATGAATCTTTGGTCAATACAAAGAAGGAGAAGTCAATTCGGCTTCTCCTTCTTTTGTCGTTTTACATCACGTCCATCGATTGAAAACACTTACGGCGCTTGAGAACGCAAGCTCTGAGAGTTGTCCCGTCCCTTCACACCAGTCTCCGACGAAAGCAACACCTGCATGTCCCGGAATTTGAGTCGCAAGAGGACCTTGCCCCATTTTCCATTTGATTTCTTGTACGACTGCTCGTTTAATCGTTCGTTCTGCAACGATACGTTCTCTCCAGTCTGTGAAATGAACGTCAAGCATCTGTTCGATTCCCGTTCGAACATGTCCGATATAATCAGGATCCTCAAGTCGATCGTGTTCAAGATAAGCGATTGCTTGAAGGACTTGACCATCCTTTGGTGCGAGGCTTGCATCATAATGCGATAAATCCGTGATGAACGCTCGATGCGAACGGTCGTAGATGTATGAATACGGTGTTTGGATATAAGGCTGAAGTCCGAGATCATACACGAAAACTTCGACGGGTTCATGACTCGCATGCGGTGTCACGAATTTTTGGATCGTCGTTGGAGTCGCCATTTTTAAGATTTCACGTGGTGGTACGGCAAAGATGATCCGTTCCACATTCCATTCTTGTTTTTTTCGATCACGTACCAAGAATCCTGTCGTAGTCAATTCGACTGCTGTTATTTTTGTTTTTTTCAAGATCTCTCCGCGATTCTCTAGGATGATCCGTTCCAATTCCTGTACTAACCCTTGCCAGCCCCCTTCGATGTATGAGACAGGCTTTCGCGTCCGAAAAAGCTTTTGATAATACTCGAAATAGACATCTGATGGAATTTTTTCTGGTTCTGCCGTAAAAAAATTCGTTGATGCCAAATCAAGCATCAACTGTGCCACTTGTTCATCGACGCGTTCTGTTTTTAACCATTGCCCGATGGATTGTTGCGGATTCCCTCGTTCGACTCGTAAAATCGTTTTAATAATCTCCCATGTAAAACGTACTTTGTTCGTTCCTTCGATGACTTCTGTTTTCAGTAGTCCCCAGGCATTCGCAGGAACAGCCGTCAAATGACCTGAAAACTCATATTTCGCACGACTCGCTGAAAAATCAAGCCACGTCACTTCGATACCGAGTTGTTTCGTTAATTTGCGAAGAATTGATTGATCGCGTCCATAAATCGCATGGGCACCGTAATTAAATGTAAAGCCCTTTACGGTTTGAGAGGTGGCACGTCCTCCGAGTAATCCAGCATCCCAGAGCGTGACCGGTGTTCCTTGTTTTGCAAATAACGCCGCTGCTGTCAATCCGGATAACCCTCCACCTATGATCCCAATCGTCATACTCTCGCCTCCTCAACCATCGTTTCTCTTCTTTTCCCATAACGACCGGAGAAGAATCGAAGAACATGAAAAAAGACATGATTTCAATCATGAAATCATATCTCCTTATTTTTGATTATGCTTTCCACCATTCATCAAGTGGTGAGACGGGCATATGATGCTTATGTCCAACACGTTTATACTGCGTCTCTAACTTTTCTTGACTTGCTTCTGAAATCGACTTACCTTCCAAATAATCATCAATTTCTTCGTATGTCATTCCGAGTGCCACTTCGTCTGGTAGTGCCGGACGATTTTCTTCAAGGTCTGCTGTCGGAACTTTTTCAATCAAGACTTCTGGGGCGTTCAAGTAACGTAAGAGTTGTTTCCCTTGCCGTTTATTCAGTCCCGTTAATGGCGTTAAATCACATGCACCATCCCCATGTTTCGTGTAGAATCCCGTCACGAATTCGGCTGCATGATCCGTTCCAACGACTAAACAGCCATAATGAGCGGCTAAATCATATTGACTCTTCATTCGTTCTCGCGCTTTCGTATTTCCTTTGCTAAAGTCTGAAAGTTCTGCACCTGTCGCCTCTTCGAATGCCCGCATCGATGCTTCGACCGCTGGTTTGATATTCACACGAAGCGAATGATCCGGTTGAATAAAAGTCAAGGCTGCCTGTGCGTCTGCTTCATCTTGTTGTTCACCATAAGGCAAGCGGACCGCATAAAATGAGACATCTTGTCCCTCTTCTTTTCGCAACTCTTCAACTGCCAGTTGGCATAGACGACCTGCGAGCGTTGAATCTTGTCCCCCGGAGATGCCTAATACGAATCCCTTCGCCCCTGTATGCTTGAGATACGCCTTCAAGAAGGCTACCCGCTCGTTTACTTCTTGGGCTGGATCAATGATAGGTTTAACGCCTGTTACTTGGATGATTTCTTGTTGCATGAATAAATTCACTCCTTCACATCGTTTTGATCGTCATTTTGAATCAATCATTTGGTGATCCGTCGTTTGTTTTGCATTTGCTCCTTTGAACTGGCGGATTGTCGATACGCGAACTTCCTTGCTATCACCTAAAGAGGAGATCGGTAATTCAACCGTGTACTGTTTCGTTTCGCGTTTAGTGAACGTATCCTTCTCAATCGCTTGCGTGAATACTTGCTCTTTCTCAAAATCATACGTTACGTGTTGTTTCGCATCAATCAATTGAGCCTGAAATCGTTGCGAGGAAGGATATGTCACGTTTACACTGTGATCATTTGGATTCGTTAAGGAAATGTCTAATTGCATCATACTGTCTTGCTTTGTCGTTTTGACTGCAATCTGAATCGGTTCGTTCATGGTTTTTGTTGCCTGTTGTTTCTTTTCTTGGCAACCTGCTAAACAAACAGTAAGCAGCAACAGAATGAAAACGAGACGTTTCATTTCATCCCTCCTTTTATCTAATCAATTTTATCACAAAAAAAAGCGAGAGAGGATTTCCTCTCTCGCACATTTCATCTCTTATGCTACAGGTAAAGTAGATGGATTCATCTTGAATGAAAACAATTGCTCTAAACCTGTCGCAAACAGTTCGTCACAAATATCTTCTGCCGCGTTTGCTGGTGCAACCAATGTAATCGTACGACTGTCAATTGTTTCGATCGTGACATATACCCCTGTTGTTGTCCGTTCCTTGTATCCTACTGCTAAATCAGTTTCAGCGAAAAGTAACATATCCCCGATTCTCCCCTTTTCTCATTCATATGCCAAGCCAAAAGATGACCTACATGCTTCGAATTCGTTATTGTAGGTTTACTGTATCAAAGAGATGAAAAAAGAAGAGAATAGTCATTCGACATTTCATTTCAAAACAATATTCCAGTTCAAATAGGGATATTTTGGAATAATCTATATAGTTGTTGCATGCAAGCGTTTTTACGAGCGTTTCCAACACATTTCATTTCGATTTCAAAAAGATGACAACATAATTTTGATTATTTTACCATCATTTTTAGATAACAGGGAAAATATACCTAGACAATCGATGGCTCATTTTGTCGAATGATTCTTTCACACAATATTATTTTGAGTTCTCATGAACTTTCATCTATCATTCGATTCATTTGTTGCCAGACCGTCCCTAGTGCTTCTTCCCCACTTTCGATTCGAGTCAAGGCGAGTTCCGCCTGTAAAGCGACTTCATATTCTCGGTCTCGGCTCGCTTCACGCAGTCTTGGAATCGACTGTTCTGTTCCAACATCGAACAGGAATCGAGCAGCCCGCCAACGTACTAGTTTATTTTTATCCGTCAAAGCCTCCATCATCATTGGTTCAGCCTCTGGCATCGCCCAATCCGAAATCGTATCACCTGCTGTTCGTCGTACGATACCTGATGGATCATGGAGTGCACTTGTCAGATACTCTAATAATTCTTCCCGATGTTCTTCGAACATCCCAAGCTTTACGATTGCTTGACGACGAATTTGCATTTTTTCATCCTGTAATAATCGTGCATACGCCGGAACCCATTCCATTTCAACAGGCAGTTCATCAAGCGCCGCAAATCGTTCTTTCCAATCAGACGAACGAATAGCTTGACCACTAAAGGCGATATCTTCCCCTGCTGCAAGCGACTTGAGACGTTCGATACGTTCGACTGGATATGCGATCTCAATCTCATTCGCTACTTCACGCAAACTTTCGTCAAGGTCACCGTATCGAGGTGCTTGTTCCACCCAGCGTCGATCGCTAATGACATTCTGAACGAATGGTTGGACGAATAGCGCTGCTTCTCGGAATCGTTCTGGCAACCCTTCTCGTTTTTCTTCTAATCCTTTCACACCTTTGATTTGCATTGGTACGCCTAAAATGAACTGTACAAATAAATGGACTGGCTCATACTCAGCATCTGTCTCGTGCTGTTCAACGTCATTTAACGTTTCACCGAACGCACGTCGTATATCGATGACAAGCGAACGCCAATCATATTTCGGATAACGCTCGATCGATAAAAAGTCACTGACCTGATAAACAAACTTAACGCCAGGTATTTCAAGTAATCGCTGAATGTGTTCCGGTGCGCCAAAGGCATGCTCGAATGTCTGCCCCTTTTCCGAAAAGACCTCATCAACGATGACTTTCATGTTATTTGGACTTGGTGTTGGTTCAATCGCTACGATTTTCATGTGTATCCCCTCCACTTCTATCATTTCAGATATCTAATCTGAAATGCAAAGCAAATGCCCTACAGAAATGACCGTAGGGCAAAAACTTACTTGAATGCTTCTTCGATAATTGCAACGAAGGCATCCGGTGTCTCAAGCATCCCCATGTGTCCACTGTCTGTTGACCGATGTATGAGATGATCATTTGTTGGTGCAAACGCACTTTCCTCTGAGATCAATGGATCCTTCGTACCATGAATGATGACACCTTTTACGTTTGCTTTCGTTAAAGCTTTCGTCATATCCCGACGATCTCGCATCGCAGAGAGTGCACGGATGGCTCCTTCGACGGTCATCATATACCCAATTTCAAGTGCTTCAGCAACAGCGAATTCATCGGCTCCTTCCGCAAATAAGGACGGAACAAGACCATTGACAAATTCTCTTACACCAACTTCTTCGACGCGCGTGATATTTTGATTTCGTTTTTGTTTCGCTTGTTCATCATCTGCTTTCGCCGTTGAGTAAACGAGACCATATCCACTGATTTGTTCGGCATACCTTTCCACGATTGCAGCCGTGATGTACCCGCCAAAAGAGTGACCAACGATGATTGGCTTTTCAACACCACGTCGCTCTAGATCATCCATGACCCATTCTGCGAATCCCTCAATCGTATCAGGTCCAACATCCAGTCCTTCATGTCCTGGTAAACTCAACGGTAAAACTTCAAAAGAATGTCGTAATTTTGCCTCTACCCGATTAAAATAATCTGTCCCTCCTGTAAATCCATGTAGGAGTACAAGTGTTTGTTTTTCCATTGACTACCTCATCCCTTCCACTCAGATGCGAGCATACGGTACATCGTCAAGTTCATGAAACGACCATGACTATATGCATAATCTTCTAATAATCCTTCTGCTTGAAACCCTAATTTTTGCACCAATGCATTGGAAGCAAGATTCTCAGGTGCTACGAGAGCACTGATGCGATGGAGAGCGAATTCCTCAAATCCGTAAGTCAGAACAGCTCGAGCCGCTTCGGAAGCCACTCCGCGTTGCCAATACTCTTGACTGACTTCAAAGCCAATTTCAGCTCGATGGTATTGGGAGAGCCAGTTATGAAAACCAATCGTACCGATCAATTGATTCGTTTCTGCATCAGCAATTGCCCAGCGAATCGCTTTACCTTGTGTAAACTGTTCCTTGAAGTAACTGATGACATTTTTTGCTTCATAGACTGTCACAAGCGGATCTGATCCGTAATAGTACATGACTTCATCATCTGATAGGATTTTAAACAATTCACGTGCGTCACGGTTTTCGAGCTCACGTAATACGAAGCGCTCGGTTCGCAATTCCGGGAATGGCTTTCGCAAGCCCCACATGCTCCATCACCTCTCTTTATGCTTCTCTATGTAGTATGCCCGTTTTCAGGAGTAAATATCCTTTCAGGCAATTCGAAGTTTTGCTACTATTGAATTATGAAGGAGTTAGTCACGGAAAGGAAGCGAAGTGGTATGTCAAGTGCGTTACTTTACTTATATGAGGACGAGGAAAATCAACGCTTGACGATGTCAGGGGTGCATTTCTCTGATTTCGCCGCAGCCGTCGATTTGAAGCGTCCTTTGCTTATTTCAGGAAGTGATTTCAAGCAGACGAAACAATCGTTTCGGACAATGCTACATTATATCGAAGCGCATGAAATCGAACAGTTTTCACAATCCACGGATGTGCAGCGTCATCCATTGATCGCTATCGATATTCGTTCCTCCCATTCACTCGACGTATTAACGGATGTCGAGATCGCAGAGTTGTTATTTTTAATGCATATGAAACGTGGAATGCCACTTCCCTTCCTTGATTCGATTGAAAATGAATTGGTCTATTTTAGCGAGCATGACGGACTTCATGCTTCCGTTTACTTAAAAGACTGGGCACGCGTCGAACAATTGATTGCTGATCTTGTGCAACGAAAATTCCGACAGCACGCACGATCCGTTGCCTCTATTGCTTTAACAGCTGAAATCATGATCCATATCCGTCATTTTCTCGGAGAAGGGGTCCTGATTGATTTCGAAAGCGCAAAGCGATCTGTTTTTTCAAGAAATATTACGATTCCTGTCTACGTGGCTGGCCGTTATGAAGACATGAGCGTATTACATGAAGATTTTGAAGCCGAGAAAGAATCGATTCTTAGACGTGGAACGCTTGTGTGTCGAAAAAAGAAATGGAGTTTTGAGTTAGATTGACCTTTAGCATCTTTTTCTTTTAGAAAAGGATGCTTTTGTTCTATTTGAATTTTAAATGATGATTCCTTCTTTACGGTTATTATGGACAATGTGACAATATCGTTAAAAAATTTTTCGAATTTTCACACAAAATAAGACTAGCATCTTGTGAGGACTTCGCTATAATGAGGATAACCTTTTTAAGATAGAAGTTAGACCTGTTTTTTTGTAGGGATGGTACTGGAATCAGCAGAAGGAGGAATTCAATATGGATCAGTTAAAAGTGAACGGAATTGGCTCATTCACGAAATTTGCGACGAACGGGAACATCCTCAAATTAAAGGATGCGACACTCGGTGAAGTGAAACTGTCGCTGAATGAAGCGAGTTCAATGACCATCGCCCCTGTCGATGAAGAAAATGGACTTTTCGTCATTAAAGGGCAACAGCAGGAATCGCTTGTTGAACTGACGTTACCACGTCAATCCTGTGAGGTCGTTCACGCTTGGCTCCTCCATAAATTGAAACGCCATAAAAAAATACGCTCGATTGCGACAAGCTGACATTTGTATGAAAATCCTTAACTCAAGACTTCCATTCATGAGTTAAGGGTTTTTTCTGTTTAAAAGTCTCGGTGATAAATTTTCAGAAAATATTGTTTTCTTAGATTCTTCATGTTATCCTTAGAAAAATTCAAACAGGAGGTTTTAAACATGACATATACATCGCTTATCCCAGTACGACTGATTGTGATTAGGACCAGGGACTGAAGATTCATTTCTCGATTGAGAAGATGAAGACCAGGCCCTTTTCGTCATTTCGACAAGGCGTCTGATCACACGACGCCTATCCACGCACATCGTGGATGAGGCTTTTTTTATTGAAATTAGAAGGAATGGAGGACAACACATGTTTAAGACAAAAGATACGTTCGCTTTAGGATTTATGATCTTCGCATTATTTTTCGGTGCGGGTAACCTAATCTTCCCACCAGAACTCGGCGCCCTTGCAGGTAAACAATTCCTCCCAGCCATCCTCGGCTTTATCGTGACAGGTGTGGGTCTTCCGTTGCTCGGCTTACTTGCTGTCGCATCCATCGGAGGCGGTATCAAAACGCTTGCTGCTCCTCTCCCTCGTTTTGTAGGTGCTGCCTTGACGTTTGCTCTCTACGTTGCCATTGGACCTTTCTTCGGAATCCCTCGGACATCGGTTGTCACGTATGAGCTCGGTGTTGTACCATTTCTCGGTGCGCCTTCACAAATGACATTAGTTCTCTCATCAAGTCTCTTTTTCATTGCTACGCTTTACCTCGTATTGCGTCCTGGTAAATTACTTGAAATCATCGGACGTTTCATCACACCTTTATTGCTGATTGCACTTGCTGCGTTAAGCATCAGTAGCATCGTCTCACCACTTTCAAGTGTCGCTTCACCAAGCAAAGCCTATGAGACGACAGGTCAAGCATTCATCCAAGGTTTTCTTCAAGGATACTTAACGCTTGATGCACTCGGCGCCTTAGTCTTCGGTGTCGTGGTACTTCATACATTAAAAAGTCGAGGCGTTCATGAACGAACAGCACAATTTAAAGTCGTCACTCGTGCTGGAACGATTGCTGCAGTTGCTTTGACTCTCGTCTATATCGGACTCGGAATGATCGGACGTAATACATTTGCCGCAATCGGAAAAGTCGATGGTCCGACCCTTCTTCAGCATTATGCGAATACAGCATTCGGTTCAATTGGTTTAGCTGTACTTGGTCTTGCGATCCTACTTGCCTGCTTGACGACTTCAGTTGGTCTCGTCACTGCATTTGCAGAATATATGATGACTCTTTCAACACGTGTCACATTAAAAACAGCAAGTATCTTCACCACTGTTCTTGGTCTCACGGTATCTATTGTCGGATTACAGACATTGTTATCAATCGCTGTTCCCGTGTTGATGTTCCTTTATCCAATCGTCATCGTCTTAATCGCATTAACGTTCATGCGTCATCTGTTCCGTCGTAAGTCGGTCGTTTATCAGTTCACTCTTGGAGTAACGATTTTCTTCTCACTTTGTAGTGCGTTAAACCAACTTTCTTTTTTCCCGGGAAATCTCAAAACCTTCTATCAATCACTTCCTTTAGTGGATCAAAGTTTAGAATGGTTATTTCCGACACTTATCGCCTTTGGTCTCAGTTCATGGTTTGGACACGTTTCCACCCCTTCCGTCATACAAAAACGCGCTAGCTAGTGATTCCGTTTTCATAGCTATGGTATGATGAACAAAATGGTTATATTAATGGAGGCGTCATATACATGGATAAGATTGCTTGGATTACCGACAGCATGGCTTTTTTCGAGCCAGGAGAGGCTGAAAAAATCGGAGTCCATGTGATACCGACATTACTCATCTTGAACGGGGAGTCTTACCGGGAGTATGTCGATATCTCGATTGAACAATTGAATCAAAAAATGCAGGACGATTCGAAAATCTCACCTACGACTTCGCAACCGTCTTTTGGTGACTTCGTAACTCTATACGAACAGTTACTCGAAGACGGTTATGATTACGGATATGCGATTCACATCACGAGTGGCTTAAGTGGTACCTACTCCAGTTCGGTCGCTGCAGCTGAGGCTGTCGGTTTCCCGCTGTATGCGATTGATTCATACACGGGTGCTGCCAATCAACAAGAACTTGTCCGGATCGCACAGCGACTAGTAGCTGCTGGTAACGATCCAAAGGAAGTCATGTCGACACTTGAAACGTTTAAACACAAATCGCATTTTTATCTGATTATTGGAAATATGGAGACGATGCGACGTAGTGGTCGAGTTTCAGGAAGTCAATTTTTATTAGCGAATATGCTCAACATCAAGCCGATCGTTCAATTTAATGAAGAAGGACAGCTTGTTCCTTTCAAGAAGGTACGCTCGATCAAAAAAGCATTTAAGGAAATGGTAACCGAGATCACTTCTAAAGTGACAGCACAAGGAGTCTACGATCGAACACTATATATCGGTCATACGCTCGCTCATACTGCTGCTGAAGAATTAAAACGTTTGATTGTAACGGAACATCCTGAAATCAACGTTCGTATCACGCAATTCGGTCCTTCCATCTTGGCACATGCTGGTGCTGAGACGGTCGGCGTGTTCTGGTTCGACGACATTTCTCTACCTACAACTTGATACCTAACATTAAAAAATAAAGAACCGGACGGTCTTAAAAAAGACCGTCCGGTTCTTTATTTTGTTTCGTATTTACGAAATAATTCTTCTAGCAACATCGCTTCGTCCAACGTACGATGAATCGGTTCGTGCGGAAGTGCGATTTGATTCGATAATGTGTCGGAAGGATATACATCAAACGACACTTGTTCCATCTCAATAAGATACTCAAGGATAGAATCAAGTGAGCTTTCCTTTTTAAATTGACGAAGCCAGTTTTCATATCGACGATCTACTTTTCCTTCTTTCAGCAATATCTCTCCACTAGCAATGATTGCCCATTTAGGCGGCGCATCGATTTGGAAAAGTTCCAACTGCTGATATTCTTCCATCGTTCGTTTCGTCACCGGAATGACACCGTTGATTGAGACCAATCGTTTTAATCTAAGATGCGCTCGCATCGTCATGAATCGCGGTCGTCCGGCGACTCGCTCAACAAGCAAGGTCGGTTTATCAATAGAACGCATCGTTTCTTCATCAAATAATAAACTATGATCTACATCTAATACTAGCATTAAGACACTCCTTTTTTTCTGCGGGAGACGATGAATGCATAGGAGCTACATAAAAGAATCGCTGCAAAACAATAACCACCGATGACGTCTGAAAAATAATGAACGTTTAAAATGATGCGGGAAGCTCCCATGGCAAGAAATAACCCAATCGTCAACACCGATACGATTACTTTGCCAGTCGTTTTTAAATGCCGGAAAGCGACGACAAGAAATCCTACATATACAGCGAATGCCATCGCGGAATGACCACTTGGAAAACTATAGCCAACACCACCAACTAACTCATTCAATGAAGGACGTTCTCGTACGAAGGCAAATTTGACGACTTGATTCAACGCTCCTACAGAGATCGCCATCAATACATACCAAATACTTGCGATACGATCTCGCCATAAGACATAACTCACTACTCCAAGTAACACCGTCATTGTCATCGCCCCAGGACCAGAGCCTAGTTGAGTGAACCAAGAGACATAGTCCCCTGGAACATGTTGAGACATGTACGACGATAATTGAGCGTCAAATAAAAAATAGCCCGTCATTCGAATCGAGACGGCGATGATCACGAACAAGACGACAGCGATGGATGCACCCACCCACGCCGCTCTTGCCCCCCGCATTAGTATGTCCCCTTACGTTCTTCTAATTCTTCTGCTGAATAATCTTCCTTATCCCGCAAACGATGCGCCAAACGCCCTGATGCATTTGCTGCGATGGCTGCAACGATATCGTCCATGAACGTATTGACTTTTCCGTCTCCGAGCTTCGTATCCAGTTCTTTGATGATCCCAACCTTCGCCTTATCCAAATATCCGAATGTCGTAACAGCGATAGAACCGTACGTATTGACAGCACCAATCGCGATCGTTTCATCTACGCCAAATAATCCTTCATCGCTTTGGATGATGGACAAGAGTGGTTCTGATAATAATCCTTTTTCAGCAAGAATATCTAATTCTGCCCCGACAAGGATCGCATGTTGTAATTCACGCTTTTCAAGAACTCGTTCAACCGAACTGACACATGTTTCTACTGTCAGATCCACTGTGTATGGTGCTTGCATTTGGTAAACGATCTCAGCAATCGCATGAATCGTCACCTCGCGTTCATGTAACTTGTCAATTGCTGCTTGTTTGACCTCTTTTGAATGTGTTTTCTTCATGACTGTATCCACCTCTCCAACAAAGTACTTCATTAGTATACACGGATTCTAAAGCTCCTCTCAAACTTCTTTGACATCGACGCCAGAATCCGTCATGATTATTTTGTAAAGCGTTATCATTTCAGGGGAAAGTAGGGGATTTTCGATGAACATCGGGGTTGTATTGTTTCCATCGAAACGCGTTCAAGATTTTGCCAATTCATACCGAAAGAGATATGACTCGAAGTATTCACTGATCACACCGCACATCACGTTACGGGAGCGGATGGGAGTCGATGAGACAGAATTAGATCACATCGTGACAGAGTTAAATCGAATCGCGTCCGAAACGAAACCGGTCAATCTGCACATCCAAGGAGCACGGTCGTTCCATCCGACGAACAATGTCTTGTTCCTTAAAGTAATGCCATCGGATGAGTTAGAACAATTACATCGCGCCTTGCATACAGGACCACTCGCACATAATCCGAAATACGATTTCTTGCCACATATCACGATTGGTCAAGAACTGTCGGATGTCGAATTGTTCGATGTACTAGAACGTCTCAAGATGGAAGATATCCGTTTCCAAGAAGATGTTACGAAAATGGCTTTATTGTATGAACTGGAAAATGGAGCTTGGAGTGTCTACGAGACATTCCGCTTTACAGGTCAATGAATGATTAAACTTCCCGGTCGAAGCTTCGACCGGGAAGTTTTAGTTCTGGTAACACTCCATATGCATTCGCCTGTTCTTCTAAAAAATCTTGCGTTTCATGTTCTCGATAAGGATCGACTGGGCGTATCGGTTGAACCCTTGCGACCGGTTCAGTTTTCAGTTGTGGGTCGACTCGTACTTGACGATTCACATATTGTACGACCGTAAAATCGATTGCGTTCATCCTCTGCACTTCCTCTCCCCTTCTAATTCTAACGTTGTTTATAATTGACACTTCCCCGATTAAGCACAAAAAAAACCAAGCTCCCCTCCTAAGGGAAGCCCGGTTCACTAAATCACCTATTACAGAATGTGGAATCCACTATCGACGTGAAGGATTTCTCCTGTTACACCACTCGACATTTGCGAAAGTAAGAATAATCCACTCTGACCGATTTGTTCCGTCGTAACGTTACGGTGAAGTGGCGCGCGTTCTTCGATGCTATCAAGGATTGAGTTGAAATCGCCAACACCTTTTGCTGAAACTGTCCGGATCGGACCAGCAGAGATCGCATTGACACGAACACCTTGCTGTCCGTATTCAGCAGCGAGATAACGAACGCTAGCATCTAATGCTGCTTTCGCAACACCCATGACGTTGTAGTTCGGAACCATCTTCTCACCACCAAGGTACGTCAATGTGATGACAGATGCGTCTTCTGTAAAGAAGTCTTTCGCTGCCTTGACGACTGCCGTCAGACTGTAGGCAGAGATATCAAGTGCTTGCGCGAACTGTTCACGTGTCACACCAGAAAATTCACCACGAAGTGCTTCTTTATCCGCGAATGCGATTGAGTGAGCGATTCCTGAAATCTTACCGTGATCCGCATGGATCGTCTGGAAGACCTGTTCGATTTCTTCATCACTCGTGACATCACACGTATAATAAGAAGCCGGACGTGATAATTCCTGTCCTAATTTTTCAAGTGGTGCTTTGAAACGTTCCCCGACATATGTAAATGCGAGGCTTGCTCCAGCAGCGTCGAGTGCACGTGCGATGCCCCATGCAATCGAACGTTGGTTGATGACGCCCATGACGACGTACGTCTTGCCTTCGAGTGAAGGATAAATATTCATGATAAAGTCCCCCTTGAATTAGTACCTGGTAATAAAACCTATCTTCAGGTTACAAAAACGTAACGCTTCTGTCAACCATCGCTCTTGATATTGCGGATTTGATAAATTACGGTAATATATAAAGTGATAGAAAGTAGGGATGAAATGAATCGATTCAAATCATTTACACAACGTTATGATCATACGTTGTTGTTTTTACTCGCCTGTCTGATGGTCATCAGCGTCATCGCCATCTACACGGCCCAACCTTCGCTTAAAGGCGCCATCAGTGCCATCAACTTCTCCGCCAAACAAATTCAGTGGTATGTCATCGGTTTCATGGCGTTATCCGTCGTCATTTTCATCGATTATGAACAGTTGAAGCGATTCCACTGGTTTTTATACGGAGCTGGTATCCTGTCATTGATTGGTCTTGTTGTTCTTCGAAACACTCCAGTCGTTACTGAAATCAAAGGGGCATACGGGTGGTATCAATTCCCGGTCATTGGTACAGTTCAACCGGCTGAGTTCATGAAATTCTTTTTGATTGTTTCGCTGGCAGCTGTCATCACCGAGCACAATGCCCGTTATGTTCAACACGAACGCGACTTCTTATTGCTCGTTAAAATGGTTGCTGTCACGGCTTTGCCACTTGGTCTCATTATCATCCAACCCGATTTAGGGATCGGTTTGATCTTATGTGTCATTCTTGCATGTGCCATGTTGTTATCTGGACTGAACTGGAAATGGCTCTTGACGATGTTTGCCCTGTTCGCAGGTTCTGTCATCATCTTCTTTTACCTGTTTTATTTCCACAACGACTTACTCGCAACGTTTTTCCCAGGTCACGCGATGAACCGGATCATGGCTTGGTTGCAACCTTTTGAATATGCGGATGATCTCTCGTATCAGCTCGTCCAAGCAATCAATGCAACAGGTTCTGGTCAAATGTTTGGGGTTGGATACGGAAAACTGCAGGTATTCGTTCCGGAACTGCATACGGACTTCATCTTTACGACGATTGCCTCCCACTATGGTTTCATCGGGGCTGCCATCGTATTGATCGTCTTATTCCTATTCGTCTATCGCTTAATTCAAATTGCTCTTGAGACGGCAGATCCATTTGGTACCTATATCGTGACAGGATATGTCGCCATGTTCACGTTCCAAATCTTCCAGAACATCGGAATGACGATCGGTGTCTTACCGATCACAGGTCTTCCCCTACCATTCATCAGTTATGGTGGATCAACGATGATCGTAAACCTCGTCGGTCTAGGATTAATTATGGCAATCGCTTCTCAGTCTCGGATTTCCATGTTTGATGAAGATTAATCGCATACGAGAAAAGGCAGTGGATTAACTCCACTGCCTTTTCTCGTATGTCCATTATTCTAATCGAAGATCTTCGGGAAGCGGCGCTTCAAATCGGACACGTTCTCCTGTCGCAGGGTGAAGGAACGTCGCTGATGCGCTATGGAGTGCTTGACGCGGGAGCAATGGTTCACCCTGATACATCGTATCTCCAATCAAAGGATGTCCTAAAAAGGCAAGATGGACACGAATTTGGTGCGTCCGTCCCGTCTCTAGTCGAATATCCAGTAAGGAAAACTCTCGATCCAAGGCTTGGACCCGTCGACTATTTAAAATATGCGTAATGGCCCGTTGACCATCCGGTCGTACCATTCGTTCCATGAAGGAATGATCGGTTTGACCGATTGGTTGATTAATCGTTTGTACCGGCACATGTCCGGGTGCATAGGCTAAATAATGCCGCTCTAATTCGTTCGATCGTTGCATGAGACTCATCCGGTGGTGGGCAAGTCCGTGTTTTGCGAATAAGACGAGACCACTCGTGTCTCGATCGAGTCGATTGACGATATGGATCGCATACGGAATTCCTTGTTTTCGATAATAACCAAGAACATAATTCGACAATGAGTGTTCCGGATGCAATCGTGACGGAATCGATGCCATCCCCGGTGGTTTATTGACGACGAGTAACCAATCATCTTCAAACAAAATATCGAGTTCCCCTTCTGTCGCTACCATGTCCGGTGCTGGTGTTTCTTCCGGGAAGAAGACGTGGACACGGTCACCCGCGCACAAGACGTCGTGGACGTTGACATGATGACCGTTCCGCGTGATATCTCCATGATTTTTGATTGATACTAACATTTTTCGTGAGATACCTAGACGGGTCGTACAAAAATGACTGACGCGCCAGCCATCCTCGATATCAGTAACCGTCTGTTGTAGCTGAAATCCATTCATGTTTCCATTTCCTTTACATACTGCGTCAACGTCTTTCGTCTGCTAGGAAAGATTCCCGCACCCGTTGCCAAAACGGGAAAGAACGAAAACGAGCAAATTTCACTTTTTTATCTGATACCCGACACCGGATCGATGTCACATTTTGATGGACAATCGAAGCATAGTGGTCATAGGTCATCTGAAAATCAATCGGATTGACGGGACGAATTTCGACATCATGATGTTTCGGTAACAACATCGGTGAGCCGATCGTCCGGTAAACACGATTATTGATCGAAGCCATTTCTGTGATTTGGATCGCTTCGAGTGCCGGGTGGACGATCGCACCGCCGAGTGCTTTATTGTACGCTGTCGAACCAGAGGGTGTCGATACACATAACCCGTCACCTCGAAACGTTTCGAAATAGTCGCCTCGAATCGATAAATCGCAGACGAGTGTTTGATTGAAACTTTTGATCGTACACTCGTTCAAAGCAAGCAGTTGATTATGCGAGCCATCCGCATAGTCAATTGATAGTTCAAGCAGCGGGTATTCGACCGTCGCTAAATCCTGCTTCGCGATATGATCAATCAACTCATCCATCTCTTCAGGACGCCAATCCGCATAAAAACCAAGGTGCCCTGTATGAATCCCTACAAGGGTAATCGTCTCTACTTGATCGAGATACGAATGGAACGCTTGTAACATTGTCCCGTCCCCCCCGATTGAAACGACGATTTCCGGTTGACTGACATCAAGCACACATCCCCGCTCCGTCAACGCCTGCTCGAGTTGTTGTTTTAGCGCATGAGAACGCTCATCATCACGAGCCGTGATTGCAAAACGCATGGTCATCCCCCTACTCTTTTAATCGTTCCGACGCCTTAGCGTCGCGTTGAAAGACGAGTTGCGCGTCTTGAATTTCTACTTTCAATTGACTCATCTCCGCGTCAAGCAAAAATGCCGCTTCTGCCGCACGCCGCAGGCGCTCCCGTGTTTCTTCCGGAATGTTCCCTTGGTACTTGTAATTTAACGAGTGTTCGATCGTCGCCCAAAAGTTCATCGCAAGCGTACGAATTTGAATCTCGACTAATGTCGGTACTTCACCTTCGATCGTCTGTACTGGATAAGCAATGATGACATGATACGATCGATAACCACTATCCTTCTTTTGAGTGATGTAGTTACGTTCCTCGACGATTTTAAAATCACCGCGCGAACGTAATAGTTCAAGAACATGAATGATATCATCGACGAATTGACACATGATGCGTAATCCGGCAATATCCTGCATATCTTGTTCCAATGATTCACGCGCAATTGCTTTTCGTTCTGCTTTTTGAAGAATGCTTTTTACAGGTTTGACCCGTCCTGTGACAAATTCAATCGGTGAATGCTCTCCCCGTTGCTGAAATTGTTTACGAATCGCTTTTAGCTTTACTTTCAACTCATCGACCGCGATTTGATACGGCGCAAGAAATAAATCCCAATTTTCTTTTGTCATCTGATTTGTCACCACTTTTAATCGAATAGTATTGGTTCAGTGCCTGTTCCTACCTCATTCATGTTATCATATTTTCAGACATTCAACTAGAAAGGCGTGATTCCGATTAGACAAGAATTGGAAATCGAATTCAAGAACTTATTGTCTGAACAAGAATATCTATCGTTATTTACCCATTATGCGTCAACTAAACAACCCATTTGGCAAGCAAATGATTATTTTGATACGCCTGATTTCGAACTTCGAAAAAAAGGTGCTGCCTTACGGATACGTGAAAAAAAACAAGGACTCGTCCTTACTTTAAAACAACCTCATGAAAATGGATTGCTTGAAACACATGTCACACTATCAGCAAGTGAAGCGGAAGATCTATTCAAATACGGTCTGATTCACTCCGAAGAGATGAATCACCAGTTGTCGTCTTTTGACTTGCAAGGTTCGTTGGAACATTTAGGACGTTTAGAAACCGAACGCATCGAGACGGTACTTCCAGAAGGCTTACTCGTCCTTGATAAAAGTCGCTATCTCGGACATACCGATTATGAGTTAGAGTTTGAGGTCAGCAACTTCGAACAAGGGCAAAAGGATTTCGAGCGAATTCTTTCAGAACACGACATTCCACAGCGCAAAACAAAAAATAAAATCGTTCGCTTCATGGAACGTAAAGCGCTTTCTTGATTTTTCGTGTAAGAATGAACAAGCAAAACCTTTGCTCTTTCTTTTTTTTCGTTGCTAAAATAGGGTAACGATAACAACAGGAAGGGGTGAACGGATGGAACACGCACAATGTAACGGATCTTATTGTTCATTGGACGAACCATCGATTCAACAACCGACGAAACCTCTGGAAATCTATCATTTTCTAGATGTGACACAAACGGATGGTTTACGGTTGATACCCGTTCTCAAGAAGTTAGAACTAGAATATGGTCATCTGTTCCGTCTTCGGACGATTGCAACGATTCCATGTGCTCCATCACGATCCGCATGTGACATGTCACCACTCGTCATTCTAAAAGCAATTGAGCTTCAAGGAAAAACGTTTGGTATGCGATTCATGCGACGCCTTCGAATGCTTCATAACGTCGAAGGAGAAAGTGCTTATAGTCGGCCATCATTGATGCGGTTAGCCGAAGCATTGACAGAGTATGGTTTGGATTTAGATGAATTCCACCGTGATGTCTCGTCGGATACGATTCAGCAAATGCTCGAGAAAGAGACTGAACTGGTCACGGAATGGGATGTCCGAATTCTTCCGACACTCGCTTTCGTTGGAGATGAGGAAGCCATTAAGGCAGAAGGTCCTTATGAGTATTTGGTCTATGTATCGATCTTAAGTGAACTGCTAGATCATACGATTGAAAAACAACCGAAGCCACCACTTGAACAATTCTTGAGACGGTATGAAACAGCAACTACGGCTGAAATCGCCTTTATTTATGACGCTCCTGAATCCCAGATTGAACACGAACTAAAAAAACTGGTCTTACAACAGAAATGTGCTTCTCTATCGTACTGTGATGGAAAAGTATGGCGTCATTTAAAAGATTCAGCACATGCTTAATACAAAAAGGACAGTGGAGCAAGCTTCACTGTCCTTTTTTGGTATTCACTCATAGAAAAAGAAGAAGTCCTTCATGACGAGAAGGACTTCTTCTTTTGACCATTGGATGGGGGAAAAAGAGAATCGACTGGGGAATGTGACCCTCTTCACAATATAAGTATACCGTGAGTCTTTTTTCTTTTCCACACTTTGTTCACTTTGTCACAAAGATGTCACTCTGCTAATAAAGCTTCGAATTCATCTAGGACACGTTCAAATTGACGAAGTGCTGCTTCAACTGGTGCTTTTGTTGTCATATCAACACCAGCAGCTTTTAGTACTTCGATTGGATAATCGCTTGATCCCGCTTTTAAGAAATTATTGATGTAACGTTCTACAGCCGGTTGTCCTTCTTCTAGGATTTGATCCGTCAAAGCAGCAGCCGCCGAAATGCCTGTTGCATACTGATAGACATAGTAATTGTAATAGAAGTGTGGAATCCGAGCCCACTCCAAACCAATCTCTTCATCTAATACAATCTCTTCTCCGAAGTATTTTTGATTCAAGGCATAATACGTTGACGTCAAGAATTCTGGTGTCAACGATTGTCCAAGACGCGCCGCATCATGAATCGCATGTTCGAACTCAGCGAACATCGTTTGTCGGAACAATGTACCGCGGAATGTTTCAAGTTGATTGTTTAATAGATAAAGTTTTTCTTTACGATCCGTCACTTTCTTCAATAGATAGTCGTTTAACAACGCTTCATTTGTCGTTGAAGCGACTTCAGCGACGAAGATTGAATAATCGCCATATGGATATGGTTGAGATTTCCGCGTGTAGTAGCTATGAACCGAATGTCCGAATTCATGTGCGAGCGTAAAGAGATTATTGATGTTATCTTGCCAGTTCATCAAAATGAATGGTTGTGTATCGTAAGCACCAGAAGAGTATGCTCCACTCCGTTTACCACGCGTTTCCCGGACATCAACCCAGCGCTCAGACAACCCTTCTTCGAGAATATGTTTATATTCTGCTCCAAGCGGCGCGAGCCCTTCGACCATCAATTGTTTCGCTTCTTCATAAGAGACCTTCATCTCGACCTCAGAAACGAGGGGGGTATACATATCGTACATGTGTAACTCATCAAGACCGAGGACCCGTTTACGTAAGGCAACATAGCGATGAAGCAATGGTAAGTGCTCATGTACCGCTTCAACCAACCCATCATAAACGGATTCAGGGATTGCATTACCATGTAAGGCTGCCGCGCGTGCCGAAGGGAACTTCCGAACATCTGCATAGAAGTTGTCTTTCTTAACTGACCCAGCAAGAGTTGAGGCGAGCGTATTCGTGTATTTCGCATACGTTCCGTACATCGCTTTAAATGCGGCTTCACGCACCGAACGATCAGATGATTCAAGGAATGTGATGAAACGACCATGTGTCAATTCTGTCTCTTCCCCGTCTTCCCCCTTAATTTTCGGGAATGTCAAATCTGCATTATTCAGCATACCGAATGTCGTACCGGATTGACCGAGAACTTCTCCCGCCTTCGCTAGAATCGCTTCTTCCGCTTCCGTCAACACATGCTCGCGTTCTTGGTTCAACTCATCAAATGCATGACGGTACATCGCAAGGTCTGCATTCTCATTAAGATACGCTTCTATCGTTGTTTCAGGTACAGCTAACAATTCCGGTGTCATGAAAGCAAGTGTGGCTCCGATTTGTGACGCAAGCGTCCGAGCACGGTCGTTCATGGCTTGATAGAAGCTATCCGCTGTATTTTCGTCGTAACGCATGTGCGCGTATGTATAGAGCTTATAAAGACGTCTTGAGACTTCGTCTCGTAACTGTAACCCTTCATAGAGTGTGTCCGCACTTTGTCCAAGACGACCCTTATACTCGACGAGTAATGGAAGCATCGCTTTCATCGATTCAAATTCTTCTTCCCACGCTTCGTTTGATGCATAAATCGATTCTAGATTCCAAGTTTCTGAAACGTCAACATCTTGACGTGTTAATACTTCTGCCATTTCCCTCACTCCTTTAATTCAGTTATACCTGTTTTCTTTTCGACAAACAATCGAATTGCTCCTGCTAAAACAGCCGATTCGCCTCCTCGATCCGCTCTAACCATTCCGTGATAAGTAAATCGATCATCGGTCGTTCAAACGGGATATCCAATCGATGAAGTAAATGAAAGACGGCCTGTTCTAAAGCAGTAGAGGAATAAACCCCTTTTAACCGCAAAAAGACTGCCATTTGAAACTCAAAAGGATGAACGGGATACGATAATAAGTGACTGATCGGAAGAAAGACCGATGACGGCAGATTCAGAAGATGAAACCCTGCCTCATATAATGGAAGTTTAAGCATTCGTGGAGGTAACGAAGGATAAAAAGGACGATGTCGATAGCGCAAGACGATTCCTTGCCATCGAGCCATTGAAAATTTCCGAGGAAATGACGGAAGTTCCGTCGAAAGGAAGTCGGATAATGAAAGGGATTGAACGGTACAATAGACATAATGTTTCGCAAAAGGGAGCGGATGTCGAAACCGTCGGATTTGATTGTCAACAATCAAGTCCAAATACTCATTTTCTAAGAAGGCTTGACGCATCCATCCTTGTAAACGAAATGTGACACCATGTGACGGATGAAACCCAATCCAACGAACCGTTTGTCCTTGTTTCGCATCAAGTCTTGCTCGTCTAATCCATTCATCTGCCGACATCGGAGAACGCTGAATTTCAATCCCAATCTCTTTTTCCGGAATCCACAGGTCGAAGCGTCGCTGTCCAATCGTCCATTCGGTCTCGACGCGAACGCCTGCATTCATCAACGAATCTGCAATTCGTCGTTTCCAAGATACATGTAAGCTACTTTCTCCTGAACATGCTGAGATATGTGCAAAATGTGGTCGTCGTCCCTGCCTGACGCGCAATGGCTTCAGACAATACGGACAACGTAAGGACATCGCTTTTAATTCATGGACAGAAAACCTATGAATCAGAATGCGTTTACCTGACCCATCAATGGCTTCAAACATCAGCATCGTCCCCTTTTGCTAGAGTAGCGGTGAGAATAAGCGTGAAATTGATTCAACTAAACGGCGGCGTAATGGACGACGATGAAACAAATCAGCATCAACTTGTGTAGACTGGCTAAAATCCTCATAAAAATCACGTGTTAATTGATGTACCGAATTTGTTCCGTATAAAAAAGCATTTACCTCGAAATTCAAATGAAAACTCCGTAAATCCATATTCGCTGTTCCAATCGTTGCGATGGCGTCATCCACGACGATGACTTTCGAATGCATGAATCCTTTGTTATACTCATAGATTTTCACACCAGCCTGGAGTAAATCATCAAAGTAAGAGCGACTCGCATAAAATACGATTTTATGATCCGGAAAGCTTGGCAGAAGAATACGAACATCAATTCCAGACATAGCGGCTGTCTTTAGTGCTGTCATCAAATCTTCATCTGGTATTAAATATGGAGATGCAATGTAAACAGATTCACGCGCTTCTGTGATGAGTCCGAAGTAAAGTGACTTCATTGCCTCATGTGGCTCATCAGGTCCACTGGCAATGATTTGAACGCCTCCCGTTGCTTCATCGACATATTCCAGTGGTTCCATATAAAACGGTGTAAACAGGCGTTCCCCCGTCATATAGTACCAGTCTTGGAGGAAAATTAATTGAAGTTCAGAAACAGCTTCTCCGCGTACAAGAAGATGCGTATCACGCCAAAATCCAAAATGCTGATCGCGACCGATATACTCGTCCCCAACGTTAATTCCACCCGTAAAAGCAACTGTTCCATCAATGACAACGATCTTCCGATGATTTCGGTAGTTAGACTTACTCGAAATGAACGGTAATACGACAGGGAAAAATGCCCGAACTTCAACACCTGCATCCTGCATCTTCTTGAAATAATGCTTATCTGTCGAAAAACACCCGACGGCATCATAAAGAAAACGGACTTCAATTCCTTGTTGTGCCTTTTCAATCAATACTTCCTGTAACTGCAATGCGAGCTCGTCATCCCGTACGATATAGTATTCCAAATGGATATGATGTTGTGCTTGACGAATCTCTTCTAAAAGAATCGGAAATTTCTCCTGACCATTCGTCAAAATTCTTGTATGTGTATTATACGAAATTGGAAGTCGACTGATCGAATCGATAAGTGTGACAACTTTTCCATAATGTCCTTCTTGGAACACTGATTGGTGTACTGCTGTTTTAAACTGGGTACGGTATTTAATATAAGACTCTTCATCAAGCATTGCTTTCAATCGAAACATTCGTTTCCGGCGGTAGTTCTGACCAAACGTAAAATAAACAAACACGCCGACAACAGGTAGTGCCATCATGACAAGTGCCCAGACGAGTGTTCGTTCTGGGTTACGATTTTCAAGCAAAATGATGACGAACACGCTCATGACGACCAAAATGATGACGATGGACAGCCAGCCTACCATATAGACGCTCCAATAGTAGGATAAAAAGGCGATTAAACCGATGGTCAAGATGAGGGTCATGAGAAGTTGTACACGTCGTAGCATGAATCCCCCTCCTTTTATGTATGTTGTAAAAATTGTAGTTAAGAACTCATGACAGAAAGGAAGCGTTTAAATGGGTACGTATATCATTACTGGTGCAACAAGTGGAATCGGAGAAGCAACTGCCCTCCAACTGATTCGAGAAGGTCATACCATTCTTGCCATTGGTCGTAATCAAGACAAAGGAGCTTCTCTTGAATCTAGCGGAGAAGGACGTTTATATTTCTTCCCTGTCGACTTGACTGATTCCTCTGCCATCGACAGGTTCTTTGAAGAAACACTCGAAGATTTTCCAGAAATCGACGGGATTTTTAATAATGCAGGGACATTTGGAAAACCCGTCGCACCCGAGAGAATCTCCGATCAACAAAAAGAAGTGTTCCAAGTGAATTATCATGCCCCTGAACGAATCATCCAGCTCGCGACGAAACGTTTCTCAAAAGGTGCCTCTATCGTCAATAATAGCGCGATCGTCGGTCACGTCAAGTTTCCCGCCATGCTCTTACCCTATGCATCGTCTAAGAGCGCTTTATTGACACTGACAAAGACATACGCTGCCCGCTTCCATGGCAAGTATCGTTTTAATGCCATTTGTCCGGGACCGGTCGACACATCATTGAGCCACGCATTATATGGCGGGAAAGATAAGTTTGATCTTGCGATGAAGCATCATCTTCGTGGCGAACCTGCACAACCTTCTGAAATCGCAGAAGTCGTTTGTTTCTTACTCTCGAATAAAGCGAGTTACATCAATGGGCAAGCCCTTATCGTAGACGGTGGTTATACCCTCACTTAATGTCAGAATAAAAGGAGGTATCACGATTCGTGATCCTCCTTTTACTCGCACTTTTAGTTCCTTTAATTCGGAAAGTATTTCCGAATAAAGGCAAAGACGTCTGAAGCAATGATTTGTTTTCCATATTCAGCGACAGGATGAATCGTTTGTTCGCTGAAATGAAGATATTCGGCAATTAAACTCATGACATTTTCTTGTGCTTCTACATTCACATCATCTTCGAAATGAACATGTAGTAGATAGAGTCCATCCTTTTGGTAAAGCGCTGTTTCAAGTTCTGCGAAGACAGGAGCATTCGCATATTGACTAAGCGCAATGATATGCTCGAAATCATGAGTTTCGAATAAGACATCCTGGCTTAATTCTGTATCTTTATCTTCTGTCTCAGACATCGCTGATCGTAAAAGTGAATCGAGTTCGTCTTCATCGACTTGCTCACCATCGACTGCATTTTTTGCGATCGTTACAGTGACTTCAAGACCTTTTTCAAAAGCTTGCACTTGTATCCATAGTGGACCTTCGAAGGAGATGGACTCTTTTTCATTCGCTTCGTCCATCATCTGCCAGAATAACTGTTCTCCCCGTTCCCGATTATACCAAATCTCATCTCGGGCAAAACCACGGCGTTCGATGTCAGTATAAGTGATGAAGAACTTGACCGTATTGTCATTAACGCGTTCGATTTTCAATCTGTCCACTCCTTTCTTCTCGTTCCTTATCTAGAATACGAACGAGGACATGACTTGGATTCACACTTTCGAATCCGAAGGATATATTTCTATTCCTTTGTTATCTTTATTTTAACCTTTTTTATCGGTAACAAAAAGCACACTGCTCACGAAGCAGCGTGCTTTTTAAAATTACTCGTTTACAAGACGCTGTGCTTCCAAAAGTTGGAATGTACGCACCTTGCGTGGTAAGAATCGACGGATTTCATCCTCGTTATATCCTACTTGAAGACGTTTTTCGTCAATCAAAATCGGACGACGCAATAATCCAGGATATTCTTGAATTAAATCGTATAGGTGCTGCAACGATAAGTTTTCAACGGAAACATCGAGTTTCGAGAAGACTTTTGAACGCGTTGAGATAATCTCGTCCGTTCCATCTTCCGTCATTCGAAGAATCTGTTTGATTTCATCGAGCGATAATGGTTCTGAAAAAATATTACGTTCTACGAACGGGATTTCATGTTCTTCAAGCCACGCGCGTGCTTTCCGACAAGAAGTACAACTTGGTGAAGTATAGAGTGTTACCATTGAAAAACATCCTCCCCCTGATTTAACATCATTTAACACCTAAGTGAATACATAGATATCGATGATGGTTCTATTACTTGACAGTTTACATCTAATAAAGCAGAAAACCTAGCTTTTTTATAAAGATGAAAGAACTTTTCGTAAAAAAGCTTGTTAAAGCCACCACGTGGCTTTAACAAGCTGGCGTGTGATCAAATGGCTGAGAAATCGTTTCTTTTGCTTTAGGAAGTTTCATTTCTTTTAGTTTTTTCTCTAAAATATCCCGCAAAAGGCGCTTCTTCAGCTTTTTCTTTTTGTCACGTTCTTTCATATTCCGACACCCCAATCGGTCCGAAACAGAACTAACAACCTACGAAAGCAAAATAATCATCTTCTACATTAGTAATTATACCACGTATATCAAAAATCTATTCCTACTTTAAACAATTAAATATGTGAGATTGTCGATTAAGTAATGAAAAATAGTTGCAATTTCTTTCAATTTTCTGTAGAGTGTATAGAAATATCAACGCTCAGGAAGGAGTTTTTCATTCATGTCATTAACACTCGTCACTATTCTCGATCATCCGATCGCTCAAAAATATTTATCCCGTTCTGGCTTGAATCATGCGATTTCAGTAGCTGAACGCGCTCTGACGCTCGCTACGAAGCGAGGTTTAGATGCGGATACAGCTACGAAAGCTGCACTCCTCCATGACATCGGGCATTACGAATGGTATACCGATGGCACTTGGAACTATGATCTCTATCGTCAAAATGATATTCATGCCATTAAAGGGGCTGAACGCGCCCATAAACTTTTGATTCGCCTTGGTGAAGAACCAGCACGCGCCAAAGAAATCGCACTTGCCGTTCTCTTGCATACGGATTCGTATCTTCCACCTGGTGCAATCAACCGGACACCACTTCAACAACTTGTGCACGATGCGGATACGCTAGAAGAACAACCAGGCGGACTACATCACTATGAAAAAATCGATTTTGATGAAGCCATGCGCCGTCTTGATGCGATTGATTCTGTCGTTCATCGCTTCGCGCATCTTCCACGAATTGCATCAGAAAATTAAAAGGCATTTCCACGATCAACGTGGAAATGCCTTTTGTTTTAAACAATTATACGAGTTGCGCTTGATATGCTTCCAGTTCTGCATCCGTCATCGAAACAAAATGACCTGGTTCGATTTCACGAAGTGGTGGAATGCTTGAATCTTCATCTGATTTACCAACAGGTCCACTCGTCGGACGATCATAAACGATCCGCTTACGTGTACGCTCGTGCTCTGGATCCGGAAGAGGAATCGCAGACAAGAGCGATTTCGTATAAGCATGGACCGGATTCTCATATAAGCGATCCGCACTACATAGTTCAACGAGGTGACCTTGGTACATAACACCGATACGATCCGAGATATATTTTACCATCGATAAGTCGTGGGCGATGAACAAGTAAGTCAAACTACGGTCACGTTGCAGTTTTTTCATCAAGTTGACGACCTGCGCTTGAATCGATACGTCAAGTGCCGAGATTGGCTCATCCGCGATGATGAAGTCCGGTTCTACAGCAAGCGCACGCGCGATTCCAATCCGTTGACGCTGACCACCCGAGAACTCGTGTGGGTAACGGCTCGCATGTTCTTTCGTCAAACCAACTGTTTCGAGTAAATCGTACACACGGTTATTCCGCTCGTCTTTCGACTTTGCTAGACCATGAATATCAATTCCCTCAGCGATGATATCACCGACTGTCATCCGTGGGTTAAGTGACGCATAAGGGTCTTGGAAAATCATTTGCATCGCACGGTTGAACTTCAGTTTATCTTTACGCGACTTTTTACCATGAACGTTTTCACCTTTGAACATGACTTCGCCGTCTGTCGCCTCATACAATCCGATGATTGAGCGACCAGTCGTTGATTTACCACAACCCGATTCACCTACAAGACCAAGTACTTCGCCTTCATAGATATCGAATGATAAACCATCAACCGCTTTAACGACACGTCCGCGTCCAATGTTGAAGTGTTGCTTCAAGTTTTTTACTTCAAGTAATTTATTACGGTTTTCCATTATTTCAGACCGCCTTTCAGAAGCGATTTCGCGAATACGCTATCTGGGCGGTATTTCAACGCCAGATCCCGAATTGCAAGTGGTGGCTCAACATACGGTGCTTGTGGGTGGAGCAACCATGTCGCCGCTTCGTGAGTATCTGTAATTTTGAAGAAAGGAGGTTCTTTTTCAAAATCAATCTTCATTGCATATTTATTTCGTGGTGCAAACGCGTCACCGACTGGTGGATGAAGTAAGTTAGGTGGTGTTCCTGGAATCGCCGGTAAATCTTGTGAACGGTCATCCGATGGACGTGGCATTGAACCAAGGAGTCCCCAAGTATATGGATGACGTGGCTCGTAGAAAATCTCATCGACTGTACCCTTCTCAATCAATTTACCTGCATACATGACCGCTACACGATCGGCCATGTTCGCTACGACGCCTAAATCGTGCGTGATGAAGATTATCGCTGTACCCGTTTTTTGTTGAATGTCTTTCAACAACTCGAGGATTTGCGCTTGAATCGTAACATCGAGTGCTGTCGTCGGCTCATCGGCAATCAAGACTTTCGGATTACAAGCAAGTGCGATTGCGATGACGATCCGTTGACGCATCCCACCAGACAATTGGTGTGGATATTGTTTCAGACGTGCTTCTGGGTTTGGAATCCCTACAAGCGTCAGTAATTCAAGCGTACGTTTTTTAGCAGCATCACCTGTCAATCCTTGGTGACGTTTTAAACCTTCGGCAATCTGTTTGTAGATCGTCATTGTCGGGTTAAGTGATGTCATTGGATCTTGGAAGATCATTGCGATATCACGACCGCGTACTTTTTGCATTTCTTTATCGGAAAGCTTAACCAAATCGCGACCTTCGAATAAGATCTCACCTTTTGTGATTTCACCTGGCGGATTTGGAATCAGACGCATGATGGCTTTTGAAGTAACCGATTTACCAGAACCGGACTCACCAACGATTGCGAGTGTTTCACCTTTTTTTAAATCGAACGATACTCCGCGGACGGCTTGAACCGTCCCGGCGTACGTATGGAAAGCGACATTCAGGTCGCGGACTGACAAGATTGTTTCCATTTTGGATGAGCTCCTCTCTAATCTAATATTTGTTAGCGACGTAGACGTGGATCGAACGCATCACGTAATCCATCTGCCAACATGTTGAAGCTGATCATGAGGAGTACGAGCACTGTCGATGGAACGACGAGCAAGAAAGGAAACGTCTTAAGTTCTTTGTACCCTTCATTGATCAGTGTACCAAGCGACGGTTGCGGTGGTGCAAGCCCAAGACCGATGAAGCTTAGGAAAGCTTCGAAGAAGATTGCCCCAGGAATCGTGAACATGAGCGAGATGATGATTGTACCCAAGGTATTTGGAATCAAATGTTTGAAGACTAAACGTGCGCTAGAAGCACCAAGTGTACGTGCTGCGAGAACGAATTCTTGGTTCTTTAGTTTCAGGATCTGACCACGAACGAGTCGACTCATCCCGATCCAACCAGTAATCGTCATCGCGAGGATGATCGTCGTGATTCCTGGTTCAAGAATCAAGATGAAGAGGATGATCAGGATTAAGTTCGGTACCCCTGTCAGGATTTCCGCGATCCGTTGCATGATATTATCGACGCGACCGCCGTAATAAGCTGAAATACCACCGTATGTGACACCGACGAGAACGTCAATAAGCGCTGCCATCAAACCGATGAAGAGTGAAATTTTAGTCCCTTCCCAGACACGTGACCAAAGATCACGACCAAGGTGGTCCGTACCAAACCAATAATTTTCTTTTACTTGTTTTTGTTTATAAAAATCGATTGGTGTCTCACCAAGTGTTGCCATACCATCAAAGCCAGCCCACTCTAATCCTGTTACTTTAGGTGGAAGTTTAGCTTGAGTGATTGTTTGGGTATAAGCATCTTTACCAGAGATTGCAGGACCCGCTAATGACATGATGGCAATCACGATGATCAAGACAAGAGAAATGATCGCTGCTTTGTTTTTACGCAAGCGCATCCAAGCATCCTGCCAAAAGTTTAAGCTTTTACCGGCAATTCGTTCACCGGCTTGTTCATTGAACTCAACTTGTTGAAATAACGATGAATCGAACTGTTCCGCTTTTGCATTTGAATTTTGTTCAGCCATTATTTACTACCCCCCAAACGAATCCGTGGATCAACGACACCGTATAGCAAGTCGACGATTAAAATCATGAGAATGAAGATTGCCGAGAAGAACAGCGTCGTACCCATGATAACTGTATAGTCATTTTGTGTGATTGACGATACGAACAACTCACCAAGCCCAGGTACAGCAAAGATTTTTTCGATGACAAATGTACCTGTGATCAATGCAGCAGTCATAGGTCCAAGAATCGTAATAGCAGGAATCAATGCATTCCGAACCATGTGTTTCCAAGTGATCGATTGACCATCTAGGCCTTTTGCTTTAGCTAACGTGACGTAATCCTGACCTGTAACCTCAAGCATTTCCGTCCTTACGAATCGGGCAATCGAGGCGGTGACCCCAAGAGACAACGAAATCGTTGGTAGAATCGTATGCGCCGGACTTTCCCAGAACGCTACTGGCAAAGCGCCCCATTTCACGCCGACATAATACTGAAGGAGTGAGGCGAATACGAAAGATGGTACTGAAATCCCGAGAACCGAGATGAACATTGCTCCGTAGTCGACAACTGTGTTGTGACGAAGTGCAGCAACTACACCAAGTACGAGACCTAAGAGTACACCAAGTACGAGTGCTTGAACTCCAAGTTGAGCCGATGGTCCAATTCGTTCAGAAATTAAATCTGTAACTGGACGGCTGTCATATTTGAACGATACACCAAGGTCTCCTTGGAATAAGTTAACCATGTACGCTGCATAGCGTTGTGGTAGTGGATCATTCAAATTGTACTTATCCCGAAGGATATTCAACTGTTCAGGAGAAAGTTTCTCCTGGTTCTGGAATGGTGAACCTGGTAGCAGATCCATCAGGAAGAAAGTGAACGAAGCGATGAGTAAAAACGTCAATACGCCGTAAACCAGGCGTTGAGCTAAATAACGGCCCATAAGATGGCACCCCCTATAAAGATTTTCTGTTTTTTTCGAAACATCAATAAAATCAGTATGACCCACAATTGTCGGAACATTCAAGAATTTTGTTATAAAAATTTAAAATTCTTTTTAATTGTGCTTTGATTCGATGTTCGATCAGACGCTTTTTTTAATGTCGTCCAATAGTCAGAATTTTTCGTTTGATTCCATTATACTTTGCTAACAAAGTAATTAGAACCATTTTTTTACGAAAATTTCACATTTCCGCTAAAAATGAGTTTCCGTTCATTCAAAGTAGTATAAAACAGGAGCGCACCCGAACTGACTTAGGGACGCTCCCGTTCTCGATTACTTCACATCAACATATTTGTATTGGAAATCTGCTCCGAACAATTGACGGTTGAAATCTTTAACCGACGGACGGCTCAAGTATGCAGAACCAGCTTGATAGATTGGTGCGATGGCTTGATCTTTTTCAATCAATTGTGCCTCAGCTTGTTTGAACAAATCCAAACGCTTCGTCAAATCTGACTCGTCGTTTGCCGCGTTTAATAATTTATCATACGCAGCTGATTTGTACTTCACGTCATTTTGGCTGTTCGTTGATTCAAAGATGGAAAGGTTAGACATTGGATCTTGGTAATCCGGACCCCAAAGTGAGTAAGAAACTTGGTAGTCTCCTTTTGTTTCAAGATCGAGTTTGTTCTTGAACGGCTGTTGCTTGATCGAAACCGTGACGTTCGGCAGATTCTTCTCGATTTGACCTTTCATGTACTCACCGATTTTCTTCGCATCTTCACTATCGAACGAAAGCAATTCAATCGTCGTTTTCTTATCGCCGTTTGCTTTTTTCCAAAGATCTGCCGCTTCTTTTCCATCACGGTCGAACCAGTTAATGTCGCTCGTGTAGTCTTTGCCCGATGCATCTTTAACAAATTCTTTAGGAATGAAGCTTGTTGTTGGAATCGAACCGTTTGCTAGAAGTGTATCCGTGATACCTTTTGGATCGATCGCACGAGCGATTGCTTTACGGGCATTGACATCTTTCATCGTTGCATCTTCGTTATTGAATTTCAAGTAAGCGATCGAAGAACGAAGCGCTGTCTTGAATTCAGGTTTCGATTTGTAAGCTTCAACTTGCTCTGAAGTTAAAACTGCGTAATCGACATCGTTTGAATCGTAGAGGTTTACTACTGTTGACGTATCTTTAACGACACTGATCGTGACTTCGTCGAGTTTGACAGCATCTTTATCCCAGTAGTTATCGTTTTTCTTCAGAACACGTTTTGAATCCGTTTTCCAAGATTCCCAAACGAAAGGCCCGTTATAAAGCAATTTTTCTGGTTTAAGCGAGAAGTCTTTCTCGTTTTTCTTGTAGAAGTCTTCACTGATTGGTGTATACGTACCGAACGATGTCAGTGAGAGGAAATACGGAGCTGGACGCTCGAGTTTTACTTCTAACGTTTTATCATCGATCGCTTTAACGCCGAGTTCATCAACAGGTTTTTTACCTTGCGTGACATCAGAGCCGTTTTTTAACGTGTCAAAGATGTATGAGTAACTAGAACCTGTTTTTGGATCAGCAGCACGTTTCCACGCAAATTCAAAATCTTGTGCTTTGACGGGTGAACCGTCTGACCATTTCGAATCACGAAGTGTGAACGTATACGTCAAATTGTCGCTTGAGATATCTGTTTTTTCTGCAAGTGCTGGAATGGCTTTTCCGTCTTTGTCTAAACGATAAAGACCTTCCATCGTGTTTCCGATCATGTTGAAAGCGACGGAATCTGTAGCTTTTGCTGGATCCACTGTCGTGATATCCGAAGTGTCCGTTAAACGTAGATTTTTCTTGCCGTCTGTCGAACCTGAATCTTTGTCTCCACCACCTGTCGAACATCCAGCAAGCACTGCGCTTCCTGCAAGCATGACTGATAAAGCGAGACCGACTGTTTTTTTCTTCATCGGTAAGTCATCTCCTTTTCAATTTCCAAGTTGCCATAATGCCTATGACATCAATAACGTCCCGTCGAAACTGCAATGTATTCCCCAAAATGCATTGACCTAGTTTCAAAAACTTAAACGAAGTGATAAATTGATTTTATGTGAGAATAGCATTAACGTCAAGTGAATAGTCACACTATTTGCTATTTTGCATCATTCGTTTGTTACCGATTCGTAACAGCATTAAAAGTTTCGTATACTAAGAATATCTATGTACGTAAAGGGGGATTTTCATGCGATCGACGTATTTCCGACCGGTCATCATTGCGGTCGTTCTTGTTCTGCTTTATACGATTTGGGCGACTATGACGGATTCAACACACAGCATCTTGTATCATCTGTCTGGTGGTTTATTCATAGCAGGATTCTTGTTAGTTGCAGTAGGATTCTTCTCGAATATGTCTGCTAACGGTTTCTTCCGTGGCATGACAGCTGGATTCAAAAAGCAGCGGGAAGCGAAGTTGCGAGAGATTGATGGCGATTATTACGAAGATGAAGACGAGGAGGAAGAAGTGCTTCGCAAAAAGCAACGCCGTGCTTCAGCACGGACGAAACCCTATGTCTCAAGCGGTATCATCTTCATTGTCGTCTCACTGATCATCTCATATTTTTAAACGAAATCAACGTGACGCTCTACCTAAGGTATGGTAAACTCAAGCTAATCAAACAAGAAAACACGACGACAAAGAGTAGTAACTTAGATCCACTCCTCTCAGAGAGTCCATGGTGCTGAAAATGGACAGGTGATGCCTAAGTGAATGGACTTTCGAGTGGCTGATTCGAAAACAAGTAGAGTCAGATGGGTTTGCCCATTACAGCAAATTGAGCGGCTATGTAAATAGCAACTTGGGTGGCAACGCGATGACTCGTCCCTTGATTTTCAAGGGGCGGTTTTTATTTTGATCTTATTATTTGGAGGGATTTCATTATGAAAACGATTTTCTCAGGTATCAAACCAACCGGAACGGTCACACTCGGAAATTACTTAGGTGCCATGAAACACTTCGTGAACTTACAGGACGGTCATGATGCATATTACTGCGTCGTCGATCTGCACTCCATCACGGTCGATATCGATCGTGTCGAACTGATGAACAATACACGCGCCCTTGCTGCTCTGTATATCGCAAGTGGTCTGAATCCTGAAAAGTCAACGATCTTCGTTCAATCAGAAGTCAAAGCACATGCACAACTCGGCTGGATGTTGACATGTCTTTCCGGTATGGGTGAACTGGAGCGTATGACACAATATAAGGATAAATCACAAGGAAAAGACCGGATTGGTGCAGGGTTGTTCGTCTACCCGACACTCATGGCTGCCGATATCCTACTCTACGATGCGGAACTCGTTCCGGTCGGTGATGACCAAAAACAACATATTGAGTTAACGCGTGATTTAGCGCAACGTTTTAATAGCCGCTATTATGAGACGTTCACATTACCAGAACCGATCATTGCGGAATCAGGTGCCCGGATCATGAGTTTGACGACGCCGGATAAAAAAATGTCAAAATCCGACCAAAATCCGAAAGGCTTCATCTCGATGCTTGATGCACCGGATGTCATTCGTAAAAAAGTAAAGTCAGCTGTCACGGACTCGGAAGGTATCGTAAAATTCGATCGAGAACACAAACCAGGTGTGTCGAATTTACTTGAGATCTATTCCCTACTCGCTGGTATCTCGATTCCAGATCTTGAAGCAAAATACGAAGGCTCGAATTATGGAACATTCAAAGCAGACGTTGCAGAAGCAATCATTTCGGAACTCGAACCGATTCAACAGCGCTACTATGAATTGATTGACTCAGAAGAGCTTGATCAAATTCTCGACGCTGGACGTGACCGTGCAGAAGCAGTCGCCGCAAAAAAACTTGCGAAGATTGAAAAGGCAATGGGCTTACAACGGAAACGTGCGAAAGTAAAAAAATAATTCGTTCTCCGCGCGAAAGACCGGGATGTTCCGGTCTTTTTTTATATATCAATCACAAAAAAACGACTTCCGAATCAAATCGGAAGTCGTTTTTATTTTGCTTATTTTCCTTCGATTGAAGCCCATTTGTATGAGAAGTCTGCGCCGAAGTTATGCTCGACGACTCCTTTAACGTATGGTTTAACGAGGAATGCGCGTCCACGCTGATAAACAGGTGAGATCGCTGCTGAATCAAGAAGGATTTTTTCAGCTTCTTGCAATTCAGACCAACGTTTTGCTGCATCTGTTTGTGTTTGTGCATCTTTGATGAGTTTATCGTACTCTTTGTCCGACCATTTTCCACGGTTGTATGGTCCGCCTGTAACGAAGAGATCGAGGAACGTCATTGGATCTTGGTAGTCAGGACCCCATCCTGCGAGTGAGAACTGGAAGTCACCTTTGTTTTCAAGATCAAGTTTGTTTTTGAATGGTTGTTGCTTGATCGTAACCTTCATACCTGGAAGGTTTTTCTCAAGTTCCCCTTTCAAGAACTCACCGATTTTTTTCGAATCATCGCTATCATAGTTCAAGAGTTCAAGATCAACCGATTTTTGACCGATTTCTTTGAGACCCTCTTCCCAAAGTTTTTTCGCTTCGTCGGCATTGAATTCGTTGAATCCAGGATACTTGTCGCGGAAATCTTTTCCGTCAGCATCTTTTGCGAAATCTTTAGGTACGAGATAGTTCGCTGGAAGTGATCCGTTTGCGAGGATGACATCCGTGATTCCTTTTTTGTTGTAACCCATGTCGATCGCGCGACGGATTTTTTCGTTATCAAGTGCTTTTACCTTTGTGTTGAGGTAAAGATAGAAGATTGTTGATTCACCTTTTGTTTTAAACTCTTTATTGTCTTTGTACTGGGCAACGAACTCAGAAGTTAGACCTGTACGATCGATATCACCTTTTTCGTACAAGTTGACACCAGTTGCTGTCTCTTTGACGACCTTAACGTTGATCGTTTTAAGTTTAACGGCATCTTTATCCCAGTAGTTATCGTTTTTGACCATTTTCCAGCCTTGCTCACGTGTCCATTCCGTTAACTTGAATGGTCCATTGTAAAGCGACTTGTCTGCAGTCGAACCAAAGTCTTTTCCGATTTTCTTCGATAGTTCTTCTGATTTCGGCATGAATGGTCCGAATCCAGTGAGTCCGAGGAAATAATCTGCAGGTGCTTTTAATTTAACTTCAAGCGTTTTGTCATCGACCGCTTTAACGCCGACAGCATCACGATCGCCTTTTTTCGTGTTATATTCTTCTGCACCTTTAATGTTGTAGAAGACATATGCATACTGTGAAGCGTTCTCTGGGTTGAGAACTTCTTTCCATGCATATTCAAAGTCTTTTGCCGTGATTGGTGTACCGTCAGACCATTTCGCATCACGTAATTTGAACGTGTATGTTAATTTGTCATCTGAAACCGTGTGACTTTCAGCGATACCTGGAGTCGGTTGCTGCTTGTCATCTAGACGATAAAGACCTTCCATCGTGTTGTTCAACACGTTGAATGAAACTGAGTCTGTAGAAGTCGTCGGGTTGAGTGTCGGGATATCCGAACCTTCGATCAAGTTAAGTGTTTGATCATTTGATTTCTTGCTTGAACCTGTGTCGCCCGATTTGTCGCCTGAATCCGTTGTCGAACAAGCTGCGAGGAACGCACTTGATACGAGTGCTACCGATGTAGCTAAAGCAAAGCTTTTCTTCTTCATGTTACGATGACCCCCCTAGGTTTCTAAAAAAATGATACTGTCAGGTTTTTTGACCGAAAAAAAAAGAATTACTATATTCGAATCAAACCCTTCGTTACAAATAGTTTACAATGTTCTGATAATTTTGCAAACCTTTTATCCGATTTTTCTAAATATTTTTTCAAAAAAGACTGGGACCTTAAGAAATAATGGTCCCAGTTAAGTGATTATTTTAAAATTTTCATCGATCGAAGTAGGTATTCCGGTCCATAAATTGGTACTTCAATTCCTTGAATCGTATCAGAAACATATAATTTCTCAGTCGTCTGATACAAAGGCACGACGACAGCATCCTGATGGATTAACCGTTCTTCGGCTCGATGATAGAGTGCTTGTTTTCGTTTTATCTCTTTTTCTTTTCTTGCTTTTTCAACTGTCTGGTCGTATACCTTGGATTGATAATTCACCGAATTTAAAGGATTGTCTGAGACGAACTGATTTAAATAGGCTAGCGGTCCTGGATAATCTGGCATCCATCCAGTCAAAGTCATCGCATATCGTGATAATTGTTCTTTGTCGATTTTCTCTTCAATCGCGACTGGCTTAAGAATGATATCAATCTCAGGTATTTGTTTCTCAAGATAGGTTTCGAGTTGTTCCCCAATCCGTTTTGCTTGTGGATCATCAAAATTAAGCATCTCAATTTGTTGTTTACTATGTTCTTGTGATTTTTCAGATTTCTCTTGAACGGATTCTGACATCAATACGTTCGTATCCGTGACGACGAATCGATTCGTCGGAATACCTGCATACCCTAAAGGAAGTTGAACCGATTCTTTTTCCATCAAGGCGTGAGCAATCCGCTTTCTGAGTGTCGTATCGCGGAACGTGTCATTTTTTTGATTAAAGGCGATATAAAAGACACCACTCCGCTTTTTTTGATAGGTCGGTCGTGAAACCTGATCACCTTGTGTTTCGACACTTTCTTGTAATGGAAGGATAGCCGCCTTGCTTTTCTCATACGAACTCCATTGCGTCTGATGATCGGGAATGATACGGCTTTCTATTTTCGCTACTGTGACAACGTTTTGCTGATGATACTGATCATTTTTCTTAAGCGTATATCCGCTTTTCGACATTTTTTCTAGTGTAAATGCACCATTTCCAACAAGTTCTTCCCACTTCTTTGATTCCGGTTGTGGATAGAAGACGGACATCGCAAGTAATTCCTTTAGATTCGAAACCGGCTGATTCAACGTGATGATGAGTTGATTGCGTCCTTTGGCTTTGACTCCTAAACGCTCTGGTTTCATTTTTCCATCATTGACGGCGCGTCCATTTTTAAATACTTCAAACAAGAAACCATACGGTGAATTGGTTTGATTAGCAGCGATACGCCGAAAACTATCGACGAACTGCTGCGCCGTAATCGGCTGACCATTGGCATCCTTCGTTTCTTTGAGTTGAATCGTATACGTCAATCGATCTTTCGAGACTGACATATCCTGCGCTAAACCTCGACGGACCGATGTTCCGGAAGTAAAGACATATAAGCCTTCATACAATTGCGCTAAAAGTGTCTGTGAACGACTATCTGTCGCCAGCGCAATATCTGACGTTTTCGGAAGCGATGATTCAATCAGTTCGACTTTTGCTGTTTTTGTTTCGTTACTTGTTTTAGTTTCTTGAGACGACGACAGACGATATATGAGCATTCCACTAAGTGCAATCAGTAAAAATAGGAGCAGTGCCATGATCGATGTCTTTTTTGTGATGTTAGCCATAAACGACTCCTTTCTGCGTCAAACACGCATTTCTTTATTGAATCAGAATTTCATCAAAAAAGCGACCCCCTTGATGTTTCAAGGGAGTCGCTTGAGCTTAAGCTTCATACCGTTTGAAGACGAGTGATGCGTTGTGTCCACCGAACCCAAGCGAGTTGCTGAGCGCATAAGTCATTTCGACGTGACGTGAACCTTCTGTCACATAGTCGAGATCACAGCCTTCGCTCGGCTGTTTGAGATGAATCGTCGGGTGAACTGTTTGTTCTTGTAATGATTTAATCGTCGCAATCGCCTCGACGCCACCTGCTCCACCAAGTAAGTGACCGATCATCGATTTCGTCGAGTTGACGACGAGTTGTTTCGCTTGTTCACCGAAGACACTGTGGATCGCTTTTGTTTCAAGGATGTCGTTCATTGGTGTACTCGTTCCATGAGCATTGATGTATCCGACTGCCTCCGGAGTGATGCCCGCATCTTGAATCGCCATCGCCATCGCGCGTGCTCCACCGTCTCCGTCTGGATCCGGAGCTGTGATGTGGTACGCATCAGCTGTTAATCCATATCCACTGACTTCCGCATAGATTTTTGCACCACGTGCTACTGCATGCTCATATTCTTCAAGAATTAAGATTCCTGCTCCTTCTCCCATGACGAATCCGTCACGTCCTTCGTCAAATGGACGGCTTGCCGTCTCAGGATCGTGGTTCGTTGACATCGCTTTGTTGGCACAAAAACCAGCAAATGCTAAGTTCGTGATCGGAGCTTCCGCACCACCAGCAATCATGACATCCGCGTCACCACGTTCGATGACACGCAGTGCTTCTCCGATGGCATTCGTTCCTGAAGCACATGCAGTGACGGAACAGTTATTTGGTCCCTTAGCTCCAGTATAAATCGATACCTGACCGCTTGCCATATTCGGGATCATCATTGGAATGAAGAATGGGCTGACACGACGGTGTCCACGTTCAAAGTAGATTTTCGCTTGTTTCTCGATCGTCTCAACGCCACCGATTCCAGATCCGATCCAGACCCCAGCACGTTCTGCAATTTCTTTAATGTCGATTCCAGCATCTTTTACAGCTTCCAGGCTTGCGACAAGTGAATAATGAACGAAGCGATCCATTTTCCGTGCTTCTTTCGCCTCAATGAATTCTGTGACATCGAAGTTCTGTAATTCGCCTGTAACCTTCGTTGGATACTCATCGATATCAAGACGCTCCATCGGACGAATTCCGTTCGTTCCTTCTTTTAATGCATCCCAGAATGTATTCGCATCATTCCCGATTGGTGTCAATGCCCCGATTCCTGTGACTACAACGCGTTTTCTCATCATCTTATGTGTTCTCTCCTTTAGTCCAAGTAATATATGCTGCTCCCCAAGTCAATCCGGCACCGAAGCCAGCAAGTACAAGTTTCGTACCTAGTGTCAGACGACCTTGCTTACGTGCTTCTTCGAGTGCGAGTGGAATCGAAGCAGCAGATGTATTCGCATGCTCATCGATCGTAACGATGACCTTTTCTTGCGGAATATGCAGTCGTTCACACGCTGCATCGATGATGCGTAGGTTCGCCTGATGCGGAATCAAGATATCGACATCTTCAAGCGTGCTGTCTGCTTTTTGAATGACCTTCTCAACGATTTCCGGTAATTTACGAACAGCGAACTTAAAGACTTCGCGACCGTTCATCTCGATTGGTCCATCGATATCTTTAAACAACAGATGGGCTCCACGTCCGTCTGTTCCGAGTTCAAAAGCATTTAATCCATCTTGCTCAGTTTGGCCGATGACGACCGCTCCTGCACCATCCCCGAATAAAATCGCTGTCGACCGGTCTGACCAGTCAACGATACTCGACATTTTTTCGGCACCGATGACAAGTGCATGTTTTCCTTCGACTGTTGATAACATGCTTGCAGCTGTTTGTAATGCGAAAATGAATCCACTACAGGCCGCACTGATATCAAAAGCGGTCGCCCCTCGTGCTCCGAGGCGCTCTTGGACGATACAGGCTGTAGAAGGGAACGCACGTCCTGTTGCCGTTCCGACAACGATCAAACCGATGTCCTCTACTGTCAATCCAGCATCATCGAGTGCCTTCTGAGCCGCTTCCGTCGCTAAGTCTGTTACATCCACATCATCGGCTGCAATTCGTCGTGCCCCGATTCCTGTTCGTGTCCGAATCCATTCATCACTTGTGTCGAGCGTCGTTGCTAGCTCATCATTCGTTACGCGACGTGATGGCAAAGACGTTCCTAATCCTACAATCCCGATCTTCATAAGGCATCCCCTTTTGTTATTAGTATCTGGTACTAATATAAAGCGTTAATTTGCTTTTGTCAAAGAAAAAAGGAAGAGCAAGGTCTCCCGTGCCCTTCCTTCTACCTCATTCTGCTAACGTCCGAACGACTTCCATGACCATTTTAGCGGAATTGATTGACGCAATCTCGAGGAATTCATCAAACGAGAGTGACGCTTCTTCATTAGCGCTATCTGAAATCGAACGTGTCACGACGAACGGAACACCAAACTGATGACAGACTTGTGCGATTGGCGCAGCTTCCATCTCGACGGCTGCGACTTCTGGGAAGTGCGCCTTAATTTGAGCAGAACGCTCTGAATCATGGATGAATGAGTCACCTGTCGCGATCAATCCATGAACCACACGAATTGCATCCATCCGCTCGATGACAGCTTCTGCTGTTGCTACGAGCTTTGGATTTGCTTGGTAGGCAGCTGGCATTCCAGGTACCTGACCATATTCGTAACCAAACGCTGTCACGTCTACGTCATGGTGACGTACTTCTGTTGAGACGACGACATCCCCAACCGTTAAGCCTTCTTTAAATCCGCCTGCTGAGCCGGTATTGATGACAGCAGTTGGTTTGTAGTGGTCAAGCAATAATGTCGTACCGATCGCAGCGTTCACTTTCCCGATTCCTGACTTCAAAATGACGACAGGAACGCTATTCAAGAGTCCTTCATAAAAATGATAGTTTGCAATGACTGTATCTTTACGTTCTGACAACTCGTTGCGCAATAAGTTGACTTCCTCTTCCATTGCGCCGATGATTGCGATTGGCATGGTCCATTCCTCCATCAAACAGAAAGCCGGATTGCTCCGGCTCCTGTGTTCTTTATTTGATCGATGTAATTTTTACTGCGTATTCGCCGCCTGGTGCTGGTACAGAGACTTGATCTCCGACTTGGTGCCCCATTAAACTTTTTGCGATTGGTGATTCGTTCGAAATTTTACCCGTGAACGGATCTGCTTCGGCACTACCAACGATCGTATACGTATCTTCTTCGTTGTCTTCGACACTCAAGAAAGTGACTGTCGTTCCGATACCGACGACTGAGATATCCTTCTCTTCTTCCGAGATGATGGCAACGTTGCGAAGCATCTCTTCCAGTTGAGCAATCCGGCCTTCGACCATTGCTTGCTCTTCTTTTGCTGAATCATACTCTGCGTTCTCTGAAAGGTCACCGAACGAACGGGCAATCTTGATGTTCTCGACGACTTCTTTCCGGCGGACTGACTTCAATTCATTCAATTCATTTTCAATGTTCGCTTTACCTTCAAGCGTCATGTAGTATTGCTTTTCTGCCATTTTTGTCACGCTCCTTTTTATTCCACTAGTATAGTATATTCACATCTTTTTTGGAATCAATATCCTCTTTGATCAAGTGCCGAACGATAATCAAGGATCGCTCGGATTTTCGTTACGAGTAAATCGATTGCCACGTGGTTTTCGCCGCCCTCTGGTACGATGATATCCGCATAACGTTTTGTCGGTTCACAGAACTGCAGATGCATCGGACGGACGACATTCGTGTACTGCTCAACGACAGAATCAATTGAACGCCCACGTTCGTTGATATCACGTTGCATCCGACGAAGAATGCGAACGTCCGCATCCGTATCGACGAACACCTTAATATCCATTAGTTCCCGTAACCGTTCGTCTTCAAGCGCTAAAATTCCTTCTACGATGATGACATCACGTGGTTCGAGACGAATCGTTTCTTGAGCACGTGTATGTGCGACATAATCATATACCGGTTTTTCAACGGCAATGTTTTCGCGGAGCGCTTGAATGTGTTCAATCAAAAGACCATTATCGAAAGCAAATGGATGATCATAGTTTGTCTGATATCGCTCTTCCATTGATAATTCACTTTGGTCTTTATAGTATGCGTCCTGTTCAATCATGACGATTGATTCGCTTGGGAACGCATCGACAAGTGAACGTGCCACCGTCGTCTTCCCTGAACCCGTTCCGCCCGCTACGCCTATTACTACCGGTTTTTGCATGTCATTCGTTCCTCCATCATTTCGACTTTTTCCGACTGACGGATACACCGTCACCGAGCGGAAAAATCGTCGTATCATATTGTTCTTGTTCCATCATCCAGACCGTGAATTCTTTGACGAGACGCACGAGCCGACGTCTTCTTCGATCGAACGTCTTCGGGTCAGGCTCAAGGACATCTCCGTGTAAGAAGAGATTGTCCGTATAAAGCACGCCACCCTCTGGAATGAGTCGCCCATATCCCGCAAAGAATTTTTTATACTGTCCTTTAGCTGCATCGATGAAGACTGCATCAAACTGGTCTTCAAGCGTTTCGGCTAATTCTACTGCATCACCAAAAATGATGTCAATCCGATCCGCCACATCTGACCGGGCGATGAAGGTTTTTGCTTCTTCATACCGCTTTGCATTCCGTTCGATTGTCGTAATACGCGCATCCGGTAACGCGCGTGCCATCCGGATCGCACTATAACCAATTGCTGTTCCGACTTCTAAAATACGCTTCGGTTGCTGTAATCGCAGGAGCGACAACAAGACTTCGGAACCGGTCAACTCGATGATCGGTATATGATGTTCTTCCGCATAACGCTCCATTTCTTCTAGTAGGGCATCACGAGGATGAATCATCGATTCGACATAGGTCGTGAAATCCTTCACGCCATTCACTCCCTCTTCCGCATAAACAGGTTGACTTGAAGCGTCATTTCCGCTTCAACCCAACCCGTTGCTCATTGCTCTTTACTCGCTTCGTATTCCACCCATTCCGGTTTATACTTAACGACGTTTCGTTGATGTTCTTCATATGTCTCTTCGTAAAGAATCTGTCCTCGTGGATGTGTATCACTTGGTGGACGGGCGAAGAAATAGACATATTTTGTTTTATTCGGGTTCAAGACAGCTAATACGGAATCCTTACTGACCGTTGAAATCGGACCAATCGGAATTCCTTCGTACTTATACGTATTGTACTTCGAGTTATTCTCAAGATCCTTCAGCGTCGTCAATGCCGTATTCTCGCCTGTGCCATACCAAACCGTCGGGTCCGACTGAAGTTTCATGCCATCATCTAAACGGTTTTTGAAGACGCCTGCGATTTCACGACGATCCTTCGGTGTCGCGGCTTCACGCTCGACCATTGAACCGAGACTGAGCACTTCATGGAAGGTCATGCCTGACTTTCGAATGGCATCCTCATTTTCATCGTAGACTTTTTCTGTCTCGTCGAGCATCGTCTCGACGATTTGATCAATGCTTTTTCCTTTATCGAACTCATACGTTGCTGGGAAGAGATATCCTTCAAGTGCGTACAAGACGCCATTCTTCTTCACTTCATCCGTCAACATCGGATATTTTTCAATCATGGCATCGATGAACATCGCATCCGTCAATTCTTTACGAATCGTCTCTTCTTTGAACTTCGTCGCTTTCGCGATTAAATCAATTTGACGATCCATCGTGATGCCTTCAGGTAACGTGATTTTCACATCCGCTGCCTTCATGACCGTTCCCGTTTTCAATTCATTGATGATTTCATCCGGGGACATGGCTTGTGACAGGGTATATGTACCCGCCTGGAATGACGATTCATTCTTATAACGGACGTAATAACGGAAAATCGTCTCGTTTGCAATCAAATCTTTTTCCTTTAGTAAGGAAGCGATCGTACTCGTTCCTGCGCCTAAAGGAATTTCGACTTTGACAGATTTCGTCGCTGCTTCATCGACCGGTTCAAGCGCATTTTTCAAAAAGACATAGATGACCGCACTGGTAACTAGAAAAATCGTCAACAATACAGAAAGGATGATCAGCGTGATCCGGCGTGATGTCCGGCGTCGCCTTTTTTCGATTTCAGAATTTTGCTTCCATTCGTTCTCCATCGGTTCCTCCTTCTTCTCTTAAAACAAGGTGACACCGTAAGAGAAAGTCTCTTACGACGTCACCTGTCATGAGTCGGGTTAGTCTAACTGATCTTCGAGCGTGTTAAAGACTTCTTCGATTTCATCCCAAGTCGCTGTATCGTCTTCGTCGATTGGTACGAGGTTGAAGTCGTTGTCTCCATCACCGTATTCGTCGAGTTCGTAAACGAAGATATCGACTTCTTCTGCTTCGTCATAATCTGCTCCAATTGGCTCGAGGAAGATGTATGTCTTGCTCGAACGTGGGCTTTCATAACGCAGACGTTCTACGAATTCGAAATCATTTCCTTCGCCGTCCGGAATTACGTAACGTGTTGGCTCATTCTGTTGCATCAGTGATCCGCTCCTTTAACGCAAGCTCGAGTTCATCCCAAGTTTGCTCATCATTTTCATCGATCAGGCTCAATTCAAAATCATCTTCGCCTTCTCCATATTCATCGATCTCACAGATGATTAGATCATCCGCTCCTTCGTCAGGGTTACCGATCATTTCAAGAAATAGATAGGTTTTTCCTGTACGTTCACTTGAGTAACGGTACCATTCTTCGAAAAGATGTTCGCCGCCCTCTTCATCTGGAAAGAGATACTGACGTTTTTCTTCAGCCATCGGTTTCTCCCCCTTCATCGATTCGCCCGATCCAAATACGATTGCAGGATCATGACGGCAGCCATCTTATCGATGACTTGTTTTCGTTTCTTGCGGCTGACATCGGCATCGATCAGCATCCGTTCTGCTTGCATCGTCGTCAACCGTTCATCCATGAAGACGACTTCAAGCCCAGTATGCTGTTCGATTTCCTTCGCAAAGGCTTCACTCGCCTCCGCACGGGGACCGATGGAACCGTTCATGTTTTTCGGAAGACCAATGACTAGGATTTCGACATTGTATGTCTCCATGATGACATCGAGCCGTTTGAAGGCTTCTGGGTAATCCGGTTCCGTCCACTTGACCGTCTCGACACCTTGCGCCGTCCAGCCCATCAAGTCACTGACCGCTACCCCGATCGTCTTCGAACCGACGTCTAGTCCCATTGCACGTTTCATTTTGAATTTCCACTCTCCGCCAAATAAGATTTCACGAGTTCTTCGAGCAATTCGTCACGTTCAATCTTACGAATTAAGTTACGTGCGTCATTATGACGAGGAATGTAAGCAGGATCTCCAGATAGGAGATAGCCGACGATTTGGTTGATCGGATGATATCCTTTTTCTTCTAAAGCATGATAGACCGTCAACAACACATCCCGTGTCGCTGCTTTGTTATCGTCTTCTGGAAAGTTGAATTTCATCGTTTGATCCATCTGACTCACGTTCATCACCTCTTTCATATACACTACGTTTCTATTATGCCAGTGATTGCACGTATTGTGAAGCGTACGCGAGTGCTTCTTCTAATTTCGACGCATCTTTCCCACCAGCTTGAGCCATGTCAGGGCGACCGCCACCGCCACCACCGCAGCGTGTTGCGACTTCCTTGATCAATTTACCAGCATGATAGCCTTGGTCGATTAAATCTTTTGAAACGCTTGCGACGAGATTGACTTTTTCACCTTGCGCACTACCGAGAACAATGATTGCTGATCCGAGTGAGCTCTTCAACTCATCCATCATACCGCGAAGGGCATCCATATCTGAGACGTCGACACGTTTCGCAAGCACACGTACGCCGTTGATTTCCTCAACATCGTCCTTTAGTGAAGCAGCTTCGATGTTCGCAAGTTTTGCTTGCAACGATTCGTTCGCCCGTTCCGTCTCACGAAGTTGTTGTTGCAGTGCTTCGATACGGACCGGAACTTCCGTCGTTTTCGTTTTCAAGACAGCTGCTGCTTGTTCGAGTGTTTCTAAGTGTTGATTCATCACACGATACGCGCCTGCACCTGTCACGGCTTCGATCCGGCGTGTACCTGCACCGATCCCAGACTCTGAGACGATCTTGAACAGACCGATCTCTGCAGTGTTTCCGACGTGGATTCCGCCACACAATTCAATCGAGTATGTGCCTGCTGAGACGACACGGACCGTTTCCCCGTACTTCTCACCGAACAATGCCATCGCGCCTTTTGCTTTTGCATCAGCGATGTTCATCTCTTCGATATCAACCGGTAATGATGCCCAGATCGCTTGGTTGACGTCTTGTTCGATTTTTGTCAACTCTTCTTGTGTCACGGCACCGAAGTGTGAGAAGTCGAAGCGGAGACGTTCTGGAGAAACAAGTGATCCCGCTTGGTTGACGTGTGTTCCGAGCGTGTCTTTCAATGCTTTATGAAGCAAGTGTGTTGCTGTATGGTTTTTCGTGACGGCTTTACGTTCTGCTGCTTCGACGTTTGCAACGACATCCGCCGCTTCCGTTGCGATTCCTGTACGGACGATGACCGTATGCAAGTTTTGACCGTTTGGTGCCTTTTGAACATCTTTGACATCAAGAACGAAGTCTTTGCCTTCGATTGTTCCTGTATCCGCTACTTCACCACCACTTTCAGCGTAGAACGGCGTGATATCGAGAATGACTTGCGCTTCTTCACCAGCAGCCACTTCTGTGACTCGTTCTCCATCATGCAACAATGCGATGATTTTTGCATCCGCCTTAAGGTCGGTATAGCCGACGAACGTACTTTTATCTTTTAGTGTCGAGAGGACTTCCGATTGTTGTTGCATCGAACCGCTCTCTTCACGTGCTGCCCGCGCACGTTGACGTTGCGCGTCCATCGCTTGTTTGAAGCCTTCTTCATCAACAGACATCTGATGATCTTCCGCATACTCAACTGTCAATTCGAGTGGGAAACCATACGTGTCATACAGACGGAACGCATCTTCGCCACTGATGACGTGCTCACCGTTTGCTTTAGAATTCTGAGCCACCGTGTTCAAGATTGCAAGACCGTCATGAAGCGTCTCATGGAAACGTTCTTCTTCGTTTTTAATGACGCGTTTGATGAAGTCCGCTTTTTCCGGAACTTGTGGGTAGAAGTCAACCATGACGTTCCCGACCGTATCAACGAGTTCATACATGAACGGACGTTCGATCCCAAGCATTTTCGCATAACGAACCGCACGGCGTAGTAAACGACGAAGGACATATCCACGTCCTTCATTCGAAGGAAGAGCACCATCACCGATCGCAAATGATACAGTACGGATGTGGTCTGCGATGACTTTGAATGCTACATCAAGTTTCGAATCATCACGGTAGATCTTGCCGCTGATTTCTTCTGTCTTATGAATGATCGGCATGAACAGATCCGTATCGAAGTTCGTCGGCACGTCCTGCATGACACACGCCATCCGTTCGAGTCCCATCCCAGTATCGATGTTTTTACGCGGAAGTTCCGTGTAGTTGCCGTGTCCGTCGTGGTTGTACTGACTGAAGACGATATTCCAGATCTCGAGATAGCGTTCGTTTTCGCCACCTGGATAAAGTTCTGAATCGTTCGGATCGTCTCCGAAAGCTGGACCACGATCGAAGAAGATTTCCGTATTCGGACCAGATGGACCTTCACCGATTTCCCAGAAGTTATCTTCAAGCGGAATGATCCGCTCAGCCGGTACACCGAGTTCAAGCCAGATTTGACGCGCTGCATCATCTTCCGGATGAATCGTGACCGAAAGACGTTCTGGGTCAAGACCGTACCAGTCATCACTCGTCAAGAGTTCCCAACCCCATTTGATTGCATCTTCACGGAAGTAATCACCGACAGAGAAGTTTCCGAGCATCTCGAAGAACGTATGGTGACGCGCTGTTTTCCCGACGTTTTCGATATCGTTCGTCCGGATTGATTTTTGTGCGTTGACGATACGTGGATTATCAGGAATGACACGACCATCAAAATATTTCTTGAGTGTTGCAACACCCGAGTTGATCCACAAGAGCGATGGATCCTCGACCGGTACGAGCGAAGCACTCGGTTCGATCGCATGCCCTTTGCTTTGGAAGAAATCAAGATACATCTGACGGATTTGTGCACCCGTTAATGGTTTTAGAGCTTTCATGAACAGTTACCCCCATTGGTTTTATTTGGACGCAAAAAAGCGATGCTTTCATCCCTGAAAAGGGACGAAAGCATCGCTTCCGTGGTACCACCCTCGTTCGTAAGCAATCCATTGCCTACCTCGAACATCTGATAACGGGGATGACCCGCAGGTGTTTACACCCGACTCCGGAAGGAGCTTCAAAGGGACTCGAGAAAGTGATTGCAGCAGACTCACTTCTCTCTGGACTCGAGTTTTCCTTTTACTTATCTTCCATCAACGTGTTACGTCCATTCATCTATCGTGATTATTACCTATCGAACAGCATCCGTCAAGTCTTTGTCACCCCACCGAGTCGTTCGATCAATCGTGTTCGGCGCCGGGGTTCCTCTTCTTGCGACGCTTTATGGAACGCACGCGGATCACCGAATAATAACAAACTCGATTTTGCCCGAGTAACTGCCGTATAAATTAAATTTCGGGAATGTTTGAACGCCCCCGTGAAATAGACCGGCATCAAGACGATCGGAAACTCAGATCCTTGCGCTTTGTGGATCGTAATCGCATAGGCGTGCGTGAATTGATCCCAATCACTCCGGTTGTACTCGACCTCCGTCTGATCGAACCGGGCGATGATTTTATCGACTTTATCGACATTCTCTTTAGCGAAGAAGATATTGACGATTTCGCCGATATCTCCGTTATAGACGTTTTCTTCCGCATTGTTGACGAGCTGGAGAATCTTGTCCCCGGTCCGGTAAATCCGCGTCCCTTGTTTGACTTCCCGTTTCTTCGGTTCCTCCGGGTTATAGACGCGTTGCAAGGCGACATTCAATTCGTCGATCCCGACCTGACCACGGTAAGTCGGCGCGAGGACCTGTACATCGAATTTCGAGTAGCCTTTTGCGAGTGCTTTTTCCGCGAAGGCCGAGATGCCCCGTAACGTCTCTTGCGGAGACGCAGTATAGAAGCGGCGATCCGCAAGTGGTGATAACAAATCAGCAGACGTCGTCCGGTTCTTCAAATCGTGCGCAAGACGCAATATCGAAGAATCTTCTGCTTGACGATGGACGACGTTCAAACGGACGACGGGAATTCCTTCCGTATCCATCAAGTCTGCCAGCACCTGTCCTGGACCGACGGATGGCAATTGATCGCGGTCACCGACGAACAAGATCTTCATGCCATTCGGGACGGCGCGAAGCAAACTCGATAACAAGTAGATATCAATCATCGACGATTCATCGATGATCAGTACTTTTCCCGTGATCGGCTGATCCTCATTCAGTTGAAAGTTCGTTCCATCATACTTTAAGAGACGGTGAATCGTCATCGCCGGTACATCTGTTGCTTCCGATAGACGTTTAGCGGCACGTCCCGTCGGTGCAACAAGGACGTATGGATAGACATCCCCTGTCTTGACGCGACTCTTCTCAAGCGGCCAGTCATGAATTTCTTGCAACGCATGCAAAATTCCCTTGATGACAGTCGTCTTACCGGTACCCGGTCCACCAGTCAAGACCATCAGCGGCGCTTTGACCGCTAACTCGATCGCTTCTCGCTGTTGCGCAGCATATTCCATGCCGAACTGTTCTTCGAGGTGACCAATTGCTTCAAGGATCGTCGCGACATCGACTTCTTGTTCGGCACCGTTTGCCATGACGCGTGCTAGTTCCTTCGCCGCGCGGACTTCCGCATAAAAGATCGTCGGTAAATACAAGCAACCTTCTTCAAGCTTGACCTTATCTTCAGCGAGCAATAGTTCGATCGCTTGTTCTAGCCGCTCTCCCGGATCTTCCCCTAGCAGACGGGGTGCCCGTTGCAATAGCGAGTCGACCGTCGCGAAGGCATGTCCCTCGCCCGCTTCTTGTTCTAATATATGCATGATCGAAGCAGCGACACGCTCCGGGTGTAATCCGACAAGTCCGAGGTGCGCGGCAATATGATCGGCTGTCTTAAAGCCAATCCCGTTTACTTCATACATCAAGGAATACGGATTCTCCCGAATCCGTGCCATGGCGTCGCCCTCGTACGCGGCATAGATCTTTGCCGCCAGCTTCGGTGTGACATCAAACGGTGCTAAGAACAGCATCAACTGATCGACACCGTATAGCGTCGCGAGTCGATTCAATATGATGTCTGCTTGTTTTTGTTTTAACCCAGGCACCTGATTCAGTACCCGTTCATCCTTTAATATGAGATCCACTGCGTCTTCTCCAAGAGCATCGACGATATTTTTCGCTGTTTTCGGACCAATGCCGGTGAACGAACCATTCGTCAAGAAGCGGATCGTCGCATGTTTAGTCATCGGAACCGATCGGCGAATCAGCTCCGCCTTCAGTTGTTTTCCGAAGCGAGGATGATCAACGAGACGACCGAATGCTTGATACGTCCCTCCGAGTTCGATTCCGACTCCTGTACCCGTAATGACGAGCTCGGTCTCTTTTAATTCAAAGTTCTTTTCTTTGACGGCGACCAGTACAATGGAGTGTGCTTCCTCTTCAGAAGAAAAGAGCACACGTTTGACGCGCCCGACGACTTGATGGGGGTGCTCCATCACTCCACCTTCTTTCTCTCTTTTTCATTCGCTGCTTTCATCATAGCATTCGTTTACCGGATTTTAAATCAGGGAAAGATACCGTGAAACATTTCGTTAAGAGGAGGAGTTCAAGGATGGCACGTTTACCGATTGCAGGATTGTGTGAATTAGTACTTGAAGTCGAGGATATGGATCGCGCCCTTGGCTTTTGGAATGAGACACTTGGTATTCCGATTGTCGAGCAATGGGCACCTGAGGATGCTGAGCCGAGCAAAGAACAATCTAAACAAGATGGGGTCTGGGCAACGTGGCTCTACATTGGCGGCAACACCCGACTCGGTCTTTGGCTGAAACGGGACTTCACGATGGAAGAACGAACCGTTAAACATTTACCGGTCTCCGAATGGGATACGTTGTACGATGAAGGCGGAGTCCATGTCCATTGTGCCTTTTACGTTGAGAAGGACGAGTTCCAGCAAGCCTTAAATCAGCTTCGGGAAGCTTCAATCACCGTGAAGCTAAGAGAATGGGATGAACAGGAGACCTCGAACCAAAAAGAGTATTCCGCTTATTTCAAGGATACAGAAAATAACGTCATCGAACTGTATACGAAAAACATGGATGAAGCCTATGAAGACTTTTCCGGACCTCCGCTTCGTGTCATCCGTGAAGTCGGGAATTAAATACCATACAAAAAAGACGACTCCGCCTGGAATCGTCTTTTTTAGATCAATCTGCTTGTTTTAATAACGCATCCATCTTCGCTTTTGCATCTCGTGCAAGGGCGTGTTCCGGCTGATAGGCAAGAACGGCTTCAAGTTCTGCATAACAGGCTTCCTGTTGACCGAGGAAGGCAAGAGCAATCGCATAATTGTATCGTGCATCTGTATGCGTTTCGTCAAGCATCAAGACATGCTCGAACATCTCGACCGCTTCTTCCAACTTCTCGTTTTGCGCTAAGGCAAGTCCGTATTGGAACGAGATCTCGATATCGACACCGTTTAGTTCTGACGCGCGTTGTAAACGAGGTAAGCCGCGTACTGGATCACCGAGTTTTTGATACGTCATCCCTAGCATGAAATGGAGATCCGCGTCGTCAAGTCCGTACAATAACGCTGCGCGCAATGATTCCTCTGCTTCGACGAGTTGATCGGCAGCAAAGAACAGAGCGCCTTTCGCATAATAGGCACTCGCAAACGTATTATCAATCATCAGTGCCCGGTCATAAAAACGAAGGGCACGATCAGCGTCGTTCATCGATTGGAGTAATGTTCCAAGATTGACGTACGCCGTCGGATCTTTTGGGTTTTCTTCGATCGCATCATTAAAAGCTTGCGCTGCTAATTCATAATTTCCAGCTTCTAGATGCCGGAACCCTACTTCATTATAGTTCATCTTCTTTTGCTCCTTACGCTAAATAAGCGAGGCGTTCGCCTGCTTTATAAGCTGCATCGATTGTGGCACCACCGAGGCAGATGTCTCCATCATAGAACACGACCGCTTGTCCTGGTGTGATCGCCCGTTGACGTTCGTCAAACGAAACATCGAGTCCATCTTCAAGGACACGAACCGTGACGGCTGTGTCTTGTTGACGGTAACGGAATTTCGCTGTGCAACGGAATGTCTCACCGACTGGACGTTCAGATGTCCAACTGACATCTGAAGCAAGTAATCCTTCCGAATACAATAATTCGTTATGGAATCCTTGATCGACATAGAGAATGTTCTCTTTTAGGTTTTTTCCGACGACGAACCAAGGTTCTCCGTCGCCACCGATACCAAGCCCGTGGCGTTGCCCCATCGTATAGTACATCAATCCATCGTGACGACCCATGACGTTGCCGTCAAGCGTCCGCATCTCACCGGGTTGTGCCGGTAGGTATTGACCGAGGAACTGTTTAAAATTCCGCTCGCCAATGAAGCAAATACCGGTCGAGTCTTTTTTCTTAGCTGTTGCAAGGTTCGCTTCTTCTGCGATCCGGCGCACTTCTGATTTTTCCATGTGACCGATTGGGAACATCGCCTTCGCGATTTGCTCTTGCGACAATTGATTCAAGAAATATGTTTGATCCTTGTTTGCATCGACACCACGAAGCAATTTATGTTCTCCATCTTCATAGACAGCACGTGCATAATGACCTGTCGCGACGAAATCGGCACCAAGACGCATCGCGTGATCGAGGAAGGCTTTGAACTTGATTTCCTTGTTACACATGACGTCTGGATTCGGTGTCCGACCGAGTTTATATTCATCGAGGAAGTACGTGAAGACCTTATCCCAGTACTCTTTTTCAAAATTGACCGCATAATACGGAATGCCGATTTGATTGGCTACGGCGATGACGTCTTCATAATCTTCCGTCGCCGTACAAAAGCCGTTCTCATCCGTGTCATCCCAGTTTTTCATGAAGATCCCGATGACGTTATAGCCTTGCTCTTTTAATAAATGAGCCGTCACAGACGAATCGACACCGCCCGACATCCCAACGACGACTGTCGTTTCACTCGGGGCTTTCGCTCGTGTATTCATTCATTTCACCTCTTAGTTAATTCTGAAACGATTTTACGACATCTTGCAAGGCTTGTGCGAGTAGTTCGACTTGCGCGAGCTCATTTCCGTGACCAAAACTGATCCGAACCGATGCCCGTGTCCGTTCATCTTCACCATACATCGCCGACAAGACATGCGAAGGCTCGACGGATCCTGCCGTACATGCACTCCCGCTCGATACAGCCATCTGGCGCATATCAAGCATGATCAAGAACGGTTCGATTTCAATTTGCGGGAAGTAAAGATTGAGGACATTCGGCAATCCTTCAACACCGTTGACTTCGTAAGTGACGCCACTTTCATCCAAGCGTGTTAGCAAAACGCTACGCAGTTGTTTGATGTGGTCCTGCTGTTGATCGCGCTCTGCGATCATCAGTTCGAGCGCTTTCGCTAAACCGACGATTCCCGGTACGTTCTCCGTACCAGCGCGACGCTTGCGTTCCTGTTCTCCGCCATACGTCTGCGTCGCTAATTTCACACCTGTCCGTACATATAATAGCCCGATTCCTTTTGGACCATTGATTTTATGACCAGACGCGGATAAAAGATCGACCTGTAACGCTTCGACATCAATTGCTTGTTTTCCGAACACTTGCACCGCGTCCGTATGGAACAAAATACCGCGTTCCCGTAAGAATTGACCAATTGCCGCAATCGGCTGGATCGTCCCGACTTCATTGTTGCCGAACATGATCGAGACGAGTATCGTATCTTCCCGAACTGCTTCTTGTAAGGCAGTCAACGACACAACGCCAGACGACGGTACATCGAGATATGTGACATCATAGCCTTGCTTTTCAAGCTCTTCGAACGCACGGAGTACGGCATGATGCTCAAACCGTGTCGTAATGAGATGACGCCCTTTTTCACGCGCTACCTCAGCCGCACCGAAGATGGCGTAGTTATCCGACTCCGTTCCACCACTCGTGAAAATCAGTTCAGTTGGTTTCGCATTTAATTCTTGTGCGATCTGCCGACGTGCATTGTCGATCGCCGCCCGAGCAGAACGACCAGCCGCATGGACACTTGATGGATTGCCGTACTGTTCGAGCAAATAAGGCGTCATCGCCTCAAGGACTTCCGGACGCATCGGCGTCGTCGCCGAATGGTCAAAGTAATTCATTCGTATTCACCTCTCAAATATAGAACATGTATCCTGTATCGTCTTCTTCCGCTAAGTCTTGTAGTGTCGTTGAATCGAGTACTTGATCGACCGCTTGTTGGATTTTGTCCCAAAGTTTGCGTTTCGTGACCTCGTCACAAGCATCGACTTCGACGACGACGAGTGGTCCTTCAAGCAGGCGGATGATTTCACCCGCCGTAATGCTTTGTGCTTCACGACCGAGCTTATACCCGCCATAAGCGCCGCGAACACTTTTGACGAGACCCCCATTTCGAAGTGGTGCGATCAATTGCTCGAGGTAGTGCTCTGATAAATCATACATCTGGGCGATTTTTTTTAAGGACAATGGTTTTGATTCAGCTTCTTTCGCGAGTGCGATCATGATCGTCAGACCATATCGCCCTTTCGTTGAGATTTTCATCATGCGAAGGATCATCCTTTCTAGTATAGTAGTAGCTAAAAGTGGAAGGAGCGTATGTGTATGGCACATTTATTTGAATCCCAGTCTCCTGCCGGACCGCTCGCAAATCGGATGCGTCCGCAGAATCTGGATGAAATCGTCGGACAACGCCATCTAATCGGAGAGACGACGCTTTTGCGGCGCGCCATCTTAGCCGATCGTCTCGGAACCGTCATTTTTTACGGTCCACCGGGCACCGGTAAGACGACCCTCGCACGTGTCATTTCCAGTTATACGAAATCAGCATTCGAGCAATTGAATGCGGTCACGGCAAAACTGGAACAATTACGTGAGATTTTAAAAGCAGCCGAAGCTCGTCTTCAGTTCGAGGATCAAAAAACGATCCTCTTTCTCGATGAGATCCATCGGTTCAATAAGATGCAGCAAGACGCCTTACTGCCGGCACTTGAGGCGGGTACGATCACGTTGATCGGTGCGACGACTGAAAACCCGAGTTTTGAGGTCAACGCCGCTCTCTTATCGCGGGCAACAGTCTTTCGTTTTGAACCCCCGACGGCAGATGATTTACGGATCGTCCTCGATCGGACCCTGAAGGACACGGAGCGTGGTCTTGGCAAATATCCGATCACCATCACGGAGGACGCGATCGATCATTACGTCAAGTTGTCAGATGGCGATTACAGGGCATTATTGAATGCGCTCGAACTTGCCGTCTTAACGACACCGGAAATCGATGGTCAAATCACGATCGACCTCGCTGTCGCTGAGGAATCGATTCAGCAAAAGGCATTGAAGTATGATAAGGACGGCGATCGTCATTATGATGTCATCTCCGCCTTCATCAAATCGATTCGTGGTTCCGATCCCGACGCCGCGCTCTACTGGCTCGCCGTCATGATTGAAGCCGGTGAAAGTCCACGTTTCATCGTCCGTCGTCTCTATGTCCATGCGGCAGAAGACATCGGTCTATCTGATCCGCAAGCGTTATTGATGGTCGATGCTTGCGCGCGCGCGTGCGAATACGTTGGTTTCCCAGAAGCACGGATCCCGCTTGCTGAAACGGTCCTATATCTCGCGACAGCACCGAAATCGAATGCCGTCATCTCAGCCATTGACCAAGCATTGATGCTCGTCCGTCGTTCAGATGGTGGACCTGTTCCCCCACACTTGCGCGATGCCCATCATCCGGGTGCAGCGGCACTTGGGAATGGCGTTACCTACCAATATCCGCACGACTTCGAACATGCCTATGTGCCACAGAATTATTGGCCAGAAAACCTTGCCCGGACCAAACCCGTCTTTTATCGTCCAAGCCCACGCGGTTTTGAAAAACAACTGCAGGCTCGACTCGATTTTTGGAACAAACAAACAGCCACACATCAGAAAAAGCGACCATAAGGTCGCTTTTTTAACGAACGCGTTCGATCGTCACGCCAGCTTCACGGACAATCTCATTGATGACGTAGCTCGCTGCAATCAGTCCACCGACAGATGGAACAAATGCATTCGAACTCGGTGGCATCTTCGCTTTACGAATCGCAGCGGCATCGTTTCCGACGACTTGACGGACTTCTTCAATGATCTTAACGGGCGGTTCATCGGAAAAGACAACAGGAACGCCTTTATGGATACCGGCTTTCCGAAGTTTCGTCCGGATGACTTTCGCCAGAGGATCATAACTTGTATCTTTGATGTCAACGATCTTAATGCGTGTCGGATCCATCTTGTTTGCCATCCCCATGCTCGAAATGATCGGAATGTTACGTTTCTTACATTCTTGAATCAAGTGAATTTTGAACGAGACCGTGTCCGATGCATCGATGACATAATCCGGCTGCTGTTCAAAGAACGACTCGAATGTTTCTTCATTGTAGAACATCTTCAAACGAACGATTTCAAGGTCTGGATTGATTAACGTAAGACGTTCTGCCATCGCATCGACCTTCGGCTGACCGACCGTCGGAAGCAAGGCATGAATTTGTCGGTTAACGTTTGTAATATCGATATCATCCTTATCGACGAGAATCAAACGACCTACACCACTACGGGCAAGTGCTTCTGCTGAGAACGAACCAACACCGCCGATTCCCAGAATAGCGACAGACTTGGATGCCAATGCGTCAAGTCCAGTTTTACCGATTGCTAGTTCATTACGCGAAAATTGATGTAACATCTCATAACCTCACAATACTCATACTGTTTTACTCGGAATTATATCATAAAAAAAAACGTCATGCGACGTGTCAAGCAATAAAATAATAAGACGATGGGACCCGAAGTGCCGTGTCGATACCTTATTTTTGAACCTGCTGTGCAGGTGGGTGTCTTATCCGATTCCTATTCGTACGTCCTCCTGCTGTGTTACGAGGCATGTACTACTAGTTGGAACGTCAAACTCCCTATCAAAAAAGAGTGGCTCAAAGATAAAAGGCGGCTCTCGTACAATTCAGGAACCCCATCTGATGCATTTAATATAGCATCCTCCCCTCTGAAATGCAACTACTTCCCACTCCAGAAAAGGATGCTTTTTTAAGTCCAACGTTTCGTGAAGTCTTCGTTCGGATCATATCGTTGTTGCTGAAACACGGGATCGAATCGTGGTGTCCGCGTCGCATTCCCGACCCCTGCGATGAATGCCCAGTTGCCATAGTTCGAAGCGACGTCATGATCAATCAATTGTTGTTCAAAATACTGTGCTCCGATGCGCCAGTCCTGTTTTAATTCATGAATGAGATAACTGGCAACGATCTGCCTGCCCCGGTTCGACATCCATCCCGTCTCGCGAATCTCGTTCATAAAGGCATCAACGAACGGTACACCGGTCTTTCCTTTTATCCAACGTTCGACAGCTAGCTGATCCGTCTTCCACGTGTATTGCCCTTCCTTTAATCCATTCGATCGAAACAGACGACTTCCTGTCTCACGCATCGTTAAATGGAAAAAGTCACGCCATAACAGTTCGAAATACAACCAGTACGTCGATTCATTTGCTCCCTTTTTTCGCTCGGCTTCCTGCAATTCAGCCATGACGCGACGCGGTGACAGCGATCCGTTCGCTAGCCAGGCAGATAACTTCGAAGAATCATTTCGTAAAAAACCGTTACGTGTTTCTTTATAGGTGAATACAGGCTCAGCCAGGTATTCTTGAAGACGTGCTCTCCCCGCTGATTCTCCACCACGGAACGGGAACGCGATCTCTGGATCCGCTTTGACTGATTCCTCCCTTATTAATCGAATCCCAGTTGGTGGATCAAGTGGATCGTAGAAGGTTCCTTTCGCCTCGACACGTTTTCGAAACGCTGTAAAGACGCGCTTCAGTTCGTCACTTCCGATATCTTCCCGGCGATGTAGTGTCTGTGTCTCAAAAGAACGGACTGTATATCTGTCTTTGACATACTGCTCACTTGCCGCTTCTTCTGTTCCAGTCATCTTATGGAAATAGACTGTATCATCCGTTTGCAGATAAGAATCAAGTGCCTCATTCACCTTCCCCTCTAAAATATCTAATGCAATTCCGATTTGAGACAAATGATCGGCTAAATTCACTAATGTCTCTTCTTCGAATTTCGCTTGTTGTGCGCCTCTTTCAAACAGCTGTTCCTTATGATTTTTAACGTATACTGCCCGAATCGTATCTTGTTCTTCGCATGCGCTCCGAAGTGCTTCATGATCATCGACACGCAAATCATTGCGGTACCAGACGACTGCTCCCATATTGATCGGCTCCCTTCTCTTATACTATGACCCGACCAAGGGACTTAGAAAACCAATCGATGTGCCGACGAGGTTTTAAGACGTTGTTTTCGTGGAATATGATTACTACAACAAATCAGAGGAGTGAATGGATCAATGGCTGCAAAACGCGGTAAACTCAGAACATTAGTGACGCTTGTAACGACGGTTGGACCAATCGTTTATAAATTCTATAAAAAACAACAAGCTAAAAAATCAATCAACAATCCTAAATAAAAAATGGACGCTTCCTTATCGGAGCGTCCATTTTTTAACGTTTACTGACACCTTCACTTGCGTCGACATAAAAACGCCATGGATAGGCCGTCGCTTCTCCAGCATTTGGAATACCAATGCGTGTCGTCTGGACGATTGCATCGACTGGGTCGGCAACGAGTCGAAACCGGTCTTGATAAAGATCCTGACCTGAATCAGCAGTCGTTAGACCGAATCCTTGGCACAATTTTGCCGGTCCATTGACGAGATTTCGTCTTTGAATCGCCGTCAATTCTGCGTAGGAACAACCGAAACGGCGTTCAGCGACAAGATCATGCCCACTGATGATTTCGGCACCTCGTAACAACAGTCCGTATCCTTCCCCTTCATGTCCACAAACGATATTCATACAGTGATGCATACCATACGTGAAATAAACATATAAATGTCCGGGTGGACCGAACATCGGTGCCGTTCGTTTCGTCGGTTTACCGGAAAACGAGTGTGCCGCTTGATCGTGAGGACCGAGATAGGCTTCGACCTCGACGATTCGCATCGTTACCTCATCGACCGTGATGTGTGTTCCTAAGAAGTCTGGTCCGACTTCAACTGGAGATCGTTCAAAAAAGTGTCGTTCCATCCGTTCGCCCTCCTTCATGAAACAAGCGAACCTCCCATACCGGAAGATTCGCTTGTCGTGACTTAAGATTGTTTGATTGCTGTACGAATTGAGAGATCATTCAATTGCGCATCCGAGACTGGGCTTGGTGCTGCCGTCAACAGATCACTTGCTGATGCTGTTTTCGGGAAGGCAATTGTATCACGCAAGTTCGAACGCCCTGCGAGTAACATGACGAGACGGTCTAGACCAAGTGCGATCCCCGCATGTGGTGGTGTTCCGTATTCGAATGCTTCCATCAAGAAGCCGAATTGCTCGTTTGCTTCTTCTTCTGAGAAGCCAAGCAACTTGAACATCCGCTCCTGGATATCCCGTTCATAAATCCGTTGTGATCCACCGCCGAGCTCATATCCGTTTAAGACGAGGTCATACGCGACTGCGAGGACTTTGCCAGGATCCGTCTCGAGCAATTCGAGATCCTCACGACGCGGCATCGTGAACGGGTGGTGGTTCGCATAGAAACGACCATCTTCTTCTTCGTACGTGACAAGTGGGAAGTCTGTCACCCAAAGGAAGTTGAAGACCGACTCATCAATTAAGTCGAGTTCCTTCGCCAACTTCTGACGGAGCGCACCTAAGCTGTCTGCTACGATCGATGCTTTTGCTGCGACGAACAACAACAAGTCGCCTGCTTCCGCATCTGTCGCCGCTGTCAAGCGAGCGGTTGCTTCTTCGTCGAAGAACTTCGCGATTGGACCATTCAATCCGTCGGCTGTCACTTTGACCCATGCGAGACCTTTTGCACCGTAAATCGCCGTAAATTCTTGTAACTTATCGATGTCTTTTCGTGAGAAGCGTTCAGCTGCACCTTTGACGTTCAATGCTTTGACTTCTCCACCTGCTTCAAGTGCCATATCGAATACTTTGAATCCTGCTCCTTTGACGGCATCCGCGACATCGATCAATTCGAGACCGAAGCGTGTATCCGGTTTATCCGAACCATACCGGCTCATTGCTTCTGCATACGGCATCCGTGGGAATGGTGTCACGATATCTTTTCCGAGCGTTTCTTTCATGACGCGTGTCATCATCGACTCCATCATGGCATACAAGTCTTCGATGTCCATGAAGCTTGTCTCGATGTCGACTTGCGTGAATTCAGGTTGACGGTCTGCACGTAAGTCTTCATCACGGAAACAACGTGCGATTTGGAAGTACCGCTCAAAACCAGACACCATCAACAATTGTTTGAACAATTGTGGAGATTGTGGCAAGGCGTAGAACTCGCCCGGGTGAACCCGGCTTGGGACGAGATAGTCACGTGCGCCTTCTGGCGTTGATTTCGTTAAGATCGGTGTCTCGACTTCCAGGAAGTCTTGCTCATCGAGGAAGTTCCGCATGATGTTCGATGCTTTCGAACGGAGACGGAATGTCTCTTGGAGCGATGGGCGACGCAAGTCGAGGTAACGGTATTTGAGACGTAAATCTTCTGACGTCTGCTCCGCTTCTTCACTGATCGGGAACGGTGTCATCTTCGCTGCGTTTAAGATGACGACTTCATCCGCGACGACCTCGACTTGTCCAGTCGGGATGTTCGGGTTCGGATTCTCACGTGCGATGACATGTCCTTTAATATCGAGGACATATTCCGAACGAATCGATTCGGCAAGACGGTGTGCCTGCTCGTTTTCCGGTTGGAAGACGATTTGGACGATGCCACTACGGTCACGGAGATCAAGGAAGATCAATCCTCCTAAGTCACGTCGTTTTTGAACCCATCCTTTAAGTTGAACGTGTTGTCCGATGACTTCTTCTGTCACCTGTCCGTTCATATGCGTGCGTCCGATCATTGTGCTTCCTCCTTTAATTTCGCGACGATCGTATCAGCGACTGCTGATAACGGAACGTCCGTCTGTTCCCCTGTAGCCATGTTTTTGAGGGCAGCTGCACCACGCTCGACTTCTTCATCCCCGAGGATGACCGTGTAACGTGCTTTCAAGCGATCTGCTGCCTTAAATTGTCCTTTGAACTTCCGACCGAGATAATCCCGATCCGCGACAAGTCCTTCAAGACGCATCAATTGTAGGAGTCGTGTCGCTGTCTTTTCGACTTCGTCACTGCCTTGCGCGACGATGAAGACATCGATTCGATCGTCGACTGCTGGTAAGACGTTCTCATTTTCAAGCGCCATCAATAAACGCTCGATACCGATTCCGAATCCGATTCCCGGTGTTGCCGGTCCACCGATCTGTTCGACGAGACCGTTGTAACGACCACCACCACATAGTGTCGTGATTGCTCCGAAACCTTCTGCTTCTGACATGATTTCGAACGCCGTGTGATTGTAATAGTCGATTCCGCGAACAAGCGTTGGATCAACGACGTACTCGATACCGAGTGCATCTAAGTGAAGCAACACTTCGTCGAAGTACGCTTTTGATGCCGGGTTTAAGTAATCGAGAATCGATGGTGCTGTTGCCATGCTCGGGTGATCGCGGTCGACCTTACAATCGAGGACACGAAGAGGATTCGTTTCGAGACGATTTTGACAGTCCTGGCATAATTCGTGAACGACTGGCTTAAAGTGTTCGACGAGTGCTGCCCGGTGTGCGGCGCGACTTTCGTTATCCCCGAGCGTGTTGATGACCAGTTTAAGATGCTTCAATCCGAATGAACGGTAGATGCTCATCGCGAGACTGATTACTTCCGCATCGATGGCCGGTTGTTCACTTCCGAGTGCTTCAACTCCGTATTGGTGGAGCTGACGGAAACGTCCTGCTTGCGGACGTTCATAACGGAACATCGGGCCGATGTAGAATAATTTCGTTGGTTGGTTCGGTGAACCAAACAGTTTGTTTGTCACGAATGAACGAACGACGGCAGCCGTTCCTTCCGGGCGTAACGTCAACTGGTCTTTTCCGCGTTTCTCAAGCATGAACATCTCTTTTTGAACGATATCCGTCGTCTCACCAACGCCACGTTTAAAGAGTTCTGTCTCCTCAAAAATCGGCGTCCGGATTTCCTTATAGTTGTAACGCTTACTAATTTCACGTAATTGTTGTTCGATGTACTGCCAACGTTCGACTGTTCCTGGAAGGACATCAAACGTACCGCGTGGTAATTTCATCTCAAATTCCTCCTTTTTTGAATACAAAAAAGTTCTCGTCCGCAAAGGGACGAGAACTTGAAGATCCCGTGGTACCACCCTGGTTGTCAAATCACATTTGACCACTCGGTGCAGTTAACGCCTGCGTACGACCTTCCCTACTCTCAGTTCAGGAAGATACCTCGGAAGGGTCTTTCATCGAGTTCGTCTGTTCGCCCTTTCAGCCAAGGGGCGACTCTCTAAGCAGACGAGGTCTTGATTACTCCTCTTCGTCTTCGGTCGTATGAATCATTTGGTTACGTCTAATATTGCCTCGTCTCTCGGTTCCTGTCAAGCGTTTGCTTCTTTTTCAAGAATCAACGTTACAGGCCCATCATTAATGAGCGCGATATCCATCATGGCACCGAACTGACCTGTCTCGACCGTCAGTCCTTGCGCACGAAGACGTTCATTGAACGCTTCATACAACTCATTGGCAACATCCGGTTTCGCCGCTTCCGTGAAGGCTGGACGACGTCCTTTTTTGACATCACCATACAGCGTGAACTGCGAGACGGATAGAATCTGACCGTCGACATCCTGTAACGAGCGATTCATCCGTTCTTCCTCATCTTCAAACACACGGAGTCCTGCGATTTTATCAGCTAACCAGTTCACCTGATCGATCGTGTCTTCGTGCGTGACACCGACGAGCAAAAGAAATCCTTGTTTGATTTGACCGATGATTTTTTGATCGACTGTGACACTTGCTTCTTTGACTCGTTGTAATACAACTCGCACGACGGATCCGCTCCTTACGTCATCATGACGCGATGTACAGCATACACGTCAGAGATTTGTTTAATTCGATCGACGACTTTTTGTAGATGATTGACATTATTGATCGCAATCGTCATCGTGATTTTGGCTTGTTTACTGTCGTCGCCCTTCCCACTGACAGCGACGATGTTCGTATTCGTTGCAGATACCGACTGCAAGACATCATTCAACAATCCTGCCCGGTCAAATCCAGAAATTTCGATTTCGACGTTATAACTCTTGACGGCTTTACCTTCATGTTCCCACTCGACTTCGAGCAGACGTTCCGGATTTTGTTCGTGAATGACGTTCAAACAGTCCGTCCGGTGAATTGAGACGCCACGCCCACGCGTGATATATCCGACGATATCGTCCCCTGGAACCGGATTACAACAACGACTCATGCGAACGAGCATGTTATCGATGCCTTTGACCCGAACCCCTTCCGGATTTTCCTTTTTCGGACGATCGAACGTCTTCATCTCACTGATTGCTTCGTTCAGTTCTAGATTTTTGGATTCTTTGTCTTTGCGTAATTTTTCCGTTAATTTATGCGCGACTTGGGCAGCAGTCAGACCATGATAGCCAACAGCAGCGTACATGTCTTCTTCTTGCGAGAAGTTGAACTTCCGCGTCACGTCTTCGAGCGTCTTCTCATTGATGACTTCTTTCGGCTCAAAGCCAAGCTTCTTCACTTCTGCTTCGATCAGTTCCCGTCCTTTTGAGACGTTCTCTTCGCGTTGCTGACGTTTGAACCATTGACGGATTTTATTTTTCGCCTGACTCGACACACAAATCTTGAGCCAATCCTTACTTGGACCATAACTATGCTTCGACGTGACGATTTCGATGATGTCACCTGTCTTTAGCTTATAGTCGATCGGTACCATCCGTCCGTTGACTTTCGCTCCGATCGTCCGGTGACCAATTTCCGTATGAATTCGGTAGGCATAATCAATCGGAACAGAACCTTTCGGCAACTCGATGACGTCACCTTTTGGTGTGAAGACGTACAGCATGTCACTGAAGAAGTCGACTTTGACCGATTCCATGAATTCCTCGGCATCTGCCGTGTCCTTCTGTAACTCCAAAATCTCGCGGAAGTGAGCAATCTTATCCTCAAATCCAGATTTTGCTTCCTGTTCCTTACCTTCTTTATACGCCCAGTGAGCGGCAATCCCGTACTCGGCAATGAAATGCATGTCTCGCGTCCGAATTTGGACCTCGAGCGGCTCGCCTTTCGGTCCGATGACCGTCGTATGCAGCGATTGATACATGTTCGGCTTCGGCATCGCGATATAATCCTTGAAGCGTCCCGGCATCGGTTTATACTGCGTATGAATGATTCCGAGTACAGCGTAACAATCTTTGATTGAGTCAACAATGATGCGAACAGCCATCAAATCATAGATTTCACTGAACTCTTTTTTCGAGTTTTGCATCTTATTATAAATGGAATAGATATGCTTCGGACGTCCATCGACTTCCGCTGCAATCTGTACATCATCGAGTACTTCATTGACCTCTTCAATAACCGAACTAACGAGCGCTTCTCGTTCCGTCCGTTTTTGTTTCATCATCGAAACGATCCGGTAGTATTGTTGCGGATTGATGTAGCGCAAACTGATGTCCTCGAGTTCCCATTTGATCGTCGAAATCCCGAGACGATGCGCAAGTGGCGCGAAGATTTCAAGCGTCTCTTCTGCTTTTTGCACTTGCTTTTCCTTGACCATATGTTGCAACGTCCGCATATTGTGCAAACGGTCAGCCAGTTTGATCAAGATGACACGAATGTCTTCCGCCATCGCGATGAACATCTTCCGATGGTTCTCAGCTAACTCTTCGCGCTTCGATTTATATTTAATTTTCCCGAGTTTCGTGACGCCATCGACGAGCATCGCAACGTCAGATCCGAATCGTTCGGATAATTCTTCGAGTGTAATGTCCGTATCTTCGACGACATCATGAAGAAGCGCAGCGACGATCGTCGTTGCATCCAAACCAATATCGACTAAGATACCGGCAACTTGTACCGGATGAATGATGTACGGTTCCCCTGAACGGCGGAATTGTCCATCATGTTCGTCTTTCGCGAATTGGTAAGCACGTTCGATGTCTTTGACTTCAGCTTGCGTCATGTATTCCGCACATCGAGCGAGAAGGTCTTCTACATTTACGATTTGTTTATTTGTCATCCCTTTTCCTCACCCAGTCCCCGGGATCGTCTGCAACGGAATCCCTAATATATAATTCTTATTATCGTGAAATCTTGAGAAGATGTCAAAATAAAAAGAAATACCCCCTTGGTCATCAAGTACCAAGAGAGTATAGTGTCTTCAGTCTTCGTAGCGAATCAATGAAAGAATGTCATATCCTTCGAGTTTCTCACGTCCGCCAAGACCATCGAGTTCAATTAAGAATCCGATTCCGGCAACTGTTCCGCCTAATTTTTCGATCATTTGGATCGTTGCTTCAATCGTACCACCTGTCGCAAGCAAATCGTCAAGGATGACGACGCGTTGTCCCGGTTGGATTGCATCTTTGTGCATCGTCAAGACGTCTTTTCCGTACTCAAGACCATACTCGACACGGACTGTCTCGCGCGGTAATTTTCCTTCTTTACGAACAGGAACGAATCCGATTTCCATCGCGTAAGCTGCTGGGCAACCAACGACGAATCCACGTGCTTCTGGACCTGCGATGACATCTGCGCCTTTACTGCGTGCATACTCAACGAGTGCATCGACCGATTGTTTATACGCCGGTCCGTTTTGCATGAGTGATGTGATGTCCTTGAAACTGATTCCTTCTTTCGGCCAATTCTCGACCTCTTTTATATGCTGTTTGAACTCCATGTCTTTTCCTCCTGCTTCGCCGCTTCTACCAAAGTATCAAAACGCTCTTTCAACTGAGCGAGTGACGAATAAATGTATTGTTGCTCGAGCTCTTGACGCGCTTCATGACGCTGGTACGTCGGTGCTTCCGTCAGATCTCGTTTTGCAGCATTTGGGTTCACACCCGGCAGCCCGTCCTCCATTGTAACAAGAAAATCAAGTTCCGAGAATACCGAATGCATAAAGTTAATCGATCGTTTCGTCCATTTTCGCGATTTTGACAAACGTACGAGACCTATCCGGAGCTCATCCCGTGGACATTTCGCAAAATACTGGAAGTACTGTTTGAAGTCCTCACGCGATGGAATCGTCTCGAAATAATAGCCTTCATCCTTAAAGGCACAATAAATCCGCTCTGCCTGTTGCACATATGGATAAAATGCTGCTTCCTCTTCCGGCAGGTCAAGAAAGACGATGTTTTGTCGAATCGGACCATTCAACGAACGTTCAGTGTATTTCTCCTTCATCTCATCGGTAAAGGCGACGAATGTCGTCGTCTCGTGCGGTAAGGCGAATAGATCGCTCAGCGGACGCTTACCTCCACGGTAATCAAACACTTGAACATCTTCGACAGCGACGTCTTGAATCATCAATTGTGGTTTACGGAAACCATTCCATTCATTGATGTTCAGACTGCCCATCAAGTGAATCTCCGATAAGGTTGAAACTTCATCGACGAGGTCGCCGAAGCCGAAGCCGATTGCATCGAGTTCCTTCCCGTCGCCTGATAGGAGTGCCTTGACATGCGTCAGATCACGACCGATCCGTTTCATATCGCGAATCTTCGCCTGCTCAATGACGATCCGTGGCGCGGGGTTTCCCATCCCGAACGGTGCCAGTCGCTGAATGTCTTCAATCAACTGAATCGAGACATCACTGATGTGTAGACGTAGGTCGACATCGATTGTCGCGATGAACGCGTCATCCGGTAACGTGCTCGCTTGTTCATTCAAGCGTTGACGTAACGTCTCAACGTCATCAGAAGATAAAGTCATCCCAGCCGCAGCTGGATGTCCTCCGAAGTGTGGCAAGATATCTTTACACTTCGTCAGCTCAGCGAAGAGGTCAAAGGCTGGAATCGATCGCCCAGAACCTTTGGCTGTTCCTTTTTCAGCATCATGACACAGCATGATGACAGGGCGATGATATTTTTCAACGAGTCGCGAGGCGACGATGCCGACGACACCTGGGTTCCAGTCTGCCGCATCGACGACGAGGACGCGGTCATCCTTGAAGCGTTCCTCGACAAGCGCCGTTGCTTCTTCCGCAATCTGCTTGACGATATCTTGACGTTGCTTATTTTGTTGGTCGAGCTGTTTCGCGAGATGAAGTGCTTCATCTTTACTTTCTGCTAACAACATCTCGAGCGCTGGCATCGCAGAATCGAGACGACCTGCTGCATTGATCCGTGGACCGAACGCAAATCCGACCGACTCTTCCGTTAGTTCGTCCTCAGTTAAACTGCAGACGTCACGTAACGCAAGGATACCTGGACGTTCACTTGCGTTCAGTGCTTCGATGCCACGAATCGCAAGTAAGCGGTTTTCGCCGACGAGCGGAACAAGATCGGCAATCGTTCCGAGCACGGCAAGATCGAGTAATTCGACTGGTTCACGATCAAGGAGAGCATGCGCGACTTTAAAAGCAACTCCTGCGCCTGCGAGTTTCGAGAACGGATACGCCGAATCGACACCTGGATGGATCAAGGCAAAGGCATCGGGTAACGTTTCTTTTGCTTCGTGATGATCGGTGATGATTAAATCGACCCCGAGTTCCTTCAGGACATCTGCTTCGTGGATACCGGAAATCCCACAGTCGACGGTGATGACGAGACTAAACCCTTCTTCCGCTGCCCAGCGAAATGCTGCTTCATTCGGTCCATAGCCTTCCGTGAATCGGTTTGGGATATAACACTCTGCCATCCCTCCGATTTCAATCAAGGCGTGCCAGAGAATCGCCGCGGAACTCACACCATCGACGTCATAATCACCGTAAATTAAAATCATCTCACCTTCGTTGACGGCACGTTGAATCCGTTCAACGACTTTCGGCATGTCTTTAAAAGCAAATGGATCGTGGAATGCCATTTGATCGGTTTCTAGAAATTCACGGGCTGCTTCACGTGTCGTGAACCCCCGTTGGACAAGTAGTTGTGCGACGTGCGGAGAGATCGAGCCATCCGCCGTCAATTGTTCGATTTGTTCTGGATCAATGACTTTATCAAGCCATGTTTTTTTAGCATGGTACATCTCAAACCCTCCAATCAACTTCCCCATTATAATTGAAAATCCGCATCAGCGATAGCTGATGCGGATACTCTTTTAGGAAGCACGTTTTGTCCGACCAAGTGTCCGACCCTTCATGACGAGCCAGAGCTGAGCAGCGATGAAGATCGAAGAGAACATCCCCATGATCAACCCGACGAGCAACGCAAGACTGAATCCACGGATCGCTTCGCTACCGAAGATGTAGAGCGCTGCTGCCGTCATGATGACCGTCACGACGGTGTTGATCGAACGGACGATTGTTTGTTGAATCGATTCATTGACGATATGCGCCAACTCATCGAACGAAACTTTTCGTCCCCCTTTTTCGGCAAGTCCGAGATTTTCTCGAACCCTGTCGAACGTAACGATCGTATCGTTGACAGAATACCCGATGATCGTCAGGATCGCTGCAATGAAGTACAAGTTGACCTCGATCTGGAACAGCGAGAAGAAGGCGACGATCATTAACGCATCATGCAATAGTGCAAGCACTGTCGCAATCCCGTATAACGGTTGGAATCGGAACGAGACATAGATGACGATCCCAAGTGACGCGAGTAAGACCGCATAAATCGCGTTACGCGCGATTTCTTGACCAACTTGCGCCGAAACCGTCGAGATACTCGGTTCTTTCTTATATTCCGTTTCAATCGTTTGTTTCATTTTAGAGATTTGATCTTGGCTAAATTCCCCAACGAACGTGACGTTCGCTAGTTTTCCACCTTGAGCAAATTGGATGCCATCGATTTCCGCAGCATCAATGCCTGACTCTTCAATGACAGAGCGGACATCGGCTTCCTTGATTTGATTCTCAGAAGAAATCTCGACGCGTGTACCTTGCGAGAAGTCGATCCCAAGGTTAAGACCGCGGAACGACAGCAAAAGTACCGAAATGATGACGAGGGCAATCGTGATCGCGAAATAGATTTTGCGATGTTTGACGTAATCGAATTTCGTAGGATTAAAGCTCACGGATTTCACTCTCCTTTACACCGAACCATGATTTCTTCTTATCGAACCATCGGCTACTGACAAGGAGTTGCATCAGGTAACGTGAGACAAAGACATTCGTGACGAAAGTGACGGCGATTGAGACCATCAACATGATGGCGAATCCTTTGACCGTGCTTGTACCGAAGTAGTACAAGACACCAGCAGAAATCAATGTCGTTAAGTTGGCATCAAGAATCGTACCGAACGAACGACGGTTTCCGGCTTTAAATGCGGATAAGACGGATTTGCCGCTTCGTAATTCGTCCTTGATCCGCTCTGCAGTGATGATGTTTGCATCGACCGCCATACCGACACCAAGAACGAGTGCCGCAATCCCCGGTAGTGTAAGGACGGCATTAATCCCGTTAAAGAAAATCATGACGAGATAGATGTAGAACAACAAGGTAATAATCGAAACTAATCCAGAGATCCGGTAGAACACTAGCATGAACAAGAAGACAGCAGCTACACCGATCGCTGACGCGAAGAGTGTCTGATCAAGTGCATCCTGTCCAAAAGCAGCCGAGACCGACGTCGAGTAGATTTCCTCGAGTTTGACCGGCAGTGCTCCTGCGTTAAGGATTGAGGACAATTGTTTACCATACTCGGCATCGATATCGCCACCGGAAATGATCGCCTTATCCGAATTGATCGGTTCTCGTACAGATGCATCTGAAACGATTTTCGAGTTCTTCTTTTGAATCTCTTTTTCATACGTATCACCCTTTTCGTAATCGAGCCAGATGACAAGACGGTTCGCAGGTGCTTGCATTTGCGAAATTTTTTGAGTGACATCATAGAATTTCTGTTTTGACTTCATCGTCAATTCGACGAGTGGTTCATTCGTATTCGGATCATATCCGACTTTTGCTCCTTTAGCTTTTAAGTCTGAACCGTCAAGCAACAACTTATCGTTGATGTCACGGAATGACAATTGTGCCGTCGAAGATAGGATTTGACGCGCTTCCGTCTGATCCTTGACGCCAGCAAGTTGAACACGAATCCGGTTGTTACCTTCAATCCGAATATCCGGTTCAGAGACACCGAGAACGTTGACACGGTTCTCGATTGCCGTCAATGTGGCACTCATCGCATTTTGGTCGATGACGTCTCCTTCTTTTAGCGGTTGTACTTCATACAAGACTTCGAAGCCACCTTTAAGGTCAAGGCCAAGCTTCGTATCCTTCAGCAACCATGACGATGTCGTACCGATCAGCACGAGCAACGCGATGACGACGATGAAGAATGTGGCAAGTTTACCTTTCTTGATCATGCTACATTGTCCTTTCTCTAGTTCCCAGTATATTTTCAGACAACTTTGTTCTCCTACCCTAGCTTACAAAAGAAAGGGTAATCTTAGCAAACGTTTTTCTCATATATAAACAGAAAAGACGCTCCGGAATCCGGAAAGCGTCTTTTCAATGCCTTATTCGACCGTTTCGTCGCCCATGACAGTTGTTGATTTTTTTGTCACTTCTGCGATAGCACTACGGTTGAATGTCAATTGTGAGTTACCTGACTTCAATGTCACCGTTGTGTCGTCGACTTTTTGGACAACCCCGTGAAGACCACCGATCGTAACGATCGAATCGCCGCGTGAGAGTTCCGTTTGCATCTGACGCACTTGCTTCTGGCGTTTGTTCTGTGGACGGATCAACAAGAAATAGAACACCACGAAGATCAAGATCATCGGGAGGAATGTGATTAAGCCTTCCATCTGATTCAGCTCCTTTTATCATTCAAATCACGTTCATTATACCGTGAAAGAATTGATTTGTCAGACGATTTGTTAGAAATTCTTTGCGTTCGGTAAATTGTAACCGTATTCTTCGAAAAATTCTTCCTTAAAATCAAGTAGACGATCTTCACGAATCGCTTGGCGAACGCCTTCCATCAACTTGACGAGGAAGTGAAGATTGTGTGTCGAACAAAGATGAAGTCCGAACGTTTCTTGCGCACGGATCAAGTGATGAATGTATGAACGCGAGTAATTTTTACATGCGTAGCAATCACATTTCTCATCGAGCGGACGGAAATCACGTGCATATTTCGCGTTCCGGACGACGAGACGTCCTTGTGATGTCATCAACGTACCGTTTCGTGCAATCCGTGTCGGTAAGACACAGTCGAACATATCGATTCCGCGAATCGCGCCTTCAATCAATGCATCCGGTGAACCAACGCCCATTAAATAACGTGGTTTATCTTCTGGCATGAGTGGTGTCGTGAATTCGAGTGCTCGGTACATGACATCTTTCGGTTCACCAACCGAGAGACCACCGACCGCATAACCTGGGAAATCAAGCGCAACAAGGTCTTTTGCACTTTGGCGACGTAAGTCTTCGTATTCGCCACCCTGGATAATTCCGAACAGTGCTTGGTCTTGCGGACGTTCGTGCGCTGCAAGACAACGTTCTGCCCAGCGGCTTGTCCGTTCAACAGATGCTTTCATGTACTCGTGAGAAGCAGGATATGGTGGGCACTCATCAAACGCCATCATGATGTCTGAACCGAGTGCGTTTTGGATTTCCATTGCTTTTTCCGGTGATAAGAACAGTTTGTCACCGTTTAAATGGTTACGGAAATGAACGCCTTCTTCCGAAATATTCCGGAGATCAGCGAGTGAGAAGACTTGGAAGCCACCTGAATCCGTGAGAATCGCGCCATCCCAGTTCATGAATTTATGCAGACCGCCTGCTTCCTTGATGACATCGTGTCCAGGACGCACCCATAGGTGATACGTGTTCGCGAGGATGATGTTCGCGTTCATATCCTTGATTTGTTCTGGTGCCATCGTCTTGACCGTCGCTTGTGTTCCGACCGGCATGAAGACCGGTGTCTCAAAACTACCGTGCGGCGTATGGACGATTCCTAACCGCGCTCCGGATTGTTTACATGTCTTGATATGTTCGTATGTTACCGCGTGTTTTGTCATTAGTTTCGTTCCTCTCTCGTTAAGAACATCGCATCACCGAAGCTAAAGAAACGATAGCCATTCGCGACAGCTTCTTCGTAGGCATGCAGAATGTGTTCCCGTGTCGATAACGCGGACACGAGCATAATCAATGTTGATTTCGGTAAGTGGAAGTTCGTGATCAATCCATCGATCCCTTTGACTTCCTGACCTGGGAAAATGAAGATGTCCGTCCAACCAGTTGCTTCGACGAAGTCACCGTGATCACGGATGACCGTTTCAAGCGTTCGCGTCGACGTCGTACCGACCGCGATGATCCGTCCGCCTTGTTTCCGTGTTTCGCGTAGCAGTGCCGCTGAACTTTCCGGCAATTCGTAGTACTCACTATGCATCTTGTGACTATCAACGTCGTCGACCGAAACGGGACGGAATGTGCCAAGTCCGACATGTAACGTCAACGGTGCGATCCGGACGCCTTTCGCTTGCAGCGCTTCGAGCAATTCCGGTGTGAAGTGAAGACCCGCCGTTGGTGCTGCGGCGCTCCCGCGTTCGCGAGCGTAGACCGTCTGGTAACGATCTTGATCCTCGAGTTGTTCATGAATGTACGGTGGCAGCGGCATCGTTCCGAGTTGATCGAGCACTTCGTAGAAAATCCCGTCGTAGAAAAACTTCAGAATCCGTCCCCCGTCTTCAAGTGCTTCGACACACTCAGCACGGAGTAATCCGTCACCAAACGACAGAATTGTACCTGGTTTGACTCGTTTTGCTGGTTTTGCTAGCGTTTCCCAAACATCGTCACTCGTCTGCTTCAAGAGCAACAATTCGATTTTTCCACCTGTCTCTTCCTTCACACCAAAGAGACGTGCTGGCAAGACTTTCGTATCGTTGATGACGAGTGTATCACCTTCCCGGAAGTGGTCGACGATATCATGGAAGTGTTGATGCTGAATCGCACCTGTCTCCCGGTCGAGGACCATCAATTTCGAACTCGTCCGGTCGAGCAATGGCACTTGAGCAATTTGTTCTTCTGGTAAATGAAAATCAAATAAGTTTACATCCATTGGTTCAATTTCCTTCTTTCAGTCCTAAATGTTGGCGGGCGAACGGTGTTAAGACACGTCCGCGCGGGGTACGTTGTAAAAAGCCTTGTTGCAACAGATATGGTTCATACACATCTTCAATCGTCTGCGCATCTTCTCCGATTGTCGCTGCAATCGTCTCAAGACCGACCGGACCACCGGCAAACCGTTCTGCAAGCGATCGTAGTAAACGATGGTCGACATCGTCGAGTCCGAGCGCATCGACATGCAAGCGATCAAGTGCACTTGTCGCAAGCGAGGCATCGATCTCGGTTTGATGAGCAACTTGAGCGAAGTCACGGACACGCCGTAACAACCGGTTCGCGACACGTGGTGTTCCGCGTGAACGAAGGGCGATCGCTTCTGCTGCGAGACGATCCGCTTCGAATCCAAACAACCGTGACGTCCGGGTCACGATGGCAGACAACTCTGACATCGTATAATATTCAAGCTTCAGCGTCACGCCAAAACGATCACGTAGCGGTGCCGACAGCATCCCGGCACGCGTCGTCGCACCGACGAGTGTAAATGGTGGCAAGTCGATCCGAACGCTACGCGCGAGTTCCCCTTGACCGATGACGATATCGAGACAATAGTCTTCCATTGCCGGATATAGAATCTCTTCGATCGATCGACTCAACCGATGAATCTCATCGATGAACAGGACGTCTCCCGGCTCAAGAGATGAGAGAATTGCCGCCAGATCACCTGGTCGTTCGATCGCAGGACCGGCTGTCGTCTTGATGCCGACCCCCATCTCGTTTGCGATGATTGTCGCAAGCGTCGTCTTACCAAGACCTGGAGGACCGTAGAGAAGAACGTGATCGAGTGTTTCCTGACGAATTTTTGCTGCCTCGATGAAGACACTTAAGTTTCCTTTTGCTTTCTCCTGCCCGATATATTGCTCGAGCGTCTGAGGACGCAGACTCCACTCTTCTTGATCTTCCGCATGGGCGGATTCTGACAAAATGCGCTCTTCCATGTCCTCACCTCACATTCAATAACAACTGGAGTGCCCGTTTAACATATTGATCCGTTGACAGGACTTCTGCCTGCAACGCTTTTTTGACTTTTTCGACTTCTCGATCACTGTAACCGAGCGCCGTCAGAGCTTCACAGGCTTCGTTCAGCTCTGCGTTACCTTGTGCGAACAAGCCTTCGCTCGGTACGTAGTCTGGCGCGAGCTCTGCTAACTTTCCTTTTAGGTCGAGTGTCATTTGTTTTGCTGTCTTTTTGCCGACACCTGGGAACTTGACGAGATAACTTTCCTTTTCTTGTTCGATCGCTTCAACAAGCGCATCGACATTCCCTGATGCGACGATTGCAAGCGCTCCTTTTGGTCCGATCCCTGTCACACCGAGCAACTTCGTGAACAAGGCACGCTCACGCCGGGAACGGAATCCGAATAAGACTTCTTGGTCCTCACGGACATAGTGATACGTATATACGATGATCTGTTCGTCTCCGGTCCGATAAAAAAACGGGTTCGGTGCTACGATCTTGTAGCCAATCCCGCCAACTTCTACCGTCACGAATTCCGCACAGACATAAGCGACTTCGCCGCGTACGAATTCTATCAATGTGGAACGCTCCCATCTATAAACAAACTCTCGTGTTATTGTAGCATACATCTTCGTTTGGCTTCAAAGCGTTCTTCAGCAAAAATCAATACATACGTTCGCTCTCTCAATCAGAAGACAAAAAGCGTGATCGTTTGCACGACCACGCTCTCACTCTCTATTTTACGAACGCTCAAGCATTCGTTCGAGCGCCAACACGGCATGCCGCGTCGTCTCTGCGTCGACTTTAATGATGTTGACCGGCTCACCTGCTTCGACTTGTTCGAGCGCCCACGCTAAATGCGGCAAGTCAATCCGGTTCATCGTCAGACATGGACACATGAACGGATTGAGCGACACGATGTCAAGATCCGGATGAGTCGTCGCGAGTCGATTGACGAGGTTCATCTCTGTTCCGATCGCCCACTTCGTTCCAGGAGCAGCCTGTTCGATTTGTTGAATGATGTACGCAGTTGATCCATTGAGATCAGACGCTACTACGACTTCATGCGAACATTCCGGGTGAACGAGAATCTTTCGCTCCGGATCCGTCTTACGGAACTGTTCAATTTGACCGACTGTGAATTTCTCATGCACTGAGCAGTGCCCTTTCCATAAGATGACGCGGACGTCTTGGTCCTCCCCGTCAAAAACGAGTTCGTCGCGAATCGGATCCCAAATCGCCATCTGCTCTAACGGAATTCCGAGCGCATGTGCCGTATTGCGACCGAGATGTTGATCCGGCAGGAAGAATAAGATGTCTCGTTCAGCAAGCGCCCACTCGACCATCTGGACAGCGTTCGATGATGTCACCGTCGCCCCACCGTGACGACCGACGAATGCTTTGATGGCTGCTGTCGAATTGACATACGTCAACGGTAAGATCGAATCTCCGAACCGTTCCGTCAAGATCGTAAAGGCACGCTCCGTTTGTATATCATTCGCCATATCTGCCATCGAACAGCCAGCGCGCATGTCAGGCAAAACGACCGTATGTGACGCATCGGTCAGCATGTCTGCTGTCTCCGCCATAAAATGAACACCGCAAAAGACCGTATATTCGGCTTCTGTCATCTGCTTCGCGACTTGTGCAAGCTGGAGCGAATCTCCCGTCGCATCCGCGAACTGGACGACTTCGTCTTTTTGATAGTGGTGGGCGGGTAAGAACAAGCGACTGCCCATCCGTGCTTTGACCCCTTCGATGATCGCAATCAATTCTGCTTCTGATTGCTGTAAGTATGACGCCGGAATTCCTTCGTGACGTAATAGATCAAATGACATCTTTTTTTCCTCCTTCGATTTTCATACTAATATCAAGTGCTGTTGCTGAATGCGTCAATGCACCGAGTGAGATGACGTCTGCTCCGCTATCCGCGAAGTCTGATAACGTGTCTATCGTAATCCCGCCGGATAGTTCGACCGTGATATGTGGTGGAATCAATTGCCGGAGCTGTTTGATTTCTGCTGGTGTTCGGTTATCGAGCATGATGATATCGACTTTTGCAGCCACTGCCTCAAGCACTTCCGCTTCCGTCTCAACTTCGACTTCGATTGGTGTCGTATGACCTGCGACTCGTTTTGCTCGCATCACCGCTTCCGTAATCGATCCCGCGACCGTGATGTGGTTATCTTTGATCATGACCGCGTCATCGAGTCGTCCGCGATGACTATAGCCACCACCGACGCGAACGGCGTGTTTTTCTAGCATCCGTAATCCAGGAGTCGTCTTCCGTGTATCCGTGATTCGGATTCGTCCTGCTACTACCTCGACCGCTTGACGTGTCTGCGTCGCAATCCCAGATAAGCGTTGCACAAGGTTCAAAGCGACGCGTTCTCCGCTTAAAATATCCTGTAACGAACCAGACCACTCAGCAAGAAGCGTTCCTCGCGTGACGACCGTCCCTTCCGCTATATGAATCGTCACGTTGACTTGTAACAGATGCGCCATCTCACGAATAATGTCTACTCCACAGAAGACACCGTCTTCCTTTGCTAAAAAACGACCGGTTCCGCGTTCTTGTCCCGTCAGACATCCTTCACTCGTGATATCCCACTGTCCGATGTCCTCGATTAAAAATGCCTCCAGTTGTTGCCGTAACTGCCACTTGTTCAATGTTCTCATCCTCTCCTGTCAACCGACTTCGCGCCCCTTCAAGCAATAGACATGCTGTCACGTAACGTAATCGATTTTCTTCTGCTTCCTGTCCGGATTCTTCTAATGTCCAGCCTTTTAACGCATCCAGACATTCTTGTACCTGCCTAACATCCATTTCGACACCGATGACCTGCGATATACGGTCTGTTACGGAACGAAGTGTTCCTGAACGTCGTTTCACTTGTTTTACTGATGGTCCCGGTAACAACTCGAGCTGTTCTGCTACTGCTTTCCCCATGACGACACACTCAAGAAGCGAGTTCGACGCCAGACGATTTCGACCGTGCAGTCCGATCGATGCTGTCTCGCCGACCGCGTAAAGTCCTTCGACATTCGTCTGCCCTGTCAGATCGGTCTCGATTCCCCCCATTAAGAAATGAATGCCTGGTGAGATTTCAACGAGATCCGGATTTATGTTCAGTTTTTCACATTTTTCGACAAACGTTGGAAACCGTTTTGTTCGATCAACGACTTTTGACGTGTCGAGATAGACCGGTTCGTGTTTTCGCACCTCATGGATTCGCTTTGCGACTTCATCGCGCGCCGCTAAATCTTGCATCGGATGATCCGCCATGATCCGGTCACCGCTTTTCGTCACAAGTGTCGCTCCTGCACCGCGTAGTGCTTCCGTAATCAAACCTTCTGAGCGACCTGCATGAACAAGTACCGTCGGATGGTGCTGGATATAGCCGAGATCACGAATCGTCGCCCCTGCTTCAAAAGCTAGTGCAATCCCATTTCCTTGAATCGATGGATCATTCGTCGACGACGCGAATATTCCACCAACTCCACCAGTAGCGAGAATCGTTGCTCGCGCCACAATCTCGATCGGTTCTCCATGGCTATATCCAACTGCACCTACAACCTGTCCATTTACTTGAATCAATTCCGTGATACACGTCTGCTCAAGAATCGGAAAAGGCACTCGCGGCATTAACGTCTCCATGATTCGTTTGCCAGTCTCGTCCCCGCCAGAGTGATAAATCCGCGGCAAACGGTGCGCACCTTCTCGACCAAGCAAGAACTCTCCCTCGGATTGATCAAACGGGACACCTTGTCGTAACAAGAATTCCATTGCCTCGGCTCCTGATCGGGTCACATAATCAACAGCGGACGGATTGATGCGCCCTTTTGCCGCCTGACACGTATCTTCAAAATGACCACGATGATCAACTTCCGCATAAGCAGAAGCAATCCCACCTTGTGCTCGGATAGAGTTGGTCTCAAATCGCGTGCCTTTTGTGACAAGCAACGCTTCAGTTCCAGGCGGAAGATGCAAGGCGACCGAAATCGCAGCAAGCCCTGTTCCAATGATCAACACATCCGTCTCAAGCCTTTTATGTAAAGACATATGTTTTACACCTCTATATCTAAATGTTTACTATTGACTTGACAATAAGTTTGGCATACTTTTAGCTGAGTGACAAGACGAAAGGACAGGATTTTTTCATGATCTATCTCGATTACGCAGCTACTACTCCGCTGCATCCACAAGCACTCGATCATTATCAACAAGCCGCTCAGTCGTTCTACGGCAACAGTTCTTCTCTTCATGACATCGGTGGGGATGCAGAACGCCTGCTTCAACGAGCACGACAGTATCTGATGCAACAATTAGATCAAAAAGAAGGATCTATCATCTTTACAGGAAGCGGTTCAGAAGCAAATTACATCGCTTTGACACACTTGATACGACAGAGTAACAAATCAGTTGTCTTGACACTTCGGTGTGAACACGACTCGGTCTTGCTTCCACTTGCGCGTTGGGCACAAGAAACACGTCATCTTTCTCTACTGCCGGACGGAACGTTCGACTGGGATCGATTCGTTACGGCTTGTACGGAAGAGGTTGGTGTCGTCTCGATTCAACACGTCAATTCGGATACCGGTTTTCGGTTCCCAGTCGAACGAATTGCAGTATATTGTCAATCACGCGGGATTTTGTTTCATTGCGATGGGGTTCAAGGATTTTTAAAAGATGATGTTACCATTGACTCCTTTGACGCCTACACGATGAGTAGCCATAAAGTCTACGGTCCTAAAGGGTTAGGTGCTCTGTATTTGCGACGACCGCTCTTTAGTCCATACTACGAAGGACATCATGAGTTCGGGATTCGCCCAGGCACAGTCGATGTTCCGGGAATTGCCGCCTTCATCGCTGCCTGTGAGGCGTCGCGCTTAGAAAATCCAGGAATCCAGGCATCCAGTCAGGTATTTCGTGGTATGCTAAAAAAAACATTGTCTTCGTCTCGTTATCTGATCGTTGAATCTCCAACGCAACTGGCTTCGATCTGTGCCATCCATACGAAACAACGGGACGGTCAACACGCGTTGCTCGCCTTGAATCGTGCTGGAATCGCCGTTTCCGCTGGTAGTGCTTGTCGGGCAGGAGAAAACGGTCCGAATGCGACATTGCGTGCGATCGGTTTTGACGAATCAGCGGCTCATGGATTGATCCGACTCAGTTTTGGAAAACACACGACGAACGAAGAAATCGAACAGTGCATTGATGTGTTGAACACGATCTCATGACACTGGAGAAAGGTAGGAGACATCATGGGGAAACGCATCTCCGGAGAAGAACGCCGGAAATCATTACTTCGTATGATTGAGGAAAGTGAACAACCTGTTACGGGAACAGCACTGGCGAAACAAGCAGGCGTCAGCCGCCAAGTGATCGTGCAGGATTTATCATTGTTAAAAGCAAAAGGATATCCCGTCATCGCGACAGCTCGTGGGTATTTGATCAATGACCCTGAAATCGACGGTTCGAAATTACGCCGCAAGATCGTCTGTCGCCACGGCATCGAGCAATTAAAGGATGAATGTGATGCCATCGTTGACGAAGGCGTCGTCATCCGCGATGTCATCATCGAGCATCCTGTCTACGGCTTCATTACAGGTGAGTTGATGCTAAAAAGCCGCCGAGATGTCCGTGTACTGCTTGAACAGCTAGAGGAGACACAAGCTACTCCACTGTCGAGCTTGACCGACGGAGTCCATATCCATACGCTTGAAGCGGATCATGAAGACGCACTAGAAGCCGCCATCGCAAAACTTGACCATCTTGGAATCCTCGTCTCGGAACTCGATGTCTGAACATTAAAAAACCGCCTATTCCTAAGGAATGAGCGGTTTTTATTGTTACATCGATTCAAGCGGTAGCTCTGGCATCATAGCGGGAGGATCAAACGTCGCTAAGACTTTCCGGACGCGGCGGTTCTCGATATGCAAGACCGTCAACGTGACACGTTCATAACGCATCGCCGTTCCGACGTCCGGCAGTTGTCCGCTTTCCTCCATGATCCATCCCCCAAGTGACTGGGCATCGGTGTCCGGCATCGTCAATTGAAATTGCTGACAGAAGTCTTCAATGTCATACTCTGCTAGACATTCGAATTGTTCTGGACCAATCCGTTTCGTGTATTCCAATGATTCATCGTGTTCATCCCAAATCTCCCCGACGATTTCTTCTAAAATATCCTCAAGGGTGATCAGACCTGCCGTCCCTCCGAACTCATCGAGCACGACTGCCATATGGGACTGCTTGACTTTGAGTTCCGGCAATAAATCCATCAATCGTGTCTGTGGTACGACGAACGATACCGGTCGAATCCATTCCCGGATATCGACGGAACCATTTTTCACGTATGCACGCAGAAAGTCCCGTTCGGATAAGACACCGATGACATGATCAATCGAGTCCTTATAGACCGGTAGACGAGAATAGCCGCCTTTTTGCACTTCTGCAAGGATGTCTTCGAGCCGCGCATCGATATCGATTGCTTGAATATCTATGCGTGGCGTCAACGCATCCTCGACCGTCACATGTTGAAAATCAACCGCCTGGTGGACAAGTTCAGCTTCAGCGAGTCCCATGATCCCCTCTTCCTGACTGATATCGACGAGTGCCTTGAGTTCCTGTTCGGTCACGAGTGGCCCTTTCGGATCCGCTCCAATCAACCGAAGCGCAAACTGACGTAAGCGGAGTAACACGAAAACGAGCGGTCGAAACATCAGCAAGCACAAACGAAGTGGACGTCCGATCAACAACACATAACGTTCCGTATGTTCGCGGGCATACGACTTGGGTATCAATTCCCCGAATAACAGTAACAGAAAGAACAGCCCAAGAAAGGCAATGGCTTGCGTTGTTATCGTCTCGCCGAACTGGATGATCCACCAGCCACCAAGCAAGATGAAGCCGACATTGACGAGTGTGTTGCCAATCAAAATCGACGTCAATGTCTCTTCATAACGTTGAAGCAACCGAAACACACGGGACGCACGGGCGTCCCCTGCTTCTGATTGATGCAACAAACGCAACCGATTGACACTCGCGAGTGCTGTCTCGGCTGAAGAAAAGAACGCGGATAAGATGAGAATCGGAATTAACCAAACGAATGAAATCATGGGCAATGGGTCCACGATGCTTTCACACTCCGTTTCTTAATGGAATGAACCGCTTAGAAGGATGACTCAACGAATTCAAATTCGAAATCACGGATTCGAACGACATCGCCGTCGATTGCACCAAGACGACGTAACTCTTCGTCGACACCCATTTGACGCAGTGTCCGAGCGAAACGTTTAATCGATTCTTCACGCATGAAGTTCGTCATCGTGAAGAGTTTTTCGATGCGTGGTCCTTTGATGACGAAGCAGTCGTCTTCATCTTTCGAAATCGTAAAGCCAGCTTCAGGTGCTTCATAACCGTAGACAACACGTGGTGTCGCTGTTTTCTCTTCGAGTTCCTCAAGACCGAATTCTGGGGTCGCATCAACGAGGTCAGCAATTCGGAATAGGAGGTCACGTAATCCTTGACGTGTTGCTGCTGAAATTTCGAATACTTCAAGCTCTGGGAAAGCTTCCTTGAAGGCTTCAAGGTGTTCTGCCGCATCCGGCATATCCATCTTGTTCGCGACGACGACTTGTGGACGCTCTGTCAAGCGGAGATTATAGTCCGCGAGTTCTTTATTGATGATGTTGTAGTCTTCGATTGGATCGCGTCCTTCCATCCCACTCATGTCGATGACGTGGACGATGACTTTCGTCCGCTCGACGTGACGCAGGAACTGGTGACCGAGTCCGACGCCTTCACTTGCGCCTTCGATCAATCCTGGCAAGTCAGCCATGACGAAGCTTCGGCTATCTTCCGTTTCGACGACGCCGATGTTCGGTGTGATCGTCGTAAAGTGATACGCGCCGATTTTCGGACGTGCTGCTGAAACGACAGATAACATCGTTGATTTCCCGACACTCGGGAAGCCGACAAGACCAACATCTGCTAGCATCTTCAGTTCAAGTTTCAAATACTTCTCTTCCCCTGGCTCACCGTTTTCTGCGTGCTCTGGAGCTGGGTTGGCTGGTGTCGCAAAACGTGTATTTCCACGTCCGCCACGTCCGCCGCGTGCGACGATCGCTTGTTGTCCATGATGGACAAGGTCAGCAATGACTGCGTTCGTATCGTCATCATAGACGACCGTACCAGGTGGAACCTTGACGATTAAATGCTCGGCTTTACGACCGTGCATCCCTTTTGACATTCCGTTTTCACCTTGAACCGCTTTAAAGTGACGTTTGTAACGGAAGTCCATCAATGTCCGAAGTCCTTCGTCGACTTCAAGGACGACGTGAGCTCCGTGACCACCGTCACCGCCAGCAGGACCGCCGTCCGGAACGTATTTCTCGCGACGGAACGCTACTTGTCCACGTCCTCCGTCACCTGCTTTTACATAAATATTTACCTGATCGACAAACATGTCGGATCCCTCCTCTTACTTCTCTTCCTCAAACGGAAGACTTTCAATCTCAATCACACACTCATTTTCCGTCTGCGACTCGATTTCCATCGGCGTCACTAGATCCTTAAGGCGCGACATATCTAGTAGATCCCGATAGATCTCGATGGTCACGCCCTCGTGGAAGGTCACGGATACTTCTCCTACTCCTACATCAATCATGGTGATGGCTGCTTCGACGAGTTGCTTCAACCGCTCATCTTCCATGTGGGGTGCTCCGATGACATCATACGTCACAGTTTTGCCTGACCATTCAGCTTGCAGCAACGCCAGTGCGGTTTTCGGCAATCCGATTTGCGCTAGACGTCCTTCCCGAGATGCTTGCTCCCGGTACGCCGAACAGATCGACTCGACTGCTTGTTCGTCTCCGATCGCGCCATACGAACGGACGAGTTGTATCCGGTTCAACCACTCGTGACGAAGAGTCTTTAAAAGATCAAGTACCTGTTGTTCCTCCATCGGTCGTTCCCTCCTAAAAAAAACAGACCCTAACCCTCGAAAGTGGCTAGAGTCTGCTTCGTCGATCCTTATGCTGGGTAAACGCTGACTTGTTTCTTGTCGCGTCCGAGACGTTCGAAACGAACGACACCAGTTGCAGTTGCGAAAAGTGTATCATCGCCACCACGTCCGACGTTCATACCTGGGTGAATCTTCGTACCGCGTTGACGGTAGAGGATTGAACCAGCAGAAACAGTTTGACCGTCTGCACGTTTCGCCCCAAGGCGTTTCGATTGCGAGTCACGACCGTTCTTTGTCGAACCTACCCCTTTTTTCGATGCGAAGAACTGAAGATTAAGTTTCAACATGTGGAATCCACCTCCTATACTTGTTCAAGTTGGATAAACTCACCGTAACTTTCAGCGATGGTACCAAGCTGGACCAAAGTCGCCTCCAGTAACAATTGGGTGCGTTCACTGACATCCGGTGCTAAGTCAGCGTACGGTTCTACATAAAAGTAGCCACCCTCTTGTTGTTCTGCCATTTCAAGGAGCAGGACCTGCCCGAGTAATGCTTCTATGGCATTATATGCCCCGAAGATCACCGACGATACGCCGGCACAGACAAGGTCGAGACCTGGTTCTGCAAACTCGGCATGTCCTGTCACTTCGATGGAGCGGACGAGTTCCGCTTCATCTCGTCGAATCTTGACACGTATCATGGCTTACGCTTCGATTTTCTCGATGCGGACCTTTGTGTAAGGTTGACGGTGACCTTGCTTACGACGGTAGTTCTTTTTCGCTTTCATTTTGAAGACAGTGATCTTTTTCGCGCGAGCGTGTTTGATGACCGTTGCTACGACCTTCGCACCTTCTACGAGTGGAGCGCCGACTTTAACATCGTCACCACCAAGGATCAATACTTCACCAAATTCAACTGTGCTGTCGACGTCTGCGTTTAATTTCTCAACGTAGATTTCTTGGCCAGCTTCGACTTTGACTTGTTTACCACCAGTTTTGATAATTGCGTACATTACGTGCACCTCCTCTTAGGAACTCAGACTCGCCATCACGGGCAGCAGATGCTTTAAAACCCGGTCTGTGCGGTTGTAGTCATTTGGGTGCTTCCAAACGAACTAACGTTATTCAGAATACCAAACGTTCTTCCAACTTGTCAATGCTGTTCTGAAGGATTATTCCGATCGCTTGATGAAATCGAGACAGTCCTGTGACGACCCAGTGAATAGGACGGCTGGATCGCCTTCTAACACGTGCACCTCGAGTGGTTGGCGAGAGATGAATTCGTCTTGTAACAAGTGACGCGGCGCGCGAATCACGACCGCTTCCGCATAGGTCGCGATCTCAAGCAATTTCGGTTCAATCAACCGATAGACGCTTAATCGTGTCCATTGACCGGATTCCTGCGATCGTTCCTGCAATGATTTTCCGTGTCGTTGTCGCGTCAGTTCGCATAAGCCCATCTTCGTAAATCCATACACTTCGATTTGTTTCGTCTCGAGTGCGGCTCGTTCTTTGAGAAGTTGGGTCACCCGTGTCTGACCTTTACTTGAGCCACGTAAAAAATCGATTGCAATCATTCCGCTGATATTACGTAACCGTAATTGTCGCATAACTTCGACGGCAGCCGCTTCATTGATTTGATCAAACGTCCGCTTTTGTTCTTTGACCGAAATCGTCTTCCCACTGTTGACGTCGATGACAGTCATCGTCTCGACTTCTTCAATCAAGAGATACGCTCCTCCGTCGAGCCAGACGACCCGTTGCATCGCTTTTTCGATTGCCCCATCAATGGCTTCCATCTCAGGTAAGCGCCCTTTTCGTAGCGATCGTTCAACAGACAGACCGAGTAATTCGAGTCGTTCTTTTTCCTGACGCGTCATGACGAGCGCATCGGTGACATGCGGAAGTCGCTTCGCTTCCTGGACGATCAATGCCTCGTCTTGCTCAAGACGCGGCGCCTGCATGAGTTCTTTATGCCGTATCCGTAATGACTGTAACTCTTGTTTCAATTCGTCGATTGATGCTTTCGCTGCCTCCGTCCGGTAAAGAATCCCTTCTTCTTCCGTCGTCGTCAATTGCTCCGCCAGTTGACGCTGGACGACGAGATCCAACTTCCGACTGAAACGGACGCGGCGACCGTACGGGAAATAGACAAGATAACGTCCACCATAAGTGATATTCTGCGTCACCTTGTGTTGCTTCGGTGCGACCCCTTCCTTGACGACCTGAACGAGCAATGTCTGCCCGACCTGGACGGCTTGTCCGATCGTTGGCACGTCCGGATAGCGACGAAGTGCTTCCACCGTTTCATTAAGCGGTAAGTAAAGCGGCGTACCGTCAGTCGCGATCAAAAAGGCTGCTCCGAGCGTCGGATGCAACCGGTCGACCTTGGCATAAACGAACGTTCCGACCCGGATCTCGTCACGCATCCGTTCATGATATTCAATCAATCGACCGCCTTCGACCAACGCCAATCGTTCGAGTGAAGCGGTCTGTTCACTAATCCATCGCATACTGATCCCTCCAAAAAAATTAGACTAGGCGCGACGATGTCGTCCTAGTCTAATTTCCCATTCTTATTTCATCCCAAGCATCTTCTTCAATTTGACGAAGAACCCTTTTTGCGGTTGTTCATTTAAATCAAGCAGTGGCACGGATTCTCCGAGAATCCGGCGGGCGATGTTCCGGTAGCCGAGTCCAGCCCGGTTATCCGGATTCATCGTAACAGGCACACCGCGGTGCGAAGCGGCGATGACTTCTTCATCATCGATGATCAGACCAAGCAGATCGATTGAAAGAATACGCATAATCTCATCGATATCGAGCATATCACCTGATGCCATCATGTGCGAACGCACCCGATTGATGACGAGTTTTGGAACGATGTTTCGTTCTGAGCGTTCGAGCATCCCAATGATCCGGTCCGCATCTTGGACGGCTGCTTTTTCCGGTGTCGTTACGACGACAGCTTCATCCGCTCCAGCAATCGCATTCATGAATCCTTGTTCGATTCCTGCCGGGCAGTCAATCAATACAAAATCGTATTCAAGTTTCAGCGTGTCGATGATTGCCTTCACCTGTTCGGGTGTGACGGAGGACTTATCCTTTGATTGAGCAGCAGGCAACAGATACATCTCTTCAAAACGCTTATCGCGGACGAGCGCTTGGTGCAATTTACATTGTCCCGTTACGACGTCAACGATGTTATAGATACTCCGGTTATCGAGACCAAGCACGATATCCAGATTGCGTAACCCGATATCTGTATCGACGAGACAAACCGAATGCCCCATCAATGCAAGTGCTGTTCCGATGTTCGCCGTCGTCGTTGTCTTACCGACGCCGCCTTTACCGGATGTGACGACGATGGCGCGTCCCATATTCGTCTTCGCCTCCATATGTACCTGTTCTTTCACTTGTTCCATATCCGTCACCCTCTTTCACTATCAATCGCAAACTGATCCATCCGCGCAAGCGGAACGGTTTGAAGGCGGGAGAATTCCACCCCGTCTTCGCCTAAAAATGCACAGCCCATATCGAGAGCAGGAATCGGTGCGTCATCCGGCTCCTCATGGACGGTTCCAGCGACCGCGACCCATTTCGGTTGCAACACACTTGCAGCGATGACTGCTTCCGTATTACCACCTTTACCTGCATGAACGGTACCACGCAAAGCTCCGAGACAATAGATACTTCCTGTCGCATGGACGACCGCTCCCGGATTGATATCTCCGATGATGACGATCGAACCTTCAACGTCTAATACGTGCCCACTGCGTGCCGTGCCACCAAAATAATGGAACGTCCGCTCTCCGTACAAGGCTTTTGCCTCGTCTTTCGTGATGCATTCACTGTCATAGCCTTTGAAAGAGAAGGAATCATGTCGCGCGACGATAGATTCGACGGCCGTCAACACCCCTTCATCGACATAACGTCGACCGAAGAAGAAGGTGATGGGTACGGCGCGTCCGTTCTCGACGGATTTGTCCGCAAGCGTCAACTCTAAATCGTCAAGAAATTCATCCACACTGCACCTTTCATTCACATAGACGGCGAGGCCACCACGATGGCCTTTCATCGTTACATAACGTTTACGCTCAATCATGACTCATCCTCTTTTCTCGTCAAGGGTCGACTGCACGAGTCGGGTCATCGGATAATACAGGATGATGATCCCGATCAACTGGGCAACCAAACTCCTTGGAATGATCTGTGTCGCGAGTTCTTGGAAGGAAACCCCGACACCAACGACCGAAGCCGTGAAGAAATATATATCGAGTTCATACAAAATGGCACTGAACGTGAACGTGACGAGAATCGTCAATACGTTCTCCTTTACATATTTTAGCACGAAGCTACTAAAAAGCGGAATGGCGGATAACGCAAATAAGTAAATTCCGATAATATCCGAGTACACGAAATCATAGAGCAATCCGAAAACGAGTCCGAATCCGAGTGCTTGTTCAAGCTTCCCGTACCGACCGAGGAACATCAGACCGATCAAGGTCGTATGAATGACATACGGCGAACCATCTCCAAGCGGTCCCGCGAACAACGTTCCTTCTAAGATAAAAAGAAGGAACACGGCGAAAAACAACTTAACGTTATTCACGAGTGTCCCCTCCCTTATCGGTCTCAGCGAAGGGTTCCTTCGCTTCGCGTTCAATCACGAAGACATGACCGAACTGTTCGAAGTCTGCTGCCGGTTTGACGTATGCGATTTTCGAAGCCCCATACTGATCGGATTTCACTTCTTCGATTTTTCCGATGACGATCCCGCTCGGATACTTTCCACCAAGACCGGACGTCGTGACGGTCTGCCCTTTTTTCAGCTTCGCGTCGTTCGGAATTTTCGTGAACTTGAGTAGTTTCGTCTCTTCATCGAAGCCTTCAATCGTTCCGAAGACTCCTTTTCCTTTCGTGTCGTCTGCCGTTGCCGAAACGTTATTCGTCCGACTCGTATCCGACATCAACTGCACAAGGGACGTATAAGCGCTCGCCTGGATGACGCGACCGATCAATCCATCTGCTGTTACGACGGCCATGTTCGGTTTGACCCCTTTTTGTTCGCCGATGTTAATCGTCACGAACCGTTGCCATTCGGACGATGTCCGCCCGATCATCTCTGCCGGTAACAGTTTATAGTCGCGAATCGAACCTTTGAGGTCGAGCATGTCTTTTAATTCTTTATTCTCACGCTCAAGATCACGGACTTTAACGGCATTGCCGGCATAGTCGTTCAATCGTGATTTCAAGTGTTCATTTTCTTTGTACACGTCACGCACTTCTTTAATCGAAGTGACCGTATCATCAATCCAGCCAATCGGTGTCGCGAAAAGGCGTTGACCGACGCCCACGGTATCACGCACGAAGCTTTGATACCAGTGGGATTGGTTACGCCCTTGCAGCGAAATCCCGATTAAGATCACCAAAAGGAGAAAACTAAGGAGTGTGATGAGCAGTTTTCGATTATTTAAAAATCGCTTCATCGCTCATCCCGTCCTTATCTTTTTTGCGAGATGCCTGATTTCGAACGAAGGACATTCATCATCTCGAGTGATTTTCCTGTACCGATTGCGACACAATCAAGTGCGTTTTCTGCAACGAGTGTCAAAATACGTGTTTCGTCTTCGATGACAGCATCAAGGTTCTTCAAGAGCGCCCCACCACCTGTCAGGACAATACCGCGGTCCATGACGTCTGCTGATAATTCAGGAGGTGTCTGCTCAAGCGTGTGCTTAACACCTGCAAGAATCGCTTCGACCGTATCTGAAAGTGCGTCACAAATTTCAGCACTTGTGACTTCGATCTGTTTCGGAAGACCTGTGACGAGGTCGCGTCCACGGATTTCCATCGTTTCGTTCTCTGATTCTTCATCGATGCGAGCATAACCGATCGTCATTTTCAACGTCTCAGCTGTCCGTTCCCCAATCATCAAGTTGTATTTCGATTTGATGTAACGAATGATCGACTCATCCATCTCATCACCACCGACACGGATCGATTGGCTTGTGACGATACCACCGAGTGAGATGACAGCAACTTCTGTCGTACCACCACCGATGTCGACGACCATCGAGCCTGTTGGTTCTGAAACCGGAAGACCTGCACCGATTGCTGCTGCGAATGGTTCTTCGATCGTGTATGCTTCACGCGCACCCGCAAGTTTCGCTGCATCTTCAACCGCACGTTTTTCGACCGATGTAATACCACTTGGTACACAGATCATGACGTTCGTCTTAGAAGAGAACAAGCCTTTTTTCTTTGAAGCTTGATCCATGAAATATTTGATCATCGTAGCGGTTGTTTCATAATCCGCGATAACCCCGTCTTTCATCGGGCGTCGTGCAGTCACGTTACCCGGCGTACGACCGATCATGTTTTTTGCTGCATTACCAACTGCCTCAATTTTCCCTGTATCCGTACGGAAAGCAACGACGGACGGTTCACGGACGACGATTCCTTGCCCCTTTACATACACGAGCGTGTTAGCCGTACCTAAGTCAATGCCGATTTCACGGCTGAATGATCCAAACATTATTCAAAAAACCCCTCTCTGAGAATACACTTCACTAATTATAACGGAAAAGCCTTCATTGGAAAGCGTTAAAACGTTACAGCTTGTTTACAGTTCGCCTTAGAAAACACACAAAAAAACGTCTGACGGAAAGAAACGAAACTTTCCCTTCAGACGTTATTCTTACATAAATCCGCGCTGTTTCATACTAATAAATTGTCCATGCCCGATGATGATGTGGTCAAGACAACTGATTCCAATGAGTCGTCCTGCCTCAACAAGTCGCTCGGATACCTCGATATCTTCCCGACTTGGCGTCGGATCACCGGACGGATGATTATGGACGGCAATGAAGTTCGCAGCCGAGCAGCGAATCGCTTCCCGGAAAACGTCTCGCGGGTGGACGATTGACGTGTTCAATCCTCCAATGAATAACGTCTTTTTCGAGACAACCTCATTTTTCGTATTCAAATACAGGCAGATGAAATGTTCCTGTTGATAGAGGCGCATTTCTTCTAACAACAGCTCCGCCGCGTCTTCCGGTGAACGGATCGTCGGTCGAACCCACTTCGGTTCCGTGACGAGACGACGACCGAGTTCCAGTCCCGCCATGATTTGCAACGCCTTTGCCTTTCCGACACCTGGTGCTTTCTCGAGTCCACCGACTCCAGCTGCCTCGAGTTCAATCAGTGAAGGATAGATGTGCAGTAATTCTTCCGCGATTTCGAGCGGTGTCCGGTCGCGCGTTCCGCTTCGGACAAGACATGCCAACAACTCGACTGTCGTCGCTTGTGCTAAGCCTTTCAACTGAACCATATCCTTCGGCCATTCAATCACAGCATCCGACCTCTCTGTTTCAGGATTACGCAAACATCGGCTTGATCGTAAAGGACGCGAGACGTTTCGTGATTTCGTGGATCGGCAATCCGACAACATTATAGTAATCGCCCTCGATCGCTTCGACGAACAGGCCACCCATCGCTTGAATACCATATCCACCCGCTTTATCATAGGGCTCGGTCGTCGCGATATAGCCTTCGATCCATTCGTTTGGCAATGCACCAAAACGAACGTGTGTCGTCACGTCGAATGTCTCTTCCTTCTCACCAAAGCGAATCGTTACTCCTGTCACGACTTCATGTGCTCGTCCCGATAGACGCGCGAGCATCGCCCGTGCCTCTCCCCTATCTGCCGGCTTCTCGAGAATCATATCGTCAATTGCAACGACTGTATCGGCAGCCAGAATGACACCGTCTGTCGTAATCGCTCGCGCTTTCTTTTGCGATAGATGACGGACGTATTCATGCGGGGACATCGGATACGGCGCTTCTTCGACGACATTCGCCGGTACGACTGCGTGAGCGATTCCGATTTGTTGCAAGAGTTCCGTCCGGCGCGGTGAAGCTGAGGCGAGAATCAAGTGTGGTTGCGTTATCATTAGTATCACGTTCTTTCCCATTAATTTCGAATCGGATAATTCGAGTCATCGAATAGTCTAACAAAAAACAAGCGGTCCCTAACAGCATAGGAACCGCTTGTTTTCTTTTAATTTCCTGTCACATCGACAAATGGATCCGACTTCGGTGTCTTCTCCTCGAGTGGCGTTTGTTTATCCGGCGTCAACTTCGTCAGGTCCGGACGATAATACGATTCAATCTCGACTGTGAATGAAAGCATCTCATCCTCAAGCAAAAGCGTTCCGCTACTCGGACCCGGTTCTTCCGGTCCCGATAACTGAATTTGGCGTAAGACCGTGATTCGATCCGTCCGCTCGATTTGTTTTAAGAATGCCATCAATTCAAGATACGACGGGGCTTCAACCGTCAATGACGCCGGAAGTGGCGTCGCATTCGCTGTGGTTGTTCCTGTCGCCGCAGCTGTTGTCGCTTGATCTTGATCAGACTCCGTCGCCATTGCTCCGTCAACGGCAGGCGTTGATGTCACCGGTGACTGTGGCGTTGGCGTTGTGGTCGCCTGACCAAACGTGATCGACTGGACTTTGACACCGGCAATCTGACTCGACGCGTTAATCGCATCGATGACGTCATCGTTCGCTGCCGTCACCGGGACTTTTTGTTGCAGGAAGCTCGACTCAGCGACGTCGACTTTCTGTTCGTTCGCTTTCGCTTGCTCGAGCACCATCTGTTCTCGCTTGAGCGTCGCTTCTTTTTCTTGCAACGTTTGGTGTGTCGTATACGTCGTATAACCGAAGTAACCGACCGCACCGAGAACGATCAAGATCGTTAGACCGAGGAGGATGAAGCTACTATAACGTTTCAATTGTCCGGCACCTCCTCGATTTCAGTCGTTACATTCGGATCAGTCGTCTCCGTCGTCGGATCGGTTGAAGGAGTCGCTTCCGTCGAGCTATCCGTTTCCGATTCAGCTGGCTGATCTTCTTTTGGTACTGCCGGATCAGCTTCGTTTGTTTCGCCTTTGACGACTTCCGTCGGGTTGACGTTCAACGAGAATTGTCCGATATAACGAGGTTCTTCAGATTTTGCATCATCCGACGGTGTGATTTCCGTCGTCGGAATTTCTTGCCCGGTCGTCGGATCAACCGTCGTCGTCGTGACGACATCCGCCTTTTCATTCATCGTCCGTGTCGTCACACTCGCAAGGTTCGTTCCTGAGAAGACTTTATCTGTCAACAATTCACGATAAAAATCGTTTAGTTCATCAAGCGTCTCGAATTGGGTCGTCATCGTCACGGCATGATTCGCACCATACGCGAATTGAAGGATATAACCGCGTTCTGGGAGATAACGGGTAATCCGTTCAAGCGTCGGTACGGCAGGACGCGGCGTCGTCTCGAGTCCTTCGACTGTCTGTTTGAGTTGCGCGACTTCCTGCTTCGCCGATTGGTCCGATTCCGACTGCAACTGACGGACGATCTGGATTTGATCGTTCGTCGATTCGACGCGATCCGCGAATTGATCGGTTTGCCAGTAGAGATAACCACCAGCGAGTCCGCCGAACAACAACAGAATGAGTGAAGCGACAAGCGGATATTTCGGTGCTTCGTCGTTTTCCGGTAATAAGTTGATGCGGTCTTTTCGCGGTGAAGCAAGACCAGCGAGCGGTAAGTACGCTCGTGGAATTGACTGTCCGTCGATCGTCATCATATCTGGAATTTCATCGAGACTTAAATCAAAGTTCGACCGGAAACGTGTTGCCAGTTCATCACGGAACGGGAAGTCCCCGGCAAGGACGACATTCGTGATCTCTCGTCCTTCGCGCGCGAGCGAAAATCGATAGAAATCGAGTACACGCGAGAACTCGAGCAACATCTCATCTAAGATGAGTTCGACCGTCGGATCATCCGAGCGGTAACGATAATGCAATTGATCATCGATGACATCAACATCCCACGCGTCAGCCGCAAACGTGTCGACCGAGCGAATCAGACGTGGCACGTGATCTTCGATGATGATCAGCTGGTGATTCGTCGCATTCGCATTCCAGATCAATAACGTATCAGCTTCTGTTGTAACTGGGTGATGAGATTCAATCCCGAAGTAGGTCGCGAGCGGTTGAGGTTCAGCAGCAACCAGTCGCAAATGCTTTTGTTTGAACAGTTGCGTGTATTGCTTCAGCGCTTCGTTAGGGGCGGCATACAGCATGATTTCCCGCTTGCCGTCTTCTTCCAGAACCGTGTAATCAAAATACGGTTCTTCAAACGGCAGGACGATACTATGTCCGATCTCCATGAACAGGTAGCCGCGAATTTGATTCGTCTCGATCGTCTCCGGAATATCAAGTTTCCGGGCGAGAACGAGTGAACCATCGAGCGCCAGCACCGCTTGCGAGCCACGCGGTACTTTCAGCTTCGTCAGTAACCCGTCAAAGATGAAATCAAGCGAGGCTTCCGGCTGCAACCAGCCTCCTTGCAGTGTTCCTGGCGGCAGCGCGACGACTGCCCGGCGCTTAATGACGCCTTTTTTGACGACCGCACCGAAGATTGCGACGTCGGTAAAATTAAAGTAGATATAAGTCCCTTTACGCCGTTGCGCCATATGTACGTTCTTCCTTTCTTAAAGCAGTAAATCGAGGTACCACGATACCCAATCATCCGCAAAATAATATGTCAGTAATGTTCCGACGGCAATCGACGGAACGAAGGGAATGGGTTGTTTCCGTTTCACGCGTCCGAGTCCAAGTAATGTTAAGCCAAGAACGGAACCAACGAATGCCGAGACGAACAAGGCAATGACGACGTGAAGCGGTCCAAGGAAGATTCCGAGCAGTCCGAACAGTTTGACATCCCCTGCTCCCATACCACGACGGGAAGCAAGAAAGATGACGAATAATAGAACGAAGCCGACGATTCCACCAATAATTGGATTATACCAGTTTTCGAGTGGAGAAAGGTAGCGCACAATCAAGGCAATTGGCAAAAAGATGAGTAAAATTTTATTCGGGATCAGCATGTACGCTAAGTCTGACATCGTTAGGATGAACAGCAAGCTCGTCAGGACGAGTGTCAAGGCCAGTTCCATCGACCAGCCGAACTGCCAAAAGGCATAGGCATAAAGAATCCCTCCGAGTAATTCAAGCGCTGGATACTTGATTGAGATTGACTGTCCGCAAGAGCGGCACTTGCCGCCAAGCATAGCGTAACCGAGTACCGGTGTCAGTTCGAGCGGTCCTAAGACATGGCCACACGTCGGACAATGGGAGCGCGGATGAACAATCGACTCCCCGACCGGGACGCGCAGACCGACAACGTTCGTAAACGACGTGATAAGTAAGCCTAACAAGAAAAAATAAACCGTGAAGACGATCGTCATGACACGACCTCCCTTTCAAAAAAGTTCAGAAAAAAACCCCCGAGGAGGGGGACAATCTTTTGTTCAGTTTACTCACTAGCTGAAGAGGATTTAGTGACATTATCACGCTTTAAGTAAGAAGGAGCTTCGTTTGTGAAGTAGTCTTTATCACCTTTAAGCGTAACTGTATAAGTATATTTTCCATTTGTTGCTGCAGTAACTGTAACGTAAGCATCTTTGTATGCTGCATCTCCATTAAATGGATCTTTCATATCATCAATGTATTCATCCATTTTAGCTTCGTTGCTACCTGCTACAAATGCTTTGCTTTCACGATAAACACCAAGCTTGATCGATGATCCTGATTTAACTGGATTTGCTGAAGTATAGAGTTTAGAAGCAGATATCAATTGCTTCGCATCCGAAACAACTGCATCCTTCCGCGAATTCTCGATCAATCCACCGATTGCGACGACAGCGATTGCTGCAATGATTCCTAAGATGACGACGACGACGAGTAACTCGATCAACGTCAGTCCGCGCTCATCGCGCATTTGTTTTGCATCTAACCAGATTTCTTTTAAACGCTCTACCATTTTCTTTATGCCTCCCTAGTACTTTTTCACTGTTTTTGGTTAGTAGGTAATACTATCCAGATGAATACTATTATAGTAGCACCATATTTTTTGTAGAATATGTCTTTTTTTCACATCAGGTAAATGTTTTTACAATTGTCAACTTGCTTGTATATCCGAGTAAATTTTAAACATCGGTACGACGACGGCGATGACGATGACACCGACGATTGCGGCTAAGACAACGATCAGCAATGGTTCAATGATTGACTTCAATCGATCTGTTGTCGTCTCAACCTCCGTCTCGTAGAAGTTCGCGACCTCTGTCAGCATCGAATCAAGTCGTCCCGTCTCTTCACCGATGGCAATCATCTGTGTGACGAGAGGTGGAAAATATTTGTTTTTCTCAAGCGGTTCGTGCATCGGAATGCCGCGTGCCATCGCTTCATTAGCGCCGGCAATCCCTTTCCGGATAATTCGATTCGTCACAATCCGCTCCGTGATGTCGAGCGAGGCTAAAATTGGGACGGAAGCATTAAGCAGGACGGACAGTCCCCGGGTCATTAAGGCGATCTGCGACTTTTGAATCAGGGGACCAAAAACGGGAATAATTAATAAAAAGCGATCGAAAAATAGTCGTTGGCGTTCGTTTTTTAAATTAAAGTACAGTAATCCAATCAATCCAAAAGCAATTAACAACATGACCCACCAGTACGCGACGAAGAAATCCGATACCGCGACGACGAGCTTCGTGATCAGCGGTAGCTCACTACCGAGCTGATCAAAAATCGAAGCAAACGTCGGGACGACGTTCATCATCAAGAACACGACGACGCCGACAGCAACAAGTGAGACGACGGCTGGGTAAATCAGTGCCGAGATGACCTTTCGTTTAATCTCATACTGTTTTTGAAGCTGCGTCACGATATTCTCAAGTGCTTCCTCTAAGTTACCACTCGCTTCCCCCGCCATCGCCATACTGACGAAGAACGTATCAAAGACGCGGGGATGTTTCTCGATCGCTTTCGAAAATTGAATTCCACTGCGTAAGTCATCCTCGACTTCAATCAGTGCTCGCTCAAGCGGCTTTGATTCCGTCTGTTTTCGAAGGATCTCTGTTGCCTTGACGATGGAGACACCCGACCGCACAAGCGTCGCAAACTGACGCGCATACATGACGAGATGTTCGATTTTCGGTTTTGGACTAAGAAACGTAATCTCCGTGTTCAGTCCTTTTGACTCCTGCTTCTCAAGCGATGTCACAGCGATCTGATCCGTTCGCAGTTTTTCTGCGGCTTCTCGTTTCGTCAGCGCCGTGATTTTGCCCTTCTTTCGTTTACCGGCCATCGTGCGACCTTCATACGTGAATACTGCCATGTTCTCACCCCGATATGTACGGTGTTGCAGCAGATGCCGGAATCAACCCTCGGCTGACGAGGTCCTGCAACGCCATTTGCATCGTCTGCATGCCATATTGTTTACCTGTCTGTAAGACAGATTGAATCTGATATTCCTTACCGGTCCGAATCAAGTTCGAGACGGCTGGTGTATCGACCATAATCTCGAGTGCCGCGACACGTCCTGTTCCGTCTGAGCGGGGCATCAAGCGTTGTGAGATGACGCCAGCGAGGACGTTCGCCAGCTGAGCTCGAATCTGATCTTGTTGTTCTGACGGAAAGACATCGATGATCCGACTGACCGTCGAAGCAGCGGTTGACGTATGGACCGTCGCAAAGACAAGGTGACCGGTTTCAGCAGCCGTAACGGCAGTTGCGATCGTCTCAAGATCCCGCATCTCACCGAGCAAGATAACATCCGGATCCTGACGGAGCGCCGACCGTAATCCCGTAGCAAAGCGTGGCGCATCGATTCCAATTTCCCGCTGATCAATCAGACTTTTATGATGACTATGTAAGTATTCGATTGGATCTTCGAGCGTGATGATGCGTTTATACATTGTCTGATTGATTTCATTGATCATCGCTGCAAGCGTCGTCGATTTTCCGGAACCGGTCGGACCTGTCACAAGAATCAAGCCGTGCGGTTTCGTCAAAAAACGCTTTAGGACAGGAGGTAATGCTAATTGCTCAAGTGTTGGTACTTCTGTCGGGATTGTTCGAAATGCTATCGATAATGCGCCCCGTTGATAAAAACAATTGACCCGATATCGAGCAACGCCCGGTACTCCAAACGAAAAATCGATGTCCCGATCTTGTTTTAATTGTTGATACATTTCGTCCGTAATCAGGGATCGAACGAATCCATCAATGATGATTGGCTTCATTTTCTCCGTACCAAACGGCGCTAACGTTCCATTAATTCGAAAAACGGGTGGTGATCCCGCCGTGATGTGGACATCTGATGCATCTTGTTCTTTAGAGGAACGTAGTATGTCCTCAATTTGGGCACGTTCAATCGTACTGTTCATTCAGAAATCACCGTCCGTAATATTTCTTCTGTCGTCGTGATACCTTGAGCAACTTTTGATAATCCATCTGCAAGCAAGAAGCGTTGCCCTTGTGATTTGACATGCGCAGTAATTTCGCCCTCTGTTGATTGATTCATGATCATCCGGCGCAAAACTTCATCAATCATGATCACTTCCTGAATCGCGACGCGTCCACGGTATCCGGTCATGTTACACGACGGACAACCACGTCCCCGCATGACCGTCGTCGCCTCAATTTCCTCTTGATCAAATAATTCCTGTTCTCGCGTCGAAATTGGATGTACTTCTCCACAATCGCGACACACTCGACGAACGAGCCGTTGCGCGATCAATCCACTGACGGATGCAGCAACTAGGAACGGTTCGACACCCATATCAATCAACCGGGTGATAGAACTGACGGCAGAGTTCGTGTGCAAGGTCGAAAGGACAAGGTGACCTGTCAGCGAGGCACGAATTGAAATCTCAGCTGTCTCGATATCCCGGATTTCTCCGACCATGACGACGTTCGGATCCTGACGCAAAATGGAGCGGAGACCGCTCGCGAATGTCAGACCAATTTTTGCATTAACTTGCACCTGATTGATGCCGTCAACTTGGTATTCAACTGGGTCTTCGACGGTAATGATATTGCGTGACTCGTCATTCAACTCATTCAACGCTGCATACAACGTCGACGATTTACCGGACCCGGTCGGACCAGTGATTAAAATGATTCCATTCGGTCTCTTCAGCATATCTCGAAATTGTGATTCGTTACGCGAACTAAAACCGATTTTTGAGATTGAGATATTCGAGTTCGAGCTGTCGAGAATCCGAATGACGACCTTTTCGCCGTAAACGGTCGGTAAGGTTGAAACCCGGAAGTCATACGGCAAACCATTGAAGACGTACTTGATTCGTCCATCTTGTGGTAGACGGGATTCTGTAATATCAAGTTCACTCATGACTTTGATTCGTGTCGTCAAGATGTTTTGTACTTGTTTTGGATAGTTGTTTTCCGTCCGAAGTTCACCATCGATCCGAATTCGAATCGTCATCGACGATTCTTGCGGATCCATGTGAATATCTGACGCACGTTGTGCAATCGCATTTTCAAGAATTTGATTGACGAGACGAATGACAGGTGCCTCTTCTCGATTCACGACGTCGGCAATCTGTTCATTCGTCATGACATCGTCTGATTCGAGCAATTCCCGTAACGAGGAATCAATATCGTAATATTTTAGAATCGTTCGTCTGACTTCTTCACGTGTGGCAATTCCGACGTCAATCAAAAGACCAGTCTGCATCCGTAAATCATCAATGGCAATCAAGTCTAAGGGATCAGCCATTGCAATGAATAGTCGATTTCCTTCCCGATAAATCGGAACAAGATTGTGGCGTTGAGCTAAGTCTTTCGAAATCAATTTCGTGACAGCGACATCTACCGGGTAGTTATACAACTGAATGATTGGGATATTAAGTTGATGATGCAAAGCTTCCAATAGCTGTTGTTCCGTCAAATGACCTAATCGTAACAGGGCATCTCCCAATTTTTCAGTCGATCGTTTGACGGTCAACGCCTCATTCACTTGCGCTTCTGTCACGACACTCTCTTCAATCAACATCTCACCCAAACGCTTTCGCTTCATTGCCATTTAAATCGTCATCCTTCCGCGTGCCATGTTTCTTCTGCTTCTAACACATTCGGTCGTTGTTTCTTTTCATCAATCACACTTGTCACAGCAGCCGTGATGACACCTAACATGAAAATTCCGACCGGTACAAGTGGGTTCGTCATCCAGTCGAGCTGAATGCTGAAATAAATCAAGGTCACGATGACAATCGTTGCCATCGATAAAATCGCCTTAGCTGCCATCGAAGTCACATATGGAATCGTGACGGCGAACATCAAACCACATACAATTGTAGCTAGTCCGATGATGATTCCTAATTCAATCGCGATCGTCGTCCAGTTCATCGCTGTTTCCCCTTTCTTAGCCGACAGGTTCACCTGTCGTTTCGTCATCGACCGGTGATGCGGGATCACCTGTCTCATCACTACTTGGAGATGTTGGTGATGTCGGAATATCCGGTGTCGATGGTGATTCAGGTGTATCTACATTCGTATCTGGTTCTGTCGTGTCAGTTGCTGGCGTATCTGTAGATGGTGTATCAGTCGCTGGCTCTGTCGTATCCGTTCCGTTATCGTCTGTCGTTTCATCGACGGGTGGCGTTACCGGTACAGGTTCAGCTTGGTTACTTTTCGTGACGATCGCAGGGATCGCTGCGTAAAAGTCGAGCGCTAACAGCTGCTTCTTCTCACCTTTCACTGATTTTACAACGCGATAGACCTCGATGGATTTCCCATCTTCCCCAGCTTGTGTGTCACTTGTTGATCCGGCTGTCAAAGTCGCCGAATAACGTGTGATTGTCCGATATGGAATCGTTTTTTCGCCTTCTAAGACTGTAGTGACCGTTTCTTTAAATGGTGTTCCCCTAAGTTCCAACGTAACGTCACTGCCATTTTGAACTGCGACCAGACGATACGAAATGGCTTGGGTATTACGGACAGCAAAGTCTGTTTTTTCATCAATCCGCACATCATAACCGAGTGTGATTCCGTCCGGTAACGTGGAATGCGGCATCCGTTCCACAATCTCAAACGGTGTTTTTGCAAACAATTCATACAATTTACTACCGACGTAGGATCCAGCGACAGCGTCCATGCCGTATGTTTTAACGTTCATCAGTTGTCCTGCTTTAATTTCAACGTTTGCCATTGCAGTAACCATTTGTTCTTCTGCACCAGACCGTGTCGTAAAGGCGACACTTGAGACGACCGTCTCAGAAGGATCAGCCGCTGATTCTGTTTTAGCAGGATCGTAGTTTCCTTCTGTTAATGTCTTGCTCGTATTGATTAACCATTTTTCAAATACTTGCTTTTGTTCAGGTGTGTAACTGATCGGTTGTGATGCTAAGTAACTCTCTAAATTTACTTCATCAATTCGAACGACCAAATCGCCACCTTTTTTCAAAGATGCTTTTTTGACCGCCGCCGCAACATCAATTGCTACGACATTCGTTGGAATTGGAGTCGTTTCTTCCCCGGTTCCGGTCGTCAGTGGTGTCTTCTTCGTCCATTCTGTCACTGCTTTTTCAACAGTTGACTTCGCTTCGTTCCGTTCCATACCACTAACGGGTACAGATCCGATTCGTGCCGTTTCAGAGAATGTCGTAGTTTCTGTCGCTTTGCCCGTAAATGAAATCAAGGCAAACGAAGGTACATAGATGAGGGCGACGAGTAAAACGAGTAAAAGAGTATGTACAGCAAAACGCTTAAAATTGATCATCATCTGTTTCCTTTCTGTATCAATTAATCATTTCAGGTATCTAGTATTTCCATTATAATGAATGGATAAGTGAAAGCGTAGCCTTTTCCTTACATATACTGTTTTCTTTTGCATTTTAAAAATATGAGGCATTATATCTATTCTTCAAAAGGAGTTCTTTTCATGATCCAGAAGGAAAATGGTTTTTCTTTAATCGAAGTACTTGTCAGCGTCGTCATCTTATCAATCGTGTCGATTGCCTTAATCAGTATTTTTTCTCAATCTTTACGTTCGAGTCACTCTAGTATGGACGAGACGACAGCGGCTAATCTGACTTCCTACGCGGCTTCTTACTTACAACGAGAAACACTTGTCAAAACATCTCCTTTATCCTTCAATTACTTAAAGACTCAAGTCGGAAAAAGTACGTTTGATATCTGCCCAACGTCTGATACTAACGTAGCGATTTGTAATCAGGTATTCGCACCTGTCGTCAACGGAACACAATACCGAATCAACCTACAAGTTAATTCAACTACAAGTAACGATCCTCGTTTGTTGAATACTACCTTAACGATCAAAAAGGATCAGTCGAATGATATTCTATTTTCCTTAAAAGGAGTCTTAAGTAATGAACAGCTTAATCAAGAATTTCCGTTTGATTTATCGGCGCGATGAAGGATTATCACTGATTGAGATTTTAGTCAGTATCGTCATTGCATCGATACTGAGTGCGGTCGTTTTAACCGTTTTTCTACTTGGTGCAAAAAGTTTTAAGGAAACGGATGCCATCAGTGACGTTCGAACGGAGGCGGATATCATGATTAGTTCCGTCTTATCTGATATTACAACGAGTGGTTACGATTTCGTACGATTGAGCGAAGACGGTCAGACGTTATCGCTTTATGATGCAACTCCGTTAAACGTCGATCCCGACTCTGGCTTGCTTGTTCGAATCAATGATCAGAACATGATCATGAATCCGAAGCCCATTAAAGTTCTTCGGTTTGGTGAAGGGGCGCTGGCATTGACTGATCGGGAAGACGAGTTACTGTTATCGAATACGGATAACGCTTCTCAGTTTCGAATAAAAAAAGCGACTCCGATGACAATCAATGGTGTCACCTATTACCAACACGGAATATTAGAAATTTCTTTAAAAATTCAATCCACGCAAGAAGAGAAATTACTTTCCCTTCAGAGTGGTATCGGCTTCTAGAGGTGAAATATTAACTATGAAAAAACAAGAAGGCTATACTTTGATTTTTGTCCTCGTTACACTAGCAGTCGTCTCAACACTTGCCCTTGTCGTCATTGGTATCAATCTGCAGACGAAACGTTCAACAGAAATTCGAAAAACAGAAGTCTCCATCTCTTATGAAGCCCGTTCGTTACTAAACGAAGGGGTTGCGAAACTATACAATACCTTTCCGACGACACGTCCTGTTTCAGCTGACTTTAAACAACAACTCGAACAATTGATGTATTCACCGAACACGACAACACCTGTTACATACGACAGTCTCTTAAAAAAAGGGACACAGTCGATCGGAACGTATCAATACAAACTCGTGACTTCAGCAAATGCATCAGTAAAAGATCTCGACAACGTCAAAATCGTCGAAATCACAGCCATCGTCTCTTCTCATATTTCAGATCAACCGGAACTGAAACGAACGTATACGCAACGTGTCTCGCTCTCGACACTTCCAAGCTTTTTGTATCATGTACTCGGCTCGGAAAATCAGCTGACACTCAACGGTGCCCCGAGCATCAAAGGAAATGTCTTTTCGACTAAACCGATTCGCTTATCACAAATCCCACTTTTCTCTTACAAAGGAACTGCTTATTCGCCATCTATCGCTGGCAACTGGACAGCAAAACCAATCATCGAAGGCGTTATCAATGTCAGTCCGCCAACGCCAAACCCTACTTTAAAACCGTTTGAGATTTGTAATACGGCGAATAAGTTCTGTAGCGAATCCGTCTCTTCTTGGCAAGACGCTTCGGAACCCATCTCCTCATGGCTTGATGCTTCTGAATTGACACGCGTCGTCTCAACACCGTACGAGTTCTCGTCACTCAACTATCTATACTCGTTTATCGAGTATTTACATCGACATAACTTACCGATTCAGGAATCAAATATCGCTACAGCCGATAAACAAATCGATGTAGAAAAACTACGAACTGCATTGCCACAAACGAATGGGATTAAAGTTCTTCCGATTACTGCGACAAGTACCGTCTTTGACGAGAGTCTGACCATCGACAATCCAAACGATAATTTGCTCGTCACCAACGCTAGTTATACAACGCCTTTATCAGCAATTTTACTCGATCAAGATATCGGTTTCTCAGAAAGTCCACTTATTCTAAATGGTAATCTATCGATTCAAAGTGTGCGTTCGTTAACGAATCCATTGAAGATTTCTCGTCCTTTGATCGTCATCGGTGATTTAAAAATCAGTGGAAACGTGGCGTTTAATACGACAATTTTTGTTCTTGGGAAAACGACGATTGACGACGCGAACATCTCATCGATTGAAAACAACTCGATGGTTCTGCTCAGTAAAGGCGAGTTATTGATTAATCGATTTGATAAATTCTCACAAACCACTAATGAGATAGAGGCTTTTCTATACAGTGATGCGATGACGAATAATCGCATTTACACCGTCGGATCCAACTTATCGATTTCCGGTGGATTGTTCACAAAAGGTAACTTAACGATTAACACATTCCGTGGTAGTTTTACGACGACGACTAGTCCAACAAATTTAACAGAGTTCGTTTCCCGGATGCGTAGTTCGAGTGATCGTCAGCAATCACGTCTTCAATTGAATTACGATGCCAATATCATTAAAAATCAACTGGCTTCACTTCCTGTAACCGATCGTATTCATCTGTACGTCGAACCACCTCAACGAAAAGAAGACTAATAAAAAAACACACAGCTGCGACTGTGTGTTTTCGTTTTAATATAAATCGCTTGTATTGATTTGCGTCGGATCTTCAAATACAAGTACTTTGAAACGCACGGACAATTCACTACCGTTCACTTGTTTCGGTTGTAACTGATCCACTGGAGATGTTTCCGAATTATTATCCGTGTCAACTTTGACCGTTTCAAGAGCTGTCAACCGAACATACACTTTCCCACGTGATTTTCCTTTAATCATCGGTTGATTAGCGGTATTCGATGGTACGATTTCAATCGCATCCGTATCGCCCGATTCAATCGTTAATCGATAACCAGAAAACCATGTCGGAGTGGCGGTACTTCCTGCTTGATCACGGAATCCGTACAAAGGTGTTGCATTCGAGCCGACTTGAACTTTCAACTCATTTGCGCTCAGTGTCAATCCATCTTCAACGATCTTCAATTTTTTCTCGATAGTACTACCAGGAAAATCTTTCAACCCGATCGTCACCATGACTTCATTGGCACTTGTTTTCGCATTCAAGGGTACCGTCAATAAATTCGTCGGTGAGGTAACAGGAAGAGCCGTAGGAAGAGAAGATGTTACCGTGTACGTAAATGGTTTAGTCGGTGTAAACGATTGATTCTCTTGCGTTACAAGGCGAAATGCAAGAGTATCTGGTTGATTCACTCTGATTTCCTTTTTCAAGGCATCCGCAAAGGCTCCAGCTAAGACGATTTTCGGCAATTTCACAGTAATCGGTACAGAATGATTCAAGGAGATCGATGTTCCATTGATTTTCTTGAAATCCGAGAAGACAGTCGTCACGTTGATTGGAGACGTTTCTTTCGGTCGAACACCGGAAAGATTCGTCGTGATTTGTGGTGCTGTATTAGTTGGTGTACTAAACGTTAAATAGCTTGTATCCGTTGTAAAAGTCGACTTCGTATTGGCAAATGCTTCACTCCATTTAAAAGTATAAGCAGCTGTTTCATTGACATACAAATCGGATCGAGAACTAGTCAATGTCGGTCGATTGTAGAGCTGAAGTGTTGCAGTCTCAAACGGTGTCTCATACTCAATCAATGAGCTATCCGATGAACATTTTTTGTGATCAGGAAATTTACAATAGCCCCACGCATTCCCATTAGGTCGTGTTGTCGAACGAGTTACAGATGCTGTCGATTTAAACAGAGCTTGTGTCTCGTCAAACGTAACTGTCCCCGCTTTTGGTGCTGTCCGTAAAATGAAACGCCATGTCAGTCTATTTCCTGCCGTTTTACTAATCGAATTCCCATTTTCATCATAGCGAACAATATAGGGGTCCCATGATTTAATCGCTCCATTTCCACTTTTTCCGGCACGGACCGGTTCAAACTCTACGACATGCGGAAAATGCAACATTACTTTTTGTTGTGTTGTTGTGTTGTTTATTTTTTCAAAGAAGACCGTCTTACCATCTTGTTTTAAATCAGGTGAAGCTAACAGTTTCGTGCTTAAACCTTCCATGACAACACCTTCAAACGTAAATCCATCCGGCAACAATTCTTCGAAGTTGAGTTCCCCGATTGCGAACGTCCCAGACTTCGAGTTCCCACAATTACCAGTGATGTATTTTTGACCAATCCGATTTAACTCAATCGAATAGTCCATGGCAACTAAATCGTCGTCGCTGTTTGGTATTGGGTTTTTCACAAATGCTTTTTGAACGTTTAAATCACGGGAAGCGATTGGTGTTCCATTATCAAAACAACTATTCTTCGCACTCGTGTAACCAAGACCAATCCCGAGTAGAAAGACGATGAATACTAGTGAAGCCAGCAGTTTATAAGTTTTCATCAAGGGCGCTCCTTGTACATGAATTTTATAATGACACTATTACTTTCATTGTACGCCCTTTTACGACTTTTTACCTATTTTTTAATTAATTCCCAGTATCTTCGTACTTCACTGATGAAATAGAGTGATCCTGTCACGACATATGTCCGGTCCATCTCTAATCGATCGAAGAACTTTTCAACCGTCGTTACATTAGCCCCGTCTTGTTTTAACTCATCGAGTGTCCTTGCTCGCGGGAAATCGAATGTCGTCTCGTAAATATCTGGTGTAACGTTGCTTAACTGCGCAAGCATCGCCGACCGGTCTTTGTCACGCAAAATCGAACAGAGCAACGTCACGGGTTTTGATTCTTCCTTTAACCGTTCAACAAGTGCCGTGATGCCTTCTGGATTATGCGCACCATCGAGAATGATTCGTGGTTTGCGCGAGATGATTTCAAACCGACCTGGATGTTTTGCTTCTCGTAGCCCTTTTCGGATCGCCGCTTTCGACCATCCGAGACGCCGCGCACAAATAACAGCGTTCGCCGCATTATGAACTTGGTGATGGCCTTCGAGACCTAAGCGGGTCTCTGGAATTCCGTCGTACGTCGCCCAGGTCCCGGTTTCCTTTAAGCGGTAACGGATGATTGCTTCCTGGCTCCATTTCAAGGTCGCATTCCGGTCGCCGCAATATGCCATTAACGGTACAGTCAGTTCTTCTTGCAGTTTTCCGGCGATGACCGGTGTCCCTTGTTTGATGATGCCGAACTTCTGTAAGGCGATCTCTTGGAGCGTATCTCCGAGAATCGCTTGATGATCATGACCGATTGATGTGATGATTGCTGCGACCGGCTTTTTGAAGACGTTCGTTGAGTCATACAGTCCACCGAGACCGACCTCATAGATGACGAAATCCGGACGGAGCTGATCAAAATAATAGAAAGCAAGTCCTGTTAATGCTTCGAACTCAGTGACTGTACCGAGTGCCGGATCGATGTGCCTGATGGCATCTTGAACCGCGATGGCAGCTGTAACGAGATCGTCTTCTGCGATCGGTACCCCATTCAACATGATTCGTTCCTCAAACTGAATGATGTACGGTGACGTAAATGTCCCGATTTGCAATCCTTCCGCAATCCCCATCTCACGCAAGAACGCGACCGTCGATCCTTTTCCGTTCGTTCCGGCGACATGAATCGTCGGAATCGCGTCCGGGTCAATCTGTAATTCCAGTAACATCGCCTGCATCCGTTCAAGACCTGGTTTGACGCCGAATGCTAGTAAGCTCGATAACCAATCCAATACATCTTCTCGCGTCCTCATGCTGTTCGCTCCTTTAAAAAAAGTGGCTCAAGGAGACTTGAGCCACTGCTGTAATTAGTGTGAGAGTTCGTTGATGCGTGCTTCGACAGCTTGACGTTTTTCCGTATAATCAAGTGCTTTCGCTTTTTCTTCATCAATGACATGTGCTGGTGCTTTGCCGACGAAGCCAGGGTTGTTGAGTTTTTTCTCGACCCGTTCGACTTCTTTCGTATACTTGACGAGTTCTTTATTCAAGCGCGCGATTTCTTCCTCGATGTTGATCAAGTCTGCGAGCGGGATGAACAATTCTGCTCCCGTTACGATCGCACTCATCGCTTTTTCTGGCGCTGGCATTTGCTCTTCAATCCGGAGTTCAGACGCGTTCGTGAACTTTTGCAAGTACGAGCTGTTTGACGACAAGTCGTCTTGAACACGTGCGTCATTCGTCGAGATGAACAGTTGGATCTGTTTCGACATCGGTGCGTTCACTTCCGCGCGGATGTTACGAACCGAACGGATGACGTTCTGAACCGCTTCAAATGCTGGAACAGCTTCCGGGAAGTCGAGTGACGCCTCGCGTGTCGGCCATGCGGCACGTGTGATCGTCTCACCTTCATGCGGTAAGTGTTGCCAGATTTCTTCCGTGATGAACGGCATGAACGGATGCATCAAGCGCATGATCCGGTCGAGTGTATAGGCAAGAACCGAACGCGTCGTTTGTTTTGCTGCTTCGTCTTCTCCGTTGAGCGGCAACTTCGCCATCTCGATATACCAGTTACAGAAGTCTTCCCAGATGAAGTGATAGAGAATACGTCCTGCTTCACCAAACTCATATTTATCCGATAGACGTGTCACGTCATCAATCGTTGTCTGTAAACGTGTCAGGATCCATTTATCTGCGAGTGATTTTTCGCCTGTCAAATCAATCTGATCAAACGTTAGATCGTCCATGTTCATCAAGGCAAAACGGCTTGCGTTCCATAGTTTGTTTGAGAAGTTCCACGTTGCTTCGATCTTTTCCCAGTAGAAGCGGAGGTCGTTGCCTGGTGTCGATCCAGTCGTTAAGAACCAACGCAGTGAATCAGCACCGTATTTCTCGATGACATCCATCGGATCAATCCCATTTCCGAGGGATTTCGACATTTTTCGTCCTTCCGAATCACGAATCAATCCGTGGATCAAGACGTCTTGGAATGGACGTTGTCCCGTGAATTCATACGATTGGAAGATCATCCGTGATACCCAGAACGCGATGATGTCATACCCTGTAACCAGTGTCGATGTCGGGAAGTATTTCTGATAATCCGCGGCGTCCGTATTCGGCCAACCCATCGTTGAGAACGGCCAAAGGGCTGAAGAGAACCATGTATCGAGAACATCGTTGTCTTGCTCCCAGTTCTCGAGGTCTGCTGGTGCTTCCTTGCCAACGTAGACTTCGCCTGTTTCTTTATGGTACCAAGCCGGAATGCGATGTCCCCACCATAGTTGACGGCTAACACACCAGTCACGGATATTTTCCATCCAGCGTACGTATGTGTTTTCAAAGCGTTGTGGAACGAAGTTGACCTTGTCTGGTCCTTGTTGTTCCTCGAGTGCTTTTTGCGCGAGTGGTTCCATTTTGACGAACCATTGAAGTGAAAGATACGGCTCGACGATTGCATCTGAACGTTCCGAGTGACCAACAGAGTGCAAGTGTGGTTCGATTTTGATTAGAACACCTTCTGCTTTTAAATCTTCAACGATTTGTTTCCGGCATTCGAAACGATCCATGCCTTCGTATTTACCTGCATTCTCGTTCATCGTTCCATCTTCATTCATGACGAGGACACGTGGTAATTCGTGGCGGTTACCGACTTCGAAGTCGTTCGGGTCGTGTGCAGGTGTAATCTTCACGACACCTGTACCGAACTCCATGTCGACATATTCATCCGCAACAATCGGAATCTCGCGACCAACAATTGGTAACGTGATCGTTTTTCCGACGAGGTGAGCGTAACGCTCATCCTTCGGGTTCACGGCAATCGCTGTATCACCAAGCATCGTCTCAGGACGTGTCGTCGCTAGTTCAACATGACCTGAACCGTCCGTCAGTGGATAGCTGAGGTGGTAAAACGCCCCTTCGATATCCTTGTAGATGACTTCGATATCCGAGATCGCTGTTTTCGTCGCTGGGTCCCAGTTAACGATGTATTCGCCACGATAGATCAAGCCTTTTTCGTAAAGTTTAACGAAGACTTCTTGAACTGCTTCTGACAACCCTTCGTCGAGCGTGAAGCGTTCACGCGAGTAATCGAGTCCAAGACCGAGTTTTGCCCATTGTGCACGGATCGTTGACGCATACTCTTCTTTCCATGCCCAAGATTGCTCGAGGAATTTCTCACGACCCATTTCAAGACGTGATTTCCCTTCTGCTCGCAGTTTTTGTTCGACTTTTGCTTGCGTCGCAATACCAGCATGGTCCATTCCCGGTAGATACAGGACGTCGAACCCTTGCATCCGTTTCATCCGCGTCAGCATGTCTTGTAATGTTGTGTCCCAAGCGTGACCAAGGTGTAATTTACCTGTGACGTTCGGTGGTGGAATGACGATCGTGTACGGCTCTTTCTCCGGATCTTGATCAGCTTTAAAGTACTCTCCCTTTAACCAAAAGTCGTGCCATTTTTCTTCCGTTGCCTGCGGATCATATTTCGTTGGCATTGATAATTCCTGCATCCTGATCGCTCCCTTTTTGTCCATAATAAAAACGGCTTCTCTCGTCCTATGCTAAGGACGAAAGAAAGCCGTTGCTTTTTTCCGCGGTACCACCTTAGTTCATCCAACATCGGATGCCCTCGAGCCACGTAACGTGTGGAGGACGGATATCGCTCGTAAGACTCACGATACCAGCTCGTGGGGTGACCTTCCTCCTGTTCGTCCGTCACATCTTTCAGCCAAGGATGTGTTCTCTACGCCGGTACGAATACAGGATTACTCTTCCCGTCATCGCTGTTGCCATTTTCTTCTTTATTCATTTTAGCCGAGAGTTCAAGCAATCGTCAAGAACTGCTTAACGATCGAACTCAACTTGGAGTTCCTTGAACGTCAATTCGACGGCTTCAATCGTCTGTTCGATATCTTCGTCCGTATGGGCAATCGAGAGGAAGAGACCTTCGAATTGTGATGGTGGTAAGAAGACACCACGCGCCGCCATCTTTTGATAATACGAACGGAACATCTCAAGGTTCGATGTTTTCGCTTTTTCGAAGTTCGTGACACGTTCATCCGTGAAGAAGACACCAAACATCGCACCCGCACGGTTCGTCGTCAGTGGAATGTTATATTTCGCCGCAGCATTCAAGTAGCCTTCAGACAGACGGGTCGCTTTCCGGTCGAACTCTTCATAGTGCTCGGGTTTCAATTGCGTCAGTGTCGCTAGACCCGCTGCCATCGCAAGTGGGTTCCCGGATAACGTACCTGCTTGATAAATTGGACCTTGTGGTGCGATCTGTTCCATGATGTCACGCCGTCCGCCATAAGCACCGACTGGCATTCCGCCGCCGATGACTTTACCGAGACACGTGATATCCGGCGTGACACCGAAGTGTCCTTGCGCACAGTGGAATCCGACACGGAAACCGGTCATGACTTCGTCAAAAATCAATAACGCACCGTTTTCTGATGTGATTTCCCGTAAGCCTTCAAGGAACCCTGGTTCTGGTGGCACGAAGCCCATGTTCCCAGCAGCCGGTTCGACGATGACACCAGCGATATCGTCGCCGTGTTTTTCAAACGCGATCCGGACAGCATCCAAATCGTTGTAAGGAACCGTCAGTGTCATGCTCGCAATTTGCGCTGGAACGCCTGGTGAATCCGGTAGTCCAAGTGTCGCGACACCTGAACCTGCTTTAATCAAGAGTGAGTCCCCATGACCGTGGTAACAGCCTTCGAACTTCAAGATTTTTGTCCGACCTGTATAGCCGCGTGCGAGACGAAGGGCAGCCATCGTCGCTTCTGTACCCGAATTGACCATCCGGACGACTTCGACCGACGGTACACGACTGATGACGACTTCCGCCATCGCTGATTCGATTTCTGTTGGTGTCCCGTAACTCCAGCCACGCGTCGCTTGTTCTTGAATCGCTGATGTGACGATTGGATCGGCATGACCGAGAATCATCGGTCCCCATGACAGGACGTAATCGATATACTCTTTTCCGTCGATATCATAGAGCTTTGATCCTTTCGCATGATCTGCGAAAATTGGTGTCATCCCGACCGATTTATAAGCACGCACTGGACTGTTGACACCACCCGGCATGAGCGGGAGTGCCCGCTCGAACGCTTCTTTTGATTTTGAGTTCTGGTTAATTAAGCTCATTTCGACCCCTCCAGGTAACGACAAATGTCTTTTGCGAAATAGGTGATAATTAAATCAGCTCCTGCTCGTTTAAAGCCAAGCATCGTCTCAAGGACGATTCGTTCTTCGTCGATCCAGCCGTTCAGGGCTGCAGCTTTGACCATCGCATACTCACCCGATACGTTATACGCAACGATTGGTAGATCAATCCGCTCGCGCACATCACGAATGATGTCCATGAACGCAAGCGCAGGTTTGACGATCATGAAGTCAGCTCCTTGATCGACGTCCGCTGTTGCTTCTCGGAACGCTTCGCGACGGTTTGCTGGGTCCATTTGGTAGCCTTTCCGGTCGCCTTCTCCTGGTGCCGAGTTTGCCGCGTCACGGAATGGACCGTAATAAGCAGATGCATATTTAACGCCATAGCTCATGACCGGAATATGGCTGAAGCCGTTCTCGTCCAACCCTTGACGAATCGCTGCGACGAATCCGTCCATCATTGATGATGGAGCGATGACATCGGCACCCGCCTGAGCTTGTGAGATGGCTGTTTTGACGTGAAGCGGTAATGACGCATCATTATCGACCGTTCCGTCCGCGACGATTCCACAGTGACCTGTCGACGTATATTCACATAAGCATGTGTCGGCAATGACCGTTAGCTGCGGAGCAACTTTTTTGACGAGACGTGTTGCCTCTTGAACGATCCCGTGATCGTGAAACGCACCTGATCCTTGCTCGTCTTTTAAGTGGTCGTGCGGGACACCGAATAAGATGACAGATTCGATTCCGAGTGCGACGACTTCTTCAATCTCAGCCGTCAGATGATCGAGTGATAAGTTGAAGACGCCAGGCATCGAGCTGACTTCGCGTTTGATATCTTCGCCTTCAGCAACGAAAATCGGATAAATCAAATCCGATTTATGCAACTGGTTCTCGCGGACGAGTGACCGGAGTGATGCGGTATGACGTAAACGACGGTGACGTGCGTATTCTAATGTGTTCATGCTGATTCCTCCTCAATGATACGATCAATCATGCCGTCCACCGTGAATTCACGGGCGACATGAATCGGTTGAAGTCCGGCTGCTTTTGCTGCTTGCTCCGTGATCGTCCCGATGACGATGAAGGTCGTCTTCAGGTCTAGCGGAGCAATCGCTTCGACAGCGGAAGGACTCTGCAGTCCAATATAGGTGGCATTTCTGATAAGAGCTTCAGGTAGTCGACGGGTGACGGTTTCATAGGTGATGATATCCTCGATCGTATATCGATTCAGTTTTCGTAACTGATCGACCGGTGCTTGCCGCGATCGGTTCCCTCGCGCAAAAACGATATGATCGCCGTCAGACAAGTATGGTCCCAGTTCTGCGACGAGTGCGTCTCCTGTAAAGGTTGACGGACAAAAGTCGGCTGTTCGATCATACTTCGCAAGTGCATCTGCTGTCTTTCGTCCAACGACCGCGATACGCGTTTCTGCTAATTCAGGCAATGCATCAGCAACCCGGTGGACGCCATTCGGACTCGTCACGATGAGCCAATCAATTCCCTTCGGCAACGTAAACGAAACAGGTCGCGTTTCAATGACCGGATAATGCACCGACTCGATTGCGACGCCACGCAGTCGCGCCATCTGCTCGTTCGTCGGTGGTCGACTTCCCGTGAACAATACCTGCTTACAAGTCATCCGGAAGTGTTGCGAGAATCTCACGACCGCCCGAAGCAAGCAGACGTTCGGCAACGTCTTGACCGAGATGCATCGGGTCAAGACCTGATTCGCGCTCGATTAGAATTTGCTCCCCATCGACGGATCCGATGAATCCGACAAGTGTCGTTGACATGTCTTCGTTAATCGTCGCGAATCCACCGACCGGAACGTGACAGCTACCTTCGATGGCTGCTAGGAAAGCGCGTTCTGCGTATGCCACTTTTTCTGTCATCTGATCATGGATCAGGTGCAGGAGATCACGTACTTCTTGATCATGTTCGCGACATTCGATACCGAGGATTCCTTGACCGACAGCTGGAATCATGTCTTCTGTTGAAAGATATTCCGAAACGACATCTTCAGACCAACCCATCCGTTTTAAACCAGCTGCTGCAAGCAGAATCCCGTCAAACGGACCATTTTTTAATTTATCAAGTCGTGTATCGATGTTCCCGCGAATCGATTCGATTTTTAAATCAGGGCGGAGTTTTAGCAATTGTGATCCACGACGTAAGCTGCTCGTGCCGACAACCGCACCTTCTGGCAAGGAAGCAAGACCTTCTCCTGTTTTCGTGATCAAGGCATCACGCGCATCGACACGTGCCGGTGTGGCACCGATGATGAGACCATCCGGTAGTTCAGACGGTAAATCCTTCATGCTGTGAACAGCAAAATCGATTTCTTCGTCAATCATCTGCTGTTCGATCTCTTTTACGAATAACCCTTTACCACCGACTTTTGAGAGCGTCACATCCAAAATACGGTCTCCTTTTGTAATGATGTTCTTGATTTCGAACTCATACGGCGCGCCGGCTTGTTTCAACTGGTCAATGACCCATTTCGTCTGTGTCATCGCTAGCTTCGAGCTTCGCGATCCAACAATGATTTTTCGCATGCTAAAATCCCCCTGTACAATGATAAAGGGGCGGCACAAGTCCGCCCCATGCATTTTCTATTGTAACACAAATCGTACTTTGTTCACCGGTTCACAGCTTTTGCTGAAGGTGTCGTCTCTTCTGACGTCACGATTTCATCTTCGAGCCCATCAAACAAGTCTTCGTTTAATGCGAACGTATCCATGAACTGCGCAATCCGCTCATCAGCATCCGGTTTCGCTGCCGCATCTTTGATGTAAGATAGCGGTTCACGCAACAATTGATTGATGATGGATTTCATGTGTTTACCAATGACGGTTTTTTCACGTTTTGACATCTCCGGTAATTTCCGTTCCAAGCTTTGCATTGTCTCTTGTTGAATCCGCAATGCTTGGTCTCGTAATTCCGTGATGATCGGCACGACACCAAGTGTCGTCATCCACCCTTCGAACTCAGCGATTGCCGCTTCGATTCGTTGTTCGATTTTCGCCGCTTCCTTCATCCGTTCCGCCATGTTTTGCTGGACGATCGATGTCAGATCATCGACATCATATAAATGAACGCCTGGCAAGTCACCAACGGTCGGTTCGATGTCGCGCGGTACTGCGATGTCAATCAACAAGAATGGACGATCGTGACGGAACAGCTGTGCTGCTGCGATGTCTTCCCGTTTGATGATGGCACGTTTTGCACCTGTTGAAGAGATGACGATGTCTGCCCGAAGCAAACCGCACTGCATTTCATTAATCGAATGCGCTGATCCTTCGAACCGATTCGCGACCTCTTCTGCTTTGGCGAGCGTCCGGTTAAAGACCGTGATGTCACGAGCTCCTGCTTCATATAAGTTGAGCGTCGTCAATTCGCCAGTTTCTCCCGCACCGATGACGACAATCGATTTATCTTCAAGCGATCCGAGTAACTGTTCGGCAAGCGTGACGGCAGCAGCACTGACAGAAACGGCATTTTCACCGATTCCAGTTTCTGCGTGAGCCCGTTTGGCGAGCGTGACCGCTTCTTTGAAGAGTTTGTTAAAGACCGTTCCTGTCGTTTCAAGCTTCTGTGCCATGAAGAAGCTTGTCTTGACCTGACCAAGGATTTGCGTTTCACCGACGATCATTGAATCAAGACCACTTGTCACGCGGAACAGATGTTTCATCGCATCGAATCCTTCATGGATGAAGAGATACGGCTCGAGCTCTTCCATCGTCAAACCAAACCAGTTTGCAAGGAAACGTTTTGTATAATACCGTCCTGTATGTGGCTGATCCGTCACGACGTACAGTTCCGTCCGGTTACATGTCGAGACGATGACACTTTCAAAGATACTTTTTTCATCGCGCAATGCGACGACCGCTCCCTTCATCTCATGCTCCCCAAATGAGACTTGTTCGCGTATTGATACAGGCGCTGTTTTGTTATTCAAGCCGACCACTACGATATGCATGCGCTCTACCCCTTACGTCCAAAGATTTCGTTCCGATCTATCTTTTCGTTCTCTATCCTACATTATAACCATTATAAAAAAGATTCCAATCAATTTATAAACTAAAATGAGTCGAAGTTGTGAAATCTTCTTCATTTTTTCTCTTCTTCTACCTTATCCCTCTCCCGTAAAAATCACAAACCCTCTGCTCCTAAAAAGAGCAGAGGGTTACACTTTACTTCAACGATTCAGGTGATACCGTCACGTCCGGTACGTCGAGACGTTGCTGACGTAAACGATAAATCCGAGCGATGTTCTGAATGACGACTTTTGAGACCGCATAGGTCGGAACTGCCAAGATGACACCGATGATGCCACCGATTTTCCCGGCAACGAGCAAAACGATGATGATCGTCAAGGGATGGACCTTGAGTGTTTTTCCTTGAACGTAAGGAGAAATCAAGTTCGATTCGATTTGTTGCGCGACGACGATCGTGATGATCGCATAGACCGCTTTGATCGGATCATCAATGAATCCGACAATGACTGCCGGGACGGCACCGATGTAAGGTCCAAGATACGGGATGATGTTCGTCACCGTACAGAATAAGGCAAGTAATAACGCATATTGAATGTCAGCAATGAAAAAACCGATCAAGGACATCACACCGACGCAGATTGAGACGATGACCTGTCCGTTGACGTAATGCTTCACTGTCACGTGCATGTCGTGCAGAATTTTACGCGTTTCCGTTTCGTAGCTACGCGGTAACAATTTCACGACGGAGTCAGGGAATTTATACCCGTCAAGCAACATATACACTAAGATGAACGGCACTAAGACGATGATTAAGACCGTCGAAGAGATGACACCGAAAATCGTTCCAACGGACGTCGAGACGGACTTGAAGACGGTACCGACATACGATGTCGCTTCATTCGTCCACTTATCAAATAAATCTGTATTCTCATGTACCCAGGTCGAGATAAAACGATTGTCCATCAGCTGATCGCGTAAATTTAACGTTTGATCACGCAATTCGATGACGAGCGTCGGAATGCTTGTTGCAAAATCTGTCACCTGCTCAACTAAGATCGGTCCGATTGAAGCGACGGCGATCGTCAGGATCGTGATGAAACCAAGTAAAACGATTAACACGGCAAGACCACGTTTCTTGACTCGTTTTTGCAACGCATCTACGATCCCAAGCGTGAAGTAATAGAAAATACCCGCAATAATGAGCGGTGGAAAGATCAATGCCAGCATGACTTTTATCGGCTGGAATAAAAATGAGATCTTTGTACCGACCCAGATGACAAGAAAAATCACTAATACCCAAATTAATGCTTTAAACCATTTGTTTCGTAACAAATCCACCTAGCATATCCTCCTCATACCTATTCGTCAGCCGACTTTTTCCTCGGTGACGTCTTCGAGGCGTTGGCGCTCCATCTGTCCCCAGTTTCCTCGACCAGTCAAGAATTGAATCAATCCCCCTAGTTTGAAGAAGACTAAAATCGGACGGTACCAGAACGACTCGGTCAAGGACCATAAATACAACCGAATCAATTCTTTGACATTCTTGAATCGGTGCATCGTCCACTCTTCCAATAATACGGCACCTGCTGATAATAAGGAACCATAGAGTAAGGCGACGACCAATAAGACGATACCAAATTCAAAGTTAAGCGTCCCGACGAGCAGGTTGAGCGGAATAATGAAATATCCCATCAGTTCAACAATAGGTCCGAGTAATTCAATCAAAAAGAAATATAGCATCGAAACGCCACCAACAGAACCATATTTCGGATTACCGATCATGCGCTTATGCGTCCAGAGTGTCTCAGCTAGCCCACGGTGCCAACGTGTTCGTTGCGACCGCAACACTTCCATTGACTCCGGAGCTTGCGTCCAACAGACTGGTGCCGGAACGTACTCGATGCGTTTATCGAGTTTATTTTCCTTCATGTATCGGTGCAAACGAACGACAAGTTCCATGTCCTCACCGACAAGTCCTTCCTTATACCCACCTGCTTGGACAACGATGTTCTTTTGGAACAGACCGAACGCACCAGAGACAATCAATAAGATGTTGAAACGGCTAAGTCCAAGGCGACCAAATAAGAATGCTCGGAAATATTCAATCATCTGCATCAAGACAATCCGTTGTTTTGGTGTCCGAATCTCGACGATTTCGCCACCTTCAATCGTACAGCCATTGACGAGGAAGATTGAACCACATGTCGCGACGACCTCTTCGTCGGACTCGACGATCGGTTTCATGACTTTTAATAGGGCATCCCGCTCTAAAATCGAATCCGCGTCAAGCGAGCAGAAATACGGATAACTGGAATGGTCGATACCGGCATTCAAGGCATCTGCCTTTCCACCATTCTCTTTATCGATAACGATTAAACGACTATCGATCCGCGAACGGTAGACTTGTTTGACCGGCTTCGAACCAATTAGAATCCGCGGATAGCGGATTTCCTTCTCCAGCTCATACGATCGGAACAATTCGTCCATCGTTCCGTCCTTTGAACCATCATTGATGACGATGACTTCATGCTCCGGATAGTCAAGTGCTAGCAAAGCTTGGACACTCGAGACGATCGTATATTCCTCATTGTACGCTGGAACAAGGATACTGACCGGTCGTGTATAGAGAGAGCGCATCAGTGGCAAGTAAGAGCTCTCTTTCCGACGGAAGCGTTGCCGTCGCACCATTTGAGCTGAAATCAGGTAAAGCATCGAATAGAATACGATGACGAGTAACATATAAATCAACACTGTCCATGAAAGGACTTCAATAATGGCTTGGATTGTCTCAGACGACATGATGCTTCATCTCCTTTGCCAACCGTTCTGTAGCTTTTTGACGTGCATAGCGGTCGGGATGTGTACTTGATACTTTCGCCAATTGTTCGATCCCGCCACAAGCAAGCAGCGCATCAAAGGCAGCCGTCCGGACCCACCACGATCGACTACCGACAAACGGCAAGATCGCTGGTATCGCATCGGCTGGAACGACATGTTCTAAGAAACGAAGGGCAAGCATTTGCTCAACCCAACTTGATTCTTCTTCCAAGTAAGGCACATATAACTTCCAGTCCTCCTCAAGCCCGATTCGCGTGAGCGCACGAAGGGCACGTTTTCGGATTTCTGGATTTTCATCTGTCGTCTTGTCACGAACGAGTGCGATATAACGTGTCTCATCGCGGTCAAAGATCAACTGAAGGATTGCTAACTTAAAGGACAGTGTCAATTCTTCGAACGCAGCCACCCACTCCTCTAAGTCTTGACTACGACCAACCGCAAGAATCGCACCGAAGAAACTAATCCCATTTTCTTGCTTGGCGATGGCGATCGCATCTTGCGGTGATAGTGAGACGAGGGTCCGAACGATGACATCGCTCTCTTCTTTTTCAATCGTGTTTCCCCAACGCGCATGAATCATCGGTGCGACTGCTACCAAACGGAATTGAGAGACGGCCTCATAAGCGTTCAAGCGACGGTCAATCCGGCGATGCTTCAATTGTTGTTCGTAATAGGCTTGCATATTAGCAGCGACAAAAGCTTGCACTCGTTCGAGATGTGCCGGTGTTGCCGTCAAGTTAGACAGTGCGAAGAGCTCAAGCTCAGCTAAATCCTCGTTTCCTTTTTGAACCGTCGGCATGTCCTGACGTTCACCTGTCGCATAGTCGTAGATGTCATCTCGAAAGACAAGTTGCCAATCGCTACGGGCATGCTCGCGGTTGGCACGTTTTCGTTTTTGAACGACGAGATAGACCAATGCTCCACCTTGTAAGAAAACGAGTACAACGATAAATACTAGAATCGCCTGCATCATCGGCCATCCTCAACTTTTCGGATCCACGCGCGGAATTCTTCGATTTTTAACGGAAGGGTCATAATGTAATCAACACCTCGGTCAATCGCAAGAACATGATCGCGTTCACGGTTGTACATCGAAATCATCATCGATTGGAACGGTGCGACACTCTGATGTTTTGCTCGCAGTAGTAATTCCAGCCCATCTGCTCGTGGTAATGCTGACGTAAACACGAGTAAGTACGGACGGGATGCTACGTACTCGTCAAGGAATGTCTCTGCTCGTTCGAATGTTACGAACCGTTCGAAGCGTTCCGTCAGTTCCCGTTCCATCATCCGACGGATATGCGGATCTTCCGTTACGACGACGACATCCGCGATATAATGGATTTTTTTATAACGCGCTAGCCGGTCAAGGACAAGCTCCCGCGATAGTGTCGCCGGTAGAATTTCTCGCGCATTTTCTAAACCATAGAAAGAAGTCTCTGTATTAAAATACACGACGGGAATTCGTTCCTCGATGACAGGTTCGCTTGCGAGAACGACATCGGCATAAGAAATGTCCGTCCGCACGCACCATCCCTCTTCAATCAATCCGTTGACCGCCTCCGGCATTTGTCCGACTGTGTGCACGAACAAGGTATTCGTCGACGATTGCCGGACGGTTTCTTCCGTCCATTCAATCGTCGAACTGACCTCACGATCTTGACTTGTTGATTCAAACGACTGATTGATTAATTTCCACATCTCTTCACGTCGCATTTAATTTCCTCCCTCAGTGAATGCTTTTTTCATCGTCCGATAGACAGGTTTCAGTTCTTCTCGCTGTTGCGGATTCGTCCACTCTGCCCAGTTGTAGAAACCACGATCTTTTTCAGGGATACGTGTCTCACCGACTTGACCTGTGACTTCGATTCCTTCCGTAATCATCTTCGCTTCTAATCCATCTTTCCAGAAGTCACCGATGATTTCATGTTTACTAGGGTCTCGCATATTCAAGACCATCCATGGAATACGGAGCTCTACGGTTGGTTTCGTGATATCTGAGATATCTGTCAAGATATCGTCTGGTTCTCCTTCATGTAGAACACCCGTGTCCCACTTTACGGCTGGTTTGACGATTTTTTTCGTCACCGGGTCGCGTCTTGCATAATCGAGCATTTGATAAATTGGAACGAACTTACCGCTGTCTTTTTGATCAGACGGTGGTTTTACCATCTCAAACGGCATCTTGAGACCATAGTGATAACGGAAGATATCATAACGAGCATCGACATCGATGCGCGCCTTCTGATCGATCGTCAGGCGATATTCCGCTCCTTCATCAAGCATCAGCGGACCGACTTTCGTATTCCCATCGTTTGGTTTCGTCGATAGCGCAAGTGTCGTCGGCTCTGCTTTTTTCCGGTCGATACGCAAATAGAGATAGGCTTCGTCGGATGTCATATATATCGCTTGATCCTTATTTTCAGCGACTGGTGCATACCCTTTCCAATCATCCAATTTCCCGTCAATGACGATATCTGAACGTAGGAAACCAAGCATACCGAAATGTTGTTCGCTCGTCTGGACATTCGACCAACGGGGACGCGTATTGGCATCATCATAATCCATCGTGTTCCACGTCCGCTTGAACCATTCATCTTGCCAGATGAAGACGAGTCCACCGGCTGTTTTGACGTCTTTAATGTCTTGATAGAGTTGTGCGACGAGTTCGCCTTGTTTCTTCTCACTGACATGCCCTTGATCGAAACCATTTGGTCCGAGGTGCGTCTTCCCGCGAGAACTCGGAATTCCGAATTCTGATACAAGTAGCGGCATATCATGATAATCCTTCATCTTCTTCAAGTAACGGGCATACGATTCAGATCCTTTGTCCGTTTTTTGACTGTACTCTTCCTTGATGAACGAAGGATAGTACGGATAGATGTGGTAAGACGCGAACAAGCCACCCGGGAAATCCTTCGTTGCTTTTAAGTGATTGAAATCAATGGAGACGAGGTCCTGTTCTTCCTCAATCTCTTTTGGGTGTTTCAACGGATCCGTCGTCGGCCAGTTCGTCGAACCGATTGGTCGTGTTGTACCGTACTCTTTGATTTCGTGTGCAGTCGCCGTATCCATCCGACCTGCTAACCACGATTCGAAAGGAGACGCTTCTTTCGTCGTCGTTACGTATTGTCCTTCGAAACGTGTTCCTTTGTTCTTTTTATTTGTTTCAACGACAGCTTCCGGTAACCATTCGATTCCGAAGACGAATGCTGAAACGTATTGCGAGACGTCTGAAGTATATGTTCCGGAAGCATGACCAACAACTTCTTTAACGACTGCGTTTCCATGAATGACATCAACCATTCGTTTTGCTTCCGTATCTGTCATCTTCATGAACTTTGGATCGAATGCATTTTTTAGTTCCTCGAACGGCTTCTCTTCGACCCACATGCCTTGCATGAGATAAATCGGTTGTTTCGCCTGTTCGTTGTAAGCTTTTAATGCATCGTAAAAAGCAGGAGGGTGCAACGTGTACACACGAATCGTATTGACCCCCATCGCTCCGATTTCCTTCAACCAACGATCATATTCGTTTCGGCTGATGGCATGTTCCCCAGGAAATGCACCTGGTCGACCAAGTCCAATGTTGACACCCTTAACGAAGTACGGCTTCCATTCACCATCTTGATACATCTCAAGTGTGTCCTGTCCTTCACGAGCTCGGGTCCGCAACTCTTGGTTACCGACCTTCGTTTTTGAAAGTGGTTTGACCTTCGCAGTTTGTGTCGAGATCCGTTTCGTATCCTCAAGAATCCGCGTCAGCGTCGGGGCGTAAATCTTCCAGAAGAACGCCGATTCACTTTCCGCACTATCGAGGATGAACTGTTTGCGGAACCAATCGAGACCACTGTATCGATAATAACGTGGGATATCCGCGACGTCCGTATAATCACCAGCAAAATAGTGACCACTTCCTTGCGTGACATACGCTGGAAACTCAAGCGGCAACTGGTATTTTCGAAGCATTGCTTGTGTCTGTTTCGAAGGGTTCCAAGAGAAATGCGCTTGTTGTTTCCCGCCATCTAGTTCAAGAATCTCGAACCAGTAGTTATAACGGACCTCATCTTTTGCATTCCCCTTATTTTGATCCCACTTGTAAAGTAAAGGAGTGTCATCATTGACGAAAAAAGCTTTTTCGGTCGAATCATTAATAAAAACATAACCCGGACCTGATAGTTTGAACTCTTTTTCTTTCGCTTGTGTTTTTAATTGAGCTACGACGTTTTTCTCAAGACCTTGCAGTTTTGTTAAATCTGGGAAAAATCGACCGATCCATCCTGTCCAAGCCGTCCCGAATAATTGTCGAAACGCATTGGACCGCTCGACTGACGTCGGACTTGCTGCTGTATTAAATTCCGCCACAACGGTTTTCCCTTGCGAAATCGCTTCAGTTGCGAGCTCGACGTCTTCTGTCGTCAAGCCACCACGATGTTCTTTTTTCCCGTTGACGTCATATGATTTTCCGTACGTATCCGTAAACAACAGCACATCTGCTTTAGAGGCTTGTTGTAACATTTTTTTACCTTGTGTACCATCATAACGGTTGATGTAGTCCGAATACGTATAATCTTGCCCTTGCGTATTTCGGATCTTTAAGTGATTCAATAACCACGTCGTTCCGGCATGCTCTCGCTCTTCCGTTCCGTTCGTGTAATCAAATAGCGCAATGTTTAATGTCTTTTCCTGCTTCAAGAACCAAATGGCAAATGGTGTCAGAATGAGTAAGACGACGATTGCGAACGTCCATTTATAACGCCTCATATTGGCATAGCCTCCCACTAGAACAATTTGTTCCTATCATTGTAACGTGAATCAAATGATGTTCATATAATGGAAATCAAAAATGTTGTAAGGAAATAATTAGATACTATTTTTAGATTACTTTAACCCTCATAAAAAAACGTCCTGCTCTCCTATTGTAGGAGAACAAAACGTTTCGTTTTTTACAGAAGACGATAAATCGCTTCCCATGCGGCATCGACGCCTTCTCCTGTCTCAGACGAGAAAGGAATTAAGGTATCTTGACCATCAAATTGCAATTTACGTTTGATTGCCGCGATATGTTTATCACGTTGACTCTTTTTGATTTTATCGAGTTTTGTTGCAACGACGATGACCGGTAGATCGTAATACTTCAAGAAATCGTACATCGTCACGTCATCCGCAGACGGATCGTGTCGGATGTCGACGAGCTGTACGACACCTTTGAGGATTTCACGTTGTGTGAAGTACTTCTCCATCATCTTGCCCCACGCTTCACGCTCCGTCTTCGAGACTTTCGCATACCCGTAACCCGGTACATCAACGAACATGACTTCATCATTGATGTTAAAGAAGTTCAAGGTTTGCGTTTTACCTGGTTTCGAAGATGTCCGCGCGAGTGCTTTTCGCTGAACCAGTTTATTGATGAAAGAGGACTTTCCGACATTCGATCGCCCTGCGAGTGCCACTTCTGGCAACAATGGCTCCGGATAATGCTCCGGATTAACACCACTCGTAATAAAATCAGCTTTATAAATTTTCATGTTACTCTCCTTTTAATGCATGTTCGAGCACTTGCTCCATCGTCGCAACCGGAATGAATTCCATTCCTGCGCGGACGCTTTCCGGGATATCATCGATGTCCCGCGTATTATCTTGCGGTAGAAGAACGGTCGTCAAGCCCGCACGATGTGCTGCGAGTGACTTTTCCTTTAGTCCACCGATCGGTAAGACCCGTCCACGTAGTGTGATTTCACCTGTCATGCCGACGTCCCGGCGAACCGGACGCTTCGTCAAGGCGGAAATCAGTGCTGTTGCTAGTGTAATACCAGCAGATGGACCATCTTTTGGTACAGCACCTTCAGGGACGTGGATGTGGATGTCTTGCGTTTCGTAGAAGTTCGGTTCGATGCCAAGGGACGTCGCATTTGCTCGGACGAAGCTGTACGCAGTCTGAGCGGACTCTTGCATGACGTCACCGAGTTTCCCGGTTAACTGCAGTTTCCCTTTACCCGGAGCAAGACTGACTTCGATCGTCAACGTATCGCCCCCAAAAGCAGTATACGCTAAACCAGTCACTGCGCCAATCATATCTTCTAGCTCGCCTTGACCATAACGGTAGATCGGTTTACCTAAGAAATCATCTAGATTACGCTTCGTCACCGTCACCCGCTTCTTCTCACCCATCGCGATTTGTTTTGCTGCTTTCCGGCAAAGTGAGCCGAGGACACGTTCAAGATTACGGACACCGGCTTCTCGTGTATAACGACGAACGACTTCTTCTAGCGCGTCTGCTTTGACTGTCAATTGACTCTTTTTCAGACCGTGTTCAGCAAGTTGCTTCGATAATAGATGACGAACGGCAATTTCCGTCTTCTCTTGTTCCGTATAGCCACCAATCTGAATCAGTTCCATTCGGTCGAGCAAAGGTCCTGGGATGTTCGAGACATCATTTGCTGTCGCAATAAAGAGGACATTTGATAAATCGAACGGTTCTTCGATGTAGTGATCGGAGAAGCTGTTGTTTTGTTCCGGATCAAGAACTTCAAGCATCGCGGACGATGGGTCACCACGGAAGTCATTTGACATCTTATCAATCTCATCCAGTAAGAAGACCGGGTTATTCGTTCCTGCTTGTTTTAAACCGCGGATGATTCGACCTGGCATCGCACCGATATACGTCCGGCGATGTCCACGGATCTCCGCTTCATCGCGCACGCCACCAAGTGAGACGCGGACAAACTTCCGCTCGAGCGCTGTTGCGATGGAGCGAGCAAGCGACGTTTTCCCGACCCCCGGAGGACCAGAAAGACAGAGAATCGGACCCCGTAGCGAATCCGTCAATTGACGAACAGCGAGATACTCAAGAATTCGTTCTTTGACCTTTTCTAGACCGTAATGATCCTTTTCGAGCTGTTCCGAAGCTGCTGAAACGTTCAAGAAATCATCGGTTGCTTCGTTCCACGGTAACGAGAAGAACCATTCGAGATAGTTGCGGATGACACCATGTTCGGGACTTGTCGCCGGTACGACAGCTAAACGACTGATTTCCTTCTCGACGTTCGCAACCGTCGTTTCCGGTAAATCAAGCATGGACAGTTGCTCCCGGTATTTCGTCGCATCGCTTTCAACGGATGCCGACTCGCCACCGAGTTCCTGTTGAATCGTCTTCAATTGTTCCCGCAAGTAATACTCGCGTTGCGATTGTTCAATCGTCTTCTTCGTCCGTTCACGCATCTCACGTTCGAGTTCGACGACTTCATATTCATGTTTCATGACGTCAAGCAACATCAATCCCCGTTCGACCGGATCCTGTTGTTCGAGGAACTCCTGTTTCTTCGAGATATCGATCGGTAACTTCGACGTGATATAGTCCGTCAATGAGTCGAGACGTTCATAGGTCTCGAACCGACGACGCTCATCTGTTCCGATGCCTTTGATACGAGAGACGAGTTGACCGAACTGTTCTTTAATTAGACGAACGAGCGCTTCTTGTTTCGCCCCTTTGATGTCCATCTTCTCGATTGGTTCGATGACTGCTTGATATCCTTCGTCCGTCTCCTCAACGTTTTCAATCCGGACGCGTTCCTTCCCGATAACACGAACACGAACTGTATCATTCCCAAGTTCACTCATCTTCGCGATTTGAACAAGTGTACCGACCTGATGCAACCCGTCGACAGACGGCTCTGCTTCTGGATCACGTTGCGTGACGACGACGAGATCGATCTCGTGTTCCTTTGATGCAAGTAAGGCTTTTAAGGATACCGGACGCCCGACATCAATCGTCAATCCGATCAACGGATACGCGACGACACCGCGTAACGGTAAAAGTGGATATTGTTTTTTCTTCATTCGAATTCCTCCTAAACAAAAAGACTCGGAAAGGCGTACAAGTAGCCTCCGAGCCGATTTGTCACGGTGTTACGCCGTTTCTTTTTCTTTCCCATGTTCAATTGTACCATCTTTCAACTCAAGCGTTGGACCGCGCTTACCAGTCAACGTTTCTGCTGTAATGATGACTTTCGCGATGTCTTCACGCGATGGAATTTCGAACATGATATCTAGCATAGTTTCTTCGATGATTGAACGAAGACCACGCGCACCTGTTTTACGTTCGATTGCGAGCTTCGCAATCTCAAGAAGTGCATCTTCCGTGAAGTCGAGTTCGACATCATCAAGTTGAAGCATTTTCTTATATTGTTTCACGAGGGCGTTTTTCGGTTTCGTCAAGATTTGAACGAGTGCCTCTTCATCGAGTGGCTCGAGTGTTGCCATGACTGGCAAACGACCGATGAACTCAGGAATCAAACCAAACTTTTGAAGATCTTCTGGCAATGCGGCTGCTAGAATTTCTTTTTGTGTGAGGTTACGGTTCTCTGAATCGTTTCCGAAGCCGATGACTTTTTTACCGAGACGACGTTTGATCGACTGATCGATACCATCGAATGCTCCACCAACGATGAACAAGATGTTCGTCGTATCGATTTGGATGAATTCTTGATGCGGATGTTTGCGTCCACCTTGTGGCGGTACACTTGCAACAGTTCCTTCCAAAATCTTCAGCAAGGCTTGTTGAACACCCTCACCAGAAACATCACGTGTAATTGACGGATTTTCTGATTTACGAGCGATCTTATCGATCTCATCAATGTAGATGATTCCTTTTTCAGCCTTCTCGACATCATAGTCCGCTGCTTGGATGAGTTTCAACAGGATGTTCTCGACGTCTTCACCGACATAACCGGCTTCCGTCAAACTTGTTGCATCTGCAATCGCAAACGGTACGTTTAAGATACGTGCCATCGTTTGGGCAAGAAGTGTCTTACCGCTACCTGTTGGACCGATCATGACGATGTTTGATTTTGAGAGCTCGACATCATCTGCGCGACCACCAGCATTGATTCGTTTGTAGTGATTATACATCGCTACAGATAACGATTTTTTCGCTTTTTCTTGACCGATGACATAATCGTCAAGTGTCGTACGAATTTCATGCGGTTTTGGAACATTCTTCAGCTCGACTTCTTCTTCTGTACCGAGTTCTTCCTCTACGATTTCATTGCAGAGTTCGATACACTCGTCGCAAATGTAAACGCCAGGTCCAGCAACAAGTTTGCGTACTTGTTCTTGTGTCTTTCCACAGAAAGAACATTTTAGCTGACCTTTTTCTTCGTTGAATTTAAACATAAAGGTCCACCCCTTTAACGTGGAAATTGTATGGATGCCTGTAGCATCCCGTCTCACGTTTTACTATTTATGATTGTAGCATGAACAAGGAAAGTCTTTCAAATCCTGGACGAACGATTTACAGTTTGATGTCCTGAACCAAGGATTGTTTGTCCTTGTTTGACCTATCGTACAAAAAAATCGACTCCAAGACCAGAAATTGGGCTTGAAGTCGATCGAAAACCATGAAATGGCTTATTTTGCTTTTGCGTTGTCGACGAGAACATCGATAGCTTTACGGAATTGAAGATCGCCTTTAAGCGTTTCAAGACCACCTTGTGGTGCAAGCATCGTTTCAAGTTGATCTGCAGGGATGTTGTAGAGTTCTGACATTGATTGAAGTTCAGTTTGTGTTTCTTCGTCTGTTACTTCGATTTTTTCGTCAGCAACGATTTGCTTAAGGACGAGACGTGCTTTAACACGCTCTTCCGCTTGCTCTTTCATTTCAGAACGCATTGCCTCTTCTGTCGTTCCAGTCAACTGGAAGTACATGTTGAGGTCGATGCCTTGTGATTGAATACGTTGTGTGAACTCTTGAACCATACGCTCGACTTCGTTTTCGACCATGACTTCTGGAAGATCAACTGTCGCGTTTTTCGTAGCCGCTTCGACTAACTCATCGCGCATTGAAGCATCAGCTTCTTGTTTGCGTGTGTTTTCGAGACGCGTACGGATTTTTGTTTTCAACTCGTCGAGGGAAGAAACTTCTTCATCCATCTCTTTTGCGAACTCATCTGTCAATTCAGGGAGCTCTTGCGCTTTGACTTCATGGATTGTTACTTTGAATGTAACTGGTTTTCCAGCGAGTGATGCTTCGTGGTATTCCTCTGGGAATGTCACTTCAAGATCTTTTTGCTCGCCAGTTTTTAAACCGACCATTTGCTCTTCGAATCCAGGAATGAAGTTTCCAGAACCGATAACGAGTGAGTAGTTCTCAGCAGTTCCGCCGTCGAATTGGTTTTCCCCATCGAAACCTGCGAAGTCGAATACGACTGTATCGCCATTCTCGATGACGCCATCTTCTTTAACGACGAGTTCTGCACCGCGTTCTTGCAATGTTTTGAGTTCAGCGTCGACGTCTTCGTCAGTAACGTTCGTTTCAACTGCTGTGTACTCAAGACCTTTGTACTCACCGAGTGTAGCTTCTGGCTCGATGACGAACGTGATTTTGAATTCGACTGGCTTGCCTTTTTCGAGTGTTTCAACGTCGATGTTTTCAAGCGCGATTGGCTCGATTCCTGATTCGACGACTGCACCTTCGATTGTGTCCTTATAAAGGATATCGAGTGCATCTTGGTACAGTGCTTCTTCACCGTACATTTTGTTGAACATTGCGCGTGGCATTTTTCCTTTACGGAAACCTGGTGTGTTCAAAGTCTTAACGACTTTCTTGAACGCTTGGTCTACCGCTTTATCAAATGCTTCAGCAGGCGCTTCATACGTGAGGACGCCGAGGCTACCTGATTGTTTTTCCCATTTTGCAGTCATGCTGAGTCCCTCCAAAATTGTCAATTAGCGTACATGTGTGTACAACAAGTCACATTATAGCACAATCGTTCTGACGATTACCACTGTTGAACGAATCGTTTCCAGATGTCTCAATCGAAGTAAATCTGCTCGAATGCGATGACTTCCGGATAGAGGATATGCACCCCTTGATATAATCGCTTCGCTAGCGGACTCAAGTCACGTTCCGGCTCTTCTTTTTCAAACGACAGACCGGCTAGTTCTTCGCATGCGAGAAGCCACTTCTCCATATCCGACCCGATTGCTTCTCGTTCTTCAAGATGAATCAACTGGTCCGAACGTAAGACGAGCAAGGCTCGAAAAGGATCCATTTTTTCTAATGTATGCATCGATGCGAGTAACGCTTGTTGTTCCTGTTGATGCGCAATCAGCACTTCTTCTAAATCTTGACGCGTCGAGATCGTCCAGTGTACATCTAAATGTGGCACATAAATGTCTGCCGGATAGGACAGATGCTCAATCACACTTCCTAATAACTGATCGATGACGAGTAGGCTTTGATGTTCTGTATCCTGAGCACGAAGATACTTGTGTGTGATGTAGTCAAAGAGCGCAGGTGTCCGTTCGAATTCAGCACCAGCCAAATGGCGCATTTGTTCGACCCAGCTTCCATGTTGCAACACATGCATCAACGCCGTTCCGGAAGTTACAGTACTCTGAGTAACATTGTTTTTTTGAACCGGTGTCGTCTTTTGCTCTCGCACCGTCATCCGCTGTTTGATCTCGTCTAACCGAAGCGCAAGTCCATACGGCAGATACGGTGACGCCGAGCGTAGAGCGAGCTTCATTGGATACCGTTCTCCGAGTTCATAAAGAAAGAGTGCGAGCACTTGCTCCACACCCTCGACTTCAAGAAAACGTTCTGCTACAGTTTCGTATCGTTCACGGTCATGTAGTAATAGCGGTTGAATGACATAGAGTCGGTATAATACGTCTTCTCCTGTCAATTGGTCAGTCTCTAATTCCTTGACCAGCCGTTCCTGTTCAGATGCGGGCAAACGGAGGATGCGCACTCGTTCCGCTTCTAATTCGTGTTCCATCCAGCGGGATGTCCCCATTTTCCGACACTCCTTTTAATTCACTGTTCAGTTTGTGAATGGATCAAGCAATGATGTCCAGTTCGTGATTGCCTCTTGTAATTTCCCTGCTTGTTCGATGCCAAGACGATTTAATGTATCGAGAGAGACGTCTGTTTCAAGAAGTCGTGTGATATCTTCTGATTGATTCACGAACTGCTCGAGCTTTGCACTTAAATTTTGTAACTCTTGCGGTGGATTTTCAAGTCCCGCCAATCGTTGGTCGATTTGGTCCAGCTCTTGATTGAACTGATCAATCGTTCCGTTTTCCTTTAACTTTTCGACTTGTTGGTCGAGCGCTTGCTCCGGATTCGTGGATTCGCGTGCTTTCGCAGCCGCTTCATTCAAAGAAGAAGATAAGTCGGACGTGACTTGTGCCGTATCTTTCGCAATCCCTTGAAGTTCTCCAGCATAATCGACACTATTTTTCACATCGTTGACCTGTTGTTTTGCATCATCAACTGTATTTGAAATCTCACTACACCCTACAAGAAACGTACTGAGTAACAGGACTGTACCAACTTTCTTCCACATCGCTTTCATCCCTTTCGAGTTCATGATACCTTAATTATAAACGAAAATTGAAATAAAAAAAAGAGACCGCCCTCGTAAGGGCAGTCTCTATTTTAATTATAGCGTCCCAAGAGGGATTCGAACCCCCGACCGACGGCTTAGAAGGCCGTTGCTCTATCCTGCTGAGCTATTGGGACGTGTCAACACGAATAAACTATACTAGAACAATTCTTTCGTGTCAATCACATTACAAAGATTGCATTTATTTTATTACAAAAATGTTCCGTCGAGGTGAAGTGCATTGACGCGATCCCCGTTCACGTCAAGAAAATCGACAGAATAGCGGTCTTGTTCTACTTCAAGAATCGCATACGTCTTGTCTGGACGATGGCGTGGCATCCGAATCGATCCTGGATTGATGAATAACACACCATCCCGATACTCCGCCTTCGCAACATGAGAATGACCATACAAAACGATATCAGCTTGCTTTTCGTTCGCATGATGTTGCAAGACATCTAGGCTATATTTGACGTCCTGACGATGTCCGTGGACACAGAGGACCTTATGCTCGTCCATTTCCGACGTGACTTCTTCCGGGAAATCGTGTCCATAATCACAGTTCCCCCGTACAACACGATATGGATATAACGATTCAATGTCGCGCGTCAATTGAGAGTCTCCACAATGAAAAGCCAAATCCACGTCCTGATGCCGTTCGAATATCGTAAGCAGTTCTTGTTCTAGTCCATGGCTATCACTAACGATCAACGCTCTCATTTTCATCACACTCCTAGGAAAGTAGTTAAGTCCTGTTCGAGCTTGCGCAATGCATTGCCACGATGACTGATCATCGCTTTTTCTTCTTTCGTCAACTCAGCAGCCGTTTGTCCACTTGCCGTGACGAACAATGGGTCATAACCGAAACCGTTCGATCCCGTTGCTTCAAAACCGATTCGCCCTTCCATTGTTCCGCGTACCGTCAATGTTTCGCCTGTTGGTTTTGCTAGCGCGAGTACACAAACGAAGCGTGCCGTCCGCTCCTCTTCCGGAACACCTTCTAACTTTTCAAGTAGTAGAGCGTTGTTCGCTGCATCCGACTTTTCAAGACCCGCGAAGCGTGCCGAGTAGACACCTGGAGCGCCATCTAAAGCATCGACTTCAAGACCTGAATCGTCAGCAAGTACTGCGTGACCAAAGTAGGCTGCTGCTTCTGTTGCTTTTAAGAGTGCATTTTCCTCGAATGTTTCACCTGTCTCATCCGTTTCTTTAGCATCCGCATGATCGAGTAACGACTCGACTGTATAGCCGAGACGCCCAAGCATGCTTTCGAGTTCCTTCACTTTACCAGCGTTATGTGTTGCGACGATGACTTTCATTTATGTTCCCCCACTTCTTCTCCTACATACCACCACGAAACACCGAGTGCGTCGCGACCGGCTTCAATCAGTTCCTTAATACCTTTTTCCCCAAGTTCGACCATTTCGAGCATCTCTTGACGGGAAAAGGTCGACTCTTCTCCTGTTGCTTGCATCTCGACGATTTTACCGGATGAGGTCATGACGAGATTGAAGTCGACTTCAGCTGCAGCATCCTCTTCGTAGCATAAATCAAGTAAGGCATTCGATTCGACGATTCCAACTGAGATGGCGGCGATACCCTCTTTGATTGGTGTATCGGTCAATTTTCCCGCTTGAATCAGTTGATCGATAGCTCGAACGAGTGCTAAAAATCCACCGGTGATCGATGCTGTTCGTGTTCCGCCATCAGCTTGAATGACGTCACAATCGATCCAGATCGTCCGTTCACCAAGTTTTTCTAAATCGACGACCGCTCGAAGCGATCGGCTAATGAGACGTTGGATTTCCATCGTCCGCCCCGTCTGTTTGCCGCGAACGGCTTCTCGTGCAGTCCGCTGAGCGGTTGCCCGCGGTAACATCGAATATTCCGCATTGATCCAGCCTTGGCGTTTTCCACGTAGAAATGGTGGTACCCTTTCCTCGACGGTCGCCGTGCAGAGGACTTTCGTATCACCCAGTTCAATCAAAATCGAACCTTCCGCGTGTTTATTGATGTCAACTGATAACTGTACTGGACGGAGATCGTCCGCCGTTCGTTGGTCTCTCCGCATTTAATCTTCCTCCGTTCCAAGGACGATGCGCTCCGCATGAATGGGCTGATCGAGCCAGTCCGTTGCAATTTGGTCAAATGAGCGGATATCGCCTGTCGCGTAATAACGATGTTCTGGTATTTGTGTCACATCTGCTGAAATCGTGTTGTAATCAAGTAGTGCTGCTACTTCGAGTGCGGTTTCATCCCCTGAAGAGATGAGTTGAACGCCTGGTCCGATGACCCGTCCAATGACATCTGCTAAGAGCGGATAATGGGTGCACCCGAGTATTAGTGTATCCATATCGTAATTCATTAAAGGTCGTAGCGTATTCGCAACGACACGTTCGACGTATGCGCCATCCGTCTGCATTGACTCGACGAGCGGAACGAATGGCGGGCACGCTAACGATTCAACGACAACTTGTCCTTCGACATGTCGTAACGCCTTCTCGTAGGAATTACTTGTAATCGTCATCTTCGTTCCGATGACACCGATTCGTTTCGTACGTGTCACCTTGACTGCTGCACGGGCACCCGGATCGATGACACCGATGACAGGTATATTTAAACGTTCTCGCGCTTCTTTTAAGACGACAGCTGTAGCTGTATTACAGGCGATCACGATCAATTTCACATCTTGTTGTACGAGATAATCAATCATCTCCCACGTAAACTCACGAATCTCTTCTTCTGGACGCGGACCATACGGACAACGTAGTGTATCCCCGACATAGATGATTCGCTCATGGGGCAACTGTCGCATCAATTCACGTGCGACCGTCAATCCACCGACTCCGGAATCCAGTACTCCAATCGCTCGATTCACTCTTCTCCACCTCTTTCTCTCAATCTTATGGTAACAAAAAAGGACGACGGTGCAAGACCGGCGTCCGAGAATGTACGATTACAGGATTACTGAGCAAGACCTTCGCTAGTCAGCATATCTGAAAGAGTCGTGATTGCTTCAGAAGCATCGTCACCGTTTGCAACGATTTTGATATCTGAATCTTTCGCGATTCCGAGTGAAAGAACACCCATGATTGACTTCAAGTTGACAGTCTTTCCGTTGTATTCCAAGTTGATGTCTGATTGGAATTTAGAAGCTGTGTTGACGAGCTGAGTAGCGGGACGAGCGTGAATGCCTGAATCCGCGATGACTTTGAATGTTTTTTCCATGATTAAGAAATCTCCCTTCACTAATAACGTACTAGTGAGTCGTTTTCGAATATGTGAACTCATTATCAAATGATAACGGATTCGAATCGATTCTGCAAGGAATTTTTATATGTCTCACTCCATGGGAATGCTTTCCCGGCACGATTGATTTGTACCATCGATGTCCGTCCTGTGAACATCAGTTCACCCTGCTCATCAAATGCCGCATAATGGACGTCACACGATGCACTTCCGACATGTACTGGGTACGCATAGACGGCGAGACGTGTCCGTGGATACACTTGGCGAATGTAATTACACTGGGCATCCGCAACGACGATGATCCCGTCTTCTGCAAGCGAGTATCCGGTCTCCTCTAACATCAATGTCCGAACGTCCTCGAAATAGACGAACGGTACCCGGTTATTCATATGACCATAGGCATCCGTCTCTGCAAAACGAACAGCGACGTCGAGTCGTGTTCCATGTTTCATTTGTTCAAGCCATGATTCGAGTTCTGGAATATAAGCTGGTACGCGCACAATCGGTTCCTCCTGTCTGAATGAAAAAAGAAGGAGCAAGCTCCTTCTTTAATAACTTATGAACTAACTGCTTCACCTGTCCGTCCTTCGTCACTACCGAAGAACTTCTTGAATGAGTGAAGTGTCGTCTGACGGTTCATCGCTGCGATCGAAGTCGTCAGCGGAATGCCTTTCGGACAAACCTCGACACAGTTTTGAGCATTACCACACTGCATGATCCCGCCATCTTCCATCAACGCTTCAAGACGTTCTTCCTTATGGAAGGCACCTGTTGGATGCGAGTTGAATAGACGAACTTGTGAGATCGATGCTGGCCCGATGAACGTCGAACGATCGTTGACGTTCGGACATGCTTCGAGACACACGCCACATGTCATACATTTCGATAACTCATATGCCCATTGACGTTTGTTCTCTGGCATCCGTGGTCCTGGACCTAAGTCGTACGTTCCATCGATCGGGACCCATGCTTTAACCTTTTTCAACGCATCAAACATGCGCTGACGGTCGACTTGAAGGTCACGAACGATTGGGAATGTCTGCATCGGTTGAAGGCGGATCGGTTGTTCGAGTTTATCGACGAGTGCCGTACACGATTGACGTGGTGTACCGTTGATGACCATGGAACAAGCGCCACATACTTCTTCTAGACAACCCATATCCCAGTTGATCGGTGTCGTTTTTTCACCGGCTGCATTCACAGGATTACGACGAATCTCCATTAAAGCAGAGATGACGTTCATGTTCGGACGGTACGGAATTTCAAACGCTTCATCATACGGTTTACCATCAGGTCCATCTTGACGTTGAACGATGAATTGAACCGATTTTTGCGTAGTAGATGATTCGAGTGGTGTCGCCATTATGCTTTCACCTCTTTCTTCGACTTCTTACTGTAGTCGCGTTTCCGCGGTGGAATCAACGACGTGTCGACATCTTCATAGAAGATTTCTGGATGACCATTCGTATAACGAGCCATCGTTGTCTTCAAGAACTGTTCATCATTACGTTCCGGGAAGTCCGGTTTGTAGTGCGCCCCGCGACTCTCGTCACGTTTTAAGGCACCGAGCGTAATTGCTTCGGCTAGGTCGAGCATGTGATCGAGCTGACGGATGAACGACGCTCCTTGGTTACTCCAACGTGCTGTGTCCGTTGCCGAAATGCGCGTGAACCGATCACGAAGTTCCTTGATTTTCGTGAGTGTCTCTTCGAGCTTATCGTTATAACGGACGACCGTGACATTATCCGTCATGATTTCTCCAAGTTCACGGTGGATCTGATACGCGTTTTCTGTACCTTCCATCGATAAGATATCGTTAAAACGATTGATTTCTTCGATCTTATGCGCTTCGACGACGTCTTCGCTCATCTCATGAACCGATGTCTCAAGTTCATTCATATACGCGATCGCTGACGGTCCGGCGACCATTCCGCCATATACCGCAGAAAGAAGTGAATTCGCTCCGAGACGGTTTCCTCCGTGCATCGAATAATCACATTCGCCTGCTGCGAATAGTCCAGGAATATTCGTCATCTGATCGTAGTCGACCCATAGTCCACCCATTGAATAGTGAACAGCCGGGAAAATTTTCATCGGTACTTTTCGTGGATCATCACCGACGAACTTTTCGTAGATTTCAAGGATTCCACCGAGTTTGACGTCGAGTTCTTTTGCGTCTTTATGTGATAGATCAAGATAAACCATGTTCTCCCCGTTGACGCCGAGTTTTTGATTGACACAGACGTCAAAAATCTCGCGTGTCGCGATATCTCGTGGGACAAGGTTTCCGTATGCCGGATATTTCTCTTCAAGGAAGTACCAAGGTTTACCGTCTTTATACGTCCAGACGCGACCGCCCTCACCACGTGCTGATTCACTCATGAGACGTAATTTATCATCCCCAGGAATCGCTGTCGGGTGAATCTGGATGAACTCACCGTTCGCATAGATCGCACCTTGACGATAGACAGCTGCTGCCGCTTGTCCTGTGTTGATAACCGAGTTCGTCGATTTTCCGAAGATGACCCCAGGACCACCTGTCGCGAGGATGACAGAATCCGCGGCAAATGCCTCGATTTCCATCGTCCGGAGGTTTTGACAAACCGCTCCACGACAGATGCCATTGTCATCGATGATGGCACGAAGGAATTCCCATCCTTCATATTTTTCTACCAAACCTTGCGCTTCGAACTTACGAACCTGTTCATCTAATGCGTACAATAACTGTTGCCCCGTCGTCGCTCCAGCGTATGCCGTCCGGTGATGCAACGTTCCTCCGAAGCGTCGGAAGTCGAGTAACCCTTCCGGTGTCCGGTTGAACATGACACCCATGCGGTCGAACATATGGATGATCTTCGGTGCTGCTTCCGCCATTTTTTGAACAGGTGGTTGATTTGCGAGGAAGTCTCCACCGTATACCGTGTCATCGAAATGCTGATATGGTGAATCCCCTTCCCCTTTCGTATTGACTGCTCCGTTGATGCCACCTTGTGCACAAACAGAGTGTGAGCGTTTGACGGGTACGAGTGAGAATAACTTAACTGGTACGCCTTGCTCTGCTGCTTTTATCGTAGCCATCAGACCGGCAAGCCCTCCGCCGATGATGACAAGATTCTTGTTCGCCATGTTGTCAGTTCCCCTTTCCTTACAACACGCCTGCAAACGTTAAGATCGAGCGTACGCCTACAAACGATAAACCGATGAATACGAGTGCTGCCACGTAAGACATCGCCCGTTGAGATGCTGGTGACTGCGTGATTCCCCAAGTAATACAGAACGTCCATAGTCCGTTCGCGAGGTGGAATGTCGTTGCCAAGATCCCGACGATATAGAACGCTAACATGAATCCGTTATCGACGATGTTCTGCATCATGCTCGCATCAACTTCTGTTCCCATCGCAGCGGCAATCCGAGTCTCCCAAACGTGCCATGTGATGAACACGACGAGGAACACTCCGCTAAACCGTTGCAAGACATACATCCAGTTCCGGAAATATGTATATCGTCCTGTGTTCGCAGAACCCGTGAATGCGATGTAAACACCGTAGACACCATGCAAGATGATTGGAATGAAGATGACAAAGATCTCTAAGAACAATCGATACGGAACGCTCCCCACAAATTCCGCGGCCTTATTGAAGTCTTCCTCACCACGTACGATGAAGTAGTTCGTCGTTAAGTGCGAAAGTAAAAATAACCCGATTGGAATGACGCCGAGCAGTGAGTGTATTTTACGACTCACGAAATCACGATGATTCGCCATCCAAATCCCCCCTTTTGTTTGCCAATCAACCGTTGGCGCATTTTGGTAGAAAAGCGCTTTCATAAGGAAATTCGTCTTTTCATCACTTATTCTACTCCTGTCCTTTTTAGAAGACAACCCGAGCCGTTGCATTTAACTGCAAATTTTTTCAGGAAAACAATGACCTGCTAGAATCATCTCGGTATAATGGTTGGCAGATAGGAGTGAATCATGATGGATGTTACACCAAACCAAACACCACTTTTCGGAATCGAACTGATCCGGGATTATGTGTTAACCGATCTTCTAGGATCGGATTATCGGCAAGTCATCTACTGGGCAGGTAAACGTCTCGCGCGTCAATTCCCTGTCGTGGATGAATCTGAATTGGCCTCATTCTTTGAACAAGCCGGTTGGGGAATGCTCGAAATCAAGAAACGTAAAGGAACGGTCATCTCGTTCGTACTGTCTCCTCCTGATACGACGAGAGATGAACGGCCACAAGGCTACTTTCAACTCGAAGCCGGTTTCCTCGCTGAACAGTTTTCTCGTTTTAACGGATGTGTTGCGGAAGGATATGCTGAGACGAGTAAAGAGTTTGTTCAAATCACGGTCCAAATCGATCCAAAAGATCCACTCGAACCAATCGGTCGAACTTTACATAGAATGTGACAGGAATCTTTATTTTCAACATCGAAATAGATTCATGAAACTTTTTGTAGCAAGTGATCGTAAAATCATGCGTACACAAATTGCGAGGAGGAACTTTACATGTTCAAAAAACTAGCAGCAGATTTAACGGGATTCAGTGATATCGGACAAGTCATTCATCCTGATGATTTCGACAAGGCAGCCGCTGACGATTATGTTTTACATGAAGACGGCGAAAAAATCTATTTCTTGATCAAGTCCAAATCTGACGAGTATTGCTTTACGAACTTAGCCTTGATTCACCTTGATGGAGAAAGTGCTGTCAGTTCAAAACGTGTACTCTACCGCTATCCATATGCACATTATCCAATTCGCCACGTCATGTTCGAAACGGCCGGAACAGTCGACCTCGATGTCGAGATCAAGTTCGAGATTGGTGGCAAACATTATTCGATCGACGTTGATAAAAAACAACTGGAGCATGTAAAGGATCTGTATAAGACATTACTTGCCATCGCTGAAAAACAATACGAAGGACAAAAGATGCTCGAGTTCGCGAATAGCTCATTAAATCATTCGGTCACGATTCTCGGTGGTCTTCGCCAAGGCGACATGAATGTTCCGCAAACATTCAAGGAGTTGTCTGAACAATCCTTCGAGTGGCTTCAAGGTCACTACCATCAGTGGAACCAGCGTGATTTCGGTTCGTACTACGAGAAGTACATCAACAACTAATGCCATAAAAAAAGCCGCTCTCTTCACGAGGACGGCCTTTTTTTCATTCTTCATTCGCTTGGCTTAAATACTCAGCAACGGTTTCCGCTAATTTCACAGGCAATCCTGCCTCAGCCAACTGTTCGATCGTCGCACGTCTTAGACTACGCATCGACCCGAAATGACGGATCAGCTGTTGGCGTCGTTTTGGTCCGACTCCTGGTATCTCATCGAGCAAGGAACGGGTCATCCCTTTCGAACGAAGCGAGCGGTGGAATGTGATCGCGAATCGGTGGACCTCATCTTGCATACGCTGAAGTAAATAAAATGCACTTGAGCGAGGGCTGAGTTCGATCAATCGCGCATCCTCTCCAAACAACAACTGACTCGTCCGGTGTTTGTCATCTTTTTTTAATGAGCCGACCGGCAGGGATAGGCCGAGTTCATCTTGAATGACTTCTAAAGCAGCATTCAACTGTCCGACTCCTCCATCAATCAGGACGAGATCCGGAAGGCGCGCTCCCTCAAGTAACAAGCGTCGATAACGCCGACGAACGATTTCCCGCATCGATTCATAGTCATCCGGTCCTTGAACCGTCCGAATCTTGAACTTCCGGTATTCTTTTTTCAGTGGTTTACCGTCTTCAAAGACGACGAGCGCCGAAACAGCATCCGCTCCTTGGATGTTCGCATTATCGATGATCTCGATTCGGGACAATGGATGAACATTGATTGCATCAGCGAGTTCTTCTACTGCCTGAACGGTCCGTTTCTCATCCCGCGCGAGTAGTTCGAAACGTTCCGAAATCGCGTTTTCAGCATTTTTCGTTGCTAAATCAAGTAATTTCCGTTTTGATCCTCGGACCGGAACATGAATTTTGATCGAGAGCGCCTCTTTGAGCAGAAGTTGATTAACGAGTGGTGGTACATACAGTTCACTTGGTTTGATGTTCTTCTCATAGAACTGGACGATGAAACTCTCGAGTTCCTCTGCTGGTGTTCCGTAGATTGGGAAGAGCGAGACATCACGTTCAATCATCTTTCCGCCGCGGAGGAAGAAGACTTGGACACACATCCAGCCTTTATCAACGTGAATCCCGAATACATCGCGTGATGTCAAATCTGCTGTAATCATGTTTTGCTTGTTCATGATCGACTCAATGGCTCGGACCTGATCCCGTAATTCTCCGGCACGCTCGAATTCCATCGTCTCAGCTGCTTCCGCCATCTTGTGCTTCAAGCTTTCGACGAGTTCCTTCGTGTCTCCGGACAAAAAACGTCGAATTTCCGAAACGAGCGCTTTTTGTTCCGACTCGAGATTCGGGATTTCGCATGGACCGAGACACTGACCGATATGGTAATACAGACAGAGCTTCTTCGGCATCGGCTGGCATTTGCGTAGCGGATATAAACGATCTAACAGACGTTTCGTTTCGTTCGCTGCATATGCATTCGGGTAAGGACCAAAATAATGTCCGCCATCCTTCTTCAACTTACGCGTCGTAATCAAGCGCGGATATGTCTCATTCGTAATCTTCAGATAAGGATAGGATTTGTCATCCTTCAACATGATATTGTACTTCGGATCATGTTTCTTAATAAGCGTCATCTCAAGCAATAACGCTTCTAGTTCACTCGCTGTAATAATGTATTCAAAATCACGAACTTCCGCAACGAGGCGTTCCGTCTTGATATCATGTGCTCCTGTGAAATAGGAACGGACACGGTTCTTGAGATTTTTTGCTTTTCCGACATAAATGACTTCACCAAATTCATTTTTGTGTAGATAACATCCCGGCTCATCAGGCAAAAGGGATAATTTCGCTTTGATATGTTCTTGATGTCCCAAATAAATGTCTCCTTTCACCGTTTTTAGTTTTATTCGTTCGGGTAAATACCATACATTGATTATGACATACGGAGGATGAAAAATGCGTACATATGATTGCATTGTGATTGGAACAGGTTCCGCTGGAAATCAAGCGGCTTATAAATTTGCTGAAAAAGGACTACGTGTTGCCATCGTTGAAAATTTCACGCCAGGGGGCACATGTGCCCAACGTGGGTGTGACGCTAAAAAAATTCTGCTGACGGGTAGTGAGACGAAGGATGCGGTCGAGCGCTTGCTCGGATATGGCGTAAAGGGATTAATTTCAATCGATTGGCGCCAGTTGATGGAGCGCAAGAATGAATACACGCGCGCCATTCCGGAACAAACACGAAAACGATACGAGGAAACGGACATCGACTATTTCCACGGCGAACCCCGCTTCGTCTCTTCACACCGTCTCCAAATTGGTGAAGAAGAAATCGAAGGGAAACAATTCCTGATCGCAACTGGTTTACGCCCTCGCGAGTTATCTGTACCCGGTAGTGAACGTTTTATAACGAGTAATGAGTTTTTGGAACTAAAAGACCTCCCACGTCGACTCGTCTGTATTGGTGGCGGGTACATCTCGTTCGAGTTCGCGCATCTTGCTCGGATTGCTGGTGCAGACGTTACGATTGTTTTACGTTCTAACCCCTTAAAACAATTCGAGAGTGAACTCGTCGATGTCTTACTCGATGCTACGCAAGCACTTGGCATCTCGATCATCAAAGAAGCAGAGGTCGTCGCTTACGAAGAGGAATCACTTCGTTTATCGAACGGTGACGTGTTGAAGACGGACGTCGTCTTGAATGCGACTGGACGTGTCGCAAGTATCGACCAACTCGGACTCGAAGAAATCGGTGTTTCCCATAATGAAAAAGGAATCCATGTCAATGCGTACCTGCAGTCTTCTGTCGAACATATCTATGCCGCAGGAGATGTCGCTGTCAGCGGGAATCCCGCGTTGACGCCGTTTGCTGGAACCGAAGGACGACTCGCTGCCGATAACATGCTCGAAGGGAATAACCGGAAACTGGAACTACTCCCTGTACCTAGCGTCGTATTCACTGCGCCGAACCTTGCCCTCGTCGGTGAAACGGAAGTTTCCTTAAAAAAAGCAGGTATTCCGTACCGTGGTCGCTTGATTGATACGTCCTCTTGGCAAACGAACGCACGCATCAAGGATAATTTTGCTCGGGCGAAAGTGCTCGTGGGGGAAGATGATCAAGTACTAGGCGCACACTTCATTGGTGTCAATGCGGCGGAACTCGCAAACTATTTCTCGTTTGCGATGCAACACCGGATCCCTAGTACTTCGATGCAACAGACTGGATTTGCTTACCCGACACCTGCTTCAGACATTGCTTCGTTATTCGAGGATTGATAGGAGGCTTTTTGATGATTCAATACGGCTATACGATTTTATACGTTGAAGACACTGCACGGACGCTGACATTCTATCGAGACGTTCTTGGCTTATCCGTCAAAGCGGAGCACGGAAGCTACATTGAGTTCGAGACCGGTCAGACAACACTTGCCTTCAATACTCGTGAAGACGTGCAACGGTTGATTCCGGATTACACGATCCCAAGCGGAAAAGCGCAGCAGACGTTAGAGATTGGTTTCGTCACGGATGACGTCCCTACGCTTTTTCAAAAGGTGGAAGCTGCCGGATACAAGACCGTACTCACGCCTGTTGAAAAACCATGGGGGCAAGTCGTTGCGTACGTGCTTGATCCGGATGGTCACCTCATCGAATTTTGCACACCTATGTAATCTAAAAAAACAGACCGTTCTGCCTGTGCAGAACGGTCTGTTTTGATATGCAGGAAAGAATTAGTTAGATGTTTCAACGAATTCTTTAAGTGCGTCTTTTGGCATGAAGCCCATTGTTTTGTTGACAGGTTGTCCATCTTTGAAGAGAACGAGTGTCGGGATACTTTGAACTTGGAATGCTCCAGCTACTTCTGGGTTTGCATCCACGTCAACTTTAACGATTTTTACATCTTGCATGTCAGCATCGAGTTCTTCAAGAACTGGTGCGAGCATACGACATGGTCCACACCATGTTGCCCAAAAATCAACAAGGACGAGTCCTTCTTGTGTTTCTTCTTTAAATGATTGGCTAGTTGCGTGTACGATTGCCATTGATCATAACCTCCTAATGAGTAGATCCACCCGTTAAAAAAATGGGTGATCTCTTTATTGATTCGAGTATATCATAGCAGTCTCTTCCAACAAACGAAACTGCTCACGTGAAGAATTCGTAAAAAATAACCGGTACCATCTGCATGGCACCGGTACATTCACTCATCCGTGAACGAGCATTTTTTTGAATTCAGCTGTCAATAGTGGCACGACATCGAACAAATCTCCGACGATGCCATAGTCAGCGACAGAGAAGATGTTCGCTTCCGGGTCCTTATTGATCGCAACGATCACTTTGGCATTCGACATCCCTGCTAAGTGTTGGATCGCACCTGAGATCCCACACGCGATATAAAGATCCGGTGTAACGACTTTACCCGTCTGACCGATTTGAAGCGCATAGTCGCAGTAATCCGCATCACAAGCACCACGCGAAGCACCCACTGCTCCTCCGAGGACATCTGCTAGTTCTTCTAACGGTGCGAAGCCGTCTGAGCTTTTGACACCGCGCCCACCCGCAACGATGACTTTTGCCTCTGACAAATCAACACCACCTGTTGCTTTGCGTACGATGTCCGCGACGATTGTCCGTAAATCCTTCAGTTCAACCCTGACCGACTCGACCGTTCCTTGTGAACTCCCTGCTTCGAGCGGATCGATGTTGTTCGGACGGACTGTAAAGAGTGTCTTGCCTTCTGCGACTTTGACTTTCTCGAATGCTTTCCCTGAATAGATCGGTCGGATGAAAGTTGCTTCCGCGCCTTCCCCTTCAATCGCCGTCACATCACTGATTAGACCGGCTTGTAGTTTTGCCGCGATCTTCGGTGATAAATCCTTGCCGAGCGACGTATGACCGAAGACGAGCACGTCAGGTGACGTCCGGTTCATCAACTCAAGGAAGACTTGTCCATAACCATCTGGCGTGTAGTGTAGAAGACGCTCATCCTCGACGACGAGGACTTGATCCGCTCCGCGTGACGCTAGTGCGTCGGCATCCTTAGCGACATCGTGTCCAATCAGGACTGCGATGACTTCATCTGCGACACGTCGCGCTGCTGCGATTGCCTCAAACGACACATTCCGTAAACTGCCATCCCGTGATTCTGCGAGTACTAATGCTTTTGTCATTCGTTTCTCCCCCTTAAACCACTTTTGCTTCGTTGCGTAATAATGATGCGAGCTGTGCGACTTGCTCGTTCAGTTCACCTTCGAGAATCTTACCGGCTGCTTTGTTCGGTGGTAAGAAACGTTCAATCGTCTCTAGACGTGGTGCGAGTTCATCTTCATCGAGTTCGAGATCATCGAGTTCGAGTTCTTCAAGCGGCTTCTTTTTTGCTTTCATGATCCCCGGAAGACTTGGATAGCGTGGCTCATTCAGTCCTTGCTGCGCAGTCACGAGTAACGGAAGTGTTGTTTCAATCGTTTCTGTATCCCCTTCAGCGTCACGTGTCACGACAGCCTTCGTGCCGTCGAGTTCGAGTTTCGTGATCGTCGTCACGTAAGGAATATCGAGCAATTCTGCGACGCGTGGTGCCACTTGACCACTTCCGCCATCAACTGCGACGTTTCCAGCGATGATAAGATCGACTGTCTGTTCCTTTAAATAACCAACAAGTACTTCAGAAATCGTGAAATGATCCGCCTCTTCGATGTCATCCTCAATCGAGATGCGTACTGCTTGATCCGCTCCCATTGCTAGAGCTGTTCGTAATTCCTTGTCCGCGTCTTCCGGACCGACCGTCACGATCGTCACCGTTCCCCCTTGTGCATCACGGACACGAATCGCCTCTTCTACCGCATATTCATCATATGGGTTAATGATGAACTCAGCCCCATCCTCATCGATTTGACCATTTTCGAGTTGGATTGCTTCTTCCGTATCGAATGTGCGTTTCAACAGTACATAGATTTCCATCTCATGCTCCCCCTTATCGTCTATTCACCATCATTCTTTGTATCCGCTTACATAATTGTTGTCATGAAAAGGGCTTAACTCAGCCCTTTGATCAACATCCGATGGATCCCGTCGCGTGTCTCAAGCAACTCATATTTGAATCCACTTGCCATCCAGCTCGTCACGACCTCATCGATTGTTCCGAAGATCATCTGACGCGCTAATCGATAATCGAGTTCGTTTGAAAACTCGCCTGTCGTCATCCCGTGCTTGATGACACGGTCAATCAGATGCAGGTAGGGTTTCAAGACGGCGGCAATGTTTTGGCGCATGTCTTGATTGGATTGACGTAGCTCGATTTGCGTGACGACAGCCAAATCATAATCAACGGATAATTGCTCAAGATGTGCCTCGATCAATGCGGCCAATTGTTCTGTCGCTGACGTGTGATTCGCGATTTGTCCTTCGGAATATTCGATGAAGCTTCCCATTTTCGCTTGGAATAGCGAAATCAGCAGGTGTTCTTTATTCTTGAAGTACAGATAGATCGTTCCATCCGCAACACCGGCTTCCTTTGCGATGGCGGTCACCTTCGCTCCATGGTAGCCGTTTTTAGCGATGACTTTTACGGCGGCATCAATGATGCGGTCACTCTTTGACATTGTTCGTTTCATTCCACTATCTCCTAACGCATAAAATGAATGATGGTTCATTCATATTTATTCTATCATGCCATTTTGTCCTGTCAACTGCTTTCTTCGAGTTGTTTGGCACGTTCTTCTTCAACAAGAACACGACGGAGAATCTTCCCGACGAACGTCTTCGGTAACTCTTGTCGGAATTCGTACTGCTTTGGCACTTTAAATGACGCTAACTGTTTACGACAGAATTGATCAAGCTCTTCTTCTGTGACCGTCATCTCATCCTTAACGACGATGAACGCCTTGACGGTCTCTCCACGATAGGCATCCGGAACACCGATGACGACGGCTTCCTTGACGGCCGGATGCTCGTACAAGATTTCTTCGACTTCACGTGGATAAATATTAAATCCGGAAGCAATGATTAAATCCTTTTTCCGATCAACGATCCGGAAGTAATGATCTTCGCCGATATAGCCAAGGTCTCCCGTGTGCAACCAACCGTTTCGAAGAACAGCTTGCGTCTCTTCTGGTCGTTTCCAGTATCCTTTCATGACTTGCGGACCTGTGACGATGATCTCACCGATCTCACCAGGAGTTGCGGGTGTCTCTCCATCCGCTTGGACGATTTTCGCTTGCGTATCGGGTACCGGAATACCAACCGTTCCAGGAATCCGGCGATCCCAGATACAGTTCGTATGCGTCACCGGACTCGTCTCAGACAAACCATATCCTTCAACGATTCGTCCGCCCGTTAATGCTTCGAATTTTTCCTGGACTTCGACCGGCAGTGGAGCTGAACCTGAAATACAAGCTTCGATTGAAGACAGATCATATTTCTTTAGCTTCGGATGGTTCAACAGACCGACATACATCGTCGGTGCACCAGGGAACAGATTTGGTTTTTCCTTATGAATCATTTTCAATACTTGTTCGATGTCGAATTTTGGAACGATGATTTGCTCATAGGCATTAAAAATACCGAAATTGAGGTTACATGTCATGCCATAGACATGGAAATACGGAACGACAGCTAACAGTTTTCGTCCATCTCCCCGCTCATATTTATAAAACCATTTGTCGATTTGCTCGACATTCGCACTCAGGTTATAGTGCGTCAGCATGACACCTTTTGGAGCACCTGTCGTTCCACCCGTATATTGAAGAACCGCGACATCTTCTTTCGGTTGAATCGCAACCGGTGTAATCGGTTCATAACCACGTAGCGATAAAAATGGAATCGAACCCGTCGTATCGATGACGATGTTGTTATCTTTCCGTGCTTTAATGGGATACAGTTTATTTTTAGGGAAGGGAAGATAATCCGCGATGCTTGTTGTCACGACCGTTTTGAGTGCCGTCGCCGCTTTGACGCGAGATGCTTTCGGATAAAGTAGGTCGAGGGTCACGAGCAGATGTGCACCTGAATCGATGAGGATCTGTTCGAGTTCACGGTCCGTATAGAGCGGATTCACCTGCACGACGATTCCACCAGCATAGAGGACAGCATAATAACTGATCATATACTGGGGACAGTTCGGTAACATCAGTCCGACACGATCTCCTTTTTTGAGGCCATGCTCTTGAAGTAAACTTCCGAGTGCATGTGCTTCGTCGCACACTTCACGAAACGTCATACGTTTCCCTAAGAAACTTAAGGCACGTTGTTCTGGAAAATCAGTCGCTGCCTCATCAAGTGCCTGATAAAGAGGTATTTCTCGGTAATCAATCGATACGGGTACTTGCTTTGGATAATCAGATAACCAAACGGATTCCATACGTTTCCCTCCCTGATAATGAATTACTATTCATTTTCATTATACGTTGATTTGAATTCGACATGCCAGTAAAATCCAAAAAAAGAAATTGAATCTGCTTGTTTTTTTGGTTATTTCAATCAAAATTTTAATACTAAAAAAGCAGCACCTCCCTTTCTCGATTTCCGAAAAAGAGAGGTGCTACTTTTGAATCCATATTACCGGGAGGGATATGTGAATCCTTCCCCGATGACTTCTCGCACTTTATGAATGACGACGAAGGCGCGGGGATCCGCTGCTTCGACGATTTGTTTCAACGGTGCCAGTTGTCGTTTATCGACGATCATATACAACATGTCATTCTTTTGTTTCGTGAAATGACCATGACTGTGGATGACAGTTGCGCTACGTCCGAGCGTCTCCGTCAGAATCGTCGCGATTTCTTCTTGGCGATGGCTAATGATCGTGACCGCTTCGCGGACATTCAATCCTTCACTGACGAGATCAATCAAATACGAACCGATGATAATCGCAATTAACGTGTACAGCATCGTCTCTTCTCCAAATAGAAAACCTGACGCACCGACAACGGCGACATCGATGATGAACATCGAGACTGCGATACTGAGATTCAAGTATTTATTCATCAGTCGAGCGATAATGACACCACCGCCCGTCGTTCCTCCCGCACGAATGACGAGTCCGATTCCGACACCAATCAAAATACCCGCATAGACCGTACCAATCAAACGGCTATCCGATGATGTCGCAAGGTTTGCTGTCGAAGAGAGGACAAACGATGTGACGGCGACTGAGATGACTGAGTAAAGCATCGTCTTCCGGCTAAGGAATCGATAACCGACAACGAACAGCAAAGCGTTCGCAAGCAAGGAGACAAGTCCCGTATCCCAACCGTAAAGATAGTAGAAAATGACCGTGATCCCAATCAATCCACCTTCTGAGAGATCATTTGGAATCGTAAAGTAGTTGATTCCAAAGGCGAGAATCGACGACCCGATGATAACCCAGAAGATGTCCTTCCAAGAAATCAATTGCATCGCCTCAAAAGCACGGCGTCTCGTTTCTGTCGTTGTTGATGTTTTTCGTACGTTCATATGCGTTCCTCCTTTTTTGATTAGGCGTGGCTCAATAAAAATTCCGTACTGAAACGATGTCAGTACGGAATGATCACACGGTAAGACCGGTTCTTTTAATTAAATACAATCCAGAGGATACCGACAACCAAAAAGGCGATCGAAACCCCGAACATGATTTTCGCTAAACGTTCTAACACGGATTCACCCCACTAACGCTGATCCGATGACGTAGGACATGCCGATCGATAAAGCGCATGAAATGATACCAACAGCAATGTTGCCATTCTCGATTTCACGGTCTACCGGCAAATTCGGTGTCAGGAATTCAAAGATCCAATATGTCGATATCAACAATAAGAAGCCAAAGGCACTTTCAAGAAATATCGACCCGACCCGTTCTTCCCCTTGAACAGCGAAATGAACGATATTGGCGAGTCCGATGATTTTTCCACCTGTTGCTAACGCAACGGCGATGTTGCCACTCTTGATATGTTCCCAGTTTTTATACCGGGTTGTCAACTCAAAAAGTGCAAGCCCCAAAATGATCAGTAATCCCGCGACCGAATAGAGCGCTGTCGTATAGACATAGACGTTCTCAAAAATGTTCATCTTGCTTTCCTCATTTCAGTTCGATGATCGTCACACCGTGTCCGCCTTCACCTTGACCACCTAACCGGTGACCTTTGACGTGACGATGACCTTTCAAGAATTCTTGGACACCTTGTCGCATCGCTCCCGTACCCAAGCCATGAATGACACGGATGTGATCGTAGTTCGATAACAAGGCTTGGTCCATGAAGCGTTCGAGCTTCGACAACCCTTCTTCGACACGCACGCCACGTAAATCCAGTTCAGCCGAAGGTGTCGATTGTTTCGTCACACTCGTTCCACCAGAGCGCCCTTTCGTTTGTGGACGTTTTGGTGTACTGCCAACCTTCGCGAGATCTTCCGGTTTGACGTTCACCTTCATGATGCCGACTTGGACGGTATACTCGCCGTTCGCCTGTTGGTTGATAATGTAGCCTTTTTGATTGAAGGTCGTGACTTTAACTTCTTCGCCTTTATCAAATCGCGGCGTTTGGTCGTATTTTGCTTTTACTTTAGCTATCCGCTTCTCTTGCAGACTCGGCTTCGCGTCTTCGAGTCGCTTCCGCGCCTCGATCAGTTCATGCTCTTTGACGGCACCAGCGTCTCGTAATTCCTTCAGACGTTTGATGACGCCTTCTGCTTCTTTTTGAGCGCGTTCGACCGCACGTGTTGCTTTTTCTTCCGCTTTTGCCAGAATTTCGTTTTTCTCTTCCTGGATCTCAGCTTGTTCTTGCTCGAACTGCTCTCTCTCTTCGACAAGTCGTTTTTTCTCTTCTAACAACTGTGCCTCTAACGTTTCAGCCCGCTGTTTCGCTTCTTCTAATCGTTCGATCATCGTCTCGACAGACTGTGCGTCGCTACCGATCTGACCACGTGCCGCGTCGATGATCCGGTCTTCGAGTCCAAGACGTTTTGAAATCTCGAACGCATTCGAGCGTCCAGGTACACCGATGAGTAAGCGATAGGTCGGACTGAGTGATTCGACATCGAATTCCATTGACGCATTGACGACCCCTTCTCGGTTATAGCCGTACGCTTTTAATTCTGAATAGTGCGTCGTCGCTGCCACACGTGCTCCGCGTCGCTTCACTTCATCAAGAATCGCGATTGCTAGGGCAGCCCCTTCTGTCGGATCCGTTCCCGCACCTAACTCATCGAACAGTACTAGACTCATAAAATCGATTTTTTCCATCATTGAGACGATGTTCGTCATGTGTGAACTAAACGTCGATAAGTTTTGTTCAATCGACTGTTCATCCCCGATATCGGCATAAATCGCATCAAAGACACTGAGCTCCGTCTCATCTGCAGCTGGCACGTATAGTCCCGATTGCACCATCAATTGCAAAAGACCGATCGTCTTTAAGGTAACTGTTTTACCGCCGGTGTTCGGACCGGTGATGACGAGTGACGTAAAATCCCCACCCAGTGATACGGTAATTGGTACGACTTCCTCTTTCGGGATGAACGGATGCCGTGCTTCCTTCAGAATGATATGGCGGTTTTCGTTCAAGCGTGGCTCGACCGCTCCAATCTGATGACCGTATAATGCTTTCGCCATGATGAAATCAAGTTCTGCTAATACATCCAGATTGATGCGTAGCGAATCGCCAACGCTACCGACAAGTGCCGATAGTTGTGCAAGAATTCGTTCGATTTCCGCCCGTTCTTTCAAACGCGCTTCTTGAATTTCGTTGTTCGCAGAGACGACAGCTTGCGGTTCGATGAACAACGTTGCTCCAGAAGCGGACTGATCATGGACGATTCCGCCGAACGCTTGACGATATTCTTGTTTGACCGGTACACAATAACGATCGTTTCGCATCGTCACGATGGCGTCAGACAGCATCTTCGCTTTACTACGTAAGACGTTATCGATTTTTGAACGAACTTGTCCTTCGAGCGAGCGTAACTGACTGCGTAACGCTCGTAATTTATCACTCGCTGAGTCTTGGACAGTCCCTTGATCGTCGATGGCATGGCGAATCCCCTGTTCGATCTCGACGAGCTTCGTGATTTGCTCGATTCGACTATCAAGGCGCGGTAATCGTAGATCCGCATGGTCTTCGTGTAGCCGTTCTTGGAACGCCTTCACTTGACGTCCCGAGTAGACGACGTCTGCGACGGCTAGAAGTTCACTCGTCGAGAGGACAGAGCCAATCTCTGCCCGTTTGACTTCACTTCGGACGTCCGTCAATCCACCGAACGGATAACGGTCACGCAACCGGTAGACCGTCGTTGCTTCCGTCGTGACAGCTAACAGTTCCTTGACCTGCTCGAAGTCTTCCGCCGGACGCATTGCCCGGACGAACTGTGCTCCGAGTGAACTAGCCGTGAAGGCGAGCATGTTTTCTTTTAACTTCTCATATTCTAAAACGCGTAATGCGTTGGCATTCATTTAATCCACTCCTAAACGTTTTCGACCGAAGAATTCGAGTGCTTCTTCAGCAGACCACGTATTGATGACATCAGACGCCTCCAAATAAGCTTTACGAGCATGGAGGACTCCAAGTTTCATATCTTCTAACATTTCTGGTCGGTGTGTATCCGTATTAATTAAAATCTTCACGCCGGCAGCCTTCGCTTTCGCAAGCGAACTTGCCGTTAAATCAAAACGTGCTGGATTCGCGTTCATCTCAAGCGCTGTTCCTGTCTCCGCTGCTAGTTCGATCAATCGATCGACATTGACGGCGTATCCTTCTCGTCTTCCAATGATTCGTCCCGTCGGATGAGCAATCAAGGAAACATAAGGATTACGACAAGCATTCTCGAGCCGCTGCATGATCTCTTCTTCCGTCTGATCGAACTTCGAGTGGATCGAGGCGATGACATAGTCCATTTCTTTTAAGAACTCATCTTCATAATCAAGTGATCCATCGGGCAAGATATCCATCTCGACACCACATAAAATTGTCATATCGGGATGTTTCTCGCGTGCCGCTTCGATTTCAATACGTTGTGCACGCAGACGTTCTTCCGTTAATCCATTGACGAATTTCATATATTTACTATGATCCGTGATCGCCATCCATGTATATCCGCGTGCAGCACAGGCATCGACTAGTTCTTCAACAGACAACGTACCATCTGACCATGTCGTATGCATATGAACATCGGCTTGAATATCTTGTTCCGTCAAGAGACGTGATAAATCTTGCTCGAATTCATGACGTCCCGCTCGTAATTCAGGCGCGATGAACGGTAAATCATATCGCGCAAACAATTCTTCTTCTGTGTTCGGTTGCACTAATCCTTGCTCGGTCTCGACACCATATTCAGAAATACTCTCTCCTCGCTCTTTTGCGAGTTGGCGCATCCGGACGTTGTGATCCTTCGAACCCGTAAAGTGATGTAATGTAGATGCATACGCCGCATCATCCACGATTCGGAAATCAACCGCGATATAATGAACGTCTCGTTTTAAGATGAGCGATACTTTCGTGCTGCCAGCTGCGATGACTTCATCGATGAGCGACAGTTCTAGAAGCTGCTCCTTGATTCGTTCCGGATCATCCGTTGAGAGAATGAAATCAAGGTCCTTACACGTCTCTTCTGCTCGACGGAAACTTCCTCCAACTTCAAAACGAATGATTGCCTCAAACGATGCAAGTGTCTGATTCAATTCAGCGACGATCTTTCGCATGACACCGTATGGTAATCGCTCCGGTCGTGTTTCAAACGTTTCAAGTGCTTTAACGTACTTCTCGACCGTCTTCTTGCCGAATCCAGGCATCGCTTCGACTGTACCATCTGCTAATTTCTCTGCAAAGGAATCTGCATCAATGACGCCGACTTCATGCAGTTTAGCGAGCTTTTTTCCACCAAGACCCGGAATCTTCAATAAGGCGATCAATCCTTCTGGCACTTCTTGTTCGAGTTCTGTCAGTGCCGTGCTCGTTCCCGTTCCCCGATATTCCTCTAGAACAGCAGCCGTTCCTTTCCCGATCCCCTTCATCGCCGTGAAATCCTCGATCGCCATGAAGTCAGCATCGTATGCTTCGAGAATACTTGCTGCTTTCCGAAAAGCATTAATCTTAAATGGATTTTCCCCTTTGACCTCTAGGTAGACCGATATCCGTTCCAAATGACGCATCGCATCTTGAATCGTACGCATGTGCAGTTCTCCCCTCAAAAAAAGCTCCCAATCGTGGGAGCCTGTTTATTTTATCAATCCAACTTGATCCATCAGCCAGTTCGCAAGAAGCGGGGTGTGCTGGATAATGAAGCTTGCTAAACTCGAGTCCGCGATCGCATCCTGTATCGATTGGATTGGAACGAATGCCGCTAAGAACAAGAGCAGGAAGATGAAGATGTACATCTCGATGAAACCAAAGACGCCACCTAACAACCCTTTGACTTGTTTTAGAATCGGAACATTCGTCAACGAATCAAACATCGACAATAAGATCGATAAGATGATTTTTGTACCGAAGAACAGGACGACGAACCAAAAGGCTTTGTAGAACACCTCATCGAGTCGTGCTGAACTTGGAATCGCGAACATCGTCAAATCGATTCCCGCATCATCCAGTGTAGACGGATATGGTACCCACAATCGGAATTTCGTAGCCAGTTCCTCATAGAACGACAGTGCAACGATGAAGGAAATGATCAGGCTGAGCAAATGACCGGCCTGCAACACAACTCCCCTTCGGACCCCTGTCATGACACCTAAGGCGAGAAGTAATAAGATAACGAGAGAAATCATAGTTTATAGTTCACCCAAATTCTTTTTAATTTTTACATAATCACTACCAATATTAAGCGCCGCTAGGACGGCGATTTGACGAACGTCGAGTTGTGGTGCTTGTTCTCGGATTTCTCGAATCTTCGTATCTACGAGGAGACCCACTTCGCGTACGTGTTCTGGCGACTCCGTTCCGACAATCGTATAATCATTGCCTGCGATATGAATCGTCGTCCGGTTCAACCCTTCTGAATCAGCCATTTTTCTGTCCTCCTCATACTTTGCTTCTTTCATATAGTACCATCATTTTCGTTTTAGGAAAAGAAGTCCCCCATCGGTCTTAAGGATGGTATGCTTAATCCCGGAAAGGGAGGTTATCCTATGGGAACGACCGTTTTACGCTTATCTAAAGAAAAACAGGACTTAGTCATACAGAACTTCAAACAGAACGAGACGAAGTCTCCTCCGTATGCCCGTTTTGCTGCTAAAATTCCTGGTTGTGTCATCACGATTTATAATTCTGGAAAAGTGATGTTTCAAGGACCGCAAGCCGAAGCTATCGCTACACGTTTCGGTACGGCTTCGCCGACTAAGTCGAAAGAACCACTTGTTTCAACGTTACCGAATGGTTTTTCGGAATGGTCCGTCGTTGGTAGTGACGAAGTCGGGAAAGGCGATTTCTTCGGTCCACTCGTCGTCGTCGCTTCCTTTGTTGATCGAAAGCAGATCGCACTTCTTCACGAACTCGGTGTCCGAGACTCCAAACATTTGAACGATATCGAGATTCGTCGAATTGCTCGCGATCTCCATGCTGTCATTCCGTACACATATCGTATTCTACATAATCCAGAATACAATCAGATGCAACGGTCGATGACTCAAGGAAAGATGACTGCCCTGATGCATAATGATGTAATCGAGCGGCTTCTTGACCAACTGGAGACGAAACCAGAAGCGATTTTAATTGATCAGTTCGCCGAAAAAAGTGTCTATTATAAACACCTATCTGGTGTCGTGAATCCTGTTCGAGAAAATGTCTACTTCTCGACTAAAGCGGAACAACTTCATGTTGCCGTCGCTGCTTCATCCATCATCGCTCGTGCGATTTTTCTTAAGGAAATGGACAAGTTAAGTGAGTCAACAGGTGTCGTCATTCCTAAAGGTGCTGGCGCCAAGGTTGACCAAGTCGCAGCTTCACTGATTTTACGTTATGGCTCTGACAAACTGCGTGACTGGACGAAAGCTCATTTTGCGAATACAAAAAAGGCACAACAATTAGCTACGAAACGAAACCGACCATGACCCTTGCGGAATGGTCGGTTTTTAAATGACGGATTCTCCTTCAGACAGCCGTTCTAGTTCCGCAAGCAGTATATGTTTTTCATTAAATGGAATCGTTTTAGTTCCGATTCGTTCCACCTCATCATGCCCTTTTCCGACAATGACGACGCGTTGCCCTCGATGTGCGAGATGCGCGGCTTGTACGAGTGCTTCATGACGAGACGTGTGACACCCAATTAACCGCTCTTTCGGAACATCAACAATTAACTCATCGATGATCTGATTCGGAGCCTCTGATCTCGCATCATGAACAGTTGCTATGATATGTTCGCAATATTTACTTGCGATTCGTCCCATCTCCGCTCGTTTTGATCGGTCACGCTCTCCAGCTGCACTCAAGACAATCGATAGCGACTCGCCTATATAAGTAAGTGCCTGTAAACATTTTTCCAGACCATCTGGGGTATGCGCATAATCGAGATAGATTTCGCAAGAAGTCCATTCCAGTCGTTCAAGTCGTCCTTTCGGTAACTCCAGTTCTGGAATATGACGAATCAGTGCATACAGATTGGCATTGCCTGCCCGCAATAATCCCATTGCTGCCGCTAAATTCGCCGCATTGAATTCACCAAGTAAAGCTGTCGGTACACGTGTCGTCGTCTCATCGATCCGGACATTGATGGTGTCGGTCAGCCATTCGACTGCGATTTGTGACGTCCGGTGTGGTTGCGTCGTATACCAAATAACTGGTTGCAAAGGTGCGGCATCTCGCATGACACGACTCCAACCGTCTTCTCGATTTAAGACGATGGTCTGTCCGTTTGACGCAGCAACTTGTTGAAATAACAAAGCTTTCGTCTTGGCGTACTCTTCCATCGAATGATGATAATCAAGATGATCATGCGATAAATTCGTAAAGGCTGCCGAATGGAAGGAAACTCCCTCGACTCTCCCTTCAGCGAGCGCATGAGAAGACACTTCAATAATACAATCCGTCACGCCTTGTTCAACCATCTCGAACAATAATCGATGCAGAATGATCGCTTCGGGCGTCGTATTTGGCGTCTCGATGAATTCTTCATCGATCCGTGCACCGACCGTGCTGATCATGCCGGCTTTCACACCAGTCGCCCGAAAGAGATCGTACGCTAATTTCGTTGTCGTCGTTTTTCCGTTCGTTCCTGTTACACCATAAACACGCATTTTTTGACTCGGTTGGTTATAAAAGCGATTCGCGACTTGACCCGCAAGTCGTTTTGTATCCGATACGATGATGATAGGAACTGGACAGTCGGGAAACGGGCGTTCAGCCAAAATCGCCACAGCTCCATTTTCGATTGCTTGATTGATATAATCGTGACCATCAACGGTGTAACCGTTGATACAAATAAACAGTCCATTCGGTTTGATTTGACGTGAATCGGTGGCGATATTCGTGATCAATGGATTGATTGCTTCATTTATAGGAATTGGCAATAATTCAGTCAGAAGCTTCGCTAGTCGATTCATGATGTACTCTTCCCTTCTTCTCTCTATGTCCAAATAGTCCAGTCAACTTATCGTAAGAGCAAGCACTCGATGTTTTAAGTTGAACAAATACCCTTTTACGGAACATACCCCGTTCGAGCATTGCTTAATCTTTTTCATTTAAGAATCTCATTCCTGTTAATACATGCACGAAGTTTTTTCATCTTGCACCTCTCACCCAGCTTTGATACACTCTTAAGGTTAACTAGTTAACTAAAGGAGAAATAAAAATGCTTTATACCCAAGAAGATGTCCTCGGACAATTATCCAAAGTGTCACGTCTCGTCAAACGAGAAGTTGATGCTACCTTAGCTCCATATTCCTTACATACGGGTCAATGGGCGCTATTGAAAGCAGTTGCGTTATTACAACCTGTTTCACAAGTTCAATTGGCACATTATTTGATCATCGAAAAACCAGCTGTGACAAAAACCGTTTCACGTCTTGAGACACTCGGATTCATCACTCGAACGAAAGAAGGACGAACACACTTCGTCTCGTTGACACCTTTAGCCATCGAACGGTTCGACCAAATCGACGCTGCTGTCCAAGAGACACATCAACGATTACTTGCCACCTTCCCCCTTACCGATCAGCAACAACTCGGTGAATGGATGACACACTTACTCACTCTACATCGACAGGAGGAATCCTCATGACCACTCGATTATTTTCACGTCATTACGTCATGACGTTGGTCATCAATCTATTGCTCTTCATCACGTTTTACCTACTCAATGCCTCACTGCCTTTACTGGCTGCTAAGCAGTTTCCAGTCTCTGCTTCAGCACTCGGATGGATTGTGACTAGCTTCATCCTGGCAACGGTCTGTTCTCGTCCATTGATTGGTCACTGGTTGGATCGTTACGATTTGAAGCGCGTCTTGATGATCTCTGCGACTCTCTTTACAATGATGAGCATTTGTTACCTGCTCGTCCTACCACTGGAATCATTCTTCTATTTGATCATCATCCGTATCATTCATGGTTTTAGTTTTGGGATGTTGTCTTCTTCAATCAGTCTCGCTGTCACGACATTGATCCCAAAAACACGTCAAGGCGAAGGTATGGGATATTTTGTACTATCGATGAACTTGGCATCCGTTCTTGGTCCTGTCATCGGTCTAACCTTTATTCAAGAAAAAGCCTTTGCTCTTTATTTCGTCACGGTTGCTGCCCTAGCCATCATCGCCTTATTGTTAATGATGCGTTTGCCACTAACAAGCCAACATATTCCAAGCACATCCGCATTTCGTTTAAGCCAGTCTCTCTTTTTATCGCGTCCACTTTTGTTAGTAGTGACCCTTTTGGCAGGCGTTGCAATTTCTAGTACTTCAGCGTTCATTTCACTGTATACGGACTCGATCGGACATGTGGCATATGCTTCTTATTTTTATGCGTTAGTTGCTCTTGGAATGGTCGGGATTCGACCAATTGCCGGAAAACTGTTCGACCAGCGGGGTGCCGCATTCGTGTTATTGCCATCGTTTGTTCTTTATATGATTGGCTTTGTCATTCTCGGCATGTATCCTTCTTTTGCCGGTTTATTGACTGCTGCCGTCATCATTGGTGTCGGTTCGGCATCTATCTTCCCGGGTCTTCAAACCGTCCTCTTGAATTTCGCACCTCCCGCACAGAAAGGGAAAGCCATCTCGACCTTTTTCCTTGCTTACGACACGGGCTTCGGAATCGGTGCCTTGATTCTCGCCACAGTCGCAAGCGGTATCGGCTATTCGAATATGTTCTTATCCTGTAGTCTAATCGTTCTCGTAAGTGGTCTACTGTACTTTATCTTTACGAAACGACAAGCTACATCATCTGAAGCAGAAGAACTAGCTTCTTAAATCTATCTCGTCAAACGAAAACAGCCACCTTCCTCTAAGAGGAAAGCGGCTGTTTTTTTCATTCTGATTATGCACGAAGTTCCGCATTGAAAGTTTCTTTCACTGCATCAACGACTCGCTGTTGCGCTGTCGTAATCTCTTCGTCGACGAGCGTCCGTTCTTTGTTTTGGTAACGAAGAGAGAAGGCGAACGATTTTTTATGTTCTCCAACGTTCTCTCCCGTATAGACATCGAATAATTCGATTGCCTGTAGAAGTGGACCGGCCGCCTCCTTCATGACATCGACGATTGATTGTGCCGTCACTGATCGCTCAACGACGATTGCTAAGTCACGTGTCATCGATGGGAAACGTGAGATTTCCGAGTAGACCTGTTCTTCCTTCGAACGCAATGCCATTGCCTCTAACTCGAAGACGTACACTTCTTTTAGACCATACTGTTCTTTTGACAGACCAGGATGCACTTGACCGACGAATCCGATTGCTTCTCCATCAAGCAGAATACGTGCCGTCCGCCCTGGGTGCATCGATGGAATGCTCGCTGCCTCAAACGTCAACGTGATACCAGACGCAGATGCGAGTGTCTCGACGATTCCTTTCATGACGAAGAAATCTGTTTTAACAAGTGTACCATGAGCACGGTGTTGTTCTGATACACCAACTGCGACGCCACCAATCATTTCTTGTTCGATTGGAAGTGTCTCAAGTGAAGCATCTCGTTGTAGATAAACACTACCGAGTTCATAGAACGCGACATCTGCATGCTGTCGAGCGACGTTATGTTGTGCGACTTCAAGGAGTCCCGGAATGAGTGATGTCCGCAATGTCGAACGTGCTTCACTGATTGGCATCGCCAGTTTGACTGGATGCAGATCTTCCCGTTCATTGAATTGCATCGCGCGTTGCTCGCTCGTCAATGAATACGTGATTGCTTGTGAGAGACCCGCTCCCTGCAATGTCCGACGTAAATGACGACGATGGATGTTCCGTTTTGGTAAGAAACCACGGCTCGCTTCAGACGGTAAGCTTGAAGTCAGTGCATCATATCCATAGAGACGTGCGACCTCTTCCGCTAAATCAGCCGGAATTTTCAAATCTTGGCGGCGAGTCGGTACGCTGACCGTCAAGGCATCCCCCGATAATTCAACACCGAGACCAAGACGTTCGAGTAACGTTTGCATGACCGTTCCTTCAATTTCCATACCAAGACGATGATTGATGTACGAGACACTCGCTTCAATCAAATGATCGTCAAGCTCGAGCGTTCCGGCTTGAGCGACACCGGCTTGAACCGTTCCACCCGAAAGTTCAGCAATCAAAGCTGTAGCACGATCGAGTGCTAACAAGACACGACGTGGGTCGACACCTTTTTCAAAACGCGCACTCGAGTCAGAACGGAGTCCAAGAACACGGCTCGTCTTCCGGACAGAAATCGGTGCGAAATAAGCAGACTCTAAAATGATCGATGTCGTATTACCGTCCACTTCGGTATTTGCTCCACCCATGACTCCAGCAAGCGCGACCGGGCGTTCACCGTCTGTGATGACGAGCATCGAAGAATCAAGTGTCCGCTCGACTTCGTCTAACGTCGTGAATGACTCCCCTGCACGTGCTTGACGCACGACGATTTGTTTCCCGAGTTTTTCGGCATCGAATGAATGAAGCGGCTGACCTGTTTCAAGTAAAACGAAGTTCGTGACGTCGACGACGTTGTTGATCGGACGAATGCCGTTCGCGATCAAGCGGTTTTTTAACCAAGTCGGTGATTCTTGAATCGTCACCCCTTGGATTTCTCGTGCCGCGTAGAACGAGCAGTCTTCTGAATCAAGCGTCACTTCTACTGTCGTCGCTGGCTCTGCTTCTTTGACTTCAACGACCGGGAAAGTCGGTGTCGTGTCATAAAGCGCGGCCACTTCGTGTGCGACACCATACATGCTGAGACAGTCCGAACGGTTCGGTGTTAAGCCAAGTTCGAGGATTTCGTCGCGAAGACCGAGTAATTCCAAGACGTCTTGTCCTGGTGTGACTGGTTCACGGAACGTATGGATCCCGTCCTGCTCATCTTCTCGGATATATTTTTTTTCGAATCCGAGTTCTTCGAGTGAACAGATCATCCCTTCCGAGACGACACCGCGCAATTTGGCACGTTTAATTTTAATCCCTGGCAAGCGAGCTCCGACACGCGCGACGATGACATCTTGTCCTGCTTCGACGTTCGGTGCACCACAAACGATTTGAACTGGTTCGTCTTGTCCGATGTCAACTGTCGTAACGTTTAATTTATCTGCTTCTGGATGTTTTTCTTTCGTTAACACACGTCCGACGACGATGTTGTTTAACGCTTCATCCCGGACATCGACGCCTTCGACTTCGATTCCACTCTTAGTAATCAAATCAGCCAGGTCTTGTCCTGATGTATGACTGACATCCACATATTCGTTCAACCATTGTTTTGAGACTAACATCTGCGTTCCCCCTTAAAACTGTTCGCTGAAGCGAACGTCATTCGTATAGAAGTGGCGAATATCATCGACACCGTATTTCAACATGGCAATCCGTTCGATGCCCATTCCGAATGCAAAACCTGACATTTTCGTGCTATCATATTCGGCCATTTCGAGAACGTGAGGATGAACCATTCCAGCACCTAGAATTTCAATCCAACCCGTCTGTTTACAGATGTTGCATCCTTTACCGCCACATTTGAAACACGAAACGTCGACTTCGACGGACGGCTCCGTGAACGGGAAGAAACTTGGACGTAAGCGGACTTCACGCGCTTCACCGAACATCTGCTTCGCGAAGGCTTCAAGCGTTCCTTTTAAGTCTGCCATCGAAATCGATTCTCCGACGACTAGTCCTTCGACTTGCATGAATTGATGCGAGTGCGTCGCATCATCTTCGTCTCGACGATAGACTTTACCTGGGCAAAGAATGCGGATCGGTTCACCTTTAGAAGCGAGCATCGTCCGTGCTTGGACCGGCGACGTATGCGTTCGCATCAAGATTTCTTCCGTGATGTAGAATGAATCTTGCATATCACGTGCTGGGTGATCCTTCGGCAGATTCAACATCTCGAAGTTGAAAAGATCTTGCTCGACTTCTGGTCCTTCGGCAATCGTATAACCGAGTCCGACAAAGATGTCTTCGATCTCATCCGTCACCTGTTGCAAGAGGTGCGCATGACCGACCTTTTTCGGACGTCCTGGTAATGTGACGTCAATTGCTTCCGCTGCCAGTTTCGCATCCATTTCTTGTTGTTTGACAGCTGTCAGACGTTGTTCGAGTTGCTCTTGGATCGCTTGACGGACCGTATTCGCGATCTCACCGACGACTGGTCGTTCTTCCGCTGATAGCTTACCCATTCCTCGTAATACTTCTGTGATTGGTCCCTTTTTCCCGAGATACTTGACTCGGACGTCATTAAGATCTTTTTGTGTTGTTGCCTGATCGACTAATGTCAACGCTTCATCGCGTAATGCTTCTAATTGCTCGCGCATCTTTCCCACTCCTTTAGTTGAAGATATAAAAAAACGTCCCTCCGGCAAATGCCGAAGGGACGATGTAAACACCGTGGTACCACCCTTGTTTGACTTTTCAATCGAAAAGTCCTCCAATTGCGCGATAACGGGCGCATCCCGTCACGATCTCTCGTGCGACTCCGGAGTGAATTCGGTTAGCAGATTCACGAAGCAGTTTTCAGTCTACGACCGCTTCTCCCTGATTGAATCGTTCCCTAACGTACTCTGTTCCATCAACGTCCATGATGTATTCCTGATGTTCACTTTAGCATGAACGCTTGTCGGTTTCAATCCACGCTTGCAAAATGATAGAGCAAAATGCCAGCCGCTACTGCCGCATTCAATGACTCCGCTTTACCGCGGATCGGGATGTAGGCACGCTCATCACAATAAGAGAGCAATTCTGGCGCAACGCCTTGTGCTTCGTTCCCGATGATCAAACCGAGTGCATCCATCGGTGCGATCGTTTGATAAGACGTCGCTCCTTCTAACGCCGTGCCGATTACCGCAATTCCTTGCTCGTGCAGGGCATTGACTGCCTCTTCGAGTGGCATTGCGATAACAGGTAAGTGGAAAAGTGATCCTTGCGTCGCACGGATGACTTTTCCGTTATAGACGTCAACTGTTCCCGGTCCGACGACGACACCATCGAATCCAGCTGCGTCAGCTGTCCGAATCATCGTCCCGACGTTCCCTGGATCTTGTAGACGATCGAGCAACAAATAGCGTCCTCGTTCTAATTGTGCCGAAGCTTGTTTCATCTCACAGACAGCGAAGATGCCTTGCGACGTTTCCGTCTCAGCCAGTACTTTGATGACGGCTTCATCGATCGTAAAGACATCGGCATTTCTTTTCCAAGAACCTGGTACTTGGTACGATTCACGCACGATCAATTCCTTGACGATTCCAGCGCGAACAGCTTCTTCAATCAGATGTTCTCCTTCGATCAAGAAACGGTTCGTCTGCAGACGTCCTTTTTTCGTTAAGAGTTTTTTCCATTGTTTAACGATTTCGTTCTTTGCTGATGCGATGTGCTTCATTATTTTATTACCCCTCGTAGATCGCTTGGACGGTCTCCGCATCAAGACGTTTTGTGACAGCAACGACTAAATCGACGGCTGCCTCGAAATCGGCTTTATGCATGATTGAGACGTTCGTATGCAGGTAACGGATCGGTACAGTCAATGCAAGTGATGGAACACCTGTATTAGACAAATGGAATTTTGCTGCATCCGTTCCGCCACCTGGCGTTAAGTCCAGTTGATACTTGATATTTTCTTCTGTTGCGACTTTCGTCACGAAATCGATCAATCCACGATGTGCGATCATCGTTGCATCGAACATGATGACTTGAACGCCTTCACCTAATTTAGACAATGCTTCACGATCGGTCATTCCTGGCGTATCACCTGGGATACCTGTATCGACTGCAAAGGCGATTGATGGTTTCAGCAGGTGTGCGACGGTTTGAGCCCCACGTAACCCGACTTCTTCCTGAACAGTCGCTCCTGCGAAAATCGTGTTCGGATGACCGTCTGCTTTTAAGCGTTTGATTGCTTCGATTGCGATGGCACAACCAATCCGGTTGTCCCACGCTTTTGCCATCAAGAAGTTCTCATTTTTCATCACAGTAAATTCGCAATGTGGAACGACCGTATCACCCGGACGAATTCCCCAACCGTCGACTTCTTCTTTTGATGAAGCACCGATATCGATGAACATATCTTTAATGTCGACCGGCTTATTGCGCGCTTCCGGTGGTAAAACATGAGGTGGTTTTGCACCGATTACGCCTGGAATGACTTCACCAGATGACGTTACAATGTTCATACGCTGTGCCAAGAGGACTTGACCCCACCAACCGCCGAGTGGTTGGAAACGAAGGAATCCTTTTTCATCGATCTTCGTGACCATGAATCCGACTTCATCCATGTGACCAGCAATCAATACACGTGGTGCATCTTCGCCTGCGCCTTTATGTTCAGCAAACAGACTACCGAGACCATCCTGGTGGAATGCTTCTGCATGAGGTTCTAAATATTCACGCATGAGGCTCCGGACTTCTTTTTCGTTTCCCGGTACACCTGTTGCGTCCGTGAGACGTTTTAGCATATGTAATTGTTCGTTCATCTGATTTCCTCCTTAGTAACCGTTGTCTTGTCGCACATGGTTTGCTTCATTTTTAGAAATGTAAGCCTTGAAAATCATATCCTGTGTAAAGCCTAGTGTAGCACCTAATGCAAGGTATGCACCAATCAGAACATCATAACTTTGTTCCGTCCGCGAGATCGCAAAGACGTTCGTTTTGTTATAGACGTCTAAAAAAGCATCTGTTGCTGTCAAATAGAAGTCACCTTCTGTAAAATGACTCTTCTTGTACTCAAGCGCTAGACCTAGTGAGAGTAGAAAATGGACGCCATCGACATATTCCTCAAGAATTGTGACTTGAGCGGATGGTCCCTTGTTCGACCAGAACTTAAAGCAACGTGTCTCGTTCGCAAGTTCACCGAGTTCGACCAATAAGGCAAGCAGACGCTCGTCGAATTGATTGCCTGTTAATTGATGTTCTGACTGAATCCGTTTATCCAACTGTTCTTGCATCTCAAAAAGTGTCAACCAATCCATCTTTAATTCTCCTTCTATCTAAAAAAATCATATGACCGTCTCATCGACGTGCCTTCTTATTTTATCATTAAATCGAAAAAAACGTCGGAGAATTAAATTCCCCGACGAATTGTAGAACTTAAGCGTTCAATTTTGCTTTTGCTGTGTCAGCAAGTGAAGCAAATGCAGTTGCATCTGTAACTGCGAGGTCAGCGAGCATCTTACGGTTAACGTCGATACCTGCTAATTTAAGACCATGCATCATGCGGCTGTAAGAAAGACCGTTGATACGTGCTGCCGCATTGATCCGAGTGATCCAGAGGCGACGGAAGTCACGTTTCTTTTGACGACGGTCACGGTAAGCGTACATGAGAGATTTCATGACTTGCTGTTTCGCAACCTTGAAGAGTGTATGTTTCGAGCCGTAGTAGCCCTTAGCTAATTTGAGTTGTTTTTTACGACGTTGACGAGTCGTATATCCGCCTTTTACGCGTGGCATATAAATTCCCTCCTAAATCTGTATACGATTGGATAAATTACTTCGCGATCATGTGACGGATGCGTTTGAAGTCACCCGTAGATACCATGCTAGCTTTACGTAATTTACGTTTCGCTTTTGTTGATTTGTTACCGAACAAGTGGCTTGTGTAAGCACGACCACGTTTCAATTTGCCAGAAGCAGTACGTTTGAAACGTTTAGAAGCACCGCGGTGCGATTTCATTTTAGGCATGAGAGATTCCCTCCTACTTCGATTCGATTAGTCTTCTTTCTTAGGAGCAAGCACGAGGAACATGCTGCGTCCTTCCATCTTCGGTCTCTGTTCCACAACACCGAACTCACTTAAATCCGTTGCGAGGCGTTCGAGAACGCGTCTACCGATTTCCGAGTGAGTGATGGCACGACCGCGGAAACGAATACTCGCTTTCACTTTGTTACCATTCTCCAAGAATTTCTTCGCATTACGGAATTTCGTTTGGAAGTCGTTCTCCTCGATCGTCGGGCTAAGACGAACTTCTTTCATCTGAATCACTTTCTGATTCTTCCGAGTTTCTTTGTCCTTCTTTTGCATCTCGAAACGGTATTTACCATAGTCCATGATCTTACAAACTGGCGGTGTCGCTTGTGGAGCGACCATGACGAGGTCAAGTTCCGCTTCCTCTGCGAGACGTAGCGCTTCGTTGCGTGATTGGACACCTAGTTGAGCACCATCCGCTCCGATAAGACGAACTTCCCGGGCACGGATGCTTTCATTGATTAACAGATCTTTGCTAATGGTTAGCACCTCCATCGTGCATTGCACGAAAAATGAATGATAGAAAACGCTATAAAAAAAGCGTCGGCAGTTTTTCCCGCCCACACTCATAAGGAACGCCAAGGCACAGCATTTGCTATACATTGCGTATCTTCATGATGAACCAGTACGAGTTATCATACATGGTGAGAAGCGGGATGCTTCTGCTTTGTTGTCATTTCACTTTGCTATCATAGCACTTGTTTTCCCGTGATGTCAAGCCGCTTTCTATGTTCTTACAGAACGTTGCTCACATACTTGATTATAATAGCAATCCTTTTACGGATAAGCAAGAAGTTTCTAACCTGTTTTTCACGGGTACATTCATAACATGAAAAAAGATTCAGAACATTCGCAAGCAAAACTGTTTATTTAGAATGATTATTGTTTTATAATTAATTTAATCTTACATAAAGGGGAGAATAACAGATGACTGAAAAACGATTAACGACCAATCAAGGTGTACCAATCGGAGACAACCAGAATTCACGTACGGCTGGACGTCGCGGACCAACTTTATTAGAAGACTATCAATTAATTGAAAAGATGGCCCATTTCGATCGGGAACGTGTACCTGAGCGCGTCGTACATGCTCGTGGCTTTGGTGCTCACGGTGTCTTCACTGTCAAAAATTCGATGAAAAAGTACACGAAAGCTGCGTTTTTACAAGAAGAAGGGACAGAAGTTCCTGTTTTCGCCCGCTTCTCGACTGTTATTCACGGCACGCATTCTCCAGAGACGCTCCGCGATCCACGTGGATTCTCTGTCAAGTTCTATACAGAAGAAGGAAACTGGGATTTCGTCGGGAACAACCTTCCTGTCTTCTTCATTCGTGACGCCATGAAATTCCCGGATATGGTCCATTCTCTCAAACCAGATCCACGCACGAATATTCAAGATCCTGACCGTTACTGGGACTTCATGACACTTCGTCCGGAATCGACGAACATGCTCATGCACCTTTTCACGGATGAGGGTATTCCTGCAAGCTACCGTAAAATGCGTGGTTCTTCCGTTCACTCGTTCAAATGGGTGAATGCACACGGTAATACGGTTTATGTGAAACTACGCTGGGTACCAAAAGCTGGTGTTCATAATCTCTCAGCTGAAGAAGCAACAGAGATTCAAGGAAAAGATTTCAACCATGCTTCAAACGATACGTTCCAAGCGATTGAAGATGGCGATTACCCGGAATGGGATCTGTTCGTACAGGTACTTGATCCGGCTGACGTCGATCAGTTCGATTTCGATCCGCTCGACGCGACAAAAGATTGGTTTGAGGATGTCATTCCGTTCCAACACGTTGGTACAATGACATTGAACAAAAATGTCGACAACTACTTTGCTGAAACAGAATCGGTTGGTTTTAACCCAGGTGTCTTGATTCCAGGGATGTTGCCATCTGAAGATAAGTTACTACAAGGTCGCTTGTTCTCTTACTCAGATACACAACGCTACCGTATTGGCACGAATTATCAACAACTTCCAATCAACTGTCCGTTTGCACAAGTGAACAACTACCAACGTGACGGTGCAATGCCGGTCGGTCAGCAAACGAGTCCGGTCAACTACGAACCGAACCGTTATCAAGAAGAACCAAAAGAAACACCCGAGTATACGGAAGAAAATCAACCGTTGCTTGATGATAAACACGGTCGTCTCGAAATCGAGAAGACGAATAACTTTGGTCAAGCCGGAGAAGTATACCGTCGTCTGACAGAAGAAGAGCAAGCAGCTCTTCTGAAGAACCTCGTCAACGACCTTCAGCAAGTCCGTCATGAAAATACGGTCCTGCTCGCAATCTGTAACTTCTATCGTGCTGATGCATCACTCGGTCAGAAGCTATCAGAAGCGCTTCAAGTCAATATCGAACCGTTCCTGCAACAAATGCGTTCATAACGCAAAACGAGCACCCTCGACACTAGTCTTGGGTGCTTGTTTGTGTCTTAGTATGGAATAAAATCGTAACGCTCTGCCGTTTTATACGTGAACTCGTTCAGTTTTTTGAATAAGACGATTTGATCGAGTCCAACCTGCTTGACCGTATTTTGTTGCATGTACCGTTTTTGATCTGCTGTAAACGTATTATAGATTGGAGCATAGCCGTTACTTTGGAACGGTTGCATTTGAATCGCGCGATCCGCGTCTTCCAATCGATTGTAGCGAATTGTCCCTCCGACAACTCCTCTACCGAGAATCGTCATCGCTTTTCCATCTGCTCGATGCACGTTTCGGATCGTATTGTAGCGGAGCGTTGGATTCTCCCAGTTCATCATCGAAATCGCATAATCCTTCGTTCCGTCAATCGTGTTTTTTTCAATCCGGACATTCGTGTGTAATTTGTTTTCCGTGTATTGATGTGTGCCGATTGCCACATTGATGTTACGGAATAAGTTATTACGAATCGTGATATCTTCATTTGGAGTGCCATCTTGATTCGACCACTTCCAGTTGAAACCCTTCGTGATTGGATCTGGGGTATCGAGATTAATCGATTCATTCGGACCTGTATTCGGTATCATGACGGCATCGACGAATTTCATGTTTTCGATGACTGCCTTCTTCGTTGCATCAAGTTCCATCGCATGTGAACCCTTTTGATTCCGTACCGTAATACCGCCGATGTACAAATTTTGATTATGGGCAATAGCGAAAGCCGAACCACGCGCATATTGATTCAAGTCGATCTGTGCATTCCCCTTACCGACGAGTTTAACATTCTGGGAACCGTTATATTTGCCAACTTTTTTATCCAGACGTAAAACAGATGGCGCAACGAAATCAAAGACACTCGTCGTCGAACTAATCTTTGTCGTCCCTGTCTCTGTCGTCTTTTTGATGATGACACCATCCTCTAGGATCACCGTCGTATTGGACGGGATACCAACACGTAACGGGGACAGATACGTTCCCTTTGTTAGAACGAGGGTGCCTCCCCCTTCTTTTTCAAGTCGTTCCAAATAAGAACGCATCGTATAATGATTGCGTGTCTTTGCATTATAGGTCGTATATTTACGGATTGCTGGGTCAATCGCTTCTGTTTTTGGTGTAATCCGGTATGTTTTTTTAATCGTTGTCGCCTTCGCTTCGCTCGGATGAATACCGATTAAAAGTGAAGAAGCGATGAATACAGCGAGAGTTGTTTTCTTCAATCTGTAACTTCCTTCCCATTCTTCAAAACATTTCATCCACTGAAGGTCTATTATAGCATTTATCCAATTAAAGGAAAAATGACATTTGGTCATTTTAGATAGATTCAGTTGGATGTTCTACCTGTTTCATCGGTATGAAATTGGTTTCTTTCAAGCATCCCATCACAAAAACAATCCGCCCTACATCAGCAGGGCGGATTGTTTTTGTATACATGAATTATTTTGAACGATTTGCGATTTCTTGCTCTAAATCTGCAATGAATTGTTCGAGTGATGCATTACTCGAGTCTTTTGAACCGTAACGACGAATGTTGACTTCGCGTGATTCAACTTCTTTGTCACCTAAAACGAGCATGACCGGTACTTTATTGACTTGTGCTTCACGAATACGATAACCGAGTTTCTCGTCACGGAAATCTGTTTCGACGCGGATTCCCTTTTTCAACAGGATCGCTTTGATTTCACGAGCATAGTCTTCATGAACACCAGAAACCGGAATCAATTTCACCTGAACGGGTGCGAGCCATGTTGGGAACGCACCTTTGTATTCTTCGATCAAGTATGCGACGAATCGTTCCATTGTCGAAACGACACCTCGGTGTAAGACGACCGGACGATGATCTTGTCCGTCATTTCCTTTGTATGTCAATTCCAAGCGCTCTGGTAAGAGGAAGTCGAGTTGGACTGTCGAGAGCGTCTCATCTTTACCAAGTGCTGTCCGAACTTGCACGTCAAGCTTCGGTCCGTAGAAGGCAGCTTCGCCTTCTGCTTCGAAGTATTCAAGTTCGAGCTCATCCATTGTTTCTTTCAACTCACGTTGCGCCATTTCCCAAATCGCATCGTTATCGAAGTACTTCTCTTTATCCGCTGGGTCACGGTACGAAAGACGGAACTTGTAATCTGTGATCCCGAAATCAGCATAGACTTCTTGAATAAGGTGAACGATGGCTTTAAACTCATCTTTCATTTGGTCAGGACGGACGAACGTATGTCCATCGTTAAGAACCATGTAACGAACGCGCTGAAGACCAGTCAAGGCACCAGACATTTCGTAACGGTGCATGCCACCAAGCTCCGCGACACGAAGTGGTAAATCACGGTACGAACGTGGTTCGTTCTTATAGACCATCATATGGTGTGGACAGTTCATCGGGCGAAGAACAAGTTCTTCATTGTCCATCTCCATTTTCGGGAACATGTCATCTTGATAGTGATCCCAGTGCCCCGATGTCTTGTATAGATCGACTGAACCGAGGACCGGTGTATAGACGTGCTCATACCCAAGTTCGAGTTCTTTATCGACGATATAACGCTCGACTGTCCGACGGATGGCTGCTCCTTTTGGTAACCACATCGGAAGTCCTTGACCGACTTCTTGAGAAGTGAAGAATAAACCAAGTTCCTTCCCGAGTTTCCGGTGATCCCGTTCTTTTGCTTCAGCGAGGAAGTGGAGGTGTTGTTTCAACTGATCTTTTGTTGCCCATGCTGTACCGTAAATCCGTTGTAACATCTTGTTTTTCGAATCACCACGCCAGTAAGCACCAGCAACGCTCATCAATTTGAAGACTTGTAGCTTCGCTGTCGCTGGAACGTGTGGTCCACGGCAGAGATCGAAGAATTCGCCTTGACGGTAAATCGTCAAATCCTGATCAGCAGGAATCGACTCGATCAATTCAACCTTCAACGGATCATTGAGTTCTTTATAGATGGCGAGTGCCTCGTCACGCGAGACGACTTCTCGTTCGATCGGCAAGTTTTCACCGGCGATTTTATTCATCATCTTCTCGATTTCTGGAAGGTCCTCTTCTGTCAGACGACGTTCCATATCGATGTCATAGTAAAAACCATTCTCGATTGTCGGTCCAATTCCAAGATGAATCGTTTCATCCGGATACAGACGTTTGATGGCTTGTGCCATCAAATGAGCTGATGAGTGACGAATCAAGTCGAGCCCTTCTTCTGAATCCGGCATGATCAATTCAATTGTACCGTCCTCTTCGATTGGACGACGGTAATCGATGGCGTGCCCGTTCAATTTAGCAGCAAAGGCTTTTTTACGAAGACCTGGGCTGATCGAAGCTGCCACTTCTTCAGCTGTCGTGCCGGCTGCAAATTCCTTTACGGCGCCGTCTGGAAATGTAAGTGTGATGTTTGACATGACTGTTTCCCCCTTTTACAAAATAAAAAAGACTCATCCCTAAAAAGGGACGAGTCTTAATCTCGTGGTACCACCCTCGTTCCCGGACCATGCACTGGTTCGGCTCGAACACGCGTTAACGGGCGTGAGGCGCAAACGGATTAGCCCCGTTCGTGCTATGAGGGAGTAAAGACATGAATGATGCCATGAGAAGCTTCCACCGTTCTTCTCTCGCTAGTTTGGTTCATTTCATACTCCATATCCTCAATCGTTGCATCGTCTATTGACGTGTCATTAGTATAACGAATCCGTTGCTTCCTTGACAAGGAAAATTAGTAGCGACGTCGATTTTCACCAAGGAACTCGATTGGTTGCGTCGTCGTCCGGATTCGTTCCATCAGTCGTGCAGCCTTTAATTTATCGCCTTGATCATTTGTGATTCCGAAATGGAGTTCGAGTTCATCATAAGATAAGTTCGAGCTGAATAATGTCGGCAGACGATGCATCATGCGATACTGCAAAATGATCCCGAACAATTCATCCCGTACCCACGGACTGATCGATTCAGCACCGATATCGTCAATCAACAAGACTGGAATCGTTTGAAATCCTTCGAGGAATGTATCAAACGAGTCAGACCGAATCCGCCGTTTCGCTTCAGCGACAAACCCCGGGGCATGGACAAGAATCGTTGCAATCCGTTCTTTTTTCAAAGCATTCCCGATCGCAGCCAAAAGGTATGTTTTCCCGACACCAAAGCTACCATGAAGGTACAATCCCTTTACCGTCTCCTTCGAGCGGAGATGATTGAGGAACTGAGACGCCGCACGCAAGGCAAGCTTACGGTCCGTCGTCGACAAGTCAAAATCACTGAAGTTCGCATCGCGGACTTCATCCGGCAGGAACAGGCTCTTAAATTTCTTCTCAAGCGCACGTTCATCCTCTCGGTCTTTTAACGCTTGCGACTTCTCATACGAGACGACGATCTGTCCTTTTTCGACGTGCAGGATCGGCTGGTACCCTTCGATGACTGCCTTACTTTCAATCAGTCGATTTCCGTCCATCTGTTCCGCATATTCATTCAATTTGAGCATGCCCCGCTCGATCATCCGTTGATCGATCTCCGGATGTGTCCGCAAGAACATGACGACACCTGGATGAGACAACACTCGTTGTTGAATCGCTCGAACCGATTCTGCGACGTCCGGTCGACTTAATATTTTTTCGATAGATGATTGGATATGTTCCATGTCTCGACTCCTTTAGTTCCCCTTCAGTTCTCGTAAGATCCGTTCCATTTCTTCATCATCTGGAACATCTGCTTCGAAACTCGCTTTTTTAGAGGCTTCGTACTGCTGCTGTTTTGCTTTCTCTTCTTGCAACCACTTCGGATTCGGACCGCCATTCGTGTTGCTTGTCCGTCCCCGGCGACCACCAACAGTTTGACGCGCACGTTCTTGTTTTTGCTCCTGCTTTTTTGAAATCAACTCATCCTGCTCCTGCGTCTTCGCTAGTGCCTCGGATGCCGTCACGTATCCCTTCTGTTTCCAATCATCAACGATCGATAAGAGGAAGTTCTTGCTGAAGCGATTATCTTTTTTGATGACGAGCGCATAGTAGTACGCAGCATTGACGATCCCAGACGACATCTCATAATCGATGATCAATTGTTGGATCAATTCTTCATCCCGTTCAGACAACGCTTTGACCTTTCGCAACTTCGCTACATAATGCTTCGGATGGGTGCTTTCCATCGTCTCCGTCGCTTCGATGTCTCCGACCTCGATCGTGTCTAGTGAGGCGACCTTCGCTTTTTTCTCCCGGCTGAGTTTTTGTTTTGCTGACAACATCATCTGTTTGCAGCGTTCTTGCTTCTCAGCATCGGTCATCGGCAAGTACGCTTCGTGACGGAAACGGGCATTCAACAGTTCCGCCATCAATGCTTCATTCGACTGCGTGACGTAAGCAAGCTTCACGAGCAGATGATCGATTGCCTTTGAGTAAAATGTTCGTGGCAGGAAACGATCGGTCTGTCGCTTCATCTCTTCTAGATCAAACGAATAGTCGAATTCATATACCGCACGTTCCTGTTTCGCATAAGCTTTCGGCTGATGAGCGGAAGCAAGACCAGCTTTTACGTCGAACACTTGATCAAATCGAACCGTCCGATCAACGATGTTCTTCGGAAGCGGCTCCGTCCGAAAACGATGCTGTAACGACCGGAACCGGATTTCACCGACGCGATAGAACAGCAGACTCGATAACACCCCGTCATTCAAGAAGGTGTTCGGCGCAAGCGGAACCCGGATTTGATAAATGTAACGATAAGCGGCTTGGCGCGCTTCGAACGTTCGAATCAACCCGATCCCTTCTAGCTTAAATAACTCTTCCTTGAACTCATCGACGGAAAACCCGAGTAGTGTTCCGAGTTCCGCATGGGAAATATACTGGGATTTCGTTTTCCCTGGGATCATCTCACTCCAAAACGTTTGATAGAGCCCAAGCGCTTTAACACCGATAATCGGCTGGTATAAATAATATAAAGATTGATAAGCTTCACGGTCGACGACACCATTGCTCATCACTAAGCAAAGGTCGGTACCGGAAAGTTCACGTTCTACCATCTGACTCGTCCTTTCCTTAGGGAGAAAAAGAGAGGTGCGCTGACCGGACAGACGACCTCTCTTATATCACGTTCAATTCTCACGGTCATTTTCCTGATGTCGCTCCATCAGTTCAGAGAGCTCTTGGAAAAAGACATTGATGTCCTTAAATTGTTTATAAACACTCGCAAAGCGGACATATGCCACTTCGTCAACGGATGCTAGTTCATTTAATACGAGACGTCCGACCTGCTCACTTGGAATCTCATGCTGAGCTGTCGCTCGTAATGCCTTTTCGACCCGACTGACGACTGTTTCTAGCTGTTCAATCGAAATCGGTCGTTTTTCACAGGCACGCACTAATCCACGTAGAATTTTCTCGCGATTGAACTCGTCACGCGTTCCGTCTTTCTTTACGATGATTAAAGGGGTCTGCTCGACCATTTCGAATGTCGTAAAACGATAGCCACAAGACTCACATTCACGTCTTCTTCGAATCGAACCGAAATCCTGGACTGGTCTTGAATCCAGTACTTTTGTTCCGTTAAAATTACAGGCTGGACAGCGCATGCCGTACCTCCGTTCACGTGATTTCTTTTGTTCCAATCATCTTTAATCGATACCCTGCATCAAGTGATGCATAGATTCGCTCAATTTGTTTCTCGAGATCAGGTCCGAGAAGACTTTCACGGTGTAAGAAGAGATCGACGGCAGTACGTCCGCCTGCCACCATGATGACTGTCGCAAGTCCATCGACTTCTTTTAAGGTAAAAGCGAGTTCTCCACGTTCCGCGTCAACACGACGAACCGTTCCGCCATCTTGCTTTAAGATATTTTCTAAACCAGCAAATAACATCTCCACAGTTGCTGCGTAGTAGTGTGTGCGTAGGTTTTCGTTTTTATGTGTATCGGATGTCTCTAGCTGTTTTTGCAAACGTTCCTTCAGTCCCATGGTCATCCTCTTTTCTTTGTTTCTTCTACTATTAAGAATAACAGACGTCAGACATATTAAAAAGCCCTCGTCTGAACGACGAGGGCTTGACGAATTCGTGTGTATTGTCAGTTGACGTGCTGGACAGTAGCCGCTGGAACTTGAACAGGTCCCATACCACGTGGAATTTCGACATTTTCACGGATTTTCGCATCGAGCTTTTCAGCAATGTAGTTCGCTGCGATGGCTGGATCGATCCGATCCCCACAAGTAAAGACATCAACCGATGCATACCCGTGCTCTGGGAAACTGTGAATCGTTAAGTGCGATTCAGAGATAATGACGACGCCACTGACGCCGTGTGGTGCAAACTTGTGGAATGCTACTTCTCGTACTTCTGCACCTGCTTGAAGTGCTGCGTCAACGAAAAGTCGTTCAACGAATTCCATGTCGTTCAATTTTTCAGGATTACAATCCCAAAGTTCTGCAATAATGTGTCTTCCCATAGTATCCATTTGTGGATCCCCCCTACATTCAATGGTCTTCAAAGTAGTTGATCACTTACTTTGCGCCTGAGTCGTTCGCACCCACGGGGGAAAGTTAGTCCAGAGAGGTCCTAACCCTTTAAGCTGCGATTGCCAGACCGATTGAAGTTCACGATTTGAATTATAGCGAGTATCAAAAAGATACACAAGGATAAATTTCAAAAATTAATATATTTTAAGAAAAAAAACGGGACAGCCCCCGTCATTGCTGGGATCTGCCCGTTATAATTAATTCAATTCAAGTTCTTTTTCAACGGTTCCCATCGCCTCTAAGTGTGCCGAGACGAGGTGTACGAGATCGACGACGCGGCATGAGTAACCCCACTCATTATCGTACCAAGCGAGGACCTTCACCTGACGACCACCCATGACCATCGTCGAGAGCCCGTCGACGACCGTCGAACGTTCTTCTCCGTTAAAGTCGATTGAGACGAGCGGTTCCATCGTCATTCCGAGAATGCCATCAAGCGCACCGTCCGCTGCTTTCGTGAAGGCTTCGTTCACTTCAGCGACCGTCGTATCCCGACTGACTTCGACGACGAGATCGACGAGTGATACGTTCGGTGTCGGAACACGAAGCGCGAGTCCATTTAATTTCCCTTCCAAATGTGGCAAGACGAGCGCAATCGCCTTTGCCGCGCCTGTCGACGTCGGAATGATCGATGAGCCGCATGCCCGGGCGCGCCGTAAATCCTTATGCGGGTTATCAATGTTATTTTGATCGTTCGTAAACGCATGAACCGTCGTGACGAGACCGGATTCGATTCCGAATGCACGGTCGATGACTTGAACGACAGGTGCGAGACAGTTCGTCGTACACGATGCGTTCGAAACGATATCATCCGTTTCATGATCATACATGTCATCATTGACACCCATGACGATCGTCCGAACATCCCCTTTAGCAGGTGCCGTGATGACGACCTTTTTTGCTCCTGCCACTAAATGCTTCGCAGCGCCCGTATCCGAATTGAACTTCCCTGTTGCTTCGACGACGATATCGATGCCGAGTTCCCCCCACGGCAATAGCTCAGGATTGCGTTCACTGACGATTTGAATCTCTTTTCCGTCAACCATCAACGCCCCATCGATGATGTCGACCGGATAATTGAATTTTCCGTGTACCGTATCATACTTGATTAAATGCGCGAGTGTTTCGACTGGATAACTCGCATTAATTGCTACGACTTCGCTTTTCCCCTCAGCGATCAGACGTCGAAAGACCATTCGACCAATTCGACCAAAACCATTGACTGCCACCTTGACTCCCATGTGCGGATCCCCCTTCAATGTGACGGATGTACCTCCGTTTACAGATAGAACTATATCATGAAATGTAAGCGATTTCATTATGTTCTCTAAAAAAAGTGAGAGAAGATGGAAACTTCTCTCACTTCATGTTTTTCATAACTTGTCATCATTTGCATCAATCACCATACCGACTTAACCACTCATCGATTTGTTGGTATAACGAATCAATACTACCGTCATTGAAGAATACATCATCTGCAAGCTCTTTTTTCTGTTCGATGCCGAGTTGCGCATGGATACGTGCATACGCTTCTGCTTCTGATAAATCATTACGTTGCATCAATCTTCTTAACTGCATATCTTCTGGGCAATAGACGACAACGACGCGTTCGAACAGGTTTCGCCAATCCCCTTCTAGCAGTAACGGAATATCAAATACGACGAGAGAATGTCCTGAACGTTCATAGGCATCTGCTGCTTCGAGCATCTGTTGTCGAATACTCGGGTGCATCAACTGATTCAATTGTTGTCTTTTTTCACTATCTTGAAAAATGATTTGTCCGAGCTTTGGACGGACAAGACGTCCTTTTTCAAACACCTCTGGGAATGCCAGTTGGACTGCATCATATGCTCGCCCTCCCGGCTCAACGACTTCTCGCGCAATGAGATCCGCATCGATGACCGCTATTCCTTTTTGTTTTAAATAGCTAGAAACCGTACTTTTACCGGTTGCGATACTCCCTGTCAGACCGACTCTCATAAGGCAACCTGTTGGCACGTCGGACAGAAATGTGTTCCCCGTCCACCGACTTTGATTTTTTCGATGGCTGTACCACAACGAGGACACGGTTCCCCTTTTTGACCATATACCGCAAGTTGAAGCTGGAATTCACCTTTTCCTGACGGCGAGACATAACTCCGGATCGTACTTCCCCCTGCTTCCACCGCTTGTCGTAAAACGTTGACACCGGCTTGATGAATGCGTGAGATATCGTCGAGTGTCAAGGCGCCGGCTTTCGTCAACGGGTGGACGCGTGCAGCATGAAGAGTCTCATCGACATAGATGTTACCGAGACCAAGGAAGATGGACTGGTCGAGCAGTGCCGTTTTGATTGGACTTCTCTTTTTACGAATTAAATTCTCCGCTAACACTTCTGCTGTAAATTCCGGATCAAATGGTTCACGCTCCAGTTGTGCCAGTGGAGCAGTCTGCATCGCTGTTTGCTTATCACGTAATTCCATCGTTCCGAACTTCCGAACATCATTATAGTGAAGTTCCGAACCATCCGTGAAACGGAAGACGACATGCGTATGTTTATCCCGTTCAACCGGTTGTGGATATGGGAAGTACTTTCCTTCCATCCGCAAATGGCTGACGAGATAAAAACGATCAAAATCAAAGAGCAGGAACTTTCCGCGACGTTCGACGCGTTCGATCCTTTCTTGATGTAAGGCATCTGCAAATGGCGCCACTTCCATCCCCCGAATCATTTTCGGATGGTAGACTTTGACGGAAGAGACTGTCTTTCCAGAGACCGAACGTTCTAAACTGCGGCGAACGGTCTCGACTTCAGGTAATTCAGGCACATCTATTCCTCCTTGCTTACTTCGTTTCGTACCACGTATGCCCTGCGCCCCCATCGACGCGTAGCGGTACGGATAGTTCGACGGTCTGCTCCATCGCTTGTTTGACAAGTGCTTGTAAAGCGTCGAGTTCTTCGTCTGGTGCTTCAAAAATCAATTCATCGTGTACTTGTAATAACAAGCGTGCCTTCAGATTAGATGCTTTCAAAGCAGCATGAACATCAAGCATTGCTTTTTTAATGATATCTGCAGCCGAACCTTGAATCGGTGTATTGATCGCAGTACGTTCAGCAAAACCACGTAAGTTAAAGTTTTTCGAATTGATATCCGGAATATTGCGGCGACGGTTCATCAACGTTTCGACGAATCCATTTGCTCGTGCCGTCTCGATTGCTGTATCCATGAACTGTTTGATTTGCGGGAACAACTCGAAATAACGATCGATGAATGATTGCGCTTCTTTGCGTGTGATGTTCAAGTTTTGAGACAATCCATAATCGCTGATTCCGTAAATGATTCCAAAGTTGACGGCTTTCGCCTGACGCCGCATGTTTCCTGTGACATCTTCCGGTTCGACACCGAAGACACTACTTGCCGTTTGAGTATGAATATCCTCATCATGGAGGAACGCATCGACAAGCGTCTGATCCTGCGACATATCGGCCATGACACGTAATTCGATTTGTGAATAATCAGCAGCGTACAATGACCAGCCTGTTTGACTCGGAACGAAGGCTTTTCGAATCTTCCGTCCTTCTTCAATCCGGATCGGGATATTCTGAAGGTTCGGATTGACCGAACTTAAACGACCTGTTTGAGCGATTGTCTGAGCAAAACGAGTATGGATTTTTCCATCTTCCTTGATGACTTTTTGCAATCCTTCAACATACGTCGACTGCAACTTTTGCAGTTCTCGGTAAAGCATGATGTGATCGATGACTGGGTGCAGCGGACGCAGTTTTTCAAGGACATCTGCGGCAGTCGAGTAGCCCGTCTTTGTTTTCTTAAAGGCAGGGAGTTCGAGTTTTTCAAACAAAATTACACCGAGTTGTTTCGGAGAATTAATATTGAACGACTCACCTGCTGCTTCAAAGACCAATGTCTCAAGTTCTGTTAAACGCCCAGCAAGATCCGCTTGCATCTCTTGGAGCGTCGCGACGTCTACGCGAATCCCAGTCCATTCCATCTCAGCGAGGACACCTGATAGTGGACGCTCTAACGTTTCATATAACTCATATTGTTGATTCGCCTTCAGTTCTTCTCGGACTTTTGGGAACAGCAATTCAACCATCCGTGCTTTCTCAGCTAAATAAGGATGAAGAGCTTCATCTTCTGGCGCGAGACGTTTCGCCCCCTTACCGAGTACTGCTTCCTCATTCGGCGCCATTAATGCATAATGACCAGCGATCGAAGCGAGTGTTGTACCGCCACTTAAGTTTAACAAATAGCCTGCTAATAACAGATCTTCGTACCCGTTCAATGTCAAGGCGTGTTTACGCAATGCAAATGCGACTTGTTTCGCATCGAGACAAATCTTTTGATGTTCCGACTCGATCCATTGACGGAATGCTGGATCCTCGACGAGCGTCGGAGCAGCAACATAGATCGTGTCAGGCGTTGCTATCGCAAATCCAATGATGTCTTCTTCCATGTAATCTTCTCGAAGCTGTTCTGCAATCAATACGGCATCCGTGACGTCTTTAGGAAGTGAAGTGATCGTCACGACGTTTAATTGTTCTTTATCCTCTTCTTTGACGACAGGGGCGAATCGATTCGTCAATGACTTGAAGCCAAGTGACTGGAACAATGAATAAGGAACTTGGGTATCGACATTGCGAATTTGCAAATCATCTAGCGTCGTCTCGAGCGGGACATCCACCTTGATTGTCGCGAGTTCTTTCGACAGTCGTGCGAGCTCTTCGTTCGCGATGACTTTTTCTTTCTGCTTCCCTTTTAAATCCTCGACATGTTCGTACAGTCCTTCAACAGAACCGTATGCCGAAATCAATTTAACAGCCGTCTTTTCACCAATCCCAGGAATCCCTGGAATATTATCCGATTTATCACCCATCAACCCCTTCAAATCAATCATTTGAATCGGCTTTAGACCACCATACGTCTCAGCAAACAGTTCCTCTGTCATGCACTGGACGTCCGTGATCCCACGCTTCGTGATCAAGACTTCGACCTTATCCGTGACAAGTTGAAGTAAATCTTTGTCTCCTGTGACAATCCGCGTCCGATCCGTTGGCATTGTCCGTGCGAGCGTACCAATCAAATCATCTGCCTCATAGCGATGGAGTTCCATCATTTGAATACCGAGTGCTTCACAGATGTCTCGGACGATCGGGAATTGTTCTCGTAGTTCGGACGGTGTTTTTTCCCGACTTCCTTTATACTCCTGATAGACATCGTGACGGAATGTTTCACTCGAAGCATCAAAGGCAACGAGCATATGTGTCGGTTGCTCTTCTTCAAGCAACTTCAATAACATCATCGTAAAGCCATAGGCTGCGTTCGTATTTCGTCCTTGCGCGTCCGTCATTGGTGGTAAAGCGAAAAACGCCCGATAAGTCAATGAGTTCCCATCAATCAATAACAATTTATTTTCCATCATCTACGCCCCTTTAATCGATTTTCTGTCCCTATTGTATCACTCTGCACACATTTGTTCGCTAAAAATGACCAAAAAAAGACGATTGACTCACGGAGAGTCAACCGCCAAGGGCATGACGACATGGGAGCTGATCCAGTCGCCATACAGATGATGAAGAAGGTACTTTCATCATAAGATACATCTATTAAGGAATTGTGAATCCACTGTGAAATTCAGCCATGTTTTGGTAAACGAATCGTAAACGTCGTTCCTTGTTGCTCCGCCGATTCGACATCAATTTCCCCATGGTGAAGATCAACGATGTGTTTAACAATGGCCAGCCCGAGACCCGTTCCACCTGAATTACGGCTTCGCGCCTTATCGACACGATAGAACCGTTCGAAGATACGTTGCGTCTCCTTCGGATGAATACCAATCCCATCATCTTTGATGATGAGTTGGACAGACTCTTCTCCGTCCTCGAGTTGAATCCAGACGTTACCACCGTTCGGGGTGTAGTTCAACGCATTCGCAACTAAGTTGACTACGACTTGTTTCAACCGATTCAAATCTGCCCGGATGAAGACTTCCTCTTCCGTTTCGATATGAATCATCATCTCTTTTTCCGCTGCTCGTCGATGCAACAGCTCAGCGGTTTCGCGAACGAGACTCGTCACATCAACGATTGCTGTTTCAAGCTGATAGTTGTCTTGTTCCAGTCGCGATAGTTCGAGCAAGTCTTCGACCAATGTCTGCATTCGTTCTGATTCATCATGAATGATCCGCAAAAATTGTTCCCGGATTTCCGGAACATCTTGCGCACCATCGAGTAACGTTTCTGCAAACCCCTTGATGGACGTCAGTGGTGTTTTTAATTCGTGGCTGACATTCGCAACGAAGTCTTTGCGCATCTGTTCCAGCTTTTTAATTTCCGTAATATCGTTGAAGACAACGGTCGTTCCTTGCACGCGACCGTTCTTATCAAAAATCGGTGCGGCACTGACCATAAACGTCCGACTGTTGATGCCGAAACGGACACTCGATTGTTTGCGATTCGGTTTTTCTGTCAGGTAGACATCTTCAATCACCTGACTCATCTTTTCGTTCGGAAGTACGCGGTAATATAATTTTCCACTAGATGGTTCGTGAATATGGAACATCTCCCGATAGGTACGGTTAACAAGTAGTACATAACCCTTTTCATCAATCAGCATGAGACCGGCTCCCATGTATTCGATCAAGGATTCGAGTCGTGCCCGTTGCATCGCTTCACCGGATGATGCATTCTCTAGATTTCGTGCGAGGAGATTGATCGAGCGTCCTAAATCACGTGATTCATCTGGTGCCGCTAACTCGTAGACGCGTGACTTGTAATTCCCATGTGACAGTTCGTGCAACACATCGGTCGCCTCCGCGATTGGTCGTAGGAACCGTTTCGTTGAACGATAGATTGTCAAAAAGATGATTACGAGCGAAGCAAGGAGTGAGAAGAAAATGACCGTCCAAATCCGTGAATAGATAATATTCAAATCTTTAGCATAACGAATGAAACTGACGTACACTTCTCCACCATCTGCTGTTGGAACAGGCTTCGTGAACTGGACGACACTGTCATCCGTCTTCGATTCAAACGTGCCATCTTTGGGAATCGCTGAGAAATTGAGCGTTGCTACTTTCAGTTTCGTGACATCAACAGGGGTACCTGCGATGATTTCCCCACGTCCGTTAAATAAGATCATGTCAAAATTGGATTCGGCATACAATTGATTCACGTACTGTGCCATATCAGAAACTTCGCGCCCTTGTAGGATCGTCTCGACAAGCGAGGTTTCATCCATCAATTTTTCTTTTTCATTTTGAACATAGAATTCCTTAAATGATTGTCCAAGTAGAAAACCGAGTGCAACAAGCACCAAACTAATGAAAGAAATCATTTTAAAGATGAACCGTTTCCGATACTTACTCATTCTGGTTTCGGCTCCTCCATCTTATACCCGAGACCGCGAATCGTTTTGATATAAATCGGTTTTTTCGTATTCGGTTCGATTTTTTCACGGACGTGACTGATATGCACATCCACGATACGCGTATCGCCGACGAAATCATAATTCCAAATCGCGGATAACAGTTGATCTCGTGTCAAGACACGTCCTTTATTTTTAGCGAGATATACGAGCAATTCAAATTCCTTAGGAGTAAGTTCAAGACGTTCTTCTGCTTTGAAAGCTTCGTAGTTATCCGGAACGATTTTGACGTCACCAATCAGAATCGTTCCGTCCGTGACCTCATCCGGGGATGCTGTCTGATGACTCATCCGTCGTAAAATCGCTTTTACACGGGCAACGACTTCGCGTGGGCTAAACGGTTTTGTCAGGTAATCGTCCGCACCGAGTTCTAGACCGAGCACCTTATCAAACTCATCATCCTTTGCCGTCAGCATCAAGATCGGTGTATTGATTTTCTGTTGACGTAGTCGTTTACATACTTCCAGACCATCGAGTTCCGGCAACATGAGATCCAGTACGATCAGTGCGGCATCTTGTTTTTCCGCTAATTTCAAACCTGACATTCCATCATGTGCCGTTTCGACGACAAAACCAGCCTGCTCTAAATTAAACTTCAATAGTGTTGCAATCGACAATTCATCATCTACCACGATAATTTTATCTTTCAAACCTTGCATCCCCCTCAAGTTTCGTTCTTTCGAATGAGGAATTCCGTGGAATCCGCTTCGTCTGTCTTCATCTTACCGACTTTTACTGGAAAATCACAAATCTTTCTGCTGTTTCTTTACATAATCTTTAAAGGAGACGATGAATCCCTCTTGATCATTCGTGTAAAAGCGATAAAAACGGGGAATCAATACATATCGTCAATCGTAGGAGGTAGAATGTATGGAATGGAATCATCCCCTTTTTGCAGCCATCACGGCATGGTTCATCGCTCAAGCAGCGAAGCTTGTTACGAGTTTGGTACGGACCAGAAAGTTCGACCTGGAGATCATGTTTGCTTCCGGTGGTATGCCTAGTTCACATAGCTCGACTGTCGTCGCGTTAGCCGTGGTCATCGGTTTTCAGGAAGGCTTCTCATCTTCGCTCTTCGCACTAGCTGCCATATTTGCCACAATCATCATGTATGACGCGACGGGTGTCAGACAAGCTGTTGGTGTTCAGGCAAAATTACTCAATGATTATTTTAAGGGAATTCGTCATGAGACCCCTCTTCTGAATGAACTCGTCGGTCACACTGAGTTTCAAGTATTCGTTGGTCTCTTACTCGGTTTAGCTGTCGGTATCTTGTGGCCAGTTTTCTTCTTTTAATGCAAACAACCCATCCGATTTTGGATGGGTTGTTTGCATGTGAAGTGACTTATGGTTTTAGAACGACCTTGATGCATCCATCTGTTCGATCATTGAAGGTTTGATAGGCTGCAGCAGCATCATCGAGTGCCACTCGATGCGTCACGATGTCCGTCGGATCAAATTCCTTATTGATGATTTTCTGGAACAGTTCCGGCATCAAATGGACGACGGGTGCTTGTCCCATTTTCAGTGTGATATTCCGAGTGAAAAAGTCGCCGAGTGGAAATTGATTATATTTTTTCGCATAGACACCCGTCAACTGTACGGTACCAAACTTCCGGACAGCATCCTTCGCAATATCAATGGCACTCAACGTTCCCCCTTGCAAACCAATCTTTTGTTCGATTTTTTCAACAGGTGACATCTTCCCATCAAGACCGACGCAATCAATCACGACATCTGCCCCACCTTGCGTCAATTCTTTGATGTAGGCACCACTTTCTGCATGATCTGAAAAATTCACGGTCTCGACTTTATTCGTCACTTTGGCGTGATTTAATCGATAGACTTGATCATCCACCGCAATGACCCGTTTCGCACCTTGCATCCATGCGAATTTTTGTGTCATCAGTCCGACAGGTCCCGATCCGAGTACGACGACCGTGTCCCCTTTTTTCACACCAGCATGCAGGACACTCCAATATGCTGTAGGTAAAACGTCAGATAAGAACAACAACGCTTCATCTTCTAGTTCACACGATTCAGGAATTACGAGCGGCATGAAATTTCCAAATGGTACTTTTAAATATTCCGCCTGACCACCGGGATGTCCACCAAACTCTTCTGTAAAACCAAAATATCCACCTGTATCGACATGCGGATTTCCGTTTGAGTTATCACATTGACTTTCCATATCATGTTCGCAAAAGAAACAGTGACCGCAAGCAACGTTAAACGGTAACACGACGCGGTCTCCCCGTTTGACCTTCGTCACTCCTGGTCCAACTTCTTCAACGATGCCCATCGGTTCATGACCAATGACATAGTCTTTGTGAGCCGGCATATTCCCTTGATAAATGTGTAGATCCGAACCACAAATTGCAGTCGAGGTGATCTTTACGATGATGTCATCGTTTTTATCAATCGATGGATCCTGTACTTGTTTGACTTGAACATCTTTTGTTCCTTGGTACGTTACGGCGCGCATGTAAAATCCCCCTTAGTGGAATAAAATGACGTACCTTTGTCCTTACCCTAATACAAGCATTTATTCTACATGTTTTTTAAAATTGGAACTTTTATACTACATGGATAACATGGTGTGAACTAACCATTTTACTTTACACATTTATATATAAAAGAAGCTTATATCATGGCCCGATGCACCGTTTGTCTCAAAAATGGTCTTCTCGAACAATCTATCGTTTGATGTGATCGGCTGACCTGTCCGCATTGTCAAAACTCGCAACACCTACTGTAACGAGACGAAAAAGACGAACCTGTCGAAAGTGACAGGTTCGTCTTTTTTTAGATTCAGGATTTTAATAAGTCGAGTACCGAACGGACGGTAGACGCAGAGCGGTTCAATGCTTCTTGTTCATCGACAGTCAGCTCGAGTTCGTAGACGTGCTCGACACCGTTCCCACCAAGAATGACCGGTACACCAAAGTACATATCGTTGTATCCGTATTCGCCTTCGAGATAAGCGATTGCCGGAAGAATACGTCGCTGATCCTTCAAAATCGCTTCGACCATCTGAGCAATTGCCGCTGCTGGCGCGTAATAAGCGGAACCGTTTCCGAGTAACTGAACGATTTCACCGCCCCCTTTACGGGTCCGGTCAACGATCGCATCGAGTCGTTCTTTCGATATGAGCTTCTCAATCGGAATTCCTCCTGCTTGAGAATAGCGCAGTAGCGGTACCATATCATCTCCGTGTCCACCGAGCACGAACCCTGATACGTCCTTCACAGAAACATTGAGTTCTTCTGCTAGAAATGTCCGGAAACGCGCCGTGTCGAGGACTCCGGACTGACCGATGACACGTTCCTTCGGAAAACCAGATGCTTGATAGACCGTATACGTCATCGCATCGACCGGGTTCGTCAAAACGATGATGATCGATTCTGGTGCATGCGCGACGATTTCCTTCGTCACAGCTGTCATGACGGTAGCATTCGTACTGACAAGGTCTTCGCGGCTCATGCCCGGCTTTCGAGCAATGCCGGCAGTGATGACGACGATGTCTGCGTCCTTGATATCTGCATAATCCGATGTCCCTTTTACCGAAACATCAAATCCGAGGATCGGCGCTGCTTCTTGCATATCAAGCGCCTTTCCTTTCGTCGGATTTTCTTGCTCTGGTCGGTCGACGAGGACGATATCACCTAACTCTTGCTGGGCAAGGTAAAGTGCCGTCGTCGCGCCCGTAAAGCCACTTCCTATGACTGCGATCTTCTTCCGTCTGTTCATCGACTCATTCCTCCTGATCGGATTACATGTTTTTGATGAGTTCGTCCGCGAATTCAGAACACTTCACTTCAGTCGCACCATCCATGAGACGTGCGAAGTCGTATGTGACGACTTTTGCTTCGATCGATGTTTCCATCGATTTGATGATGAGATCTGCTGCTTCGTTCCAACCGAGGTGACGGAACATCATTTCGCCTGACAAGATGACAGATGATGGGTTTACTTTATCAAGTCCAGCGTATTTTGGTGCTGTACCGTGAGTTGCTTCAAAAATCGCGTGACCAGTCATGTAGTTGATGTTTGCTCCAGGTGCGATTCCGATACCACCCACTTGTGCAGCAAGTGCATCCGAGATGTAGTCACCGTTCAAGTTCATTGTCGCAACGACATCGAACTCTTTTGGACGAGTCAAGATTTGTTGTAAGAAGATATCAGCGATTGAGTCTTTTACGATTAACTTACCAGCAGCTTCAGCGTCTGCTTGTGCTTTGTTCGCAGCCTCAGTTCCCTCTTCTTCTTTGATACGATCGTACTGGTTCCAAGTGAAGACGTGCTCTGCGTATTCACGCTCAGCAAGCTCATAACCCCAGTTTTTGAAAGCTCCTTCAGTGAACTTCATAATGTTTCCTTTGTGAACGAGTGTCAACGAAGCGCGCTTGTGCTCAAGTGCGTATTCGATTGCTGCACGAACGAGGCGTTCTGTTCCCTCTTTTGAAATCGGTTTGATTCCAAGACCAGATGTCTCAGGGAAGCGAATTTTGTTGACACCCATTTCGTTTTGAAGGAATTCAAGCAGTTTTGCAACGCCTTCGCTACCTTCTGCATATTCGATTCCTGCGTAGATGTCTTCAGTATTTTCACGGAAGATGACCATATCTGTATCTTCTGGGCGTTTAACCGGTGAAGGAACACCTGTGAAGTAACGAACTGGGCGAAGGCATGTGTACAAATCAAGCTCTTGACGTAATGCAACGTTCAATGAGCGAATACCGCCGCCGACTGGTGTCGTAAGTGGTCCTTTGATTGCGATGATGTGCTCACGGATGAGATCGAGTGTCTCTTCTGGTAACCAGTTACCTGTTTTGTTGAATGCTTTTTCGCCAGCATAGACTTCTTTCCATTCAATCTTCTTCTCACCGTTATAGGCTTTTTCAACTGCTGCATCAAATACGCGTACCGCAGCATTCCAGATGTCAGGTCCTGTTCCGTCACCAATGATGAATGGAATGATTGGAGCATTTGGAACTTGAAGTGTACCGTTCGTTACTGTGATGTTTTCGCCTTGAAGTGTAGCCATGTCTAAAAATCCCCCTTAAGTAATTGTAATCTACATCAAAAATCAGGAGAGGATTACTCCTCTCCGTCCTTTTAACGTTCTTCGATGGACACATATGTCCGGTGCGTTTCACCCGTGTAGTCTGCACGTGGACGAATCAGACGGTTATCGCTATACTGCTCTAAAATGTGCGCCAACCAACCTGACATTCGACTTACTGCAAAGATTGGAGTGAAAAGTTCTGTATCAAGTCCAAGTGCATGGTACGTAGAAGCGGAATAGAAATCAACGTTTGGTTTCAATCCTTTTTCCGACTGGACGATCTCGTCAATCTTAACTGACATCTCGTACCACTTCGGCTCCCCGATTTGAGCAGTCAACTGACGACTCATTTCCTGAAGGTGCTTCGCACGTGGATCGCCGTCCTTGTAGACACGGTGACCGAAGCCCATGATTTTTTGCTTGTTCTCAAGTTTATTATGAACATACTCGTCAACCTTTTCAACCGAATCAATTTCTAACAGCATCTTCATGACGGCTTCATTCGCTCCACCGTGAAGAGGTCCTTTTAATGCACCCATCGCTGCTGTCACACCTGAGTAGACGTCAGAGAGTGTCGCAACACAAACACGTGCCGTGAATGTCGAAGCGTTCAACTCATGGTCTGCATGAAGAACAAGCGCTTGGTTGAACGCTTTTTCAGCCACTTCTGTCGGCTCTTCGCCTGTCAACATGAACAGGAAGTTTGCAGCGTAAGAAAGACCTGTTTTAGGTGCGATTGGTTCCTGCCCTTTTTTAATACGCGCGTAAGCCGTAACAAGTGTTGCGATTTGCGCTTGTAATTTGATGGCTTTAGCGTAATTCGCCTCTGTCGACATATCTTCTGATGTTTCATCGTAAAGCGCGAGTTGAGAGAGCGCTGTTCGAATCATTGCCATCGCATTCGCCGACTTTGGTGCTGCCTTCATCGTCTCGAGAACGGCAGTCGCAACTGGTGCTTCGGAAATGAGTGCTTCCGACAGTTGCTTCAATTCCTCTTCTTTTGGTAGACGGTCGTTCCATAATAAGAAGACGACTTCCTCAAATGAGGCGTGCTCCGCCAAATCATCAATTGTATAACCGCCGTACGTCAATTGACCATCGATGATCGAACTGATTTTCGATGTCGTCGCGACGATTCCTTCTAAACCTTTAGTTTGCGTCATGACAATAATCCCCCTTTTTTTCCCCAGAAATTTAAAACGCTTTCATTTCCGTATTGAAAAAAAGACGTCCACTCAAGAGTCGTTCCCCATGCTTGTACCGCTGTACTCTTGAATAGACCATCTTGTTTCTGTTCTTAGTATAAACAAAATTACCCAAAAAGTGAATGAACTTGCATACTATTATCAAAAAATTAATTCGTATTCTTTGCTGATCCTGCTCATCCCGTGAACGTTTTTGCGATGATATCCCACATTCCGATGACAAGCGCAGCGATCCCAGCACCAATTAGCGGACCAACGGGTACTCCCCGGAAGAGTCCAACTGCGAGAATCGTTCCGGCAAGCAATGCCGTCGTGACAAGTGGGTCTTCTTTCATCAGACCAACACCATGTGCTGCGACGATTGCAACGAAGATTCCTGATAAAAATGAGATGATGCCGATATGCCCCCGAATACTTTGAATAAGTTCCTTAAATCCGATATCCCCTGCTGCGATCGGTACAAGAATCGCAGCCGTAATCAATGTGACACCCCACGTGATTCCTTTTGCCTGCAAGGATGGAAATAATCGACCATCTAGTCCGATCGCCTTGACGATCAACAGGAAAGCAGCAGCGATGATCAATGATTTATTTTGTGCGATGACCCCGATGAAGACGAGGGCAATCAAAAATAGATAAGCTTCCATACGTCCTCCTCATGAAAAAAAGACGGACATGACCTAAGTCACGTCCGTCATGAATGAATTATGCGTTATACAGTTTACCTGTCAATGGATCGATTGAGATCATTTGACCGTCTTTGAAGACTGTCAATGCATTTTCAACACCAACGATGACCGGTTTACCGAGTGATGGTCCAACGATACCAGCATGGCTAGTCAATCCACCATCTACTGTGATCATTGCTGCAGCCAATTCGATTGCAGGCATCATGTCACGATCTGTTGAGTTCGTAACGAGGATCATGCCTGGCTTCGCTTTCGCATTTGCTTCTTCAGCATTGTTTGCGATGACGACTTCACCAACAACACCACGTTCGCCGATTCCGCGACCGTTTGCGATCTCTTTACCAACGATGTGAACTTTTAACATGTTCGTTGTACCAGCAGTCAAAGCAGGGATACCAGCCGAGATGACGACGAGGTCACCGTCTGTAACAAAACCAGCATCTTTCGCTGTATCTGCAGCAAGTGTCAACATATCATCCGTGTTGTCTGAGAGATGATCGACGACGATTGGGTACACACCCCATACGATGTTTAACTGACGTGCGACACGTGCGCTTGGTGTAACAGCGACGATGTTCGGCTCCGGACGGTATTTCGAGATACGTGATGCTGTGTAGCCCGATTGTGTCGGTGTCAAGATTGCTTTTGCATCCAAGTTGATTGCTGTGTGCGTAACGGCTTGAGCGATCGCATCCGTTACTGTGTGCTCACTGCGAGTTTGACGATCTTTCAACAAGAGTTTGTAGTCGAGCATTTTTTCTGTACGTTTTGCGATCGAGTGCATCATTTTGACAGATTCAATCGGGTAGTCCCCTGCTGCTGTCTCACCTGAAAGCATGATTGCATCCGTACCATCAAGAATCGCGTTCGCGACGTCTGATGCTTCAGCACGTGTTGGACGTGGGAAACGTTGCATTGAATCAAGCATTTGTGTTGCTGTGATGACCGGTTTACCAAAGTCATTACAAAGCTTGATCAAGTCTTTTTGAGTTGGTGTTACGTCCTCTGTCGGGATCTCGATACCGAGGTCACCACGCGCTACCATCAAACCGTCTGAAATCGCGAGAATTTCTTCGATGTTATCGACGCCTTCTTGGTTCTCGATTTTCGGGAAGATTTTGATGTGAGTCGCATTGTTTTTCTCAAGCAATTGGCGAATCGCAACGACGTCAGACGCACGGCGTACGAATGATGGTGCGATTAAGTCGACATCGCTCTTGATTCCGAATTCGATATCAGCTACGTCTTTATCTGTCAAAGCAGGAAGGTTAACCTTCACGTTTGGCAAGTTGACACCTTTTTTCGTTTTGATGACACCTTCGTTTTCGATAGAGCAACGAAGTTCACGGTTTGGAAGTTTTTCAACGACACGAAGACCGATGAGACCATCATCAAGCATGATCATCGAACCAACTTCGACATCATCATAAAGTCCTTCATACGTAACAGAGAACTTATCTTTTGTTCCGACGATTTCGTTTGCGTCACCACTGACGACGATGACTTCTTGTCCACGTACGAGAAGTGCTTTTCCGTCTTCGAACGTATGCGTCCGGATTTCTGGACCTTTCGTATCAAGAAGAATCGTAACGATTTTGTTTGCTTCTTTTGCTGCACGACGGATATCTGTGATTCGTGCACCGTGTTCTTCATAATCGCCGTGTGAGAAGTTCAAACGAGCGACGTTCATACCTGCTTCGATCATTTCTGGGAGACGTTTTTCTGACGCCGGTCCGATCGTACATACAATTTTAGTTCTGCGCATATTCCATAAACCTCCTACGGTGTTTGGCCAAGTTCTCTTGCCCATTCCAATCCTATCGACGTTCGTTAAATCGAAAGCTGTTTTGAAAGCTCAAGGATTTCAAGATCCAGCTCATGTTTGTTTGCGTCGAGTGCCTCATCGATATCGAGATCAATCATCTTGCCACCACGTACACCTACGACACGTCCTTGTTTTCCTTGAAGTAGGATTTCGATGGCATGTGCCCCCATCCGACTTGCAAGTACACGGTCCGCTGCCGTCGGTGCTCCACCACGTTGAACGTGACCAAGAACCGTGACGCGTGTATCGAGACCTGTTTCTTTTGCGATAGCGTCTCCCACGTCCTGAGCACGACCTGCACCTTCAGCGACGATGACGATCGAGTGTTTCTTACCGCGGTTGACACCACTTTGAATGCGATCGAGGACTTCTTTTAAATCTTCAGGACGTTCAGGAACAAGAATCGATTCTGCTCCACCAGCAAGTCCTGCATATAATGCGATATCACCCGCATCGCGTCCCATGACTTCAATGACATACGTCCGCTCATGCGACGATGCTGTATCACGGATTTTATCGATCGCTTCAAGCGCCGTGTTGAGCGCTGTATCAAAACCGATCGTATAGTCCGTTCCAGGAATATCGTTATCGATCGTACCTGGAAGTCCGATTGTCGGGAAGCCAAGTCCAGTCAATTTTTGGGCACCACGATACGACCCGTCTCCGCCTACGACGACGAGTGCATCAATTTCAAATTTCTTAAGATTGACGACCGCTTTTGCTCGTCCTTCTTCTGTACGGAACTCAGGGCAACGTGCTGAACGTAGGAACGTTCCACCTCGTTGAATGATGTCACCGACTGATCCAAGGTTCAACTGGACGATGTCCCCGTTGATTAATCCTTGATACCCGTTGTAGACACCGAATACTTCTAAGCCATGAAAAATCGCTTTACGCGTGACAGCACGCACCGCGGCGTTCATACCTGGTGCATCACCGCCACTCGTTAAGACAGCAATCCGTTTTAAACTCACGTTAATCACCTCTCCATTAATCTGAATCTAAAATAGCACGTTGTTTTCTTGTTTTACAACAGGGCAGATTGCATAAACTTTCACTATCTTTTTCATCATCAATTCCGGAAATGAGGAATATCAATCATGATAGCGATTACATGGTGCTTATGTGCCAATTTGGTGATATTTTTCGGTCCGTTGATCGAGGAGCTCTTCCTTGGTCAGATGAACCAAAGTTTCGAGCTTCTGTACCAAGACAGATTTTAATTTATCCGCCTGTAATGACACATCAAGATGTGCTCCTCCGATGACTTCAGGAATGATAGCATCCGCGATTCCAAGGCGTAACAAATCAGGTGCTGTGATTTTCATCGATTCTGCAGCCTTTTCCGCAAGACTCGCATCTTTCCACAATAATGCTGCAGCACCTTCAGGAGAGATAACGGAATACGTCGAGTTCTCAAGCATCAAGAGTTGATCACAAACGCCGATTCCTAAAGCACCACCTGAACCGCCTTCACCAATGACAATCGAGATGATTGGCACAGTCATCCCAGCCATCTCAAACAAGTTTTTTGCGATGGCTTCACTTTGACCGCGTTCTTCTGCCGCACGTCCTGGATATGCTCCTTTCGTGTCAATGAACGTAATGATCGGTCGGTTGAATTTTTCCGCTTGTTGCATGAGACGCAGTGCTTTCCGGTACCCTTCTGGATGTGGCATCCCGAAGTTACGACGAATGTTCTCTTTTGTATCTTTTCCGCGTTGATGACCGATGATCGTCACGGGACGACCATTTAGCGTTCCGATTCCACCGACGATTGCTGCATCATCATACCCATGACGATCACCGTGCAGTTCGATGAAATCTTCACAAATCGATTCAATGTAATCGAGTGTCGTTGGACGTTCTGGATGACGTGCCAACTGAACACGATTCCACGCTTTCATATTCCCGTAAATATCGAGTTCTAACCGATGAAGGCGTTCTTCAAGAAGTTGCAGTTCTTCCTTGAAGTCAAGTCCTTGCGTTTCCGCCATGTCATGAAGCTCAAGAATTTTTTCGCGTAACGCGATGACTGGTTGGTCAAATGGTTGCATGGTTCGTTCCCTCCGCATGTAGCTTTAAGATTCGCGTATAGTACGTCTTCAGATCGTGTCGTGATACGACATCGTCCAGTTGACCTGCTTGCAATAAGAATTCTGCTGTTTGGAAATCTTCCGGTAGTTTTTCACGAATCGTCTGTTCGATGATCCGGCGACCCGCAAATCCAATCAACGCACCCGGTTCAGCAATGTTGAAATCACCTAGCATCGCAAAACTTGCTGATACACCACCGGTTGTCGGATGGGTCATACAAGAAATATAGAGTAACCCTGCATCTGAATGCTGTTTTAAAAAGAGACTCGATTTCGCCATCTGCATGAGACTGACCATTCCTTCTTGCATCCGTGCCCCACCTGAAGCAGAGAATATCGTGACAGGTAGACGATGTTTCGTCGCGTAACGAACAGCTTCAGAAATTGCAGCACCAACGGCAGCTCCCATCGAGCCCATCCGGAATCGCGCATCCATGACACAAGCGACGAGTGGGTGACCATTCACATTCCCGACGCCACAGACGATCGCTTCCTTAAGACCCGTTCTGACTTGATCTCCTTTTAATTTTTCCGGATAGTCCTCAAATCCGAGGGGATCCGCTTGAACTGCTGGCAGATCAAAATATGTTACCGAACCTTCATCAAATAATTGCGTAAAACGTTCTTGCGCAGTCAATGGATGATGATATCCACATGAACAGACGCGTAGGTTCGCTTCTAGTTGTTTCGTATATTGGATCAATTTACATTTCGGACATTTTGTCATTAAGCCAACAGGCACATCGACACGTTGCTCCTTTGAAGTCAACGTGACGAACTTTTTAGGTTTTCGAAAAAATGCTTGCACGTTCAGTTCCCCCTTGTCATCTATGGGCGGTTCAAGAGTTGTTCCCGTTCCACTTGCGTATAGAGTTCCCCTTGACCGAAGCTTTTATGGAAGGCATTGACTTGTCGCCAGATTCGTTCAAACAGATCGTTATCGACCGTCTGAATCAACGTCTCACGAAACGCTGCATCGGATGCAACGACTGGTGCAAGCACCGAAAGGTCATCCAGCTGCGCGAGCGCTGCTTGCTCAAGCAAGCGGAGCGTTCCTGCCAAGTCTTCGAACTTCGAATCGCCAGTCACTAAGAATTGAGCGATGATTTGAATATAGGTATGATCGTCACGGTTTAACAGAAAGCTTCCGCCTCCGTGCCGTGTCTCGACGATGCCTAAATAAGCGAGCGTCCGTAATGCTTCTCGTACGGACGGTCGGCTGATGGATAGTCGTTCTGCCAGTTCCCGTTCCGATGGGATTCGGTCTCCTGGAACTAATCCATCTTGTTCGATCATCAATTTAATCGCCGCGATATTGGCTTCAAACGCATTTCGTTTCTTCTCCATATCGATACGGCACCACCTTTCTGACCCTTCAGTCGGTTGCTTTAATCGGTGGCATTGGTCAGACCAATTACCCTTTATTATAACAAATCTTATTACCTACTACTAGTTTGAGCGAGGCACATTTTTCAGGACAACATGATCTTCACCAAACTGCATACGTAGACGAGCTAATAATTCCTCATCATGCCGAACCGCATAAAGCGGCGGTAACGATTTCGTCTCGCGTGAATCAGCGTAGCGAACGACGACTGGAATATCGCCTGGCGCAGCTTCTAACAATTGTTCGAGTGTGGCTAGCTCATTTTTTGATGTTAGCTTGACGAACAATACATCTTGTCCGAGTGGCCGGAGCCGTTCCAAAATGAATTGGCGCTCCCCTTCACGATCTTGAACCTTCAATTCGATCAATAAGACATTCCCTAAATAAAGAGAACGACGGAACCGCTCATACTGACTTGGGAATACGACGACTTCTTCATTTGAATACCCATCGACCGCTTGAATGACCGCCATCTCTTGACCGCGTTTCGTCTTGAATTCTCGGATTTGATCAATATAGCAGATTAAATAATGCGTGTCTGCTCCGACACTAAGATCATGAAAATAAGCAGATTCGACCGGTGCTTTCATCGCTGTCGTCAAAGGAGAATACGTTAACCAGAATCCGAGTGCATCTCGTTCCAGGCGTGCCCAGTCGGAATCGCTTCGTTTCGATGACTTCTGTGTCCGTCGTTTCCCGAGGATTGCCAGTTCGTCCGGTAATAAGGTATTCGATGATTCCGTGAAGTACTCGAGCACCTCTTGTTCAGCGAGTCCACGATCGCCGTGCGTCGCTCGGTCTAATGCGCCACTATAAAGTAGTAATTCGATTTTTGTTCGTTCCTTTTTACCCCATCCGACATGAGTCAATAGATCGGCGATCGTCGCCGTGTGCTTCGACGCTTCTTTTAACCGTTCGAACTCTCGCTCGGAAATACCTTTAATCACATGGATTCCAAGTCGAATCCCCTTTCCCTCTAGTGAAGAACGATAATCGGAAATCCAGACGTCCGGTGATAGGACAGGGAGACGTCGTTCGCGCATCAACCGGACGAGGCGTTCCGGTTGTTCCACCGAAACGAGAAAGAAAATTTGCGGGAAATGCGCTTTGATATACCCAAGGGCATAACTAATCTTTGAGTAGGCGACTGCATGACTTCGGTTAAATCCATATCCGGCAAAACGTTCGATTTGTTCATAAAGTGAATGTGCTACTGTATCATCGAATCCATTCGTTCGTGCACCTTCTAAAAAATGGAGACGTTCCTGTTCGAGTGAATCCGTACTCTTCTTGGAAATCGCACGTCGTAATATATCTGCTTGAGCAAGCGTAAAACCAGCCACTCGCCGTGTGATTTCCATGACTTGCTCTTGGTAGACGATGATGCCATATGTCGACGCCAGCACCTCTTCTAATACAGGATGTACCATCTGATAAGGTTGACCGGCTTTTCGTTTTGCGTACAGATCAATGAATTTCATCGGTCCTGGACGATAGAGCGACATCGTGGCGACCAAATCTTCAAATCGATTCGGTTTCACTTCTCGCAATGTTTGTTTCATGCCTGGTGATTCGAATTGGAAGATATCATCCGTCTCAGCGCGGGCAAAGACTTGGAACGTCGCACGATCTTCTTCTGGAATTTGCGAGAGCGTAAAAGAGGGGTGTTCTCTTCGAATCAATTCTTCCATCCGACGCAAACGACTAAGATTGCGCAGTCCCAGCAAGTCAATCTTCAGTAATCCTTGACGTTCTAATGCTTGCATCAGGAACTGCGTCACGTATCGCTCGTTCGGTCCTGTCTCTAAGGGTGTCGTCTCGACGAGATTCTCTGACCCGATGACGACGCCGGCTGCGTGAACCGAACGTTGTCGCGGGAGACCTTCGACTGCTTGCGCTAGCTGTAAGAGTTGTCGACGTTTTTCACTTCCAGAGAACCAGCGATACGTCTGTTTATTTTGTTCGATTCCTTGTAACGTCGTCGATTTCCCAAGTTGTTTGACTGCAGCATCCAGTTCATCTTTTGAAAACTCCAGCGTTCGTCCGACATCTCGCAGAGCAGCTTTGGCACCAAGCGTTGATAATGTTCCGATTTGGGCGACATGGTCTTTTCCATAACGCATTACGAGATCTTCTAATACCTCTTCGCGTCGTTCATCTTCGATATCAATATCGATATCCGGCATCGAAATCCGCTCTGGATTCAAAAACCGCTCAAAGAGTAATCCATATTTCAACGGATCAACCGTCGTGATTCCAAGCGCATAACTAACGAGAGAGCCTGCTGCCGACCCACGACCAGGTCCAACATGAATGCCTTTCGCCTTTGCTCGTCGAATAAGTTCCTCGACGATCAAGAAATAATCAGCAAATCCGGTTTGTTCGATGATGGACAGTTCATAGGCGAGACGTTCCTCCGCCTCTTTACTTTCATGACCGTGTGCCAGTAATCCTTCTTCAGCATGCGTCCGCAGCATCGCATTCGAATCTTCTGCGACGCGTGGTAATGGACGTTGCTGGAACGGTAATTCTAAGCGTTCAGATGTCGCGGCAAATTGCTCAGCCATCGTGATTTCTCGCTCCGTAAAGTCTTCGAGTAACTCTTCTCGAGTCTTTAAATGCATCAGACGATCTGTTTTTTGATCTTGGAACGTCGTTGCTTCACGGATCGCACGTATTGCTTGATAAGCTGGGGCTTCAGCTCGATGAAGATAACGGACAGGATCGACCGGGATTGTCTCTACACCGAGTGATGCGGCTACTTCCCGATAACGCATGCGACTCTCTCGCTCGACCGTCGAGCGACTCGAAGTCACTCCCATATATGTACGCGCCCCTTGAACGTGTCCCATCCACTGCACGACGGAACGACGTAGACGTGTCATATCTTCCGATGCCTGACGAAGCGGAACGAGCACCGCAATGAGCGATGAGGCTTCAATAACCGGTTGTTCACTAGCTAATCGGTACAATTGCCGTAAGCCATCAGAAGAAAAAGCAAACCACAAGATACAACAGTCTTCTTCCTCGATTCGCTGCTCCCAGCCAATGACCGGTTGTAACTGTCGACGCTGACACGCCTCGATGAATGCCGGAACTCCGGTTAATGTCGTTTCACAGATGATCGCTCGTCCAAGCTGACGATGAACAAGCTCATCGAGGTACGTCTCGATTCGAATCAAACTTTGTAAGGGACTATATTGTGTCCGGACATTTAAGTGCATCTTCTATTCTCCTCTCTCTTCTGATGAAAGCTTAAAAAGTTTTCAGAACATTCATATCTAACTAACTCAAGTACTCGCCATCTGATTTATTATTCGCTACAATAAGTATAGAAATATCATGACGGGTACGGAAGGAGCATTTCTCATGATTTTGAATCGTAGTCAAATCGCACGTGAAAAGGTTGAACAACTAAAGTTAGGTGTTACTGCTTTTACTGAAACGGAAGAAATCGCTGAGAAGATTCGCAAGTCGGTCGCTGAACTTCAACTGAATGTCATTGAAGACCACACAGATCGTGGCGTATGGTTCATTCCGCAAGAAGAAACAAAAACGAAATAAGCATAAAAAGGCTGTTCGCTCCGCTTCCTCACGAGAGGAATGAGACCGAGCAGCCTTTTTTCCATTTAAAACTGGAAGTTCGCAGCGACCTCATTCAGACGATTAACGACACGTTCGACTTCACTTAACTGTTCAATCGTCGCACCAGACGCCATTGGATGTCCACCGCCATTGAATTCTTTTGCTACTTCATTGATGACCGGACCCTTCGAGCGAATTCGGACGCGAACTTCCATATCCGTTTCGAGGAACAGCGCCCAGCACTTCATTCCTTGTAAACCGGCAAAACTATTGACGAGTAACGATGCTTGTTCGACCGTTGCTCCAAATTGCTTCAATGTATTCTGTGTCAAAACGACATAACCGACACCTTGATCCGTTAACTGAATATGTTGAAGAACATATCCTTGTAGATGAAGCGCCGCCAGTTCTGTTTGGTACATATTCCGATACAACCAATCTGTATCAATCCCTGCATCAATCAATTGCCCCGCGACTTCAAAGGTTCGTTTCGTCGTACCACGGAATTGAAAACGTCCCGTGTCACCGACGATTCCCGCATAGAATTGAATAGCAGCTGATGCCGGAATGTCGTATCCCCATTCATTCAATAGATGAACGAGCAGTTCCGATGTCGAACTCATCGTCGTATCGACGAGTTGCACTGACGCGTATGGATCCTCATCGGGATGATGGTCGATTTTAATGACGTCTTTTCCTGTCATCGCGACCTTCCCGTCAATCCGCGCTTGATTCGCCGTATCCAAAATCACGACTAACGCCTCTTTGTATAACTCGTCTTCTACCTGATCGAGCTTCCCCATAAATGACAATGATGTCGCCATCTCACCTGCCGACAAGACTGTTTTTTCAGGAAACTGGTGTTGCAATGTCAATTGTAAGCCGAACTGACTACCGAGTGCATCGGGATCCGGTCGTTCATGACGATGAATGATGATCGTATTTGCAGCTTCAATCATTTGTTTGATTTGCTCTTTCACTGTGCACAGCTCCTCTAATCTTGATATGATACTAGATGAAGACAAAAAGGAGGTCCTTTTAACATGCAATTCATCCTCATCGCCCTCATCGTTTTCTCGCTTGGTGGGTATTTGTTAGCAAAACGCCGCGCGTTCCATACGAAAAGCACGAACCGAAAATACTTGTTCAATACACAAGCGAGCATTTGGTTGAGTCTGTTCGTCATCCTATTCGCCGTCAATCAGTTCGTTTCCGGGAACGGATTAACGACACTCGTCGGAAAAGTGGTCTGTTCTATTTTAATCGTCGTCGGTGTTGCTTCATTCATCGCTGGATTCATCCGTTACAAAAAGATTTATCCATATGTCGTCCGTGAGATGGAGCAATCCTGAGCGAGATTCAGAGGAACCGAAGTCAATAGACTTCGGTTCTTTTTGTATTCACTTAACGATCGATGAGTTGCGAAGTCACGAGTGCTTTCGCAACGATTTGTGTACCTTGATACATTTCGACATCGACTTTCCCGAATTTCCGACCAACGTCAAAGACATTGGCCCGGATCGTTACCGTGCTCTCGATCTGAACAGGTTTAATGAAATAGATGCTGACGTTTTCAATGACAAGGTCACCTTTCTTCATGTGACGCAACATTCGCGTCGCCCCTTCGACGAGAAGCGTCGTCAATACACCACTTGAAGCAGTCCCCATGAAATTCGTCATTTGTGGAGAAACCTCAAGGGATAAGTACGGTCCCCGTTCGTCCTCTGCCGCTTTAATCTGCCCTGTGATCAGATCATCGAATGTCTCCCCGACCTGCGGCTGGCGATTCGCCAGTTGCAACGCCTTGAGGACATCTTGACGGCTAATGATCCCAAGCAATCGCCCATACTGGTCAATGACCGGTAACATTTCGATGCCTTCCCATACCATCTGATGCGCAGAATTCGTGACACTCGTTCGAATGCCGACCGTAATTGGATGCCGCGTCATGACTTTTTCAACAGCCCAATCATGTGGACGGTCAATGATGTCCTTCGCCGTCACGACACCGACGACCTTCATTTGTTCATCGATGACAGGATAACGATTGTGTTTTGTCTGTTCGTTCAACTCGTGCCAACGTGAAATCGGATCCGTCGTCTGTAAATAGAACGTATCATGTAAAGGGATCAAGATATCCGAGACGAGTAAGATTTCTTTTTTGATCAATCGATCATAAATTGCTCGGTTGATCATCGTTGCGACCGTAAATGTATCGTATGACGTCGAAATGATGGGTAACTCCATCTCATCCGCCAATCGTTTTGCATCCTCCGTTGTATCAAATCCACCGGTGATCAATACAGCGGCCCCTGCTTCAAGCACAAGTTCGTGTGCTTTTTCACGGTTCCCGATGATGACGAGACTGTCGACATCGATGTAACGCATCATCGCTTCAAGCTTCATTGCGCCAATGACGAATTTCGTCAATGTCTTGTGTAATCCGTTTCTTCCACCGAGAACTTGACCATCGACGATATTCACGACCTCCGCGAATGTCAGCTTCTCAATATTTTCTTTTTGTTTCTTTTTGATTCGAATCGTTCCGACTCGTTCGATCGTCGAGACGAACCCAAGATTCTCCGCTTCCTTGATGGCGCGATAGGCCGTTCCTTCGGATACGGTCAAGTCCTTCGCGATTTGTCGGACGGAAATCTTCGTTCCGACATCAAGATCTTCGATATGTCGAATGATCTGTTCGTGTTTCGTAGGCATACTGTATCCCTTCTTTTCCTTTTTTCTACTCTCCTGTCATTATACTGTACTACTCCAAAGATGAAAACGTGTACTAGTCTGATTTACGAGAAATGTTTTTCGAATCGGACGATGGTATACTTATGTAGAAAATGAGTAGAGAGGTGGAGTCACATATGAGCGAACGTACGAATTACATTAGTGCTTTCTTGAAAGAACAAGGAATCGATTTAGCCGTCATTACTTCAAAGGCGAATGTCTTTTACTTTTCAGGAGTCTACGCAGAACCTCACGAACGTGTCATGGCAGTCCTCGTTGATGTAACCGGCAAACATGTATTATTCTGCCCGGCACTCGAAGCAAGTATCGTTGCAGCGAGTCCTTGGGAAGGAGACGTCGTCACGTATGAGGATCATGAAAATCCATTCGATCGTTTAGCTGAATTATTCAAGACATTTGAACATTCAAACAATCGGATCGGTATTGAAGGTGAACATATGACGTTTAGTCGATATCAAGAACTGAGCTCACATCTTGAAAATGCAGCCATTCTTGATATTGGTGAGTCCTTACAAGCGCTTCGCTTGAAGAAAACACCGGAAGAAATTGCTATCCTTCAAGAAGCAGCAGCACTTGCGGATGAAGCGATCGAAATCGGTAAACAAGCGATCCGTCCAGGTATCACGGAAATCGAAGTCATTGCGGAAATCGAATATGAAATGAAGAAAAAAGGCGTCCGCGAGATGTCGTTCGATACGCTTGTCCTATTTGGTGCAAACAGTGCTGATCCACACGGTGTCCCAGGTGACCGCGTCATCCAAGAAGGCGATTTCGTCCTATTCGATCTCGGTGTCATTTGGAAAGGCTACTGTTCAGACATTACACGGACCTTCATTTATGGTCAGGCAAGCGAAGAACAGACTAAAATCTATGAAACGGTCCGCCAAGCACTTGAAGCCGCGACAAAAGCGAGTCAGATCGGTACGATACTCGGCTCGTTGGATAAAGCAGCCCGCGACGTCATCACAGAGGCTGGTTACGGGCAGTACTTCACACATCGCGTCGGTCACGGACTCGGAATCGAGGTTCACGAATTCCCGTCCCTCGCTTCGAACAACTTACTGACGGCTGAAGCTGGTATCGTCTACACGCTCGAACCAGGTATCTATGTTCCCGGAGTCGGCGGCGTCCGGATCGAAGATGATATCCATCTTACTGCGGAAGGTCCGGTTGCGTTAACTCGCACACCAAAACACCTTCAATCGATTCCATCATCTTAAATCAGTAAAAACACCTAATCCAAGCGATGGATTAGGTGTTTTTTATTTACTTACGGGATTGATGGACGACATTGACGCCCCCTGTCACATCAAGAATCGCACCTGTGATCATACTTGATTCTTCTGCGAGTAAGAAGGAGATGGCGCGAGCGATATCTTCCCCGACACCCGTTCTTCCGACCGGTGTTTCTTCATCTTGCTCTGCTTCGGAAATCCGTTTCGTCTTGTTATCACCGACGATGTTCCCCGGATTGACCATGTTGACCGTAATGCCGTGCTCTGCCTCTTCAAGCGCCACACTCTTCGTCAAACTCACCATCCCGCTTTTAGCAGCAGCGAACGCCGCCCGGCACACCCATCCTGGCGCTGTCGCACTTTCCGGAAAACCATACGTGATGATTCGACCATAGGCTTGCTTACGCATGACGGGTAATACTTGACGTAATAACCAGAAACTAGCGGTCAGATTCCCGGTAATGACTTCATTCCATTCTTGATCGCTATAATCTACTAATGCTTTCCGCTCGAATATATATGGTCCTGCATTAAGTATCAACGCATCAATCCGACCTTGCTCGTTAATCGCTTGTTGAGCTGCGTGTTCCACTTCTTCTTGGTTCGTCACGTCTGCTTGAATCGTCACAAGATTCGGATGTGTAAACTCGGGTTCAGAACGATGGAACGCTGTTACTTTCCATCCTTCTTCCAATAACTGGCGTGTTACTCGTTCTCCCAGTCCTTTTGTACCTGCTGTAATTAACGCGTGCCTCATCTTGGCATCGCCCCCTTTCACTGACTCCATCTTACGACGGAATGGAAAGGTAGGACAATTTTTAGAACTCGTTGAATGTTTCGTCCGCTTCCAGTAAGAGAATGGTATAATTAGGGTGTACTCATCATATCGATTACGAAGGGATGGATTCATCATGGCAATCGTCTATCATAATGTACTTGTAGCAGTAGATGGCTCAAAAGAGGCAGAACGTGCCTTCGAGACGGCAATCGATGTTTCATTGCGAAATGATGCAAAATTGATCATCGCACACGTCATTGATACACGGACGTTCGCAACAGTAGAAGCATATGACCGTACCATCACGGAACGTGCTGAATCTTACGCGAAGGAATTGCTAGACGAATATGTCAAGACCGCTCAAGACCGCGGTGTACAGGAAGTCGAAGTTGCAATTGAATACGGTTCTCCAAAAGTCACGATTGCCAAAAAACTTGCTCCTAATCACGATGCTGATTTAATCATCTGTGGCGCGACCGGCTTAAACGCTGTTGAGCGTTTCTTCATCGGTAGTGTCTCTGAAAGCATTACGCGTTACGCAAAATGTGATGTCTTGATCGTTCGTTTATGAACCACTCTTCTATCAAACAAAAGCCTCTCTCCCTTCATCTCAAAGGAAGAGAGGCTTTTTGACGACCTGCTTAAACAAAAAACCATCGAACCGATGTCCGATGGTTTGAAATCATTTGTATTTTACTGTAACGGTACGACGACCCCAGTTGAATGCTTCTGAACGAGAGTAGTAAAGGATATCCATCTTCTTACCTTTGATGGCACCGCCAGTATCAGCAGCTGTATATGTCCCTTTCAACTTCCCTTTATAATACACTTTGACTGTCGAACGAAGTGGAATGACACGTGGATCAACAGCTACGACTTTCTTTTTCGAGCTTTTGATGTTCCAACCGATTGCTGTCAGGTTACCACTGCCTGGATCATACGGTGTATAGGCTGTCGCACTCACGTTCGTGACTGTTTTCCAACCGCCCGTAGATTGTTTTTTTGATCCGCTTGACGTCACGACCTTCGAGTAGCTCGCGCTAAGATAAGCCGTCTTACCTTTGTAGCTTACTTTGTACCAGTTCCCTGTTTTTGCTTTGTACGATAACGTTTGGTTCTTATATAGAAGACCGAGTTTCTTCGAAGAAGTAGTAGCTTTTTGACGAATGACTAGGCTATCGACTGTTGACTTAACGCTTTTCTTAGTTGCAGCCTCTGCTTGAAGACCTGCGAACGAACTGAGTGCTAACACGACCGTTAAAACACTTGCGAGCATTCGTTTCATCATGTATTTTCTCCTCCATCATTGTTTCGTGTTTGTTAACTGAGATTAATATACATGACAAAAGCAAGTAGTGCCGTTACATATAGACCACAAAAATATGTCTGTACTATTACCGTTATGTTACAAAAGACTCATTTTTTTAAGAAATGACCCTTTTTTAGGTTTATTTTTACGATGATGACGCTTCTTTTTTCGTTGTATGACAAACGTCGTAACAATAGATCATACGTTCGCGTATCACTTTTCTGGGATTTCATCAAAAAAAGGACTAAATCGTCGTATTAACGATTCAGTCCTTTTTAAAAATTATGCGTTTTGAGCAACCAATCCACCAACACGAACTGTATCGCGTGCGATCATCAATTCTTCATTCGTTGGAATGATAATGACTTTGACTGGTGAGTGTGGGTAGTTAATGAAGAGTTCTTCTCCATGAGCTCCATTGTTGAGTGATGGATCCCAGTAAACGCCCATGAATTCGAGACCACGTAGGACACGCTCACGGATTGAATCTGAGTTTTCCCCAACACCAGCTGTGAAGATAATGGCATCAACACCATTCATCTCAGCAGCATATTGCCCGATGTATCCGTGGATACGGTTCGCGAAGATACGGAGTGCCATCTCTGAACGGTGGTTTCCTTCCTTCGCAGCCGTTTGGACGTCACGCAAGTCACTTGAAAGACCTGAGAGTCCGTAGATTCCAGACTCTTTGTTCATGACGTTCAAGACTTCTTCCGCTGTTTTCCCTGTTTTCTCCATTAAGAATGGAATCAAAGCTGGGTCAAGTGAACCAGAACGTGTTCCCATCGTGATTCCTTCAAGCGGTGTGAAGCCCATCGTCGTATCGATTGATTCGCCACCCGAAACTGCTGCGATCGATGCTCCGCTACCTAAGTGACATGAGATCAAACGAAGGTCTTTTAATGGACGACCAAGTAATTCAGATGCACGTTCCGTAACATATTTGTGGCTCGTACCGTGGAAACCATATTTACGGATACCGTATTCTGTGTAGTAATCATACGGTAAGCTGTAAAGGAAGTTTTCTTCTGGCATCGTTTGATGGAACGCCGTATCGAAGACCGCCACTTGCGGCACTTCCGGAAGCAATGCTTGGAATGCCCGGATTCCGATCAAGTTTGGTGGAATGTGAAGTGGTCCGAGTTCTGTATACGACTCGATATCTTGCATGACTTCATCCGTGATCAATACAGAGTCTGCATATTTTTCTTTACCATGAAGAACACGATGTCCGACACCTTTAATCTCATCGTAAGACGAGATAATTCCGAACTCCATTAATTTTTCGAGTGATAACTCGACTGCTTCTTTATGTGTTGCAAGCGGGAGGACATCTGTATACTTTTGTCCTTCACCATATTTAATCGTAAAGATTGCATCGTCTTTACCGACACGTTCAACGAGTCCGACTGCAATCATCGTTTCGTTCGGCATTTCGAGCAATTGGAACTTCAAAGACGAACTACCTGCGTTTACCGCCATAATTTTTGCCATGATTTTTCCCCTTTTCCATTTGAATCCAATGAACATTCACATCTGTTTAGGTTTTCTTCTATTTCTGTTCTACAACTAGAATAGTCAAATTAACGACAGATTTCAATCACTTTGCGTAATTCATTTTAATTCTGTGTTAATCCATTCATCAATCTGTTTCACCATACCACCAAACGCACGGGCATCTGTGAAAGATGGTAGTTCAGCAAGTAACGCTTGTTTTGGCATCTTCATACCGGCTAAATGATTACGGACGATCAAATAACTTTTTGCTGCCTGTTCTTGTTTGAACATGGTTAACGGCAATTGTAAAATGCCGATGACGTGCGCTTTTGATTCAAAGTACTGTTTCAACTTGCCTTCCGTATCATGCTGGAACAAACCGTTCGGAATGACAAAAACACCGAACCCACCTGGTTTGACGTATTGCATCGCTTGTTCGATCAATAAGAAATGACTATAGCTCATACCCTCATCTCGTTTCAAGATGTAAGAAGCAGCAGCCTCTTCATCCGGATAATAACCGACTGGGAGATCAGCCATCGCAAGATCAACTGGATCTAGCAACAAAGGTCGTAACGCATCTTGATGCGTATACGTAACAGGATAGTCGAGTAATTCCGTTACCGCTGCCGATAAACGAATTAACGTCTCATCTACCTCAACTGCTTCAGCAGATGTGCCCGTCGAAAGCTGACTCAAGACAGCGTGTAACATACCACCTGTTCCACTTCCTAATTCAAGTAGTCGGATGTCCTCCTTACCTACCAATTTCCCGATTAGATAACCAGCAAACAAAGCGACGCTGTCTGGCGTCGGCAAATGGTTCGGTTGCGCTTGTTTCATCCCTTCTAAAATAGCAAGCGATACTGCCTTTCGAATGACCTCTTTGTCTACATTTTCAGTATGGCGATCGTTCAACCGGTCAATCACAGTCGTCAACGCTTCTAGGTAAGGCATATCAAGATCACGTTCGATTTGTTTTGTTTGACGTGTTAATTCCTTATATAACTTTTCTAACGGCTCCATGTACGTCATCCTCTCCAAAACGAAACGGCCCCCCGTAGAGCGGGAGCCGTTTCTATCATTAGTTCCATTGTAACGCTTCAGCGTCGTTTGTAAACCATTCTTACTTCGCTTCACGTGCTGCAGCGAGTGCTGCTTCGAAATTTACCTCATCCGTTGATTCTTCGAGGTATTCGACATACGTGATTTCGTTGTTCGAATCTAAGACGAAGACAGAGCGAGCAAGCAGACGTAATTCTTCGATTGCCACGCCGTACTGTGTACCGAATGAAAGATCACGGTGATCAGACAATGTCACGACTTGATCAAGACCACTTGACGCACACCAACGACGTTGCGCGAACGGAAGGTCGTTTGAGATCGTCATGACCGTCACACCTTCGATTTTAGCTGCTTCTTCGTTAAATTTACGAGTCTGCGCATCGCATACCCCTGTATCGATTGATGGGACGACACTGATGATTCGAACACCTTGGTATGTATCACGTGTTACGGGCGATAAGTCGTTAGCTAACACTTGAAAGTCCGGTGCTGTTTGTCCGACTTGAACCGCTGTACCTTGAAGTGTGATTGGATTTCCTTTAAACGTTGCCATATGAATTCCCCTTTTCCCCTGATTGGATATACTGTATTTTCTATTTAACTATAGGAATGATCTGCGAAGATGGCAAGTATTCTGCCATAATTGATGGACTTCAGTACCCGTCTTTCTAAAAAACAGGTATAATAAAAGAGTTCATGAAACGCTTTCAAGGGGGAATTGACCATGGCTCGAAATAATGTCTACCTGTACTACCGAAATACACAAAGACACGAGACGCAGGTGCGAAAGTTGATTGATGTCGGTACACGATACGGACTGAATGTCGTCCAAGATCATCGACAAGCAAACATCATCGTCTCGATTGGTGGAGATGGGGCTTTCTTGCAAGCGGCACGCTTCACAGGTTTCCGTGATGATGCGATCTATGTCGGATTCGCTGAAGGACCAAACTCGTTCTACTGTGACTTTGATATCAATGATCTTTCTGCGGTCGAAGCAATCTTTAAAGAGACGGGCAATCGTGTCTCGGATGGCGAAATCGAAGTACGTCGTTATCCACTACTTGAAGCATCCATCAACGGTGGACCACCGATGCTCTGTCTGAACGAATGTTCCGTAAAGTCGAGCATCATCAAATCACTCGCAATCGAAGTCTATATCGATGACTTCCTGTTTGAGACATTCCGCGGGGATGGAATGGTCATCTCAACACCGACGGGATCTACGGCTTATAACAAGTCACTTTCTGGTGCGATCGTCGATCCATTGATCCACTGTCTTCAAGTCAGCGAGATCGCTTCCGTTAACAATAACCGGTACCGGACACTCGGTTCTGCTTTCCTATTGAACCGCGGACGGAAACTCTCGTTACGCATCATTGAGGACGGAAACGATTATCCGATCATCGGGATGGATAACGAAGCACTCAGCCTGACACGAACGGATTCAGTCGATATCCAGCTCTCTGAAAAAGAACTTAAAACCGTCAAATTGACGAACAATACATTTTGGCATAAGATTCAACGCTCATTCTTATGACAATAAAAAAATCTGCCTCCTCGGGGCAGATTTTTTTATTGCGTCTTCCGTTACGTCACCCCTTATACTCCAATCAAAGGAGGTACACAGATGATGTATTCCACTCAGGAAATCGCCAAACTTACCGGCGTCACAAAACGAACGCTTTATCATTATGAGACGTTCGGTCTCCTTGTGCCAAAGCGCAACGATGCCGGTCACCGATATTATAGCAGTGAGGATCTTTTACGTTTACAACAAATCCTTCTCTATCGCTCTCTTGATTTTCCGCTGTCAGAAATCCAAAGATTACTTACACAATCTGACTCCAGTCATCACACGATATTGAAAAAACAAATTGTACTACTTCAAGAAAAAGCTTCGCATTATCAGATGCTCGCTCAACTCGCTGAACAAACATTACTCACTTTAATAGGAGGACTCCCCATGAAAGATGAACAATTATTCCGCGGTTTACGTCACGAAGAGATCGTCATGCACGAAAAACAACATGCAGATGAAGTCCAACAACACTACGGTGACACCGACGCCTATCGAATCAGTGCAAAAAGACAAAAACAACGTACCCCAAATGAGAAAGAAAGACTTAGCGCCATGCACAAACAACTCGATCAACGCTTGACGATCCTTTACCGCGACGGACGTGCGGCATCTGACCCGGACGTTCAACAGGTCGTCAAGGAACAACATGACTTCATCGATACGTACTATTACCCATGTGAGTTATCTATTTTTGAGTCACTCGGTCAGATGTACGTGTCCGACGAACGGTTTCGCGCTTATTACGATGCGTATGCACCTGGACTATCTTCTTTTTATTCAGAAGCTATTTCGCACTATACAGAAGCAACATCAAACTAAGGTTGCTTCTGCCTGATAGACGATTTTACCAGCTTGGACAGTCTCCACTAAACGGTTATTCAAGATGGCTTCACCACGCAAGCGATAGAAGTCTTCTTCAAAGATGACGAAATCGGCATCGTATCCTGGTAGGAGTAATCCTTTGCGTCCATGTGTCTCGGTCGCGAGATGTGGATTTTTCGTAAAGAGTAACAAGGCTTCGTACATCGATAACGTCTCATTCGCCTTATTGACACGTCCCGCTGTTCCTTCCGTCGCTGCATACAGGGAACGCCGGACATCGGGGTCAGAGATCGGCGCATCTGCCCCACCGCATAATAATGCGCCGGTCTCAGCTAACGAACGTAAACGATAACTCCAGTCTAAGCGGTTCAATCCGAGTCGATCGACGATAAAGTCTGCGTCATCCAGTAAAAAGACCGGTTGAACGTCAATCAAGACCGGTAACTTCCGAATTCGTGCAAGCGTTTCTGGTCGAACGACCGTCGCATGAATGATCCGATCCCGCTTGCCTTTTGGTGCTGGATATTTCTCGAGCACCTGTACGAATCGTTCAATCGCTAAATCACCGATGACATGTGCCGCAACTGTAAACCCGTAACTACGTGCACGCTTGACGAGTTGTTCGAGTTGTTCTGGTGTATGCACTTCGATACCACGTGTCGTCGGATCATCAGAATAACCACGACCGAGAAGAGCTGTCCGTCCTCCGAGTGCGCCGTCGACGAATAGTTTCATCGCACCAATTGACATCGTTGATGGCAAAATTGGTTGCTGTTGCACGAACTCATCGATAACAAGATGATGAACGAGTAGATGTGTATGGAAGCCTGTCTCTTCTGTCACTTCTTTATATGCTTGGAGGATTTCCGCGACATCTCCGTGATACGATAAATCTTCTGTGTGTGCCGCAATGATGCCGTATTGATACAAACTCTTGATTGCTGATCGGAGTGACGATTTGTTTCGCTCTAAGTTTCCAGCTTGTAACGCATACAAAGGTTCAAGCGCCGCATCGTACAAAAATCCGTCAGCTTCGCCGTTATCCGATAAGCCGATCTTTCCACCATCGATGACAGTCGATGCTTTATAGCCGAGCTGTTGGAATAAAACATCGTTGACAAGTGCGGTATGCCGGTCTGTCCGTTTTAATAAGGCGGGAGCGTCCGGGAACAACTGATTCAGCCATGCTTTTGTCGGCGCACGGTCAAGTTTCGTTTCGTCATATCCTTCCGCTACGTGAATCCCATTGATTGGTTCTGCCTTGAGGAAAGCTTGTCCTAATGCTTCAAGCGTCGTATAACGCGAGGCATCGACACGGTTGATCGCTTCCCCGTAGCCAATCAGATGAATATGTGCGTCTGTGAAGGCTGGATAAACAGCTTTTCCGTTCAAGTCTTGAATCTGATCAATACGTCTACCGAAACGTCGACGTAGTTTTCCTTCCTCCCCCATTGCGATGATCCGCGTCTTCTCGACGAACATCGCTGAATGGACGTCCTCTTCATGTGCCATCGTTCGAATCAATCCGTTTACGTATAGTGTTCCCATTCTACTCACTCCTCTTTTTACAAAAATAGGGTGACCATGACGGTCACCCTGAATTGTCGATCCTGATTTAAACGTGCAACGTTTCCTCTGGTGCACACGATCGTTTAATGCGTTCGATCGCGTCCGGATCGTATTCATTTAGGACACGTTCCGCTAAGACGATCGTACGTTCATAGTCTCCCGCTAAGAACTTCGTTTCCGCGATCGTCAGCGACATATGTATCTCATTGTCGTGGCGACGGTATCGGTTCGCATACTGGACGAGCCGTTCGGCGTACGTGACTTCGAACACTAATGTATCTAACCGTTCTTGCACATGTTTAAACGTTTCTTGGACGTCTTGGCTTTGTGCAACGATCGATCGGACATTAAACGGTAACTCTTCGAGCCGTGTCTCAAGCGTCTGTAGCGAACGATTCGCATTACGTAGTGCTTCTTCAACTTCCGTTGGTAAGTTCGGTAATCCAAGTCGTTTCAGACGAAGACGTGTTTGCGAGAGCTGATGACGCCATTCGACGATCCGTTCGCGCACTTCTGTCTCTTCTTTTCGAAGCGCTTGAAGTTCGACCGTAAAGCGTTCGTACTGAATCATCAACTGTTCCTCTAAGCGAATCGCATCGCGCATTTGATCTTCGAGCATACTGAACGGAATGATTTTCCCAGCAATCGACTCATCGAGATCTTTTGCCGCTTCAAATAGTAGCTCTTCGTCACGCTGGATCGTTTCGTAGTGAATTCCAAGATCTGCTGAGATTTCATACTTTTCACGTAAGATACTGAACTCTTGCGCCAATTGATGAATCCGTTCGCGCATCCGTAATGCTTTTTGTTTCAAGGATTGATTTTCTTTTTTCACTTGATGACGTGCATCAACTTCACGACGGAACGTATCGTACATTTGATCAACGTCGGCTGATAACTGTTGAATCGCTTCTTCTAAACCATCGACTTCAAGCATCTCGATTTTTTCAGAAAGGCTCAGACGTTGTTCCTCGAACCGTTTGATCTCAGATTGAAGACCGAGTGGTTCAAGCGGATACCCATCTAACGACATTTCCTTATAACCCGCTCCGAGCTGATCAATCCGTTGACGCAATTCATGTGCGAGAATCTTCCATTGTTTCGGCACGAGTTCAACAAGCTGACGCGTCGTCGCTACTTCTTGCTCAAGCAACAAGCTTGTTTCGTACGCCTTCGTCACTTCACCCGAAGCTTCGTATTGACACATCTCATTCCAGTGCGCGTTGATTTGTTCACTTCGTTCCTCCAGACGCGCGAGCGCCGGACCGAATGAGTTCGCTTGGATCAATAACGATTTCCGAACTTGCCCAGAATCAGCTTCCCCTTGCGCTTTCAACTCTGCTAAAACCGATTGATTCGTTTTGAACGTCGACATCTCGACGAGCATCTCATCGATCAATCCTTCGAGTTCCGCAATCAATTGTTCCGTTACTTCAAGGTCATTCTTGACGGCGATGAACCGGTATTTATCGAGCGCTTCTTCCGCTCGGTAAAGGGTTTCATCGATTTGGGCGACGTGGACCGTTAACAACTCTTCCCACGCTTGATGCCAGGAGCTGAACTTCGTCTCCGTCTCACCCGCCATCGGTAGTTGCTTTAAGTCCTGCAACTCCTTTGGAATCGATGCACTGACGATGCCTTGTTTGCGCATATCAAGTTCATCGATTTTCGTGTAGTATTTTTTTCGACTGATCATGCTGAATAGCATGACGAGTAATACGATGACGATGACTCCGATCACCCATGCCCACATTTGTCACGACCTCCACTCTGTCGTACGACTTTAGATTTTCTCTAAATCGCAATAATCTTATCCTTATAATAGTATAGCGCAACCGTTTTGCATAGATTTACAGAGGCTTTTCCTGATTTCTTCCGCTGTTTTGAATCCTTTGTCCAAAAATCAATTGTTTGTCAGCTACACGAAAACTCGTTAAACTAAAAAAAATACGCTTTTCACGGGAGGAATTTTATTATGTTCGAAACAAAGACATATGAAGGTGACCGGACGAAACAATATGACATGCTGTCAAAACAACTCGATGCGTTATTAATGGGAGAAGACAATCAAGTCGCGAACTTATCGAATGCGAGCGCGTTACTCAACCAATTCCTCGACCGTATCAACTGGGTCGGCTTCTATTTGACGGATACCGAGCAAAACCAACTCGTCCTCGGACCATTCCAAGGACTTCCAGCATGCGTCCGTATTCCATTCGGTCGTGGTGTTTGCGGAACGTCCGCAGCAGAACAAACGACACAACGGATCGAAGACGTTCATCAATTCCCAGGTCATATCGCATGTGACGCGGCATCGAATTCTGAAATCGTCATTCCACTCGTCAAAGACGGACAAACGATCGGCGTCCTCGATATCGACAGCCCAGAATTCAACCGTTTCGATGAAGTCGACCAAGCTGGTTTAGAAGCATTCTGTACGACACTACTTCGTCATCTGTAATTCTGATTGACAGTCGATTGTCCACACCGTATACTTGTAAAAGTGCAGAAATGATAACGATAGCGGTCAAATCGCTTACGTATCACATTTCATGACTCGGTGAATAACCGGAGGGGCATCGTGTAACTTTGCTATCAAGCGAGGGTGCCACATCATGAAATGGGCGTAACGTGGGTTTGATGGCGTTATTATTTTTATGCAAATAATAACGAACACTAAGGAGGAGTCTTATTATGGCTCGCTATACAGGTCCAGCTTGGAAACTTTCACGTCGTCTCGGTATCTCACTTACTGAAACAGGAAAAGAAATCGCAAAACGTCCGTACGCTCCAGGACAACACGGTAACAGCCGTCGTAAAATGTCTGAGTACGGTCTTCAACTTCAAGCGAAGCAAACGCTTCGTCACATGTACGGAGTAAACGAACGCCAATTCAACCGTATGTTCAACGATGCTGGCAAAATGCCTGGTATTCACGGTGAGAACTTCATGTTCTTACTTGAAACACGTCTTGATAACGTCGTTTACCGTATGGGTATGGCTCGTACACGTCGTGCTGCTCGTCAGCTCGTCAACCACGGTCACATCCAAGTTGATGGCGCTCGCGTCGACATCCCGTCGTTCCGCGTGAAACCAGGTCAAACGATCTCAGTTCGCGAAAAATCGAAGAACTTTGTCGTTATCAAAGAAGCACTCGAAGTTGCTCCAGCAACTAAAGACTTCGTTACTTTCGATGCTGAGAAGCTCGAAGGAACGTTCGTCCGTCTTCCTGAGCGTTCTGAATTGAACGATCAAATCCAAGAACAACTCGTCGTCGAGTACTACTCACGTTAATCGATTGTTCCAGCACTCACTTCGGTGGGTGCTTTTTTTGTACATATCATGAAAATGTATACCTGGTCTTAAAAAAAGAGTGACGCCAATTATTTATTTGTGTTAACCTATAAACATACATAGTTAACACAAATAGAAAAGAGGACTTTATTCATGAAAACAAGAGATTTAACGTTCATCGCCCTTGGTGCTGCCATCATCGCAGCCGTCAGCTCTTTGCCGCAGATCCAACTGGTCGGCGCCGTTCCGATCACACTTCAGATGCTCGCAATCATGACGGTCAGTGCCATTCTCGGTGGAAAACGCGGTGGACTTGCTGTCTTGATCTTCTTATTGCTCGCAGCTGCTGGTCTCCCTGTTCTCGGCGGAAAAGGTGGACTTGCTCCATTCGTCGGACCAACTGTTGGGTATTTGATCGCCTTTCCGATTGCCGGATTCTTCATCGGTCTCATCGCTGAAAAAACACGTCGTTTCGTCCCCCTCTTCATCGGGATGATCGTCTTCGGACTTGGTTTAGTCTACTTGCTCGGAACATTCGGTCTGATGGCTGTACTCGATCTGTCGTTCAAAGATGCTTTTGCGATCAACTATCCTTTCGTCTTATGGGATACGATCAAAGCCGTCATTGCCACGACGATCGCCGTTCGCTTGTTGCCACTTCGCTTATTCCGGACAGCTTAAAAAACGCTCTCTGCATCTATGTGCAGGGAGCGTTTCGTTTATCATCAAGCATGCTCGACGACGAAGTATTTTTTCTTTCCGCGACGTACGATCGTAAAGCGACCGATTGCATCTGATTCAGTGATTTCTTTCGTTAAGTCTTGCTCGCGTTCTCCGTTGAGGTAGATCGCACCGTTCGTGACGTCTTCACGTGCCTGACGTTTTGACGGACTAATCTTCGCCTCAACGAGCACGTCGACGAGGTTGTTTGATTCGCCGAGTGTAAAGCGTGGCATGCCTTTGAAGGCATCTTCGATATCTTCGACTTGCAACGATTTAATATCTCCGCTAAAGAGTGCCGTCGTAATACGTTGTGCTTGTGTCAGACCTTCTTCACCGTGGACGAGAACCGTCATTTCTTCTGCAAGACGACGTTGTGCGACGCGCTTCTCTGGTGCTGCCTTGACTTCTTCTGCAAGTGCATCGAGTTCTTCGTGCGTCAAGAACGTGAAGTATTTCAAGAACTTGATGACGTCGAGATCGTCTACATTGAACCAGAACTGGTAGAACTCGTACGGTGACGTTTTATCAGCATCTAACCAGACCGCACCGCCAGCTGTCTTACCGAATTTCTGACCATCCGCTTTCGTAACGAGCGGTACTGTCAATCCGAATGCTTTTTCTTCATGACCAGCACGACGAATCAGCTCCATTCCTGCTGTGATGTTCCCCCACTGATCACTACCTCCTACTTGAAGACGGCATCCTTTGTCTTCGTAAAGTTTCAAGAAGTCAAACGATTGAAGTAACATGTATGAGAACTCAGTGAATGAGATACCGTTTTGAAGACGTGAATCAACAGAGTCCTTCGCAAGCATGTAGCTGACCGGGAAGTGTTTTCCGATATCACGTAAGAAATCGATGATTGTCAAATCTTTCGTCCAGTCTAAGTTATTGGCGATCGTGACCGGATTTTCACCTTCAAGTGGTAAGAAACGTGACAGTTGATCTTTAATCCGATTCGCGAACTCTTCGACGATATCCGATGTGTTCAATGACCGTTCCGTTGCACGACCACTCGGATCCCCAATCATCCCAGTTGCCCCTCCAACGAGACCTACGACATGGTGACCCGCTTGTTGGAATCTTTTTAAGACTAAAATCGGCAACAAGTGTCCGATGTGAAGTGAATCTGCTGTTGGATCGAAGCCTGTGTAAAGCGTCGTCGGATTCTCGAGTAATGTTTTCAGCCCTTCTTCATCTGTCATTTGGTTAATTAACCCGCGAAATTCTAAATCCTCTAATAACGTCATTGTTTCTCCTCCTAAAGTTCACTATTAACAAAAAAACCGTCCCTTCGTCTAAAACGAAGGGACGGAATATTCCGTGGTACCACCCTAATTGTCCTTTTGTGTAAAAGGACCACTTGGTTCGTCGATAACGGGACGGACCGCTTGATTTCTCAAGAAACTCCTGGAAGCGTAATTCGTAAGTTCACTGTGTCCTAGTTCGCAGCACCACTAGGTCTCTGTCACAGGGAGTGACTTACTACTATATTCCGATCATGGTTTAACGCAATATACGAAAATAAGATGGTTTCATGATACGTCGAAGGCGAATCCGCTGTCAAGTCCGATTTCATTAGTAGATTTATGGTATAATACGTCTATCTGTGATTTAATATTAATTTACACCTAAGTTTAAGATGCAAAGGAGATCATTTATGCGCGAGAACTGGTTCAAGTTTTGGAATCATCCCCGGACGAAAGCCGTTCGGCACTGGTCAAATATCACATATGATGTTTCATGGAACATCATTTTGTTCCTCATCATAGCTGTCTTACTCGTCGGTAGTTTTTCTGTTGGTGCAGCGGGCGGCTATTTCGCTTCGCTCGTCAAGGACACAAAAGCACCACCATTGACTGAGATGAAACAACAAGTCAACAGCTATGCCGTCACAAGCCAAATTTATTGGGGAAGTGGTGAAAAGCTGACGAACATCTCAACAGATGAAGAACGTCAGCCTGTCGATATCAAGAAGATTTCTCCTTACTTGATCGATGCGCTTTTATCAACGGAAGATGTAGACTTCTATCAACACGATGGTGTCGTTCCAAAAGCGACATTACGAGCAGTTCTACAAGAACTAACGAATTCTGCGTCGCGCACAGGCGGAAGTACGCTAACACAACAATTAATCAAAAACCAAATCTTGACGAACGAAGTCTCATTCGAACGGAAAGCGAAAGAAATTCTTTTAGCATTGCGCCTTGAAAACGCGATGTCAAAAGATGAAATTTTACAAGCGTATTTGAATGTCGTCTCATTCGGTCGCAATTCACTCGGTCGTAATATCGCGGGGATCGAGGCTGCATCACAAGGAGTTTTCAACAAATCCGCGAAAAAACTGACGTTACCACAAGCAGCTTTTCTCGCTGGGATTCCTAAAAACCCTTATTACTACACCCCTTACCTTCAAGGTGGCGTCGTCAAAAAGGACTTGACGCCAAGCGTCAACCGGATGAAAACAGTATTGAAGCGGATGTATGTCGCGAAAAACATCACGAAGGAACAGTACGAAAAAGCAATCAAGCATGATATTACGAAAGATTTCGCGAAACAATCAAAACGTTCTCGTGATACGTATCCGTATGTCTACGATTTAGCCGAACGTGAAGCGACGAAAATCATGACGAAGTATCTGATGAAACAAGATGGTGTGAAGGAAGATGAAGTGAAACCGTCTGAACTGGCAGAAGTGCGTGCCAACTATCAAGATCAAGCACTTGTTGCACTGCGCCAAGGCGGCTACAAAGTTCACTTGACACTTGATAAAAAAATTCATGAAGCGATGCAACAACCTGCGAAGAACAGTGCGAACTTTCCAGGAAGCATGCAATACAAACAAGTCGTCGATCCAAAAACGAAAAAAAGCGTTTCGAAACAGGATCCAGAAGAAACAGCAGCAGTCATGGTTCAAAATGAAACGGGACGTATCCTCGGATTCGTCGGCGGACGGTATATGGATGGAAAAGCTGACGATTTCAACCGGGCATTCCAAGCCAAACGTCAAATCGGGTCAACGGCAAAACCAATCCTCGTTTACTCGAACGGGATTGAAAATCGCTTGATCACACCAGGGTCTACCGTTAATGATGAAGAGTACTACTACCAGACTGTACCACGTCAACCTGGCGACCGTCCGATCAAGAACGAAGGTGGACGTTACCGTGGTAATGTAACGGTTCGTACGGCATTAGAACTATCATTGAACGTACCGGCCGTTAAGATTTACGAGAAGATGAACATGTCGAATTCGATTCAAAAACTCGTCGATATGGGAGTTGAAGTACCTGATGCGATCCGTTATGCCCCTTCTGCGGCACTCGGAACGATGGAAATCACACCTGTCGAACTCGCAGGTGCTTACGCGACACTTGCCAACTATGGTGAATTCGTCCAACCGTACATCATCTCGAAAATCACGAAAGACGGAAAAGATATCTATAAAGCAAAACCGAAGAAAAAACGGATCTATGAACCACGAACAGCTTACCTGACACTTGATATGATGCGTGGTGTCTTCACGAAAGGTACAGCGACGTTCGCTAAAGCTAGATTGAACGTACCGGGAGATTGGGCCGGTAAGACGGGTACGACCAACGATGTCAAAGACTCTTATCTTGTTGGTTCTACTCCTGGTGTAACCCTTGCCGTCTGGACAGGACACGACCAGAACAACTCACTCATCGGTCCGTCAACGTACTACCAACGTACGCAGACGCTCTGGTCACAGATGGCGAATGCATCGTATGGTGCGAACAGCAGTTACTTCAAATCTGGCGCCCGCTTCACGCAACCATCTTCTGTAACAGCAAATGACTTCCAAAACAGTGGTCGCTTCAAAGAAGAAGATAAGAAGAAAAAAGCCGAAGAAGCAAAGAAAAAAGCCGAAGAAGCAAAGAAAAAAGCCGAAGCGAAGAAACAGAAAGAAGTAGAAGAAAAGAAAAAAGAGGCAGACGCACAGAAGAAAGAAGATCAACAAAAACAACAAGATCAAGCTAAAGAAAAAGCAGATGCTGAGGCAAAGAAAAAAGCAGCAGATGACGCAAAACGTGCTGCCGATGCAAAAGCTGAAGCTGATGCAAAAGCAAAAGCCGACGCAAAAGCAAAAGCCGATGCAAAAGCAAAAGCCGAAGCCGATGCAAAAAAGAAAGCTGAAGCGGACGCTAAGAAAAAAGAGGCAGATGCGAAGAAACAGCAAGAGCAACAAAAGAAACAAGATGAAAAGAAAAAAGATGCTGCTTCTGAAAACTAACAAAAAGGATGAATCACCTGTTTCGGTGATTCATCCTTTTTTCATGTTCAATCCTCCATCGTCGATAAATCGCCCGTTTCCAAGTTCAACTCCCATGCTTTCAGAACACGGCGCATGATTTTACCACTTCGTGTCTTCGGCAACTTATCTCGGAAATCAATTTCTCTTGGGGCCGCGTGAGCAGCTAGACCTTCCTTGACGAATGCTTGGATTTCTTGTTTTAATTCATCCGTTGGCTCATAACCATCACGTAAGGCAATGAATGCCTTAATGATTTCGCCTCGCACCGGGTCTGGTTTCCCGATGACTCCGGCTTCCGCGACTGCTGGGTGCTCAACGAGACGGCTTTCAACTTCAAACGGACCGACCCGTTCTCCAGCCGTCATGATGACGTCATCAACACGCCCCTGGAACCAAAAATAGCCTTCATCGTCCATATAGGCAGAATCGCCTGACACATACCATCCTTTAAAGAAATAGGATTCATATTTTTGTGGATTGTTCCAAATTTGACGCATCATCGATGGCCACGGTGTTTTCAAGGCAAGGTTACCCATCCGGAACGGTGGTAACTCGTTTCCTTGATCATCAATGATCGCAGCTTGGGTTCCTGGAATTGGTTTCCCCATCGATCCCGGTTTAATGTCCATCGACTTGTAGTTACAAATCATCATCGCGCCCGTTTCTGTCATCCACCATGTATCATGAATGCGTTGATCAAATGCTTCTTTTCCCCAACGAATAACTTCTGGATTCAATGGTTCTCCGACAGACAACACATGACGAAGACTTGAAAGATCATGGTGATTCGCGACGTCCGCCCCCGCTCCCATTAACATCCGGAAAGCAGTTGGCGCGCTATACCAGACCGTTACGTTATACTTCTCGATAACACTATACCAGAAATCTGGATTGAAACGTCCACCGACAACGACGTTCGTTGCCCCATTTAAGAACGGTGCGAAGATACCGTAACTTGTTCCTGTGACCCACCCTGGATCAGCCGTGCACCAGTAGACATCGTCTTCTTGTAGATCGAGTACCCAACGTCCTGTCATTAAATGCTGAATCATCGCATTTTGAACATGGAGGACACCTTTTGGCTTCCCTGTCGATCCTGAAGTATAGTGCAAGATCAATCCGTCTTCACGATCCAACCAGACCGGTTCGAATACATCGGATGCTTGCTTGAACGCTTTTCGGAAATCAAGTAATGTTTCTGATTCTTCAACGCCTTCATCAACGAGTACTACTTTTTCAAGTGATTCCAGTTCCCCAACTGGAACACGCGGGAGCAACGCTTTCGTTGTCACGAGTAGTTTCGCTTCAGAATCAACTAAACGATCACGAACAGCTTGTTCCATGAATGCTTCAAACAACGGACCGACGATCGCCCCTACTTTCAGTGCACCAAGTAGGGCAAAGTACAGTTCTGGTGAGCGTGGCATGAAGATGAAAATCCGGTCACCCGTTTTGACTCCTGCATCGACTAATACGTTTGCCGCTTTATTCGTCAATCGTTTCATGTCTGCATAGGTGAATCGTTGTTCCGTCATTCCATCGAAATAGATCAGCGCATCCTTGTTCGCCCGCTCGCCTTCTGCGTGGCGGTCGATTGCTTCATAGGCAATGTTGACTTTCCCCGTTGTCGCCCATGAAAAGTACTGCTCAGCATCTTTCCAGTCGTACGTGTTCGTTTCATCATACTCTGCTAACCAATGCTTCCCCGGAAGCGCTTTCAAAACTTTCATGTCTCGTTCCTCCCCTTCTATGTTTTCCTCTTTATTATAAGCTAGTTATCCGTCAGTTCAATCCATTTGCCGTCAATTTGTTAAAAAATCCCTCTCTTTACTCAAGCGCTTTCGTCTATAATGAATAGGAAGGTGGTGACGCTTACATGTTTGAAAAACAATTCAATCATCGGACGCATGAAACATCACTCGGTCCTGTTGACATCGAAGGTCCCGTACCGAGTCAAACACTAGCAACGTATACACTCGATTCAGGGTTAACGGCTTTTCGTCCACCCGCTGAACAACATCAAGCGCTCGTTGAGATTGCAGACCTTGAAGAAGGACGGATCATCGTCGCTCGTCAAGGAACGGAAATCATCGGTTATGTGACTTACTTATATCCTGATCCCTATGAAACATGGAGTGAGGGAAACAATCCGTACATCTTGGAACTCGGGGCGATTGAAGTCTCCTCTCGGTTCCGCGGACAACAGATTGGTAAAAAATTGCTTGAAATCTCCATGCTAGATCCTGCCATGGAACATTATTTAATTCTAACGACTGAATATTATTGGCATTGGGACTTAAAAGGTAGTGGACTATCAGTGTGGGATTACCGGAAGATCATGGAGAAGATGATGAACCATGGTGGTCTTGTCTTTTTCCCGACCGATGATCCGGAAATCGCCTCCCACCCTGCTAACTGCCTGATGGCACGTATCGGAAAACACGTCTCACCTGAAGTCGTCGCTCATTTTGATGCGCTACGCTTGAGAAGACGCTTCATGTATGACTGAGCTCGAGGAGGAATCGTCATGTTAATCGAACAAATTATGAATACGACGTGCATCACGATGCAACCGACGAATTCCATCGTGCATGCGGTTGAACTCATGCAACGTCATCAGATTCGTCATATTCTCGTCGTTAATGCCCGTCATGAACTCGTTGGTCTTGTCGGACTAAAGGAAATTCAAAGCGCGAGTAGCATCTTTCATCCGGACACAGCAAAACAAGACCTACAGTATCCCGTTTCAAGCATTATGATCGAAAGCCCTGTCACGGCCCATCCGCTTGATTTTCTAGAAGATGCGGCTGTGCTGTTTTATGAATATCGCTTATCCTGCCTGCCAATCGTCCGCGGTCGACGTCTTGTCGGTATCGTCACGGAAACGGATCTGTTACGGACATTCGTTCAGTTGACGGGTGCACTCGAACCAAGTTCCCAAATCGAGATCCGTGTCGAGAATACAGCAGGTACATTAGCGAAGATTTCCGCACTGCTTGCTAAAACGAATATTAATATTTTAAATGTACTCGTGTATCCAACAGACGATCCGTATGTCCGGATTGTTGCGTTTCGTGTTCAGACGATGAATCCAATTCGGATCATCGAGAAGTTACGCAAAGAAGGATTCGATGTACTTGGACCGGATGTGAGCAGATGAAGGATTTTGCTTATCTGTATAGTCCTGAAGAAGCAACCTATCGATTTTCCGAGACCCACCCATTTAACCCAATCCGTCTCGAATTAACCGTTTCCTTGCTTGAATCGATGCATCAATTAGATGACATCCCTTGTATCGCCCCACGTCATGCGACCGATGAAGAATTGGCACTCGTTCATGATCAGGATTATATTGCTGCTGTCAAAGCAGCCGGAACCGGAGTATTATCACCACTCAAGGCACAGATGTACGGTCTTGGTACGGAAGATACTCCCTTGTTTCAAGACATGCATTCGGGTGCTTCCCTCCTTGTCGGCGGAACGATTGAAGCATGTGACCTCGTCTTATCTGGTAAGTATAAACGCACCTTTCATATCGGCGGTGGATTACATCACGGGTTCCGCGGACGTGCTTCAGGGTTTTGTGTCTATAACGATACGGCTGTCGCCATGGCGGCGATGATTGAAAAATATCACTGTAAAATCCTTTATGTCGATACGGATGCTCACCACGGGGATGGTGTGCAATGGGCCTTTTATAATCGAAATGATGTCATGACACTATCTCTCCATGAAACGGGTCGCTACTTATTTCCAGGAACGGGGATGGTAACGGAGAGAGGATCTGAAGAAGGATACGGTTTTAGCTGGAATGTACCACTGGATGCTTTTACGGAAGACGATTCGTTTTTACTTGCTTATGAGACGGCACTCTTTGAAGCATGCGAGTTGTTTCAACCGGATCTCATCATCACACAAAATGGCGCTGATGCGCACGTGCTTGACCCATTGACGCATCTATCCTTAACGATGAAAAGTTATGAAAAGATTCCTCAAATCGCTGTGGCTGCGGCAGAAAAGTATACAGATGGAAAAATCGTTGCTTTAGGCGGCGGTGGTTATGATTGGTATCGTGTCGTTCCTCGCGCGTGGAGTCAGGTTTTTGCTGCCATGACAGGACAAGATCCTTTTCACGGGGAAATTCCAATTGCATGGCAAGAACGATGGGGCGGACAGGAAATAGCGCCACCCACGCACTGGCATGATCCGTCACCACTTTATCCCGCAATTCCAAGACGTCCTGAAATTGAAGAAAAAAATTGGGAGACCGTCAAACGATTGATTTGGCCATTCGTAAACGATGAACGTAAAAAACAACTGACAGCGATTTCCCCCTATTCCGCTGATTAATTGACTTTTTATCTTCACATTTATTTCGTTCGGAGTTCACATCTTGTTGCTATACTAAATATGGAATTTTTACTTAGTAAACGAATAGTTGGGGGAATCATCATGAAAAAGGCATGGCTTTACTCCGGTCTCATTCTGTCGACCGGGATCGTACTTGCAGGATGTGGGAATGAAAAGCAGGCAATGGATCACGATAACATGCAAGGGGCCGGAAAACCGACCGTCGACGTCACTGTCGATATCCCAGCAAAGACAATGGATGAAGATGCCGTCGTCTTTAAAGCATCCGCGGTCGAAAAGAAAAAGCCCGTCAACCTTGAGGACGTGACGTTTGAAGTTTGGAAAGCTGGAAAACAAGATGGGGCACATCAAAAATTCAAAGCAACCTTGAAAAAGACAGGTTTCTATCAAGCAGAAGCCAAACTTGCTGAAGGTGAATACGAAGGTCTCTATCATATTAATGATAAAAAAGGACTCCATCACATGGATAAGATCTCTTTTGTCGTCATGGATCATTCACATGAAAAAGAGAAAGCATCGCATGAACACGAAGCCGTCGATGGTCTGTCCGTCCATTATATGGGTGCGACGAAAGTAAAGGCTGGTGCTGACCTCCCTGTCTCCTTTCACGTTTTTCTCGATGGAAAACCATTAAAGGCGAACGTTCAAGTCGAAGTCATTGAAACCGGTATTGAAAAACATAATTATGTTCCATTAACTAAAAAAGGTGATGCATACAGCGGAAAAGTCACATTGAACGCCCCCGGTCAGACGACGGTGCGTCTGCACGTCGAAAATGATCAACTCCATCATCACCAAGATGAACTCATCACCGTCACAAAATGATCAACTCCACCATCACCAAGATGAACTCATCACCGTCACAAAATGAAAAAGCGTCTCTTTTTTCAAGCAGCTTGCTTGAGAGAAGAGACGCTTTTTCGATTAAGGGCGTGTCGAATCCCGTTGTTCGATTCGGTGTGGTAACGTGACATCGTTCGTTTCGATTTCTTCTTTGTTCAAAATCTTCGTCAAAAGACGCATCGAGACTGCTCCAATATCATACATCGGCTGAACGACAGTCGTCAGTTTCGGACGAATCATCGTCGCAAGACGTGTATTATCGTGTCCGATGACTTCAAAGTCTTCTGGAACACGGTGTCCGGCATCTTGTAAGGCATGGATGACACCAAGAGCCATCTCATCTGTTCCAGCAAAAATCGCACGTGGGCAATCTTCTCCAAGTTCAAGCAACTGGTTCATCGCCTTCATTCCTGAATCATACGTATAGTTTCCAAGGACGACGTTTTGTTCGCTGAATGGAAGATTTGCCTCTTCGAGCGCTCGACGATAACCAGCAAATTTCTTTTCGCCATTGATTTGCTGTTCAAGTGGACCAGTGATGAACCCGATCCGTTCATGTCCACGGTCAATCAATGATTTGACGGCGTCATGTGCAGCACTTTCGTAATCGATGTTGACGGCAGGAAGGTCATAATCTTGATTTAGTGTCGCAGCGAGAACGATGGGCACAGGTGATGTCTTGAATTCACGAACGAGATCCTCATGTAGACGCCCACCCATGAAGATGATCCCATCAACCTGTTTTCCAAGTAATGTATTGAGCAAATGGATTTCTTTTTCCCGATTTTGGTCGGAGTTACAAAGAATGATGTTATATTTATACATCGTCGCAACATCTTCGATTCCCCGTGCTAAATCCGCAAAAAAGATGTTCGAGATATCGGGTACGATGACACCGACAGTCGTCGTTTTTTTACTTGCAAGTCCACGAGCAACAGCGTTTGGGCGGTAACCCAGTTGTTCGATTGCATCTTGGACCTTCTTTCGTGTGGATGGTTTAACGTTCGGATTCCCGTTGACGACACGCGATACGGTCGCCATCGAGACAGCCGCCTCTCGTGCGACGTCATAAATCGTAATATTACTATTCAAAACAAATTCCTCCTTTAGTATGATCCATCTCAAGTGTTTTCATTTCGTTTTCATTTTTAGGCAACACGAAAGGAAGACAGGAAAAGATAGTTTTCTTTTCCCATTCTTCCTTCATTGTAAAACGTTTTCATTCGCTTTAGGTCACCCTTTTTCGAAAATCATTGAACGTTTAGTGCCGGAAAGGTAGTCGTCAAGTTTTCGACGAACGTATCGAATTCTTGGAAATCAAGTTGTTGGTTCGCATCAGATAGTGCGAGTGCCGGAAACGGATGGACTTCAACCATGACAGCATCAGCACCGATCGCGTAAGCCGCTTTCGCCGTTGGCAACAGAAGATCCTTCCGTCCTGTCGAATGCGTCACATCGACCATGACAGGAAGATGTGTCTCTTGCTTCAGAATTGGAACTGCTGAGATATCAAGCGTGTTCCGTGTTGCACGTTCATATGTCCGAATGCCGCGCTCACACAAAATGACTTGATCGTTACCACTTGCCATGATGTACTCAGCCGCGTACATGAACTCCTCGAGTGTTGCAGCAAGTCCTCGTTTTAAAAGAACCGGCTTATTTGTACGACCGACTTCTTTTAGTAAATCGAAGTTTTGCATGTTGCGTGCGCCAACCTGGATAATGTCGACATATGGTAAAGCAGATTCAACCGCACTCGGCGTCATGATTTCAGTGATGACATGCAAACCGTGCGCGTCCGCTGCTTTTTTCAACATTTTTAGACCCTCGAGTCCAAGACCTTGGAAGTCGTAAGGTGATGTGCGTGGTTTGTACGCTCCACCTCGCATGAACTTCACGCCGTGTTTCGCGAGTTGTTCCGCGACTTCGAATACTTGTTCCTCGCTCTCGACCGCACATGGTCCAGCAATCAATTGTTGAGAACCATCTCCGATGACAGCATCTCCGATTCGGATGATCGTGTTCGTCGGTTTTTGTTTCCGTGATACGAGTAATTTCCGAGTCCGATCTTCTCCTTGTAATTCAAGAGAAGCTTTGAAAATTTCTTTAAATACATGCTGAAGGCGTCCTGTTTCAAAAGGTCCATGGTTATTAGCAGCAATTGATTCGAGCATTTGACGTTCCCGAACAGGGTCGTAACGGTCAAGCCCTTGTGCTCGTTTGACTTTTCCGATTTCGACAGCAATTTGACCACGTCGGTTCATCAATTCCAATAATTCTGCATTCACTAAATCGAGTTCATCCCGTAATCTTTTTAATTCTGCGTGTTGATCCATGTCCTACCACTCCCTAATCAGCATATAGCTCGTAATAGCAACTAATTATAACGAACTCTTTCCATGTTGTACATAAAGAAGCTGCATGATTTCTTAAAATATGAAAATAAATTACGTTTTTTCATATAATTTTTTCTGCGTTTTCTCTATAAAGAAACATAGAAAAAGAGCCCTCATGATGAGAGCTCCATATTCACTTCTTATTTCTTATGATTCACATCAGATTGTGGGTCATTGTCTTCCTCTTGCTCTTCCGCCAACTGTTCCCGTAGCTCTGAAAGATCAACGACCGTTTCCGTATCGATTTCTTCTGCCACGGATGCGCCATCGACTTCGTCCCCAATTTCACGCTCGATGTCACGTACAAGCTGTTCTGCTTCTGCGAGAGCTGCATCGATACTTGCCTGATCCTTCTCAAAACCAGCGTATTGTGCCGCTTCTTGAACTGTCGAATTATTCTTTGCTTTTTCAATGACAGGTGCTGCTTTGTCTTTTGCCAGTTGAATCCATTCTCCCACGAGTGGTTCTGCTTTTTCGCGAACAACTTGCGTCTGTTCTGTCAAACGTTGACGTGCAGGAGCCGTACGCTCGTCGATTAAGTCGCGCATCTCACGACCTGATTTCGGACTAGAAAGGAGAGCTGCCGCGGCACCAATCAATCCACCAACGATGATTCCCGCGAGGAAACCTCCTCCTTTAGAAGAATCTTGTGTTTGATATGGGTGTTGTTTCGTCATGATTTACGATCTCCTTTCAACTCATCTGGAATGCTTTCGACGTCCGGGACGGATACGACTTCCGGTGTAACCGGTGTCTCTGCTTTTTTCCGGAATCGACGACGTGGTTTTTTCTCGACTGTCGTCGTTGCTGTCGTATGATTTGAAACTGTTGTTTCTGCCGGTTTATTTTTTTTGAATAATTCTACAGCGACTGAGCCCCAACGGACTGCTTGTGCAATCTGGTCTTTATTCGTATCTGCCGCACCAGCGACAGTATCGGATACCGTCCGGACAGAATCTGTTACTTTATTCAAGGACGTACCAAGCTCTTCGATCGAGTTTGCAACAGGTGCAAGCAACTCGGTTTTTTCTTCAATCGTATCGACAAGACGATTCGTCTTATGTAACAACGCTGTCGTCTCCATCATGATACCGTCCAATTGACGTTCAAGTCCTGCTGTCGTGTTGGCTACATTGTTCAGCGTCTTACTTGCAGCACTTAGTACACGGGCAAGGAAAATGACGAGTACTACGAATGCGATCGCAGCGACTAATCCGGCGATTCCGCCTAATGTGATTTCCATGGTTCTTGCCTCCAATTTTTTGCGTAGTCTTTTGTTGTTAGTTCGACATGTAGCAAGTCGTTCCTGCTACTCCAAATGGTTTATTTCCGTTACAATGATAATTGAAACCTACATCATCCATTTCGAGGGGGAAATTTCATGCGTGACCCACGTCTTACTCAACTGGCAACGAATCTGATCAACTATTCGGTTGCCCTTGAACCTGGTGAAAAAGTATTGATTGAAAATTTCGGTATCGAACGTGAACTAGTCGAAGCACTCATAGAAGCTGCCTACGCGGCTGGCGGTCATCCGTTCGTCTTACTTAAGGATAATCGTATCCTACGAAAATTATACCGAAATGCTTCAGAAGAGCAACTCCAATTGATGGCAGACATCGAACGTAAGCAGATGCAGGCGATGGATGCATACATCGGATTACGAGCTGGTGATAACATCAATGAACTATCGGATGTACCAGCTGAACAAATGAAACTGTACGGTCAAACGATTGGTAAGATGCATACACAGGATCGCGTCAAAGGAACGAAATGGGTCGTCCTTCGCTTCCCGACAGCATCGATGGCTCAACTTGCCAATCAATCGACAGAAGCATTCGAAGACTTTTACTTCGATGTCTGTACGCTTGATTACGAAAAAATGGGACAAGCGATGGAACCGCTCGTCGATTTGATGAACCGGACGGATCGTGTTCGTCTCGTCGGACCAGGAACGGACCTTTCGTTCTCGATCAAAGACATCCCAGCAATCAAATGTGCCGGAAATGCCAATATTCCGGACGGTGAAGTCTTTACGGCACCCGTTAAAGATTCCGTCAACGGTGTCATCTCATATAACACACCATCTCCGTATCAAGGATTCACGTTTGAAAACGTCAAACTGACGTTCAAAGACGGTAAAATTGTCGAAGCGACGGCGAACGATACGGATCGTATCAACCAAGTCTTCGATACAGATGCGGGTTCTCGTTTCGTCGGTGAATTTGCGATTGGCGTCAATCCCTTTATCCAGCATCCAATGAAGGATATTCTGTTCGATGAGAAAATCGATGGCAGCTTCCACTTCACGCCGGGTCAAGCTTACGAAGAAGCCTACAACGGTAATGATTCATCCGTTCACTGGGATCTCGTCAATATCCAACGCCCTGATTACGGTGGTGGGGAGATCTGGTTTGACGACGTATTGATCCGTAAAGACGGTCGTTTCGTCCTTCCTGAACTCGAAGTCCTCAATCCTGAAAACCTGAAATAAGAAAAAGCGGATGGCTCGTCCTTCATAGGACAGGGGCATCCGTTTTCTATATCTTATTTTTTCAATGTCGCACGAAGCATCCAAATTTGTTTTTCGATTTCCTTCGCTTGACCAAGCAGATCATCTTCCACTGTTACGTCTTGTGCCTCAAGATGTTCAATCGCATCAAGCATCTCTTTTCGGACTTGTTGGAAGTCTTTAATGACCGAATCGATCATCTCATCTGCTGACAAACCTGATTTTGCTTCTTCGAGTGTCGTTTGTTCTAAATATTCTTTTAGCGTCGCTGAAGGTGTCCCGTTATTCATCAAGAGACGTTCCGCAACGACATCATACTGCTCAGACACCCATGTATAGAGTTCTTCAAGCTTCTCGTGAAGCGTCAAGAAGTCTGGACCTTTAATATACCAATGGTAGTTATGGAGCTTAACGAATAGGACCCCATAGTTTGCGACCTGTTGATTCAAAGCTGATTTTGCATGATTACTGATCATCTGATATTCCCCTTTCCTGATTTCAAATGACGTTCTAATTCATCTTTATCCTTAAATAACAAAGGATAAACATCATTTTCAGGAAGATTGGATTATCGCGGACGTTTTAATCCCTTTAGCATATATCCGCCTTTGAAGTCGACGGAATCGAAGGCAACGAGAAATGCTTTCGGTTCATACTCCTCGACGAGGTTACGGAGCACTTTCATACGTGTTCGTGCCGCAAGGACATCTAATCGGTAACGAACACCGTCTCGACCTTGTCCTTGATAATGCGTCACACCGAAACCATTATCACGGATGACTTGAATGAGTTCTGCCGGAAATTCTTGTGTGTGTACTTGGATCATATTGTAACCGATGGCTAGTTTTCGTTCGACATATCCACCAATGAGTATACCAAGTCCGAATCCGAGTGCATAAACGACCATACCAAGTGTCGTTAAGTCTTGGAACACGATTCCTAGTGCAAAAATGTAAATCAATGTTTCGACCGTCCCAAAGAGTCCGGCAATGACGGTCCGTCCTTTGACAAGCATGATCGTCCGCAATGTCAAAACAGGAACGTAAATCAACTGGAGCAATAAGATGAGTAAAATCTGTCCCATGGTGTCTTTCCTCTCTATAATAACTTCAACACATACACACTATTTCAAACTTTATTTCAAGATGCAATCCTATTTTAGATTTTCCCTATCAGTTTTTTGATTTTACTATCACAATTCAAATTTACGACAAAAAAATGCCACTCTAATCGAGTGACACTTTTGGTTCTCACTTATTTTACACTTTGATATTGATGCTGATACGTTTGAATGTCGCCCGCTCCCATGAATAGAAGCACAGCATTTTCATGCTGACGTAGGACAGAAACGTTGTCGCGCGTCAGAATAGAAGCTTGCGGAATTTTCTCCTGCAAATCTTCGACTCGAACTTGCCCTTCCTGCTCACGTGCTGAACCAAAGATTTCACATAGATATGTCGCATCTGCTTCACGTAAAGATGTCGCAAAATCATCCATGAATGATTTCAAGCGTGTGTACGTATGCGGTTGGAAAATCGCGATGACTTCACGATCCGGATATTTCTTCCGTGCCGACTCGATCGTTGCGCTGATCTCTTTTGGATGGTGTGCGTAGTCGTCTACTAAGATTTGTGTGCCAAATTCTGACTCACTGAAGCGGCGTTTCACTCCACCGAATGTTGCTAAACGTTCAGCAACGTCTTCTTTACTCAATCCTTCGTACTGACAGATCGCAATGACCGATAATGCATTCAAGACATGATGACGACCGAATCCTGGAATCAGGAACGTGCCATAGAAATCATCACGTAAATAGACATCAAACGATGTGCCGTCTGGCGTTGATGTCGCATTTTCAGCTCGGAAATCATTGTTTTCTCCGAATCCATAATAAAGAACAGGTACATTCGCTTGAATGTTTTGAAGATGTTCGTCATCTCCACAAGCAACGATTGCTTGCTTGACCTGCATCGCCATCTCTTGAAAAGCCGAAACGACATCATCGATTCCCGTGAAATAATCCGAATGATCGAAGTCGATGTTCGTCATGATAGCGTAATCCGGCTTGTAATATAAGAAGTGACGTTTGTATTCACATGCCTCGAAGACGAATGCCTTCGCATCTTCTACTCCTGCCCCTGTTCCGTCTCCGATCAAGAAGGCCGTCGGTGTAATACCGCTCAAGACGTGTGAAAGCAAACCTGTCGTCGACGTTTTTCCGTGTGAGCCTGTAATGGCGACCGAACGATATTCATTTGCTAAGTGTCCTAAGAAATCGTAATAATGATGGATCGTTAAACCAAGTTCATTTGCCCGTGCGATTTCTGGATGATCATCTCCAAAGGCATTCCCCTGGATGATGACATAATCTTCTTTGATGTTATCCGCATTGAACGGGAAAAATGGAATTCCCTTAGCCCGTAACGCGTCTTCAGTAAAAATGTGCTTTTCGATGTCTGAACCTTGTACCTCATGATTCATCTCATGTAGTACTTGGGCGAGCGCACTCATCCCTGTTCCTTTGATTCCAACAAAATGATACTTTGTCATATAAAAGCCCTCCAATTCACGTTCCGGTCCGTACCATCGGGCTCGGGTACAAAACCTGTACCATTATAGCAAACCGATTTAATTTTTACCATGTAAATTATTTTGCTCTCGACGCGCACGATACATCGCCATCAAGTCTTTTGTCGTCATAACGACATTGACAGGCGGTCCAACCGGCTTTTTCACTTCCGACTGAACGGGTGCTACTGCTTCCGCTTCAGCAACAGATGGATCCAAAATCGAAGTGACTTCTTCCGATTGTTGCTTCTCTGCTTCTTGATCATCAAGAAGTGCCTCGCTCGATGTATCCATCGGAACAGTTTGCTCTTCTACGGTTTCACGTGTAGAAGGCGCTTCACTTACCCGCTCTTTTACAACCGTTTCTTCTGTTTCAGGTACGGTCGGCAATTCGACTTCGCTTACGTGATCTTGATTGGCTTCAGGTTCCGGTACAAGTAATTCAACGTCCGTCACCGGTACAAAGCCAGCATCTGCTTCTGCATTGTCTAAGACAACTTCTTCCGGCGCAACAGCCTCCTGCTCCGTCAAAGTAACCTCATCAGTAATTCCCTGTTCATCTGCATCTGAAACCTGTTCAACGGTTTTTGTTTCTTCCGCAGCTTCTACCGTTTCAGATACAGATTGTTTCGGACGTTGGAATCCATAAATCGGTGAAGGAACATCTGTTAAAACGAAGCGGTCTTCGCGCTCCTCTTTTTTCGGACGCTCTACCGGCTTTGTCTCACGTTCCCCCGCAAGCTCTCGACGAATTCGGGCAGCCTGCTCCTTTAGTGACTGTTCATAACGATTACTCATACGTTCACCCCTCCATCTTGTTAAAAAATCGGTCGAATCATCGACCGATTGAGAATGCTTCCCCTACTGCTGATGTATCATCAAGTACAAGAATCCCTTTTTCTTGTGGCGCATTGGCAAGTCCGAGCTCACGCGCTGAACAGAGCATACCACTTGACGGTACGCCACGTAATGCTGAAGGACGAATGATTAACCCAGACGGCATGACCGCACCCGGTTTAGCGACGACGACCTTTTGACCCGCTGCTACATTCGGCGCTCCACAAACGATTTGTAAAGTTCCGTTATCCACCTCTACCTGACAGACCGATAATTTGTCAGCATCCGGATGCTTCTCACAAGAAGCAACAAACCCGACAACGAATTTCGGAGAATAGTCAACTTGTTCGAGTGACAATTCGATATCTCGGTTTGCAAGTTCCTTTTGGATGCGTGCTGCCAATTCTTCCGTCAATTCAACCGGTCCTTGTGACTCGATCGTAAATGTATTCGACGCCTCAAACAAGTTGTAACCAACAATACGATCACCATGCTTGATTGTTGCTACGTCTCCTTCACGAGTCGCCGTCACTTCCGCACGTGGTGCGTCTTCTAAAATGATCATTAAGACGTCACCGACGCCCTCTTTATTATAAAACACATTCATTCAATCCATGACTCCCTTCCGTCTTTCTCACAATGCCTATTGTATCAGATTCTTTACTCTTTCGGCTGCTTGTTTTTCGCAAGGACGAAGACCGGTTCAAGATTGCCATCTTCATATAAGAATGGCAATGCCGTAACAGGTACACGACCGTTCGAGAAGAAATCAAACATGAGTTGTTGTAAGACATCATATCCAGCGTCATTGCGGATATCGGCAAAAATCAAGACATCCTGGTGTGGAATACCAACAGCGAATTCCCCTTCGATTCGCGCCGCGTAATCAGCTAACAATGTCTTGTTCAAGACACGACTCGCCTCATATCCGTCTCCAAGACTCAAGAAATAAAAGATGTTCCCCGCTACTTCATCTTGTTTAAATGGCGCATCGAGCGATTTCAGGTTAAAACGTGCAGCTTCCGACAGCTGTTCAGCCGTCCATTCTGCAGATGCCAATAACTCCTCGTCAATCAAACGATATGTCGCCCCTAAATCAAGTGCGTACATGATTTTCGTCTCACCAGTATGTGGTGTGCTGACAAGCGTTTTTCCTTCTTTTGTCGTATCAGCAAACGATTTAGCCCGAATGACAGGGAATATTTTCTGTTCTTGTCCAACGAGTGAAATTTGATCCGTTTGTCCGAGTACAGCACGGATGTATTCGATCGTCTCTTCGACTGCGATGACACCTCTTCGTTTTGCTTTTGCGACGAGCGGGTTCAATCCGACATCAACGCCTGATTTATCATGCTTCCGCTCAATTCGTAACACGGACTTTTCACGATCGAAATACGTTGTATAACCTTCTTCTTCGAATGTTTGTGTCATCATTCTTCGGATTTGTTGTAGTTCCACTTGATTTCATCCTTTCTATCATGAAAAAAAGCGAGTCAGCGCTCGCTTTTTTCTTAAACCGTTTCTAAAAATGCTGTCACTTGTTCTGGTGTCTTCCGCTCTTTGCCGACATAACGCCCTGTTTCTTCACCATCTCGGAACGCGACAAAGCTTGGAATTCCGAAGATGTCCATTTCCTGGGCAATTTCAATGTGATCGTCGCGATCGACATAGTAAAATTCGAACGCGTCAAACGTCTGCTCGATTTCCGGCATGAACGGATCTAAAAAGCGACAATCCGGGCACCAGTTTGCTGAGAATAAAAAGACGGCCTTGCCTTGTTTTGCTGTATCGAATTCTTGTTTGGATTGTAATGTTTTCATGATGGTTTCCTCCTTTAATTTCCCTAGAAGTCATTGCCCTCATCATAGCATATTCAAATGTGACTGTGCGTTTTTGTGCTCGGTTTGCTATACTGCAACTAGAAAACACCTTGAAAGGACTTCACTATGGCAGATCAACCAATCAAACATCCGTTCGAACGCTTCGTCGGCTTCATCGGCATGACGAGTTGTTTACGTTACGGCTATTCCTTCATTGATTCCGAACGGAGCTTACCCGAAATCTTTTTATATTTAGTTGTCGGTTTCGCGGTCATCATTCTACTCGAAGCACTCGGAAAACGACTTGCTCGGAAATTACCTGTCGTGCGCATGCGTTACTTGATACCCCTCTATCTCGTTTATCTTTACATCTTCTTCACGAGTTTTTATTCGAGTTCATTCGGATTCTCTTTATGAAATGAAAAAAAGCTGATTCAAAAGGCATGTCCTTGTTTATCCACCATTCGATCAAACAGACACATTCTTTAGAATCAGCTTTTTGTACTTAATATTCGATTTTCAAGTCACCATCTTGAATCCGACCGAGTCGAAGTAATAACCGATAGATGAGATAACTGATGATGCCAGGCGCAATAAAACATAATACGATGACGGCTACATAGTATTCCATTTCAAACCCCATCGTCTTCAACAACATCAATGGACCAACAAAACCACTCGTCCCCATGCCTGAGCCTTCTGGGTTGCTCTCAAGCATCAACAGAACAGTCGCGAATGGCGCTAGGATAGCACCTGCGATCGTAGGCGGAATGAGAATCCAAGGATTGCGGATGATGTTTCCGACTTGGAGCATCGATGTGCCGATACTTTGTGCGATGACGCCCCCGATTCCGTTATCACGATAACTGATGACACCAAAACCAATCATTTGAGCGGCACAGCCGATCGTCGCAGCACCCGCAGCAAGTCCATCCAATCCAAGCATGATTCCAAGTGCGGCACTTGAAATTGGCGCTGTCAATGCAAGTCCCATCACAGTAGCAATGAAGATACCCATGAACAACGGTTCGCGTTCCGTCCCCCAGCGAATTATTTCACCCAGATCGGTCATGCCTTTTCCAATCCATTTCCCGGCATAACGTCCAGCAACGAATCCAACTAGCAACGTGACGAACGGCGTCAACAGAATATCGAGTCGCGTCATCTTTGACACGAGTTTTCCGATTTCTGTTGCAAGTAGCGTCGCAATGTAACTACCTGCCGGTCCGCCAGCTTCATATCCAAATGCTCCAACCGCAACTGCTGCAAATAAGATGAGTGGCGGTGCTTCAAGCGCAAACGCTACGGCGACACCGATCGCTGGTCCCGTCAGAGCAATCGCCTGCTCGCCTAATTGAATAAGAAACCTTGCTTCGATACCACGATCTACCAACCCTTCTCCGATTGTTTGAACAATCAAGCCCATGATCAGCGAACTGAATAAACCAAGCGCCATATAACTTAATACAGTGATGAAATATACTTTAGGGCTAAGTGAAATTCCCTTTTGCTTGAACATCTTGTCACGTCCTTTACTCAACATCGCGTATCATTATACCAAATCCACTTTCGATTCGACTAGGCTGTTTTTCCAGCTGACAAGACAATCAACATCATTATGTTCTCACTACAATAAAATAGACGACGGATTATAAGTCCGCCGTCTATTTCATGAGGATGGTCCTCCCCGTTCGTTATTTACTTGACTTGCAATGTTGCAAGCGTCGTCGTATCAAGATTCGTGACGAGTTTTCGTAGCAATTCCTTCGCCGCATCATAATCATCTGTATGCATGATCGATGCGTGCGTATGGATATAACGTGCCGGTAAACCAACGACTGTTGTTGGAATACCATTGTTCGAGCGATGGATGACACCGCCGTCCGTTCCACCTGCACCGACGTAGTATTGATACGGAATCTTGTTCGATTCTGCCGTATCAAGGACATAATCCGTCATCTCTTTCGAAAGAATCATGACGCTGTCTTTAATACGGAGTAATGGTCCTTGTCCGAGTTGACCAAATTCCGTTTTGTCTCCTGACGCATCATTGGCAGGAGACGCATCGACGACGAACGCCACATCAGGATCGATAAGCGTCGTCGCTGTTTGGGCACCGCGCAATCCGACTTCTTCTTGAACCGTTGCACCAGAGAACAAAATGTTCGGATGATCCGCTGCTGTCGTCTCCTCCAACAATTCGATTGCCATTCCGACACCATAGCGGTTATCCCATGCTTTCGCCATGATTTTCTTCGGATTCGCCATCGGTGTGAACGGGAAAAATGGTACTGCCGGAATACCCGGACGTACACCAAACGATTCCGCTTCTTCTTTTGAATCCGCACCGATATCGATGAACATGTCTTTGATTGCCATTGGCTTATTGCGTACTTCTTCTGTTAATAAGTGTGGTGGAATCGACGCGATGACACCAGGGATGATACCGTTGTCTGTACAGATCGAGAACCGTTGGGCAAGCAATACTTGACTCCACCAACCACCGAGCGGTTGGATCCGTAACATCCCATTCTTCGTGATTTGCGTCACCATGAATGCCACTTCGTCCATGTGTCCGGCAACCATGACTTTCGGTCCTGTCGCATCCCCTGTTCGCTTCCCGAAAATCGAACCCAGTCCATCTGTAACGATCTCGTCCGTGACAGGTGTAATGCGTTCGCGAACGAACTGACGCACCTCGTGTTCAAACCCTGGTGCCCCATTTAATTCCGTCAGTGTTCGAAATAACTCTCTCGTTTTTTCATTCATATGTATCGCCTCCTGTTACCCATTATACAAAAAATTGCTTCAATCACTTAACCTTTTGTTTCTCTCTGAACGAATTATTTGGTACAGTAGGAATAGAACCTGTAAGGAGGGGAATTTTAATGAAAAAACGCTATTGGATTATCGGATTGGCAGCAGCTGTCGTCGCCGCTTTCGCAGTGAAGAAGGCCGTTGACAATAAACAACTTTCTGCCGAAGAAGCGCTCGAAATCACGAAACGCACATTTTCAGCAAAAGGACGTGTCCAAGGTGCATGGATCTCTGCAACACCGGAGGCTTACGCATATGAGTCACGTGACTACCAAAGCTATAAAGGTGGCATCTCGGTCCTTGAAGGTGATGACGAAAAAACGTATCAATTCACAGTCGATGCCGAAACTGGCGCATTACTCGAATACGCTTAATCAGAAGACCGTGCTTCAATCGATGAAGTACGGTCTTTTTTTCACGTTCCTATAAAGGAGGTATGATTCATGTCCATTCTTGCTACTATCTTCGTTTTACTTGTTTCCTTAGAGCACTTTTATATCATGGCTCTTGAAATGTTCTTTTTATCCTCTAAGGCGGCACGACGTACATTCGGACTGACGGATGAAGCGGTCGCATCTAAGCAAATCCAGACGCTTTTTGCCAATCAAGGTCTCTACAATGGATTTTTAGCTGCTGGTCTTCTGTTTGGTCTGATCCGTGAAGATATTGCTGTCCAACTGTTCTTTTTAGCTTGTGTGTTCATCGCCGCACTCTATGGCGCCTTGACGGCTAATCGTTCCATTTTACTTAAACAAGGATTACCCGCCATACTCGCTTTCATCTTTGTGTTGTTAGCATAAAAAAAAGCCTCTACCCAAACGGGTAGAGGTTTTTTTGATTAGCGCGGGTTATCGTTGCGCTCATAAATCGGATTCATGTATTCCGAAGTAGAGTACAAACGTGGTACGACGATGTATAAGACGATCGCTGGTACAGCGATGATCAACAACATCAAGAGTACCGGTAACCAGTAAACGACTTTTTGATGAAGATTATCCGAGTTGCTGTCGATGTATTCTTTTACGCCATCAACTTTTGCAGCGTCGGCATTCGTCAACAATTTACCGCTATCGGCATTGAAGAAGTGAATTTCACGTTTGATTGTGATGAAGATGCCGTCACGAACTGTCTTGATGACAGCGATTCCGCCAATGACTTCTTCTCCTTTTCCGTTCGTGAACGTCTTCGGATCCTCGATTTTGACCGAACCTTTTTTATAATCGTAATGCGTCGTTGGTAATTCCTCATTTAATGCTTTTGTCATTTCTGAGGTATCAACCGCAGCAAGTACCGATTGACCGATACTTAACGCGAGAAAGAGCGCCGTTACGAAGGCTAAGCTTTTCTGCCACATCCCCAAATTCCCCCTTTACCTATAAGTACAAGTTCTTCAGTCAACAACATTGTACCAATTAATAAGAAAAAAGTGTGAAAGAAATACCAGGAAAATAAGAAAACTTTTTGTCTAAATTAATTTTGGTATGTTGCTTCCATCCGATAAATTGGTTGACCCATTGAAGAAAAGCGCTCTTCATACTCTGTCCGGACGTTATCCTCCGGTTCATTCGCATGTAGATCAAGCGACATCCAGTCAAAACGCATACCGTATGCCGACATCGTCATCAGACTCGATTCAAACAACTTTCGATTGTCAGTCTTGAAATGGATTTGTCCTTTCGCAGGTAAGATGTCTTCATACGTTGAGAGGAACGTTTTATACGTCAAACGACGTTTCGCATGGCGTGTCTTCGGCCAAGGATCCGAGAAGTTCAAATAAACGCGCGCTACTTCACCTTTTTCGAAGTAATCACGTAAATCTTTCGCATCGACCGTCAAGACACGAACATTTGCTTGTGGAGCCTCTACTAATTTTTGAACGATCGTCACTGCTACGCTCTCAAAAAGTTCAATCGCGATGAAGTTGATCTCCGGATGTTGGTTTGCCATCCCTGTAATGAAGGCTCCTTTTCCTGACCCCACTTCGATGTAGATCGGATTATCATTTTTAAACTCTGTCGCCCAGTTTCCTTTCAGGGATGCTGGTTCTGCTATATAGATCGAGGATTGTTCCTTCATATAATCCTGTGCCCATGGTTTATGTCGTAAACGCACTATCGTTCATCCTTTCCAAACTTAAATTATCCGCAGATAAGTTTATCATGATTCGGGTAATTATATAAGAACTTCTTCAATCCCGATTGAAGAATGTTCAGCAGTTCGTCACTTGAGAAACAGTGAGCAATCTACTACACTAAAGGTACGTAAGAACTAAAAAGGAGGGCTATACCATGGAAGACTTCTTGATTGCTTGGGGCTCCCCCATCGTTCTCGTCATGGGCATCTGTGCCTTATTCGTCTGGGCGACTTTCGGAAAAGTCGACGTTGAATAAGCGCAATCTCTGTACCTTGTGTAATCGTACACAAGGTACTTTTTTTATTCTCTAAACGAATTTAGGTTGGATTTACCATGAAACAGATGTATACTTTTTTCGAAACAGATTATTTATTACAGCTATCGAACACCAAAAAACGTTGGTAAAAAGGAGAATTGTAATGAACGAAAATAAAAACAGTGATTCAAAAGAACTAGTACAGAAGAAAACAGGTGCAGACTTAGTCGTCGATTCACTCATCGAACAGGGTGTAGATTACATTTTTGGTATTCCTGGCGCCAAAATTGATTCCGTCTTCAATGTGTTACAGGATCGGGGACCTGAACTCATCGTTGCACGTCACGAACAAAATGCTGCATTCATGGCTCAAGCCATTGGTCGCTTGACAGACAAACCAGGCGTTGTACTTGTAACATCTGGCCCAGGCGCATCAAACTTAGCGACAGGTCTTGTGACAGCAAACTCTGAAGGTGACCCAGTTGTCGCAATCGCCGGAGCCGTTACACGAGCAGACCGCTTAAAACGAACACATCAGTCCATGGACAATCAGGCACTCTTTACACCGATTACGAACTTCAGTGCAGAAGTGCAAGATGCCGATAATATTCCAGAAGTACTGTCCAATGCTTTCCGAACAGCGGAAACAACATCTGGGGCTGCTTTCGTTAGTATCCCGCAAGACGTCGGATTGAGCGAAGCGAACGTCACGGCATTCCGTGCGGTTGAATCACCGAAGCTCGGTGTTGCACCAGAAGCTTGGGTTGAAGAAACAGCTCGTTTGATCCAAGATGCGAAGCTACCTGTCTTGTTGCTCGGTATGCGTGCGAGTCAGCCGGACGTCGTACATGCGATTCGTTCCCTGCTCAAACACGTCTCGATTCCTGTCGTCCAGACGTTCCAAGCGGCCGGCACATTATCACGTGAGCTTGAATCGAATTTCTATGGACGCGTCGGACTATTCCGTAATCAACCGGGAGATGCACTGCTCGCAGAAGCGGATCTCGTCCTCTCGATCGGCTATGACCCAATTGGCTATGATCCGAAATTCTGGAACCAACCGACGCACGACCGGACGCTTGTCCATATTGATCAAATGCGTGCTGAAATTGACCACTTCTATCGCCCAGACCGCGAGCTTGTCGGTGATATGGCGAAAACGGTCGATGCAATCGCCGAGCGCCTGCAACCACTCACATTACCTGAAAGTTCAGCTCAATTCCTTGAAGGATTACATCAACGTCTTGTCGATCGCGATGTTCCTCCTGTCGCGGATTCTCCGTTGACGCACCCACTCTATTTCATGAAGACGTTACGTGAAAAAATTGCGGATGATGTCACGGTCACAGTCGACGTTGGTTCTCACTATATTTGGATGGCACGTCATTTCCGTTCGTACGAACCACGTCACCTTCTCTTTAGTAATGGGATGCAAACGCTTGGTGTCGCGCTTCCTTGGGCAATCGCAGCAACACTCGTACGTCCTGGTAAGAAGGCCGTCTCGATTTCAGGTGATGGTGGATTCCTCTTCTCGGCGATGGAACTTGAGACAGCTGTTCGTTTGAACTCACCACTTGTCCACTTCGTATGGCGTGATAGCGGATTCGACATGGTCGCGTTCCAACAAGAGATGAAATACAAACGGAAATCCGGTACGTCATTTGGTGACGTCGATCTCGTCAAATATGCTGAGAGTTTCGGAGCAAAAGGATTACGCGTCAATCATCCATCTGAACTAGCCGCAATCATGGATGAAGCACTCGCGACAGAAGGACCAGTCATCGTCGATGTTCCGATTGATTATCGCGACAACATCGCGCTCGGAGAACAAGTTCATCTCGATCAATTGAACTGAGGAGGATTCACATGACACACGATAAAACGCTCGTCCAGATTTCAACGATGATGGCACTGCTCGACGGAGTATTCGAGAGTGAAGTCACATACGCGTCCGTTCTTGATCAACGAAATTTTGGTATCGGAACGTTCGACCACTTGGATGGTGAGATGATTGGTTTTGATGGTCAGTTCTACCAGCTCCGTTCAGACGGTAGCGCTCGGCCACTTCAGCCTGAGACGACAACGCCGTTTGCGACATTGACCCGTTTCGTGCCAGAGCAAACGCTCTCCGTGACAGAAGAGATGTCAAAATCGGAATTCGAACACTGGTTGAATGAACAACTACCGACGATCAATAGTTTTTATGCCGTTCGAATTGATGGAACGTTCACAGAGGTGCAGACACGTACCGTCGCACGTCAAGAGAAACCGTTCGTTCCAATCACGGAAGCTGTCGCCTCTCAAAGCGCGCGTACTTTCGAACAAACGGAAGGAACACTCGCCGGTTACTACACACCACGGTTCGGTCACGGTATCGCCGTCGCTGGATATCATCTTCATTTCATCGATGCTGAACGCGCGGGCGGAGGCCATGTCTTTGACTACACGGTCAAGAACGTCACCGTCACATTCGAAGAAAAACCGCAGCTTGATTTACGTTTACCAACGACTGAAGCGTATCGGTCGGCGGATCTTGAAAGTCATGATATTGAAAAAGAGATTAAAATCGCAGAAGGTTAATCAAAAAAGCGTGTCGTTCCTTTTCGGAATGACACGCTTTTTAGTCGTTCGAGTATTCAAGTAACTGTTCTAGAAAATGATAGCTGTCCTCGACATCCGGATGACGCATATCTTCATACCAATACAAGGATAATACAGCTTGCGCTACGACATACCAATGCATTCGTTGTTTCAGATCATTCGTCAACGGATGACCATAATGCTCAAACCATTCGGGCCAAGCCGCTTCATCGACATAACTGTATAACATCATCCCGAGGTCATACGCACGGTCGGCAATGATCGCATCATCCCAGTCGTTCAGGTAGAGTTGACCGTCCGCTCCCGTCAACCAATTATTATGATTTAGATCTGAATGACAGACGACTTGTTCATCCGTTCTTACTTGCTCCAGATTTCGTTCGAGATAATCCATCGCAAGTTCTACCAGTTCTGGATTCTCTAAGTCTTCTGGTTGAAAATATAAGTGACATTGGCGCAATAACTCATCAGGCTCGATCGGACGTTGGTCAAGCTGTTGTAGCATGAACAGCAATTCCTTCGAATCATGGATTTTCCCAAGCAAACGCGCCACTTCCGGACGTTCCATCATTTCCGGCTCCAACTCGTCGCCTTCAATGAATTGTTGCGCACTGATGACATCCCCGCTATAGATTCGTTTCGTCCATAATAATTTCGGGACGATTCCGTCCGCGGATAAAATCGCCAAGAACGGCGATGAATTTCGTTTTAAGAACAATTTTGATTGTCCGGTTGAAGCGATGTACGCTTCTCCTGTGATTCCACCTGCTGGCGTAAGGGTCCAGCCTTCGCCAAGCGCATCTAAAATATCTATTTCCATTATAATCCGCTCAACTTTTTTAGTAGATTTGCCTAAGGCACAATGCTTATCTTAACACGTCGCAATCGTCGTTGACAACGGAAGGACTTGAATCCTATCGACACCTTTCAGAAGCGGGTCGACCGAGGCATCATCCCCTTGGACATGTACATTCCAGCGCGAGTGATCGAGTGAGACTTCCACGATTTCGTGCGTCGTATTGTAGACAACGAGCGTGCGTTGCCACGCATCGTACGAATGGATCGCTTCGACTTCGTAGGCGATGACACCCGGACGTAAGTTGATGAAACGAAGCAGTTCTCGAACCTGATTCGCCCGGTGTAGACGGAATCCGCCATGCATTCTACGAATTTGTAAAATCGTCTTGATATACGTAACGAGTGAGAGATGATCATCCCGGCGTTCCCAGTCCATTCGGTTGATTTCGTCCGATGCATTATAACTGTTTTCGACACCTTGTTTCGTACGCAAGAACTCTTGACCCGCATGCAGAAACGGAATGCCTTGCGCAAGCAAAGCGATCGTTTGAGCTAATCGACTCATCCGTAATAACTGAAGTTCGTCTGCTTCCGGACAGGAGATCTTCAATTTGTCGTACAGCGTATGGTTATCGTGCGCCTCGACATAGTTGATCGAATACGTCGGTTCCGGAAAACGTCCATACGTTTGGTTATCGATATGAACACTACCCGCAATCCCGTTTCGGACCTCTCCTTCTTTCCATCCGTCTCCGGCAACGAATCCTCGATCGTATGCACTGAACGTCGATCCTTTCAAGGCATCACGGAACACGTCATTAAAATGAGCGATTCGCGGCATTTGCGCAGCCGAGGCGCTCATCGCTTTGAATCGTTCCGGCAACGCCGTCGCAAGATCCCAGCCCTCTCCATACACAAGAATCGTAGGATCAATCGCATCGAGTGCTGCACGTACTTCATTCATCGTCTCAATGTCATGAATGCCCATTAAATCAAATCGAAACGCATCAATGCGGTAGACACGAGCAAAGTACGTCAAGCAATCAACGATGAGTCGACGCATCATGAATCGCTCGGATGCGGTATCGTTTCCAACACCCGTTCCGTTTGAGAGCGTGCCGTCTACTTCGTAACGGAAATAATAACCCGGAACGAGCTGTTCAAGAGAGGAACGCTCCCGAACAAAAACGTGGTTCATGACGACATCGAACGTAACACGAATCCCTGCTTCATGGAGTCGCTCCACCATATCCGCGTATTCTCGGACGCGAACGAGCGGTGCGACCGAACTCGCGTAGCTCCCAGCTAATCCGAACCAAAGCATCGGATCGTATCCCCAGTTATATGGCGACCTTGTTCGTTCATCGGTCGTTTCGAAGAAGTGGACCGGTAACAGCTGCAGATGCGTAATCCCGAGATCAAGAAGATAATCAAGACCTGTCGCATGTCCACGAGAAGAAACTGTTCCACGTTCCGCCACCCCTGCATATTGTCCTGGATGACTTGAACCAGCGGAACGATCAATCGTAAAATCGCGAATATTTGCTTCATAGATGACAGCGTCCGACGGTTTGACGAACAGAGGACGCGCGACTCGCTTTGGAAACCACTCGGAAATCGTCTGTTCAACGTCGGCGATGACACCGTAACGACCGTTCTCCGATATCGCATGAGCGTATGGATCGACGACTTCATGTGTGCCAACGTACGTCGTCACTTCATAGCGGTACCATCGTTCTGCTGATTCTTGCCCAAGTCGAAGGTGATAGGTACCTTGCTCTTGTCGCTCCATCTTGTGTCTTCCGAGTACCTGTTCATCTTGATCGTATACGATACACACGATTTGCTCTGCGACAGGCGACCAGACAGCAAAATGATACGTATCGTCTTCTTCCCAGACACCGAGCTTCTCTTCGTAACGGTACTTTCGCTCGAACGCTTCCGTCCGAACTAATCGATCAGGAACGACACGGATTGACCTGCCTGCTCCGAACACCTCATAGCGGCATTCTAACTCGACTGGTTCAAGAACCGTTAACTCATAAATCACGAACTGTTCCTCTCGATGCGTTTCGGTCTGTTGAATTTCAAGCGGTTTCCCATCACATTCAAGCGACCAGTGGATTGACGGATTGCCTTCGACCTCGACTCGGATGCTTCGAAACGATGAGAACTCTGCCCGGATCACCGGTATTACCACCTCTTGGTTCGTCATGTCTTTCGCAACGACAATGCCGTCGCTTCCTCCCCTACTCTTGAATTCCTGACTGCCCTTCACTTAGAATTGCCATTTGAAACGGGATCGATACGGTCTCTTTTAGGATTTTTTCACACACCCGCATCTGAAACGCTTTTGTATGCGGCGCACTTGCATTCATTCGTTGCAGCCAGTTTGGAAACTCGACTTTATTGACGTAAGTCGTCGTCGTCTCTTTTGGAATCTGATCAAAATAACCTGAAGGTGCTAAAATGACTCGTTCGATCGGCAAGACATAATCTCGCCCAAGTACGACTCGTAGAATATCTTCCGTCCGCTTTAAACCGATGTTCGGATTCAAAATTTGTTTTGTGGATGCCTTGAACGGTTGTTCCCGCCACAACTTATCTCGCCGGATATGATAGATACTTTCGTCACCGTCAAGCCATTCCATGATATAAATCGCGGATGGACCGACGACGAACGGACTCAATTCGACTTCCCCGACTTGATATTGAATGACGGTGCGATAAAACATTGCATACTGTTCATTCAAGAGGTGTAACATCTGATAAAAGTCTAAATGACGTTTTAACGGAATCCGCCAAATGTCCTCTTCGCCCGCTCCACCAGTGACGTTTAATAATTTTTGTAACTCGAGACGTTTTTTGTACCATTTATCAAACGCTCTTCGAGATAATTGTTTACCCGGAAGTTGAATGACTTCGCTTTTTTTCATCACTTGCCACCACTTCTTCGGACGGATGAGCGTTTCCCCGGGAAATAATTCTCCAGCCTCCCATCTACGATAGACATGAGCGTAATCAAGCGCCTGATGTTCACCGAACCGTTTTGTCATCTCAAGCGGATTTTTTTCAAATCGACTATCTAAGTCATATAGTTTCATCAAGATTGCGATGTGGATCACCTCATTCCTCTTTACCTAGATGAATCCGGTAAACCGGTTCATATCGCGGCGAAACGCCTGGTCGTACTTCAAACAGAATAAGTTCACGAACAGTCCATTCCACCGGTTGTATCGGATTCGTCGTCCATTCTTCCGCCTCCGTGCGCCACTTCTTCGCGATCGTGACATGCGGAACGAATGGTTTAGTCGCACTTGGATCAATCAGACGCACTAATCGAAACAATTCCTCTGCTTCTGTTCCGAATCCGACGACACGTGGTCGCTCCCTTTGTCCAAAGGTAATTAGACGATCTAATCGAAGTACGAAAGGTTCGATCGTGCGCGCAATCTCCTGCAGTTGCTGTTTCCACGATCGTTGTTCTTCTTCCTCCAGCGGGCCAAAAAAACGAAGCGTCAAATGGTACTCTTCTAACGTATAGACATTTCGAAAGTAATCAGATAGAGATAAACGATTAGCGATATTTGCTAAATCTTCAGAAGGAATCGGTAAAGCAACGAAAAAGTGTCGTTCCTGTCTCATCGTATCTTCACTCCTTCATTCGACCACTGACACTGTACAGGACGGCACCAAGAATACTGCTAATTGTATATACCCAAAAGACGGTATAGATTGTACTTTGGTCTAGCACAAACCCACTCATCAAGTTAAACAGCGCTGTCGCTAGCCCTGTCGTCGTTGCCATATATGTACTGACAGCTGTTGCGACCATCGTCTCTGGAACGAGTGACCGAACATAGTCTAATGCAACAGGGATCAACAATCCGACGATCATTCCTTGCATCGCAGACAATACCCAAAGCATGACGATCGGAAGCTCTAATGCGATCATCGCCGTACGAGCAGCTGACAGCAAGGAAATGAAGACAAGAACTGGAATCGCTCCGAATCGTAACAATAGACGCGAAGCGATGCGCATGAACGGGATTTCGCACAGAACGGCGACGAAGAACAAGGTCCCGACGAGCGCGGTTGTCTCTCCACGAATCGTGACGTAGCTGCCAAAGTAATAGTTATTGGCGAAGATCGGTCCGAAGATCAAACTCCCTCCCGCTAAGAATAACAAGAAGCGTCGATTCGAAAAGAGTTGTTTCAACGGTACCTGTTGTTGATGTGAAATGTGTACGTTCCCCGTTTCTTCAATACCGATCAACACAAGAAAACCAAGAACCCACGCTGCACCGGTCGCATAAAAAATCAGACCAAGTCCACCCTCCTCAGTGATTTGTCCAAGGATGAAGACGGCTAAAGCAAAACCAGCTGATCCAAAAAGACGCAAGGCGCCATAATCTACCTTACGTTTTCGTGTATATTCGATCGCTAATGTATCAACGAGTGGAATATGCGCGCACTGGAATAATGCCCAGACACATGAAATCAACAGTAAAAGTAGATAAGCGGACGTCAGTAAGTAACTCAATGTAAATACTCCAGCGGCGAGCATGGCAACGAGTAAGAGACGTTTTGGCTTTCCGAGTCGATCTGCCGCGATGCCCCAAACGGGCTGTAAGAAAATAGAGAGAATCGGTCCGATCGCAACGATTGTACCAATCTCTGAAGCGGACAGACCGAACGCATCGCTTGAAAAATAAAGCGCAAGATACGGAATGAGTGCACCTTGTCCAAAGAAAATAAAGAAATATAACGCTTGGAAATGATAAGTTTGACGATTTTTCACACGGAACTTCCTTTCAAGAAGCAATCCCCCCATCTTCACGATGCGGGGGATCATCAGTCATTATTTTGCGAGTTCATAAATTGCTTCTGCATAAATCGCGACAGCAAGCAAGAGTTCTTCAAAATCAACATATTCATCGACTTGGTGGGCAACTTCAGGACCACCTGGGAAGACTGGTCCAAATGCAACCCCTGCCGTTAACGAACGTGCATATGTACCACCACCGATAGCGATCAGATCAGCTGGTTGGTTCGTATGACGTTCATACACGGCACTCAGTGTCTGAATCAATTCATGATCCGGATCGACATGGTGTGGTGTCATATGTGTTCGAGTCTGTAACTCGAAGCCATATCCCGCTGCCGCTTCCTTGATGATTTGCAAGCGTTCCGTGAAGTCTGCTGAATAAGGATAACGGATGTTGATCGACGCTGTTCCTTGCTCTTCTACATACCGGAATACACCACCGTTGATCGTTAAGTCACCTGTCTCGTCTGAAGCAGCGACACCAATCGCTACACCGCGAGAATCACGGAACATGTGCGTGACAAGCTGAATATAACGACTACCGTTATAATCCAAGTGAAGCGTATTGAGGAAACGTGCTAAATGTAAGGCAGCATTTTTACCGTTATCCGGCTCCATCGCATGGGCTGCGACACCGTTCACATCAAGAACGAGACCTTCCGTTTCTTGCTTGACCGTCCCAGACAAGCCTTGTTCTTCAAGATACGTATGGAAATCCGTTTCAAGCGTCCCCAATTCGACGACACGAAGAAGTGCTTGGGCATGACCCGGAACCATGTTCGGACGTTCGCCGCCTTCAAAACGAACGAGATGGTAGCCTGTATCAGATGCTTGCGCTGGTTTCCCTTGAATCAATAACCCATCATACAGTCCTTTTTCCGCATTGATGATCGGGAAGTCGGCATCTGGTGCAAAGCCGAGAGTCGGCATTTCTTCATGTTTGAAGTAATGATTCACACAACGCCAGTCACTCTCTTCATCTCCTCCAGCAATCAAACGAATACGTTTTGAGAGCGGTAATCCGAGTTCTTTGACGATCTTCAAGGCATAATAAGCTGCCATCGTCGGTCCTTTATCATCGATTGCACCGCGCGCATACAGTTTCCCATCGACAAGCGTTGGGTTAAATGGACCGTATGTCCAGTGATCGCCACCAGCTGGTACGACGTCTAAGTGACAAAGAATACCGAGTAACTCTTCCCCTTGACCATATTCCAAATGTCCGGCGTATCCATCAACATTTTTTGTCTTGAATCCGTCTCGTTCCCCTGTCGCGAGCATCCAATCAAGGGCTCGTTTGACTTCTTGACCAAACGGTGCACCTTCTTCGATTGTTGATTCATCAAGTATACTCGGAATCCGCAGTAGTTCTTTTAAATCCTCTAATAAGTCCTCGCGACGCGCGAGTACTTCTTCTTTCCAATTTACCATCTGATTTCGCTCCTTCATTCTAGGTTGAATTCGTTTCCTATACACCTTTCTAGTATAGCGAATATTCGTTCAGATACGAACATCCAAATTCTGTTTTCTTTTTTATTTGTTTAAATAACGAACATTAAACGATATTAAAACTCCAATTATCGACTTTACAATCTGTTTGAATATGTTTTTTATGCAAACGTTCGGTTAAATCACTTGCAATTTAACATCAAAACGTTATACTAAAGGCGAAACAACTGGATATTGCATTGTCTTTTGTCACCCGAAGCTTTAGAACACTATTCTATCCATTGGGGGAGTGGTTATACCAATGAAAGATTCTACAGACCGTATGTTGACCCGGATTAAATCGATTTATCTCTACATCCAAGAGAACGGAGCTACTACGACAGCAGAGTTGGTTGAAGAGTTTGGCATCACTTCAAGGACCGTTCAGCGGGATTTGAACGTGCTCGAATACAACAATCTCATTGTGAGCCCTCGACGCGGTACATGGACGTCGAGCAAGAAACAAAAGCAAGCGGGTTGATCCACTGTTTCACTATGTATATCTTTCGATGACGCGATTCTTCGCGTCTTTTTTTGTTATCTTTTTTAAAACGTGGGGTATAGCTATTGGGAGAAGGAGTTGAGAAGAATGAATATTTTAATCATTGGAGCAAACGGAACGACTGGACGCAAGATGGTCGAATTGATCGCTAAACAAGGTGATCATCAAGCAATCGCGGTCGTACGAGAAGAAAATCAAATCAACGATTTGATTGCACTCGGTGCATCTGAAGTCAGACTTGGGGATTTGACGAAGGATGTCAGTGGTGTCATCAGTAATGCGGACGTCGTCATCTTTGCAGCGGGTGCTGGTGGCGCATCAGACGAATTGACGCGCGCCGTCGATCAAGAAGGTGCAATTAAAGTCATCGATGCAGCAAAAGCCAACGGTATCGATCGTTTCCTGATGCTCAGTTCAGTAGGTACCGAAGAACCAAAAGGTGAATTGAAAGTATATCTCGAATCTAAAGCAACAGCAGACGCACACCTCCAGGAAAGCGGACTCAATTATACGATCGTACGTCCTGGTCCACTCAGCTACGACGACCCGGCAGGCACTGTCGAAACGAAAGAGCATTTCGATTCATACGAAGATCGTAAGGTGTCGCGTGACGATATCGCAGCATTATTCGTTCACTTGATCGATCATCCGACACAATCTCGTGTATTCGAAGTACTCAGTGGTCCTTATCCAATCGCAGAAGCATTGCGTAATCAATAATCGAAACCCATAACAAAAGGCGATGGAATGTACGCTCATTCCACCGCCTTTTCGTTTTGCTTATTCAGGTTGCCACTCAAACAAAGACAGTTCCGCTGGCGTCAGTTCACGATAATCTCCGAGCGCAAGTGCCGGATCGAGTTCCAAGCGGCCAATCGAGCGCCGTTTCAAGAACGTGACCTCTTTCCCGAGCGCAAGCATCATCCGTTTGACTTGATGGAACTTCCCTTCCGTGATCGTCAACTCAAGCGTTGAATCTGTTTCTGTCGTCGATAAGATGACAAGTTTTCCCGGCTTTGCTCGGTAGCCGTCTTCTAACGTGACGCCTGCCGCAACCGCTTCGATGTCTTCTTGCGTCAACACTCCTGTCACTTCTGCGTAATACGTTTTTTCGACGTGTTTCTTTGGAGACATTAAAGCGTGATTAAACGACCCATCATTCGTCAACAGCAATAGACCCTCTGTATCTTTATCGAGTCGTCCGACCGGGAACGGTTTGAAATACGTCACGTCTTCAAACAACAGATCAATGACGGTCTCATCTCGTTTATCTTCTGTTGCACTAATGACACCCGGTGGTTTATTCATCATCAAGTAGATGTATTTTTGATACGTAACCGGTTCCCCATACATCAGAACCTGTTGCGTCTCGACATCGACATGTTGTTTCGGATCACGCACGATCTCTCCATCGACTTGAATCGCCCCTGCCTTCAGCAGCAGCTTCACTTCTTTTCGGGAGCCTGCTCCCATGTTGGATAACAATTTATCTAGACGCATGACCTCGTCCTCGTTTCAATGAAATTTTACGTCCTAATACGACTTCTGCTAAGCCACTCCAAATCGAGAGTCCTGCAAAAATCACGATTCCGACTGCTGCCCCTACGATCAGAATCAATAGAGACGCCCATGTCGTCTCTGGCAAGATGGATACCATTCCCCACTTGACGAGCGCGACACCCGCTCCCATCATGGCACTGATGATCAAGATCAACGACGTCCGGCGTAAGACCGTACTGAATGGGAACTTCACCGTTTGTGTGATCCGGAAGAACATCAAACCGGTCGCAACGAGATAGCCGATGATCGTCGCATATCCAGCACCTGTTCCATCACCCGTCAAATGAATCAACGGTGCATTCAAAAGATACTTCGCAAGTAATCCAGCAAGTGTTGCGATGATCGTAAAGTACTGACGGTTAATCCCTTGAAGGACCGCTGCCGTGACTGAATAAAGGGCAAGGAACAAGGCACTTGGTGCATAACTCAACAGATAGACCCATGCTGCTTGATCTTTCGGAAAGAGCACATGGAACGTTTCTTCACTGAGGAGAATCATTCCAACAACTGCCGGAATCGTCACGAAGAAGACGAGTTGATAAATCTGCGAAATTTGAGCCCGTACTTTTCGCATATCTCCTTGCGTGAAGGAAGCTGTCAATAGTGGCGTCGCAGACAACGATAAGCCTGTTGCGACCGAGACCGGAATCAAGACGATCTTATGACTATCCGCAATCAGATAGGCCGTCGCATTTCCGGCAGCTTCGAGCGTATAGCCAATACTTTGTAACGCGGCATTCATCGTGTTCTGATCGATGACTTGGTAAAGCGGCGTCGAAAGACCGACCATGACGATTGGAATCGCGTACGTCAATAATTCCTTATACAAATCCGTTAACGGGCGATCCGGCGAACGGACGATTTGTGTAGCGCGTAGTTCTTGTAAACCACTGGATCGTTTGCGGAAGTAATAGATGAGAACCGCGACACTACCGATTGCACCAATGAATGCGCTGAACGTTGCAATCGTCGCTGCAAAGGCTACACCTGAATCAAATAAATAGATGGCGACGCTGACTCCTACGAGTAAGAAGATGATGCGGACGATTTGTTCTAGAATTTGCGAAATCGCAGTTGGACCCATCGATTGATACCCTTGGAAATATCCACGCGTCATACTCATCGGTGGAATCAAGAGTAACGCAAAACTAACCCCTCGAATCGTCATCGTGACGGCATCGACGTACGAGGCTGAATCGACGTCACCGCCTGGAATCGCCCGGTGTGCTAAATACGGTGCAAGGAAGAATAAGGCGAGAAAAGAGACAACCCCGGTCAAGGACATGATTTTTAGACCAGACCGATACAAACGTTCACTCGTATCATATTCTCCTAACGCATTGTATTTGGCGACGAATTTCGAGACGGCAACAGGAATCCCCGCTGTCGCAAGACCAATCATGATCGCATAGTAGTTGTAGGCATAGGTATAGAACATGATACCTGTCGCACCGACCATGAACTGAAACGGAAAGAGATAAATCAAACCCAGTGCGCGGGAAATCAGTGACGCACCGGACAGGAGCATCGTTCCACGAACGAATCCTGCATTGCCGGAAGAAGTAGACTGCTTATTACTGACTGTGGACATGGTAACATCCCTCACGCTTTCTAATTTTTAAATCGACACTCTAATCGTGACTGTCTCATTATACAAGTTCTCTCGTACACAATTGCAAATCATTATACCGCTGTCTATCTTGAATTGAAAGAGACGGTTTGTTTACAGTCGCAACTTCTGCTAAAGTGAAACAAGCAGAATTCTATGAATGAGGTGACCTTATGTACGATGTAATCGTAATCGGAGGCGGACCGAGCGGTTTGATGGCGACGCTCGCCTCTTTACAAGCCGGAGCCCGGACGCTCCTGCTCGATAAAGGAAATAAATTAGGACGAAAGCTCGCAATCTCTGGCGGCGGACGGTGTAACGTCACGAACCGAAAGCCACTCGATGAGCTCGTCCAGTCGATTCCAGGAAACGGACGTTTCCTTTATAGCGCCTTTTCTCAATTTAATAATGAATCGATCATCGATTTGTTCGAAGGATTTGGTGTCGCACTCAAAGAAGAGGATAACGGTCGGATGTTCCCGGTCTCGGATAAGGCGGCAGACGTCGTTCGTGTATTGATCGATCAAATCCGTGCACATGGCGCCGAGATTCAAACAGACGCGCAAGTCGCTACGCTCGACTTCCATCCAGATGGTTCTTTTGCAGCTGTCATCTTAGAAAACGGCATGCGTCTTGAAGCAAAAAGTTGTATCGTAGCGGTCGGCGGACAATCTGTTCCGCACACGGGTTCGACGGGTGACGGCTATCCGTGGGCTGAAAAAGCTGGTCATACGATCACGGAACTTTTCCCAACGGAAGTCCCGATTTTGTTAGGTGATACGTTCATTCATGAAAAAACATTACAAGGACTGTCGTTGCGTGACGTTGCCTTAACGGTTCACGGTAAAAAGGACAAAGCAATCAAGACACATACGGGTGATCTACTGTTCACACACTTCGGTTTAAGTGGTCCGATCGCTTTACGGTGTAGCCAATATACGATCAAAGAGCGCAAACGATCGAAAGAGACGATCGTTCATCTATCGATCGATCTCTTCCCGGATGAGTCACTTGGTGCATTAACAGAACGCTTCCAGGCAGCACTTGCGGCAAATCCGAAGAAATCGGTTCGGAATGCCCTTCGTGGTTTTGTACCAGAACGATTGCTTGAACTCCTGTTCGCTCGAATCGGCTTTGGCGATGAAGTTTGTACACAAGTAAAGAAACAGGACTGGACGGACTTCCTGCAACAATTGAAACGATTCCCACTCAAAGCAACAGGAACGCTCGATTTCGATAAGGCCTTCGTCACGGGTGGCGGTGTCTCGATTAAAGAGATTGATCCCAAAACGATGATGTCGAAAAAGGCGGAGCGATTATTCTTCGCTGGCGAAATTCTTGATATCCATGGCTATACAGGTGGATACAATATCACAGCTGCGTTCGTGACGGGTCATTGTGCCGGTAGTCACGCTGCAGAGATGGCACGTGACACTGTCTCTTAATACAAAAAAGACCCGATTTGTCTCTGTTAATCAGAGAAATCGGGTCTTTTTTCTACATCAGTCAATCGGTGTGAACGATCGACTTGAGAATTTATCCGTGACGACTAAGGCGAACAATTCATTATCTTGTACAAAGATTCCTTTTGATCCATACACTTTCGGACTCGCTGTCTCCCCCGTAATCGTTTTCTCTTTCTGATCAATCGAATAAAGATAAAGTGCTTCTGAGTCTAACGTATAGATCCGACCTTGCCGTTCTGCAAGACCAATCGGACGGAATCTGGATTCAAATGCTTTTTTCGCATCACTTCGCATTCCGCTCGCCGCTTCGATTTTCTCTCGTTTGATGATCGACAAGTACGGTGGTTTTTGCTTTTTCTTTAAGGCACGCTTCTTCTTTTCCGAAGCATCTGGATCAATCTTGATTTTGTCCTCTTTCATTGCAAAGTAAGTCAATTCAACACGACCAATCGAGCGAATTTGATTGATTGTATAGAATTCTTTTTTCTTCGCATCATATCCAAGACCATGGAAACTGTCTCGAATCGTCGTCCCTTGTACTTTTTCGCGTTTTTCTTCACTCCAGACGCCATCTTTTCGTTTAATCGTGACTAGAATTTGATTCGACGTCAATAAAGCGACTGTCTCTCCGTCAACGAGTGTCATCCCGTCAAGACCAGACAATAAGAGTTTCCCTTCTTCCAACTGAAACGTCGCATTGATGCGTTCTCCAGTTCCACTGATTTCAAAGAAACGGTAGTCCTCTGTTACGACGAGGTACGAACCTATGGAATCATCATATAACATCTGTTGAACATTTTTAATTAACGGTTCTTCTGGATTCGGAATGGCTGAAGGCGTTTTCGGTGGCACCTGTTTGACAGCTGCCTGATGCTTCGATTGCGTCTCGATTTTCGCGAACGTTTCCTGAATACGTGACAACGTCTCTGGCTTCGAGAAGACGAGCAGTATACAAAGAATCAACCCCGAAACGACAGCAAAAATCGTTGTATAGACTATATAAGATCGTTTCATTGATGATAATCGCCTTTCTTTCTCGGTTTCTGATTCAGTGTAGCAGAAGGACGTTCAAAAAAAAAGCGGACTTGCGACGGAAATGAAGAAACCCCTTCCATTCGCATCAAGTGAATGAAAGGGGTTATGGCTTAGTTCGCCACGATATTGATCAATTTTTTCGGTACGACGATGACTTTCCGAACCGTCTTGTCGCCAATCCATTCTTGTGTCTTTTCATCAGCAAAGGCAAGTGCTTCGATTTCTTCTTTTGTCGCATCGATGTTGATTTCGATTTTCGAGCGAACTTTACCGTTCACTTGAATGACGAATTCCATCGTATCGCTGACAAGTTTTGATTCATCGAATGTTGGCCATGCCGCATACGTCAATGTCTCTTCAAAGCCAAGTTGTTCCCACAGTTCTTCACCAAGGTGCGGTGCGACCGGTGTTAACAATTGAATGAATCCACGAAGGAAGTGACGCGGGAGAACCGGCTGTTTATTCGCTTCGTTGACGAAGACCATGAGTTGCGAAATCCCGGTGTTGAACTGAATGTTCGCGAAGTCTTCCGTGACCTTCTTGACGGTCTGGTGGTATGTCCGTTCGAAGTCAGCATCGACTTCCGTGACGTCTTGAATGTCTGCTGTCCGTTCGAACAAGCGCCAAACGCGATCGAGGAAACGACGCGCTCCGTCAAGACCGTTCTCAGACCAGGCAACCGATGCATCGAGTGGTCCCATGAACATTTCGTATAAACGTAACGTATCAGCACCATGCGACTTGACGATTTCATCCGGGTTGATGACGTTACCGCGAGATTTTGACATTTTCTCGTTGTTCTCTCCAAGGATCATTCCTTGGTTGTATAACTTCTGGAATGGTTCTTTTGTTGGTACGACGCCTGCATCATACAAGACTTTATGCCAGAACCGTGCATACAACAAATGGAGAACAGCATGCTCTGCCCCACCGATATAAATATCGACTGGAAGCCAGTATTTTAATTTTTCTGGATCCGCAATCGCTTCTTCATTGTGTGGATCGATGAAACGAAGGTAGTACCAGCAGCTTCCGCCCCATTGTGGCATCGTATTCGTCTCGCGACGGCCTTTCATTCCTGTTTCAGGATCTGTGTAATCCAACCAGTCTTCAGCAAGCGCAAGTGGTGATTCGCCCGTACCAGACGGTTTGATTTCTGGAATGATTGGAAGTTCAAGCGGTAATTCCTCTTGATTGAGTGTTTTCATTGAACCATCTTCCATATGAACGACTGGAATCGGCTCGCCCCAATACCGTTGACGACTGAACAACCAGTCTCGGAGTCGATACGTGATTTTTTTACGACCGACTTGGTTCGTTTCGAGTTCAGCGATCATCGTCTCGATTGCTTCTTGTTTCCCAAGTCCATCAAGCATATGCGAGTTGACGTGTTCGCCCTCTCCTGTGTAGGCTGCTTCGTCGACATTTCCACCCGCGACGACTTCAACGATCGGTAAGTCGAATTGTTTCGCGAATTCGTGGTCGCGCTCATCGTGTCCTGGAACAGCCATGATCGCACCTGTTCCGTAAGAAGCAAGGACGTAATCAGCGATCCAGATTGGAAGACGATCGCCTGAGATCGGATTGACCGCAAAAGCACCCGTGAAGACACCTGTTTTTTCCTTCGCTAAATCCGTTCGCTCGAGATCTGACTTCGTTTGGACTTGCGAAATGTACGCATCGACGGCTTCCTTGTGATCCGCTGTCGTGATGTCAGTTACGAATGGATGCTCCGGTGCAAGTACTAGATACGTCGCACCGAAGATCGTGTCCGGACGTGTCGTAAAGACCGTGACTTGTTTTTTATGTCCATCAATCGTGAAATCAATCTCAGCACCCTCAGATTTCCCGATCCAGTTGCGTTGCATCTCTTTGACAGAATCCGGCCAATCGAGATCATCCAGATCTTCAAGAAGGCGATCCGCATATTCCGTGATTTTCAAGACCCATTGACGCATCGGAACACGCACAACCGGATGATTTCCGCGTTCGGATAATCCGTCGATGACCTCTTCATTCGCAAGGACAGTTCCAAGTGCCGGGCACCAGTTGACTGCGACTTCGTCTACGAAGGCAAGTCCTTTTTCATACAACTTCGTAAAGATCCACTGCGTCCATTTGTAGTATTTTGGATCCGTTGTGTTGATTTCACGATCCCAGTCATACGAGAATCCAAGTTCTTTAAGCTGACGCTTGAACGTCTCGATGTTTTTCGCTGTGAATTCGCGTGGATCGTTTCCTGTATCGAGCGCGTATTGTTCTGCTGGTAATCCGAACGCATCCCATCCCATTGGGTGAAGGACATTGTATCCTTGCATCCGCTTCATCCGTGCGAGGATATCCGTTGCTGTGTAACCTTCCGGATGACCAACATGGAGTCCAGCACCTGACGGATACGGGAACATATCAAGGGCATAGAACCCTTCTTTTTCTGGATCTTCTGTCGTGACGAAGGCGTTGTCTTGATCCCAACGCGCCTGCCATTTCGGTTCAATTTCGCGATGATTGTACGGCATGTCTTTTCCTCCTCTAATCTAAAAAAACCGGTCTTCCGCCCCTAAGAAAAGGGACGAAAGACCGGTTTGGCTTCCGCGGTACCACCCACGTTGTCTGTCTATGACAGACCGCTTGATTCACGGATAACGGTGTGAAAGACCGGATTCGCTACTACGACTTCACGAATCGTGCTCCCTGACGAGTTCACGGTTGTTACCGACTGGTTCGCACCTTCCACCAGCTCTCTTGACGGCACCTTTCCCCTACTACTTCAGTTCCATGCATTTGACTATCTTTTTCTAGTGTAATCTGTTTCTTCCTCAAGCGTCAACGCTTCCGTAAAATTTCCTCGATTTCTGCGTGTGATTGCGCGACATGATCCGCTTGCTCTAAGCGTTGCGTTGGCATCCGGTCATCAAGAAGCGCAATCACTTCCATGCCTGCTGCTTTCGCACCAATCATCCCGTTCGCAGCGTCTTCAATGACAAGACAGTTCTCGGGTGCGTGTCCAATCCGCTCTGCCGCAAGTCGAAAAATCGCGGGATCCGGTTTCGAACGGATGACTTCTTCTCCACTGACGTAGTGCGTGATCGGAAGCCCATAATGACGGATGACACGTTCGATTTTCTGAAGTGAACTCGAAGAAGCAATGCCGATATCGTAACCAAGAGTCGCCGCTTGTTCGATGACTTGTGTGACGCCTTTTTTTAATCCACACTCCTCCGGCTTTGCATGAATTTGAAACAAGCGATGTTCTTCCTCAAGCAACGCACTAGCTGTTTCTTTCAGCTGATGCTGGGCGACGAGTTCTTCCCACATTTCATCTCCTGTTTTTCCCATGAACGTCGCATACTGAACCGGATCAAGCGGAATCGATAACCTTTTGAACATCTGTTGATGCACTTCAAAGTAGCGAATCTCACTATCTAAGATAACCCCGTCCATATCAAAAATCAGACCGCGTTTTTTCACGATAACTCCCCCTTTATTGATCGATCCTGACTTCAGCATATCAAAAAAACGACTACACGATGTAGTCGTTTTCATACTCTCATTATCTATTTAACTAGTTGCCACCTGAATACCAGCTTGTCGATACGCCGGAAAATAATCGGAATCAGCATTTGATCCGTATCGTACGCAGAGCAAATCATATAGTGATGGCTGCAGGATGGATTTTCCTTGATGATACTCAAATAGTCGATATCCAGTGTAACGGCATTTACTCTCAAAAAGACTATCCCGTTCTTGATACCCGCCCCCAAGATGTTGTTCGACGAGTCCTCGTGCTTTTGCCTGAAGAATTGCTTCGTACTCAAGTCGCTGATTCGGGAACATCTTCTCTTCATCCCGCTTACAGCCGATCAAATGACCGTGGGCGTATTCTTTTCCAAGCAATACGAAGTATCCCCCAACCGCTTTTCCGTCGATTTCCGCCATCAGTAATAAGGGCTCACAAAGTGGGTTCGTCTCCATCAATTGCTCAAAATACGTCGCGGTAAAATAATAATGAGCCGAGGCATTCTTCCGGTCCATCGTTTCATGATACAACGCTAAAAAAACAGGTAGATCGTCCCGTGTTCCTGTTCTGACGGTTAAGGGTGAAGCAAGCGATTTACGAATCATGCTTCTCGTCTTCTTATGAAATGTCTGCATGATATCTTCAAGTGAAGGACGCAAATCAATACTCGTCGTATGACGGATGAAGGAAACTTTTGTCCAGTCCTGCATAAACCGTTCATTACCTGTTAATGGATTAAAGCGGATCATTTCCGAGACGATCGATTCTTGCTCCGCCCACCTCTCAAAGGATAAACGAGCCTGCTGGATCTCGGACGCAGTCAGTCGACCGATGATTTCCGGTCCGCCATAGCCGTACGGGGTAATGAGATCTGAATAAGGCGTATCAAAAATACGACGCTTCAAAAAAGGATAAAACAGTGTTCCTGCATGACCTTCATAAAGAAATAATACCGCTTGCTCAGACGGTCTAGCGTTGAGCGTGACGTATTGGTGACTATAGAAGATATCAAGAGGCTGTTTCTGTACGTGTGTCGTCCAAGTTGCGGCATCTGTGATGAATTGACACCTTTCCATCCGTGCACCTCCAGTCAAAAAGAAGCAACGTTCATATGACCTTTCTTTTCAAGTTCTTGATTAGAAAGTACCCGTTTCTTTGCCGAAATATTCCATATTATTAAATGTTTGTTTTATAATTTTCGAACGAATGATGTAACAAAAGACAGCTGATCTATTGTCCGCTGTCTCACAAGATAAAGCTCATGATGTGGTTTTAGGAATAGCACGAAGGAAAACAACTCCTGCTAACAGGATCAATCCAATTAAGGTCAAGAAAACTGCTGACATACCTGATAAATCGTAGATCAAACCTCCAACTGTCGGACTGATCATCCGCCCTGCTGAAGCAGCGATATTAACGTATCCTTGGAATTCTCCTTCTTTTCCGATTGGCGCAAGTCGCGCCGCCATTGCAGGAACCGCTGGCCAGATGAACATCTCACCGATTGTCAGAATGATCATCGCCACGAGGAACATCTTGAAGCCGCCTGCAAACGGAACAATCAGATAAGAGAGAAGGAAGATGCCTGTCCCGGTCATCAGTTGGCGTTTCAAATCATCTCCAAACCAACGAAGAATTGGTGTTAATAAAGGTTGTGCGAACACGATAAGCGCTCCATTGATTGTCCAAAGAATCGAGTACTCGGAAATCGTGACACCGAGCGATTTCGTATGGACAGCAAAGGTCCCTTGCCATTGCACATAAACGAACCAAAGTAAGGCATAACCGATCGAAACGAGCAACATCGTCCGTGCGGATCCGCGCGAAAGTGGTGTGCGTGTCGTTTCGATCTCGTCATGTGCCGCATGCATCCGCGCTGGCGCCTGAATCCAGGACAAACCGACAAACAAAATGATGGCAAAGACGATATAGAGAACGAGATTGGCGATGAAGATGTACTGAATCGAAAAAGCAGCAATTTGACCACTAACAGCTGTCCCGAGGGCTACACCGACGTTTTGCGCGACATAGATCGCATTAAAGGCGCGGCGTCCGCCTTCCGGCCAGATGACGCCCGTCATTGCGTAGATCGTTGGGAAAACCATCCCACCGACGAATCCAATCAATCCAAGCATCGCGACGTATCCAATATACGTCTGATGAAATAGCAACAAGCCGACGGAAGACAGGACAAGTCCGATGACACTGATGACAAGCGTCTTCTTTCCGCCGAGTCGGTCAAACGCTTTTCCGCCTAAGTAGTTCCCAACGATTGCTAAGGCTGAGTTGACGAATAACGCCATTCCGGCTTTTGTCATCGACTCCCCTAAATATTCATGAATATATAATGTATTGAACGGCCATAAAAAAGAGGATCCCGTCGTATTGATGGCCATCGCAAGGACGAGGATCCAGACCGCTTTTGGTAATTTTGGCATACCTTTGGTCCTCCTATTTCATTCTCAACCTTGCCACTTTACGCAATCCCTCCCCCGCCTGTCAAGCCACTTCACTTTTCGTCAATGACTCAAAAGATGGTATAATGCAGGAGGAATCATACATACGATGATCATGTATAAAGAGAAAAACAGCCCATAGGAACAGGAGTCTATGCCATGTCACTTGCCCGTGTACTACCTTATACGAAACAATTACTGGAGTCCGTCATCGAACCTGGTGACTGCGTCGTCGATATGACTGCCGGAAATGGACATGATACGCAGTTCTTAGCAGAATGCGTCGGTCCAGAAGGTAGAGTCCTTGCGTTCGACGTCCAAGCTCAAGCCATCGAGGAATCGACACGACGTCTCGACGAAGCCGGAATGTTAGAACGTGTCGATCTTTATCACGAAAGTCACATCCATGTTGGTGCGCGTCTTTCGGACGAACGACGGCCTGTTCGTGCCGGCGTCTTCAATCTCGGATACTTGCCTGGAAGTGATAAATCGATCACGACGACAGGTGAAGAGACGCTTGAAGCACTCGACGCTCTCCTCCCGGTACTTGCACCTGGTGGTCTTGTCGTCCTTGTCGTCTATCACGGTCATCTTGAAGGAAAACGGGAACGCGATGCTGTCCTAGATTACGTCACAGCCCTTGATCAGCAAGGTTATGCCGTTCTTCAGTACCGCTTCTTGAATCAACAGAATCATCCACCGTTCATCATCGCGATCGAGAAAAAAGTGCGCTGACAGTAGAAATAAAGAAGTGATGGCTTCCGCTATGGAAACCATCACTTTTTTCATTCTTCGACTAATTTAAAAAACAACAATAATTTTTCCGCAAACCGTGTATTCAACCGTTCAAAGCTGAAATGCGGGAAACCGTGTAGACGTTGTAAGTAAATCTGATCGCCACCCATTTTCCGACATACTTCGAGTGTCAGTTTGACGTCTGCGAACTGATCGTCTGGTGCATAAAAACAAGCCAAGTTTACACGAGGCAGTTTTTTTCGTTCCTCGTCATGTACGACGATCTCTTCTTCGATTTCCCGGTACTGCGCATACGTCAGTTCACCGATGCGAACGGTATCTTCCGTACTTTGACCAAACGGCAACGTACCGAGTGGCGCATCGGGACGGAAACGATCAAACGCACTCGCGAAGACTTGTTTGACACCTCCGAGTTGTTTCGACGGATGCCAATCAAACAATGGTGAAACGAACGCAAGACTTGCGACTGGTAGTTCATATTCTTGCAACAGACGATTGACGACGAGTGCCCCCATGCTACAGGCGATGATATGAATCGGTAGCTTTCGTTTTCCTGCTTCGCGTAATGCTTCTTTTAACAGTTGACCGTGCTCTTCAAACGAAATGCGACGTGGTGCGTCGACGAGTAGCACTTCATACTCTCTTTCGAGTACTCGAATCAAAGCTTCACTCGGACGGGCACGCAGTTGTAACGGATAGACTAATACGATGATTCCTGTTGGTTGTTCAACCACAAACTCACCTCTTCACTTCATACTTCCTTTTCACGATACCTTATTTCAAACGCAAACGAAACCGTCCCGAGACGGATTTCACGAGGCAACATGGCGAAGACGAACGACTGATTCCGCTTGCCCAAACACTTCTTCCGTCATCTCACTAAGTTCTTCAAAACCAAATGAGGTCAGGAATTGACGCGCTTTATAGTTACGTGCTTCCACGTAGACTTCGAGTGGGACGGCTCCTTGTCGTTCGAGTTCACGAATCAGACGTCTTCCGATTCCGTTTTGCTGATATTCCGGCAAGACGTAAAGCCGAATGATTTCCCATGTTCCTTCGACATCAACAGCATGAATGAAACCGACGATTTCCTCGTCGATGATTCCGACATAAAAATACTCTCCCCGTGCTTCTTCCGCCGTCCGGATCGCACGAACGACTTCTTCTTGCGGATACGCCTCCTGCACGAAATGCGCTTTCGAACGTTCGGAATAGATTTCTTCATACGTATCCAACCAAGATGTGATAGCAATGTCATGAATACGTCCTGCATCAGCTGGAATAGCTTCGCGTATTTCCATAATCGGAACCCCCCTTTATACTCATACAAATCGACTCATGTACTTTTACCCTTTTCTAGAAAAAACATTCGTTTCCTGCAAAGTTCCGCGGAAACAAAAAAGCCCGAAAACCCACGTAGGATTTCCGGACTTTTTGATTATGCGAAACGTTTTGCTTGTTCTTCAAGAACTGCTGCTTTATCTGTTTGCTCCCATGGAAGCTCAACATCTGTACGACCGAAGTGACCGTATGCAGCTGTTTGACGATAGATCGGACGACGGAGATCAAGCATGTTGATGATTCCAGCCGGACGAAGATCGAAGTTTTCAGCAACCAATTCGACGAGTTGTGCTTCAGGAAGTTTTCCTGTGCCGAATGTATCAACTGCGATTGATACAGGGTGCGCGACACCGATTGCGTACGCAAGTTGAACTTCTGCTTTGTCTGCAAGACCTGCAGCAACGAGGTTCTTCGCGACGTAACGTGCTGCGTATGCAGCTGAACGGTCGACTTTTGTTGGATCTTTACCTGAGAATGCTCCACCGCCGTGGCGTGCGTATCCACCATACGTATCAACGATGATCTTACGACCAGTCAATCCAGCATCTCCTTGTGGTCCGCCAATGACGAAACGACCAGTTGGGTTGATGAAGAATTTCGTTGCTGCGTCGATGTATTCAGCCGGGATGACCGGTGTGATGACGTGTTCTTTCAAATCAGCTTGGATTTGCTCAAGCGTAACTTCTTCCGCATGTTGTGTCGAGATGACGATCGTATCGACACGAACCGGCTCGTTGTTCTCGTTGTATTCGACCGTGACTTGTGTTTTTCCGTCCGGACGAAGGTAGTCGAGTTGACCGTTTTTACGCACTTCTGCCAAACGGCGTGCGAGACGGTGCGAAAGCGAAATTGGAAGTGGCATGAGTTCTGGTGTTTCTTTCGTTGCGTAACCGAACATAAGACCTTGGTCTCCTGCACCGATTGCATCGATTTCTGCATCAGACATGCTACCTTCACGTGCTTCAAGCGCTTGGTCGACACCAAGAGCGATATCTGCTGATTGCTCATCGATCGATGTCAATACAGCACATGTATCCGCATCGAAACCGTATTTCGCGCGTGTGTAGCCGATTTCACGAATCGTTTCACGAACGACTTTTGGAATGTCGACGTAAGTGGATGTCGTGATCTCACCTGCAACGAGAACGAGACCTGTTGTAACAGAAGTTTCTGCCGCAACACGTGCGTTTGGATCCGCTGCAAGAATCGCATCGAGGATTGAATCCGAAATTTGGTCACAGATTTTATCTGGATGACCTTCAGTGACTGACTCCGACGTGAATAGTCGGCGATTAAGGTTTGTCATGTATGACCCTCCCAAAAAAGAATTTGACGGTGTACTCATTTCCCCTAGTTGAGTGGGACGGTAAAATGAAAAAAACCTTTCCAAGTCCAAAAAATGGTCAGGGAAAGGTTGTGCGTTCTTCCTTTACCCTCTTATCGTTCGAAGTGTTTACTTCGCTTCAGGAGAGCACCTTTTCCCTCATTAATATATGAATTAATGTAGGACGGTTGCCGGGTTTCTTCGGGCCTTGTTCCCTCCACCTGCTCAGAATAAGAGTATCCGTTACGAATTACATGATATAAAGTTGTACCTACTCTGTCAAGCAAGGTTTCAAATTCTAGTCGAAACTTTTTAAAAGAGATGTTAAACTATTAATGCTGAAAGCGTTTCCAGATAAATAGAAATCAGCACTAGAAAATGATTGCGCTCCCTTTAGTATGTCATATATAATGAATGTGTCATACTAAATGCAGTGAGCCAAAACCAACGTAGGGGAAAGGTGGGGTCAGGATGCCGATGACGGTCCTGAATATCGAAGAACTACTCAAGAAAGAGCATGTGTTCAAACAACTATCTGTTGCTGAACTTGTCGAACATGCGATTCGAAACGAAGAAGGTGTCCTTGCTGAGAACGGCGCACTATCTGTAGAAACGGGGAAATTTACAGGTCGTTCACCAAAAGATAAGTTCATCGTCCGTGATTCTTCCTGCGAGTCTCACATTGATTGGGGTCATGTTAACCAACCGATGGATGGAGACAAATTTGAACAATTGTTACAAAAGGTTCTTCGTTACATGAACGAAGCCGATCAGCTCTACTACACAGAAGCTGCTGCTGGGGCAGATACGCACTTCACCCTTCCGGTTCGTGTGCTCACACAATACGCTTGGCATAACCTGTTTGCCAAACAACTCTTTTTACGCGAGTATCCTGAAGTGGCTGCCTTCGAACCGTTCACGGTCGTCTACGCGCCACATTTCAAAGCAGATCCTACCGTTGACGGAACGAATTCCGAGACATTCATCGCCATGTCGTTTGAACACCGGATCGTCTTGATCGGCGGAACCGAATATGCGGGCGAAATCAAAAAATCGATTTTTTCCGTCATGAACTACCTCTTACCACAAGAAAATGTCCTTTCGATGCACTGTTCAGCAAACGTCGGACACGAAGGCGACGTCGCCTTGTTCTTCGGTCTATCCGGTACTGGTAAGACCACCCTGTCAGCAGACGATAGCCGTCAATTGATCGGTGACGATGAGCATGGTTGGTCGCATGACGGCGTCTTCAACATTGAAGGTGGATGTTATGCGAAGACGGTCAATCTGTCACGCGAAAAAGAACCGCAAATTTTTGATGCGATCCGTTTCGGAACTGTCCTTGAAAACGTCGTGCTCGATGAATCTCGTCATCCTGATTACGATGACACATCGTTGACAGAAAATACACGTGCTGCTTATCCGATCACAGCGATCGATAACATCGCTGTTCCATCACGGGCTGGTCATCCGAAGACGATTGTCTTCTTGACGGCTGATGCGTATGGCGTCTTGCCTCCGATCAGTAAATTGACGAAAGAACAAGCGATGTATCATTTCCTATCAGGTTATACATCAAAACTTGCTGGAACAGAGCGTGGTATCACGGAACCGGAAGCAACGTTCTCGACATGCTTCGGTTCACCATTTCTTCCACTGATACCTGAAAAGTATGCGACGATGCTCGGAGAACTGATTGATCGTCACGGTGTGACCGTTTATCTCGTCAACACAGGCTGGACAGGCGGTGCTTACGGGACAGGTAGTCGAATGAAGCTATCGTATACACGGACGATGGTCAACGCTGCCGTCAACGGAACACTTGCAGCGATTCCAACAGAAGAGCACCCAATCTTCGGACTTCATATGCCACTTGAAGTTCCTGGTGTTCCAAGTGAATTACTCAATCCGGTACGCGTCTGGTCAAATCCTGACGAATACAACACACAAGCGCGTTCGCTTGCTGAGAAATTCCAACATAATTTCCTTCGTTTCGAAAGTGCGACGGATGCGATCAAGTCAGCAGGTCCATGTCTATAAAAAAAAGAGCCTCAGGGCTCTTTTTTTTATAGAATGGCATCTGTCTCTTCTTGAAGATGCACCTCTTTTTGCATAAGCCACTCCTGACTTTCCGTCAGTAACGCATATGCTCGCGGAAGTGATACACCTAACCGTTGACTGAGCAATTCGAACTGTTCGAAATCACCGCGATCTGCGCTGATCGCAAGCACTAGACAATCCCGGAACGGATGGTCTTTTCCTTGGAGGACAATCTTCAAGGAATCCTCGATTGGCAATTGATCGATGATGTCGTCAATATCAACGGACAATAACGCATCGATATGCGATAACAAGCCGATCATATAGGCACTCTCTTGTTGCAGCGTCCTTGTTTCTGTTGCAAACAACTCACAGAGCTTTGCGCAATGTAAGGAAGAACGCAGCAACTCATTCGACCATTCATAAGGACTTGCGAGCTTCATTTCACGTAAGACAATCAACGAAATCCAGCTTTTAAGTTGAGCGAAGCCAAGTAGTGAGATCGCTTGACGAACGGAACTAACTGTATTGCGTAATCCCACTCCCGGAGAATTGATTAGTTGTAATACCTGGATGCTGATATACGGATTGGCTTCGATTTCATCAATGACTTCATCGTACTTCTCATCCGTATCAAGCCACTTCAGCATCTTTAACAACACCGGCAATTGTGGTGGAACAGCTTTCCCTTTCATCAGCATCGGTTTAGCATAAAAATAGCCTTGGAACCAGTCATACCCCATATCAAGACAACGTGTATGATCCTCGTGCGTCTCGACACGTTCAGCAAGCATCTTAATATGAGGATAATTACGTCGAACGATATGCAAAATGGCACTTTGCTCGCGAGGGGAAATTGCCTCGATGTCGATTTTAATTAAATCGATCAACGCAAACAATTCCGCTCCGTGCTGTCGAAGTAAATCTGTCACAAAATCATCTAGTGCTAATGTGAAGCCTGCTTCTTTCCAACTATGCAGAACCGACAACATTTCAGTATCAATATCAACTGTCTCTAAAATTTCAATGACGAATCGGTTAGGATCTAAATAATGAATCAGATCACTTTTCAACAAATCTGACGTAAAGTTGACGAAAAGTTTTTTTCCTTCCGCGACATGTTCCACCCCCATATGGACGAGTGTATTCGTCAATACATCCATCGTCGCTAAATCCCCATCAAAAATAGTCATTTGTTCAATCGAACGATACAATAATTCAAATGCATCAATTGATCCAACTCGATTAACGATGGGTTGACGTGCTAATAGGATATCCATCGTTCTCCTGCCCCCTCCATTGTCCTCAGATGGTTTCTATTATATCAAAGTTTACTTTTTAGGAGATTATTGTTTTTTACAATGTATCAATGGTCTGTTTTTTCAATCTCTATGCTTCATCTTCCAAAATACAAAAAGCAATACGACAAACGTCGTATTGCTTGAATCATGTATCATATCGGTTCCAAATGCCTGTCTCGAACCAAGTCAAAATATCACGCGTCACACGTAATTTTTCATGGATCGGGAACTGATGTGCATACGCATAAGTCTGAAGCAGGGTTTGGTCGGGATGACGTGCAGCATAAGCCGTCGCATGTCGTAAACGAACGTTCTCATCATACGCACCGTGAATCAATAATACTTCACCTTGAGGAGCGACATGAAGCGGCGAGCGCACCTTATACGCCTCAGGTACGGTGTCTGGTGTCCCCCCCGTATAGCGACGCAACATTTTTTGCATCGTCTTCTGCTCCTCGTAGGTCCATGTCAACTCGGTCACGCCTGCCCACGACACCGTCCGCGAAACTGGACGATGATGAGCCAGGAGTAATGCCATTTGCCCCCCACGAGAAAATCCGAATGCATGAACATGCGAGACACGTTGTTGCAACCAATCGAAAGCACTGCATGCGTCTTCGACATCCCGATGTCCGAAATCTTCTTTTCCTGTTCCGCCTAAGTTTCCCCGATAGAAAGGTGCCATGACGAAAAAACCAGCCTGCGCGAACGCGAGCAGCCGTGTCGGTCGAACCATTCCGATAGATCGTGTGCCACCTCGCAAGTAGAGAATCCCCTGTCCGTTCGCGACTTGCGGAAGTACGATATAGGCACCGACGCGCTCCCCGTCTGTCGTCGTATAGAACATCCGAAACGTCCGAAACGGACCTTGCCGCGGAAGTTCAAACCAATCGGCGTTCGCTAAGTACACGGAGTGTCTCTGGAAGGACGCGGTCCTTCATCATGAAACTGTATTGTCGGTTCGTATCGAGACGATCAGGGAGTTCCTCGAACAGAAAAGCACCATCTGTTTCATCTACAGCCAAATGGGATGACAGCGATTCGATTTGCGCGAAGTAGATATTTTTAATGATCGTATCCCCTTTTCCGGCAACACGATATTGCCCGATGTACTTCAAGGAATCGATTTTTCCGCCTGTCTCTTCCATCACTTCACGACGTGCGGCTTCTTCTGCCGTTTCACCCGGTTCAACCTTCCCACCCGGAAATTCATATCCGCGTTGCTTATGATGGGTCAGCAACCATTTCCCTTCGTACACGGCAATGACCCACACATGTAGAGGGCGATCCGAGAACGGATGGTCCTCAAAACTTAACTCCACTTGATTTTGATAATAATCCAAGAATGTAATCACGTACGTGCACCTCATTTCTTCTTCTAACTTCACTTTACCTGTTTCACGGGTATTCTAAAAGTGAAAACGCTAGGATTGCCTATAAATCTGGAAAATGATTACTCGTCCTCATCTCGTGAACGTAAAAAAAACAGCCGATGTTCCACTAAGGAACAATCGACTGTCGTTTTGTATTACTTCAAACGTGCTTCGAGTTCTGCTTTTTCTGCTTCGAATCCTGGTTTTCCAAGAAGAGCGAACATATTTTTCTTGTACGCTTCGACGCCTGGCTGATCGAATGGATTTACTCCAAGGAGGTAACCACTCATCGCACATGCTTTTTCGAAGAAGTAGAACAGGAATCCGAGGTGATACGGTGTCATCTCTGGAAGTTCGACTGTCAGGTTCGGAACTTGTCCGTCCGTGTGCGCAAGCAATGTGCCTTCTGCTGCCTTATCGTTGACGAACTGAATCGACTGTCCTGCGAGGAAGTTCAATCCATCAAGGTCCTGAGCGTCTTCTTCAATCGTCAACGCGTGACGCGCTTGTCCGACTTTAATGACTGTCTCAAACAGATCACGACGACCTTCTTGGACATATTGTCCCATTGAATGAAGATCGGTCGAGAAATCAACTGCTGCTGGGAAAATCCCTTTGAAGTCTTTTCCTTCAGATTCGCCGTACAATTGCTTCCACCACTCTGATACGTAATGAAGTGCTGGTTCGTAGTTGACGAGTAGCTCGATCGTTTTCCCTTTCGCATACAATGCATTTCGGACGACTGCGTATTGGTACGCTTCGTTGTCAGCTAAGTTTTCGCTCGCGTAGCGCTCTTGTGCGTCACGTGCCCCTTGCATTAACTCTTCGATCGAAATTCCTGCTGCTGCGATCGGTAATAGACCAACTGGCGTTAACACAGAGAAACGTCCGCCGACATCATCTGGAATAACGAATGTTTCGTATCCTTCAGAATCTGCGAGTGTTTTTAATGCACCGCGGGCTTTGTCCGTTGTTGCGTAAATCCGGTGTTTCGCTTCTGCTTTACCGTACTTTTCTTCCATGAATGCTTTCAAGAGACGGAACGAGATTGCTGGTTCTGTCGTCGTACCTGATTTCGAGATAATGTTGACCGATACATCTTTTCCTTCAAGTACTTCAAATAAATCATGCAGATACGTTGATGAGATATTATGCCCTGCATAGATGATTTGTGGTGCTTTACGCTCGTCTTTTGATAACAAGTTATGGAATGAGTGTCCGAGCATCTCGATTGCCGCACGTGCACCGAGATACGAACCGCCGATTCCGACGACTAGCAACACATCAGAATCCGACTTGATTTTTTCTGCAGACGCTTGGATACGTGCAAACTCCGCTTGATCGTAGTTCGTCGGAAGATCTACCCATCCTAAGAAATCACTTCCTGCACCTGTTCCTGCATGAATCGCATGGTGGAGCGTCTTTACGGTCTCCGTCATGTGTTCTACTTCATGTTGACCTACGAATTGTAGGGCTTTCGAATAATCAAAACGTACTGTTGACATGCCATCGTCCTCCTTATTCATTCGCAACGAAATGCGACCTTCCTTTTCATTAAAACGCAAGAAGGAAGGTCGTTCAAGTCTTTTGTGAAAAGATTAGCAAATGTTACGAGTTGTTATAGGGCAGCTGTCACGATTTGACGAACATCCTCGTTTCCGAGTGATTTGAAGTTTCCGAAGTCGCCGCGAGTCATTGCTGACTTGACGATTGAATCGACTGTATCTTCTTTGATGTCGTAATCCGCAAGACGGTTTGGTGCGCCGAGTGATGTCCAGAAAGCACTAATCGCGTCGATTGTCGCATGTGCTGCTTCCATCTCTGATTTACCTTCCGTGTCGACGTTAAAGACGTTCTCACCGAGTGTGACGAAACGATGTGCGTTTGATTCGTCGAGTACGTGGCGCATCCAGTTCGGGAAGAGAATGGCGAGTCCACCTGCATGTGGGATGTCATGAACAGCCGAGACAGCATGTTCGATGTTGTGTGATGCCCAGTCGCCGCGTGCTCCCATTTGAAGAACACCGTTGAGCGCCATCGTACCAGCGAAGAGAATTGTTCCACGAAGTTCCACGTTTTCGAGATCGTTAACGAGTTTTGGTGCTGCTTCGACGACTGCTTTCATGACACCTTCTGTCATGCGTTCTTGAACCGGTGCATGTGCAGGATGGAAGTATTGTTCGAGACAGTGACTCATCATATCGACGATACCGTAGATCGTTTGATCTTTCGGTACGCTGACTGTGTATTTTGGATCAAGAATTGAGAATGTTGGGTACGTAAGCGGACTACCCCAACCATATTTCTCTTGTGTTTTCCAGTTCGTGATGACCGATCCTGAGTTCATCTCAGAACCTGTTGCTGCAAGCGTCAAGACTGTTCCGAATGGGATGACTGTTTTGGGTGTCGCTTTACCGATGACGAGATCCCATGCTTCGCCTTCATACGGGATACCTGCTGCGATCAATTTCGTGCAGTCGATGACAGAACCGCCACCAAGTGCAAGTAATGCGTCAACGCCTGCTTCACGTGCAATTTTTATTCCGCGTTCTGCAGTTTCGATGCGCGGGTTCGGTTCGACACCGTCGCATTCGACGTACTCGATTCCTGCCGCATTGAGTTCACGTGTGACATCATCGTAGACGCCGTTACGTTTAATACTTCCACCGCCAAAGACGAGCATGACTTTCTTCGCACCGAGTGCTTCGAGTTGTGGTTTCAGTTGGCTGACTTGACCGTCACCAAAAATAAGTCTTGTTGGATTGCGATATTCAAAGTTTTCCATCTGTGTTGCCTCCTCAATAAGTAATGAACACCTTACATTATCCACACATTCCCCTTTCGCATCTAATTTAATGCTTATTGTATGTAACAATCGCAAAAAAAAAGAGAACCGACCGATGTCGATTCTCTCATGTGGCTTATTTTTGGAAGTTTGATTTTTCAATCCATTCTTCCAATTTACCTTTAAGAACGTTGAATCCAGGTGCTTCTTCTTGTTTGAAAGCAGGACCTGCATCGCGACGTCCAGCGTTTTTGCGTGGACCTTTCGCGCGTGCTTCACGTTTTGGAGCTTCCTGAGTTGCTTTGATCGAAAGCTTCATTTTTTTGTTAGCTTCGTCGATGTCGAGAACTTTAACAGTTACTTCATCGCCAACTTTTACGTAATCGTTGATGTCTTTTACGTAATCGTGTGAGATTTCTGAAATGTGGACGAGACCTTGTGTTTGCTCGTCAAGTGCTACGAAAGCACCGAAGTTTTGAATACCAGTTACTTTACCAGTAACGACTTGGTCTTTTTCAAAGTTTGCCATAATGTATACACTCCCTAACTAAATTCATCAACTTATAATAACACACTTTTCTTGTATCGTAAAAAATATTTTTGGAATTTGTTTATTTTTTATTTCACAAGGGAACATTTTAGTAGCAAGACTTCAAGTATTCCCCCTGATTCTGCCGAACTTTCCGAGTTCGGCCCTTTTTTTGTTCTTTTACTCAATTGACCTAAAAAACAGATACCGAAAAGTGATGTGAGCGACTTTCAAAACGCTCTAATAAAAACAGACAGTCTCGGTCTGCTCGCTTTCCGCGGACAAGCCCTCATGCCGCTTCAGATGCGTCGCATCTTCCAGGGTCATGACGACTTGTTTTTCCGCAGGAGTCGAGCAGAACCTCACCTGTCCTAGCGTAAAGGAAATATAGAGTAGAAGCAATCATCAATTGATCTAATTAATCCTTACAGGTCATCGAATCCATTCGCATCCGTTACTTTCGCATATGAACGTGATTTTTGTTCGAAGAAGTCTGATTTCGTCGCGTTCATCGAATCATCTGAATACGCCCGAATCCATGGCATGACGTCTTCGTCGTGTCCTTCGTAAAGATCCGACAAACCGATAACGCGAAGACGTTTATTCGCGAGATATTTGACGTAGTCACGCATTTCACTAACATCAAGACCATCTAGATCACGCAAGACATATTCGCTCCACTCGATTTCAAGATCCACGGCACGCTTGAACGTGTCGTAGACGAATTGTGTGAATGAGCCATCTGCATCGATTTCTGGATGCTCCGACAAGACAGCACGTAATAACTGGCTGATGAAGTACGAGTGTTGCAATTCATCACGTTGAATATAGCTGATCATCGTCGATGTTCCGACCATCTTCTGATGGCGCGCTAGGTTATAGAAGAAAGCAAAGCCAGAATAGAAGTTGATCCCTTCAAGAACGATTGAAGCAACGAGTGATTTCGCGAAGTTCTCTGGCGTCCGGTCATTTTGGAAATCTTCGTATAAATCAAGAATGAATGCATTACGCTTCATGACCATGTCATCGTCTTTCGCGATATCGAAAATCCGGTTTTGTTCAGCCAATGGAACTAAGCTGGATAAGACGTAGCTATACGATTGATTATGAACTACTTCCTGTTGTGCGATGATGGCGAGAATCGCATGAACGGATGAATCCGATGTAAACATCGCTGATTCCAAGATGTAGCGTGTCTGAACCGAGTCAAGGATCGAGAGTAGCCCAATGATTCGTTTGAATGCATCTTGTTCCCGTTCGCTCAGTTGATTCCATTGTTGCATGTCTTTTGACATTGAAATCTCATCTGGAATCCAAAAGTTCGATAACAGTTGTTTGTAAATCGAATAAAACTGTGGATACGCAATGTCGTTCCAGTTGACGATGGCACTTGTTTCGCCACCGATGATCGCTGTCGCGCGATTTGGATGACGTGCATCAAGCAGTTTGATTTTTTGTAGCTGTTCCATGTGCTTCGACTCCTTCTTGCTGTAATTGAAGAATGGTCCGTCTTGTCCATTCCTTGACGAGATGCGGGCGATTGCGTGGTGACTGTTCGATTTTCAACAGTTCTCCGGCAAGCGGGACCCCGAATTTCGAGAGGTGATACGCCATCTCATCGACGGCGCGACAATATTTGACGAACATCTTATCCCCTGTTCCAAAAACAGCTGCCTGCGGAATCGCATGCGTGCTCTCCTTCAAAACCGTTCTAAGACAGTCGCGCATATCGTCGGGTAATTGCCCATCTCCCCACGTATACGAACCAAAATAGACGATATCATAAGGCATTAACTGATACGTCGTCACTTCGTCCGCAAACAACATCGTCGGCTCGATTCCCATCTCAGAACACGTCTTCGCGACGAGTTCTGCCACCTCCTCCGTGTTTCCACTCAATGACGCATATACGATTGCTGCCTTCATGATATCGTCCTCCTTATCTTATGATGAACACGATTCACATTCGTCGATCTCAACCGTCGTCGAACGCGTGTAGTAGATCGTCTTCATCCCAAGTTGCCATGCTTCCATGTGCATCTCGAGTAATTCTTTTGCTTTGACGTTATTTTTAACGTACAGGTTAAAGCTGATCGCTTGGTCGATGTGACGCTGACGCGAAGCATTTTGACGAATGCTCCATAACTGGTCAATCTCAAACGCTGATTTATAGAACCAGTTCGTTTCCGGTGTTAAATCCGGAACGGTAACTGGGATCTTATAGTTTTTCTTCTCTTCTGAGTAGACTTTTTTATAGATTGGATCAATCGATGCCGTACTTCCCGCAATGATCGCCGTCGATGAGTTCGGTGCGACTGCCATCAAGTAAGCGTTCCGCATCCCGTGCGCCGTGATGTCGGCTTGGAGACGATCCCAATCGAGTTCATCCGTCGTTTTGTAGTGGCGACGTTTGATGTACTCTCCTGTTTGCCATTCTGAACCTTCAAAGAGACGGTACGCGCCTTTCTCTTTCGCAAGTTGCATCGACGCATCGATCGTCAAGTAAGCGATTTTCTCGTAGAGACGGTCTGCGTATTGCACCGCTTCGACCGATTCCCAACGGATACCTTCGAGCGCGAGCAGATGATGCCAACCGAATGTTCCAAGACCAACGGCACGGTATTTTTGATTCGTCAATTGTGCTTGCGGAACATCGATCGTATTCAAGTCGATGACGTTATCAAGCATCCGCATTTGAATCGGAATCAATCGTTCGAGAACATCTGAACGAACCGCACGTGCAAGCGCAATCGATGATAAGTTACAGACGACGAAGTCACCTGGTGTCTTCGTGACGATGATTTTACCGTCTTCTGTATATTCTTCTGTCACGGTCGTCGGACTCATGTTTTGCATGATTTCCGAGCACAGGTTTGATGAATAGATCATGCCTGCATGTTTATTCGGATTCGCACGGTTAACGGCGTCACGGAAGAACATGTATGGCGTCCCTGTCTCAAGTTGCGAACGCATGTAGCGTTTGACGAGATCAATCGCTGGGACTGTTTTTTTGCTGAGACGCGGTTCGTTGACACATGCTTCGTATCGTTCCGTGAAGCTACCGCCTTGTTCTGTCTCATCGAAATAATCTTCAAGGCTGAAGCCCATAATCGTCCGAATTTCGTGTGGGTCAAACAGGTGCCAGTCTTCTCGTGCTTCTACGGCACGCATGAAGCGGTCTGGTAAGTTAACGCCCGTGAACAAGTCATGTGTCCGAAGTCGCTCGTCCCCATTGTTGAGCTTCGCATCTAAGAACTCGAGGATGTCCTTATGCCAGATGTCAAGATACACGGCGATTGATCCTTGGCGCATACCGAGCTGATCGACGCTGACTGCCGTATTGTTCAATTGTTTCATCCATGGGATGACACCACTTGAAACACCTTTAAAGCCTTTGATGTCTGATCCACGTGAGCGAATTTTCCCCATGTAGACACCGATTCCGCCGCCACCCTTAGAAAGTGTCGCTACATCCGTGTTCGAGTCATAGATGCCGCGTAGCGAATCATCGACTGTATCGATGAAGCATGATGAGAGTTGACCATATGATTTACCGGCGTTCGAAAGCGTCGGTGTCGCGACCGTCATGTAGAGGTTCGACAATGCCCAGTAGGCTTCTTTGACGAGTTCTAAACGACGTTCCTTCGGTTCGTTCTGCATCAGCGTCATCGCGATGACCATGAATCGTTCCTGCGGTAGCTCGTACAAATTTTTGACGTGATCACGTGCAAGATACCGGTCTGCCAGTGTCCGAAGGCCAATGTATGTGAACAGGTGGTCGCGGGAAGGATCAATCGTTGCCGACAGTTCGTTGATGTCTTCTTTCGAATACGCATCCAGTAAATGTTTCGTGAAGATACCGATTTCTGTCAGCTTTTCAATCAATGTATACAGCGAACCATATCGTTCTTCCGCTGCATATCCGCGGTTTTCACCCGCTTCTAGATATAACCGATTTAAGTAAGTCGCTGTCGCTACGAATGTCCAGTTCGGCTCTTCTGCCTTCAACATATCGAGTGCATGCATCGTTAACAGTTCATAGACTTGATCTGCTTGTAAGGACTTCCCTTCAAGCGCTCGGATGGCACGTTCTGTATAGCGGTCGATATCAAGTTCCGGATACGTTTCCGTCGCTTGTCGAATCACGACATATACGTCTTCTATTGTCATTGCACCCTTAAAGATGCGTGCTGTATTCAGTGGAGATGCCACTATGAACCACTCCCATTCTCTATCGTTAAACAGGTTCGCATTACACGATGAAATACGCTAAACTAAAAAAAGACGTCCTACATATAGAAAGAACTCTACAAGTATCACTCTATATATAGACGTTTTAGACGTTTTTAAACCTGTTAATGTACAAGATATAGGTTATCACTGAAATCTAAAAAAATAACCCCTTGCTTTGAAATTCAGGTCAAACAATTTGAAAAAGGCATCATGACGCCTTTTGAGATATATTGAGATAGCGAGTAAAACATATTATAAGTTCACGCGAACCCTTAAAATAAAGATGAGTCATTTCTCCTATCAGAAGAAAAATAATCTCTTCGAATTTTCTGATATACTGAACGTATCGATCTTCCGTTTGGAGGAAGAAGGATTGAATCCAACTATCACGAAAAGATGACATATGGCATATACGTATGTACGTTGAAAGGAGCTTACCTATGCAAGTCGATTACACACCAAACCCGAATTCCGTCAAAATCACGCTCGAGGAACAGCGCTTCGGTGCGAAAAGTACGAGTGTCAAAAAAGAAGATACACCGGAAGATACGTTGCTCGCATCTTTGATCGCGATCGACGGCATCGATAATCTATTCGCTTACGGCGACTTCGTGACGGTCACGAAAGAACCAGAAGCAGAATGGAATGAGCTGCTACCACGTATCGAAGCAAACATGTAAAAAAACAAGAAGACACCTGTTCCTGAACAGGTGTCTTTGTTCAAGGAGCGATCGCTGATGCCAACCGTATCCATCATCATCCCGACATACAATCGTCCTCGCGAACTAGCAGAAGCGCTAGAAGCGTTGACACGTCAACACTATCAGGACTTCGATGTCATCGTCCTAAACAATAATGGCGACGATGTCTCAGCAGTGACCTCTGCCTATCAGGATCGCCTGCAGATCACATATGTCGAGTTACCTGAAAATCATCACGTCCGTGCTCGAAATCACGGTGTCATGCTCGCTTCCGGTCGGTATATCTTACTTCATGATGACGATGACCTCTTATTACCGAGTCATCTCGAAGAGGCAGTCGGTGATCTCGAAGCCGGCGCGGATCTAACGTATACGGACGCGGAGCTCTTTACGTATCGCTGGGAAGACGGTCACCGGATTGCACTCCATTCCGAACCGTTCGCGTACCCGTATGATCCGGAGACGATCCGAGAAGACTCGACGTACATTCCGTCCGGATCGCTCTACCGTAAATCGCTCCACGATCAACTCGGTCTGTTTGATGAAGACGTCTTCAACTACTGGGACTGGGACTGGATTTTACGCGTCGGTAAGGATCATTTAGTGTTACATCCGGCACGAGCAACCGTCCTGTACGCCTTCAACCCGTCCGGCAATCATGAGTCGGCACGACAAGACGCAACGCGACGCGTCTATTTTGACCGCCTGGTCGAAAAACATCAACTTCCGACACGTGAAATGAAGAACTTCCATATTGTTCAGGAAGAACGACGCGCACGATTGCGACAGACACGCCGTACCTTCAATGGTCAATTGACAGAAAGTGAGTGATTCCATGTACACCGAAAAACAACTCGAATTATTAGCACTATTAACACAAAATGGTCCGATGGACGTAAACTTACTTGCGCAGATGCTCGATTGGGAAGCGTCAGAAGTAGCAGCTTCGATCGAAACATTCAAACGTGACGGTGTCCTACTCGGCTATACCGCCGTCATTGACTGGCAAAAGATTCATGCCCATCACGGCGTGACAGCTTTCATCGATGTCAAAGTCACACCAAAACGGGGACGCGGCTTTGATGAAGTCGCAGAGCGGATCCATCGTTTCCCGGAAGTGACGTCCCTGTATCTGATGTCAGGCGCATATGACTTACAAGTCGTACTTGATGGCAAATCGCTACAAGAAGTGTCTCAATTCGTTTCTGAAAAATTATCAACACTCGACTCCGTCATCTCGACGACGACCCATTTCCGCTTAAAGACGTATAAGCACGATGGCGTTCTCTTCAGTCAGGATGATGACGACAAACGATTGAAGGTGTCTCCATGAAATCTTTATCAACACGTGTCGAACAGCTAGCCCCATCCGGCATTCGTCGTTTCTTTGATTTAGCCGGATCGATGGAAGATGTCATCTCACTTGGTGTCGGTGAACCCGATTTCGTCACGCCATGGAACGTCCGAGAAGCAAGCTTTGCAGCACTTGAACAGGGCTACACCGCATACAGTGCTAACGCCGGTTTACTCGAGTTACGTCAGGAAATCGCGCTTTACATGCAAGAAAAGTTCGCCATCTCCTATTCGACGACGGAAGAGATCATCGTCACGACCGGAGCTTCGGAAGGACTTGACCTTGCGTTTCGTAGTTTGATCAATCCGGGAGATGAAGTCATCGTCGTTGAACCGGCGTTCGTTTCATATGCCCCTTTGATCGAACTTGCTGGAGGAATTCCTGTCGCCGCTGCATGTCACGCAGAAGACGGTTTTGCGATTCAACCGGAAACGATCGAACAGTTGCTGACGGACAAAACGAAAGCAATCATTTTCTGTTTCCCATCGAATCCGACAGGCTCGACGATGACACGCGATCAATTAGCGGACCTCGCGTTACTTGTTCAAAAGCATGATTTATATGTCATCAGTGATGAAATCTATGCGGAGCTATCCTACGAAACGGAAGCGATTTGTTTTGCGACCCTTCCTGGTATGCGGGAGCGGACAATCATCATCAATGGTTTCTCGAAAGCCTTCGCGATGACGGGCTGGCGGCTTGGCTTCACTTGCGCACCACCTGCGATCACGCAATCGATGCTGAAGGTCCACCAATATGGAATGATGTGTGCACCAACACTCGTCCAGTTTGCAGGAATTGAAGCGCTCCGTTCTCGTCATAAGACGGTCCCTGATATGGTGACAAGTTATCGCCAACGCCGGAATTACTTCGTCAAGGCGTTAAACGATGCGGGTCTCCCGACGCACTTACCAGGCGGTGCCTTTTATGCTTTTCCGTACATTGGTCATACCGGGCTGACGAGTGAGCAGTTCGCCGAGCAATTGTTGCTCGCTGAGCGCGTCGCCGTCGTTCCAGGATCCGTCTTCGGAGCAAGCGGTGAAGGCTATGTCCGAGCAAGTTACGCGAGTTCAATCGAACAACTGCAAGAAGCCATCGCGCGCATTCAGCGCTTCATGAAAAAATGGCAGACTCAGGATGAGACAACATCGTCTCATTCACACTAAAAATAAGCCGCTTGCTCAAACGAGCAGGCGGCTTATTTTTAATCGACATAGAAAACAAGAAACATCCAATAGTCGTCTTCCGCATGATACGGCGAGACTGGACCGAGTTGTGGCGCAAAGACTTCCAACCGATACGGTGAGTCCTTAAAGTCAAGCGGTGTCCGTTCCTTGATCAAACGTCCCATTTCATCCGCCAGCTCTTTGACTTCAACTAGACTACGCGAGCGTTCCATCGGTGCTTCGAAGACGAACGCCTCGATTCCTTCAATCGTTGCACAACGTAGGAAACGCCGGAGCGAAGGGAGTGCCGTCTCCATATTCTCCTTTAGCGTTTGATCCTCTTCGTACGCAGGGGCTCCCCAGAGACGTGCCTCACTTCCTGTCGCACTCCGGAAGTGATCAATCGTTTTTTCGGTAATGGGATCACGTGTCAAGGCAAAGCGTGTTTTATCCCGCTTGAGATTCTTTTCATTCGTCCGATCGATTTCCGACAGTAAATCGAGTTGAAGTGGTCGTGCTAAACGAAATAATTCCCGTTGCAGACGTGCGATAGAATGACCGATTGGAACAATTGTATCCTTCGCTTTAGGCGGTTTATCCCCTTCGTATCCATTCATGACGCGTGCGACTTGACCAGCTTCATGCACAAGTCGATAAAAGGAACCATCCTGATCATCGTTTACCGTTCCGAGTGTCTCATGTTGCACCGCAAGATCCGTCACGTATTGATTGGCAAGACACGTCGAGATCATCAAAACGTCGACAAGTTCTGAACGAAGAGCTTCTTGATCTCTTTGTTCGAGTGCTTCGCCGACTTCACCGATTTCTTCTGTCAAGCGTGCGAGACCAGATAGCGGTCGAAAATAACCTCCGAGTGAACGAATCGTCGCATCAACCTTTTGTTGCAGTATCTTCATCTGTTCCATCTGTCTGATCCTCCATGATTGCTTGACGTACTTGCGCCTCCGTCTCTTGTTTGACACGTTTGGCAAACGCCTGATTTTTCTTCCATTCTCGGATTCCAACGGATGTCGCAGCAATCAATGCAGCAAATAATCCGATTTCTCTTTTACGCATCGCTTTCTCCTCCTTTTGAATGACTCGTTCCCTACCTAAACATGATATGATGATATCAATTCTACATAATCCAGTAAGAGGTGTTGCTTGTGTCGACTGAACGTCTTTGGCAAATGGCCCGGTTCTTGACGGTGATCTTCGCCTTCGTAGCTGTTGGATGGTTACTCATCCGCCTCTCGTCCATTTTGTACCCGTTTGTCTTTGCGTTTCTGCTTGCTCTTTTCAGCCGTCCGCTCGTCGATTTCTTTCAAAAGCGATTACGGATCAATCGTGGATGGGGTGCGTTGTTGTCCATCATTTTGATCAGTGGTTTATTGATCGGTTCGCTTGCCTTGATCATCATGCAGTTGATTCGCGGTCTCGTATTTGTCGCCAATCAATTACCGGCACAAATCCAGGAGTTGAGTCTGTATTTTCAAAAGCTATACAACGAAAAACTGGCACCGATTTGGAACGATGCGTCCGAAGCATTACGTTCATTAGAACCATCCCAACAAAATACGGTCCAAAACAGTATTCAATCGCTCGGTAGTTCGCTTGCGAGTGCGATTGGAGAAGGCTCAAAAAGTGTTGCGATGATGCTTCAATCTGTTCTTGCGACTTTGCCATCGATTGCGTTGATTTTCGTCATCGTCTTACTCGCTTGGTTCTTTATCGCAAAGGATTGGCACCAGTACGAAATGCGATTGAAGCGCTACGAGATGCTTCCTTGGTTCGCTCGTGTCGAGTCGGTCTTCTTGAGCTTACGATCTGCCTTATTCGGCTATCTTAAAGCGCAGCTCACGTTGATCACGATCACGTTTTTCATCGTCTTGATTGGTTTGTTCATCATTGGTGTCGATCATCCATTCGCAGTTGCTTTCATCGCTGCCTTCTTCGACATCTTACCGTATCTCGGTACTGGTTCCGTCTTCCTGCCTTGGATCGCCTACTCGGTGATTACTGGAGATACGACGCTTGCGATTGGACTTGGCATTTTGTACGCCATCGTCATTCTCCAGCGCAACATCATGGAACCGAAGATCGTCGGCGATAACATCGGCATTCAACCGATTACGGCATTGATTGCGTTGTTCGTCGGTATCAAATTCTTCGGCGTCTTCGGGTTAATCCTTGGACCATTGATTGCCGTCATCTTAAAAGCACTCTACAATGCACAAATTTTCCATTACATCTGGGACTTCGTGAAAGGATCACCCACACCATTTCGGTGAGGGTGATTTTTTGGGTACAGCGGCATATAAAGGATACCCTTCCGTGTCCACTGGTTGACTTGCTGGAAAGTAATCGCATGGAAAACGTGCACCGGTCGCAAGCAGACAAGCATCAAGCCAATCATCAATCGCGACGTTCGGCTGACGCTGTTCCCATAACGGGGGACAATCGTATTGTTCAAGTAATTCGATTCGTTCCGCGATGCCTTCCTTTGTTTTCTTGGAAAAACGTGCCGGATGACCGGCGAGGCGTGCAAAGCAGACTTCCGGATGTGATTCGATCATTTCAGATCGATACGCATGACGGACTTCTCGGATTTTCGGCAATAGATACCACGCTTGTTTCGAAAGTCCGATACCAGCATGTTGTTTCGCTAAATCATTTGCTTCCATATAACTTGATGTTGTCAACGCACTGAGAAATGGTGCATTAAAGACACTACTCGTTCGTCCGGGGCGCAGTTCCTGTCGCAACAGCTGATCTGTTTCGCGTCGTCCTTCCATCAAACCGATCGGCATATCGATCCAAATTCGGTCGGCTGGCGGGACCTGTCCAAGCGTCGGTTCGATTGATCCTGAGTACGTCTCATTTTCGTACCTGACGACGACCCATCCTGCCTTTGCCGCATCAATCCCGATGACGTGCATTCGTCTTCTCCCGGAAAGAACGCAGTAGTGATAAGACCGTGAAGATACCGATAAATGTCGCAAGACCGAGCGATAGACGATCTCGTGCATCCAAGTACCAGACGACGGTAAGAATCGTCAACAAGACGCCGAGTAGATTCCAACGTCTCATTTTTCTTGCTCGACGAATCGATACAGACTACGAACCATGACACCCGTTGCTCCTTTTGGACCAATCTCAGACGCTTGATTCTGTTCCGATGTTCCCGCGATATCGAGGTGCAACCATGGTGTGTCGCCGACGAATTCCCCGACGAACGCACCACCGAAGATCATGTGTCCCATGCGTCCCGGTGAGTTATTCAAATCTGCGACATCTGAGCGGCGGACTTGTTTGATGAACGCATCGACATATGGCATTTGCCAAACCATCTCGTTCGTCTCTTTCGTCACCTGTTCAAAGCGTTCGTAAAGTGACGCATCATTCGTCAACGCACCTGTGATTTCTGTTCCAAGGGCGACAAGGACACCACCTGTCAATGTTGCGAGGTCGATGATGGCTTTCGGCTGGTACTCTTTCACGTACGTGACTGCATCTGCGAGGACAAGTCGTCCTTCTGCATCCGTGTTCAAGACTTCAATCGTTTTTCCTGCCATCGATGTGATGACATCATCCGGTTTGAAAGCATCCCCAGAAATCATGTTATCCGTTGCCGGAATGACGCCAATGACGTGAACATCAGGTTTGAGTTGACCGAGTGCTTCAAACAGACCAAGAACTGCTGCTGCGCCTCCCATATCTCCTTTCATCCCGACGATCCCGTCTTTTGGTTTGATCGAATAACCACCTGTATCGAACGTGACACCTTTTCCGACGACAGCAATCGGTGCTTCTACTGAGCCTTTGTATTCAAGGACGATCAACTTCGGCGGAATGACCGATCCTTGATTGACGGCAAGCAAGGCACCCATGCCAAGTGCTTCCATCTCTTCCTTATCGATGATTCGGAGATCATGTCCATGACGCTCCGCGATGAAGCGTGCTTCGTCCGCAAGCGCTGGCGCCGTCAAAAGATTTCCCGGCATCGTTACGAGACGTCGCGCCAAGTTCGTTGCTTCCCCTAAGGCTTTTCCGCGACGCACTGCCTCGTCTTCAGAAGGTAAGACCGTCAGATGAAGCGTGTATGCTTTAGAAGGAGATGTTTTATAATGTTTGACCTCATATGTAGCGAGGGTGAATGTCTCAGCAATCAGTTCGACCGGTTGACCTGGAAACGTCGTCGCGTCGACTGTCACCTGTTCTAAGCGGCGTGCTTTGACATGTTGTGCGGCTTTTCCGAGCAAACGGCGCAAGTTGTCTTGCGAGAGTTGATCGACTTTCCCAAGTCCGACGAACAGCACACGTGCGACGTCTCCCGATAACGTCGGCAACAGACGAAGTTCTCCCCGTTTCGTTGAGATATCACCTTGACGGACCCACTCTTCTAGTTTGTCACCATACAGTGCTTGTAATCGTTCATCAAGCGGTTGATTCCCTGATATCCCGACGATCAGTACGTCTACGGGTTGATTCGTTTGCATAAAAATTCCCCCTTTATCTAATACCTATTAGTATGAAGTGTTTTCAGTCATTTTCCAACTGATAGCCTCTCAACGAACAGCAAACGCTTACATGATTCTTGTTTGCCAATTTGTCGAAATGCTTGGTTTCAAACAATTGTTGCCCGTTTCACAATATGATAGGATTAAACAGGTGAAATATTGAGACACTTCAAGAAACGATGCGTTTGCTGTTCCGGGAAATGTCTACGTTTTCATTCAAGGGAGAGTGCGCAGAAGGCTCGTTAAGAGAGAGGCGTTTATGGGTATCTATAGATAGCTAAGAAACGAAGTCGTCGCGTTAAAAAAACTTACTGAAAAGAGGGTAATGCACATGGCACAACACATCAAAGGAATTGGCGCTTCTGCAGGGATCGCGATTGCAAAGGCATTCGTGATGGAAACACCGGTCTTTGAGATTCCATCGCACAAAATCGAGGATGCGGCTGCGGAAAAAGAACGTTTCCAAGCAGCGATCGCAAAATCGAAGACGGAACTCGAAGTCATTCGTGAAAATACCTTAAAAGAATTAGGTCCAGATAAAGCGGAGATCTTCTCGGCTCACCTTCTAATCCTAGAAGATCCGGAAATCGTTAGTCAGGTGAACGCAAAAATCGAGGACGAGCAAGCAAATGCTGCGAAAGCACTCGATGAAGTCGCGAACATGATGGTCATGATTTTCGAATCAATGGATAACGAATACATGCGTGAACGTGCAGCGGACGTCCGCGACGTCACGAAACGGACGATGGCTCACCTTCTCGGTATCACGTTCGTCACTCCAGCTCAAATTAACGAAGAAGTCATCATCATCGCGGAAGACTTGACTCCTTCAGATACGGCACAATTGAATCGTAAGTATGCTAAAGGTTTCGCAACGAACATTGGTGGCCGGACATCGCACTCTGCCATTATGTCACGTTCACTCGAAATCCCAGCAGTCGTCGGAACAAAAGTTGTCTTGACGGACGTTAAACACGGCGATCTTCTCATCCTTGACGGTGCGGAAGGTGATGTCATCGTCAACCCAAGTGAAGAGCAAGTCGCTGAGTATGAAGCAAAACGTGCAGCATACATCGCACAAAAAGAAGAGTGGAAAAAACTCAAGAACGAAAAAACAATGACGGCTGACGGTCACCACGTCGAGCTCGCTGCAAACATCGGTACACCAAACGATGTCAAAGGCGTGCTTGAAAACGGAGCAGAAGCTGTCGGTCTCTACCGTACAGAATTCCTCTACATGGATGCAGAGACATTCCCAACGGAAGACGAGCAGTTCACAGCATATAAAACAGTTCTCGAGTCAATGGGCGATAAAAAAGTCGTCATTCGGACGCTCGATATCGGTGGCGACAAAGAATTGTCGTACCTTGATCTCCCACACGAGATGAACCCGTTCCTCGGTTACCGTGCGATCCGTCTCTGTCTCGATCAAACAGACTTGTTCCGTACACAATTGCGCGCACTTCTTCGTGCAAGTGCATACGGTAAACTCGCTGTCATGTTCCCAATGATCGCAACAATCGAAGAGTTCCGTTCTGCAAAAGCACTTCTCCTTGAAGAGAAAGCAAATCTCCAAGGTGAAGGTGTCACTGTATCAGAAGACATCGAAGTCGGTATGATGGTCGAGATCCCAGCAACTGCGGTCATGGCTCGTCAGTTCGCAAAAGAAGTCGACTTCTTCTCTGTCGGAACGAACGATTTGATTCAATACACGATGGCGGCAGACCGGATGAACGAAAAAGTATCGTACCTGTACCAACCGTTCAATCCTGCGATCTTGAACCTCTTGAACAACGTCATCACAGAAGCACACAAAGCAGGCAAATGGGTCGGCATGTGTGGTGAGATGGCAGGAGAAGAATTGGCACTCCCAATCCTTCTTGGGCTTGGTCTTGATGAGTTCTCGATGTCTGCTTCATCTGTCCTTCGCGCACGTAGCTTGATGACACGCCTCAACAAGTCAGAATGTGAAGCAATCGTCGAGCAAGTGCTTGATATGGATACAGCAGAAGAAGTCGTCGACTTCCTCAGCACGACATTCGATATCAAAAAATAATTTCTGTTAGACGAATCTGGAGTAATCCAGGTTCGTCTTTTTTTATGCCGATTAACAAAAAAACAACGCCCTCTTTTAATAAGAAAGAAGGCGTTGTTGAAACCTGATTATTGAGCTTGTTTTTTCTTCTCTGGGGTCGCTTGTTCCGATAAAATCGGACGCTCGTTCCCCATTAAGAAGATAAAGATGACACCGAGTACTGCTGGAATCAAGGCCCAGAAATAGACGGTAGAGATGGATTCTGCAAGCGACGTCTTGATTGCTGCCGCGACTTCTGGTGGCATCTTCGCAAAGGCAGCTGCCGTCGGGAACTGTCCACCCGACGGCGCTCCACCTTGCGGCAATCGATCCGCTACAGCCGATGTGAACGTCCGTGATTGAATGATTCCGAGGACTGTGACACCAAGAGTCATCCCGATCGTCCGGAATGTCGATCCCATCGACGTCGCAGCACCACGACGTTGCATCTCGATCCCATTGATGCTTGCTAGGTTCAACAACGAGAAGCTGAAGCCAACACCGAACCCAAGAATGATCATATAGATCGTTACCGCTGTACGCGATGTCTCAAGCGTCATTGTACTGAGGAGATAGACACCGAGTAGGAAAAAGACAGCTGAGACGATCATGACATTTCGGAAACCAAACTTATTCGGCAACTGGCCACCGAGCTGCGCCGAGATGACTGAGGCAATCAACATCGGCATCAGGATCAGACCGGAGTTCGTCGCACTGCCACCAAAGACACCTTGAACGAAGATTGGAATGAACACACTCGCCGAGATGAAGACGAATCCATAAAAGAACGCAACGCCTTGTGTTGCCGCAAATAAACGACGACGGAACAGACTGAATGTAATAACTGGATCCGCGGCACGGCGTTCAGCGAATGCGAAGGCAACGAACGCGACGAGTGCTGCTCCGAACAGACCAAGAATTTGTGGTGAGGACCATGCATACTCTTTCCCACCCATTTCGAGCGCGAGTAAGAATAAAACCAATCCTGCAACAAGCGTGAAGGCACCGACGTAGTCGATTTTCTGTGTCCGGTGAACTGGTGATTCCTGATAGAAGACCGTCACGAGACCAAGGGCAATCAATCCGAGTGGGATGTTGATATAAAATACCCAGCGCCAGTCGAGGGAATCCGTCAATACGGCACCAAGCAACGGTCCGAAGATACTCGAAATCCCGAAGACCGCTCCGAACAATCCACTGACTTTCCCACGTTTCTCCGGTGGGAAGATATCAAAAATAATCGTAAAGGCGATCGGCATCAACGCACCGCCACCAAGCCCTTGCAAGGCACGATACGCAGATAATTCAATGATTGAGTCTGCCATTCCACACAAGATACTCCCTATCATGAAGATAAGCATCCCAAAGAGGAAGAAGCGTTTTCTTCCATACATGTCGCTCAATTTACCGAAAATCGGCATCCCGGCAACGGTTGCGATCATGTAAGCCGACGTGACCCAAGCGTACTGATCAAACCCATTCAGTTCACTGACGATCGTCGGCATCGCCGTCGCAACGATCGTGTTATCCATCGCTGCGACTAAAATCCCAATCAATAATCCGATGACGACAGGTGTCGTATTCGTTTTTGTTGTAGTCGAAGACATCGACGCACCTCATTTCTAAAAAATTAGCTAACTCTTATAATAGCTAACTCATTGTATCATCATATGTGCAAAATCTCACTATCAAATGTGCTTTATGATATTTTCACATAAAAAAGACGGATCGTTCGTGACGATCCGTCGCTTTTCTTCCTTTACTCTACACGATACGAAATCGCTTCTCCGGCTTCGACCGTCTGTCCGACATCGACGTCGACTTTTCGATCGCCAATGTTCGTGACGATGATCGGTGTCAGTAACGATGGCACGAGTGGTCGTACTTGCTCGAGATCGACATTGAGAAGTGGTGTCCCCGGTTCGACACGATCTCCAGCTTTCGCTAATGCCTCAAATCCTGTTCCTTCAAGTGACACTGTATCAATACCGATGTGAATTAAGATCTCATCTCCGTTATCTGCAAGAATACCGATTGCGTGTTTTGTTGGGAAGAAGGTTGTGATCTCACCAGAGACGGGAGAGACGACATATCCTTCCGTCGGTTCGATCGCATATCCGTCACCCATCATACGACCGGAGAATACTTGATCCGGTACATCATCCAGAGAACGAATGATACCGCTCAGTGGTGCGACGTATCCATCTTCAGGCACATAAGCACCCCCACGATCTCCAGCGAGTGGTCCCGTATCGGTTGTACCCGATCCAGAAGTTCGCGCTTCATCTCCTGTTGGAACTTGTGGAATCGGATCAGCTTCCGGTGTCTCTTTCGGTTTGTAATTTGGATCTTTCATGATATCTGCCATTTCTGACTTGATCCCATCGGATTTCGGTCCAAAGATTGCCTGGACGTTATCTCCGACTTCAAGGACACCGGCAGCACCGAGCTCTTTCAAGCGATCCTTGTTGACACCTGATTTATCATTGACGGTAATCCGAAGACGCGTGATACAGGCATCGAGGTGCTTGATGTTCGATGGACCACCAAACGCTTGCAGGATTTCATACGGAAGATCACCTGCTTGTGCCGTCGATGTCGCAGCACCTTCTTTAATCGCTTCACGTCCTGGAATCTTCAGATCGAATTTCGTGATGACGAAACGGAAACCGAAGTAATAAATGACGGCGAAAACGAGACCGACTGGAATGACAAGCCACCACGAAGTGCGATTCGGTAAAATCCCGAACAACGTGTAGTCAATTAATCCGCCGGAGAACGTCATCCCAATCTTAACGTTTAGCAAGTCCATAATCATGAACGATAGACCTGCAAAAACAGCGTGCACAGCGAACAAAAGCGGTGCAACGAATACGAATGAGAACTCGACTGGCTCCGTGATCCCAGTTAGGAAAGACGTCAATGCAGCTGAGAAGTAAAGACCTTCAACAGCTTTTCGACGATCTTTTGCGACAGTATGGTACATTGCAAGACAGGCTGCTGGCAAACCGAACATCATGAATGGATATTTCCCAGTCATATATGTCCCTGCCGTGAACGGTACACCGTCCTTTAATTGTGCAAAGAAGATTCGCTGGTCCCCATTGATGATCGTTCCTGCTTTATCCGTATATTCACCGAATTGGAACCAAAAGCTTGAGTACCAAATATGGTGAAGACCGAACGGAATCAATGAACGTTCGACGAGTCCAAAGATGAAGGCAGACAACGGTTCGTTCGCTTCGATGATTGTTTTGGAGAACGTATTGATGCCTGTTCCGATCGGTGGCCAAATATATGACAAAGCAAAACCTGCGACAAGACTGAACAAGGCGGTCGCAATCGGAACGAAACGTTTACCTGCAAAGAATCCAAGGAAATCAGGCAGTTTGATTTTAAAGAATTTATTATAACTGTACGCTGCTATCAAACCGGCAATGATCCCCCCGAATACCCCCATTTGCAAGGTCGGTATCCCAAGGACCGTCGCATACGACAAATCACTCGCCTTTTGTGCTTCTGTGATTTTTTCTGGTGTAATCTGCAAGAATGAACTGATGACCTTGTTCATGATCAGGAAACCAACGATGGCTGCTAAGCCGGCGACCCCTTCTCCGTTCGCAAGGCCAATTGCGACCCCTACAGCGAACAATAATCCGAGGTTCGCAAAGATGATGTCACCCGCATCCTGCATGACTCGCCAGATGACGACAAGCGAATCGTTCTCCAGAAACGGTAAATATTGTGTTAAGTTCGGGTTTTGAAACGCTGTCCCGAACGCAAGCAATAATCCCGCTGCCGGCAAAATCGCTACCGGTAACATCAGGGCCTTACCGATCCGCTGTAAGACACCAAACACGTTTTTCCACATGCGCATATTCCCTCCTTTTTTTAAACAAACTACTTAATTCATACCCTAAAATATTCTAGTGCAAAACGATTCTAAACGATTTCGAAAAAAAAATGAGCCCTTCCGCAGAAGGACTCATCTTAAAAAACATTAGACTGTTTTTTCTTGTTTACGTGACGCGATGACAGCTTGAATCTCAGACTTGATGTTGTCTGATTTCGGTCCATAGATCGCTTGGACGTTGTTACCAACTTCAAGGACACCAGCAGCACCTAATTTTTTCAACTCATCTTTGTTGACTTTCGATTTGTCGAGAACTTCAACACGAAGACGTGTGATACATGCATCCAAGTGTTTGATGTTCGACTCTGAACCGAGTGCGTCGAGGATACCTTCAGCAAGTTCAGAACCTTGAGCAGATGAAGTCTCTTGAACTGCATCTTCACGACCTGGAGTTTTCAGGTTGAATTTGCGGATTGCGAAACGGAATCCAACATAGTAGATGACAGAAAGTGCAAGACCGACGACGATGACAAGCCACCACTGCGTGCGTCCTGGAAGAACACCGAAGAGAAGGAAGTCGATCAAACCACCAGAGAATGTCATACCGATCTTAACGTTCAACAATTGCATTGTCATGAACGAAAGACCTGCGAAAACTGCGTGAACTGCGAACAAGATTGGAGCTACGAATAAGAACGCGAATTCGATTGGCTCTGTGATACCTGTCAAGAATGCTGTAAGTGCTGCTGATCCAAGAAGACCACCAACGACTGCACGACGCTCTGGGCGAGCTTCGTGGTACATTGCGAGTGCTGCTGCTGGAAGACCGAACATCATGAACGGGAATTTACCAGTCATGAACGTACCAGCTGTTAATTTTGCGTTGTCTTTCAATTGTGCGAAGAAGATCGCTTGGTCACCATGAACGACTGTTCCTGCTGCATTCTTATACGAACCGAATTCGAACCAGAATGGTGCATAGAAGATATGGTGAAGACCGAATGGAATCAACGAACGTTCGATGAGACCGAAGACGAATGCTGCGAGTGTTGGGTTTTTCTCCATCATGAAGTGAGAGAACGTGTTCAATCCATCTTGCGCGAACGGCCAGACGAATACGAGAACGAGACCTGCAACCAATGAAACAACTGCTGTGACGATTGGAACGAAACGTTTACCAGCAAAGAATCCAAGGAACTGTGGCAATTCGAGATTATGATACTTCCCGTACGCCCAAGCTGCGATTAAACCGATGATGATACCACCGAATACCCCAGTTTGAAGTGTTGGGATACCGAGTACGTTTGCATATCCTTGACCGTTAGCAACCATTTCAGGTGTAACGCCGAGCCATACGCTCATTGTTTTGTTCATGATCAAGAATCCGACGATTGCCGCAAGTCCGGCTGCGCCGTCCCCTGCAAGACCAATCGCGACACCGACCGCGAATAAGAGTGCTAAGTTACCGAAGATGATATCCCCGGCTGCTTCCATCAATTTTGCAATCTTGATGATTGCATCATTTTTTAAGAACTCGAGTTTTGACGTCAAGTTCGGATTTTGCATCGCGTTACCGAATCCGAGTAGGATACCGGCAGCTGGCAAAATCGCTACAGGAAGCATCAACGCTTTACCGACACGTTGAAGAACAGCAAAAATCTGTTTGAACATGTGTGTTTCCTCCTTTTCCTGTTAAGAGCGAAGTATGATGAATAATGCCAATGATTGAGACGAAAAAAGTCAGACATCTGACCGTTTTTTTACAGAAAAAAATCAGGCACGAGCGGATTGTAGACAATAGACTTATCCCGTTGCATAACGGAAATAAAGCTTCTTGCCCGACATCCCACTCATGCCTGATCGTATCAGTAACACGTAGTCCGTGCGGTCATTTACCTGAATCGTACTGCACTAAGCGTTGCAGATGCATCGTAAGATACGTCGCCTCACCGCGCGGTACCGCTTTCTTCAACTGACGTTCCATGATGGACATCAGCTCCCAAGCAGTATCATAGCATAGCGGATATTCTTCACGCAATAGCTTTTCTACTTTTTCTGGAGCCTCTAGATACTCCCCATTGGAAACCCTTTCAATCGCTGAACGAAGGTGCCGAATCAGACGCTTGTAATCAAGCGATTTTCGGTCGATTTTAATCTCCAGTCGCTGTTCGATATGACTAGCAATTAAACCGACGAGCTGATGATGGCGGTTAACTTCAAGTACGTCTTTGAAGTTCGTCGCAGAATGAATATGAAGTGCAATGAATCCTATCTCGGCTGGAGGCAGGTAAAAATTCATCTCGGCACTGATGAACTCGACGATTTCTTCTGCAAGTGCGTACTCTTCCGGATACAAGGCTTCCGTTTCGGCAAGAAACGGATTGGTGACTTCCATTCCTTGTTCCAGTCGTTTGAACGTAAACGTCAAATGATCCGTTAATCCGATATGGATATGTTCATCGACTTTTTTTCCAAACCGTGTCTCGATCATTGAAACGATTTCATTCATCAACGCGATGAAATTTTCATCGAGGTGACCGACGAGCGCCTTATATTGATCCTGTTCTTCTTTATCCTTCAACGTGTAGACTTTTTCCAACTTGTCGAGATCTGTCAGTTGATCGCCTGGCTTCCGACCGAAGCCAATCCCTTTCGCGAGGATAATGACTTCCTGATTCGCACCAGTTGAACAAATGACGACATTATTATTCAATACCTTGATAACGTGGTACATTTGTTTATCCATTCGCTCTCAACCCAATCTGCTCTTACACATTTATTTAAAGACATTGTTTTTATTATAACGGTTTTTCAAGCACGAAAAAAGCCTACTTACTCAAGTAGACTTTAAAACATTTGGTAACCGCTCTTACGCAAGAAGCGAATCGATAGACCGGCGATGATGATTCCAGCAAACCCAGCTGCGAACATCGTGATATCCGCTGCCTGCAGTCCAGCAATCCGGTCCCCAAGATTCGGAATCGCTTCACGAGCATTCGTGAAGTATTCGAGCGTAGATTGGTTATCGATCATCATGATGAGGATGATCGGATAGAGTACGAGCATCACCCATGTACTCCGTAACAACATGTTTAAAATGAATCCGATACTAAAGAACATGACGAGATAAAGCACACTCCCGATCACGGCTTGAATGATATGCATACTGTTCCCCCTTTGAATCTCTTCTAGTATAACCGACAAAAAAGGCAAATGCACGAGTGTACATTTGCCTAAAACGTGAACTTAGAACTTCCCTTTTTTGATCGCAAGACCAAGTTTTTTCAGTTCAAAGAAGTGTTTGTTGTCGATGACTTTTTTCATGAACGATGCGTTACGACCGTAAATCTTCTTGCCGAAGACCATGCCGATACCATCTTTATGACCAAGTGAAGCGACCGTTCCTTTGTTCTCGTACGTGAACGTCGATGTTTGACGACCCGCGATGAGTGCTGCGATGTTCTCAGCGACTTTGTGTGCTTGTTGTGTCGCGATTTGTGCAGTTGGTGGGTACGGACGGTTCGAACTTGGATCCATGACTGCTGAACAGTCACCGATCATGAAGACGTTATCGTGTCCTGGAACACGAAGATCTTCTTCGACGACGACACGGTTACGCATCGCTTCGAAACCAGATGCTGCAACGACAGGGTTACCGCTGACGCCACCTGTCCAGATGATCGTACTTGCTTCGATCGTTTCAGTCGCGTCGCCTTGAAGCGGACCGAACGTGACGCTTCCTGGTCCACATTCCTTGATGCCGTTACCGAGTTTGAACTCGACGCCTTGGCGCTCAAGCCATTTGTGTGCGTAGTTGACGAGATCAGCATCGAATCCTGGAAGGACTGTTGGCGCTGCCTCGATGTTAACGACACGAACGAGTTCGCGTGGGATATCATATTGTTTGCACAGTTCTGGAATACGGTTGACGAGCTCACCCATGAACTCGATTCCTGTGAATCCAGCACCACCGACGACGATCGTCAAGAGTGAACGATCTTGTGATCCTGTTGTTTTGTACTGTGCGAATGAGTAATCGATATGTTCCTTGATTTTACGGACGCTGTTCAACGAGCTGATCGTTAATGCGTGTTCCTTCAATCCTTTGATACCGAATGTTTCAGGAACGCCACCGAGAGCAACGACGACGTAATCGTAAGGAACTGTTCCGCCATCTTGTAAAAGAACTGTTTTAGCAGCCGTGTCGACTTTCTCAACGATCCCTTTGACAAGTTTGACGCGTGACGGGTTGATGACATCATTGATGTAGATGCGTGCTTGCTCCGCAGACATCGTACCTGCAGCTGGTTCATGCAACCAAGTTGTTTGGTAATGATAGTCGTGTTTATTAATCAACGTGATGTTCGCTTGATCGACGCCGAGTTTCTTTTGAAGGTTGACTGCTGTGATCAATCCACCGTAGCCCGCTCCAAGAATAACAATGTTAGGTGTGTTCATGTTCTGATACTCCTTACGAATCGTAGTTTTGTTGTGATTTTCTTCACATTCAATTACAGACGAATGTTCAAAAACTTTGTTCAAATAATGTTCACATGTCTATAAGCCTATTGAAACACTTTTTAAGAATGATTGCAAAAGAAAAATGTAATTTCCTTTAAAAAAATGTGAGATGTTCCGTACTTGCACCTGAACCCCCTACTTCCTATATAATAGACCTATCCAATGCTAGGAGGGAATCAGATGTACCAACCATATGATGTCACGATCATCGGCGGCGGTCCGGTCGGACTGTTCACCGCGTTTTATTCAGGAATGCGCCAGATGAAGACGAAGGTCATCGAGAGTCTACCTCAATTAGGTGGTCAACTCGCTACGCTTTATCCTGAAAAATATATATACGATATCGCCGGTTTTCCAAAAGTAAAAGCGCAGGAACTAGTCGATCGGCTACTTGAACAGGCGAATGAATTTGATCCGACGTATGTGCTCGGTGAGACAGTCATCGCTTATGAACGGATGGATGATGGGATCATCCGCCTCGTCACGAACAAAGGCGAGCATTATACGAAGACCGTCATCTTGACAGCAGGGAACGGTTCGTTCGCTGCGCGCCCACTCGGTGTCGCGGACGCGGAACGCTTCGAGGAAACAAACTTGCACTATTTCGTCAACGACATGGAACGTTTCAAGGATCGTCAAGTCGTCCTGCTTGGTGGTGGCGATTCAGCAGTCGACTGGTCATTGATGCTTGAACCGATTGCGAAATCCGTCACGCTCGTCCACCGTCGCGATAAGTTCCGTGCCCATGAACATTCGGTCGAACTATTACACGACTCATCCGTTAACGTCATGACGCCGTATACGCTCGAATCGGTCACAGGTGAGACGCACATCGAGACGATGACGTTCAAACATGCTGAAAGTGGCGAAGTCGTCGTCGTTGCTGCTGACGATGTCGTCTGCAACTTTGGTTTCGTCTCGTCACTTGGGCCGCTCAAAGAATGGGAAGTCGAGTTCGAACGCAATTCGATTCGCGTCAACTCGAAGATGGAGACTGCGATTCCAGGCGTCTTCGCTTGTGGAGATATTGCGACTTACGAAGGACGCGTCAAATTGATCGCAACAGGCTTCGGTGAAGCACCGATTGCCGTCAACCAGGCGAAACTTCTTGTCGATCCATCGGCTCGTCACCCGCAACACTCGACAAGTCTGTTCGAAAAAGTAACGAATCATTCTTGAGATAAATGAATGGCTGCAAACAAATAAGAGGTCGAATTCTGGATAACATACCGGAGTCCGACCTCTTATTTTGATGGAATCACACCTAGGACGTGACCAAACATCTTTGACTCCTACAGGAAAAGGAAGCACGATGTGTGCTTCCGTCAGGGATAAGGAAGACCCGATAGATCACATGGAATGGGAACTGGCGCGGCTTACATCCCGCCTGAGGAAAGCGAAGATGTTGAAACGTCCGATTTCATACGAATGATCTTTTAACAGGCATCCGGTAAACCCGCTGCACGAGTTCCACCCCACCACGCTCAATCATCGATTCTTCGAAGAGCTGACCGCCGAATCGCTCGTAAAACTGGCACGCCGGATTATCCCGCAAGACAGAAACCTGCATTGACTCGTATTCCGCCAAGTCCTCGATGATACGTTGAAACAATGCCTTCCCGAGCCCCTGCCCTTGAGAAGCTCGCAAAACATAAATCGCGTAGAGTTCTCCTTCACGCGCATCCCTTCGATTTGGTCCACCTTGCGCAAAGCCAACGACTTCGTCTTCTAACTCCACAACATACACGCGCTGATCGACTAACGTCTGCTCCCATTGTTTCGTCCGTTTCTCGTAAGACAACTGTGCTAAATAAGGATCAGGGATGATCCCTTGATATGTCTCCCGCCAGGCATCGATATGAACGCGCGCAATGGTCGACGCATCTTCAAGACGTGCTTCACGGATGATCATAACGGGATGATGAAGCGACGTGTCTCGCGTCCATTACGAACAGTCGGCTCAATTTCTCGTCCGCCGTTCGCCAAGATGACACGGCGAGATGCTAGATTATCAACGCCACACGTCAACAGCACTTGATCGAGTCCACGTTGCCGCGCTTCTTCAAGCGCCAATCGAAGACCGGTCGTCGCATATCCTTTCTGACGCTCGGATGGTCGGATGCCGTATCCGATATGTCCGCCGTACAATTTTAAGTTCTCCGTCAAGTCATGCCGGAAGTTTAACGCGCCGACGATTCGTTGTCCGTCGACCATCCAGTACGTCGAATGCGTGACAAGACCTTCTCTGACTGTCGTTTCCATTTCTTTAAGCTCCGCGAAATAGGTAGCGAGCGGTTCATACGTATCCCCGACCGCTTCCGGTACGATCGTTTCGCCCGACTCTCGCCAGTCTTCTAAAAAGGCGCGGTATTCTGTCTCCCATGCAAGAGTTGGTTTCATCAACTGCATCATTGGTGATTGCGCACCTCCTCTTCAATCAAACGATCAAGCCAGTCATCGACATGTTGGAACAGATAGCCCGCTTGTTTTGCGGCTGTCGTATCCATATAAAAATCGCGTTCTGGCGCAAGAGGCGATTCATCCTCTCCTTTTGCGACGATTTGGCTCGTCGTTCCCGCAATACGGTCGATTTTATCCATCAGGTCTTGAATCGATAGGACGCCGTCACTCGCAGCGTTGATCGGTCCTGTCAATTCCGAACGACCACACCATTCAAGAAAGGCAGCGGCTTCGTAACTTGAGATGTAGCCCATCTTCGCATAGTTGTTTTCAGCGATAATCGGACGACCGTCAAGCCCGCGTTTGATATGGAAGACAAGTCGTTCCGTATAATCGTCTGGTCCGAGGACAACAGGAAAACGAACGGCAACGACAGGGAAGGTCGCGCGTTGGAAGAAATAACTCTCCGCTTGGCGCTTTCCTTCGCCATACCCATGTTCCTTCTCAAGATCATATTTCCCGGGAAACGGATTGTAGGCACGTTCCGTGATATTCGCACCACCGTCTTCATAAACAGACATCGTCGACGTCAACACATAGCGTCCGACTTTTCCTTCAAACGCGTCGATCGCGAGCTTTGCTTGATACGGCGTGAAGCAAATGTTGTCATAGATGACATCCCAGTGCTGTTGGCTTAAATCCTTCATCGTACTACTTGACGTCCGGTCTCCTTTGAAAAATGTCAAGCCCTTCGCGACGGGTGGAGTATGCTCACCGCGTGTGACGATCGTCACATCATCCCCCGAATCGGCTAAACGAATTGCTAAGCGTCGTCCGAAATAGCGTGTTCCCCCGAAGATCAATACTTTTCTCATCCTGAAGCCCTCCCTATTCGTAGTAGCATTCACTCTCTGTAATATTTCGAGTAAACTCAACAAGTCTCCTGTATGAGAGCAACAAAAAAATCGTGGACGATGTCCACGATTGGATTCATTAACAGCCACCTGGTGTCCCGGCATTCGTTGCTGTCCGGAATGATGTTCCGCAACCACACGTTGCGATGGCATTCGGATTCGTGATCGTGAATCCGCCACCAAGCATTGACTGTTTATAATCGATTTCCAGTCCTTTGACGACCGGATAATCCTTTTCGTCCACGATGACGGTCACGCCGTGCTGTTCAAAAACGAGATCCGTTTCTTTTTGTTGATCGAATCCCATTCCGTACGACAGACCACTACATCCACCACCTTGGACGAGCATCCGAAGATTTCGTTCATCTGCTGGTGCCTGCGCCATCATGTCCTGGACTTGTAGCGCTGCTGCCTCCGTTAAATGGATCATGTCATCACCTTCCTTTTCTTTAGTATACGCAACTTCTGAGCGAATCGAAACCTAGTTGCTTGAAACTATCTTGAATTCGTTGTATAAATGGTATGTACAATAAAATAATCGTTCCATCTTCAGGGCAGGGTGAAATTCCCGACCGGCGGTAAACAACTCTTTTTAAGTTGAAGCCCGCGAGCGAATAGGGCGCTATTTGCTGATTCTGTGTAATTCAGGAGCCGACAGTACAGTCTGGATGGGAGAAGATGGCGGCATGAGTTTGAATTTGATCGATTTTGCAATAATCGATTAGGTTTATTTAATGCGGACTTCTCCCCTGTTGATCTGATCAATAGGGGTTTCTTTATGGTCGCAGTCATGCCAATACTTCATCGAGAGGAACGAGCAAAAGGAGACAATACTCGTATGAAACGCACACAAAAAATGGTCACTCTGTCAATGTTAGGTTCAATCTCGTTTGTTCTTATGCTTATCAATTTTCCACTACCGTTCTTACCAAACTATCTGAAGATCGACTTCAGTGACGTTCCTGCTCTTGTCGCAGCGATCATGTTCTCACCGGTCGCAGGTGTCATCGTCGAAGCATTGAAGAACGTGTTATACTACATTTTCCGCGGAAGTGGTGTTCCGGTCGGAGAATTCGCGAACTTCGCTGCAGGCGTCGCATTCGTACTACCTGTCAGCTGGTTCTACCACAAAAAGAAATCAACACAAGGTCTCGCAACTGGTCTCGTCGCTGGTACGATCACGATGGCACTCGGTCTTGCGATCCTCAACTATATCTTGATCCTTCCAGCGTATGCATGGTTCCTCGGTATGGATTACATGGCGGATCCAGCTGTCAAATGGACAGCGATCACTGCCGGTATCTTACCGTTTAACGTCATCAAGGCTTTGTTCATCTCGGCACTCTTCATTCCATTGTTCTTGAAACTACGCCCATGGATGATGCGCCGTCAACAATCTGCCTGATCCGAAAAGCTGCGCCCGCTGACGGACACGAATCCCCTCGTTCAGACGAACGAGGGGATTTTTTGGCTGTCCATGCTCACAGCTCATTCTCTTCGATTTTCAGGTAAATCTTTTCAAGCAACTCTTCCGGCGTTTCACCTACGACGGTCTCACCATCTACGAGACAAAAATGGTCAAGCGAACAAATCCCGCAATAACCGAGGCAACCGTATTCGACGACGTCAACATTCGGGTCACGTTCAAGTTGCTCCATGACGACCTGTGTACCAGCCGCTAAGTTACTAATACAAAATTCAATAATCGGATTCACTTTTTTTCCTCCTTCAAGCAGGAAACGACCTGCCTCATGTCGTATTATACAAGGTCAGACTGATTTAGGGGAACTAAGGGGGATTTTACGTTATGAAGCAATTGATCGTACTCGGCGGAGGTTATGGTGGAATGCGGATTTGTGAGCGATTCAAGGACGAGGAAGTTGCCGTCACGCTCGTCGACCGTCTACCGTACCACGCACTCAAAACGGAATACTACGCACTCGCAGCAGGTACATTATCAGATCGGGATGTCCGGATTGAATTTCCGGAGGGGAAACATCTTACCTATAAATATGGACATGTCATCAAAATCTCACCAGAGACGAATACAGTCCATCTGCAGGACGGATCAGAATTATTCTATGATGACTTAATCATCGCCCTCGGTTGCGAGGATAAATACCACAACATTCCGGGTGCTCAAGAATTTACATACAGCATCCAGACACTAGAAGAATCACGGAAGACACAACAAGCGATTTATGGTCTGTCACCGGAATCCGTTGTCTCGATCGTCGGTGCTGGTCTATCTGGTGTCGAACTCGCCAGTGAACTACATGAGAGCCGGAAGGATTTGACGATTCGTCTATTCGACCGCGGTCCATCCGTCTTGTCGTTCTTATCCGATAAAGTCTCGTCTTACGTTCAGGAATGGTTCGAGGAACATGACGTTGAAGTCATCAACAACTCGAATGTCACGCTCGTCACAGCGGACGATGTGCGAAATGGCGACGATACGTATCCATCCGACTTAACGATTTGGACAGCTGGTACGCAGCCGGTCAAAGTTGTACGCGATCTCGGCTTTGCTGCGGATAGTGGCGGTCGGATCAAATTGACGGAACATCATCACGTACCGGAATACGATAACGTCTTCGTCATCGGTGATTGTGCAAGTCTACCGTATGCACCAAGTGGTCAACTCGCAGAACATCAGGCAGAACAAGTCGTCGATGTCTTACAAGCCAAGTGGCAAGGAAAGAAATTACCGAAGCTGCCAGAAATTAAACTGCGCGGGATGCTCGGTTCACTCGGAAAATCAGATGGTTTCGGAATCGTCATGGGCAAACAAGCACTGACGGGGAAAGTCCCACGTCTCTTGAAGTCCGGTGTCTTATGGAAACACAAAAAGATTAAATGAGCAAAAGAGGTGTCCCAAGCTTTGGGATACCTCTTTTTCGTTCATCCCGCCTGATTCAGCTTCGCATCGATTGCCGCTGTGATCGTCTTGAGTTTGACGTACCCCTCATCAATCATCTCATCATCGAGCACGATCAGTGGATAAAAATAGACATCCTCTTTCAGCGCTTCCGTCCATTGATCTGATGTTGCTGTCTCGAAATCAACATAGCGAAGCGTCATCGCTTGCTCATATTTCCGCACGAGGACGGCTTGTAGCCAACTGAATGTCTCTTCCGAGCTAGGTGCCCCAACACAACTCGGACAGGTGACCGCTGTTCCGTAAACCGTGATTTCCATCTTGAAGTCCCCCTTTTCAATTCACTCCTCTTTAGTATACAAGTTTTCCAGATTGAGAACATTTTTCAACCCTGTTACAATGAAACTATACGAAAGGATGTGTTTACGCATGGAAATGTTTGATCAAGTGAATGAAGTTCTTGAAAAATTGCGTCCGTTCCTTCTTCGTGATGGAGGAGACGTTGAACTCGTAGATGTAGAAGACGGAATCGTAAAACTCCGTTTGATGGGAGCTTGTGGTAGCTGCCCAAGTTCAACAATCACATTGAAGGCCGGTATCGAACGTGCCCTTCTTGAAGAAGTCGCTGGCGTCGTCGAAGTCGAACAAGTCTTCTAATACATCAAATCCCGAACGAATTCTCGTTCGGGATTTTTTGATTCATAGAATCCATTCAGCTAACGTATCAACCATGTATGTCGGTTGACGATCCTGCCCTTGAATGAAGACTGGTGTATGGACGCCAGAATTGACGTGCATCGTCCGGATACCTCCATTGATCCCGAAAAGAATGTCCGTATGGTAGTTGTCTCCGACCATGATGACGTCTTCTTTTGACAGACCAATCATTTCTGTCGCGATATCGACCATGACTGGTTCTGGTTTACCGATGAAGAACGGTTCCTTCTCCGTCGTCACGCGCAGGACGGACGTCAAAGCACCATTACCTGGCAGGAAACCACGTTCGGTCGGAATCGCGATATCACCGTTCGTTGAAATAAACCGGGCACCGGCACGAATCGCAAGTGCACCAACAGCGAGTTTTTCGTACGTGATTTGACGATCGAGACCGATGACGACGTAATCTGCCGCTTCGGTTGCGACGACGTCTAACCCTTCTCGTTCAAGCGCGTCGATCAGTCCTGTTTCTCCGATCGCATAGACGCGCGCTTTTGGTGACAGGTCAGCAATATAACGACCAGTCGCCATCGCACTCGTCAAAACGTGTTTCGCATCGGAATGAACACCCATCCCGCGTAGTTTCTCTGCCACGGCTTCTGCCGTCATCGACGCGTTATTCGTCACGAACAAGTACGGAATGCCCTCTGCTTGCAGACGATTGACGAAATCGACCGCTTCTTTTACCGGTTCCGTTCCGTTATACATCGTTCCATCTAAATCAAATAAATAGCCTTTTGCCTTCATCCTGACTCACTCCTCGTTTGGTAAAAATGCAGACACCGGTCCGAGTTCTGTCTCGATATACCGGCGAATCGCTTCCGGAAAACGACGTAGTTCTGCTTCCTCTGTCTCAAGTATAGCCCGAATCTCCGCCATACTCGACTGTGTGAATGACCGGACGATCAACGTACGTAACGCAACGAGCTTTTTTAGACTCGTCGCAAGCGGTCCATCAATCACCTTCTCATCTTCTAGGATGAGGATGATATCTTCATAACTTCCCGGATCCCGCATGATGAATCCATCAATCATACTGTTTCCGATATCGATGACACTCTCGATGACTAAAAAACCGATCCGCTCCATAGCCAGTGCCGTCGTTACCGGATCCCCCGTAACTTCCTTACTTTGTCGAAGTGCTGTCTCATAACAGACGACCGTCTCTTCGATTTTTTGACGATTGACGAAATACATCTTCATTCCCCCTCACATTCTCCATTTTATCGTTATCCAGCAATCCTGAAAAGCAGAAAGGTCATTTGCATCACATTCCCCAATGTGTTATCCTCAATTTAGATTTTTGCTGAAAATAGTATGTCACATTGGTGACGTGGAGGTTATATACATGGAACGGGAACTCGCACTGGAAATCGTACGCGCTACGGAAGCAGCAGCACTAGCTTCTGCTCAATGGATTGGTCGCGGTAAGAAAAATGAAGCGGATGACGCAGCAACGACTGCGATGCGCGAAGTCTTGAACACGGTCAACATGAACGGAACAGTCGTCATCGGTGAAGGTGAACTTGACGAAGCACCAATGCTCTTCATCGGTGAACGTGTCGGAACAGCGAACGGTCCAATCGTTGATATCGCCGTCGATCCGCTCGAAGGTACGAACATCGTCGCTAAAGGACTTGGCAATGCGATGGTCGTCATCGCCGTCGCCGATCAAGGCGCCCTGCTCCACGCACCCGATATGTATATGGATAAATTAACAGTCGGACCGAACTTGAAAGGGCACGTCTCACTCGACGACCCGCTTGAAGTCATCATCGAAAAGGCAGCACAATATAACAATAAACGGATCGAGGACGTCACGGTCATCATGCAGGACCGTCCACGTCATGATCACTTCCGCGAAGCAGCGATGCGGATGGGCGCACGCGTCCGTCTGTTTGAAGACGGTGATGTCTCAGCTGGAATCGCACCACTTTCTCCTACGACAGGAATTGATATCTTCATCGGAACAGGCGGTGCGCCTGAAGGTGTCATCACGGCTGCTGCCGTCAAAGCGATGGGTGGCGATATGCAAGCACGCTTACATCCATTGAACGAAGAAGAAACAGCTCGCGTCATCCGAATGGGTCTAGCGGATCCACTTCAACTCTTAACGCTCGACGACCTGATCAAAAGCGACGACTGCATCTTCGCAGCAACAGGCGTCACGACAGGCGAAATGCTCGATGGCGTGAAGTTCTTGACGGATGATATCGTTGAAACGACATCTCTCGTCATGCGTTCGAAAACACGGACAATCCGAAAAGTGATCGCCGAGCATAGCTTATCGCGTAAACCATACTTGCAAAAAGTCCCCCAAACCCTTTAATCTGAAACAGACGTTAGGGAAATGAGGGAAGCTGAAATGATGGAAGAACGTGATTTTTTATACGATGATGTCGAACAAACAAAGACACGCTTCGTCAGTTGGATTGGGGAAGCAAGTCGCTTTGATCTCGCCATCACGCATTCGGAACATTTTTACGGTAAGATTCTCGTCTTGAATCTCTTATCGAATCGGTATGCAATCATCGGCGCGGATGATTTCGATGAACCCGGCTACATCGCAACGGCGTTTGACGTCGAAGACGATGCGGCAACGGAACTCGAAATGTATCTTCGCGCTTATATCGGTCTATGAAAAAAGCCTTCGTCGCGGACGAAGGCTTTTTTGTCTTATAAGAGACGATCGTTTCGTTCATTTAGTGTGTTCGGTCCGCTAAAGACATTCGTATTATCTGACTCGTCATGAGCACGGCGCTCTGAATGCTGATCCGCTTCATCACCGACAAGTAACACGAACTGACCACTTTCGACTGCATGATTCGCACGATCGACGTCTTCCTTCGTCAAGCCACTTCCGTGGATGGCATCTCCATGAGAGACCGATTCATCTTTTTTGAAGATACTCTTGATTTCCTGCCATAGATTACGATGATCTTCCTGCGATAGACGCGTGGATGTCTGTTGGTTGTTTAGATCCGCCAATTCCTCGATTTGTTCGAGATCGTATTTGTCGTGTGCTAAGACTTTTAAATCAGTCGAGACGACACCCGCAACACGGAGATCGTGCACGGCACTGACGACTTCTGGTACGGATGAGTAAATTCCAACGATTCGCATGGATGATTCCTCCTATAGGTACGTGATACTTATAGTAATAGCCGAATTCCTTCCAATAAAAACGCTTTTCTGTATGACAGTTTGATTACTCGCCTTCCGTCTTGTCTGGTGCAGGTGCGAACTTCCGTTTCAACTTCAACGTATTGGATGAAGAACCGTCGAAGCGAGGTGGTGCTTCTTCTCCTTCTACCAATCCGACCTTCTTGACGATGAAATAGGCACATCCGAAGTTACAGTATTCGTAGAGATAATCAGCCACATGCGAAATCTTCGTATCGAATGTCGCTTTCTCGTGTTGATCCTCATAGAAGCCACGTAGTCGTAATTGACCGTGCCCCCAGTCGCCCACGATATAATCATATTTTTCAAGGACATCGCTGAAACGACCGATGAAGGCTTCTTCATTAAAGCCTTCCCGTTTCTCTTCGACGACTTCATAACGTTCCCGATTGACTTGTATCATTATTCCCACCTCCTGCTGTTCTTATCATAGCATATTCCATTTCTCCTGACAGACGAAAAACCGTCCGAGTCAGCTGCTCGAACGGTCGTTGATCGTTAGTCGATCGGAAGTGCTGTTTTATTCTTTTTCGCTGCGTTGACTTGCTCATCTGCATGATACGATGAACGAACGAGTGGACCAGCTTCACAGTGTGAGAAGCCTTTACCAAGCGCAATCTGTTTCAGTTCAGCGAATTCTTGCGGTGTATAGTACTTGATGACGTCGAGGTGCTTTTTCGTCGGTTGGAGATACTGACCGATCGTCATGATGTCGACGTTGTTTGCGCGAAGATCATCCATCGTTTCGAGAATCTCTTCCCATGTCTCACCAAGACCAAGCATCAAGCTCGACTTCGTTGGAATTTCAGGTGCGAGCTCCTTCGAACGACGAAGGAATTCAAGCGTCCGGTCGTATGTGGCTTTTGCACGAACAGTTGGTGTCAGACGGCGAACCGTCTCGATGTTATGGTTCATAATGTCTGGTTGTGCGTCAATCAATGTTTTCAGAGCTTCGAAATTCCCACCCATGTCTGAAGGTAAGACTTCGATTGATGTCTCCGGGTTCATCCGACGAACTTCACGAACCGTCTCAGCGTAAACGCCTGCTCCGAAATCATTCAGATCATCGCGTGCGACCGCTGTGATGACCGCGTGCTTCAGGTTCATCAAACGGACCGATTCCGCGACACGTTTTGGTTCTTCGAGATCGAGTTCGTTCGGACGTCCTGTCGTCACGGCGCAAAAACGGCACGCACGTGTACAGATACTTCCGAGGATCATGAACGTCGCCGTCCGGCGTACCGCCCAACACTCGTGGATATTCGGACACTTTGCTTCCTCACAGACAGTATGTAGCTTTTTCTCGCGCATCATACTCTTTAATTCTGTGTAGGTCTCATTCGTATTCAGCTTGATTTTCAACCATTCCGGTTTACGTTGGATTTCTCCGCGTCCCATGGTTTCGCTTCCCCCTTCATCCCCAAAAAGTCAATTAAGTCTGCTTTAGTATAACAAACAATCAGGGTTTGCGAACATGCAATTCATTATATTCCGACTTCTCCGATAAGCGTTCAAACAACAAATCACGCAACAATTCAGGCATGAAATATTCTTTTGGCATCTCTTTGATGGCCGGGAATAATGGACCGAACGTAAACATATCCGGCAAGACGACAGAATAATCGCGTGTTAGCTCAAGCGGTTGATGATCCGCCAAACCAGCATAATGCATCCGTCCCATCAGCTTTCCTCGGAATCCAAGACCACGAACCTTTAAGTGCTCGAACTGTTCTTTGTTGACTTCATCGAGGAATGTTTGTAATTCCATTCCTGTCATCGTGACTTTACAAGGATTGATCGGATGTGGACAGAGTCGATGTAAATCAAAGGCAGAGACGGGGCCTGGTGGAAGCGACCCGAGCAGAATACCGGCTGGTACACAAGCGATATCTGCCTCACACCAGTCGCGCATCGTCTCGACGAGCAACTGTGAAAACGGCGACTCACTGAACCAATCATTGGCTAGACCCGCTGTCTCGCCAATCGGTTCCTTCATCTGTTGTTCCGCCAGATATTGTTCTCGATCGAGTAATTTCGCTGTTACCTCATCCTCAACGTAATCGTGTAGGGAATGAAGTACTGCTTCTTTCTCACCCGTATCCGTATTCATATAAATCTCACCTGCATACTGACCGTGTTTTCCGGCTTGCGTGATTAAGACACCGTTCTTGACGACACCATCATCGAGGACATGATGCGTATGCGCACCGATGATTAAATCAAGTTCTGGAAAGCGCATCGCAAGTTCTTCATCCTGATAAAATCCGAGGTGACTTAAACAAATCAGGACGTCGACTTCCTGGCGCAAACGTTCGATCTCGCGCGCCGCGACGTCAAATGGTTCTTCGATCGTCCAACCGAGTAATCCGTATAGTTCAATATAAGGTGCCGTCAGACCAAAAACACCGACTTTTCCCGTCGGTAACTCATGAATGACACCTTGCTTGGCGAATGGTGCTTCTAAATTCGAGACAAGGACTGGAAAGTCTGCTTCCGTATAGAGGTCTGCTAACCAGTCGTGCGGAAACGTAATCCCTTCATTGTTTCCGATCGTCACAGCAGTCGGCATCAACGCGTTCAATAAATGCGTATTAATTTTTCCTTTTGTCGCTTCCGTCGCTGGATCGACACGGTCAGCATGATCGCCTAAATCAAAAACAAGCGAATCATACGTCCGGTGTTCCTTGACGAATGACATGTAGCGAGGCCACATGTCGAAGTGTGAGTGCAAATCATTATAGTGAATGATGTGTAACTTCATGCAGAAGCCCCCCTTGATGATTTAAAACAAAGAGATTTGTCGCGGCGCGAGTTCATAGTCGAGATCAAGAATTTCGATTAATCGTTTCGCATTCGGGGCAGCATCTCCTGCTGAGTTGTTATTGAAAAAGACATAGACATCCTTTGCTTCCGCTGCAACGTCGCGGACGTGACTTGCAAGTTCCTGTAGCTCATCTTCTGAGTAACGATAGAGACAGCGGACTTTTCGCCAATCGTCACTACTTTGACCCGGTTTCTTTAACCAACCGGCCTTGTTTCGTCCATGTAATCGAATGAATGCCGTCTCCTGCGTCACGACAGGTACGAATGGTACGGAACCGTCTTCCGTCTGCGGTTCATCACAAATCGTATGGATGAACTGATGTTCCTTCAAAAAACGGAGCGTCCGCTCACGATAGGCTTCCGAGTACCACGATGGATTTCGGAATTCGATCGCGACTGGCAGTCCAGCAAGCGATTTTCGGATCGTTTGCAAGTATTCCAAGTGCAATTTACTGACATCGAACCATGGTGGAAGTTGGACAAGGATTGCCGCAATTTTTCCACTCTTACGCATCGGTTCAATCGACGTGATATATTGTTCAAAAATTGGTCCGAGCGGATCTTTATTTTCCCGGTCGTGCCCACTCATCGCGCGGTGGACCTTAACGATGAAGCGGAAACCGTCCGGTGTCTCAGATACCCATTTCTCATAGTTTCGTTCTGGTTGAATCGCATAGAACGTCGAGTCGACCTCAACTGCTGGAAAATGCCTAGCATAGGCAGCTAGTTTTTCTTTTCGATCTTGCGGGGTCAAGTAGAGACTATCATGATCTCCCCAGCCCGTGACACCGATATATATCATGCTCTCTTCCCCCTCGCGTGTTCTATTCTACCTATTTATCATAGCATAGCAGAATCCAGGATTTCTTCTTCAATGCTTCCTGAGCAAACACTCTTTTTCAGAAAAAAGACATCCCTCTCCCCCTGCTCATGCAGGAAGAAAAAGGATGTCTAGTTAACGATTTTCATTATGAAGCAGAAGTCTGTGCCTCAACGATTTTTGGAGCAGGCGCTCTTCGTTTCGGTACCGGAACGATATAGTTACCGTAGGGCAATAGACTGATGACATACGATACAGAAATCGAAGCTGCAAGCGTGACGATCATCGCACAAACGAACATGCTCGCAGAGTCGAAGTAAGCAAAGAGATCCGTTCGACCGATTCCGCGGATGACGAGCGGATGGATCAGGTAAATCCCCATCGAATGTGTTCCAATCGTTTGAAAGAGTCGCATTGCTGTCGTATCTCTCTGCACATATTGAAAAGCATAATTCAAAACGACAAGAACGAACGGGATATACACGAGGTTCGCAAGATTCGTCGAAGTATAAATTCGGTTCAAATCAATACTGACCCAAATATCAACCAAAATCAATCCACTGATGAGCAACAAGATCGTCCGGTGACGTTTTAGAATCTGTTGTATTTCTTCATAATAAACAGCGTATGTAATTCCCATCATGAAATACGCGATCCAGTTGAGTAAGAAAGAGCGACTGTTGACGACTTGATTGAGGAAGTCATTATTCGTCGTTAAGCTTCCTGACGTCAGCCAGAAATAGTTGACGCCCATCGCAACCACAGTTGCAACAAGTAGCATGGTTCCTTTCTTGAATCTTACGAGAAATGGAAAGACGACATAAAACTGAAGCACAGTCAAAATGAAGTACAAATGGAAGTTCGCCGTTCCATAAAGGAAGTACTCCGATAACGGCACACCCGGCTTCAAACTATCTTCTACATGAAAACGATACACGAGATAGACGGTACTCCAAATCAGATAAGGGATGAAAATTTTAGAAAAACGCGATTTAACGAATGTTCCAAGATTAAATCCTTTGCGCTGGACCATCGACATCAATAGAAAAGCACTGATGATGGCAAAAATCGGCGTACCGATTCGAGCAAACTGGTTGATATAACCGATTGCCTCGTTTGTAAATTCTCCTTGAGAATAATAGAGACCAGCGATGACATGGACAGCGACGACCAAAATTGCCGCAATCGATCGAATGACTGGAATTTCCTGATAAAATTTCATTTTTTCACACCTTAATCAGTTTTATAGATTTTTTACAAAAGTTATTATAATCTATTTTCGCCCATATTAAATGAAAATATCCAAATTTTATTGAATGTCACAAAAAAAAGAATCTCTGTTGAAATAAGAGACTCTTTTTATAAAGACTAGATTTTTTCGTAAGATAACACGATACATCCCGATTTAAAGACGTGTGTCTCGACTAACCGTAGCGCTTGTGATTGATCAAACACTGGAAACATTCGTTTCCCATCTCCGAGTAGAACAGGATAGATCACAACATGATAGCGATCGACGAGTCCAAGCTCAATCGCTTCAGCAGCAAGTGTCGCCCCCCCGATCGCAATCTGCTTCCCAGGTAGGGCTTTTAGTGCTTGAAGTTCCTCGGCAAGCGACGTGGTCGCTAGACGTGCCTTTCCTTCGACAGCGTCGAGCGTTCGCGAGAAGACAATCTTCTCAAGCGCCTGCCACGTTTTAGCATACTCAACGATGATCGGCTCGTCTTCTTGATCCGCTGTCTCCCAGTACTGCATCATTTCATACAAACGACGTCCATAGACATGGGTATCGAACGCTCTCTCATAATCGTTGAAGTATTGATGCAGTTCCGCATCCGGTGAAGCGAAATCGATGCTGCCTGACGCATCCTCGATATAACCGTCAAGTGAGACTTGAAAGGAATAAACGATGTCACGCATAGTAACCCCTCCTTTTTCCCTCCTATACCCGTTTTCCTCCAACCATGAAAAAACTCCCTCATCCGCAGATGAGAGAGTAAGACGAATTATCCGATTGAACCTTCCATCTCGAACTTGATGAGACGGTTCATTTCGACCGCATATTCCATTGGAAGTTCTTTTGTGAACGGCTCGATGAAGCCCATAACGATCATTTCCGTTGCTTCCTCTTGTGAAATCCCGCGGCTCATGAGGTAGAACAATTGTTCTTCCGAGACCTTCGAGACTTTCGCTTCGTGCTCGAGCGAAATGTTATCGTTGAGGATTTCGTTGTACGGAATCGTATCCGATGTCGATTGGTTATCCATGATGAGCGTATCACATTCGATGTTCGAACGTGCGCCTGTCGCTTTACGTCCGAAGTGAACGATACCGCGGTACGTGACTTTACCACCGTGTTTTGAGATCGACTTCGAGACGATCGTCGACGATGTGTTCGGTGCTAAGTGAATCATTTTCGCACCCGCATCTTGGTGTTGGCCTTTACCAGCGATTGCGATCGACAATGTCATACCACGTGAACCTTCACCTTTGAGGATGACGGCTGGGTATTTCATCGTCAGTTTCGAACCGATGTTACCATCGACCCATTCCATCGTTGCGCCAGCTTCACAGATCGCACGTTTCGTAACGAGGTTGTAGACGTTGTTCGCCCAGTTTTGGATCGTCGTGTAACGGCAGTAAGCGTTCTTGTTGATGAAGATCTCAACGACCGCTGAGTGAAGCGAGTTCGTCGTGTAGACCGGTGCTGTACATCCTTCGACGTAATGAACCGATGCTTCGTCATCAACGATGATCAACGTCCGCTCGAATTGACCCATGTTTTCCGAGTTGATCCGGAAGTAGGCTTGAAGCGGCGTGTCGACTTTAACGCCTTTTGGTACGTAGATGAACGATCCACCTGACCAGACCGCTGTGTTCAAGGCTGCGAACTTGTTGTCTGTTGGCGGGATCAATTTTCCGAAGTACTCACGGAAGATATCTTCGTTCTCTTTTAAGGCTGTATCTGTATCTTTGAAGACGACACCGATTTCTTCGAGGTCTTCCTTCATGTTGTGATAGACAACCTCTGACTCGTACTGAGCCGAGACACCTGCCAAGTATTTTTGCTCTGCTTCTGGGATACCGAGTTTGTCAAACGTACGTTTGATTTCTTCCGGTACTTCATCCCACGATTTCTCTGCACGTTCAGACGGCTTAACGTAGTACGTGATATCGTCGAAGTTCAATTCTGAGAGATCGCCACCCCACGCTGGCATTGCTTGTTCGTTGAAGATCTTGAGTGATTTCAAACGGAAATCAAGCATCCATTGTGGTTCTTCCTTCATTTTCGAGATCGTTTCGACGACTTCAGTCGTCAAGCCACGTCCAGAACGGAAGATCGAGATATCGCGATCGTGGAAACCATATTTATAATCGCCAATTTCCGGCATGTTCTTTGCCATGTTCATTTCCTCCTCTTACTTGCTTGTGACCGAAGTTTACTTCCCTTCTTCTACGCCGCGTTCGAGCGCCTTCCAGGCAAGTGTCGCACATTTGATGCGTGCCGGGAATTTCGTGACACCCGAGAGTGCCTCGACGTCCCCGAGGTCGAACGATTCGTCGTCATAGTCTTTTCCTTGGACCATGTCCGAAAAGATATCCGCGAGTCGTAAGGCTTCTTCGATAGTCTTACCTTTGACGAGTTGCGTCATCATTGAAGCAGACGCCATGCTGATCGAGCAGCCCTCCCCGTCAAATTTCGCATCACGGACGACATCGTCTTCAATCGCGAGCTGGAGACGAATCGTGTCGCCGCACGTCGGATTGTTCATGTCGATCGTGACGCCCCCCTCGATCGCACCGCGATTTCGGGGAGTTTTATAGTGATCCATGATCACTTGACGATACAAGTGATCGAGATTGTTAAAATCCATGACTGAAATACTCCTTCGTTTGGCGAAGTCCTGTCACGAGTGCGTCAACCTCTTCTTTCGTGTTGTAGAGATAGAAGCTAGCGCGAGCCGTCGAGCTCGCTCCGAGCCAACGCATCAATGGTTGTGCACAGTGGTGACCGGCACGAACCGCGATTCCTTGCATATCAAGGACGGTTGCGACGTCATGTGCATGGACATCACCGAGATTGAACGTGACGAGTCCAACGCGTTCTTCCGGACCGTAAATCGTGAGTCCGTCGATGTCACGCATTTGTGCCATCGCATACTGCGCGAGTTCACGTTCGTGTGCTTCGACGTTCTCTAGACCAATCTCTTCTAAGAAATCAATCGCTGCCGATAAACCAACGGCACCTGCAATGATCGGTGTACCCGCTTCGAAACGATATGGAGACGGTTTGAACGTCGACTCTTCAAGACCAACGTAATCAATCATCTCACCACCGAATTCGACCGGTTCCATCGCATTGAGTAATGCCTTTTTCCCGTAAAGAACACCAACGCCTGTCGGACCACACATCTTGTGTGCGGAGAAAGCGAGGAAGTCACAGTCGAGATCCGTGACATTAATCCGTTGGTGTGGTGCACTTTGCGCAGCATCGACGACCATGACGGCACCACGAGCGTGCGCAAGACGAGCGACTTCTTTGATCGGATTGATTGTACCGAGAACATTCGAGACGTGTGCCATCGCGACGATTTTCGTCCGGTCAGACAGTTGTGCTTCGACCGCTTCGACCGTCACGCGACCATCTGCTGTCAAATCAACGTATTTCAACTTCGCTTTTTTGCGTTTAGCGACTTGTTGCCACGGAATGAGATTCGCATGGTGTTCGAGGTACGTGACGACGATTTCGTCGCCTTCTTCGACATGCTCCATGCCGTAGCTTGACGCGACGATGTTGATCGCCGTCGTCGTGCCGCGGGTAAAGATAATTTCTTCATGGTGTTGCGCCTGGATGAAACGACGAACGTTCTCACGCGCACCTTCGTACGCATCCGTCGCTCGTGTTCCGAGCGTATGGACGCCACGGTGCACATTCGAATGAATCGTCTTATAGTAGTCGTCAATCGCATTGATGACGACGAGCGGCTTCTGCGAAGAGGCCGCACTATCGAGATAGACGAGTTTCCGGTCGTTGACCTGTTGGTCGAGGATCGGAAACTGATTGCGGATGGATGCATCGATTCCCATATTAGTTTACTTTCCCTTCGATGACTTGAACGAGACGTTCTTTCACCGAGTCAATCGCAAGTTCCGAGACGACTGGCTGGAGGAATCCGTGAACGACGAGGCGTTCTGCTTCCTTCCGTGAAAGACCACGGCTCATCAAGTAGTAGAGTTGTAGTTCATCGACACGACCGACAGATGCCGCGTGTCCTGCCATGACGTCATCCTCATCGATTAAGAGGATTGGGTTTGCATCCCCACGTGCCTTTTCCGACAACATGAGGACACGTTCCGTTTGAACGCCGTTTGATTTCGAAGCGCCGTGATGGATCATCGACGTTCCGTTGAAGATTGATGTTGCTGCGTCTTTTTGGACACCGTGGATCAAGATGAAACCTTCTGATCCTTTACCGAAATGGTCCGTACGGACGTTGAAGTTTTGTTTTTGCTCTCCACGACCGACCGTAACGGCTTTCGTATCTGAGAACGAATCGTTTCCGACGAGGTGTGTTTTTGTTTCTGTGACCGTGTGACCGTCATTCATGTGACCGAGTGCCCATTCGAGCTTCGCGCCTTGTTTGACGACACCGCGACGGTTCATATACGTGATGGCACCCTTAGATAGTGTATCTACACCACCAAAGAGAACTTTTGCGTTGTCTTCGACGAATACTTCTGTGACGACGTTGACGTTATGCGCTTCGTCACCGTAAGAGACGAAGTTTTCGATATACGTCAATTCGCTGTCAGCATCTGCAACGATGATTGCGTGATGGTAAAGGGCAGCGCCTGATTGCTCAAGCGTATAGATTGCTTGCATCGGTACAGACAGCTTGACGCCTTTTGGTACATAAAGGAACGTACCGCCGTTACGAAGTGCTGCGTTTAATGCCGCAAGACGATCTTCGTTGACTTGAACACCTTCAGTCATGAAGTACTTCTCGACGAGTTCCGGGTGTTGTTTTAATGCGTCTTCGAGCGTCGTGAAGATGACGCCGTTCGCCGCTTCACTGTTTTGCGCGTGGACGAGTTGTCCGTTACGCGTGACGAGCATGTGATCACGGTTTTCGCCGATCAATGCTTCGATATCTGAAGAAAGACCAGTGACGGTTTCAAGTTCCGTCGTACCTTCTGTGAAGTTCCAGCCTTCGATCTTGATTTTTTCTACTTTTGGCAATGCGAGCGTTGGGGCAAGATCAAGCGCGTCTTGACGCTTTGCGACCATCCAAGATGGTTCCCCTAAGCGAGTCGCACGTTCTGCCACTGCCTCGCGATTTACTGCAAGATTCAGTTCTACAGTCATCATGCTTCCTCCCTCGTCTTACGCTTTTGTTTCGATTTCGACGTCTTCGATGCCGAGTTCTTTTTTAACCCAGTCATAACCTTCTGCTTCGAGACGGTGTGCGAGTTCTTTACCGCCAGACATGACGATTTTTCCGCCCATCATGATGTGGATGAAGTCTGGCTCGATATAGTTCAAGAGACGTTGATAGTGCGTGATGATCAAGCAGCCGAATTCAGGTGAACGCATTTCGTTGACACCTTTTGCAACGACTTTAAGTGCATCGATATCAAGACCTGAATCGATTTCATCGAGAATCGCGATTGCTGGTTTAAGCATCATCATCTGAAGAATTTCGTTACGTTTCTTTTCTCCACCAGAGAAACCTTCGTTGAGGTAACGGTGTGCCATTTCTGAAGGCATCTCGAGAAGACCCATTTGTGAATCAAGTTCACGGATGAATTTCATGAGTGAGATTTCATCGCCTTCTTCACGACGCGAGTTGATCGCTGAACGAAGGAAGTCTGAGTTCGTAACACCACTGATTTCGCTTGGGTACTGCATTGCGAGGAACATACCTGCTTGTGCGCGTTCATCGACTTCCATGTCGAGGACGTCTTCGCCGTCGAGTGTGACTGAACCAGATGTCACTTCGTACGATGGGTGACCCATCAATGCTGATGCGAGTGTTGATTTACCTGTCCCGTTTGGTCCCATGACCGCGTGGATTTCCCCGCCTTTGATTTCCAAGTTGACGCCTTTCAAGATTTCCTTGCCGTCGATCGCGACGTGTAGATCTTCAATCTTCAAGTGTGAAGCCTTCATGTTAGAATCCCTCCATCTATTCATTTCGTGACTGACGATTCAGAACACGAGCGTTACTAATTTAGTATCATTCTAATCTTAAAGAAACATGGCGTATTATTCAAGCGTCATCGCTCGTTGTTTTTTCTCAAAATCATGCGTTTTGTTGAGAATCATTCGAAAGTTTCACCGGTTCCTCCAGTTCCTCGATCGTCGAAGTCCGATGAATCCGTTGTGACAGTAGGAGCAGTGGTATTCCGAATAATGTCAAGCCCGCTAAAATCCCGAAAATCGGTAACGGACGGTCCGCTCCATATAAACTTAATAAATGTCCGCCGGCAATTGGACCGATTGATTGTCCGATCGACGTCAAGCCCATTGCCCCGAAATAACTGCCCCTTAATTCCGGCTTCGCAAAGCGATCAGTCAAGATGTCGGTCATCGTGAACATCATCACTTCCCCGCACGTGAAGATGAACATCGCGACGATCATCCACCAGATCGCGTTTGCATTCCCCATGACGAACAGTCCGATCGCAACAGTCGCAATCCCGGTCGTGATCGAAACGAGCGGTGACGTCTTGACGCCGAACTTCATGATCGGATACTGCACGATCAAGACGGTGATCGCATTGATCGTGATTAAGATCGCATAGAGTGTCTTCCCGCCTTCAAGGAGTGACGTCTCCGTCAAGAATTGCGGCAAGGTCGAATTGAACTGACTGTAGCCGAAGACCCCGAAGATGATGCCGGCGAGTGCCAGCGTAAAGGCGATATCCGTCCGCAACAGACGAACCGTCGCTCCGAATGAGACCTTCTTGCCACCATGTGTCTCAGTGATTGGATGACGTTTAAATAAGAATCCAATCATCACCCCGTATGCCATATAGACGAACGCCGTGATGTAAAACGTTGCGGACGTATTCCCCGCACTCAGCAGTAAGGCAATTCCTGGTCCGATCGCAGCTGCGATGTTGATCATCGCGTAACGAATGTTGAAGACGAATAACCGATTTGCTTCGTCCGTCGTATCACTGATCAAGGCACGAGCGGATGGTTCGAAAATCGAACGACAGACTCCGTTCAAGGCACTGAGGATGAAGAATGCCCAGAACGTCTCGACTTGCGCGAGTGCGATGAAGACGATCGCGAACCCGATCGTTCCGGCAAGCATCATCGCCCGGCGACCATACCGGTCCGACAATGTACCGCCGATGAAACTCATAACGAGACTGGCGATCGCCGAAATACTGAGAACCCAGCCGACATCGACCGGATCAAACTTCAGAACGGTCGTCATGTAGATAGCGAAAAACGGCATCGTAATGAACGTTCCGAGACGTGAGAAAAACGTCCCGAACAAGACCCCGAGTGTCAACGGATGCAGTTGACGTATGCGTTGCATATGATTCCCCCTAACCCCTGTTTCAGACAAATGAAAAGCATCCTTCCATTATATAGGAAGGATGCCGGCTTCGGTGAACTTATTTGCTGACTGGAACGACCGCACCTTTGTACTTGTCGAGAATCCAATCTTGGTTTTTCTTTTCGTGTAGAACGTCAAGAAGTGCTGTGACACGCTTGTCTTTTTCATCACCATCACGTGTAACGATGATGTTGACGTATGGTGAAGACTCATCTTCTGACGCGATCGCGTCTTTCAACGGGTTCAAACCGTTATCGATCGCATAGTTCGTGTTGATGAGGACTGCGTCGCCTTCATTGTTTTTGTAAGCTTGCGGAAGAAGCGATGCTTCGATGTTCGTCTTGAACTTGAGTTTCTTCGGGTTCTCCGCGATGTCACCGAGTTGCGCGTCTGTCGTTTTACCGTCTTTGAGTTTGATTAATCCTTCGTTTTGAAGGAACGTCAAGACTCGACCGCGTTCCGCGACGTTTGAGCTCGTTAAGATCGTTGCACCGTTTGGCAACTTATCGAGTGACTTGTATTTCTTCGAATAGATACCGAGTGGTTCAACGTGGACGCCACCTGCGTTCGCAAACTTATACGATTTGTTTTCTTTCTCTTGTTGCTCGAGATACGGCACATGCTGGAAGTAGTTCGCGTCGAGTTCTTTTTCAGCGAGCGCTTTGTTCGGAAGCACATAATCTTGGAACTTCTTGATTTCAAGTTTGTAGCCTTTTGCTTCATATTCCTTTTTAACGTGCTCGAGAATCTCAGCGTGCGGTACGTTTGAAGCACCGATGACGAGTGTCTTGTTGTCGCTTCCTGATGATTTTTCGCCACAAGCAGCAAGACTGATTGCTAAAACGGATACAGCGGCAGTACCTACGAATTTTTTCCAAACTTTCATGAATGATTCCTCCAATATGAATAAAATTTGAATTAACGTTTATCGATTGCTCGGATCAGTAAGTCCCCAATGATTTGGATGACGAAGACGATTGCTAAGATTAAGAGTGTCGCAATGACGATGACATCGTTTTGAGAACGCTGGAATCCTTCGATGAAGGCCATGTCCCCGAGTCCACCTCCGCCGACTACTCCGGCCATTGCCGTGTAACCGACAAGTGCAACGAGTGTAACCGTGATACCAGAAACGATAGCAGGCAATGCTTCTGGGATTAAGACTTTGTAGATGATTTGGAACTTCGTCGCGCCCATCGATTCAGCTGCCTCGATGACACCTTTATCGACTTCGCGAAGTGCGAGTTCAACCATCCGACCGTAGAACGGTGCGGCTCCTAAAATCAGTGCCGGTAATGCTGCTGTTGGTCCGAGGAACGAACCGACGACTGCTTTCGTAAATGGAATCAATAAGATCAGTAAGATGATGAACGGAATCGAACGGAAGACGTTAACGATCAAGCTCAAGATCGAATAAAACGCCCGATTTTTGAACAACAATTCTTCATTTGTCGCAAACAATAATAAACCAATGATCAAACCGAGAACGAATGTCGAAAGACCAGCGACTGCCGTCATATAGATCGTACTGCCTGTCGCTTCCCACACCATGTCCCAGTCTAGGTTGTCAAAGAATGAAATCATCGGTGATCCACCTCCACTTCAACATCACTGGCTTGAAGCTTCGTGATGACCGCTTGTGTTGCTTCTGTTTCCCCGATTAACTGAATGAACAGCGTACCGAGCGCCCCTTCCTGTGATTGACCGACGTTTCCGCCGATGATATTGAACAGGACGGGTGAATCCTTCATGACTTCCGCGAGGATCGGACTTTCCGCCGTCGATCCGACGAATGTCAACTGAACGATTTTTCCGGTTGGGTAGCGTTCGCGGAGTTTCGCGAACGTCAACTCGTTTTCCGATGGCGACGTCAATTGTTTGACGAATTCCTTCGTCATCGCTTGCTTCGGATGACGGAAGACTTCTGCGACCGGTCCTTGTTCGACGATTTTACCGGCCTCCATGACGGCGACCCGGTGACAGATTTTTTGAATGACGTGCATCTCGTGTGTGATCAAGACGATCGTCAGTTTCAATTTTTCATTGATGTCGACGAGTAACTCAAGAATCGAGTCCGTTGTTTTCGGATCGAGTGCACTTGTTGCCTCGTCACATAAGAGAACGTCCGGGTTCGATGCCAGTGCCCGAGCGATACCGACACGTTGCTTTTGACCACCGGATAATTGCGACGGATAGGCTTTTTCGCGTCCATCCAAACCAACGAGTTGGATCAGTTCCGCGACCCGTTCCTTGCGGCGTGCCTTCGGAAAGCCACCAAGTTCGAGTGGGAACATGATGTTCTCTTCAACTGTTCGTGACCAAAGTAAGTTGAAGTGCTGGAAGACCATCGAGACATTCTTGCGGACGCCCCGTAATTCTCTAGGTTTCAGCGATGTCATTTCGACACCATCGATTTGGATCGAACCACTCGTCGGTGCCTCAAGCATATTCAGCAATCGGATCAAGGTCGATTTCCCTGCTCCGGAATAACCGATTATTCCAAAAATTTCACCGCGCTCGATTGTCAGATCGACATTCGCGACGGCTTCGACCGCTCCGCGCTTTGAGCGATAAATCTTTCCTACGTCTTGTAAACGAATCACAACTGTCCCTCCTAAAATAAAAAAAGTGCGCGCGTTTTAGAGCAAACGCGCGCACTTTTCAGTACACAAAACCATTTGCTCTCATCTCCCAGACTTTTGTCTGCTGGAATTAGCACCACTTCGGATCAGATCCGCGGTTGCCGGGTTTCATCGGGCCAGTCCCTCCACCACTCTCGATAAGAGTTTCGGTATTAAGTTTGTAGAATATATTCTGAATATTAGCAGGGGTTATTTTTGTTGTCAAACAGTTTTTTCAGAAACTTTTTCGAGGAACGTGAAAGCACGCGTTAAGTCTTCTTTCAAATCTTCCGCATCCTCAAGTCCAACTGAAATCCGGACGAGACCGTCCGTGATGCCGAGTTCTGCGCGACGTTCTGCTGGGATCGACGCGTGCGTCATCCGTGCCGGAACGGAAATCAGGCTCTCGACGGCACCAAGACTCTCAGCAAGTGTGAAGAAATGTGTCGCCTCGACGAGTTTTTCTGCGTTCGCTGCTGAACCGACATCAAAGCTGATCATCCCACCAAATCCAGTCGCTTGTTTCGCTTGGATGTCGTGACCAGGATGCGATGCAAGTCCTGGGTAGAAGATGTTCGAGACGATGTCTTGCGCTTGCAAGAACGCAACGAGATCATGGGCTGTCTCTTCGATCGCATCCATCCGGATACCGAGTGTACGAAGACCACGGACGAGCAAGAAGCTGTCTTGCGGTCCAAGCACGCCGCCTGTCGAGTTTTGGATGAAGTGCATCTCTTCGCCGAGCGCATCATCTTTGACGACGACAAGTCCAGCGACGACGTCCGAGTGTCCGCCGATGTATTTCGTCGCACTGTGCAAGACGATGTCTGCACCGAGCGCGAGTGGTTGTTGATGATATGGTGTCGCGAACGTGTTGTCGACGACGAGTTTAAGATCGTGACGTTTGGCGATCGTTGCGATCGCTGCGATGTCCGTTACTTTCAACAACGGGTTCGTCGGTGTTTCGACGTAGACGATCTTCGTGTTGTCTTGGATCGCTGCTTCCGTTGCTGCAAGGTCCGTCGTATCGACGAATGTCACTTGAATGTTGAACTTCGGTAAGACGCGTTGCATCAAGCGGAACGTACCACCGTAGACATCATCTGTCATGACGATGTGGTCGCCAGACTCAAGCAAGTGGAAGACGGCATGAATCGCTGCCATCCCAGAACCGAAGGCAAAACCACGTGCGCCGCCTTCAAGATCCGCAATCAATCGTTCGATGCTCGTCCGTGTCGGGTTCGCTGTCCGTGAGTATTCGTATCCGTCCTTAAGTTGACCGATTTTATCTTGCTTGTATGTGCTTGTTTGATAGATTGGTGGTGTAACGGCTCCTGTTGCCCGATCGACACCTGTTCCTCCATGAATCAATGCTGTCTTCTTACGCATGAGTTTCGTCCACCTTTTCAAAGATTTGTTGGCTTAAATAGCGTTCGGCACTGTCTGCGAAGACGGTGACGATCGTACTGCCGGGGTGACGCTTTGCGATATCAAGCGCAGCAACGAGCGCTGCCCCTGCTGAGCTACCGACGAGTAATCCTTCGCGAGCAGCGAGTGTATGAACCGCGTCAAATGCATCACGGTCAGAAATCGTATGAATCTCATCAACGAGTTCACGCGGAACGAGGCTTGGCCATTTCGCTGTACCGATACCTTCTGTCTTATGCGGACCGGCTGGACCACCGTTCAAGACGGAGCCTTCCGGTTCGACGATTGCTGCTTTTGTACCGAGACGTTGTTTTAAGAAGTCCGCTGTTCCGGCGAACGTACCACCTGAACCACAACCGGCAACGAACCAGTCGATATGCGGTAAGTCCGCAATCAGCTCAGGACCGAGTGTCCGCTGATACGTGACTGGGTTCTCTTCGTTTTCGAATTGTAACGGAACGTAACTATTCGGAATTTCCTGACCGAGTTCTTTTGCCCGGTCGATGGCCCCTTGCATATCGAGTTCAGTCGGCGTGTTGACGACGGTTGCGCCGAGTGCCCGCATCAACGTCTGCTTTTCCTGACTGAATTTTTCCGGAACGACACAGATGACTTGGAGATCGTATTTTTTAGCGGCGAGCGCCAAGCCGATGCCGGTATTCCCGGCTGTCGGCTCGATGATCGTACCGCCTGGTGTCACATGTCCGTTTTCGATTGCTGCATCAACGAGTTGAATGCCAAGGCGGTCTTTGACGCTGCCCCCAGGGTTCATCCATTCGAGCTTCGCCAAAATGCGCGTACCAGCAGGCAAATCGAATGAAGTGATCTCGTAGAGTGGTGTGTTTCCGACGAGGTCGCGGACGTTGTTCGCGATCATCCGAAGACGATGTCCCATTCATCACGACCGGCAAGCATTTTCTCGGCATAGTGCTTCGCTCCTTTGAGGTCATGTGCGCTCGCAAATCCACATTGGACTTCGTTTTGCGCTGGAATCTCTTCTGCTGCGAGGACGTCTTTCAACGTCTTCTCAACGAGTTCGCTCATTTTTTCGACCGAGTCGAAGTTCATCATCGCCATATAGAAACCTGTTTGGCATCCCATCGGCGAGACATCGATGACATCATCCGAGTAGTTACGGATGTTTTCAGCAAGTAAGTGCTCGAGTGTGTGCATCGCACGCATCGGCATTTGCTCAACGTTTGGTTGTGTGAAACGGATATCGTATTTGACGACTTGGTCCACTTTACCTTCTTTATATCCTGCGACGCGGATGTAAGGTGCTTTGACTTTCGTATGATCCAGGTTAAAGCTTTCGACGTTCATTTTTTGAAGTGCCATGATTTATTCCCCCATTTTCTCGGCTTCTACGAGCCAGACGAAGTGATTGTATTGTATAAATTTAACAGTGAATCCTCGTGATGTAAACAATTCTTCCATGACTGGAATCAACGGGTAAAACTCGCGTTCGAGATCTTCCGCTAACGCATCAAACCCTTGAGCACGTGCTTCACGGATCGTTTGCAGGCGTGCCTCTTCTGAGACGAACATCGTATCCGCGTAGACGATTTTTCCGTCTGCCGGTAAATGTGATGCCATCAGTTCGATTGCTTCTCCCTTTTCCTCATCTGTTAGATGATGAAACGCATACGTCGAAACAAAACTGCGTGCTTCCTTCGCCTCGAACGAGAGGAAGTGACCGTCTTGTACATCAAGTGACGGAATCTTTTCCGTCAGGATTGCCCGCATCTCCGGACTTGGTTCGACGGCGAGTACGGCGTCGTGACGTGCCAGAAGACGTTGTGTCAGGTTCCCTGTGCCTGCTCCGAATTCAATGACCGGCGACTGCGCTTTATCCGCAACTGTATCCAAAATCTCATCGTATCGACGAAAAACCTCTTTATACTCCGGATCATGTCCGGTTACTGTCTCGTCATACGTTGATGCCCATTCTGTGAAAACATCCATAAAACGTACTGTCATGCCTTGTCGTCCTCCATCTCACCAGTTAATTCCGAGTAATCGGATATGAATTAAAGTAATTTTCCTTATTCGCATTGTAGCAAGGAGATTCTATCCTGGCAAGCGACCGGCTCGAAAAACTTCCAGAAAACAAAAAAAAGGCGTTGCCGGCGAACCGACAACACGAATAATGTGGTTAGAAATGCTACGAAGGAAAACCCAGCTCCATTCGGAATTGTTCGCTCTTCCGCGTGGAGGACGGCGCCTGTTCGACATGATCGCCAGCTTACGTTCACTTCCTGATCGGTCCTTTCGATCCACCACCCGTTCATTGCACCGCTTCGTCTTTGGGGGACGACTTAAGGGGAAACAATACACCGGCTTAGGATGGGAGAAAGGGTTCAGGACTTGAATCGTATTGAACGATCATCTCTGCTAGACTTCCTATAATGCATTTCTAGAAGTTGTTATGAATATACCATTCATATTTCTGCGTTGTCAACGGATTATTGTAAATATTCCGACAATTTAACAAAAAGAAAAATCCAATCGGACTTTTCTTACCGTTCTTGACAGAAAGCAAAGACGTTTTGGACAGACTGGAAAGCATAAAGTCGCTCTACGACTTGGTTTTCTTCAATTCGCAACAACGCAGGAACACTCATGACACGGGCTTCTTCTAAGAAATCCGGAATGAAATTCCCGTTCGCCTTCTGAATCGATTGACCTGATTCCGTCGCTTCGACGATATCGAGCATTCGTTCCGCGATAGCGCATGTCCCGCACATCGGTGCATAGACATACAATAGCCCGTTTTCCGGGACGGTCGTGACTTCTTGCATGACGGTCGCTCCTTTCTTCGTGGTATCTGTCGTCAGTATACAAAAAAAAGAGAGCGGACGAAACGCAAGCGCCTCGTTCACTCTCTTTTCGTTAAGTATTACTCGTTGATCATCGATTTGTACGCTGCAGCGTCCATCAATGCCTCGACTTGTGAAGCATCTTCGATTTCGATGTCGACCATCCAAGCGCCTTCGAATGGTGACTCGTTGACGAGTTCTGGGGAATCCGAAAGGTTTTCGTTGATAGCAACGACTTTACCAGAGATCGGTGCGTATAATTCCGAGACTGTCTTGACCGACTCGACTGAACCGAATGGCTCGTTTGCTGAGATCGTATCCCCGACTTCAGGCAATTCGACGAAGACGATATCCCCGAGTTCGTGTTGCGCGAAATCCGTGATTCCGATACGCGCCTTGTTTCCTGATACTTCGACCCATTCATGTTCTTCCGAATAGCGTAAGTTGTCTTTTACTTGACTCATTTCCGATTCCCCCTGTGGACTAATTTGGACTAACGTGTTCAGTATACCAAAATCGACTCTGAACTTAATACCATTTTCCTTGATACATTTCTTCCTTGAAGCCGATCGTGACGTCTTTTCCGTCTGTAACGATCGGTCGCTTCAGTAACATGCCGTCACTTGCGAGCAACTTGTATTGCTCGTCTTCTGATAACTCAGGGAGTTTGTCCTTGATGCCTTGCGAACGATACGATTGACCGCTCGTGTTGAAGAATTTCTTCAGTGGCTCTCCACTCTTTTGATGAAGTTCCTGAATCGTTGCAGCAGATGGTGTCTCCTCGACGATATGTTTGTAATCGACTTCGACACCGTGTTGTTCGAGTGCTTTTTTTGCTTTGACGCACGTACTACATTTCGGGTAGCCGTACATCGTGACTGTTGTTGTCATGTTCATCACCTCACTTCCAAGAGTAGCAGATGGATCACTTCTGCTTCAAGCGTGCGAGCGCCCCGTCGATCTGATCTTGATGATGGGCGTCATGGGCGACGAACGACTCGACGAATTCTTGCGGTCGGAAATTCTCATAGGTCGCCGCAAATTGCTCATCAGACAGACGATTGAGGTGATCGACGATATCACGCCGGACACTGATCGCTTTCTTCAGTAAGGCAAGCGGATCGATATGATGCGCATACTCGACCGCCAATCGATTGAACTGATCGAAATCCGTCTCGACGAGTGTCAGCGGTTCGTCCGGTAACTTCGAGATGGCATGATCATAATAAAACCGGTCCCATAAATAGAGGTGGCTGACGCACTCAAGGACAGTCCACTTGTTCAGGGCAAGCGGCAGATTCCATTCTTCTGGCGACAAACGTTCAAGGGATTGATAGTAGGCAATCGCAAATTGCAGTTCAACCAATTCTTGGCGCATCTCGTTTTCCCTCCTCAACCAAAAACTTCGCCTTTACAGAGATTTTCCCTGCAAAGGCGAAGCGGTAAACCTGACTTAGACCGTATATTTGTTTGATTCGATGAGGCGTTTTGCGATGACGCGTTTCGTACCGATGACGTTGATCGGCTGATAACGGCTGAATTTTTTGAGTGCCGAGAGCAACATCCGGAGTTCGTCGCCGCTTGCTGCCGCGTAGAGAGTCTCTTTCGCGTCATGCTCGACAGCTTCGAATGCTTGTTGCGCGAAGACTTCCGTATAACGGACTTTCAGTTCGCTCTTCTCGATGCCTTTATCGGCAATCGCTTTGTCCGTCCGGACGATCGCTGACTCAAGCGCATAGATTGCACTCATGATGTCGGCTGTGTTCGCTAAGATCTCTTGCTCGCCTTGAAGTTTGTCCTGGTATTTCTGGACCGCTGTTCCGGCAGTCAATAAGAAGATTTTCTTCATCATCGCGAGTAAGTGACGTTCGCGATCGAGTGGCGCTGTTCCGATTTCTGTCGGCATGAAGCTCATCACTTCTTGTTGCAGACGCTGTGCTTCCGCAAGCAATGGTAACTCGCCTTTCATCGCTTTCTTCAGCAATGTTCCTGGTACGAGGAGACGGTTGATCTCGTTCGTTCCTTCAAAGATCCGGTTGATCCGTGAATCGCGGTACATGTTCTCGACTTCGTATTCTGCCATGAAGCCGTAACCACCGTGAATCTGAACCGCTTCATCGATGACATAATCAAATGTTTCCGAAGCAAAGACTTTGTTCATCGAGCATTCAATCGCATACTCCGCGATAGCATCGGCGATTTTCTTACCGTCTTTGCTCTCTTCTTCCGACAGCTGATCAAGACTATCTTGGAACAAACCACCTGTCCGGTAGACTGAGCTTTCCATCGCATACGTCTGTGCTGCCATCGTCGCGAGTTTTTCTTGAATCAATGGGAACGAGCTGATTGGTGTTTTGAACTGCTTACGTTCATTTGAGTACTGGACTGCGAGATCAATCGCCCGTTTCGATGAACCGACAGCACCAACAGCTAATTTATAACGACCGACGTTCAAGATGTTGAAGGCGATGACGTGGCCGCGTCCAATTTCACCAAGGACGTTATCGACTGGTACTTCTGCATCTTGTAAGATCAATGTCCGTGTCGATGACCCTTTGATCCCCATCTTCTGCTCCTCGACACCTGTCGAGACACCTGGATACGATCCTTCGACGAGGAAGGCTGTGAACTTGTCACCGTCGATTTTTGCGTAGACGACGAACAAGCTTGCGAAACCAGCGTTCGTGATCCATTGTTTTTCACCGTTCAAGATGTAGTGCGTGCCGGCTTCATTCAAGACAGCTGTCGTTTTGGCACCGAGAGCATCCGAACCAGAGCCCGGCTCCGTCAATGCGTACGAAGCAATCCACTCCCCTGAAGCGAGTTTCGGCAGGTATTTCTGCTTTTGCTCTTCGTTTCCGAAGAAGACGATCGGCAACGAACCGATTCCGACGTGTGCGCCGTAGCTGAGGGCGAATGAACGGCCACGTGCGAACTTTTCCGTAATGATTGAAGACGAAATCTTATCCATCTGATAGCCGCCGTATGCTTCCGGAACGTCTGCACCGAGTAGACCAAGCTCGCCTGCTTCACGGAGGAGACCGACTGATAATTCGAACTCGTGTTTTTCGATCCGGTCAAGGACAGGAACGACACGATCTTCGACGAACTTCGCTGTCATGTCACCGACCATTTTGTGTTCTTCCGAGAAATCCTCTGGTGTGAAGAGACGTTCTGGCGCTAACTCATCTAATACGAAACTGCCACCTTTGATTAATTCGTTTGTCGTTTGGCTCATTGTCCTGTTCCTCCTTCAACTAGTTCGAATACGCCTGCTGCGCCCATTCCGCCACCGATACACATCGAGACGACACCATACTGGACATTCCGACGTTTCATTTCATGCAAGAGCGTCAATGTGAGTTTTGTTCCTGTACAACCGAGTGGGTGACCGAGGGCGATCGCTCCACCGTTGACGTTGACGATGTCTTCGTTTAATCCAAGCTCGCGGATGACACCGAGTGACTGCGATGCGAACGCTTCGTTCAACTCGATCAATCCGACGTCTTCAAGCGTGATGCCTGCGAGTTCAAGTGCTTTCGGAATCGCGACGACTGGTCCGATTCCCATCACTTCCGGACGGACACCACCGACCGCAAACGACTTGAACTTTCCGAGAATCGGTAACCCTTGGCGTTCTGCTTCTTCCCGTTCCATGACGAGGACAGCAGCCGCACCGTCTGACGTCTGCGAAGAGTTCCCTGCTGTGACGCTACCGCCGAGGCGGAACGCTGGGCGAAGTTTTGCAAGACCTTCCGGTGACGAATCCGGACGAACGCCTTCATCGTGTTCGACGATGAATGTCTTCTCTTCGATTTTCAGTTCATCATTGACGAATTGTTCCGTCACCGTTACCGAGACGATTTCGTCAGCAAACTTACCAGCTGCGATAGCTGCCGCTGCTTTTTGGTGACTCTTCAACGCAAACGCATCTTGATCTTCCCGTGAGACATTGTAGGTCGCAGCGACTTGCTCCGCTGTGTGCCCCATGCTCATGTAGTATTCCGGTGCCGTGTCGACGATCGACGGATTAGGTCGGACGACGTGACCTGGCATCGGAACTTGACTCATCGATTCAAGTCCACCAGCGACAACCGCAGTTGCTTGCCCTGTCATGATCTTCATCGCCGCGTCAGCGATCGATTGTAGTCCACTTGAACAATACCGGTTGATCGTTATTGCCGGTACCTCATGGGATAAACCACCGAGGACTGAAGCGTAACGGGCAATGTTCATCCCCTGCTCTGCTTCCGGTAAGGCACATCCGAGAATGACGTCATCGACCGCTCCCGTGTAACCGGACCGTTTCAACGTTTCTTGGATGGCGATGCCTGCTAATTCATCCGAGCGCATCGATTTGAATGCGCCCTTTTTTGCTTTTCCGACCGGTGTTCGTGCACCGGCGACGATTACTGCTTCCTTCATCCGAATCCCCCCAGTCCTCAGTTACGAAGCGGCTTGCCTTTAACGAGCATGTGCTGCATCCGTTGTTGTGTCTTCATCTCACCGATCAGGCTCAAGAATGCTTCCCGTTCGATGTCGAGCATATATTGTTCATCGACGTGGCTACCGAAGGCGACGTTTCCGCCGGCGATGACGTGTGCGAGTTTACTAGCGATTTTCAAATCGTGTTCCGAGATATAGCCGCCGTAGAACATTTCGCGTGTCGCGAGTTCCAGCGTCGCTTTACCAGCACGACCGACGACTGGAATCTTCGCTTTCGCTGGTGCCGTGTAGCCGGTCCGGTCCAGTTCAAGGACGAGTTGTTTCGCATCATACGTCAAGTGATCTCGGTTCATCGAGATCTGATCAACGGAGCGGACATATCCGAGTTCGCGTGCTTCAAAGGCTGATTTTGAGACTTTTGCCATCGCGACGTTTTCGAACGTTTTTTGTGCTGCTTTCTCGATATTAACGAGTCCGTCTGGTGTGTTTTCTAACAGTCGACGGTACGTATTGACGTTTCCGCCGCCTCCTGGAATTAGACCGACACCGACTTCGACGAGACCCATGTACGTTTCAAGACCAGCTTGCAGGCGAGCTGCCGGAAGCGAGATTTCTGTACCGCCACCAAGCGTCATCCCTTGTGGAGCAGCGACGATCGGACGCGATGCGTAACGAATCTTTTGAATCGATTGTTGGAACTTGTTGATGATCCAGTCGAGTTCGAACCAGTTCTCATCTTCCGCTTCCATCAGCATCATCGCTAGGTTCGCACCGACACAGAAGTTCTTGCCATCGTTCGCGATGACGAGACCACGGTGGTTTTTCTCAACGAGATCGACCGACTGTTCGATCATCTGCATGATGTCGACACCGATCGCATTGCTCTTCGATGTGAACTCAAGGACTGCGACATCATCGCCGATATCAAGCAAGCGCCCCCCATTGTTCTCAAGGAGAACACCGTTTGACTTCCGGACGTCGCGGAGACGGATTTCCTTCGGATTGACCGTTGCTCCGACGTAGTCTTTCGTTGCAACGTCATAATGACGACCGGACGCATCATAGAAACTCGTTTTTCCTGCTGCGAGCATCTCATCGACCCATGCCGGTACTTCGTAACCGTCTTGTTTCATCTTCGCAACCGTCTTGTCGACACCGAGTGCGTCCCATGTCTCGAACGGTCCCATCTTCCAGCCGAAGCCCCATTTCATTGCTTCGTCGATCGCTTTGATGTCGTCTGCGATCTCACCTGTCAGCTGAGCCGAGTAGAGCAATGTTTTCGCGTGGATTGGCCAGAGTAACGCGCCGACACGATCTTGTGCGAAGACGACGGCTTTCAGTTTGTTTTTTGCGCCCGGAAGTGCTTTGGCTTGTCCGATCGACGGTTCGGTAAGCGCTTTCTTTTCAACGTACTCGAATGTTTCGAGATCGAGTTCAAGGATCTGTTTTCCGACTTTCTTATAGAATCCTTGACCCGTCTTCGCACCAAGCGCTCCTTGTTCGACAAGGCGACGCATCTCAGCCGGCACCGCGAACGTCTCCTTCTCTTCGCCTTCCGGCAACAAGTCATAGACGTTGTTTGCGACATGGACGAATGTGTCGATGCCGACGACGTCGAGTGTCCGGAACGTTGCTGACCCTGGGCGGCCAAGCAGTGGACCTGTGACGGAATCGACCTCCCCGATCGAATAGCCACCTTTTTTCATCTCATCCATCGTCACGAGGAGACCGTATGTCCCGATTCGGTTGCCGATGAAGTTCGGTGTGTCCTTCGCAATGACGACACCTTTCCCGAGTCGTTCCTCTGCGAATTGTTTCATGAAATCGACGACACGTGGATCCGTGTCTGACGTCGGAATCAACTCGAGTAACTTCAGATAACGTGGTGGGTTAAAGAAGTGTGTCCCGAGGAAACGACGATTGAACGATTCCGAGCGTCCCTCGCGCATCGCTTCGATCGAGATGCCTGATGTGTTTGAGCTGACGATCGCGTCTTCCCGAATGAACGGTTCGATTGTTGCGAACAATTGCTGTTTGACGTCGAGTCGTTCAACGACGACTTCAACGATCCAGTCTGCTTCTTTCAGACGTTCTAAGTCGTCTTCTAAGTTTCCGATCTCGATGAAATCAATCAATTTCTTAGACGCGAGTGGTGCTGGGTTTTGTTTCAAGAGCTTTTCGCGGTTATCGCGCGCGATACGGGAACGAACGCGCGGATCACTCAGCGTCAAGCCCTGCTTCTCTTCTTGTGCCGTAAGTTCTTTTGGTACGATATCAAGCATCAATGTCCGTATGCCAGCATTCGCAAGATGTGCCGCGATGCCTGCACCCATCACCCCTGAACCGATGATGACGGCGAATTGGATGTGTTTCGTCAACTGGATTGTGGTCGGCTGACCGATTTGACTCGCCATGATATACCCCCTGAGTTTAAATTGAATGAACAACCATTCATTATACTGACAAAAAAAGAAGCCAATCGGTTTTCGTTTGCTTCTTCTACATCTTCATCATAAATGAATAATGATTCAGTAGCAATAAAAAATCAGTCAATGGACAAATTTTCCTGTTAGACTGATAAAAAGGAGTGGTTGAAAATGAGTCAAACCGAGCACGTATGGAATCAAAAAGCCGCTGACTGGGCGGAGCGCGCTGATGATATGTGGACGAACGGCAGCCGCAAAACCGTTTTACCGTTCTTACGAAAAATGATCACTGGTGGTCGGTTGCTTGATCTCGGTTGTGGCGATGGTGCCGCCTGTCGACTACTGACACCGGACTTTCAGACAGTCGGACTCGATGTCTCAAACGAAATGATTCGAATCGCGCGTCAGAAATCACCCGAGCAGACGTTTATCGTCGGGACGGGCGAAGCGTTACCGTTCGCTGATCATGCATTTGACGTCGTTCTTGCCGTCAACTCACTCGAATGGTCGACACGTCCCGTTCAAGTACTGCAAGAAATCGAACGGGTTGCCCCACTTGTCGTCATCAGTCTACTTGGTCCGACAGCCGCTCCGCGTCAACTTGCTTACCGTCGTCTGTACGGTGAAGAAGTCGCGATGGGAAATACGATGATGCCGTGGGAATTGCTGCAGCTAGCAAAAGAGCGTGGCTGGACGTTGCTCGATGAAGCAGTCATCCAAAAGGAAGGAGCCGTCATGACGGGGCATCGGTTACTTGACCAAGCACATGCTTTCTCCTGTTTATTTGCTTTTCAGACGACGGCTGTAAGGGAGAGATAAATATGTCACACAGTACCTTTTATACGTCTATATTAATAGCTTTATGTATTGTTTTTTTATTTTACATTGATGCTCTCGATGTTCTAGAAAGATGGCAATTCTTCCTACTCTTTATTGGTCTCTTATTCTGTATACAGGCATTGGGGGACCGTTTATTTCGACGTTATCGGGAGAAACGTTTCCAACCACAAACTACTGTCTTCTTAATGATTGGTTTATTTGCTGGGATGGTGTTTCTAGGTAATATCATTTGGCCATGATGCGAAATGAACGATGTAACGCACTATTCACCTCACTGTCTTCTCACCCGAGACACAAGCCAGTCTTCCTCATCCTTCGGATGACGAACCCGGGTCTTGTTCGTCTCTGACAGCGCGAGTTAAAACATCGCGCTTTTTCCTGAAGGAGTCGGGTGAAGACATGTGAGGAGGACGTACTCATTTGTTATCCAAAGAACTCAAAAGCGACCGATTTCCGTCAATGGAATCGATCGCTTTTGAGTTCATCTAGGACGAACTAGGCATCTTCGACTCCTACAGGAAAAGGAAGCATGCTAGATGCTTCCGTCAGGGAAGAGGAAGACCCGGCAAATCGCATGGAATGCGAAATGCCGCGGCTTACTTCCCGCCTGAGGAAAGCGAAGATGCTGGGAACGTCCGGTATACTATGCTTCATCCTCCATGCGTTCGCTGATGTACCTGTCGCAACCACTCTTCAACCAAGACAAGACCCGATTGTTTTTCCCATTTCAGTCGGAAATAGAGTGTCTGTAGCATCTGTTTGACGTTACGATACGTCGTCCATTCCGCATCTCCCCATGTCACGTCACTCTCAAGCCATTCCTTAATAATACGTTCGATTCGTTGTAATAAGATATCTTCTGACAGTCCATGACGACAAGCTTGCAACCATGCCGTTACCATCCGATCCGCTTCTTCATCAATATAGAGATAATCAGACCGCGTCAACTGACGAATCATCGCATCGATCGCTCCGATTTCCTCCTGCGGACGGCTGGCTGGATGCGTAAACCAGACCGCATAAACATCCGCGATATGCGCCATACTATGTGCCCACCCCAATCCGTCAATGAATCCGCGGACATCTCTTTCTTGCTTCAAATAAGTTTGTAAGTAATTCGATAGTCGATCCAGTTGATCTTGCGTCAAGACATGCCGGCTTTTATCCATCACTAACAGCTCAGCAAGTGCCAAAGCTGAAAACGATCGCGTTAAAACAGCCGTTGCATCCGACGTTCCCATTCGGTACATCAATCCATGCCCGCTTAAAAGAAAATCGAAAAGTCGATGAGCCTCTTCTATCGTAAATGACTCTGATGAGATGTAGGTCGCTAACTGCGGATAGATCAATCCATCCCGCAACTCAGAATCCGTCGAACCGATATGTAGAAGCAACTCATCGAGTAACGTAGGTGTTACACTTTCGTTTTGTTGTAGCAGTTCTTTTAGCTGTTGTTCCGTTCGAGCCATTTTGTTCTCTCCTTCCTGAATTCAAAAAAGACGATGCAGCGCTGCATCGTCTTTTCTACTTATCCTTTGACCATTCCTTTGAGAACGAAGGCAACGTTTGCCGGTCGTTCTGCTAAACGGCGCATAAAGTAACCATACCAGTCACGTCCATAAGGGACATAGACACGGACTTTATATCCTTGTTTGACGAGTTCGAGTTGACGCTCAACCCGGATGCCGAATAACATCTGGAATTCGAACTGGTCTTTTTCAATCCCGTTTTCTTTAGCGTAACGGATGATTTGCTCGATCATCGCATCGTCATGTGTTGCGACGGCAGCATAGTTTCCGAGTGATAATTGTAACTTCACGAGCTTGATGTAGTTGTGATCGACGTCTTCTTTTTCTGGGAACGCCACCGTTGCCGGCTCTTTATATGCCCCTTTAACGATCCGGAGATTCGTCTCGAAGCGACCGACGCGTTTGATATCATCTTCCGACCGGTAGAGGTATGACTGAATGACCGTACCGATGTTATCGAAAGATTGGCGCAATTCTTCAAACAGTTGAATCGTTTTTTCACAACGTGGCTCATCTTCCATGTCGATCGTGACGAAGACACCGAGTTCTTTTGCCCGTGTTAAAATCCGTTCCATGTTCGAACGAATCAAGTCGCCCGAGATATCAAGTCCGAGTGATGTCAGTTTCAACGAGAGTTGCGAGTCTAATTTTTCTTCCGCAATCATCTCAACCGCACGAATACATTCTTGTGTCATCATCTCTGCTTCCGCTACCGTCGAGATGAACTCCCCTAAATGGTCCATCGTGACGCATAATCCTTTTGCGTTCAATTCCTGGATCGCCCGTTTTGATGCTTCCAATGAATCCCCTGCCACGAAGCGACTTGCTCCGAATTTAAGCCCGTATCGCTTGGCGAGACCGTTCAATGTCTTGTTTTGCGATAAGAAGATAAAACCATCCCGTAGTACTTTTTCCATCACTCATGATTCCCCCTAAATAAATGCTAGGCTGTTTTACCGTATCGGTTCACATCTCTGCCTTTATATTATGACATAAAGCGCTTACATACGCTCTTTCTTTTGTTTATTTTTGAGAATCTGTTGTGCGACAAGTCCCACGGCAAAGAATAAGACATACAGACCGATCGCGAGGAAGAACTGCCACGAGAACGGATCACGTAGGCTTGAGCCAATATTGTTGTAAACGAACGCACCGGGAATGATCCCGATGTAGTTCGCGATCGCGAACTGTTTGAAGCGGATTTTTGATAATCCGGACGCGTAGCTGATCGCGTCAAACGGAAATAGCGGAATCAACCGGACGATCAAGACGACGAGAAAGCCGTTCGTTGCAATCCGTTCGTCGAGTACGTTCAGCTTCCCTTTCCCGATCAACTTCTCAACTCCACGGCGACCGAGCAACCGGGCGATCCAAAAGCTGAGTAATCCACCCGTACCGGCACCAATAACATCAAGTAATGTCCCGAGCCACGGACCGTACGTATAGCCGCCAAAGACGGTCAAAAGACTCGCCGGAAAAAAGACGAGTGGTCGGACGGTATAAGCGAGCACATAGAGCAACATCCCTGTCAGACCTTGATTCCGTACCCAATCCGATAATGCTTGAATGTCGAATTGCTCCAACATTCCCGACATCCGGAAATACAGGAGCAATCCAAGTCCAAACATAAAATACAGCGTGATCGGGAGCCAGTCCCGGAGCCGTAGTTTCTTCATGACATCGTCGCTGGAGCAACGTAATAGAAAATCGACAGGAAGATCAACACACTACCAGCAAGGACGAACAGATGCCAAATCGCGTGGTTATACGGCAAGCGTGCCCAGACGTAAAAGATGACGCCGAGGGAGTACGCAAGTCCACCACCGAGGAGCAGTAAGAATCCTTGTAACCCAAGTGCTTCATAGATCGGCTTGATCGCAAACAGACAACACCAGCCGAGAATCAGATAAGATGCATTTGAAATCCAAACATACTTACCTGTCGAATATAGCTTCCAGATGATGCCGAGCGTTCCGACACCCCAGACGATTCCAAGCAACGTCCAGCCGAGCGGACCACGGAGCGTGATCAAGGCGAACGGTGTATAACTACCAGCAATCAAGAGATAGATGCCAGCATGATCTAAAATTTGTAGAACTTTGTTTGCTTTCGTATGCATCAGCGAATGCATCAAGGTCGAGAACAGATAAAGGAGAATCATCGTTGCCCCGAAGATACTGACAGCAGTGACGTTCCAAGCGCTACCGGACTTCGTCGCCTGCAGGATCAACAGCACGAGCGCGACGATACTGAAAATGACACCCAATCCGTGTGTAATGGCACTGGCGATCTCCTCTTTTAAGGAGTCACCTTTTGCGAGTAGCTCTTCGATCGTTTCTTTCGATTGTTGCTTGATCGTTTGCTTAAGTTCTTTTTTGGTAACCAACCGAACACCTACTTTCTAATGACACAAGACTAACACTTTGATTATACGCTCTGAAGCGACAGCGTGCCTATCGAAAGATTCTGTCGATTTGATGACAACCGTCATCTGTTTGTCTTTTCCCGCTTATACAAAAATCCACACCGCTTAAGCGATGTGGATGTCGTTTACCACTTTTCAATATCTGGGCGGTCCTTAAACGTCGATTTTGTTCCATGACGTTCATTGAGGACAGCTTCGACTTCTTTGAAAGAGATACCACGGTCAGCAAGCAAGACCGTTAAGTGATACAGCAAGTCTGCTGTCTCTTCTGCTAACGTATCGTTACCAGCGAGAACGACTTCAAATGCCTCTTCGCCGAACTTCTTCGCGATCTTCTCATATCCAGAAGCAATCAAATAGTTCGTATAGGATTCTGCTTCTTTCGCGTCAATCTTCGCTTTGACCGTCTGTTCCAGTTCGTATAACATCGGGCACCTCCACTTCCGTATAGAAACAACTACGATTTCCTGTATGGCATGTCGGACCATTCGCTTTGACCGTGATCAAAAGACTATCTTGATCACAGTCAATCCACATCCGTTTGAGTTCAAGCGTGTTCCCGCTCGTCTCCCCTTTCGTCCAGAGACGATTCTTCGTCCGCGAGAAGAAGGTGACAAGACCGGTCGCAAGCGTCTTATCATAAGCGGCTTGGTCCATGAAGCCGACCATCAAGACATCGTTCGTCTGCTCGTCGACGACGACGGCAGCGACGAGTCCTTTTGAAAAATTCAATGTCGTCATCGGACTTCGACTCCCCGTTCTTTGAGGTAGGCTTTCGTTTCCGGCATCGTGTATGTCGCTTCATGGAAGATTGAAGCAGCAAGGGCTGCGTCAGCTCCTGCCTCTAGCCCTTCCGCCAAGTGATCGAGTGTTCCGACCCCACCAGAAGCGATGATCGGCACGTTGACGACTTCACGCAAACGACGAATCAAGGCGAGATCATAGCCGTCTTTTGTTCCGTCAGCATCCATTGACGTGACGAGTAACTCCCCGGCACCGAGCGCAACAGCTTCCTGTGCCCACTCGATTGCGTCACGTCCGACGGGTTGTGTTCCACCGTGTGAGAAGACACCCCATGAGTCACCGGTCTGTTTCGCATCGATTGCGACGACCGTCGCTTGGACACCGAACAGGCGGCTGACTTCTTGAATCAGTTGTGGATTTTGAAGCGCTGATGAGTTGAGTGAGACTTTGTCAGCACCGGCACGAATCAAGCGTTTCGCGTCTTCGATCGTCTTGATTCCGCCACCGACCGTAAACGGCATGTAGATGACTTCTGCGACGCGTTCGACGATATCAAGCATCGTCTCGCGCCCTTCTTGCGTTGCTGAGATATCGAGCAGGACGAGTTCGTCCGCCCCTTGCTCGTAATAGTATTTCGCGACGGCGACCGGGTCACCGAGATCACGTAAGTTTTGGAATTTGACCCCTTTGACGACACGTCCTTCCTTGACGTCAAGACAGGGAATGATTCGTTTCATCAACATACGCGTAACACCTCTTTTAAGGCGAGTGATCCGTCGAGCAATGCCCGACCGACGACCGCTCCGTCCATCCCGATCTCTTTGAGGCGCGCGACGTCATCAACGGTCGTCACACCACCAGAAGCGATCAATTCGACCCCTTCCCGCTTCAAACGATCGAGTCCATCAACGTCCGGTCCCATCATCATTCCGTCACGCGAAATGTCTGTATACAGGAACGTCTTGATGCCTTTTCCGATCAAGTGCGTCATCGCCTCTTCGAGCGTCCAACCGCTCGCTTCGAGCCAGCCGCGTGTCTGGACGATGCCTTCTTTTGCATCTAACGCAACAGCCAGTTTATCACCAGCGAGAGCAATCATCTGCTCGAGTAACGCTTCGTCTTCTAGGGCAACCGTGCCGACGAGAATCCGGTCGATTCCGGCACCGACGTACGCTTCGACGGTCTCGATGTTACGGACACCACCACCAGCTTCGACGAACAAACCGGTCTCCTTTTTGATGTCGGCAATCAAGCTCAAGTGCAACGGTTCGCCGGCTTTCGCGCCATCAAGATCGATCAAGTGGATCGCTGTCGCCCCATCTTCCTTGAAGCGCTTCGCAATCGTCAACGCATCACCGAAGAATGTCTGTTGGTCAAAATCTCCTTGCTTCAGGCGTACGGCCTGTCCGCTCATTAAATCGATTGCTGGGTAGAGTTGCATGTCGTCTCTCTCCATTCCTTCAGTAGTTTCAATCCGACTTCGCCACTCTTTTCCGGGTGGAACTGCATCCCCGTGACTTGTCCTTTTTGGACGATTGCTGGGACGAGACGTCCGTATTCGACCGAATCGACGATCCATTCTGGATCACAGACGGCACCGTACGAGTGGACGAAATAGACCGCTTCGCCGTGGTTCGTCAGCTGGTGCCAGCCCATGTGTGGCAAGCGGACGTCGCTCGGTAGTTTTTCGATCGTTCCCGGTAAAATTCCGAGTCCTTCTGTCAGTCCATCTTCGTCACTCGATTCAAAGAGCAGTTGCATCCCGAGGCAAATCCCGAGGAACGGTTTCTTTTCCGCTTGTTCTTTTAAGAAGTCGACGAGTCCCGTTTCCTTCAGGCGCTCCATTGCCGGTGCATAAGCACCGACACCCGGTAAGACGAGTGCTTCCGCTTGGTCGAGCAACTCCGTGTCACTCGTGACGATGACTGCTTCGCCGAGCTCCTTTAACGCCCGCTCGACATTCGCGATATTCCCGACGCCATAATCGACGATTGCTATCATTGATCAATCAACCCTTTCGTAGACGGTACCCCTTCGCTCGTCACGGCGACTGCCTGACGGACGGCTCGACCGAGTGCTTTGAACAACCCTTCGATCATGTGGTGTGTGTTCGAGCCATATAAGACTTCGGCATGAATCGTCATCCGGGCACTCCGTGATAAGCCTTGGAAGAACTCTTCTGCGAGTTCCGTATCAAAGTCACCGAGCTTCGGATTCTTGAAACTAGCACGGAAGACCGTGAACGGACGACCGCTGAAATCGAGCACGACCGACGCGAGTGTCTCATCCATCGGTACACGCGATTCACCGTAGCGTTCAATCCCGGCTTTATCGCCGAGCGCTTCCGTCAACGCTGCCCCGAGGACGATCGCGGTATCTTCGACCGTGTGGTGGGCATCGATCCACGTATCACCTTTTGCTGTCACCTTCAGACCGATCCGGGCCTGAAAGGCAAATAACGTCAACATATGATCAAAGAACCCGACACCGGTCTTGATTTCAACCGGACCTCCTGCGAGATCGACCTCAACCTTGATGTCTGATTCTGCACTTACTCGTTCGCTTGCGCCACGCCGCATCGTAATTCCTCCTCTACACACGTTTCTAATACTTGCATCGCTTCTGGTGATCCACAACTGACACGGAATGCCTGGTCAAACAAGCGGATCCGTAATCCAGCGTCAGCACAACGCTGCGTAAAGCGTTCGGCTTCCGGATACTCGACATAGACGAAGTTCGCTGCACTCGGATACGTCTTGCCGATTGGCGCGAGAATCCGCTCGATCGCTTCGCGGCTCGCATACGTTTCCTCTAAGACTCGATCGAGTTCCGGTTCTGCCATGATGGCGATGCCGACAGCTGCTGATAGACCAGAGACGTTGTACGGTGATTTAATCTGTTCGATTTCTTCGATGATTTGTTCGCTCGCGATGACAAAACCAAGTCGGAGCGATGCGAGTCCGAACGCTTTCGAGAGCGTCCGTAAGATGATCGCTTTCGGATATTCCTCGAGTAAGTGAAGCATCGACTGTTCGAGCGCGAAGTCGATGTACGCCTCATCGATGACGACGTATTTGCCACTGTCGAGCAAGCGACGGATGTCCGCTTCCTTGCGGAGGACACCGGACGGATTGTGCGGGTGACTCAAGAAGATGATCTCACCAGGAGCTGCGATCAATCCGTCGACGTCAAGCGCCATCTCGTCGAGTAACGGCACGCGTTCAAACGGTGCCCGTGCTCGGTCAGCGTAGAACTGGTACATGACGAAATCCGGTTCCGAGGCGATGACCGGCATGCCGGGTCCGCCGTAGCGGGCACATAAGTAGCCGATCAGCTCATCCGAGCCGTTCCCGGCGACGAGTTGCGTCGGACGGACACCAGCGTATGTTGCGTACGATGCCCTAACTTGATCGATGATCTCGACAGGATATTCATTTAAAGGGAACGTCGCGATCAATTCCTGGATCGCTTCGATCCCGACTGGACTGTGGGTCGTGAATCGTTCGTTTTGGTGTAATCGCATTAGTCTTCCCTCACTTCGATGGCTTGTGCGTGTGCTTCGAGTCCTTCGACCCGGGCAACGGTCTTCGCTGCGTTCGCGAGACGTTGTACGCCTGCGCGTGTGGCTTCGAGCATCGTCTGGTGACGCAAGAACGTCCGCGCCGATAATCCAGACGCAAAACGAGCTGTTCCGGATGTCGGTAAGACGTGGTTCGTTCCAGCGACGTAATCGCCGAGCGTTTCCGGTGTCTCGTGACCGAGGAAGATCATCCCAGCGTGACGGATCGACTTGACGACCTCTTGCGGATTGGCAACGGCAAGTTCCAAGTGTTCCGCTGCGAGACGGTTCGCTTCTTCGATCGCTTTCTCAAGTGGAGCGACGAAGACGCCACCGTTTTCCATCGCACGACGGGCAATCTCTTGACGCGGCAATTGCTGTAAGCGCCGCTCGATTTCTGCATCCACCGCTTGTTTCATCTCTTCCGTTGGCACGAAGGCGATCGCGACAGCGTCACGGTCGTGTTCGGCTTGCGCAAGGAGGTCGGCTGCGATCCGGTCCGGATGCGCTGTTTCGTCCGCGATGACGACGACTTCCGATGGACCGGCAACCGAGTCGATACCAACGATCCCGTAGACTTGGCGTTTTGCTTCAGCAACGAAGCGGTTTCCGGGTCCGACGATCAAGTCAACGGCTTGGATGCTTTCTGTTCCAAATGTCAGCGCGGCGACCGCTTGTGCTCCACCAATCGTATAGATTTCTGTCACACCAGCGATGCGTGCCGCAACGAGAACCTCATCACTTAAGTTCGTCATCGGTGTCACCATGACGACGCGTTCGACTCCGGCAACTTTCGCTGGAATCGCGTTCATCAAGACGGTCGATGGATAACTTGCTGCACCACCCGGTACGTAGATCCCGACCGAATCAACGGGAACGAACCGTTGGCGTCGTGTCACGTCTGCTTCGACGAGTTCGATGTCAGACGGTAGTTCTTGTTCGTGCCACTCGACGAGTCGTGTCGCCATCAACTTCAACGAGTCAATCAAGTTGGCGTCTGCCTGTTCGAAGGCTTGTGTGATCCGTGTTTCACTGAGACGGAAATCTTCGAGATCGACCTGATCGAATTGGTTCGTGTAATCGCGGACAGCAGCGTCACCGTCTGTTGCGACGCGTTCGAGAATCGCGCGGACCGCGAGCTCCGTGTCGCGATCGATGCTGAATGGTTTTGTCGGTGTCATGATCGTGTCACTCCTTCTGTCAATTGCTCGAGCAAGCGGATGACTTCCACCCGCTTCCGTTTTAACGTCCATTCGCTCGTAAAGAATCGAGCGCTGATATCGATGATTTTTTCGTATTCATTTAGTCCGTTCGCCCGTAACGTCTCACCTGTCTCGACGATATCGACGATTGCGTCAGCAAGACCAAGTAACGGTGCTAGTTCAACGGATCCGTTCAACGGTACGATGTCGACGTCGACACCGAGTTCGCTGAAGTAGCGTTTTGCGATGACCGGATACTTCGTCGCGATCCGGACGCGGCGTCCGCCTTCGAATTGCAACGGTTCCTTTGCACAGACGGACATCCGGCAGACACCGAACGGTAATTCCGCGAGTTCCGATAGTTCTTGATCCGATTCCAGTAGGATATCACTGCCGGTGATCGCGACGTCAAGAACACCTTGAGCGACATACGGAATCAAATCCGATCCTTTCATGAAGACGAATTCGTGCTCGCCCCGTTTGACGATTAGTTCGCGTTCAATGGCTCCCCATGTCTCGACGCCAGCTTCTTTTAGATAACGTTCTGTCGCTTTCGACAGCCGTCCTTTCGTAATTCCGATTCGCATTTAGAGCACCTCCGCCAACCGTTCGACCGAGAATCCGATGCCGAACGCCTGTTGTTCTTGTCCGAATTGTTCATAGAGCCGGTCGTAGCGTCCACCGACGAGGACGGGTTCCGTCACGCCTTCGATGAAACCGTGGACCGTGATCCCGTCGTAGTACGTCTGTAAGCCCATTTGACCGAAGTCGAGATCGGCATTGACGGCTTCCGCGAGATCAAGCACGGCATTGAGTCGTGTTTCGTCAACGTACGGTAAGATCGTCTCTGCTCCTTCGCGTCCGAATAATAAAGGAAGTTTCGCAAGTAAGGCATCATCAAGTTGACCCGCGATTCGCTTCAGTTCGATGACGTTACGTAAACGAAGCATCTGTGTCACTTGGTCGCGTAAGTGGTGATCACCGACACGTGTCTCAATCAAATGCTCGATCAGTCCGGCATCGCCGATTGAGAGGGTGACTTCTTTTCCTGTCAGTTCCTCGACGAGTCGGACCGCGAGTTGGATTGCTTCGACTTCTGCGATTTGTCCCCGTTCCTCGAATCCGACCTGGAACTTCTCTTCCGGTTGAAAGACGGAGCCACTGTAGAAGACACGTTTATATTGTTCGCGACCGCGTTCGCTGAGTGCACGTGCGACACTAGTCGTAAAATCCATCCGAATCTGTTCCCGTCCACCGATTTCCTCAATTAAGGGGGTGATTAATCGGGTATAGTTAGATTGTTCGAGTCCATCTTCGAGCTGACGGATGACCTGCTGGAGCCGCGTTGCTGAGGCACCGACATAGTCCGTCGCTCCATCCTTGAGTCGAATCGTAGAAAATGATTGCATACTCCCACTCCTTTATCTTATTATCACTGTACCACGCTAAATTATTTAACGATAAGATACCGCGTTTGGGGCACATTGTCAATCGCTTTGCTTGCCAATTCTAAAAAATCGGAGGGTTACTCATGCAATTATTGAAATGGGACGGTCACGTCCACAGTCCATATTGTCCACACGGTACGAAGGATCCACTTGAAGCCTACATCGAGCGTGCCTTAGAGCAAGGCTTAGAACGGATCAGCTTCACGGAACATGCCCCTTTACCTGAAGGTGTGACGGATCCTGCGCCAGATAACGATTCCGGAATGTCGTTCGCGACAGCCGATGCCTACCTGAAGGAATTGACGCAACTCCGCGAGACATACAAGAATCAGATTGATATCCGGATCGGGATGGAGTTCGACTACTGGGAAGGGCATGTCGACGGTACGCGTGACATCATTGCCCGCTACGCTGACGTCTTAACCGACGGCATTCTCTCACTGCATTACTTATACATCGATGAGCAATATTACGGCGTCGACTTCAGCAAGGAAAGCTTCGGTGAGATCGTCACGAAACTCGGAAGCGTCACGGCGGTACACGAACGCTATTATGAAGGCATCCAAGCCCTCGTCATGACGGACCTCGGTGCACACCAGCCGAAGCGCCTCGGTCACTTAACGTTACCGACGAAATTCATCCAAGCCTATCCGCTTGAGTCGAACCCAACGAACCTCGACGACACGTTACGGAAGATCCGTCAGGCGAACTTCACACTCGACGTCAACACAGCAGGACTCCGGAAACCATTATGTGGTCTTTCCTATCCTTACCCGGAACTCTTGCAAGTCACGCAGTCGTTATCGCTTCCGCTCGTCTATGGATCTGATGCCCATCTTGCGAAAGATGTCGGTGCTGATTTTGATTTCAAATGGTAAAACAAAAATCCGGATGCCGTAGCGTCCGGATTTTTTTGTTTAAGAATACGGGAAATCAGCAGAGTCGACAGGAGCAATCGATCGTGCTAATTTTTTTAATTGTTTTAGCGACACGTTACCGGACAGGAGGACGATTTGATTGTCCTCGACGTAGTAGAGGTTCGTTCTCTTTTGTTTCTGCTCGAAATAAGCCGTCTGTCCGTTCGCAAGTGTCGTTTCCTTCCAGTCCTCGCCTTGAACGTCTTGCTTCGGAACAACGGTTAGAAGAATCGTTTGGGACTTCGTGTGGAAGAACCAAACACTATCGTCCCCATTAGGAGTCGAACTACTCATAATCGCTTGGAATGTCGAGAACGGTAAATTCAAGCCGCGAGCAGAACTACTCTTCTTAATGTTTTGAACGTCGTCATATGAGACGCCTCCTAACATCCAGTTCGTCTCTTGCTTGGTATACTCTAGTACAGCAAGACGATCTGCTCCTTTTGGATAATGCAGCGTCACGTAAGCATGATTTCCGACAACGATACTGCTCCAGATATCACCTTCAGTCGGGTGCGCTTTTGTTCCATCTTTAAAGTAAAACGTCACGTGACGACGGAAATCCGCTTCAAACGAATCCTGTTCTGAAAAGTCCTTCGCTTTAATGCGTTGCACGATGGCATCGGGATTATTTACATCTTCAGCAGTATTATCCTCGATCCAGTGTGACCTAAGCTGATTCAAAGGCGGAATTTGGTCCGGTTCTGCACAACCGGTCAAGATACTTGCAGCGAGTAAAGCACTGATTACACCAATCCGTTGAAATCGCATGACAATCTCCTTTTCCTCTTTTTTCCTTTCTTTGAGTATCTCACGTTGCGGGACTAAGTCTTTAAGAAAATTATGAAAAGAAGGAAAGGAGAATTTCTGATTAATACGCATTCATACGCGAAAAATCTACAGACAAAAACAGACTAGCCCCCTTCTATTTGAAGAAAAGAACTAATCTGTTTCGCATGTTTCATTCTAAGTTGGCATGTTTCCCGTACATCGTTTGCGAATCGAGCTGTTTGTCTTCCATGATCTGCAGAATCAATCCATCATAGAACAACAACATCGTCTGTTCGAACAACGAGCCCATCGGTTGAACCGTCTCGTCCGCTGATGCCGTTTGTTCTTTCGGAACTCCAGGCAATTGGACGACCAAGTCGGCTAATCGTGCTAACGTTGACGTCGGACTGATCGTGACAACCGCTACCGTTCCACCAAGTTGCTGTGCTTTCTCGACGATTGGAATCAAGGTTTTCGTCTCACCTGATCCGGAACCGACGATTAACAAGTCACCCTCGCGTAAATTCGCCGTGACCGTCTCGCCGACGACATAAGCATCGAGTCCCATGTGCATCAGCCGCATGACGAACGCTTTCCCCATCAAGCCGGAGCGACCGGCTCCTGCGAGAAAGATTCGGTTCGCTTGAAGCACAGCGTCTGCCAGTTCTTTCGTCTCCGTCTCATCGATCGCTTCGACCGTCGATGTCAGTTCTTTGATAATCGTTTGGATATGTGTCATTTACGCCTCTTGCAGCATCCGGTGCATCGTTGACGCTGTCTTTTGTTTATCATCTTGTCCCGTGATCCCGCCACCGACGATGATCAGATCAGGACGTGCAGCGATGACTTCCGGTAACGTCTCCATCTTGATACCACCCGCAACAGCTGTTTTTGCGTTTGTCACAACCGATTTGATTGTCGCAAGATCCTCGAACGAGTTTTGACCGACTGCTTGGAGATCGTAACCTGTGTGGACACAGATGTAGTCGACGCCTAATGCATCAAGTTCTTTCGCCCGTGTTGCGATATCTTTCACAGCAATCATGTCGACGAGAATCTGTTTGCCTGATTTTTTCGCTTCTTCGACTGCCCCTTTGATCGACATGTCTTCGGCTGCACCAAGAATCGTTACGATATCAGCGCCGTGTGCGACAGCTTGACTGACTTCGTAGCCGGCAGCGTCCATGATCTTCAAGTCAGCGAGGACCGTTAAGTTCGGGAACGCGGCTTTCATTTCTTTGACGGCGCGGAGCCCCTCGTTGATGACGACCGGTGTGCCGATCTCAACGATATCTAAATTGTCTTCCCCGATTTCTTTGACTAAAGCGATCGCACCTGCTGTATCGACTAAATCAATTGCGAGTTGTAATTTCATTTTATATCTCTCCCATTCTTCTCTGTATTGTCGTACCTGACACTTCCTTCAAACGTTCATGAAGGAACAGGACTAAATATAATCCGCGGGAGCATTCTTGAGAAGTACGCACTTTTAATTTACATAGTGCGGTTTTTCATACATAGTGCAGAAAAGTATACTGTCGATTGGAAGAAAGACTATACTAGAACAGGAGGTGGAACAATGCCACATTTTGAAGACCGTCAGTTTAACTGTGAGAAGGAATTGACCCTCTCGATCATCGGGGGAAAATGGAAGATGCTCATTCTTTGGCACTTAGGCAAGGAAGGGACAAAACGCTTCGGGGAACTGAAAAGTCTGATGCCCGGGATCACACAACGGATGCTCGTCAATCAACTGCGGGAACTCGAAGACCACCACATCATTCACCGGGAAGTTTATCCGGTCGTACCACCGAAGGTCGAATACTCGTTGACGCCACACGGCCATAGTTTAATGCCGATTTTAGATGCGATGTATGACTGGGGTAAGGATTATGCGAAAAACGTTCTGGAGATCGACTTCGAACAACAAAAGATATCACCATAAAAAAGATGCTCATGTTCTTGTCTCTTTTCAGAGATAAGTCCATGGAGCATCTTTTTTAGGATTCTTCCACTGTATAAATCTTCGACATCGCCAGTTCATCGACGTATTCGCCATCGATGAAGAGCGATGCGATGCGTGTTCCTTCGATGTTGAAGCCAAACTTATGATAGAGCTCGATTGCCCGCAAGTTGTCCTTGCGAACCGTCAACTCGAGTCGGATGAGTCCCGCTTCAATCGCAAATGCATCAACCGCTTCAAGTAGACCCGCACCAAGCCCACGACCCGTATAGGCATCGAGCAAGCCGATGACGAGGTTCGCCCGGTGACGAATCCGACTCGGCTCACCACCAACGACGAGCACATAACCGACGAGTTGCTCGTCGACATCCACGACAAAGATGTCCGAGTTCGCAGCCTGACCGAACTTCTCGATGAACGCCTCCGCCTGTTCCGTTGACAGGACGCGTTCTTCCGGCTCATACAACATATATTTCGTTTCCCGATCAATGCGTCGCATCAAGTCCGATAATGCCTTTCCGTCCATCAACGTGGCACGTCGTATCATAGGTGTCAGCTCCCATTCATTAAAGTTAAATTATTTTTCAAATCAAAATTTAGTTTTTTTTATTACTTCACCAATTTCATTAAACTCCCATCCTTCGATATCTTTATCGAAAAAAATTTTTTGGAAGCCATCACCGTTGATATATTTTAAAAGTAAAAGGGCTATTTTCTGACCTATATTAATAATATTTTGAGTATTAGTTTTATAACTAAAAAAAGAATATTCAAAACCCTTTATTTCAATAAAATCATCGTTCAAATATATATATTTCTCTTCCTTAAAAATGTGAACTTCTTTAGTTTCTTTATCTTCGACTCTTTCAGCGCTATTTATAATTGGTGAAATTACTTCACTAAATGACATCTTTCTCTCTTTCCTAGCATTATAAAAATATTCATCTGTAGCATCGACTCTTTTCACGGAAGATTCGCCTATATTTTCTTTATTTTTTATTTCTTTTAAATTATTAGTATTTAATAAAAATTTAATTTTAGGAGTAGTTATCATAATATAATCAATTTGTACAATTATTTCTTGAACTTTATTTTCCCAATCTTGATTTTCAAATTCTTTTAAAATAACAAGTTGTATATTTTCATCATTTGCGAAATCTTTAGCCGGTTGGGTATACCCTTTTGTTGTAATAATAATTGATTTATCTGGTTTTATTTGATGAATAACACCATAAAAATTTCTTACAATATCAATACCAATTGTTTCAGAGTAATCCTTACATTCAATAAGAACTCTCCGTTTTGGTCCTTCTTTTTTTTCAATAACTACGTCTATTTGATGTTGTGCGTTTTTGCCCTCACCAGATAGTTTTAAATCATGCAAAACTACATCATTGTTATCTTCGTTAAGAATTTTAAAAATAATAGCAGCTAGTTTTTCATATTTTGTACCATTTTTTAATTTTTCTTCTGTAACATATCGATCATAAATTGTATCCATTTTACTCATTTTAAATACCTCCCTTTTGATTAATACAATATATTTGTGTTTACAAAAAAGCATTCCTACTATATATAAGGTAAGAATGTTTCTTTCAACTTCTTATTTTTTTTATTTGATATATTCATTAAGCTCATCGAATAATTTTTTGTCTAATTTTAACTATATCCTCACACATTTTTTAGTAGCTGTTTGATATTAGTTGGGAGTTATATAATCTAGTAATGAGTCAACAAACAGATTAATCCCATTTTTTGTTATAAATTATTATATCATATCTCTATTCACAGAATTCAAGTTTGAAAAGTGTATATTCAAAGTTTTAATAAATAAAAAAATGTCTAAATCCTATTAGAGGACTTAGACATTTTTGAAATCCTAAGATTTCAGGGTATGGAGACGGTGGGAGTCGAACCCACGTCCGAAGGCATCGTATACTTAAGCTTCTACGTGTGTAGTCAATTTATTGGGATCTCGTCGTCAGGCTGCCAATTGACAGGCGTCCGTCCGACCAGTCTGATTCCATCTCTTCTCTTTCCCTCCAGACGGAAGGGTCCAAGCGTAGCCTGTTTAAAGTGAGACCCTAGAAATCAGCCGACCAGGCGACAGCTGCTAGGATCCGCAGTTGCTATTACGCTGCTGCGAGTTGTGTGTTAGTTTTGCCAGTTATGGCTGGTGCGTTTTAACGAGGCCGACCCCTCGACACGCCACAGAAGACCGAACTACCCCCGTCGAATCCGTAACGTCCCCAAGATATAAAATTGGGGCTTTCCGAATACTAATATTCTAGCAGAAAAGTGTTACGGGTTCAATACTTTTGCTTATCGCGTAGTGCTCGTTCGATATCACGCTTTGCATCCTTCTTTTTCAAGTCGTCGCGTTTATCGAATTTTTTCTTCCCGCGTCCAAGTCCAATCAAGCATTTCGCGTAACCATTCTTGATATAGACCTTCAGCGGAACGATCGTATAACCGTCCCGTGAGACCGCACCGATCAAATTCGCAATCTGTTTCTTGTGCAACAAAAGCTTCCGTGGGCGGAGCTGCTCATGGTTGTATCGGTTCCCCTGTTCGAAGTGAGCGATGTTCGAGTTCCAGAGAATCGCCTCTCCCCCGTCGAACCGGACGAACGCGTCCCCGATGCTGATTTTTCCTTTACGAACCGATTTGATCTCCGTCCCCGTCAAGACGAGACCGGCTTCAATCGTATCCTCGATCGCATAATCGAACGAGGCCCGTTTGTTGTTCGCTAAGACTTTCGAATCTGTTCCCTTTGGCATATTCGTTCACCACATTTCCGATGCGGAAGCGCTTATTTGCGCTTCCGTTTCTTATTCGAGACCGCCTTATGGAACGGCGGCTTATCTTTCTTATTCTTTAACGAGAATCCTTTTCCCTTGCTTTGGTCGCTCTTACCCGACCGTTTCTTGCCACGACGATCGTCTTTCTTCTTGTCGTCGCGTTTGTGTCCCGGACGTCCACCGCTTGAGCGAATCGTCTTCGACTCGAAGCGTTTCTTCGGTTGCCGCTCTGGCATCCCAACGACGCTGAAGTCGATCGTCCGTTCATCGATGTTGACGTTCGTGACCTTGATTTCGACGAAATCACCGATCCGGAACTGTTGCTTCGTCCGCTCACCGATCAGTTGATAGTTCGCTTCATCGTAACGGTAGAAGTCATCCGTCATCGCTTGGATGTGGACGAGTCCCTCGATCGTGTTCGGCAATTCGACGAACATCCCGAAGTTCGTCACGCCACTGACGACACCTTCGAACGTCTCGCCAATGTGTTGCTCCATATACTCGGCTTTCTTCAACGCGTTCGTTTCCCGCTCCGCATCAACGGCGCGACGCTCGCGTTTCGACGAGTGATCAGCGATCTCAGGTAAGATTTCCGAGTAACGGTCTTGCGTCTTCTGTGACTTATCGTTGTAGATGACATATTCACGCAACAGACGGTGAACCATTAAGTCTGGGTAACGACGAATCGGTGACGTGAAGTGCGTGTAGTAGTCCGTCGACAGACCGAAGTGGCCAATCGGTTCGATGTCGTATTTCGCTTGTTGGAGCGAACGGAGCATGACCGTACTGACGACGGCTTCTTCTGGCTCACCTTCAACAGCATTGAGAATCGATTGCAACGTTTTCGGTGCAACTGACTCACCCTTGCGTTCGACGTTGATGCCGAAGTTACCAATGAACTTGAAGAACGTATCGAGACGTTCTGCTTTTGGCTCATCGTGAATCCGGTACATGAACGGTAGTTTTTGACGCTGGATGTGCTCGGCGACCGTTTCGTTCGCTGCGAGCATGAACTCTTCAATCAGCTTCTCAGCGACTGACCGTTCCCGGAGGATGATCTCACTCGTCTTGCCTTCTTCGTTGACGAGGACCTTCGCTTCTGGGAAGTCGAAGTTGATCGCACCACGACGTGAGCGGCGTTCGCGGAGGATTGCTGCGAGTTCCGCCATCTTGTCGAAGTACTCGACGAGATCCTGATACTTTGCGATCACTTCTTCGTCTTCACGTTCGATGATTTTCCGGACGTCCGTATACGTCATCCGTTCCGTCGTCTTGATAACACTCTGGAATATCTCGTGGTTGACGACAGCACCGTTCGCATCGATTTCCATGATACAGCTGAGCGTCAGACGATCGACGTGCGGGTTGAGCGAGCAGATCCCGTTCGATAGACGGTGCGGAATCATCGGGATGACGCGGTCGACGAGATAAACACTCGTTCCGCGCTCACGCGCTTCTTCGTCGAGTGCTGAATCTTCTTTGACGTAATGCGAGACGTCGGCGATGTGGACACCAAGCTCGAAGTTACCGTTCGCTAATTTCTTGACGTGAACCGCATCATCGAGGTCTTTTGCGTCCGCTCCGTCAATCGTCACCGTCAATTCGTTCCGTAGATCAACGCGTCCGACTAAGTCTTTCTCATCGATCTGATCCGGTACAGCATTCGCCTCAGCAATCGCTTCCGGTGAGAAGTCGACGTTGATCCCATGCTTATGGACGATCGATAAGATGTCGACGCCTGGGTCATTCTTGTGACCAATGATTTTCAATACTTTCGCTGTTCCAGCGTAGCGACCGTCTGGATACTTCGTGATCCGGGCGAGGACTTTGTGGCCATCGACGGCACCGAGCGTATCGTCGTTCGCGACGACCGGTAAGAACGTCAGCTTCGTATCATCCGGTTCGATGTAAGCAATCGATTCAATCCGTCCTTTTGGACTGACGAACGTTCCGACGAAATCGGCTGGTCCGCGTGAGAGAATCTTGAGCAGTTTCCCTTCGCGACGATCGCCGCCGTTTGACTCGGCAAACACTTTGACGAGGACACGGTCGCCGTTATAGACGTTCTTCAGTTCCGGTGCCGGTAAGAAGATATCGCCTTCTGAGCCGTCTTCCGGTGAGACGAAACCGAACCCGCGTTGGTGGACGGAAATCTTCCCAGCGACTTGACCGATTTGCGCGAGCGTTCCGTACTTGTTCGAGCGTGTCCGGGCGATCAATGCTTCGTCTTCCATTGCGTTTAGCGTCCGGATCAATTCCTTGAATGCTTCCGTATCCGCTAGTTCTAGTTTTTTCGTTAATTGATCAATCGACAACGGACGTTCTTCCGTCGTGATGACCGTTAGTATTCGTTCACGTAATTCCAACGTGACACCTCCAGTTACTTGCTCCAGTTCAATGACTCCAGGAAGTCCAAGATGTCAGAGTGGAGCTGGTCTTTTTCTTTGTCGAGCGTAATGACGTGACCTGAGTTCTCATACCAGATCAGCTCTTTTTGGAAGGCACTGACTCCATCATGGATGATGTTCGCGGAGTCGGTGTTGATCATGTGATCATTGCGTGCTTGGACGACGAGCGTCGGTGCGTAGACGTCCTCAAGCGAATCGCGTGTCTCGCGCAGCAGTTCCTGTAAGTCCTTCAAGGTCGGCATCGGTTCGAAGGACGCCATCTCTTGGTCGATCTCTTCTTGTGATTTGCCTTCTCGCTTCTTGAATTCTCGTGCGTACTCGGTGACTCCTGCATACATGACTTCTTCACTTTTGATGTAGGCGGGTGCACACATCGGGATGACCGCTTTGACCGGACGGTTCATCGATAACTTCAACGACATGACGCCACCGAGCGACAGTCCACAAACGGCGATTTCGTCATAGCCTTTATCGACGAGTTCCTGATATCCGGCAAGGACATCCTGCCACCAGTCGGCTGGCCCGGTCTTCGTCAGCTCTTCGGGTGGGGCAGCGTGCCCTTTATATTGTGGTGCTAGGGACGTATAGCCTTGTTTTTGCAAGTAGCGACCGAGGATGCGGACATCCGCGCTCGATCCCGTGAATCCGTGTAATAGTAAAACGGCACGTGGGCCGGCTTCGAAAAAGAATGGTTTTGGTAAAGTGATTTTCATAAAATGATTCCCCCTCTAACTCTATACCCCATATCCGGAAAAAATGAATATCGAGAAATACAAAAAACGACAGCGCGATCATACGGCTGTCGTTTCAATGCTCACTTATAAAAAGCGACGAGTAACGCCAAGATGAAGAGTAATGCTCCTAAGATAGACGCCACACGATTTAGGACCGCATCCAAGCCACGAGCTTTTTGGCGACCAAATAATTGTTCTGCTCCACCCGTCAATGCTCCGAGTCCGGTCGTACGACCCGACATCAATAGAACGACGATGATGAGAAGAACGGAAACGACGATGAGGCCGACAAGAGCCACGTTATGAATGATCATCGATGATCCTCCTTCAGTAATATACGCTTCTTTCATTATAGAGAAAAACAAGTACGGGAACAAGGAATAGATTTAGGAACTTTTTCCTGCCTGACGAAAAGAGACACCTGAATCATTGACTCAGGTGTCTTATCTCCTTATTGTTTGATCAATTCGAGATCAACTGGGATGTTCTTCTCGACTTTGTCGCCTTTTAGGTGCTTGATTGCTGTCTCGACACCCATTTTCCCGATCTCAGTCGGTTTTTGAGCGATCGTTCCTGCCATTTTTCCGTCTTTGACGGCTTTGACGGCATCATCCGTTGCATCGAAGCCGATGACTTTGACATCGTTCAGACCCGCTGCTTTTAACGCTTCGACCGCACCGAGAGCCATTTCATCATTGTGAGCGAAGACGGCTTTGATGTCTTTGTTGTTTTGAAGGATGTTCTCCATGACCGACAATCCTTTTGCCCGGTCGAAGTTTGCTGCTTGTTTTGCGACGACGTCAAGTTTACCATCGACTGCTTCATGGAATCCTTTACCACGGTCACGAGTTGCGGATGCTCCTGGAATTCCTTCGAGTTCAACGACTTTCGCTTTATCGCCGACGAGTTCGATCATGAACTCACCTGCTTGTTTCCCACCCGCGACGTTATCTGACGCGATGTGTGCGACGACGTCGCCTGCTTCTGCGTTCCGGTCAACCGTGATGACTGGGATGTTCGCATCGTTAGCTGTTTGGACGGCTGCACCAACTGCTGCTGAATCCGTTGGGTTGATCAAAATGAGATCGACTTTCTTTTGAACCATGTCTTCGATATCGCTTGCTTGTTTTGCCGCATCATCTTGTGCATCGGCGACTTGAAGAGTTGCGCCTTGTGCTTTGGCTTCTTGTTCTGCCCCTTCTTTTAACGAGACGAAGAATGGGTTATTGAGGGTTGAAATCGAAAGACCAATCTTGAAGTCCTTCGTCTTTTTCTTCGTATCACCGTTGCTGCTGCCCGGTTGTTCCGTCGAACAGGCGGCTGCGAAGACCATTAATGCCATCATGACGACTGCAAGTAGTTTTTTCATCTGTAAATCCTCCTTTTTGAGTGTGGGTTACGCTGCTTGTTTCCGGTCCGCGAGTACCGCGAACAAAATGACTAAACCTTTGACGACGAGTTGGAAGAACGAGGAGACACCAAGCAAGTTAAGTCCGTTGTTTAGTGTTCCGATGATCAAGGCACCGATCAAGGTACCGACAATCCAGCCACGACCACCTGAGAGGCTCGTCCCACCAAGGACGACCGCTGCGATGGCGTCGAGTTCGTACGATGTCCCCGCCGTCGGCTGTGCCGAGTTCAGACGAGACGTCAGGATGATTCCGGCAAGTGCCGCCATCAACCCAGAGAGTGAGTAAATCATGATTTTGACTTTATTGACTTGAATCCCCATCAACTTTGCTGCTTCTTCGTTACCACCAATCGCATACGTATAGCGACCGAACGTCGTCTTCTTCAAGATGAAGTAGAGGACCGCGAAGGCAAGCAACATTGTTAAAACCGGTACTGGGAAGATCCAGAAGTAGCCGCGTCCGAACAGTTCGAACCAGCCACCTTGGCTCAGACCAGTGATTGGTTTCCCGTCCGTATAGACGAGCGTCAATCCGCGGAAAATCGTCATCGTCGCAAGTGTTGCGATGAATGGTGCGACTTTCCCGAGCGAGATGACCATCCCGTTTAACGCACCCATGACAGCTCCGACGATTAGACCAGCCAGAACAGCGATCAACGCTGATGTTCCGTCCGTCATCAGACCCGCGACGAAGGCGGACGAGAGGGCGAGAATCGAGCCAACTGATAAATCAATCCCACCTGTCAGAATGACAAACGTCATCCCGAAGGCAATCAAGGCATTGATCGAGACTTGCCGTAAGATGTTAAATAGATTATTCAGTGTTAAAAAGTCCGGTTCCATGATCGAGACGACGAGGACGATCGCGAACAATCCTGCGAGTGGTCCAAGCTTTTGTCCGATCCCAAGACGTCTCGGTTTTGCTTCCGTTACCTTGCCTTGCATCAATTCCATATCATTGTCCTCCTGTCGCAAGTGTCATGATGCTTTCTTGCGTCGCTTCCTGTCGTGTCAACATGCCGCTCATCTTGCCTTCGCGCATGACGTAGACCCGGTCGCTCATCCCGAGAATCTCCGGGAGGTCCGAGCTGACCATGATGATCGCGACACCCGCCGCAGCGAGTTCGTTCATGATGAGATAAATCTCTTTCTTCGCCCCGACGTCGACACCACGTGTCGGTTCGTCGAGGATCAAGACTTTCGGTTGTGTCCCGAGCCACTTCGCGAGGACGACCTTTTGTTGGTTCCCACCGGACAATGACTTCGCCGGCTGGTCCATCGAGCTGTGCCGGACCGAAAGTGACTTCAAATATCCTTCCGCGAAATCGCGTTCTGCCTGATCCTTGATGACACCAGACCGGGATAACGAACGAATCGTTGGCAGTGAGATGTTCTCGCGCAGTGAAAAGTCGAGGAACAAGCCTTCGCCTTTGCGGTCTTCGGTCAAAAAGCCGATTCCTTGGCGAATCGCATCGTATGGTGTCTTGATTTTCAGCGACTGTCCGTTCAGTTCAATCGTTCCCTCTTTCAGGCGATCGACCCCGAACAGCCCGCGCATGACTTCCGTCCGCCCAGCGCCCATCAAACCTGAGAAGCCGATGATTTCACCCGCCTTGACGGAGAACGAGACATCGTCAAACCGTTTCCCGCTCGCCTGTTTCACCTCAAGGACGGTCTCACCGATCGACACATCACGGTCCGGATACCTTTCGCCCATCTCACGACCGACCATCTCTCGGACGATCTGTTCGAACGATGTCTCGGGAATCGCGTGCGTCGAGACGGAGATCCCGTCCCGTAAGACCGTGATTCGGTCGCAGAGCTCGAAGATTTCCTCCATCCGGTGTGAGATATAGACGATTGAGACACCTTGGTTGCGCAGTGCCGTCGCGACGCTGAACAAGGCACGAATTTCCCGCTCCGTCAGTGCGGCTGTCGGTTCATCCATGATGATGACCTTTGCGTCCGTCATCAAAGCTTTTGCGATCTCGATCATCTGTTGCTGACCGACCGATAACGTCCGAGCGAGTTGATCGACGTCCATGAAGACGTTCAATTCGGCGAGTTCACGTTCTGCCTGCCGCTTCATCTCCCCTTGCTTGAGAATCCCGAAGCGTGACTTCAACTCTCGTCCGAGGAACAAGTTCTCCGTCACCGTTAAATCCGGGAGGATGTTCAGCTCCTGGTGGATGAAGGCAATCCCCGCCTCTTCGGCAAGTTTCGGATTCTTATACTCGACGTCCTGTCCATCGACGCGGATCGTACCTGCGTCCGCTTTATGAACACCGGTCAAAATCTTCATCAGCGTCGATTTCCCGGCACCGTTCTCTCCCATCAAGGCATGGATCTCACCCGCAGCGAGTTCGAAGTCGACACCTTTCAGGACGGGAACAGGCCCGAATGCTTTTTTGATACCTGTCATCTCGATACGCATCGCATGACCCCCTTAAAAGATTACGCCGGAATGGAAGATGACATTTGCGTACGGTGTCGCTTCCCCAGTCCGGATGATGACCTTCGCCTGCTGTGTCTGTTTCTTGAATTCCTCGTGCGAAACGAACGTCGTCTCGATCTGCATGGCTTCGAGTTGCTCGAGGACATCCGGATTCGCTTCTTTGATCTCTGTCGCCAGTGTCAGTTGTTCAATCGCCATGTCACCGGCGACGACACGGACGACGTCGAGGAATGACGGTGTGCCGAGTTCCAGTGCTAAATCGATTCGGGCGACCCCGTCTGGAATCGGTAAGCCGCAATCGGCGATGACGATCGTATCGGTATGACCGAGATCGGTCAGGACCTTGCTGATATGACTGTTTAAGATACCGTGTTTCTTCATGCGTCTCCCTCCATCTGTTCCCGTGTTGGCATGCCGCCTTGAGCGCCAAGCGCGCGAATCGATAAGCCGGCTGCCCGGTTCGCGAAACGAATTGCCTCGACGAGCGGTTGTCCTTCCGTTAACGCAACGGCTAAGGCACCGTTGAACGTATCCCCTGCTCCTGTCGTATCAACGACGATCGTCTCGATCGCTGGAATCGTCACGATCGACTCACCGTCGTAGAAGCGTGCCCCGCGACTGCCTTCGGTCACGATCAATTTATTCGGATATTCCATCAACCAATGTTCGATTGGCTGGTCTTGTCCGAAGATCAAGCCACATTCATGTTCGTTTGGCGTTAAGTATGTGACGTGTTCAATCAATTCCGGACTGAGTGACATCGCCGGTGCTGGATTCAAGACGACTGGAATGCCGGCTGCATGTGCTTCGCGAGCAACGGTCTCGACCGTTTCGATTGGAATCTCGAGCTGGAGTAAGATGATTTCACTGTCTGCGAGAATCGGCGCGAGTGTATCATCCGCAAATTTCACATGTTGATTAGCAGACTGAACGACGACGATCGAGTTATCGCCTTCAGCGAGCGTGATATGTGCCGTTCCCGTCCGTTCGCCTTCAATCGTTTGCAAGTGTGTCGTCTGTACTCCTTGCGTTTTGAAGTTTTCGCGAATCGCTTCACCGTTTGCGTCACTGCCGACGCAACCGATCATTTCGACGGTACTGCCGAGACGCGCGACCGCCACTGCTTGGTTCGCCCCTTTTCCGCCCGGTACGGTATGAAAGGCATCCCCGATGACCGTTTCGCCTGCGCCTGGGCGGCGTTTACTTTCGACGACGAGATCCATCGAGATACTGCCGATGACACTGATTTGTTTCATGCTTCCTCATCCTTCCGTTTCGTCGTTTCCCGTTCGATGATCTCAACTGTCAACTCATGATGAACGGCGGCAATCGGTGTGCCTTCAATCCGCTGAATCAAAAGTTTCGCCGCCAGTTCTCCCATTTGATAGATCGGCTGCGCAATCGTCGTCAACGGTGGTGAAATCATTTGTCCGAGTTCGATGCCGTCATAGCCGATCACTTGTAGCTCGTCCGGAATCGTGATCCCGCGTTCCGCAGCGACTTGCACCGTTGCTGCAGCGATGACATCGCTTGCGGCAAAAATGCCGTTGCAGTGATAGTGATCAAAGAGATAGTTCGCGGCATCGAGCGCTCCTTGAAAGTGGAACGGTGACTCGATGCTTGCGACGAGATGGGTTCCGGCGACTTCCTCAAAGCCGTCCCGGCGTTTCTTGATCGTCGGGAGTTTCGAGGGACCGCTGATGACTGCTAGCTCCGTCGCACCAGAAGCAAGTAAGAACGAAGCTGCCTTTTTCCCGCCTTCGTATCCGTTTGACGTCACCGTCGGAATCGCTCCTTGTAACACGCGGTCTAACGCTACGACCGGCACTTCGAGTTCTTCATAGTTCGGATTGTTTGAGTAGTTCGTTGTGATGATCAATCCGTCGACATGCATCGCCTCGAGTGACTTGATATATTCGCGTTCTTTCTGAAACTGTTCGTCTGTGTTACACAAAATGACCTGAAAACCATGTTGATGTGCCATATCTTCCACAGCTCGTGCGAGTTGTGGGAAGAACGGGTTCGTGATGTCTGGAACGATCAATCCGATCAGTCCGGACCGTTTTTGGAACAACGATCGCGCGACTCGGTTCGGTCGATAGTCCAATTGTTTGATTGCCTGAAGCACCGCCTTACGCGATTTCTCACTGACATAACCCTTTTCGTTCATGACGCGTGAGACCGTCGCGACGGAGACATGGGCCGCTTTCGCTACTTCCCGGATGGTCGACATGTTTCGCCACCTCTTTCTTTTGATAACGCTTACAAGAATCATCATATTGTGTAACCGGTTACACATCAATCTTTTTTATCTAAAATATATTTTATTTTTTTTCGAGCTCTTGAATTGAAACATAAAAAAGAAGCCTGACACGGCGTCAGACTTACGGTAATTCCGTATAATCATGCATTTGAACGTTCTGAATCATCCTTAAATAAAGACGATCAGCGAGAGACCAATCAGAATATTAATGAATCCTAATCCATCCGTCGCTTTCGTGTACAACGACGGTTTATCTTTTTTTGCGCTATCGTTTAGATACATCAATGTCACGGCAATAACAGTCGTGATGCCAAGAGGTGCATTCAAAAAACTATCGGAATACGTAAATAAGTTGTTCGTAATGTAGAGACTATTTAAGACAGATAAACCAAACAACATTTTATGCATGAAACTCACTCCTATAATCAACGGGATCTTACGAAATTAACTAAGATCTAATTTCGCTCTCCCTCTATTATAGAATATTCTTCCAGTTACTCTTCCTTACACTATTGAAAGAAAGTATTTGGATGCATACGCAAATACACCGCAAGACAGCGTCACGCCATCTTACGGTGTATTTCTTGTCCTCTCAGTAGCACGTTAGATTGTTGATTTTCGGAAAAGACGGAGACTCCTGCGGGAAGAGCGGAATAGGCAAGACCCCGCAGGAGCACACGCGACGAGGAGGCTTGCCTTCCGCCCGCGGAAAGCGACGTCTTGGACGGAAATCAATGAACAATCGGAGTCTAGCTGACAAGTCTTTCATCTTTTTGCTTTCCCGGCTCTTTTTCGCTCCACGAACAAACGCCGAATCAAAGCAACAACGAACGCAACGATTGCCAGCGGCTCAAACAAATAAATCAATAGGAACGTGACATCGATGACGGCATCCTCCGGATTATAACGGATGATATAGAGCGCACCGGGTAAGATGGCAATCAGTCCACCAATTCCGAGTGCCGTTCCAAAAATCAGACTCTGACGCGAAAACCGGCTCGTGATTTGATACAAACCGATGAATAGTATGAGTTCCGTAAAATAGATGAGGCGCAACGGGATGTCACCAATCGACGTATCAAGCCCTAAAACCAAAAACCGAAATAGCATGTCGATTCCTCCTTCCCTCTAGTTCTACCCCGAACAGCGTCCTCGTAATACTTGATTTCCAGTTTCCATGCATATCCTCGCTTCAATTAGGGAATAGCTAGAGAGTTACAGTCACATACAGAGAGTTGGGATCGGATGAAAGAAGAACACTCGATGAGGGTCGTCAGTTGTCTGAATGATTATTTCGAACGTCATCAGCAACCCCTTCAGGTCGATCTCTTACGAGGTCTACCACCGATCGTGCTATTGTTGCGCGATGACGCGAAACGTGCCTTTCCAAAAGAAGCGAATTTGCACGATGAACTGTTACAAGACATCAAACGTTTGATTCAGGAATGTTTGGATCCCGATACGTTACGCGAATTAGGAATCGATGTCGATCTCCCGGACTTTTTCGTGACCCGTGCACCGCTTCATTCTGCCCATCATTATCTCGTTACATTCATTGAAGACTGACTTTATGTTAAAAGCAGTTATTTCTTCTTTCACGAAAAACACGTGAATCAAGAGATAACTGCTTTTTCATGGACAACAAAAAAAACCGATAGCGCCAATGCACTACCGGTTAGACTTCACTTCACAGATAGAAAAGGTAACTTAATTCTCAGCCTCAAGAATCGCTTCGATTTCAGCTTCTACTTCTTTGTTGACCATTTGTGAACGTTTTTTTCGTAACTCGAGATCCATTTCCTGATCGATGAAATGGTTCGTATGCTTGTCGAAGCAATCAAAACAAATCGGATAAAAGTCTTTTGCTTCTTTGTTCAATGAGTTGAATTCCCATGTATCGAGTTCCAAGTAACTGACTTGGTTATTCGTTTCAGTTCCACAGATTTCACACTTCATGTTCAATTGCCTCCTGAGACGTCGATTTTCGCTTTTTCGAGTTGACGTTCTTGACGTTCCTTGATGCGTTTCAAACGTCCATGATACTTCATGATGTTCGCTTGTGATTGTTTCGCTTCTTCGCTTGTCGGCTCCAAATCAGCGATTCCCCAGTATTTGACGACGACATCTAATACTTGGTCGAAGTATTGGAGGGGTCCATAGTTCGTATCAACGGCAATCGTCTTCATGCGTTCTGTAAAGTCCGGCATGACAGCACCCGGCATCGAGAAGTTAATGATGACATCTTCAAAGAAGACGATGAAGTTCGGGTCGAGCTCTAAGTGTGCTTTGACCGTGTCACGATAGAACGCATAATGGAGCGCTTCGTCTTTCGCTAGACGACGGAGTAACGTTGCTAAGTCTTTGTCGTGTGCCCCTGCGATTTTCGCAACGTTGTTATAGAAGACGAGTGTCGCTAACTCTTGCAGTGATGTATACGCCATTGTCGCTAGTGGGTTCGTGAAGTCTGGGAACCAGCCGTTCTCAACGACACGTCTTCTTAATTGATGAAGGCGCGTTGGATTGACGTTTCGTGTGACGAGTAAATACGTCTCGAGTAAGTTCGAGTGCTGATCTTCTTCTGCTGTCCACGTCCGGACGAAATCATTGATGACTTCCATTGAGTTCTTGAACGTGTAATCTAAATGCGACGTGTACCACGGTAAGTTGACCTCTGTCAGTAATGCCGTCTCAATCGCTACGATGACGCCTTCTGGAAGCGTGACTTGGCTTTCGTCCCAAGGAACACGTTTGAATGACATCGCCTTATCCCACGGAATGAACTCGTGATAGCTCCAGTCAATATTGGCTGAACGCTCCTTGTGTAGTCGATATAACTCTTGAATGCGTGGTTCTAAACGGATATCTAAATCTGAATTTAACATGATCCTGTCTCCTTTAGACGTATTTTCATCTGCATCGAGCAAGATGTAATTAATCCCTATAACTATTTAATTTGCACTTATTTATGAGTATAACATTTTAGTCATCTACTCAGATGAATCAATTTTTTGACAGTTCATCATAGTTTTGATGACAAAAGCAATTTTCATGTTTGACATTGCTTGATATAAAAACCTCCTATCCGTGTGTACGTATCACACGAATAGGAGGTTTTGCTTATAGCTTATTCAAACGATCAACCTGAAATTACTTCTTGAGGTTGTAGAATGATTTGATTCCGTCGTAGACAGCAACGTCTGAAAGCATGTCTTCGATGCGGAGAAGTTGGTTGTATTTCGCGATACGGTCTGTACGTGAAAGTGAACCCGTTTTGATTTGACCAGCGTTTGTCGCAACAGCGATGTCAGCGATCGTTGAATCTTCAGTTTCACCAGAACGGTGAGAAACGACAGCTGTGTAACCAGCTTTTTTAGCCATTTCGATTGCGTCGAATGTTTCAGTCAACGTACCGATTTGGTTAACTTTGATGAGGATCGAGTTAGCGATGCCTTTTTCGATACCTTCAGCAAGTTTCTCAGTGTTTGTTACGAACAAGTCATCCCCAACGAGTTGGACTTTGTGTCCGATACGATCTGTAAGAAGTTTGTGACCATCCCAGTCGTTTTCGTCACAACCATCTTCGATTGAGATGATTGGGTATTTGTCAACGAGTTGTGCGTAGAATTCAACAAGCTCTTCTGTTGAAAGGACTTTGCCTTCGCCAGCGAGGTTGTATTTTCCAGCTGCTTTATCGTAGAACTCAGAAGAAGCGACGTCCATTGCAAGGTAAACATCTTCGCCTGCTTTGTAGCCAGCTTTTTCGATTGCTTCAAGGATAACTGTGATTGCTTCTTCGTTTGATTTCAAGTTTGGAGCGAATCCACCCTCGTCACCAACTGCTGTGTTAAGACCCATTCCGCTAAGAACTGATTTCAACGCGTGGAAGATTTCAGCACCCATACGAAGTGCTTCTTTGAATGTTGGAGCACCGACAGGCATGATCATGAACTCTTGGAAGTCCACGTTGTTGTCTGCGTGTGATCCACCGTTGATGATGTTCATCATTGGTGTTGGTAATGTTTTCGCGTTGAATCCACCGAGGTACGTGTAAAGTGGAAGACCAAGCTCATCTGCAGCAGCACGTGCAGCAGCCATAGAAACACCAAGGATTGCGTTAGCGCCGAAGTTACCTTTGTTTTTCGTACCGTCGAGATCGATCATCTTTTTGTCGATTCCAGCTTGGTCGAAGACATCGTAACCGATGATTTCTGGTGCGATTTTTTCGTTGACGTTGTCAACAGCTTTCAAAACACCTTTTCCGAGGTAACGTGCTTTGTCGCCATCACGGAGTTCGACTGCTTCGTGCTCACCAGTTGATGCACCTGATGGTACGAGTGCGCGACCGAAACCGCCATCTTCTGTATAAACTTCTACTTCTACTGTTGGGTTACCGCGTGAATCAAGAATCTCGCGTGCGTAAATCTCTGTAATCATTGACATTTAAATTCGCTCCTTTTGTGTGTAAGAAATATGTGCTGTAATTCTTTCGATCGACGGGATTATTTCTTCAATACGATCGATTTACCAGTCATCTCTGCTGGTTGGTCCGCTCCGAGGAGATCAAGGACCGTTGGTGCGAGGTCAGCGAGTGCACCTGTGAGTGGTTCAAGGAGTTCGACGTCCTCGACCGTCACGATACATGGAACGGGTTCTGTCGTATGCGCCGTCATCTTACTGCCGTCCGCATTGAGGACTTTATCCGCGTTCCCGTGGTCAGCCGTGATGACTGCCGCGCCGCCTTTGCTGAGAATCAAGTCAACGACTTTCCCAAGACACTCATCGACAGCTTCGATCGCCTTTTTCGTCGGCTCGAGCATACCCGAGTGACCGACCATATCCGGGTTAGCGAAGTTGAGGATGATCGCGTCGTGTTTGTCCGAGTTGATTGCGTCGACGAGGGCATCTGTAACTTCATAGACGCTCATCTCCGGTTTCAAGTCGTATGTCGCGACTTTTGGTGAAGGGATCAAGATCCGATCTTCCCCTTCGTATGGTTCTTCACGTTGTCCGTTGAAGAAGAACGTGACGTGCGGATACTTTTCCGTTTCCGCGATGCGTAGCTGTTTGAGACCTTGTTTTGACAATGTCTCACCAAGCGTATTTTTGATGTCTTCAGGCGGGAATACGATGTCCGTATCAATCGCATCCGAGTACTTCGTCATTGAGACGAGTAGCAGGTTCTTCGGTGCGTTGTCCGGAATTTCGAAACCGTCGAAGCCACCTTTTTCTTTGTAGACTTTCGAAAGCTGAATCGCACGGTCAGGACGATAGTTGAAGAACACGATCGCATCGTTATCGTGGATCGGTGCGACTGGCGTACCGTCTTCCTGCACGACAACAGTTGGTTCGATGAACTCATCCGTTACGTCTTGTTTGTACGAAGCTTCAACCATGCCGATTGGATCCTTCGTCGTTGGACCTTCACCGAACGTGATGACGTCATAGACTTTCTTGACGCGCTCCCAACGGTTATCGCGATCCATCGCATAGTAGCGACCAGAGATACTCGCGAATTGTCCGACATTCAATTCATCCATCTTCGCTTGCGCGTCACGGAGGAAACCAGCACCCGATTGTGGGTCGCAGTCACGACCGTCCGTGAAAGCATGGAGGTAGACTTTTTCGATTTCGTGAAGTTTCGCGAATTCGAGCACCGCATATAAGTGGTTGATGTGACTGTGGATTCCACCGTCAGAGACCAAACCGAAGATATGAAGCGCTGAACCGTATTTCTTCACGTGACCTGCCGCATCGTTCATCGCTTGACGCGAGAAGAACGAGCGATCCTTGACCGCGTTGTTGATTCGGGATAGCGATTGATAGACGACGCGACCTGCACCGATGTTCAGGTGACCCACTTCTGAGTTCCCCATTTGACCTTCAGGCAAACCGACGTATTCACCTTTCGCATTCAACAACGTATGCGGGTATTGACCCCAGTAACGGTCGAAGTTCGGTTTGTTTGCCGCCGTAACGGCATTTCCGAACTCCTCGTCACGCATACCAAAACCATCAAGGATGATCAGTGCGACTGGACGTTTTTTCATTTAAATCGCCTCCAACAGTTTGAGGAACGATCCTGTCTCAAGACTTGCACCGCCGACGAGCGCGCCGTCGATGTCTGGTTGAGCCATATATTCTTTGATGTTTTCCGGTTTGACGCTACCACCGTATTGGATGCGGACAGCTTCTGCTGCTTCAGCACCGAATTCAGCTGCAACGACGTCACGGACGAATTTACAAGAATCTTGTGCATCTTGTTCTGTCGCTGATTTACCTGTTCCGATTGCCCAGACAGGCTCGTAAGCAACGACGAGATTTTTCACTTGGTCGACAGTAAGACCTTTAAGGCTGTTTGCTGTCTGTTCGCGGATGACGTCTTCGAACTTGCCGCCTTCACGCTCTTCCAGTGTTTCACCTACACAAACGATTGGAACGAGACCGTGCTCGAACGCTTTTTTCGCTTTGCTGTTGATGAACGCATCTGTTTCGCCGAAGTACTCACGACGCTCAGAGTGACCGAGGATGACGTATGTCACGTCGAGTTCTTTGAGCATGAGCGGGCTGATTTCACCAGTGAACGCACCGCTCTCTTTGTCGTACATGTTTTGAGCACCAATCTTAAGATCCGTACCAGCTGCTGCTTCTGTCAAGTGTGCCAAGAATACTGCTGGCGCACAGACGGCTGCGTCGACTGTCGTCGAAGCAGGTACAGCTCCTTTGACTTCCTCAACGAATGCGACTGCATCCTTGAGCGTCAGATTCATCTTCCAGTTACCTGCGATAATTGGTTTACGCATTGAGAAACACTCCCTTGTGAACTTAGATTACTTGTCGTTTAGCGCTTCGACACCAGGAAGAGCTTTCCCTTCCATGAATTCGAGACTTGCTCCACCACCTGTAGAGATGTGGCTCATTTTGTCAGCAAGACCGAATTTCTCTGCCGCAGCAGCTGAGTCGCCACCGCCGATGATTGAGTACGCATCACTGTCCGCAAGAGCTTGCGCGACACCTTTTGTACCGTTTGCGTATTTATCGAGTTCGAATACGCCCATCGGTCCGTTCCAGACGACGAGTTTCGAGTTCTTGATTGCCTCTGCATAGAGTTCAACCGTTTTTGGACCGATATCAAGTGACATGTGATCTGCTGGGATCTCTGTGATGTCACGTGGTCCGACATATGTTTCTTCTCCGAATTCCTTCGTGATGACACAGTCGATTGGCATGAGGAACTTAACGCCTTTTTCTTCTGCTTTCTTCATGAATTCCTTCGCTTGGTCGATTTTATCGACCTCAAGAAGTGAAGTACCGACTTCGATACCACGAGCTGTGAGGAACGTGTACGATAAGCCGCCACCGATGATCAACGTATCGACGATGTCGAGTAAGTGATCGATGACACCGATTTTATCCGCTACTTTCGAACCACCGATGATTGCCGTGAACGGACGATCTGGGTTAGAAAGAGCTTTACCGAGAACTTGAAGTTCTTTTTCGATGAGAAGACCGGCAACTGCAGTGTCGACATGGTGTGCGATACCTTCTGTCGATGCGTGTGCACGGTGTGCTGCGCCGAACGCGTCGTTGACGAAGACGTCAGCGAGTTTCGCGAATCCTTTAGCGAGCTCTTCGTCATTTTTCGTTTCACCAGGGTAGAAGCGAACGTTCTCTAAGACGACGACATCGCCGTTTTCGAGTTTGTTGACTGCTTCTTCTGCAACTGGACCGTATGCTTCTTCAACGAGCTTGATGTCTTTACCAAGCAATTCGCTGAGGCGTGCTACGACAGGTGCAAGTGAGAACTCAGGGTTCTTTTCGCCTTTTGGACGACCCATGTGGCTAGCGAGAATGACTTTTGCTCCGCCGTCGATCAAGTGTTTGATCGTTGGGAGTGCAGCACGGATCCGTGTGTCATCCGTGATTTTACCGTCTTCCAACGGTACGTTGAAATCCACGCGTGTAAATACGCGTTTTCCTTGTACATCGATGTCGCGAATCGATTTCTTATTCATACATTCGTCCTCCGTCTCTTACGTATAGTGAGGGGCGAATGCCCCTCCCGCTTTTTTCCGCAATAAGAGCGGAGACTGATATCGTTTCCGCTCTTATTCAATTGCTATTTAATTGCTCGAATTACTTAGCGATTTCTGCGAAGTGTTTGAGTGTACGAACGAGTTGGCTAGTGTAAGACATTTCGTTGTCATACCAAGCAACTGTTTTAACGAGTTGTTTGTCGCCGACTGTCATGACTTTAGTTTGAGTTGCATCGAAGAGTGATCCGTAAGAGATACCAACGATGTCAGAAGAAACGATTTCGTCTTCAGTGTAACCGTAAGACTCGTTAGCAGCTGCTTTCATTGCTGCGTTGATTTCTTCTACAGAAACTTTTTTGTCAAGTACAGTTACGAGCTCAGTGAGTGAACCTGTAGCGACTGGTACACGTTGTGCAGATCCGTCAAGTTTACCTTGAAGTTCTGGAAGAACGAGACCGATTGCTTTTGCAGCACCAGTTGAGTTTGGAACGATGTTTGCTGCTGCCGCACGTGCACGACGGAAGTCACCTTTAGGGTGTGGAGCGTCGAGTGTGTTTTGGTCACCAGTGTAAGCGTGGATCGTAGTCATGAGACCTTCAACGATTCCGAACTGATCTTGGAGAACTTTAGCCATTGGCGCGAGACAGTTAGTAGTACATGAAGCACCAGAGATAACTGTTTCAGTTCCGTCAAGGATTTCGTGGTTCGTGTTGAAGACGACTGTTTTCATGTCGCCAGTTGCAGGTGCAGAGATAACGACTTTTTTAGCGCCAGCTTTCAAGTGAAGCTCAGCTTTTTCTTTGTCTGTGAAGAAACCAGTACATTCGAGAACGATGTCAACACCGAGCTCGCCCCATGGGAGTTCTTCTGGGTTGCGGTTAGCAAGTGTTTTGATTTCTTTACCGTTGACGAGGAAGTAACCGTCGTGTACTTCAACTTCGCCGTCGAAACGACCTTGAGTCGTATCATATTTGAGAAGGTGTGCAAGCATTTTAGTGTCTGTAAGGTCGTTGATCGCGACTACTTCGATTCCATCGAATTGAAGAATTTGACGAAGTGCCAAACGTCCGATACGTCCAAATCCGTTAATACCAACTTTTACTGCCATGATAATTTTCCTCCTTTTAATGTAAAGCGAGTTATCTATTATTCAAAAGGGGGTTACCCTTTCAAAATCGAAGCTGCTGCGCCTTCATCCGTGATCAGGATGATGTCCGGCGACTGTTTGACATAGGCGTTGATCGCTTCTGCCTTCGAATGACCACCTGCGACGACGATGACGTGTTCGACTTGCTTCAAGTCAGCCAGTTGGAGACCAACCGTCTTGACCCGGTGCACGATGTTCCCGTCTCGGTCGAAGTAATATCCGAATGCTTCCGCTACTGCCTGTTCATGTTCCAGTCGGGTCAGGAGATCCTCAGACGCGCGACGACGTTTTGCCATCGTTTTCGCCTCACCAATTCCATGTACCACGATTGAAGCACCTTTAATCATTTGAAGCACATTTTTTATGCTCGGCTCTTCAATCATCTTGACGAACGTCTCTGTACTGACCATGTCCGGGATGTGAAGCAGATGATAATCACTTTGAGCGCGTGACGCCATCCGTGAGCATACTGTGTTCGCTTGTAGTTCGAGCGTTTCTCCCAGTCCTCCGCGTGCCGGAACGAACGTCATCGGACGGTGTTCCTTGTCTGGCGACATCATCGCCGCGACGGAAGCCATCGTCGTACCGCCTGTGACAGCGATCGTATTGTGATGGTCTGAAGAAAGCTCTCGTTTGAGTCGTGCGACGGTCGCCCGCCCCATGTCTCGTTGTACCCAGAAGGTTTCATCGGAATCACCCGGTACGATGACGACGTCCCGTACTCCAAGTCTCTCTTTTAAGGCTTTCGCCATGTCTGAGATCCCTGCGAGTTCTCCCATGATGCTGTGCATGCTGCGAAGAACGTTTCGTCCTTCATCTGTCAAGGACATCCCTTGCGTCGCGACCTCTAAGAGGTCTTGCTGCTTCAAGAAGTCAACTTCCCGCCGTAAGACGCGTTCCGTCAAGCCAAGGCTTGTCGCAAGCGTACGTCGTCCGATTGGTTGCATCAGTCGTACGTAATGAAGGATGTCGTAGCGTGTCTGCATTTCTTCGATCAGATCAGGCACGATTCGTTTTTGGATCTGGACTAACTGCCGAATCATGTATTTCCCTCTCCTCTCAAGTAGCTGGACGCTTTTTGTCCCGCATGTCATAACGTGTCCCACTTGGTACACCGTTATCATAACAGTCCATTTCTCGCCTTGCAAGTCTCGTTTCTCAAGTTTTTTGAAGTAAGCGGTTTCTTATCGTTTCCGTCTCAAATTTGCCATAACTCCAGATTTCCTCGTCATGCATGACGACCGGAATTTCATATAAGAACCGTAGACTGAGCGCTTCATCCTGATCGATGTTGACTTCCTCGAATGTCCATTCCGGAAACTCATCGAGTACGAAGTCGAGTAAGATGGCGGCCTCTTCACATAGCGTACATCCCGGACGTGAATAGAGTGTTAAGTGTCTGTGTCGTTTTAATCCCATTCTGATTGCGCCTTCCTTTGCTGCATCGTTTTTTTCGTTAAACCAAGTGCTGCCCGATATTTCGCAACCGTCCGTCGCGCGACTGTCAGACCGTCTGCTTGCAGACGATCCGTCAATTGCTGATCACTTAACGGACGATCGCTATGTTGAATGTATTCGGCGATCCGCCGTTTAATTAAAAAACTCGAATCTCCGGTTGTCGTCCGTGAGACGAACAAGTCTTCTAAAGCAACGAGACCATGAACCGTCTCGACATACTTCGCAGCAATCGCTCGACCAATCGTTGACGGATGATGCCCCGTCGCCTCAGCGACTTGTTTTTTCGTCAGTGGCTCAAGATGCAGTTCTCCCTTGAACCAGCGTTCTTGTCGCTCAAGCAAGACCGAGAGGATAGCATGCATCGTAACGCGACGTCGTTCGTACGCGCGCAAAAAAGGCGTTGCCTCTTTTAATCCGAGCCACTTCTGATCCATGTCGAGTGTCATCCAGTCGATCTGAAGTTTTCCATCTAACAGGTGAATCCGTGCTTCTGCCATGACCGGTCGTTCTTCTTTAGGAAGATCCGGTGTCCGGCTCAGGCGCGTCAATCGTTTTCGCAACCGTGCTCGATCCTGTTCACTGAACTGCGCGAACACTTGACTCGCCGGTTCATGTCGTAACCGATCCGTCAGTCCGATCAATTCTGCGTCGTCTAGCTCGATCGCCTGTAACCATTGGCACTCGCGCTCCGAGCGGGCAGCAATGCCGACTGGTTCACATTGTTGTAAGAGTGTCCGTGCTTCTGTAATCGTTGCGACATCGGTCGAGAAGGATGCAGCGAGCTCCTCGTCCGATGTCCGCAATAAACCGTCCGCTTCTAAATACACGATGAGTTGTTCCGCCATATATCCTATTTCCTGTCTGACTGATTCTAAACGTATTTGTGCAAGAAGCTCGTCTTCATAGGATGCCAAATGTCCTGCCATCTGCTCGGCCTCTAACGAAACCTGATTCGGGTAATGGCGGTGCAATCGTCGTTTTAACCGCCGCCATTCCTCCTCGAGTTCTGCCGCTGGTTGCTCAAGTACGTGTAACTGATACTGTTGTGACGCCGATAACGTCATCTGTTGCGTTTGTTCCTGGCGTTGATCCATCGATTTCCCTCCCTCACTTCTTATTATAGAAGAAACGTTTTGAAAAACATGCTCTGAACCCCTTTTGAGTCGCTAGAGAAAAGAAAAGTCATCCTTCCCTATTGCTTTTCTGAAAAAATGTCGCTATACTATTAATTGTTCAGTACATCAGATGCACCCGTAGCTCAGGGGATAGAGCACTGGTTTCCGGTACCAGGTGTCGGGAGTTCGAATCTCTCCGGGTGTACCATTTATTCAACCACAAGGCAATGCCAGCAATGGCATTGCCTTTTTTCTATACTGATATGTTTCGTTTGCCCTTGTAATGGAAAAATACCTAAAAGTCGCATCGTATCTTTTGACCAATATTGACCAAAGGATTATGATAAGGATAAGTCGAATAGGAAGCTACATACCAACTATAAGGAGGCAAAGACTATGTTAATTCCAACAGTCATCGAACAAACAAACCGCGGGGAACGTGCTTACGATATCTACTCACGTTTGCTAAAAGACCGCATCATTCTTCTCGGGAGCGCGATTGACGACAACGTCGCCAACTCAGTCGTTGCCCAACTTCTGTTCTTAGCAGCAGAAGATCCAGATAAAGAAATCTCGCTTTACATCAATAGTCCAGGTGGTTCGATCACTGCCGGTATGGCGATTTACGATACAATGAACTTCATCAAACCACAAGTCTCAACGATTTGTATCGGTATGGCAGCATCGATGGGTGCGTTCTTGCTACAAGCAGGCGCAAAAGGAAAACGTTTCGCGTTACCAAACGCTGAAATCATGATCCACCAACCGCTCGGTGGTACACAAGGTCAAGCATCGGATATCAAAATCCATGCGGAGCGTATCATCAAAATGCGTGAGCACCTCAACAAAATCATGGCTGAAAACACAGGACAACCACTTGAAGTCATCGAACGCGATACAGAGCGTGACAACTTCATGTCAGCACAAGCTGCTGCTGATTACGGTCTCATCGACCGCGTCATGGAACGTGCATAAGTCATCCAGAGTGTCTTCTTCGGGAGGCACTTTTTTTGTATCCATAGAAAATCGAAGCCTTGTCGGTTATCGTTACATACAAAAAAACCTCCCGTTCCTTATAGAACGAGAGGGCGATGATCAGTCGATCAAGTCTGTGATGTCTGAAACGATATCGTGGTTTTCACGAATCAGCGAGTAGATCGCGTTCGCATGTGGCGAAAGCTCTTCTTCTGCTTGTAATTGTTTCAGGAATAAAGATGTTGCGAACGCAACGAGTGTGCTTTTCGGTACACCGATTGCTTTTGCTTTTTTTGTTAACACTTCATCAAACTTCGCATCGACTGTCAGCGAAATACGTTTCTTTTCGTTAGCCATTTCAAAAACTCCTTAATTCGAACATTTAGTTGCATCGACTATATATTATAGTAGACTATGGTTCATCCCGCAAGCGACCCTCTTATATGGCCCCTGTCATCGACTCGCCATTTCGTACTTTTTCAGCGATTTGATCAATCTTCCGCAACCGGTGATTGATCCCTGATTTTGAGATGGAGCCGCTTTCGACCATCTCACCAAGCTCTTGCAACGTGACGTCTTGATGTGTCACGCGCAAGATCGCGATCTCTTTCAATTTATCCGGTAAGACATCGAGTCCGACCGTTCGCTCGAGGAACTTAATATTTTCGACTTGGCGTAATGCTGCGCCAACCGTTTTGTTGAGGTTCGCTGTCTCACAGTTGACGAGACGGTTGACCGAGTTACGCATATCTTTTAAGATCCGGACGTCCTCGAACCGTAGCATCGATTGTGTCGCATCAACGAGCTTGAGGAAATCAGAAATCTTCTCGCTCTCCTTGATATAAAGGATATGTCCCTTTTTCCGTTCGATTGCCTTTGCGTTCAAATCAAAAACGTTTGATAGACCGCGGAGCGCCGCATTGTGTTCTTCATATAAGCTGAAGATCTCCAAGTGATACGACGACGTCGCCGGATTGTTGAGCGAACCCCCGGCGAGGAACGCCCCTCGTAAATACGCGCGTGCTTTTCGTTCATCGTTTAAGATCGTGTCACTGATGGAACGAATCATCGTGAATCCTTCTCCTAAAATCCCGAGGTCTTGCAAAATCTTATCCGCCTGTTGTTTGACGCGGACGATGTAGACATTATTCTTTTTCAGACGCATTTTCTTCCGAACGAGCAGATCGAGATGAACCCCGTATGCTTTTTTCAAAAGCGAATAGATCCGACGGGCAATCGAGGCATTCTCGGTCGAGATATCGAGTGTCAGACCACGTCCGAGACCGAACGAGATCGCACCGTTCATCCGGGCAAGCGCCGCGAGTTCCGCCTTCATCTCGTGATCGGTGATCGGAATCTGCGTTAATTCTTTTTTGACTTCTGAGGCAAAGCTCATGTCAGCTCCTCCTTTCCTTCGAGTTGACGCATCCGTCGAATCGACAACACTTTTCGCATGACGAGGCTTGCGACAGCATCTGAGTCATGACGGATGAAGTGATGATTGTAATCGACGATATCGTCCGCAAGCACTTCAACGCCTGCTAACTCGAATTGTTTTTCATTATAGGTGACGATGTCAGCGTGATCCTTTTGGTATTTCTTCAGGTAACTCGCATCGATCGATTCATTATTAACGATGATCGTATCGACGACTCCTTGTCCGAGGAAGCGTTCGAGTGCCGCTAAATGTTCATTGGCTGTGAACGCCGTCGTCTCACCGGGCTGCGTCATGACGTTACAGATGTAGACGACTGGAGCTAGCGATTGCTGGATTGCTTCCCGGATTTCGTCGATCAGAACGTTCGGGATGATACTCGTATAGAGACTACCCGGACCAAGGACGATGACATCGGCATCAAGAATCGCCTGAATCGCTTCCGGTACTGGACGGACATCTTGTTCTTCAAGGAATATCCGTTCAATCTTCTTACCGACCTTCGGAATCAACGACTCGCCTTTGACGATCGTCCCGTCCTCAAACTCGGCACAAAGTGTGATCGTCCGTTCCGTCGCCGGATAGACTTTTCCTTCCGCGTTCAACAGTTGCCCCATGACACCGATCGCTTCAACGAACGAACCGTTACAAAGTTGGGTTGCTGCCGTCAACATCAGATTTCCGAGTGAATGACCATGCAGTCCTTCCCCGGTCTCGAACCGGTACTGCATGATCCGGTCCATCAATGTCTCTGACTTCGATAAGGAGACGATGACGTTTCGGATATCGCCCGGCGGCAACATATTGAATTCCGTCCGCAAACGACCAGAACTGCCCCCGTCATCAGCAACGGTGACGATGGCTGTGATGTCAAGCGGGTAATGTTTCAGTCCACGAAGAAGCGTCGAGAGTCCTGTTCCACCACCGACAGCGACGACTTTACGTTCCCATTTCATCACTTCTCCCCCTTCGCATACACATAATCCCGGTGATTCGTCTCAATATGATACTGCGTCGCAAATTCTTTACTGATCGCTTCTGCAAACGTGATTGAGCGATGTTTCCCACCTGTACAACCGAGGGCGATGACGAGTTGCGACTTCCCTTCCCGCTCGTATTGCGGAATCAGGAATTCGAGCAGGTCGACGAGTTTTTTATAGAACAGCTTTGCTTCCGGCCATTGCATGACGTACGATGCCACTTCCTCGTCAAGTCCAGTTTTTGGACGCAACTCTGGAATGTAGAACGGGTTCGGTAAGAAGCGCAGGTCAAAGACAAGATCCGCATCAAGCGGTAAGCCATGTTTAAAGCCGAACGACATGACGTTGACCGTGAACGGAATCCGTGTGCCTTCCGTGAACTCCTTTAAGAGACGTTCTTTCAGTGCAAGCGGCTTGATGTCACTCGTATCAATCAGCATCTGTGCTTTATCGCGGAATCCTTCGAGCAACGTCCGTTCACGTTCGATTCCAATCAATGGTGAATCCGTCGGGGCAAGTGGATGCGAACGACGCGATTCCTTATAACGGCGGACAAGGACATCGTTTCGTGCATCAAGGTACAGCATCCGGATTTGTAAGTCCGTTTTCTTTAAATCCTCATAGACGACAAAAAAGCTGTCGATGAAATCACGCGCGCGGGTATCGATGGCAACGGCGATTTTAGGACGCACTTGTCCAATGACTTCGATGAGATGCGGCAGTAACGTCGGGGGTAGATTGTCGACACAAAAATAGCCTAAGTCCTCAAAGCTGTTCATTGCGACAGTCTTCCCAGCCCCACTCATACCCGTGATGATGACAAGTTGCGGTTGATTCTGTTCCATCTTTTCGCCCTCCAGACAACAGTTCCGTGTGTATTTTTTCGCTTCTTTTTCAGTATATCATAAAAAAAGAGCCAGCTTCACTGAAGTCTCCTTCAGTGAAACTGGTTCGATATTATGCGTGTGAGGATTCTTGTAATTCTTCAAGCAACGCTTCAATGAAATGCTGTGCATTTTGCGCGGCAATCGAACCATCGTTCGTTGCTGTAACGACTTGGCGCAATGTTTTTTCACGCACGTCACCAGCAGCAAAGATACCTTTGATGTTCGTTTCCATCGCTTCGTTCGTCACGACGTAACCTTGGTCGTTCAAAATACCGAGATCTTGGACGTAACCTGTGATTGGGTTCATTCCGATGTAGATGAAGACCCCATCAATCGGATGCGTCGTCACGTCAGCTGTTTTTGTATTAATTAGCTCGATACCGCCGACTTTCCCGTCTTGTTCGTTGATCTGTTTAACCGTATGGTTCCAGATGAAGTCGATTTTCGGGTTGTCGAACGCACGTTTTTGAAGGATTTTTTGAGCGCGGAGCTCATCACGACGGTGAACGATCGTGACTTTTTTCGCGAAACGTGTCAAGTAGACACCTTCTTCTACCGCAGAGTCCCCGCCACCGATGACGAAGAGTTCTTTTTCTTTAAAGAATGCGCCATCACAAACGGCACAATACGAGACACCGCGACCGCCGAGCTCTTCTTCTCCCGGTACGCCGATTTTTTTATATTGTGCACCAGACGCGATGATGATTGCCCGTGCGTAGTAATCTTTGTTGTGTGCATGAATCGTTTTGTATGCTTTACCGTCTTCGATGCTTCGAACATCTCCGTACGCATATTCTGCGCCGAATGCTTTCGAGTGGTCGAACATTTTTTGTGAGAGATCTGGTCCGAGGATGCTATCGTATCCTGGGTAGTTCTCGATATCTTCTGTGTTCGCCATCTGACCGCCCGGAATCCCGCGTTCGATCATCAATGTCGAAAGGTTCGCACGTGATGCATAAAGTGCGGCTGTCATCCCAGCAGGACCTGCCCCGATGATGATGACGTCATAAATTTTTTGTTCTGTTTCCGCCATGATTCCACCCCATTTATCGTAATCGTTGTAGTTTGAGTATAGGTGAGAATCCCCTAAACGTCTAACACTTTGCTTGCAGCGGTGCCAGCATCCGTTCATGTGTCCGGATCATTGACGCGACATGATCGAACGAACAATCGACGAGCGATGCGCATTCCTCGATCAACATTCCGTCTCGTAAATCATGGAACAGGTAAAGCAGTGATGCCGCGGATGCTTCAATTGAATCGAACGATTCTCCACTTAAGACGAGATGTGCGAAACGCTCATAAAAGTCCCCTTCAAGACTCATCCGTTCTTCGTCTGAAACGAATCGTTCTGCAAGACGGATCGTCTGCAATGCCCGGTGAATGCGTTCATCCACGACATCGGTCCGTCCTTCCATCTCGATGACAATCTGTTCCGTCAGTAACAGGACGTCTTCCCGGTCCGTTACTTCTGGCATCATCGACAATGCAAGCCGTGCTTCGGCATCGTTCAGCTTGCCAAGAAGAAGTGCCGTGAAGATTCGCGAGACGTCATCTTCCGTCTTCAACGCTTGGATGAGTGCCGAGCGAAACTGTAGGTTGTGGCGGATGTCATACGTATCCGTTTCTTCCTTTAACGCTTGTGCTTCGTCTGACTTTAAGAAAGCGGCTGCCTCTTCGACATGTCCTGTCTTATAAGCAGAGATCGATAACCAGTGCCCAAAGAGGGGATCTCCTCGGTACCCGCGACGCTCGAGTAATTTCAACTCTTCATAGGCGATATCGTACCGTCCGATGATCGCAAGTGTTGATGCGACCTTATAACGTGTCTCAAGATGCACGGAACGGACGTGTTCGAGCTGACGAGAGAGACGATGCGCCTCTTCATCCTGTCCCATCTCGTGTAGCAAGACGAGCGTGTTACAGAGGGCATGCAAATTCCCCGGGTTTCCTTCAAGGACCCGTTCGAGGGAAGCGAATGCCTGATCATTCTCTCCTAAATAAAACTCGACGATCGCGAGGTTGTTGTAGGCAGGCCAGAACGTCGGGTACTGGGCAATCAGTCCAGTCAACGTCTCCTGTGCCGCGAACAGCATCCCTTTATCGATCTGGCGTTGTGCTTGACCGTGCAGACGAATCAATTCGTCCTCTTCGTCGTCTTCCATCTCTTGTTCGAGATCAATCAGTTCCACGAGTGCGGCCGATGCCTCCGCGTGTTTACCGTTTGGTGCTTGCTCTAAATATTCCATCGCATGCTGTCGCGCTTCTTCATAAAGTGAGACGTGTGCGTAGTTATTCGCTAAATAAAAGAGTGCTTCCGTATTTGATGCGTCGAGTGCGCGTACTTGTTTCAAGACATCATTCGCATGATTGATTTCTCCTGTCTCGAATAAGACACGGGCATAACGGAGCAAATAACGGATGTCCGCTGGCTGAAGTGTCGTCGCCTCATCTAAATGATAGACGGCTTCATCCAGTCGCCCTTCCCGGTGCGCCTTCCGTCCGCGGAAATAAAAAAGTTCCGCTTGGCGCGCTGTTATCGCAAAGGGGTCTGCTTTGTATTTGGTTAATTCCATCATGATTCAAGCCCCCATAAATAGTAAACTGGTTTCGTAGTTGCAGACACAAGAATACCCTATCTCTAGAAGGCATGCAACAGAAAAAAACGCCGGAGTTCATCCCCAGCGTTTCGCATAAATCGATTCTAGTTCTTTGTAATTCTCTAAGCATTTTCGTACAAAAGCATCCGTCTCTGGATTCAGTCCTTCAAGACGTGCCACGTCCTTGTCATATGCCTGCCGTAAGCTCGTCGCATAATCGGGAATCTCTCCGTCATACGCATAAACGACTGCGGGCGAAACCGTGATCTTTTCGTGCTTATGCAAGGCGGTCCGAATATGAAAGAGCGGGACATCGACTTGGTTCGGTTGATGAAGATCTCCTTGAACCGGATGCTTTTCGACAGCCAGCACCTCCACGACGAGACCTTGTGGACGTTCGGCGAATAATCTTCCGAAATACTTTCCTGTCTTATACGTAAAGCGGATGTGCGTCATCTTTTTTCCTTCTTCCTTCTCACAGTTTTGTCACATTTCGTGCCGGCGAAGCGGCTGACTCGAGACGCGTTCGTTCGGAGCGATGTCCCGATGAACGACCGATCCGGCACCAACGACGGCACCATCTCCGATCGTCACGCCCGGTAGGATCGTCACGTTCGCACCGATCAAGACGTTACTTCCGATGACGACGTCACCTAAACGGTACTCCGTCGTCAAATATTCATGACAAAGAATCGTCGTATTGAAGCCGATGATCGTATTGTCACCAATCGTGATCCGCTCCGGGAACATCGTGTCTGGCATCACCATCAAGGCAAGTGCCGTCTTCTCCCCGATTTTCATCCGAAGACAAGTCCGGTAGAGCGTGTTCTTGAAGCGTAACGACGGGGCAAACCGACCAATCGTGACGATCGTAAAGCACCACATCACTTTAAAGAACGACACCGTCCGGTACATATGCCAGAGTGGATTCGTCGTTCCGACCTGAAACCGATCAGTTCGCCGTGCCATTTTGTTCCTCCAGCCAAGCTGCGAGATGATCCATCGAATCAATGATGACATCCGGTTCGAGAGCTTCTAAGTAAGCACGTCCTTTGATCGCCCAACCAACCGCGACCGTCTTCACTCCTGCGTTCTTGCCCCCAAGGATGTCCGTATCGTTGTCACCGACCATGATCGTCTCGTCTGGTGTTGATCCAAGTAACTGCATCGTTTTCTCAAACGGCTCGACGGCTGGTTTTTCTTCCGTTACGTCGTCCGCTGCGATGACAGCGTCAAAGAGTGACGTCAATCCGAATAACTCGATCCCGCGTAAGGCAACGCGACGACTCTTCGACGTCACGACCGCCATCTTATAGCCTGCTTCATGCAAACGGCGTAATCCGTCAAGCACACCTGGATACTCGAGTACAAGCGCGTCATGCATGGCAATGTTGTAGCTCCGGTAAAAAGCAACCATCTCTTTCCACTGTTCCGCGTTCATTGCTGAGAATGACTTTTCAAGCGTCGGACCGATGAACGGAAGCAGTTCCGCTTCCGTGAACGTCCGGTCGGGGTAATAGTAACTGAGCGTATGCTCGAAGCTTTTTAAGATCAATGGATTCGTATCAATCAACGTTCCATCTAAGTCAAACAAAAGTGTGCGAATCATCGATTACTTCGCCTCCTTTTTTGAACCGTCCAAGTAACGAACGGCATTGCGACGAATGACAAGCATGATCACACCGAAGATGACTAAACAAATCGAGACGACTTGCGCCGTCCGCAGTCCGTCAGCCATCAGACTATCCGTCCGGAGTCCTTCGATAAAGTAGCGTCCGATCGAATACCAAATCAAATAACCGAGGAAGACATATCCACGACGTGGGTTGAACTTCATCCGCCAGACGATTAATAGAATGACACCAATGATGTTCCAGACGCTTTCATAGAGGAATGTCGGTAAGTAGTATGTCCCGTCGATGTACATCTGATTGACGATCCAGTTTGGTAAGTGCAACGTATCTTGTAAGTACGACCATGTCGTCTCGCCGCCGTGTGCCTCTTGGTTGAAGAAGTTGCCCCAGCGTCCGACGGCTTGACCGAACAAGAGCGACGGTGCCAGGATATCAGCGATCTGCCAGAACGAGATCTTTTTCTTCCGCGTATAGATGATGACCGTCAAAATCGCGCCGATGATCGCGCCATGGATCGCGATCCCACCTTGGCGGATGTTGATGATTTGATCGAGATGCTGACTGTAGTAGTCCCACTCGAACGCGACGTAGTAAATCCGGGCACAGATGATACTGATCGGAATCGACCAGATGACGACATCGACCGCATACTCTTCATTGAAGCCGATCCGCTTCGATTCGAAGATCGCGATCAACAGGCCGACGACCGCACCGAGTGCGATGACGATCCCGTACCAGTAAATCGGTACCGGTCCGAGATTGATTGCGACGCGATCAAATGTTGGTTGTACAGAGGCTAGAGTTCCCATCAAAGACCACCATTCCCATCTTCAATTGCTTGCGCGAGACGTCCCGCGAATTCTTCTGCTGTATTAATGCCCATGTTTTTCAGGCGATAGTTCATCGCTGCCACCTCAATAATGACGGCGAGGTTTCGTCCGGGACGAACCGGAATCGTCAAGAACGGGATTTCCGTATCGATGATTTGAAGCGTCTCTTGATCCAGACCAACGCGGTCATAGATTTTCGATTGATCCCAAATCTCGAGGTTACAGACGAGGCTGATCTTCTTGTGCGAGCGAACAGCACCTGCACCGAACAACGTCATCACGTCGATGATCCCGATTCCACGAATTTCAAGCAGATGTTGAATCAACTTCGGTGCCGTTCCGACGAGAATCCCGTCACCCGTTTGACGAATCTCGACCGAGTCGTCTGCGACCAGACGATGACCCCGCTTGACGAGTTCGAGTGCTGTTTCCGATTTACCGACGCCACTTGCTCCTTTGATGAAGACGCCGACACCATAGATATCAACAAGGACACCATGCATTGCCGTCGTTGGCGCGAGTTCCGCTTCGAGGAAGTTCGTGATCTGTGACTCGACCGATGTCGTATGCCCTTTTGTCGTCAACAGTGGCACGTTCGTCTCGTCCGCAGCTTGGATGATCGCTTCCGGCACTTCAAATCCACGTGTGATCAAAATACCAGGTGTTTCATCTGTACAGAGGACGTTCGCTCGTTCACGTTGTTCCTCGTACGTTAAATTATTGAAGAACGTCAATTCTGTTTTTCCGAGAATTTGAAGACGTTCTGCCGGGTAATAAGCATAATAACCGGCAAGCACAAGGCCAGGTCGGCACAAATCAGCCGTTAGAATCGGGCGATGTAAGCCTTCTTCTCCCGTGACGATGTGGAGATTGAATTGTTTTACGATTTCAGCTGTTCGCACTTTTGGTTGCACGCTTCGTCAGCCCCTTTCACTTGAAGTATTGTACCATATTTTTATTCGGTTCATGGAATTGGATTAGAAGCATGATTTCTTGGGAATGGAATAAAGAGTTAATATTTTGAAGGAGGTTTTGCCATGATGTCAGGTGGCGGTATTTGGTTCGTTTTAATACTTATTTTATTCGGAATCCTCGCGATCGCCGGTTTCGTTTATCTCGTGATTTCGCTGATCGATATGTGGAAGGCTTACTCCCGGAATCAAGATCAAACAGCTCTCTTATTCTTTATTATTTCCATCATCGGGGTCTTCATCAGTGGGTCTTTCATCTCGTACGTCTTAGCCATCATTTTCTATTGGAATCGCGCACGCGGAAAGAGTTGGCTCGGCATTGGTCTGATTCTCGTTTCGATCGTTCTTGCAATCATCGGTGTCATCGCCTTACTCTCGTTCGGTTACGATATGAATAATATCGAGAACATGAACTTCGATGAACCGATGATGGATCAAGACTACAACTATTGATTTATGCTACACCCATCCACTTATGAGGATGGGTGTTTTTACATGTGCAGACGAAGTCGTTCCGCATGTGTGACTCCTACAGGAAAAAGCGCGGTCATCCACGCTGTCAGAAACAAACGAGCCTGAGGAAAGCATGCACAGCGGATACGATGTCATAAGAAAAGCGCAACCTCTTTTTCAAGAAGTTGCGCCGAGTATGCTTATAACGCTTGTGGACTGAGGTGAACACCGTGCGTGACTGAAATCGTACCAGTCTTCGTATCCGCTTCGACCTCAATTTTAGGTGAACGACCGCGCCCTGAGACGAAATGGAGTTTCCGGTTGACGATCTCTTTTTGATCCCGAATCAATTCCATATCGTCAAGATTGCAGTTGAGACCACCAAAGTTCGTCTCAAGTTCTCCGTAGACTTCAGCGCCATGCGGCAACATCAAGGCGATGCTTCCAGCAAGTGACGAGGCTTTGACTTTCGCATTTTGCGCTGTCTTCAGCTCGCAACGTACGTTTCCGTTCGCTGTTTTCAATTCTGAACGTTCGAAGACACCAGTCGTGATGATTTGACCGTTGGCTGTCTTCGCTTTCAAGACCTTCAACTCCGACTCTTCGATTTCGATCGAGCCGTTCGCTGTCGATACTTTGACATCTTCACTGAAGAGGTCACGGACGTTGACCCGACCGTTCGCCGTCATCAGTTGAGCGGACGTCGTATCGAGTGACGATAACGAAATCTCCCCGTTCAACGTCTGTAAGACGAATGACTCGTAATGACGGCGTGGTACTTTCAGGTGGACTGTCGCACGAACACTCTTATCCTTCAAACGAATTGAGAGTGTATTCGCCGACACTGCGTGCTGAACAGCAGCTTGTAGTTGCTCAAGCGCCTGTTCTTCCGTCACCTGTTGGCGGCGGAGCGGACGTCCTGTCACCGTTAATTCGCATTCTTCGAGATCACTCGGTTCAACGACCAAGTTCGCATTGAACAGATCGACGTGAACCGTCTCACCGCTGAACGGGAATTGTTTGACGTAGGTGACGTTCGGACCGGACGCCTGATTAAGCGAAAGATCACTGTCCTTGATCCGGCTGACGAGATTATCGAACGCTGACATGACTTTCGTCGTCAACGAATCGACGGAATACTGGTCGACCCGATCATATTGTTCTGGTTCATCGACGTACTTATGTTCACTGGCAGAAGTTGCACGTTCGTCGATCGCTTCGAGCCGCTCGAGTTTATCGAGTGCCTCATCAATCGTTAACTTTCCTTCTTTGACTTGCTCCAATATCAATTGACGCATATCTTGCTTCATGAACCGTTCCCTCCTATTCTTGAACCTCAAACGTGTGTTACATGATACTTTCGTTTAAGTTCCCTTAGTTCCTTCCTACGAATCCTCATCCACAAAAGTTTCACGATTCAATTCGTGCCGCGTCGCGTTCAAGGACAGGCGCGAGGTATCGTCCCGTATAAGACGCTTCGACTTCGGCGATGTGTTCCGGTGTACCGGCAGCAACGATTGTTCCGCCACCGTCGCCACCTTCAGGTCCGAGATCAATCAAATAGTCTGCTGTCTTAATGACGTCTAGATTGTGTTCGATGACGAGTACTGTATCACCATTGTCGACGAGTCGTTGTAAGACTTTCAGGAGGCGCGCGATATCATGGACATGCAGTCCTGTCGTCGGTTCATCGAGGATATAGATCGTCTTCCCGGTCGAACGTTTATGCAGCTCGGATGCCAGTTTAACGCGCTGCGCTTCCCCACCAGACAGTTCCGTCGCGGGTTGACCGAGACGCATGTACGTCAGACCGACGTCAGCGATCGTCTGCAGTTTCCGCGTGATTTTCGGAATGTTCTCGAAGAAGGCGAGTGCATCTTCAACCGTCATCTCAAGCACGTCGGCAATCGTTTTGCCTTTATATTTCACTTCGAGTGTTTCGCGGTTATAACGTTTACCGTGACAGACTTCACACGGAACATAGACGTCCGGTAAGAAGTGCATCTCGATCTTGATGATCCCGTCGCCACGACACGCTTCACAGCGTCCACCCTTGATGTTGAAACTGAAACGTCCTTTTTTGTAACCACGGAGTTTCGCTTCGTTCGTCGAAGCAAAGACGTCCCGAATATCATCGAAGACACCCGTATACGTTGCAGGGTTCGAACGCGGTGTCCGACCGATTGGTGACTGATCGATATCGATGACCTTATCGATTTGATCCAGACCGGTGATCCCTTTATGGGCGCCTGGTTTTTCCTTCGCCCGGTTCATCTCGTGGGCGATCGTCTTATAGAGAATTTCATTGATCAACGTCGATTTACCAGAACCGGATACTCCGGTGACGGCGACGAACAGCCCTAGCGGAATGTCGACATCGACGTTCTTCAAGTTGTTTTCCGATGCTTTGTGGATATGAAGCATCCGACCGTCTGGCTCTTTGCGTGTCGACGGAACAGGAATGAACTTCTTCCCGGACAAATATTGACCAGTCAACGAGTTCGCATCCTGCATCAACTCTTCCGGTTTTCCGGCTGCTGTGACGAATCCACCATGATCCCCGGCACCTGGTCCGATATCGATCAAGTAGTCGGCTGCCATCATCGTATCTTCATCGTGTTCGACGACGATCAGCGTATTGCCGAGATCACGCATCGCCTTCAGCGTATTGATCAGACGATCATTATCGCGTTGGTGTAAGCCGATCGATGGTTCATCCAGAACGTAGAGGACGCCCGTCAGACGCGAACCGATTTGTGTCGCAAGACGAATCCGTTGCGCTTCCCCACCGGATAATGTCCCCGCTGCGCGTGAGATCGTCAGGTAATCGAGACCGACGTTCTCAAGGAACGACGCCCGTTCATGAATCTCACGGACGATCATCCGCGAAATCGTCTGATCCTTCTCACTTAATTTCTCCGGTAGTTCGTCGAAGAACATGACCGCTTGTTTAACAGACATCTTCGTCACTTCACCGATATGGTGATCGGATACTTTGACGGCGAGCGATTCCCGTTTCAAGCGATGTCCTTTACACGTCGGACACGCCTTCTTCGCCATGTAGCCTTCCATCTGTTCCCGGATATAATCAGACGACGTCTCCTTGAAGCGACGTTGTAAGTTATTGAGAACTCCTTCGAAGTAGAGGTTCGTATTTCGGACCATCCCGAAGTCATTCTCATAACGGAAGTGAATCTCTTCCTTCGTGTTTCCGTTCAAGATCGTTTCGCGATGTTCTTCTGACAATTGTTCGAACGGTGTATCCATATCGATTTTAAAGTGGTCACACACCGCTTTGAGCAATTGTGGATAATACTGCGAGCTCGTTGGTTCCCACGCCACGATTGCCCCTTCGTTCAATGACTTATCGGGATGCGGCACGACGAGATCAACATCGACCTCAAGCTTCGTTCCGAGACCATCACATGACGTACAAGCACCAAACGGTGAGTTGAACGAGAACATCCGTGGTTCGAGTTCGCCGATTGAGAAGCCACAAATTGGACAAGCATGATGTTCACTGAACAATAGTTCGTTGCCGTCCATCGTATCGACGATGACCCGACCATCCGCGAGGCGAAGTGCAGTCTCAAGTGAGTCCGCAAGACGGGCTTCGACGTCTGGTCGCACGACGACACGGTCGACGACGACTTCGATCGAGTGTTTCTTGTTTTTCTCAAGCGTGATCTCTTCGGCGAGATCCATCGTCTCTCCGTTGACACGGACGCGGACGAAACCTTCCTTCTTCAAATCGTCGAGCACCTTGACGTGCGTTCCTTTGCGTCCGGAAACGATTGGCGCGAGAATTTGCAGACGCGTCCGCTCTGGTTGTTCCATCACTTGGTCGACCATCTGACTAATCGTCTGGCTCGAAATCTCGATTCCGTGATTCGGACAGATCGGCTTCCCGATCCGTGCGTATAACAGACGCAAGTAGTCATAAATCTCCGTGACCGTTCCGACCGTCGAACGTGGGTTTTTACTCGTCGTCTTTTGATCGATCGAAATTGCCGGACTCAGTCCTTCAATCGTATCGACATCCGGTTTATCCATTTGTCCGAGGAATTGACGAGCATAGGCAGACAAACTTTCGACATAACGACGTTGTCCTTCAGCATAAATCGTATCGAAGGCAAGCGACGATTTCCCCGATCCAGACAAGCCCGTCAAGACGACGAGCTGATCGCGGGGGATTTCGACATCGATGTTTTGTAGATTATTGACGCGAGCGCCTTTGATGATAATCTGATTCTTCTTTTCTCCCAACTTAGGCACCTGCTTTCAATTCTAATATGAGATCGCGGAGCTCGGCAGCTCGTTCGAACTGCATGTCCTTCGCCGCTTGACGCATCTCTTGGTCGAGCTGTTCAAGCAACGTTTCGCGCTCCGGTTTTTTAAGTTTGTTGAACTTCTCGAGTTTTTCGACGGTATCGTCGCTCTCGATCGTCGTACTGATAACACCACGCACGTCTTTTTTGATCGTCTGCGGCGTGATGCCATGTTCTTCGTTGAACGCCATCTGGATCGCGCGACGACGTTCCGTCTCATCGATCGCCCGTTGCATCGAATCGGTGACTTTATCAGCAAACAAGATGACGTGTCCTTCCGAGTTCCGAGCCGCCCGACCAATCGTTTGAATCAGCGAACGGTCCGACCGGAGGAACCCTTCCTTATCAGCATCAAGAATCGTCACGAGTGAGACTTCCGGAATATCGAGTCCTTCTCGTAACAAGTTGATCCCGACGAGGACATCGTATTTCCCGAGCCTCAAGTCACGTATGATTTCAATCCGTTCCAGCGTCTTGATCTCCGAGTGCATGTAGTTGACCTTGACGCCATTCTCTTTCAAGTAATCGGTCAAATCTTCTGCCATCTTCTTCGTCAGTGTCGTGACGAGAACACGTTCGTTCTTCGCGACCCGGTCACGGATGTTATCCATCAAGTAATCGATTTGTCCTGTGATCGGATGAATCTCGATCGTTGGATCAACGAGACCGGTCGGACGGATGATTTGCTCGACCATCTCTTTCGAATGTTCGAGTTCATACGGTCCTGGTGTCGCCGAGATATAGATCGCCTGACTGACTTTTTCCTCGAACTCCTCGAACCGTAACGGACGGTTGTCTTTTGCCGACGGAAGACGGAAACCGTGATCGACGAGGACTTGTTTCCGTGCCTGGTCCCCGTTATACATCCCGCGAATTTGTGGCAATGTGACGTGTGACTCATCGGCAACGAGTAAAAAGTCCTTCGGGAAGTAATCGAGCAATGTATACGGTGTTGCCCCTTCCGGCATCAAGTTCAAGTGACGCGAGTAGTTCTCGATTCCGGAACAATAGCCCATCTCACGCATCATCTCAAGATCGTAGTTCGTCCGTTGTTCGAGCCGTTGCGCTTCAAGCAACTGATTGTCTTCACGTAACTTCGCAAGCTGCACTTCAAGTTCCTTCTCGATGTTCGCGATCGCTTTCTGTAGACGGGTATCCCCCGTCACGAAGTGGGACGCCGGGAAGATCGAGATGTGCTCGCGGTCCGCGACGATCTCACCTGTCAGCGGATCCATGTCACGGATCCGTTCAATCTCGTCACCGAAGAACTCGACCCGGACACACTGTTCGTCGCGTGACGCCGGGAAGATTTCGACGACGTCTCCGCGGACGCGGAACCGTCCGCGCTGGAAGTCGATGTCGTTTCGCTCATACTGGATGTCGATCAGACGGCGAAGCATCTCGTTTCGCCCCATCTCATTGCCGACACGCAGGGATAAGACGTGGTTGTTGTACTCTTCCGGATTACCGAGACCATAGATACACGAAACGGACGCGACGATCAAGACGTCTTCCCGTTCGAACAAGGCGGACGTTGCCGAGTGACGCAACTTATCGATCTCATCGTTGATCGAAGAGTCCTTCTCAATGAACGTATCCGTCGACGGAACGTACGCTTCCGGTTGGTAATAATCATAAAAACTAACGAAGTATTCGACCGCGTTGTTCGGGAAGAATTCCTTGAACTCCGAGTAGAGTTGTCCCGCTAGTGTTTTGTTATGGGCAAGGACGAGCGTCGGTTTCTTGATTTCCTTGATGACGTTCGAGACCGTGAACGTCTTCCCGGTACCGGTCGCCCCAAGCAACGTCTGATGTCGTTCGCCTTGTTTTAGCCCAGTCACCAATTTTTCGATTGCCGTTGGCTGATCACCGCCTGGTTCAAATGGTGAAACGAGTTCAAAATCCATCGTTTGCTTCCCCCTCATCACGTTAAAAAATCTATTTCTATTGTATCACTTTACGAACAAACATTCGATTATGAAGTGCTCCTTTTAGGAAGTTACCCTTTTTTTCGAAAATGCAAAAGTTTCTTTTTACTTCGAGTGCTGATCTTCGATTTTTCTGCCGACAAAAAAATCCCTGTCACGGCTGTTCCGTGACAGGGATGTACTAGTTTAATGCAAAGAGCGTACCTTCGTCCGACCGTGGACCGGTTCGTTGACGAAGAGGATACCGAGCTCATGATGATCTTGTTCATAAAAGGCACGTTGCGCAAAACGGATGTCTCCGTTATGGTTCATGACTTCAAGACGCAGATACGGTTTGTGTTTTTGGATGGCTTCATAGAACGATGCTTCCGAGTCGACCTTTTCACCGTTGACCTTATAGATCGCTTCACCCGGAATCAAGCCCATCTCGGCAGCTGGTTTATCAGGTAGCGTTCCGAGAATGACGGCACCACGCGTTCCATTGAGGAACAACGGCGTTTGCGCCCGGTTCAAGCGTTTGACCCGCTGGTGCAACAAAATGTGCAGGACGAGCAACAAGACGATTCCGTAGAGCCATTCAGCTTGACCAGTCACGTACGCAAGAACCGTCAATAAAACTGCAACAAGACTCGTGATCAAACGTCCTTGAACGAGCGGACGCATCAATTCTTTCGGCAACTTACCCGTAAAGAGGAAACTGAAACCGATCGGTAACCAGAGAACGACCGGAACGAGTTCCGGGAAGCTGTAACGTGGCCACCAGGCTTCAAGCACGTCGCCCGGAACAAAGACGAGCAAAGGCAATAGCCAAAGTTTATTTGCCGACAGCCCACCGATGAAGCGACCGCGCTTTGAGACGACGAGTGACGGTGACAGACGCCGTTGCCCGCGCCACCAGACGAAGAGACATTCCGCGACGAGCGTTAACGTCGCAAGCAATAAAATCATTTTCGGCTCAACCGCTCGAACCGGATCAAGACGTGAATCCATTAGGAACCAGCCGGCAAGTCCAAGCAAGACGATCGGCCAGAGTGGCAGGTTCAAACGAACGACACCAATCAACAGCAGGACGCTCGAAAGTCCAAGCAACAGTAGAGCGTACTGCGGTGTCACTGTCAATCCGAGCCATCCGCTGACGACGGACAAGACGAGACCGACGAGTAGGCCTGGTAAAAGTGTTTCGAGGACATCGCTTCGTTTACCGTGTGTCCGGGAGCGAAACAGTCCGCGTTCCCGTTTGACACGCCGGATGCCGATGACCCAACTGACAAGGAGTGCTAACCACAAGGTCGGACTGGCGATGAGACTAATCGCGGTCCAACCAATTTCATCGAGTAATTCCACGCGCATTCAGACCTCTTTCCATTCCTTATTATTGAGCAGCGACCTCGAGTGCTTTTTTCCGCTGGACGTCATTCTTATCGTCCTGGAGTTTCTTCAGGAGACGCGTCTCCATCTCACCCGCTGTCTGCTGATCGATTTTTCCAGTGACGTCAAGTTTCGCATCCTTTTGCAAAGCCTCGACAGCTTGTTTCATCGTGTCACCGAAATAGCCGTCCTGTCCTTTTGGCTCATAACCGATCGCTTCGAGGACGAGGTGGGCATTCTCGACTGATTTTCCGTAATCGCCGACAGCGAGTGACTTTTGATCAGTCAAAATTTTCGTGACGTTGAAGTACGCCGGTTGTTTGACTTCGACCGTCGGCTTGACCCCTTTTTTGTGGATCCAGTTTCCGTCTGGTGTCAGCCATTTGTTCGTCGTTAACTTCAGGTCGCTACCGTCCTTCAAATCATACGCACTTTGGACGATCCCTTTCCCGAACGACTTCGTACCGACGACTTCGGCGCCAGCTCCTTCCTTCAGACCGGCTGCAAGGATCTCGGACGCTGAGGCCGATCCGCCGTCTTCTAAGACGACGATGTTATATGGTTTCTTCTCGTCTGCCTTCCCGAATTCCTGCTGGCGCTCGCCTTTATTGTTCTCGACTTGATAAATCGGCACGTCTTTCGGAATGAACGGAGCGATCATTTTCGAGACAGCCGTCAAAAGACCACCCGGATTTCCGCGTACATCGATGACGAGTCCATCAATGTTCTGACTCTCGAGTTTCGTCAACCCCTTCTCGAACTCTTCTGCTGTCGGTTCCGAGAACTGTGTTACTTGTAAGACACCGATCTTCTTGCCGTTGACATTCTCCGTTGACGTATAGACCGTCTCGATTGGAATCGTATCGCGTTTAATCGTGATCTCCATCGCGTCTTGTCCGCTACGCTGAATCGTCAGGACGACATTCGTTCCTTTTTCACCACGAATTTTTTTAACGGCTTGATCCGTCTTTTGACCTTTTGTCGACTTACCATCGATTTCTAGGATGACGTCGCCTGGTTTGATACCAGCTTTTTCAGCAGGTGATCCTTTGATCGGCGAGACGATGACGATCGACTCACCTTTTTGTTCAAGCGTCGCACCGATCCCTTCAAACGAAGACGACAGATTTGTGTTGAACGAGGTCGTTTCCGACTCATCCATATAAACGGAATATGGATCGTTAAGCACTTCTGTCATGCCAGATAACGCACCATCGAGTAACTCTTTATCTGTCACGTCTTTTAGATAATTTTGTTCGATCATCTGCCGGACCTGGTCGATTTTTTTCCAATCACCTGTCGCATTCGAAGATGATGACTGCGTTGCAACGGAATCTGTTCCGCCAGCCGCTAACATACCGACGGCACCTGCCCCTAAACCAAGCCCGAAGGTACTGACCGCAATCACTGCTGTTGTAGATTTTTTCACGCTTGATTCCCCACTTCCATTAAAAACGCATTATTTTTTTCAGTATAGCAAAAAAAGATAGGTTACCCTATCTTTTCAGTATTCTGTGGGATGTCAAAAGATGTACGGTGCTGGGTCAACTGCATTCGGTTGTCCGACTGCCCACTCTCCCTTATGCAATTCGAAATGCAAATGCGGACCTGTCGACCAGCCCGTTGTACCTAATGTGCCGACCGTCTTACCCGGCATGACTGTTTGACCGGCGGAGACGCTGATCGAATCGAGATGTGCATAGACGGTCGTGTAGACCTGTCCATCAATCAAATGCGTCACCATGACGACGTTCCCGTAACCTGTTGCACTACCGGCACGTAGAACGATACCACCTGCCGCTGCATGAATCGGTGTTCCTTTTGCATTTACGAGATCAATCCCTTTATGAATCTCCGGCTTCCCTGTCAACGGATTGTTTCGGGGACCGAACGGCGACGAGACATATCCTTGAACCGGTAAATGGAACGGACGACTCGTCACGGCATCTGCCGGTTGCTCCGGCGTTGCAGTCGGTGACTCGACTTCAGGAATGGTCGGTTCCGCACTTGGAGCATCGGATTTTTTCTTTTTTGCCTCTGCTGCACGTGCCGCTTCTGCCGCTTCCGCTTGACGTTTTGCTTCTGCTGCCCGCGCCGCTTCTTCCGCTTCCGCTTGACGTTTTGCTTCTGCTGCCCGCGCCGCTTCCTCCGCTTTCCGTTTCGCTTCTTCTTTTGCTTTCCGTTCGGCTTCTTGCAGGGCAATCAATTCGTTTTGAATCAGACGGCGCTGATCCGCGAGAATTTCTGCTTCCTCGGCTTTAGAGAACTGCTCTTGTTGCAGTTCCTTGACCTTCGTGTTCAACTGGACGACAAGCTTTCGCTTGAGCTCAGATTCCGCAATGATTCGTGTCTGGAGCACGAGCAACTTCCGTTGTTCCCGTTTCATGCTTTCAAGCAATAGTGCTTGTTCCGACCGTTGTTCGCTCAGTTGTTTGACGTTCCCCTTGTAAGCTTGTAAGACATGATCATCTTGTTTGATGATCTCACTGACCGTACTGAAGCGCGAAATCAAATCACCAAAGTCTTTTGCGTCGAGCAAGACCTCGATGTATTTGACGTCTCCTTTTTGTTGGACGGCACGCAATCGGCTTCCAAGCAACTCTTCTTGTTGATGCAGTTCCTTGAGCGTCTCGGAAATCGCTGCTTCCGTCAGACGCAATTGTTCTTTAGATGCAGCAACAGCCGCTTGTTGATCGGCTATCTTAAGCGCTAAATCATCCAAACGGCTGTTGACTTCATTCAGTTGCGCACGGGCTTCCTTACGCTCCTGTTTCGTCAAGTTCAACTTCTCTGATGTCTGATTCTGTAATCGTTCCGTCTCTTTCAGACGGCTTTCGACCTCCTGTTGTTCCTTCAGCAAATCTTCTTTCGACGTGGCATCAACGGACACACTAGTTCCAATCAAAGCTAAGCTCAGGACGGCAGAATAGAATCGGACTTTCATGAGAAGCATCTCTCCTCTATTTTATTTTTGGGTAACTGATTTAAATCTTCAAGAAACGACCGAGTGATGTCGTTGATCCCCATACACCGATGAATGCACCGAGTCCGAGCAGGATTAAGACGACTTGTGCCGACAATTCACCTGGTGGAATCAACGAGAATATTCCCGCATTCACGGTAGAAAGTTGGGGTTGGATCGCGTTGTATGAGACTTCGTAACCGAAGTAGACGACGACGATCGGGATGATGGCACCTAATATGCCCATCAATAATCCTTCGACGAAGAACGGTGCACGGATGAATCCGTTTTTCGCTCCGACGAGGCGCATGATCTCGATTTCCCGGCGACGGGAGAAGATCGTGACTTTAATCGTGTTCGAAATAAGGAACATTGCCATGAACGTCAATCCGACGATCAGGATGATTCCACCGATCCGAACTCCTTCAAGGAAGTTAAACATCTTTTTAACATAGTCCTTACCATATTCGACACTATCTACATTTTCCATTTTTTTGATGGAATTTGCAAGTGTTTCTGTCTCTTTTGGTGAGGTAGCTTTGACGATATATCGGTCGTGAAGCGGATTGTCTTTTTCAACCGACTGGTAGGCTTGAGAACCTTCGCCAAGTTGCTTCTTGAAGCGGTCCAGTTCTTCTTCTTTTGAACTGTAACGAACAGTGTTGACGCCCGGCATCTGCTTGAGTGCTTCACCGACTGCATCGATCTTCGACTGGTCTGCTTCTCGTTCGACGAATACTTGGATTTCAACGTCTTTTTCGACGTTATCGGAAATCTTGTTGACGTTGAACATGAGCATCGCGAATATTCCTACGAGAAGTAACGTGACGGTAACGGCACTGACAGAAGCGAATGTCATCCAGCCGTTCCGGACGAGACCTTTTGCCCCTTCCCGTAAATGACGGAATCCATTAAACTTCATAGCCGTACATTCCTTTCTCTTCGTCTCGGACGATTTTTCCTCCATCGATCGCTAAGACACGATGACGCATCTTGTTAACGATGTCCCGGTTGTGTGTCGCCATTACGACCGTTGTCCCACGGCGATAAATCTCTTCGAATACTTCCATGATCTCCCATGCTGTATCCGGGTCCAGGTTTCCAGTCGGCTCATCGGCGATGACGAGTGACGGACGGTTGACGATGGCTCTCGCGATCGAGATCCGTTGTTGTTCGCCCCCAGATAATTCGTCCGGATAGTTGCGCTCTTTATGCTTGAGCTTAACGAGATCGAGTACTTCGAGTACTTTCTTCCGGATTTGTGCTTTGTCTTCCCCTACGACTTCTAGCGCAAAGGCGACATTTTCATAAACCGTCAGTGACGGGAGTAATTTAAAATCTTGGAAGATGACGCCGATTTGGCGACGAAGTTCGGGGATTTGACGGTTCTTCAACTTACCGACTTCGATTCCTTTAAACAAAAATGAACCGCTCGTTGGTTTCTCTTCGCGGTACATCATTTTCATGAATGTTGATTTACCCGCACCCGACGGACCGACGATATAGACGAATTCGCCTTGATTGATCGTCAAATCGACCTCACGGAGTGCCGTGACGCCGTTCGGATAAATCTTACTGATTCGTTGCATCTTGATCACGTACTTCACATCCTTACTTATTTACTGATGCTAAATGAATAGGTCCAAAAACCTACCGACCACCATTATAACAGGGACAAAATTGAACGCACATTACAATCAAATGTCATTTCAGGCGATTATACCATAAAAAAGAGGCACGAATGACGAACACATGTCGTGTGTGTCATCTCGTACCCCATCATATCCCATAATCATTTTTTAGCAGCGAGCCAGTCGGCAACAGCCGTGATTTCTTTATCATCTTTCAGGATACCAGCAGGCATTTGCCCTTTCCCGTTCTTGATGATTTTTTGAATCTCTTCTGAAGAATATTTCGATCCAACCTTCGTCAAGTTCGGTCCGACGTTTCCTTCAAGGTTTTTACCATGACACGTTGCACAGTTGTTGGCGAAGATTTTCTCAGCATCTACACCGGATTGTGTCTTCGACGAATCATCGTTCATCGTTGACTCATCCTTCGTGCCTGACGATGAATCATCAGAACTCGAATCGTCACTACCACCACATGCCGCGAGCGCAAGTGTCGTTCCTAAGCCTAACGCGAGTAACAAGTTTTTCAGCTTCATCCGGATATCCCCCTCTTGTAAGTATCTACATAAACGCTACTGACCTAGTTAGAGTATAACCGTTATCCGGATGAGTTAAGCGTGATTTCACAAAAACTTCACGTTTTAAGAACGATTATGGCACATTACGGTAGCGTTTATCGTCTGTAAACCCGAGTCCGAGCACCTCATGGGCTTCACTGACGACGAGGAATGCCGATGGATCGATGTGTTTGACGATTTCTTTGAGCGTCGTGATTTCCCCTTGACGAACGACGACCATTAGCATCGGTTTGCGTGTCCGCGTGAACGCTCCTGCTGCCTCGATCTCCGTCGCCCCGCGATCGAGTGTCTCGAAGATTTCTTTCACTAACGCTTCCCGTTGATCGGAAATGATATAGGCAAGTTTGTCGTTCGTGATTCCGAGCTGGACGACGTCGATCATTTTGATCGTGATGAACAAAGCAACGAGTGCATACAGCCCAATCTCAAGCGAGAAGATCGTCGCCGCACTGATGACGATCGTGCCGTCAAGCAAGGCGATACACAGATGAAGTGGCAATTTCGTGAAACGATGCAGGATTTGCGCAATCAAATCCATTCCTCCGGTCGACGCTCGCCCCCGGAAGATCAGACCGAGTCCAATCCCGACCCCGGCACCACCAAAGATTGCAGCAAGCATCGGATTCATTGTCGCAGCCGGAACATCGAACCGCTCATATACGAGGATGACGACCGGTAAGAAGATCGACCCGACGAGTGATTTGACCCCAAAGCCCATCCCGAGGATCATCCAACCGATCGCAAGCAAGACGACGTTCGCGACGAGTTGGAACAATCCTGGCGAAATTCCGAACAAATCGTTCAAGACGATCGATAAGCCACTGACCCCTCCCGAGGCGAGTTGGTTCGGTGCTAAAAATAAACTAAAGGCACTTGCGACGAACAAGGACCCGATTAACAAATACGCATAATCGCGCACGACTTCCTGACGTGTCGATGTCATGACATTCCATTTCCCCTTATCAATTGATTCTCGTGTTTCATTTTAGCGGAAAAGTCAGACAACGACTAGACAGGCGGAACAACTCACAGTGTTCCCTTTATACCGCACTAAAGGGTGGACTGTAGCGAACGATACCGCTAACGCCACGTAATCCATTCCGTTCGAGTGCAAGAACGAGAAAGACCTCCGGCGGAACGGGGAACGGCGGCTTGATACCGTAGTCAATCGCCCGTTCAAAGCCGAACTGTGGATAATAGCTGTCGTGACCGAGGACGACGATGTGGGATTCCCCGGCGTCCCGCGCATCCTCGATCACTTGACGGATCAATTCAGAGCCGATACCCTTTCGCTGCCAGGTGGGTAGGACACCGACCGGCGCTAAGGCAAGCGACGGGATGTCATCGATATGGATCCGGCTCAAGAGGACATGACCAACGATTTCTCCTTTATCAGTCACCGCGACGCGACCGAAGACCGGTTGCGCCGCTTCCTCCTCGCGTAAGGCATCAACGAGATTCGCTTCGTTCGGTTGTTCGAATGCCGCTTCATGGACGAGCCGAATTCCCGTTGCGTCCTTAAAGCCTTCTTTACGGATGATCATCAGTTATTGCTCCCTTCAAATGGTTTGGTTGCGAGGAGCGTGAACTCGGACGGGATGTTCTCACCATTCCAGCCACGATGCTCGTCGAATCGATCTAATATGAAACGTGTTTGAAGAATCCCGTTTAAGATCTCACTCAATGTAAAATAGCGGACAGAAACGTCTGGAAAATCGACTTGCTCCTCATTCGTAAAGTGCGTCTTATACGCCAAGTCACCCGCTTGCAAGGCTTGATCGAAGTAGCGTGGTGTATACTTCAAATCAGCATCGATCCAGCGTCCGACCGGATGAAAATCGCTAAGGATCAGCTGTCCACCAGGTTGCAAGATTGCAAAGAGAATCTGTAAAAAACGCTTGAGATCAGCAAAATAATGCAAAATCCCGCCTTCTAAGTAAAGGATATCAAAGGTATCGCGATATCGTTCAAGATCGATCGCATAGAGATCACCGACGACATACGTGATTCTTGTCTCAGCATGGTGCGCCAGTTCAAGCGCATACTTGGCATTCTCCTCTGAGATATCGAACACAGTGACGTCTGCCCCGAGTAACGCTAACGGAACCGCCTTGCGTCCGTTTGAACCACAAATATTCGCAATCGCCTTCCCCGCGACGTCTTCGAGATCATGTCGATGCTTCTTCAGGCATGCGGCTGGATCTTGTTTAATACGTGCAGCATATTTGGCTGGTGTCCCATCGCGTTTCTCCCAAAATTCATATGCTCGGTATTCCCACGCCTGTTTGTTGACCCGACTTTGCTTCTTCATCACGCTTCCCCCTTTGACGGTCAAAAAACCAGTCGAACATCGTCCGACTGGTTGGTTGTCTTACATATTCATGAGACGGAGGTACGCATCGATGAAGCCCATGATGTCACCATCCATTGCCCCTTGCGTGTTCCCGACTTCATAGTTCGTCCGGTGATCCTTGACCATGCTGTATGGGTGGAAGACGTACGAACGGATTTGGCTACCCCATGCGATATCCGATTTTTCACCACGGATTTCGTCGAGTTTCTTTTGTTGCTCTTCGATTTCGCGTTGGTAAAGTTTCGCTTTCAACATCTTCATCGCCGCTTCACGGTTCTTGATCTGCGACCGTTCTTGTTGACAAGAGACGACGACGCCTGTCGGAACGTGGGTGATTCGGACAGCTGAGTCCGTCGTATTGATGTGCTGACCACCGGCACCAGAAGCACGGTACGTATCGATCCGCAAGTCTTCCGTACGGACTTCAATATCGATGTCATCGTTGAACTCCGGCATGACGTCACACGAGACGAACGATGTATGACGACGGCCTGACGAGTCAAACGGTGAGATCCGGACAAGACGGTGGATCCCTTTTTCGGCTTTCAAGTACCCATAGGCATTATGCCCTTGAATACGAAGCGTGACCGATTTGACACCGGCTTCATCACCTGGTTGGTAATCCATTGTTTCGACTTTCCAGCCCTGCTTATCGCAGAAACGTTGGTACATCCGGAGAAGCATTGATGCCCAGTCTTGTGACTCAGTACCACCCGCACCTGGGTGTAACTCGAGAATCGCGTTGTTCGCGTCATACTCGCCGTTCAAGAGGATTTGTAATTCGAAGTCTTCGAACTTTTTCTTGAGATCGCCGAGTTCTGACTCGAGCTCTTCTTGAAGATCCGCATCCGGCTCTTCCTTAATCAATTCATATGTCAAGGCAACGTTCTCGTGACCTGCTTCGAGTTCTTTATACTTGTCGACCATCGCTTTTAAGCCGTTCGACTCATCGATGACTTTTTGTGCCGATTCCTGGTTGTTCCAGAAGTCCGGGTACGTCATCTCGTTTTCGAGTTCTTCAATCCGAGCAATCTTCGACTCAAGGTCGAGTGATGCCTTATATTCGTCGAGTTTCTTTTCCATCCACTCGGCGGTGTTGCGAATTTCTGCTAATTCCATGTAATCCACCTTCTCTTTCCGTGAAAAGAGGCAGGAATCTCCTGCCCCTCTTTCAGTCGATTCATCACTTATGCCTGACGGCCGTGACAGTTCTTATATTTCTTACCGGATCCACACCAGCACGGATCGTTACGTCCGATTTGGTCGTTTGGATTTTTCCGGACCGGTTTTTTCTTGACCGCTTTGTCTTCCTTACCAGAAACCGCGACTTCGTCTTGGACGACTTTTTCGCGTTTGAGGTTCGGGTCGAGATCCGCACGAAGGACGAATTGTGTCACTTCTTCTGCGATCGCAGCGTTCATCGCATCAAACATCATCGAACCTTCTGATTGGTATTCACGGAGCGGGTCGTTTTGACCGTATGCCCGGAGGTGAATCCCTTCACGGAGTTGATCCATCTGATCGATGTGGTTCATCCAGTGTTGGTCGACGGCACGTAGGACGATGACTTTTTCGAACTCATCGAATGCTTCTGCTGGGACTTCTGAGCGCTTGTGCTCGTAGTGCGCGAACGTGCGCTCTTTGAGCAAATCGATGATTTCTTCACGTTCTTTTCCGAAGAGGTCACTTTCCGTGACTTTCTCTTCGATCGCAAGCGTCTGGTTCGCCCATTCCGCAAGCGCACCGATGCTCCATTCTTCCGGTACGAACTCGACCGGCGTGTACTGATGGACGCCTGCTTCGATCGTCTGCTCGATCATCGGACGGACGATATCTGACACGGAACCGGCATCGAGAATCGCTGCCCGGTCCGCGTACATGACTTTCCGTTGATCCGCCATGACGTTATCGTATCCGAGGACTTGTTTCCGCGCATCAAAGTTATTTCCTTCGACGCGTTTTTGAGCCGATTCAACGGCACGAGACACCATCCGACTCTCGATCGGTTGCGAATCATCCATTCCGAGACGATCCATCATCGACTGCAGCGAATCAGAACCAAAGCGACGCATCAATTCATCTTCAAGTGAGAGATAGAATTGTGATGCACCTGGATCCCCTTGACGACCGGCACGACCACGGAGTTGGTTATCGATCCGGCGTGATTCGTGACGTTCTGTCCCGAGGATATAGAGACCACCTTTTTCTAAGACACCTTGACCGAGCTTAATGTCGGTACCACGACCAGCCATGTTCGTTGCGATCGTGACCGAGTTCGCTTGACCCGCGTTCTCAATGATTTCCGCTTCACGTGCGTGGTTCTTCGCGTTCAAGACTTCGTGACGAATGCCACGTTTTTTGAGGATGTTACTCAGCAACTCCGACGTCTCGACGGCAACCGTACCGACGAGGACTGGTTGTCCTTCACGGTGGGCACGTTCGATTTCGTCTGCGACAGCAGCAAACTTCCCGTTCATCGTCTTGAAGATCAAGTCCGGCATATCATTTCGGACGACCGGTTTGTTCGTCGGAACCGGTACGACGTGCATGTTGTAGATGTTACGGAACTCTTCTTCCTCCGTCTTCGCTGTACCGGTCATTCCGGCAAGCTTCGTATACATCCGGAAGAAGTTTTGGTACGTGATCGTCGCAAGGGTCATGGATTCGCGTTGAATCTCGACGCCTTCCTTCGCTTCGATCGCTTGGTGCAGACCTTCCGAATAACGACGACCTTCCATGACACGACCTGTGAATTGGTCGATGATCATGACTTCGTCTTCGCGAACCATATAGTCGACGTCGCGATGCATGACAGCGTTCGCCCGCAGTGCGAGGCTTAAATGATGGTTGAGCGCGACGTGTTCGAGACCAAACAAGTTATCAATACCGAAGTATTTTTCAGCACGGTCGATTCCTTGCTCCGTCAACAGGACACTCTTCGTCTTGATGTCGACCGTGTAGTCCTCCTCTGCCTTCATGATTTTTGCGAACGCATCGGCTTGTGAATAGAGCGCTGTCGATTTTTCGGCCGATCCTGAGATGATGAGCGGAGTCCGCGCTTCATCGACGAGAATCGAGTCGACTTCATCGACGACGGCATAACTGAGTGGACGTTGAACGCGGTCTTCTTTGTAGAGGACCATGTTATCACGCAAGTAATCGAAACCGAACTCGTTGTTCGTTCCGTACGTGATGTCACAGCTGTATGCTGCTTGTTTTTCTTGACGCGACATGCTTGAGAGATTCAAGCCGACCGAGAGACCAAGTGCTGCATAAAGCGGCTCCATGATGTCACGGTCACGTTTTGCGAGATATTCGTTGACGGTAACGACGTGTACGCCGTTGCCTGCGAGAGCATTCAAATAGACAGGGAGTGTTGCTACGAGCGTCTTACCTTCCCCGGTCTTCATTTCGGCGATATCCCCATTGTGCAGGACATATCCACCAATCAACTGAACGCGGTAGTGGCGCATGCCGAGAACGCGTGTTGACACTTCGCGACAGACCGCGAAGGCTTCCGGTAAAATATCATCTAAGTCTTCTCCGTTAGCGAGACGCTCACGGAATTCAACGACTTTCCCTTCCAGTTCTTGATCCGATAACGCACCGATTTGTGTCTCGAGCGCTTCTACAGCGTCTGCTGCTTTTTCGGCTTTCTTCAGGACACGTTTCGTTGGTGCAAATAATTCTTTTAGAAAATTAGCCATGCCTTACAGTCCCCTTACTTCGAACGATTCTTTGAACGAACAGAATTCCGAGATTTTTCCTTTATTCAGTGTACCGAATACAACGTCAAATTTCAACAAGCGGACCGAGCAGCGGTCTCGGTCTTTTGTCGTAGAGCAAACGTACCTTGTTTAGAAATAGTTTTTCATCATATCAAAAAGGGACTCGCCCGTAAGAGCGAGTCCCTGTTGCATTCATTATTCTGGTTCAATCAAACCGTAACGACCATCCTTACGACGGTAGACGACGTTCGTGTTGCCCGTTTCTGCGTCTGAGAAGACGAAGAATGCGTGTCCGAGCATGTCCATCTGAAGAATTGCTTCTTCCGTGTCCATTGGTTTGAGTGTGAAACGTTTCGTCCGAACGAGTTCGAGTTCTGCCTCGTCCTCTTCATAGACTGGCGCTTCCGCTTCCGGTCCTTCGAGCGTTTTGAAGTACTCTCCGATGCCGCCTTCTTTAGCGCGCCCTCTCCGGTTCAATTTCGTTTTGTGTTTCCGGATCTGACGTTCGAGCTTATCGACGACGAGGTCGATTGCTGCATACATATCGCCATTGACATCCTCAGCACGGAGCAAGAGGTTTGGCATTGGAATCGTCACTTCGACTTTTTGTTTCTCATTATTGACTTTGAGATTGACATAAGCCGTTTGCGCTTCCGTAGGAGTTGTAAAATAACGAGTTAACTTTTCAAGCTTTTTCTCGACGTAATCCTTGAGAGCATCTGTGACGTCCAAGTTTTCACCGCGAATGTTGTAGATCATGTAAACTCCTCCTTAAGTAACCGGTTGAACCTATGAATTCGAGATGCTCCAGTCGTTTCCTTCTGAATATTCGAAATTCTTTGGTTCGTTTTTATTATAGCACGATAAGTGAAGGAAGACCATGAGAACAATGACATTCTCATGAACGTTCGCTACTGTTCTTAGCGTACGATAATATTGAAGCATGTTGATGTTAACGTATATACCCGTTTTATTCGAACTCAAAACAAAAACCGCTTTTAGGCGAATAGCCTAAAAACGGTGGCGGCTGCTATTGGATTAGATCTTTGAAACGTTCGCAGCTTGTGGACCACGATCGCCTTCAACGATTTCAAATTCCACTTCTTCGCCTTCTTCAAGTGATTTATAACCATCGACTTGAATCGCTGAGAAGTGTACGAATACGTCTTTCGCGTCAGACGTTTCGATGAATCCATAACCTTTTTCAGCATTAAACCATTTTACTTTACCTTGTTCCATTCGAATTCACGTTCCCTTCGCAAACCAGAGTTCGAGAGCAAGCTCTCTACGGCTTAGTCTATCAAAAGAAGGAATTATTGACAATTAAAAATTCTGATTACTTTGAATTCATTCTAAAAAATGAATAATATTCCCTACTTATTGCTCTATATTTTAAAAAATTACATTGTCATTACAGTTGTATTATTGTATTATATCGTTAGTAATTACCTATTTTATCCATTGTCCTATCTTAAGGAGGATGTAGTCGAATGCGACCATTCCATAATGACGAAAAGTATCGAATCACGAAACGGACGGTGGCGATTCTCCCGTGCTACGATATGATGAAGCAATCCATCATCGTACTCGAGGATGGCTCGACCATCATGACCCCGCTTCGACCGTATCAACTACTGCAGCTTTCCTGCAGGCAATACAACAGTTCCATTGAGGAACGCATCGTGACAGCAAAACGTGTCGCATCTGTAAAAGGAAAAGTCCCAGTCGTCATTGAACCGACACTCGGCCTCGTGTTTTTCCCAACGAAATCACCGAAACGTGATGATTGCGAGTGGTATGCTTGGAGCCACATGTCTGAAGTCATCGAGGAAGACGGACAGACGAAGCTCAAGACTCGTAATGGCATGATCCTTCCCGTAAACGCCTCTCCTTACATCGTCCGCAACCAAATGAAAGCAACTGGCGAGCTGATGGCTCGTTATCAACAATTGAACGCGATGACATTAGAGGAACGCTTTAATGCAATCAAATCTTAAAGAGTAACCGTAAAAAAATCAGGGTTGGGCGATGAATTCGCTCAATCCTTTTTGGTTTCTGCCGATATATAATGAGATGACAGTTTTAAAAAACAAGGAGGCTTCTCGATGAACATCCAATTGAATCCGGCACGTCCGGCACAATCCCCTGGTCAGACGCCGCTTTTGGACACAAAGACCTATAAAGGAACGGTCCTTGAGCAGACTGGTCCGCATACGGCTCTCGTCCAGGTCGGTCGGGATAAGATCGAGATGACCTTCACAGGCGACGTTCCGACAGGTGATTTCCAGTTCAAGGTCAAAGGACAGACAGCAGAAGGTTACCTGATTGAACAACTAACACCAGCGACACCGGATGCGGAAACGCCACCTGTCCTGTCTGTTCCATCAAATGTCAATCCCGCTTTGCTTGAAGGTGTGCCTGCAGAACTGAAGCAAGCCGTCGCGAAGTTACTCGCGAGCGGTCAACTGCCACAGACACCGGAAATCGTCGCCCAACTCGTGACGGCACTGCAAGGAACGTACAAGGACTTAGCACTCGAACTCGTGTCGCGACCGGATACTGCACTGCCCGTTGACGCCGACGTCTTGATCGCAAGTCTCCTTGCGACGACGGAAGACTATCGGAACGTCCTGCCGGAACGAGACGCCTTAAAGGAGCAGCCGACGTTCGAAAAAGCCGTCGCGCTTGACGTCGCCCGTGTGACGCTACCGACGCAACGCGAGATCGAGACAGCGTCGCCCTTGCATATCCGACAATACATTGAACACATACCAGCAGAGAAACGCCCGGCACTCGTCGCAACGCTCGAACAAGGCGAGATCGAGACTGTCCGCAAACAACTGGCGCCCTATTTCCCGCAAGCGCCACTCGAGCCGAAGACGAGTGTCCGTGAGCAATTGATCGGTCTGACGGCACGGGCAAGTCAATCGGAACCAGTAACAGGGCAACCGGCACCGGTCCGCTCTGCCTTAACGCTCGTCCGTGAAGTGACGCCACGGCTTGCTGAGATCACGAATGATTTCAAGAGCCAACAGCGAACGATCGTCTCCCAACTCCGGCAAATCGAACCGCTCGTCGAGACACGTCCGGTCCAGATGGTCGCCGTCATCGAGAGTACGGCGCAACGCTTAAAACAAGTCTTCCAGCAAACGGACGCCTTATTACATACCTCGATGAAGGATGAAAAACAGCTGATCCATTTCTTATCGAAACTTGAACGGGGTGCGGAACTGGCGTTACTCGGACGCGGAACAGAAGCAAAAGCCGTTTTACAGGAAGTCCGAGTCGCCTTTGAAGCCTTCCGCTATGCGCCAGCAAATGTCCGTCCGACCTACTTACCAGAGATGCAGGGACTGCCGCCACAAGCGCCGTTTCCTTCGTCACAAACGGCACAAAAAGCCGTTCCATATGAGCCGCAACAGAACAGTCCACGCCTCTTGCAGGAGACCGTCCAAAAGACGCTCCAGCTCCAGACGGCGGAACTGAAACTGAGTACGCCGGCAGCAAATCCGGAAGCTGCCAAATTGCAGACATTCCTTGCAGCACAACAGCAAGTTAATAAACCGGACAGTCAGCAACAGTTGAACCAGATTTTACTCGCCTTACCGGTCCAACTTATTGAAGCGACGGCAGGACTCCACGTCCACTTACAAAACAAACGGCCGGACGAAGTGATCGACTGGGAAAACAACATGTTGTACGTCCAGCTCAATACGCCACGCCTCGGGGAGATCGGTGTCCGGGTCGAGACCGTCAATCGCAAGATGCAGATCACAATCGAAAACGATCATCCGGTCCTTGAACAACTGGCAACACCGTTCCTCGACCGGACGACGGACGCTCTGCAAGCAACCGGTTACCAAGACGTCCGAATCCAGTTCCGTCCATTCACGCGCGAACAAGTCACAGAAACCGTCAAACAAAACGAGACACCAGGTGGCTACGACTACCGTATCTAAAAGGAGAGACCGATATGTATCAGAAAATCGACTTAACCGGACGCAAGACTGCTGCTGTCCTCCGCTACGATGAAGCATCCGGTCAAGCACCGGTCGTCGTCGCTAGAGCTAGCGGTCAAGCCGCCGATCGAATCCTACAAGAAGCACGGGCGAACGGGGTCGCGATCGAACACGATACGTCCCTTCTCGGTCACTTGCTTGATCTCGACCTCGGGACAGCGATCCCACCGCAACTTTACGACGTGATGGCAGAACTGCTCTTACTGATCGAAGAACTCGACAACGCGAAAGGACGGCAGACATGACAGAACAAGAACTCTACGCGATGACCCCGCAACAGCTGACGGAAGTGATGTTGACGGGACTCGTCCTTCAATACGATCGCGCCATTCTCGCACGTGATACGAACCGTTTTGACGAGGTCAACGAACGCTTACAAAAAGCCTATCAGTTACTAGACAAATTGCAGGCGGGGTTACACGACGACGGTGGCATCATCACGGCACAACTGGACGCGCTCTACCACTATCTTGCTGAGCAAACGTTACAGGTTTATAAGACGCCGCGTGTCTTAGACGAACTACTCGAACTGGCAGAAGACTTACGCGTCACTTGGCAAGCGGCACAGACCGTCGATCGACCACTCGTGCGCGCCGCACATCATCAACGATACGAAGGGATGGAATACGAATGAGAATCACGAACAACGTTCAAGCCTTAAAGGCTTATCGCAATCTCAGCATCAACCAGACGAACGTCAAGACGACGATGGATAAACTATCGAGCGGTCAAAAAATCAACCGGGGTGCGGATGATGCAGCTGGTCTCGCGATCTCGGAGAAGATGCGCAACCGTTTGAAGGCGCTCGATAAAGCGGAACAGAACGTCCTTGACGGCGTCTCGATGATTCAAACGGCTGAAGGCGGTTTGAGTGAGACACATAACTTATTACAACGTATGCGCGAACTCGCCGTCCAAGCTGGTAACGGTACACTCGCGACGGAAGACCGGACAGCGATTCAAGAAGAAATCAACCAGCTGACGAACGAGGTCTCGCGGATTGCAAAGACGACCCAGTTCAACGGCAAAGAATTGTTGAGCGGCAAGTTCAACGATGCCGACAGTGCGCTGTTCATCCAAACGAATGCTGGCGCCAACGAAGGCATCTCGATCACGATTGACGACATGCAAGCTCTTGCGCTTGATATCAGTTCAACGACACAAGCTGATCCCTCGATTCGTCCGCTTGATTTCTCGAGCAGTGACGCACCCGAATACGCCCTCAGCGTCATGACGGCAACGGATGCGAATGATGCGATCAGCCATTATACGAAAGCAATTGATACGATCTCTCAGCAACGTTCACAACTCGGGGCAATTCAGAACCGGTTTGAAGCGACGTCATCCGTCCTCAGCGTCAGCGTCGAGAACTTGACGGCTTCAGAGTCGCGGATTCGCGACACCGATATGGCGCGTGAGATGATGGAATATGCGAAGTACAACATCCTTAACCAATCGGGGATGGCGATGATCGCTCAAGCGAACGCCTTGCCGCAAGGCGTCTTACAATTACTCAACTAAGGAGGCAGATCCGATGGATATCCGCCGCATCCAAGAAACGCAAAGACTCCAGTCCTTAAAAGGCGGTCCCCGTGAAGTCGAAGCGTCGACGACGTTCTCTGCCTTGATGCAGGAGAAACGGGACCACAAAGGTTATGAACGCTTGCAACAAAAGCTCGCGCTCGTCGAAGAACATGGTCAATTGCTCGCTGAGAGCCAGACGATCGAGCACCTCGAAAGCTATAAAGAAAAAATCAAGGACTTCTTAAAAGATGCCCTCGACCAATCGCAACAACTCGAAGAGAAGCGCGGCTTCAATCGCCGCGGTCGGACGAAAATCTATAAAGTCGTCGAACAAGTCGATGCGAAGCTCCTTCAGTTGACGGATACGGTCATCTCCGGCGAATCGCGCCGGCTTGATATCCTCGATCAAGTTGGCGAGATCAAAGGAATGCTCGTCAACGTCTTCGTGTAATCTAGATTAGAGGAGTTCCCCAACATGCCAGACTTATATCTTAAAAAATGCACCTGCCCCTACTGCTTGAAGACGACGGAGACGAAACGTGTCCTGTCGCGACATATCCGTGTCGCCTCGACTGACTTTGATGGCTTCATCCGCCATCAAGGCGTCAACGTCTACCTCTATGAACCGGTTCAGTGCAGCCATTGTCGGTTCTTCTTCCACGAGTCGTTCGGAAAATTGTCGCCGGACGTTCGGGCGACCTTGCAAGATCACATCCTGTCGACGCTTCCCGTATTGCCGTTCGCTAGCACGGAGCGGACGATCGAGCAGGCGATCCAGCTCTATAAACTCTGTCTCTATACGGCTCAAGTGACGGAGCAAAAACCAGCCATCCAAGCAATGCTGGGCGTTCGTCTGTCCTGGTTGCATCGCTTGACCGGTCAATCAGCGGAAGAACAACTGTGGGCGAGCCGAGCGATCGAGAAGTATGTCTCGCTTTACGACAACTACACGTCCGTCAAAGAGAGCGGGCTTCCGGAAGACGTCCTCCTACTTCGGATCGCCGACCTGCATGCTGTGACGAAAGATAAAGAGCAGTCTCGCCTATGGTACAGCCGCTTATTCCAAAGTAAGACGGCGACCGATAAAATCAAAAAAGAAGCACGGACCCACTGGGAATGGGTCCAGGAACAAGAATGACGTTTTTTATAAAAACAACACAAATACCGGTCAGACGAGGAATTGCTCCACGACCTGACCGGTATTTGTGTTGTACGCTTACGACTCACGACGGTATTTTTCTTCTTCATAGGCATCTGGTGTATCGGAGATAGGGCGTTCGAATTCTTCCCATGATTCCGATTCAACGTCCGGTTCAATGAACTGATCGTACGAGCCGTCCGATTGGAAATACGGCTGCGGTACGGGACGCTTCTTGTCTTCCCGCTTGGTCACGAAAGATCCCTCCCTCACACAAGAAAGTTACTGACGAGAATCAAAATACGGTGAAAAACTATGATCGACTTCTTCGTACGGATCGACGTACGATTTACGACTCGTTTGCGTCTGACGCAACTGACTGATTTGTACCCCTAATTTAGCCGTTTCCGCTGATAATTTCAAGTCGATTTTCCGACTATCAGCGACGAGTTCTTGGATGATGGCTTGATTGGCACCAGCTAGCAGATTCGAGTGTGCGGCAATGAATGCTTCCCGTTCGTTCAAGAGACCATGAATCTTCTCAATCCATTCGTCATATGTCTCTTCATTTGGTGTTTGATCAAGCAGTTCAATCAATCGTTTTGTCTTCAGGCGAAGCGGATCGAGCGGACTCATCGTTGCCGTGCGAGTTTCATCGCTTCTTTCCACGTCTCACGGAATTCTTCGGCAAAGCCAATCACTTCGTCGATTGCCACTAAATCGTTTTTGACGTTGGCATCAATCAGGCGTGTTTGCATGTAGTCATAAAGACTATTCAAGTCTTTCGATAGCGCAATCGATTGATTGAGCGTCAATTGTAACTCCGAAATGATTGCTTGTGCTTTTTGGATGTTCGTATTTTTTTGCTCGATCATCTTCTGTTCGATCGCTCGTTTCGCAAGCATCGAGAATTTGATCAGTCCTTCGTATAACATCAGTGTTAAATCTTGAGGTAACGCTGTCGTTACCGAGTTCGTTTGATACGTCGCATAAGGGTTCATCGCGTTTCCTCCTTTTTATTGTCCTTGTCCGAGATAGCCAGCAAGCGTTGATGACTGACTGTTTGCTTGGTTCATCGCTTGTTCCATCGCCGCAAATCGACGATAGTAGCTGTCTTCTTTCCGCTTTAACTTATCTTCCCATGACAGCATGCTCTTATCGAGATCAGCGAGTGATTTCCCGAGCCGATACGTCGTCGCAACCGCTCCATCTCGTCCGGCGACTCCAGAAATCTTATCGCGAAGCGTCGTTGCAAAACCTTGAATCTGACGGACGAAACCGTCGAGGCCATTTGGATTGGGAATCGTATTCCCTTGCGCATCCTTTGTCGGTTCCGGAGCGTCAGCAGTGAATAGTTTATAGACGCCTTCCGGCTGTTCTTCAAGCATCTTCTTCAGTTTCGTTTCATCGATTTTCAGCTTCCCACCATCCCGGAAGTCACTTGTTGAAGTGATCCCGATTTGCGACATGTACTGGAGTTGAATCGTATCCGTTCCTGACGTGTACGAATACCCGGTATCGATTTTCGACGAGATTGCACTTCGGAACTGATTCAGTCCGTCCTGTAAGTAGCTATCGTTCTTCAGCACACCACTCATCGCTTTTTCTTCCCACTTCTTGACTTCATCCTCACTCAGTTCCTTACGCTGGGCATCCGTCAGCGGCTGATAATCACGATATTTTTCTTCTCGGACTTTTTTGTTCATCTTGTCGATGACGTCATTGTATTTATCGACGAAGTTCTTGATCGAATCAAAGTTTTTCTGTGTGTCGAGCACTGTATTGATCGTCGTCGCTGTCGTCGAGACGTTATTCAACGTGATCGTCAGACCGTTCTGAGTGAACGTATTCGTCGTCTGTTCAAGTTGTTGTCCACCAATCGTGTACTTGGCGTTTTTCCCTTCGCGACCGAATATACTGTCTTGTGAATTCACCTTCGCAGTATTATCTGATGCATCAACGATCGAAATATCTGCTCCTACGGGGTTTAAGTTACCGGTACTCGTTTTTGTTAAAACGAGTTTTCCTGTTAAATCATTGAAGACCGCGTTCATCCCAAGACTGGCTTTACCATTGATTGCCGCTGTCAAATCCGAGATTTTTTGTGTTGCATCCAGCTGCAAAGTTTCCGTCACTGCAACACCGGCTACATCGAATGTATTGATTTGGACGTTGATTTTGCCATTCGCGTCCTTCGTGAACAATCCACTATCTTCAAGCGTTGCATCGCTCTTCTTACCACTTGCCGCAACAAGTGTTACCGATGCAACACTTGCGAGTTGATCGATACTATCAATCGTCACACTACCTGCTGATGCTGCTGGACTTGCCGTTACGGTCAATGCAGTCGGGTTTGAACTCGTGACGGTCTTTGATTGATAGTTCTTCGATAACAGCATATCGCTTGCGGCTGTCCGGAAATCAAGCAATGCCCGGTTCATCTCCCGGTATGCATCGCGTTGCCACGTCAACGTCTGTTTCTTTTGTGATAACCGGTCGACCGGTGCCCGTTCCGCCTGCATTAATTGTTTGATCATCGTTTCTGTATCAATTCCACTTGCTAAACCACTCAGTCGAATTCCTGACATCCAATCAGTCCTTTCTGTTAAATCCGTTTATCGATTAATTGATTAAATTCCATGAATGCCGCAAAGAAATCGAGTTCTTTTTTACTTGGAATTTCCTGGACGACGTTATTATTCGTATCAACGACTTGGATATAGTATTCGTTTAATTTTTCATGCTTGACGAATTTAAGTCCTGTCCGTTGCAGTTCGAGCTTGATATTCGCTTGTTCCATCGCTGTTTCAAGTTTCGTAACGTGTTGAGGTGTCGGTAGGACAACGACTCCTTCTTCTGCTAGTGCTTCCTGATTCGCTTCCACAAACACATTCCGTGTCGCTTCGTACGGTAGGACGTTCGAAGGCAGATGAAGGCGAATTTCCGTATTGATGGAATTCATAGTCGGTCACTCCTTATTTATTCTCTATGTAGTATATCGGTCAAATCATCTGATTTGTTAGAGTTCGAATACAACAAAACAAAAAAGGTCACGGAACGAGTCCGTGACCTGAACAATCGATATGTGCCAATTATGATTAACGGAGTAATTGGAGAACGCCTTGCGGCTGTTGGTTCGCTTGCTACGCGCATTAGCTTTCGCTAATGATAAGACTATATCTTCATCCTAGATTTACTAGGAGCTGGGCACTTCCCCCGCCGTTTACGGAGTACGGATTTCATAACCATCGGACAAGTCCATTAGGTCGTCTATCCTAGTCGTTGAACCTTCACCAAGGTTTCCCTACAGGTGCTTGGCTGCTGATTGTCCAATCCTTGATGTTTTTCAGAACGGTCACGCTCGCCGTTTCCAGCCACGTTGTCGTACATCAAGGCTCTCAGGAGTTCCAGCAATTCACCCAGTCATGATCTAATCCGTTACCAGATTAGACGCCCGGTAGAATCGATCATCGAAGGAGTTGGAGAACGCCCTGCGGTGTTTGATTCGATTGAGCCAACATTGCTTGTGCAGCTTGTGCAAGAATCGAGTTCTTTGTTTGGTTCATCATTTCTTTCGCCATATCAACGTCGCGAACGCGAGATTCAGCGGCTGTTAGGTTTTCAGAAGATGTTTTGAGGTTGTTGATTGTATGATCCAGACGATTTTGCGTCGCTCCTAATTTAGAACGTTCAGAGGACACAGTTTCAATCGCTTTATTGATTGAAGTAATAGCCGCATTAGCCCCTACTTGACTTGTTACATTTAGAGCATCCACTCCCAGAGCAGCCGCACCCATATCATTGACTGAAAGAGTTGTATTTTGATCAGCATTTGCTCCAATTTGTAGTTTCACTGCATTATCTTTTACATTTAATACCGTTGTATCATTAGTAGTAGCTTGTCCCCAAGTCATCTTAAACTCAAGACCACCTACGTTTAATGATTCACCTGCATAAGAAGAAATTGCTGCTGTTGTTACAGTTTTTGCACCACTTAAATCAACTTTTAGTCCTGCATTAGTCAAACTAAAGTTAATGTTTCCAGATGTATTTGCCGCTAAATCAAGTGCATGAGTATCAAAATCAAATGTAATACCACCAATTGCTAAATCACTGTTTAAGGCAACGCCAGAAGCAGTTGTTTGCTTTCCGTCTGGACCTGTTAACGTTACATCAGCAGTACTACCAGCACCGCGAGTAACCGCTAATGAGTAGTCACCATAGTTAGTACCTGCTGCTGCAGTAATATCTCCTGCAACAAGAGTACTTGCAGCTGTTTTTGTGTTAACTGTTGTAGTGTCAGTACCACCTGCAGTTGCAGTTAGCGTGTAAGTCCCATTAGTAATATCATTCCCAGTAATTTTTAAATCAGTAGGTCCTAAAGTATTTGTAGAAGATGAAAAAGTTTTGCCCATTTGACCATTTAATAATTTCTTAGTATTGAACTCTGTATTTGTTGAAATTCTAGTGACTTCTGTAGAAAGTTGATCCATTTCTTTTTGAATTTCAGAACGATCTGAGCTAGTGTTTGTATCAGTCGCTGATTGAACAGCTAACTCACGCATACGCTGTAAGATATCATGCGTTTCATTCAATGCACCTTCAGCCGTTTGAATCATTGAAATACCATCTTGTGCATTTCGTGAAGCTTGATCAAGTCCGCGAACTTGAGCACGCATTTTTTCAGAGATTGCAAGACCAGCTGCATCGTCGCCTGCTTTATTGATGCGGAGACCTGAAGCAAGTTTCTCCATTGACTTGCTTTGTGCTGCAGAAGCTGCAGACAATTTGTTGTGCGTGTTAAGCGCAGTTACGTTGTGATTGATAATCATTGTAATTTCCCTCCATAGTATAAGTTTTTTGTCTCTTCGAAGATCCGTCTTCTCCGAGATGTGCCCCCTGGCCGGCCCAAGGGTGACACGGTGGATGAAGTCGATGACTGCTTCCACCCTATATATCGTCTTCCACCCGAAATGTTTAACAACTTTCTTCAAAAAAATGCAAAAAAATCGTACATCTATATCGGACGTACGATTTTCTCGTAATTTAGAGACGCGTCGCACCAGTCTCTTCTTGTAATTGTTCCGCTATCGCTACAAGTTCTTCCATCGCCCCATTTACTTCACCAAGTGAAGCCGCTTGATGACTAGACGCTTGTAAAACTTGCTCAGCGTGCTTCGATGCTTCCTCGACCATTGCAAGGATATTCGCTGTCGTTAAGCCAACTTGATCGATTTCTTGATCAGATTTGACTACGAGTTGATCAACCGATTTAACGCGTGAGTAAACATTTTCTGTCGAATGATGAATTTCTTCAAATGACGAGCCTGCTTGTTCTACGAGTCCAACACCAGTTGCGACTTCACTCTGAACATCCGTCATCGCGTTCGCCGTGTCATTAACAAGACGTTTGACGCCGGAGATCAAATCGGTAATTTCTTTTGCTGATGTCGCCGTCTGTTCAGCAAGTTTTTTAACTTCTGCTGCAACAACGGCAAATCCACGTCCTGCTTCTCCTGCTCGTGCCGCTTCAATCGATGCATTCAAACTGAGTAAGTTCGTTTGTGCCGAAATGTCACTGATAACATCCGTAATTCGTGAAATCTCACCTGTCATATCTGTCAAACGACCGTTCAGTGTTGCCGACTGTTCCATCTTCTTCGAAATCATATGCATTGCTTCAACAGAATCTGTCGCGAGTGTTTTCCCGTTTTGGGCTTCCGTCTGCATGACCGTCGCCGATTTCAAGGCTTCGTTCATCTCTTTTGCGACTTCATCCATCGTCCGTTTAACGGCACCAAGAGCATCCATCGATAGGTAGGCTTGATCGACGTTTTCGTTCATCTTCGCTGACAACTCTGCCATCGCTGAACGAATACTCTCCCCTGATGCATTGCCTTCCTGGACTGCTGCTGCGATTTCTTGCGCGGACGCTGTCAGCTTATCGCTTGAACTGCCCATCTGTGTCGCTTGTTTGCGGATATGTAGAACCATGACTTCGAGTTCATGCATCAATTGGTCGACTTCATCGCCGCGCTTCGCTTCCTCGAAATCGACGTTGAAGTTGCCGTTCGCGACTTCGCGTGCCGTCTCTGTTGCCTTTTCGATCGCTTTGATCGGTTGACGTAGGATTAATTGCGTCAACGACGTTCCAATCAACGATAACAATAAGCCAATCCCTGCTCCGAACCAAATTGCGTTCGTATCCGCGACATCAAGTCCGCGGTGGAGATAGAGCACGAGCTGGGCTGAGATACCACTCGTGATGACTGAGATCGCTAAGACCCAAAAGAATAACCGTACCTTCAAGTTGCTTCGTAATTTACGCATAACCGAAACTTCCTTTCCTGTATCTTCTTTCACCGTCCTCTCTATCGGTTTCTTTTGTAACCGTTTTAAGTCAGTTGACCCGATTTTCAAAAACACTTACCAGTGAACTGACAAAAACACACCAAAAAGAGTGATGGACCAAATCGTCCATCACTCTCTCTTTCTTATTTCCGCTCAATCTCAACATACTTATATGAGATATCCGTTCCGACATTGTGTCGTGCGAGATTTTTGACTTCCGTGTTTTGCAAGAAGGCATTCTTCCGTTGGTAGACCGGTGAGATCGCTTGATCGTCGAGCAACAAGCTTTCCGCTTTACTGAGTAAGGCGAGACGCTTGTCTTGATCGAGTTCACTTTCAGCCTGTTTCAAGAGACGGTCATACTGTTTGTTCGAATAACCCATCATGTTGAACGGGTTACCCGTCGTGAACAAGTTCAGGTATGTCGTTGCATCCTGATAGTCTGGTGCCCAGCTCGCAAGTGACAGATCGTAATCCCCTCGTCCTTCACGGGCGAGACGCTCTTTCTTCGGTAGTGATAACAATTTAACGTCGACATTCTGCTTCTTCAACGCCCCTTGGATATACTCCCCGATTTTTTTCGAGACGTCGTCATCTTCGATCAACATCGTCAACTCAAGGTTTTGCTTTGCCAGCACTTTGTTTGCCGCTGCTACATCATATGACGATTCGATTTGACGCGCACTATCGTATTTCGGATCAAGTTCTTTTGGCACGATGTAGTCAGCAGGGAGTGATCCGTTTCCGAGCAACGTTTCCGTCATCGCTTTTTTATCATATGCCGCATCGATCGCTTGGCGTGTTTCTTTATCTTTTAAGGCATCTGTTTTTTCGTTCATCCGGATGAAGAACATCCGCGAATCACTGAACGTGTTGTACTCTTTTTGATCCTTATACGTGACGACGTTCTCCGAGTTGAGTGGCGCGACATCGAGCTCTCCTGACTCGAACAAGTTGATCGCAAGCATCGGATCCTTGATGATTTTAACGTCGACTTCGTCGATTTTGACGTTCTTCCGGTCTGCGTACTCAGCGTTTTTCGCGAGCGTATAACCTTGTTCCGCTTGATATTTCTTGAACGTGAACGGTCCGTTGTAGACGTTCGTCTTTGGATCCGTTCCGAACTGGTCGCCTTCTGCTTTGACGATATCTTCCCGGACCGGCATATATGTGCCGAACGTCGTCATGCTGAGAAAGTACGGTGTCGGACGTTTCAGTTCGATTCGGAGTGTCTCGTCGTCGACTGCTGTCGTTTTTTCGACCGGCTCAAGCAAATAAGCGAACGGTGAGTTCGTTTTGACGACACGCTCGAACGCATAACGGAAGTTCTCCGCTGTGACGGGCTTTCCGTCTGACCATTTGGCATTCGGGTCGAGCTTGAACGTGTAGACTTTTCCGTCCTCTGATACGCTATGCGATTTGGCTGCTGCCGGAACAAGTTCGTTCTTCTCATCAAAACGATAGAGTCCTTCGTAGATTTGATTGAAGATGTTTGACGTGATGGCATCTGCCGGGTCGACCGACAGGAGGTCGTAACTTTCCATCGTATGCAAGACCTTTTTGTCCGCTTGTTTGTCTTCTGCTGGTTCTGTCGTTGCACATCCTGCTAATAGGACTGCCGTACTCGCCGCTGCGATCAATGTCTTTTTCATGTGTAGTGCCTCCTGAGAAATATGATGAGCGTTGGATGATTCGGCATACCTTGACGTACAACAAAAGGCGTCCTCTACGCATAGCTAACAGCTAATGCATAGAGGACGCCTGTATCCGCGCGGTGCCACCTCTGATTGAGACGAAGAATCGTCTCCCCTTGTCGCTGGTCCAACAACCAGCTAGCCCGGTAACGGGGGCAACCGTCCTGTCTACTCGAAGGTTCAACAGGCTCTCAGCGGTCCATTCTCGTTCAGCTTACCGTGTCAGGCTCTCACCATTCCTGACTCGCTTGGTCGGCAGTGTTGACGATACTTACTCCGCGTCGTCGATGTAATTGATATGGCTTAACTTGTTGTTTACTTTACACGGCTTGTTTTTCGCTGTCAACGAAAAAAACTCAGAACGGATGGTCTTCTTGTTTTTCTTGTTCCCGACGGACCGGTCGTGGTTGAATCGGTTCGACGTGTTTGACATGTGTTCGTGTAACGATGCGGTTACTGAGTGCTGCATCGACCAAAATCGTGATCGCTGCTGCCATGTGTAAGAACATCCCAACGACGGGAATGACACCGACCGTTGATGCGACGATCCCGACGATGTTCCCTTTTGAAACATTTCCAGCACGTGCCGTCAATACGACAACGACGATGTGGAACGCGAGCATCAACCACAGGGCATTATAACCTGAGAAAATAACGATTGAACCACCTAAAAGCGGAATCCCGAGCACCGCTTCCATTCCACCTGATACCCACTTCAACGTCCGCAATGAATCCTGTCGACTCTCCATGACGTCGCCTCCTCTTTTTTTCCATATGTTTAGTATACGACGGATCGCAGAAAAGGTTCCAACGTTTTTGTTTAGTTTCTGTAATAATCATCATAAAAAAGAACGATCCGGAGACCGTTCTTCGATGAGGCATCACACGTCCACTCGACTTCTGCGAGCCGAAAAGTCGTAATGCTTGCTTCAATTAAACCGCCAACACATGGAACTGATAACCACGATGGACGACGAATCCTGCTTCTTTATAAAGATCAAGCGCCCGGTCGTTATCCGTCTCGACGTCGAGCTCCAGTTGTGTCCGCCCTGTCCGGAACAACGCTTGAACCATCAGCTTCAGCATCTTCTTCCCGTAACCATTACCTTGGGCTTCCGGACGAACGGCGAACGCATGAATGCTCGCTTGCGTATCAGAAGCAAGGTAAGCACGGATGACGCCGACCGGTTTGCCGCTCGCGACACCGATGAACGTAATCCGATCATCAGATTCGATTGCTTGATAGATCGACTCTGCTTCTTCGTCCGTATTCCCGAACGATTTACCGAGCGTCTCGACGATGAACGGGCGGTCGTCTGCTGTCGCTTCACGTAATTCGAAATCCGGATCGGCTTTCAAGAACAACTGCGCCTTTTTCAAGATCATGTTGTACTCGGTCATCCGGTACTCAGCACCCAATCCTTCGAGGACAGCTTGACCTGACTCACTTGCATCGTCAATAACGAACGTAAATGCTTCAACGCCTGCTTCCGTCGCCCGCGCCCGTGCTGCTTCAACGAGTGCCGTGAAAATGCCTTGTTTCCGGTAATCCGGATCAACGAAGACATTCAATTCCCACTCCGTCGGTAAGTACGCGAATGCTTGTAAATATCCAATCAATTGTTCGCCATCATAGATTGCGAAATCGTTCTCGCCGACCCAATCGGCTGCGACTTTTAATTCAATGCCATCGTGATCGTTGACACATTTTTCGAGTTGTAATACATCTGTTGTTTGTTTGACGTCTGTGACGTTCCATTCCATATTCATTCACCTCATTTTCAACTATACCGAACGAACAAAAGAAGCACTAGCAAAAGCTAGTGCTCATTGCAGTTTGAATGTCTTCATCATCTGCGGGACGTCCTTGACGATCAAGTTTTCGATCGCTTTCTTGCCGACAGCACCTTTAACGGCTTCCGTCGGTAAGACGTAGTAGTAGGTTTTACTACCTTTCGTCCCGAGATATGTACCATATCCGATTTCACGGTCGAACTGTTTTTTCGAGAGCTTCTTCGGCTCGTAGTTCAAATTGACGAGCAGCTGATCCGCTCCTTTGACTTTATAATACAACGCGAACGTACCACTCCGCGTGACGACACCGTATTTTGATTTAACGGTCTTATTCTTGACGAATTCGACCTTGTCTTGCTGGATTGCCTTTTTCAACGCATCCGTCGTCTTGACCGTATAGCCGAACGTCTTGTTCGCGACGACTCCTTTGCTATACGTTACGTTGCTTGCAGCAAAGCCCGTCACTGGAGTCAGACATGCTCCGAGTAAGACTCCTGTCATTGCGATTCGTTTCATGCTGACTCCCCCTTAAAATGATCGATAGTTATGGATTCCCTTTTGTGAAATAGGTAAACTCTATTCTCGAAAAAGATTTGACGGAATTGTCTAAATTTCTTACGATAGGGATAACGAAACGAAATGGGGTTAAAGCGATGACTGAACAAGAACAATTAACGCAAGAACAGCTCGATAACTTGCTCAAGAATGCGTTTGCAATGCAGGTTCCGATCCTCGAGAAGTTCATGAAGGATACACACGATCGTTATGCACTCGCAACGACGTCGTTCAAGCGTGACATGGAAGCAATGAAAGAGACGGAATGGCATCAGTTCTTCGCTAGTAAACTGTTACCGCACTTCTTCCTCGAGCACCTCGGATTCGGTGCATCGTTCCGCTTCAATGGACACGACAAGGAAGTCGATCTTCCGGAAAACGTCGTGCCGGTCCGCAATGATGCCGATGAGCAAATCGACAAGGTCGTCCTTGGGGTCAAAAAGGCGATGCAAGATGAGCACATCAAGAATCACGATCTCGTCGCGAACTTCTATAAGGAAACACTCGAACTCGCTTGTCAAATGGGCAGCCGTGTCGGGATGAGCGATGAGTTCTATACCCTCGTTAAACCAAGTCTCGTTCATGCGAACGAAGGCGAATGATCTTTAACTTCTACCAACATTAATAGGAGAATAGCTTCTGTGTGATACGGAAGCTATTCTCCTTTTTCGTGTGCCTATTCCAGAACGAAGTAGCTCATCCGCGACTCCTACAGGAAAAGAAAGTGCCAATAGCACTTTCGTCGGGGATTAGTAAGACCCTGCAGATGGCACGGAGTGCAAGATGCCGCGGCTTACTCCCGCCTGTGGAAAGCAAGGATGACGGAATCGTTTGTCAAAACCCTCTACCCTTCTATCCAATCAAAATCGTACGTAGAACACCGCTCCGCCACCACTTCGGTCGCGGACACCGTAGTCAAATTGATGACTATCAAGAATCATCCGACTGATCGCAAGACCGAGTCCATGCCCGGCACTGCCTTCTTGTTTGACGTAGACGTCCCAGATCATCGCCCGGTCTTCTGCTCGGACACCCGCTCCTTCATCCTCGACCGTCAATTCGTCATGCGTTAAACGAACGGTGACCGTTCCACCGACGGGTGAAGCAAAGCGGGCGTTCATCAAGAAATTAATCAGGACACGTTCGAACATCCGTGGATCAAGGGATTGCCTTATCGGTTGCAGCTCCATCGCCAGCGTCAGCCCTGCCTGTATGAACGTTCCACGGAGTCGTTCGACTGTCTCAAGTACGAGCTCGTCGAGTGACACATCCGTCTTTTCAAGCGGCATCCGTCCACCGGCAAGCTTCGAATAAAGTAACGTCTCGTCAATCAGATGACCGAGTCGATCCGTCTCCTCGATGATGCTCGTCGTTACGTCGGGCAGTTCGTCGACGGGAATGACACCTGCCGCGAGCGCCTCGGTCTCGTTTCGAATGATTGCGAGCGGCGTCCGCAAGTCATGGGTGATACCGGCGATGAACGTCTTTTGCAGATGATCCTTTTGTTTGAGTTGTGTCTGCATCTCATCGACGGCGTCAATCAACTCCCCGACTTCATCCTTCGGTCGTGCCGGCAGGACGACGTCCGTTTCGCCAGCACCAATCTTTTGGGCGACGGACCGGAGCGTCACGATCGGTCGTGTCAAGTGTCGTCCCATGTAGTAAGCAAGCAGTGATGCGAGCAGCAACGTCACGAGTAATGCGAGTCCGATCGCGATGTAAACACCGTCGAGGGCGCTACTTGCTAATGGCGCTTGCCGGACCGTCGTAATCCGCGTTCCGTCAACGGTCAGCTGATATGTCAGCAACCGTTCGTCTTGCACTTCGATGACGTCTTTTTTCTTCAGCCCATCTAAAAGTGGTAACCGTCCCGCTGGTCCACGCGCACCGATCCGTTGCGTTAATCCATCGGTCGTCAAAAAACCTTGAATGTCACGCGGAATCGGCGTGTCGGCTTCAATCGCCTGTTTGATGATGTTCGCTTCCCGCGCGAGTTGATCGTACCGTTCACCTTCCGCGAACCGATTGACGAGGAACGCCGTCAAGACGAAACTGAGGACGCCCATCACCAGCAAGGGACCGATGACGGCGTATAAGAATTTTCGGATCAAAGGGCGTCGTTTCATTCAATCGCCTCCAATCGGTAGCCGACCCGGTGGACCGTTTTCAATTGTTGTTTAATGACAGGTAACTTATCGCGCAATTGTTTGACATGTGTATCGACGGTCCGGGTATCGCCTCCGAATGCGTACCCCCAGACGTCATCAAGAATCTGATCCCGGCTCAGTGCTTCCCCGAGATGTTCGATGAAGTAGAGCAACAGTTCGAATTCCATCTTCGCGAGACTGACTGCCTGTTCTCCTGTTTTGACTTGGCGTCCCTTCTCATCGATCGTCAAGTCACCGAACGCATGGCGGGCGACCGGCCGGACTTTCAATGCCCGTTCGAGCCGGATCGTCAATTCCTTCAGGACGACCGGTTTGACGAGATAATCATCGGCACCGAGTTCAAGTCCGAAGACACGATCATCTGCCTCCCCACGCGACGTCATCATAAAGACGACCGGCGGTTGGACTTGTGATTTGATACTTGGTACGAGCGACCAACCGTCACCGTCCGGCAAGCGGACGTCGATTAAGACAGCGTCAAACGTTGTCGTTAAGCACTGTTTCGCCTCCGCTAACGAACCAGCAATCGTTACCTCATACGCATGGTGACGGAGGAAACGTGCCGTCACCTGCGCTAATTTTTGTTCATCTTCAATCAATAGTACATTCATGGTCATCCCTCCACTCTTAGTGTAGCGCCTTTTTATCCAGATTTTCCTTTCTTCGCAGTTTCTTTGCAACTTCCTCACAACTTTTCTTTCGTGACCCTCTACCATAAAAGGTGAAAGGAGTGATCATCCCATGACATTTAAAAAACAATGGATCACTGCATTGACAATTAGCGCATTAACCGTCGGAGGCGCATCAGCATACGCTGCGACGAACGACGACTCAAGCACGACAAAACAAGCGAAACACGGACACCACTTCGAAGGTATGAAAAAGCACGACATGACGTTACTCTTGAAAAAATTGAATCTGACACGAGCCGAGGCAGATGCTGCCCGGGAGAAAGGGCAATCAATTGCCGATCTCGCAAAAGCAAAAGGCATCTCGTTCGCTGATTATAAGAAAGCAGAACTCGCAGCAGCGAAGGAACAGCTCGCTAGTCTCGTTAAATCCGGTGACTTAACACAAACGCAAGCAGACGACATGTTGAAGCGCCAAACGGAACGCTTCAGTGGCGTCAAGAGCTACGATGAACTCAAAGACAAAATGCCGATCGGTCGTCACGGCGGACCCGGCTTCTTCAATGAATCATTGATCGCTGACGTCTTGAAGGCACTCGGACTGAGCCAGTCGAAATTCGACGCCGCGAATCAATCGCTTGCGGCTTATGCGAAGGCACAATCGATCAAGTTCGCTGACTACAAAAAAGCATTACTTGCGGCGCAGACAAGTGAACTCAATCAACTCGTCAAAGACGGGAAGATGACGAAAAAACAAGCAACGGAAATCAAGTCTCGACTGACAGAGGAATATAAGGATGCAAAGAGCTACGACGATCTTCCGGATCGCGGCGAACACGGCAAGCGCGGTGACCATGGACCCGGCGGTGTCTTCGGCGACGCGACGTCAGCAATCCTAAAGGCACTCGGACTCGATGAAGCGAAGTTCAAGAAAGCGGATCAACCCTTACCTGAATTCGCGGAAGCGAACAAGATCACTTATGCCGATTTCGAGAAAGCCGTTCTCAACGCTCAAAACGCTGCCGTCGATCAACAAGTCAAAGATGGCAAGCTGACAGAAAAACAAGCGAAACAGATCAAGGAACACATCCAGTCGCGCGCAGATGAGGTCTCAAGCTACGCTGACCTCAAAAAAGGTCCAGCACGGGATGGTCATGGTCCAGGACACGGACATGGTCCGGATGGTGACATGGGACCAGGCGCACCGGATCAAGGACCGGATACGGATCCAAATACGAGTGACACGTCCGTTGATTTAGCGATTTAAGATTTAGACCGAAGCTCCTTCATGAGAGCTTCGGCTTTTTTTATTCACTTTAGGACAGATGTCTTTTAATCGTGATTTTCATATACTGGTTCACTTTTTTGAAAAATAAGTCTATTCCTTGAACGAATGTTGCAATTTCCATTTCCTACACCCGATACTAGTAGAGAGAACGTTAGTATCGTAAGGAGGTGACGTGGATGGCTTTTCATGAAGCGATGAATCGGATTCGTCAATCCGACACAGCCCCACTCTATATCGGTGGACTTGAAGTATCCCGTCCGGAAACGGCGGAAGCCTTCTTTCAGCAACAGACAGATGCAATCTTTTTATTTGATGCCTCTGGCACGATCATCTATTTCAACGAACAGTTACCAGACATGCTCGGCTATTCCGCTGAAACGCTCTATGAGCATTTTGCCGTCTTCAATCCGCCAGATCAGGTCGAAGCGGTGACATCCTTTTTCAATCGTGCGCTACATGGTGAGACCGTTCATTATACGGCACAAGGACTCCATGCCGATCAACACCGGGTTACGTTAAAAATTACGAACATGCCGATCGAACAAGACGAACAAGTCATCGGTGTCTACGGGGTCGCCCGCGATATCACACGTGAGAAACAACTCGAACAAGATGTCTCGTCGATTCGCTCTCAACTCGAACTGACGGAACAGATTCCAGAACTCGTCGTTTTCCACTTCGACGTCAACACACAAACGATCGAGTTTTCTCCCGCTTTGTTGCATTTTTTAGGTCTTTCAGAAGTCGACGCGACGACGCTTGATCAAGAACAGTTATTTAGTCGGATTCATCCACGTGACTTCGATCCGCTCCGGTTCGAGATGGAACGTTTGATTGCGGGTGAAAAAGAACGTTTTGAAATGGAAGTCTCCCTGCTGACGGCTGACGAAACGTATCAGCTGTTGCGCTTGAAAGCCTTCCATCGTCCGCATCATCCAAATCATCTGTCGGTCGTCCTCTATGACTTATCAGAAGTCGACGAGGCGCGGCGTCAACTCGTCACGGAACGGGCACAGGCACGTGAAATCTACGAAGCCGTCAATGCCGCGATCTCACAAATCGACTTGTTCTCGGGACGAATCCTGTTTCACTCACAAGGATTTCTGCATATCTTCGAAGAATTGCCAGAGAATTTAATCCTTAGTCGCGAGTGGTTGTACGAACGACTAGACGCGCGCGATCATGTTGCAATGAAACAATTCATCGGACGATTGGTTGACGGTCAGGCTGATACGATCCAGTACCGCCTTCACTTCCCGGATGGTCGCGTCAAATGGATTGAGGATCAACAGATCCCTGTCTTCCAACTGGACGGTACGATTGCCTATACGAATAGCATCATGCATGATATCACGCTTCAAAAAGCGTACGAGGAACGATTGCGGCAGCTCGCTTTGCGTGACGCTGTGACGCATCTGCCGAACCGGCAAGCACTGATTGAGACGATCGATGTGTGGCAACAGAAGGACCACCCCTTCTTCGTCCTGACCGTCTCCTTCAACCGGATTGCTGAGATCAATAATGCCTTCGGACATGGCTCCGGTGATCAGTGGCTAAAAGGAACGGCTGCCTTATTACAACAAACAAAGTCAGATGGAATGTTTCTCGGACATCTTGGTGGTGATGAGTATGCCTTGCTCGTACCGACAAGCTTTAAACAGGATGTGACGGCATGCGCTGAGGCACTACTCGATCTATCGGAAACACCGATCTCGATCGAACCATACGCCTTGTTCGCACGTATTTCCGTCGGGGTCAGTCGTTATCCGGAAGACAGTACGGACGCCGTCGAATTATTGAAGCATTCCTATACCGCCTTACGACGATCGCGTCGTGAAAATCACAGTACGATACACCACTACGCATCGAATCTCGATATCGATTATTACCGGCGCTACCGGCTCGAGCAGGACTTACATTACGCGATCGAACGTAATCAACTGTTTCTCGAATATCAACCGAAGGTCGACAGCTGGACAGGAAAGATTGTCGGTCTCGAAGCACTGATTCGCTGGCAACACCCGGAATGGGGACGGATTCCACCGAACGATTTCATTCCGCTTGCCGAAGAGAGTGCCTTACATGTCGCAATCGGAGACTGGGTCGTCGAGACGGCGTGTCGTTCGATGCAAGACTGGAAGGCGACTGGAGCAGAGCTTGTTCCAATTTCCGTCAACGTCTCACCGAAACGCTTCTTGATCCCCGGCTTCGAACACCATATCGAGCGGATGCTGTCGACGTACGATCTCGCGCCTGAGTTACTCGAACTTGAGATCACGGAAGCGGCTTTAATCATGGATGATCCGATGACGAGTCGGACACTCGAATACGTCAGCCGGATCGGTGTTCGGATCGCACTCGACGACTTCGGGAAAGGCTATTCCTCAATGGTCTACCTGCAACGCTATCCAATCGACGTCATCAAGATCGATCGGCAGTTCGCGACCCACATCACGGATGACGCCAAAGCCCAAGCAATCGTCAAAAGCATTCTCTATATGGCAGGTGAGTTCAATCTGACCGTCGTCGCAGAAGGCATCGAGACGCTCCGTCAGCTCGATACGTTCCGGACGCTCAATTGTCCGAGTATCCAAGGCTATCTATTCAGTCACCCGGTTCCAGCGGATGTCATGGTATCGTTCCTCCTGCGGGAGATTTTGTATCCAATCGAAGCCTGTTCCTTGTCGAGCGATACCATTCCCCGTTTTTCCGTCTCTGGGAAAGTTCGCATGCTGACACATCATGCCCAGTCGTTCGAACTGCCCTTCTCAGACATTAAAGCGCATCAAACGAGTACGCGGGCACTCTATTTTTCGTCAAAGACGTTGTTACCGTTGTCGGACGCAACGTTTGAGATTCGCTTGAGTGAAGGAGTTCAACTCGTCTCCTGTACGGTGACGATCACCGGACAACAAGATCATCAATACATCGGTGAATATACGAATCCGGCAGAAGCAGAACAGATCATGCGTTTCTTCCAGTCGTTACGTTATCGCCCTTGACCTCTCCACGAAGACGTTCACACACGTCTTCGTGCTTTTTTGTTATAGTAATCCTAAAGCGTTTTACTATAGAAGGGAGGAATGGCATGCAGTCACCACTACCTACGAAACATCATCGCCGCTCTACGAAAGGTCAGCTTTTTCGACGATTACTGATGCTGACAATCGGTGCCATCATCTTCGCACTCGGACTCAAAGGGTTCCTTGTTCCCAATAACATCATCGATGGCGGGATCGTCGGAATCTCGATCATCGGCTCAAAGGTGACGGATACGACGCTCGCTTTGTGGCTGTTCTTCTTGAACATCCCGTTCATCTTTTTCGGCTATAAGCAGATTGGAAAGACGTTTGCCCTGTCGACGTTATATGCGATCTTCGTCATGGCAATCGCAACGAAACTCCTCGAACACATCGGTCCCTTGACGAGTGTTGATCTGCTCGCGACCGTTTTCGGTGGCTTAATTCTCGGAATCGGCGTCGGGATCGTCATCCGTTCGAGTGGATCACTCGACGGAACTGAGATTCTTGCTGTCTCTTTCAGCCGCTCGACACCGTTTTCAGTCGGTGAGATCGTCATGTTCTTCAACGTCTTCATTCTCGGTGCTGCTGGATTTGTTTTCGGTTGGGACCGAGCAATGTACTCGTTGATCACCTATTTCGTCGCCTTCAAGACGATTGACGTCGTCATCGACGGACTCGATCAATCGAAGAGTGTCTGGATCATTTCGGAGAATTACGAAGAGATCGGTCTTGCGATCATGGACCGACTCGGTCGAAGCATGACGTACTTAAACGGGGAAGGTGCCTTTACCGGTGACGGCAAAAAAGTCATTTTTTGTGTCATCAGCCGGCTCGAAGAATCTAAACTGAAGGATATCGTTCGTGACTTCGATGAACAAGCCTTTATTGCGATCGGCAACATCCATGATGTCCATGGCGGTCGCTTCAAGAAAAAAGATATCCATTAACCGAACGAAGGGAAGGAACGCGGGTGTGGAAAAAACATCGTAAGAAAATCATCGGCGGCGTGATCGTCATCGTGACGCTCGCTGTCATCGTTGTCATCGGGATTTCCGGTTATGTCGGATCATCGTTGACGCAACCGGAACGCGAAGCCTTGACGACGACACCCAAAAAAGCAGAAGGACTTGACTATGAAGATGTCACCTTCCGTTCTTATAAAGACCGGACACGTTTGTCTGGCTGGTGGATGCCAAGCGAAGATGCGAAGTTGACGATCGTTTTCGCTCACGGCTATGGCAAGAACCGGGAACAAGATGATGTTCCTGTCTTCCCGCTATTTAAGAAGTTTCACGATGCCGGATACAACGTCTTGACGTTCGATTTCCGAGGATCGGGTGAATCGGACGGGAAACGCGTTACGGTTGGTGCCAAGGAACAAGATGATCTACTGACAGCTGTTCGTTACGCGAAGTCACGTTCTTCAAAACCGGTCGTCCTCTATGGTATCTCAATGGGCGCAGCGACATCACTCGTAACGGCACCGAAAGCGGATGTCGTCGGTGTCATCGCCGACAGCCCGTTCAGCGACTTAGAGAATTATCTCGCAACGAACCTGCCCGTCTGGAGCGGGTTACCGAACTTCCCGTTCACACCGATCATCCTTGAAATCACGCCACCGTTGACAGGTCTTAATCCAGAACGAGTCAAACCGGTCGAAGCGGTCCGGCGCATCGAGTACCCGATTCTGTTGATTCACGGGAAGGATGATGATGCGATTCCCGTCACGGAAAGCATGAAGATCCAAAAAGCTGCTCCGCGCTCGGAACTCTACGTGACGGAAAACGGCGGACACGTCCAGTCATACGCGCATGACCGGAAGGCGTATGAAGATAAAGTGTTGACCTATCTGTCTGACTTGCATTGATTGAAGGAGAGACACATGCAACAGCTATCTGTGTTCTTGACCTGGTTTGTCGCGTTGACGGTGATGGCGATCGGACTACTCGTCTCCCGTCGCGCTGGCTATCGTTTGCCCCATGGACGGACGATCGCTTTGATTTGGACGGGTTCTGCCTTGATTGGACTCGCTTTTTATCTATTACGTTAAAAACAGCCGCCCACTTCCTTGACGGAAACGGGCGGCTGTTCGTTTGTGCTTATCGTTTTAATACGGCGGCGCCGACGATCTTCAAGACTTCCGGACGACTCAGTTTTTCTTTCCCTTTTGCAAGGGCATCCAGCGTTCCATGTGCGAGTGCAAGTGGAATGTGACAGAATTCATAAATCGTCGTCTCCTTCGGAATGGACGCAAGGTACGCATCGGCTTCTGCAAGGTTCTCACGCGCATAGGCGAACATCGTATCCGTCGTCCAACCAGGTGGGAAGTAGCCGACACCACGCTCCGCATCTTCCTGTTGGTTACGAAGGATGTTGACGGCTTGCAAACCACGACCGAATCCGATCGCTTGCTGTTTATCGGTGACGATACCAGCCTTCCAGTACCAGATGTCGGATAACATAACACCGACAAGTCCCGCGACATAGTATGTGTACTCATCAAGATCCGCTTCCGTCTCGACCGTCCAGTCACGCTCAGCCCAGACCGCCATGCCTTCTGCCATCTCAGCCGTCGAATCGAGCACTTTCGGACGAATCGCAGCCGGACAATAGGCGATCCACTCCGGTAGACGAAGGGTCACTTCTGGTAGGTGTGCCGTATACGGCGCAATCAACTCAAGATAGGCGGTAGCGGAAAATGTGCCCCGCATCAACAATGCCGTCTCCCGGAGCAACATCGTCTTGACGTCCGTCGCCAAGTCTTCATGATCTTCAATCTCATCGATGGCGCGCATGCATAGATAAGCAGCACCGACCGCTTCCTGTAAGTCTTGCGATAGTCGACTAATCGGGATATAGAAGGTGCGACTCGTCGCTTTCAATACTCGGTTCGCGTCTTTTTTCAGCTGCTTCGTCTCATTCATTCCTGACAACTCCCTCTTTGGCTCAAAAGGTTTCTTTTCTCTCCATTACTATACACGATTCAACGCGTTTCAGCATTCGTTTCATGATAAGAAAGACTCCCTTTGCGCTAGATTCAGGCAAAGGGAGTCTTTTCATCCTCGTTTGAAGCGTATCGTTCACAAGAAAAATACGTTCCAATGACATTCAAATGGAATCATTTTTCCTGTTGTTTCAAGAGTTGTCCGATCAACCCTGTGCTACGGGAGGCTTCCGTGTTCTCTTCTTGGATCGACAAGTAGACTTCCTTCCGGTGGATGTCGACCTGTCGCGGTGCCTTGATACCGAGCTTGATTTGATCGCCTTCAATCGCAAGAATCGTCAGTTCAATGTCGTCACCGATTTGAATCGCTTCTCCCGTCTTTCGTTTGAGTACGAGCATCAGCGACCACCTACTTCCGTCAGGCTGCCGATCAGATGACGATTCGTATAGGTATCGTCTAAGATGATTTGTTTCGCGAGTCGTTGTTTCGTCTCCATGACGAAGGGTGCCCGTAAGTTCGTCGTCGACGTCGTGAACGGATCTCGTAACGTGACCGTCGTATAGACAGCGACTTGCGCCGTATCCTCGATCCCGAGCTGTTCTTTCGCTGCGTCTGGTAACTCGAAGACGTATTCCGGATCAATCCAGAACGGGTTCGTCACGACGAACGCACACTCCGGCTGATCAATCGATTGAAACGACCAGAATGGTACGCCCTCTCCAAATGGGAGCAGGATGAAGCGCTTCGCGTCCGGAAAACCTGGTAATTCGGACGCGAAAGTGATGATTTCCGTCTCGTCAATCGTGATAGTTCCAAAAAAATCGGTTTCGATTTGCATGTCGTTATCCTTCCCCGTCGAATATGCCACCAACCGGCCACATATTCAATTGATTTTGTTCTTGTAAGAAAATCTCGACCTGTCCGTCTTTTACGGTCAGCTCCGGTTGATGCGTTTCGACATCGATCTTCGGACGATTCGCGGTGTAGCTCAATCGGACTTCCGCTGGTGTAAAAGTCGTCTTGACCCGATCAAGACTCCGCGGGATGAATCCGAGTGTCGTCACTTCGGCAGGCGGTGCGTCGTTAGTTTTTGCAATCCGCGCGACCGTTCCCCCACCTTGCTCGATCCGCATCAGTTGATCCCCTTCCGATGCTCTCTGCGCGACCGCTTCCTGTCCCTTTTGTCGACCGTAGGCAGCGTACTGCCGAACGGACTCGAGCGCAGGAACACGCCCCATCTCGATCCAGGCTTGTGTCGAATCGATCTCAAGACGTGCCGCGACGGTTTCAATCGACAGTTCCCCGCGAGGCTGTTCGATCGAAAGGGAGGCAGGTGTCTGCTTCTGCTCGATTTGCGGACGCGTGATGTTCATCCCGATTCGTGCTGCCGTCTGACGCATTTCAAGATGTGGAAGATTCATCTGCCTTCACCCCTTATCGTAGGAAATCGAGTAACGTTGGTTGAATGATTCGTGCTCCGGCGCTGAGAGCCGCTCGGTGTAACGTTTCGTACGACTTCAGTTCCATGATGACTTTTTCCGCCTCGATGTCTTCGTTATCCGACATGACCGTCTTTGCGATGATTTCCTGATCCTCGAGCCGTGACGTGTTCAAATCCATCCGGTTGACCCGTGCCCCGAGATCCGCACGCGTCTCGACCGTGCCGTTCACCATCTCATCGATATCCTTCAACATACCGGATAAAGCAGCTCCATTATTGTCAGCATTCGTCCCTAGGGCATCGTAGACTTTTTTCAACGTCTGGAACGTTCCCGGTCCAAAGACGCTAAGTGGCGAGATGTTGACTTGGACTTCGATACCGGAAGAGACTTCATATTGAATTGATTCCGTCTCCTTACCTGTCGGATCTCCATCCGTGAAGACACCATCAACAGGACCTGAAGCACTTGCTAAGTAATCACGCAATCCGTCCATCGAGACGAATTCCGTATCCGTCTTCGTCCCGTTGAAGATCCCTTTTTCATTGTATTTCGTATTCGCGAGCGTCCCGATGTGTTCGATCAATTGACCGACCTCGCTCTGGATCGCTTTACGCTGTGTCGCATCATACGTATCCGTCGCCGCCTGTGTTGTCAACTCACGAATCCGGCTCATCGCCGACGTGACTTCGTTAAGGGCCGAATCCGTCAAGTCCATCCAGCCCGTTGCTTCACTGGCATTTTTCTTGAACTGTTCGACTTCTCGTACTTCCGTCCGGTAACGCACGCCCTGCATCGCGACGACCGGATCATCGGATGGACGCTGAATTTTCTTCCCGCTGATCAATTGCTCTTGAAGCGTGCTCAAGCGCTGGTAGCTAGAGGATAAGTGCCCGATATTCGTTTTCGTCAACATCGTTTGTGTTACTCTCATCTATTCATCACCGTCCTACGAGTCCCATACCGTTGATGATTTTATCGAGCATCTCATCGACGGTCGTAATATTTCGTGCTGCTGCATTATAAGCGTGTTGATACTGAATCATCATCGTCATCTCTTCATCGATCGAGACGGCAGACATCGACATACGCCGCTGGTCCGCACTCTCCATCAAGACAGCGGCACTTTTTCCGAGGCGCGCGACTTGGTCGGTCGAGACCGCCATGTTGCCGATGACGTTTTGATAAAACGAGCCGATCGTCGTCGTCGTGTTCGACTTCGTAAACGTAATGCTTGCTGTCTTCATCTTCGCCAGTTTCAGCGCCCCTTGGCTGTCACCGATGTTCCCGTCCGTCGACGTTGCAATGTTATCGAGACTCGCTTTGATGTCCGCACCGACGGAAATCGTTGCTGCCGTGATGTCGCCACTTGTCGAAGCAAAGAACGCATTCGATCCCGCTGTCCCGTCTTTTTTCAAGTTCGTCGCGTGCGCGGCGTTGAACGCATCGGCGAATGTTTTCGCCATCTCATCAAGTTGACTCTCCATCTTGACGTATTCACCGACAGCTTGACCGTTTCGTTCTTGACCATACATCTCGAGCAATCCGGATAAGCGTCCCGTCGTAAATCCCTTGGTCGTATCAAACGTTTGTGCTACTCCGTTCACTTCAAGACCGTTGTAAATCCCGTCGGTATTTTCGGTAAATCGGAGCGTCACGGCTGATGCAGCTTTTGCGTCAACGACTTTGATTTTCGTCCCGTCAGGCATCTTCAGCTCAATGTCGATTCGTCCTTCCGCGTTGCGTAACGCATTCCCCATCTTGCCATTCCCGATGTCCTGCGCGTCGACAGCTACTTTCTCGAAGTCGGTATATTGTGCGAGCTCATCTAAGTAGCGGTCACGTTCATCATAAAGCGCATTCGGAAGAGCACCGAGTGGTTCGACCGTATGAATCTCGATATTGATATTATTGATTTTTTGCAAGAGATCGTTGACTTTTTTCGTCGAGACATCAATTTCACTTTTTAAGTCTGATTTGACTTGATTGATTGCCTTCGACATATAATTGAAGGTCTGTGCGAGCGTCTCTGCTTTTTGCCGGACGACACTGCGTGCACCCGAGTCCTGCGGATTCGTCGACAAAGTCTGAAGTGATTCCCAGAATCCGTCGAATGCCTTCGCAAGACCCGTATCCGACGGTTCATTGATGATATCTTCCATCCGTCCGAACGCCGCTTCCTTCGTGCCGTAATAGGAAACTTTCGTCACTTCATCCCGGTATTGCTTATCGAGCATGATGTCACGAATCCGCTCGATCATTTCTCCGCGGACACCCGTTCCGACTTGACCATTTCGGCCAGATCCAAGCGATATCGAAAGCTGTTCTGTTGTTCCCATGACGAGACGCTGACGAGAGAATCCTTCCGTACCGGCGTTCGCAATGTTATTTCCAGTCGATTGCAGGGCCCACTGGTTCGTCGTTAATGCCCGACGTCCTGTCTCAAGCCCCATGAAAGTCGATCCCATCCGTATTCCTCCTTACGCGTTTCGGTTAAAGTGTGTCTGGTTCAGTGCGGACTGACCATATGTGAAGTCGTCTGCTTCTGGAATCAAGAGTTGGAGATGCCAATCCAAATAGTGCAACGATTGCTCGAGCAGCTCTGCGTTCAGTGCATTCAGCTGCCGCAACTGACCGATCGTCTGCAACAATGTCCGGAGTGAGTCGACATCTTCCGGATGCGTCGCGATCCATTCCGTCATCGTCACGCTCCCCATCAGTGCGAGCCGCTCTTGTTCTAGTCCTTCGATCCGTTTGATATGTACGGGTTCTTCCTTGACGATTTCAGACAAGCGACGCATGTCATTTGCAACCAAGACTTGCTTCTTTTCTTCTGCGAGCGCAAGTAAATGAGCATGCGCCTCGTTAAGCTGATTGATGAGTTGCATTCGGTTTCTCCTTCCGAATTAAAAAGGTTCCATTCATATAAAAAACGACCCGCGCATCCGTGCCCCGAGTCGCCTCCATTTTCTACGATGTTCCGCTTACAGGTTCAAGAAACGTTCCGCGATTTTTTTCGCGTCCGGTTTATAGGTTCCATCCTGGATCGCCTGCTTGAGGGATTCAATCTTTTCAGTCCGTGACGTCTGTGTCTCATTAAAACGCGCGCGCGCTTCTGTTGAGATACTGACTTCGTCCGGACGGTTCGTGCGTTGGTTTTTTGTTCCTTCTACTGATTGAGTTCTTTCGTACGTTTTGGGCATGTTCACCCATTTCGTAGAATCAATTCGCATGTGAACACCTGCTTTCTAGACTACAAGATTCTTAGTTCAAGTCCGATACGTCCTTGGTTTCGAAGAGTCAGAAGAGTCAAGCATCGCCTGGGCGAGGTCACGTCGTAAACGATCACGACATGCGGCACAAATCGTGCCTTCACGGGAGGGCTTCCCGCAATTCTCACACATGATTTCCATTTGGGAAATCTCGGAGATCAATAAGCGCCCTTCCTTGATGTAACGGAAGACGGTATCTCGACTGACACCCGTTCCGATCTCGACATCTTTAGGTGAAGTCCGGATTTTTCGTCGTTCTCGCAGAAATTCGCGCACCTTCTCAAAATCCGTATGATCCTTTCGTATGCAATCAATACACAGTTCTGAAGATTGACGCACGACTAACTTTCCGCAAGATTTACAATTGATGACATCCATTTCTTTCACCTCATATAGAGTATCGGCAGGATTGTCGCTTTCTTAAACACTTCGAAATAAAGTTACAGCAGAAATTTCTTTTGCGCCTGCCTCCTTCAGTCGAGACATTGCCTGCCGAAGAGTCACACCTGTCGTGTAGACGTCATCGACGAGCACAATGTTCTTCCCTTTGACGTCATTCGTCACGCAAAACGGATTACTTCGCGCAAGACGAGCCTGTCGTCCTGCCTTACTTTGGGCAGGACCCTCCAAACGATTCAAATACGGCGCGATTTTCCCACGCATCTGGCGTGCGATCAACTCCGCTTGATTGAAACGACGGTCTGCGAGACGCTCGGTGCTTAACGGTATCGGAACAAGAACAGCTTGTTTGATTTTTACCTTCTTCAAGTCATCGGTAAACATCTCAAGCAACGCAGTATCTCCGAGAAACTTGAACCGACGCATGAATTCCTTGGCTGCATCATTGTACAGATAAAGAGGTGTCGTCTGGAGCGTCAGCCCTTGCTGCCGCCACACCGTACAATCTGAACAGCATGGCGAACCCGGCTTTCCACAATCGACGCATTCCCCTCTTTTTACAAACTTTATTTTACAGGTCGGACAGGTCACTTGCCTAGTCCATAGATTTCCGAGTTCCCAACTAGGTAGATAGACCTCTTGACAGAATAAACATCGATTCATGGTTGCACGGCATTCGCTTTTTTAATGTGATGGATCGCTTCATACATCGCATCACTTCGGTCATTGGCGCAAAATAAAATGTCACCATCTGGATACGCCGACGATCGTCCGACACGTCCGCTGATTTGAATCAAGGCTGCCGTACTGAATCCTTGATCGGCATCAAGAATCGCAACCTGGACGTTTTCGATCGTCACACCCCGCTCTAGAATCGTCGTTGTCAGTAAGATTCCTGTCGATTGTCGAAAGCGTCGGACCTTCTCGACTCGTTCTGAATCCGCGGCATGGACCGTCTCGACGGTATAGCCTGCATCTGCGAATCGGTTCTGCCATCGCTCAAGCTCCGCAATACGCGAGACGAACACGAGCCGTGGTACAGCAGCATGACGCGCCAACCAATCGAATACGATCTGTTCGGTATAAGGTACGACGAGCTTTGGTACCGGTAACGGATACCCGTGATAGCGCCGCATCAGTCGGACTATCGGAAAGCGTCGATGCCAAAACGAAGGGGTGGCGCTTAATAAAATCAAGGCAGCGTCTTTCGTCATTGCTCGTTTGACGTACCGGTGCAACGTCCGGTCCATCCGGTAAGGGAAGGCATCGACCTCATCCAAGAAGACGACATCGAAACAATGCCGGTAATGAATCAATTGGTGTGTCGTACTGACCGTGATGTCACCTAACTCGAGACGCTCCGACGAACCACCGTATAAAGAGACAATGGACGTATTTGCGAATGCTCGCTTCAAATGTCCTGTCAATTCTCGGACGACATCTGCCCGAGGTGCTGCGACAAGAACACGTCGTCCGTTTGTAAGGGCGTCGGCGATTCCTGGAAAGAGCATCGGCGTTTTTCCGGCACCACACACGGCATGGACAAGAAGTCGTTTCGGACGCAAGACGGTCTGCTGGATTGCTTGTGCGATGCGCAGTTGCGCCGGCGTCAACAACAATGGTCCGTGTTGCGACGGGATCACTGGATCAAGCGCCTCCAAATCCGTCACGAGCCTCCCGCAGCTTCGCAATTTGCCATAAGCGAGACATTTTCGACAATAATAACAGGCTTTTCCACATGTACAGGCACCTCGTACTGGTAGTGCACCACACCGTTGACAACGCCATGTTACGGCTGGCATGTATCGATATGTTTCGTTTGGTGTATCTATCCATTCAGCAGGTACGAGTCGTCCTCGAAGATCCATCATCATGACCTCTCCTTTCTGTGACGTTCCTTTCTCGCATATGCCTGGTATCTCCTTGTCCGCATACGTTCCTGCTCCATCGCTTTTTTCCTCAGTCAATTTAAGAGAATAGCGTACATTATGCCTCTAAAAGTCCTCGTAAGTAGAATCATTCATGAAAATCGAGGATTTTGACAAAACAAAAGCAACAGGTATTCTCAATGTAAGAGAATTCCTGTTGCTCATCTGTTTTATCGGTTATGTTGTTCATTCCGCTGCATGATACCACGTGATCCCAATTGCACCAGGTCCGAGGTGTGTCCCGATGACGGGTCCGAAGAAGCTCATCTCGATGCGCGCCTGCGGGAAAAGTGCCGTTAGTTCGGCAATTTCTGCTTCTGCTTTCATAGAATCCTCCGCATGGATGACACCGATGACATATCCTGCTCCGTCCCCTTTGATGTCTTCCTTCATCATTTCCTCGATTCGATTGACCGCTCGCTTGAACGTCCGGATTTTTTCGAACGGAACGATTTTCCCGTCGATGAAGTGAAGGACCGGTTTTATCTTCAGAAACGAGCCGACGAATGCCTGTGTGACACTCAAACGTCCACCACGCTGAAGGTGGGCTAGATCGTCGACGACGAAGTAGGCTCGAATCTGTTTTTTTAATGTCTCCAGACGATTAACGATCGTCTCTGCCGTCGCTCCTGCATCTCGCAAACGAACGGCTTCTTGGACGAGAAACGCTTGCGGCATACAGGAAATACGTGAATCGATTGGATGAACGTTAACATGCTCCACCATCATGTTGATCGTATGTAACGCTTGATACGTTCCACTGATCCCACTCGATAGTGTGATACCGATGATATCCGTTCCTTCCGGCAATTGCTCGAACGACGCAACGAGATCACCGATGTTCGGTTGTGATGTCGTCGGGAGGCTGCCCGTCTGGATGCGTTTATAAAATTCAGCTACTGAGATGTCAAACCCTTCTCGATAGGCGTCACCGTCGAAGATGACACTAAGTGGTGCGACGTGCACTTGATGTTCTTCACAATAGGTAGTTGGCAGATAGGCTGTGCTATCCGTTAAGATCACAATCTGGCTCATCCGTGAATTTCCTCGCTTTTATAGTTCCGTCGTGACGCTGCCGAATGTGACACGCCACAATCGTTTTTAAGTGTAGCATTTTTCCTTGGATAAAAAAAGAAAGACGGGAGCCCCGGCTCCTGTCTTTCGAGATATTAGACGACGACCCATCCACGGCGAATTGATTCGACGACGGCACCAGTTCGGTCCGGTACATTCATCTTCCGAAGGATCGATGAAACGTGGTTCTTAACCGTCTTTTCACTGATGTATAACGTATCGCTGATCGCACGGTTTGAGAAGCCGTCCGCCAGTAACTGTAAGACTTCGCATTCGCGACGTGTTAGAACGTGGAGCGGTGCTTCCGCGACTCGTTTTTCAACAGGCTGTGATGCCATCGTTTGTTTCATCTTCATCAAACGACGATATTCCTGTAACAAGTTCGGTGTGACCTTCGGATGGACGTAGCCACCTTCGCGGTATACGGAACGAATCGCATTGACGAGCTCATCGGTTGCCATTTCTTTTAAGAGATAACCGACCGCGCCTGCACCGAGTGCATGCATGACATATGTCTCATCATCATGAATCGATAAGATGATGACACGGACGTCCGGATAGACTTCCATCAGACGTTTTGTTGCTTCGACACCATTGACTTGCGGCATGTTGATATCCATTAAGACGATATCCGGTTGGTGGGTTTCGACGAGCGAGATGACTTCCGCTCCACTTTCCCCCTCCGCTACGACGACGAACTCTTCTTCGAAATCAAGAATTCGTTTAACGCCTTCACGGAATAACTGATGATCGTCGACGATGACTACTTTCACTTGCTCGTTGTTCACAGTGTTTCCCCTCTCGCTTCGGATTCCTCGATTGGAATCTTTACCTTGATGACCGTACCTTTTCCGGGTTGCGTCTCGATTTCGAATTCACCATCGATCAATTCGATCCGTTCACGCATACCGACGAGTCCGAATGACTCGTCACACGACGCGACGATGGAATCAAAATCAAATCCAACGCCATTATCCTTTACATGGATTCGTACGGAATGTTGATATTGTTCTATGATAATACGAATGTCACTCGCTTTGGAATGCTTAACTGCATTTTGAACGGCTTCTTGCACGATTCGGAAAACGGCGACTTCATACGTCGAATCGATTCGTTCACCGCCTCCGAGATAGTTGAAGTGAACCGGAATATTCGAAATTTCTTGAATATGACGAAGATAACGTTCGAGCGTCGGAACGAATCCGAGATCGTCAAGCGTCATCGGACGTAAATCGTATATGATACGACGGATATCAGCAAGCCCATCCCGAATCAACGTCCGTAAACGGTGAATCTCTTCAAAAGCTGCCTCTGCCCCATTGTGCTGGTGAATCTTTTCAATCAAATCTGCCCGGATCAAGACATGGGCAAGCGTCTGTGCCGGACCATCATGCATATCGCGCGACAGCCGGCGGCGTTCATTTTCGGCGGACTGGAAGACTTTTAGACCCATCTCCTGCTTTTGCATCGCCTTTTCATATTTTTCATTCATCATCTGCATATCGTCCGTCAAGAAGTTCAAGACGACCGAGACACGTCCAATCAATTGATCTGCTCGTTCTATCGTCTCATCGAGCTGAATCAGTCGGCGCTCGAGCTCATCACGTCGTTTTCGGCAATTCATCTCGTCTCGTTGATTGATGAACGATTCGAGCTGCAACGCGTTTGCAGTCTCATAGGCCGACCGGACATCCTGTTCCGAGTAGCTGTCGAAGTTTTTACTGACGACGACGAGTCGCGCCTTCGCATCCTTGATGTGCCGTTCAAGTCGTTCTGCTTCTTTTATATAGTCGTGCACCCGAATCTTCAGGTCGCGTAGTTCTTGCTGAATTTCGGCATACTGTTCGCGAGAACTTTCCGTAATCCGGACGATTTCTTCCCGACTCTCTTCTACGACGCCGATGATGTTCTGTACGATATCATTCAAGGATAGCCGCTCCCTCATCTCATTCGTCATGGTACTCCCTCCATTCCTTGCCAGTCGTCTACGGTTGTCTCTCTCTTGGAACGTCGTTATGCTAGAAAGAACTAGTTAACGAGGAGGACATTTTTGATTATGACATTATCTAATTATTATACAGTAAAAGAAAACGGTTTCCACGAAATCATTATCCAAAAGTCACGATTCATTACCTATTTAGCGCGTGCAACGACGGAAGAACAAGCCCAGGCGTTCATTTCCGAGCTGAAAAAAAAACACCACGATGCGAACCATAATTGTTCCGCCTACGTCATCGGTGAACGCAATGAGATCCAAAAAGCGAATGATGACGGTGAACCGAGCGGAACGGCCGGTGTTCCAATGCTTGAAGTATTGAAAAAGCGAGACTTACGCGATACGGTCGTTGTCGTGACACGATATTTCGGCGGTATCAAGCTCGGTGGCGGTGGATTGATCCGCGCTTATGGTTCGAGCGTTTCTGAAGCACTGAACGCAGTCGGCGTCGTCGAACGGATCGAACATACTGTCGTCTCCGTCACCGTCGATTATACATGGCTTGGAAAACTCGAGAACGAACTGCGGACAAGCGTCCATCCAATTGATCAGATCCATTACCTCGATCAAGTCCAGATCGACGTCCTCGTCAAGACAGCCGATGTTCCGGATTTTCTCGACTGGATGACGAATATGACGAATGGTCAAGCTGAGTTGTCAAGCGGCTCTAAACGCTACCTCGAACGTGACATTATTTCCTGAACTGCTATACTGATTGTAAAGAATTTTAAAGTTTTTCAAAAATTCAGATAAAGTTAGGAGTTAATGAACGTGGAAGAGCGAACCCGAAGCAATAAAAAAAAAGATAAAGAAAAACGTTCTTTGTTCAAAGTGTTCGTGATCAGTTTTCTTATCGTGCTTATTGGCGGAGGGGCGACCTTCGCGTATGTCGCGTACAAGACATTTCAGACTGCAAACGACTCAAAAGTCGATTTAGCTCGTGGTGACAAGTCTGAGAAACGAAAAGCTGCGATTGATTTGACGAAAGACCACTTTTCTGTCTTGCTTGTCGGAACGGATGAACGACCTGGCGATACCTCCTCACGTGCTGACACGATGATCGTCGCGACATTCAACAAGAATGATCAGACGGTCGATATGGTCAGTATTCCTCGTGATTCACTTGTCCAGATTCCTTCGGTTGGTTATGAAGATAAGATCAACCATTCCTATGCCTTCGGTGGCATCGATTCAACGATTGAAACCGTCGAGACATTACTTGATATCCCAATCGACTATTATGCCTCGATCAACTTCAATGGTGTCGTCGCGATCGTTGACGCCTTAGGTGGCATCGATGTCGACGTCAAATTACCAATCGATACGCTCGACTCATCCGATAAGCGCAATGGCGTCAAATTGGAGCCGGGGAAACAAACGTTGAACGGGGAGGAAGCACTCGCTTATGCCCGAATGCGTTATCAAGATCCTGAAGGTGATATCGGTCGAACAAAACGCCAACAACAAATCGTCGAAGCGATCGTCGATCAATCCACCTCATTCGGTTCCATCACGAAATTGAACAGTCTGATGGATGCGACCGGTGATAACTTCAAAACGAACATGTCGTTGACGGAAGCATTCCAATTGCAACCATTCATCAAAAAAATCGGTTCGATCAACCGGATTGATTTAAAAGGAACGGATACGAAAATCAATGGCGTCTACTACTACCAACTTGATCCGACTTCACTTGCGGATGCAAAAACGACGTTGAAGGAACAACTCAACCTACCGACTGACGAGACGACGGACGGTACGACGACGGAGGCTGCAGATGATTCGGCCGCTTCAACCAACTGATCACGCGTCACTGTTACAGGTGCAACGTCGTGCATATCATGTGGAAGCTGCGTTACTCGACGCGATTGATTTCCCACCATTACGCGAAACATTGGAGGAGATCGACGTTGAAGCACCGACCGGCTTCGTTTTTCTTGTAGGCGATACGCTTGCTGGTGCCGTGACGGTTGACGACCTGACGATCACACGTCTCGTCGTGGATCCGGCATACTTCCGCCAAGGGATCGCACGATCCTTGTTGCAACATCTATTCGAACACAGTCACGCGAAACATGTCATGACCGGTGCGCGTAACCGACCCGCGCTCGTTCTTTATGCTCGCTTCGGCTTCACGGAAGTTCAACGCGTATTCCGCGATGAGATTGAACTCGTCTTCTTGACGCGCATGTGACGTCTAATAACAAAGCAGCAGTGGACAAATGTCCGCTGCTGCTTTGTTATTAGAAGAAAAGAAACCCGAGCACTGCACCGATCAGGACAATGCGAAGTGGTGACTGCTTGTAAAAACGTAACAGACAAAATAATCCGAAAGCCATCAAGAAGTCGAGTCCACTTTTAATACTCGATGTAAAAATCGGATCGTACAATGCCGCGAGTAAGATACCGACGACGGCAGCGTTGACCCCGATCAACATCCGACCAACCGACTGATTTTTTCGGATGCGATCCCAGTACGGCAAAACACCGATGACGAGTAAGAAACCGGGTAAGAAAATCGCAAGCGTCGCAAGGATGCCTCCAGAAATACCAGAGATGATCGTACCGAGATACGTCGCGAATGTGAAGAGAGGTCCTGGTACCGCTTGTGCCGCTGCATATCCGGCAAGGAACGTATCCGTATTCATGAGTCCAGGTACGAGCGATTGCTCAAGAAACGGCAAGACGACGTGCCCGCCACCAAAGACAAGAGCTCCGGCACTGTACATGATACTCGTCAGCTGGATGGTTCCAGTTGTCGCTTGAGCGAGAAGCGGTGTGACGGTGAGTAAGACGAAAAACAAGGCGAGTGCGGTGACGCTAAACATTCGTGGTACGCGAATTGACAACGAACCACCTGTCTCCGTTCCTTCTTTGAACCAGAAGAAGGCAATAAGACCTGCGAGTAGTAAAACTCCGACTTGCACCAATGGATGGGCAATCAAGAGCACGCCTGCGAGCGCCAGTAACATCAAGGTCAGGCGTTTGGCACCTGTCGCAAGCTTCATTCCCATACCCAGAACGGCGTCAGCGACAATCGCGACCGCAACCAGTTTTAATCCGTGAATGAATCCAGCTTCTGCAACGTCGAACCGTGTCGCAAGAAGCGCGAACAGAATCAAGGCGATACTCGACGGCAACGTGAAGCCGATGAAGGAAATAATTGCTCCTGCTACCCCACCACGGATCAGTCCGATGCCCATTCCAACCTGACTCGAGGCTGGACCAGGTAAGAATTGACAGAGCGCGACTAAGTCAGCATAGGCTTTCTCGTCGATCCATTTTTTCCGTTTGACATATTCTTCATAAAAATACCCGAGATGGGCGACCGGACCACCGAACGACGTCCATCCGAGCTTAAACGACACTAGAAAGATTTCGATTAGACGATGCATGTTTCACCTCCATCTTTCATTTTACATAAAAATTGTTAAGTTCTCGTGAACTTCAATGATTTTTCTTCCCGTATGTTCCCTTTCGCCACAATTTCTCCATGGGACCTTGTGCATGATGCTTTAGATATCTGTTTGATGCGATACCTTGCGTAATCAAAAGCAGGAACACAAGTAACAGACCTTGCCATAAAGGCGTCGTTTCAAACTGACCGCTCAGGAAGATGAAACATGTAAAGACGAGTGTGTGCATTAAATAGTTCGTCAATGCCATCCGTCCCAGTCCAGCAAACCACCGCATTCGTCCAGCACGGACGAGTAATGCGACAGCACAAGCATAGGTGATAGCAAGCGTCCGACCTGATAACCAGACATAAAAGAGATTAGATGAACCGTCTGGTACGTCCATATGTGAATGAATGATTCCTACGAATGATGGCACCGTCAGCAACAGGCTGATTCCGAGCGTCCACCAGAGAAAACGATTCGTCGGCGGTCGTGTGCTGAAACGTTCCATCAACAATGCCCCGATTAAGAACAGCGACAGAATTTGCGGCCATATGATACCGGTGTTCAGAAAGGATTGCGGTAGTTGAACGGTTATCTCATCGTGAATGAAGCCGACAATATCCCGGGAAGCGACCAACGATTGCAAGAAATCATTCTCTTCGATACTCGATTCATCTCCGAATTCGTTAGCATATTGGTAAATCGATATGTAAATCAGGAAAGTATACACTTGACCGACGACTGCAACTAACACTTTCGTAATCGGCTTTGCTTTCGTAAATAATAACAAGATGAAACCAGTCAACGCATACGTATGTAAAATATCGCCCTGCCACAAGCATAAATGTACTAGTCCAATGAGAAAAAGAATCCCTAGACGACGCGCAAAAATCATCTTCGATAATCCTTTTTGTCGCAAACGCTGGATGAACAAATAGAATCCTGCTCCGAACAAGGCACTAAACAGCGTATAGAATTTCGTCTGGATGAAAAGGTCAAAAAACAGACGAATCCATTGGTCCGCTTCTCCCATCATCGCATGTGATCGATCCCCAAGAAAACTTGGCATATTGACGAATAGGATTCCGCATAATGCAAAACCCCGTAACACATCTAAATAAATAATGCGTTGATTCAACTGTTGTTCCAACCTAACACTTCCTTCCTAAAAAAAGACCGCTCATTTTCTGAGCGGTCTTTATCATACGCTATCTCGATGTAAAACGTTCCAACAAATTCAATAATGGACGATAGCGTTCACCGAGCAAACCAAGCGACTCGACTAAAATATCGAGAACAAGCAGTAACATGACGAGGGAGACAAGTGCCCCAAGTGAGTTCGTCTGAGAAAAGAGAACTGCCGTCATCCCAAAAATTGCACAGAGTCCATAGATGACAAGGACCGCTTGGCGCATTGTAAAGCCAAGATCAAGTAACCGGTGATGCAAATGAGCTTTGTCCGGTGCGAATGGCGGTTTTCCTTGCAACACCCGGCGGACGATCGCAAATAACGTATCGGAAATCGGGATACCAAGCAAAATGACCGGGACGGCAAGTGAGAACAGCGTCACGTTCTTGAATCCAAGTAACGACAACACACCGAGCATATACCCGAGGAACAAAGCACCCGTATCGCCCATGAAAATCTTCGCTGGGTAAAAGTTATGGAACAAGAAGCCGAACGTACTCATCAATAAGAGAATCGCGACGATCGTCACGTAGACGTTTCCTTGGATGACGGCAAGACTGATCAATGTCAACAAGACGATACTTGAGACACCGGCTGCTAAACCATCTAATCCATCAATCAAGTTGACGGCGTTCGTGATCCCGATGACCCAAAGGAACGTCAACGGAACACTCCACCACCCGAGATATAATTGTTGGTCGAACGGTAGATTGATGAACTCGATCCGAATCCCACCGTTGAGGACAATGACGGCGGCAACGATTTGCCCCATCAGCTTTAAACGGGCATTGAGCTGGAATCGATCATCAAAGGCACCTGTCAAAATAATAACGAATCCGCCGACTAGAATATGCGTCGCATACGGACTCGAAGGTTGTAAGATAAAATAACCGATCATGAACGCGATATAGATCGCAAGTCCGCCAAGTCGCGGCATGATTCGGACATGTACTTTTCGCGCGTCTGGACTGTCAACGGCACCGACTGCAATCGCAAAGCGTTTCACGACGGGTGTGATCAGTAAGGCGGCGATAAAACAGACGATGGACGCAGTCCATAACATAGTAACATCACGCTCCTGCGCGAATTATATCATAAAAAAAAAGAGCCGACGAGCGGCTCTTACATGAAGATCGGTACTTCAGCAGCTGGATCATATGTATAGATACCGCGTCCGACTTTCTTAATGGCAGGGTTTGCCTGTTCGACTTTCGCCATCAATTGATAGATATTGCTGATTTGGTGGCGATAACGTAACTCGAGTTCCATTTGGATATCACGTGCTGTCATCGATTCACGCTCGCGCATTAAATCACTGATTTGGTGCACGTAGACTTCTAGTGGATACCGTTGATTGACGCGACGTTGCTTTAACGGACGCTCATGCGTGACGGCGATTTCTTGCGAATGTTCTCCCGTTCCACGGCTTAATTCCGAGATCAAATACTCGGCGCGTCGTTGCAGACGACGGTATTCCTCTTCGATTTCCATTAGTTCGCGGTAGATGTGTTCACTGTTCCCCATTCCTTGCCCCTCTTTCCTATTTTATACATTAATGTTTCAGTTGTGTTTCAATTGTATGTATTTTGAAATATGTTAAACTATAATTTGCCTCGATAATATATAATTTCTTTAATTATTTAATTATCCTGTAATATTTTCATATCCTTACCGATAAATTGGCTACACTTCATATTAACAGAAAGGAATGAAAACGGAACATATAATTTCGAGATTTAACTATTTTAATAATACTTAAGTTCTATTAATACAAGATATATCTTTCTTATTTTAACGAAAAGGAGACTGGAAATTTAATGGGCAAATTACCTAAAACATTTCAGACCGCTTTAGTACTTTCGTTGGTATCCGGTTGCTTCGCTTCTACTTCTACTGTATCGGCTGCGACCGGCACAACCTTTACGAAAACTTCGTATCAGACGACGGATGCTTTGAATTTACGTAGTTCGAATTCGACCTCTTCGAAGAAACTACTGACGATCCCGAAGACGACGAACGTCACGTCAAACTACCGTAAAGGCTCTTGGTATAAGTTGTCATATAAAGGAAAGACGGGTTATGTGACGGGATCTTACCTGAAAAAGATTGAGAGTGGTACGTCCTTTACGAAGACGTCCTATAAGACGACCGATGCGTTGTCCTTACGTAGTGCGGCAACGACATCTTCTAATCGCTTGTTGACGATTCCTAAAGGGAAAGGCGTACAATCGAGTTTTAAAAGCGGAAATTGGTATAAAGTGACCTATGCGAACAAGATTGGTTATGTTTCGGGTTCTTATTTGAAGAAAGTAGCTGCACCAGCTAAAACCACGGTCTATACGACGACCGATCGCTTGAACTTCCGTTCGTCCCCTTCGACGTCCGGGAAAGTACTTACAACGATTCCGAGTGGAACAGCAGTCAGCTCCCTCGCCGTTAAATCGAACTGGCATACGGTGCAGTACCAAGGGAAGACAGGTTATGTCATGGGGACATACTTGAAGAAAGGGGCTTCCGTCCCTGCCTCGACGACTGGAAACGTTGACTACAGTGGTTCGAAGATGTATGTCTTGATCTCGTCCGGTAACAGTGTCGCTCTTCGTGCGAATACTTCAACGCTCAGTGGTCAAATCGCCCGTCTCGGTCGGGGGACCCCTGTCGTCGTCACGAATCCGTGGCATCAAACGAAAGGCTTCGTCGCCGTCCGGACAGCGAGTGGTCAAAGCGGTTATGTCGATGCGACGTATCTGACACTGTTCCAACCGGCACCATCAAACCGTCCATTGCTTGTCCTTGACCCAGGTCATGGTGGACATGACGCAGGCGCGGTTCGTTACGGCGTTACGGAACGTGACATCGTCCTTGCAGTCACGAAACAAGTCGCTGAACGTCTTGCCGGAAAAGTCGATGTGACGATGTCACGTTATACAAACGATTACTACCCGTCACTTGGAGAACGGAGCGCCCTTGCGAACAGTCATGCGACGACTGCTTTCGTCAGTGTTCATATCAATGCTTCAACGAGTGAACAGGCATATGGAGCAGAGACCTTCTACTATAAGGGTGCTTCTTCGATCAACCTCGCTCAGAACGTTCAGCAACGTCTCGTCTCGTATGCTGGCATGCGTAACCGAAGCGTTCACTATGCGAACTATGCTGTCATTCGCGGCACACAAGCGCCATCGATTCTAGCAGAACTCGGTTTCCTCTCGAACAGTTCGGATCGTGCGAAACTTACGAATCCGACATATCAATCCCGCTACGCGCAAGCAATCGCGGACGGAATCCTCGCTTCGCTTTAAATCAACCGCATATTAAAAAGGATCGCTCAGGGAAGCGATCCTTTTTAAATACATAACTTTCAAGGAATGTCCTTCACCATCAGGGAATGGTTCAGACAAGGGAGCGACTAGCGAGGATTTGCTCAAGGGAAAGCAAATCTGTCGAATCGACACGATAGTCTGCCTCATGGAGTGCCGACTCCGGTCCGACTCCGACGGCATACATGCCGGCAGCGTGGATGGCAGTAATGCCAGCCGTCGCATCTTCTACACCGATGCAACGACTCGGTTCGACGTCGAGTGCTTCTGCAGCACGGAGAAACACTTCAGGGTGTGGTTTCGATTGTGCAACAGTCGCAGCGTCTACGATGTCATCGAAATAGTGTCGAACCTTTAATGCCTCAACGACCATCAGCGCATTTTTAGAGGCGGACGCCATTCCGATTTTCAGCCCAGCGTTTCGGATTTCATCGAGGAATGCAGTGATTCCAGGAAGAAGATCCTGTTCAGAGATGTGCTGGATCAATGTGACATAGTGTTCATTTTTCTTAGCGGCGAGTGCTAGCTTCTCATCCTCTGAAAAAGCGTTTTGTTTTCCGCCAAGCGCAAGGATACGCTCGAGTGAATCCATCCGGCTGACACCCTTTAATGTCTCATTAAATTCCCGGTCGAACGGGATATCCAAATCCTCTCCTAATTGTTTCCACGCTAAGTAGTGATACTCTGCTGTATCGGTAATTACGCCGTCTAAATCAAAAATGACCGCTTCGATCGTTGGTGCCATCCGACATCCATCCTTTCTTCCATCGTCCATGCAAGGCAAGAAATCGAATGACTTTGCGCAAACGATTGCACTTGCCTCATGAATAATTTTACTGGTTCTCTCGACTCTTTGCAAGCGTTATCAAATATTTCTGATTCTTTGTTTTTAAAGCTAATATACCTTCTTTTTGATAACGCTTTCAATTTTAAGGGAATGTTTTACTTATTTCGTTTTTTACTATTCGTTTTACAATTTTTAACTGCTATAATGACTTCATAGCATATGAGGGAGTGACGAAGATGTTTCAACGTGTTAAAAAGTTGTTGAATGATCAAAGTCGAAGAGTTCATCGTTATGAAAAAATCGTAACGACGATCAATAGCTTAGAACGAGAAATGGAGCACACATCTGATGAAGCGTTACGGGAGTTGACGATTTCGTTGCGGGAACGGCTACGAAACGGAGAACGGATTGATGCAATCTCACCAATGGCGTTTGCACTTGTTCGAGAAGCGAGTAAACGGACGCTCGGCTTACGACACTACGATGTGCAGCTCATGGGCGGACTCGCACTACTGGAAGGACAAATCGCCGAAATGGCGACAGGTGAAGGAAAGACGCTCGTCGCTTCACTCGCGAGCTTCACCCAAGCGTTATATGGAAAAGGCGTTCACGTCATTACCGTCAATGAGTATCTAGCACTGCGCGATGCTGAACAAATCGGTCAGATCCACCGTTTTTTAGGATTGCAGGTCGGAATCAATTCCGCTGAAGCAACGTTTGAGGAAAAACGGATTGCCTACGCAGCAGATATTACATACGGTGTCGGGACTGAATTCGGATTCGATTACCTGCGGGATCATCTGATCATGGAGCCGACGGAACGTCTGCAACGGCCCCTGCACTTCGCCTTAATCGACGAAGTCGATAGCATTTTAATCGATGAAGCGAAAACGCCACTCATCATGGCGGAACGAGACAGTGTCCACGAAGGATTACAACAACTCGTCCGTCATGTCGTCCAGACGTTTGAAGACGAGCGGGATTATACGTTTGATGAAGAAATCAAAGCCGTCGCCTTGACCGATCATGGCATCGAAACAATCGAAGAGGCGTTTGCGATTGATCATCTGTTTGCCGCCGAGCATTCCGTCCTCTTCCATTACGTCATTCAAGCCTTACGTGCCCATGTCGTTCTCAAACGAGATGTCGATTATATCATCAAGGATCAAAAAATCGCGCTCGTCGACCTCTTTACAGGTCGTCTGATGGAAGGACGCAGTCTATCTGATGGTTTACACCAAGCCCTCGAAGCAAAAGAAGGGGTTCCGGTCACGGAAGAGAACCGGACGACCGCCCAAATCACGATCCAACATTACTTCCGTCTCTATCATCAGGTAGCTGGAATGACCGGTACGGCGGCGACGTCACGGGAAGAATTTCAAAAGACGTACGGTATGGACGTCGTGACGATTCCATCGAACCGCCCGAAAATTCGGATCGATGCAGAGGACGTCGTCTTTGCAACACGCGACGAAAAGCTAGAAGCCATCGCGCTGGCAACAAAATCGGCACACGTCACGGAACGACCGGTTTTGATCGGGACTTCATCGATTGAACAGTCTTTGCGCGTCGCGAAGACACTTGATGCGCACGGACTCACCTACGAGATCCTGAACGCTAAAACCGTCGATCAGGAAGTTCGGATCATTGCGGCTGCCGGACAAGCTGGTCGAATCACGATCGCGACCAATATGGCAGGTCGCGGAACGGATATTTTACTCGATGAAGCGGCACGACAACAAGGCGGCTTGTTCGTCATCGGTACCGAACGCCATGAATCGATCCGGATCGACAACCAGTTGCGTGGTCGGGCAGGTCGCCAGGGTGATCCTGGATTGACGCAGTTTTATCTTTCGCTCGAAGATGAACTGCCACGCCGTTTCGCGCGCGATCGCCTCGAGCGTGTGCAACAAAAAGTACGAAATACTGCCGGTCCGCTCACTTCGCGTGACGTCCGGGATCTATTGCAGTTCGCTCAGTCGACATGTGAATCTGTCAACCGAAGTGTTCGGGATGAACTCGTTCAGCTCGAAGAAGTCATCAGTGAACAACGGCAAGCGATCTATCATCTCCGAAACAGAATCGTTGATGCGACGTCACTCGAGGATATCGTTCAGCCATTTGCAGGACGTGTCTTGCCGTCGATCCTCGACCAAACACTCTCTGACGATCTCGTTCCAGAAGAATGGCCACTGGCTCTCGTCATGACAGAACTCGAGCAACTGTTACATCAACCAGTCACGTTAGAACGACTGGAGACGATCGACGAGATGAAACGACAACTCGAGCCGCTGATTGCTGAAACCGAAGCTCTACTCGTTGCCCATGTCACAGCTGAAAAAGAGACCGTTAAACGTTTCATCCTCCTTGCACTGGACGAGCAATGGACGCGCCACCTGACGGCGATGAACACTTTAAAAGAAGGGATTCATCTCCGCAGTTACGGACAAGAACAACCGGTCCGCATCTTCGAACGGGAAGGCATGGATTATTTTGAATATACCATTGCAAGTTTCGAGAAACAGGTCCTTTCAGGCATCTGCCGCGCCGAACAGACACACGATAGCGAAGGAGAACTGCACCATGCACACGTCGAATGAAGTGTTCCGTCCCCCGCTCTACTTCACGGAGGACATGCCGATCGTCAAGGAAGATGAATACGTCTTTCGTCACGTCGTGAAACAACTGCCTGATCTAGAAGCCAATCAGATGGCAATCCATCTGTTTCAAGTCTTATCACACCGTCCGCTTCATGTCATCGCCTTGTTCCAAAACACGTTGTCTCGGTCGTTCCACCTGAATGACCTCGTCGTCCTTGCTTTATCCGGTGATGAACTTGTTGCTCGTAAAGTTCTCAGTATCGAGGAGGTCCCGGTCATCCTTCCGATGGCGACGTTACCGCTCTGGTTGACGTTTGAAGAAGACGAATGTTTCGTCGACCTCGAACAGTTGACGGAGCCTCTACAACTCGTCTTCTCAAGCGAGACTCTGACGGAGCTCTTCATCGAAGACGACTCCACGGAACTCGAGCAACGGATGATCCGCCAAGTCGCTTATTCGCATCCGACACCACCCGCAGACGGTTGGTCCCTCTTACCAGTTTCAATCACGCGCGAGCTAGACACTGTGACAGCAATCATTCTCGTCCGTAATGCGAGCGATCAGACGCTGACACTCGAGGCGCTAACACTTGAACTAATGGATGACGAAACGCCAATCGCAGATGTCACCCATCCCGGACTCTCCTTACCTGCTTATAGCCAACAAGCAATCCGTCTCCGTTTTTCCTGCACTGCCCCGCACGTCGATGCTCTCGGACTCCGCTATCTCCCACCTTCTTCATAAAAAAACGTCTCGGCACACAAGATGCCGAGACGTTTTCCTTATCCTTTTAAGAGTCCGATGACACGGACGTTGATTGCTTTGGGTTGGAACGCGAGCATGTTTTCCATGTCTTGCGCGATTCGTTCTTGGACTTTTCCAGCTGTCTTGATGATCGACATGCCGTATTTGATATGCACAGATAAACTGACCGTGATGTCGCCGCCGACATCTTCGACTTTTACAAGTTTGACCATCTGTTTTTCCTGTAATTTCGAATCGTCTGCTGTAAAGGCAATGCCTTCTGTTTCTTGAACGGCTACACCTGCGATGACCTCGATGACTTGTTGCGAGACGTTCACGACACCATCCGCATTATTTAAATTATATGACATACCTTCCACGCCCTTCGTCTAGTAATCCATCTATCTAAAGTGTAATGCATTCCGCTTTATTTTGAAAGGTCTTCCCGCTTCTCGACGATCGGACGAATGTCGATCTCAATCAAAGGACGGAGGACACGGACGACGAGCGGGTGTATGATGATGCCAACGATTAGTAAGGCGACGCCAATCATGATCAGTAAGGCAAGCCATGCTTGCGGAACGAACGCATCCGTTACGTATTGGCGCCACGCCATGACGAAGAAGACGTGAAGCAAGTAGACATAGAGACTGAGTTCCCCTGCTCGCGTGATGAGCGGCAAACGACGCATTGGAATTAACATCATGAAACCGAGCGAAGCCGCAATCGATAAGAGGTAGATGACGCTATGCTTGAGTACACCAACCCACGCGTCACTATCATATTGTTCGACATATGGGAAACGATGCTTGAACGCATTTGCAAAGTCGACGATCTCTTTCGGCGTATCACGCCATGCTTCGAATAACAGGAAGCCCATGACGGCTGCGAACGTGATACCACCAATCAAACGGACGTTCATCCGCCGCTTGAAATTCTTCGGCATCTCGAAAATCCGGATGAACTCGTGCTCCGATAGATAGTTCCCGAGTAAGAAATACGGATAGAACATGATCAACTTGCGAAGTGCTAAGAAGCCCGTGTTCTCAAGCTCGAACCCATATAACAAAGCGAACGCGAGACCAAACCAGACATATCCTCGCAAGCGGACGACATACGGCGTTACGATATACCAGACGACCATAACGAACAAATACCAAAGTGCCCAGTACGGACGTAGTAGATGTGTTCCGATATTTTCCCCGGACAACAGTGGTAGTCCTTCTCCAAGTGTCGCCCAAGAACCAATTAAAATTTGCCAGACACAATAGACGGCAAATAATTGGATGACGCGTAAGTATTTATTTTCGCGGAAGAAATAACCGCTTAAGATAATGAATAATGGCATATGAAACGAGTAAATTAATAGATAGACCGTCTCGAGCAACTTTCCGTCATAATCAAACCGTAAATCCGTCAGCATGTGACCGATGACGACGAAAATGACAAGAAAACCTTTGATATTATCAAACCAAGGATTCCGATTCATGTTACACTACCCCTTATACTCCCTCGAAAGGAACGAATGTTTATGAAAAAGACACTCCTGATTCTATCCATCGTCTTGAACGTCGTTCTCCTTGCATTGTTACTGGGACGTAAACCGCTCGAAACCTTCGGAAGCGTCTTACCTGCAAAGAGTACGACTCCAGTCACGACATTCCAATACGATAAGAACCCGAACTATGTCCGTTTGAATAGTCTATTCCATACTTATCAATACCCAAAATCAGCGAACGCTGTCATGTTAGGTGACTCGATGACGAATTTTGCCGATTGGCGCATCTTGATGGAGGATCCGACAATCATTAATTTCGGGATTCCTGGCGATACGACAGAAGGCTTTTTGACTCGCCTCGACTTGATTCTCGAGATGAAACCAAAACGCGTCTTCTTGATGGGTGGCATCAATGACATCCGTCACTATACGCCGATTCCACAAATTACTGAGAACATGACGACGATCGTGACGACACTTCGAAAAAATAACATCGACGTCGTCCTCCAGTCAACCGTTCCTGTGGCTCCAAAATATTCGGACTCTGTCCGAATCAATCGTGATGTCGAAGCGTTGAACCGAAATTTACAAAATCTCGCTCAATCGCTTAAAATCCCATTCGTCGACTTGAGACCTGTCTTGACGAACAAACAAGGGTATCTTCAAAATCGCTTGACGTATGATGGATTACACCTCGTCGGTGGGGGTTACCTGCGCTGGAGTGATGCCTTAAAACCTTATGCGTTGCAAACAAATATAACAGCAAACAAATAAGCGATGGCGCATTAAAAAAACGGCGCATCCCGGCAATCGGGATGCGCCGTTTTTCGATTCTTAGTCTTCTTGGTTTTTAACACCCATATAAGCTGCAACGCTTGATGCTGAGAAAACAGCAACAGCAACGATTCCGACAGCGATCCAGATAACCTGATCCATCATTTCTTCATATCCTCCTTTATGTAACCGCTCACTTCTACATTTAGCGTACACGAATTTCGTCAAGAAAGAAACACATTTTCCATGTCTAATGACTAGACGATTCGGGAAAAAGTAACTATAGTAGAAGGACAACTATAAATTGTCAGAAAATTCGATTATTTAACAAGGAGGTGTTTCTGATGGCCACTTCATTGCTTACGCCGAGAGTGACGTTACGACATCGAAGTACTCTCAACTTTGGATATTGGCTTGTCATCGGATGCATAGGATGGGTGATGCTTGCCCTCGTCACGAATGTTGGTACCGTTCTTGGTCGTCTTCCTTTATATGAAAGCATTCCCCTCGCGATCCTTGTACTGGGGCTCACAGGTATCGTACTAAAAATGGCGCGTGACGAGTGGTGGATTCATTATCTTGAACGTCAGACCCAGTATTATATCGGACATGAGACCGTCACCAGTTGGTGCACGACGATCGATAGCATGTGGCTGATTCGTAAGACGATGCGTCGTGAACTTCGCCTACTTTACCGGCAGCTCGCTCAGACGAAGGCATCGGAAGAAGTGAAACAGATCCTTGCCCTTCAGCTTGTCGAGCGTGGCGTGCTCATCGTCTACTCCCGTCCAAAAAGTGATCATCCCGCTTGAAGCGAAAAGAGGACTGCCCCATTACCTTCTAGAAGAGAAGCAGATGGGACAGTCCTTTTTTAGTGTTTTAACCAATCGGTTGCTGCTTCGATCGTCGGCATGACAAGTTGGTGTCCGTAGTTCGACCATGTGACATCGACTGATGCACCAGCCTCCTTCAAGAGTGCTGACAACTCTTCTGTTTCCTGAGCGGGACAGATTGGATCATTACTACCGGCGCCGATGAACACACGAACGTTTGATAAGTCCGGTAACGTCACACCGCGACGTGGTACCATCGGATGCAGTAAGATGGCTTGTTTAAATAGTGCTTCTTCAAACAACATGTTCGCTGCGATGTTGGCTCCGTTCGAATAACCGACCGGAATGAGGCGATCGAGTGCGAAGTCTCGTTCCGCTGCTTGTTCCTGTAAAAATTGAATCAATCGTGCTGTCCGTAAAGCGAGATCTTCTTCATCGAAGACGCCTTCTGCGAGCCGTTTGAAGAAACGTGGCATCCCGTTTTCCGAGACTTCTCCACGGACAGACAAGTAACCGGCTTCCGGGTCAAGCAGCGAGACGAGTCCGACGAGGTCTTGTTCCGTTCCGCCTGTGCCGTGTAAGAGTAAAAAGATCGGTGCATCCATTGTTTTTGGCGCTTGATATAAATGAATCATATGAGTCTCCCCTTCGGTACTGTAATAGGTGTTACGTGATTCGTGATCGCGGTGCGATGCGCTTCAAATTGTTCCGGCAACTTCAAGTCTTCTCCAAGCATCTCGAAGTCTTCATCGATCGCGAACCCTGGATTGTCAGTTGCGATTTCATGGAGGATGCGTCCACGGTCATGGAAATAGATCGACGTAAAGTAATTGCGATCTTTTACTTCAGTCGTCTGCAAACCGAACGCGTTGATCGCCTTCATCCAGTCGAGTTGTTCCTCTTGATCGGTTGCGCGCCAGGCGATGTGGTGAACGGTTCCCGTACCCGGACGACCAACCGGCATCTGACCATGGACGACATCAATGACATTTCCAAACTCCCCTTCCGCAATGTACCGGTCAACGGTTTCCGTCCGTTTACTGAGGGTGAGCCCCAATGTATCGGTCAGTAATTTGGCTGTGTCTGATGGATCTCGCGACAGTAATGTCGCTCCCGCAAATCCTTTGATGGCGACGTCACGCGTGACACCGTCGATTTCATAGCGACTGCCTCGTCCCGCCTTGCGTTCGACGAGCTCGATTTGAAGACCATGTGGATCTTCGAACGCGATCTGTTGCTCTCCGAAACGAACTGTTTCTTCAAACGAGACGTTCTTTTGCGTCAGCCGTGCTTTCCAGAAATCCGATGCACCGACCGGAATCGCATAAGCTGTCGTTCCGACCTGTCCGGCACCGACCTGTCCTCTCGCCATGCCTTTAAATGGGAAGAACGTGATGATCGTTCCGGGTGCACCAGACTCGTTTCCAAAATAAAAATGGTACGTCCCTGGATCATCGAAGTTGACCGTTTTTTTGACGAACCGTAGTCCGAGAATCGTCCCGTAAAAATCAAGATTTTCTTGAGGATCGCCGACCATTGCTGAGATGTGATGGATACCTTGCGTTTTCATAGAATAGGTCCCTCCTTCAATCGTTACTGTTAACACAATAATAGTAACTAATGAACAAAAAGTAAACTAATTAGACTTGTTTCCATTTTCCCTGGAACCTTTACCCAATTTTGACCGTAGGACACTATGTAACAATGGTACACTTGTCGTGCAACAGACATCTTTATAAGGAGGTTCTTATGTTAGAAATCAAACACATCACGAAGCGTTTCGGCGATTTCACTGCCGTTGATGCGTTGACGATCGAAGTGCCACGCGGACAAATCTTTGGTTTGCTTGGTGCGAACGGTGCCGGCAAGACAACGACGTTCCGGATGCTACTCGGTCTACTCCAACCGACCGAAGGTTCGATCACATGGAATGGAGAGCGTATTCCGACTTCAAAGATTGGATATCTTCCGGAAGAACGCGGATTGTATCCGAAAGTCCGAGTCGACGAACAACTCTTATTTCTTGCTGAACTCCGCGATATGAAACGGAAGGATGCAAAACGAGCACTGACCGAATGGCTCGAGTATTTCCAAATTCCTCAATATGAAAAAATGCGTGTCGAACAACTCTCAAAAGGAAACCAACAAAAAATCCAGTTGATCTCCGCCGTCCTACATAAACCTGAACTGCTGATTTTAGATGAACCATTTAGCGGACTCGATCCAGTCAATGCGGAACAATTAAAACGTGCCGTTAAAAAATTGACCGTCGATGGAACGACGATCGTCTTCTCGAGTCACCGAATGGATCATGTCGAAGAACTCTGCGAGCATGTTGCGATTCTCGATCATGGTAAGCCCGTCGTCGCTGGTTATCTTCCTGATATCAAGGCGAGCTATGGGAAGACCCGTGTCCTCTTGACGACGGATGCCCCACCACTCTTATGGGATAGCTTACCGGGTGTCCTTCAAGTTGAGTCGGACAATAATGGGCATGTCGTCCAAGTTTCTTCAAAAGAAACCGCTGACCAACTTCTCCAACATATCGTCAGTGAAGGACACCATGTTGATCGTTTCGTCTGGGATCAATTATCCTTGCAGGATATCTTCATCGAGGAGGTCGGAAAACGTTATGAACCGTAAATTCCTGACTTTATATCGCTTCAATCTATTACAGAAACTACGTGCCAAAAGCTTTTTGATCTCAACTGTTCTGATGGTCCTGTTTCTCGTCGGCTTCGGCAATATCGAACGGATTCTCGACTGGTTCTCGGGTGACGATCCGAAAGTCGCCCTCGTCAGTGAATTATCGACAGACCTTCGCCCTGCCTTGAAAAAGGCTGGTGTCACCTCAGACATCACACCGAAGGAGTATACGGTCGCAGAAGCACGTAAAGCGGTCGATCGGGGCACATTTGACGTCGTAGCGATTGTTCAAGACTCTTATGACGTGACGCTCGTTAGTGCTAGTCCTGAATCCGAGTTACAGACACAAGTCGCGACGGTCGTCAAACAAGTCCGTGATCAAGCGGTCATTACGGATGCGAAGATTGACCCGAACGTTCTTGCGTCACTCGCTAAACCCGTTCCCGTCAAACAAGAGTTGACGTCGACAGGTGGAAAAAGTGAAGACGAACTCTTTGCTGCCTCCGCGCTCGTTTATGTATTGTTGTTTTTGATGTACTTCACGATCGCGATCTACGGTGGAATGATCGTCACGGAAATCGCGAATGAAAAATCATCACGGGTCATGGAGTTGCTGATCTCTGCAGCGAGTCCGATCCAGCACATGCTTGCGAAGATTCTTTCAATCGCTACCGTCAGTCTCGTACAATTGTCGATTCTCGTCGGTGTCGGCTACTACAGTGCTCAAAGCAGTAGTTTATTCAATCAGTTATCACTCGACTCCTTAAGTGCCCGAACAATCATTTATCTGTTCGTCTTCTTCTTGCTCGGATACTTTCTGTACGCGACGCTCCTCGCGGCACTTGGTTCGCTCGTCAGCCGGGTCGAGGATGCGCAGCAAGTGACGTTACCGGTCATCTTGTTAATCGTTGCTGCCTTCATGATTTCAATGTTCAGTCTGAACGCACCGACGAATCAAGCCGTCGTCGTCTTGTCATTCGTTCCGTTCTTTACACCGATGGTCATGTTCTTGCGTGTCATGTTGACCGATGTACCGCTATGGCAAGTTTCGATTTCCCTCATTTTAATGCTGATCAGCATTTCGCTCGCCTTATTTGTCGGAACGAAATTCTACCGTGGTGGTGTTCTGTTCTACGGATCGAATCCGCTTAAACAATTACGCCGGATCTTAAGCGGACGCCGGTAACAGTTTACAAGACGAATCGTTTCCGCTATCGTTAGGTGAGAAAAAGCCTTTAGGAGGAACTACGTTATGCGGTCTCGTTTTTGGGCAGCGATCCTTTTCACAGCTGCTGCCATGGTCTCGTCACTTGTCATGTTCACGAAATTCCCGCAAGCGAGTGCGACATGGGAACTCGTCATTGCCTACGGAGGCATGGCGTTCGTCTCTAGCCTCTTTTGCTGGTCCTTCGTCGCGGTGCGCCGCCAGTCTTCCCGTTTATACGGTAGCTGGGTTGGTGTCTTCATCGCCGGATTGACTGTCTTACTTGTCTGTCTCGCGCGATTCGTCTTGCGTGGTGATGTGATGATGATTTTCAAGTGGCAAGCGATGCTCGGTAGCTTAACTCTCAATTTCGGCTATGTCGGTTGGGTACTCGTCATTGCGAATGCGATCATCGGTTTCATCATCGGTCGGACACGTCAAAAGACGCGTCGTCCACGTCCGATGCCACAACGTCAATAAAAAAGTCGCTGTCTTCTGAACGTCAATCAGAAGATAGCGACTTTTTTTCATTTTCGGTGATAACGAGAGCGGCTTTTCCGGTCGCTATAATCCGCATAATAAGTCGAACTGGACAAAGAAATCCCGTCCGTCATACGATCGAGGTATTCATCCAGTTGCATCATCGATGGTAATTTATCCTCAAATAACTCATACGTCTCTTCAGCTTGATCGCGTTGCAACTCTCCTGCTTCCATGACGGCTTCGACGAGCTCATGAAAGATCCGTTGCTCGGTAGCACTCATCGTCTGCTCGATCCGTTTGACATCCTCATCATACATTAAATCAAATAGACGCATTCGCTCCTCGAGCTGTTCCTCGACCCACGTTCCGTCTTGTCCGAGCGTCTGTTCATAAGCAAGCTTCATCTCTTCGAGCGGTGTGTTCTGTTGCATGATGAACTTTAACGACTCTCCCGTCCAGATATGCCGTGCCAAATAACTGGCATCGATGTTCAAGACGTCCGCTAATGCTTCGATGTAAGGTTTAGTTGGATAGACTTCGCTGAGTTCCGTCCGACGGATGAAATACGGTGCGACACCAAGGCGTTCAGCCAATTGTTCGATCGTAATCCCGGCACGCTCTCGTAAGATACGGATCCGGTCACCGTAACCCCGATATGGTGAATGGTCTAGCATACGATTCCCTCCCTTGTTCCTATGGTATCATCATACCCTTGAATCCGGTGTCGGATACATCGAACTTTTGGATGAATTCCGGAACAGATGGCGTGGGTAGCGTAACCAAATCGGTAGGACACTTAAAAAGTATCCGATCGTGACGATACTGATCCAAAATGCGGCTAAGTTGAGGAATGATCCGACCTGTAGTCCGGCTCGGGTCACAACGACTTGGAACAATAAGAAAGCATGAAAAACCGAGATCAGGTACGGAATGAGTAAGACCGCACCATACTTCATGAGCAAGTAACGGCGGATATTCCCGGAATCGAACCCTAACGCAAACAATGTCTTCATTCGTTTTTGTTCTTGTTCCGCTGTCATCTGCATCCACACATGCAGGAAACTTGCATTGATGACGAACAACCAGATTGTCAGGAGGATGACGACGAACGTGACGAGGCGCACGATCCGGATGCCGTCGATCTCATCCTCCGTCTCATTGATCAACTGATAAGGAACCGACTGTTTTCCATCTAGCTTTGCTGCAGACTGGATGTTGCGGACAATCTTCATCCACTGTTCCCAGTCCTTTGTTCCGTAATCATGATAGGCTGGCGTATCAAAGACGACAATTTGACGGACAGGTTGCTTCAGTGTTTGAAAGACGGCATCACTGACGACAAACATCGTCTCGATCCGGTAGTTGTAACCGAAGACTAAATCATGGGAAGCAGCGGGAAGCAATTCAAAGTCGGCTTTTTCCATCGCCTGTTTCGCTTTTTTCATCGTCGGCGTGTTCTCTTCCAGTTGTACTGGACGTGCCGGTACGAAGAAACTCTGTCGACCGGTCGCTGTCCGCTCCTGAAAATGCAGTTGACGCATCATCTTGTTGTACGCTGAAATCGGCAAGAGCACCCGTGTTCCATCTGCCTTCACTTGAATATCTTGCTGGTAGCGATCCGGGAACGCCTTGGTCATCGTCTGCTTGATATCCTTCAATCGTTTCGTCGGCTGAGCGGACTCTTCATAATAGACGAGACCGAATTGGTTTTGTGACGATAAATCGAGTCCGACCAATTGAAATAAGAAAACGAGACCGACTGCTGTCAGCGCACACGACGTCAAAATCGTTCCGAGAGCAATCAACGTACTATTCGTACGAAGTTGATTGGCGATTTCCGAGACGATCAGCTTCCGAAGCGACAGACGACGAGGACGGTATAATTGGGTCAACCACGGTAAGACATACCGGCAAATGAAGAACGATCCGATGAAGATGACGAGGGGAAATACGATGTAAAATTCGTACATCCGAATGAATGCGAGCGTATACCCGTAGATCAGAGTCAACAAAGCAATGACTTGTATCAGAATCCAGATCCGTCGTCGAAACGGAGACCGTAATCGAACCGGTCGGTCGGGACGAAAGCGATAGATCGCGAGAACGGTTGCCGTCAGTAAGACGATGAGGGCACCACCAATCAAGGCGAGGATTGCATAAAATGATAACTCGAATTCAATCGGTGGCAAGAACATGACCTTAACGACAGAGAGTAATAACATCTTCGTCAAGACGTTTCCAAGCACTAGTCCTGCCGTAATCGCAAATCCACCGACGATCAAGACCTCAATCAAAAAATATTTTAAGAAATGCGACAGTCCACTGCCGAGTGTTCGCATCGTCCGCAAATCATTCTTACGGTGCTCAAGCATCGTGTACGTCGTCGAATAAATGAACAGGACACTAAAGAGTAAGATGATCAGCTCCGCGGTGAAGACGAAGAAAATCGTCAGCTCGATGACCTGGTTCAATTGACTCAATACCTTGGCGACATTTTGGAACGATCTATTCGTCAACAAGTTCCAATAACTCGTCACGATTGTCATCGCGATAATAATTGTCAAGGCGTAACCGTAGTACAACCGCTGATAGCGGCGGATGTTACGTAGGGCGTATTGCAGATAATTGATGCTCATCCCCTCCTAATAACGATAATGATTCGATGACCCGTTGGAAAAAGATACGTCGTGGCTCATCACGGAATAATTCCGTCTGAATGCTACCGTCTTTGAGAAACAAGACATGATTACAGTACGACGCGACTTGCGGATCATGCGTCACGATGACCATCGTCATCCCGGTCGCATTCAACTCGGCTAGGACGTCCATGACATGTTTCGTCGATTGAAAATCGAGTGCTCCGGTTGGTTCATCCGCGAGTATCAGACGCGGGGTATGGATCAAGGCACGACCGATTGCCGTTCGTTGTCGTTGTCCGCCACTTACCTCATCGACCTGTTTATCGAGCAGATCGTCAATCTGTAGACGACGTGCCAACTCTTCCATCTCTTCCCGCGCGAGCTTCGCCTTTTTCCCCGACAGCATCAACGGAACGAGCATGTTTTCACCGAGTGTCAACGAGTCGAGTAGATTGAATTCCTGAAAGATGATCCCGAGCGTCTCGCGCCGGAAACGTGTCATCTCTTTTCGCTTGAACGTCGCTGTATCGACGCCATCGATCAGAATCGATCCCCAGCTCGGTTCGTCAAGTGTCGCAAGCAAGTTGATCAGTGTCGATTTGCCACTACCGGACGGTCCCATGACGGCAACCATCTCACCTTCCTCCACCCGAAAGTTCAAATCGGTCAACGGTTGCTCCGTCACCTTTCCAGGATAGACCTTCCCCAATTGTTTGACTTCAATCATGTGCGCGACCTCCTACTAATCGAATCCGGCATGTCGTGCCGACACCTTCTTCACTCTCGAGTTCGATCTCGTGCCCGAGCTTCAAGCAAACTTGTTGGACGAAATACAAGCCCATTCCGGTCGATTCCCCGTAGCGGCGCCCATTCTCACCCGTGAAGAACGCATTAAAGACACGCGGAACATCTCGTTTCGGAATTCCAACACCATCGTCTTGAATCGACAAGACGACCTGCCCCTTTGTCACCTCTGCCGTCAGAACGACTTCTCGACCATGCCCCGTTGTATACTTGATCGCGTTCGTCACGAGCTGTAAGACGAGGAAACGAAACCACTTCGCATCCGTATAGACATACACGTCCTCGGCGATGTCGAGTTTCGGGTAGACCTGGTTTTTGACGAACAATCGTTTTTCTTGATTGATGATGCTCGTCACGAGCGGCTTCAACACCAGTCGTTCCGCCTTCAAGTCTGTCTCGATTGCTTCTAAGCGTGACGAATAGAGCATCTGATCGAGTCCACTGCGTAACCGATCAACCTCTTGACGTAAATCTGCTCGATAGTGTTCCCCTGGATGTTCGAGGATCAGTTCGATGACAGATAATGGTGTCTTCATCTGATGAATCCATTGATCGACATACCGATGTCGTTCCTTTTCTTTTCGTCGCTCAGCAAACAGGCTATTGCGAAACAATGTCTGTTGCCGCTCTAAAAATTGTTCGACGGCAACGGAAATCGGTTCTTCGCTATCACTACGAATCGGTTCTGCGACTGACTGGACCGGTTGTTGCATCCGTCGTAACAGCGGAAGCATGCTGAAGAAACGATAGCTGAGATAAATCAAGAAACCGATGCTGTTCAAGAGGACGATGTAAAAAAATGCTGCCGGACGATAGAGGTCGTAGAGCCATAAAATAGCGTATAAAATGAGCATCTGTCCGGTAAAGAAGATGGTACCCGGTATCACGTGCCGTAAAAAAAGCTTCATGGCTCAAGAACCAGTTTATAGCCGACACCTCGAACCGTCTCTAGACCAGCAACTCCGATTTCTGCAAGTCGTTTACGGACACGGGTGATATTTACATTCAATGTATTCTCATCGACAAATGCTTCGTCATCCCAAATCCGTTCGAGTAAGTCACCCCGACTAACGATTCGTGGACTTGCCGTCAGCAGCATCTCAAGGATCAGCCCTTCTTTTTTCGACAGCTCAATCGACTGTTCCCCGTACTCGACGATATAACGGTCTAAGTACAGTGTGACACCCTCTTTCGTCACCGTCCGCTCATCCGCCTCGTTCGACAACGTGCCATACGCCCGGCGAATCTGACTTTTAATCTTCGCGATGACGACCGCTCCTTGGAACGGTTTGACGATATAGTCATCAGCACCATATTCGAGTGCCATGACTTGATCCATCTCGCCGACACGTGCCGAGATAAAGAGAATCGGTGCCCGTGTCTTCATCCGTAATTGCCGACACCAATAGAAACCGTCGAACTTCGGTAAATTAACGTCTAATAAAATGACATCAGGATTCGTTTCCTCGTAGGTCGCGATGACATCCCCTCGTCCATCCTCGACGACGACCTTAAAATCATAACGTTCGAGTAGTTCCTTTAATAATGTCGCGATTTTCACATCATCTTCGACTAATAAAATCGTATGCATCGTTCACGTCAACTCCTTCTGTTTCTATCATAACGAACTCAAAAAGGACTGGAAACGATTATTCCGTTTCCAGTTCTGTGTATCCGTATTTAGTTCATCCCGTCACGATGCGGCGGTAAGCACGAACCGTGACGATATAGTAGATCAGATAGACGATCGTATAGCAAACAATCGCAAGTAATGTCGGACGGACGATATTGTAGTTCAACAGTTTCTGCAGGACTTGCATCGCAACTAGACTATGAACGAGTCCGAGGACATACGGTAAAGAGAAGACGAATCCGACGAGGCGACGGATGATACCCGTTTGTTCCTTTTCATCGACACCAATCTTTTGAATGATCGCAAACCGTTGTTTCGATTCTTCTGCTTCCGCGAGCATCTTAAAGTAGATGATTGAACCTGTCGCAAGCAAGAAGACGAGACCGAGGAAGCCGGCAGCAAACGCAAGCAAACCGGTCGTTGCCGTCGTCATCGTATAGACCGGATAGTACGCTGCCATCTCTGTATCCGCTTGTTTTCCATACAGTTGCGTTAATTGCTTTATCAGTCCATCGTCATGACGTTCATCCGAAAACTGATAATTCGTCAGCGTAAAACCTTTTTCCGGCATCTTTGCAAACGCATCGTCGTTTACGACGAGGGCAAGCCGCTGTTTCTCATAAAGTTGAGCGATCGGTAGATTCGTCGCAGCGGTGATGCGAAAGGACTCATGGACATCCTTGATTTTGACACCGACCGGCGATTTGACTTTCATCTTCAACAAATCGTTTCCTTTAAATGTTTCAAGGACGATTGCTTCGCCTCGTTTTGGTTCTTTAATGACCGTTTGACCGTTTGCTTTCGCAAGCTTCACGTAATCCGAGTAATTGACGTAACTGAATTGCCCTGGCTGATCTTCGTAAGCATAGGTTTGATAATAGCGTGTGAACGTCAGCGGGTTCGGAAGCTCAGTCATCTTGTGATCGACGTTCTTGACGTTGACCATCGTCCGGCTGTCGATCTTCTGGTCGGACTTTGCAATCAGCTGTTCCGCTTCCGCTTGTTTACTCGCAATCGACAGACTGTACGGGACTTGCTCCTCGACAGTCTGATCGATGAAGTAATAGATCGATGTCGCTGTACCGACTGTCGTCAATGTCACGGCAGTAATGACCGTGATCGTCGACAGCATGACAGCGTTCGATTTGATTCGTGACAGCAATTGTCCGTGCAGAATCAAATTCGTTCCTTTGAAATGTCGCGCTTGATTACTTAAGAGGCGTAATAAGAAGATCGTGAAGTAACTCATCGTTCCAAATGTCCCGAGGATCACACACAGCATCAAGAGCGGTGCGACAATCGTAAAGTGATCCATCAACGGTTGTCCCGTCAAATAGTAACCGATACCAATCAAAACGACCGAAAGCACGGCTAGGATCGGATGGACTTTCGGAAGGGATTCCGCTTGTTGCTCTGCCTTGAACAATTCAATCAATGTAAAACGATAGATCGTCCGGGCTGAACGTAAGGCAATGATCAGGAAGATCAAAAGGAAGACGCCGATCGTCTGCATGACGGAAGCCCCGCTGATCGTAAAGGTCGCATCGACTCGCATCGCCATGACGGAAGCCAGCAACTGTACGAAATATTTCGATGCGACTGTTCCAATTGCAATTCCGAGGATTAGACCGATCACTCCATACCCCATCGTCTCAAGGAAGATCAGTCGGGCAATCTGTCCCCGCTCTAAACCGAGCAATGCGTAGAGACCGATTTCCTGCTTACGGCGGCGTAAGAAGAAGTCACTTGAATACCAGATGAAGATAGCGGAGAAAAGTGCTAGAATCACACTTGCTCCAGTAAAAACCGTTCCTAATTTTCCGTACAATTCATTCGCCTGAAGCATGGCTTCGTTTGATCGAATCGCAAGGAACGTGTAGTAAATGAGAATCGCGAACGTGACCGCACCGAGGTACATCACGTTTTGACGGATGTTTTTTAGATTTTGAAACGCCAGTTTAGACAAACTCACGGACGGCACCTCCGAGTTCGCGTTGGACTTCCATGATCTGCTCGAAAAAATCCTTCTGTGAACCGAAGCGATGGACTTCCTTGAACAGCTCTCCATCCTTGACGAACAGAATTCGTTCTGCATAAGACGCCGTCATCGGGTCGTGTGTCACCATTAAGATCGTCGCGCCTTCGTCGTTTAGTGACTGCATCGCTTCAAGCAATCCTGTCGCTGACTTTGAATCAAGCGCACCGGTCGGTTCATCCGCTAAGATGAGTGACGGATCATGAATGATCGCACGGGCGGCAGCTGTCCGTTGTTTTTGTCCTCCCGATAGTTCGACCGGACGTTTATCGAGTAGGTCCTGAATACCGAGTTGATGCGCCACACGATCGACACGCTCTAAGATCATCTTTTTATCGACGTTCGCGAGTGAGAGCGGTAAGGCAATGTTTTCCCGGACCGTCATTGTATCGAGGAGATTGAAATCCTGGAAGATGAAGCCAAGTTGTTCCCGGCGGAAACGTGCCAATTGTTTTTCCTTCATCGCCGTCACGTCTGCTCCATTGATTAAAATCGATCCGTCCGTCGGCTGATCGATTGTCGACAGCAGATTAAGCAACGTCGATTTCCCGGCACCGGACGGTCCCATGATACTGACGAATTCCCCTTCATGGACGCTGAGCGTCGTCGGACGTAGTGCTTCGTGGCGTGCCGTTTTCGTGTGATAGGTTTTTGTGATCTGTTCTGCTCGTAAGATTGCTTTCATCTGTAATGCCTCCTGTGTTTGATTCGTTACACTCAGTCTAGTCCTTCCATGCTTTTCTCAAAATGGACTTTACTTTCACTTCTCTTACAAAACGGTAAGACAAGGGAGGAGACATCAAAAAAACCCCCATCCGTAAGGGATGGAGGCGTGTCGTATCTTATTTATGTGTTGCTTTGAAGAGCTCTGTGTCGCCTGCGACAACAGAAGTTCCTTCAGCTGGTACAGCTGAAAGCGTGAATTGATCGTGATTTGTCACGATGATCGGTGTGATCGTCGATGGTGCGTTTGCACGGATGTACTCGAGATCGAACTCGACGAGGACGTCTCCTGCTTTGACTTTATCACCTGACTGGACGTGAGCCGTGAAGCCTTCGCCTTTGAGGTTAACTGTATCAAGACCAACGTGGATCAAGAGTTCAAGACCATCTTCACCTTTTAGACCGATTGCGTGTTTTGTCGGGAAAATCGTTTCAACCGTTGCGTTGATCGGCGAGACGACTTTACCTTCTGTTGGCTCGATCGCGACACCGTCGCCCATCATTTTTTGAGAGAAAACTTGATCGGGTACGTTCTCGATGTTGACGATTTTACCTGTAAGTGCAGAAGCAATTTTCGTGTTTCCTGCGTCGTTACCACCAAACAATTTTTTTAAGAATCCCATGATACTATCCCTCTACTTTCTCGATCGTTTTTCTTCCGAATGGAAGTTTCGATTTTTTATAGGAGTAAGCTGTTAGACAGCTCGCTCACGTTCTCACAAAAAGCATACGTTTGTCCCTCTGGTTTTGCAAGTATTTTTGTGTGATAATAGTTAGAAATCAAAAGGAGGCGCTTACATGTTGCCATTTTCAGAAATTACATATGTCCGTCCTGATCTTGCTTTGCTTGAAACATCGATGAATCAAGCAATCGCTCGACTAACGGAAGCCACACAGGTAGATGAAGCAAACGCAGCCATCACTGAGATTAATACCCTCAGAAATCAATTTGAAACGGCAAGCCAGCTCGTCGAAATCCGTCATACGATTGATACACGCGATACGTTCTATGAGACGGAACAAGGGTTCTTTGATGAAGCAAGCGCGATCTATCAGGGATATGTCTCAAGCTATTATCAAGCGTTGACGACGCATCCGCTTCGCAATGAACTCGAACGGACGCAAGGCAAACAGTTATTCCTAATCGCGGAAGCGAGCCTAAAGACGTTTTCGGAAGAGATCATTCCAAAGCTCCAAGAAGAGAACCGTCTCTCAAGCGAATATACGAAACTGATGTCTTCTGCTCAAATCGAGTTTGACGGGAAGACGCTTAACTTATCGCAGTTCGGTCCTTACCTCCAATCACCAGACCGGGCTGTTCGTAAAGCAGCTTCAGAAGCCCGCTATGGCTACTTAAAAGAGCAAGGGGAAACGATCGATACAATTTACGATAAACTCGTCCGTATCCGGACAGACATCGCAAAGACACTCGGTTTCCCATCGTTCGTCGAACTCGGATACGCACGGATGCTTCGCGTCGATTACAATCAATCGATGGTTGAACAATATCGCGAACAGATCCTTGAAACGATCGTCCCGCTCGCGACACAACTTAAAGAACGCCAGCAACGACGCATCGGTGTCGATCACTTGTACTACTACGATGAAGGATTCGCCTTCAAGTCTGGGAACGCGACACCTAAAGGCGAAGAGTCATTCATCATCGAAGGCGGCAAAAAGATGTATGCGGAGATGTCACCGGAGACGAACGAGTTCTTCAACTACATGCTCAACCGGGAAGCACTCGATTTAACGGCGAAGCCTGGAAAAGCGGGCGGTGGGTATTGTACCTACATCGCAGACGAAAAACTCCCGTTCATCTTCTCGAACTTCAATGGAACGGCAGGCGACATCGATGTCCTGACACACGAAGTCGGACATGCGTTCCAAGTCTATGAGAGCCGTCACCTGACTGCTCCAGAGAGTGCCTTCCCGACGTATGAAGCGTGCGAGATTCACTCCATGTCGATGGAGTTCTTTGCTTATCCATGGATGGAAGAATTCTTCGGTGAAGAGACGGCGAAATACAAATTCAATCACCTCGCAGGAAGCGTCACGTTCCTTCCATACGGCGTTGCGATTGATGAGTTCCAGCACGTCATCTACAACCAACCGGAATTGACACCAGCTGAGCGTCGCGAAGCATGGCGGACGATCGAGAAGAAATATTTGCCGCATCGTGATTACGAAGCGAATGATTATCTCGATTCAGGTGCCTGGTGGCATCAGCAAGGGCACGTCTTCGGAAGTCCCTTCTACTACATCGATTACACGCTCGCTCAAGTCTGTGCCTTCCAGTTCTATGCTTGGATGGAACAGGACCGGGAAGCGGCTTGGACATCATATCTCGATCTCTGTCGTGCCGGTGGATCGGAAAGCTTCCTCACGCTCGTCGAGCGCGCTGGATTAAAGTCTCCGTTTGCACCAGGTACGGTTGAAGCAGCGGTCGCACCGGTCAAAGCGTATCTCGAACAAGCAGACGACCTCGTACTCGATCGCGTTTAATAATTATTTTCATCAATCTAAAGTTTACGCTTACAACGAACGTTTCTGTCATCCCCGCTTTCCACAGGCGGGTGATAAGCCGCGCCACCTCGCATTTCATGCGGTCTGTCGGGTCTTATCTAGCCCTGACGAAAGCGAAAATCGTGCTTTCTTTTCCTGTAGGAGTCGAGGGTGAATATTCACGTTCTCTATTTATCGAATGAAAAAAGGTGACTTTCCGGACTGGAAACTCACCTTTTTTCATTTTAAGACACATACATATTAAACTCATGAATCATAATAGACTAATTTCATTCAGATAGAAACTTTTGATGGTACTTCACGTACCAGACTCGAAACTCGTCGGCTGGAATCGGTCTTGAATAATAGAATCCTTGCGCATACTCACAGTCAAGCACTCGCAAATGATCAGCTTGTTCAAGTTCTTCGATCCCTTCAGCGACGACGTCATACTTCAGCGTATGTGCGAGCTTGATGATCGTCTCGATGAGCGGTGCGTTCGAGCATGCATCCGGACCACTGATGAACGAACGGTCAATTTTCAGTCGCTGAATTGGCAAGCGACTCAAGTACGACAAGGAAGAATACCCCGTACCAAAGTCATCAATCGCAAGACGATACCCCATCTGATGCAACTTCTGTAACGCATCAAACACGCGTGTGTCTGAAAAGACACCGAATGATTCCGTAATTTCAAGTTCCATCCGTTGTTCGATTCCCGGATGAACCTCTCGGACATCAGTCAGATAATCGACGATCCGACCGGAGACGAGTTCTTTGACGGATAAGTTCGCTGAGACGCGTAGTACTCCGAGTTCCGTATCCTTCCACTCTTCGACTTGTCGGACCGTTTCGGCAACGACCCACATCCCAATCTCTTCAATCAACATCGATCGTTCGGCAATCGGAATGAAGATCGCCGGACTGATCATCCCCCGTTCAGGGTGGAACCAGCGCAGGAGCGCTTCACAGCCATCGACTTGACCGGTCGCGAGATTGATTTGTGGTTGATAGAACAATTGTAGCTCGTTCTTTTCGATCGCGTCCCGCAGTTCTCCTTCGAGGACGACGGATTCGAGATACTCGGCACTCATCCAGGATTCGAACCAGACCGGTCCGCCTTCTGTCTGTTGCTTCGCATGCTGCATCGCGATATCAACCGAAGATAACAAGGACGTGACGGCTACTGCATCATCGGGGTACCGCACCATACTCATACTGATGCTGACATTGACATACTCTCCATCGATCTCATAGACGTGTTCGATGACTTGCTTCAATTTCTCGTAATCAACGATATCCTGTTGTGCAACCAACACGGCGAATTCGTCTCCCCCGATTCGTGCGGCTTGTCCCGTTCCGATGAAATGATGTTTGAGTCGATTGGCGAGATCTTTCAAAATCTGATCGCCTGCACCATGTCCGTAAATATCGTTGATCCGCCGGAATTGTCGAACGCTGATGGTGACGAGTTCTCCCGGCTGAGGTGCTTTCAACGCATCTGCCATCTTTTGTTCAAAGCCATTTCGGTTCAACAGTCCCGTCAACATGTCAAAGAGTGCGAGTTGTGTGATCCGTTCTTCGCGCCGGAACTGATCCGTTTCATCATGACAGGATAAGTAAAGTGCAACGCCTGTATCGTCTTCTTTGTTTGCGACATGGACGATGTTGACGAACATGCTTAAGATTTCTTCATCGAACAACATCTTGCAACGAATCGTTTGACTATGGCCTTCCAATGATTGCTTCAACGCTCGCCGCATCCGATTCAAATCTGCCGGATGGATCAGTTCTTCGATCGTCCATCCCGCCGTCGCTTTCGTCAATTGTCGAAAGCGTTCGTTTCCGTTCACAATCGTATAGTCAGATGACATCGCAAGAATCGGATCTGTATTTTGTGAAAAGAGCGACTCGATTTCCGCTTTTTTCTGCTTGATTTCTTTTGTTTTGGCATCATTATGATCGATCAACCCGGCGATGATGGCCGTCATCGTCCGAAACGCTTGGACGACAGGTTGAAAATCATTTCGCTCCGGTACGTCATAACCGGATTGCCGGCGGTCTTCTGCAAAGGTATTCGCTTCTCCTTTCAGTAAGGATAGATCTTGGCGAAAGGCGCGTAATAACGATAAGGTCAAAATCAACAGTCCAAGAATTAAGACACTGGTTGCACCAAAGAGAAGCCAGGCATTGCGAATGATGTGATGGCCTCGATCCTGCATTTCTTGTGCGACTTGGTTGAGTTCTTGATCGTACAGACGATACATACTCGATTCATATTCTTCCGCTTGTCCTGCCAAAGCAGCGTAGGTCTCGACTTTCGGAGCACGTAATAGATCATCGAGCGTTTGTGTATAGGCAGCCATCTGTTCCCGCATTGTTGCGACATCTTGCCGTCCCGTATCGTCCTGAAGAGGAATCACATCATACAATGATTTGATGAGTGATGCCTGGCGTATCGGTAAATCAATCCGCATCTGCTGAATCCGTAATCGATCAATCGAGCTCGGTTCTTCCTTTTGACGAGCATCTTTTAAAATTTCAGCTGATTTTCCAAGTTGTTCCTCCATCAGAATCAAATTGGAGAAGACATTATAATAAGATCCTGTCTCTTTGCTCAGTACGAGTTGATTGAAGATGATTTCACTCTTGAAATTCGTCATCGTCGTGAAGAAGCGATGGTTCGATTCATATCCTTGCCGTTGAAGCTTCTTGACTTCCGCCAAGACTTCTTCCTGTGCCGACCCAGTCGCTTTCATGTTCGGTAGACGATCCGTTAGTTGTTCCAATGCACGATCGGATTGTTTGGACGCTTGTAGAACATCCGTGTCCTCATTCAATGATGAAAAATAATAGCGTGTCACTTCTTGTTCAGCATGATTAAATGGTGTCACTTCAGCAATCGTTTTTCCTGATGCTTTGAAGCGATAACCTTCTTCGAGTGTTTTCATCAAATGTTGACATGCGACGATCAATGCTAATAACCCGATGATCGCAATCATCCATGAGAACGTTTTATAGTAGGAGCGTCTTCGAAAAGCTTCTACGATGAAGACTGGTGATAAACGTCGCAACACATCGTCCTCCCTAAATTGTCATTATGTTTCTATATCGTCGTCTCATACCGTTTCCTGAAGTCGTTTTGGGTCAATAAAAAGCACGTCTTCCCACATTTCTGCGAAAATAAGTGCTTTTTTTACTAGTTTTATTCTTTTTTAATAACTGACGTTCTCACGCGCTACTTTTTTAGCAAAATAATCGATGATGTCACGTCGTCGGATAATCCCGATGAAATGTCTTCCGTCATCGATGACGGGTACGAAATTTTGATCCGTGATGACTTCAATCATCTCTTCCATTTGCGCTGTGATCGAGACCGGTTTATAACGGACGCGTTGTTTGATATCGGTTAAACGTGTCTGCAAGACATGGTCATAATCAGCATGCTCGAGATTTGCTTCGAGCGCCCACAAGACATCGCCTTCTGTCAGCGTTCCTGCGTATTTCCCTTTATTATCAACGAGTGGGACTGACGTAAAACGATGATGTTTCATCTTTTCTAGTGCTTGTCTGACCGTTGACTCAGGATCTAAATATTTCACCTCATCTTTAGGTAATAAGAAAAAAGCAATATTCATTTCTGTTCCTCCCTAGCCACTCTGTGACACCCTTTTCATTTTATCATGAACCCTGCTCCGATTCATTTCTCAAATGATGAAAATCTCTACATAATTCCTTCATATTTGGTCATACTATTCCGATATTCCAAGTAGACAGAATTTAAAGACTATTTAGTTAGGAGAATACATATGCGCCTCCCGATCACGCGTCGCCTGTTCATCGGGCTTATTTTATTGCCCGCTCTCACTCTCGGTGCCTCGACCTGGTTTTCTTATGATCAGACGAGCCAAACCGTCGATCAGCTTGTAGACTCGACGTCACAAACCGCTTTGAAGCAACTCGAACAATCCTTTACACGAATCATTGATGATACGAAGAAGGATACGACCTTACTCGCAGGTCTTCCGTTCAACCGAGCGGACGGCGCTTTACCGAACTACACGGATCAAACGAAACAACCCGATCCGGCTACTCCTCCGACGCAAAAAGCGAGCGATATCTATAGCGTCCTAGAAAAGTACGGTTCATCGAAAATCGAAAACTCCTTCATTCAGTATGCGGATACCGCTGGTGGTTATCTCAACTGGCCAAAACAAGCGGCAGCACCTGGATACGATCCACGCAAGGAAGACTGGTACAACCAAGCACTCGATAACTCTAGCACCGTCATCATGAGTGAACCGCATTATGATGCGGCAACGAAACTATCCATCATCGGCTTCTCAAAAGCAACACTAGATGCACAGGCGAATATCAAAGGTGTCTTATCCATCTATAAAAGTATCGATCGCCTAGCAGAAGACATGAAGCGGATTGAAATCGGACAAAAAGGATTCGTCTTCAGCTATACCCAAAACGGAAAGATTGTCACCCATCCAAATAAAAATTATTTCTTCAAAAACGTAACGCAGATGAAAGAAGACGGAAAACCTTATTTCTCTGCTCCTAAAGCAATGATGGAACAAGAGTCGGGTTCGAACATCATGGACGTCGCCGGTACAAAATCCGTCGTCATCTGGCAGACCTCGTCAAAAACAGGCTTTAAGTTAGCTGTCGTTCTTGACTATGCTTCCTTGTATGCACCGAAAGAAGAAATGCTCAGTCAATCGTTGATCAACTTCGTCATCGCGATCGCCTTAGCCACGTTGATTGCTTGGTTGATTGGTCGATCAATCAATCGTCCTTTATCAACACTCCGTCAAGAAGCACTTGCCATCGCCTCTGGTGATTTACGGACGCCAAAGCGTCCGACACGTTTCATCCAAGACGAGTTGACGGATCTCACCGAGAACTTTGACGCGATGCGGGCTCGACTACGTCAAACAATTCTCGCTTTGACGACTTCAGCGACGACCGTCCGGGATGCATCTGCCGAACTCTCCACGAATGCAACGCACGTCCAAACAGCTTCTCTGAAAATCGGACGAACGATGGAAGAGATCGCGGCGGCTGGTGAAACACAGACGAAACAAGCAGAGCGCTCGTCCCATGCCGTTCATGGCGTCAAGGAACGGTCGACGGCCATGCAACACGTCGCGTCAACGACATTATCGGAAGTCTCGACCGTCGCTTCCGCAGCCGTTCGCGGAAGTGATGTAACGAAACAGACGATCGCCGATTTACTTGATCATTCCGTCTCACTCGAACAGGAAATCCAAAATACGTCCGACTTCCTCGGTAAACGATCGGATGAGATTGCCAAAGTCCTTGGCACACTACAAGCAATCTCGAGTCAGACGAACTTGCTCGCCTTGAATGCCGCCATTGAAGCAGCACGCGTTGGCGAACAAGGACGCGGATTCGCTGTCGTTGCGAGTGAAGTCCGAAAGCTTGCGGAAGAGAGTGACGCTTCTGCGAAGCAAATCAAACAACTCCTCGATCATATCCAAGACGAGACACAGACCGCGATGGGTGCGATGCACCATGTCATGGATGATTTGAAACGATCGCTTGATTCCGTCAAGACGACCGGTGACGATTTCGAGCAAATCGCGGGTTCCGTCCAACATGTCTCACGCCGGACAGAAGAACTGACCGGTGACATCCATGCGTTGACGCAAGCGACGGAAGAAGTCTCAGACGCCATGGGGACGATTCTCGCTTTGACGGAAGAGAATGCCGCAGGTCTTGAGACGAGTAGTGCGAGCATTCAAGAAACGAACGCAACACTCGAATCCGTGACGTCTGCCGCTACGCATCTTGCAAAGATTGCTGGTAATCTCCATCAACTGACGCTTGATTTCCAACTCGACGATACGAAAACATTGGTTCACGACTCCGTTGAAGAGGTCATACATTCGGAAGAATCCGTCTTGTATGAGGAAGCAGCTGTCGCATCACTTGACGAGGAACGACATGATTCGGATTTAAAGGTTCCTTCGTCTTCATCCGAATGATTTTTCAGCGAAGTCTTTTTTGAAAGGCTTCGTTTTTCATTGTTTCGTTCTCGACTATCCGCGAAAGAGGACATACACTAGAAGCAATCCACTATATTTCGAAAGGAGTCGTGTCATGAATCGCTTGTCGACGTCTGACTTGACGCAAATCGCAGAGCACCTCTACGGGATGACTGGTTTTTTCGTCACGTACCGAGATCATCACGGTACTCCGCTGTCGTTACGTCCAGAAGCTCCATCTCATCCGGGAACCTTACTGATTGAGAACGAATGGCCAGTACTAAAAAAGACTCCTCTACTCTATACCCTGAAAGATGGTACAGCTTACCTCTTTTTAGATGTTCCGGAACAAGGAATGTACCGAATCGGTCCGGTTTTACTACAATCGGCTCTTTTTCGGGCACACATCCAAGATGAAGCCTACCATCAGTTCTATAAAGCCTTACCACGTACGACGGAGAATCGACTGATTGACTGTGCTCACTTGATGTATCGCTTGTTACACGGGGAAGCTCTACCGAAGCGCGAGATCGAACAACAGTCTGATATTCAGGAAGCCGAAATCCCTCTCGTCGCAGACGCCCCTTCCCATACAGGCGTCACGGCATATCGAAAAGCCTGGCAACGGGAACAACAAATCATTGATTGGATCGCGACCGGTCAAAGTGAGCGCCTCGCTACGACCTATTCCCTGCCGGCCTATGGCGAGTTCGGAACACTCGCCCGTCATCAGCCGTTACGTGCAGAAAAGAATCTGTTGCTCGGGACTGTCCTCTTAAGCGCGCGTGCTGCGATTCGAGGCGGACTGGAACCGGATGAGGCATTCTCACTCAGCGACCGGATGATTGAGACGATTGAAGCGGCGACGAGTATCGCTGAGCTCCGGAATCGGCATGTCCGGATTACCGTTTCGTTTGCCGAAGCCGTCAAGGAGCTCCAAGCATTACGTCATTCGCCACATGTGTTGGCAGCCATTCGTTATATTCAGCAACACCTCTATGAACCTTTGTCCGTCTCGTCGATCAGTCAAGCCATCCATGTCTCGTCTAACTATCTGTCCGTCCTATTCAAAGATGAGACCGGTCTACCGCTCGCCCGCTACGTTATCCGGGAACGGATCCGGGAAGCGAAGCGCCTCTTGCGTTCTTCGGACGATTCCTTGCTGACGATCTCGAACAAGTTACACTTCTCGAGTCAAAGCCACTTCAGTCAAGCCTTCAAGCAGACGACCGGTGAGACCCCGACACATTATCGACAACGAAGTGAATTTTAAGAGAATCGTGCCTTTTTTTCGTTTTGTGATATCCTATTCAACAGGAACTATTTTCGTGAATCCGTCTTGAGCGGATTCTTTCAACAAAAAAGGAGAATCAACATGAACTCAATTAGTGTCATCATTCCTGTCTATCAAACCGAATCACAAACGAAGGCAGCCATTCAATCCGTTCTTGATCAGAAGGTGTCTATTCCGGTAGAAATCATCGTCGTCTTTGATGGACCAAGCCCATACATCGATGAGCTTCGCTCCCTCTATCCGACTTGTACGATCTTGGAACAAGCACATCAAGGAACATATGCTGCACGCCGTCGCGGCCTTGAAGTCGCGACAGGTGACTACGTCACATTCCTCGACAGTGATGATATCCTCGCACCACGTGCGCTCTATACGTATATCAAAGCCTATGAGAAATCACGCGGTGAAGTCATCATCGGTAAAGTCTCACCTGTCTACAACAAGAAAAAATGGCTTATGCCGATCGATGATGATCGTTATTTCTTCTACACTCGCACGAAATTCAATTCGCGTCATTTGACGACGATTCACGGCTGGATGATCAAAAAGGACTTGCTGAGCGATTTGCCGGTTCTTGAGACACGATGGTTTGCTGATACGATCATCGCGCATACGATTATCGCGAAACTGACGAACCTGACATCGGTCAGTTATGTCGTCTACGGTCGAAACTCACGCAGTACACCACTCGAGGGACAATCACTCTATCAAGCACGCGATATCACGACATTGACTGATATCTCACGAATCTATGGTATGTTATCTGCGCATACGATGGATAACACTGTTCAAAAGTTCTTGAATACATGGTACAAACGATTCATCTCAAAACGTGGTCGTGCGTTGCTTGAACGAAGCACGTCAAAAAGTCAGCAGGCAGATGTATTCCGTCACGTCGCTTACGATTTAAGACGGACGAAGACACGAAGTAAGTATCTACAAGCATGGTCGACGGGTTCCTACTTCATGTTCCGTTCATACATCACTGCCGTGAAGACAAAACGAACTCTACGGACGGCACGACGTAAAAAGATCAAGAACGGTCTGATGCTCTATCGCCTATTCCAAAAGATGCCGGTCAAAGAGAACCTCGTCTTATTTGAGAGTTTCCTCGGTCGGAGCTATTCTGATAATCCAAAGGCGCTTTACCTGAAATTAAAAGAACAACGCCCTGAACTTGAACTCGTCTGGATTTTCTCGAAAGAACCTTCAGATGACGTCAAGGAAGCTTGTCCGAACTGGGTGCTCAAAAATAGCTTCGCGTACTACCAAGCGATGGCACGCGCGAAGTATTGGATCTTCAACACGCGTCAGCCACTGAGCTTGAAAAAACGTGAAGAGACAATCTACCTTCAGACATGGCACGGTACACCATTAAAACGACTAGGTCTCGACATGGAAGAAGTCCATATGGCGGGAACGAATGCGACACGCTACAAACGGAACTTCTACAATCAAGCACAGGAATGGAACTACTTGATTTCTCCGAATGCGTATTCGAGCGAAATCTTCAAGAGTGCGTTCGGGTTCCAAAACACGATGCTTGAGACGGGTTATCCACGAAACGATCTCTTGTATGCGGACGATCAAGCTGGTTTAATCAGCGAAATCAAAGCGCGTCTTGATATTCCAGCCGACAAGAAAGTCGTTTTGTACGCACCGACATGGCGGGATGACGAGTTCATTGCGCGTGGAAAATACCGCTTTGATCTCCAACTCGACTTGAACGAGATGCAAGCCCGACTCGGTGACGATTACGTCGTCTTACTCCGGATGCATTACTTGATTGCACAAAACATGGACATCAGTGGACATGAAGGATTTGCCTATGACGTGTCGTCATACGGTGATATCGCAGAGTTGTATTTAATCAGTGACGTGCTAATCACCGACTATTCGTCTGTCTTCTTCGATTATGCGCACTTACAACGTCCGATGATCTTCTTTACGTACGACTTAGAGAAATATGCATCGACGTTACGTGGATTCTACTTCGATTTCGAAGCAGTCGTTCCGGGACCACTCCTAAAAGAAACGGATCAAGTCATCGATTATATCGAACAGATTGATACGAAGTCTGTCGCTTACCAAGAAAAATATGATCGCTTCCTCGAACGGTTCTGTAGCTTGGATGACGGCACGGCAAGTGAACGTGTTCTTGCTGAGTTGTTCCCGAGCACAGCACAGTCAACGATGGAGGATGAAACAACAGAAACAGAATGACGATTATCAAAATGAGAAATGGCTTAATAAAGCCGTTTCTCATTTTTTGTTCCCACCCATTAATTGCTAAGCGTAAAGACAAAAAAGCCTCCTTCCTTAGCGGAAAGAGGCATTCAAAGCGATTTAGTTACGGACGAACAAGGCAACGCTCTCAACGTGTGTCGTATGCGGGAACATATCGACCGGTGTCACTTCAACGAGTGTATAACCGAGCTCCGTCAACAACTTCGCGTCACGTGCTTGTGTCGACGCATTACATGAGACGTAGACGATCCGCTTCGGTGCGACATCTGCTGCAGCACGTAAGAACTCTTCGTCACAGCCTTTACGTGGTGGGTCGACGACGATGACGTCCGGTTGGATACCGGCTTTAACGAGATCAGGCATGACCTTCTCAGCTGCACCGTACTCGAACGTCACGTTCTCGATACCGTTCGCTTGTGCGTTCCGGCGTGCGTCATCGATTGCTTGCGGTACGATTTCGATACCGTAGACGTGCTTCGCTTGTTTTGCGAGTGACAATGAAATCGAACCGATTCCACAGTATGCATCAACGACTGTCTCCTCTCCTGTCAACTGAGCATACTCGAGCGCTTTCGCGTAGAGTTTCTCTGTTTGCAACGGGTTGACTTGGAAGAACGAATGCGGTGAGATCTCATATGTCAAACCAGCGATTTGATCGCGAATGACGGACGGTCCGTACAAGACGACGTTCTTTTTCCCAAGAATGACGTTCGTATCATCCGGGTTGATGTTGTGCTGGATCGAAGTGACGTTCGGTAACGCCTTTAAGATCCCTTCGACGATTTTATCGATACCGCGAAGTTGTTTGACCTTCGTGACGAGAACGACCATCAACTCGTTCGTATGGTAGCCATGACGTGCCATGATATGACGAATGACACCTGCTTTTTTCTTCTCGTCGTATGCTGGGACTTTTAAGTCAGCGAGGACTTTACGAACCGCTTGGACAGCTTCATCGTTTTCTTTGTTTTGGATCAAGCAGTAGTCCATATCGATGATCCGGTGGCTCCGTTTTTGATAGAAGCCAGCCATCAATTTGTTCGATTGGAACGCGACCGGTACTTGTGCCTTGTTGCGGTAACCCCATGGATCTTCCATACCCATCGTCTCGTGGACCGGAATCTCAAGGCCTGCTAGGCGCGCGAAAGCGTCACGAACGCGGTTGTGCTTGAATTTGAGTTCTGCGTCGTATGACAAATGTTGCAATTGGCAACCGCCACACTGGTTGTAAACTGGGCAAGGTGGCTCGACACGATCGGCACTCTTCGTCTTTTGACGGATGATGCGACCGAATCCGTAAGACTTCGTCGTTTTCGTGATCTTGATCTTGACCTGCTCCGTCGGCAATGCGCCTGGGATGAAGACCGTATATCCATCGATGCGCGCGACCCCTGATCCTTCATGTGTCAGGTCGACGATCTCGACGACGTGTTCATCGTTCTTTTGTACTGGAATCATGAATATCCTCCTTAAAAACCTCGCTTCACGCGAGGTTCATTTCTGCTTCTTGTAGTTGTGTATTAATCTGTTCCATTTCTTCGATCCGGAACTTTGGTGTCATGACTTCGAAATGAGAGCGAAGATTCGTCATCTCGCCTTCGCAGATGCCGCCAAACTCACCATCAATGTTCAAACTCATCTCTGATGTGTTCTTCATACGGACGAATGAGGTCGTGACATGCTCGATGCAAGGGTCCGAGAAATGATCCCCTTTCAAGGCAAGACGCATGACACGAATTAATTCGACGAGGTTACATTTCTTCAGGATGAAGAGATCAAACCGACCATCGTTAAGTGACGCGTTCGGTGACAACTTCTCGAATCCACCGACAGAGTTCGTATTGGATGTCAAGAACAACATGACTTCTCCTTTGAATATACCCTTTTCATGCTCCAGTTCGACATATGTTGGTCGGATTTGCGGAAGTTTCTCCATCCCTTTGACATAGTACGCGAGCTGTCCAAGTGCCGTCTTCAGCTTTGAAGGCACTTCGTACGACAGTTCTGTCATGATGCCGCCACCAGCGATGTTGATGAAGTAATGGACGCCTGTCGACCCTTCGATCTTACCGATATCGACCGGCATCGTATGTCCTGTGCAGATGACATCCATCGCCCCTTCGATCGTCAACGGAATACGCATCGCTCGACCAAAGTCATTCGTCGTTCCAACAGGTAGTACACCAAGCTTTGGACGTTTGCTATAAGCTGCCATTCCGCTGATCACTTCATTCAACGTACCATCGCCGCCTGCAGCGACGACAAGATCAAAGTCTGCTTCGCATGCTCGTGCTGCTTCATACGTCGCATCGCCGACCGCTTTCGTCGAGTAAACAGATGTCTCATAACCCGCTGCTTCGAGTCGGTCGAGGATATACGGTAAGTTTCGTTTAACCATCTCTTTCCCGGAAGTCGGGTTATAAATCACGCGCGCTCTAGGTCTCATAAGATTTTCTCCTTTTTGACTCAACCGTTCATTTGATACATAACTGTTTTATTCTACATGAACTCTCGAGACATTACAAAGCCAAAAAAGACAGCGTCCGTTTCTTCACCTCAGCGAGGGAGAGACAGACGCCATCTTAAGTGGAACTTATTTCAGTTTTTCGAGCTCTTCGTAGAAGAGTTGATCAAGGAGAGCAGGGTTTGCCATTCCTTTTGTTTTCTTCATGATCTGACCGATGACGAAGCCTTTCTTCCGATCACGTCCACCGAGTAACTCCTCGACGACGGCTGGGTTCGCTTCGAACATCTCGACGATGAGACCACGCAACAATCCTTCATCCGAAATTTGTGCAAGACCGTTTGCTTCAACGTATGCACGCGGCTCGACACCTTCTTCGATGACTGCCGTGAAGACTTGTTTGGCGATTTTCGAAGAAATCGTGCCGCTTGCGATCAAGTCGATCATCTCTGCCAAACGCGCTGGTGTCATCTTGACTGTTTCGAACGTTTCCGTCGATTTATTCAAGTGACCTTGGATCTCACCGACTGTCCAGTTGGCTGCTGCTTTTGGCTCTGCACCAGCTGCAAGTGTCGCTTCGAAGTACTCTGCCATTTCACGTGTGACCGTCAATTGTTTCGCGTCATACGCTGAAAGACCGAGTTCTTCTTGGTAACGAACACGGCGTGCATCTGGAAGTTCCGGGATACCGGCACGAATCGCTTCTTTCCAATCGTGATCCAGTACGAGCTTGACGAGGTCAGGCTCTGGGAAGTAACGATAGTCCGACGCCCCTTCCTTGACACGCATGAGGACGGTTTGTTTTTTCGTCTCATCGAAACGGAGTGTTTCTTGACGCATCACACTACCCGCAAGCAATAGTTTACGGTGACGATCTTCTTCAAACTCAAGCCCTTTTAAGACGTTTCCGAATGAGTTTAAGTTCTTGAGCTCTGTTTTCGTACCGAACTTCTCTTGTCCGTATGGACGCACCGAGATGTTACAGTCGCAACGGAGTGATCCTTCTTCCATCTTGACGTCTGAGACGCCTGCATATTGCAAGACTTCTTTGAGACGTTCGAGGTAGGCGACCGCGTCTTTCGGTGAACGCATATCCGCTTCACTGACGATCTCAATTAGCGGTGCGCCTGTCCGGTTGAAGTCGACGACCGAGTGGTTGGCACCCGTGTGGTTCATCTTACCAGCATCTTCTTCCAGATGGACACGTTCGATTCGGAAGCGTTTCGTTTCGCCATCGACTTCCGCATCGATGTAGCCATCAAAGCCGATTGGTTGATCAAACTGCGAGATTTGATACGCTTTTGGCGTATCCGGATAAAAATAGTTCTTCCGGTCGAATTTTGTTTGATCGGCTACTTGGCAGTTGAGTGCCATCGCTGCACGAACGGCGAGTTCGACGGCTTTTTCGTTGATTTTCGGCAAGACGCCCGGGTGTCCAAGACAAATCGGACACGTTTTCGTGTTCGTCTCTGCGCCATATTCCCGCGCACAACCACAGAACATCTTCGTGTTCGTGCTCAGTTCGGCGTGGACCTCGATCCCGATGATCGTTTCAAAGTTCATGATACATTCGCTCCTTATAACTTCGGAAGCGCGAATCCACCTGTCGCAAGCTCAAACGCATGCGCAGCGCGATAGATCGTCGCCTCATCGAAATGTTTTCCAATGATTTGTAAGCCGACCGGAAGACCGTCGACGAATCCAGCTGGAACCGAGATCGCTGGGACACCTGCTAAGTTAATCGGAATCGTCAAGATGTCATTCGCATACATCGTGACCGGGTCATCGAGCTGTGCACCGAGTTCGAATGCTGGTGTCGGTGCTGTTGGTCCGATGATGACGTCATAGTTCGCAAGGACATCTTCGAAATCTTTTTTGATTAACGTCCGAGCTTGTTGTGCTTTTTTATAGTAGGCATCGTAGTAACCAGAGCTGAGTGCATACGTTCCGAGCATGATCCGGCGTTTGACTTCGTCTCCGAATCCTTGTGAACGGGAATACTTGAAGACATCTTCAAGTGCGTCCGCCTCCGCGCGGACACCGTAACGAATGCCGTCAAAGCGTGCGAGGTTCGATGATGCTTCTGATGAAGCGAGTAAGTAGTACGTCGCAAGCGCATATTTCGAGTTCGGAAGTGAGACTTCGTCAACAGTTGCACCGAGTGCTTCGAGTTTTTGGATCGCTTCACGGATGTTGGCTTTGACGCCTTCACTGACACCTACGCCGAAGTATTCTTTCGGAACAGCGATCTTCAAACCTTTGATATCACCTGTCAACGCTTGTGTATAATCCGTTGCTGCAACGTTCGCAGACGTCGAATCCATCTCACAATGTCCTGCGATCGCGCTCAAAAGATACGCGTTATCTTCGACTGTTCGTGTCAACGGACCAATTTGGTCAAGGGACGACGCGAACGCAACGAGACCAAAGCGTGAGACGAGACCGTATGTCGGTTTCAACCCAACGACACCACAATAGGCAGCCGGTTGACGAATCGAACCGCCTGTATCCGAACCGAGGCTGAACAAGACTTCGCCTGCTGCGACAGCAGCTGCTGAACCACCCGAAGAACCGCCTGGAACGTGTTTTGTATTCCATGGATTGCGAACCGGTTTGTACGCTGAGTTCTCGTTTGAAGAACCCATTGCGAACTCATCCATGTTCAACTTCCCGATTGTGATTGCCCCTGCTTCATGCAGACGCTCGACGACCGTCGCATCATGTGCTGGTACGAAGTTCTCAAGGAATTTCGAACCACATGTCGTCGTCATTCCTTTCGTGACGATGTTATCCTTGACGCCGATTGGAAGACCAAACAGTGGGTTCGCTTCGTGTTTCGCGACATCATCCATTCGTTTCGCTTGCTCGAACGCTTCTTCATTCAATGAGAGAAACGCACCGATTTTTCCGTCGACGCGGTCGATTTGATCAAAGGATTCCTTGACGAGTTCAGAAGCTTTGACTTCGCCATCCTGAATGAGTGTGTGTAATGTTTTGACACCATGTTCAAAAAGTGACATCGGGTCATTTCCTCCTTATTCGAACACCGCTGGGACGCGGACTTGTCCGTCTTCCCAATCGGGTGCGAGTCGTTCTACTTCCGTACGCGGAAGTGATGGACGTACTTCGTCCTTACGTAGGACGTTCTTTAAATCGAGGACATGAGTCGTCGGTTCGACGCCTGTCGTATCGAGTTCATTTAATTGTTCAGCGAACCCAAGAATCTTCTCGAGTTGTCCTGTGAATTGTGCTACTTCTTCATCTGTCACGGCAAGGCGTGCCAAATGCGCCACGTGGCGGACTTGCTCCTCATTAATCTTTGCCATGTCATTCCACCTCCGGAACTTTTGCGATATATTTTACACTATTTCTAATCATAGCACTTTTTGTCCAGACAAAAAAGACGATGGTGCATCGGGGGGAGGTCCGCACCATCGTCCTTATAGGGGTAGCAAAGCTTCCGGGCGGAAAGCTTCTAGTTATGAAATACCCGGTTTAAATCAGACGAAACAAAAATACTGAATATTCATACTAAGACATCAAAGAGTAAATAGATATTGAAGACGATGACGATCGAGACGATGATCCATGCCAACGCGTTCATGAAATGACTGTTTCGATGTTCCTCCATGTACCGTTCACTCGCTGTCGCCCGAATCAAAGGGATTAGCGCGAACGGAATCCCGAACGATAAAGCGACCTGACTCAGGACAAGTGCTCGTGTCGGATCAAAACCGGAGAAGAGCAACAAAATCGCCGGTAACATCGTCACAGTCCGTCGAACGAACAACGGCAATTGAAGATGGAGGAATCCGCGCATGATCGCGTCACCTGACATCGTACCGACACTCGATGATGCAAGACCTGAAACGAGTAAGGCAATTGCAAACAGATACGGCGCGATGCCACCAAGCGTGACATGAAGTCCCTCATAGATCGCTTCAAGTGAACCAGCTTGATATTTCGTACCGTAAAATACACTGGCCGCGATGACGAGCATTGCTCCGTTGACCGCTCCGGCGATCAGCATCGCTCCCCAAATATCGAAGCGTTGGATTCGTAACAGCGGTATTTTGTTTGCAACATGTCCCATCCGTCGCTTCGTTAAATCGGAATGGAGATAGATCGCATGTGGCATGACGGTTGCTCCGAGCATCCCGGCAGCAAGCACGATGCTCGACGTACCCTCAAATCCCGGTACCAATCCTGCCGATAGATCGCGAAAGACCGGATGAACTTCAAACACTTCAATTGCAAAAGCGGCAGCGATGATTAAAACAAGCACCGCGATGACGGCTTCGAAATGTCGAAGTCCCTTTTGCTCGAATCCGAGGATGACGAATGATAAGACTGCCGTCAACAGCGCCGCCATACGTAAGTCGATCGCAAACAGTAAATGAAATCCGAGTGCGGCTCCGACGAACTCCGCGAGATCGGTCGCCATTGCGACGAGTTCCGCTTGTACCCAGTAAAAGAAGCGATAGACCGGCGATAACTCTTCTCGAATCACCTCCGCTAAACTAAGATTGCTGACGATTCCAAGTTTGGCTGATAGGAACTGAATGACGACGGCCATCAAGTTCGAGGCAACGATGACCCAGAGCAGTAAATAGCCATATTGAGCACCTGCTGTCATGTTCGTTGCAAAGTTTCCCGGATCGAGGTACGCGACGGCAGCAACGAACGCCGGTCCGATATATGTCCGTTTTTTGGGTACATCTTGTGTAAGTGGCTGTGTCACCATCTCATTCACCTCACTTTTTTGTTTTTATTATACGCTCATTTTGCGTAAGCGCAACAAATATGTTTATGGTAAATAATAACGTATCAAGTAAACAAAAAAAGGAGTGTCTCCTTTACTCAGGAAACACCCCTTTCCGTTATTTAGACGATTTTCCGCTCAGGCTCTGCACCTTTTAGTTGCGCTTGTACTTGATCGAACTCATCATAGATCGCTTGACTCGGTTCCTTCGTCACGAGACTACCGATAACGAGCGCGATCGTCGAAGCGATGAATGCTGGAATCATCTCATACATTTCCGAAATGTACGATGGTAATCCCTCAACATTCTGGTTAATGAGAATCCAAGCAATGACAACGACGGATCCCGTGATCATTGAAGCGAGTGCTCCCGTCTTGTTCATCCGGCGCCACAGTAAGCTGAACAGCACGACCGGACCGAACGCTGAACCAAAACCAGCCCACGCGTATCCGACGAGTGTTAAGATCGACTTCTCCGCACCGAATGATAAGAGAATCGCAAGAAGCGCTACGACAAGAACCATAGCACGCCCCATCAACATCAATTCACGGTCTGAAGCATCACGTTTAAAGAAACGGTGATAGAAATCATTCGTTGCCGCACTTGAAGAAACGAGCAGCTGCGTCGAAATCGTCGACATGATCGCAGCAAGTAAGGCTGCAAGCAACAACCCTGTAATGAACCCTGGGAAAAGGTCACGTGATAATTGAATGAAGACATTCTCTGGATTTTTTAATCCCGCACTTTGTTGCGTGTAATAGGCATATCCGATCAAGCCCGTCACCATTGCACCAACGATCGAGAACGTCATCCAAATCATCCCGACACGACGCGCCGACTTCATCTCATGTAAGTTACGAATCGCCATGAAACGAACGATGATATGCGGCTGTCCAAAATAGCCGAGTCCCCACGCGAGAAGCGAGATGATACCGATCGTCGTCGTCCCTTTGAACAGTTCCAGTTTCGAGCCGCCTGTCGACCGGATCGTCTCCAGTGTATCATTAATCCCACCACTTAAAGTCAGCGCGACAGCTGGTACGATCAGCAATGCGATGACCATGATCATCCCTTGCACGACGTCCGTCCAACTGACGGCAAGGAAACCACCGAGGAAGACATACGCAATGACGACGCCTGCGAGAATCCAAAGACCTGTTGTATATTCAAGACCAAAGACAGCTTCGAATAAACGACCACCTGCGACAAAACCACTTGATGCGTACATTATAAAGAATATTAAAATAACTCCAGCTGAAACGGTACGCAAAACACCACTTTTATCGTGGAATCGTTTTTCAAAGTAATCGGGAATCGTGATTGCATCCCCTGCATGTGCCGTATACGCACGCAGACGAGGCGCGACGAGTAACCAGTTGGCATAGGCGCCAAGTAATAATCCGACGACAATCCATCCACTGGACAGACCAGTTGCATACATCGCACCCGGTAAACCCATCAACAGCCACCCACTCATGTCACTTGCTCCTGCAGAGAGCGCCGTGACGACGGGACCGATCGTACGTCCTCCAAGCATATAGTCATTCATGTTCTTCGTCCGATAATACGCAATGACGCCAAGTGCGACCATCAGGCCGAGATATAGCAAAATCGCGAACCACATTCCGTTCATCCTTGCTCCTCCTTTTTCCGTGATATAAGAAAAACGGGTGTGCAGGTCGCACACCCGTTTCATCTATTAAACACCATTTCAGAACATTTCTGAAGTAGTTTTTGCTTGAAGATGTAAAGTCAAGTAATCCGGTCCGCCCGCTTTCGAATCCGTACCTGACATGTTGAACCCACCAAATGGTTGGTAGCCAACGATTGCGCCTGTGCAACCCCGGTTGAAGTAGAGGTTACCGACGTGGAAGTTCGCACGTGCGTACTCTTGATTCGTCCGGTCTTGCGTGATGACAGCACCTGTCAATCCGTATTCCGTGTTGTTTGCGATATCGATTGCTTCTTTGAAATCTTTCGCTTTCGTGAAGGCGACGACTGGTCCAAAGATTTCTTCTTGCATCAAACGATCCGTTGGTTGAACGTCCGCGACGACTGTCGGTGAGACGAAGAATCCTGTTGAATCGTCAGCCGTACCACCTGCGACGATGCGTCCTTCTTCTTTTGCGACGTCGAAGTACGACGTGATTTTCTTGAAGGCTGCTGCATCGATGACTGGTCCGACATTGTTTGAGACATCCGTCGGGTTACCGATGCTGAGTTTGTTTGTGTTCGCGACGACTTTTTCGAGCAACTCGTCATAGACAGAGTCGAGTGCGACGACACGTGAACAAGCTGAACATTTTTGACCTGAGAATCCGAATGCCGCTTTCGTGATCATGTCCGCTGCGTAATCGAGGTCAGCCGACTCATCGATGACCATCGTATCTTTTCCGCCCATTTCCGCGATGACACGTTTGAGCCAGATTTGACCTTCGTTCAGTTTTGATGCCCGCTCATTGATGCGAAGACCGACATCACGTGATCCCGTGAAGCTGATGAAACGTGTTTTTGGGTGATCGACGAGGTAGTCGCCGACTTCTGCTCCTGAACCGGGTACGAAGTTCAAGACGCCTGCCGGAAGACCAGCTTGCTCCATCACTTCAACGAATTTCGCTGCGACGACCGGTGTCGTCGATGCTGGTTTCAAGAGGATCGGGTTCCCTGCCACGATTGCTGCGACGGCTGTTCCAGCCATGATCGCGAGTGGGAAGTTCCATGGTGAGATGATGACACCGACACCGAGTGGAATGTAATCGTAACGGTTGTATTCGCCTGGACGACTCTCGACTTTCTTACCGTCTTTTAAGACGAGCATCTGGCGTGCGTAGTATTCGAGGAAGTCGATTGCTTCTGCTGTATCCGCATCCGCTTCATTCCAAGGCTTCCCTGCTTCTTTGACGAGGTAGGCAGAGAACTCATGCTTCCGCTTACGGATGATGTTCGCTGCTTTGAATAGGACGTCCGCACGTACAGACGGATTGACGAATTTCCATGTTTCGAAGGCTGTGACTGCTGCTTGCATCGCTTCTTCTGCATGTTCCTGTGTCGCTTTTGAGACACGTCCGACGATCTCTTCTTTGTTGGCCGGATTGACGGAGACGATTTTATCTTCCGTCGTCACATGTTTTCCACCGATGACGAGCGGATAATCTTTGCCGAGTTCTTGCGTGACGAGTGCAAGTGCCTCTTCGAACGCTTTCTTGTTTGCTTCTTGTGAGAAGTCCGTGAATGGTTCGTGTTTGTACGGAATCATCTCTATTCCCCCTTTAATCTCTACTTTAAATCGCTTACATTCTCCATTGTACAGAAGCATGAGTCCGCTTACAATTATTCTAGTCAAAAAAATAAAGGAGCGACCGATTCGGTCTCTCCTCGTTCCTCTATCATTCCTTCGCTTGTGAAAAAACAATCTCTTCGTTTTCGATCGAGACTTTGACGTCTTGTCCTTGGAATAACCAGTCATCTTGGTCAGATACGACGAAATGAATACCGTCGACGACTTCCTCGACCGCTGCCCGTTCGACTTCTTCCATATGAACGCCGACGGAGAAACCTTGCGTTAAATCCGTTGATCCACCATATTTTGCGAAAAAGCGAATCGTATCGCCCGATTGTGCTTCCATCTCATTTTTAAAGTATTGCAATGCCTCGTCTGTAATATGAATTTTCATATCTATCACTCCCCTTTCGTTTAGTGTACCGATATCCTACTCAAAAAAGCGAATTTCCTGTATGGTAGAGACAAGATTAGCTATGAAATCATCAAGGAACACCCATCTAGGAGGAATTCGAATGAAACGATCGCTCGTAGTGCTGCTTGCGACCAGTCTCGTACTCGTCGGTTGCGGAAACGATTCCCCGTCTTCTACAAATACCAAATCCCCGAAGACGACGGAAACGAAACAACAGAAGGCTGAACAAGCCGTTCTCGATATCTATCAAACCTATGAAAAAACGCTCGGTCAATCGGGACGAGCAGATGCGAAAGACCTCGCATCGATTGAATATACAGGTGATGCAAAACAACTTGAACCCCTCGCCGTTGGTGCGAAGAACTTGAACGTCATTCCTGGTAAAATCGTCAAGTCGTTCCAAAAGGGCGACGTCGCTTATATCATCCATGAATTCAAGGATGCGAAGGGAGCAATTCTCCCGAACCGCGGATCGAAGCTGTTATTGAAGAAAGACGATGAGTGGAAGATCGTCCTGACACCGACGACGTTCGACCCGGCCGTCTTCTCGACGCTTGGTGATCTGTTCACTGGGTTTAACGCCGATGAGTATGGTGTCAATGCGAAAGCAGCAGACGAAATCGGGAAAACGGATGAAAAAGAACAGGATGCCGTCTTCTCTCGCGTCAATGCGCAAACGGATTATATGGCGCTTGAGATGAACAGTAACATTCTGATGATTTACGGTGAGGCGCTGAAGAATGAAGGAAACCCTGAGACGCTTGTTGATTACTATCAAGACTATGCGGATTGGTATGAGGAAGAACAGCCTCTCCTCATGAAGACAGCGAAAGCCGGTACGGATTATGAGAAGTACTTGATCGCACTCGATCCGTTAAAAGAAAGCCTTCAAAAGAAGCTTGAAAAATATGCGGATCAATTAAACATGGAATTAGGATAAGGAGGAGTTTTTCATGCAAGCACCAACATTCACCCTTCCAAATGCACAAGGAGAACCAATCTCCCTTGAGGATTATCGCGGAAAAAAAGTCGTACTTTATTTCTATCCAAAGGATTCAACGCCGGGTTGTACGACCGAGGCATGTGATTTCCGAGATGCGACGCAAGCTTTTGAAGAGAACAACACCGTCATTCTCGGCGTCTCCGCCGATAGCCAGAAGCGTCATCAGAACTTTATCGCGAAATACGAATTACCGTTTCAATTGTTATCAGATGTCGATCACGAAGTCTGTGAACAATATGGCGTCTGGCAATTAAAGAAGAACTACGGTAAGGAATATTATGGAATCGTACGCTCGACTTTCTTAATCGATGAATCCGGTGAAATCGTCAAGGAATGGCGTAGTGTGAAAGTAAAAGATCACGTCGCAGAAGCACTTCAATACGTACAAGAACAGAAATAATTCGAAGAACCAGTTGAATCATTCAACTGGTTCTTTTTGTATGTGCAGATTATTAATATTCCTAATTTTATCCTTACATAAAAATAATTTCATGTAAGAAAACGTTGGTATCACACACAAATTTAATGATTTTGAAATAATCTGAAAATATTCTATTGATTTTTCTGAATATTGTATTTATTATTGATAACAAGTTGATCCGGTGCTTTCCATAGCTTAAGAATAAAAGGCGATGACCCCTCTTATTTTTAGTCGGACACCGGATCGCTATCCTATCGGTTCTTTTCGTTTCACCATATATATCTATTTCTTTTGGGAGGGATTTACTTTATGAAGAAGAAAAAGGCACTCGCACTCGTCGGAGCACTGACAATCGCTGGATCAAGTCTTGCGGCATGTTCGACGACAGATGAAGGTAAAAAAGAAGGCGGCTCGACGTCAGGCGACAAAACTTCAGACAAACAAGTCTTGAACTTAACGAGCGGTTCAGACATTCCGGCTCTTAGCCCGACAGTCGCAACGGACTCTGTATCCTTCACGGTATTGAACAACGTTCAAGAAGGTCTGTTCCGTCTTGACGACAAACAAGAAGCAACACCAGGTGTTGCTGAGAGTGTAGATGTTTCGGAAGATGGACTTACATACACGTTCAAACTTCGTGATTCAAAATGGTCGGATGGCAGCGATGTCACAGCAAAAGACTTCGAATATGCGTGGAAACGCGTCCTCGATCCGAAGAGCGGTTCGCAATATGCGTATATCATGTATATCATCGACGGTGCGGAAGCGTACAACACGGGTAAAGGGAAAGCAGATGACGTTGCAGTTAAAGCGGTCGACGACAAAACACTCGAAGTCAAGTTGACGCAACCGGCTGAATACTTCAAATCATTGACTGGTTTTGGTTCATTCATGCCGCTCAAGCAAGAATTCGTCGAAAAACAAGGGAAAAACTTTGCGACGAAGCCGGATACATTCCTCTACAACGGACCATTCACCCTCTCGGATTGGAAGACGGAAGTCGGCTGGAGCTTTAAGAAGAACGACCAGTACTGGGATAAAGACAACGTCAAGCTCGATGACATCAACTTCAAGATCGTTAAGGAAGTCTCAACGAGCGTCAACCTTTACGAAAAAGGTGATGTCGACCAAGTCGGTCTGACGAGTGAGTTCGTTGATCAGTACAAAGATAGCAAAGAGTTCGATACGCGTCTTGATGCGTCAATGTACTACATCCAAATGAACTTCAAGAATGAACTCTTGAAAAACAAGGATATCCGTAAAGCGATCGATTCGGGATACGATAAAGCGCAGATGGCGAAAGTCCTCTTGAACAACGGTTCGATCCCTGCGTACTACTATGTACCAAAAGACTTCGCAAAAGGTCCAGACGGTAAAGACTTCCGTGACGGCAACGAAGGCTTCGGTTCATACGACGCTTCTTCAGCCAAAGCATCGTTCGAAAAAGGTCTCAAAGAAGTCGGTAAGAAATCGGTGAAACTCGAGCTTCTTTCGTACGATGATGACAACTCGAAGAAAATCTCTGAGTACCTCAAAGGCGAGTGGGAGAAAAACCTTCCAGGTCTTGAAGTCACGATCAAACAACAACCGTTCAAGAACAAATTGGATCTTGAATCAAAAGGTGAGTTCGAACTGTCATTCGCAGGATGGGGACCTGACTATCAGGATCCGATGACGTTCCTCGATATGTGGGTAACAGGTGGACCATACAACCGTGGTAAGTACACAAGCGATAAGTATGATTCACTCATCAAATCGGCTCAAAAAGAAGTCGATGCAGCAAAACGTTGGCAGTCACTGAAAGATGCTGAGAAAACACTCCTTGAGGATGATCAAGCCATCTCAGTCATGTACCAACGTGGAGCATCCTTCCTACGTAAACCGTATGTCAAAGGAGTCGTCAACCACAAAGTTGGTGCGGATACTTCGTACAAATGGGCTTCCATTGAAGGAAAATAAGTTATATCCGAAGACCAGATTCGCTGACGAGCGTGTCTGGTCTTTTTTTCCATATGAGCCGTTTGTCCTATTTTTCTGAATAGAATTAAAATTTCGTGTCATTCTGTTTTCATTTCCATGACTTCCATTTATACTAAGCAAAGAATCCGATTCACTTTATTTACAATATTTTGCGGGAATTATTCATAATTAATGGAAATGTACCGATATATCTAATACAGAGGACTTTTGCCTCAATATTACATCGAACTAGGAAGGAGGACTCACTCATGAAGCAACGTGTACTTACGAGTCAACAGAGTTATACAGAAGAGCAACTTGAGATGATTGAAGCCATCCGCGCGGTCGGTGAACTCATCCAGGATCGTCCACGCCGCACTGTCTATCGCCGTTATGCTCTCGTGAATGACTGGCCTCAGCCAGAAAACATCATTCGTCAATTCGGTTCATGGCCAGAAGCCTTATCTGCTGCTGGATACGAGTGGAATGTCGATCAACAGCCGGAGGAACTCGAGCGTGCACCTAAATACACGAAAGACGAGATCTTAAAGTCATTCGAACGGTATGCACAAGACGTCGGCTCGACGATCACGCTCAAAAAGTATCAAATGTGGCGTAAATCCGTCCATCATGCCCCGAGTCACTATCATATCGTCAAGATGTTCGGTTCATGGCATGACGCCTGTACCGCAGCAGGACTTGAAGCAAGTGTCACCTATTCAAAAGCTGAACTTGCTGCTTCCCTGCGTCAAGCAATCGAAGAAGTTGGCTTCTCCCTCTCCTTTGAAGCATATCGAGAATGGGCAAAGCGAAACAACAAACCATCGACGAAAGCCCTACTTCATCGCTATGGGTCTTGGTCAGCCGCGATCCATGCGATCGAAAACGAGATTCGCCTTAGTAAACAACAAGCCCAATGAACTTATACCTTCTTCAATCCTTCTCGTTCATTTGAACTGGAAGGATTTTTTACATCAAAAAAGAAGGTGACGCATCCGCCACCTTCTATTCGCTTCTTTAAATGACCTTCTCTTTCCACTCCTGATACGATGCGACACGATCGCGTCCTTGGAACTTGGCACCGACGTACATCGCCCGGTCCGCATTTCGAATCAGACTCGCGAGATCCCCAAGTTCCTTTAACGTATCGATTCCGATACTTGCTGTGATCTGAAGGGTGTGACCTTCAACTAAAATAGGATGCGCATGTAACGTCTCACGAATCCGTTCTGCAACGATTTGTGCGGAATCAAGATCCGTATTTGGTAGCAAGATGACGAATTCCTCTCCCCCGTAACGCGCAACGAGATCCGTGATACGTGTTGCTTGCATCAATAACTTCGCGACTTCAAATAAAACGACATCTCCGACTTCATGACCATACGTATCATTGATTTGTTTAAAGTGATCCAAATCAATCATCAATGCAGAGAACGGATACAGATCGCGTTGTTTAATACGACGATCGCCCCACTCTTGTAGCGCACGATAGTTTGGCAATTTTGTCATCGCATCTGTTCGACTATCCGTCAATAACCGCTCTCGCTCGTGCGCTCGTTCAACGGCCCATGATAGAACACGTAAAGCGCGGTATAACTCGTATCCGAAATCCTTCGTGAACTCTCCACTCGCATGGGACGCAAGGAATAAGGAGCAGTTAATCGTCTCCGTCGCCTCCGGTTGGATGAAGAGGACAGATTGTGTTTCTTCTGGCAGACAATCGTACAGACGAATATCCCATTCCTGTTGCATGCCGTAAAGAAGGACTTCTTCTTTTTCGATGATATCTTCAATGATTCGTCCTTCGACATGATCTGCTTTTAACTTTCGTCCATCCTTCAACGAATAGTAGACAGTCTGCTTGCCTTCTTCAAAATCAAACTTAATCCAAGCGATATCCGGTTTGACGAATTGATTGAGCTGTCGCAGATATCGCTCGATGATGAACTGTGCATCGCCGTCCTTCCAAGCTGCTTCTTTCAATCGCTCGATCTGCTCCCAATGTTCGATACGATCAGACGCTTCGACCGAACTCCCGAGTGCTCGTTTGATGATGAACAATGCAAATGCTGCCATGACGAGTCCACTATTCCCATTCCCTTGGACAACGAGTGTACTGAAGATCCCATATAACAGTTCTGCCGTGATGACGACTGCTTCAAAACGTAAGAGCTGGAACATGACGTCACTCGGAATGTTTTCTCCGAGAAGAAATCGAGATAACTGGTATTGTAACAAGAGTACGATCCAAAGGATCGCGACCATCGCTAGTAACGGAACGATGTTTTCTGTCAACAGGAATGCGTCTCCGTGTGTTCCACCTAGGGCATTATAGGCAAGACCTGCTGGCACGATCAGAAACAACTCGAGCGCGACATTGAACGGATAGTTGTGCAACATCCGACGACGTCCAATCGGCGTATGGATCGTCCGCAACTGATAGATGAGCATCGTCAGTTGACCGACGAAAATCGCTGATAACAAACCGTATGATAAAAACGTAAAGAGAACAAATCCAAAATGAAAGGTAAAACTCATATGACGACGGCGGACAGGATCGATGACGAAAATCGTCGACAAGACGGCAATCAATAAGAACGTAAACAAATCGATGCTGAGATTATAATCCTTTGACTTCGCAAAAAGATCGATGCCAATGACGATTACGAAAAAAACGACCCAGCTTCGGAGGAGATATTGTTGAAAACGACGCACAAAACATTCCCCTTCCTCTTAAGTATGTAGTTGTATATTACTGGAAATCGACATGTCCATTATTCTACTTTTCAAGCAAAATGTCGAACTTCGATAGTATCCTTTGATACAATTAATGTGAGGTGATATTTTTCATGACAAACACATTCACGCAACATGCATTTGATACATTTCAGATTGATGGATTAGAACCCCGAATGAAGGCGATTCGTGAACGGATTCAGCCTGTCTTCCGCGACATCGGTCAAGAAGTCGCACCTGACTTGACGGTCGCAACAGCAGAAGATGTCCATGTCCACATCGCTCAACATGCTCGGCGGAAGGTCAATCCTCCGAAAGATACATGGATGGCATTCTCACCCGATAAACGTGGATATAAAAAACATCCGCACTTTCAAATCGGTCTATTTGATGATCACTTGTTTATTTGGCTCGCTTATATTTATGAGTTACCGAACAAACAACAATATGCATCAAAACTGTTACAGCATACGGAACTGCTGACGACTCTTCCGGATGATTTCGTTGTTTCTTATGACCATATGAAAAAAGACGCGGTTCCTGTTCACGCGACGGATCTTCAAAAAGGTTTACAACGTTTCCACGACGTCAAAAAAGCAGAGTTCCTTGTCGGTCGCCATATTCCGGCAGAACAAGTTCATCAACTGTCACGCGAAGAATTACTCGAAATGATTCGAAATACCTATTCGCATCTCGTACCACTCTATAAAACGATTAAATAAAAAGGATGGCCGAATCGGTCATCCTTTTTCGTTAGTTATATTTTACTAGAATTGACATGACTTGTGTACGGTCGGAATTTAAATTTAGATAAATGTTGACCTGTTTCGAGGAAACAGTCATGACGTTGAATGTTTTATCGAGTTTCGCTGTCGGATATGCTTTTTTAGCTTCTTTGACCGTCACCGTCCGTTTGATTTGCTTTGGATCATAGACGATGGCGCTAACTTTAGCTTTTGTGTCCTTCACGCCATACGTTGAACAGTAATGAAGGGAGCGATCTGCTGAAGCAAGACCATTTCCACTTTGACACCAATTGGAGTTCTTTTCACCTTTGTACGCTTTATGTACTTGTGCAAGTGTCGTTTTTTCAAGTACGACTTTTCCATCGAGTGAGCGCGCTTGTTTCGCTTGTGTTTGAATTTCTTGAAGCCATTTGACGTCTGATTGTTTTGATGCCTCGACCGGTTGCTGTTTATATGAAGTGCCTGACACGATGCTGACAGTGAGAGCGGCAGTTAAGATGATTCCTAGAACTTGTTTCATGATGATGTCCTCCCCGGTGCCTGTAAAAAGGCGTTGATAATAAACTGATTCCCCTATTTCAAAAAATTATTCAGTTTTTACAGTTTTTTTTTGGGAACTTATATTTATTTTTATGAAGAGAAATAAAAAAGAACCTAGTGCCCCCTAGCACTAGGTTTTTCCTCATTTCTTATGCATCTTAAACTCTAAGAACAACTCATTATAATGCGCGAGCATCTTCTTCCCGAGGTTCTCATAGACTTCAAGCGTATCCGTGACTTGTTTATCAGGATAGAATCGTTTATCCGTCCGAACCGATTTGTCGAGTAACTTTAAGCCTTCTTTGTTCGGTGTCGAATAACCGACGTAGTCCGCATTTTTCGCTGAAATATCTGGGCGTAACATGAAGTTGATGAACTGATGTGCTCCCTTGACGTTTTTAGCTGTCTTTGGAATGACGATATTATCGAACCAGACGTTCGAGCCTTCTTTTGGAATGACGTAGTCAAGTTTGTCGTTTTCACTCATGATCTCGTTCGCATCTCCAGACCAGACGACACCAAGTCCTGCTTCTTCGTTCGCAAGCAATAACTTGATTTCGTCCCCGACGATCGCTTTGACATTTGGCGTCAAACGCATCAGGTTCGCTTTTGCTTCCTGTAGCTTCGACTCATCCGTCTCATTCAAGGAATAACCGAGACTGTTCAAACTCATACCTATTACTTCACGCGCACCATCGGCAAGTAGAATCTGGTTCTTCAGCTTCGGATCCCATAGATCCTTCCAGCTCGTCGGTTTTTTTCCGATCAAGTCTTTGTTGTAGACGATACCGACCGTTCCCCAGAAATACGGAATCGAATATTTATTTTTCGGATCAAAAGATAGATCCAAGAAACGTGAATCGATATTTTTGAGATTCGGGATTTTTTGATGATCAATCGGCAGGACGAGCTTCTCATCGATCATCTTTGCGATCGCATAGTCGGATGGAACGGCGATATCGTACGTCGTTCCTCCCTGTTCGATTTTCGTCAACATCGCTTCGTTCGAGTCGAATGTCTGATAGACGACCTTGATGCCACTCTCTTTTTCAAACTGTTTGATCAGTGCCGGGTCGATATAATCGCCCCAGTTATAAATGTTCAGGACATTCTTACCTGAATACCCTTGTGTCTCGTTTAACTGATTCAAGGTGAAGAGGATGACACCCGAGATCAAGAAAATCGCGACGAATAATTGAATCAATTTTTTCAACGGTCATTTCACCTCCGGTCGCGAAAGCTTCGTAGCAGCTCGTTGGTTCAAGAAGTAGTAGCCGATGACGAGCAAGAATGTAAACAAGAAGATGACGGTCGATAACGCATTGATCTTCATTGAAATCCCTTGGCGGGCAAGTGAGTAGATTTCGACAGATAACGTCGTAAAGCCGTTTCCTGTCACGAAGAATGTCACCGCAAAATCGTCAAGTGAATACGTCAATGCCGTAAAGAATCCAGCAAAGATACCGGGTGTGATGTACGGCAGGACGACCTTCGTTAAGACATCCCAGCGACTCGCGCCTAAGTCACGCGCCGCATCGACGAGCGTTGGACTCATCTCCTGTAATTTCGGCAAGACGAGAATGACGACGATCGGTACCGAAAATGCGATATGAGAGAGTAAGACTGACGTAAAGCCAAGCTGGATTCCAAGCATCGTAAAGAAGATCAAAAACGATGCTCCGATGATGACATCGGGGCTGACGATCAAGATACTGTTGAGCGTCAACAACGACGTCTCGACACGTTTCTTGCGGACCGCCTGGATCCCGATCGCTCCGAATACTCCGAGAATCGTCGAGATTGCAGCTGACAACAACGCGATGACGAGTGTGTTCAAGACGATGATCAACAAGCGTGAATCTTGGAAGACTTCCTTGTACCAATCCCACGTGAACGAATCGAAGTTCGTCATGTTATCAGCGCTGTTGAACGAATAGAACGCGAGATAGAAAATCGGAGCATACAAAATGATGAAGACACCGATCAAATAAAGATTTGCTAGTTTCAGACGTTTCATCAAGTCGTCGCTCCTTTCTTCCGTTTCGTACTTGTCAAGGCAAGGATGATTGCCATCGCGATGATGAGGAAGACGGCAATCGTAGCGCCCATGCCCCAGTTCTGTGTCACGAGGAATTGCTGTTCAATCGCCGTACCGAGCGTAATGACGCGGTTCCCGGCAATCAAACGCGTGATCATGAACAGTGACAATGCCGGAATGAAGACAAGCTGACAGCCTGATTTCACACCGTCAAGTGTCAACGGAAAGACGACACGACGGAATGTCGTGAAATTTGAAGCTCCGAGATCACGTGCCGCGAAGACGAGCGATGGACTCAGTTTTTCTATCGCGTTAAAGATCGGTAGGATCATGAACGGAATGAAAATGTAAACCGAGACGAAGACAAAACTGAAATCGGTAAACAAGATTTGCTTCCGTCCGATTCCGATCGCTTCAAGCGTTTGATTTGCGAGACCATACGTACTGAATAATCCGATGAAGGCGTAGGTTTTCAACAATAAGTTGATCCACGTCGGCAAGATGACGAGCAACAGCCAAAGTTGTTTATGTTTCGTCTTCGTCAGCAAATAAGCCGTCGGATAACCGATCAAGAGTGAAAACAAGGTGATCAAAAAGGCATACCAGAACGAACTAAGCGTCATCGTTAGATACGTCGATGTGAAGAAGTTCCGGTAGTTCTCAAATGAGAAATTGCCATCAAGATCAAGGAACGAATAATAGACGACGAGCACAATTGGTGCGATGACGAATAAGGCGATCCAGAATAGATACGGGATGAGATACCAGTTACGTGATTTCTGCATCATAACACCCCGTCGTAGGATTCCAGACGCTTATCAAATTCTTCTTCCGTCTCGTTCAATCGCATGACGTGAATCGCTTCCGGATCAAACGTCAGACCGATTTGTTCACCAACCGTCGCTTTTTTCGTACTGTGGACGAGCCATTCGTTTCCGACTTCATCCATACAGGCGATCTCATAGTGCACCCCACGGAACAACTGTGAGTCGACCGTAACCTTTAGTTTTCCTTGTGTCACGTTCGTAATTTCAAGATCCTCGGGACGAATGACGATTTCGACCGGTTCGTTCAGCTCAAGACCGCGGTCAACACATTCGAATTCTTTTTCTGCGAACCAAACTCGATAATCTTCGATCATACGTCCAGGAATGATATTCGACTCGCCGATGAAGTCCGCGACGAAGCGGTTGATCGGTTCATCATAAATATCTGTCGGCGTTCCCGATTGTTGAATGACGCCGTGATTGAGAACGAAGATTTCATCTGACATCGCGAGTGCCTCTTCTTGGTCGTGTGTGACGAAGATGAACGTGATCCCAAGACGACGTTGTAAGTCGCGGAGCTCATATTGCATCTCTGTCCGCAATTTCAAGTCGAGTGCTGAGAGCGGCTCATCGAGCAAGATGACTTCCGGTTCATTGACGATTGCCCGGGCAATCGCGACACGCTGCCGTTGTCCACCCGACATCTCGGTGATTTCCCGTTTCTCATAACCGGACAAGTTGACGAACTTCAATGCATCGGTCACACGTTGTGCGATTTCCGCTTCCTTCACCTTCTTGATCCGAAGACCAAAAGCAATGTTTTCGAAGACGTTTAAGTGTGGGAACAGTGCGTAATCTTGGAAAACGGTATTAACTTGACGTTTGTTCGCCGGCACATCATTGATCCGTTTCCCGTCAAAGATAATGTCTCCCTCTGTCGCTTCCGAAAAACCGGCGATAAGTCGTAAGATCGTCGTTTTCCCGCAACCCGATGGTCCGAGTAACGTATAGAACTTTCCGCGTTCGATTTCAAAGCTGACTTGATCAAGAACGGTCTGATCGTCATAACGTTTCGTGACGTCCTTGAATTGAATGATCGTAGTATCTGCCAATCTAGTTCCTCCTTTATAGGTATGAGTCGGTTGCGGTCACGAGGACCTTTGTCTCTTGCATTGACTCATTGCGTAATTGATGAATTTCTGAAGCCTTATAGTAAAGTGTCTCCCCTTGCTTCGCTAAAAAAGACTGACGTCCGAGCGTCAACGTGACGTTCCCCGCGAGCACATAGACAAATGTCTCCGCCCCCGACGGTTCATACGTCTTGAAGGCTCCCCCTGGCGCAAGTGTCAGCAGGACCGGTTCCATCTCTTTTTCATTTGATTCCGGGATGAGCCATGTGACATGATACCCTTGTTCTTCGTCCGCATATGTTGTGACATCTTCTTCTCCATAGACGACTTTTTGATTAAGTGCGTCCTCATCAAAGAAATCCTTCGGTGAGATGCCAAGGACTTCAAGGAGATGAAACAGTGTCTCGATCGATGGGGAACTGATTTCCCGTTCGAGTTGCGAGATGTACCCTTTACTCAGGTCTGTTCTTTCCCCGAGTTCCTCTTGCGTCAATCCCTTTTGAAGACGGAGGTTCTTGATTTTTTGTCCGATTGAGTACAATCGACGTCCTCCTCTCATCGGCTTAGTTTAGTATAAGATGACTAAAAGTTTACTAATCACGTACCGATTATAGCGTATTTCATTATTTAATCAACTAAAACGTTTGATATTTTTTAATGTTCATTTGACAGCGAGAACGCTTACACCTACAATTATTATCAGGTACTAATTTGAGGAGGAACTTGTAATGCGGATTGCTTGGATCACTGATAGTACGACGATTTTACCGGATACGATTGCAAAGCGCGACGATCTCTCGGTTGTCCCTTTACTCGTCATGAAGGATGGCGAAAGTTTCATCGATGGGGCCGATGTAAATGCGGAAACCGTCTATAGCTGGATTGATGCAAAACATAAAGTGACGACGAGTCAACCTTCCATCGGTAGTTTTACCGAACACTACGAACGACTAAAAGAAGATTATGACATCGGTTTTGCTATCCACCTGTCGAGTGAACTGAGCGGAACGTATAACGCGTCCGTCCAAGGCGCAGAAATTGCCGGCTTCCGCTTGATCGCGATTGATTCTCGTTGTGGGATTTATCCGGCTGGTCAGCTCTTAGCAGAGGCAATCGAGCTCGTCGAAGCGGGACATTCGATTGAATCCGTCGAACAGATCATTCTGGAGCGTCGTTTCGACCACCATATCGAATTCACTGTCGCGAACCTCGATCAATTGCAAGCCGGTGGACGGATCTCCTCGACGAAGGCATTCGTCGGTAACTTGTTGCAACTGCGTCCGTTGTTCCACTTCGAAGAAGGAAAGATCGTTCCATACCAAACCGTTCGGACGTTCAAGAAAGCCCATTCGAAGATTTTTGATCACCTTGTTTTGATTCTCGAGCGCGGTCAAGTGACGGACATCTCGTTGTTCCACGCGACAGCGTATGAACTGGCGCTCGATTGGAAAAATCGACTCGAAGCACAGTTCGACGTCCGGGTCCGAATCGATGATTTAACGCCGGTTCTCGGTTCACATACCGGAAACCCTGCCATCGGCATGTCCTTTTTGAACCCGACGCGTCGACCATGATGACTAATGAAAATGATTTTTGGGTAAACCTTCTTTAGAGAATAAAGGAGGTTTTTTGTTTGAAAAATAAATGGATTTGGCTTAACTGGGTCGGCTTCATCTTTACGATTGCTGTGAACGCCCTCGATGGTGGAAAGACAGGACGGATTTCTGACTCCATCTTTACGTTATTCAAACCGGCTGGTTATGCGTTCTCGATTTGGGGATTGATCTATACGATTTTACTCATTTGGTTGATTCTCCAAACGATCCCAAAATTCAAGGAACATGAACTGGCGAAAAAAATCGGACCATGGTTCCTGATCAGCTGTTTATTCAATGCTGGCTGGATTGTCTCATTCACCTTCGAATTGTTCGTCGTCTCTGTCGTCGTCATCGTTGGTCTCTTGCTGTCATTGATCGTCATCTACTCGAAAATCGACCGCGAGACGAAAGGCTTACGCTTCAAGCTACCTTTCTCGCTTTATCTCGGCTGGGTATCGGTCGCAACGATCGCCGACATCTTCCTAACGATCAACGCAGAGGGCGTGACGTCGTGGCTTGGAATCGGAGATGCCGGTTGGACGATGATTATGCTGGTCGTCGGTGTCATCGTCGCCCTTCTCTTCATGTTCGCAAACCGCGATCCGATTTATCCGCTCGTCTTCGTCTGGGCGTACATCGCAATCAATTTCGAGTCGGATAACGGTCTCGTCGATACGGCGGTTCTCGGTAGCGTCGTCTTATTGTTAGCGGGGTATATCTTCCTTCTTGTACGGATGCGCCGTCGAGTCATCGTGAGCAAGTGACGTTCCTTTCTCATTCGAACGGCGTATACTAGAGAAAAGGAGTGAATGACCATGAACATCACATTTACACCATCTGCTCAGGAACGAATCAATCAATTACGCGGTGAAGTATCCGGTCAACTACACCTCTACTACGATACAGAAGGTTGCGGTTGCGGAAACTCTGGTATTTTCAGTATTCGTCTCGTCGATGAAGCGACACCGGAAGACATGACGATCGACTCGAATGTCGGACCCGTTCTTGTCAAACGATGGTCGAGTCATTTCCTCGATCAAGACATGACGCTCGATTACAACGCGGAGAAAAAAGCGTTAATCCTTAAAAGCGATGGACAATACTTCAATACGAACGTGCTCGTTACGGATCAAACAGGCTGTGTCCTGACAGTTCGTTCATAAGCACAGACGAAAAAGGCAACTTCCGCGATGGAAGTTGCCTTTGTTTGTGTTCGAACAGACAGGTGCTACGTTAAAAGCTTGGATGGTCTGAGTATGATTGAATGTACTAGATGTCTGTCTGCGTCGTGCACAAGCTGGTGAGAAAATCCAGCGCTTTGCGTCCCCCCAGACGTCGCATGCATCATCCTAGCATGCTTATCTAGTATACGAACGAAAGTCGTGTTTGGATTGCTTTATCCGACATTTAGAACGGTCTCTTCAATCGTCCGCTGATTCAGATCCTTCACATGCATCGGCTTACTGTAATAATAACCTTGTCCATAATCACAACCGAGACGTTTCAGGAAAAGATGCTGTTCGAGTGTCTCGACGCCTTCCGCGACGACTTCGATCCCGAGACTCTTCGCAAGCTGGATGATCATTTCCGTGATTGCCGTTCCGCGTTCGTCATGCGGGACTTCATCGATGAACGATTTATCGATCTTCAGGATATCAATCGGGAGATGCTTCAGGTGTGTCAATGATGATAGACCCGTTCCGAAATCATCAAGTGCGATCGTCAGACTGAGTTGTTTCAGTTCACCGAGCATCATCATTGCCCGGTCGAGGTTCTCCATGACGGATGTTTCCGTGATTTCAAGCTGTAGCTGTAGTTCGCTCCCATTCTTCAATGAATGGTGGACGATTTCCTTAATCATTAAGTTGTGTGACTCGGACCGGAAATGCATCGCCGATAAGTTCACCGAGACTTGGCGAATGAAATAATCTTCCTTCTTCCAAATCTCCATCTGGGCGACGGTCTCTTTGAGTACCCACTCAGTTAAACGGTGAATCAAACTGTATTTTTCTGCAAGCGGGATGAACTCCGCCGGTGAGATGAAACCAAACTTCGGATGATTCCAGCGGATCAAGACTTCCGCTTGATCAACTTTTCCCGTCGCAAGGGCGATCTTCGGTTGATAGACGAGGGCGAACTCCTTGAAATCCGTCATCGCCCGGCGTAAGGATCCGACAATCAATTGCTCTCTACGATCCGAGTGTAGTGAGTCATCATACACGATGAAGCGATCACGCCCCTCATTTTTGCCAGCCCGAAGCGCACTCTCCATCTGACCGATTCGCATCTCAAGTGATTCCTTCGCATTCGGGAGGATCACGCCCATCGTTGCTGTCAAATGAACCGGTTGATCTTCGAGATCAATCGGAAGACGTACATCGTCTAAAATTTGTTCGAAGACATCTGTCATGTCTTCTTGTGAGACACGTTTGATGAGGAAGAACTGCGTCCCGTTATAACGAATACACGCTTCATCTTCCTTCAACGTCTGTAACATCCGTTCTGCGAATTGGCGGATGACCGCATCTCCCTTATCGAATCCGAATGTGTCATTGACCCATTTGTATCCATCAAGATCAAGTAACGCCATCGCCATCTCCTGCTTAGCACGACCATACTGGGCATCGACTTTTGTCATGTGATGATCGAGCCATCGTCGGTTGTGTAATCCCGTCAGATGATCGGTATACGCCATCATCTGCAGTGCACGACGTTCGAGGTGAATGTAGAGACCTGCAATCAACACGAGAATCAAGAAGACCGGTATCGCGACTTCATTCAAGATGTTCGACGTGATTGGAGCATCACCGATAAGTCCGGCATCTGAGGCTGGAATACAGAACGATGTGCCGAGCATTCCGACATAATGCATCGAAGAGATGGCAAACCCCATCACGACTGCGATGGGAATCAAGATCCGTTTCTTATCGACATGTCTCAAGCGATGAAGCAGTAGCAAGGCGATATAGGCGACAGTGACTGCAATCAGGACGGATAAAAAAAATAAACTCTTCTCATACCGAACGGCTCCACCGAACTCCATCGCCATCATGCCAAGGTAATGCATCGTAGCGATTCCGCTCCCCATCAGGGATCCTGCTAAAATGACCTTCTTTCGCGTAATCGTCGACGAGTACAACAAATGAAAGGCAATGAAAGCAGCCAAAATAGCGGGAATGACGGATAAGAACATTAAAAACCAATCATAGCGAACCGTGACGGACAGAGCGAATGCTCCCATCCCGACGAAATGCATTCCCCAGATCGATAACCCCATCGTCAACGACGAGAGGAACAAGGCACGCTTCTTTAAGGAAGTCGCTTTCGCTAGACGACGATTTAACTCCAGTGAACCATATGAGCCGAGGATGGCAACGAGCACCGATAACACGACCAATGTCACTTCGTAGTGTTTCGTTAAGATGATCCATTCATTCATTGTATGAGGTCTCTCCTTATGAAATGTCATTCTCCTAACTATCGTCTGCTCTGACTCTTTTTTTCAGTGAAATTTAGAAATTCGTTTGATTTCTTATCATTCCATCACTTTTTTACCTAATCACTCGACATCTTACACAAAGACGGATCCGCTCGAGACGGATCCGTTAAACATCATTTTTAGAGTGCTACCGATGCGACGATTTCACCCGTCGGTTTTTCTAAATCCGGTTCGGGTTCAACCGTGATGGCGACGGCATCAACTTTTCCGTCTCCTTTAAGCGGGAAGACAGCTGCTGCCTCTCCATCTTTTTCGATGACACCGTTCGCAGTAGGTGTCTCTCCTTCGAGCGTCCACAATTGATAGAGCTGACCTTTTTGAAGCGGTGGTAAATCTTTCAGTTGAACGAGCATATACGATTTATCGTTTTGCGTGAAAATCATGCTTGATCCTTTAATGGACTCGGTACTTTCAAAGTTCCCCATCCCTTTGATCTCATCCATGGCTAATGTCTCTGGTGTATCTGTGCTCTCTTCCTGTGACAGGAAGTAGGCATTCGCACCAAGCGAGAGAATCAAGGCGGCGGCGATACTCATCAACCAACCGATTGGCACACTCTTCTTCTTCGTTTGTTGCTGACGTCCTTGTTTAATGTCTACCGGAGTAGTCATCGGTGCTTCCTTCGGAGACGCTGCCTCTGCTGAACCAAGGACTTCTCCAAGAATTCGTGCTTTCATACCTGCAGGAACGGGTCGCTCCGGAAGCGATTCAGCGATGGGAAGCATGAGTTCTTCCATTTCTAAAAGCGCTTCACGACATTCTTCGCACGTCGAAAGATGCGCTTCGAACGCGTCGCGATCAGCTGCGGATAATGTTCCATTAAAATAATCGATTAAGTCATGACAACGTTCTTCCATCTCGTTCCCTCCCATCCATTCGTTTTCGTAATGCTTGAATCGCGCTCCTGATTCGCGTCTTGACCGTTCCAAGAGGTAAATCGAGCTGCTCTGAAATCTGTTGTTGCGTCATCCCTTGGAAGTAAACGAGTTCAATCAGCTCTTGCTGTTCTGGCTTCAATTCACTGACCGCGCCGCGTACTTCAGCAGCCGTTTCACGCTGCATGACCGTCCGCTCGACCGGCTCGTCGTATCCACCATCCCGCTCTTCGACTTCGATCGTCGGTTGTCGTTTTTCACGACGGAGACAATCGAGTGCCGCGTTACGTGTAATCGTTAAAATCCACGATGAAAACTTTCCTTTTTGTGTATCAAAATCAACACGACCGTTCCAAATCTTCATCCATACTTCCTGTATGACTTCTTCGGACAACCGGTCATTATTCGTAAAGCGATGGGCGAATGAAAACAATAACCTCTCGTACTTATCGTATAATGTCTCGAGAGCTTGCTCGTCACCGCTACGCATCAGATGATAAAGCGATTCATCGGATTGAGTGTGCATCCTTCTCCTCCTTCTGACGTCAGCCCTATCATATAGTATACGCAAGCTGACACCAAATCGTTTTCGATTTCATCCATTTTCTAAGTAAAAAACTTCATCACATCCATATTCCCTCATTCTATTAAAAGTATAGCTTAAAATTCTGCTGAATTGACAGCGATACCGTAATGGGCATAGCATAAAGATACTACATGACGTCAGGTCAACGGGAATCGGAGGAATAAAGATGGATTATGATCGGAAGATGAAAAACCGTGTTAGTCGGATTGAAGGACAGCTACGAGGTATTTTACGGATGATGGAAGAAGGGCAAGATTGCCGCGATGTCATCACCCAGCTCTCCGCTGCCCGTTCTGCGATTGACCGGACGATCGGCGTCGTCGTTAGCTCGAATTTGATCGAGTGTGTCAAGGAAGCAGAACAAAACGGCGATGGACAAACAGAAGAACTCGTGAAGGAAGCGGTCAACCTACTGGTGAAAAGCCGCTGACGTCACGTTCGTACCGATAGTCTGCTTTGGAAGCAGGCTATTTTTTTTTAACGTTTCTTTTCCCAAAGTCGTTGCGAGTGTACACCTTGACTTAGGTTTGATTGCGTATCAAAACAGGTATACTAAATTGTTATTACTTGGACAGCATGTAGAGCCGTCCGCTTAGGAGGAAGAGTACTCATGACCGTTTCCCTATTCATTGATATCACCTGCAAGACAGGTGAATCCCCTGTTTACGACGCAAAAACAAAACGCTTTTATTTCGTCGATATTCCGAATCAACTGCTCTTTTCATATGATCTTGTTACAGAAGCACTTAAACCATATACGTTGCCAAGCGCTATTACATCGATTGCCTTGACGGACGCTCCGGACTTATTGCGTGTCACATCAGCACATGGCTTTGGCACGTTCGATCTTAAGGAAGGACATCTGTCTCTCGAACATCAATTGTCATTACCGGATTCTGATCGGATGAACGATGGTAAGCTCGATCCGACCGGACAATATGTCGCTGGTAGCATTAATGAAGAAGACGGTAAAACAGCTGGGCTGTTCCGTCTGCGTCATGACGGTTCCATCGATGTTTTACACGAAGACTTGACGAACTCCAATGGACTCGTCTGGTCAGAAGATGGCAAGACGCTCTATCATATCGATACACCAACGAAAAAAGTCTATGCCTTCGACTACGCTCCCGATGCCCCACTTTCGAATAAACGCGTCGCCGTTGATCTCGAAAAGGAAGAAGGATTCCCGGATGGTATGACGAAGGATGCTGAAGGTCATGCATGGATCGCACATTACGCCGGATCATGTATCACACGTTGGAATCTTACGACGGGCGAAAAACTGGATCATGTCGACTTCCCTGTCTCGAATCCGACATGTCCGATTTTTTACGAAGATCGCTTACTCGTTACGACAGCTGCCAACGGAGATGATGCACCACATGCCGGTGCTGTCTTCGCTGTGAAATTTGAATAATTAGCAAGGGAGGGATCATCTAGTAATAGATGGTGCCTCTTTTTACACATAATCCGTCTAGACGCCTATTCAAAAACAGACGATACTAAAGAAGAAGTCTATTTACTTTTTGAAGGAGTGAAGCCGATGCGTGTCACGATCATCGAACGTTTACACCAATTGCAGACGACCCCATCCTTTTTCCCGGTCAATTGCTACCTGTTTGAAGAAGCAGACAGTTTGACATTGATTGACGCCGGACTCGGAATCAACGCAAAGGCGCTTTATCACTATATTCGAAAGCAAGAAAAACCGCTCGGCGCGATTATCCTGACACACGCACATGCCGATCATGTCGGCTCGCTCGATTTCCTTGCGAATGCCTTTCCTCTCGCTCAAGTCTGCATCAGTTACCGTGATGCCGCATTGCTCAGTGGGGACGAGACGCTACGCGAAGGCGAAACGACTCCTTTAAAAGGCGGTATTCCTAAAAACATCAAAACACGTCCAGATCGATTGCTCGAAAGTGGTCAACAAGTCGGTAGCCTCAGCGTCATCGCCTCGCCAGGTCATACACCTGGTTCGATTTCTCTTTGGCATGAAGGTAGTCGGATGCTAATCGCCGGAGATGCCTTTCAGACACAAGGGGGACTCGCTGTCTCCGGTGACGTCCGTTGGCAATTTCCGTTCCCAGCACTTGCGACATGGGATCCGGACGTTGCTCTTCGCTCCGCCGACCAATTAACGGAACTGTCTCCGGATATTCTTGCCGTCGGACATGGTCCCCTCATCCTTGGACCAAGTTACGAGATGCGCCAAGCCGTCGATCGATTCACGCAAATCTTACAGACGAAAAAATCGTCACCTTTCAAATAACACACGAAAAAACATCCGCGACGCGTTCCTGACACGTCGCGGATGTTTTTTCGTCCAGTAGTTCAATTCTGTCCTGTAACAGTATATCGATATACACGTGCTTCATAAGGACGTAGTTCATCCGAGATATCTGGATAGTTCGACACAAGCAACTTATCTTGCGATAAAACGAAGGCAGTTTGCATCGGTTCGTCATGCACGTTGAGAACGATCCGCCACACTTCTCCTTCTAGTTCCCGCTCATAGATATAGAGATACGGATCATGAAGGGCTAAGTCGCGATACGTACCATAGACCATGATTGGATGATCCTTTCGCATCTGAATCAATGCTCGGTAGAAGGCAAGTACGGATGATGGATCGGCTTCTGCTTGTGCGACGTTGATGTCCGTGTAATTCGGATTGACCGCTAACCACGGTTTCCCACTCGTAAAGCCTGCCGCATGCGTGCCGTCCCACTGCATCGGCGTGCGGGAGTTATCGCGTGCGAGTAACTGCATTGACGAGAGTACGACCTCCGGATCCTCGCCGCCAGCGACGCGCTCTTCGTATCGATTGCGAAAGGCGACGTCTTGATAGAGCGACGGATCCGAGAAGCGAATCCCCGTCATCCCAATCTCTTCTCCTTGATACACGTATGGAATGCCAGGTAATGTATGCAACATCAAACCGAGTAGTTTCGCACTCTCGACTCGGTATCGTTCACTGCCGAAGCGGGTCACTTGTCGCGTATGATCGTGGTTGTTGAGAAACTGTGAATTGACGCCTAACGGATACAAGACGTCATACCATCGTTTCTGAATTTCCTTGAAACGTAAAAGATCCATCGTCTCCATGTCGTCCGCGATTTCGAAGTGAAACAGTGTCCGAAGTTCTTCACGTTCTTCACTGACATATAACAGACCGTCTTCTGGACCGACGAACGGAATCTCACCGACCGTGAACAAGTCTTTCCCGGCAAGGACGTTCGCATGCATTTCCTGAAGGAAGTCGTGCACACCTGGTTGATTTCCGAGATACGATAGATCAAACGGATTGACGACATCCTCAAGTGAACGTTTTTTGATCAAGTTGATGACGTCCATTCGGAAACCGTCAATCCCTTGAGCGATCCACCAGTTCATCATGTCGTAGATCGCTTGCCGGACAGCCGGTTGTTCCCAGTTCAAATCGGGTTGTTCTTTCGCAAAAGAATGGAAATAATATTGTTCGCGCTCTTCACTCCACGTCCAAGGGCTCGGCGCAAAGTACGACCGCCAATTGTTCGGGGGAGTCTCTTTCGTTCCATCTTTCCAGATGTACCAATCATCCTTGTCGTGGATTCGGTCCCGCGACTGACGGAACCAGTCATGCTGGTCACTCGTATGATTGACGACCAAATCAAGAATTATCTTTAAGCCGCGTGCGTGAGCCGCTGTGATCAACTCTTGTAGATCGCCCATCGTCCCCGCCTTGTCCATGATCGTGTAATAATCGGCAATATCATAGCCATTATCGATGTCTGGAGAACGGTAACATGGATTTAACCAGACGATATCGACACCAAGCGATGCGATGTAATCTAGCTTGTCGATGACACCTCGCAAATCACCGATGCCGTCCCCATTCGAATCCTTAAAACTGCGCCAATAGACTTGATAGACGACTGCTTCTTTCCAGCTAGCTCGCTTCATCTCCTCACTCCTCTCCCTACTCTCTATTCCCGCTCCACATATCTGTACCTGTTTATTGGACGATTTTTTTGAATTTCAAAAAAGTTCTTTTCTTTTGACTGAATATTCGTTATCCTTGACGACAATACTACGAAGGAGGCACACATCCATGAAACATTTCGCTCCATCCATCGCCATCGATCGGCTTCCTGCTCCCGTTTTCGCTGAACTTGCGAACCGGATCGGCGCTGTGAAAGCTGCCGGACATGATGTCATCACCCTTGGTCAAGGAACACCCGATCAAACGACGCCCGTACATATTCTCGACGCCTTGAAACAGGCGATCGATGAGCCAACAAACCTTCAATATCCACCATTTCGTGGACATGATTTTCTAAAGCAAGCCGTCGCGAGCTTTTATACGAACGAATTCGGCGTCACGATCGATCCGGCAACCGAGGTCGCAATTCTTCTCGGTAGTAAAGCCGGAATCGTCGCCTTACCACAAACGATCGTCAATCCTGGAGAAGGTGTCATCGTCCCGGATCCGGGGTACCCGGATTACCTGTCTGGAGCAGCACTTGCTGGTGCTTATCCGATTACGCTTCCACTGCTTGAGAAAAATAACTTCCTGCCGGATTACGATTTACTTGATACGACAGATGTCGAGCGCGCCCGGATGTTGTTCCTCAATTACCCGAGTAATCCGACAGGTGCGACAGCGACAGCAGAAGCCTTCGAACAGACAGTTGCCTTCGCGGATGCCCATGATATTTGTGTCGTCCATGATTTAGCCTACGGTGGCATCAGCTTTGATGGTCCCACACGAAGCTTCTTGCAGACAGAAGGGGCGAAAGATGTCGGAATCGAGTTGTTCTCACTCTCGAAACGCTTCAACATGTCTGGCTTCCGAATCGCTTTCGCGATCGGAAATCCGTCCGTCATCTCAAGCATCGAGACGTATCAGGAACATCTCTACGTCAGTGCCTTCACACCGATCCAACATGCAGCGACCGTTGCCCTGACGAGTGACCAAACATGTGTCCGTGAGTTAAGTAGCTTATATGAAACACGACGCGATGCATTGTTTACGAAACTCGATGCAATCGGTTGGAGCGGACCACGACCGGGCGGTTCCTTCTTCGTCTGGCTCCCCGTGCCGGAAGGATACACGTCCCAAAGCTTCACGGATCATCTGCTTGACGAAGCACACGTCGCCGTGACCCCTGGATCATTCTTTGGTGAATACGGCGAAGGATACGTGCGGATCAGCTTAATTGCTGACGTCGAACGACTAGAGGAGGCCGTCGACCGAATCGGAACGCTCAACCTGTTCCGGACACCTGTTGCGGAATAATTCTGAAAAAACATTTGACAGATGGGAATCATTTCCGTTAAAGTAAATCCCAACAGCATAACTACTTATCGAGAGCGACCGAGGGATTAGGCCCAACGACGTCCGGCAACCACCTATCAGGAACGGTGCCACATCCTACAGAATGGATTCATTCTGAGAGATAAGTTACGAAATCTTACACTTTCGTCGCTTTTTTCTGGTTGCTCTGCTACTAGGAAAAAGCGACTTTTTTTGTATGAGGAGATGAGCAGATGATTGAATTCAAACAGATTACGAAACGGTTCGTCCGAGACCGGACTCCAATTTTTGCATTACGAGATGTCGATTTGACGATTCAAAAAGGAGAAATCTTTGGGATCATCGGTGAATCCGGTGCCGGTAAGAGTACGTTGCTTCGTCTGATCAACGGTCTCGAGCATCCGACACAAGGAACGGTCAAGGTCGACGGTGTCTCACTCGGCGGGATGTCAAAAGCAGATTTGCGTCAACTTCGTTTGCGGACAGGAATGATCTTTCAGCATTTCCAATTGATCCAGTCGCGTAATGTCGCAGATAACATTGCTTTCGCACTGAAGGCTGCTGGCGTCAAACGAGCAGATTTTCCAGAACGGATCCGTGAACTCGTCTCACTCGTCGGACTCGAAGGATTCGAAACGAACTTCCCGAGTCAGTTGAGCGGTGGACAGAAACAGCGCGTTGGGATTGCCCGGGCACTCGCGAATGATCCAACCGTCTTGTTATGTGACGAAGCGACCTCTGCCCTTGATCCGGTCACGACGCTGCAGATTTTGGATTTGTTGAAAGATTTGAATGAACGACTCGGATTGACGATCGTCCTCATCACGCACGAGATCGATGTCGTCAAACAAATTTGCCATCGTGTCGCGGTCATGTCGCAAGGGGAAGTCGTCGAAGTCGCCTCTACATACGATTTGTTCAGTCAAGCCAAACATCCGGTGACACAACATTACGTCGACACGGCACTCCAGATCGAGCTACCGGAACGCATCTTGCAAGCGACACCGGGAAAGATCATCCGCCTGCAGTTCACGGGCGAGAAGACCGGTGAAAGTACGTTGTCGGAAGCCATCCGTCGATACGATATCTCGGTCAGCATCCTGCACGGAAAAGTCGATTACATCCAAGACGTCGCTTTTGGTGTCTTAATCGTCAGCTTGACGGGATCCTCCGATCAAATCTCACCTGCCCTCGACTGGCTTGCGGCGGAACTTCATACACTCGAGGTGATTCAGGATGTGGCTTGATCGTATACAAACGATGTTACCCGAGTTGTTGAAGGCACTTGGTGAGACGGCGTGGATGGTTGGCATTTCACTTGCCTTCGCATTGGTCGTCGGGATTCCACTCGGGATTCTCCTGTTCGTCACCGACCGCGGTTTATTCTTTCAAAACATTGCCATCCGACGTGTCCTTGACTTCGTCGTCAACATCGTCCGGTCCTTGCCGTTCATCATCTTGCTTGTTGCCCTCATTCCATTAACGAAGTTCTTGCTTGATAATACGATTGGTCCGACGGCAGCATCCGTCAGCCTCAGTGTCGCAGCGATTCCGTTTCTCGCGCGCCTCGTCGAAACATCACTCCGTGAAATTCCACCTGGTTTGATTGAAGCAGCGGAAGCGTGCGGAGCGAAACCATTACGGATCATCGTCAGTGTCCTCTTACCGGAAGCACTCCCTGGCATCATTCAGGGCATCACATTAACGACGATCAGTTTGATCGGCTTCTCGGCGATGGCTGGTATCGTCGGCGGCGGAGGTGTCGGTGACCTCGCGATCCGTTTCGGTTACTATCGCTACGATAATCTCATCATGATCGTGACGATCGTTGTCCTCATCGTCATCGTCCAGAGCATTCAAGCACTCGGCAATCAACTAGCGCGAAAAACAGACAAGCGCTAATCATACATATAAAGGGAGAGTTGAATCATGAAAAAACGATATGCCTTTTTAGCGACAGCCTTACTCGGTGCAGGAATCCTCGCAGGATGTGGAGACAGCAGCGCTGATGAAAAAGACAAGACGATCAAGATTGGGGCGACAAGCGGTCCTTATAGCGACATGGTCAAACAAGCGATTCAACCGCAACTCGAAAAGAAAGGCTATAAAGTCGAAATCGTCGAATTCAGCGATTATATCCAACCAAACATCGCACTCGGTAGTGGCAATATCGATGCTAACTTATTCCAACACTCGATTTACCTGAAGACGTTCTCTAAAGAAAAGAAGCTCGACCTTAAAGGACTCATCACTGTCCCGACGGCACCGATGGGACTGTATAGTAAAACGGCGAAGACACTTGACGACGTCAAGACAGGCGCTGAAGTCGCGACACCGAACGATCCAACGAACCAGGCACGCGCGCTGAACCTCTTGGCAGAACAAGGCTGGATCGAACTGAAGCCAGATGTCGATCCACTGACCGTCTCAGAGAAAGATATCGTCAAAAATCCGAAGAAACTCGTCATCAAGCCGCTTGAAGCAGCGCAACTGCCACGTGCCATCGAAAGCGTTGATGTCTCAGCAGTTCCAGGAAACTTCGCGCTTGCTGCAAAATTCGATTTACTCGATGCGTTAGCACTTGAGACAATGGACGAGCAATACCGGAACCTCATTGCTGTCCAAACGAAAGATGCAGACTCACAAGTCGCAAAAGACCTGAAGACAGCTGTCGAATCCGATGCATTCAACACAGTCATCGAAAAATCATTCAAAGGTTTCAGCAAACCAAATTGGGCAAACTGATTTTAAAAACGACCGGAATTCAAAAGAGATCATCTCTCATTGAATTTCGGTCGTTTTGTGTTAGAACCGATACCACATGAGTTCTTCATCATGATAGGTACTATCGATTTTCAACGCCCGCGGTTCAATCGCGTACGATTCGAAGCCAAGCGACCGATACAAGGCTTTAGCAGCTTCATTCGTCCGAACGACCGAGAGATGAACCTGCTCGATCCAAGGACGTTCCTCTAATGCCCGTAATGCCTCTTGTACCAATTGCTGTCCGACCTGCTGTTTTCTGATGCTTGGAGTGACGTACATCGCAAATAAATTGGCTCGATGTCGCATCTTGTCTAGCTCGGAGCAGACAACGGTGACGACCCCAACGAGTTGCGCTTTATGAAAGGCACCGAACGTCGCTGCCTGTTCGCTCTGAAAACGTGCAGCATACTGGTCGACCGGTCGATCTTTTTCCGCTTCATAATCGGAGCCGAACGCTTCCGGATGATTCTGTAATGCTTCTAATCGCAATGCTTTATAGAGTACTGCATCTTCTGGATTCAATCGACGGATTTCCAATCGCCCCACCTCCTGCCTTTAGTATAAAACAAACAATCTCATGAAAAAGAGAACGACATCGTGAAATGTCATCCTCTTTTTTACATACTTAAGGTGTTCGGAAATTGATCGTGAAGTACGGTGCGTTGTCTCGGAATGCCACACCGACATCAGCTTGCTTGTACTCTTTTTTCAAAATATTTTCTCGGTGTCCTTGTGAATTCATTAGACCCCAATGCGCGGCAAAGACGTTCGGATACCCCATCGAGAGATTTTCGCCAGCATAGCTGAACATGATTCCCCCGCGTTTCATCCGGTCGAACGGATCACGACCTTGTGGATCCGTATGCGAGAAGAAATTATGTTTCGCCATGTTTTCGCTATGACCACGGGTGACCGGCTTCAATGCTGTGTACGGTGCTAACGGATTCAACTTATAGTCAGCGCGTTCCCAGTTCATCAAGCGAAGCATCAATTTCTCATCCGTCGTCCGTAGCGCATTTGACGACGTACCGTAGAAGCCTTTTTTCTTCGCTTCGACGTCTTTCGGAATCGCAAGTGTCGCTTTGACTTTATTGCCGTCATGTTGATCGAAAAAGTACGTCACATAGTTGCCTTTCTTCTCATAAACGGCGGCATGGTCCAGATTCAGCATGTAGTTTGTGTTGCCTTTACGATAGGATTTCACTGCGGTCCAACCCTTTTTCTTCAAAGAGGATTCCGTATCCTTATTCAATACTGCACCTTGTGTCGTCACACCGTTTTTGAAACGATATTTTCCGTAGTCCTTACCATCCTTCGTTAAGGCGACGAATTCTTCCGTTGAAGTCCGTCTGACTTCCCAGTCATATCCGGGATACTCACTGCTATATCGATCAATCAGCTTGCCGCCACTTTTCGGGTAATCGGCTTCTGCCTGTTCCATTGGAATGTTTTCGTAGCCGAAAAAGGCTACCGCTGCTACTCCGATGATCAACCATTTTTTCATGTCGTCGTTTCGCCTCCTTTAATCTCATTACCTTTATTTTAAAAGAAATTGTTTCCCCCGAACAGTCATTGGCTCTCATTTGTCTAAATCACATCTTCTGTCCACAAACCTGACACATTTCATGAGAACGCTCTTCCTTTAGTGAAATGCTTTCTTTTAAACGATTCTTGAAAACATTTAGTACAGAGACTAAAGTATATTCCCCTTTTCTTAAAATGTGTGAACATTCTTTTATTTCATTCTCAGCGAATTTTGGTTGCTCTCCGAATCTTGACTCGGTATCATTAAAATTCGTAAGCCAAACTTTCAATGCATTTCTAAATAACATAATGATATGAAGGAGCTGACCTATGGTTTTACTGTATTTCATTTATGAATCCATTGCCTTTTTACCCATTCAACAATACTTATTCTCCGGCTGGATGATCCTTGTCGCCTTGACTGTATCCTTTAGCTTAGCCAATGCCCACGAAGATGTTCGTCTCAATCAACGACTTGGATTTGAAATACTCGTTCCAGGTTCCGGTATGTTGCTCTCAAAACAATTCATTCCTGGTCTCGCTATCATTCTATTATTGATCATCATTCACTTCACGTATATGTTCCGTGCCATCCTGTTACCCGTTGCCTTAATTTCCACACTCTCGATCAGTACACTCTCACTTCTTTTACTCTTTATCCCAGCACGCAAAAAAGCGGACCGCTAAGTCCGCTTTTTTTGATTTTATTGGTATTTCGTTGTTTCAGCTAGTTTGTATTTGTTCGACAATTCAAGCCAGATCGTTTTGCCTTTGATTGTCTTCACTTGAATGTATGGACGCCCTTGTGACACGCGAAGTGCGAGCAATTCACCTTGTTGATCGGCGTGTGTTTCACTGGCTTTATCCCAGTTGCGACCCAATTTACGTTCAATGAAGATATGTTTTCCTTTTTGAACAGCACGCCAGATACCGACTTCTGCCGTTCCTTTGACCGGTACTGCCGTTTGTGCACCTTGAATCGAGATGATCGCTGGATCGTGGTCACTCGCGCTACCGTCTGCTTCCATGTAATCCGAGTTGATGTTGACGATATCCGACGATGTATACGACTTCAAGTTATTCGAAATTAAGATATGGTCGAGTACTTGAGCATTTCCGTTGTAGACGTACGAGTAACGCTCAGATTTTGGAAGATCATCGACTGTGTTCCAGAGATTTTTCCCTTTCAGGATGTCTAACGTTTCTGAAAACTGGAAGTCGTTGAGGTCACCAAGAACGACGACATTCGAATCTTTGACTTCCGTCTTCAATTCAGAAACGAAGTTTTGGACGATGTTCGCAATCGCATGACGCTGGACTTCACTCTTACGAACGACCGGTTGGTTTTTACCGAAGTCAGCTCCATCGCCACCTTTTGAGTTGAAGTGGTTGACGATGACATGATATGAATCACCATTAAAGAGGAATTCCGCGACGAGCGGTTTCCGCGAACTCGCGAAGTTCGGATCCGTCGGCTGAATGCGACCCGGGTTTTTCGTCAGCTTACCATTTTCAACTGACACGGCTTCCGTCGCTCCACCTTTTTCTCCTGGTGCGAGTGATACACGCGCTGGATTGTAGAGGAACCCGACACGGATGTTTCCGCCTGGTTGCCCGCCGTCCTTTTTATCTTCTGGTGCGATGTCCGTATACGCATACCGGACACCTGTTTTTCCTTCGATCGCTGCGATCAATGTCTCAAATGATTTCGAAGCGTCGACTGTGCCGCTATCTGTTGCGCCGTCGTTATCCTGCATCTCTGTCAAACCAACGATGTCTGGTGTCTTCAGGAATGTCGCGATGCCTTCCGAGACACGATCGACTTTTCCGGCATCCGCTGTCGAAGCAAAGTTCTCGACATTGTATGAAGCGACAGTCAGGCGTGATTCACCCGTTTCGATGTTCGTCGGCTGACGTTCCGCTTCGCTCGTAACGAGTTTCGGAAGGTCTGCTACTTTTGCGAGTACTTTGTAAGCCGAATAGTTGTAGCTCATGACACCCTCAATCGTTCCATCGAATGTGTCTCCGGCTTTCGCACGATACGATGAACTTCCCATCTCCACGAACAAGCGCTCCGGATTGACGTTGTCCTTCGTCAGAATCGGTGTGCCACGTTTCGTGTAGACCTTGTTTGCGTCTGTTTGTGTACGAACTGGGATCGTCCGGTTCGCTTGTGGTCCTGTGACGATCGCGTTCGGTAAAGCAACACGCATGCCTTCTAAGCTTTCGTATAAATCAATCGCATCTTCTTCCGGGTCAAACTGAGTGAAGGAATCGTTATCGACGACTTGAGTCGGAATCAAGACGCCTTTATCACCAAGGACGATGCTCGCTGGTAACCCTTCGTTGAGCGCACCCTTTACGAGATTGACCGTACTGATTTCCGTAACGGCTAGATCCGTATCGAATTTATCGCTGTATCCGCCAAGGATCCATTCCTTGACGTAACCTGTCGTCGCGACCTTTTGTCCAACGGCAGCACCGTGGTTTTTCGCGTAGACGAGAATACCTTCTGATGTCCGGCTGTCGTTATCCGGATTTGGATCCTGCATGTAGAAGTTGTTCGCATCAACGACATACGTGACGACACCCGTCGTCCGGACGAGTTGATCTGCGTATGATGATGTGTGCGCGACGCCTTGGATACTGCTGATTTTAGTGATTGGTGGTGCGATGTAGTACTTGAATGTCGAGACAGCTGACGTTTTCCCGTCCTTGACAGCAACCGCTTGAATCGTCACTTCGTCATTGATCGTAATCGGTGATGTGTAAACCGGACTGTCAACAGTCGGTGTCGTACCATCAACTGTATAATGGATCGTTCCTTCACCTGACAGTGTCACTTGATCCCCACGCTCGACCTCACCGACTGGAGTAGCCGTTGGTGCAACGAGAATATCGCCGGCTTCCGTCTGATGGCTACCGAGATTCGTCAGTGTATCGACAGGAAAGCTCGTCCACTGTGATGGTTCATACGTCTTAACACCTGATGTAACACCTGATTTCCGAACAAGTGTCGTGTCTTTTGCGAAATCAACGGATGAACCGATCGGTCCGATGATATCAAGGACAACGTCGCCCTTTTTTAATGCAACCGGATCATTTCCGTTGAAGTTCAACGAACCCGTCGTCATTTGCGCTTTTGCTTTGATGTCTGCATTCGCACTTGAATTCGCGATAACGAATGTTTTACCTGGATCTACTTTCCCCGATAATGTGATTTTGGACTCAGATGGTCCACCGTTCGTGTATTGAACGAGTGTATAGTCTGCTAAATCAATGATTTGCCCCGATCCATTGTATAGCTCGATTGCCTTGTTGTTACTTGTTCCTTCTATGTATTCAGACAAGATGACGCCTTCGCCTTCTGCCCCGACAAGACCCGCTTGTGGAAGGATTCCTGCAGTCAATACTCCGGCCAATGCCCACTTTCCAAACGTACTGCCGTATTTCATGATGTGACCCCCTATTGAATTTTCTGACACTTCTTTATAATATCAGATTATATTCAAAAGAGTGTATATTTTTCGTAAAAAAAGATACCATCCTTCGTAAATGAAAGAAATGGTATCGCTTACAACATTTTATTGTTCGTCTTTGTGACTTTCGTACCATTTTTCAGCTTGTGATGTCGCAATCGGAATAGCGCGTCCCTCTTCATACCCTTCTTCTAACAAAGCGTTCGCGATCTCAATCGCTTTTTTTCGAAGCGGTGGATCAAAGTTCTTGAATGAATCCGGATAGTTGTTCTCATTCCATGGCATGTCGTCACCCCCTTCTTTCCGCTTTACCCGAAAAAAGGCATAAAAAAAACGCCTCATCAGCGTGTCGTTGTTTTTGGTTGTCATGAGAATCGAGGATTACAGGTGATCAAAACACCTGAAACGACGAAAGCCCTACCTCTCTTTCGTTGTTACGGCTCCTTGGCCGCGCCAGCTGAATCAAGCATTTTAGCAAGAATCGTGATGCGTCTGCAACGGACGCATGATACTGGGATTTTTAGAAATAGCTCGGGAATGAGCGGAAAAGTATCGATTGGAAGGTTTATCTTGCTGGGTCGACTTCTTCCCGTAGTATGAAGAAGGACAAAATAAAAGCGATGACTTATGTCTGACTCATTTGTCAGTAGCGGTCTAAAAATCCTGACCTGTCGATTTAATTGTATGATATGGATTGAAGATTCTCACATGAGTGATCATCCCCGATTCATGACTTATATTAATTTATCATACTTTCTTTTATAAAGTCAATCTTTCTTTTAGAAAATCGTTTTCCCTCGTCTTGGAATCAGAGTTGCACCTGCTACAAAAGCCGAGTATCGTGAAGAGGACTCATTACTATAGAAGAAACGAGGGAAATCCATCATGTCGAATCGACTTATCCATGAAACGAGTCCCTATCTATTGCAACATGCCCACCACCCTGTCGATTGGTACCCCTGGGGTGAGGATGCCTTCACTGCCGCGCGTGAGACTGGTAAGCCAATCTTTTTATCAATCGGGTATTCGACGTGCCACTGGTGCCATGTGCTGGCACACGAAAGTTTCGAAGATGAAGAAACGGCACGACTCTTAAATGAACGCTATATCTCGATCAAAGTCGACCGAGAAGAACGTCCCGACATCGATCATTTGTACATGACGGCTGCTCAAGTCATGAACGGACAAGGCGGCTGGCCGCTGAGCGTCTTCATGACAGCGGATCAACAGCCATTTTATATCGGCACGTATTTTCCAAAAACGCCTCAGTTCAATCGTCCGAGTTTTCGTCAAGTGACACTCCAGCTCAGCGAACAATTCCGCCGTTCACCAGAGAAAATCGCACAAGTCGGTCAGAATATGTCGCAGACGCTTCGCGACGTATTGCAGCCTGCGACGTCTACCCGTACTTGGGATGAATCGATCATTCATGACACTTTCGATCAAGCGATGCGACAATTTGATCGTCAACATGGCGGATTCGGAGAGGCGCCGAAGTTCCCGTCGCCTGCCCTGCTCCGTTTCTTGCTCGATTATTATCAGTTCGCGGAAGACGAGACGGCACTTCATATGGTCATGCGATCGCTGATCGCGATGCGTGACGGCGGGATGACGGACCAAGTCGGCTACGGTCTATTCCGCTACACGGTCGATGCCAAGTGGGAAATTCCTCATTTCGAGAAGATGCTCTATGACAATGCCTGGTTTGCGACAGTATGCATCGAAACGTATCAAGCATCGGGTCAAACTCGCTTCCGTCGCTACGCAGAAGAAGTGCTGACGTTTGTAGAACAGGAATTGACCGCACCGGACGGCACCTTTTATGCTGCACTGGATGCAGATAGCGAAGGGGGCGAAGGACATTTTTATACGTTCACGGAGCGTGAGCTGACCGACTTGCTCGGACCAAACGCGCTGTTCCCCCGCTTCTATCATGCTTCAGCATCGGGAAACTTTGAGGGACGGAACGTCTTTTACCGGACAGGACGAACACTCGAGGCATTCGCACGTTCTATTCACTTATCGCTTGCTGAAACAGCGTCGCAACTCGAACACGAGCGCCAAATTCTTCTTCGTGCGCGAAATGAACGCATGCGTCCATTCCGTGATGATAAACGGTTGACATCGTGGAATGCGATGATGATTTCGACGTTCGCTAAAGCCGGCCGTGTCCTTGGCGAACCGCATTATACGCATGTCGCAACGCGTGCCATGACGTCCCTCGAACGATTCGTTCGTACTGAACAGCATCTTGCAGTCCATTACCGCGATGGACAAGCGACCGGTCACGGTTTCCTCGATGACTATGCGTACATGATTGATGCACATCTTGAACTATTCCAGTCTACACACCATGCTCTCCATCTAAAGGAAGCTTTAGCATTTGCAGATGTGCTGCAGGACCAGTTCCAGACAGCAGATGGTTATTTTTATCTGACGTCGTCACGCTCCGACAAACTACTTGTTCGTCCACTCGATCTGTATGATGGCGTCACACCTGCCGGAAATAGCATTGCCTTGAACGCCCTTTTCACGCTCAGTCGTCTTACTGGTCGTCTCGTTTATCAAAAGAGTGCTGAACGGGCTCTCGCAACCTTAATAGAGGAAGTCGAGCAACAACCGACTGGATTCGCCTCACTTGTCAGTACCTTCACCTACCGGCAGATGGAACCGAAGGAATTGATTATCTTGCTTCCGGAAGAAGTAGCTATCCCGCTCGAAATCGAGCAACTGCAACAGTTACGCTTACCGGAAGTTGCTTTGTTGATCGGTACAAAGCGCGACCTTCTTCCGCACGTCCCACTGCTTGCGGAGTATCCAGAACCAGACGCACCAACGGCTTATCTCTGTCATGATTTTTCCTGCGAACGTCCGACGACGCGTTTAACGGAAATCCTCGCACGTCTCAATATCTAACCATATCCCCTCTTGTTTAAAAAAACAGGAGGGTTTTTCAAAAAACCAGACCCCTTTTTTCAAAATTATTCAATCTTTTGTTCATAAAAATCCGATATTGTCGATAGTAAGGATAGGCAATAGATTTTACAACTTAGACTTAGACATCCTAGAAGCCGATTCCGTCCATCCGGACGAATATCTACTAGGAGGAAAGATACTTTGAACACGACATCATTCTCGAAGACCTTGAAGGTGTTCGCAAGCTTTCTCATCGTTTTTAGCATCGTTTTGACATCTCTTCCGATGGCTGAAGCAGCAACGACGAAAGCGACGACCTACCGTCTGTCTACCGATAGTTATCTGTACGATAAGACGGCATCTTCTCGGAAACGCTTGTTGACGATCAAGACCGGAACTGTCGTTTCATCCACGTATGCTTCTGGCTCGTTCAGAAGGGTCACATATGCTGGAAAAACGGGATATGTCGCGTCGAAATACCTCACGCTGTATGAAAAGAAACAAACCGTTTCAGGACAGCGCTACCTCGTCCTCAAAAAGACACCGATCAAAAAGACAGCAGTGGATACTGCAACGACGATCGGCACGTTGAACGAAGAGGATGTGTACTACACGTCACAACGTGTGACGAATCCATATGGCGAGACATGGTACCGCGTCAAATATGACGGCAAGACAGGCTATGTCGCAGCTGGCGCAAAAGCGGTCGCGTATAAAAAGGTGACGAACACGACCTTAAAAACGATCGATGCTTACATCTTGCGTCAGTACGCTGGAACAGGTTATCCCAAAGTTCAGACCATTCCATCTGGAAAAGACGTCAAAGTCGTCGGTCGGATCGAAAAATGGGTCAGTATCCAGTACGACGGGAAGACAGGCTACATGCATCAAGATGCGTTCGCCTCTTCTGAAAAGCAAAATGTGACATTAATTCCACAAACACGGTATCAGACAAAAAGTGTGACACCACTTTACAGTCAAGCCGAGGCAAAACAAAGTCTAGCGAGTCTACCAAAAGGTACGGTCGTCACCTCGAATGCTAAGACGGCAATCTATCACCAAGTCACATATGCCGGAAAGACAGGGTATGTCTTATCCGCTACGTTGGCAGAATACACAGAAAAAACAAAGCTTCCGTCTTCACGCTTCTTGTTGACATCACCACTCGTCATCAGAACGACACCTGCTGCGAATGGAGAAGCACTTGCGACACTGAGTGCCGGAAACGTCTATTATACGAAAACACGTGTGACGAATCCGCTCGGCGAAACATGGCATCAAGTATCGAAGGAAGGTAAAATCGGATTCGTACTAGCCAATCAAGGGACAGCGATTGCATACGAAACTGAATCAAACCTCTCTTTAAAAACGACGGCATCGACGGCGATTCGTTCGTATGCTGGTCCATCGTATGCAACAGTACAAACGATTCCGAGCAATACCGTCATCAAAATTTCTGGACGGATCGGGAATTGGTACCGTGTCAGTTATAACGGTAAAACGGGATATGCCGCATCAAACACGTTTACGACACTTGCGACGAAACAAACGATTTCAGGCGCCCGCTTCGAACTGGAAAACACGGTTTCCATCAAATCTTCACCCGACGCACAAGCATCGACACTTGCAACACTGCAGAGCGGTGACATCTATTACACGACACAGCTCGTCACGTCAAAAGGACAGCAATGGCATCGTGTCAGTAAGGATGGAAAGACGGGCTACATTCCTGTCAACCAAGGCAAGAGTGTGCAGTACCAATCGGACCGGATCGTCATGCAGACGACGGCTTCGACTCCACTTCGCTCGTATGCCGGAAACACTTACGCGACCGTTAAAACGATTCCTTCTGGTACAAGCATTACTGTCACTGGAATGATCGACGACTGGTATCGTGTGACGTACAGCGGGAAGACGGGTTATATCGCTTCACGTTACGCTAAGGAAAAAGTCATGACGCAATCGATTCCTTCTTCTTATTATCGCCTTGAACGTACCGTCGAAGTGAAAGCATCGCACCATGCGACAGCAGAAACCGTCGTTCGCCTTTCTTCTGGAGACGTCTACACGACGAATCAAGTCGTCACGAATGGTCGTTCCGAGCAATGGCATCAACTGACAGTCGATGGGAAGACCGGCTACGTTCAAATCAATCAAGGTTCACCGGTCACCTATGAGAGTGTTAATAACCATCGCTATCAAGCAACGACGGATACGACACTCCAGTCGGATGCCGGTTCAGCCTATGCGACAGTGACGAAGCTGCCAAAAGCAGCCGTCGTTCAAGTAACAGGCAGTCTCGATCAGTGGTTAAAGATCAGCTACGCTGGGAAAAATGGCTATGTCTTAAAATCAACACTGACACCGTATACCGAAACGAAAAAGATCACAGGTGCACGCTTCTTGGCGAATGAATCGCTCGTCGTCAAACAAGCACCGGACGATCAAGCATCGAATGTCACGACACTCGCGTTCGGAAATGTCTATTACACTTCTGCTTTGATCACGTCGTACACGAACACGTCGTGGCATAAAGTAACGATCGACGGGAAAACGGGTTATATCCGTACCGGACAAAATACGTCATCGATCAAATATGAATCAAAGGACAAAATGTATGTACGGGCAACATCAGACGCTGCCTTACGGTCTTACGTTGGTAGCTCCTATAATGTCATCAAGACGATTCCGAAAAACCTCGTCGTTACTGTCTCCGGTCAAATCGGTGATTGGTATAAGATTTCTTATGATGGAAAAAGTGGGTACGCGTATAAGGGGGCGTTCGTGACGACTTCTTCGAAATTAAACGTCTATAACTCTGTCGCGACACCGTATACGTTCGATACCTTCATCAGCGCCCAGATGAAACTGAACCCACCACCACAAACGGATATCTATAAAGATAAATTGATGTATGTCAGTACGGGTTACGTCCGTCTCGGCGGCGCACTTGATCCAGTCAATGGAACAATTGCGACTGTCACAGCGACGACACCACTTAACATCCGCTCTGGTGCTTCGACGGCGAGTCACGTCTACGGTCAGTTCCAACCTGGTCGAATGATTCGCGTCTATCAATCAGTCAGTGGCTTCTATACGACAAAGCCACGTGTCTACACGAGTGCGACAAGTGGTTACTCAACGATCCAATGGTTGAATGCACTGGAAACGGACGTCCGTGATGTTGCCGATCCACTGAAAGTCGACCGCAACTCTTCTGCCTTCTATCAGTTCCTCGATCTCTCGAAAACGACAGGAGCATCGGCTGCGACACTTGATAAGATGTTAGCGAACGTAACAAAAGGACTCGGGATCTTCAACAAGTGTAGCAACGGTAGTTGTGGACAAGCGTTCATCGATGCTGGTCAAAAATACAGCGTCAACGAAGCTTACTTGATCTCACACGCTTTACTTGAGACAGGCAATGGACAATCGACACTCGCAATGGGTGTGACATGGAATGGACGTAAAGTCTATAACATGTACGGAATCGGTGCGTATGATTATGATGCGATCAACACCGGAGCTGCTTATGCCTATAAAATGGGCTGGTTTACACCAGAAGCGGCAATCGTCGGTGGTGCTGAATTCATCAGCACGAAGTACATCCATAATGAATACGGACAAAACACGCTCTACAAGATGCGTTGGAGTCCGATGCGTCCTGGTAGCCATCAATACGCAACAGACATGGGATGGGCCGTTAAGCAAACGTCTCGAATCTATTCACTCTATCAACAGATGGATAGCTACACAGCTGTCTTTGATATTCCAGTCTTCGCTCGTTAAGGAGACGATGAACCAACGTCTTTAAATCAATGAATGTGTTCCAACATCAAAAAAAGGAAAGACCGTTCTGGTGATCCCACCGGAACGGTCTTTCCTTTTTCATTAGTAGCGAACGAGCAGGATCATCCTCAACTCCTGCAGGAAAAGAAAGCGCGCTCGACGCTTTCGACAGGGATAGGTAAGACCCGGTAGACCGCATGAAATGCGAGGATGTCGCAGCTTACCTCCCGCCTGCGGAAAGGGAGGATGACCAACTGACTCGTTCGTCTTATGAAACGATAGACTGATGATGGTGCGAAGAAAACCCCTGCATTTACGCGGAAGGGCTCCCCTAGCGTTCCATGTCATCGGCGACGATTTGGATATCGATTCCGCGGACATGACGCATGATTTCATTGATGATCGATCCGCGTCGGATTTCCTGCCAGCGGGTCCGCGCGGATTGACCGAGGACGATTTGCGTGATGCGATGATGTTTGGCAGCGGCGGTAATCGCTTGAGCAATCGAACGTTCGCCTTGAATCCGGATCAGCACTTCTGCTCCGAACAAGGCACCACTCTCCCGCACCATCGCAAGCACTTCCTTCTGTTTCGCATTCAATTGATTTTCCGCTGCCGGTAAAATCGTCAGAACATACAGTTCCGCCTTTAATCGACTTGCCATGCGAAATCCGCGATAGATCAACTTTCGCGCGTTATCATTAAGCTGGATGCAGACGAGAATCCGTTCTTGTAACGTCGCTGGGTCTTTTTCAATCAACAAACGTGATTGATAGACTTGATCGTCGACTTCGTCCGCGACTTGTCGTAACGATAACTCCCGTAAGCTCGCGAGATTCTGAAGCGAGAAAAACGAATTCAGACTCTGTTCAATCTTTTCTTTCTTGTAGATTTTCCCTTGCTCGAGTCTCTCCCGTAACGTTTGCGGCGTCACGTCGACGAGTAAGATCTCATCGGCCTCTCCGAGAAATGGATCCGGGATTCGCTCCCGGACCTCGACACCCGTCACTTCTTTGACTTTAAAGAGTAAGCTTTCGAAGTGCTGGATGTTGACGGCCGAGTAAACGTTGATCCCGGCGTCAAGGAGTGCCGCGACATCTTGATAGCGTTTTTTCCGTTCTGATCCGGGAGCATTCGTATGCGCCAGTTCATCGATCAGGACAATATCCGGGTGACGGGCAATGATCGCGTCCACGTTCACCTCAGGAAACACTTTCTCTTTATAGACGACTTCAAGTAACGGGACTTGTTCGAGCTGTCCGACCATCTCCGCCGTCTCTTTTCGACCGTGTGTCTCGATCAGACCGATGACGACATCCTTGCCTTCAAGCGTCAAGGTTCGTGCATCGGCAAGCATCTTATACGTTTTTCCGACACCGGGAGCTGAGCCGATATAAAGCTTCAGCTTTCCCCGTGTCATGATTTGCTCCGATCAAGTGCTAGGTTCAAAAGGAGGACATTGACGTAATCATGCGTCCCGGCTTCTTTCGTGATTAGCTTGCGTACCTCGTCACGCGATAGGTCGCGTGCGGTTGCGATACGCTTCGCTTGATCCAAAGCATAAGCGACTGAGATATGCGGATCGAAACCAGAACCGGATGTCACGAGGGCATCGTCCGGAAGCGAAGCGCCGTCCTCTCGATTCTGTTTCTGCAATGCCGCTATCTTCGTACCAAGCTCCGGGTTCGATGCTGCCAAGTTATCCCCAGCAGATGATCCCGCTAATTGATCGACCGCTGATGGACGTCCGTGAAAATACTGTTTCGACGTGAACGGTTGGGCAATCAATTCCGATCCAATGAATTTTCCGTTTTCCTGTACGAGTGAACCGGCTGCTTTATCCGGTACGAGAATCTGACCAAACAGCGTCAACAAGGCGGGAAAGACGATCCCGCATAATGCTGTGATGAAGATCGTCACACGAATGGCTTGTTTCATGATTCGTTTTCTCCTTAAAGGATGCTTGCAAGCAAGACATCGATGATTTTAATCCCAATGAACGGTACGATGACACCACCAAGACCGTAGATGAGTAAGTTACGCCCGAGCAATTGATCGGCTGTCATCGGTTTATACGAGACACCTTTCATCGCGAGCGGGATCAGCATCGGGATGATGATCGCGTTAAAGATTAGAGCCGACAAAATTGCTGTCGTCGGGGAATCGAGTCGCATGATGTTGAGTACTTCCATCTGCGGAATCGCGACCATGAACATCGCCGGGATGATCGCAAAATATTTCGCGACATCGTTTGCAATCGAGAACGTCGTCAACGCTCCCCGTGTCATCAAGAGCTGCTTTCCGATTTCGACGACTTCGATGATCTTCGTTGGGTTCGAATCAAGATCAATCATGTTCGCTGCTTCTTTCGCAGCTTGTGTCCCACTGTTCATCGCTAGACCTACGTCCGCTTGAGCGAGTGCTGGTGCATCATTCGTACCGTCCCCTGTCATGGCGACGAGGTGACCAGCTGCTTGTTCTTGCTGAATGACACGAATTTTATCTTCCGGTTTACATTCGGCGACGAAGTCATCAACGCCTGCTTCGCGAGCGATCGTTGCTGCCGTCAACGGGTTGTCGCCGGTACACATGATCGTTTTGATCCCCATCTCACGCAACCGATCAAACCGTTCCCGCATTCCTGGTTTGACGGTGTCTTTCAAGTAGATGACTCCAAGAATCGTCGCCTCTATCGCAACGACAAGTGGGGTTCCACCTAAGCGTGAGACGGAATCGATCGTTTCTTGCAAATCATTCGGAATCGTTCCGCCTTGTTCTGTCACCCATTCTTGAATTGCTTGACCCGCCCCTTTCCGTACACGGCGACCATCCGTCAAATCAAGACCTGACATCCGTGTTTCCGCGCGAAACGGAATGATTTCTGCGCCATCTAACCACTGGCGCTCGACTGGCATGTCTCGTAGTTCTGCGAGTTCTAAGACGGATCGTCCTTCTGGTGTCTCATCGGCTAACGAAGCGATGATTGCCCCTTCGAATGCTTGCTCGGAAGAGCGTCCACCGACAGGCGTGATTTCCGACGCCATCCGGTTCCCGAACGTGATCGTTCCCGTTTTATCTAAGATGATCGTTTGGATATCCCCTGCTGCTTCGACCGCCTTCCCGCTCATCGCGATGACGTTAAAACGGGTGACACGGTCCATCCCGGCGATGCCGATCGCGGACAGCAAACCACCGATCGTCGTCGGAATCAAACAGACGAGCAAAGCGATCAAGATTGGACCAGAAAGATTGAATCCAAGATAGTTCGTAAAGACTGGTAACGTCATGACGACGAGTAAGAAAATCAATGTCAAGCTCGTCAACAGTGTTGATAAAGCGAGCTCGTTCGGTGTCTTTTGACGGCTTGCGCCTTCGACAAGCGCAATCATCTGATCGAGGAACGATTCCCCTGGATTACTCGTGATTCGGACTTCAATCTCATCACTAACGACGAGTGTTCCACCGATGACCGACGAGAAATCACCCCCCGCTTCCTTGATGACTGGTGCCGATTCCCCTGTGATCGCCGATTCATCAATTGAAGCAAGACCTTTGATGATTTCACCGTCACCTGGTATATATTCACCGGCCCGGACGAAGACGATGTCGCCTTTCCGGAGTGTCGCGGACGAGACACTCTCAATCAATTGTCCGACACGTTTACGAGCCATGACGTCCGCTTTCGACGCTTTTAGCGAGTCTGCTTGTGCTTTCCCGCGTCCTTCGGCGATCGATTCTGCGAAGTTCGCGAACAAGACCGTCAAGAAGAGTATGATGCTGACCGTCAAGTTAAAACCACGCATCTCATCAATGAAGATCGTATAGCCGATTGCGAGCAAACAACCGATCCAGACGACGAACATGATTGGTTGTTTGATCATGTTGACGGGATTCATTTTTTTAAAGGCGTCCATTGTCGCCTGGCGGACAATCGAGCCGTTGATTGCTGATTTGGATTGGTGTTCCGGCTGCCCATTCGGTTGGTGTTCGTCGGACGTCGGATGCATGATACGTTCCATCATATGCTTTTATCTCCTGTTCACATCGTCAGCCAGTCCGCGACCGGTCCAAGTACGAGCACTGGCAAGAATGTCAATGCACCGACGAGTACGACCGTACCGAGGAAGACTGTTCCGAAGAGTGGTGTGTCTGTTTTGAATGAAAACTCATCTTGCGGCACGGATGGCTTCGCCTTCAGCGAACCAACGATCGCAAGCATTAAAATCAATGGGATGTAACGTCCGAAAAATAACGCAAACGATGTCGAGACGTTCCAGTAGACATTCGCGTCCCCGAGCCCTTCAAATCCAGAACCATTATTGGCTGTCGCCGACGTGAATTCGTACAAGACTTGTGATAGCCCGTGATAGCCTGGATTCGAGATGCCAGCGACGCCTGGTGCAACGTACATGGAGATTGCCGTTCCGACGAGAATCAAGAATGGTGGCACAAGAAGTGCGATAGCGATCATCTTCACTTCGAACGTCTCGATTTTCTTACCAAGGAACGTTGGTGTCCGACCGATCAAGAGACCTGTCAGGAAGACTGCGACAAAAGCATAAAGCAAGACATTCAAGAATCCAGCGCCGGCACCGCCGTACACGACGTTCAGCATCATGTTGCCGAGCTGAATCAAACCAGCAAGCGGATGAAGCGAGTCATGCATCGCGTTGACGGCACCCGTCTCGGCTGCTGTCGTAATCGAGCTGTAGAGCGCTGTACCGACTTGACCGAAGCGTAATTCCTGACCGTGCGCGGTCGGGTTCGCAAATAAGCTACCTGCCATGCCGAATGTCATCATGACGAACAAAATCGTCATGACGCCAAGGAAAAGACGTCCTTGTTTCGCAGAACCGATGATTTTTCCATACGCGACAGGAAGTGACATCGGAATCAATAACATTAAGAACATCTGGATGAAGTTAACGAACTGGTTCGGGTTCTCAAACGGATGGGCACCGTTTGCTCCGAAGAAACCACCGCCGTTGTTACCAAGCTGTTTGATGACCTCAAACGCTGCGACCGGTCCACGGTAAATCAACTGCTTCGCCCCTTCAAGCGTCGTGACGCTGATTGCGCCACTAAACGTCTGTGGTACGCCGAGTAAAATCATCAACATCCCGAAGAACAATGAAATCGGAAGCAGGATGCGGAAGATGAAGCGAACGAAGTCGGCGTAGAAGTTACCGAGCGGTTTATTCGCAAGACCACGGATGACAGCGATACAGACCGTGAATGCCATCGTCGGTGCAACGAATAACATCGTTCCAAGGACGAACGTTTGTGAGAGATACGATAAAGCTTCACCCGAATAGTGTTGTTGATCGGTGTTCGTCATGAAGCTGATCGTCGTATGGAGCGCTGTCGACCAGTCAAGATTAGCGGCGCCGTTCGGATTGAGCGGTAGACTTCCTTGAAAGCGAAGCAACAAATACCCACCGATGAAAAACAGTAGATTGACGACTAATAGACTTTTTGAATAGCCGACCCACGATTGATCTTGTTTCTTTTCATCGACACCGAGTAACGATAGAAGGCGTCGTTCGACCTTACCGATTGTATCGACCCGACGCTCTGCGATCGGCGCAAAGTACATCCCGATGTAGCGACCGAGCAAGACCGCTGCACAAAGTGCAATGACGAGTAGGATCCAAAATTGGATCAGGAATTGAGTCCACATGTTTTTCTTTTCTCCCTATGCGATTAGAATTTTTCTGGATAGATCAGACAATAACCGAGATACAAAAAGACGAGACATCCCATTGCTAGTAAAAACCACGTCATTTCCGGTCACCCGCTCTCCACTGGACACGTTCGATCAGTCGAATCATTCCGAACGTCGTACCGAAGAAGAAGACGAGCAGTACGATACTCCATAGTTCTCCCATTATGAAATTACCCCCATATTATTCAATATTTTTACAATTAAGCACGACAAAAAGACGATGTGAGGCGAAAAACGGCCCCAGCATCGCCTTTATAACTTGGCATACTGAAAAAGAGTCGTTCCCTCCTAAAAACGCCTGCGAGGTTAGCTGTCGGATTCGGGCATACCTAGGATTTCGCCCTACCTTTCCCGTTCGGAAAGGATTCACCCCGTGTCACATGTCGTGACGATTGGGTCCCCCGCTTCAATCATGAATTCGGCGTACTTTGAGATCGAAGCATTAACATGTTAGTGTTCGTTGATGAGATGGATATTACTCCGATTTTTTAAGGTTGTAAATAGAAAAAATGAAAAAAAAATAGTCTGATTTTTTAATGACTTACTTTCGAAAAATAGTGTTTTTTGACTCTATGCTATAGAAGAAAAAAAACCACAGAAATCGATTCTTTCATCTAAAGTGGAGGAGCTCCTTTTTAGATCGAATCGCTCTGCGGTTTCATAAGCAAATCAGAATTATGATTGCTGATTCATTTTGGCATGGACCGTCAAAGGAGCTAGCATCGTCACCCATAGGGCAACCACTCCAGAAACAAGAATCACAATATCGCGTTCGAATCCAAGCGTCAGTAAGGTAATACAACTTCCGACGAGGACGAGACAAAGCGTCGCGATCATGACGAACCGCGATTGTTTCAACATTTTTCTCATGTGGCATCTCTCCTTTCCTTCCATATTCCTTTTCATCGTAACAAAGATTGACATCAAATGCGTCGTTGATACTTGATTGTGATGTTTCTGTCATCACGCAAGTAATGATAGCAGACGACAGGAAAACGGATTTGTTACACTAGAGAAGTACTTAAAAAGGGGGAATTGATATGTTACAAGATCATTCATTTCAACGCGTCGACGGAACGTCGGCATCCTTAAGTGACTACCCAGCTCAAGCATGGCTGATCGTTAATACAGCCAGTAAATGCGGCTTGACGCCACAGTTCGAAGGACTGGAACAATTGCATCAAGACTATCGTTCGCAAGGATTGACCGTACTTGGTTTCCCATGTAATCAGTTCGCGAACCAAGACCCCGGAACGGACGAGGAGATTCAGTCGTTCTGCCAAGTCAACTACGGCGTGACGTTCCCCGTTTTCTCAAAAATCGATGTCAACGGTGAGCAAGCACATCCGTTATTCGAAGAACTGAAAGCACAAGCACCGACGACGGACGGTACAACAGACATCGAGTGGAATTTCACGAAATTCCTCGTGACTCGTGATGGAGAAGTGACGCGGTTCTCTCCAAAAACGAATCCAACGGATTTGACGGCAGCGATCGAACGATTGCTCGTTCAAGTCTAAAAGGTAAGCTTCCCTCCTTCTCCCTTGAAGGAACGGAAGCTTATTTTTATGTTGTCCCCGGCTCAAGATGACGACTGATCATCTCTTCCGCCAATCGTTTGACATCATCGATATCGCGCATTTCCGTGAACGGATGCCCCCAGACGATCAGCTCTTCGATTTCTTCAATCAGTTGCGTCGTGTATCGTGTACCATCGGCAACGAACTCTTGCGCAATCGTCGATTCAAAGGCAGCATACTTCAGGAGCCACGGTTTCTCACTCAAGATTTTGTGGGCATGCTTCGCCTGCTTGAACGTCACATCGCCGACGAGGACGACGGGATCGAATCGTTCATGGAGAGGATGCGTATATTGAACAGAGATCAGTAATCCATGTTGGTTCGTTTTTTCCTGTTGTCGGACATACGTCCGCGTTAGGAAATGTGGAACGAGTGACTCAGCACTCTCTTTCGTCTGATGGATGCTCAAACCATGTTCCGTTTGGACGACATCCGGTAGGACTGGTTCGTATCCACGGTTCACTAATTGTTGATCGAGCTCTTTGAATAACAGCAAAGTATGTTCGACAAGCGCTCGGACTTGGCGAAACGATAATTGGATCGATTGATTGATCATAGGATGACCTACTTTCTCTAAAAGTATGGCAATATACAGTTATTTACCCAAACTTTTCCGACTTCATCCCTGTTTCAGCGAAAGTTCCTCGAGCCACTTACGTGTTTGCTCCTGTATACGCGTTTTCGTCTGTTCCGGGTCGAGGGTGATCTTCTGATCGACATGAATCGATCGACAATCAAGTGCCTGCGGGATGTTTTCTTCGACGATTCCTGCAAGGATCAGACAAGGAACGCCAGCTGTTCTCGCCATCCGCGTGACCTCACCTGGCAATTTACCGATTTGGCTTTGACGGTCGACCCGTCCTTCCCCTGTCCAGACATAATCCGCTTGTTGCATCCGCTCTGCTACACGAAGGTGTTGCAAGATCATCGATGCGCCCGGAACGATCCGTCCACCAAGCGCATACACGGCTCCACCGAGTCCGCCGGCTGCCCCTGCTCCTTTGACGCCCTCTAATCCAAGTAACTTTCCAATCTGTTCGAGTTGTTGATCGAGTTTTATGATGTCATCCGGAAGCAGTCCTTTTTGTGGACCAAACAGATAAGCCGGACCATCTAGACCACGATAGGGAGCTGTCACATCTACGAGGGCTTCCAGCTGAACCGGATACGTTGAACAATGAATGGCTTGCGTCTCAAGTAACGGATTTGTACAAAACAAAATCGGCTTACCCGAGGCATCTTGAAGACGACAACCGACTTCCGCGAGTAAACCAAGTCCCCCATCCGTCGTACCTGTCCCCCCTAACGCCAGTCGAATACGTGTTATTCCTTGATTGCGTAACTGTTCCATCAAACGCCCGACGCCACGCGTATTCACTCGAACAGGATTATCTCCGCTTTGTCGCATCGGCAGTCCACAAATACGCGCGACTTCGATGACGGCGTCTGAATCTTTTACGGCATACTGTACTTCACACGGACGACCTGCTAGATCAATCGTCATGGTCGTCTTTTCCTCATATCCAAGCGCGAGATAGACTTCAAGCGTTCCTTCCCCACCGTCCGCGATAGGTGAGGAATCGATGATCGCGGTTGGATCATGTGCCAGTATTCCAGACGTGACGGCTTCTGCTGCCTCCTTCGAAGAAATACTACCTTTGAACGCATCCATTAAAATCAAGTGACGTTCCATCTGTAAGCTCTCCCTTCAAAAATCTCATATCAAGTTTTGATTGCGTTTCCAATTAATGTTACGATGATACTAATTTCAAATTACCATTCCCTTATCTGACATTTCATTTTACATACACAGGAGGTCTTATCCCATGGAACGCTGTTCGTTATGTGGAACACCACTTCGTCAACACGATACGACTTGTTCGCATTGCCAACATCCTGTTATCAAGAAAGAACAACTCGCCGAACCACCCACTTCGTCCACTTCACGGACTTGGCTCATCAGTACCTGCCTTTTGCTCTTTCTCGTCGGAGGAGCCGGTTTCCTGTGGTATTCGCTACAAGATCCCGTTTCCCCTGAAGCGGGTCCGACACCTAGTGTCGAAGCACTCGCGCTTTCGGAATGGTCCGATGAACAAACAGCGTACAATCAAACGTACTCGAAAGACCGTCCTCCAACGTCCTATGATGTCCTTCGCTTTGTCCGTCAATATACTCGGACGATTCCGGAGCTTGCGACATTCTCGAAGAAATACGATTCCATCGAGACGTTTTCTGCGATCCAGTTCACGACTTTGAACGTCTTTGAATCAGAGTTCAAGCATCTCCATCGTATAACGAATGCCGTTGATGCCCCTGTCGCTCCAAGTGTTCTCGCCGTGACATTCCAAAAATTCACGTCAAAGGGAGTTACGTATCATTTACGTACACAAGAAACGTACCAAATTGCGACAGCAAACGGTTCAGAGCCTGTGACGTATCGCGTCCATTATCGTCTGAAAGTGCATACGGATCATCTTCAAATCATTGATGTCAATCGAACGGAGGTGACTTCATGAAACGAGTGCTCCTTTGTCTGCCTCTTTGTCTTCTGATGGCGTGTTCGCCAGAAACATCTAGGATTCAAGAACAGCTCGAGCAGCAAACCTACACCCGTGCCGTCGAACGATCGGAACAAGATATCGATGAACCGGCTGCTCAGCTGATGGTTCAGCTTGAACGACAGCTTGCTGGTTATCAACTGCGTGATGTCTTAAAAACAGCGGAAGCAATCGAACGTCTTCAACTCACAACAGATCATCCTGTTCGAAAAAGGGCAGAAGCCATTGCCCTCAGTGCAAAAAAGATGTTGAAGCAAGTCAAACAGTTCGAAGGTACGTATGAAGTCGAACGAAGTATACTCGAAGACGAGCCGTTCGACGGAACCGGACGTATTCATGTGTCTTTTGACGAGCAGGACACATTCATCGCGATGATTCGCTTTGAGCAGTTCGGTCTCCCGGACGCACTGCGAAACGACGAAGAGATCATTCGTTTTGAACCGGATTTCTCTGCTCGTATCAACTTATCCGAAGGACAAGTCAGTTACCGCTTCGCCCGCTCGACACTTCGTGTGACGTTCGAAGGACCGAGCGGTAAGCGAATCTATCAACTCAAACAACTATCAAAGAAGTAAACGCTAAAATGCCGCTCCACTCTGAGAGAATATCCTCGAGTGAAGCGGCATTTTTGACGATTCCTACTCAGCGCGCAGCTTGAACGTGTTCATACACCTGTTGGCATAATTCATGTGTCGCGAGGCTATCAGACGCTACGACCGATTCGGAATGTTCCCCTTTGATCGTCCGAAGGAACGCGTCTAACATATCGACGAACCCGCGTCGCTTTAACGTCGCTTCCCAGTTATCGAGCGGATACCGGAGCGTCCCTTGCTTCGTCAATTGATCGAGTGTCGTCACGTCGGTTGCGACCCGTTTTTCCTCCGGTCCCATCACTTCGACGCGTTCTTCCGTCATACCGTTATCGCGGTTCATGACACCGATTGCCGTGATGCCGTTTGAGACGAATTGAATCGTCACGTGATGTAGCCCGCTTTCGTCTTGCTTACTCTTGACGTGTAAGTCTTCAATCTCACCACGTCCCGTCAAAAAGCGAAGCGTGTCCGCGACATGGATGAAATCATCGAACAGAAATGGCTTGGCGTCTTCGATGAACGACGTCCGATTCTTTTGCATGAGGACGAGATTCGGATCGTTCACTTCAAGTAAGCGCTGGTGTGCTGACGCAAAGCGACGATTGAATCCCGTGATGAACGGTAACTGCTTCTCTTCCGATAGACGAGTCAGTTCACGAATTTCTTCAATTTCCATCGAGACTGGTTTATCAACGTAGACGGCGATTCCTGCTTCTAGCGCTTGTCGCGCTTGCTCGGCATGGACGACGGTCGCTGAGTGGATCATGACCGCGTCGATCCCTTCCTGTACAGCATCAGTAAACGTCGCGTATGTCCCCGCAAAGCGATAGTCTGCTTGCAATCGTTTTGCTTTCTCTTCATCTCGTGAAATCAAATATACCTCGATATCAGATCGTTCAGCATAGACCGGTAAATAGGCTTTTTGAGCGATGTCCCCTAAACCAATGACGGCTAATTTCATATGAACTCCTCCTTTTCGACTGTTGCTTACATTCCCTATGATACGTTAATTGACACGAAAAGATGAGAAACAGCCCTTTACAGGCATCAAATTCCTTTTTTTGAAAAGAAGTGAATTTCCTTTTTTTGTTTTATGATAAAACCATATTTGAACAAGGAGGGAATGAGTTTTTATGAAGCGCTTGCTCCGTACTAGTCTTACGCTCTTATTATTGTTCGCTTTGTGCCTTCCCGCCATTCCGGCTCAGGCAGCCAGTTACCAAGTCGTCGTCACTTCGACGATTGGAGCGAACATCCGCTCGAAGCCGAGTACCGCCTCGTCCGCAACGATTGTAAGACGTGCTGCGTACAAGGCAAAATTTACAGCCGTCTCGTATACGAATGGCTGGTACAAGATCAAGGACGGAGGTACATATCGTTATCTATCGAACCAGGTCGCTCAAAAAGTATCGAGTAGCTCAGTGAAGACGTACAAAATCGTCGTCTACTCGAAAGCTGGAGCGAACGTCCGAACATCCCCAAGCACGGCATCGTCAAAGAATATCAAGCGACTCGCACCTTACAACTCGAAGTTCAATGCGGTTTCGTATTCGAATGGTTGGTATAAGGTCAAAGGTACGACCAATTACTACTATGTGTCGAACCAAGTCGCTAGAAAAGTGACGACGAGCAGTCCAAAACCATCGAGTGGTAGTTATCCTGTTGCGTCGATGCGGTATTTTAAGCTTGGATCGTCAAGTTATCAATTGACGAAAGAAAGTTTCGTTCGCCGTTACCCAGCGAGTACAACGAAACTATTGACGGGGATCGTCGCTTATGACGAAGCAGTGCGTAAAGGCACACTCGATCAAACGTTCACCCTGACGTCTGCGATGTTATCTGTCCCTGCTGGCAGTAGCGTAGCGGGTTTCCGTGTTGGCGACAAAGTGACGATGCGCCAACTCTTGAACGGGATGCTGATCCGCTCTGGCAACGATGCAGCAAAAGCGATCGCCGTCCGGACAGCAGGTTCTGAATCGAAGTTCGTCTCGTACATGAATAACCGCGCCCGTTCGATCGGGATGAGTGCGAGCCATTTCATGAACCCACACGGTTTCTATCATCCAAGTCATTACACGACAGCTGCTGATATGCAAAAACTCGCGAATACATATGCGAAGTACAGCACACTCATGACGATCAGTGGACGAAAATCATACCAGACGACCGTTAAAGGACCGTATGCACGGACATTGACGTGGTATCATACGAATACGTCGCTTCCAGGAGATACACGTGTTTATGCGAGCAAGACTGGTTACACACCGGAATCTGGCTACACACGCGTCTTCTTCATCAAAAAAGGATCGACACGATATGGTCTCGTCACACTGAAAGGAACGTTGTCCCAAACCGAGACGACACTTCGCTCCGTCTTAAATCAATAATCGACTCATCAACAGTCTGGTTTTCCGTTTCGGGAGCCAGACTGTTTTCTTTTTCCTTCAAATTATACTTGCGCTGAAAACGAATTCATCTTAGAGTTGAAATTAGAATCAGACGTCTGACGTCTTAATGAAGGAGAGTTTTTACGTGGGAAATGTCAGTTTGTTATTTGGGGGCGTTGCGCTCTTTTTAAATAGTTTGACCTTGTTCGGAAAAGTCGATCTCCGTAGCGCTGGTGTGTTCAGTCTCATCACGGGTCTACTGCAAACGTTCATCGCAACGTATCTCGTCATCGATGCTGCAGGTGATCCAGCGTTGACGTTCGGGTACGCGAGTATTTATCTGTTTTCCTTTACGTATGTTTATGTCGGGATCACGTTCTTATTTAACCTCGACGGAAGCGGTGTCGGTTGGTTTTCCTTGTTCGTTGCGATCGCCGCTTTGTTTTATGCATTTGTCAGCTTCACGACAGCAGACATCATCGGCGGGGTGACATGGTTGTTCTGGGTATTGCTCTGGAGCCTGTTTTTCCTTGGGATGGGAATGAATCGCCCGATTGACGCGATCACTGCCCGCGTCGCCCTCGTATTAAGCTGGTTGACGTTGATCGTCCCGGCACTGATCGGTCTTCGATTCGGCTACTTTAGTACGGCATATCAATGGTTATGGAGCGGTGCTGCCATTTTGACTGTCGTCTATTTCCTCTATACGATGATGAAATTCTCGATGCTTCGGACGATCCGCTCGTCGTGACATGCTAATCGATTCATCAAAAAAGATGTCTATTTCCAGTTATGAATCGGAGATGGACATCTTTTTTGATTGATGGAGAACGCTATCGTTCATCCGCGACTCCTACAGGAAAAGAAAGTGCCATTGGTACTTTCGTCAGGGATGAATCAGACCCGGCAAACAGCATGAAATGTTGGTTGCCGCGGCTGATTTCCCGCCTGAGGAAAGCGCGGATGAGAGTAGCGTTCGTTTCGTTATCAATCAGTCCTGATATCGCAATTTCCTCTCCATTCCAATCATTTGAGCGCTTCCTGCAGTTGAGCTTGAACTTCTTTTAACGACTTATCCGTCGGATGCCAGTAATAGATGCCGTCCGATTCGATGCCTCCTGATCCGTCAAGCGACAAGGTCTTGACGTTACGTAAGGCATCCCGGTAGTCCGTCGCGACCGTCCGGGCAACGGAAAATGGTACGTTCGTCTTGACGTTTTTCCCGAGGGCATCGAGGATAGCGTTGAAACGACGAATCGAGAAGTCTTCTGTCATTTTATCGGCAACTGCCTGAACGACTTGCCGTTGGCGGATTTGTCGTCCGAAGTCCCCACGTGGATCATCGTGCCGCATACGGGCATAGGCGAGTGCTTCCTTCCCGTTCAGTAATAGTTCTCCTTTTGGGAACTGCATCTCATAGTACGAAAAATTGATATCGTTCTTGACTCTGACCCCATCCACCGCATTGACGAGATCCGTAAAGCCCGCTAGATTGATCTCAGCGAAATAGTCGATCTGGATCTTTAACAGATGACTGACCGTATCAAGCGCCATCTGTGGACCACCGAAGGCATAGGCATGGTTGATTTTATCATTCGAACCATTGCCGATGATGTCTGTCTTTAAGTCGCGCGGGATGCTGATCATCTGACTGGTATTCGTTTTCGGATCAATCGTCACGACGATGATCGTATCACTCCGTCCTGTCTCATTTTTTCGTTGATCGACGCCGAGTAAGAGAAACGAGAGTCCTTTTTTCTGCTCGACGGTTTTTTCCGTCTCAACGCTTGCTTTGACCGGTACCTGGACTTCTTCGAGTGTCTGACTCGCTTTATGATACACATATCCGCCTGAACTAAAGAGAAGGAGCAGGCAAATCCCCGTAAGTGTCAGTACGATCCATTTCCATTTCTTCATCACCCATTCTCCTTTTCTTCAATTTGAATTCAGGACGGTCGTTGTGCTTCGAGTACCAGCAAAGCATTGCGCCAGCTACCGAACAAGGCAGTGATGACTCCGATGCTTGGCGCATCACGTCCGATACTGAACCGTTGATAACTTGCGATCGTCAGATGCTCCGTCTCTTGTGCGGCTTCAGCAAGTACGTCGAGCACTTCTTCTTCCCGCCAGCGTTTACGTGGGAATTCGATCCCAATGATTTCAAGTGCGTTTGACCAAGAGCCGTACCGGCGGGCAATCGTTGCGACGGTCGGACGATTTTGACCAGCCGCCCACTTCGTGTAGGTCTGACTCGTCAAGACCGGCAAGACCCCTTGCGCTTCCAGTAATGACTCGATGATCCGTTGTTCCATTTCCTGGACGCGTTCCTTTAAGATGTCCGCTTCTGACAATGCCTGCTGCCACGAGTTGAATTGATGGACGATATCCGTCAGGCTTGGTGCTTGTTTCTGTTGTGCCCATTCGCGGTACGTCGCACTCGTGAAAGGATGGAGTTCCTCCCGTGCCTGACGCAAGGCGTCAATGATTTCCGATTTCGTGAACGTCAAGCGGGCATGCCCGATGCCTGCTCGTTCCAAGGCGATTTGCCACGATCCAAACAGCATCAGGATTTCCGCGACGCTTGGATGAGTGGTGTGGAGTTGCCAGCGGAAATAGGTATTGGCCGTCAATTCATTCTTCCCGTTCGCAGCGAGACGGAGTGCGTGGATCGCTTCCTCCATATCGCGCATGACGATGTCCCCTTCCCATATATTCATGACTGGACGTTCCGGCGTACGGTCGTCTGTAAAGCATGACGAACGTTTCGGATGACGACGGCTTGTTCAGTGAACGTCATTTGTGAAGCAGACGGAAGGCAGATACCGTCTTCAAACAAGCGACGGCTGACGTCAACCCCTTCTGCTGTGACAAATGGTACGTCGCGATAGACGGGCTGTAAGTGCATCGGTTTCCAGACCGGGCGAGACTCGGCATTCGCTTGTTGCAGTGTCTGAATCATCGCATCGCGTTGCGCTTGACCACCCGGTAAAAGAAAGGCACTGAGCCAGCGGTTGGCGAATGTTCTAGGCTGCTCGACTTGCGACGTGACGCTGTCCGGTGCAAAGGCACGGTCGTAGCGATCAAAAATTTTCCGCCGTGCATCGACGCGTTGATCGAGAACCTCAAGCTGTCCCCGTCCGATCCCAGCAGCGACATTACTCATCCGGTAATTGTAGCCGACTTCCGTATGCTCATAATGCAAGACCGGCTGTCGCGCTTGTGTTCCGAGATAAAAGGCACGCTCGATCAGAGCCGGATCATTTGCGACAAGCATTCCGCCGCCTGACGTCGTGATGATTTTGTTGCCATTGAACGAATAGATTCCGAACGTTCCGAACGTTCCTGTCATCCGCCCGTTGACACGAGTCCCGAGTGATTCTGCAGCATCCTCGATCAACGGAACATCGTATTCTTCACAGAGCGCAGCAATCTCCTCGATTTGCGCGGCGACACCGTACAGATGAACGACGATGACAGCCTTCGGAAGTCGACCACGCGTCGCCGCCTGGATCAAGGCCCGACGGAGTGCGACGGGCGACATGTTCCAGGTCTCTTCTTCCGAGTCGATCAATACAGGTCGCGCTCCGACATACCGAATCGGATTCGTCGAGGCAATGAACGTCAAGGACTGACAGAAGACATCATCCCCCGTCGTGACACCAAGTGTCGCGAGCGCCAGATGGATCGCTGCTGTCCCACTGCTCGTCGCAAGCGTTGCACCAGCTCCCGTGTATGCTTGCATATCTCGTTCAAAGGCATCGACATTTGGTCCAAGAGGGGCGACCCAGTTCGTCTCGAGTGCCTCGTTGACGTAACGGGCTTCCTGACCACTTAAATGCGGGATGGAGAGTGGGATGTGTTTCATGATGTTTCCTCCCTTCGAGGTGACAGATGACGAATCGGTGTTCGGTAGAGCGGGAACCAGTGACCCATTTGAGTTTCCGGATGTTGTCGTTCGAATTGTCGCGTTAGACGCTCATAGATCGTGGCATCAAGAATCGACGTACCGAGTCCAAAAAACGTTTGATTCGCACTAAAGGATCGTTTGTAGGCAAGTAAGCTATCCGTATTCGATCGTGTCGTGCCTCCCCCGAGATGAAGCGCTTGAAAACCGGCTTGTTTTGCCCAACGAATCATCTCTGCGAATAATAGATGGTTGGGTCGAAGTGCTAACGACGCGGGATCGGAAGCACCGAGATGATAATGCGCGAACTGGCGACCAGTCAAGACGATGCATCCGGCGATGATCCGTCCGTCATGTTCAGCAAGCAACAGGACATTTTTGATTCGTCCGTCCGCGAAGTGATCGAAGTAGGTCTGATCAAAGTAATACCGGGCATCGGCTTGATGTTTGTCCATCGTCATCTGATAGAGACGCGCGAAGTCCCGGTATTCTTCCGGGCGTCCCAGACGAATCGTGACGCCTTCGCGACGCGCCTTCCGGATGTTGCGTCGCGTCATTTGCGAAAAGTCGCTTTCGATCATCTCGAACGGGTCCGTTAGTTCCAGTGTCACGGTCGGCTGCAGGATCTCCGTTTGATGGCACCAGTATTGACCCAGTTCTTGATTGTGCAAGAGTGGATGGAAGCGAACCGTCTCTGTGACGATTCCCGTCTCATTGCAATAGCGTTCGAATCGCTCGCGCGCTTCGCGAATCTGATCGAGTGACCAGATGCCTTTGAAAGAAGGACCACCGTAGCCGTAAGGTGTCGTGATATCTTCAAAGAGTGTGCCTGGAATCCGTCGCCGCAAGTACGGATAGATCAACGTCCCAAACTCCGTCGGATAATAAAATAACTCAGGAATCTCGTCGTGTTCCTTCGCGAGTTCGAAGTAAGCATGTTCGTAGTAACAATCGAGCTGATAGGTCGCAACGAGTGCATCCCATTCGCGCGGATCCCGGATCAACCGTTCATCGCTTAACGACATCATGGGGAACACCTCCGTCGAGACCCTTGAACTCACCCATCCCAGTCTGATGAGCCGTCGAGTTCCCTTCTGACGAGATGACCATTTTGAACGTCTTGAACAAGATATAGAGATCGAGTCGGAATGTCTGATTCGCTGCGTACCATTGATCTTGCTCGAGTCGTTGTTGCCACGTCGTCGCGTTCCGTCCATGAATCTGCGCCCAGCCCGTCAGACCAGGAAGGACATCATGCCGTGTCATCTGCTCCTTCGTATAGTGGTTCAAGTAACTGACGAGTAATGGACGCGGTCCGACGAAGCTCATCTGTCCGCGAAGAATGTTAAAAAACTGCGGAATCTCATCAAGGCTTAAGCGACGAATCCACTCGAGTGATGCGGGAATCCGGTCTGCATCCGGGAGAAGTTTTCCCTCAGTATCCATTTCGTTCGTCATCGTGCGGAATTTGTAGATTTTGAACAACTCCCCCTTGTAACCTGGGCGGACTTGATTGAAGAAAATCGGACGACCGAGCTTCGTATAGATGACTAAGGCGACGAGGGCGTAGACGGGAATCAGGATCAAGATAGCGATAAGACTAACCGTGAAGTCGAATGTGCGTTTCATGATGACGTCCTCCTTTTACATAGCTGAAAAGAGATCAAGTTGTCGTTTGATGACGTCGGCTTCGTTGAAATGTTTCATGGCACGGTCAAATCCGTTCCGTCCCATCTCGTTGGCACGGTCAGGATGTTCGACGAGTGTGTTCATCCGTTTGGCAAGCTTCGTGATATCGCGGACTTCGATGAGATAGCCTGTCTTCCCCTCGACGACTTCCTCACGACAGCCGCGGATGTTTGTCGCGATGACCGGTTTTGCGCTCGCCATCGCTTCGATGATTGATCGTGGTACGCCTTCACGATGCGACGGTAAGACGAAGGCATCGACTTGTTGGAACAAACCCGGTACGTCTTCGACGAATCCAAGGTAGTCGACGTTTGGAATCTCGCGGATCCGCCGTAAGAATAAGTGTTTCGTCGTCTGATCGCGCTCGCTTGCCATCATCTCACCGGCAATGACGAGACGGGCTTCCGGGTGACGATAGACGACATCCTCGAATGCATCGAGCAGTTCGAGAATTCCTTTCTCTTCGACGATCCGACCGATGAATAAGAACGTAAACGGCGCTCCGGCTTCACGTGGTCGTGGGTAGAAGCGGGTCAAGTCGATTCCATTTCCGAGATGCATCAGCCGGGTATTCGCTTTAAAGCGTTTGCGCTGGGCGAGTTGATAATCTTCCTCGCTTTGAAGGAGCAGATAATCGGTCGCGAGACGTGCCAACCACTTTTCGACTGAATACGTTAGCTGATACGTCATCCGCCCCATCTTCTCGTGGAAGTAAAAACCGTGTGCCGTATAGACGATATGCTTCGTCCCGGCACGTTTGGCGGCGACCCGTCCAAGGGCAGCGGCGACTGGTGTGTGGACATGGACGACGTCGTAACCATCCTCTTTCAAGATTCGCGTGATTTCACGGATCGTCCGCCAGTTACTCGTCCAGTCGATTCGCCGCTCGATCGGAATGTCATGCATCCGGAATCCCTTTGCTGCCAGTTTCACCGAGGCACCCGTGTCGGCACAGGCGATGCCGACGTCGTGCCCCGCATTTTGCAAAGCGAGTAAGAGCGGCTGCAACATCGTCTCTGCCGTCGTATCGAGAGCACAGACTTGAAGGATTTTTAGAGGCGCCATACGTGGACCCCCTCCGGTTGTTCTGCTCGTGGCAACATGCCTTTGATGTCGACGACGATGCCGCGACCGACCTTCAGTAAGTGTTGTGCTAGATTCCAACCACCTTCAACGTATTCTTCGTGTGAGACGGCAAAGATGACGACGTCGGCTGGTTTGAGTTCACTCATCTCGAGTAAGTCGATCCCGTACTCACGTTTTGCCTCACTCTTTTCGACGAGTCGGTCCGTCACTTGGACGTCGATTCCGAACTCTTCGATTTCATGAACGAGGTTCGCAACTTTCGAGTTGCGGATGTCGCTGACGTTTTCTTTGAACGATAATCCAAGAATTGTGACCCGGGCGCCGAGCACCGGCATGTTCTGTTTGATCAAGTTCTTAACGAGCGCTGTTGCGATGAAACGCCCCATCGTATCGTTGATCCGGCGACCGGCAAGGATGACTTCCGGATGGTATCCAAGTGACTCCGCCTTCATCGTCAGATAGAACGGATCGACACCGATACAGTGACCGCCGACGAGACCCGGACGGAACGGGAGGAAGTTCCATTTCGTACCGGCTGCTTCGAGGACTTCGAGCGTATCGATGTTCATCCGGTCGAAGATGATTGCGAGTTCGTTCATCAAGGCGATGTTGAGGTCGCGTTGTGTGTTTTCGATGATTTTTGCTGCTTCCGCGACCTTGATCGATGAGGCACGGTGGACACCGGCTTCGACGACGGCTTCATAAACTTCCGCGACGATATCCAGTGTCTGTTCATCTTGGGCGGAGACGATTTTTTTAATCGTTTTAAACGTGTGCTCATGGTCACCCGGGTTGATTCGCTCCGGTGAGTAGCCGACGAAGAAGTCGACACCAGCGCATAAGCCGGACGCTTCTTCAAGAACCGGGATACAATCTTCTTCCGTAGCTCCAGGGTAGACGGTCGACTCGTAGACGACGATGTCGCCTCTATTGAGTTGGCGACCCACGAGGTGCGACGCCCGTAAGAGTGGTGTCAGGTCCGGCTGGTTCTGTGCATTGATCGGGGTCGGAACGGCGATGATGATGAAGTCGCTCGCCTGCAGTGCCGATGGATCTGAGACATAATCGACGGTTGCGTTCTTCAACGTGAAGGGACTCAGTTCGAGTGTCGCGTCGATGCCTTCTTGAAGTTCTTGGATTCGTTGTTCCTTGATGTCAAAGCCGATCACGCCCGTCTTTTCACCGAACGCAACGGCAACGGGAAGTCCGACGTAGCCGAGTCCGACGACGGCAATCGAACGGTTGGCAATGGGAAGTGCACCAGTATGGGCTGCTGTCGTATCTACGATGTGTTTGACTGCCTTGTTCATGTTGGGTTCCTCCTATTTCATCGACTGTTTGACGATCAACGTTTTTCCGTTTGGCTCTTGTTTGACGTGTTCGACTGGTTCGAGGACGATTTTCATGTCGGAGCCGAGTAACTTGCGCATCTCGTTCAAGAGAATCTGTTCGTGCTTCGGTTGGAAACGTTTCGCATCCGGAATATAGCGGAGTGTCACATGATTGAGCGCATGCTGTTCGACTTGGAGTCGTAGAACTGAGTTCGGTAGCTCCCGGGCAATCGTCGTGATGTCTCCTTCGAAGACTTTGCCACGCTTCTCGCTGACGATGTAGCTCGTTCCCCGACCATCGATCGAGGCGATGACGGGACCATTTAATCCGCAGCCGCATGTCTCGTCACTGAGTGTCATCCGGTCACCGATCCGGTAACGAATCAGCGGTGTGCCGCGTGTCGTAAAACAGGTGACGACGACTTCTCCGTCCTCTCCATACGGTTCGATGATGCCAGTTTCGTGGTGCAGATGCAGTTTATGATGGCGGCACTCCGAGATGATTGGTGCTCCTTCCGAGGAACCGTATTGATCAAAGACCGGGACACCGAATGCTTCCTCGAGGATGGAGCGCATCTCCTCCGTCACCGTTTCTGATGTCGGGAAGATGGCGATCAGCGGGATATCCAGTTGAATGTGGTGCTTCAGCATATAACGGGCGATTTCGACCATCGCCGTCGGTGTTCCGTCGAGTGCGCGTGGTTGAAAACGATTCAGCTCTTCAATATAGGCTGGGAAGTTCTCTTCTTTCATATGAAAAATCGAGAGTAACAATTGATTGAGTGGTCGATTCATCCGCCAGAAGATCGGTTTCGTTTGATCGACGGCTGTCAGCGTCCGACCGGTGAAGCTTGCCCGGCGCATTCCGGCCTTGAAACCGTGGAGTTCCTTGAAGTAATCAAGATGGGCCATCCGTTCCTGGACATCTTCTCGCATGAAGGCGACCTGGAGTGACTTTCCGCTCGTCCCTCCCGTCCGTCCGCGAACCGGCGCATCGACACGGGACATGAACGCATCATTGTTTTGGCGAAGCGTCTCTTTTTCAAGGATCGGAATCGTCTTCAGCTGCTCGAGTGACGTAAACGGTAACTGGATGTCATGTTCGTGAAAGAGTTGTCTGTAATACGGTGTATGCGCCACGGCGAAGGCAAGGAACGCATTCAGACGGTCGAGTTGTTCCGCTTGGTAATCCCGCGTCCGGTCCTTCATCCGGAGCTCCTTCATCTTTTGCTCATAGAAGCGACCGTAGCGTTCTTGCATCAACTTCCGACCGTATAACGAGGTCAGCCAATTTTGGATGAAAATTGGAGAGCGATAGTAGATATTCTCTTTAAGCGCCATCTTGGATTTCCTCCTTCATCAAGTAATGGCTCTCGTACCAGTCGATGAATGCATGGACACCAGCTTCGACCGTCGTCTGTGGTCGGTAGCCGATTGTCTCAAATAGTGAGGAGACATCGGCGAAACTTTCCGGGACGTCACCCGGTTGTAACGGCATCCCGTTCTTGATCGCCGTCTTACCGAGGCGTCGTTCAATCAAGGCGACGAATTCACTTAAGCGAATCGGGCTATGACTACCGATGTTGTAGACGCGATACGGGACGTTGCTACGATCCGGTAAGGGATTTGACGCGTCAAACGTCGCGTCGACTTCCGGTTCAGTCTGGAACAGACGATAGATGCTTTCGATGATATCGTCGACGTAGGTGAAGTCTCGTCCCATCTCGCCGTAGTTGTAGAGATCGATTGGTTCGCCCTTCGCAATCGCCTCTGTGAACTTGAACAATGCCATATCCGGGCGCCCCCATGGACCGTAGACGCTAAAGAAGCGAAGCCCTGTCGTCTTGATGCCGTAAAGGCTGCTATAGGTGTGTGCCATCAATTCGTTTGCTTTTTTCGAGGCGGCGTAAAGACTTAGCGGATGATCGACGGCATCCGTCGTCGCAAACGGCATCTTCGTATTCGATCCATAGACGGAACTCGATGAAGCGTAGATCAACTGCTCGACGGGATGATGGCGACAGGCTTCTAAAATCGAGAGAAAACCGACGATGTTTGATGTCATGTAGACATCGGGTCGGTCGATGCTATAGCGTACGCCTGCCTGCGCTGCCAGGTGGAGAACGAGATCAATTGATTCTTGTTCAAAGATTCGCGCGACGACTTCCGTCTCTTCGAGTGAGACCCGGTAAAATGTATAATTCGTGCCGAGTTCAGCGAGCCGGGCTTCTTTTAACGTCGGGTCGTAATAGTCGTTCACTTCATCGAGTCCGATGACTCGGTAACCCTCCCGGATGAAACGACGTGCGGCATGAAATCCAATGAAGCCTGCGATACCAGTGATTAAGATCGTTTTATTCGGCACGGTGTTCGACCTCCTCGAAGTAGTGGCGCGCTTGCAGGCGCATGTAGTGAACGGATGTATAGACGATGAGTAACATCGGGAACAACTTATACCGGTGTCGAATGGCCGTTCCGACGTTGCCGGTTCCAAGACCGAAGATCAACGCGTTGAGTGCAAAAAGAAGGAAAAAGAAGAAGAGGACGCTGCCGAACGGATGCTGACGAATCAGTTTGAACGACCGAATGATGGTAAAACAACCGATGAAGTAGAAGATGGCGTCAAGGAAGAAAATCAGGATGTTCATGACACTCGACCATTGCCACGGGAATGGTGAGAACAGGAAGTAGATCATCCGGATCGGTGAGTAGAGAATCATGTCGCCTGGACCTGTCACCGTCAATCCATTCAAGTAAGCGGAGCCGCCACGGTCATAGCTCATCCCGCTGAACAACTGTCCGTTTTCCGATACGTGGGTGAACTTCGCGAACAAGACGTCTTGGAAGCTGTAGACGATGAAGCCGACGACGAGTACTTGGAAAATCAGTCGCTGTACCTTCGTCGGTTCAAAGTCCATGCGTCGTGTCTCATGGCTATAAAACGAGAAGTAGACGAGTAAGACGGCGATTCCAACGGCAAGACCGGAGTGGAACATCGTACTGACGAAGTAGCCGAGATACGCGAGAACCATATGTCTGCTGGACTTCTCTTCCGTCCAGCGGACCATGTAATAAAGCGTATAGACGATTCCAAGGGCGACGATCTGATCCCGTAAGAGAATCGGTGAGAGCAACAATCCTTGCGGGAAGAACGCGAAGATGAGTGTTGCACCGAAGACGTATCGTTCCGGTAAACGTAATCGCTGTAATGTCTTTGCTAGAATGACGACGGCGACGACGCCAAGGATGACGTTGAAGAACTGAGCTAGGATTCGTTCCGGTCCGAACATCAGATAGAAGATTCCGAGAAACTTGGAATAGGTGCCGCGGACGACATCATTGAAGGTCGACGGGTCGGTGAAGATTTGGACACCTTCGAGATGAAAGGCTTCCGTATCGTCCCCACTGTGCGGTGGTAAGCGGAACAGTTCGAGATCGATGAACATCAAAACCAATCGGACGAAGAAAGCGGTGATGAAGACAAGATAGAGCGGCGTCGTCTCGGCTTGGCGGAGTAGGTAATAGAGAAACAACACCGAGTTGATGAGCAGCAAGGCGGTCACGTACGTGTCCGGGAAGAGCGACCGGGCGAATTGACAAACGAGCGCTTCAATGACGATGAGTAAGAGAATTGGTCGCATCTTCTTCCCTCCTTAACTGCTTTGTTCGACAACGAGGGCGACGTTTCGTGGATACAAGGAGCGATAGAGCGCGGGTAACAGTAGGACGATCTGAGTGACTGCGCAAAGTGTGTATGCAATCGTCGCTCCGTATAGTCCGTACAACGGAATCAAGAGGCTACAAGCGACGAGATTGACGACGACACTGCCGAAGATCGAGAGTGTCTGGATTCGAAACTGCTGGAAGCCGGTCAGTAGTGCTTGAATGACGGTCGAATTATAGAAGAACAACGACGCGACCATCATCAAGACGAAAATCAGATGATATTTGACGAACGACGCATTGTAGAAAATCGTCAAACCCCACTTTCCGAAGAAGATTGCTCCAAGAATCAGGAGGATCCCGACAATGTTCGTCATCAGTAACATCGACCGTGTCAGCTTGCGCAGTTCCGGTAAACTTTGGCGTTCACCAGTCTCTGACGAGAAGTTCGGCAATAAGACAGCAATCAAGGAGTGGATGAACAGACTACCGAGTACGAGTAGATAGGCAATGCTTGCATAATATCCGAGTTCTTCCGTTCCGATCGCATGTCCAACGAATAATCGTGGGATGTTTGCGTTCAAGGCGATCAGTAGAGCGACGAACCCGAGTGGCATCGCTTTAAGGAACAACTCCTTACCGGATCGATATCGTAAGTCGAGCGCTTGATTGTCAAAACCACGACCGACCCGGCGAATCGTCGGGAGATCGTAGACGAGTAACATGATCAAGTTACCAGTGATCAAGGCGATGACGAATCCCTGGATCGAATGGGTCGTAAAGAGGACGAGTGCTGCGCCTGAGACATTCAGGAGACTGCGAAAAATCTTCGAGATGGCGACTTCCTTGAAGGCAGTGTGTCCCTGTAAGAAGCCGTATCCGAGATCAGCGAACGACTCCATGTATTTATTGAGATAGACGAGTAACGTCAGCAGTAAGATGTTCGCTTCACCGAAGAAATAATAGACACCAAGGAGGACGAACACACCTGCCGAGAGGAGCGAAAAACGGGTCTTGATGAAGAGCCAGAAGTTCGTCAGTCCAGCCCGTTCTGCCGTCAGGATCGTACTGGCATTCAGCCAACAGAACATGACGATTGGTGCGGTGATGGCAAGGGCGTAATTAAAGTAGCCGATATTGAGCGGCGTACTCCATTTGATCAGGAGCGTCAAAATCATCCATTGATGTAACGAATATGCTGTATCTGCAATGAAGATGAGATTGAAGCGAGACAGCCGAACCGTTTTCATCGTTCTCCCCCCTCTCTATTTACGAGCGATCCGCATCGTTGGTGCGACTGGATCGGCATCGGTCTCGTTCGTCGCTTCTAATAAATACTGGCGAAGTGTATCGTCCCGATCGAGCGCTTGGGCGATCTCACGCAAGTACGGATCGACGGAGCCGAAGGGGCGTGTTTTTCCGACGAGGATCTTATCGAAGACGAGTTCGTCATGCACCTCATCACGAGCGAGCAGTTCCTCGTAGAGTTTCTCCCCTTTTCGAATCCCGCTGTAGACGATCGGGATCTGTTCTTCTGTAAATCCACTCAAGTGAATCAAGTTTTTCGCAAGTGTCGTAATGTGGACCGGTTCACCCATATCAAGGACGAACACTTCGCCTCCTTTTGCGAGGACACTCGCTTGAATGACGAGACGACTCGCTTCCGGAATCGTCATGAAGTAACGTGTCATCCGAGGATCGGTGATCGTGATCGGCCCGCCTTTCGCGATTTGTTCCTTGAAAAGTGGGATGACGGAACCGCGGCTACCGAGGACGTTGCCGAACCGGACGACGGCGAACGTCGTTTCGCTATTTCTTGCCATCTGCTGGATGACCATCTCAGCGATTCGTTTCGTCGCGCCCATCACGCTCGTCGGGTTGACTGCCTTATCGGTCGAGATCATGACGAAGCGTTTGACTCCAGCCGCTTCTGCTGCTCGGGCGACGTTACGTGTTCCGTAGATATTATTCTTGACGGCTTCGCTCGGATTATCCTCCATCAGCGGGACGTGCTTATGGGCTGCCGCATGATAGACGAGGTCCGGTTCGAAGCGTCGCATGACTTCAAGCATCCGGTCACTGTCCTGTACATCGGCGATGACGGATTCGAACTGGATGTCCTGGCTGAGACACTCGAGTTCCCGGCGAATCAGGTAGATACTGTTTTCACCGTGTCCAAGAAGAACAAGTCGTTCAGGACGAAAACGAATCAGTTGCCGGCAAATCTCGGAACCGATTGATCCACCGGCACCGGTGACGAGGACCGTCGCTCCATGCACGCTTCGTTCGATTTCCGTGATATCAAGCTCGACTGGTTCCCGTCCGAGTAAATCAGCGATTGAGACTTCACGGATTTGTTGAATCGACACCTTACCGGAAGCGAGTTCGACGAGCATCGGTAACGTATGCGCCTCGACTTGCGTCTGTTTAATTCGATTCAACAGTTCGATTCGTCGCGGATACGATAAGGACGGGATCGCGAGGACGACCGCTTCAATCTTTTGTTCCTCGATGATGCATTCAAGTTGCTCGATCGCTCCGATGACAGGAACACCGTGAATTCGCATCCCGCGTAGTTCAAGCGAGTCATCGAGTAATCCGACGACGTTTAAGATATGCGATTTCTTTTGTTTCAGTTCTTTCGTGATCATCTGTCCGGAAGCTCCGGCACCGATGATTAGCGTCCGTTTGCCGAGCGTCTTATGCTCCGGAACGAGTCTGAGACTACGGCCACGAATCAACAACCGGACGAATAAGATACCGTTCAAGACAAGTCCTGTCTGCAAGAAGATCGCCCGTTCGACCGCAAAGTCGAACAACGCATATTCAAGACCAAGTAAAACGAAACTGCTGGCAAGGACGACGACGAGGAGAACGGCGAGATCACGTAAACTCGCGTAGCGCCAGATGATTTGATAGAAACGCATCCAATGAGCGACGAAGGTGAGGGCAATCCACTGGATGAGTGCGATTTCGAGCGCATCCTGTAACTCGAAATTGACGGTGAGATGGAGCGGATTAAAGAAGTAGAACGTTACTACGGTTGCGAGTGCGATGACTCCGGCGTCGATCAGGCGAAGGAGTCCAATCTTCAACTGCCGACGATACGGGGTAAGCGGGGAATGCTGCATGATGGTGTCTCCTCTCCTCTCTCATGAGTGCGTCCGGGGAATGACTTTCGGATAACTGTCGGTCGCTTCACGTGTCACTTCTTTTTTGCTTAACGAGCGCGAATAGACGATCAGGAGTCCGAGCATTAAACCAAGGACACCACCGATTCCCGTATTCATCAAAATGTTCGGGGATACGGGCTTCGTTGGAATTCGTGCACTGGAGAAGACTTCCGTCTTACTCGTGTTAATCAGTTGCGGGAGATAATCCTGGAAGACTTCCGTCATCGTATTTGCCTGAATGGCTGCCTGCTCCGCTGAACGATCCGTGATGGATAAGGCGATGACTTGCGAATCGAGATTGCTCGAGACCGTCAGACGATCCGTCAAATCGAATAATCGCTTGTCGGTGACGTTCATCTTTTGGGCGACCTGATCGACGACCTCTGGGCTTCGCAAGATATCTTGATAGGTACTGACGAGTGTCGGCGTCGATGTCGCCTCTGCGTTTGCTTGAGGAACGACGAGGATGTAGGCCGTCGCTTCATATGTCTTCGGAATGACATACGTGCTGAGTGCATATCCGGCACCTGCGAAGAGCATCGTGAAGAGTGCCAGTAGCCACCAGCCGCGTCGGAGTGTCGTCAGATGATCTCCAAAGGTTTTTCTTTGATGCATCGAGCTCACTGTTGTTCACCTCTTTCTAGCTTGACCGAATGGATGGACATTGGTTATGTCTACACCTTATTTCCAATCGAATTCCAAAACAATTAGAGCTTGGTGAAAATGATTATATTTTTTTCGGTAGCTATCTCGTTTGCGTGACGCGAGTTCACAGCAGGAATTCATGTCACAAAAAAAACGCGATTCACGAAAAAATGATTGCGTTTTTCTTAATATTTTTTCATTGGTATGCATGATTTTTTAAAATATGAGGGTAAATACAAATTTGACGATTAAAAAGTATTTGAATCGGTAATAAGTCCTATATGAAGGGTGGATAGTCTTTAGAAATCATGTTAAAATCAGTCAATATACCCACATCGTTTGCCTTATCCATCCTAGTCATTTGGATCATGCTCGATGCTTGGATTCGTCCTCTATCCTTTACGGACGAAGTGTTACCTAAACAGTGGTCACTTTGGTTGCTTCCTGCCTACATCGTTCTGTTCAGCGTCTGTTGGTTCATCTTACGACCGTTCTATCGCGTCAATCGCACAACTGGACATCAAATCGGATTTATTTTTCTGATTTATCTGACATTTCATATCGTATTTTTCTTTTTTAACGCGAATACGGATCGTGTCCTTGCTTCGCTTTACCTCATTTCGACTTGGCTTTTCGTCGGCATCGTCTCTTCGCTCTCACGTACATCGATCGATCAATGGCATCGTCTTCTGTATTACTTCCTTTACGGACAAGCCGTCTTTCTCGCTTCCTACGCACTCATCGTCTCGTTTGGCACAGAGTATGTTCCGGTCGAAAACCTACAATGGCTTCGAATCGGTCCTTTGTCGTTTCCTCAGCTGTATGTCGGAGAGCAAGGTTCATTCCTTCGCCTTGCTGGACTGATGAACAATCCGAATACGTTCGCAGCGTGGCTCGTTCCGGGAGGACTGCTTGCTTGGGTCTATCTACTGCGACAGTTTCCACGTTGGCAAAGTCTTCTGCACGCTGTTTTCTTACTCCTGATCGTCATTGCTTTGCTAAGGAGCGGTTCGCAGACAGGAATCTACTCCTTCGTCCTCCTGGCACTCTTGACGAGTATTCGAATGGTTCCGGGAACGAGACGCCGGATGCAGGTAGCTGCCTGTTATGTGACAGGAAGCCTGATCTTATGTGCCGTCTTCGCATTTCAAGGTCTGCTTCCCCGTCTGCTCAGTCTTAACGGACGATTTACGCTTTGGCAAGCAGGATGGCACGCTTCCGCTGACGCGCTCTGGTTCGGTCACGGGATTGGAAGTGCCCCGCGTGGACTGCAGGAACAACTCGGGGAACGGATTCTTTATACATTTCACAGCACACCGATCACGTTTCTCTACGAATTCGGTCTCATTGGTTGTCTGCTGTACGGTGCAGTCTTTCTGTATCTGTTTTATCGACTGCTTCGCATTCAGACGACGGATCTCGCTTTCCTCGCGCTCTTGCTAGCCAGCTGGCTCGGGTTACTCCAATTCACGGAAAGTGTTCTCGTCAGACCGAGTGGATTTTATTTCATTTGGCTCAGCCTTCTTGCTTATGCGTCGCTTCGTCGACTTCCACCTCACGACAGTACCCACACCTAGACGCACCTACACGAAAGGGGTATGACATCATGAAGAAATGGACAGAACAACAAGTCATCGATAGCCTGATCGAAGCTAGTATCGAATATCCCTCTCTCGACGCAAAGACATATGCGCGCTGGTCGGTCGGAAAAGACATTCCATCGATCACGACGATCATCAATGTATTCGGCTCTTGGCGTGAAGCACTCCAAGCTGCTGGTCTCTCATCAATTCGTCCGTATTTTTCAGATGAAGAGATTCTTACTTTCATCAAGGAAGCATCGACACGTTTACATCCCTTCCATAGTAATAGCTACCGGGAGTGGGCAAAAGCCAAACACGGACCATCCTTGACGCTGATCAACTTACGTTTCGGTTCTTGGTCACGTGCGCTTGAAGAAGCACAGATCGAGATGACACGCTCCATCTCGATGACGGAAGAACGGATCATCACTGCTTTACTTGAAGCTTCCGATGTCCTTTCGCGTCTGACAACACAGACGTATGCGATTTGGGCACAGGAAAATGGACATCCGACAGTCGCGACGATTGCCCGTAAATATGGTTCGTGGGCAGATGCTCTCGCTTGCCTTGACATCGCTCCACCTCGCCGGAAATGGGTCGAAGAAGACGTCCTTGAAGCACTGCGGCAGGCACAAGAAGAATTACCTTCTCTCAGCATCATCCATTACCGAAAATGGGCAGAAGGTCGCTCGGTTCCGAGCACCTCGACGATCAACGCCCTCTTCGGCAGCTGGACCTCCGCCGTGCAATGCCTCAAGCGTGCACGCGTTTCTCTTTCCTAATCCTTTTCTTCCATCTAAAAAAGAGTGACCCGGTATGTTACCGGATCACTCCTTTTTCGTGCGTATCATGATTTTTCGATCTGCTCAAGTAGAGATGCCGGCAATAGTGTCACCGTATCGTGCTTCAACAAATAGATGTCTTCCGTATACGCCCCGATTCGTCGAGGATTGCGTTGCCCGTGGAGATTGTTTCGGATCGCTTTCGGAAAATTGACCCCACATTCATAGGCATGAAGATACCCCCCACCAAATCGTGGATTGATTTCCGATAAGTAGAGCGTTCCGTCAACATCGAACAGATCAAAATCTAGTGGACCGACGAGACGAGTTCCCGCTAATACCTGCTCAATCAATTCAAAGACGTCGTCGCGTTTGACGGAGCGACTCTTATCCGTTTCTCCTGCGCGCATGACGAGTTTCTCCTTAATGAAGATATCCGTCACTTCATGCGTCAGCCAATCGACATACACATCAACGCCAAGTTCTTGTCCTCTTAAGTATTCCTGAATCAATAAATTCGGATGGACAGCGAACAATCCTTCGACGACCTGAAGGGAGGAGACAACCTGGACATGAAGACTAGCACTGCCGTTACGTGGTTTTACGAAGACTGGAAATGCGACTTCCCCTTGCGCGAGCGCATTTTTAAATGCGTCGAGTGTCGTATATGTTCGTGCATGGGCAATCCCTTCCGTGACACAATACGTATACATAGCGTATTTATCAAAGCATAACTGGCACGCATCCATCGGTGAGACAAGGACCGTGACACCGATCGCTTCAAATCGTTCTGTTGCCGCTGCGAGCAACTCCAATTCGGGATCGATCAATGACAACAGCGCCGTTACGCCTTCCCGCTGACACAACTCTAGTAGATGATCGATATACCCCGGTGCGTCGATGCGCGGGACAAGATGATGACGCTCCGTCATATAAAGACCCGGTGCAAGTGGATTACAATCCGCAGTACTGACGTGACCGTCCGGCATCTCACGAACGAAGTACTCGACCAGTTTCGTTCGGCGACCGACGCTTGTCATCAACAAATGGGCAGTCTTCATAGGGCCATCTCCTTCGTTAAAAGTGATGCCTTTTCTTTTCGTGCCAGAAAGAAAGACTTCCTGCTTGGCGCTGTACTTTTTTCCTACGAACGAGCAGATAGCATCCGATTCCGATCAATGCTCCGGTTCCGTCGAGTAACACATCTTGGACGAGACCAGTCCGGTCACCCGTTAAAATTTGATGAAACTCATCAAACACAGCGATGGTGATTGCTAATGAGTAAGCGAACAAGACGGCAAGACCCGGTGTCAAACGACGACGCGTCAAATCAATCAAACCGATACCTAATACGAGAAACGTCGAGACGTGCGCTGCTTTACGAATGAAAAATTCAATGAATCCACTGCGTCCGAGTGCCGCTACACTGACTTCTCCATGATACGAGAAGGAGATGAATCGCAGATGATCGACGAATCCTAATGGGATATAGCGAGATAGACCAGGTTTGATCGATTGTGCCTGATAAGGCATCGAACTTGAGATGAAGAGGATCAATAGGACGGCAAAGACGACATAGCCGGACCAGGTGATTTTTTTCATGAAGACACTCCCTTATGTGATATCACTTTAGAATAGCACGGACAGAAACGATAGGCGATTATCTCCGAAAATCAATTTCTATTTTAACCCAGTTCATTTTTTTAGTTTCCTTGAAAAACGATATTTTACATTTATCAGGTTTCTTTTATAATGAAAGTGGTTAATTAGTACTATAAAGAATGAGCTGAAGAATAGGAGTGGAGTGCCATGAATCGTGCACTAGGTAAAAAAATTATGCAATTGCGCAAACAACACAAGTATACTCAAAAATTTTTAGGTGAACGGTGTGGTGAATCAGCAACGGACATTTCCGCTTACGAACGTGGTCAGCGCATTCCCTCTGCTCAAGTTTTGGAACGATTGGCTCTTGCTTTAGACACGACGATCATTGATCTCATCGATCCGAAGTATGTACAGCATCCTTCATTGAGTGAATTCATGCAACAAGCGCTTGAACCATCGCAACCGCTTGATCTAAAGCTCATTCTTGAAGATTTACTGGTTCATCTCAGTCTATCGAAGGAAATCTATTTTGATGGTCGACTCGTCTCATCACCTGTCCGGGATGAGATGGCAACGTCCATTGATCAAGCATTAAAGCGGGGTCTTTCTTCTATCGAAGCGTAAAAAAGAGATCAAAATCAGCTGATTTTGATCTCTTTTTTATTCTGTTTGGACGATATGATCGATGTATAATTGATTGTCGTCATATGTTGCTTCTAATAACTGACGAAAAAACGTATTTTCGCTTGTTTTCTCGGATACGAATACACGTGCGTAATGCTTATGCGCCTGCTCGAGTACAGTGAATTTCAAAGTACGGGCAGATGAAGAGAAAAACAATTGACGACCGGGATAACCAAAGGCGTCCATCGCTTTCGATTCTTCTAAGAAATGAAAAGGTTCGTCTGGAAACAAGGTCTCAATGAACGATAGACAACTTTGTTGAAAGGTACTTCCGCTCTGATTTTCCATGATACATCCGGCTCCTCTTTCTTATGATGTACTTTGAATCGTGCAAAGGAAACTACTGTATCTCATTACCCAGTCTTTAGACCTATTCAAACCAATATATTACATATATTTTTTATTTTATTATTACATTATATTTTGTACTTATTGTTTTTCGAACTCCAATACCATCATTGTCTTTCCTTCATATAGAAATTGTCCATGATAACGCGATAACGTCGCAAATTCAAACAGCGTTTTTGGTTCGTATAGATATTCGACCGCATAACTGACTTTTTCCTCTTGTCCGGATTTGAGATAAGCGTTGAACAAAAGACGCTCCCCATCGATGTGATAGCCATAGAAAAGTAATGTCTTTTGAAAGCGTCGTGTCGCAATCGGATGGACAATTGATTTTAGGTGATCGATGTGATACAAGGACACAAGCAAGCGTCCGCTCGGTCGTAGCAACTGACGGATGTTTCGGAAGAACAACAGCAGTTCCCCACGCGTATAACGTAAAATCGTCGTTCCCGGTAAGATGATCCGGTCAAAATACTCAGGCCCGACGACGTCCGTCACGTCATGACTCCAGCCGTAAATCTTATGCTGATACTTCTCCGCGATCTGTTTCGTCCGCGAAGCTTCCGGTTCAATCAGATAAAGGTCATACCCCTCGTCCGACAAAAGATTAAAGAGCGATGGATCAAACGTTCCGTAAAATAGGATCTGCTCTCCTTTTTGTAGATAACGTCGATAGAGCATCAACTCATCGACTTCATTTAACTGTTGTGCTTCTTGGTACAATCGACCAAATCGTTCATCTCCCTGTACATGATCGAGCACTTGGACGCGGGAGTAGCTACCTTTACGCAAAAACGGACCAAATAAGACCTCACCCATGATACATCAACTCCTTGTAATGCTGAATCGCTTCCGCATAGTTTGCGCCGAGTCGCTCTGGCAACACGTCGAATTGTTCCTTTTGATCCGCTTCTAAAATCCAGAGGAATGCTTCGTTCGTCTCGAACAGGCGTAACGTCGTTCGATCGAACGCAAAACACCCTTCCTCATTTTGAATGCCGATTAGTGTTAACGGTCCAATCCGTCCAGACGTCCGGGGTAATTCAAGATCCGAGTAAGGGGTGATGAAACGGCTCGTCCCTTGAAACGATCCTGCCAGTTGATACAACAACGGAAACAACTCCAGTTCCGTTTGCGACGCGAGCGCCTCCGGTTGAAGTTGCTGTTCTCGAAGACATTCAATATCGCTTGAAATATCCGCACTCAACTGAATCGTTTTTTGTCGATCAGCGTAAATCCCATCCGCAAAAAAGAACAAGCGATGCGAGACGCATAATCCGCTTACTGTCGCATAATCGAGAATCCCCATCGTTTGATCGTTTTGAATGCGCCCCGTTTGCTGCCAGTCTTGTAACCGCTCGGCAAGTGCGTCGCGAGATAAGACCGTCAGCTGTGACGCAAGTGACGGAGATAAACGATCTGAGAATGTCAACAAAATCGGGGTCCGACTCATCAGCTCGATGATCGGCAGATCGTGCCGCATCGGATGATCAAAATAGATGACACTATTGATCGTCATCACTTGAAAACTGTCTACTGGAATCCGGTCCAACAATGAGCTGTCCTCGATGTAGACATGACGCAGCGGTTGCGGATGGTGTGGCACGGATGCCGGATAGACACCCGTCATCAAAGAAAGGAGAGCATGATGAACAGCCGGAACGGATGCCGAAACCGGTATTTCTTCCTGCGGTAAGAAGAGACCGTTCAGGAAATCCGGTTGACCAAACAGAACCTCCCCGTTCTGCCGGATCAAATGAAACTGGACGTGTAGCATCTCGTGTTGCAAATAGGCAACGAGACGCAACGTACGCTCCCCTTCTCCTTGAAGGACGAAGACGTAGTGCTCATATTCCTGAAAATTCATGTAATCGAGTAAATCATGAAACGTATGTGTATCATAATCAAAGGCATCAATTGATATACGGTGTGTCTCACAAAAAGTCTGCATCGCGATGGATGGCAAGGAACGTTGCAACCAACCGTCTTGTTCCGATATAAGTGATAATCCGATCATGTCCTCTCTCCTTTCTCTTCAAGTGATTGAAAAAAGGGCTTCATTCTCTACGATCCGAATGAAGTCCTTTTTGTGTGTATTAAGCCGATTTGATAGTTGCTTTTGGTTTCGTATTAGTCCGGTCCATTTCCCGATGAGCGAGGGGGGCGACGGAGACGGTAGCAGGATTGAGACACCAAGCGCAAGAAGTCATGTTACGTCGCGTTTCTTTTAATATGAGTGTCATGGTTGTACCCCTTTCTGAATCAAGTGAGATGGTCGTTGAAACATTGATACGAAATCAAGTAAATCAGTGGTATCCCGTTCCATTCGCTTCTATAATAGAAATTGGTACCCTGTACCAGTTCAATCTTTACGAAAGGACGAGGAGCCGATGGATCAATTCATGTCACCGCAAATCGGCTTAGCATTACGCCGACTGCGAAAGAAACATAATCTGACACAAAAAGATTTAGCAAACGGAATTTGCAGTCAAGCTGAGATCAGTAAGATCGAGAGTGGCACCCATTCGCCAACGGTCGAGTTGCTCTATGCGTTATCACGTCGATTGCAAGTACCGATAACTGCATTTCTTAATAACAATAATTCTCATGTTGACTCTCTACGTTTGACGGATGATCGGTTATTGACCGCTTTTCAAAATCAAGAGTATGAAATAATCTATCGAGAAGCTCAAGAAAAAGTAAACTCAATAAGTTTTGATGAAGAATTAAGATCACTTTACTCATACTATCTCCATATAAGTGCATATCGCATGAATAAAATAGATTACCGAACTTGTATAGTAGAATTGCAATTACTTGCAGAGAAATATTCAACCATCTATTTTTCACCTAAAATGTTGGTTCGATTAAAGTCAGCAATCGCTACTCTTTATTATGAAAAAAAGAACTATTTGTATGGTCTTAAAGTATACGAAGAATTAATCAACTTAAAATTTGATAGCGACGAACTTTTAGTAGAAAAGATACGAATTTTATATAACACTTCAAAAGTATTAATTGATTTAAGACGACCAACAGATGCTTTAAAATATATCAATGATGGTATACTGCAATGCTTACGATTTAAAGATATGTCTTTATTAGGTCAACTTTATTATCAAAAAGCTTATGCCTTAGAACTCATGGAAGAAGAATTAAGTTTGATAAAAGACTCTTATCAAAAAGCTTATCTTCTATTTGACATATTACAAATGAATGAGTATAAGCAAATTCTTTCAAATGGAAAAAGTCAATTCCTTGAACAGTAACTAATCAAACAAGTGGTTTTACTAAGAACTCTGCTGGAAGATCATTCTTCGCAACTTGTTTCACTGAAAACTCTGCTGGAAGGTCGTTCTTCGCAACTTGTTTCACTGAAAACTCTGCTGGAAGGTCGTTCTTCGCAACTTGTTTCACTGAAAATTCTGCTGGAAGGTCGTTCTTCGCAACTTGTTTCACTGAAAATTCTGCTGGAAGATCGTTCTTCGCAACTTGTTTTACTGAAAATTCTGCTGGAAGATCATTCTTCGCAACTTGTTTCACTGAAAATTCTGCTGGAAGATCGTTCTTCGCAACTTGTTTCACTGAAAATTCTGCTGGAAGATCGTTCTTCGCAACTTGTGTAGTGCTATTTGATACCGTTACACCAAGTCCTAATACTAATAAAGCACTTGTGCTTGCTACGACTAATTTCTTTTTCAAGTTCATTTAAATAACCTCCTATTATTTTTCGTATGGCTTCGTAACAACATCATATAACCTTAGACCCCCTCTGAATATTCGAATACGAATAATTATGGTATTTTACACATTTTTTTCATTTTCTATTACTTTTGGCTCGGGTCATATGTCCCTAAAAATGCGTTTTTCTTACAAATCATCCATCAATATGTAGAACTTGTGTATGAAAATAGATTTTTCTGAATATTTAACTATGATAAAATTTTGTAACAGACAAAAAGAGAGCTAGTCCAACTCATACGAGTCGAACCAGCTCTCTTTATTTTGATGATTGTCGTAACGCGATGACATAAAATATACCGAGTATGAGAATCACACCTAGTAGTATCGAACTAATTGTCGTCCGAGTCGATGTATCCGGCATCCATATCCCGAGTCCCAAATTGATTGCTGCGATAATTAGGACGAGCCAAACGATCGTACGTGGTCGCATACCGATCTCCTTCCTGGTCTCCCCTGCCGTCCGATCACCGAATATGCTATGGTGACACTAACAAAGGAGGTTCTGTTCATGAATAGACTTGCAGTGTTTTGTGGTTCTAAAGATGGCGCGCATCCCGTCTTTCGCGAGGCAGCGGGCACACTTGGTCAAGCGCTCGCCGCACGCGACATCGGACTCGTATACGGCGGTTCCCGCGTTGGGACGATGGGGGCTGTCGCGGATGCTACGCTTGCGGCTCAAGGTCAAGCGATCGGTGTCTTACCCCACTTTCTACAAGAAAAGGAATTAGCACACCCCGGACTGACTGAATTGCATCTCGTCCACTCGATGCACGAGCGGAAAGCGAAGATGTCAGAGCTTGCCGATGGCTTCATTATTCTTCCTGGCGGACCCGGGACGATGGAAGAGTTTTTCGAAGTCTTTACGTGGACACAACTTGGTCTGCATGAAAAACCTTGTGGTGTACTCAACATTGACGGGTACTATGACTCCTTGATTACCCTGTTCGACACGATGGAACGTCAAGGATTCTTGATTCCCGAACACCGAGCGATGCTGGTCGTCGAGTCGGATCCGGATCGTCTCTTAGAACGCTTCGCCACATATGAAGCACCACGCGTCAAAACGTATATGGATCGCTCACAAACCTGATGAAAGCGGAGTCCTCGACTCCGTTTTTTTTGATGCATTCGCATACTCTTCCGATATTTCTTCTCTCACTTACTAGTTTTCTCCACTCCGTTTCAGGATTCCTACTCTTTTGGCACAAAAAAACCAGATGCACAGAGGCATCTGGTAAAACGTTAGAAGAACTTCATGATTGCGTCGCTAAGATTCGTCAAAGACGGTGTCTCGTCAATGACCATCAAACTACCTGCTGCAATCGCGAGTAATCCGAGACCTGATAAAATCCAGCCAGGATGTTTTACGTTGACGTCAGCATCGACGTTTTCTTTTCCGGACCGCGCATTTGCTGCTTGTTCCTTCAAGCGATCGCGACGGTACTGATGTTGTTCCTCTTTTGACCATTTCTTATATTCTGCGAGGAACTTCTTATATTCTGGTAAGACATCCTTCGTCGTCCCGTCGAGTCGAACTTGACCGTATTCGAGCCAGACGACACGCTCACAGAAACTCTTGATTTGCGAGAGCGAGTGACTGACGAAGATGATGGTCTTGCCTTCGTCCTTGAATTCGTTCATCTTATCGATACAACGGTTATAGAAGGTTTGGTCACCGACCGATAATGCTTCATCGACGATCAAGATGTCGGCATCGACATTGACAGCGATTGCGAAGCCAAGTCGTGACTTCATCCCACTCGAGTATTTCTTGATTGGCTGATCAATGAAGTCACCGATATCCGCGAAATCGATGATTCCAGGCATCCGACGTTCGATTTCCGCATCGTCCATCCCAAGCAGGAGACATTTTAAGCGAATGTTCTCGCGTCCTGTCAGCACGTTCTTCAATCCTTGGGATACGGCGATGATCGCGACTTCTCCGTTGATCGCGACGTTTCCTTCGTTCGCGTAGATGATCCCTGAAATCAGGTTCGAGAGCGTCGATTTACCCGAACCGTTGATTCCGACGAGACCGACGACTTCTCCTTTTCCGATCTCAAGTGAGATATCGCGTAAAGCTGTAAATGTTTTAACGCTCTTGCTTTGATTTTTGAACAAGAGCTTGAATTTTTCTTTCGTAGTCGTGACCATGTCGAAGCGTTTCGTGACATGGTCGAGTTTAATCATAGACATGGCGATTTCCTTCCCTTAAACGAGCTCAGTGAATGATTTACGGAACTTGATGTGCAAGAACGTTCCGGCTGAGAATAAGAGGAGCGTGACACTCCAGAAGTACAGACCCGTTGGCCATTCTTGCCAGACCCAATGTCCGCCGAGCAAGCTCGCCCGGTATCCCTCGACGAGATAGTAGACTGGATTCAAGCGGAGGACACCATGCAAGACGTCCGGGAACCGCTCGATGTTCCAAAGGATCGGTGTCATATAAAAGAGCATCCGCATCATCGATTGCAAGAAGAGCTGGATGTCCTTGACGAGTGTGACGAGTGTCGAAAAGCAAAGCGAGAATGCATAGACGAAAATGTATGTGGCAATCATATAATACGGCAATTGAAGCAGTTTCCATGTGATCGGGATGCCGTTTGCAATGATGACGACGATGACAATGGCAAGCATCGCAAAATGTTGATACATCCGTGACAAGATGACATACGATGGAATCGCACTCATCGGGAAACGCATCTTTGTTACCATTGCGAGACGGCTGTTGATCGAATTCGATCCCCGAAGCAACGCATCGTTGATGAAGAACCAGACGACGATTCCGCAAAGGAGCCAGACGATGAACGGAATGTTTCCATCGACGTCCTTATTTCCGCGAAGACCGACCCCGAAGACGAACCAGTAGATGAAGATTTGGAGACCGGGATTGAGGAGCTCCCATAAAAGGCCAAGGCGCTGCTCTGCATGCGCTGATTTGATTTCATATCGCGCCAACCGGCGAATCAGGGGGAAATTATCGACCTGTTCCCGGATGATACTTCTCATTTCTTTCAGCATAAGTGTAAGTTCCTTCCGATTCATGATACATGTATTTTATTTTCATATTCGTTGATTCCACTCAAAAAAGACGGATGCCGTCCGCGATTGCTCAAACGAACGCTCCCTCCGCGTGAACGGGACCTTGCCCGGTCGATTCTGACTCGCCTCCTTCTTTGTATACTCGTGCATAATAGAAGCAATACTTCCTATATACACTTAATCAATTCTAGCCATCGGGAAAAAGCGTGTCAATGTATTGGACGAACCGACACCAAACTGTAGTTTTTCAGACACGAAAAAACCGGCGGGTAACCACCGGTCATCTCCTAGTTTGTTTCCTTTAAGCATGATTAAAATGTGGAAATTCAATCGTCGTCGGTGGAGAAGCGAGTCCCCATACGAGGAGAACCGTAATCACAAAAATAATGCCGACAAGAACGCCTCCTCGAACCTTATCATTCATCCAGCGTTGCCCCTTTTCATCCGAACTACTTGTATACTGACATCATACAATATTTAGCAATTTCGGACCACTAAAAAATCGACATTTAATGGGAATGTTTAACGATTGTTCATATTATTTCGTTTCATTTTTATTCAAGACAAGATATAATGAAAGCGTTATCATTTGGTTGAGAAAGCGAACGTTCGGATTTAAATTACATCGAACGAACGACTCCCGTAGGTTGTCATGTTGTCGGACCTAAGAATTTACGTTATTTACAAAAGGTTCATCCCACGAAGCTTTCCGAACCCTTTATAGTAGAAGAAGAGGTCAACGATCGCAGCTCGACCTTGCATTCATACCCCACTCTTGAAGGAGGATTTTTACGTATGTACAAATCAAAACCGCTTTACGCGGCAGCTGTGGCTGTCGCCCTGACGACATCGGCAATCGTGCCGGTTGCCCAAACGACAGTTTCGGCTGCAACGCATGTCAAAGTCAAAACGGTCAAACTCAAGTCACTCGTCTTCACGAAAGGTGCTCCGGTCAAACTCCCTGCTACATATAAAGGTGAGAAGATCACATGGAAATCTTACGATCGCCATGCGTTCAACCGTTACCAAACGGTCAAAGGCACATACGGTAAGAAAAAGAATCCAATCGAAGTCAAGATCTACATCCAGAACTATGCAGTGAAGTTCGTCGAGAAAGTCGCGGATCAAACGATTTACGTTGATCAAAAGCCAGAATTGCCAAAAACATTGGCTGTTCTCTACGCGACAGGTCGTATCTATGACAAACCAGTCCGTTGGTCGAAGGTCGATACGAGCGAAGCGGGTGTAAAATATGCGGTCGCAAGTTATACACGCCTCGGAAAGACAATTACATTAAAAGCAAAAATCACAGTTCTCGACGTCAACACGGATGACTTCTCGATCGGTTTGATGCACACGAACGATACGCACGCGAACCTCGATAAGACACCAAAACGTGCGACAGTCATCAAAGAACTTCGCGCAGCTTACCGTGCAGAAGGTAAACCATCGCTTCTCTTAGATGCAGGTGACGTCTTCTCTGGAACACTCTACTTCAACAAGTTCCTCGGTCAAGCAGATCTTGAACTGATGAACTACATGAAATACGACATGATGACATTCGGTAACCACGAGTTCGATCTTGGGGATACTGACAATAACATCGCCTTGAAAAACTTCGTCACGGCTGCAAAATTCCCGTTCATCACGGCGAACGTCGATTTCAGCAAAAATAAGTCGTTCAATGGTCTACAAAAGAAAACAATCACTGCAGGACCGGAGCGTGGCAAGATTTATCAAGGCATCATCAAGGAATACAAAGGTCAAAAAATCGGTTTCTTCGGTCTGACGACAGAAGAGACGAAAGATATCGCAAGCCCAGGTACGGTTGCGTTTGCAAACTATATTGATAGTGCTAAAGCTGCTGTCAAAAAGCTTGAAGATCGTGGCGTTAATAAAATCGTTGCGTTGACACACATCGGTTTTGATGACAATGAAGCAATCGATAACGATCAATTGCTTGCACGTAATGTTGACGGGATTGATGTTATCGTCGGCGGTCACTCGCACACGAAACTTGAAAAACCGGTCGTCGTTGATGAGACGGTCGTTCCAGGCAAAGCAGAACCGACAATCATCGCTCAAGCCTACCAATACGGTGATTTCCTCGGAAATCTTGACTTGACGTTCGACTACAAAGGAAAATTGACTGAGTATAACGGTTCATTGATTGATGTTTCTACAGCAAAAGAAGATGTGCGTGCGGCTGAAATCCTTAAGCCATATGCGGATCAAATCGCTGAGTTGAAAAACGAAGAAGTCGGTGCGAATATCGTTAATGCCCTTCCAAACCCACGCGGCGAAATCAGTGTCCGCAACAGTGAAACGGCTCTTGGAAACTTGATCACGGATGGTATGCTCAAAAAAGCTAAAGAATACAATAAGGACACAGTCATCGCGATGCAAAACGGTGGAGGGATCCGTGCTGCCATCGATGCCGGACCACTTACTGTCGGTGAAGTCTTAACGACGCTTCCATTCGGTAACACGCTCGCGACAGCGAAGATGACCGGTGAAGAAATCAAGAATCTTCTTGAAATCAGTGTTGGGGTTGCGCCAAAAGAAAACGGTGGTTTCCTCCACGTCTCGGGTATGAAGTTCGAATACGACAGCACGAAAACAGCTGGAGAGCGCGTCACGAAGATCGAAGTCAACAACAATGGTACATTCGAAGTCATCGATCCAGCGAAGACATATGTCATCGCAACGAATGCCTTCACGGCTAAAGGCGGCGATGGTCTCACACCATTCGCGACGGCTTATAAAGAAGGTCGTGTCACGGACCTCGGTCTCTCTGACTGGGAAAACCTACGTGATTTCACGAAATCACTCGGCGAAGTCAATTACAAGATCGAAGGTCGTATCGTCGACACATCAAAATTACCAAACTAATTCAATACAACACACAACCGCAGGTCTTCTCGATCCATTCGAGAGAGCCTGCGGTTGTTGTTTTATAACGTTTGCGCGGAGTGTTGTTTCAACAGATCAATGATTTCATCGAGTTCATACTCCTGTGCCATCATCAGCGGCGTGAAGCCATCCGCATTTTTGATCGACGGGTCGGCACCGCGCTCGAGCAATAGCTTGACTGTCTGTTTCCCCTCACCCTCGACAGCATGATGAAGCGGCGTGAACTGATCGTCATCTTGTTGGTTGATTTTCTCGCCTCGTTTCAAATACAGATCGACGAGTTCATCGTTATTGCTGAAGACAGCTGTAATGAATGGTCGCTCGCCAAAGTCATTGACGGCATCGACATCACTCCCTGCTTCTAGCAGTTCCTTGAAGATCGATTCAAGTCCCTTGCTCGACTTCCGGTAACCGAGATAATGCAATGCCGTATCCCCATCTGCATCGACTGCTTTCATATCACTTTCCGGAATCAAGCGATGGATATCTTCGAGCTTTCCTTTTTGAATCGCTGCCATCAATTCCGTCTCATTTAAATCCTTATCGTTCGTTTTTGCCGTCGCCGTGTCGTTACTGGCTGCCATTTGCGTTCCCGCTTCGTTGAGCAAGATCCCTGCGCCTGCACTGACGAAGAACATGACCGTCAGAACACTAAGCGTGATGATGATTCCTTGACTATAACGTAGGAAAGGACGGGGTTGATCGAGCGGTTCACCCGTCAAGCGAAGCCGTTCCAGCATGGATAGATTGGTCTGTAGCTTCTCATACAATAAGACAGAAAACGTCCGTTGCTGACGCTTCTCCGCTGTATAGGAAACGATATCCGTCGTCGCAAGAAGTGTTGGTCCGAGAATATCCTCAAAGATCGCTTGCCGGGCACACTGGTTGGATACAAGCGGTAGAACCATCTGATAACGAGTCCGTTCGCATGCCCGCGTGTAAGCCGGACGTAAAAATGGAACCCAGCTTCCGATCCAAAGCAACACCTGCTTTTCTTGATGATTTCGTTTAATGCGTGCAAGTTCAAGCAGTAACTGGAACCGTCGTACCTCTGTCAATTCCAAATATGACGTCGGAAGGACGATCAAATATTTTTGAAATAATCCGATGACATATGGTCGTTTCACATCGTTCTGGAAATAGATTTCTGGAATCCGCCACAGCTGCAATTGTTCTGTATGCATGCCGATTTGCTCGAATAACTCCGGGAACTGCTTCGCACTCAAGCGAACCCCTTCACTTCGAATCCGCGATACTCGTCGCCATTGACGTAACCAGAGTAATAACAGCAGGATCACTAGCGTGAACATAGCATAAATACCGCTCTCGCCTGTTTCAAATACTAAGCCGATGATGCCACCCACTGTCAAAATAGCGACGCCTAATAACAAACTGAAATAAGCGGTCTCTTTTCGTGTCACTGCTTTCCTGATCCGTTGTGCGGGATCGATTCGTTCATTCGTCTCCTGCTCCATACGTCATCTCCTTCATTTATCGTTTGGTTCATTGTATTTTTTTATCCCTTCTTATCTTAACGGTTATTCCATCAAAGTTCCAAGGGAATCCTTTCCTGACATACCAAAAGAATATTCAGACAACTTATATTTTCAAACATATCTTGATAACGTAACTTTTTTTCCTGAATATTCATTATTTATGTAATGAAATTTCTAAAATTCTATTTTAGAGTGATTTTTGTTGATTTTTCAGCATTTATACGCAATTCACACAATAAAGCAACCTGTCATTCGAACCACTAACTATTTATTGATAGGTGGTACAATAGTCACTCTTTTATATTGCAGAAAAATTTGGAATCCCATATAATAACTAACAGGAAGAAGAATATGGGAGTGAAGAACTTGGGATTATTTAATTTTATGAAAAAGGACTATACCGTCCAGTATCACGTATTACGCGGAGATGAGATCATCGACACGGATCGATTGAATGTTCGAGCAGGCGATCATACGACAGCACGAAAAAAAGCCGACAACATGTTAAGAAGAGAATACGGACGCACTCAGTACAAAATCGAGTGGGTACAACGGTTCTAATCGCTAAAATAACCCATCGCCTCAATCCTAGGATTGGGACGATGGGTTATTTTCATGCGTGCTGTTGTTCTTGTTCGCGAACGATCCGATCAGCTTTCAAATAGAGACGGATGACAGTGTATAAGACGATTCCGACGAGTGCACCACTACCATCGATCAGTACGTCTCCAACGAGTGGTGTACGTCCGCCCGTCAACAATTGATGAAACTCATCCAACACACCGATCGTCATCGCCGTCGTGAAAGCAAAGAAGGCAGCTGGGAATGTTGCATATCCTCGACCGCGCAAAAAATGAACGAGACTGATCCCGAGGATGAAGAACAGACTGGCATGCATGCCTTTCCGAATGAAGAATTCAAGGAAGGCAGCAGGTCCGAGTGACGCGACGCTGATCGGGACTTCGTAATGGAACGACACGAACGAAAACGCATAGACCCAGTCGAGCGGCATATGTTGCGTCAAAAATGGAATCAGGGATTGTTGCTGGTACGTCATCGAACTGAAGACGAATAAGGAAAGTAAGATGGCTCCTCCTACATAAGCAGCAATGGGTATACGGCGCATCATGCACGCTCCTTTCTCTTTGTACATCCTACCATGGATGCTTATCGTGAACATACGCCAAAAGACGGACATACACTGCTCTCATTTACTCTTCATTCCCTCTTTTACAACTGATACAACAAAAACACCCCATCCATATGGATGAGGTGAAAAGCTTACAACGATGACGGTTTCGGCTCGCGTAAGAGGTGTTTGATATCTTGGAACGTCACGAACGTTTTGTTTTTCGCATCGTATAGCTTATACCGAAGCGATTTCAGACTTGAGAAGAGACCGATCTTCGTCGCCTTCTGAAGTGGTGGCGTCGAGACATGTGCTTTTTCAAGATGATAATTCGGGACACGTGGACTGAGATGGTGAACATGATGGAATCCAATGTTTCCGGTTACCCATTGTAAGACCTTCGGTAATTCGTAATACGAACTACCTTCAATTGCTGCCTTGACGTAATCCCATTCGCTCTCATCCTCAAAGTACGAATCTTCGAACGTATGCTGGACGTAGAATAACCAGATTCCGAGGACACCTGCTGTGAACATCGTCGTGCCTTGGATGATCAGGAAGGCTTGCCAGCCGATGAAGTAGATCAGGATACCGTATAAGACGACGAGCGACGCATTGATGACATGTGTGTTGATTCGTTCTTTTTTCCGAGCATCCTTCCGGTTGAAGCGGCTCGAGACAAGAATCAACAAGAGTGGTCCAAGACCAAACATGACGAGTGGATTCCGGTACAGACGATACTTGAGACGTGTAAAGCGTGATGCTTCGATATACTCCTCAATCGTCATGACCCAGATGTCACCGACACCGCGCTTATCGAGATTCCCACTTGATGCGTGGTGGATCGAGTGCTCCCGTTTCCATTTCTCATACGGGAATAACGTCAAAATCCCAGTGATCGTTCCGACGATGGCGTTCGCCTTCTTATTTTTAAAGAATGAACCATGGGTACAATCATGGAAGATGATGAACATCCGGACGACGAATCCTGCAGCGAGAATCGCAAGTGGGATCGCGAGAAACACAGATAGCTTCAGGGCCTCATATGCCAGAAACCATAGGACGAGAAATGGCAGAATCGTGTTGATCATCTGCCGGACGCTGGCTTTAATGTCCGCCTTCTCAAACGGCGATACATGTTTGCGCAGCTGGGCAATCTTTTCTTTACTCATAGTGGTGCTTCCTCCTCGGGTTGTTTCAGCGTTCACGACGCTAAGTAAAATAGTGAAACTAAAATATGAAACCAGTGAGCGGTGGTCGTGACGGTGCCTCTACAACACGATTCAAAAGCGGCACTCTAATTGTTTAGCGCTAAAATATTTTTGTTACCAGGTAATTATATCACATATCATAAATCGTCCACGGTTTATTTTTAAAATTAAAAAAGCAGAGACAAGCGTCTCTGCTTACTCGATCGATTTGAGTGGGTTGACGGCTGGTCCTTCTAGCACCTCTCCTGTTGGACCGAATCGTGAACCATGACACGGACAATCCCACGACCGTTCCGCCTCATTCCATTTCGTATCACACCCCATGTGGGTACAGGTCGTCGAGACGAGATGAAGCTTTCCTTCCGGATCCCGGTAACCACCGACCGTTTTCCCGTGATGCGTGACGAGTCCACCTTCGTCCGGTTGTAGCTCGTCAGCACGACGACGCGCTTTCGTCAGCTTTCCTTTAACGAGTTCAATCGCAACATCCGCATTGTTCTTGACGAACTGCGTCGCATCCTTTGTTTTTAGCTTCGAACGATTCGGATCGAACAGATGCCGAAAACGGTTGGGTGTTCCCGTCAATAAGTCGCTGAGTAACAGTCCGGCCGCGATACCATTCGTCATCCCCCACTTCGCAAAACCGGTCGCGACGAACACGTTCGGATCATTTGCCGTCATCTGTCCGATGTACGGGATCTTGTCGAGCGTGATCAAGTCTTGTGCTGACCAAAACTGTCCAAACGACTCGACGTGGAATTCACGCTTTGCAAAATCTGCAAGATGCTGATACCGCTGCATCGTCTCTGTCTCGTGACCAGATAGATGATTCTCACCGCCGAAGAGACCAAGCAGACGACCGTCTTCTGTCCGCGTGTGACGCAGAGAACGACTCGGTTGATCGGCACTCATGAACATCCCGTCCGGAAACGTCTCATCGACCTGACCCGATACGATATACGAGCGATGGACTTCAAGTTTTGAGAAGTACAACCCTTTAAAATCATGGAACGGAAAATGGGTCGCGATGACGACCTTCTTCGCCTCAATCCGGTGACCGTTCTCAAGGATGACTGTCGGAGTCCGGTTCGATTCGAGCGATACGGCACGTGTCTGTTCGTATAAGGCTCCCCCTTGGTGGACGATTTGTCGGGCGAGTCCTTGAAGATATTTGACGGGATGGAACTGCGCTTGATCGCGCAAGACGACAGCTTTTTTTATATCATACGGCAACTTACTTCGAACTTCTTCCGTCGCTTCGCCACCGTTCAATCTCAATCGTTCGTAGGCTTTTACTTCTCGTTCCATCGCTTGCTCTTTTGATGTCGCAGCGTAGAGATACGCGTCCTGCGTTTCAAGTTCACAAGCTATGTCGAGTCGTTCCACCTGATGACGTAAAAATATGATGGCTTCTTCATTTGCTTCATAATACAGTCTCGCCGATTCTTCACCGACCGTTTTGATTAACATGTCGTAAATTAAACCGTGCTGCGAGGAAACTTTCGCCGTCGTATAACCCGTCGTGCCAGCAGCGACGTTACCTGCTTCGATCACAGCGACATCATATCCCCGTTCAGTCAGTTGTATGGCCGTGACGAGCCCCGCAATACCAGCCCCGATGATGACGACATCATGCTTCGCATCTTGATCCAAAGTGGGATAAGAAGTGGCAGGTGTACTTTCCTTCCAATAAGATGACGGAAATCCGGATAAGTAAGACATCATAAAACTCCTTTCGGAAAACACGATAGGTCGACATGTTAAAAGTTCCCTGAACGATGCGAAAACATGCGTGAATCGTATAGTTTTAAAAAGAAGCTCTAATTAAGAGGGATTAATTTACTTTAATAAAAAATAAAATGGAATAAATAGGTTTATAATCCTTTATACTAAGGTTAAGAATAACAAGAGAGGAGTCCATTTTATGAAACTAGGCCGCCATATCATCGAAACCTTTCGTCGTTTTACCCTGGCAGCGAGTATGGATGAGTATGACTTAGCAAGCGTTCTAACAAAGGAGATTCCAGAGCTGACAGCTATCTGTGTCACGATTCGACCGACACATCTTCACCTTCAAGCCGCTGTACCGTTGACCCGTTATGGTTTAGAACGCGACTTACCGGTCGAGTTGACCCTCCAAATGCGATCCGTCGATAAACGCACCATCACGTTCGAAGTCTTTGACGTCTGTCCTCATGACACCGAATCCTTTAATGAAACCTACCTTATTCGTCCACCTTATCTGCGTTATGCAAATCGACTTCTGACCGTCGATCTTTCCTTCTATTTTCCTTTCCGTCATGCCCGTTACCGTTCGATTCGTCACGTTAAACTGGAAGAAGGTTTTCTGCTTGCTTATTTGTCTCATTAAAAAAGGGCACCCTCTCCTAAATAAGGCGAGGGTGCTCGTGTCTGTTACGAACTCAACTTATCCGCTTGACGCTCCAGCAGTCCGAGGCGACGAATCTTTTTCTCCTCGACGACAGCGACGATCGCAAGGGCGATCAAACCAAAGAGTAATGCTGCATTGAAGATGACAAACGTGTCGCTCCAGCCGTGCAAGGTGACCGAACCGATCGTTAGACCGTTCGTTTCCGGGTCAGCGATTTTTGCTAGACCGACTTTTGCGATCGAATCACCGAACAAGTAACCAAATGTCCCGACCATGCCGTTCGTGACCGTCGTTGCTTGTTTTGGTGCGAAGCTGATGACCGAGACCCCGATCAAGAGTTGTGGTCCGTAGATGAGGGCACCGAGTGCAAACAATGATGCATAGATCATGACTTCACTCGTACCGTAACGATAACCGAGGACCGCGACTGCCGTCAGCAAGAGACAGATCGCTGCGACGAGCGCCCGGCGTCCTTTCAGTAAATCGGACACGTAACCCCAAATCATACTGCCGCACAATGCGCCGATCTCAAAGAAGAAGATCGTATTGACAGCACTCTCCGTGCTGAAGTGTAAGTGTTCCGTGACGTAGAGCGGTGCCCAGTTATCGATTCCGATCCGGACGATATAGACGAAGACGTTCGCGATACAGAGCGTCCAGATCCAAGGGTTTGAGATGACATACGTCTTGAAGACTTGCCATTTCGTCATGCTGTCAGCAGCGATGTTCTCCGGTTCGATCGGTTCCTCGAAAATCTCTTCACTTCGGTTCCATCCGAGTTCCTCCGGGTCATCCTTCCCGATGAACAGACCGACGATCCCGATGACAAGGGCGATCACAGCAGGGAAGATGAACATCCCGACGACACTCCCGTTGAAGAAGACGTTCGCTCCCCACAGTGCGAGACCACCAGCAATCGCTCCACCGATGTTGTGCGAGACGTTCCAGAAGCCGAGGTAGCGTCCGCGTTTTTCAAACGGTGTCCAGCGGGCGATCGTCGAGTATGACGATGGTCCCCCGACCGATTGGAAGAACCCACTGAGTCCCCAAAGGACCATCAAGAGACCAACCGGACTTCCACCGGCACTCATCAAGAGTCCCATCGCGGTGACGATCAAGGACGAGAGAATCAATAAGAACGAGATGACACGTTTCGTATTTTTCCCGTCAACGAAGTAGCCGAGCAACGTTTTCCCGATTCCGTATGTAATCGAGAAGGCGAAGCCGATATAACCAAGTTCTGTCGTCGTGAAACCGAGCTCGTCCTTCAAGAGCGGTTGCGCCGCCTTGAAGTTGTTTCGGATGAGATACATCGCCATATATGAGAAGAAGACGACTAAGAAGGCCTTTAAGAATTGCTGTAACCATTGTTTCCGTTGTACTTCGATTGGTATGCCGGCATTCGGCAATTTTTTGATGCTGAAGAAGCCCATCTTCCATTTCCCCTATCTGAATCAGAGTCTTCGCATCATTTGTCCTGGAGCTGATTGAATCGACGGAGATAGTCCCGGTAATCGGCGACGATATCCTGCCCGACGTTTTGCTGGATCGGTTGTGTCTTCGCGATCGCATAGGTCGGCGTGCCGAACGAGACTTTCCGCAGGATCGCCTGACCGTCCGCTGAAAGCACGAAACGCATGAAGGCATTCGCCTGCTTCTGTTGCGTCCGTCCTTTCAGCTTTGAGATCGCGTTGATCGAGTACGTATCGAGCGGAATGCTTTTGACCGGGTAATACTTTTCGCGTAATGATTGTTGATCCCCGATGAAATTGACCCCAAGCATCGCTTCCCCACTCGCGACATACGACGTCGGCGCAAAGCCGTTCGCCGTGAATAGCCGCGTTCGCTCGATCAGTTGTTGTAAGACACGTTCCGCCTTCATCCCGTATCCGTCAAAGACCGCTTGCAGGATCGTCGCACCGGTACCGGAATGGTTCGGATCCGGCAAAATTAACTCGTCCTGATACCGTTTCGCTGTCAAGTCAGCGAGCGTCTTCGGATACGGTGCCGCCCCGAATCGGTTGTTCCAGACGTCCGTATTGATGACGATTGCGAGGCGTTCGACTTCGTAGCCGATCCAGTAGCGATCCGGATCCTGTAGTTCTGCTTGATCCAGATCAGTCGGGAACGGTGTCGACAAGCCGCGTTGCTTGAGCGTCTGGTGGGCATCCCACGTTCCACCGATGATGACGTCAGCGCGCGGATGATCCGCCTCCTTCGTCACACGCCGGACGAGTTCTTCTGTCGAGAGGCGAACGAACTCATACGTACAACCCGCTCGTTCACAGTACGATGACAGCAAGGCGCGACCGATATCCTCTTTCGCAGAGACATACGCCGTCAAATGCGGAACTGTTTCCCGCGCAGCTGTTCCCTGCTTCGTCTGTTCATTGTTGCGGACGATCCAAATGCTCATGAGACAAATGATACTCAGCAAGAAGAGCATTCCTTTTCTCATCGATCTGCCTCCTTCCCGGTCGGCAGGAGTTGTCCTTTTAAATAGAAGGTGTTTCCATTGTCATCATCCATGTACTGGACGCTGAACAATGTCTCATACACAGTAATATTCATTAAGTTGGCACGCGTGTTCTGCTCATTCTTGAACCGCTGGAGCTTGAGAATGCGCGGCTGTCCCTGACTGGCATCGAGTGCTTGACCGACTTCTTCATAGTCCGTCATCGGCTCCGCTTGCGTCAGGCGACGCTTGACGTCTTCTCGCTCACGTGCAGTCAAAGAACGAGATCGCTCTCCCGCATACCACGTCACGACTTCCGCCTCGGCGAACTGACGCGCGAGCTGTTCCGGTTCGTGATAGGCGTTCAAGAATCGTGCTTTCAGTGACGTCGTTTGGGTGCTGGGACGTTTCGCGACACATTGCCCGTTTAGTGTCATGCCTTCCCCGAGGGAGAACGTCCATGTCGTTCCGTTTAAGAAACGGAGCGTCCCGTTAAATGTCGCTGTACCTGCCGGACAGGTCCCCTTTGCCACCGTCTTCATTTGCTTCAAAAGAGTCGTGATGCGCTGGACTTCCGTTCCGTCTTCTACCGTCTGCTCACCCCATGCCCGGTGACGTAACGTCAACTCGGTCGGGAGCGAGTCATCGGAAGCATTCAGTCGTTTCGGTCCATCGAGGACGTGTAAGCGTCCGAAGACCGTCTGCTGAAGCAAAAGAAGACCGAGGGCAAACAAGATGCCCATCAAGAATAGATAAGCGATGGTCGATGCTTTCATGATTCCTCTCCTTGCTTGATTCTTAGATTACGGGGCAATTGTTTCGTAAATCCGGTCGAATTGTTTCGTAAATGTATCATTTGTAAGCGATTACATTAAGTCTGATTCGCTAATCGAAAAGTTAATGTGATACGTGTGCCGCTTACATCGCTTTCAAGTTCAAAATCGCCACCTTGTTCCTGCATCAGACGCCGGCAGAGCGGTAGACCGAGTCCATTCCCACTCGCCGTCGTCAGACTATGTTGCTCGTCCTCCCATTCGGTTAGGACGGCTGGATCCATACCAATTCCGTCATCCGTCATGAGGAGTCGGAGGGTCGTATCCGTACTGACGGTCGAAAATGTCACCGTCATCGCGTCACTGTATTTGACGGCGTTCTCGAGAAGATTCAACAAGACTTGTTTCGTCTGGTCCGGTTGCCCGAGCACGTAGATTGACGGAACATCCTGCTTCACTTGAATCCCTTGTCCATCGAGACGCAACTGCATGATGAATAAGGTATCTTCGAGCAGGGCATCGAGCGCGAACATCGTCGACGTCACGTGGCGTTCGTTCCGTTGTTGTTTCGCCTGTTCGAGATTATGCGAGACGAGTCGTAACAAGCGCTGGCTCTCGACCTCGATGTAGTGATAACAATGTGCCGCTTCGTCCGGCGGCAGCTTGGGGATCAACTCGACATAGCCCATGATCGCCGTCATCGGCGTCCGGAGTTCATGGGTGATGTGATCGATGAACGTCTGCTGGTCGCTTCGTTGTTGTTCGAGCTGTCCGATGTTGTGCTGGATCGCGTCTGCAAGCGTCGAAAAGTCCGCTGCCAGTCGGTTCAATTCCTCATATGGATACGCCGGTAGCGCATGCGCATAGTGTCCTTTCGTCAAGGCGTGCGAAACGCTTCGTAAATCGTCGATCGGTCCGATCAACGTCTTTGCCATCCGCCGTGCTGTCCAAACGGCAATTACGATCAAGATCAGAAAGACGCCCGTGAAAACATAGGTGAATTGCCGTAGCAGTTCGGCTTCCGTCCGCAGATCAACAAGAAAACGGACCGAGCCGATGACGTCCGTCTTACCGTACAGTGGGCTTGAGAAGAACAGTACGGGAACATCGGTTTCTTTCAGAAAGAGATAACTCGAATTTCCTTTTAACGCTTGATCGATGTCTCCTGCGAGAAGCGGCAATTGATCGCGTTCCGAATCAGCAAGTAGTTCTGCGTTTGGTCCAAACAGCTGGACGCGCGCGTCGAAGCGGTCTGCAAGATAGGAAGCGATCGGAACTGCCGTATCGGCGAGCGAGTCCGTCTCTTCACTTGCGAGGTAGTTCATCGTGTAGAGCTCCGCTTCCCGACTCAGTTTTTGGACGGAATCGACGGCGTTCTCATATAGATTCGATTGGATGAAGGCATAGAGAATCAAGAAGAGTACTAGCAGTGCCGGAACGAGGAGCAAGACGAAGTTTTCCGTGATGACCTGGCGTAACTTCATGCGTCGACCCACTTGTAGCCGACACCGTAAATCGTCTTGATCCGTTCGCCTTGCACTCCGAGTTTCTTCCGCAAGCGCTGGACCATGATATCGACGGCACGGGTCTGACCGGAGAAGTCAAAACCCCAGACTTGTTCGAGCAGTTCATCTCGCTCGAAGACCCGTTTCGGATGCGCTAAGAAGAGCGCAAGTAAGGCGTACTCCCGGTACGTCAGTGGTAACGGTTGTCCATCGAGTCGAATGACGCGTTCTTCGGGATCAACCGATAAGAAGGGATCAGTCACGACAGGCACGGGTGGTACGACCGCCTTCGTGCGTTTCAACAGATTTTTGACACGCAAGACGAGTTCCGTTCCGTTGAACGGTTTGGTCATATAGTCATCCGCTCCGAGCTGCAGCCCGATGATTTTATCGTTCATCTGATCACGCGCCGTCAGCATCAAGATCGGTAAGTCAGGTGTCGTCTGTCGAAGCTTAGGAATCAAGTCGAAACCGGTCGTATCCGGTAGCATCAAATCGAGGACGATCAAATCAAAGGGTTGTGTTGCCTGCAAGGCGAGTGCTGCTGCTCCGTCGGCTGCCGTCTCGACCGTCTGACCATCGAGCTCGAGTTGCAGTTTGACGAGATGCCGGATGCTCGCCTCATCATCGATGACAAGAATATGCATAGGAATTCCTTCTTTCTGGACAGGTTTTTCTGTCCCCTAGCGTATCATGAAATCGTTTGCAATCACACCAGCAGGACAAATGAAAAAACCAGATCCCGAAGTAATCAGGAACTGGCTTTTACTTATTTCACCGTAAATTTCACTGTGACAGAATTACCGTATGCTTCTGGTTCGAAATGCCATTTCTCGACACCCGTCTTGATTGCTTTGAAGCCATAGCCATCAAGTTTCAGTTTACTTTCTCCTGATGAGAGTGCCCGGTAGACATATGGATTCGTATCCTTCGTCGACTTACGGACGATTCCGAAACGTTGTCCTTTTTTGAGCGTCATCGACTTACTACTCGTAAGATGTGTAGTTCCGCCATATTCATCGAGCGTCATGTATTTCGAGACTTTTCCAACAGCATCTCGATCATCCGCCCCCGTACCGATGCGATGTTTTAATGTCTTTCCTTTATAGGAATAGACATCATGAACGATCGTCATCGAACCAAGATAGAGTTTTTTATCTTTAATCAACGCGCGACCGAATGGGTACGCTTCTTTTGCTTCAAACACCTTCTTGATTGCCTTACCATCCGTTGATCCAATTAAAATTGGTGTTAGAAAGCTACCACTTCCCTCGACTGGTCCGATGACGAGTTGTTCTTTTTTCGCATCGACCAATTTTCCTTTAGCCCACACATCATAATAAGCTGTATCTCGATCCGTATACGTATAGATCGTCGTCCATTTTTTCTTCTTCGCATCATACTTCTGCGCTTTACCGATGACATCATTCATATACGTCTTCGTATTGAATCGTTCATACAGCGTAAACGTTTCAGGATACTTGCCACCAAGTAGATAGACGGACCGGACATCGATTGGTTTATAACCACCAGATAGTTTACTTTTCTTTAACGCAGCAATTTGACGATCAACGATTGATTTCTCTGTTTTACTGAGTGCTGCCGCCGAATCATTCACTACTGGTAATGTGCTGATGATGAGACCAAGTGCTGTTGCTGCCACTATTTTTTTCATTGGAATTCCTCCTTATGATTAGTACGTCGTCGTATCGTTATGACTAAAGGTTTTTAGTGCTTGTGAGTCAGTGATGTACCAGCGTTCGTCATCTAAGTTGTACTTCAGGTAATATTTGAAAGGTACGTCTTTTCCAGGATTGCGTTCATCGAGTGAATCATCATCCTCTTTATAATAGCTACCTTCGTAATAGCAAATCGCTTCGACGGTCGCAGTCAAATCAGTCGCGACTTCGCTGACGGTGATGGATGCTGGGGAATATTCGATTTCATTCAAATATCCATCCCAGTAAACGCCATTCTTGTCCATGCTTGCATAATAACTTTGTTGTTTATTCAAATACGCAGACGACGTGAACAATGTGAAGGCTGACGTGTCTTTATCCATGTACGCCTGTTCCCACTCCTTCGCATGCTGGTGCACGGTATCGATGATGTCGCCTTTGACCGATTCTCGAACCTCCATGCCTCTACCTGTCGCTGAATCCGAGAGCGACTTTCGTTGATCAACGAGCCAGTCTTGTCCCGATTTCACAAGATTTAGTTCCCAGACGATCGTGCTGCCATCCGGACGTTCGTGTAGATACGGCTGATAAGACCGTGAGGAATAGTCGACCTTTACTTCGACCGTCGCCTTATCTCCTTTAATCGTAATATCGTTTTGAGGAATATCGTTGACCGTCAGCTCACCATCAAAGATGTAACCTCCTGTAACGAGATCATTCAAACTACTTTGGAAGTTCTGATTGTAAGTGTTCGTACTGACAGACAATCCTTTGACGCTCCGCTCTGTAAGAGCGTCTTCGAGTTCTCGGAAAAAGAGCGTTGAAATATCTTGGATATTCTTATAATCCTGATCGGACACTTCCTTCGAATCTGACTTTTTCGCCGCTTCCGTCGGTTTCGATTCCGATTTGTCCTGACTCGTCTTCTCTTCTTCACCAATGACGAATGAAGCATCCTGCTTCTTTTGTTCGACTGCTTGAGGCGTCTCTTCCTGGTTCAAAAAGAAATACGTCCCACCGCCCGCGGCGAGTAAGAGGAGCAGTGCGCTAATCCCGATCGTTCGCTTATTGCGTTTGTTCTTTTGTTTCTTTTCGTACTTGATGACGACGTATGCTCGTTCGATTTCTGTCCGTTCCTCGGATTCCTCCGGATGTGCTTCAAGCTTCTCAGCATACGCTCGCTCGAGCTCTTTCATCGATGAAGTACGCGATATCCCCAATCGTTCATATGGATCCATGATTCCCTCTCCTTTTGTTCAAAAATTTGTTATTTTTATCTTTATTTTACATTATAATGACGAAGTTAAGAAAGGAGTGCTTTTTAATGTCACATTGTTCGAATTGTCGAACCCCGATGAATGATCAGATGATCTATTGTCCGGTCTGTGGTCAAAAAAATCGTCCATCGCGATCCCGTTCCGCCAAAACATCATGGCTCATCGGATTGGTGATCGTAGTGCTTTGCATCGGTGGAGGTACGTTCGGTTATCTCAAATATCAAGCGGCACAACCGTTATTCAAGACGAGTCAACTGACACATGCAGCGGCTGATATCGATCAAGTTTTGCCGGAAGGTGCCTCAGCGATACAACGTAATCAACTGGCTGATGAAGACCTTAAGGATTACCTCATTTTTGATGCTGCCTCACCCGATTCCTTGTACGAGTTCCTCAATAGTTATGCCCAGCGCCTCCCCTTGCTCAACAACGGAGAAGATGGTGGTTGGGATTATTACGATCCTACCATCGAGGACTACAGCTCTTATGCTGATCTATTCTACGGTGAAGACGATTTATCTGAAGATGAGCGAGACCGTTTCGGTGATCGACTGAAGGTGTCTGAAGAAGACCCCTATAGTTACCTCACATTAAAGGACATGACCTTTGATCAGATAGAAGCCATCAGCAAAAATGAATTCAGAGTCGAAACGACCGAGACATACGCTCGTGTTCATTTCAGTAATGATGAAGACGAGAAACGATTCCATCGCGCCATCGTCGAATATGAGGTGACGTTCGATGACGACCGATACAGCATCACCTCTGTGAAACGAACCTTCAAGAAGGAGACGACATCATGATGCCACGCATACTTCCTTTTCTTTTAACAGCTAGCATACTAGGTGGTTGTAGTAACGACTCAGCGGATCTCTACTTGAAGCAAAGTGCTCAAAGCACGCTTGCTGGAGACCTTTTCGAAGAACAACAATGGCGCGAAAAAGCTCGGACGGAAGGTGCGACAGATAAGCGTCTGATCGCGCTGTCACAGCAGCAAGAGGCGTTTCACGATTTGAAAGCCGCCTTGTTCATGAATCAGACGACGGACGCCCTTCGTTACGCGGAACGAGTCATGAATCAGACGTTCGGTGACAAAGCACTCGCGGATGAAGCAGCTAGTTATCACCGCACTCTTGGTAAGGTCGAAAAAGCATTTCGTGACGTGGCAGGTACCTACACGTACTCGACGAGTGATCAGGGCGAAAACGAACAAGATTATAGCGATGCGACGATTGATGTCGTGACGCATCCGAATCGTGAGGCGACACTGACAATCCATGATGCTCGAGATTATGAAGGACAACCACTTGATGACTTTACGTATAGCGGACGTTTTAATTCCGATAATAGTCTGATGCTATATTTCTATGAGTCTTCTTTAGAAATCGAGTTTGATGACGACGGCGGTCTGACCTTCCGCGATTCCGGGATTGAAAAAGACTCGACGATTGATTTTGAACAGACGACCAAACAATCCTTATGATAAAACGCTTGTCTTCGAAAACGGAGACAAGCGTTTTTGTTTGGAATCATCCTTTTGTATCTTTAAAGCGATTCAATCCATATCCCACTAATCCACCGAGGAATGGGAAAAAGAAAAGCATGAACGCATTCCACCATGTCAAAGTGGAAACAACGACACCGGCTAGGATATCGTTATCCCATTGCAGTTCAAACCGCGTTTGTGTGAAGTACGCTAAAATGAGTCCACCGACCATAAAGACCCCGGCATAAATCGCAACATTCGGTAACGTCCGAATCCAGCGGAATCCGATTCCGATATGGATGACGAACATCAGAACAAGCACAATCAAGCCATACGGAGCAACACTTGAATTGAGCAGTTGTTCTTCTTCAAACGGAGTGGACGCATTCGCGATTTGTGCGAAGCGTGTCAGAAGCCCCACATCTACCGTCTCATCAAAGCGTGTCACTTTCGGATCAAGCGTTGGATCTTCTCCATTTTGAATCTGATTCCCGATGATTCCTTGGATTCGATCCAGATTCGAAGCATCATCCGCTTCATCGATTCCTTGCTTTAAGTCGTTCAAACGATCTTCACCATATAAGGCCGCACCTAAATGGAAGTCTTCTGTTAAAACCGTCATCTTGAAATCGACTTGCCCAGCTTGAGACATCGCGTAAAGCGGAGATGCACCGCTCAAGAGAACGAGACTGGCCGATTCACCAAATTCGACTTCGTCCAGTTCATCGAGCTCGTTTAGGTAATATAGTTGTCCGAATGATGTCAGCAGGACACCGAACAAGTAGACACTCATCAATGTCGTCGCGGCGATCCGTCCGACCTGCCAAGAACCGCGCAGATCCGTTTGACCGATGAATTGGAACAAAAGAACACCAGCGAGCGCCAAAAGGAAAATCCGAATCATTCCTGTGATCAGATGTAGATCGAAAACGCCGAAATCCGTCGCAAACAATCCGACGACCAATGTGATCACCGATAATGTCAGGGCAAAGACGACCGCACGTTCAATCCGTTCATTCCACGATGTCGCCTTGATTCCGATGACACCACCTCGTTCGAGCAACCATGCGCTCCCGATTAATAGGATCAATCCCGGCAAGGATAGTAAGAAATGCCCTGAAAAAATATGAAAATCAAGTTGATTGATTGCTTTTTGAATATCAGAGAACTGATCCGCATCGTTACCTATCACTTCGGTCAGGAAGCGTGATTTCAAGTCTTCACTTGATGTGAGATTTAGACCAGCAAGGGCGACGAAAGCAAGGAAGAAGAACATTCCGAACGTACTAAAGTCATTCCCTACGTTTTGTTGAACAGTCTTGATTCCATCTAATGCCGGGTTATCGCTGAGCAGACCGAGCATGATGAACAAGATGACGACGATCGCAGCAAAACAGATGACGGCGGCGATACTACCGATCGCAAGACTCGGATTCCCAAGCGAGAAATCGAATCGCGAGAAGAATGCGCGTCCGCGCTCTTTCCATGGAAGGTTCACGTTCCAATCCTGCGATTTCCACTTCTTACGAATGTCGTCCATACCCGGAAGACGGTCCACAAGTGAGCCTTCCGACGTCGCAGCGACGAGGCGCGAATGTCCACAATTCGGACAGTAGGACGCACGACCATCCATCTGTGTACCACACCCGACACAAAAATGCGCAGCTTGTTCGAAGCGGATCGGACGGGCTTGCTTATCAAGCGATGTTCCGTCTATCTCGCAATACTGGGCGTGTGGAGCATGTGCTTGACCACAGGTCGAACAATACTTCATACGCGTTGCCCCATTTCTGATCCACAGCATGTGCAAAAATGCTGATCATTACGTTGTGGCGTATGGCATGTCGTACATGCGACTTTCGCTTGTTCGTTCTCACGGGGAACAGACGTGCCGCATTTCCCACAGAATTTCGCACCCGGCTCAAGAGGTGTCCGGCATGACTTACATTGTTTTTGTGCAGCTTCGACTTCCATCTCGTCGATCCGTGATAAGGCACCGAACACGAGTACTTCCTGCGCGAGAATATCCTCAATTTCTTGACGACGACCTTCATTCCGCAGCTTCATATAATGACGCTCTCCGATTTCGTACAGTAAGCGTCCTTTTTCACGTCGCGCTTGCTCCGCCTGATCCTGTAATTCTTTTGCTGTCATCCCTTGAAAACGTGATTTGACTGATTGCCAATCCATCATCCGTGTAGCCTCCCTTTTTCTTATTTAATATTCGTCGCCTGTTGAATCCGAAACCCTTCCTCATAGCTATCTTCTGAACTGCCATATGTGAAGAGGTAGCGGAAAAGTGACTTCGATGTTGACTTTCCTGGTGATTCACTCGCATACGTATACAGCTCACCTCGGATATATGTCGTCGCCATGACTTCAATACCGACCGTATCCCCGTACTCGACGAATTTCGCTGACGAACGATCAATCGACGCATTCATGAACTCTCCGTCCCACTCCAAGTCCTTTCGACTCCAATCGTCATAGTTCTTTTGCTGTTTCGCAAGGTAGGACGCATCATCAACGAGCGAGAAATAACTCGTATCCTGATAGGTTGCCGCATCGACCCAGTCAGACGCGTGCTCCTCGACGACTCCTTGAAGTTGATTCAAAACGGCTTCTGACGGTGCGAACGTGAATGTCGCTTTTTTCGTATCTGGTTTGACGACGATCTCATCCGACGTTTCCTCTCCCCATGGGAATGAATTCTTAATCGACAGTTTGATGCCGTTCTTCGAGATCGGTCCGTAGTTCTTCAAATCGGATACTTGTTTCGATGTCGATTTTCCGTCGACGATTAAAAAGGCATCCGGATACGTTTGATCAAGCTCGATCGCATTTCCTTTTAACGTGATTTCGAATTTTCGGTCCGCGGCGTCGAGTGTCAACGGATTGATCGTGACATCACTCGACTCTTTACCGTATTCGCCATCGTAGGCAATCTTCGCATCCGTTAATCCCGGATAGACACCGTCCATCATGATCCCTTCCGCTGACGCTTTACTACTTTCCGTTCCGACAGGATTCACGAGTGTGACCTTCGTTCCTTTAAAGTTACTGATGACTTCCGTTTTGACACTATCGAGGCGTAAACGGTAATCCTTGAAGATTCCGATTTGACGACCACTGGCGACGATTTGACCCGGAACATCACTATCGTTTTCTGCTTGAATCGACGCACCCGCCATCAATAAATAATCCATGAATGATTTCTTTTGCTCCGGCGTCTCTTTCAAGGCATCTAAAAAGCGTTGCGCCATCTTCTGATCAATCGGTTTTCCGTTGAACTCTGTATGCTCAGCGAGTAGCGTAGCGTCACCAGATCGAATCGCATCGCGGACCTTATTCGTCGTCGCTTCGACCGTGAACCATTGTGTCGCGAGTCCATAGTAGGCACCACCAGCTACGACCAATAATCCGACGGTCAACAGAATCGCTTTTGCAGACTTACTCGCTTTTTTAGAGTGCACGGGTCTACTATTGTGTTCTTTTTCTACAGGTTCCCGGTGTTCAATATCCTGCTTTAAGGCATCACCGCAACTCGGACAAAATTTTAATCCACGCTTCGCAGCATCCGAACATTTCACACATGCCATATATCCTAATCCCCTTCTGTTTTTTAATTTCATTTGAGGTAAAAATAGCCATAAGAAATAATAACACAATAACCTATTATTTACTTTTTTTGTAAAAATAATTATGTTTTCTGAATGTTTATTGACCAAAAATTATTCTATGAAATTTATTTTATCTATAAAGATGGTGATTCATTCTGTCACATTGGCTCTTTTACGTCTGAATCAAAAAGAAATCAGATGTGATTAATATCTTATGATAATAATTAATTACCTATTTTATAAAATCAAAATTCCATTTTATAGTTATATATGATATTTTTTATCTATAAAAAAGTGTAAGGGGATAAAAGAATGCACGCATCTACTAAACCAAAACGTAAATTCTACAAGAAGTGGTGGTTTTGGGTAATCATACTTCTTATTTTTGCAGTAGCAGGAAATAATTCAGAAGATCAGGCGACTCCAACTAAAAAGGCAGAATCAACAAAATCAACTACAATAAAAGAGGACACGGAAATGACTGAGTCATCGGATGCAGAAGAGACAGAAGTTGCCCTAAAAGAAGATGATGCTGTAGAAGAAGACACCGCAGAAGAAGATACAGTTGCGGTAGAAGATACTTCTACAGAAGAGACTGGAGCGGAAGAACCATCGACACCTGATGTCCCGACAGAATATCTGTCAGCACTCGACAAGGCGGGATCATACGCGGAAACGATGAACATGTCGAAAGCAGCTGTTTCAAATCAGTTGACATCGGATTATGGAGAGCAGTTTTCAAAGGAAGCGGCAGCGTATGCGATGGAAAATATGAGTTTCGATGATTGGAAATCAAACGCCCTCAAATCAGCTGAATCGTATTCTGAGACGATGAACATGTCTAAAAAAGGCATTTATGATCAACTGACATCTGACAGCGGTGAAAAATTCACAAGCGAAGAAGCCCAGTATGCGATCGATACACTTGATGTCGATTACAACCAAAACGCTCTTCAAAAAGCGAAGGAATACCAAGAAACGATGAGCATGTCACCTGAAGCGATTCGAGATCAACTCTCATCGGATTATGGAGAAAAATTCACACCAGAAGAAGCAAATTTTGCAGTCAGTCAACTAAAATAAGAGTTATCACCCTATTTGAATTTTGAATAGGGTGTTTTGTATTTTCGAAGTTTAGAATCTTAGATGTCTCCTCTCCTGCCAATTCTCTATATCAGAATCTATCCCGAACACCCCAGCGGATAAGTAGAGTTATCCGCCGGGCGCAACGTTTCATTTCTTCAATCATGCCAACGGTTTCTTTAACTTTTAAGTAGCGTAAGTGATGCGATTCCTCGTCAATCTACCAGTTCTCTTCAGTTAACCCCGCATTCTAAAGCGACTGTCTTCAGGATAACTCTACTTATACTAAAACTACCGCGGAATACATAACAGATATGCATATCTGAAGAAACGGATACCCATGAACGACTTACTACGTAACTGGATTCCCCTCGTCAACTCCCTCCTGTCCCGCCTCTCGATCCACCCGAATGAACATGATGAATGCCGGCAAGCCGCCCTACTCCGACTTTGGAAATCAATTGAAGAAGGAAAGGTCATGACCGTCACCTTCGCCCGGATTCGAGCAAAAGGGGCGATGCTCGACTACTTAGCGACCCGTAACCGGACGCTTGCGACTGAAGTCGCAGTCGAGACGATGCCGGAGCTTCCTCGGACCCCGAACGTCTCCTTTCATTATCTCCTCAGCGAACTTAAACGGGATCTGTCGAATAAAGAGTACACGTTTCTCGAAGCCTTGATGCACGGTACGGAAGAGACACTCGGTTACTCCCCGGCGCGACTCCGTTCATTGAAGTCGGAACTCCGGCAGAAAGTCCAGTTCCTCCTCGGATGATGACTTACTATCAAGAACGCCTACTTGCGATCATCGAACAGGCGGACTATCGCCCCTTGACGAAAAAAGCCTATCGCTCCGACGTACGGCATCTCTGTCGCCACGTCGAACGGATCGACGTCCCGTCGCTCCAACGCTATGGTAAGCTCCTACGCGACACGTACGCTCCAGCAACTGCCGCTCGACGGCTACATGCGCTCTCCATCCTGTTCGATCAACTGGTCGCGGAACGTTCGCTCCAGACGAACCCGTTGGCACGCGTTAAAAAACCAGTTCCCGCACCCTACCGGCGCCTTGCCTTCACGTATGACGACGTCCACCGTGTCCTCGAGACGATTCGTGATGAGACCGTCTACGCCTTTAGCTTTCTTCTCCTGCACACGGGACTGCGGTTTTCGGAAGCCCGTGACTTACAGCTCGCAGATGTCGATTTTACACGCGATCAGTTATTCGTCCGAAGCGGTAAAGGCGATCAATCACGTCAAGTTCCGCTGCATCATACATTACGTGATGTACTGACGCGTTATATCGAGACGATTCGTCCTGATGTCCTGCCGCTGTTTTGCGAAGATAGTGGACGACCGGTCAATCCAGCAAAGCTTCGCCGTGTCTTAAAAGAAGCAAGCGAACGATGTCTCGGACGGATCCTGCGACCGCATGACATCCGGGTCACGTTCGCAACGACACTTTATCACGTGCATCAGACGGACATTCTAACCATCATGCGCTTACTCGGTCACAGCGATGTTCGGACGACTCAGCACTACGTCCTACCGTCGCACGACATTGCCCATACGTCAGTCAATCGACTCAAGCGGACAGACGATTAAGAACGTCCCGGACGTAATTCGTCTGGCTACGGATGTATCCTTCCGTCGTTGAGATGTTGGCGTGACCAAGCAGACGCTTTATATCGAGCAACTTCAACCCTGCCTGCTGATAGAGATAGGTCGCATAGGCGATCCGGAGCATATGCGGACGGACGTGACGCTTCAAGGACGTAAATCCGACCTCGCGCAATGCCTTTCTCGCCGCATGTTCGTTAACCATCCGCCCAGTAACGGACTGAAATAAGTAGCCGGTCGTGCGCTCCGCTAAAAATAGACTGATCTTATCGCGGAGTGCTTCCCCGATCGGAACGGTTCGTGTCCGCCCGCCTTTGCCGTAACGAATGTACAGTTCACCTTTTACTAAATCGAAATCCTGCACTGTCAACAAACGGGCCTCCATGAAGCGGAGGCCCGTTTGGCTGAGCACCTCGAAGAAGAGGCGATAGGTTGGATTTTGAATCTGTCGGATTATTGGGATTAACTCTTCACTATCGTGATACGTCTCATCCTGCAAACGTTGGTGGACAATCGGACGGATCTCAATCATCGGATTCTTTTTGATGCGTCTCTGCTCGACGAGAACATTACCAAGCCGACGCAAAACATGATATCGTCGCAAGATCGTCGATGGTTTATAGCGTGCCTTCATCAAGTGAAAATAACGCTGTAAGGACGCAACTGACCAATCGACGTGATGACTTCTCATTTGCCGAAGGTCGCTCCGATACGCCTTAATCGTGTGCGTTGCATATTTCGAATGCGTCAATAGATACTGATCGAGATAGTCATAGTGTGTCATGGATGGCTCCTCCTTTAGATGGCGACTGACGCGATGAACAATAAAACCGCACGACCAATTTCCAATGGATTATCAAGAATCGCTTTCCCTAAACACTTAATAAGCGAACAAAAAAATAAGGAAAAAAGTTACAATCTTATTGAATCCCTTTCCGTTTCGGATAGGAGAAACCACGTATATGTACTTACCCCGATTCACCCATCATTGATTCCACCCAAAGGAGCCTACTTATGAACACGGATAACGATTATCTCGGTAACCCCTCGGATATTCTCGTCACCACTCATGTCTTGGAAGAAGATTTACGTGACGTCATTGCGATTGAATTTAAAGACTTTTGGCACCCGAAATTACGGATCACCCCAAACGAGCTCGTCATCACCGGTTCGACTGTTTCAACAGAACATCGATTCGCCCACCATAAACCGTTCACCCTCACGATCGCCCCGTTTCGCATCTGTCATAACATCATCTCTTTCCACATCTACGACATCAGCCCGGCATCGCAAGAGCAGACAATTCTGAACATACTAAAGGCGCATCCGAATGTGTCTTACAGCTACCACATGATTCATATTCAACTCTTACCGTGTGATTTCGGTAATGAATTCTTCCATACGCTCCAGTATACGAAACTACTCGATCATAAAATCCTCGTCGGTCTCCATCTGTAGCTCACTTCCAACACATTTTTTATTTGAAATTAAAGTACGATTAGGTGTTTTTCCCCAAAAAATCAACTTAAAAATAAAGGCGACACACCGATTACTCACTAGTGTGTCGCCTTTCAAGCATCATTCTTCGTTTTCATCTAAAACTGATTTACTTGACTAACACATGAATCGTTTCCGTGTGAGCGGGTCGTTGAATATCCTCATGAAATATCGATTGTCATCTGATGTGATAAAAATAAGTACCGGGTGAAGTTGTTTGCGTTCTAATTCGTAAAGCTACCGGTTTATCACCATCTGTTCTTAGTGCGTTTAATATCCGCAATTTCATATGATTTCATCAATCACATTCGTGTAAACATCGCTCTCTTTGCCATGTGACGTGCTGAAATAGTCGTCACCTACTTAAAAGGTGACGTCTACTTTATTTCAAAACGAAAAATGAATCTCTTTTAGTTGACGAATCCGTTCTGTATCTTCAGCATACTCGCCTGCCTCATGCCAAGATCCTGACTCTCCAAACTTTCCTTGATTCGACAAGAAATTATAGCTACCGATGACTAAATAAGTCTCATCACACATCAAGAGTTTGAAATGGGTATTCGAAACATGTAACTTTACTTTCCCTGGGTAGCCTTTTTTCAGCCACCTATTCTTCAAGTCTTTCGCGACCTTTTCAGACGTGACTGCTCGATCGTCCCGCATTCCTTTATCCATTCCAATACCATAGACGATTTTGATATCCACGCCACGTTTGAGTGCCGCCTCTATTTTATTCTTCAGGTTTTTGTCTCTCAGTAGCCAATTCCCTAACCAGGGACTGACAATACAGATATCAGAGTGTGCTTCATCAAAAGCGCGATAGAATAAATCCTTCATCTGTTGGTTTTCAACGTAGTGCCGATTCATGGGTTTCACATCCTTCAGTTGTAAATCCTGAATGATTTGCCGCATCGTCTCGACGTCTAATCCGTCAGACGATTTTTCTTTCAACAGTTCCAAGACTTCTTGTAATGTCTCATCTTTGCTCTCATGAAGACGAAGAGCCGTCTGTAAATCAGCCATCATGGCTTCCGACTGTTCAGCTGTCACGTCTGCAGTTCGATCAATCTTCCCATTCAATCCTTCAAGATCTTTCCTCATGTGCAGCGAATGATTTTCCATCATGGCGTGCAGTTCAGCCATTTTTTGATTGGATGACGATTCCGTTCTTTGCATGACGTTCTCCATCGTTCGCAACACCTGCTCCATGTAATGATCCATCTGCATCATCAGTGCTCGTGTCAATTCGTGTTCTTGACGTGCCACGTCCATGGTAGGTGTTGATTTATAAGCAACTATTTCTGTAGCCTCAGGAGCAACTTGTACTTGCTTTGACAAAAGATTGATTACGATAAAGCTCATACATAAAAGGACGACATAGAGTGCCGACAGCAATTGATCAAATAAAAAGAAATGGAACATAGTCAAGAGTGTCATCACGGCAAGTGTCATATAGGCGGTTCGTTGATCATAGTCGCGCTGTATGTACCAGGTATAGACACTGATTAGACCGAGGATCAGTAACATCACTAAACTGATTCCCGCAGGAAATACCCATGGTAAAAAAGATACCAATACATTGACGATGAGTAATTGTCGTTGTGTCATGAGCGTCTCCTTCAATCTACTAAAACTTTATCAATGATGAGTTCGAGTTCATCTTGATAGACATCGACGGTCGCTACGACACGAATCGGAAAACGAGAAGTCATCGCATTTTCAATGCGCTCTTTTCTTCCCTTGATCTCATCATTGTCGGCTTTGAATAAGACCGCTTTAATCTGTGAATCGTCTTGCGTCAACTGCAAGAAGAGATGTCCTTTCTTCTCTGTTACTTGCTCGACCATTCCTTCGACGACGACTTGTGATCCACGGTCTGACGATTTAATGGATGAAATCTGACGTGTTTGCACCGTCTCTGCTTTTTTATTTGTGACCTCCACATCACCTAACGTCTCCGGTACGAGCTCTAACTCACCTTTGTATTCGGTTACTTTTCCTGTGATTATAGCTGTAGCATGAACGGGGTACGACGTAGCATCTGGTTGTAATGTCGAAAATAACGGAATTTTCAGTGACTGTCCATTTTCACTCTCGACCGTCAAGAAAATATGCCCCTTCGGATGAACATATTTCGAAACAATTTCGGCAGAGATCGTCTTCGTTTGTCCGATGTCGTCATTTGTGAGACGCTCGCTTTCTTTTGTCTCCATCACGACGAGATCCTTTGGGGCTTGAGGAATGATTTCAATCTTTCCTTGGTATTCATTCACTTCCCCTGTAACAGCAATCTTCTGACCGACACTCATTTCTGTCGCATCAATCGCTTTGTCTTTAAAAATGGGCACACTGATCGTTCCAGTCGTATCTTTGACTTTTAGAAAGACATGCCCTTTACTCATGGACCGATCTAGAATCGTTCCCGTAATGGTTTGTTGTTGCCCTTTCATCGAGGAATCAATCGTCGCAATCGTCGTCGTTTGATTCTCTTCCTTCGTTTCATCCGCTTTTACAGACGGGACGGGCTTTGTTGCGTTGTTTGAACTCGAATCAAACAGATTTAACTTATAGATCGCTCCCCCGACGAGTAATATCAGTATGCATGCAGTCACTACGATGAACGTTCCTTTTGATTGTTTCACCTAAATTCACTCCTTAAGAAATCTCTAGCTAATATTTATTTTTGTATTATATTTCTAATTTTACACAACCATCCAAATCCTCATATTTATTTTCTGTACAAGTGGTCAATGTCTATTTTTTCAATACAGTAACTTTCAAAAGTTCATTCTGCAGATGTTTTTTAGTCTAATACCTGTCCACATCTTTTATTATTAAGTAAGTCTATCTAGCGGAAGGTATCTTCGGTATCACTAGTATTATTTCCTTGGCAATGATTTCAGTAAAAGAAGACGAGTGATCGCTGCATACGAATGAACCTTACTCGACACACAGCACTTCACTTTTGGATGAACAATAAAAAGACATCATAATAAGCCTAAATCGGCTCGTTATGATGTCTACAGCATCCATGGGTACACTTCTTATCTTTTCTTTAATGAAATCATCACTGGAATGGTTAGAAAAAGAGCGCCTAACGCTACGTATATAATAGTCAAAGCTTGCATCGCCTCAACGACAATACTTCCTGAAATACCATAAGCTAGCTGCAATTGATCTAATTCTCGATACATATTGAAAAAGACGAGTGCAGATAGCAATGTAATACTACACGGGATGATCCATACTTTTTTCTGATTCGTTTTAATCGATGTCGAGAGGAAAACAAACTGTATCACCACAATAAGAAGAATCGGCACGAATACCGACATCACGTTCTCTTCGCTTTGGAAGAAAAATCCTCGATTGTGTTGCTCTTTAAAGTATGCAGAATAGATCCACAAGCTGATCAAGTAAACAATCAGACTTCCCCACATCATAAGTCTAATCAACGGACCATCTGATGTTCTGGTCACGATGTTTTGCTGCTCATAAAAATTAACCGGCTTTTCTTCGTTCAATTTTTTGAGTTCTTCATATTGAACCTTGTTTCCGCACTTCGGACAATACTCATACTGTTTTTGAATACTCGTTTGGCAACTCGAACATGTCGTCATCTTCCTGTCCTCCTCATCCTTATTAAAGATACGATTCATTATTCAGGAGCTGACTCAAACAGATGCAAATATCGGACATATCCTTTTTCATCGTAGACTACTTCTAAAGCATTCTTCTTTTTGACAGTATAGAGACTTATTTTTTTGATTTGATGTTGATCAAGCGCGCTGTTCCCTCGCATCAATTTCGAAGACAACGCCGGGTCGAATCGGTAAGACTTCTTCGGTTTTCCGAAAACATCCATTATTTGTTTTTCACTAATATCGTTCCGTTTTTCCGTACTCATCGGTAAAAGTATTTCGTCCACAGTTTTCTTATTGCGATATGTTCCGTACAACGCATTCCCTTTAAAAATACCACTCGTATAGACTTTTCCTTGGTAATAGAACTTTCCATTCGTTCCTTTTACTTTAGAGTAAGAATCATACAACTTATGCGAAGCCTTCACGAACGTTCCGGTTTGATTCAACATATTCTTCTGAGACGTTAACCATTTCACGTTCGTTATGTTTGATGCTTTTTTGACGGTTAATGAAAGTGTGGCCGTGTACCCTTCATATGTCCCTTTGATTGTTACTTTACCAGGCGATTTTCCGATTAACTTCCCATTTGAGAAGTAAGCGATTTGTGAATTATCCGAGCGCCACGCGACTTGATTCGTCAATTTCGTTTTCGTACCGTCTTTCGCTATTGCGACAAACGTCGGCGTCATATCATTTCGAACAATCAATGAATTAAAGTCTGTACTAATCTGTGCGTTCACAGTTCGCTTTTTTAAGTTTTTCGTATCGTAGACACGAACCGGGTCACCTGTCGTAATGATTCTAGACGAGTTTTCGTTAAAGGCAATCCGTGACTCGTCTAGATTTGTATAAATCCGCTTCGCTGTTTGCATATCATATAAGATTCCTTTAGAAGTACCAAGGAACATGCCACTCTCGTCTAAATCAATATCATCGTAGGTTTTCAGTGTCGAGAGGACCGACTTATTGTATGGACTCTTAGACTGATAGATACGGGAGCTATACGTATTAAAAACAAGCGTATTCGATCGTGTCAGATCGTATGAGATGATATTTTCTGATGGTAACACTTCCGTTATCAAATCTAAGTTATGGTTCATGACACGAATCGAGGTGTTATCACCAATCATGATGTAATCATTCGATACTTTTAGCGCACCATATGTGTCAATCCCGCGAGCAGCTAATACCTTTTCACTATTCAGGTCATATAAGAAAATATGGTCGTCTGATGCGATGACGAGTTTCGAGGAGTTCGGCAAAAAGTTCACTTTGATCCCGCTATTGAATCGATACGTCTCTCCATTGTATTCAAGACTGTCAATCGTACGAATTTCGTCTCCGAACGCATCATAAATCGTAAAGTACGTGTGCCAAAATTCTTTGGCGATGAATTTCGACTCGTCCTTACTAACATCTAGCAATGTGTCCCCCGTAGGATTTTTCCGTAATAATATACCTGTTTTTAAATCAAAGAGCTTCGTTCCTTCGTAATCAGAGTGATACATCGTATTGCCTCGAATGATCATGTTATTTTCAGTCACATCGTTTTCTTTAATCTGAGCGACAGTTGGCAGACTGACACTTGCTGATGCTGACATTCCAGGGTACAACAGCGAAATCACTACAGCTCCTGCTATCATTTTTTTCATTTTTTCATCTCCTTATTCTTCAACGGCTATCCTACATATTATAGAAAAACTAATAAAAATAAAGGATTAATTTGAAATATAAGGAAATAATATTATTGAGTGTAGATTTTATATACTTTAACCAAATAAAATTTAACAATAAATTGTAATAATGTTTTTTATTGTATAATATATAGGCGAGATACAATGTTTCGCATGGATCAAAGGATTTATTTCGACACTTATTCTAATAGAGGAGGTCTTGTATGAAAGGACTACACACAGTTCCATCGTTCAAAGAAATTTTGATGGAAAAACGTAGAGAACTATTAGGTACATCTCTTGTCGTTCTTATCATTCTGATGCAAGTAACGACACAACTAGTAAACTTTTTAAAAAAGGATGAAGTACACGGTTTATATACCTGTGTAATGCAGAATAGGAGTGCAGACTTGTGTAACGAAAAAATTACACAGTTCTACACTCCTTTTGCAAAAAAGGAAACGGACTTTCCAGTATCCATAAATTCATTCTAACGTTTAAGTTGCGAAACAAGGAAATTAAGAATATTAAAAAATATAAATACTATTAATATTCCTAATTATTTTTAATTATCGAACAAATCGTAATTAATAAACAAGTTATTTTCAATAACAGTTTTAGTCGTTTCTATCATAATTATTTGGCGTGTTAATAAAACCAGCAATAAAAAGATAATTATTATTATTTTTTTTCTAAGTTTGAAAATGTGTAAGTATGATGCTATCAAGGCATAATTTATCAACATGATTGGTCTAGTATATCTTTCAAAATCTAACGTTATAAACATAAAAGGCATTAATAAAATATTAAAATAATTTAGCCAAAGTACTCTATTTACAATAAATTCATTAGTTTGAGAATTAATTAAGTTAATTATCCAAATTAAAACAATTATAAAAAATATTGTTAATAGAGAAGTTGTAGAACTTATTTCGTATTTTATTTCATTACTTGTATAAGTTTCAAAACTCGATATATTTAGTTTACTATAAAAGAAATCAATTAAGTTTATTTTGGTAAACAAACTTAATATAGTGACTCCACTGAAAACAGAAAAGACTAATTGTAGTATCAGTTTAATTCGGAAAAAAACTAGATTGTATATTAAAAAAAATAATATAGCTTTATGAAATAGTGATGCAAATAAAATTAAAAGTGTATACTTAAAGCCATTATTTTTTTTTGTAATAATATACTTTAACGCAAATATTACAATTGAGTATGCGAAAAAGTATCTTATTTGAAATACATCATAGAAAAATGGTGAAATCGAATAGCAAAGCAGAATCAAGTTATAATTTTTAGTTAATTCTTTTATTGTAGAAAATATTAGAAAAAATGAAGTTAAAGAAACTAAAATTAAAAAACCGTTATACTCAATACCAGTTAATGAAATTAATTTCATTAACGCCATATAAAAATAATCTGTTGTATATCCAGCGATATTTCCAATTGATCCACCGTTGCTGAAATGCATATATAATCCTTCATAAGCTTTGTAGTCACCATTTAATCCGTTTTTATTTCCTGTATTAGTCATAAAAATAAACAAAACAATAAGATACATAACAGAAATCAAGTTAGAATTTATTTTTTTAAATGAAAAATATGCATTAATAAAAAACAAAGAAATAGAGACAGGAAGTATTATGTTCTCTATTATACCAAATGCTAAACTTCCTCCAATTATTAAACTAGTTACTATCGAGAATACAATAATTGTTTCAATACGAATTATATCTGTAAATTTTTCTTTAGTATCCCCTTCTATGTTTTTCATATTAAAGCCCTCATTCCATCTCCACAATAAATTTCTATTAATCACGACTATATAAATCCCGTGTATAGACCTTCTCTTCCACATCACTTAACTCTGGATGCATACGATTCGAAATAATGATATCCGATTCTTGCTTGAACGCTTCAATGTCACGAATAACACGTGAGTTATAGAACGTATCTTCCGTCAACACTGGCTCAAAGACGGTCACTTCAATTCCTTTTGCCTTGATCCGTTTCATGATACCTTGGATCGATGACGCACGGAAGTTGTCCGAATCCGTCTTCATCGTCAAGCGATAGACGCCGACGACTTTCGGATTTTGTTTGATGATTGTATCCGCAATATAGTCTTTCCGTGTCCGGTTCGCTTCGACGATTGCACCGATGATGTTGTTCGGAACATCCTCATAGTTCGCAAGTAGCTGCTTCGTATCTTTCGGTAAGCAATATCCACCGTATCCAAACGAAGGATTATTATAGTGATTACCAATCCGACTATCAAGTCCAACACCTTCGATGATTTGCTTCGTATCTAAATTTCGCACTTCCGCATATGTATCAAGTTCATTAAAGAACGCAACACGCATCGCAAGATAAGTGTTCGAAAAGAGCTTGATCGCTTCTGCTTCCGTCGAATCAGTCAATAAGACAGGAACATCTTTCTTCACTGCCCCTTGTAGTAATAAATCAGCGAACTGTTGCGCGCGCTCTGAACGTTCTCCTACGACGATTCGTGATGGATAAAGGTTATCATGCAATGCCTGTCCTTCACGCAAGAACTCTGGTGAGAAGACGATGTTCGGTGTATCGAATTTCTCTTTTAATTCTTCTGTATAACCAACGGGTACAGTCGATTTGATAACCATCGTGGCATCCGGATTAATCGCAAGTACCGTTGCGACGACGCTTTCGACTGTCCGTGTATTGAAATAATTGCGTACTGGATCATAGTCTGTAGGAGTTGCGATGACGACAAACTCTGCTTCCTTATAGGCTTCGAAGTTGTCCGTCGTCGCGTGTAAGTTCAATTCCTTATGTTGAAGGAATTTTTCGATTTCTGCGTCAACAATTGGTGACTTACGATTGTTAACCATTTCGACCCGTTCTTTAATGATATCAATCGATGTGACTTCATTATGTTGTGCGAGTAATACGGCCATCGATAGACCGACGTATCCTGTTCCTGCTACTGTGATTTTCATAGCACCATCACTCAATTTCTTGTTTGATTTTTTGTTTCTGCTTAAAACGTTCTAAGGCATCCTGCCAAGTCGGAATTTTATAACCTGTACTTTCAACAGAAGAGAGTGACAATATACTTTTCATCGGTCTTTTGGCTTTTTGCGGAAATGCATCAGAGTTACAAGCTAATACTTCCACAGCTTTCTCTTTAAGAATTTCTTGGGCAAAGGCGTGCCATGAACAAACACCTTCATTTGAGAATTGATAAATTCCGCCTACTACCTCTTGGTTTACGATAAACCACATGAAACGTGCTAAGTCTTCTGAAAAAGTAGGTCTTCCCAATTGGTCAGATACTACATTTAATTCACTTATTGATTCCGATAGCTTTAACATCGTGTATACAAAATTATGACCATGAATTCCAAACACCCACGATGTTCGAATAACAAGTCCATCTTCCGCTAAAATCTCTTGAACAGCTTTTTCTCCAGCTAATTTTGCTTTACCGTACTCATTTAGAGGATTAACAGCATCTGAAGTTTCATAAGACGTTTCTTTTGTACCATCAAAAACATAATCCGTACTTACATAAATCATTTTGGCATTGGCTTTTTTAGCAGCTTTTGCAATAATCTCAGTCCCTGTCTCGTTCACTAACCAGTTCTGTTTCTTGCCCTCATCTTCTGCCGCTTCAACATTCGTATATGCAGCAGCATGAAGAATCCAGTCTGGTTGAATCGAGTTCACGATGGTTTGGACTGCTCTTTCATTCGTGATATCAAGTTCTGATTTTGTAAAAGCAGTAACCTCAAAAGCTGAAGCGTCGATTAACTCAACAAGATCTTTTCCTAATTGCCCATTGGCACCTGTTATAATGACTTTCTTCATTTAACTAGTGTCGCTTTTTCTTTGAGTGGACGCCACCAAGCTTCGTTTGCTAGATACCAGTCGATAGTTTCGATAATTCCTGTATCAAATGTATATTTTGGTTTCCAACCGAGTTCTGTTTCTAATTTAGCTGGATCAATCGCATAACGACGATCATGTCCTAAACGATCTTCTACATACTTCACTAGGTCAGAAGAAACATTCAAACGTTCCACAATCAAGTCTACGATTTGGTTGTTTGTTCGTTCGTTATGTCCACCCACATTGTAAACTTCACCCGATTTTCCGTTATGGAAAACTAAATCGATTGCCGCACAATGATCGGTTACATGCAACCAATCACGGATATTTTCACCATCACCGTAAATCGGCAATTCTTTTTGATCCATTGCATTGGTAATCATCAATGGAATGAGTTTTTCAGGGAAATGGAATGGACCATAGTTATTCGAACAGCGTGTAATATTGACATCCATGCCGTATGTTTCAAAGTAAGACCGTACTAACATATCTGCTCCTGCTTTAGAGGCCGAGTAAGGGCTGTTTGGTGCAAGCGGCGTATCTTCAGTAAAGTATCCTTCTGCACCTAAAGAACCGTACACTTCGTCTGTCGATACTTGTACATATTTTTTTAGATTATGTTTCCGCGCAGCGTCGAGTAACGCAAGCGTTCCTTGAATATTTGTTTCAACAAAAACTTCTGGATTCAAAATACTGCGATCAACGTGCGACTCAGCTGCAAAGTTGATGATTCCATCTATATCATGCTCTTGAATTAATTGATCTAATAATTGACGATCAGTGATGTTTCCTTCTACAAACACATAATTTGGATTGTCCATAACATCAGCTAGGCTGTCTTTATTGCCTGCATATGTAAGCAAATCTAGGTTAATGATTTTATAAGTAGGATATGTATGTAACATATGACGGACAAAGTTACTTCCAATGAATCCAGCTCCACCTGTAACGATAATATTCATGATTATTTCCCACTCCATTCAAAGTTGTTTTCTGCTTGTTCAAACGTCGGATGTTTTGTATCTTTATCCGAAAGAATTGGATTAGAAATTGGCCAGTTAATATTTAGTGCTGGATCATTCCACTGAATTCCTCGGTCGTGTTCAGCTGAATATAATTCGTCAACTTTGTAGAAAACATTCACGTCCTCAGTCAACGTGCAAAAACCATGTGCAAATCCTTTCGGAACCAATAGTTGCCGTTTATTATGCTCGCTTAAAATAAAGCCTTCCCACTCGCCATAAGTAGGAGAATTTTTACGCATATCCACAACGACATCATAGATGGCCCCTGTACCTACACGAACTAATTTTGTTTGTGCTTTTGGGTTTAATTGATAGTGCATACCTCGCAAAACACCAGCCTCTTTCGATAACGAATGGTTATCTTGAATGAAATTATGTTTAATACCTGCCGCATGAAAAGTTTCTTCGTTATAACTTTCCATGAAAAAACCACGGTGATCACCAAATACTTTTGGTTCAAGTAATAATACGTCTTCTAATTTACTTTTAATTACTTTCATAATTGAATACCTTCTTCCTGAGTAAATCGGTCTTTCACAGTGTTAGCGACATGCAAAAGGTATTGCCCATATGCATTTTTCTTTAAAGGTTGTGCTAAATCAATCAATTGTTCTTTTGAAATGTAACCCATGCGATACGAAATTTCTTCTAAACAAGCAATCTTTAATTTTTGTCTACGCTCAATAGTTTCGATAAAAGTAGACGCTTCAAGTAACGACTCATGAGTTCCTGTATCAAGCCATGCGAAACCTCGACCGAGAAGCTCAACACGTAATGAATTGTCTTCTAAATAGCACTTATTCAAATCAGTAATTTCAAGTTCTCCTCGAGGAGAAGGTTTCAAGGATTTTGCAAATTCGACCACCCGATTATCATAGAAATAGAGCCCAGTAATGGCGTAATTACTTTTAGCGACTTTTGGCTTCTCTTCAATTGAAATAACATTTTGTTGCTGATCAAATTCAACAACACCAAAACGCTCTGGGTCGTGTACATGATATCCAAACACAGTAGATCCTGACTGTAAGGAAGAGGCTCTTTGTAGAAGTTCTGTGAAGCCATGACCATAATAAATGTTGTCGCCTAAAACAAGCGCCACTGAGTCACTTCCAATAAACTCATCGCCTATAATAAATGCTTGTGCTAAACCGTCAGGAGATTCTTGAACTTTATAAGATAGTGTTAACCCCAGTTCTTTCCCATCTCCAAGAAGTTGTTCAAATCGTGGAGTATCTTCTGGCGTAGATATAATCAAAATTTCTTTGATTCCAGCTAACATTAGTGTTGACATAGGATAGTAAATCATTGGCTTATCGTAAACAGGTAAAAGTTGTTTTGAAATTGATTTTGTTAACGGGTATAAACGAGTTCCACTTCCACCAGCAAGAATAATACCTTTCATTTCTAATCACCTCATATAATTAATAATCAGATTTCTTTTATTTAATACAAAATAAAATATGAATAAACACATCGCAATTATGATTATTTTAAATGTCATGCCAGTATAGAAAAGGTATAGTATCGAAATTAAAATTATTAACTCATAAAGATTCCTTTTCATCATGTTAATATTTAACATTATATCTAAATATACATCCGCAATTAATGATTTTAATATAACCGTCATACTTAAAGATAAAATTAATAACGTAATATTTGGATAAACAAATGAAAATAAATATGCAAAAACAATATTAACGATACTAGTAAAAAAGTTTATTATAAATAAAATTTTTTCTCTTCTATAAACCTTTAAATATGTTGAATATATTAAATTCATTTTTCCGTCATAAATTACAATTGGCAATAGCATGAGCAAAAAAGGAAGTCCATTTTTATATTGTGGTAACCATGAATTTACTAAACTATAAAATGGGATGTATAAAAATATAGAACTCAATAAAACTAAGCTTAACGTTTCTTTTAACTTCACAAAAATTTTTTTTGCATCTTCCTCTGCGACTCTTCTTAAAGCTGGAAATAACACTAAGCTAATTTGATTTATAAACATCAACAAAAAGCTTATAAAAACTAGTGAAAAAGAAATTATCCCAAATGTTTCTATACCCCATTTTTTATCAATAAAATATCGACTTGAGCCAATTATCAAAAGACCTGATAAATTTGAAAATAGCAATGTTATACCTACTTTTATATTGTTTAAGATCTCTTTTGATAAAATATAGTTATTAATATGTTTAATTGATTTTATTCTTATTTTTTGTTTATAAATATATATTAAATATAGTAAATTAAATATTTTACTAACGAAAAAACTTGCAATATAAAACAAAAAATTTGAATTCCCTATAAAAACCAAAATTAATATAAGTAACATTAAGATAACTTTTTCAAAAATTACTGATTTAGAATACTCTTTTATCATATTTGCAGTCTGTAATATATAAGTGAAGAATGAAACACTGTTAATTATAGGAATACTTGCAGCTACCAAATATAATACAAAAAGTCGATTAGAATCAGATTCCATAAATTCGAAAATAAAGAATAGAAATGTACTTGAAATTAATATTTGAGTAAAAATCATAATCCCAAATTGACTTTCAATATTTCTGGTATTTATCTGATTTATTTGTATTCCACCGTATCTCAAATAAATTCCATCAATTAATCCGAAATGAAATATTCCAACATAGCCTACGTAGAATAAAAACAATTGCCAATACCCAAAATTTTGAACATCAAGAAATTTTGGTAATAGTAAAATTAAAATCATATTTAGAATTAGAGAAAAGAGTTGAGAAGAAAATATATGGATTATTCCTACTTTTATGTTTTTAACATCAATCAATGTTTTTCACCATTTCAAATTCGAATTTTATTTTTCCCATTCTTGATTTCTTGTAATCTTTATGAGCCTTAAAAATTAACTTTATTTTCTTTATTTTCTGGTCTTCTAAAAAGATTATTTTTTGTAAGTGATTTATTATGCCAGCTATTAGTTTTAAATTTTCCAAGTTATTTTTTTTATTCTTCTTTTTATAAAAATATAATCTATTTCTATAAATATAATAATGCCTTAATGGCGAATGTTGAAAAAAAACCTTCCCCATTTTTTTCTTAGTTTCACCTAAATATTGATTCATTTTAGAATCACTAACTATTACAGTATCTATATTTTTATTTTTCAAACTAAAACAGTAATCAAAGTCTACTCTATCTATAAAATAGTTTATATCAAATCCACCTATAATTTTAAAAAACGATAGATTTATGAAACTTCCAGACGAAATTGTCCAATCTACCTTACGTATTTCCAAAATGTCATTGCTATCTTCTTTATTAGTAACTACATGATCATAATGTATTTCGGGCGAATAAACCCCTATTTTTAAATTTTTATTTTTCTCTATAGTCTCCATAATAATTTTGATATTTTCCTTTTCAAAAAAACTATCTTGATCTAACAAACATATATAATCCATTTTTAAGTCAATAGATAATTTGCACATTTCATTATACGCTTGAGATAATCCATCGTTACTCTGATTCCCTATATACTTCACGTTGTACAACATAATTTTGCTTTTTGTTTTTTTTATTGTTTCTAAGTCTTCTGTATTATCATATACAATAATTTCATCAAAAATCTGTTTATATATTTCTATCTTTTTATAATCCTCTTCTTTCGGATTATAAAAAACAACACCTGCAGCGTATTTCATATACTCATCCTTAATCAGAAGTAAATTTTTGAAATATTATCATTATAAATATCTGGAGTTTTTTTTGAATGGTTATACCATTTGTATGGCGCTATTATCGTCTTTTCTTTATTGTAAGATAGATAAGATCCCCACCACGAAAATGAACTATTTGAAATAATAAAATGATCGCAATTATACATTAATCTTAAATTTTCGTAATCGTTAAATCCTTCAACATATTCTACGTTCGAAGGAAGATTAAATTTCTCTTTTACTAAATTTACATCATCACTGAATATAAATAGTTGAGCCTTTGGAAACTTTTCTTTCATAACTTCTATGCTCTTTAAATAATATTCCTCTGTACAAATATTTAATAATTTGGAATTAGTATAGTCTGATCCGACTCTCATACTTACAGCTATAGATTGAGTTTTATTTATATTTTTTAAAACTTCCTCTTCTCTTTTAGACGGAGTTCTTTTAACCCTAAATGTTTCAAAAATTGTATCTTTCACTTCTTCAAAATACTTTTCACTTTGAAAATAACCGTATACCCACTTATTTTTTTCTTTATGAACTAGTTTAGATTCTTTATAAAAATAGCTATCAAAATTGTATAATAGGTTGAATTTTCCTAATAAATAAAACATTGTTATACCAATTTCATCATTCTTCTTTATTAATTTTATAGCTCTTTGAATATAACGATAAATATTTCTTGATAATACATATTTATATCGGTCTTTTTTAGGTATTAAATCCCAGTTTAAATTTTTAATGTATTTTGTAGCTTCAATATTATCAAATGAGAATGAACGAACTTTATATTTTTCGTAAGAAGACAAATCTACATATATCTCTTCGTCATATTTTTTTGATAATTTTATTGCATATGCCATTTGAAATAATTGATTTCCTAAACCACCTATTGATCTTAAAATGATCAATTAAAACACCTCAATACTGTTTTAAATTGTAGAAATAAAATCTTTAAATTTTTTACTGTAATCTCTTTTTAAAAGCTTTGAACTTATTTTAACTTCTATGTCTGTATTGAAATATTTAAATGCTTCTTTAATAACTAAATCTTTCTCAAAATCTTTTAACTCTCGATCTATATAGAAGATAAGATGTCCTCGCTTATTTTGTATTGCTTGATAATTTAATGTAAGATCTGAATTTAAAGCTAAATTTTTAAAAATATAATAAAAAGTAAGACTAGGATATTTGTTCTTAAAACCACTAATAGACTTACCAACTCTCCCTTGTACATCATCAATAATTGGGTGACTGACTCCACAGCTACATTTTTTTTCGTAATTTATTTTTACGCTATCACCCAATTTATATCTTATTATAGGAAAAGATTTAGAAAGTAAATTAGTTACTATAACTTCTCCTTTTTCCTCCTCTACTATTACATTTTCGCTAGTAATATGCATATTCCCATTTTTACATTCAAATGCAATTATTCCAGTTTCCGCTGCACCATACTCACTTATCATCTTTTTACCAAATGCTTTTTTTACTTCTTCTTGATAACTATCATAAATTTTTTCTGACGTTCCTTTTACCATCTTAAGATTAGTAACTTTAATATTTAGCGAATTTAATGTTTTAGCTACTTCGTAAATCATTGAGGAGTATCCCTCAAGATATTTTGCTTTTTTTAGTTTCAAAGAAAAATCAATGATTTCTTCTTTTTTATAAGAGAAAATCCTGAATCTGTTTAATAAAAAATCTAATAATTTTATTTTTCTAATTGATTTCCCAGAAAAATCATAACCCCAAAAATATCCGTTTTTCTCCCATGGTTTTACTCCATGCCATGAATATCCTCTAAGTTGAGCTGCTCTATGCCTAGCATCCCACTCCTTAGTTCTATAGAAAATTAATGGTTCTCCAGTACTACCAGATGTTTCAGAAAATATTAATTTTCCTACTCCCTGAGTAATCTGAATATCAGAATTATGTTCGAGCAACTCTTTTTTAGTAATTGCAGGTATTTTATCCAAATCTTTAATACTTTTAATTCTTACATCTATATTTTTATATTTCTCATTTAAATAACTTGAATTATTAATTGCAAATTGTATCAATTCATTGAATTTTTTTACCTGATATTCTTCTGTTTTTTTATTATCCCAGTATTGAGATTTTTTTAAAAAATCAAACGAATTAAACAGTAAGTTATTTCTAAAAGCCACACCCAATTTAAATATAATTTCATTTATTTTTCCCAAATAAATCATCCTTTTGTAAAAACTTTTTTTACAATCCAATAAAATGTTAGATAAACTGATTTCATAAAATTCAAATCTTCAATTTTTCTATATACATACCAGTGGTATTTCACCAGATCAATTTTGTTGCTTGAAATTGATCCTGACCTAATTCTATGGCTAGATAAAGTTTCTCCTACGTTGTGTAGTTTCCCTGATTTTTTAATGACTTTTAACCACATAACGTAATCATTTCTTTTTTTTATATCTTCAATATATGTTTTCCCTAAGGATTGACAGTCGTAGATTACAGTAGAATTACCACAATTGTTTTTTAATAGTTTTTCATAAGTCATAGAAGTTGGATAAAGAACTTCTTTATTTAAATCTATGTCATTTTCATCTATTTTATTATAGTTAGTACAAGTAAAAGTTAATTTATTCTCTCTCATATATTTCAATTGAATTTCTAGTTTGTCTTCAAACCAAACATCGTCACTATCTAAAAATGCTAAATATTTTCCTTCAGCTTTTTTTATTCCAGTATTGCGAGCAACGGCAGCACCGGAGTTCTTATCCAATAAAATATACTTTATTTCACTAAATTTTTTTTGGTAATTTTCGACTATTTTTTTTGTTTCATCTTGCGAACAATCATCTATTATTATTATTTGAAAATTTTGATATGTCTGTTTTAGTACAGAGTCAATTGTTCTTTTTAAGTATTTTGCTGAGTTATATGTTGGAATAATCACTGAAACCATTTCCTTGTTATTTGACAACTTTTTTTCACTCAAGACAGCTTTCACCTTCCGATTTATAAATTGATTGATCAAAATCTATAGTTTGATATTCAAAACTAACTTTCGAAAATTTTTTGTCATAAACTAAATCGCCAAATATTTTGTTGACAGTATTATTTTTTTTCATAATTTTAAATATTATCATATTAAAAATACTTGTTAAAATATATTTTTTCTTCTTAGATTTTCTTATTTTTTTATAAATATCTGTTGTACAAACATATTTAGTGTTTTGTGGATGGAAAATTCCACTGATTTCCTCTTCTACTATATTAAAAATAAAGTTATTCAAATTTTCTATATGAATCATACTTCTTTGGTTGTTTATATTTGGGAAAATAAATGTTTTACTAGATATTTTGGACAACTTAATGTAATTACCGCTGCAACCAAATCCATAAATCATAGGTGCTCTTATTATTGTAATTTTAAAATTTTCATCTTCCATATTACCTAGAACTTTTTCGGCATCAAGTTTTGATTTCCCATAATCATTAGTTGGATTCAAAGGAGTGTTACTATTAATTACACCTTGATCTACACCAAATACACTCATTGAACTAAAAAAAATAAAATGTCTTACTCCGGATTGTTTTGCTAAAGTAGCTATGTCTCGAGTTAAATTTACATTCACTTTATAATATTCTTCATAATGAACTTTTCTTTTATGCACTATTGCTGCTGTATGAATTACAGTATCGTATTTTCTAAAATCAATTTTTAAATATTCTTTATTTTTAATTGAAGCAGACTCTATATTTTTTTGCTTACTTTTAAAAAAACTCACTACCTCTTTAGATACATAGCCGTTTTTTCCAGTCACCAAAATATTTCTGTTTCTCATCTATTTATCCTCTTACCATTTACTTCGTTTAACGTCATCTTATTTGGACCACCTTCAACTACTCCATCACTTTTTATTACACTGAATATAGTTTCAATAAAACAACGTGTATCCATCACAATCCCCATTCGGCTCACATAATCTCCATCAAGTTTTGCCTTCACTTCAATCGGTAATTCGTCACGACCATTGATTTGGGCCCATCCTGTCAAGCCTGGCAATGTATCATTCGCTTTATATTTATCACGTTCGTCTATTAAGTCATATTGATTCCATAAAGCAGGTCGGGGTCCAACAAAACTCATCTCACCTTTTAAGATGTTAAACAATTGTGGTAATTCATCTAAGCTTGTTTTACGTAAGAACTTCCCGACGCGCGTAATATAAACATCCGGATCAGCAAGCAAATGAGTCGGTGTATCTTGTGGTGTTTCAATATACATAGTCCGGAACTTCAAAATGTTGAAATGACTTTTCTTCAACCCAACTCGTTTTTGTTTGAAGAAGACAGGTCCTCGTGATTCAATTTTTATCGCCCCCATGATGCATAAAAACACTGGTATCAATACGATACATGCCACAAGTGCTAGGATGAATCCTAACAATCGTTTCACTGTCATATAACTCATTTGCTTTAGCTCCTTATGTTCATACTGTTTTTTGTTTTTTTAGCGCAACATCGTTTGCAATATCAAGTAACGTATTGCGTAGTTGCAATGGATTCAGTTGATGATTTTCAACCATACGAAGTATTTCTTCAATCGGTTCAGCTTGCTTCGTTCGGCCTACAAAAATCTTTGGATAAATCGCTTCTGGATCGACTTCTCCATCTTTTAATAATTCCTCATACATTTTTTCTCCTGGTCGAATCCCTGAGAATACGATTGGCATCTCGTCTTCCGTAAAGCCACTTAACTCAATCATGTTTTTCGCAAGATCAACGATTTTGACTGGTTCACCCATATCAAGGACGAAAACTTCTCCACCGTCTGCTAGAATGCCTGCTTGAATGACCAAACGACTGGCTTCCGGAATCGTCATGAAGAATCGCGTCATCTCTGGATGGGTCACCGTGACTGGTCCCCCCGCTTCAATTTGTGATTTAAAGAGTGGAATGACGGACCCACGACTTCCAAGAACGTTTCCAAAACGAACGACAGCAAACTTTGTCTGACTCCGTTTCCCTAAGTCTTGAATGATCATCTCGGCAATTCGTTTCGTCGACCCCATGACGTTCGTCGGATTGACCGCTTTATCCGTTGAGATCATGACAAACCGCTCAACTTGATGACGATCGGCTACTTCTGCGACGTTTTTCGTACCATAGATATTGTTTTTTACCGACTCATACGGATTTACTTCCATTAACGGCACATGTTTATGAGCGGCTGCATGGAAGACAACATCCGGTCGGTGTTGTGCAAACACTTCGTCGAGACGCATTTGGTCTTGTACATCGGCAATGATTGGCACAAGATTGATTGCTGTCTGTAAACTGCGCAGTTCCCGTTCAATTAAATAGATACTGTTTTCGCCGTGACCGAGTAATATTAACGTCGTCGGATTAAATTGAATGATTTGGCGACAAATTTCTGATCCAATCGATCCACCGGCTCCTGTGACCAGGACCGTTCGTCCTTCAATTTCACTTCGAATCCCCGAGATGTTCAGTTCAACCGGTTCGCGTCCGAGTAAATCTTCAATCGATACATCGCGAATCGCGTTGACCGAGACTTTCCCCGTCACGAGTTCTTCAATCATCGGTAAGGTTTGAACGTTCTTACAGAGTGTCTTCGCTTCCGTGATCAGTTCGATTCGCCGTTGCTGTGACAACGAAGGAATCGCTAAGACGATGGCTTCAATTTTATGTCGCTCGATGACTGCCTTTAAATCCTCCGTCGTTCCTGCAACTTCAATTCCTTGAATCACGAAATGCATGTTTTTCGGATCATCATCGACAAAAGCAACTGGCTTCAATTCATGAAACGGTGAGGCATAGAGTTGACGAACCAATGCCCGCCCTGCACGCCCCGCACCAATGACCAACGTTCGTTTTCGTGACTTGATCATACGCCGTGGCAGAGCATATTTCCGCCAGTGCTGTCCGATTCCAAGCAAACGTAATGCTACGCGGATCGCTCCAAGTAACAGTAAAGAAATACAAAAACTTAATAGTGTGATACGTTCTAAGACTTGACCAAAGAATAGAACTTGGTACACTATTAAGCCGATTGAGCTGAGTGCCAGAGACAATGATAATGTCATTGCCTCCTGTACACTCGCATATTTCCAGTTAACACGGTACAGTTTCATAAGAAACGCGACTGTGATGAAGAGTAAAGCAAATACCGTCGCTGACTGAACTAAATCACGACTGTCGATCAATAAAAATAATTCCTTTGGATATAAGAAAAAATATGTAAAGCTCATCGCAACCATTAATGCACAGGCATCCATACATGCCAGTAAAATCGTTCGGTAATAGTAATACTTCTTCACGAACATTCACTCCTTTCAACTAATATTTGGAATGCTGATTTTCAGACAAGCGATCGTGTTTTGCGTGCTTGCAACAGTTCTTCCATCATTTCTGCTACGTCTGCTCCTAGGTCTTCTCGATTTAACGCAAATTCAAGTGTCGTTCGAATGAATCCTAATTTTTCACCAACATCATACCGTTTGCCATCAAATTCATAAGCAAAGACCCGTTGCATTTCATTGAGTCGCGTAATCGCGTCCGTCAATTGAATTTCGCCACCTGAACCAACTTGTTGTGTTTCAAGATATTTAAAGATTTCTGGTGTGAGTAGATAACGACCTAAGATCGCCAAGTTCGACGGAGCTGTTCCAGGCACTGGTTTTTCGACGAATGATTTCACTTTATGTAATTGCTCTGAGATGCTCGAGCTTGGATCGACGATGCCGTATCGGTGCGTATCTTTTTCAGGAACTGGCTGCACACCGATGATTGAACTATTCGTGATTTCATACTGTTCGATTAACTGTCGCGTACACGGAACTTCAGCCTGCACGATATCATCACCAAGCATGACAACGAATGGCTCATTGCCAACGAATGCTTTCGCTTGAAGAATCGCATCCCCAAGACCTTTTGGTTTCGATTGACGAATGAAATGAATATTAATCTTCGTTGTCTCTTCGACTAAGTAAAGTAATTCTGATTTATTCTTCGAAATCAGGTTCGCTTCCAGTTCCGGTACGGAATCAAAGTGATCTTCGATCGCGCGTTTCCCTTTACCAGTGATAATCAAGATATCTTCGATTCCTGATTCAATGGCTTCTTCAATGATGTATTGGATTGTTGGTTTATCAACGATCGGTAACATTTCCTTCGGCATCGCTTTTGTCGCTGGCAAGAAACGTGTTCCGAGTCCCGCTGCTGGAATAACTGCTTTTTTTACTTTAATCACATAATCATCTCCTATATATAATTTCGGTTTCCCAAATTATATCTAACATTCCATTCTTTATGTAAAATACAATAACACAGGAAACATGCTGTTTTCCATAAAGTTTTCCATAATTTCATAATGTAAGCGTTAACACAGAAAAAAGAGAGTGCCAATTCACTCTCTTTTCCTCACCCTGACAAAAAATGTTATACCCACTGCCCTTTCCAATTCTTCTCGACAGGACTCGGGGGATTGATTGTCACGAGTTGGTTCAAGAGAACGGCTTCATTGTTTTCATAAATTTCATCGATCAACCAATCTTCGAATGTTTTCTCAAGCATCCGTTCGCATTGTTTCCAATAGAATGGACGTTTCTCGAGATGATGCGCATCACTTGCAACAAGATGGGCTAATCCATTCTCAAGCAAGGCAATCGCAAACCGCTGGACATCCTTTCCGTATTTGCCGATCAGACTAGCACACGTCACCTGACTGATGGCACCGTTTGATATCAATTCAAACAGTAATGACGGATTCTGAATAATCGCCTTGTTCTTTTCCGGATGGGCAACAACGGGAATATAACCATCAGAAATCAATTCTGCAAAGACTTGGCGCGCATACGATGGAATCCCGCTTGACGGAAACTCGATCAAAATATAGCGTGAATCGTTGAGTGTCAGCGCTTGCCCTGCTTCTAACGCTTCCATCAACTCACCGATCAACCGGATCTCATGACCTGGATAGACGGTTAACGGAATATCACGTTGTTTCAACAAGACATTGAACTCATCAACCGTCAACTGAACATCGACATCTTCTGTTTCGAATTGTGGGTGATAGAGGTGTGGTGTCGCGATGATCCGCGACACCCCTTCTGCAACGGCTTGTTCGGCTAACTGTAACGCGTGTTCGACACTAGCCGGACCGTCATCGACGAGCGGCAAGATATGACAGTGGATATCAACCATATAAATGTCCCTCACTCATAGGAATAGTAGTATTGGTATGCTGAATCATCCGTCAGTTCACGACGGTTCAAGACGACACCGAGAATTTTTGCTTCGGCCAGTTCAAGCTGTTCTTTCGCTTTTAAGACGCGTTGACGATCAGATGTCGTACAACCGACGACAAGGACAACACCATCCGTTAGTTTTGAAGTAATCCGACTATCGGCGACTTGTAGTAATGGTGGTGCATCAAAGATGATGATGTCGAATTCTTCGCGTAGTTGTTCCGTTAGATGCTCCATTGCCCGTGACGACAAAAGCTCCGCTGGGTTCGGTGGAATCGGACCCGCTGTCAAAATCGATAGGTTATCGACTTTCGTCGGCAAGATCGCTTTTTCTTTTTCCGCTTGGCGTGTCAACAGACTCGAAAGTCCGAGACCATTTGCTACACGGAACGTATAATGGACCGTTGGACGACGCATATCGGTATCGATGATCAACACTTTTTTCCCTTGTTGCGCGTAAGCGACAGCCAAGTTTGATGACGTCGTTGATTTTCCTTCACCTTGTGTTGCTGACGTGACAAGAATCGCTTGAATCTCACGATCGACAGCCATGAATTCAATGTTCGTCCGAATAGTACGGTACTGCTCAGCGACAGGCGACTTCGGTTGCGTGACCGTAATCAGTTTTCGTGCGTCTTTATTCATTTTGCTCTTCTTAGCCATGTTGTTGGACCGCCTCTCGTTTTGCTGCTTTTGACGATGACTTGAATACTTTGCTATCGATATCCGGGATACTACCGAGAACTGGTAGATCAAGAATTTGTTGGACCTGGTCTTCTGTCCGGATGCGACGATCGAGTACTTCACGTAAGAATGCAAGACCGACACCGAGTAAGAATCCGACGACTGCAGCGATCGCTGTATTTAAAATGATATTCGGACTAACGGGTGACGTCGGGATGCCTGATTTCGATAAAACAGTAACGTTATCAACGCTCATTAATTTTTGAACATCTGAACTAAAGACCTCTGCAATCGAGTTAGCCATGTTTGATGCAAGTGCTGCATCCGTACTTTGGACCGAGACGTTAATGACCTGTGAGTTTTGTTCACTTTCGACCGTGACCATATTATTTAATGCAGCTACATTTGTCGGTGCGTTCGGAACTTCCTTCTGAACCTGTTCTAAAATCGCTGGGCTTTTGATGATGACCCGATATGTATTAACCAATGTGACAGACGACTGGACGGACTGTGCATCGATAACTTCGTTTTCTTGTTTTTTGGGAGTGACAAGAATCTGTGTTCCTGCTTGATACGTTGGCTTAATTAAAAAGCTACTGACGGCAAATGAGATGAGAGCGGCGACGATCGTCAACGCCAAGATGCGCCAGAACGATTTACGTAAAATCGAAAATAATTCCTGCAAGCTAATCGTTTCATTCATGGTCTAATTATTCTCCTTTATTTGTCTAATTCAGTGACTTTCCTACATCAACTAGGACTCAGTATAACAAATATTTGGGAAATGGTTGATGTTTTTTTAGGAAATGTCATACGTTTATTGAAAAACATTGCGTATAATAAAAGATGAATTGTTACTTTTTACATTCATTTCCGTATCTCGACATAGGAGGAATTTCTTTATGCATCGCTCGTTACAAGCGCTACAATTCTATACATCCCACTCGAAGGAGGATATCGCACGACTTCATGAACGAATTCGTTCGAGTCTGGCTTCGACCGAATCCTTGACGGATACAATGATCCGAATCACCGGTCAACCGCCACTAATTCCTTATGACGAAGATATCGTCACGGTCGACGAATGGAATGCCTTCCTCGCCGGAAAACATCATGCGACATTAGCTGACTTTTACGGTACATTAGTTGCTCGTCCAATTTTGGACGAAGATGGTCCACTTCCGAACAAGGAAGAAGAACCACTTCCAACTCTTTCACGAAGTCAACGTGAACCGGAACCAAAACGCCGTAAAAAAGAGAAAGAAATCAAGCATGCTGGAACAAAACGACCATTACCTTGGGGCTGGATCGCGCTATTGATTCTTTGTTTCTTACTTGGCGCAAGTGGAACTTACGTCTACTCGACTTACTTTGCAGGTTCTGCAGATACGACACCAAAAGCCACTGTCGAAAAACCAATCACAGTTGAGAAGACAAAGGAAAAGAAATCAAAAGTAACAAAAGAGACTGCCGCTGTTGATGATGTTCTATACGTCAAAACACGCTCGAGCAACATCTACCGAGAAGAAGGAATGACGACATTACTCTACGAAGCGGACTTCGGTGATGGATATCGTATCGTCAAGAAAAATGACGGTGTGACTGAAATTGAATTATCGGATGATTTAACTGGTTATATTAAAACGTCCGATACAACAAAAAGACTCGAGGGTGAGCCACTCGCTGACGAAACACTTTTGACGTGGGCAAACGATAACCTCGATACGAGTTTTGTGACGGGTACACTCATTGACCTTATCGGCAAAAGTGGTGAAGAACTGAATAGTCTTTATGGACCGGCTAATCGGACCTTCAACGATGAATTGCATGACTACCTGTTTTACGGAAAGCATTTCTTTGTCTTGAAGGACAACAAAGTCATCGCGATTGATTGGACGGAGACGACTATTACGAATGAGCAATTAGCCTCACTCGCACCACTTCAACTAGAGACTGACACGACAGGACTCGTCACGAGTAACTCCTATCGTCTTCAGCGTTTTGCAAAAGATGGGACAATCAGCCGGATTCGTCTAGCGGAACAATCGTTCTAAACAAAAGCACCGAATCTCACGGATTCGGTGCTTTTGTTCATTCCATATCAAGTGAATAACGTAATGCCGTTTGTGTTTCTTTTAATGAATCTTCTGTCGGGTGCCAGTAATAAATTCCGTCGCCTTCTTTTCCACCCGTTCCTTCGAGTTTCAAGTTCTTTTGGTTACGGAAGGCATCCATGTAGTCAAAAGCAAGTGTCCGCATCGGCTTGAACGAAACGTTTGTTTGAGCGTTCTTCCCGACGACGTCCATGATCGCATTGAATTTACTGACTGAAACGTCGGACGACAACTTGTTTGCGACTTGGGCGATGACTTCGCGTTGTCGCAACTGACGACCAAAGTCACCACGTGGATCTTCATAACGCATCCGTGTGAACTTCAATGCTGATTTTCCATCTAAGTTGACTTTACCGACCGGGAAATGTGTCCCGCTGACCGTAAAGTCCAAATCATTATTGACCGTCACCCCACCGACAGCATCAACCAGCGACGTAAATCCTTCCATGTTAATTTCCGCATAATAGTTGATTGGGATATTGAGGAATTTTTCGACCGTCTTGATTGTCATCTCTGGTCCACCAAATGCGTACGCGTGGTTGATTTTATCGTTCGTACCATGACCGACGATATCAACCTTCGTATCCCGGGGAATACTGATCAAGCGACTTTCATTTCGTGTCGGGTTCAGTGTCATGACCATGATTGAGTCACTGCGTCCGCGCTCGCCTGGTCGTTGATCGACACCGAGTAATAGTACCGAAACCGGCTTTTGATCTTCGACGACTTTATCTCCCGTATTCTTGACGGGTGACTGAATTTTTTTGACCGTCTGGTCGACTTGATAATATGTATAGCCAATGAATCCGCCGACACCGACGACGAGAACCAGTGCAATCAATAGCATGATTTTCAGTGGCGTCCAGCGTTTTTTCACCTTACGTTTTTTCTTTACTCGTTCCAACTGCGTCCATTCCCTTCTGTGTTTTGCTTCTCGTTAATATCGGTTGTGTATGACAAGACTTACAGCCTGAGTATAACGAAATTTGAGATCGATTTGTCAAAAACGGGAAAAGATGAAAAAAAGAGCCTACTACAAAATAGACTCTTTACCTCTGAAAAGACTTAATAGAGTGGTGAATTAGCCGAAACCTTTTCAAAATCGAATACTTCAAAAACTTTTTTCTTACTGTTATAGTCGAGATTCACAACCATTCGTTTTTTAGGATCCGTTGTTTGGAAGACGTAGGCTTTTATCGATTCCGGACCCGCTATGCCGTCTTTAATTTCTTTCTTCGTAGCAATACTTGTGAAATCGAATGTCATCAAAGTCATCCAGTCTCCGAGACCCTTTCCTGTCAGAACAGCATCTAACTGTTTTTCTGTCATGCCTTCTTTTAGTTTCGCGCCTTTTACAAGTTGCATCTTACTTTCACGAGCCTCAAGCTTTGTATCTGCCGTGATATTGATGATCTTCATCGTCAAGCGATAAACGGGATCCTTCTTTTTTGTCACAAACGTCAAATCCGTCGTCACTGGTGGCACTTTTGCTTTTGTATCAAAAAACTGATAGTTAGCGATTTTCTGTCCTTCTCCATTTGAACTCGTTGTTGCTTTTTTCTTCAGCATCGTGGAACCATTTTTTTTGATGAGTTGTTTTTTATAACTTTTTCCATACAAGACCTTTGCTGCTTGCTCCATCGTCATACCCGTTTTAAGTGCTGTATATTGATTCGTTGCTGTTGTCTCGACTTTCGTTGCAGCTGATGCCGTTCCACTAAAAAGTGTCGATCCTGCGATGACTGCTGCTACAGCCAATTTCGTAAATGTCGTTTTCATCTTCCTATCCCCTTTTTAGAATGTCTCGTGATTTTCAATAACGTAGGTTTTCTTTTTCGTGTCATAGCTCATCTCAACGTAAACGCGTGATTTCGTCGATTTTTGGAAGACATACAGTTTTCCTTTAAACGCTTCAATCTCATAGGCTTTGATTTCTTTTGCACTGAAGGCGCTTCGTGCGTCTTCCTCAAGCAATCCAGCCCATTCACCAAGACCAGAACCCGAGAGCACACCATCGAGTTGTTTCTCCGTCATTCCCGTTTTGATTTTAGCGCCTGCGTTTAACTTCCGTGTACTCTCGCGATACTCGGAATATGTATTCCGTCCCATTTCGACTTGTTTTGAAATAAGACGATATACGGAATCATTCTTTTTCGTCATGAAACCGAGTGATATTACCGTCGGAGGAATTTTTGCCTTCCGATCATAGATTTCGTAATAAATTTCCTTACGTTTATCTTCAACGTCTTTTAACTCTTCTTTTGTCTTCAATACTTGTGAACCATTTTTCGTCGTTAATTGCTTTTTGTAATCTTTACCGTATAAGACTTTTGCGACTTGCTCCATCGTCATACCCGCTTTGAGTGCTTTGTATTGATTCGTTGCCGCTGTCTCGACTTTCGACGCAGCAGATGCTGTTCCACTAAAGAGTGTTGATCCCGCGATGATTGTCGCTACCGTGATTTTCATGAATGTCGTGTTCATATTCCAAGCTCCTTTTTAATACCGATCGTGACTTTCGACACGATACGTTTTCTTTTTGGCGTCATAGATGAAAAAGACATACTGCCACTGATTCGTTGCTGTTGGAAAAACGTATGATTTCGTATGAATGATTGTCGCTTTCCCTGCTTTAACTTCTGTTTTCCCAAGAACAGATGTCGTATCAGCTTGACCAAGTGTTCCGAATGCTCCGAGTCCTTTCCCAGTCAATAATCGATCCACTTGTTGTTCTGTCAATCCGTTCTTGATTTTCGCACCTTTGACCAGTTTACGATCACTCGTCCGGAAGCCTGCTGCCGTGTCACGTTTGAACTCCATCTGTTTCATCGTCAGCCGGTACTTTGTTCCACCCGTCTCCGTCATGAACATCAGGACACCGATTGCTGACGGGAATTCAACTTTTCGATTCACGAGATCATAGAGAAGAACGTTCCGATCCCATTCCTCCATTTCGATTTCTGTGTTCAATCGTAAAACTTGTGAACCGTTTTTCATCTTCAGTTGCTTTTTATACGTCTTGCCATAGAGGACTTTAGCGACTTGTTCTACCGTCATCCCCGGTTTTAAAGCACGATATTGTTTTGTCGCAATCGCCTCGGCTTTCGTCGCTGCGGATACTGTTCTTGGAACAAACAAACCAAGCAGTAATACTAAACAGAATGACCACGTGATGATGCGCTTCATACCTGCTTCCTTCTCTCTTTGATGACTCTATGAATCATCATTATTCATTTTTCGTACTTCAATGAAATCCCGATTTCTGTGTCAACCTCATATCGCTTTTTCTTCGTGTTATATGACAAGGTGACGACCTGCATTTTTTTCGAATGTGGTCGATGGAATTGATAGATTTTATAGCGTCCATTCTTCATCGGACTTTTTTTTATGACGGATGAAACGTTCCAGCTCAGATACATCGACACCTGTCCGAGCTTTTTACCTGTCACCAGTTGATTAAGCTGTTTCTCTGTCATTCCATGGCGGAGTGCCGACGGTTTCACAACGGTCCGGCTATTTTCGTACAAGCCATTCTCCGTATCGCCTTGATAGTACAGAGCTTTTTGTGTCAGGTAATATGTCTTCTGATGCTGTTTCGTACTAAATTCAAGAAGTGTTGTTGTTGGAAGGTTTTTAGAGGGACGATCCAATACATATCCGAGGGACCGATAACCTTGTTCGTTACCGGTCGTGCCCGGTTTTTTCGTAAAGACGACTCTCCCATCTTTTTTCTTGATGTACTTTCGGTACTCTTTTCCGTACATCGTCTTCGCGACTTCCGTCAGCGTCATGCCGAATTTGAGTGTTTTGTACTCTTGCTTGATTTGCAGTGATTCTTTGGATGCTGCCGATGTCATATTCGGAATCAAGACCGACATCGGCATGATTACGAGAACGATCAGTTTTACGAGTACTTTCATTTTGATGTTTCCTTTCTCCTTGTTCCTTCATGATGACTATTAGACATGATTGTCTGCTTATTTTGTTTTAGGGACTTCAATCGGAATGAGTCTATAGTTGTTGACCTTATATTGTTTCTGCTGATCATCGAACTTCATCGTCATATCGATTTGCTTCTTTGGATTAGAGCTTTGGAAGATATAAATCTTGATCCGTCCCTTATACTTATACTCTTTTCGTTCCTGTTTCGTCTGAACGGATGTAAAGTCCCATGACCAGCGCATTCCAACCTGACCTAACCCTTTTCCTGACAACAGTGCGTCGAGCTCTTCTTCTGTCTCATCTCCCTGAACATACATCACATGCTTCAGTGTCCGCGTGCTCTCCCGAAGTCCTGTATTCGTATCCGCTAAAAATTGAATCGTTTTTTGTGCGAGATAATACGTTTTTCCATTTTTCTTCGTATAGAACTCAAGTGTCGTCCGACTCGGAAGGGTCTTCGACTGATCCACGAATGAATACGACCGGGACCGGTATCCTTTATCCTGCTTCGCCCAATTCGCTTTTTGCTTCAAGACCGTTGCACCATTCTTTTGTATTAGATGTTCCTTGTATGATGAACCGTAGACGACTTTTGCGATTTGTGTCAGTGTCAGTCCGAACTTCAACTTCCGATAATCGTTTAATGTTTGCTGTTCTTCTTTTGATGCTGCCTGTCCTTCGAGTGTTCCGCTTATACAGAGGACACCAATCAGAAGGACACATAGGATACGTTTCATCGTTTAACCTACTTTCCTTATTTCACGAGCTGGACGGCGCGATCGGCATTCAAGCGCCCATACCCGTACGTCGTATCGCGACCTTTTTTGCCGAGGTCCTTCGCTGACTTACGAAGAATCGATTCGACGTCCGTCACTTTGATACTTGGCTTCAAGCTATAGAGGACACTCGCTACACCCGCGACATGCGGTGTCGCCATCGATGTCCCGCTCCAGAAGATGGATTCGCCGTCTTGTAAGTAGCTCGCGATGTCTTGCCCTGGTGCGACGAGATCCAGTCCTTCGCCGTAGTTCGAGAACGATGCTCGTTTATCGAATCGATTCGTCGCCCCGACTGAGAAAACATATTTCGAGCGTGCCGGATAGGACAGTTTTGGTGCACCTTCATTGCCAGTTGCTGCTGCGACGAAGATTCCTTTCTTACGCGCTTCCGCTAGAGCATCTTCAATCGCTAAGGAAACGCCGCCACCACCAAGACTCAAGTTGATGACTTTTGCTTTTTGTTTCACAGCAAACAGAATGCCTTTGGCGATATTCGAGTTCGAAGCGTAGTTATTGCGTGAGATGACTTTAATCGGAATAATGCTCGCCCGATCATTGATTCCCGTCATCCCGTAACCATTGTTCGATGCTGCGGCAATGACACCGGCGACGTGTGTACCGTGTCCATGATCGTCATAAGCGAGCTGGCGCTTATGAACGAAATCGTATCCGAGATCCATCCGGACACGTCCAGCGAAATCCGCATAGGTCGGATTGATGCCCGTGTCGACGACCGCCACGCGAACGGTTGAACGTGATTTGTTGGCAATCCGCTTGACCATCGCGTGATAACCGATGTCCGCTCCCTTAACTCCTCCACGCTGCCCGGTGTTTTTTAATGCCCACTGGACGGACTGGAACGGATCGGTACTGAGTAACTTCATCGGTTGATCGAGTTCGACGTACCGGACGCCCTTCGTTTGTTCAAGTTGGCGTTTCGCAGCTACGGCTTGAATGAAGCTGTTGTAGGAGAACTTCTCGATTTGTAGCGTACTGTCGATCGTTTCATGATGAGCGGCGCGCGACGTCCGTGATAACGTGCTCGCTTTCGTCGCCCCGTTCAGACGGACGACGAGACTCGTCGCTCGTCCAGTTGTTGCCGATTTTGTCGCATATTCCCGAATTGGTTCGAGGCGTTCGAGCTTATAGGGAATCGTGAACGCCTTATTCTTCGCTCCCGTCACTTCGATGTATTGTCGCCCACTCCACGTCAGTGGGAAAAAGAGTGTCTTTTTACTGTTCGCATACCGCGCATACGGATCTTTTTGTTTGTATTCCGTCTGCGACGTATAAACGGTCGCTTTTTTGGAAGCATCAAAGGCGAACTTCAAGTGTGTTCCACCTGACAGATACGTCTTCGTATCAAAATAGAACAACGCTTTCCCACTCGCGTCGAACTTTCCTTTGATATAGCCTTTTTTCGTTTTTGCTTCGATGGCTGGCACTTTTTTAGCCGTTGTCACCGCTTCCGTTGTATCCAACGTATATGTATTAAACGCACTCACGAGGAGAGCGCTGACGATGATCTTTTTCATATGATTTCACTCCTTCATTCATGTATCCTTTTTCATTATAATGGAAAAAATTGATTTTTCTAGTTCTTTTTACCTCCATCAATCAATGAATGGACCGAAAAAAAGAAGCCCTGTCAGCACAGGACTTCTTTAATGATTTAAGGAATCAGTTTGACGGCGCTATTGGCGTTCAACCGACCAGCACCATAGCTCGTATCATAGCCTTTTTTCCCAAGATCTTTTGCCGATTTCTTGAGGATGCTTTCGACACTGCTTGCCTTCAAAGACGGCTTCAAACTGATCAAGAGACTCGCGACACCAGCGACGTGTGGCGTCGCCATCGAGGTTCCGCTACCGTACAGCAACTCCCCATCCGCGAGGTAGCTTGGAATCGAGACACCCGGTGCGACAAGGTCGAGTCCCGTCCCGTAGTTCGAGAACGAGGCTTTCGTATCTTTTCGTCCTGTCGCCCCGACCGACAAGACATATTTCGAACGAGCCGGATAAGCAATCGTTCCACGCCCTTCGTTCCCGGAAGCTGCAACGATCAGGACATTCTTCTTGACTGCTGCTGCTAACGCCGACTCAATCGATTTCGAAGAGTAACTCCCACCGAGACTCATGTTGATGACCCGAGCACCTTGTTTCGTCGCATGCTGGATGCCTTTGACGAGTCCTGACACTGAACCAGCGCCTGAGTCATCGAGGACCTTAATCGGAATCAACGTCGCCATCGGATTGATGCCTGTCATCCCATATGTGTTATTTCCACCCGCGGCAATGATTCCCGCGACATGTGAACCATGTCCGTTATCATCCCAGGCGCTCTTATCGCCATTGATGAAATCATAGCCGAGATCCATCCGGATTTTGCCCGCGAAGTCGGCGTAACTCGGATTGATACCAGAATCAAGGACTGCGACTTTGGTTGCAGATAACTTTTTACCTTTGATCCGTTTTTGCATGGCGACGAAACCGATATCCGCCCCTTTGAGACCTTTCTTTTGCCCCGTATTCTGCAGAGACCATTGATATTTCTGATAGGCATCGACTCCGAATGCTTGAATTGGTGCATCGAACTCCGCGAACGCGACAGCTGATGAGCGTTCGAATTTCTGTTGCGCTGCTTTCGCTTCTGCATAGGAAGCATAGACGAGTCGCTCGATTCGAAGCTCGGACGTGACCGACTCTACTTTTAAGGCGCCGAAGGCTTGCGCTCGCATTGCACCAGGACGCGTCTGCACAAGTAACGCCGGTTTGACTGCTTTGACGGCAGCTGTCATCGATTCCTCGATGGGTTCATAACGTGAGATATAGGCAGGAACGGAGTAGCGGTCGCCCGGGTACCCTTCGAGCACTAAGTACTGTCGTCCACTCCAACTGAGCGGGAAGTAGAGCGTATCATCCGTGACTTGGTAATAGCGATTGTAGACCCGTCCCGCTTCCGCGTCCGCTTTGCTGGCGAACATCGTCCCGTACGTGTTGTAATCAAGCTCGAACTCGAAGTGTGTACCTTTCGCGACAAAATCCTTCGCGTCAAAATACCAGACTGCTAATCCTTTTGAATCAAAGCGTCCGGTTAAGGCACTCCCCGCTTGTTTCGAGAAGGCTGGTACTTCTTTTGCTTTCGCCAATGTCGCAGGACGAATCGCCTCTTTTTTCTCGATCGCATTGACCGGTACCGTACTAAAGATCAAACCAAGTGCTAGACTCCCTGCTATCCATGTGCGCATCATCGTTCCTCCCTCTAGGTCTTTCTTACTAATACCCGGATTAGATGGAATTATGTGGAATATATTGAAACAGTGACGCAAATCATAAAAAATACCACTCTCGTGTTGAGAGTGGCGCTTGATGTTACTTGACTGTGACTGTAAATGTTTTGACGACTTTATAGTTTCCAACTGTCGTGTACGTGACACGGATCGTCGTCTTGCCTGCTTTAATGCCTTTGACATTACCGCGTGACGAGACTTGCGCGACTTTTTTGTTCGCAGATGTATACTGAACGGATTTGATTTTATCCGTTGCTGAAGTATAGGCAATCCGTGTCGTCTGGTTCTTCTTCAGTGTTGCTTTTGTTGCTTTCAGCGTGACACTGTTTGCTTTTGTTTCGATCGGCAAGACCGTCTTCAAGACAAAACCGTCTTTTAACGTAATCGTTGCTTCAACCGTCGTTTTCCCTGTTGCTTTACCTGTCAGGCGACTTTTTGAATCGACTGTCGCTTTTTTTGTATCGAGGACACGGTAGCGAGTCGAAGCGATTGCTGCTTTTGAGTTTGCGATCGTCGTTTTCAAGTTCAACGCTTTCCCTTGATAGACTGCACCGGCTTTGATCGTTGCGACTGGTGCTTTTGTTGCTTGCGGAACGAAGACGCCGACGTAACCGTTCACTTCAGCCGTCTTGATCCCTTTGACTGGAACCGTCAAGATACCGTTCTTATCTGTAACGAGTTTCGTGTTCGTGACACCACTAGCATCGACGAAGACTTGGTTCGCGTGTGTTTTACCCATGTTGACTGGAATCGTCGTATTTAGACCTGCATTTTTCCCGATGACGGTCGCGACACCCGTGTTCCGGTTCTTCCCGAAGCGAACGCTTGAGATCAAATCTTTCCCAGCTTCTTTTGATGTGTTCGATGTATGGTAAGCTACGAACTGTTTACCGTACGCGTATTTTTTACGTACTTTTAAGAGATTCGTGATTTCGTCATAGTACGGTGTCGTTTTTGACATGTACGATGCATCGGTCTGGTAGAGATCACCGTAGTAGACGGTCGGAACTGTATTTTTGTTCGAAAGAAGGAACGCATACTGCGCAATGATGTTTTCCGTTGAGTATTTCTTCGTCGGACTAGCAAGCTCTTGATTATAAATCGCAAGTGCCTTGGCTTCGTCTTTTTTGTTGTAGAGTCTCTCAAACGACTTCGGCTGATCCGTTTTACTGTACTGAGCACCCGCCTTGATGCCGTACATATCAAGCATGATTTGATTGACACGATTTTTCTCTTGGTCGTGGTTATTGACGAACGACCAGTTCGGTTGAACATCCGTCGCTCCATAACCTTCACGATCGACGACTGAAAGTTTCGCAAGATCACGAAGTGGACGTTTTTGCGAAGTTTTTAGCGCCGAACGTAATGTGAAGTACAAATCAGAGTCCATGATGAGTTGTTCGTTGTTGTTTGCTTTCATGTACGAACGTTGAGATGCTTTATAGCTTTCGATATAGCTCAAGTAATCTTGTTTTCCGAAATGCGCTTTCGAGATTTCTGCTTCTGCTTTTAGAATCGCTTTATCGTAGTGAGACGCCGCATCGATTCGGAATCCGTCAAACTTATACGTTTCAAGCATCCACTTCATCCAGTTCTTCTGTTCTTTGATGACTTCTGGGTTCGAGTTCGCGAGGTCAACGCCGACGAGGAATTCATCATTTCTTGCCATCGTGTTGTTGATCGTCTTCGTCGGCGTGCCCTTTTCGTCGACGAAGAGGAACTGATCTTCTGTGTCGATACCAGAGTTATCGTTTTGGAACGAACGTTCTTCTGAACCATAACCATATTCCGCTTTTGTATTCATGTATTGAGTTGTTAAGTCGGCAATTTTTTTATCTTCACTAGACGTCAACAAAGCTTCTTTTGATGCAAAACCATTCTTGAGCATGAACGGCAGATAACCTGTGTCTTTTGTATATTGCGTCAACATCGGTTTCCAGTTACCCTCTGAGACTTCATACCAGCCATCTGTCGCCAGATACGAATCGACCGTATTGATATGTCCCGTTTTTGCCGCTTCAAGCAACCATTCTGGCAAGTAGTTATCTGCGTGATCGACACCAAAGAAACGATACGCTTTCCCGTCTTGGTCCGTCATGATCCGTCCAAGTCCCTGCCCTTGAAGAGATGTTCCGTTGAGATATGATTTGTTCCATTCTTTGATATAGCCGTATTTCGCTTGCCCCATACCGCCACCTTTTGTGTAGGCGAGGTAAGGCGTCACAAGTGTCTTCGTCTGTTCGCCACCTGTGAATGGATTTGCGAATGGTTTACCTGAACCTGTCGCACGACGCACGTAGACCGCTTCTCGTTGACTTAGACCAAGCATTTGGTTCGGTACGAGATCCATCTGGACTTTGATGTGATCGTCATGTAGCATGTCGACCATCATCTCGAGTTGTGTGGCTTTTCCGTATTTTGTCGGAATCGTATCGTCCGGTCCTTGCGGGAACTCACCGAGATCGTATCGATCGGCAATCGCATAGCCTTCTAAATAACGAGCCATGTCAAATGAACGATAGGCAGGTGGAAGCCAGACATCCGTCACGCCCCATGTGTTCAATAAATCTCCTTTTTTCGCAAGCGTCCGGTACATGTTGCTTTCATACGGTTGGAAGAGGCTAAAGCTTTGGAAGATGACACGGTTGTCGAGTTTCTCACCTGCTGTGAATGCTTGTGCGCGTTCTGGTGCATAAGTGAGTCCACTTGTTGCGACGACTGCTGCTAACAATCCAACAGATACTTTTTTCGTTCTTCTCATGGATTAAATCTCCTTTATTTCTATATGTTTTTTAATATTTCCACCTGAATTTCCAAATAACATCACATAATTTAACATTTTATTACGATGAATATAAGCCTGATTTTTCAAATTAAGTAAATAGATTTTTCAAAATGCAATCGATTGCGCTAATTCCTCGAAAAAACCTCCTTCTACCGAAGTAGAAAGAGGTTCACATTCCTTAGTTCAATCCGAGAAGAACAGCTTTCTCGTAACCACCAGTCAAGACAGAGTTGTCATACGACTGAAGATCTTTGTTGACGACGATGACGTTCGACAACGTTTTCAGCGTACCAGCTGGGACTTTGATCTTCACGATGTCAAGTCCGTTCGATACGATGTCATCTGAGTCAGCAAGCGAAATCGTTGTTCCGACCGGAAGTGCTTTTCCGTTCAGGACATAATTCGCTGTACTTGTCGCATCGTACATACCAGAGTACTGAACGCCCTCTGTGAATTTGATGCGAATGACATCTTTCTCGTTTTTCTCATTAGCAGTGACCTTAAGGATTTCAAATGGTGATAAGACTGGTGTTGGTGGTGTTTTCATGAGTTTGAAATCATGTGTCGCTGTCGCAACTGTGTTGCCGACATCATCCGAAAGTGATTTGACGACGACTTTCCACTCTTCACCGTAACCTTCCATGTCAACAAGCTTTTGTAGATTCTCGTTTGCTGCGACGCGGAAGTTTTTGTCTGTTGTATCCGTGTAATTAAGGACCGAACCATCGATTGTAACGATTTTTCCGTCTTTGTTTTTACCAATGAATTCAACAGTTGTCTTCGGAGGTAAGACTACACCATCACTATTAATGAGTGGAGTGTTGTACTCATCGAGATCGCGGATTTTAACAGGCTCACTCATCATAACAACGAAATCATTACTTGGTGCTAAGCGATCAATCGTGTTAATCTCAGCACTCTTCAGATCTGGTGAATTAAGAGGAGACCCATCATAGTTCAAATCAAGCACGAGTGCGTCATTTTTCTCTCCATTCGCTTCAGCCTGAATCGCATCTTTCGCGAGTGTGATGCGGAATTTATCGTTGTAGTAGTTTTCTTTCGTGTTGACGGTATCATAGATTTCCGTCCAGTCCTTCATCAACTCGATGACTGCTTCGCCCGTCTCTTTGTTATACGACGTGACGTCGACATATTTGCTGAAGTCTTCATATTTCTTCGTATTCGAGTTGTAACGCTCAAACTTCAATTCATTATCAAGCAATGCTAAGATGTTCGCTTTTTTAAGACCTTTACTGAACATGATACGGAATTGTTCAGGCGACTCAACTACAACACCAGCTGTCGGTTTAACCGTGTCTGCTGCAACAGTGAAGTCAAGGTTTTGAGTCGTACCGATATTCGTTTCATCAGAAAGCGCTGCATAGTCGTAAATGCTTGATACTTGAAGTGAGTGTTTACCCGCTGCGAAGTAACCTTGTTTAAGACCTGGATAGTTATCTTTTAAAGTGATTTTGACTGTATCGCGGCGATCAACACCCATTTTATTATCAAATCCATAATGGAGGACGTCGAAGTACTTCTCGCCGTACTGACCGTCGATTTTGAAATCAGCCGTAGCAACAGATTCAGAGAATTTCACTTCGAGTTGATTCAACCCTACAGCCTTAACAGAAGTGACTTCAGGCTGACGAGCATCTGTTAACTTGAAGCTTGCTTTTGATTTGACTTCTGTATCCGTGTTGCTCGTGATTTTCGCTGTCAGCTTAACGACTGCGTTATCTTGGAGTGGTGTTTCTTTGTCCAAGATCAACTCGAATGCTTTTGGATTCGAAGGAACTGCTTTGACACCGATGACACGTTTTGTTCCCTCGAATTGTTCGATTTGGATGTTATCGTTTGCGAGGTAATCTTCTTCATGAAGACCTTGCATGACTTTATCGAGTCCAAATGATTTAAGAAGAAGTTCACGTGAGACGGCTTTATCGAGGAAGATCGTCACGCGATCTGCTTGGTTCGACTCAGCTGCAAGAACATTGATCATCTCAATTGGAGCAGGCGTCACAGCGATCGTGCTGAATTTGACTTTCGTTTCTCCAGCAATCTTACCGATTAGGTTTTTGTAATCGCCAGCTGCCGTTTCAATGATTTCTGCTTTGATGATTGCTTCGATATCTGTATTACTGAATTCAGACGTCAACAGAACCGTCGCTTTACCGTCCTGGATCGTGACACGATCTTTCGCGAGAGCACCGAATGATGTCGACAATTTCAAGACGATATCATCTGCATTTTTATCGACTTCACCAGTCGATTTGTTTTTAAGAGCGAATGTCACTTCCGTGTTATCTGCTCCGTTCGCAACGATTGTCGAAGCTTTTGGTGATACTTCTAGCATCCAAATATCTTCAACACTTTGTGTCATGAAGCTGAGCGAACCGAGATCCTTCGCGACGCCACCGACCATGATCCCTTTCGCGTCAACTGAATAGTCTTTGCCATACTCGAGTCCTTCCACTTCAAGAACTGCTGATTTCTTGTCTGGGCTAAGTGTCGCGGATTTAACTGTCGCACCTGCGATTTTGAAGTTGTCTGCTGTGACAGAGTCAACGGCACGCGAGAATGAAACTTCGACTCTCTCTTTGCCGATTGCTTTTGCTGAAGCGAGGACTGTTTTTGCAATCGTGAAGTCCATCGGAGCTGATTTGACAGCGCCGACTTTGACGACATAGCTGTGTGTTCCTTCTGGAATACCACCTTGCGATGCCATGAACTTCCCTTTCGAGAGCGTTCCTTTCGCTACGATTGGTGTAGCTGACATGTCTTTGCCTGGGTAGATCAAGAGTTCTGCCTTCGCGCCCACTGCTGGGTACATGACGTCTGCTTTGACTGAAAGCTTCTGATCATCAACGCTTCCCATGACGTTCGAGATGTTTGCTGCCTTAACTTCGTAGTTGATGTAACCTGTTACGACAGAGTTAGCACCTTTGTACGTGTAAGCTAATTTATATTTTCCTGCTTTTGAAGTCGATGGAGTTTTGAGGTTGAACTTGCTAATTGGGCGCTTGACGATGATACCTGATTTGTATTGAACGTTGATTGTGCTTGGCAATTGAACTTTTCCGCCAACAGCAACCGGTTCGAGGACTGGTTCGATGATATCTACGACATAGTTTTGAAGTTCGACTTTAAGAACTGCTTTCTTCGTCGTACCGGCTACCTTACCGTAGAGAACTTGGTATTTGTTGATGTATTTCTTTTCGAATTTGACAGAACCGCTCCACTTGACTGAGCGCATCTCATACTTGCCGTTTGAAAGTTTGACTTTGACTTTCGTCGGAAGCGTCAATTTCTTGACTGCGTATTTCGAACCACCTGCATGTTTCATCAAGATTGGAGAGATGTATTTAACCGAGACCTTCGATGCTGCATCAGCAGCAACCGGAGCTACGACAGACGCCGTGACTGCAAGCGCAGCTGCAGCAGCGTACAATTTGTTCGTTTTCTTCGAATAACCCATGTTTACTATTCCTCCTCTTTTCTAACAAATCAAAAGCGAAAATCCCAATTTTAAATCTACAATATAAGTAAAATATAGCAATATTTTACTTTAAAGCAGTCAAAAAATTCTTTAGTCGTCTTAGGAGGAATACGTTCTGTTTCACGTGCGATCATTCGTCTATCATCAAGACGATCTATCCGTGATTCATATGTATCCGATTGGGATGAACTAAAGACACTGCCAAAACCGCTTCAAAAAGCCATTTTTATTGTAGATTCGTGCACACCACCGTTTCGTTTTTGAGAATCGGTAAGAATGCTACACGTCAAATATACAAAACTAGAAAAGACGCCACAATAGATTTTTTGTAAAAAATAGGGGAATAGTAGTAAGATAAAATATATTTATATGGGCTGTGCATGGAAATTAATTTTTGGATTTACCCCTTTAAAGAAAACGCTTACATAGTATTAAGTTTTTGTCTTGTTTTCGTTTTACTAAAATAAAGTTTGGTTTCATGAAATGAAATGATCCGCTTTTTCGATTGCCCGAAGAAATGATTCACGATGTAGACGATGCACATCATCGGCCCACATCTCGATTTTTGATCCACGTCGTTTGAGTTCAATCGGTAATCCACGACCAATCCAATCAAGTTGACGTTGCAAGACATGACGCTTTCGTCCGTCCTGTCGCTCCGCTTCCGTAAACTGGCGCAAGTACTGGAGGACATAACCGAATCCAAACTCAATCGGAATCCGTAGCTCCGCTCCCTTGTCTCGTATCCGGATGATGCCCGCCCCGTAATGAATTGCCCGGAACAACTCCTCATTGATACGCTGATACCAGGTACCTTGCGTCAGACAATGCGGCTCTAGCGCTCCTTTTTTACCACTCGGTAAGACTGCGAAATAATCAATGACCATTCGTCTGCTCCTTTTCATCAAAAAATAGGTGAGTCCGCGTGGGGCTCACTTATCATGACAGGTCAAATGGTTCGATTGTTCGAAACTGATCCGAATCATTTCACATCATTCAACATCGAAAAAGCTTTCCGAATACGCTATACTGGATTACGGGAATGGGAGGAATGCTCGTGGCTATCATTATCTTTTGCCTCGTCTGTCTCATTGCGTATCGGATCCGCAAGCTTCCCGAAGCACTACGGACGATTTTACTCATCCTCGGTTTACTCAGTGGATGGTTCGCGCTCTTTGAGATGATCGGCTTCATCGAAGCCAATCCGTATCTGGCTGCAATCCCGATTGGACTGGGACTTGCTTACTGGTACTGGCAACGAAAAAAGAAACAAACAAACGACAAAACCCCTTCCGCCTCGTGAAGTGGGTTTTTCTTGTAGCGAAACGAAAAAAGCGATGTCTCCTATATCGGGAACATCGCTTTTTGTCTTTACGATTGAACTTTCCGTTCAACCGCCGCAATTTTTTCTTCAATCTCTAGTAACTTCAGTTCATGCTCGAGTTCAAGACGACGTTTTTTCCGTTTCAGGCGATCGAGTTCTTCTGCGAGTGACTCTGTCGACGCTTCCGGTTTCGGTGGTGCCTGTTCCATCGATTGACGGAGTGGATCGAACAGGTTCGATTTTGCGAACTGCGCTGCTTCCGGTCCGAACATGTCTTGGATGAGCGGGAGAATCTTATTCATCGCTGTACCTGGAATTTGCGACTTCTGATCAACGAGACGTTTCAGTGCCAACTCATCGACAAGGTACCCTTTTCCGTCCTGTTCAGCATGTAATTCACCTGTCCGGATCCAGCGACGGACCGTTTCTTCTGAGACGCGTAACAATTCACTAATCTGTTTTGTCGTTAACATCGTCATCCCTCTTTCCTTTTAGTAATACCTTTACTATACACACATGTGTGCGTGTGTGTCAAAGAATACACACATCAAAAAAGAGACCTCCTTGTAGAAGGTCCCCCTGTAATGATTAAGCTCCACGACGAACGAGTAACCAAAGACCTACGACAGCAAGACCTGCTCCTGTTGCTGCATATGGGAATGGCTTGTCTTCCCCAGCTTGTGGTAATGTTCCCGTTGCTGTTGTCGTCGACTGTTTTGCCGCAGCATCGACTGCTTTGACTGGCGTTTTTGTTGACGTTGGTGTTGGTTTTGGTTTTGGCGTCGGCTTCGCGACCGGTTCTACTTTCGCAATTTCTGCGAGCAAGATCGTACCGAGGCTACCTTCTTCGATCGTCACACCCGCTTCCGGTGATTTCCGCTCAAAGTACTTCAACAACTCATCGACCATTTCTTGTTCTTCTGGCGTCAAGGCTTCTTCATCGTTCGCCATCAATTTCATCGCTTTTGCTTGCTGAGCGAATGACTCATAATCTTCATACATTTCTTCATCCATATCCATCATTAAGTCATCCATGTCAAGGTGGTGCATCGCTTTGACCGTGTAGCCTTCTGCGACTTCCGTCTTAACTGTGTATGTTCCTGGATCGAGTTGGATCATCATTAGATCATCTTTCGAAATCTTCTCTTGATAGACGTCTTTTCCTGTGATTGCATCCGTCACCGTATATGTCGCAGGAACTGTTCCTTCGTCATAATCTGGCTTTTGGTTGCCGTTCGCATCAAAGAAGTTGACGACAGCTAACCAATGCTCGAACATACCGTCAAGCTCTTCGTCGCCGTAGATTCCTGCATCAATCACTTCCGTTTGTCCTGCGACGAGACGGACTTTCTTCGTTCCCATGTCTTCGTCGACATCGGAATCGATCGTCCGGTCGTCACCGACGTTTTGCTCGGAATAGAAGTAGTAACCCATATCATATCCGTCGACTTCCACTTCATACGTTCCTGGCTTCAAATTCTTGAAGCTGTATGTGCCGTTCTTCGTGTAGGCTTCATCGATGACATCTTCGTTCCGATTCATCAAAGAGACGAGGATATCATCGAGACGTGTTTCCTTCTCTTGACGGATCCCGTCCTCGTTCTCATCGTACCAGATCGTTCCTTCGATCGTTGCCGTCGTCGGTGTTTCGACTGGTGTCGGTGTCGCGTCATCACCTGTCTCCGGTTTTTCGGTCGTTGGTTCTTCCGATGTCGGCTCTTCCTTGACCGGGTCTTCTTTCACAGGCTCTTCCGGTGTTGGTTCTTCCTTGACGGGTTCGTCTGTCGCTGGATCTTCTGTGACTGGCTCATCCGTCTTTGGTGTCTCTGTCGTCGGTTCGTCTGTCGTTGGTTCGTCTGTCGTCGGCTCATCTGGTGTAACGACTTTACCGAACTGGACGAGAACCGTCCGCTGTCCATCTGCTGAGACGACCTTGACGACAGGTGCCGTCTCTGCCGTGAACGTCACGACCGGTGTCTCTTCGATGTTGACGTCTTTTCCTGTCACGCCCTCTTCAAAGACAAGTGCCGTCTCAGACGTGATATCGACGATGCCTGTGCCTTCAAACGTCAACGTATACGGACCTGTGCCCGTTCCTGTGACGTCCCACTCGACTGTTTCCGCATAGACCGGTAACTTCAGACCAAATGCAACAACGAGTGCCATCAAAAGTAAGCTAAGTTTTTTCATAAGTGTATGTATGCTCCTATCTTGATTTATTATTACCTCCCTAAATAGTAAACAAATCAGCCAAAAATAACCAGAAGAAATCTTGAATTCCTGCTATTTTTTTATAATAAAAAAACCTCGTCCAAGGACAAGGTATTAGATAAGCTGGCGACACGCTTCTGCACATTCCGTACATGCTTGCGCACAAGCTTGGCAGTGGTCATGATCGTGTTTGCTACATTCAGTCGCACATGCTTCACAGATTTCTTGGCATGCCTTTGCAAGGACCGCGACATTTGCGCTGTTTCGAGCGATCGCTTGCAGCAATAAGCTACAGATATCGGCACAATCGCGGTCGAGTCGAATACAATCTGACATATGTCCGACATGTTCCTCGTTCAGGCAGGCATCAAAACAATGATTACAGGCGAGAATACAATCCGTCAGTCGTTGCTGTACTGCATGATCCATATTGATTCCTCCTTTGTATAGGTTTTGATTACCCTGATGACTTGAAACAAAACAAAAATAAGACAGCATTTGGAGCAAAATGCTCACCCTGCTGTCTTATTTAACGATCTCAAGCGGAATCTCGATCCCACGCCCTGCTCCTGCATCAATGATGAGGACCGGAAGACGCTGGTCATCGAAGACTTCTTTTTCAATCGTCGTATCGGACGTATAGGTCCGGATTTCCCCCATCTTCTTTGCTTGGAAGGAGACGAACGGAAACGGAATCGATTGATTGGCGACATCGAGGCGGATATCGACCTGTTGGTCATCGAGACGAATGTCATTTGCTGTCCGGATGACGAGACGCATCCGGTCATTTTCCGTCAGCGTGACCTGTGCGGAAATGTTCTCGGTCTGCCCCGCACGCTTAACGGGATCTACGATGACCGTCGGGGAAGCGGTCTTCGCTTGTTCCGCGCGCTGACAACCCGGAATGACAAGTAAGGAAATCGCAAGAGGGATCAGCCAGCGTTTCATGTTGGCTTCACTTCATAGCAAACGTCAGTTCAGCGACACAGGCGACTTCCCCATCGACTGTGGCTGTGGCACGACCTTTACCGATTGGTCCACGGACCTTCGTCAATTCGACTTCGAGGCGGAGCTGATCCCCGGGAACGACTTGACGTTTGAAGCGACATCCTTCAATTCCTGCGAAGAAGGCAAGCTTCCCTTGGTTTTCTTCCATCTTCAGCACAGCGAAGGCACCAACTTGTGCGAGTGCTTCGACGATCAAGACGCCAGGCATGACATTGTATTCTGGGAAATGGCCATTGAAGAATTCTTCGTTCGCCGTCACGTTCTTGATTCCAACGGCACGTTTTCCCTCTTCGACTTCTAAAATGCGGTCAACGAGTAAAAACGGATACCGGTGCGGAATGACTTCCTTGATTTGTTCGATTGTATACATATTCGACAGCTCCCATCACTGATTAAAATTAAGATTTCATCCAAAAATCGGTGATGCGGGTCCATGTGTCGAGCTTTAACACATCCATTGCCTCGCCACCACCAAACGTCGCATAACCCACCATTGCACCGACGATCAGTGCTACGACGATGAGAACGAGAACGATCAGTACGCGTACGATGATCGGAACTCGGCGTGTCGAGTACGCACGAAAACGTCGCTCTGATTTGTGCTCTGGATTGCCGGTTTCCTGGTTCGAAGGCTGTTGCTTCTTCAGGCGTTCACGCGTTGGCTGATCCGTGCCTGTTTGGTTTTGTACCATCTTGATCACCTTTCATTGATTCAGTCTGAGAACAGTATAGCATATTAGTACCTGGTATTAAATAGTTCCAAATTCGCTACAAAACGTGTTCCGCAATTAGTGTAACACGACCAGACAGGCAATTTCTCTAAAAAATTTTAGTTTATGTATATAAGGAAGCAGAAAAACAGTTTCCCACGATCTGCGGTTTTTTGCGATTTTTTTAAATCCAAAATGAACTGCTCGGCGTAAGCTTTCCAGAACGACGCAACAACGGTCCACCGGATGGCATGAAACATCACTTCGACAGTCTTTTGAAAAAATAAAACTTTATGCAATCCAAATCGACCAGTGATGCGTAAGCTATTCAGAACAGGCAAGAAACACCTACCAAATAAACCAAAAAATGAGAGGAATGATTTCAGATGAAACACACGAAAAAATTCGCAGCATCAGCAATGGCAGCAGCACTCGTACTACCAGGAACGGCAGCATTCGCTTCCGGTGGCGGAGAAGACATGAAACAAGATGCACCGAAAAACGTCACGGTCAAAACGAAAGCCGCTGACCTTCGTGCCACACTCGATCAATTACTCTCTGAGCACTTCGTTCTTGCCGTCATGGACATGAAGAAACAATATGACGGTTCAAAAGACGCACAGTACTACGAAGCAGCACTTAAACAAAACGCACTCGACATGACACCAGCAATCGCTTCTGTCTACGGTGACGAAGGCGCGAAACAATTCGAGAAAATCTTCGTTGCTCACAACAAATATACGACTGACCTCGTCAAAGCCGTAAAAGCGGACGACCAAGACGGTATCAACGCTTCGAAGAAAGAAACAGAAGAGTTCGTACAAGATCTCTCAAGCTTCCTCGATACAGCAACGGAAGGTAAACTCCCGAAAGCAGCAGCTGAAGAAGTCCTTCGTGCTCATGAGGCAGACGTCTACAAGACTTTCCAACAATACGCAGCGGGTGACTACGAAGGATCGTACAACACGTTCCGCGAAGGATACAGCCGTATGTATGACATCTCAAAAGCACTCTCTGTTGCGATCACAACACAGATGCCTGAGAAATTCGACAACACGAAAGCTGACTCAAAAGCAGCAGATCTTCGTTCAACACTCAACAGCCTCGCCGCTGAACACGTCGCACTTGCAAACCTCAGCATGACAGCTGGTGTGGATAAAGCAAAAGACTACGATGCAGCAAACTGGGCTGAAGACATGCACACAGCTGACTTCAAAGCAGCCATCAAATCGATCTACGGTCAAGCCGGTGCCGATCAATTCGAACAAGTTTGGACGAAAAACCACATCGAAGCCCAAGCGAACCTCGTCACAGCAGCTGTCAATGACGATAAGAAATTGATGGGTGACGCGCAAGACATGCTCAAAATGTTCTCGAACGACTTCGGTGCATTCCTTGGTGCGGCTACAGAAGAAAACCTTCCAACAAAAGCAGCACAAGAAGCCGTATCCGGTCACGAGACGTACGTCCAAGACACATTCATGCAGTATGTGGAAGGCGACTACAAAGGTTCTGTCGACACATTCCGTGAGTCTTACGCTTACATGTACGGCGTAGGAGCTAACCTCGGTGATGCCATCGTCAAACAATCACCAGAGAAATTCATGGATGGTACGCCAGGATCAATGCCGAACACAGGTAACGGTGGTATGAGCGATAACAACAATACAGCTGCAACAACTGGTGCGATCGCAGTATTCGGTCTTGCACTCGGAGCAGTTGGTCTTGTCCTCGCACGTAAACGTCAAAACGCCTAAGAAATTGGGTATACTCCATAACAGGATAGCGATCCGCTATCCTGTTTTTTTACATAGAGGGAACACCTTCTCTCGGAAAGGAGCTACGCGCACATGAAACGTTGGTTATTACCGGCGAGCATCCTCTTGATGGTCGCATCGGTCGGAACATTGCTGTTCCTCTTGTTCGGTCAATCAAAGCCGGACACATCGAACATCACGCAAGGTGATGCTAAAACAGAATCCGCGGCCTCTTCCGAGACGAAGGAAGATCCGCTCAAGCCGTCAGAAATCTTTAAGAAGGAGTTCAAGGATCTCTCGACTCCGGAGGTCGAGCTCCCAAAACAACTCTTCATTCCGAAACATGACATCAAGACGAAGGTCGAACAAGTCGGACTCGATCAAGACGGCGCCATGGCAACACCTAAAAATGAACAACAAGCCGGCTGGTATAAGTTCGGTCCGCGTCCGGGTGATGTCGGGAACGCCGTCATTGACGGGCATACCGATACGAAGACCGGTCCAGCTATCTTCTATAAACTGCATGAACTAAAAAAGGGCGATCCGGTCGAAGTGACGGACGCTTCCGGGCGTAAGCTCGTCTTTCGTGTCAAAGAGCTCATCCAGTACGATCACTTAAAAGCACCACTCAAAAAAATCTTCGGTCCAGCTGATACGCGGAATTTGAACTTAATCACGTGTATCGGAACATACGATGAGAATCAAGGAACGTATGATAACCGCCTCGTCGTTTTCACGGAATTAGACGAAAAGGCATCAGATCCCGTCAAGACACCACCAAAACCTGTGACGAATATTCGGGTTAGCGGTGGATTCATCAACTGGTATGCCTCAACAGATGAGGATGTCGTCAAATACAACATCTATCAAGAGAAGGACGGAAAACGCAAAAAACTCGGTACAACGGAATCAATCGAGCGTAAAGCATTCCCGCTCCCTAAAGATGCAACAGGTCGTTTCGTCATCACGGCAGTCAGTAAAGCCGGAATCGAATCAGAGGATGCGTTCAGCGCCGTCCAAAAATGATAGCAGAGCAGGAACCAACGGATGATTTGGTTCCTGCTTTACTTTTATCTACTACACTTCAAGTTCGTTCACTCGTTCAGAAGCATTGAAGAAGACATGCATCGCCTTGTTTTGACCCGGTTCTTTCCTGCGCATGCCATTTTTTTAGGAGGATTGCTTCAAAAAACGCAAAAAAGACCTCTGAGCAGCTGCTCGGAGGTCTAGAATCCTGCTGTTTAATATCGGATGTGCTGTTTACTCCACCGGATCGATTCCGTGAATTGTCGAACGAGGTCTTCTGCCGGTGCCGTCAAATAATAGGCCAGTCCATGCACTTTTTCAGACATCTGCTGGATGACGAGTCCGTCTTCAATCAGCTCCTGCAGTTGCTCGAGGATTTGCCCGTGTGACTGATCAATTCGTTGCTCGAGTTCCCCGATCGTCAACGCTCCATCACGCAAGAGATAAATGATGCTCGACTTCAAACTGTTCTCGAAGTTGTGTTGAAATTTTTGCAACGCCAGTAGATCGGCTTGTTCTTCGGTATGACGTGAATCCATCTGATTCTTGCCCCCTTCTCTTAGCTACCTCTTCAGTATGACGCACTTTTACATGAATTTCAAAACTCAATCGCGCTCAGTGATGATCGTATCGAACGTCTTTTCTTCCTCCGTGATGACCATCTTCTTCTGCGATCGGAGGTGATAGAGACGACGGATGTTTAGAATGACGACCTTCATGACAGCGTAGAACGGTACACCTAGCAAGACTCCGAAGAAACCAGCGATGTTCCCCGCGACAAGCAAGACGATGATGATCGTCAACGGATGGACATCGAGTGTCTTCCCTTGCACGAGTGGTGACATGATGTGCGAATCGATCTGTTGCGCGACCGTCATGACGATGATCGCATAAATCGCAAGGATCGGATCCTGGATGAACCCGACGATCAGTGCTGGAATGACACCGAGGACCGGACCGAGAAACGGAATGATGTTCGTCAGTGTCGCAAACAAGGCGAGTAACAACGCATAATCAATTCCGATGATGAGATATCCGATATAGGCGATGACCCCGACACCGATACTGACGATGACTTGCCCGCGGATGTAGCTCATGATCGTCACGTGGACGTCCCCGAGGATTTTTTGCGTTTCCTTATGGTACTCATACGGCATCAGCTTAACGAGATTGCCTTTAAGCTTATCGCCGTCAAGCAGCATATAGATCAACATGATCGGAATGATGATGATCGTCACGACCGCTGTCGTCAGGACACTGACGAACCCACCGACACCCGTACCGATGTTCTTCAGGAACGTCGATGCATATTCCGAGATGTTCCCTGAGAACTTATTGAACAAGTTATCTGGTCCTGATAGGAAGCGTGAAAAGGCTGCACTGTTTTCGAGTTGGTCCCGGACGTCAATCAATTGACGCTGGAACTGTGTCGCGAGCGTCGGTATCGAATTGACGAACTGTGTGACCTGCTCCGACAACATCGGACCAAAGATGAAGCCGAGTGTCGTTAAAATACCAATTAAACCGACGAGCACGATTAAGACAGCAGGTCGCCGCTTCATCTTTTTCTCGAGCAACTCGACGATTGGCAACAGGACATAGTAGAGAATCCCAGCGATTGCAAGGGGTGGTACGACCATTTGAAGCAGAATTGCGATCGGTCGGAACAAGAACGTAACATGATCGCCAATCCAGACGATGATGAGCAATGTCATGACCCACCATGCGAATCGATACCATTTGTTTTCAAACATTTTTTGCATCTAACCACTTCCCTACTTAAAATGATGAAGTTCAATATCTTCTATGGTTTTTCCTTAAAACATTGCTTCTTAATCCTTATTCTTAAAAAATGTATCATTTAATATCAATTAACAAATATATGATATATTTGTTTTAGTGGTTTTTGCAGATTCAAATTTGCCGAGACCTTTAAAACTACGTAAGATGAATATATTCGGCATTTAAGCAATCTTTTTCATACATGTAAAACAGAATACGGAGGATACCCCAGTGAAATGGATTAATCGTACCATCGGTCGTCAATTGATGTTCGCCTTCTATATGGTGTTCGTCGCGCTTAGCATCACGTCTGCGATCGTCTATTTCTATACGGAACAGAAGATCGATCAAGCCAATGCAACATTTGATGATTTACGTGAACGGCGGACGAATGCGAATGCACTCGCTAACGAATGGACCGTCGCGCAAAGTAACGTCAAATCCTACTTATTGACTGGCTCACAGCAAACGTTCGATGCCGTCAAGACCAATCAACAGGAGATCAATCGTCTGACGACGTGGTTCGAAAAGTATGCAATTTATGAGCAAGGGAAAGAATATGCGACAGCGACTCGTCGCATTTATGACGATTATTTCGGCACATCTCTTCCACTTCTCAACGAATACGTCGAAGGAAAAAAGGACGGGAAGATCAATGAAGACTTTGTGACTCCTGACACGCTCGCTGCTCTTTCCAACGGGAAAGACTTGTTCACCAAAAATGGGACGTTACGCGGATCGGTCAGCTTATCAGAAGCAGACGTCGACATGACACGGATTGATACGTTGCTTTCAGATTATCTGACGTTGATCGAAAAGAAGGAAGTGGACGCGAAAAACGATCTTTTAAGTGAGATGCGTGTCGCGCAGTTCATCTGGCTGTCGAATCTCGTCGTCTTGATTCTCGTCCTCTTATCTCTCGTTCGCCCATTCATCAGCCGCGTCACGAAACAGGTCAATACGCTATCCCACGACAGTGCGCTACTTGCATCAGGGGAAGACATCCAAGCAATTCCGTTACCGAAACGTAAGGACGAATTGCATACGCTAACGGCATCGTTCAATCAGATGGCGGCTTCGATCGCGGATAACAAGGTCCATATGCTCGCGAAGAACGAAGAACTCCAAGCGCAACAGGAAGAACTCGTCGCGCAGCAAGAAGAATTGCAAGCGCAGCAGGAAGAACTCGAGGAAGCACTTGATATCACGCTTCGGAGCGAACAACACCTCAAGTATCGTAACGAACTGACTGAGACGCTTGCATCCCGTGAGACACTAACGGCTTATCCGGAAATCATCGAGAAACTCGTCTCGATCACGCATTCTGAAATCGGTGCCCTCTTGTTCCTCGATCAACAGGAAGTCCGCTCGACGATCGATTACGGGATGACAGAAGAGATGGTCGGTCGTCTCGTCTCTGATGATCAGTCACTCCTGCACCGGGCACGTCTTCTGAAGCGTCCTGTGCACTCATCGAAACAGGTAGCGCACGAAAGCCCGCTTCCGTACCCGTACTATATGTATGAAGTCGCGGTTCCGGTCCTTGATCCGTCAAAAGAGCATATGATCGCCTGCATCTATCTCGTTCGTTATCGTGATGCCTTCACGACCGAGCAGATGAGCGACATCTTGTCGTTCTCGCATCAATTGTCGCTCTCCCTCCTACGGATGGGGATCTATGAAGAAATGATTCGCGAGAAGAACAAGACGACGCAACTATTGAACTCGATTCGGGAAGCTGTCGTCTACATCGAACATGAGACGGATGAGTTGCTCGTCAACGAACCCCTCATGACGTTGTTTCCGGAAGTCCCGACAACGTTCGAAGACGAAGAACGCTCTGCCTTCGAACAAGCGATGCAGGCACTCGCTGACATCATTGACGAACCGGCAGCGTTCGAACGTTACATTGAACAGATCGTCGAACTCGATTTACCGAAAGACAGCTTGATCGTCTCGATCCGCAAGCATAGTACTTACATCCAGATCTACGCTGAGAAAATCGAGGTCGATGGCCTGTGGGTCGGTACGATGCTCGTTCTCCGCGACGTGACGAAAGAAACGGAAGCCGAGCGGATGAAGGAAGAGTTCGTCTCGACCGTCTCGCATGAGTTACGGACACCGCTCTCTTCGATCTATGGCTTCACGGAGCTGATGCTCAACAAACGGTTCGAGGAGGAACGGCAACGGAAGTACCTCCAAACGATCCACTCCGAGACTGGTCGCCTGACGACACTCGTCAACGACTTCCTCGACGTCCAGCGCATGGAGTCGAGTGAACACCGTTATGAGATGACGACGTTTGATGTCGTCGAACTCGCTCAGGACTTGATCGAGTTCTATGATGTCTCGCATGAGACGCATACGATTGATTTTGAGGCCCGTGGACCGATCATGATCGACGGGGATGCGGAAAAGATGAAACAGTTGCTGAACAACCTGCTCAGCAACGCCGTTAAGTACTCGCCGAGCGGTGGTACAGTCTTGATACGGATTACAAATGAACTTGGTTTCGCTCAAATCCGTATCCAAGATGAAGGCATCGGGATTCCGCAAGATGCCCTTCCAAAATTGTTCGATAAGTTCTATCGTGTCGATAACTCCGAGACACGCAAAATTGGCGGAACCGGTCTTGGTTTATCAATCTGTAAGGAGATCGTCAAGCACCACAACGGAACGATTGATGTCGAATCTGTCGTTGGTGTCGGATCGACCTTTACGATTCGTTTCCCAATCGCCGTCATCTCGACCATCCTCACGTATGAAGATTAATCACGCGACCGTTCACATCATGTGGACGGTCTTTTTTTCGTTAGATTTGGCGAAGCGCGGGGTATAGTCAAAAGCGCATCATGATAAGGAGGAATCGACATGCAACTCGGATGGATTGGCTTAGGACATATGGGTGTACCGATGGCAAAACGTTTAATTGATGGCGGTCATGATTTGCTCGTCTATAACCGGACGTATGAAAAGACTGCTCCGTTGACAGAATTAGGAGCAACAGCTGTCAAAGAAATACAGGACGTGGTACGTCAGAGCGACATTCTCTTCGTCATGTTAGCGGACGGACCTGCCGTCGCGTCCGTTCTCGAAAGTATCCAAGAGAACCTCACAGGTAAGACGATCGTTAACTTAAGTACAATCTCACCGGAAGAAACGAAGGAGATGGCTCGTCTCGTCGAAAAGAATGACGGCACGTATCTGGAATCGCCTGTCTCGGGCTCCGTTCCGGTCGCAGAAAACGGTCAGCTCGTCCTGCTTGCCGGTGGTGACGCGAACGTCGTCGCGACTTGTCAGCCGTATCTCGAGCTACTTGGCAAGGAAACGATTCATTTTGGACCACATGGCTCAGGCAGTGCGGCGAAGCTCGCCATCAATTTATTGCTCGCAGTCGTCGGTCAAGGAGTAGCGGAAACATTGCTGCTTGGGGAAGGTGCCGGGCTCGAGAAAGAGAAGCTGATCCAGATGATCAGTGCTTCCGGGATGAACACTCCGCTCTTCAGTGGTAAACGTGACATGTACCGGAAGAACGACTTCCCGTCTGCTTTCCCGCTCCGCCTGATGGCAAAGGATCTCGGACTGATTACGGCAGAAGCGAGACGCCAACAGCTTGAGCTACCACTTGCGCAAGCAACGGACGCTAGCTACACTGATGCGAAACCCGCTTACGGCGACGCGGACATGGCTGCGATCTATCTTGCGTTACAGGAAAAATAATGAAAAGGGTGATACCTCTCTTGCGAGAAGCGTCACCCTTTTGTGATGTTTTATTTCAGTGACGTGACGATCCCCATCATCTGATCACTCGTCATCAACGCTTTCGAGTTAAACTGATACGCCCGCTGGAGCTGCGTCAAGTTCGTCATCTCAAGCGCCATATCGACGTTCGATGTCTCAAGCCGACCGACCGTCAACGGATTCCCTGTCGCATTCTGGTATTGTCCGGTTGCTGTGAACAAGCCACCCCCGACTTCCGTCAGCTCTCCGTAGTTCGGGATGTTCGCGACACCCACTCGAGCGAGGACACGACGATCCCCGTTTAAGATGCCGGTGATGTTGCCGTCCTTGTTCAGTTCAATCTCGGTCGCGTTCGCCGGTAAGACGATTGGATCATTCGCCTGGTTGATGACGGAGCGCCCGGCATCGTCCGTCAACAGAATTTGTCCGTTCGCTTGCGGCGACAACTGGAAGTTTCCGTCCCGCGTAAACTTCGTCACGCCATCCGTATCGATGACACCGAAGAAATGGTGCGGGTTTCCGAGTGCCGCATCGAGTTTTCGATCCGTCGTCCGGAATGTTCCGACGCCAAAACGTGTCGCTTCGTTCGCGACATAACCACCAACGCCGAGTCGAAGACCCTCTGGCGTCGTCAAGGGACCTGGTGTGAAGCCTGTCGCTTGGTTATTGATGTTACGGACGAGCAGTTCATTGAACTGAGCATCCCGCCGTTTATAGCCGTTCGTATCCACATTGGCAAGGTTTTGCCCGGTCGTATCAAGCTGTTTTTGCAGTTGTCCCATCGTACTTGCGGATGTATAGATTGATTGCATCATATCCTCCTATTAGCGAACGCGTCCGATTTCGGAAACAGCTTTTTCCGCTGTCCGGTCGTACGCTTGAATGACTTTTTGATTGGCTTCGAACTGACGCAGACCAGCATTCATCTCCGCCATCGTCTGTTCAATCTCGACATTTCCGAGTTCGAGTACACCTTGATCGACTCGGACGTTTCCGGCATTCAATGGATTGGTTGACCGGAATAGACCATTCCCTGTCCGTTCGAGCGTCTCCGGTTGATCCGTTACGACGAGACCGAGATTGCCGATCGCTTGACCATTTCCATCCGTGACGGCTCCGTCCGCATCGACTTTGAAGTCCTCATTGACGACGTCGAGTGGTTGCCCGTTCGTATCAAGAACGAGATCATTCTCTGTCGTCCGGAGTAGACCGTCTTGTCCGACGGCAAACTGTCCGTTCGTCGTATAAAGCGTCTCTTCCTCTTCTGTCAACGGATCCCGGTGACGAATCGTGAACAGCGGTGCTCCTTCAAGTGAACTGATTTGCAGATCGGTCGCATTGCCTGTCTCCGTGATCGAACCTTGCGTGAAGTTCGGGGTCGCTGCCTGCATGAAGACACCGGTCGCGAGTTTCCCGACCGTCGCGACTCCTCGCACACCCGTCCGTTCATTGTTTGCTGTCTGCTGGATCAGCATCTCCGGAAACGTCCGGAGTGACGCTTGATCAGCGCGGAAGCCCGGCGTCCGCGCATTCGCCAAGTTGTTACTGAGCATTTCCTGTTGACGTTGTAATGCCTGCATCGCATTCGACGCCGTGTACATTCCTCGTAGCATGCGTTCATCTCCTCATTGACTTCATGTTCAATTCTTTCCTTTCAGTATATCGGTCGACCGAATAGGAATTATGAGCTTTTTTGAACAAAACGGTAATATCCAGCAGAGATGCATCGAAAGACCTACCTCAATTCCATAATCCGCTTTTCAATAGTTTGTATATTAAAAATTGACAAATATTGTTATACTTTAGATACTAATCTAAAGATACCTAAGGTGAATCTTATGAAAAAAGCTTCCGTTCCCCAAACATAGTCTAGGAAATGGAAGCTTCTCATTAGTTATTCGGATTTTTCTTCAAGACAGCCGTTTGTGATCGTTCTAGCACCGCATTCGTGATGACGATCAAGCCAGTAAAGAGGAACAGCGCTTCAAAACCAAAGTGACCGGCAATCTGTCCACCTGCGAGTGGTCCCATGAAGTTCCCCATGAACTGCGCGGACTGGTTATATCCAAAGATCCGTCCCGATGCATTCGCTGGCGTATTCTTCCGTAACAAGGTTTGAACAGATGGCAGCAGTGCTGCTGTCGCAAAACCGATTCCCATCCGTAAGACGATCAATTGACTTGTATCCGTGACGAATGCTTGCGGAATCAAGAAAGCTGCAAAGACGAGTAATGCAAAGAATAAGACACGCTCAGCGCCAATCTTATCGGATAGACGACCCAGCCGTTGTGCAGCGATCAGTGCCGCAATCCCTGGTGCCGAGGCAACAATCCCAGATAACAAGGCGAGTCGTTCGGTACCTGGACTGAGTTCCCGGACATACAGCGACAGAATTGGACTAATCGATTGTGCCGCGAACTGAATCAGGAACGTCGTCAAGAAGAGACTTAAAATAAGCTCCGGATGGCGAAGTGACTGGATGATTTCTTTCGCAGACGCCATCTTTTTGACTTCCAGTGGGACGAATTCTTCTTTGACGAAGAAGTAGGTCACGAGGAAGGTCATGAAGAGCGGAACGCTCGTAAAGAGAAAAACGGGTCGAAGCCCAACAACGTCGGCGAGGAATCCTCCGATAAGAGGTCCTAGCAATCCACCGGCAATCCCGCCGGTCGACAGGGTGCCGAGCGCCCAGCCACTTTTCTCTTTTGGGGTTTGGGAAGCAATCATTGTAATCCCGGCTGAGATGAATCCGGATACGGCTCCCATGACAAGACGTAGGAATACGAGTTGATAGACGTCTTGAACGAAACTGATTAAGAACATGACGATCGACATACCAAGACTTGCTCGGAGTAGCATGAGCTTACGCCCTTTTCGATCGGCAAGACGTCCCCAAATGGGTGAGACGATCGCAGCGACGAGGAAGGTTGCACCAAAGGCGATACCAGACCAGGTCGTAATATCTTGTCGGCTGTCGACACCGAGTTCTTCAATGAATAAAGGCAAAAACGGTAATACAAGACTGAGGGCGGCAGCGGTCAAAAAACTACCGAACCAGACGACTACTAAATTTCTTTTCCACAATGGCATTGTGGCATCACTTCCTTTTATTTGACAAATCGCTTCAATACAACAACTTTTAATATACACTTCACATTGTGAAATGTCTAGGATTTGAACTGTCAAAGTGTAGAACAGGACCTTTGATGCATATAAGTGAATGCGCAACGACCGATAGTAAGGTAATCCACACGAAGGAGTGAAATTGAAATGAAACGCTTTTTGATTGGCGTAGTCTGCCTGTCGTTGCTTCAATTCGGACTACCGCTCAAGAGTTCAGCTGCCGTTTCCGTCACTCGTCACACGGTCATCTGGACCATCCCAGAGGTCAAATCCATTTCAACGAAGATCAATCAGCTGGCAAACAGACAGATGAAACGTGTCTATCTGCATGTCGCTGTCGAGGGTGACCGTACTCTCTACCGAACATTCGTTGAAAAAGCGCATGCTGTCGGCATCGAAGTGTACTTTCTATTCGGACAGCCGCGCTGGATCACAAACGAAGGAACGACAGCTCGACCAAACGTTGAAGATCCACTCGCCTGGATCTCGACCTATCAGCAGGAGACGATCAGTCATCCGGACGGCATCAGTGTCGATCTCGAACCGTACGCCTTACCGGAATGGGAGACGGACCAGCCAGGAGTCATCGCCTCCTACGAACGCATCTTACTCGCCTTCCGCGAAAAAGCATCTGCTGAAGGATTACCGCTGCAACTGTTCCTCCCGTTCTGGTTCCATACCGTACAGGATGCAGGTGGGCGTTCCATCAGCGAATGGGCGATGGATCTCGCTGACGAAGTCACATTGATGAGTTACCGGACCGTTTACGGTGGCGGCAACGGACTTGGCGCCATCACGATGACGGATGCATTGTATGCGGCGAGTAACGGATATCGTTTATCGTATGCTATTGAATTCACGGAGCTTCCGGAAACACCAGACATTACGTTCTACGGCAAAACACGGACGCAACTAAATCAGCTCGTTAATCAGACGATGGCAAGTTCGTTGCCACCAAGTGCCATTGTCTATCATGATTTTGAAGCCTACCAGACTTTCATGCGTAGTACGCAGTAAGTCATCTTTATGCCCCTTTGCTTTTCATCCGCTTTCCTCAGGCGAGACACAAGCCAGTCTTCACTGTTCGTATAACAGTGAACCCGGGTCTTGTTTGTCTCTGACAGCGCAAAAATTTGCGCTTTTTCCTGTAGGAGTCGGATGAAGCACAAGGAGGCACATAATCATTTAGTACCATGACATTATGGACTAAGCATTATGTTTAAAACAAGGGGAGTCCAGTTTCCGATACGTACTTCGGAAACCGGACTCCCTATTGGTTTGATTCATATCGAACGAACTTGTCCATTCTCGACTCCTGCAGGAAAAGAAAGTGCAAGCAGCACTTTCGTCAGGGATAGGTAAGACCCGACAACTCGCATGAAATGCGCGCTGTCGCGGCTTACCTCCCGCCTGTGGAAAGCGAGAAGGACAAGACGGTCGTTATAGGAATGAATTTTTACGAAAAATCATATCCTTTACGCTGACACGCTCTTACTTACCAAGATTGTCGAGCATGATCCCTGTACCGCGTGCGACACATAACATCGGATCTTCTGCAATCAGAACCGGTAGGCCGAGTTCTTTTGCAAGTAACTGGTCGATTCCGTCAAGAAGTGCGCCCCCACCCGTCAGGATGATGCCACGGTCGATGATGTCCGCTGCAAGCTCTGGTGGTGTCTTCTCGAGCACGCGCTTCGTTGCTTCGACGATCTCCATCGCTGCTTCTGCAAGTGCATCATGCATCTCTTCTGATGTCACCGTGATGTTGTGCGGTAAGCCCGTCACGAGATTACGTCCGCGAATATCCATCTGTTCACGACGTCCGTCTTCTGAGACCGTCGCGACCGTCGTCTTGACGGCTTGTGCTGTTCGTTCCCCGATGATCAACTTATGCGTATCCTTGATCGAGCGGATGATGTCGTGATCAAACCGGTCACCTGCGACTTTGATCGTTTCACCACAAACGATATCACCCATTGAAAGTACGGCAACATCCGTCGTTCCGCCACCGATATCAATGACCATGTGCCCTGCTGGCATCCAAATGTCCATACCGGCACCGACTGCTGCGACCTTCGGCTCGACTTCGAGGAAGACCGTCTTCGCGCCTGATTTTTCACCAGCTTGGCGAATCGCTTTTGCTTCGACCGTTGTGATGCTTGCTGGTGTACAAATCAACATGCGGACTCCACCGAACATCTTACGGACCTCAATCTTATCGATGAAATGGCGTAGCATCGCTTCTGTCATTTCGAAATCAGCAATGACGCCGTCTTGAAGCGGTCGAATGGCCACGATGTTTCCCGGTGTTCGGCCCACCATCAAGTGTGCTTCTGTCCCTACCGCATGAATCTTGCCTGTCGCCTTATCGATCGCGACGACCGATGGCTCATCGAGGACAATGCCTCTACCTTTTACATGAATGACGACATTCGCCGTCCCTAAGTCGATTCCGATATCTCTTGAAAACATCTCGTGTGCTCTCCTTTACCCACTGGCTATTCTTCCAAAATATAGAACGTCGTTTGGACGTCTAACCCATTTATGTATACATACCTTTCAATTCTAGCATATGCCTCATCGTGAAACGACTTTCTTTTTCGGCTTTTCTGATTTCATTGTCATCTTTTTGAAAAGACGACAAAAAGAGCATCCTCCCGGAAACGAGAGAATGCTCTTGAATGAGTGCTTAAAGTTTTGTTGCAGCTGTTTCTTCAACGACTGCCGCTTCTTCTGTCACACGTTCTACGTCTGCACCAAGTGCTTGTAACTTCAAGTGGAAGTCGACGTATCCACGGTCGATGTGGTGAAGTGCGCCAACGCGCGTTTCGCCTTCAGCGATCAATCCTGCTGTGACGAGTGCCGCACCTGAGCGAAGGTCTGTTGAGAGCACTTCTGCACCTTGTAATTGAACGCCACCATTGATGATCGATGAACGACCTTCGATTTTGATGTCCGCGTTCATACGACGGAATTCTTCAACGTGCATGAAGCGGTTCTCGAAAACAGTTTCTGTGATGACCGATGTGCCACCTGCTTTGAGAACAAGCGCCATCATTTGTGCTTGAACGTCTGTCGGGAACCCTGGGTGTGGCATCGTCTTGACGTCGACTGCTTCGAGTTTCGCTGGACCGACGACACGGAGACCTTCTTCTGTATCCGTGATCTTAACGCCCATCTCTTCCATCTTCGAGATGAGTGGACGAAGGTGTTCACGTTCTGCACCGATGACTTCGACGTCACCTTCTGTGATTGCTGCTGCGATCATGAACGTACCTGCTTCAATCCGGTCCGGAATGACGTAGTGTGTTGCACCATGTAACTTCTCGACGCCTTCGATGCGGATCGTTTCTGTACCTGCACCGCGGACTTTTGCGCCCATTGCGTTCAAGAAGTTCGCAAGATCAACGATTTCTGGTTCTTTTGCGACGTTCTCAATCACTGTCGTTCCTTCTGCGAGTGTCGCAGCCATCATGATGTTTTCTGTCGCACCGACTGATGGGAAGTCGAGGTAGATTTTCGCACCTTTGAGACGACCGTCAACATGTGCTTCAACGAATCCGTTTCCGATGATCGTCTTCGCGCCCATCGCTTCGAAGCCTTTTAAGTGAAGATCGATTGGACGTGAACCAATCGCACAGCCACCTGGCATCGCGACACGTGCGCGACCGAGACGTGCAAGTAATGGACCCATGACGAGGATCGAAGCCCGCATCTTACGGACGTATTCGAGTGGCGCTTCATCTTTAAGATTCGGTTCGGCATTGACCGTCACCGTGTTTGCTTCAGCGTCGAACTCGACTTCCGCATTCAAGTTGCGTAAGACGTTATTGATTGTATAGACGTCTGCTAGACGTGGTACGTTTTGAAGAACCGATTGGCCCTCTGATGCAAGCAATGTCGCGACGAGTGTTTTTAAGACCGCGTTCTTTGCACCTTCTACTTTGACTGTTCCAGCTAATTTACGTCCGCCACGGACAACGATTTTTTCCATTCTCCCTACTCCTCTGCTTCGTTTCTGTTCTAGTATGTTCAATTCGTGATTGGTGAGGATCATAGTTGGAATTCAACGAATGTTAGAAAAGAAACTTCCCTATAGTTGATCTCTTACTCCAAAGCCAATACGACGTTTCGATTGTAATGTTAGATGATTGCTAAATGACTGTGTTCCTTCATTGAAAGAGCAGTGTCCTGTTCCATGTTAAAACAAATTACCATTTCAGGGTTTACAATGCAGTTACAAGTTCACCCAATTAAAAACTGAAGACGCTGTGCAAAACCGGCATAATCCAATAAAAAGCGAGCGACGATCGATCCGAGTGCAATGGCTAGAATCGTTCGCAAGGCTACCGCATGCGGTCCTTTAGGATGTTGCAGGATTTTCTCCCATTTGACTGGTAATAAGGACCACCAAGCGAGTAGAATCGCTACGATGTAGACCAGCATACTAACTAACGCACTCACACCAATAGATGTCACTTTCGTTGCACCTCTTCTTCATAGTTTCTCCAACTTTACTATGATTTCATAAAATGAATGATTGCGCAAACAAAAAAGAACACGCTGAATTAATTTTAGCGTATAAAATATATTTATTGAAGATAAATTTAGTCTTCCAAAGAAAAAATGTTGAAGAAATTGTGAAGACGAGGCATATAATGTACTTTTACATTTTTACGGCGTTTTAAACCTGTATCGTTCTCCCTCTTGCGAAAACGTTTGTCTTTAGAAAAATCATTGACGTATCGTACAAAAAAAGACCCGATTCCGCAAAGGAATTCGGGTCTTTGGTCGAATCAATCGCGACCGTAGTCTTTCAAGCTGAGACGGTTAACTGCTCGTTTCAGTGAAAGTTCAGCACGCTTGAATTCGAGTTCTGATAATTTCGTGTCCTGGAGACGACGTTCTGCACGAACCTTCGCAGCTGCAGCACGGTCATAGTCGACCTTGTCTGCTTGCTCCGCAGTTTCCGCAAGAACCGTTACAGTATCCTGGCGCACTTCCATAAAGCCACCGCTGATAGCGATCAACGTGCGTCCGCCATCTTCGTGGCGCAACTTCAAGATGCTGATATCGAGTGGTGTCACGAGTGGGACGTGGTGCGGGAGAACCCCGATCTCACCAGAAATCGTCTTCGCAACGACCATACGGATATCGCCATCATACACTTCGCCATCCGGGGTGACGATATTGACATGAAGTGTGTTCATCTCAAGTCCCCCTTATGCTTTGTCACTTAGACAAGCGCCTTCGCTTTTTCAATCGCATCTTCGATCGGACCGACGAGACGGAATGCTTCTTCCGTTAGATCATCGTGTTTACCTTCGAGGATTTCTTTGAAGCCGCGGATCGTGTCCTTAACTGGGACGTACGATCCTTTTTGTCCTGTGAACTGCTCAGCTACGTGGAAGTTCTGCGACAAGAAGAACTGGATACGACGCGCACGGTGTACAGTCAATTTGTCGTCTTCTGACAACTCGTCCATACCGAGGATCGCGATGATATCTTGAAGTTCTTTATAACGCTGAAGTGTTTCCTGAACTTGACGTGCAACACCGTAGTGCTCTTCGCCGACGATTTCCGGTGAAAGGGCGCGTGATGTCGATGCAAGTGGATCCACGGCAGGATAGATCCCCATCTCAGAGAGACGGCGCTCAAGGTTCGTCGTTGCATCTAAGTGAGCAAACGTCGTTGCAGGAGCCGGGTCAGTATAGTCATCGGCTGGTACATAAACCGCTTGGATCGATGTAACCGAACCTTTGTTTGTTGATGTGATTCGCTCTTGGAGCATACCCATCTCTGTTGCGAGTGTCGGCTGGTAACCAACGGCAGATGGCATACGACCGAGAAGGGCCGATACCTCAGAACCCGCTTGTGTGTAACGGAAGATGTTATCAACGAAGAGAAGAACGTCTTGTCCTTGCTCATCACGGAAGTATTCTGCCATCGTCAAACCAGTCAAGGCAACACGGAGACGTGCACCCGGTGGTTCGTTCATCTGACCGAAGACCATCGCTGTTTGTTTGATAACGCCTGAATCCGTCATCTCGTGGAACAAGTCATTTCCTTCACGCGTCCGCTCACCAACACCTGCGAATACCGAGATACCGCTGTGCTCTTGCGCGATGTTGTTGATCAATTCCTGGATGAGGACGGTCTTACCTACACCGGCACCACCGAAGAGACCGATCTTACCACCCTTGATGTAAGGAGCGAGCAAGTCGACGACTTTAATTCCAGTTTCGAGGATTTCAACTTTCGTTGAAAGGTTATCGAAAGTCGGTGCTTTTTTGTGGATTGGAAGACGTTCCACGTCAGCAGCGATTTCTTTTTCATCAATTGGGTTACCGAGTACGTTGAAGACGCGACCAAGTGTCGCTTCTCCGACGGGTACCGAGATTGGAGCATTCGTATCGATTACTTCCATTCCACGGCGTACTCCATCCGTTGAGTCCATCGCAATGGTACGGACGACGTCGTCACCAAGGTGCAGGGCGACCTCAAGCGTCAAGTCGATAGCCACTTCTTCTACAGTTTGCGGCGTATATTGAATACGAAGCGCGTTGTAGATGTTCGGTAAGTGTCCTTCGAACTTAACGTCGATGACAGGTCCCATGACCGCGACGACGCGGCCTTTTAAACCGAGTTCGTTCATCGTGTTTCCTCCTACCTATCGTTACGCCAGTCGGGATTACTGCTGCGCAGCAGCCCCACTGACGATCTCTGTGATTTCTTGCGTGATCGCAGCTTGTCGAGCTCGGTTGTAGACGAGAGTCAATCGACCGATCAAGTCATCTGCGTTATCTGTCGCACTTTGCATTGCTGTCATACGTGACGCATGTTCTGCTACTTTCGCGTCAAGAAGCGCACCGAAGATCAAGCTCTCCGCATAACGCGGGAGGAGTTCCGCAAGGATTTGTTCCTCGCTTGGCTCGTACTCATAAGTCGTCGAAGATGAAGCTTCGATTTCTCCGAGTGGGAGAAGGGTTTCGACTTTCACTTCCTGGCTGATGACAGATAAGAAGTGGTTGTAGCACAGCTTGAGCTCGTCGATTTCGCCGATCGTGAACGCACTCACTGTGCGCTTCACGATCTCAGCGACGTCGACATACGAAGGAGAATCGTTCAAGCCTGTGATCGCATCCGTGACCGTGATTCCGCGTGAACGGAAGAACTGGACACCGACTTTACCGACCACGAAGAGAACGTAACTGTCCGTAGTATGCTTTTCTTTGATTTCCCGGTAGACTTCACGCAGCACGTTGGCGTTATATGCACCAGCTAAGCCGCGATCCGATGTGATGACGATATATCCTGTCTTTTTGACGGGACGTTTCTCGAGCATCGGATGGCTCGCACCTGTCGTGCCATTCGCAATGGTTCCGAGTACCTCTTGCATTTTCAGCATGTAAGGTTGGAACTTCGCGCTATGTGCTTGAGCGCGGTTCAGTTTCGACGCCGAAACCATGTTCATCGCTTTCGTGATCTGTTTCGTACTTTTCGTCGAGTTGATCCGCGTTTGTATCTCGCGCAACGATGCCATTTCGATTCACCACCTTGTTAGTATCAAGAGCGTTCCGCCGGATTAAACCGTCGCTTGGAACGTTTTCTTAAATTCTGAGATTGCTGCTACGATCTCTTCGTCTGCTGGAAGGTTACCTGTCTTACGGATCTCATCGCAAAGTTGTTTGCGGTTTTGATCGAGCCAGAGGTTGAGTTCCTTTTCAAAACGACGAATATCCGTTACAGCAACATCATCAAGGTGACCACGAGTCAAGGCATAGATGATGATGACTTGCTTATCGACAGTAAGGGGTTGGTTCAAGTCTTGTTTCAAGACTTCAACTGTCCGCTCACCACGGTTAAGCTTCGATTGAGTCGCTTTATCAAGGTCAGATCCGAACTGTGCGAATGCTTCAAGCTCACGGTAAGATGCGAGATCAAGACGGAGCGTACCCGCTACCTTCTTCATCGCTTTAACTTGAGCCGAACCACCTACACGCGATACCGAGAGACCCGGGTTGATCGCGGGACGGACACCTGAGAAGAAGAGATCCGATTGAAGGAAGATTTGACCATCCGTGATCGAGATAACGTTTGTCGGGATATAAGCTGAGATATCCGACGCTTGCGTCTCGATGAACGGAAGGGCAGTCAAGCTACCTGCGCCAAGCTCGTCGTTCAACTTCGCTGCACGCTCAAGAAGGCGTGAGTGAAGGTAGAAGACATCCCCTGGGTAAGCTTCGCGGCCTGGTGGGCGTTTCAAGAGAAGTGAAAGCTCACGGTAAGCAGCTGCTTGTTTTGAAAGATCATCATAGATGACAAGAACGTGTTTGCCTTGGTCCATGAAGTGTTCACCCATCGCGACACCTGCGAATGGTGCGAGGTAAAGAAGTGGAGCTGGCTGTGAAGCCGCTGCCGAAACGACGATCGTGTAATCGAGGGCACCGTTTTTACGGAGCGTCTCAACGACGCCACGGACTGTTGATTCTTTTTGTCCGATTGCGACGTAGATACAGATCATGTTTTCTTCTTTTTGGTTGATGATCGTATCGATTGCGATCGACGTCTTACCCGTCTGACGGTCACCGATGATCAACTCACGCTGTCCACGACCGATTGGAACGAGGGCATCGATTGCCTTGATTCCTGTCTGAAGTGGTTCGTGTACCGATTTACGCGCCATAACGCCAGACGCCTTACGCTCGATCGGGTTGTAGTGTTCTGTTTCGATTGGACCAAGACCATCGATTGGCATACCGAGTGGGTTAACGACACGTCCGAGGAGTGCGTCTCCAGTTGGTACTTCCATGATGCGGCCCGTACGGCGAACAGAGTCGCCTTCTTTGATTTCAAGGTAGTCACCGAGGATGATGATACCGACGTTGCCTTCTTCTAAGTTTTGCGCCAAGCCCATTGTGCCGTTAGCGAATTCTACGAGCTCTCCCGACATGACGTTGTCGAGTCCGTGTGCACGAGCGATACCATCACCGATTTGGATGACCGTACCTGTCTCGTTCACTTCCATCGTAGAACCGTACTGCGCGATACGCGCTTTAAGCAGGGCGCTGATTTCTTCAGCTCTAATGCTCATGCGTTTCACCCCTATTTTCTTACGCTTTTAACAGCTCACGCTCAAGGCGCGTTAGTTTAGTTTCGATCGTACCGTCATATGTCGTGTAACCGATTTGAACGCGAAGTCCTCCGATGACACTCGTGTCGACGACGTTCTCGACTTCAAGCGTTTTACCTGATTTTTGGCCAAACGTCTCTTTCACTTTCGTGAGTTCCTCGTCTGACAATTTGTATGCACTCGTGACGATTGCCGTCGCGACATTGCGGTGTTCATTCAACAATGCAATGAAGTGTTCCGGTAACGTGACAATTTCTGCCGCCCGGTCGTTTTCGACCATGACGAGCAACGTGTTCAAGACGATCGAGTTGAAGCCAGTGAAGCTTGTTTGAAGAACTTGCTTGAGCTCTTCAGCAGAAATCGATGGGTTATCTAAAACCGAAGCGAGCTCTGGTGTTGCGTGGAGCACTTCGCCGAGCGTCCGCACATCAGCTTCTGCTTGCTCGAGCACATGGTGCTCAAGCGCAAGATCGAAGAGCGCTTTTGCGTAGCGTCCCGCTACGTGATCACGCATTAGTTCGTGCCCTTAGTATCAGCAAGGAATTGATCGACGAGTGCCTTTTGAGCGGCTTCGTCCGTCGCAAGCTGTGTTTTCATGACGTGGCGTGCTGCAGCGATTGCTTGAAGAGCGACATCGTTCTTCAAAGCAGCTTGTGCTTCAGCGCGTTCACGTTCGATCGCACGGCGAGCTTCTTCCTTACTCATTTCGGATTCAAGACGTGCCTGCTCCATCGCACGTGCTTGCTCTGCTTCTGCCTGACGGCGTGATGCTTCTAAAAGGTCGCGTGCTTCCGTACGCGCCTTGTTTAATTCTTCGCGTTGTTGTTCTACGTAGACTTCAGCGTCTTTACGGCTCTTTTCAGCCGAGTTGATCTCGCTAGCCACATGCTCTTCCCGCGCTTTCATCATGTTGACGAGCGGGCCCCATGCGAATTTCTTCAAGAGGATGAGGAGCAAGAGGAAAACGACGATCGTGACGATCATGTTGGCGATAAGAGGCTTACTTGCTTCCGCAACGCCCTCTGCCGCAAGATACGTTAGATTCATTCGATTACACTCCCCTCGTGGTTGGTTCAACTTCAATATCTACATAAGGGAGCCTAAGCTCCCGTGACGGTTCACTCAAACGTTGAACGAATAGCGCCCTATGTAGTCCGTTCTCGTTAATCGTGGATTAAGAGTTGAGAAGAAGGAAACCGACCGCTACACCGATGATTGGAAGTGCCTCAACAAGACCGATACCGATGAACATTGTTTGACGAAGTTCGTTTTTGAGTTCTGGCTGACGTGCTTGACCTAATACTGTACCGTTTACGATAAGACCGTTACCGATACCTGCGCCGAGTGCGCCGAGTCCGATGATGATCGCTGTTGCAATAAGATTCATGATAAATTGCCTCCCTAGAGTATGTTCATTGATTTGTCGTGCTGTTATCGGAAAAGCGGATGCTTTACCTTCGAATTAATGGTCGTGCGCTGCCTTATGTCCGATGTAAACCATCGTCAGGATAAGGAAGATGTACGCTTGGATACCACCGATGAAGAGTGAGAATCCTTGCCAGATCAACATCGGGATACCCGAGATGATCGCGCCTAGTGGTCCGAGGAATTGGAAATCGTTCGTACCAGAGACGATACCGATCGAAAGAATGATTCCGATCATGATTTCACCAGCGAAGATGTTTCCGTAAAGACGAAGACCGAGTGTCAACGTGTTTGCAAACTCCTCGATGATGGTAATGATAAACATCGGCGTCATGAATGTTTTCGCATAAGCGCCGAAGCCGCGCATCTTCACACCGTAGTAATGGCTCATGACTACTACCATAGATGAAAGTGCCAGTGTCACGTAAGGATCTGCAGTTGGTGAGTTGAACCAAATGTAGTGTCCCGTCACGACGTTGAATGGGAGACCCATGATGTTGGACACAAGGATGAACAGGAATAATGTCATTCCGAACGTAAGGAAGCGACCCCCTGTTTTCCAGTCCATCGTGCTGCTGATGATTCCGCGAACGAATTCGAGGAACATCTCCATCACGTTTTGAGCACCGGTTGGCTTCATCACAAGACGTCGCGTACCGGCCACGGCAATCAAGAAGACGAGAGCAGCAGCAATCAATACTGTGATCAAGTTCGTCCAGCTACCGTACAGAACGAAGTCACCCCAGAGTGGGATTTCGTAAAGTGGCATTTCGTGGTTCATTTGACTATTCACCTCTTTTCCCGCTTGAGTTCGTGAGTCAAGAACTCACAAAATTGTATGACGTGGCCGGCGAGAAGGCCTATTACCACCGCAGTTAATGACAATTCAGTTTGATATTTCAAACCGATCATCACACAAAGTACCGCGACCGCCATGCGTGAAACGGTCCCACGAGACATCGGCTTACGCCCCGTCTCGATTACACGATACATCCGATCGACGCTGAGTCGTTGAAGCGTCAAGATCAGAAAGCTGCCAGTTCCACCAAGCGCCAGTCCATAAATGACCGGTTCACTCGGGCGTCCAATGAGCAGCAGGACAGCCAGGATCCCGTAAAAGAGTCCAAACCATCGTAAGTACGCACGATACAACGCATCTTGAAGGATGATGTTCATGTCTTCTCCCCTAACAAGTGCCTGATCATGGCGATCATGCAAAGAATGCCGATGAAAATCCCGATGAACACGGCGAACGTCGCACCCATTTTTTCCCACCATTGTTGTTGTTCCCCATAGTTCCCAACCAAAAAGCCAATGACGATCGGTGCAGCCAGTGCCGTCGAAATTTGCGAGGCCATGACCATACTCTTCGCGAGCCCACTTTGGCGCACTAGAGACGACCCCCTTTTTTCCCAATTGTGAGTTCTTTTTCTTTCCCACAATTTGCGGATTTTCATACTAGTCAAGAATACAATGAAGCAGCTTTCATAGTCAAATGAATTCACAATAAAAACAGAGCCGAAAAACCTATACATATCAACGATTGATAAGGTTTTCACAGATGTCATTCGTGCAAGTCATTTCACGAAGATGTGAAGAAAATATGTAGTGCTATCAACGGTTAAAGAGATTGTTCATATGGTGAACAAAACCGTTGAACAGTAACGTTATATCGTGCCCATTAAAGCGAAACAAGACCTCTAAAATTGATTTGTGTCGATTTTGTGAAAAAACATTTTTTGTTCACAATTGAAAACGCTTCCGAATCGGGACATAAAAACAGCTCTGACATCTGTTTGTAACAATACATTTCAGCGATTTCCATTTTTTCAATCGTGCGGTACGTCACAGCTTGAATCGTCATCGTTTCCTTTCCAGTTTCAAGGTCATCTGGTTTTACATTTTCTAAACAAATGGGCTGATTTTAGTGGAAATGGTAAGATTTAAAGATATTATCCTCCTAAATCAACTATTGCGATTACACGAAATTCAAGACATAACAAAGAATCGCTCACATCACGCGACTCCTACAGGAAAAAGCACGAGTTTTCGTGCTGTCAGAGACAAGTGAGATCCGACTCCTCGTCTAAAGACGAAGGAGGCGCGGCTCACGTCTCGCTTGAGGAAAGCAAGTGAATGCAAGCGATTCGAGGATGATCGTTTTTTATTGCGTGAGTAACGGTGCCGGTGCTTCTCCTTGACCGAAGTGATGCAGAATCGCTTGGACGATGCGTTCGGACGCGTGACCGTCTCCATACGGGTTTGAAGCATGCGCCATCTCCTGATAAAGTGTTTTGTTCGTCAAGAGTTCTGTTGCCATCTGATAGATCGTCTCTTCTTCCGTTCCGGCAAGCTTCAACGTTCCGGCAGTAATCCCTTCCGGACGTTCCGTCGTATCGCGTAAGACAAGAACAGGAACACCGAGTGATGGTGCTTCTTCTTGTACGCCACCCGAGTCAGTTAAGATCAAATGGGCACGGCTCGCGAAGTTATGAAAATCGAAGACGTCGAGTGGAGCAATCAACGAAATCCGATCATGCCCTTCAAAAACCTTCTTCGCTGCTTCTTGAACGACTGGATTGAGGTGGACCGGATAGACGACGTGCGTCTCCGGGAACGCATCGACGAGGCGACGAATCGCCCGGAACATTTGGTGCATTTTCTCGCCTTGGTTCTCACGACGGTGCGCTGTCATCAAGATCAACTTCCGGTCCCCGACCGTCTCGAGCATCGGGTGGACGTAATCCGATTGGACGGTCGTTTGCAGGGCATCAATTGCCGTGTTTCCTGTAATGTAAACACCGGCGTGACGATTTTCGGATGCGAGATTCGCTGCCGCTTGCGCGGTCGGAGCGAAATGTAAGTCCGCGAGCGTCGACGTCAACTGACGATTGACCTCTTCCGGGAACGGAGAGTACTTATTATAGGTCCGCAGTCCCGCCTCGACGTGACCGACCGCGATCTGATTGTAATAGGCAGCCAGGCTTCCAACGAACGTCGTCGTCGTATCCCCATGGACGAGGACGAGATCCGGTTTGATGTCCTTCATGATGGCATCAAGTCCTTCAAGACCACGCGTCGTAATGTCGACGAGTGTTTGACGTTGTTTCATGATATTCAAATCATGATCCGGTTCGATCTCAAACAGATCGAGCACTTGATCAAGCATCTCCCGGTGCTGGGCAGTGATCGTAACATGAACATCAAAAGCAGGGTGTTGCTTTAGGGCGTTGACGAGCGGTGCCATCTTGATGGCTTCCGGTCGTGTCCCGAAAATCGGCATGACTGTAATCGGCATGGTGACTTCCTCCTTTTTTCCTTTTTTCATTAAAGCATATTTCAGCAATCTTGCGCAGTTTACGAAATAGCAACGAAAAGACCGCAGATCATCGTCTGCGGTCTTTTCGTATATCTTGCTGTTTTTTACTTCGTTCCGAAGAGACGGTCTCCTGCATCACCGAGTCCTGGGACGATGTATCCGTGGTCGTTCAACTTCTCGTCGAGTGCCGCGAGATAGATGTCGACGTCTGGGTGTTCTTCTTGAACGCGTTTAACGCCTTCAGGTGCTGCACAGAGACATGCGAGCTTGATGCTCTTCGCCCCTTGTTTCTTTAAGGAGGAGATGGCGTCTGCCGCCGAACCACCTGTCGCAAGCATCGGGTCAACGACGACGAAATCACGTTCTGCGACGTCTGTTGGGAGCTTGAGGTAGTATTCCGTTGGCTCGAGTGTCTCCGGATCACGGTACAAACCGATGTGACCGACTTTGACGTTCGGCATCATGCGGAGCATGCCGTCGACCATACCGAGACCGGCGCGGAGAATCGGGACGATCCCGAGTTTCTTGCCTTCGATCATCTTTTGCGTCGTCTTCGTGACCGGTGTCTCGATCGCGACATCTGTGAGTGGAAGGTCACGTGTGATTTCATATGCCATCAATGAAGCCACCTCGTCGACAAGTTCCCGGAATTGTTTCGTTCCTGTTTCGACTTTACGCATGATCGTCATCTTGTGCTGAATCAATGGGTGATCAAATACATGTACTTTACTCATTGTTTGCATCTCCTCTCCATTCTCTTTTCGCATTGTACTCTATAAGCGTACTGCTTGGGAACTGTTTTTTCGTCAATTCCCGAGCGTACTCTTACCCGATAGAATCGCTTTTGCCGCATAAGACCATTCATTTTCCGGTTGTTTCGCGAGTTCTTGTAAGGTCGCTCGATAGTCGCCTTTTTTATATTTTTGTTCATAGACGGCTTGCATCCAAAGGACATCACTTATGTAACCGGACTTCGGAAAATCTTCCCGATAGGCGATGTAATCCGCTTGTGTCGTGTTTTTCAACTTTCCGGCCGCAATCAACTTATAAAAGCGTGCCATGCCTGCTGTCTCTTTGTTCGTCAAGACGGATCCGTTCAAGACACTGTCTGCTCGTTTGTAGTCCTTCGCCTGAACGGCAGCGACCCCTTGCTCGAGCGCTTCTTTCGCAGACACTTTCAGCTCCTGTGTTTCCGTTTTCGTTTTCTTCTTCTCTGGCTTGATCGCTTTCGCCCTCTCTTGCTCCCTTGCCAATTGTTCGTTTTTTTCTTTTAACTGTTCGACTTCTGTTTGTAGCGCTGCGAGTTGTTGCTCGACCTCTGTCTGTTTCGTCGCGACCGGTGTTGCCGGTTCATCGTCCAACTGTGTCCAGATCAGACCGAGACAAACGACAGCTACAGCTCCACCGAGCCACCACGGATTTAGTTTTCCGAGTCGCTTCCAGTTTTTCAGCTGTGGATGATTCTGAACGGTCATAGGAAACGATGCTAGCCGTTTCTGAACAAGACGTTTCCCGCCTGCTTTTCCTGCGATCGCTAGGCGGTAACGATAAACCTCTGCCGGCATCGGTAACGTCTTCCACTGTTCAAAACGAGCATCCGCTTGTTCATAAAATCCGGCCTGTTGCATGATGACGATTGCTTTGAAATCTTCGAGCATCCGTTGATATTCCCGGCGCTCGTGGCTTTTATGTGTAAACCATTCCGTTAGTCGTTCAGTCTGAATGGCTTGTAATTCGCTTTGAATCAAGGTTGTTAAATTCACATTTATTTCCACCCTTATCTTTTTTTACTACGGTTAAGTATATCAAAGATAACGCTTCCGCAAATGGTCCGTTTCCCCTATCTTCGTGACGAATCAACAAAAAACCCTTTTGTTTTCACATGCACTGAGGCACGAAAACAAAAGGGGAACTCGTTTAACTATGAGAATAGGACCGGGATGCTGTCGCTTCCGTAATCCGTCCGTCTTCAATTCGCCAAATCCGGTCACAGACATCTAGCATCCGTTCGTCATGGGTGATGACGATGACGGTCTTGTTCGCATCATGCGCTTGCTGTTGCAATAACTCCATCACCCGGCGTCCATTTGGGTAATCGAGACTCGCCGTAGGTTCATCCGCGAGTACAAGTCGTGGGTCATTGACGAAAGCCCGGGCAATTGCGACACGTTGACGTTCCCCACCCGATAAGGCGTGCGGCAAATGGTCTTTCCGGTGCTCGAGTCCGAACACAGCGAGTGCCGCCGTCGCGTCAACCGATCGACCGGCTTCCTTCGCGACTAGCTCCAGTTGCTCACCTGCCGTCAAAAACGGCACGAGATGCGATTCTTGAAAGATGAATCCGACTTCTTCGAGACGTAAGCGACGGCGTTCTTCGTCCACTGCTTCACTAACACACGTATGATCAAAGTAGACGGCACCATTCGTTGGTGTCTGTAACAATCCAAGCAGCTGGAGCAGTGTACTTTTCCCACTACCGCTCGGTCCGACGAGAGCAATTAACTCGCCCGCTTCTGCTTGTAAGTTAATGTCATGCAGCACCGTCATCTCACCATAACTTTGCTCAATCTGTTCTAATCGAATCATCCGTTCATTCCTCCCATCGCATCTGCCGCCTCGAGTTTCTTGACCATCCGTAACGGAACGAGCGCACCGAGGATCGCCGTCACGAGTAGAATACCGCCGTACATCAGACTCGTCGACCATTCAAATCGGAAGGGAAGATCCGGCGGCAGGAAACGACTCGTCAGATAGGTGATGGCGACACTGACACCAAAGGCAAGACTCGTCAGTATGACGACTTGAACGAGCAGACTCGCACCCATCGTCCGTGTCCGGATACCGATTGCCTTTAAGACACCAAGCTGTTTCATCTTCTGCATCGTCAAAATATAGAAGAAGGCTGTCAGAATCAATGCTCCGATGACGACGAGCGCGACCCGCATCATTTGAAAGGAGTTTTGTTCTGCCGCATAACCCGGAACGTTCTCGACAACCGTTTGTTTCGAAAAGAGCGCTTGATCCGTTTGCAACGACTGACCGATGTACGCCGATACGTATGACGTGCCCATTTTCGATTGCCACGCTTGCCACGATTCATCCGTCATCCAGAGAACGGGTGCATGACTATAACGACCGTCCGTTACTGTACCGGCAATCTGGAACGTCTCCTTCGTTCGAAAATCTGTGATCGTATCGCCGACGCGCGTTCCGCGTTGCTCCGCATACGCAGCATCAACAAGTACCTCCCCTTTTTGCAACGATTGCAGCTGTTTGGGACCATATTTCGTAGTCTGTGGTAACGCAAAGACCGTTACGTCGTCCTTCGTTTTATTCTTCTTCTCAAGCACCATGTTCTGGACACCGAGTGCTTCCGCGCCCTTTGGTGTCTCATCCGCCTGTAAGAATGAACGGGTCAGCTGCCCTTCTGCATCTTTACTTAGCGCAAACTGTTCGACCGGCAGATTACGGACGGCTGCCCCATTGTCATAAGCTAGTCCATCTGCAAGACCAGTGATCATCAAGATCAATAAGACGAGCAACATCGTCACAATCGTCATCCAACTGAATCGCCCTTTCATCCGGACGAGTTCTTTCCATCCTAGTTTCATTGTGTGATCCCTCCTGTATGTTCGCTACAGGATTGATGATACAGCCGCAATATGAACGGAACATGAACGCAGGTGTCACGCGCGTAAAAAAGTTAACGTTACGGTTAGACCCGATGAAGCGGACGACAAGCTCGCATCCCCGCCGAGTTGACGCATCGTCTCTTTGACAATCGCTAAACCAAGACCCGTTCCGCGCGTCGTCCGGGATGCATCGCCTTGATAAAAGCGTTCGAAGGCATGTTTCATCTGTTCATCAGTCATACCTGGTCCTTCATCCTTGATTCGGATGATGATCTGATCCGCTTGTTCCTCTGCTTGAATCTGGATCGTCGCTCCGTCTTTTGAGACCGAGACAGCGTTTCGGATGACATTTTGGAAGACATGTTCCAAAGCACTGGCATCTGCTTGAATCTGTAGTGCTGTCGAGACGTCGAGTGCAACCGCAATCCCTTGCTCATCCAGCTGGAAGGCAAGTGTCGTGAGTGTCGCCTCAAGAGTCGTCCGCAGATTAAGTGCTTGTCGTTTGAAGCGTCGTCCTTCATCGAGCTTCGCTAAGATCAACAGTTGACGCGTCAGCTCCGACATTCGCTCCGCCTCTTGACGGATGACCGTCCGTTTCCTGACGTCTTCTCCCGTCACATCGAGTTGTCCCGCGTAACCAGCAATCGTCGTCAGCGGCGACTGGAATTCATGCGAGACGTTCGCAACGAATCGGCGCCGTTCCGTATCAGACGCTTCGACTGCCGTTGCCATTTCGTCAAACCGCCGGGACAGCTCACCAATTTCATCGCGTGCCTTCGTTCCGACGCGGATTCCGTAGTCACCGTCTGCCATCTGTTCCGTCGCTTTTGTCAGGCGCCGGATCGGACGAACGAGATAGCGGATTGAAAAGACAAGCAAAAGAAAACTGATCACGACAAGCAGTCCAAGGAACAGACCGACGAACAGATGCAACTCACGGATCTGACGACTCAAGTCCGGTCGGACGAAGATCGCGTCCGTGCCTTGCGCCGTCTTGACCGACGTGCCGTACGTATTGATGACTTCATTATCAAACAGACCAAGCAAGAAGAGATGGAACGGATATTCACGCATTCCGTAATACGGTTGACCACTCTTCACTTGCTCGACGACCCGATTCGAGAGCGCTTCATCACGAAACGTGTTTCCATACCGCTCGATTCCGTCGTCCGAGCGCACATACAGTTGAAAGCCGGTCGCTTGTAACATCCGGTAAAACGACTCCGTCTTTCCGTCCCCGTGCGTTTCATAATAATCGATCGCCGTCTCGACCGCTTCCTCGACTTTTTGGCTGTAGCTGTCCTGCCAGAACGAATAGTAAGCGATGTTACTGATTAAAAGCGCGAGGAGTGCCGACACGAGTAAGACGACGCAGACGAGTCCGACGATTTTCGTATAGAGCGATCTCATGCGTCGACCTCCAACCGGTAACCGAGACCGCGGACCGTCTCAATCTTTACCTGATTCGTCTCCTTTAAGCGTCCACGGAGGCGTTTAATGTGAACATCAATCGTCCGGTCATCCCCCATGAAATCGAGTCCCCAAACGTGTTCGATCAACTCCTCGCGGCTGAAGACCCGTCCCGGGAAACTCGCCAACTGATGCAACAATTCGAATTCACGTCGCGGGAGTGTCCACTCGGTCGACTGAATCGTCACGAGCTGACTACGTTTATCGATCGTGACATCTCCAAGATGCAAAACAGGTTGCGCCGCTTTTTGATAGCGCCGAGCCACAGCGTGGAGGCGAAATACTAATTCTTCCGGATCAAACGGTTTTGTGATGTAATCATCGGCACCTGCTGCGAAACCGTCCCGTTTATCTGTCAGCTCCCCGAGTGCCGTCAGCATCAAGATCGGGATGTCCCCGTGTTGCCGTAATTGCTCGCATAAGACGAGACCGGTCTGTCCGGGGAGCAGGACATCGAGTACAGCTGCTTCGAACGTCATCGTCTCGATCCAAGCAAGCGCTTCGTTTCCGTCTGCTGTCGCTCGGATGGAATGCCCGTCGGCTTGTAACGTTGACACGACAAGGGCTTGGATATGAGGATCATCTTCTGCGACTAGAATATACATCGTACTCCTCCTTTTTTAGACAAACAAAAAAATCCCCTTCCCCCTTCTCAAAATGAAAAGGATGAAGGGGATGACGATCATCCGCGCTCTGGGTAGAGTGGGAAACGACCTGTCAAAGCAACGACACGCTCACGTGCTTGTGCGAGAACGTCTGCTTCTTCTGGGTGGTTCAACACGAGTTCGATCAACTCTGCGATTTCTTTCATCTCAGCTTCCTTGAATCCGCGAGATGTCATCGCTGCCGTTCCGATCCGGATACCGCTCGTGACGAACGGGCTCGCTGGGTCGAACGGAATTGTGTTCTTGTTGACCGTAATGCCAGCTTCGTCAAGCGCATGCTCGGCGAGTTTACCTGTGATACCGAGTGGTTGCAAGTCAACGAGGAGCAAGTGATTGTCTGTTCCGCCTGAAACGATCCGGAGTCCACGATTCGTCAATTCCTCACCGAGTACTTTGGCGTTCGTGACGACTTGACCGATGTAGTCCTTGAACTCTGGTGCAAGGGCTTCACCAAATGCAACAGCTTTCGCGGCGATGACATGCATGAGTGGACCACCTTGGATCCCTGGGAAGATTGCTTTATCAATCGCTTTCGCATGCTCTTCTTTACAGAGAATCATCCCACCACGTGGACCACGCAACGTCTTATGCGTCGTCGTCGTGACGAAGTGTGCATGCTCGACTGGGTTCGGATGTTGACCTGCTGCGACGAGTCCAGCGATGTGTGCCATGTCGACCATCAAGTAAGCACCGACGCTGTCTGCGATTTCACGGAACCGCTTGAAGTCGATGACGCGCGGATACGCCGATGCGCCCGCTACGATTAATTTTGGTTTGTGCTCTTCTGCTAATTTCGCGACGACGTCGTAGTCAATCATTTCTGTCTCTTGATCGACACCGTATTCCACGAAGTTGTACTGGACACCGGAGAAATTGACGGGACTACCGTGCGTCAGATGGCCACCGTGCGATAGGTTCATCCCGAGGACCGTATCGCCCTGTTCGAGAATCGTGAAGTAGACCGCCATGTTCGCTTGTGCACCGGAGTGCGGCTGCACGTTCGCGTGCTCTGCCCCGAAGATTTCCTTCGCGCGGTCGCGTGCGAGATTCTCAGCGAGATCGACATACTCACAGCCACCATAATAACGACGACCTGGGTAACCTTCTGCGTACTTGTTCGTTAAGACGCTGCCTTGTGCTTCCATGACAGCTTGCGAGACGAAGTTCTCGGATGCGATCAATTCGATGTTATCCCGTTGACGACCTAGTTCCTGGCGCATTGCCGAAAAGAGTGCCTCATCTTGTTGTTTCAGATACGTAAGCGGTGTTTGTTCCATCTGAATTCCCCCATTTCATTTCGATAAACCTATCTTAACACGAATGTTTCCTTCCCGGCATCCCCCAAAACAACATCAAAAAAGCAAGGGGTGCGCAACCCCTTGCATGAATTATTCGTATTTAGCACGTGCCCCACCGATTAATTTTGGTCGTGTCACGGCTGCCGTCACGTGTGCCTCACCGATTTCCTTATGCGGCAAGCGCACTGGAATCGCAACAGCTTTCAAGTGCATCCCGATGAATGTATCACCGATATCGATTCCGGCATCAGCCTGAATCGCTTCGACGACGACAGGTGCCGAGAAGCGCTGGTACGCAGCACTCGCCATCGATCCACCTGCTTCTGGAACGGGAACGACCGTCACCGGATCAAGCCCGAGACGTTCGGCCGTTTGCCGCTCAAGTGTCAGCGCTCGGTTGATATGCTCACAGCCTTGGAAGGCGAGATCGACTTGATGCGATCGACGAAAGGCATCGAAGACATCGAACAAGGCGTCCGCCACTTCTGGTGAACCTGCCTTGCCGATTTGTTTGCCAATCACTTCACTTGTCGAACAGCCGATCACGAGCAATTTTCCTTTTAAGGAAAATCGTTCATCCAGAGCGTTCAGTGTTTCTTCTAAATCGTGCTGGATGCGTGTCACGTCCATTACTTCACCTCATAATCCGAGATTTTGCAAACGCGGTTCTCATGACGTCCACCTTCGAATTCCGTCTCAAGCCAAAGCTGTGCGATCTCACGAGCTAGTCCTGGACCGATAACGCGTTCGCCCATCGTCAAGATGTTCGAGTTGTTGTGCTGCCGCGTCGCTTTCGCGCTGAACGTATCATGGACGAGCGCTGCTCGGATGCCCTTGACCTTGTTCGCTGCGATACCGATCCCAATGCCTGTGCCACAAATCAAGATGCCACGGTCAAACTCTCCGTTCGCGACTGCCTCCGCGACTGGAAGCGCGACATCCGGATAATCGATCGAGTCGGACGAATGCGTACCGAAGTCCGTATAGTCGATGCCGAGCTCTTGTAGGAGATCGTTGATTTCTGCCTTTAACTTAAAACCGCCATGATCCGCGCCGATTGCTACTTTCATCTTTACTATTCCCCCGTTTGTTTAGGTTGTTTTTTCGGAAGCTTCCGTGTGTCCGGAGTTTTTCTTCCGTTTCCGTTCTGCGTTAATTTTAACACAAGACGATTGACGAGGGGTTCGAGTTCATTACGTACTTGGCGATAGACGTTCATCGATCCGCCGTACGGATCGTTGATATCCCGTTCAAGCCCAGTCACATATTCGTACAAGGTGAACGTCCGTTCCTTCAGTTCCGGATAGCGTTCACCGACTTCCTGCTTGTGCTGACGCGTCATCGTCAAGATGATGTCAGACCAGCGTCCGAGTACATCATCAAAGACTTGCGTATAGTGCTCGAGTTCGATGCCGCGTTCGCGTAACACTTGTAGTGCGTTCTCGGACGCATCGAATCCTTGCATCGAACGTAGTCCTGCTGAACGGACATCGAATTCCTGATCAGCGACTTTCGAGCGTAGTAACGCCATCGCCATCGGGCTACGGCATGTATTTCCTGTACAGATGAATAAAACGCGACGTGTGCTCATCTCCGTATCCTCCTTCTTCAAGGGCGAATGACCCGACCACCTGCTGCTTTATGGAGGCGGTTGCGGACCGCAAGCCCCACCCCTTCTTCTGATAGGTCTCGTACAAAAATCTGATCCACCGTCGTCTGATCAAATCGCCGTAAACAATCGTAAAGACGTTGTGCCGCCGTCTCCATCGAATTACCAAGGGAGCAGCGAACATCTGCGTCGACGTCCTCTCCATCGAACAGGAGAACGCCCGTCTTGTGTCCGGTTTGTCGTGCATCATCGATGAGTTGCTGTAAGAATGAAAGATCCCCTTCGACGACGGACAGTGTCGCTTCCGGCGCATAATGGGTATATTTCATCCCGGGTGCCTTCGGTGTAACATCTTTCATCGATAAGGCAGGATCGAGTGTGACAGGACCGATGATTGCCTCGACTTGTTCGCGTGTCACGCCACCCGGTCGTAAAATCGCCGGTGGCGTCATCGTACAATCGATGACAGTCGATTCGACCCCGATGCCCGTCTCCCCTCCATCGACGATCGCAGCGATGCGTCCCGAGAGGTCATGTGCGACATGCGCAGATGACGTCGGTGAAGGTTTTCCAGAACGGTTGGCACTCGGTGCTGCGAGACCCAGCCCTGTCGCTTCAATCAATTGAAGCGCGAGCGGATGATCTGGCATCCGTAATCCAATCGTATCTAGTCCTGCTGTGACGAGTGTGGATGCGGTGCCGTTCGATTCGAGGATGATCGTCAAGGCTCCTGGCCAAAACGCCTCCATCAAACGTGTTGCAACATCGGGAATGTGCGTGACGAACTGATGTGCCTGTTCTACGGATGCGACATGGACAATCAGTGGATTGTCGGAAGGTCGACCCTTCGCGGCGAAGATTCGCCGAACAGCCGCTTCGTTCGTTGCGTCCCCTGCGAGACCATAGACGGTCTCGGTCGGCATCGCCACGACCTCTCCTTCCTGCAATAACCGAACTGCTTCATCCATTGTCTGTAAATCAATCATTTCCGTCTTCACGCTGTACAATCCTTTCGTTCCGCATACACGATACGGTCTTTACCGTTTATATCTTTTAAAATACCCGTTTCCGCACTTGGATAACGTTCTTTTAACATCATTTGCACTTCTGGTCCTTGATTGTGTCCAATTTCAAACGCAATCAGTCGGAAATCGTCGCGTAGAACCCGTCCGCTCTCCTCGACGAGACGTCGGTAAAAGACGAGACCGTCTTTTCCACCAAACAGAGCGAGATGCGGTTCATGGTCGAATACGACCTCACTGAGCAATTCTTCTTCCTCAATATAAGGAGGGTTCGAGACGAGCACCCGCACGGAATCGTCCGCAAGTGGTGCCAGTAGATCCCCTTCGAGAAACGTCACGTCCCCACCAAGCGTCGCTTGATTCTGCTTCGCGACCGCAATCGCGGCTGGTGAAATATCGACGGTCGTGACCGGTTGCTCGAGTTCGAGCGCGAGTGTGATTCCGATCGCCCCACTACCAGTTCCGATGTCGACGATCTGTCCCGCGGTGAACGACTCACGTTTGAGGCGCTCCGTCACGAAGACGATCAACTCTTCCGTTTCTGGTCGCGGAATCAAGACATCTGGTGTGACGCTGAAGTTCCGTCCATAAAACGGCTGATAGCCGATTAAATGTTGCACGGGCACACCGTGAACATGGGCGAGCAAGTATTCACTGAATCGTAAATCCTGCTCCGGCGTCAATTCATCTGACAGACGGACGAGGAGTCCCGTCCGGTCGACTTCTAAGACGTGCATGAGTAACCATTCGGCACTCGAACCCTCGCGTCCTGCTTGTTCCATCATCGTTTTTGCTTCATTTAGACGTTTTGCGATCCGCATCAGTTTGCCGCCTCCGATGCCCGTGCTTGATACTCCATGACGAGCGTATCAATGACCTCATCCATCTCTCCTTGGAGGATCCGGTCGAGCTTCTGGATCGTCAAACCGATTCGGTGGTCCGTCACTCGGTTTTGTGCGAAATTATACGTCCGGATCCGTTCTGAACGGTCACCTGTACCGACAGCCGACTTCCGTTTTTCATCATACTCCGCCTGCTGCTCGCGTTGAATCTTATCGTAGACACGTGCGCGCAAGACCTTCATCGCTTTTTCCTTGTTCTTGATCTGCGACTTCTCGTCCTGACAACTGGCGACGATTCCCGTCGGCACGTGTGTGACACGGACAGCGGACTGTGTCGTATTGACGGACTGTCCGCCCGGTCCACTCGATGTGAATGTATCAACCCGGACATCCTTATCGTGGATTTCGACTTCAACGTCTTCTGCTTCCGGTAACACGGCGACCGTTGCGGTCGATGTATGGATCCGTCCGCCGGATTCTGTGGACGGAACACGTTGGACACGATGTGCTCCGTTCTCGTATTTTAACTTCGAGTAGGCACCCGTTCCTTTAACTATAAAGATAATTTCCTTATAACCGCCAAGCTCCGTATAGCTCGCGTCGATGATTTCGATCTTCCAGTTCTGTTTCTCAGCGAACTTCGAGTACATCTTAAAGAGATCACCAGCAAATAAGGCTGCCTCGTCTCCTCCCGCTGCGCCGCGGATTTCGACGATGACGTTCTTGTCGTCATTCGGGTCCTTCGGTAGCAGTAAGGCTTTCAGTTTCGCTTCGAGCTCTTTGATCTCCGGCTCAAGCATCGCGACTTCTTCCTTCGCAAGGTCGCGCATCTCCGGATCCGTCAACATTTGGCGTGCCTCTTGATAGGCTTCCATCTTCTCGCGATAGACGCGATAGGTCTCGACGGTCGGTGCAAGTTGCGACTGCTCTTTTGAGACCTCGCGCAATTGATTCGTATCATTAATGATGGCTGGATCAGCCAACATATCATTCAGTTTTTCATAACGGTCCTCTAAGGCACTCAATCGATCCAACATCTCGGGTCATCCTTCCTGCGATTCTTCTGACGTCAGTATAGCAAATATTGCGATCGATGGCGTCATCGTCTTCTTGAAAAGAGGCATTGACAGACAGGTTTTGAATTCCTATAATTGGTGTATTAATTGAATTAGTACACTTAAGGAGGTGAAGAAATGTTCACCGTCGATCCAAAAAGTCCGTTACCGATCTATGAGCAACTGGTCGCTCAAATCATCCGCTCGATTGCCCGTGGTCTACTCCGCTCTGGCGAACAGATGCCATCCGTCCGTGAACTTGCTGGTACACTCCTTGTCAATCCGAACACTGTCTCCCGCGCCTATCAGGAACTCGAGAGCCGCAACTTCATCGTCACGATGCGCGGCAAAGGCTCCTTCATCTCAGATATTCCACTTCATGAAGTCAAGAAAGCCGCCATTCAAGATCCACTCATTCGTCTTTGTTCCGTCGCCGACGAACTCTCCATTTCAAACGAAGAACTCTATCAACTCATCTTACACATTAGGGAGGATTCCTCATGTTGACCGTTTCTCATCTAACGAAACAAATTGACCGTACCATGATTTATGAAAATGCATCCTTTACTCTACCAGCAGGAACGATTACTGCGTTGATCGGGCGTAATGGTGCCGGAAAAACGACATTACTGAAAACACTTGTCGGTGCTCTTGAGCCAACGCGCGGAAAAGTTGAATGGAATGGCGAGTCGATCCACCACGTCCCGAAGACACGCGAGCACCTTTTCCTCGTTCCGGATTCTGTTTCCGTCTATCGCCAGATGACACTCGCCGAACTGATCAACTTCTACAATGCGTTCTATCCGAACTTCGAGAAAACGTACATCGAAAACTATTGTCGTTCGTCAAACCTCGATCGCGGACGTCGCGTGACGTCATTATCCAAAGGACAAGCTCAGTTGTTCCTTCTTCAACTTGCGTTCGCGACGAATGCTCCGGTCCTCTTACTGGATGAACCAACAGACGGACTCGATCGAATCAACAAACGAGATTATCTGAAACAGCTCGTATCATTGCTTGCGGAGCGCCAAACTGCCGTCTTGATTGCCTCACACCAACTCGAAGAGCTTGATTCACTCGCTGACCGTGTCATGACGATCGAAAAGCATCTCGTCCGTGAACCAAAGGCACTCGACGACGCCAAAGCCAGCATGCAGAAATGGCAAGTCGTCTATGAGGACGTTCCGGAATTGTCACATGCTGATCTTCACGTCTTATCCCAAACAGGTCGGGTCGTGACATTGCTCGTCTTATCCGATGCAGGCGCGCAGTATCTTGAAACGACGAACCCCTTGTTAAAAGATGCTTTGCCAGTGCAGATGGAAGATTACTTCTTAGGGACATTCGGAGGGAAACGACATGGTTAAGCAATTGATCCGTTATCATATCAAACAAGGCATCTGGCCGCTCGCTTGTTTCATTCTGCTTGCGATCTTCAGCTATGGGTTCGGCAGTTATACCGTCATCAATGAGTTCGAGAATTACGAGGCCTCTCAGCAACCTGCTCTACTCAACACCGTACTCGTCAGTCCCTTTTTCGCCGGATTCGCAGCGATTCTCATTGCTGTCTTCGCGATCCTGATGCTCGGTTCCGAGCGCGGGAGTGGTCGCAGCCTGATTTTGCACGCGTTACCGTTTCCGAAGGTCTGGTTGTTCTGGATCAAATGGGCGATTGGCGTCGTAACACTGATCTTGTTTCCGATCATCGGCTTCTTCGTCAGCTGGTTGTTGCTGCAAGCGTTCGGCGGTATCAATCCGTTTGATTACGTCACGTGGTCGTCACTCTTCCAAGATTTTGGTCTTTTCCTTCTATTTGATGTGACGATTTTGACGATCTTCTTATTCGCCGGAACAATCGCTGGTGATATCATCGGACAACTGTTGCTCGGCACGTTCTTCTTGTTCTTGAACTACTTCACGTATTTCAGCATCTACGCTGTCGCCCTGCTCGGTTTCGGTGTGACCTACGAGGAGTTAGACAAGCCGACAAGTTTCCTGATGACGATCACGACACCCTTCGCACTCTTTTTCGAAAGTAATGTCGATCTGAATCTAACATATCCCGTCTTGTTCTGTTTAGCTTTGACGATTGCCTTACTCTTCTTTGGTAGCCGTCTATATATCCGCGGAGCGAACGAACGACTCGGTCGGTTCACCATTTTCCCAAAACTACATCCAGCACTGATCATCACGTTCTCGATCTACACGACGATCCTGCTCGCAGGAATCATTGGTCTGATTTCGTCCGAGAACCAGTTCCTGTACTGGCTCGCGATCGTCATTCTCGCATGGCCGACGTTCAGTTCCTACCGTCGGATGATCGGGTGGAGTCGCTAATCTATACACAAGTAGCCCTTCTGAGATGATTTTTCAGAAGGGCTACTCGTTTGTCATCGTTTCTTCACAAACCTTTACAGACGGTCCATATGGATTTCATATTTTCTGCGTAAGGTTGTGTTTGTAGGTCGTAGCACCATAACCCATTACCTTTCGAGGAGGAATCCCTATGAAACTAAAACGTCTGATCCCGATTTTTGCCTTATCGACCCTTTCCCTGAGTACGATGATTTCGATGCCGGAAGCCGAAGCGAAAGCCAAACATACTCACTCACCCGAAATCCGGAACGTCATCTTCCTGATTGGTGACGGCATGGGTGTCTCATACACGTCTGCACACCGTTACTTAAAGAACGATCCTTCGACGACGACGGCTGAAAAAACAGCCTTTGATCCCTATCTCGTCGGTCAACAGATGACATATCCGGAAGATGCGAAGGAGAATATCACCGATTCCGCCTCTGCCGCGACAGCGATGTCCTCTGGTGTGAAGACGTACAATGCAGCGATTGCGGTCGATAATGATAAATCGGAAGTCAAGACCGTCCTTGAAGCAGCCAAAGAACGTGGCAAGTCAACGGGACTCGTCGCGACATCGGAAATCACGCATGCAACACCTGCCTCATTCGGTGCGCATGACGAAAGTCGTAAAAACATGAATGCGATTGCAGATGACTATTTCAAAGAACGTGTGAACGGCAAACATAAGATTGATGTCATGCTCGGGGGTGGGAAATCGAACTTCGTCCGTCCAGACGTCGATTTGACGAAAGCGTTCAAGAAAGATGGCTATAGCTATGTCACTGACCTCAATCAGCTGCAAGCAGATAAAAATAAACAAGTGCTCGGATTGTTCGCAGACGGTGGATTACCTAAACGAATCGATCGCGAAAACTCAGTCCCGTCACTTGCTCAAATGACGAACGCCGCAATCAAGCGACTTGATTCGAATAAAAAAGGATTCTTCCTGATGGTCGAAGGCAGTCAAATTGACTGGGCAGGACACGACAATGATATCGTCGGTGCGATGAGTGAGATGGAAGATTTCGAACGTGCTTTTAAAGCCGCGATCGCTTTCGCGAAGAAAGATAAGCATACACTCGTCGTCGCAACAGCCGACCACTCGACTGGCGGTTACTCGATTGGTGCAGATGGCATTTACAACTGGTTCGCTGAGCCAATCAAAGCAGCGAAGAAGACACCTGACTTCATGGCGCAGCAAATCGTCGAAGGCGCGGACGTACGGAAAACGTTAATGAAGTACATCGACCAAGACAAACTCGCCTTGACGGATCAAGAAATCGACAGCGTCTCTCGCGCTGCTGAATCGAAAACATTACTCGACATCGATAATGCCATCGAAGAGATCTTCAACGAACGCTCGCATACGGGCTGGACGACAGGTGGTCATACGGGTGAAGACGTACCCGTCTATGCGTTCGGTCCTGCGAAAGACCGATTCGCTGGTCAAGTCGATAACACGGATCACGCCAAAATCATCTTCGATCTGTTGAAGGCGAAGAAATAAGGAGACGTCTCATGAAACAGATCCTTGCTACTTTGATGCTTGGGACAGTGCTCGCTGGTTGTAGCACTTCCGCATCACAAGACACACCGAAAGAACCATCGTCTGCGAAACAAGAGCAGCCGGTACTGCTTGAAAAAACAAGCGCCTATGTCCCGAACCCACAACTTCCAGATGATCGTCAGCTGACGAAAATCGATCAAACCGTGACGGACGACAAAGGCGACCTGACGTTAAAACAGTTCAAACCAGTGAATGAAACGCGGAAGATTGGTCCAATCAAGATGACGATCGAAGAAATCAAAGTCTTTCACGCCCGTCCAAGCTACGGCATGATCGATTTCTTCCATGGTTATACGCACGATGAGTCCTTTGATCTGATTAAGATACGTGTCACGATCACAAACACGAGTGACGCACCCGTCACCTTTAATCCCGTTGCTCATTTCAAACTGGATGACGAAGCGGAAAAGACACTTGAAGACGATGTCTATCTCGAATCCCTGGCGAAGACATATGCTCCGTCTGAAACTCATAGTGGTAACTTTGGATTCATCTTGGAACGCCCGGTCACATCAATCGAACTCTTGACAAGTGACGTACTCGATGAAAAACAAGCGGTCCTCCAAAAGGGTACGACGTATTCGACATCCCTTCGTTAACTACCCTTCACACTTTTGCGCTCCATCTGTTTTCCGGTTGTACCCGGACCATAGGTGGAGCTATTTTGATGCCTGTATTCGTTCCATGCTACACTAAAAGCACTATTTGAGTGCAAAGGACGGATTGTATGCCGAAATACTTAACCATTTATCATCAACTCGCACAACGGATTCAAGAAGGAACGCTTCCAGCTGACATGAAATTACCTTCTGAGACAGAATTGATGCATGAATTCGAGGCGAGTCGTGGAACGGTCCGAAAAGCGATCGATGCGCTGCAAGAGAAAGGCTTCGTCCGCAAACACCAAGGAAAGGGTGTCTTCGTTCTGTCGCAAGAAGCGATCGAGTTTCAGTTCAACGGAATCGTCAGCTTTTCGGAGGCGCATCGCCGGATGGGTCGACATGCTGTCGAGACGGATGTGCTATCATGCGAAGTGCTCTCCGCCTCTCCTGAGCTCGCTTCGTTATTGCATGTGGCACAAGGAACAGACGTAACCCGTATTGAGCGGATTCGTCAGATTGATGGCGAACGCGTCATCCGTGACATTAATCATTTCGTAACCGCACTTGTGCCCGACCTAACCGCTGACATTGCTAAAGGGTCCATCTATCATTACATCGAAGAGACACTCGGACGGCAGATCAGCTATGCGAAACGAAAGATTGAAGCGCGCCCTGCGACACGGGAAGACCAAGAACGACTTGATCTTCACGACATGACACACGTCATCGTCGTCACGAACGATACGTACTTCTATGAAGGACAACATTTCGAGCGAACGGAATCACGTCACCGCCTCGATAAATTTCAATTCACCGATATCGCACGGCGTTGAATAGATGATGATCCATGAGGGAATCCGTACATAACGGGTTCTCTCTTTTTTAAACATTTCAACTTATCTATATAAGTTCTTGACCAACTTATATAGATAAGTTAAGATAAGTGTGCGCAGATAAGAAAACGTTTTCATTTCAAAAGTGGTCGAGTACGTCACTTCCAAAAAGGAGCATCGAGATGAAACCAAACTATCGTCAGATTGCAGAGCAAATCATTGAGAAAATCGGAGGCAAGGAGAACGTTGAGCAGGCAGCTCACTGTGTCACCCGTCTTCGCTTAACGCTTAAAAATCAAGAGCTTGTCGACCAAGAAGCCTTACTTGAAGTTCCGCTCGTCAAAGGCGCGTTCTTGAACGCAGGCGTCTATCAAATCGTCATTGGTGCCGGTGATGTCGACCGGGTCTATGCTGAATTCATTCAACTGACTGGTTTGCAGGCGACAACGATTGCAGATGTTAAATCGTCAGGAGCGGCGAAAATGAACCCGTTCCAAAAGTTGATCAAAGTCTTTTCCGACGTCTTCATGCCCATCATCCCGGCGATCATCGTCGCTGGTCTCTTAATGGGGATCAATAACCTGTTTGGTATCGAATTCGGTGGCAAGACGATGATTGATCGTTATCCGAATCTACAAGGATTATGGGACCTGATCAATATGATGGCAAATACCGCTTTCGTCTTCCTCCCGGCACTCGTCGGCTGGTCGGCAACGAAACGCTTCGGTGGAAGTGAGATCCTCGGAATCGTCATGGGTCTAATGCTTGTTCACCCTGATCTCTTAAACGCTTGGAATTACGGACAGAGCGCTTTAAAAGGTGAAATTCCGACGTTCAACATCCTCGGTCTGTTTGAAATCGAAAAAGTCGGCTATCAAGGACAAATTCTCCCGGTGCTCGCAGCCGCTTATGTCCTTAGTACGATTGAACGCTGGCTCAAAAAACGCGTACCGAACGCCATCCAATTACTCGTCGTACCGATTACGACGATCACATTAACGGGCTTCCTTGCCCTTGCCGTCATCGGACCGGTCACACGTCAAGTCGGTGACTGGATCACGATTGGTGTCGTCAATACGTTCGAAGCTGTTCCGTTACTCGGTGCCTTATTATTCGGTGCACTCTACGCACCGCTCGTCATCACCGGCATGCATCACATGTTCATCGCCGTCGACTTACAGTTGATCGGACAAAGCGGAACGACGTTTATCTGGCCGATGATCGCGATCTCGAACATCGCCCAAGGTTCAGCAACGCTTGCGATGCTTTTCCTCGCGAAAAACGTCAACGATAAGAACATGGCGTCGACGTCGGCCCTATCCGCTTACTTTGGGATCACGGAACCAGCGATGTTCGGGGTTAATCTTCGATTCAAATATCCGTTTTATGCGGCACTCGTCGGATCAGCAATCGCGTCTGCCTTCATCGCAGTCAGCGGTGTCCTTGCTCCTGCAATCGGTGTCGGTGGCTTACCTGCTTTCATCTCGATCGTACCCGGGTCGATTCTATCGTTCATTGTCGGCATGGTAATCGCAATTATCGTTCCTATTGCCTGTACGTTCCTGTTCCACTGTGTCTCAACGAAACGCGCAAAAAAAGCCGCACTGAACAAAGCGGCGTAATTTCAGAAAGGTGTGTATCTGATGATCACGACAACCGATTGGCGCAAATCCGCCGTTTATCAAATCTATCCGAAGAGTTTTTATAGTCCGGAGGGCAAAGCGACCGGTACGTTGCGCGGGGTCACGGCCAAACTCGATTATCTGGCGGATCTTGGTGTCGATTACCTGTGGTTGACGCCGGTCTATGCCTCACCGCAAAACGATAATGGATATGATGTCAGTGACTATTACGCGATCGATCCCTCGTATGGAACGATGGATGATTTCGAGACGTTACTCGCAGAAACAAAACGACGTGGTCTGTCAGTCATGATGGATATCGTCGTCAATCACTGCTCGACGTCACACGCTTGGTTCGAAGAAGGACGTCATCCGGACAGTCCCTATCATGACTACTTCATTTGGCGCGAGACACCGAACGACTGGGTATCGAAGTTCGGCGGTCCTGCTTGGTCATTCGATGAGGTAGCTGGTAAGTATTACTTGCACCTGTTCGACAAGACGCAAGCGGACCTGAACTGGGAAAATCCCCGACTCCGGGAAGACGTTTACGCGATGATGCGCTTTTGGCGCGATAAAGGGGTCAGCGGCTTCCGACTCGACGTCATTAACTTGATCTCGAAGACGCCAGGGCTTCCCAATGATCCCGAGGGAGACGGACGTGCGTACTATACGGACGGACCAAACATTCATGACTACTTGCAAGAGATGAACGCAGCCGTTTTTGCCGGACACGATCTCTTGACGGTCGGTGAGATGTCGTCGACGTCGCTTGAACATTGTCTTCAATATTCTTCGCTCGAAAATCAAGAACTGAAGATGACGTTCAACTTCCATCACTTGAAGGTCGATTATCCGAACGGTGAGAAATGGACGGCTGCACCGTTTGACTTCAAGCAGTTGAAACAAATTTTCTCCGACTGGCAAACTGGCATGAACGGACAAGCATGGAACGCGATTTTTTGGTGTAACCATGACCAACCCCGCGTCGTCAGCCGGTTTGGTGACGACGTCGCGTATCGTGTCGAGAGTGCAAAGATGCTCGCGACAACGCTTCATGGCTTGCAAGGTACACCGTATATTTACCAAGGAGAAGAGATCGGAATGCCGAATCCGGACTTCACGAATCTGTCCGACTACCGTGATGTCGAGACATTGAATGCCTATCAAGAAGCACGGACCAACGGCGTATCGGAAGAAGCAATTCTCGCTGCGATCCGTCAAAAATCGCGCGATAACGCGCGGACACCGATGCCTTGGTCGGACGCCGTCAACGGTGGCTTTAGTACAAGTGAACCATGGATTCCGGTCTCGCCGACGTATGATCAGATCAATGTCAAGGCTGCTGTCGCAGACCCTGATTCGGTCTATCATCATTACAAACGGTTGATTCAACTCCGCAAACAGTATGACGTGCTCACGGACGGTTCATACCGGCTGTTGACACCGGACGATCCATCACTCTGGGCGTACGAACGCGCAACGAGTGAAGAAGAATTACTCGTCGTCTCGAATTTCTACGGAACGGACACTACGTTTACGTTACCTCATGACGGATCGGACTATACGGTGTTGCTTCATAATTATCAGCAGATGCAGACAGAGGGGTACACTTTAACGTTACGACCTTATGAATCACTGATGCTTTATCGTAAAAAGTGATTGAATGAGACGGAGCACATGCAAAAAAGAGGAGGTTGGTTTCCAAGGGATACCCTGGAAACCAATCTTCTCTTTTGTTGAATAAATATAGAATGTGAATGCCTATTCCTCGACTCCTACAGGAAAAGAAAGCATGGTACATGCTTTTGTCAGGGAAAGCGAGGATGGCAGAGTCATTCGTTTTCAAAAATGATTTTTAAGCACTAGTTCCTTCCGAGTCTTTCATTTTCGCATGTTCTACGAAACTTTCCGATTCGCTTCTTCTCGTCTCAACTGTTCGCGGAACAGTCTTGTCTCAGCAATGACGACACCGGACAATCCAATCAAACCGATTAAGTTCGGAATCGCCATCAATCCATTAAAGACATCGGAAATCGCCCAGACCATGTTCAAGTTCGTCGTCATCGCACCCGCTCCGGCGACTAAGACGAACAGGATACGGTATGGGAGGATCGATTTTTGACCGAATAGATAATAGATTGATTTTTCGCCATAATACGACCAGCCAAGAACAGTCGAATAAGCAAACATGACGAGTCCAATCGTGACGATGTATTTTCCGGCAGGACCGAGGAAGACCTCGAAGCTTGCTGTCGTCAATTCAACGCCTTGTAACTTCGTATCAAGTTGTCCTCCCATGACGAGCGTCAAACCTGTGATCGAACAGACGACCAATGTATCTAAAAACACCTGCGTCATCGAAACGAGCGCTTGACGTCCTGGGAAGTCCGTTTTCGCTGCAGCGGCTGCAATCGGTGCTGAACCAAGACCCGCTTCATTTGAGAAGACACCACGCGCGACACCATAACGAATCGCCGCCCCGATCGCGCCACCCGTAATTGCTTCGCTTGAGAACGTGCTGCTGAAGATCGTCGAAATCGCACCTGGAATCAAGTCATAGTTCATGACGAGAATCAGTAATCCACTTCCAACATAGAAGAAAATCATAAACGGAACAAACAAACTGACAACTTTTCCGATTGATTTGACCCCACCAAGAATGACGACGCCTGTCAGTACCATCAATACGATCCCCGTCACGTAAAGTGGCACATCGAACGTTGATTTCATCGCGAGGGCGACCGAATTCGTCTGGACCCCGTTCCCGATCCCGAACGCAGCGATTGAAGCGAATGCGGCAAACAAGACACCCAGCCATTTCTGCTTCAGCCCACGCTCGAGATAATACATTGGCCCCCCTGCCATCTGTCCATTTTCATCAACGACACGGTACTTGACGGCAAGGATTGCTTCCGCATACTTCGTCGCCATCCCGAATAGACCGGACAACCACATCCAAACGATCGCACCCGGTCCGCCGAGGACGACGGCGGTTGCGACACCAACGATATTCCCCGTACCGACGGTCGCAGCCAGTGCCGTCATCAATGCTTGAAAGTGACTGATGTCGCCTTCCGACTTATCGTCCTGATGCTTTGAAAACGCGAGCTTCAGCGCATACGGTAGTTTGGTAATTTGAATGAATCCTAAGCGAATCGTCAAGTAAATCCCCGTACCGACCAACAGAATAAGTAACGGTGGTCCCCAAACAAGATTGGACACCGTACTGATCCAGTCACTAAATGAATTTCCCATTCGTGTTACCTCCCTTTATGAAATATGTAGTTCTTTACCATTTTTTCAGAATTTACTGATAATTGTCAAACTATTTTTTTATGAAACTATTTTGATACCTATTCATTTCAATAATATGAAGGAGATAGTCGTGATTCATACTTCACCGTCTCGGAACAACTGACGAAATCGTGAAATTTAATAATCAATAGGCTAAGAATAACGGAGCAACGATCACGGATACCGTTAACACAGCACACATCCTCCTGTTCACTACGATCGTTGTCATTGGAGTGTTCAGTGGAATCTTTATTATCTTGATTTTATAATCGATCTTCGGTCCTCTTCGCCAACTGCAGGCAAAACCTACGAACTTGCCACTCAAGACGATCGAACATTTGAATGCCGCGTCCGGTGGGGTGCTGTCCTTCATCGATACGAAAGTCGTCAATGACAATGATTTATTCGAAGCTATCTCGATTCAATACTAGGATGACGCTCAAGCATTCCGCGATATGCACGAACAGATTTCCGTCAGTCAAAAACAGACGGAAGCACTAAAAGAAGTTCTTCGTCAGTTCCAAGTTTCAAAAAAGTCCCCTCATCTTCATGGAAGAGAGGGGACTTCGATGTTTATTGTGCTGCACCTGTGAGCGGTTGTGCATCTTTTGCTTCCGCAGGTAATTTGATTTCGCTGATCTCATTGAATTTTGAGAACGTCGACTCGTTCTTCATATTGAACTCGGTATCTTTTTCAATCGCAAACACCATGTCCATATCGAGTGATTTCGGATAGAATGTTTTCGCATCATACGTCATCGTGTAATTCATTTTCTTGTAATCGATGCTGTCCATCGCATCTTTCATCTGTGCCATCTGTCCTGTCTGCTCGAGCGAATCCTTCATGAATGCTTTGAGGTCGTCCCCTTTTAGTTTGACGTCGATTTGATAAACGTCACCCTCTTTTTTGGCGGTCCAGTTGTCTTTGTACTTTTTCAGTAGCTTGAGATTTTGATCCGTCGATGCCGATGACTCCATCGCCTCAACCATATCACCTAGCTCCGAGACATCTTGAACGAGCCATTGTCCGTTTTGCGATAGATACATCTTATCGTCGACGATATAGCTCTCGATCGACATGTCCTTACCGTCCTGTGGATTTTTCATCGTCATCGTTTGATGCATCGTAAGCGGCTTCTGGATGATATCGGCTGATACCTTCTGATCTACTGCCATCTCACCTGCTTTTGAATTGACTGTCCCCTCCATGTGGAACGATTTAATATCTTTTTGAGCGGCTGTCGCTTTATTCAGTAATTCTGTATTCGAGAGTTCCCCCGACTTCGTCGAACCAGACCCACTGCCACTACCCGAATCTGTCTGCCCATCTTGACATCCAGCTAGTCCAATCGATGCTGCGACGATCCCAGCTGCTACCCACCTTGTTTTCTTCATATTCATTTCCTCCTTTATACGCGTTACCCTGATTTACGAAAAACATTGGAAAATGTTTCAAAGTTTCTTTATTACCTCATTACCGTTCTTCTTCAAAACAAATCCTCATATTTCAAATCTACTATTCTTTTTTTGAAATTTGATTTATCACCTGCAAAATGTCCACAAAAAAAATAGGATGACGGAAACTTCCGTCACCCTATCCTTATTTCGTTAGATCGTGCGTAAAAGATTCGCCATCTCAATCGCGGAAACGGCAGCTTCGTAGCCTTTATTTCCAGCTTTCGTACCGGCACGTTCGACCGCTTGCTCGATCGAATCCGTCGTCAGGACACCGAAGATGATGGGTACGCCTGTATCACGCGACGCACTCGCGACACCTTTCGCGACTTCGTTACAGACATAGTCATAGTGTGATGTTGCTCCGCGGATGACGGCACCCAGTGTGATGACCGCATCATACTTACCGCTTTTCGCTAACTTTTCCGCAACGAGTGGAATTTCAAATGCTCCAGGAACCCATGCTGTATCTACAGCATCCGCCGCAACACCGTGACGACGGAACGCGTCGTTTGCTCCTCCGACGAGTTTTGATGTGATCAATTCATTAAAACGTGCTGCGACGATTGCGACGCGTAGTCCTTCTCCCGTTAAGAAACCTTCGTAAATCATGATGTGTGTCCTCCTTGGATATCGAGCCAGTGCCCGAGTTTCGTTTGTTTTGTTTTCAGATAACGCTGATTTTCCGGTTCAACGGGTACTTGATGGGGAACACGTTCGATGACTTCAATCCCCTCTTGCTCGAGCACCCGTTGTTTGTCTGGATTGTTCGTCATCAAGCGAATCTTCGTCACGCCAAGATCACGCAACATGTTGGCCGCGACCGTATAATCACGCATGTCTGTCGGATAACCGAGTGCATGGTTCGCTTCGACTGTATCGAGTCCTTGTTCCTGCAACTCGTACGCTTTCAACTTCGCCATCAGACCGATGCCGCGTCCTTCCTGACGTAGATACAAGACGGCTCCACCTTCTCGTTCGATTCGCTCAAGTGCCGCATCGAGTTGTGGACCACAATCGCAACGTTTCGAACCGAAGACATCCCCTGTCAGACATTCCGAGTGCAGACGGACGAGCATCCCGTCGTGCGCTTCACCGGATAAGACAGCGACATGTTCTTTCTTATCTTGTGTCGTATAGCCAATCATCCGAAAGGCTCCGAACGTCGTCGGAAGCAACACTTCCGCCTCCCGCTTCAACGGTCGCTCAAGATACGCGACGATTTCTTCGATCGTAATCAGTTTTAAATCATGTTCTTCCTTATAGAGAAGTAGATCATCGACCCGTGCCATCGTGCCGTCTTCCTTAATGATTTCACAGATGACGGCGATCTCATCGCTACCGGCAAGACGGGCAAGATCGACACCCGCTTCCGTATGTCCACGTCGCTCCCGGACACCGCCCTCTTTGGCGATCAATGGGAAGATGTGACCAGGTCGTTTGAAACGTTCCGGTCCATCCGTCAGCATCCGCTGAATCGTTAGCGACCGTTCCTCAGCACTGATGCCGGTCTTTGCCTCTTCATGATCGATGCTGAGCGTAAATGCTGTCCCGTGCGGATCTGTATTATTCGCTGTCATCGGAGCAAGTTCGAGTCGCTGTGCGATCCGCGGACTGACTGGTACACAGACGAGTCCTTTTCCGTATGTGATCATGAAATTGATGTTTTCCGGTGTCGCGTGTTCCGCGAGCATGACGAGATCGCCCTCATTCTCACGATCCTCGTCATCACAGACGATGATCGGTCGTCCGTTCTTCAAATCTTCTATCGCGTCTTCAATCAAGTCGAATCCGTTCATTACATGTCGCCTCCTAAGAATGCTGCCCAGTCCGTCTGCTTCTCATGCTGCGTGAAATGATAGAGATGTTTCGCCATCATGTCACACTCGATATTGACGACTGCGCCGCTTGCCAATCGATCAAACGTCGTCACTTGACGTGAGTGCGGAATCAATGAAATCGAGATCGTTTCCGGCGTGACGCGTTGCAACGTCAGGCTCGTGCCGTTGATTGCAATCGAGCCTTTCGGAATACAATACTTTTGCCACGATCCGACATCAAACGTATACACCATCGCTTCTCCATCCGGTCGCCGACTGATCAGCCGCGCTGTTCCGTCGATATGTCCACTGACGAAATGACCGCCGAAACGACCGTCTGCCGGCATCGCCCGTTCGAGTTGCAATGGGCTTCCGACGCGGTACGTGCCGAGGGCTGTAGAACGGATCGTATCATGGACAGCATCCGCCGTAAAACCGGTTGGGCTCATTGACGTGACCGTCAAACAAATCCCGTCGACGGCGATGCTGTCACCAATCTTCGTTCCTTCGAGCACCCGGTGCGCTTCAATTTCAAGTGCTAATCCATTCGGTCGCGGAATCTTTCGTTTTAAGGTCCCGACTTCCTCAATCAATCCGGTGAACATATCGTCTCCTCCTTTCGGATGTACGTCAGATGGAGATCCGGTCCGACCGTTTCAATCTGATCGATTTGAAAACGTTCTTCGATATCATGTCGTCCGTTCCAGGCAGTCCCTTCAAAAATCGACGGGGCTTGGTAGACTTCAATCTGGTCGACGAGATCTGCTTCAAAGAATGTGGCTTGAATCGTTGGTCCACCTTCAATCAAAACGCTGCGGATGTCTTGTTCGTATAAGCGTTTAAGAATCGCTTCCGGCGTCTCATATTCACCGACGAGCACCGTCACTTGATCATGACTTATCCGAGGAACACTCGTCAGCCAGTACGTTGGATTTTTTCCATCGCAAAAGACTTGCGCGGTCTCTGGCACCCGACCACGGCGATCGACGATTACTCGAATCGGCTCGATGCCTGACACTGCGCGTAAAGTCAGTGCTGGATCATCGACGAGCACCGTTTCACTTCCGACGAGGATCGCATCATGGCGACCACGCAGGGCGCGACCATTCGCGCGTGCTTCTTCTGACGTGATCCAGCGCTGTTCCCCCGTTGCCGCGATCCCGTTCATCGTCTGAGCGATTTTGACGGTCACGGTCGGACGTTTCCGTTCGATCGTTTTCCAAAATGTCTCGTAGAGGACTTCCGCTTCATGCCGTAACAAGCCGACTTCGACTTCGATTCCCGCGTCTTGAAGCCGTTTGATCCCTGAACCAGCGACAATCGCATGTTTGTCTTCCGTTGCGACGAAAACCCGTTTGATCCCGGCTTGTAGAATCGCTTCCGTACATGGTGGTGTCTTACCATGATGGTTGCATGGCTCAAGCGTCACGTAGAGATCAGCACCACGGGCGGCCTCTCCTGCCATTCGCAAGGCTTCGACTTCCGCGTGCGGACCACCGGCAAACCGGTGCGCACCAAAACCGATGATGCGTCCTTGTTTGACGATGACACAACCGACACTTGGATTCGGACTTGTTTGTCCGTTTAACATATGTGCTAATTGCATGGCATAACTCATCATCTGTGACATCGCGTTCGCTCCTTTCAAATAAAAAAGACGCCCCTTGAAAAAGGGGCGTCTGTATAGAAGGGTTCACGAAATACACGGTTCGCCTTCTGCTTTTTCGCATGCAGAAAGAGACCATCTTCTGAAAACATTTTTTCAGAAAACAGCTTGAATCGCGTCGTTTCGTTCTTCTCCCATCCGGACTTTACCGTCGGCCCTGGAATCTCACCAAGTCAGCCATGATGCGTACATCACGGGTCGCGGGCTCGTCGATCGATCGATCGCATCACCGCCGGTTGGGATTTTCACCCTACCCCGAAGAACTGGATTATTGAGTTATACAACTTTAGCCTAGCATATCTTTTTCAAGAAAACAAAGCGCAAATGTTTCGGTATTGGCTCTTTTATGATTTCGTTCCACTTCTGTTACCCCTCCCCAATTCGTGATCTACTGGATACTAAAAATGACTGGAGCACCTGATATCAGTGCGTCCAGTCATTGTGTTCCGGTTACAAATACCCGTTCTTCCGATCGTGGAATTCTTGGGCAATCGCTCCGCGTGTCCGTTCATCAGCGAGGACGCGAAGTGCTGTCCGTGCGAGGATTTTAGCGCCTGCGATCAACGCTTCATCCCCCGCTTCCGAACGGGCGGCTTCTTTGAATGCTTCTGTATGGGCGACGAGATCGTCCGGACCAATCTTGATATACGGATGGATTGTCGGGATGACTTGACTGATGTTACCCGCGTCCGTCGATCCAAGACCCGGTCGTTCGTCGAGGTGCACGATTTGCCCAAGCGCCTCTGCTTCTTCTTGGAAGAGACGATCAAACGTCCGGTTGAAGACGAGATTGTCGACTTCATTTTGGAAAGCGATGACGTCAAGCGTCGCCCCGGTCGCAAGTGCCGCACCTTGCGCGACCGCTTTGACTTTCTCCGTGACGGCATTCAGCCGTTCCCGTGTCGTCGCCCGAATGAAGAAACGTGCTTTTGCGTATTCCGGAATGATATTCGGCGCATCGCCACCATGCGTGATGATCCCGTGGATCCGGACATCATCCGGTAACTGCTGACGTAAGGCGTTGATCCCATTGAAGAGCTGAATGACAGCGTCGAGAGCGTTGATACCTTCTTCAGGTGTCGCCGCTGCGTGCGCGGGACGACCCGTAAAGGCAAAATCGAGCGGATCGACCGCAAGCGAGGACCCCGTGATCCGCGTTTGTCCGGACGGGTGGACCATCAAGGCCGCATCGATTCCTTCAAGCAACTGGTGTTTGACGAAACTGCCTTTCGCACTTCCGTTCGGCCCACCTTCTTCGGCTGGCGTTCCAAGCACGACGACACTCCCACCGACTTCATCAAGCACTTTGCTGACCGCAATCGCCGCTGCGACACTCGTCGTTCCGATGATATTATGACCGCATGCGTGTCCGATACCCGGCAACGCATCGTACTCAGCGAGAAAGGCAATTGTCGCGCCAGGTCGGTCGCTTGACTTCTTCGCGAAGAATGCGGTCTCGTGCCCTGCGACGCCGAGTTCTACTGTAAAGCCTTCTGCCGTCAAACGCTCTGCATGTAGTCGCGAAGCAAAGAATTCCTCGTTACCGATTTCCGGCGTCGCATGAATCCGGTGGCTCGTCTCAAGATACGATTCCCGTTTTTGTTCGATGTCCTGTTCAATCGTCTCTACCCATGTCGTGCGTACTGGTGTCGTCATGCTATCCACTCTCCTTTAGAATTTATTCGCCGATGTCGCTTAGTGGAACGAACGTCGGGATCGAGCTACCTTTATATTCTTTTTTGATGAAAGCCGCGACATCTTTTTGTTGGTAAAGCGACGCGATCTTTTTCAGTTCTTTTTTGTTCTTGTCTTCCGTCCGTGTCGCGATGATGTTGATGTATGGTTTTGCTGTCTCGTTCTCATGGACGATCGAGTCCTTGATCGGATTTAGTCCTGCGTCAACAGCAATACCGTTATTGATGATCGATGCAGCGACGTCCGGTAAGACGCGTGGCGTTTGTCCAGCGACGATCGGAACGATTTTCAGTTTCTTCGGATTTTCAACGATCTTATCGACCGATCCATTGCCGTCGAAGTCGTCCGGTAATTTGATCAAACCTGCTTCTTGTAGTAACAAGAAGGCACGTCCCATGTTCGTCGCTTCGTTCGGAACAGCGATTTTGCCACCGACTGGAATATCTTTGACGTCCTTATATTTATCTGAGTAAATGCCCATCGGTGCAATGACGGTCGTCGCAATCGGCGACAGCTTCAACTTATGTTCCTTCTTGAAGGCGTTGAAGTAGGAAATCGTCTGGAAGGCATTGGCGTCGATCTCACCCTCAGCCAGTGCCATGTTCGGCTGGACATAATCGGAGAACTTGACGAGCTCGATTTTGATGCCCTCCTTTTCCGCTTTTTTCGCGACGTAATCCCACACTTGAGTGTCTGAACCACTGACCCCGAGCTTGATCGTCTTTTCTTCTTCTCCTGATGCTGAGCACCCGGCAAATAAAATCGTCGTTAATGTTGCCCCAATCGCTACTGCTTTTTTCATGGCTGAATCGCTCCCTTGATTAATGTCTTCTGATTTTTCGTGCGACGATGTTGCCTGTCGTCTGTAAGCCTTGGACTAAGATAACGAGAATCCCGACCGTGATGATCATGACTTTCGTGTCGAACCGTTGATAACCGTACGTAATTGCTAAGTCACCCAAACCGCCACCACCGATGGCGCCTGCCATCGCCGACGCCCCGATCAAGCCGACTGTTGCAATCGTTAAATTAAGGATTAGTGAACCGAGTGCTTCCGGCAGAAGGAAGCGGAAAATCGTTTGAAACGGTGTCGCCCCCATCGCTTCTGCTGCCTCAAGGACGCCTTTATCGACTTCAAGTAACGAGCTCTCGATCAGACGCGCCATGTACGGTGCGGCGTAAAAGACGAGCGGGACGATTGCGGCTTCGGTTCCGATCGACGTCTGGACGATCAACCGTGTCAACGGGATGATCGCAACAAGTAAGATGATGAACGGAATTGAACGGAAGATATTGACGATACTGTTGAAGAATGTGAACAGCGGGACGTTTTCGAGCAATGCCCCTTTCCGGGTGACGACGAGCAGGATGCCGAGTGGTAAACCGATCAAAGTCGAAAATAATAACGACACTGACACCATCGTCATCGTCTGCAAAAATGCTGTCCAGATATCACTGTAGTTAACTAGCATCAGCAAGCACCTCCTCGACGGTCACCTGTGCCTGATCGATGTACTGTAAGGCCCGTTTTACTTCGATCGTTTCACCGATCAGTTCAACAAGTAATGTACCGAACGGTGTTTCCTGTAACTCCGTGATGCTACCGTGCAGGATGTTGACATCGACGTCGAAGCGTTTTGCGACTTGCGACAAGAGTGGTTGTCCGGTGTGGTGTCCGAGAAAATGAATCTTATAGATCGGATGCGCATTCCGTGACTCGATCAACTGACGAATTGATGCCGGAATTTCATCATGCATGACGGAGCGGACGAAGTTTTTCGCTGTCTCGGTCTGCGGATTTGAAAAGACATCAAAGACTGTTCCTGACTCGATCAGCTTCCCAGCTTCGATGACGGCGACCCGGTCACAAATCTCCCGGATGACACCCATCTCATGGGTGATCAAGAGAATGGTGATCCCGTATTCCGCATTGATGCGTTTTAATAACTGGAGAATATGATGTGTCGTCTGAGGATCGAGTGCTGACGTCGCTTCGTCACATAAGAGCACGGATGGTTGCGTCGCTAGTGCCCGGGCGATGCCGACACGTTGCTTTTGTCCGCCGGATAATTGATCCGGGTAATGATCCGCCTTGTCCGCAAGATCGACGAATTCGAGTAATTCCGTCACCCGGCGACGAATCTCGTCTTTCTTGACACCTGCGAGAACGAGTGGTTTCGCAACGTTCGTAAAGACCGTGTTTGCATTCAATAGATTGAAGTGTTGAAAGATCATCCCGATCCGCTGTTTCGCTTGGCGTAATTTTTTTGGTGATAGTTGTGTTAAATCTTCTCCGTCGACCGTCACTGTTCCTGACGTCGGTCGTTCTAACAGGTTGACGCAGCGGAGCAATGAACTTTTCCCGGCACCGCTAAAGCCGATGACACCGAAGATTTCGCCTTTCTCGATCGTCAGGTCGACACCGTCGAGTGCTGCGATCGTCTGATCCTTCGTGACGTACGTTTTTTTGACTTGATGAAATGCAATCATTCCGTTTTCCCCCTTCATTCAACAAAAAAGGTCCCTTCTTGAGAAACAAGAAGAGACCTGGATCCGCACAATGGCAGAATCCACTCCACTCATCTCTCAGACATCTGTCTGATGGAATTGGCACAGTGCTCATAATGAGTCTGTTGCCGAGGTTTCGTAGGGCCAGTCCCTCCACCTCTCTGGATAAGTATTGCGGTATGAAATTCGTATGTGTGTTGTTGCGTTGTTGCTTATGTCGTAAAACTAATTTTTACATTACGGGTCGAACCTTTAAAAGTCAACCAACTTTGCAAAAATAATCCATTTGGCGCATATCGATTGAGTCATAAGTTATGAGTTAGCTGAAAGAATAAATCACGATTCGTCCAGAACGATTTGACAAGGCATTTTCGGTCGTGCTACCATCGTTTCAATGATTAATCCGACAATTCCAATATGATATTTATCAAGAGTGAACGAGAGACCTGGCTCTATGACTTCACGGCAACCTGCAATCTGTAAGGTGCTCCGACCAGCAAAGCGCGGCTTTGGATGATACGGTGAAAAACTCGTGGGCGTCCAAGCAGTGACGTTGACGAGTTTTTTTCACGAATGGAGGAAAAATAGTAATGATGAACTATCCTGTATTGACTGGTGCTGAAGCATTTTATCTTCAAGGTGGACCGATCGGCATTTTAATCTGTCATGGTTTTAATGCGACCCCGCAAAGTGTTCGGGACGTCGGTGAGGCATTTGCTGCTAAAGGATTCACTGTCTATGCTCCACGTTTGCGTGGTCACGGGACGAACGTCCGTGAGTTCGAACAATCGACTGCTCGATGTTGGAAGCAGAGCCTGCAAGACGGCTATGCACGTTTACAAGAAACATGCGATCAAGTCTTCGTCATCGGTCAATCGATGGGCGCGACGCTCGCACTATCGCTCGCCGCTGACGGGATTCCATTTTCAGGCATCATTACGATCAATGCCGCTCTCTCCGTTCCGTCTTATGAAGCACTGTCGTTTGAAGGTGGTCCACAGTACTTACCAGAAGGGGCACCGGATATCAAACGGTCTGCTTTCGAAATCATCTATGACCTCGTTCCGAGTCGTTGTGCATTCGAACTCGTCCGCTTGATGGACGAGACGAAAGGACGCCTTGGATCGATCCTTCTACCGACATTGATTCTTTACTCGGCGACCGATCACGTCGTTCCGCCGTCGAGCTCGGATTACCTGCATCAGCATATCGGGACGAATGATAAACGAAGCTACTGTCTCCTCAACTCGTACCACGTCGCGACCCTCGATCATGATCAGGATTTGATCGTGCGTGAGACGATTCGTTTCATCGAACGCTCGAGCCGTTTCTCACAGGAAACGGGATAATAAAAAAAACAGCTATTCGTCTTCACTTAGAAGCGAACAGCTGTTACATCAAAGGACGACCATCATCGGTTCGTCTTTTTTGTTTATCCTTTTTGGTGTTGCATCGTTTGGAGCGGCTTCGGCTTTCCTGGCACTTCATGGCAGTGGCGACACCGTGGCTCATACGATTCTGAAGCGCCGACTAAAATGATCGGATCATCATAGTTCGCTGGTTTTCCATCAATCAAACGTTGTGTACGGGAAGCCGGATCGCCACATGAGAGACAGATCGCCTGAAGTTTCGTCACAAATTCTGCGCGCGCCAGTAATTCCGGCATCTTGCCAAATGGCTCTGCCCGGAAATCCTGATCGAGTCCTGCACAAATGACGCGTTTTCCGTCTTGCGCAAGTGCTTCGATGACTTGAACGATCTCATCATCAAAGAATTGAACTTCATCAATTCCGACAATTTGTGTTTCTTCCGCTACTGCTGCATAGAGATCACGACTCGTCGCCATTGGAATCGCCACGACGGAATTTCCGATGTGAGAGACGACATGCTCTTCATGGTACCGGTCATCGATTGCCGGCTTGAATACTTGAACGGGCAGTTTGCCGTACTGTGCCCGTCTGACACGACGAATCAACTCTTCCGATTTCCCGGAAAACATACTGCCACAAATTACTTCGATCCAGCCGTACTGATTTATTACATGCATCATCGTCCGACACCGTCCTCTAAAAATAGTCACTTTAACGAGTATAGCTCGAAACGGTATTGAGAAAAAGGGTTGACTTCCGGAAATCAAAATTCATTTTTTCTTTACCTAGAATTTTTGTCCTTTCATTCCAACCTTCATCCATTTCCTGTACACTAAAGAAGAAGATTCTCGCGAAAGAAGGTGTCCCCGATTCATCATCTCTTACATGACATTCTGCACCAATATGGCGCCCTTGGTCTTTCCGTCCTTCTCGCAGGTGGTATCGTGGGATTGCCGGTTCCTGATGAGACCTTGCTCGTCCTGTCCGGTTTTTGGATGCATCAAGGCAATCTACCGCTGTTCGGTACGATTCTTGCCGCTTACGCTGGCAGTTGCATTGGAATGACGATTAGCTACGTGCTGGGCTTAAAACTCGGCATGCCCCTGTTACATCGCGTCGGACCAAAGATGCGCATCTCAGAAAAACACATTCTCTCCGCTGAAGCCGGATTTCGTCGTTACGGCAAATCGGTCTTGATCATCGGTTACTACATACCTGGTCTTCGCCAACTCTCTGCCTTTTTTGCAGGTGTTTCAAAAATGCCGTTTCGCATTTTTGCGAGTTACGCGTATACAGGTGCTTTGATTTGGGTCAGTGTGTTCTTGGGCGCCGGCTACTTTGTTGGTCGTCATATCTCGTTCCATAAAGTCGTCGACTACATCTTGGCACATCCAGATGCTATGCCGTACTTGATCGGGATCGTCGGTGGGATTGCTTTCTCGTTCGTCTTAAAGACGTACCTTACGTACCGTTCGCAATTCAGCCTATACAAAAACAGCCTGCTTCCGTAATGGAGGCAGGCTGTTTTTTAAGAACCGGCAAGTAATTACTTGCGGCCGTATTTTTTGTTGAAGCGATCGACACGACCATCTGCCGCGTTGAACTTTTGACGACCTGTGTAGAATGGGTGCGAGTCTGAAGACACATCCACACGGATGAGTGGGTACTCGTTACCATCTTCCCAAGTGATCGTTTCGTTCGAAGAACGAGTAGAACCGCTTAAGAATTTGTACTCAGTCGTTGAATCCATAAATACTACTTTATTGTAGTTAGGGTGAATTCCTTGTTTCATGGTTGATTTCTCTCCTTCCGCCCTGGTCCATTTGCTGAGCCAGAGTAAGTTACCTTCCTATACTAAACGATTTTTTTACGCGTCGCAATAGTTATTTTTCCGTCGTTGCTTCCTTCTTGACGGTACGCGGTTTAGCAGGTGCACGTCGGACCGTCTTCTTCTTTTCTTTCTCAAGTTCAGCAAAAAATTCTTCATTATTTTTCGTGTCGCGAATCTTACGCAGGAACGTATCGACGAACTCGTTCGACTCGTTCATCGTCCGACGAATCGTCCAGAGCGCATCGAGTTGCTCTTTCGGAAGCAAGAGTTCTTCCTTCCGCGTACCTGATTTGCGAATGTCGATTGCCGGGAAGATTCGGCGTTCCGACAGCTTACGATCGAGATGTAGCTCCATGTTTCCTGTTCCTTTGAATTCCTCATAGATGACGTCATCCATGCGGGATCCCGTCTCGACGAGTGCCGTCGCAAGAATCGTCAAACTGCCACCATGTTCGATGTTTCGCGCCGCACCAAAGAACCGTTTTGGTTTGTGGAACGCTGCTGGGTCAATCCCCCCTGAAAGCGTCCGTCCGCTTTGCGGCACTGTTAAGTTATACGCACGAGTCAAACGCGTGATCGAATCCATCAAGATGACGACATCTTTTTTATGTTCGACAAGTCGCATCGCCCGTTCAAGGACAAGTTCAGAAATCCGCACATGGTTGTCCGGTGTTTCGTCGAACGTTGAACTGACGACGTCTGCTCCCGGAACTGAACGCTCGATGTCAGTTACTTCCTCTGGTCGCTCATCGATCAATAGAATGATCAGCTCGACATCCGAATGATTCTCTTGAATCGAGTTCGCGATTTCTTTGAGGAGTGACGTCTTCCCTGCTTTTGGTGGTGCGACGATCAAACCGCGTTGTCCAAACCCAACTGGTGCAATCATATCCATGACACGAACCGATAAATGACGTGGCTCTGTCTCAAGACGCATTAAACGATCCGGATAGATCGGTGTCAGCGCCGGGAAGAACAAACGGTTACGCGCTGTATCCGGTGCTTCGCCGTTGACGGCTTCCACACTAAGTAACCCTTGGAAACGTTCGTTTTCCTTCGGTGGGCGTACTTTACCTGTGACGACATCACCATTACGTAGATTGAAGCGTCGGATTTGAGAAGCGGCGATATAGATATCTTCAGAGGATTGGGAATAATTGATAGGGCGAAGGAAGCCGAAGCCACCATCGTTTTGCATTTGTGGATTACCAGGGATGACTTCAAGTACCCCTTCGAGGAAATAAAGACCTGTTGATTCCGCCTGTGCTTTTAGAATCTTGAACATCAACTCACGCTTACGGGCTTCCCGATATTGCGGGACATTCTTCGTCTTTGCGATTTCATATAATTCTTTTAATGTCAGCTGGCTCAATTGAGCCAAAGTATAGGAACGTTCAGGTTTATCTTTTTTATCAGTTGTTGGCATGTTTTTCACCTATTCTTTATAAATTCAACTGCATTCAGCATACTTCCATACATACATCAGGAGGTATGTAATTTCTTTCGTGAACTAAAGGTATCATATTTTTTTAAATTCGTCGTCAACAATCCTTTGCGTTTCTTACTTTGTAATATTCAAGGATATTATTTCAGTTATGTTACAAAAGCATCTATTTTGTCTTCTAACTGAAAAAACGTTTTTAAGGGCGCACATGCTAAGATATTCCTGCAGACGAAATTCTTACACAGTTGTAAGGTTCACTGCTTAATCACACACTTAATGATTTCATCATATAACTTACGGACGCAACACACTACATTAAAACGGAGGAATTCTTAACATGAAACGTTTTCTAGCATCGATCGCGACAGCAGCCTTAGTGGTTTCAGGTTTTACATCAGTGGGTACAGGTAAAGTTGAAGCAGCAACAGTCACGAAAGTCAAGATCACGGACAACGGTCTTCGTGTTCGGACAGCTCCTTCTACGAAAGCAAGCATCGTCGGGAAAGTCAACGCTGGTCAAGTCTTTACATACAAAGGCAAATCAGGCAGCTGGACAAAAATCTCATACGGCGGTAAAACACGTTATGTCTTCTCACAATACACAAAGACATACAAATCATCTTCAAGCGCTAAAAAATCAACAAGCACATCTTCTAAACGGACGAAAATCCTGAACGAAGCAGCAAAACATAAAGGTACACCATACGTATGGGGCGGAACAACGACTCGTGGATTCGACTGCTCTGGTTTCACAAGCTACGTTTACAAGAAAGCGGCTGGTAAAACATTGCCACGTACGTCTTCTTCACAATATTCTTCTTCTAAAAAAGTCAGTGTTTCAAGCGTACAACCAGGAGATCTTGTCTTCTTCTCACACGGTAGCGGCATTCAACACGTCGGGATCGCAACAAGTAAGTCAAGCATGGTTAACTCAGAAACAGGTGGCGTTAAATACTCAAGCTTCAAATCAGGGTACTGGGGTTCACGCCTTGTCGGCGCAGGATCTTACCTTTAATTCATCATCTCAAAGCGGTTGAGCATTGGCTCGATCGCTTTTTTTCATCTCATTCAATTCATAAGAAGGAAATAGGATGCATGTCTTCATCACAGGTGCTTCAAGAGGTCTTGGTCGTGAATTCGCTTATCTGCACGATCAGGAGATCACATCTTGCTCGTCAAACGTGAGGCAATGCTCTTCAAAACGAAATTTCATGTCGAGCGATTTGGAGGTACTGCAATCTTCCCATACGATTTAACGAAGCGGAAAACGTTAGCACATTTCCTTTTCCTCTAGGAATTGAGGATGAACGTCTTGATTCCTAGAAACATAGCAAAAAGAGTTGGTGTTTCGGAAATTATCCGAAACACCAACTCTTTTTTATCGATCAAGTCCTCACGTATGAGTCCGTCTCTTTTACTTAATGACAAGCTTCGGTTTTTTCTTAAACGAGTGAATGCCTTCAACAAAGCGAACCGTTCCGGATTTCGCACGCATGACGACAGAGTGTGTCTGACCGCCTTGTGCCGTGAACTGGACACCTTTCATCAACTCACTGTCCGTGACCCCTGTCGCAGCAAAGATACAGTCGTCTCCTGCGACGAGATCGTCCATCATGAGAATCTTCGATGGATCTTCGATGCCCATCTTCTTACAACGTTCGATCTCGGCATCGTCTGCTGGTAACAAGCGCCCTTGGAGCTCTCCACCGAGACACTTCAAGGCAACGGCAGCAAGAACGCCTTCCGGTGCGCCACCTGAACCGAGCAAGATATCAATCCCTGTATGCGGGAACGCCGTATTGATCGCACCAGCAACGTCACCGTCACCAATCAAGCGAATCCGTGCCCCTGTTGCCCGAATCCGTTGAATGATTTCTTCATGACGTTCGCGATCAAGGATCGAGACGACGACGTCTTCGATTTCCTTGTTCTTCGCCTTTGCAACGGCTGCGATGTTTTCTTCAATCGTCGCATCCAGACTGATGTGTCCTGCTGCTTCTGGACCAACTGCAATCTTATCCATGTACATGTCCGGTGCATGGAGTAAATCTCCCGCATCCGCAACAGCGAGGACAGCAAGTGCGCCCCATGTTCCTTTTGCGACGATATTCGTTCCTTCGAGCGGATCGACAGCGACGTCAAGTCGTGGTCCATACCCATTTCCTAGCTTTTCTCCAATGTAAAGCATCGGTGCTTCATCCATCTCGCCTTCCCCGATGACGACGGTTCCTTTCATCGGAATCGTATCGAAGACATCACGCATCGCGCTTGTTGCCGCATCATCCGCTTCATTCTTCAATCCTTTTCCCATCCAGCGTGCAGAGGCAAGTGCTGCCGCCTCCGTGACGCGTACAAGTTCCATTGATAGACTTCTCTCCATGTGTATGTCCCCTCTCCCTTGTTACAAATCGGTCAAATCGTTTCACGCCATACGAGGGCGCCTAGTTCCTTCAACTTCTGATCAAATCGTTCGTAACTCTGGTCAAGCACTTCTGCGTGGTGCAATGTCGTCTCCCCTGAAGCGAGAAGTCCCGCCAAGACAAGTGCTGCGCCACCGCGTGGATCTGGTGCCTCGATTTCCGTACCGAGTAAGGATTCGCCACCACGAATGATGATCGAAGCGTCTTCATGCGTGATTCGGGCGTTTAAGCGCCGCAACTCCTGTACATGTCGGAAACGTTGCGGGTACAACTTATCGACAACGATACTCGCTCCTTTCGCTTGCAACAACGCTGCCGAGATGACAGGTTGTAGATCGCTTGGGAATCCACCGTAGTGGAAGACACGAATATCGACCGGCTTCGCCTCCTGGAATGTCGCCGTGACGGAATCATCTGTCACTTCGATCAACGCACCATACCGCTCGAGTTTTTGGATAACGCTCTCGAGATGGAGCGGAATGACGTTATCGACGGTGACGCGCCCAAGTGCCGCGCCCATCGTCAAAAACGTTCCTGCTTCCATCCGGTCTGGAATCAAGGTATGCCGGCAACCACTCAGGCGTGAGACACCTTTGATTCGAATCTCATCCGTTCCTGCCCCTTTGACACTTGCCCCCATGTTCGTCAGCATCGTACTGACGTCGATGACTTCTGGATCATAGGCAGCGTTTTCGATGACAGTCGTTCCTTCAGCGAAGACAGCGACGAGTAAAGCACTGATCGTCGCTCCGAATGACGGAAGATCGAGATAGATTCGGTTTCCGACGAGACGGTCAACGCGCATGTAATGGACGCCCTGCTCGTTACGTACGGAAACACCGAGACGCTCCAGTGCTTTGATGTGTAAATCAATCGGTCGTGGTCCGATGGCATAACCCCCAGGCAGACCGACGACTCCTTGTTTGAATCTGGCCGCCAGAACGCTCATAAGGTAGATCGATCCGCGTAACTTGCGCGTCTCCGCACCAGTTAACGGCATCGATTCAACCCGACTTGGATCAATCGTCACCATATCGCCTTGACGTGTCACGACCGTGCCGAGCGTCTCTAAAATCTCGATCATTGTCGCGACGTCGCCAATTTCCGGCACGCCTTCTAGAATGACCGTCTGATCCGTCAGTAGAGCTGCAGCAAGACACGGAATGGCGCTTTGCTTCGAACCACTGATTGATACGGTTCCTTCTAGGCGTTGTTGCCCTACGATATGCAAAATGTCCACGTTCCATCAACCTTTCTCTTCGCTACGATTATTGCTGCGTTTTTTCCCAGTCCGCGAGGAACTTTTCAATTCCTTGCGTCGTGAGTGGGTGGTGTGTGAGTGACTCGATGACCGAGAATGGAATCGTCGCGATGTCTGCGCCCGCAAGAGCAGCGTTCGTCACGTGAACCGGGTTCCGGACCGATGCCGCAATGATTTGTGTCGGAATATCATGTACGACGAAAATTTGAGCAATCGTCTCGACGAGGCCCATTCCATCTTGACCGATGTCATCTAGACGACCGAGGAATGGTGATACGTATGTCGCACCAGCACGGGCTGCGAGTAATGCTTGGTTCGGATTGAAGATCAATGTGACGTTCGTCGTGATCTTCTCTTTTGAAAGTGCTGCGACCGCTTCGAGTCCGGCCGGAGTCATTGGAACCTTAACCGTAATGTTCGGTGCGATCTGGGCAAGTTCCTTCCCTTCGCGAATCATTCCTTCTGCATCAAGCGCGATGACTTCAGCGCTGACAGAGACATCTCCGACGATTTCACAGATTTCACGAAGTCTTGTATGGAAATCGACGCCCTCCTTAGCGACGAGCGATGGATTCGTCGTGACACCATCTAAAATCCCCATTTTATGTGCTTTCTTGATGTCCTCTACGTTTGCTGTGTCAATGAAAAATCTCATCTTTCTCGTTCCCCTTTCATCCCTTGAAATCGCTTACGACTCTATTATAGGTTTTTTTCACGAGAAGTCCTACTGTTTTCCATCGAATACACGTTCATATGATATGAAAAAAGCACGGTAGACCGAAGTCTACCGCACTTTAAAGAGGAGTCGATTAAGCTTTGTTGCTTGAACCGAACTCACGCATCTTACCGATGACAGTTTGTTTGATTGCTTCACGACCTGGTGCGATGAATACGCGTGGGTCATATGCTTCTGGTTTCTCAGCCAACACTTCACGAACGACTTTCGCGAATGAGATTTGGTTCTCTGTGTTAACGTTGATTTTTGAAGTTCCGAGTGAGATCGCTTTTTCGATATCGTGTGTCGGAATTCCAGTTCCACCGTGAAGAACGAGTGGGAGGTTTGTAGCGTCACGGATTTCTTCCATCTCTTTGAATCCGAGGTTTGGTTCACCTTTGTATGGTCCGTGAACAGAACCGAGTGCAGGAGCAAGCGTGTCGATTCCAGTTTCTTTAACGATGCGTACACACTCGTCAAGTTTCGCGTACATGACATCACCGATGACGTCGTCTTCTTGTCCACCAACTGTACCAACTTCCGCTTCAACTGAAACGCCTTTAGCGTGAGCGTATTCAACGACTGCTTTAGTTGTTTCGATGTTTGTGTCGATCGGGCTGTGCGAATCATCGATCATGACAGATGTAAATCCAGCGTCGATCGCTTCTTTACATTTTTCAACGCTCGAACCGTGGTCGAGGTGGATTGCGACTGGAACTGTTACTTTCATGTCGTGTACGAGACCTTCAACCATTTTCACGACAGTGTAGAATCCGCCCATGTGGCGTGCTGCACCTTCAGATACTCCAAGGATAACTGGTGACTGCTCTTCTTGAGCCGCACCGAGAATCGCTTGTGTCCACTCGAGGTTGTTGATGTTGAATTGACCTACTGCATACTTACCTTCGAGAGCTTTGTTTAACATGTCTGTCATAGATACTAATGGCATAATGACATCCTCCTCTGTTTTGATCGCTGCTTACACGAACTCGTGCAATTTCAGACTGATTATAACATACTGATTCATCGGAACGTACAGCATTTCGCTTGGTTTTTTGGTTTGTGACGGCGACGTGAAGGATTAACCGCTTACATCGTGAGAAATTTGCACAGTCACTTCTTTTTTTAATTCGAAGATGTCAAATGGCTTCCCGAAGAAGGCGACGACCCCTAATCGTTTCGCTTCTTCCATCGCTTCTTTTTCACCGAGTGCCGTCATTAAAATCGTCCGGACACGTCGTCCGATCCGGTCCTGATGACGTAAAACCTCAATCCCGGTCCGCCCCGGCATGTTGACATCCATCAACAGCAAATCATATGCCGCTTCTTGTAAATAGACGATCGCTTCCTCTCCATCGACGGCGACGTCCGTTTCATACCCTTCTGTCCGGAACAATTGTGCAAGTAAGTTCCGGATTCCCGGCTCATCCTCGACGATCAACAATCTGCCTTTCATCTCTGCCACTCCCCCTCTAGTTATTTCCATTCTACACTAAAGCAAAACTTGCTTTATACTGTCCTTGAGAGAAATACAGAAAGGATGAAGAAAAATGATGAAAATCTTAGCTACACAATTCAACGGAAAATTGCAAACGCTCGCAAAACAGGAAGACGAACTATTCGATGTCGTCCGTCTGCTCGCACAGGCGCTCGTCGGAGAAGGCACGGTCTACGTCGACGCTTACGGTGAATGTGAAGGACTCTATCCAATGCTCTCAGAAGGTCCGGATCAGATGAAACGGGTTACGAAAATCAAGGATCGAAAGACACTGCACGCTGTCGATCGCGTCTTAATCTTTACGCCAGATACGGAACGCTCCGACCTTCTCGCTTCTCTTGCCCGCTATGACGCATGGCATACGCCTTATGCGATCGTCACACTCAGTGACGTGACAGAAACGCTCGAGCGTTCGATTGCACCGCTCGCATTGAAGTTTAATAAAGGATTGCTTCCGGCAGAGGACGGTTCACGTCACGGACTGCCGAGTCTTGCCCTTTGCGCGTTCCTCTTGACACATATCTTGACGCAACTACAAGAGATGACGGAAGAGTGGGATTAACACTTTTCTTCTATAATATGTAGTTCTGAATATAATTAATCAAAAAAGACGCGGTAAACTTCAAGATGCTGAAGGTTACCGCGTCTTTGATTATCTTTCTTTTCATTCACCAAGTGAAGCTTGGATGAAGTCATGGAAGAGTGCTTGTGGACGTTCGGGACGCGAGATCAATTCTGGGTGGAACTGACACGCGACGAACCATTTGTGTTCTGGAATCTCGATGATCTCAACGAGACGACCGTCTGGGCTCGTACCTGAGAAGACCATGCCGTTCGCTTCGAACTGCTCACGGAATTCGTTACCGAACTCATAACGGTGACGGTGACGTTCGTAGACGAGCTCGCTTGAATACGCGGCACGTGCTTTCGTTCCATCTTCGAGTTTACATGGGTAAAGTCCGAGACGGAGTGTACCACCGAGATCCTCGATGTCTTTTTGTTCTGGCAACAAGTCAATGATTGGGTATGGTGTCGCTGGGTCGATTTCCGCTGAGTGTGCGCCTTCAAGATTGAGTACGTTACGTGCGAATTCAACTGTCGCGAGTTGCATACCGAGACAGATACCGAAGAACGGTACGTTGTTTTCACGTGCAAAACGTGTCGCTTCGATTTTCCCTTCGATTCCGCGTTCTCCAAATCCACCAGGAACGAGGATTCCGTCTGCTGAACCGAGCAATTCGTTGACGTTTTCGCGCGTCACGTCTTCTGCGTTGATCCAGTCGATTTCAATATCACTGTTGAAGGCGAATCCAGCGTGTTTCAGTGCTTCTGCAACTGAGATGTACGCATCACGCAATTCGACGTATTTCCCGACGAGTGCGATCTTCGTCGTCTTCTCGAGGTGTGTCACTGTGTGGACGAGTTGTTTCCAAGCCGTCATGTCAGCAACTGGTGTGTCGAACTTGAAATAGTCACAGACGAGTTGGTCCATGCCTTGACGTTGCAAGTTGAGCGGTACTTCGTAGAGCGTCGATGCATCTTGTGCTTCGATGACTGCTTCCGGACGTGTGTCACAGAAGAGAGCGATTTTATCTTTCATCTCTTGTGGGACTGGGTGCTCTGCACGTAAGACGATGATGTCTGGCTGGATACCATAGCTACGGAGTTCTTTGACACTGTGTTGTGTCGGTTTCGTCTTGAGCTCACCTGCTGCTGCAAGATACGGAACAAGCGTACAGTGAACGTACATGACGTTTTCTTTTCCGATATCGTTTTTCACTTGGCGAATGGCTTCGATGAACGGAAGCGACTCAATATCCCCTACTGTTCCACCAATCTCCGTGATGACGACGTCTGCGCCCGTTTCTTTTCCAGCACGGAAGACACGGTCTTTGATTTCGTTCGTGATGTGCGGAATGACTTGGACTGTTCCACCGTTGTAGTCTCCACGGCGTTCCTTCTTGAGGATCGTCGAGTAAATACGACCAGACGTGACGTTTGCGTTCTGGCTCAAGTTGATGTCGATGAAGCGCTCGTAGTGACCAAGGTCAAGGTCCGTCTCTGCGCCATCATCTGTGACGAAAACTTCCCCGTGTTGGTACGGGCTCATTGTACCCGGGTCGATGTTGATGTACGGGTCAAATTTTTGGATCGTGACGTTAAGGCCACGGTTTTTCAAGAGACGAGCGAGCGATGCAGCGGTGATCCCTTTACCGAGTGACGATACGACGCCACCTGTTACGAAAATATACTTTGTCATGTTAAATATTGCTCCCTTCTCTAATTCACATCTCAACAAAACAGAGGTGGTAAAAACAAAAAAGCAAAAGTGCCCCCATAATAGGAGACACTTTTGCTGAAATAAGCACGTTGCTTAAAGAAGCCCATGACTAACTTACGTCATTCGGAAAACTTCGTCAAGCCTAATTTTTCAGAGAAAAATTTTCGCGCTCGTTCGTCAGCCGTCAACGAAAAAACTGCCATTTCTATAGGGAAATAGCAGCTGTACAGTTGTAGTTGATCGTGCTTAGACTTCCTCTTCTTCTTCGAAGTCTTCTAAGTCTTCTTCGTCGAGATCGTCATCGAGATCATCGATGGCTGCGACTTTTTTGAACGTATCCTCGTCTTCGCTGTCGTCAGCTGAATCATAGTCCGCTGTCTTCGCGAATGTATCGAGATCGTCTTCGATCGTCTCGAACTCATCTTCTTCTGCATCATAGTTGAACTCTTCTTCAAACTCATCAAGTTCTCCACGTTGACGCGCTTCGATGACGAGATCCTCATCCGACTTATCAAACGGATACCAAGCGCGGAGTGACCAACGGTTCGCTCCGACGTTAACGAAGTTTCCGTCGATGTTCATGTCTGTATAGAGTTGAGCAAGTTTCTCGAACTTGTCTTCTTCATCTGTAAACGTATGGTACTTTTCGATTTCTGACGTGATGTCATCGAACGTGATTGGCTGTTCGCCAGCTTCTTGCAACATTTCATTGACGAATTCGATCAGCGAAAGATCAGTAATCTCTTCTTTACTTAAACGGCTGAGGCTCATTGTGACGGCCACTTCCTTTCATTTGCGTTCAATCCATTACTTCTCATTATACGCAAAACAGCTTTTAAAAATCCAGTCTCTATTTAAAAAAAGCTCGAATTGATTCTCGATTCGTGTTTTTCCCGCTCCCGAAAAAGGAATATCCAAGAGAGAAGAAGGAGGAATGACAGATGGAGATGACAATCGAACGGGTCAACGATTTTGATGCCTTCAACTGGTTACCAATTTTATCAAAGAGTACACAGGAAGGCTATCCCTTCATCGAACGGATGCTACGCGAACGGCGAAATGAAACGTTCCAAGAGGATGGTGAGGCATTGTTCGTCGCTTTATCTCTTTCCGGACACGTCATCGCGTGCGGGGGGTATATGAAACAAACCGGCACGAACGACGTCGGTCGGATTCGTCATGTCTATGTCTTACCAGAAATACGACACCACGGTGTTGGTACGCAACTACTTGAGAAAATCATCCCGGAAGCACTTTTGACGTATTCCGAGCTCTGGCTCTATACGGACGATGCCAGTACCTTTTATGAACGATTCGGTTTTGAGCCGTATACAGCAACTAAAGTGACACATCGCCTTCTCAAGCATGCATTCGTTCAACCATAAGTGTCTTGAATTGACATATCGAGAATCATCGATTAGTTTAAGCGTATGACAAATCAAGTGGATCTATTCAAGGCATTATCGAACGAGGTACGTCTTGATATCTTACGCTGGCTCAAGGATCCCGAGACTCATTTCAATAAGCCGACGGCCCATCTCGCGACGAATTTGTCGGACAAGGGAGGCATTTGCGTCGGAGATATCCAAGAGAAGGCGAACTTATCTCAATCGACCGTCTCCCAATATCTTACGATGTTGCAAAAAGTCGGATTGCTCGAATCCGAACGTCACGGCAAATGGACGTATTACCGGCGAAATGAAGAAAAAATCCAGGAGCTTGCAGCGTACCTCAAAGGAGAACTTTGATCCGTTCTCCTCGCCTTACATATCGACATTTCTCGATATTTAGATTCGTGAAAGGATGAATTCTGTTGAAAATCGTGTATTACGCACTCGCGTTACTTGCGGGTATCGCTTTAAGTGTCGAAGGAGCAATCTATGGTGAGCTCGGGAACTTCGTCGGAAAACTCGAAAGTAGCTTTTATAATTTCTTCGCCGGTACGATCATCATCGGATTGATCGTCCTCTTCTTCGGAAGGGGTTCACTCGGCTATACATTCCGCGCACCGAAATGGACCTTGCTCGGTGGTCTACTCGGTAGCATCTACTTGACGATCCTGATCATCAGCATCCCGCTCGTCGGTGTCGGTCTCGCCATGATCAGTGTCATTCTCGGTCAAATGGTCGCTAGTATGGTCATCGAACATAACGGTTGGCTTGGTAGTCCGAAACGTCCGATCAATCGCGACAAGCTAATGGCTTCTGCTCTGATGCTCGTCGCCCTATTTCTTATCTTTTAAGGAGGTTCGCTCGTGAATATTCTATTACTCGGTTTTACATTACTCGGTGGCGTCATGCTGAGCGCACAGTCGTCTATCAATGGTGCCTTCAGTCAAAAGGCAGGGGCTCTCGAAAGTACGTTTCTGACCTTCTTCACGGGGATGCTGATTCTCTCTTTAGCCATCCTCTTCTTCGGACAAGGAAACGTCCTACTCTTGCTCGAAGCACCTCGTTGGCAACTAAGTGCTGTCCTGTTCGGCGTCAGTTATCTATTCCTGACGATTCTTGCCGTTCCGCAGATTGGTGTCACGGCAGCTAGTATCGCGACCGTCATCGGTCAACTCGCAGCAGGTATGGTCATTGATCACATCGGTGCGTTCGGTGGCGTCGTCGTTCCGCTCGACGGAAAACGTCTGCTTGGTCTGCTTGCGATGCTTGCTGCGCTTTACTTCGTCTATCGCGGGAACACACGCAAAGACGTGTCCGCTTCATCTGATTCGATGGCATCGTGACCGAAGTTTCAGCGTTGATTCCCGTGCAAGACTCCGCTTTCCTCGGGCGGAAGGCGAGCCGCCTCGCCGCTTATGCGTCTGCGGGGTCTCACCTATTCCGCTGTCCCGTAGGAGTCTTCGTCTTGCACGTCCATCAACAGAGATCCATCAATCCTCATATACGAAAAGTCCGAACGAGTTCTTTCTCACCCGTTCGGACTTTTTTGGTTCCATTATTTTGTTCTGTGTCCTCACTTCTCCACACGACTTCGACAGGAAAAAGCACAATTTATCGTGCTGTCAGAGACGAACAAGACCAGAGTCGGCTGTCTGTGGCAGCCGAGACCAGTTTGTGTCTCGCCCAAGGAAAGCGAATGGAACATCGCGAGGACATCGAATGAATCTATATCACTGTTCCAGCTGTTGTCTCTTAAGTAAACGCAACGCTTCCGTCGCAAGACGATGGTCTGCTTCCTGCGATAGACCGGAAACGGTGATCGTACCAACGACACCGACTCCTTCGATCCGGATCGGGAACGACCCACCGGCATCGACATAATCGGCTGGAGAAACAGCATACATCGTATGATACGAGCGATGTTTACTCTCATTATACCGACGCATGTACAGCGAGCTATAGCCATGCCGCAAGACGACATTCGATTTCCGGCGGATCCACTCTTCTTGATCCGGTGCCGTACCATCGAGCGCCGCGTAATATAAACGCTGCCCATTCCGTTTGATTTCAACGGCAATCGACAAGTTTTTCTTCATCGCCCGTCCGATCAACTCATGCCCCATCCCGATCGCTTCCGTGTTCGTCAGTGACGTCAGGACGAGCTCTTCCTCTTCCGCGAGCAGTACTTTCAAATCTTCCATGCATCCCATTCCTTTCGTAAGAGGCGTCGTCCTTCATCACTGCTGATGCGCACTGCTTCAATCAAGCGCATTGTTTTTTCAGCGTCGCGTAAATCGACAGGTACCCGTCCACCGCGAAGTCCTTCTGCCAACTGTTCGTAAAACGTCGCATAACTGCCTGGAAGTGTCGCGAGGCGCTCGACTGGCTGATCGGCGATCTGGAGATAGCCATAGGAGTCCACTTCATCTTCGCCGAGCTGTCCATCGACAGCATGACCTTTCGCAAGCCGTCCTTCTTGTGGATCCATTCCATATTTAATGTAACTGCCGCGTGTCGCATGAAACTCAAAACGCGGTGCTGGTCCTTGGATGAAGGATGCCGAGCGAAGAATGACACGCCGCGTACCGTAATGTAGCGTGACATGGAAACCGTCATCGACAACAGCACCGTCACGTTGCAGGTAAACATCGCCCGTCAGAGCATCCGGTTCTCCAAACAAGGCAAGTGCTTGATCGAGTAAGTGTGAGCCGAGATCAAACAGGATGCCGGCACCATCACCCGCTTGTTCCCGCCAGCGCTCCCGAACAACCGGGCGATAGCGATCAAAGCGTGACTCAATGACTTGCCAGTCCCCAATTTCGTTCATCTCCATCAATTGTTGAAGTGTCAGGAAGTCCCCGTCAAAGCGACGGTTTTGATAGACGGCGATTTGAACCCCGTGTTGTTTTGCTAACGTTTGCAGCGCCAGTGCTTCTTCGATCGTCACGACGGCCGGCTTTTCGAGTAAGACGTGCTTTTTTGCTTCGATCGCTTGTTTTGCCATTTCGAAATGCAGTGCCGTTGGTGTCGTGATGACGACAAGTTCCGTATTCTCATCTTGCAAAGCTTCAGCGAGTGTCGCGACGACTGTCGCCTCACTGAAATGTTGTGCCACCTGCTCCGGTCGACTCGAGACGACTTGCGTCACTTCAAATGCCGGTAATGCCTGTAAGAACGGAACGTGAAACGTCACCGCTGAAAAACCAAATCCGACGAGCGTCGTTTGAATCGAGTTCATGTTGTTTCCTCCTCTGTCACGTCGAGATCGACATGATAATGATCTAGTCGTTCTTGCCACGTTGCGTCTGGTACTTGATCGGTGACGAGCATATCGATTTGTCCCCAATCACAGACCTTATGCAAAAAGCGTTTATTGAATTTCGTATGATCCGCGAGGACGATGACACGGGTCGCACTTCGAATCATCGCTTTCTTTACGACCGCTTCTTCGAGTTGTTCCGCAAAAAGTCCTTCTTCCGTCAACCCACATGCTCCAAGAAAAACACAATCGACTTGATAATTCAGGATGTCGTCTGCCGTCTTGATCCCACTCAAGCTTCGCGCATGCCGGTCGAAACGCCCTCCCGTGACGTACAGCTCAATATCCATGCGAGCTCCGACATAGTCTGCAATGTCAAGGGAGTTCGTGATGACGTGTAGTGGATAAGGCGGAAGTGCCCGTGCCATCTCAGATACCGTCGTTGCAGCGTCGAGCAATAAGCGATCATTCGCTTGGACGTGACGCGCCGCGCGCTGTCCGATCCGCCGTTTTTCCGGTTTCTCTGTCCGCTGTTCATATGCAAGTGTCCCACCAGCACGGACTAATCCATTCTTAACACGAATGATCTCCCCTTCTTGTTCGAGGACGATGACGTCACGACGTGCGGTATCTCGTGAAATCTGATACTCCTGCATCAGTTGATCCAGCGAAATTTCAGGACTCGTCTTGATCCATTCCCGCATCTGTTGCAGCCGTTCGATTTGCCCCATCGATTCCTACCTCCTTTTTTCTTTATATTAAGTTTTTTCATTACTATATGCAATTTTATTGCAAATAATTCGACGATAATTCGGGTAAATAATAGAAGACAACTACTTTCAGAACGGAGGAATTGATATGCAAACGATATTGATCACGGGTGCTTCTTCCGGTATCGGTCTGGCGACGGCGCAGCGGTTTGCGGAAGCCGGCTGGTCTGTCTACGCTGGTGTTCGGAGTCCGGGTGAGATGACTGTGTCGTTACCGACGCTCACCTTCTTGTCGCTCGATGTCACAGATGAAACAAGCGTGAAGGCAGCCATCCGGCAAATCGAACAAGAGGTCGATCACCTGGACGTTGTATTCTGCAACGCCGGTCATGGTTTACTGCGCGCACTCGGTCAAGCGACAAGTTATGAAATCAAGCAACTCTTCGAAACGAATGTCTTCGGTGTCATCCGAACGATTGAAGCCTGCCTCCCCTTACTCAAACAAGCACCGGAAGGTAGTCACTTACTCGCGACTTCAAGCGTCAGTGGTCTCGTCGGTCAACCGATGAATGAATTGTATTGTGCCAGTAAGTTTGCAATCGAAGGGCTGTTCGAAAGTCTTGCGACCTACTATAAACCGTACTTCAATATCGACGTCACCCTGATTGAACCGGCCGCCGTCGAGACGAACTTTACCGCAAATGTTCTCGATCAACTCGAACGGACGGGTGGCTTACACGAAGACGACTTCAAACCGATCATCACGGCTTATTTGCAGACGTACCGAACGCGACATGCCGACCGCCAATCGGCAGAAGCTCTGGCTGAGGTGATCTTCGAGGTCGTCCACCGTGACGAACGTCCGTTACGAATCCGGACGACGGAAGCCGATGAACATTTCGTCGCCCATAAGACGCATCATGATCCGTCAGGACTCCAAGGTGTCGCTAAAATACGACGGCTGACATTGAATCTCGATTGATTCCCCTTTTTTAAAATTTCAATCCGCCTAAGCAATCTGCGCCCACTATACTGAGACTATCTATCTAAAAATCATCTCGAAGAGCGGAACGCATGCCATCCTTGTTTCTTTTTACGATCGTCTATCTGATTCCGACCTTCATCATGTTCTATATGTCGATTGATATATTTTTACGCACTCCATCACATCCGCAACACTAACTGCTCAGCTTATTCACGTTCGCTTACTTATGGGATGTTCTTCCTCCATTCAAGAAAAATGCCTCTTCACTTGAACTTACAGGTTGATCAGGTGATAGATGGTGTCAAACATGCCGGAAAGAATGATTATCTCATTCATGATACGATGGACTCGACGCACCGATCTTAAAGGAGAGATTCGATGATATCTGTACTGACGATTTTTTCACGCCTATTCAAGGGATTGCGCCGCGCCTTTCACTTGTCTTACTTCCGCGGACTACTGATTCTTTGTTTGTTGACACTCGTCTCTGGGACGATCTTCTACAGTACGGAAGAAAACCTTTCGGTCATCGATGCGCTTTACTTTTGCATCACGACACTGAGTACGGTCGGGCATCCGACATTCATCCCGACGACGACGCTCGGTAAGGTCTTCACGATGGCGTATATCACGATCGGCTGCGGGTTGTTCTTGACGTTAATTGCTACCTTGTCATACGTTTTGATTAAACAACCGGAAGAGGATTAAGGAGGGATCAAGCATGCGTCAATCTGCCATCCAAAACAATTTCGATTGGTGTCGCCTTGTTTGTGAACAAGTCGGATGCCAGGTGACAGAAACCGAATCGACCTGGCTCGCTAAAGGAAGCGTTCCAAGTTATTATCCGGAACTGATGGTTCGCCTTCCTCATCAGCGAATTAATGCAACCGACGTGTACAGCATCAAGGACTGTACGGCGAGCTATGATTTCTCAAGCGCTGGTCTCAGTCACCTGTTCACAGCGGAATGGATGACCCGTCCCGCCATACTCGATCGTCGCGCTCTTCCCGTCGATTGGTCTGTCGTCACGGATGCCACGCAGTTTACTCGCTTCCAAGCAATCCAAGCGACACCGGAGTTACCGGAATCGTTATGGCAACATCCGGACGTCCGCTTTTTCTATTGCGAAGCACAACAGGCAAGTTGCATCGCCTACTCGAACCAAACGACGACCGGATTGATGTACGTTAGTTCCGACTATCTTGATGAACGCTTATGGGATGATATCGCACGCTTGTGCTCCGCACACTTCCCCGGTCAACCACTCGTCGGATACGAATACGGTGATCACCTGATCACGGCGCTCGAAGCAGGCTTTGACGACATCGGTCCACTGGCGGTCTGGATTCGCACGACGCATGAGAATGCATGAAAAAAACCGAACCAATTCCCTTTCTCTTGAAGAGAAGGCGAATCGGTTCGGTTTTTTTACATCAAGCGACTGATGAACGCGGTCGCGATCCCGAAGTAGACGAGGAGCGACAAGATATCGTTCAACGTCGTGATCAGCGGTCCGGACGCAATCGCCGGGTCGATCTTTAAGCGATGTAAGATGAGCGGAATGATCGTTCCAGCCAGTGTTCCAAAAATCAGCGTGATGACGAGTGAGCTGCCGACGACAAGACCTAAGACGGCACTTCCTTGCCAGACGTACGCAATGATAGCAATCAAGACACCACAAATGACACCAATGATCAAACCAACCCAAAGTTCTCGTAGGATTAATCGCGTCGCGACCCGCTTATCGACTTCACGCGTGATCAATCCACGGACGACGACCGCGAGCGATTGGGTACCGGTATTTCCGGTCATCCCAGCAATCATTGGCATGAAAAAGGCGAGCGCGACAACTTTTGAAAGCGTCTCTTCGAACTGACTGATGATCGATCCGGAGACGAGCCCGATGAACAGTAACAAGACGAGCCATGGCAAGCGCCGGGTTGCAGCAATCCACGGCTTCGTCTCGAAATCAATTGATTTACCGGATGCTGAGAGTTTCTCGATGTCTTCATTCGCTTCTTCCCGTAAGACATCGAGTGCATCATCGACCGTGATCAATCCGACGAGAACATCGCCTTCGACGACCGGTAGCGAAACGAGATCGTAGCGTTCGAACAATTGCGCGACCTCTTCCTGATCGGTCTCTGCTGCGACCCGAATCACCTTCGTCTCCATGACATCGCTGATTCGTTCCGTATTTTCAGCTAAGATGACGTCCCGGTATGAGATGACACCGACGAGTTCACTGAGTTGATTGACGACGTACACGTAATTGATCGTCTCCGAGTATTCGATGTAGTCACGCATCTTCTCGACCGTCTCACCGACCGTGAAATCCTCTCCCACCCAGATGAACCGGTTCGTCATCAAACGCCCTGCCGTCTCCGGTGGATACGTCAAGAGATTGCGGACGATCAGTGCCTCGTCTGTCCGCATGCTACCAAGCAAACGGTCAGTTTCTTCTGGTCCCAGTTCCTCCAGTAAATCCGCGACATCATCGTTTTCCATTAAATCGAGGACATGCCCGGCGCGCTCGACGTCTAAACGACGCAAGACGGCAAGACGTTGCTCTCCTTCGAGCTCCTCAAGCACATCTGCCAATCGTTCGTGATCGAGATAATCGAGGAGTCGTGTTTGATCGTTTTCTCCTAATTCTTCATACACTTGCGCGATGTCATACGGATAGACTTCTTCGATGACTTGCTGTGCTTGCTCTCGCTTTTCCTTCGCAAGCGCATCGAGCAATAGCCACTTCCATTGTTGTTCTGCTGTCTGACGCAATCTCCTCACCCCCATACGATTCTGCCTTTTCATCTTAGCACGAGTTGATTCGCGATCGATATCGAAAAACAGTTGACAACTGTTTCTCACGGCTTTAAAGTTTGCCTTAAGGAAACATTATTAGTAGACCGAATCTTTCTCTAGTAATGAATCATCAAAAATTTTTAATCTACTTTTTGCCCTAAGGAAACTTTCCTTCTCTATACCATAAAACTAAAGGAGTGAGCATTCATGTACGCCCTTGATGTTAACCGACTCACGGTCTCCTATTTTGATACACATGCACTCGCCGATGTATCCGTCCGTCTTCCGGTCGCTTCGCTGATTGGTATCATCGGACCGAATGGTGCCGGTAAATCCACTTTCTTAAAAGCCATCCTCGGTCTGATTCCCGCTCGGATCGAGCAGTTACGCGTACTCGATCAACCACTCGAAGCTGTCCGGTCACGTGTCGCATACGTCCCGCAACGAAGTGCAATTGATTGGGACTTCCCGGTTCGTGTGCAGGATGTCGTGTTGATGGGCTGTTATCCGAAGCTCGGCTTATTCAAACGACCATCGAAAGCACAAAAAGCGTTCGCCATGGAATGTCTCGAACGCGTCGGTATGTCCGATCATGCCGAACGGCAAATCGGTGAACTGTCAGGCGGACAACAACAACGGGTCTTTCTGGCGCGTGCCCTTGCCCAAGAAGCAGAACTACTGTTGCTGGACGAACCGTTCGTCGGTATCGATGTCGCCAGTGAGCAGATGATCATCGAACTCTTACGGACACTCCGAGCCGAAGGGCGGACGATTGTCGTCGTCCACCATGATCTGCATAAAGCAGAGGACTACTTCGACACGTTGATGCTATTGAACAAACGACTAATCGCTGTCGGTCCTCCATCTGATATCTTGACGCCGGAGTGGCTCGAACCAGCGTATGGCTTACCCCTATTCGAACGACGCAAGGAGGGACAAGGATGACGTTCATCGAGGCATTACTTCAATATGAGTTCTTACAAAAAGCGATGATCACCGCCGTCATGGTCGGCATCATCTGCGGCGTGATCGGCTGTTTCATCATCTTACGCGGGATGTCGTTAATGGGTGATGCGATCTCGCACGCCGTTTTACCTGGTGTTGCGATTTCTTATCTACTCGGGATCAACTTCTTGATCGGTGCCATCGTCACAGGTCTCGTGACGGCACTTGGAATCGGCTTCGTCAGCCAAAACAGTCGCATCAAGAACGACACAGCGATCGGCATCCTCTTCACGTCCGCCTTCGCCCTCGGGATCATCTTGATTTCGTTCTTGCGCAGCAGTAGCGATCTCTATCACATTTTGTTCGGCAACGTCCTCGCGGTCCGTCCGAGCGATATGTGGATGACCGTCATCATCGGATTGATCGTCCTCGGGGGAATCTTCTTGTTCTACAAAGAGTTGCTGATCAGTTCCTTTGACCCGACAATGGCGCAAGCCTATGGACTATCGACACGCTGGATTCACTATGGATTGATGACATTGCTGACACTCGTCACCGTCGCTTCCCTTCAGACGGTCGGCATCATCCTCGTCGTTGCGATGCTGATCACACCAGCTGCGACAGCGTATTTACTGACGAACCGTCTCTCGCGGATGCTGTTCCTAGCAGCAGGCTTCGGTACGCTGTCCGCCATCGTCGGACTGTATTTCAGCTTCACCTACAATTTATCCTCTGGTGCATCGATCGTCCTCGTCGCGACGACGCTGTTCGCACTCGTCTTCATCTTTTCACCACGTCACGGTCTGATGCGTCACCGGAAACGAAAGGAGTCTACTGTATGAAATTAAAATTTTTCCTGTTCGTCCTCCTCAGCACAGTCTTGCTTGCTACTTGTTCGACACCAGCAGAAGATAACGGAAAGCTGAAGGTCGTTGCGACGTATTCAATCCTCGCTGATCTCGCCCGCGAAGTTGGTCGTGAACACGTTGATGTTCACAGCATGGTTAAGATCGGGGCAAATCCGCATGAGTATGATCCACTTCCGGCAGACGTACAAGCGATGGCGGATGCGGATGTCGTTTTCTATAACGGTCTAAATCTTGAAGCCGGCGGTGCTTGGTTCGACAAACTTCGGGCAACGACCAGTAAAGATGCGTCTGACGCGCCAGTCTATCGTTTAAGTCAAGGTGTCGAACCAAAGTACCTGACGACAAAAGGCAAGGAATCAGAAACCGATCCGCACGCGTGGCTCGATGTGAGTAACGGCATTCAATACGTCGAAAACGTCAAGCAGGCATTGATCAAGGAAGATCCGAAGCACAAAGCGGACTACGAGAAAAATGCCGAGGCTTACATCAAACAACTGCAGACGCTTGATCAGGAAGCGAAAAAGCAGTTTGCCGACATTCCGAAAGCAGAACGTCACCTCGTCACGAGTGAAGGTGCCTTTAAATACTTCGGAACTGCCTATGACGTCAAAGCGGATTATATTTGGGAGATCAACTCGGATAATCAAGGAACGCCGGCACAAGTCCGCCGGATCGTCGATACGATCAAGGAGCAAGACATCCCTGTCCTATTCGTCGAAACAAGCGTCGACCGGCGGAGTATGGAGACTGTCTCTCGTGAGACCGGCGTTCCGATCGCTGGCACACTTTTCACCGACTCGCTCGGAGCACCCGGTAAAGACGGCGACACGTACTACAGTATGATGCAAGCGAACATCAAGACGATCACACAAGCACTCACGAAATAAGCGTCAATAAATCGTCATGCTTTCATCGTTTTACTTTCCTTATAATGAAGGTAAGACAATGAAAGAGAGGCCGACTATGCAAAGACGACTGTATCGTTTTGGACTTCCACTTAGTCTCAGCCTGTTGCTCGCTGCATGCGGGACGGCTGAACAGACGGATACTCCAAAAACAGAACACACGAATCACGAAGATCACGCTGATCATGCCAGTCACGGTGCCGATGATCAACTCGAGAAGACCGCGGGACCGGACACGTTACCTGCTTTTCTCGATGAGCAGGATCAATCGATTCAAACAATCTATCGCTCCGTCGCTAAACATCCCGATTTATTGAAGAAGATGCCATGTTATTGCGGTTGTGGTGAATCTGCGGGTCATACGAGCAACTATGACTGCTTCATCGAAGAACAGAATGCTACGTCAACGACCTGGACGACGCACGGCATTACGTGTGGTACGTGTCTCGATATCGCGGCACAGTCGATCGTCGCTTATCAAAAAGATAGCTCCGTCAAGGAAATTCGGACTGCAATCGATCAAACTTATGCGAAGACCGGTGTCACACCGACGCCAACGCCAGCACTTTAATAAACAGTCCGCCCTCCTCGCGATGAACGTAAGGAAAGGCGGACTGTTTTTTTATCTCATGTGGAGCGTTCTTAACTTCTAGCTCGCAAGACGAGCGGTCGACCCGACAACAGCTCATCCAGTTGATAGTACGTATGTGCCCGAATCGGTCGATCCGTTCGTGGTAAGTGACGAAGTTCATATGCTACTTCGAGTAAGTAAAATTTGTATTCCTCCCCTTCATCAAAACCAAAGCTTGCGCGACGTTCTTCGATATACGCAAGGACACGCTCCTGTTGCGAGAACGAGAGCCGCTGGACTTGTGGGGCGAGTGCCTCGTGCGGAGAGAGCACGATTTCCCGCTCCGTGCGATACAGTCGATGCATGACGCCACCACTTTGACGTAAGGCAATCAAACGCGCGGGTCGATACGGACGGGGGTGCGGATGAGCATGGACGAGGTAACGTTCAATCGTGACTTGAGTCGTTCCTGCCGGTAGAGAGATGACGTCATACATACAAAATCGCTCCTTCTCGAAAATGGATAGCTACTCTCATATGCTACCATATCTATCCAGCATTCTTCCGTTGATGACAGAAGGGGAATCCGTTTTCAAAGTTTCGCAACTGGTTTTAAGACCGAGCGGGCGTGGAACAGATGGAGAGAAACGATTCCTATCTGGAAAGGATGATTGTTGATGTCGAATATGTCCGCTGTCGGTTTCCACCGACACTTACCTTTAACGGAACAAGATAGTCTGATTGATCTGGAACTACTACGACCAGAAGCAACAGGACACGATCTCTTAGTTGAGATCAAAGCTGTCTCCGTCAACCCGGTCGATACGAAAGTCCGTGCCCACGGGAAAGACGAAGACGCCCCGAAGGTCATCGGTTATGATGCAGCGGGAGTCGTCGTTGAAGTCGGCGATGATGCCTCCCTCTTCCAAGTCGGTGATGAAGTGTATTACGCTGGTGCAATTCAGCGCCCTGGATCAAACAGCGACTTCCAACTCGTCGATGAACGAATTGTCGCTAAAAAACCGGAACGGTTGACGTTCAGTGAAGCGGCTGCTCTCCCGTTGACGACGCTGACAGCCTATGAAGCATTGACCGATCGTCTCGGATTGACGTTTGATGCTAAGTCGAATCTTAAGAAGACAATCCTCATCATCGGAGCCGCTGGCGGTGTCGGTTCGATTGCGACACAACTTGCGAATCACGCTGGATTGACGGTCATCGGTACCGCGTCACGCGACGAGACGATTGATTGGGCGAAGGAACACGGTGCGCATCATACGATCAATCACCACGACGCATTCCGTCCTCAGCTCGAAGCCCTCGGTTACAAATACGTTGACTATATCTTCTGTCTCAATGCGACGGACCAACATTTCGAGACGATGGTCGATGTGATCGCACCGCAAGGGAAAATCTGTAGCATCGTCGAGACGAATCAAAAACTCGATTTAAGTGCGCTCCAACAAAAGAGTGCGACGTTCGTCTGGGAATTCATGTTCACGCGCCCGCTGTTTGCGACAGATGATATGATTCGCCAACATGAGATTCTGACGCAAGTCGCAGCATGGATCGAAGAGCATACGCTCGAGACGACGGTGACACAGACATTGATCGGCATGAACGCCGACAATCTAAAAGAAGCACACCGTCTCGTCGAAAGTGGAAAAACGATTGGAAAGATTGTCGTTGAACATCATTAATAGGTATCGAAGTAGGATGAGACTAGGCTCTCGTCCTGCTTTTTTGTCGTTCTTTATTTTCTTGTGAACGTGAATCTCTTATTTTGAAGATATTTTATACATTATGACTATATTTATCCGTCTAAAAAATGTACGATTACGGTAACAAATATTCCAATGTAATACATCTAATCGACCCTCGACTCACATATACAAAGGAGCATCCATAATCCATATGCGAAAATGGTTCAATCAAAAGATCAGTCGACAGATCATGTCGTCATTTTATCTCATTCTTATTACCTTATCCGTCTCCTCTTTGGCTGCTTATTTTTATACGAACCACCAAGTCATGGATGCCAAACAAGAGCTCGATGCGATCAGCATGCGCGAAGATCGGGCGACGAAACTCTGGGACGATTGGCAGTCCCTTCAATACGAGATGCGGGGCTATATCGTCTTCGGAGATGACGCCGTGCTCGACGTGATTGATGAAAAGAAGGCATCACTCGAACAACAGACGGCTTGGTTTGAAAAGAATCGCTTATATAAAGCGGATCAAATCTATGCGTCTGATATCCGGTCGCTCTATAATTCTTATACAAATTTCGTCATGCCCAGCTTGATTAAATACGTCCAAGCAAAGCAATCGGGCACGATTGACGAGCGTTTCCTGCAGATGCCGAGTCTAAAAGCGATGATGCCACAAGTACCTCGGGACCCGAATCGGAAGTTCAAGATGAATGCCTCGAACAGTGAAACGATGCGTAAAAGTGTCAACACGATGGAGAGTACGTTCACGAACTACCGGAGTAGTCTCCGCGCGAAAGAACTCGGTGCAAAAGAACAGCTTGTCACGCAGACGAAGTACGCTGAGTGGATTTGGCTCGTCAACCTGATCGTGTTGTTCCTCGTCATCTTGCTGATCGTCCGCCCGTTCATCGAACGGACGACGCGACAAATCCACCTTCTCAGCAAGGAGAGCAAGCTCCTTGCAAGTGGTGAGCATACGTTACCGTTGATTCCGCTGAACCGTGCTGACGAGATCGGTGAATTGAGTAAATCGTTCCATCAGATGGCGACAGCCTTGATTGAAAACAAACACCAATTGATGTCGACGAACGTTAATCTCGAAGATGCGTTGAAACTGACGCAACGGAACGAGTCCCATTTACGGCTACGTAATCAATTGACGGAGACACTTGCGTCGCGTGATAGCATCAGTGCCTATCCTGCCGTCATTCAAAAGATGGTTGAAATCACGAATGCGACGCAAGGTGCCTTGATTTTCAAAGATGGTACGAAAGTGATCGATATCGTCTTTTATCCGCAGACACCGCTCACAGTCGAAGATTGGATGCCAACGATTGAGCCGTTATTACGTGAGTCGCGACAAGACAAACGACCGCATACGCAGTTCGAAGATGAAGTCGCGCGCGCTGTCACACCGGTTCTTGATCCGAGTCAAAATGAGATCATCGCCTATATCTTCTTGTCCCGTAATCAGGATCGGTTTGATCGTTACGAGCAGGAAGAACTCGCTGCCTTCGCGCGTCAGCTAGCGTTGTCACTCCTACGGATGCGGACGTTCGACGAGATTGAACGCGAACGGGAAAAAACAGCGCGACTGTTGAACTCGATCCGTGAATCGATCGTCTATATCGAACCAGAAGGTGACATCCAGTTGATCAACCGACCATTGCTCGATCTGTTTGACCATCCGGTTGATGACAGTCTCGATGAGAATGGGCTGATGAACATCACTCCGTCTGTCGTTCAACTCAAGCATCGCGTCGACCAACTACCGGAATTCGAACGTTACTTGAAAAAGACGTTCGTGAAACGAGAAATCGGTGAAGGAACCACCTTCTCGATCGATCAAGAGCGACGCTTCATCAAGACGTACTCCGAGAGCATTCATTATGGTGGACAGTTCCGCGGGATTCTACTCGTCTTACGTGACGTGACGAATGAAGTCGAGATTGACCGGATCAAAAACGAACTCGTCTCGACGATCTCACACGAACTGCGGACACCACTCTCGTCGATCTATGGCTTTACTGAGCTGATGATTCAGCGTGACCTACCACCGAAACGACAGAAGAAGTATCTCGAAGCGGTCCATTCGGAAACAGAACGTCTCTCGCTGTTGATCAATGACTTCCTCGACTTGCAACGGATGGAAGCAAACCGTCAGGAATATGAGATGGCACCGTTCGATATCGTCGCGATGATTCGGGATTTGAAACAGTTGCATAGTCTGTCGTCTTCTTCCCACGCGATTGAAATATTCCGAAACGTCGAACCATTGATCGTCGAAGGGGATGCGAAGAAGATTCGCCAATTATTCAGTAACCTGATCAACAATGCGATCAAATACTCACCAGCTGGTGGAACGATCGATATTCAACTGACGCGACACGCGTCACGTGTCACGGTCGCGATTCAAGATGAGGGTATCGGGATCCCAGCTTCTGCGATGAGTAACCTGTTCCAAAAATTCTATCGTGTTGACAATTCGGACACCCGTCAAATCGGCGGTACTGGTCTTGGGCTCTCGATCTGTCGCGAAATTGCGCGTGGACATGATGGAGAAATCCATGTCGAGTCGATCGAAGGACAAGGCTCGACGTTCACAGTCGAACTTCCGTTGACACAAAACACATGATGCATACGAAAAAGCGCCAGAATGCGAATCAGCATTCCGGCGCTTTTTGAATTAGGTAATGTTATGAGTTAAGACGGCTTGCCACTTCAACCGTCCGTTTCGCTTGATGGCGCACGGCTGGTTCGACTGATTCAACCATGTTACCGTCTTGGTCGACAGTGACCGATGTACCATATGGATTTCCGCCCGCTGCGAACAAGACAGGATCCGAATAACCTGGTGCCGCAACGATTGCACCCCAGTGGAACATCGTCGTATAAACTGCGAGAACAGTCGCTTCCTGACCGCCATGCGGATTCTGTGCCGACGACATCGCACTGACGACTTTATTGACGAGTTTGCCTTGTGCCCACAGTCCGCCTGTCGTGTCGAGGAACTGTTGGAATTGTCCTGGGACATGACCGTAACGTGTCGGGACGCTAAAGATAATCGCATCTGCCCAGTCGAGTAGATCCGGTGTCGCTTCTTCGATATCACGTGTGGCTTCCGCATGCTTTTGCCACAATGGGTTCGAAGCGATCGCTTCTGCTGGGGCTGTCTCCTTGATTTTCGCAAGACGGACTTCCGCCCCTGCTGCTTCTCCCGCTTCTTTTGCCCATGAGGCAAGTTGATGGTTCGTTCCGGTTGCGCTGTAATAGATGACCGCTAGTTTCACGTTTGACATGACTTCGCTCCTTTGTTTAAAAGACAGTGACGGACGATGGACGTACACGCTTTCTATTCCCGCTTTCTGCGCAAATTAACGTCAATTGTTTGAATTCAAGAGGAAATTCTGTCCAATTCTTCAACCAAACGTTTGAACCAAAGACCATTTTAAAACAAAACAGGAATCCCGTAAGACATTTTCTGCCTTGAAGGATTCCTGTCCGCTCACTTATTTAACGGTTAAACTAAAGGTCTTACTCTTACGCAGCTTGATCGACTCCGCGTGTACCGTGACCCGAGTGCCTCGTTTTTGCTTCGGGAACGTCATCGTTTGTGTCTTACCGGTTGCGAGTTTCGTGTACCGCTTCTTATTGATTGTGACGACGATCGTCTTTCCTTTCGTCGCTTTGACTTTCCATGATGTACTCGTCGGACTGAGTGACGTCGTATACGACTTGAGTGTTGGATTGGCTGCTGCCACGACTTTCTGCCCGGAGACTTGAAGTTGTGTTCCTTTACGGGCAACGAACGTCACGACTTGTCCAACCTTCAATGGTTTTGTCTTAATCGCAAAACTCTGCGTTTTCTTACGATCGATATATGCCGTATATTTCCCATCAATATACAGCTTTCCGTAATCGGCATCTCCATCAAGAATTCCTTCGATCGTCGTGTGTTCATCCGTTAGGGGTGCGGATAGATTACTGTAAATCATCACGCTATCTTTCAAAGAGAGTGATTTCGTAGGATACTCACCACTTCGTGTAATACGATATGACGCTAAGTCATTCGTATATGGAATTGTGATCTCTGTCTTTTTCGTTGCTGGAACAGATTGAATTTGTCGTTTCCCTGCATAGATTTTATAGATACCGCCTTCTTTGGCACTTTCTAAGCGGTATGTAATGAATTTAAAATTATCGTTTTTCGACTGGGTAATGCGTGGCACTTCATAACCTGCGACGGTCCGGTTCACGGATGCTTCTTGATTGAAGTCTCGTGTATTTCCGAACGTCCAACGCGTCACCTGACCGACAAGATTTTTCGTCGACACGTTGATTTGGACACGTCCTGTCTCATCGGAGGCAGCTCTTCCGATGAGGACGCCATCTTTTCCATAGACCGTCACCGGAACATCGCTTTGATTGATGTTAAAGCTATAGGATGTTGTACCTTCCTTAATGGTTGGAATCGCTGAACCCTGAGCTGTTAAATAACGCTGGTATTGATAACGTGTCAGGTCCTCCAAGACCTTACCGGTTTCAGTCGTGTATATCGTCCGATACTCACTATACGGTAAACGTTTCGGAATCGTCGTGATCGTGAACAGCTCGTTTTTCAGTTCGACATTCCCAGTGAACGATAATTTACTGGGCTCAACGATACCTGTCGTTCCATCTATACGCGTCAGCTCAACGCTAGGAGCTAGAACCGTTCCTTCGAGCAACGTCGTATCATCCTTCGTCAAGTCATTGATTGCGATCGGTTGGCGCAAATAAGACGCAAACGATAACATCGTCGCTTGATCCTTGCTCCGGTAGATGGCTTTTCCATCCGCTAACAGTTCATTCGCTAATTGCTTTGAATGGTCAACGAGTGTCGTCAGTTGCCCACTCGCCGTATCTAAGTAGAATAACGATGACTCGTTTGACGAACTAACATCGACCAGTTGAACGTATAATCCGTCTTTCGTTTCGTACGCTCCCTCAACGTAATATCCTCGTGAGACTTTCGGTAAGGTGATTTGTTGATTGGTCACGACTTGACGCAATGTGTCCTGTTCATCATCTAAGATCCAGTCATTGGTTAAAGGCGAGAACCGCTTCACGTCAACGGAACGGACTTTCGAGAATGTACCGTCCAGATTTACATCATACAAATCGGCACTGTCTTCTCGTTGGATCGAGAAGCGATTCGGTCCAATCCACTGCAACTGATTTTGAGAAGTCACCTCTAACGTATCCCGCGTAACGAATTGATTCCCTTCACGGATAAAGATTGATATATCATCAAACGAGGTATACCCTAGCACCATATCGTGATTCAAGACACGCAGGTACCTCTTGTCTTCTGGAAGCGTCAGCAGTTCCGAAGCTCCCGTCTTCGCATCAACCAAATAATAAGGCTTTTCAGTCTCATCTCCATAATAATCTTGGTACAAGAATAACGTTTTATCGGCTGATGTCGCTCGTAGTTCCATGTACGGTGAGACGTCTTTTGGATAAGGCGTCGTCTCTTTTGTCTCTAAATCATAAAATCCAACGATTGCTTGATCTTTCGTTTTGACGTCGTACGGTGCAGCATCCGCGGTGACAGAGAGCGTCATCCATGTACCGTAGATCAGCACGGCACTTCCCATCCAATGTTTCCAGTTCATCTATGTAGAACATCCTTTCAAAAATAAGTGATTAATTCTATTTTATTCCATATCCAGTCATTCTTCTAATGTTTTTTGAAGAAAACACTCAAGCGTTCGACACGTTTCGATTCAGGGTAAAGACTGTGTGACGACACACGTAAGGAGTACTGACCATGGCGATTCGATACACCCTTTATTTATTACTCGGCATGCTGAAGTTCATGCTGTTTAGTTACTTTACAAAGACCGATCTTTCGCTCCATTTAACACTCATGAACCTGGCCGGGATGCTGATCCTGTCGAGCTGGACGTTACTGATTCCGTGGAATAAACGCCGCTGGGTCTGGCTCGGTCTACTGCTCGCGCACAGTTTTCTGCTGGCTTCCGACATGTGGTACTACCGTTACTTCGAGGACTTCCTCTCCGTCTCGCTCCTCTCACAGATGACGCAGATGAGTGACGTCAGTAGCGGCTTCACTGCCTTGATCGTACCGCAAGACTTCCTCTTGTTCGCTGATAGTTTGATTTTCATGGTACTGCTCTTTGTCTTCCGCAAACGACCGGAAGTAACGACAGCGCAAACACGCCGTCGGACAGCTGGACTCCTTGCAGTCAGTGGCATTATTTTGTCTGCTTCACTGCTGACGTACCGGACGCTAACGGAAGATCGTCAACCGACAGCAGCGATCTCCGATATGCGTGACTACTATCTGTTTGGCTTTTGGGGTTATCACTGGTGGGACGCTTTCAAAGGTGTGACCGGACAACCGAGCGACGGACTAACGGCTCAGGAGCAACAGCGCATCAACCAAAAGGAGCAGACGAATCCGACCGGTCCGAAGCAGACGCCGAACATCATTTTAGTGCAACTCGAGTCGTTCCAGGCTTCTGTCATCGACCAGACCATTAATGGCGAAGAAGTAACGCCGAACCTGAATCAGTTGAAGAAGGAATCGCTCTACTTCTCGTCGTTTTACCACCAGACACATGAAGGACGAACTTCGGACGCCGAGTTCATCACGAACACGTCACTTTATCCATTAAAATCAGGCTCTGTCTATACGCAATATCCGACGAATGAATTCGAGCCGCTACCTGCGTTACTTGAGAAGAACGGATACGATACGGCAGCAATGCACGCTTACGAAAAAGGTTTCTGGAATCGTGACGATGTTTACAAGAACATCGGTTTTAAACACTTCTTCAGCCAAAAGGATTATTCAAAAGAGAAGAAAATCGGCATGGCGCTGAACGATCAGCAGTTCTTCCTCGAATCGATTGATCACATGGAGACGCTACAAGAACCGTTCTTCTCGTTTTTAGTCGCGTTGACGAGTCATACACCGTATGAGATCGACAAGGAAGATCAGAAGCTTGATTTGTCTGGATATAAGGATCCAATGTTGAAACGGTATTACCAGACTGTCCATTACGTCGATACTGGTGTTGGAAAGATGATCGATGAGTTGAAACAACGCAATCTTTGGGACCAGTCCCTCGTCATCTTTTATGGCGATCACGATAGCGGACTCGTCAATGAAGGCAGCGAGATGCGCAAAAAAGCGGATGTTTCGTCTCCGGTTGCAGCTTTCGAACTCGAGCGCCGCATCCCACTCTTCATCAAAAAACCCGACCAACAAACCGGTCGGGTCATGAAAGAAAACGGCGGACAGATCGATATTGCACCAACGATCATTGATCTATTAAACCTCAAAACGTCCTATATGATGGGGCAATCCCTCATCGACAACAAACCGAATCTGACGGGCTTCCGTGATGGTTCGTTCCGCTACAAGGACTATTACTATGAAGCGGATTTGACGAAAGCGTCAGGCGAAGGCACCTGTTATGACGTATCGACAGAAAAGAAAGTCGAGATGAAGTTCTGTCGCAATCAAGTGAAGGATGTGAGTAAGCAATTAAAGCTGTCGGATAAGATTATTGAGGAGAATGAGCTGAACTAATCACATCGTGTCTCACTTTCATAATGAATAAGTCTGACTGTTCACTTCTAATGAATGGTCAGGCTTTTTTTGTTTATCGTTAGCCACATCAAGAATAAGTAAAATGATCTTCGAGCCATTGCCATTCTTCGTCAAACAAGACCCCTCTTTTTGTTTGAATGATCCAATGAAATAATTTAGGAATCGCCTGATGAGAATGCTGGTATCGATGTAAAAATCGAAGAGCGATTAGGACTTCATCTGTTTGTATTTGTCGCGTTCGCTTCAATAATATTTGTACACGTTTGATCACCGGTTCAATCGCTACTTCATCACCATGTCGCTCGATTGCGACTAACGCATACTCTCTCACATTGCTAGATCGATCTTTTAGTCCATGCAAAAATATTGAAAGATCTAATCCATTTCCAAGTTCACTCAGTGCAGCTAAAGCCGAATGCCTAACGTCTCCTCGCGAATGGTCCAACAAAGGAATCAAATAAGAAATTGCTCGCTCTGTTCCAATCGTGGCTAAAACAAAATTAGCACTCATGATATCAAAAGAGTTATTTGATGTCGTAATCAAACGAATTAATGCATCCTCTGCTATCTCATCTCGACAGACTCGCAATGCTTGAATCGCAGCCTCTCGAACAGACGACCGAGAATCGTCTATGTATTTTACAATTCGTTCTGTATTATCAATGCATCGTTGTTTTGCTATTTCTTCCAAGATACTTTCGAGAAGACTCGGCTTTGTTTTTTGCTCCAGTTTCTCAAGCAATAGCATCCCTGCACGAACATCTCCCGAATTCTCACCAATCGTTCCAATCATAAAATAAAGATGTTGTTTTTGTTCTGCTTGTTTCACTTTGTCGAGTAACGTGTTCAATCTCGGAAGCATATTCGCGTCCCTAAAATGACGAACTTTTTCATAAGCCGTGTCTGATGATGAGCTTTCGTTCGTATAGCACTTCGATTCTTCCTGATAGAAGTACTTTTCCTCAGACATCTGCTCAACTAAATATAAAATCTCATCGTCCTTCATATTTTGCAGTTGCTCCTTAGTCCTTTAAATATCTTTTTAACTTTTTTCTAAAGCAAACTGAATCAATTGATACGATAGCCAGAACATTAAGCATCCTATTCCAAAATCTAATACTTTCCACGCTTTTGGTTGTTTAAATACAGGAATGAGCCATCTCGATCCATACCCTAAGCCAAAAAACCAGACAAACGAGGCAACTAAGGCTCCAATTAAGAAATTGACTTTTTGATCAAATGTCAAAGTTCCAGCTATACCACCGATGACAACGACCGTATCTAGGTATACATGTGGATTTAAAAGTGTAATTGCTAATGTAACTAAAATTGTTTTATGAATGGGAATGATTTTAACATCGGTTGAAATATCGATTGCACTTGACGATGAAAACGCACTTCGAAAAGATTTGAATCCGTATAATAGCAGAAATAGTCCTCCGACAATCGCAAGACCAACATTCGCAAACGTATTATTTTTAATAACAGTACCGACCCCTAATACACCCGTGCACATCAGTATCACATCACATAAAAAACATACCAAGGCTACCCAGAAAATATTATTTTTTAATAAACCCTGTTTTAAAACGAATGCATTTTGTGCTCCAATTGCGATAATGAGCGTCCCAGACGTTATTATACCTTTTAAAATTTCATTCATTTGATGACCCCTATCTCTCTTTAATCTCTAACATAAGTCGACGATTAAATGTTAAATCTCCCCTCATTCACTTCTAGTTAATTCTATATATGTATATCGCTTAAACATTAAGTATAATATTACAAATAAAAGAATAATTATTCAACTCATTCTGAAAGTATGAAGTATAAAAAAGTACCAAACCCTATTTACTAGGATTCGGTACTTAGAGATGAAATGCCTTACATCATTCCGCCCATTCCACCCATGCCGCCCATATCAGGCATTGCAGGAGCAGATCCAGCTGGTTCTGGTTTATCGGCGATGACAGCTTCCGTCGTCAAGAACATCGCTGAAACGGACGCCGCGTTTTGAAGTGCTGAACGCGTTACCTTCGCTGGGTCGACGATTCCTGTTTCGATCATGTCGACATACTCGTCTGTCGCCGCATTGTAGCCCATTCCTGGTGCTTCATGCTTGAGACGCTCGACGATGACTGAGCCTTCTTGACCTGCGTTTTCCGCAATTTGACGAAGTGGTGCTTCAAGTGCACGAAGAACGATGTTGACACCTGTTGCTTCGTCGCCTGTTGAGACCGACAGAATCGATTCGACAGCTTTCGTGACGTGAATGAGAGCTGTTCCCCCACCTGCTACGATGCCTTCTTCGACTGCTGCGCGTGTCGCGTTGAGTGCATCTTCGATCCGGAGCTTACGTTCTTTGAGCTCAGTCTCGGTTGCTGCTCCGACTTTGACGACCGCTACGCCACCTGCGAGTTTCGCAAGACGCTCTTGTAATTTCTCGCGATCGAAGTCGCTTGTCGTCTCTTCGATTTGCGCACGGATCGTACCGACGCGTGCTTCGATCGAATCTCCGTGTCCATGTCCTTCGACGATCGTCGTGTTGTCTTTTGAGACGACGACCTTCGACGCACGACCGAGTTGCGTGATTTGTGTTTCTTTCAGATCAAGACCGAGGTCTTCTGTGATCAACTCTGCGCCTGTGACGATCGAGATGTCCTCAAGCATCGCTTTCCGGCGATCACCAAAGCCTGGTGCTTTGACTGCTACCGCGTTGAACGTACCACGGAGTTTATTGACGACGAGGGTCGCAAGTGCTTCGCCTTCGACGTCTTCTGCGATGATGAGGAGTGGTTTGTTTTGCTGAACGACTTGCTCGAGGACTGGAAGAATCTCTTGGATGTTCGAGATTTTTTTGTCCGTGACAAGGATGTACGGGTTTTCAAGGACCGCTTCCATCTTGTCTGAATCCGTGATCATGTATGGTGACGCGTAACCACGGTCGAACTGCATTCCTTCAACGACGTCGAGTTCTGTCGTGAAGCCACGTGATTCTTCGATCGTGATGACACCATCTTGACCGACACGTTCCATTGCTTCTGCGATCAATTGACCAACTTCTTCGTCCGCTGCTGAGATCGCTGCGACTTGGGCGATCGCTTCTTTACCTTCAATTGGTTTTGCAATCGTGTGCAACTCTTCGACAGCACGACGGACTGCTTTTTCGATTCCTTTACGGATGACCATCGGGTTTGCGCCCGCTGTGACGTTTTTGAGACCTTCCCGAATCATCGCTTGTGCGAGGACTGTCGCTGTTGTCGTACCATCCCCTGCGATTTCATTCGTTTTTGAGGCAACTTCTGCGACGAGTTTTGCACCCATGTTCTCGAAGTGATCTTCGAGTTCGATTTCTTTCGCGATTGTCACGCCATCATTCGTGATGAGTGGTGAACCGAACTTTCGCTCGAGGACGACGTTGCGTCCTTTTGGTCCGATTGTGACTTTAACTGCATCCGCTAATGCGTCGACCCCGCGGAGCATTGCCCGACGTGCTTCTTCACTGAATAAAATCTCTTTTGCCATGACTGAAATCCCCCTTATAGATTGATTGACTGAATTACTCGGCTACTGCCAAAATATCACTTTCGCGTAAAATTAAGTATTCATTGCCGTCGACTTTGACTTCCGAACCGGCATATTGTGCATAGATGACGTGATCTCCGACACTCACTTCAAGTGGTACACGTACGCCTTGCTCTGTCACACGGCCAGTACCGACAGCGACGACTTTACCCTCTTGTGGTTTTTCTTTCGCTGACCCAGGAAGAACGATTCCTCCGAGTGTTGTTTCTTCTTTTTTAACGACTTCGATCACGATGCGATCACCAAGTGGTTTTAACATGCGAAACATCCTCCTTGAAAATGATTGTTTTTAGCACTCACTTTCGTTGAGTGCTAACATATTTTTATCTTATACGCTTTCTCTCCTGAATTCAAGCCTGAACCTTTATCCGTTTTCCCGAAATCGACACCTTTGAATCATCGTCAATCGTGCGCCAAGACCGTTTGTTTGTTACAATCGGGACAGTACCTTCATTACAAAGGAGTTGTGCCCTGTACGATGAAAAATCCAATCAGTCTGCCTTTTCTGATGGCGGAGAAGTGGCAAAAGCGTCACGTCATCCCGATCATCATCTATTTGATCGTCCAATTGCTTCCGGGTTCGTTCCAGTATTTCCTTCCGAAGAACGTCATTGCTGACGTCGCCGGTTGGTGGCTCGCGATCGGCTTCACGGTCGCCGTCATCGTCTCCTACTACTGTCTGCGTCCTGATTGGCAGAAATGGAAGGCAGAAGGACGTCAAACCGATCCGATGGATACACTAAAATGGATCGGGATCGGGATTGCGCTTTTGTATGCACTCTTGATCAGCGTCAATTTGATCGATGCCTGGATGGCAGGCGGGATCGAAAATGTCGCGAAATCGCAAAATACGGATCAAATCATTCAAGCGATTCAAGTCATCCCACTCCTGCAAGTCATGGTCGTCTTGCTTGGACCGATCATGGAAGAGTTCTTGTTCCGGCACATCATGTTCGGCAATCTCTCATCGAAGCTCGGTTTCTTCTTTAGCTTCATCCTGACGGGTGGCTTATTCGCCCTGATCCACCAAGACAACAAATTTTTAATCTATGTCGCGATGAGTTTCGTCTTCTCACTCGTCTTCGTCAAGACGCGCCGGATCCTTGCTCCGATCGCCATCCATGTTTTTAACAACGGAATCGTCGTACTCGCCATCTACGCGATGTCTTAATTTACGAAAGGTCGTGTTTTCATGCGTCAAAGCTCGAACTTCATGGCAGTGTTCTATGCCATATTCGGTATTCTCTTCATGTTCCTTGCCTACAATAACTCAGTCGAGGCGGGAACGGTCTTCAACTTCTGGACGATTCTGCTGACGTTGTTCGCCGCAATCGACTTCTACCGTCTCTACTTGATCTTCCGCTTCCGTGCAGCAGCAAAGAAGATGATCAAGAAGGAACAGGATAAAAAGAACGATAAACAATAAAAAAACGAGATTTCCGTCAAGCGGGAATCTCGTTTTTTGGTTTATTCTTTCGCTTGACCCTTGCGGTAGGAATCGATGATCGTCTTCGCCACATCGAGACTCAACCGTTCATCTAAGACCAAGTTCTTGATCATGTTGATGAATTCGACATCTTCCTGCTGCACCGAATCAATCCGCTCGATCAACTGGTTCAACTTCGCCCGGACGGTCGGATAGGATACTTGATAGGCCGTTGCCATGTCCTTCAATGAACCGGAGCTCAAGACGAACTTTCGGATGAACTCGAGATGCTCCTGTTCGAGTGCCAGTACCCAAGCGGGTACGTCTTGTCGTTCCATCGTATTCCCTCACTTTTCTCTTACAAATCTTGAATCTCCATCCGCTCTTTTTCACGCTGCAATTGCTTACGGCGCGAGTCGACACCCATCTCAGCCATTGAGATCATCATAGACAATCCAACACATGTACCGATTCGGATCAATGACTCACGATCCGACGTGTGTGGTCCTGTTCCGAAATACCAGTAAATTCCGAGACCAATAATGATCGCTGGAATGATGAAACTAAAGACTCTTCTGCGCCGCGCTAAGTAAAATTGTACGATACAGACTGTGACAATACCAATGACGATTCCTACCGTTTCCATCCTATCGCCTCTCCCCTGTGATTATATAAATAATATTAACTATAAAATAAATAATATTCAATATAATTTTAACTATAATCAAAAATAAGAGGTTTTCTTTAAAAACAATCGACTTTAATCTATTTTCAGAGACAAAAAAAAGAAAGGACTGACGATTCAGTCCTTCCCCATACTTACGACAATCACGCACTGCGGATGTCGTCTTTTTTATTTTCTGTCGACATGAATGTATCGAGTTGGTCTTCATCAAGAACACCTTCCCACTTCGCAATGACGAGTGAAGCGAGCGTGTTTCCTGTAACGTTGACGACGGAACGCATCATATCCATGATTCGGTCAATCCCCGCGATGAAGGCAAGTCCTTCCGCCGGGATACCGACCGTACCGAGTGTTGCGAGCAATACGACGAACGAAACGCCTGGAACGGCAGCCATTCCTTTTGATGTCAGCATCAAGACGAAGACGAGTGTAATCTGCGTCCCGATCGAGAGGTCGATCCCGTACATCTGTGCGATGAACAAGGCAGCAAGTGCTTGATAGAGTGCTGATCCATCGAGGTTAAACGAATAACCCGTCGGTACGACGAAGCTGACGATTGATTTCGGCACGCCCATCTTCTCGAGTTTTTCCATGATCCGTGGAAGAACCGTTTCTGAAGAGGCTGTCGAATACGTCAAGAGCAATTCATCCTTGAAGACGCGGACGAAGTCCGAGACCCGAACACCAACCCACTTCATGATGCCGCCGAAGACGATGATCATGAAGAGAAGCGCTGTGACATACAATGTCGCGATGAGCTTGAATAACGAACCAAGCGAGTCAATCCCGAACGTCGAGACCGTCACACCAATCAAGGCGAAGACACCGATTGGTGCGAACTTCATGACGATGTTGACGAGATTGAACATTGCTGCTGCGACACCTTCGAAGAAACGAATGACCGGTTGACCCTTCTCTCCTGCAAAACCGACACCGAGTCCGAATAAGACTGAGAAGAAAATAATAGCGAGCATATCACCGCGAACCATCGCATCGAGAATGTTCGTCGGTACGATATTGACGATTTTTTCGACGAGTCCTTCGTCTTTTGTCGTCTCTTCCGTTGCGACATATGATGAGATATCCGTTTTATCCAGTGTCGACATATTAATGCCAGCACCTGGTTCAATCAGATTGGCTGCAAATAGCCCCGTGAAGATGGCGATCATCGTCACGATCGTGAAGTAACCCAGTGTTTTGACGCCGAGACGTCCGAGACTCTTCGGACTACCGACCGATGAGACACCGAGGACGATCGTCGTAAAGACGATTGGGACGACGATCATTTTCATCATCCGGATAAAGATATCACCGATTGGCTTGAGCCACTCCGCGACATGGGGATTCCCATAAAATACACCACCGACTGTGATCCCGAGAATCAAGCCGATTAAAATCTGCCAGGCAAGGCCAATGGGCTTACGTTTCGTAGTTGTCATACGCTTCCTCCTTATACATCCGTCTTACTTGTATCCTACATGTAGTGGAACATAAATAGAATTTTGTCCTAAATACAGCACATTGTCAAATCCATCTGTTATAGTACAAAACCGAATTCTGTACGAAAAAACGTCCAAAATCCGCTTGTTTTCAAGCATTTTGGACGTTTTCATAATTTTTAAGATTGTTGATTAACGCGTTCCTCAATCAACGCACGATTGCGTTTTTTGAAGACCTCATTGTGTGACGACACCATCGCCACTTTTGGCGCTTCCGGCTCAATGAAGCGTTTCGCCCGGTTGACGGCGTTTGCCGCATCTTGGAACGCACCCGAGATCAAATGGACCTTCCCGTCGTGCGAAAGAATATCTCCTGCTGCATATAGTCCCGGTACACTCGATTCACTCGCGGCATTCCCGGCGATGTAGAAGTCATCGACCCGTGCAATATCGAGGTCACACGCGTCAAGTAGCGCCGCATCTTGTTCATACCCATGATTAATGATGACTTCATCAATTGGAATCTCGACGACCTCATCTGTTTGACAGTCGATCAATTCAACCGACGCGATCCGTTGGTGATCGGGACTGGCGATTAATTTGTGAATCGTCGTATTGAGGAGGCAGACCGCCGAACTTTTGACAAGTTGATCAACTTGCGCCTCGTGCCCTGAAAAACAATCTCGCCGATACGTGACGTAGACCTTTTTCGCGACCGGTTCGAGTTCGTTTGCCCAATCGATCGCTGAGTTCCCACCACCTGAGACGATGACGGTCTTTCCTTTAAAGCGTTCAATCGATTTAACCGTATAGTTCAAGTTTGACACTTCGAAACGTTCCGCGCCTTCGACTTTTAATTTTTGTGGATTGAGGATGCCACCGCCGACCGCGACGATGACCGTCTTCGAATAATGAATCTGCCCCGATTCCGCTTCTAAGACGAAGTTACCGAAGACGTCTTTTGCGATCGAGATGATCTTTTCATTCAATTGAACAGTCGGTTGAAATGTCAGTCCTTGTTCGACGAGTTGAGCCATGAGTTTTTCACCAGTGATCGGCGGCTGTCCACCGACGTCCCAGATCATCTTTTCCGGATAGACGTGCAGTTTTCCTCCGAGTTCTGCTTGATACTCGATCAATTTCGTCTTCATACCTCGAAGACCACTATAGAACGTCGAATATAACCCTGCTGGTCCTCCACCGATGATCGTTACGTCGAACAACTCCTGTTCCCTCATCTCACTCACTCCTCATCCTTGATTGTTATTGATTATCATTCTCACTCTCTCATGATAACGTGAACATCTCTTGAACACAAGAAAAAATGTTGACAGCGTTTTTATGAGACTGGTATGGTTAATGAGACGATAGTGATAATCATTATCATTGAAAAATGGAGAGAACAACGAAGGAGTCGTCGCGTATGGTACGTCTAGCAACAGAAGAAATCAATATCGGCTACGGTGATCGTCCCATCGTCAAAGACTTGTCCGTCCAAATTCCCGATCGTCAAATCACAACGATCATTGGCGCGAACGGATGCGGCAAATCAACTTTGCTGAAAGCGATGACACGGATCATTCCCCATCAATCGGGACGTGCGTTGCTCGATGGTCTTGATATCGCGAAGGAAAGCACGAAGCTGCTTGCTCGGAAGATGGCTATCCTGCCACAAACTCCGGAAAGTGCAAGCGGTCTAACGGTCGCAGAGCTCGTCTCATACGGTCGTTTTCCTTATCAAAAAGGATTCGGACGCTTGACGAAACACGATTATGAAATCATCGATTGGGCGCTCGAAGCAACGGACACGATGGCGTTCAAACATCGTCCAGTCGATGCGCTGTCCGGTGGTCAACGTCAACGGGTCTGGATTGCGATGGCACTCGCTCAAGAGACAGATATCATCTTTCTCGATGAACCGACGACTTATCTTGATCTCGCCCACCAACTCGAGGTGCTCGAACTGCTCGAATATCTTAACCGGACCGAAGGACGGACGATCGTCATGGTCCTGCATGACTTGAATCAAGCGGCGCGCTTCGCCGACTATATTATCGCCATGAAAAACGGCGAAGTCGTCAAAGCCGGAACGTGTGAGGAAGTCATCGCAAAAGATGTCTTACAAGAAGTATTCCATATCGATGCTGAAATCGGACGCGATCCGCGGACGAACAAGCCGATGTGTATCACCTACAACTTAATCAAGGGAGATTAAATCATGAAGAAACTACTTGTACCGGTTCTACTCATTCTCACGCTCGTCATCGCAGCGTGTGGCAATACAGAGAAAAAAGACGACGCAGCATCTGGTTCGAAAAACGAAACGATCACATATAAATCAGAAAATGGAAACATTAAAGTTCCAGCTCATCCAAAACGAGTCGTGGTCCTCGCTGGTTTTGCCGGCAACGTCATGGCACTCGGCGTTCCTGTCGTTGGTGTTGATTCGTGGTCAAAAGCGAATCCGAAGTTCGATAAACTAAAAGATGTCACGGAAGTTTCGGAAGAGAACGTTGAAAAAATCATCGAACTCGATCCTGACTTGATCATCGGCTACTCGACAACGAAAAACCTCGACAAAATCAAAAAAATCGCTCCGACGGTCACGTACACATACGGAAAAGTCGACTACTTGACGCAACATATCGAAATCGGTAAATTGCTCAACAAAGAACAGGAAGCACGCGATTGGGTCAAAGACTTCAAAACACGTGCCGCTGCTGCCGGTAAAGACATCAAAGCAAAAATCGGTGAAGATGCTACTGTTTCTGTCATCGAAAGTTTCGATAAACAACTCTACGTCTTCGGCAACAACTGGGGTCGTGGAACAGAGATTCTCTATCAAGAAATGAAATTAAAAATGCCGGATAAAGTCACGAAGATGGCATTAAAAGATGGTTACTATGCGTTGTCACCAGAAGTCCTCCCTGAATATGCAGGCGACTACCTCGTCTTCAGCAAGAGCGCAGAAGCGGACAACTCATTCACGAAAACGGATACGTTTAAAAACATTCCAGCCGTCAAAAACGATCATGTCTTCGAAGTCGATTCGAAGGAGTTCTACTTCAATGATCCTCTCACACTCGAACGTCAACTCGAGTTCTTCAAGAAAAGTTTCCTTGGTGCATAATAAATAAGGGAGGGAACCTGCGGGATCCCTTCCTTTTTTGCGGCTCACTCCCTGAATCAGAAATGGAGGCGACATTCATGTCAGCTGGTCGAATTCCGTTCGGCATAAAAATCACACTCGGTCTTGTCCTCTTTTTCGGGATGTTCTGGATCGCGATGACGTTCGGCGCTGCCGATACGACGATCCGCGAAGTCTGGAACGCCTTGACGTTCGGACCGTTGAATGAAAAAGCAAAAATTGTCCAGGAAATCCGCCTGCCACGGGAATTAGCAGCAATCCTCGTCGGAGCGGCACTCGGTGTCTCTGGTGCCATCATGCAGGCGATGACACGCAATCCCCTCGCCGATCCTGGTCTGCTCGGTCTGACGGCGGGTGCGAACGCAGCACTTGCACTCGTCATCGTCCTGTTCCCGAAAATTGAGTACTTCGGTATCATGATTGCTTGTTTCTTCGGAGCAGCACTTGGGGCAGCACTTGTCTTTGGAATCGGTGCTTCGAAAAAAGGTGGTTTTTCGCCACTCCGGATCGTCCTTGCCGGTTCTGCAATCTCAGCCTTTCTGTATGCGATTGCGGAAGGCATCGGCATCTACTTCAAGATCGCTCAAGATGTCTCACAATGGACGTCCGGTGGACTCGTCGGGTCGACATGGGGACAACTGCAAGTCATCACTCCGGTCATCGCGATCGGGATTGTGATTGCCTTCATCTTCTCCCGACAATTGACGATTCTCAGTCTATCGGAAGAAGTCGCGCTCGGACTCGGGCAGAACATCCAGCGGATCAAAGCAGTACTTTATGTTGTCGTCATTCTGCTTGCAGGTGCTGCTGTTGCACTCGTCGGTAACATGGCGTTCATCGGGCTGATGATTCCACATATCGTCCGCGCGATCGTCGGGACGGACTATCGGTTCATCCTGCCAATGACCGCGATCTTTGGTGCGACGTTCATGTTACTTGCCGATACGATCGGTCGGACATTGTATGCTCCCTACGAGACTCCGGTCATCGCGATCGTCTCAATGCTCGGACTACCATTCTTCCTCTTGATCGTTCGGAAAGGAGGGCGTGCTTTCTCATGATGGAATCTCGTTTACGTCGTCGCCAGCAACTGACGTTTTGGACGTTACTGGCACTATTGATCGCAACACTCGTCGTCAGCATCGGTCTCGGACCTGCTTCCCTATCCTATGATCGTTTGTTGCCGACGTTACTTGGAAACGGCTCGTTCAAAGAGGAGTTCGTCCTCTATTCGCTCCGCTTACCACGACTGCTCATCACCGTCATGGCAGGAATGGCACTCGCTTTATCCGGTTCGATCCTCCAAGGGATCACGCGCAATGAACTCGCTGATCCTGGTATCATCGGCATCAATACCGGAGCTGGTGTCGCCGTCGCCTTGTTTTTCCTGTACTTCCCGGTCGATGTCGGATCATTCATTTATCTGTTACCGATCGCTGCCTTTCTCGGTGCACTCGTGACCGCGATGGCGATTTATCTATTCTCATATGATCGTGTGCAAGGACTGCAACCGATTCGCTTGATTTTGACTGGTGTTGGCTTCTCGATGGCGCTTTCCGGAATCATGGTCATTCTGATTTCGTCGACGCGTCGTGAAAAGGTCGACTTCATCGCTAAGTGGCTCGCTGGTAACATCTGGGGGACGGACTGGATCTTCGTCTACTCACTGTTACCGTGGTTACTCGTCTTGATTCCGCTGACGTTCTATAAGGCGAATAAACTCAATCTCCTTGCCTTGAATGAACCGGTCGCAATCGGTGTCGGCGTCGCGCTTGAAAAAGAACGGATCCAACTCTTGTTGACAGCCGTCGCACTTGCCGCTGCTGCCGTCTCCGTCACGGGTGGGATTTCCTTCATCGGTCTGATGGCGCCACATATCGCCCGCGCGCTCGTTGGACCACGGCATCAGTTCTTCTTGCCGATTGCCCTCTTGCTCGGCGGATGGTTGCTTGCGTTCGCTGATACGATCGGACGCAACATTGCGGGACCGGACGGCGTGCCAGCTGGAATCGTCGTCGCCTTGATCGGAGCACCTTATTTTATCTATCTCTTGTTGAAGAAATAATCAAAAATCCGCATCAAACAGCGTCTTTCGCTGATTGATGCGGATTTTTTGCTTTACCGTTTCCACCACGCACGTTCGATTTCCCCCATCGAGACGTAGGCTGGATCGATTTGTTTGGCTAACCGATTCATTCGAGTGACACCAAGACTAAACCCACCAATCCAAAAGAGGAAGACGACAAATAAATAACCAGGAGCACTTGGAATCGACAGCATGACGACGGCGATCAGCCATGCAACGACATACCCGATGATTGTCAGACGAGCGACCTTTTGAACGGTTTGTTGATACATAGTTGGTGTTAAATATGACTTCATGAGCCGTAGACGGACAATTTCTCGAGAGACTGCTGTCGCGCAAAGACAAAAGAGCATGATCTGAAGAAAGACGGATGTAATTGTCGGCATAAACCAAGCAGGTAACGCAAAAATCAATCCAGGGACCAAAAAGAAATAGGCGACGGAACGCACAGGACGTACTAATAGGTTCAGACGTGCTTGTCGCTCGAATAGGTGTTCCATTGCGATGTTCCTTTCTGTCTGACGAAGCGGGCAACTTCAACGTCACTGATATAATCTGGATCACGCTTTCCGTCACGTCGGATGATCCATTCGCTGATGAAGTAGAGCGGTGTTAAGATCGCAAATATCGCAACAAACATCTGCCAGAATGGTCTATCGATCGTCTGAATGATGACGACCGTCAAGACGGCGTACAACAGAACATGACTACCGATACGGAGTAGAAATTGCCGGCGAACTTGTGCGTTTGAGAGATAGTCTTCTAAAATTTCTCGTTTTTTTAGTTGATAACGAAAATCGGAGGCGAGAAAAATGGCTGGAATCGCCAAAATCAGCATCGGGAGATCCTTCCATTCAATCAAGATACCGACTGTTATGAACAGAAACATGTTCCAATACCAGCGTGTGCCGAGCCATTCAACGTCCCGGTACGCGAGGGCAAGTTTTTGTAGACGTTCTTCTCGATCCGTTTGCATGACATCGTCTCCTTTAGCAAGCTTGATGAATTTCTTTTTCCGTCACATACGTTGGATCAATCTTTCGTGAGATGTTCTCTAGCGTTTTTCGGCAGATCCAGTAAAACGGAATGACGACGATGATCAGACCGATTAAGAAAGACATGTTCGGGCGATCAGCTGCCCAGACAATCAGGGCGGCAAGCGCTCCGTATTGTAAGATGCCGATCAAGACATGCACCTGATAGAGACGTCTTGCTGATGCCTCTGATGAATATTTCGCGACAAGCGCGAACCGCTTGCGTTGTACGAGCATGTCATAGCCAAAATACAATAATGGGACGATCATCGCATAAACCGGCTTCTCAAGTGTGTTACTGAGTGCTAAAAATGCTGCAAGCATGACCCATATGCCGGTCTTTGTCTTTTGGTGCATCTCTTCGTATAACGTCGCTAATGCTTCCGTTTGTGTATGTACGTGTTCCATGATCTCCCACCTCTCTATACTGTCATATACTTACATTTTACTGTATCGGTTTCACCTGTAGTGCGATTTTTCAAAAAAAAGATGTCCTGTCGCTTCGGACAAGACATCTTTCATTAGAGACTATGCACTGACCTGAATGATGAGGTAGATGACACTATAGGCAACGATCGCGAGCGGTATTAACGCGACACCGATCAGCCAGCCATTTTTGTCACGGATACCGAGATATAAGACGAGACACCCTACGATGAAGGCGATTAATGTCGTAAACGGATTCATGGTTGTTCCCCCTCTAATTGTTTCTGCTCTTAAATTTCCCGCTCCACTCGTCTCATAAACCCTTCAAGGCGCTTCGACACACAACGAAAAGCCAGACGGATTTCCGCCTGGCTTGTTCATTGTTAACTTATTTTTTCGTGATGACGACTGTTTTTGTAACGACGTGTCCACCAAGATCCTTCAGTTTCAAGTTGTACGTGTTTTTTCCTTTTTTGAGCGTCACTTTTTTCGTGATCGTCTTTTTGAAGGCTTTCATGACGTACGGTTCTTTGAACGTCCGGCGGTATTCCGCGCTACCATTGAAGTCGAAGCGTAATTCGCTGTAGTTATCGCGAAGTACGATCTTCATCTCAGCTGTTTTTGTTTTACTTGAGACGGTTTTTGGTGCTGTGACGCGAATCGTTGGTAATTCTGTGTCGATGATGACTTGACGGTTGAACGCCACACGATTTCCTTTTCCATCGTATGCTTCGACCTTGAATGACTTGACGCCATCTGTCGTGTACGTCACGTCATGGCTGAACGCATAGTTTTGTTGGGCTGCATCGAAACGCAGTTTAACAGTTTTTCCGTTGATCTTGAACGATTTGATACCTGACTCATCAGAGACATGACCCGCGATATTGATGACTTTTGATGTTGCAAGACCAAGAGCGACCGGTGTATCGATTTGAACATTTGGTACGGCTTTATCAACGCCTGTCGTGTTGACGTCTTTTTTCACACTGTTTCCAGCATAGTCTTTGACGACGAAGGCAATCTTCGCGCGCTCCGGCAGATCCGTCAACGTGTACGCTTTTTCTGTTGCGGCAAGTGGTTGCTTTAAGACACTCTTGCCATTGACGAGGATATCGTATGACGCAACTCCTGTTCCTTGGTCGCCTGCTGTCCATGAAAGTGTTGATTTCGCAGCATCCCATTTCACAGTAGCTGCTGGTTTTTTCGTATCGACATAGACTGGGAAGAGATTCGTCTGCCATTTTGCGTTCGGATAATCGATCACCGATTTGACTTTGTAGTAGTAAAGACCATCTTTGACCGGTTTCCCGTTGATCGTTCCGTCCCAAGCAGCGCTTGTGACTGGTGTGTAGCCGTCCTCTGAACCGCTGTCGTAGTAGTTCTTGACGACGTCCGTTTGCATATCAAGCTTCTGAAGTGTTGTTTTATTCCGGTCAAGAATCGAATACTCGACTTTTTTCGCATTGCGAAGGAATGAGATGATCGGGAAAGCTTCATCTGCGCTACCGTCGTTGTTCGGTGAGAACGAGACTTTGTTCGCGACAACTTTTCCAGCGGCATTCGTACCAAGGAATTCGAAATCATCCTTCACTTCAGTCGCTAGACCTGTCAATCCATAGAACGTGTTGTTTTTATCGTACAATGGTGCATCTAAAATCGGAGCTTGATCCCATTTTCCTTTGAACCCAACATAAGGAACTGTCAGTTCTGGATTTTTGCTCTTCGTATCGATCAGACGGACGAATCCTTCGACGAAGTAGCCGTTTTTAAAGACTTGTTCAAGCGGAAGCTCGTTCGCCCAGTCAGTTGTGTTCTTCAAATCGACTGACACGCTGACTTTCGTTGAGCTCTTCGGATTAATCGAGACTGAACTCGCTTTCTTCGAGCCGACTGCAAATGAGATCGGGTATGTGCCTGTGTTGGCATCTACCGTACCGATCGTTCCTTTTTTGAAGATTCCATTTGCTTCAAGGAAGTTCGATCCTTTTGCACCGAGATCTGATTGAACCGTTCCCGCTAGCTTATACGTCACTTTTTCATTGCTGTAGTTTTTTAAATCAAGCGTGAATGTGAACTTCTCGCCGACTTCCTTCAAGGATGCCTTGCCTTCACCTGACTTTGTCTCTGTGATGACGACTGGTGTCTTCATCGCAGCACGAAGATCCATCAGTCCAGCTCCCTCACGACGTGGGGAGTAGAAGTTGCCTGTTTTCAATTGTGCGTTGTATTTTCCTTGATCGAGTTGCGGACGCGATGTATTCATCAAGATGTTTTTGGCGAGTTTAACGCGTGTTGCACCAGTGACTTTGAAGTCCTTCGCAATCCGTTGCATGACGAGTGCTGTTCCTCCAGCGACGTGTGGTGCTGCCATCGATGTACCGCTCATGACGCCATACTCGTTATCATTAAGCGTCGAATAGATTTTCCCACCTGGTGCCGTGATTTCCGGCTTGAAGTCAAGGCTTGGCGTGACACCCCATGACGTGAAGTCAGACATTTGTCCTGCGACCGGGTTATCGGTTGAGACCGCTTTTCCGTCAAATGTCACTGCGATTGCCTTGCCTTCTTTTGCTTTTGCTTCGAGATCATTCCCGTCCGCGATGCTAAGCGTCACGAGTGGAATCGTCGGATTGTTGAGCGCCATGCTGACGTAATCCCCATGATCGATTTTACCACGGACGATGACACCTGCTGCGCCTTGCTTCTCAGCTTCTGCTTGAATCATGCTGTAGTTAAAATCACCTGTTCGCACGACGAAGACGAGTTTCCCTTTGACGTCTTTACCTTCATAGTTCGAAGCTTGACCGTCACCGACATACACGACATCCTTCTTCTCTTTATCGAAGACGGCAATCGGATTCGGCGAATCTTGTTTTTGGTATGCCAAATAACCGGCATCCTGACCGTCGATCGTCAGCGCCATGCCTTCAAGCGTCAATTTCGTATTTTCGAGTGACGCGACTTGGAGCGCCTGGCTCGTCAATCCTGGTGCACCAACGACACCGATATCCGGGTTTGCTGTATATGGATTACCCGCACCATGACCTGCAAACGCCGAGTTACCAGCAGAGATCGCACACAAGATACCGTTGTTCATCGCGTTGACGATCGCGCGTTGCTCCGGATCATCTGCGTTGACGAACGATGCCGTCGAACCCAGGCTCATGTTGATGACGTCCGCTCCAAGTGCGATGGCATCATCGATTGCTTTGATGTAGATATCACTAAATGTCGATGGCATCCCTGGATCGTTACCGAAGACCTTCATCGCAAGGAGCTGTGTTTCTGGAGCGACCCCTTTAATGCCGCCGTTCGCTTCATCCCCGTTTGCTCCGACCGTACCTGCGACGTGCATCCCGTGCATCGATGCCCCCGCACCTAAGTCACGGATTTCGCTGTCGTGATCGGCATAGTTATAGCCGTACGGTACTTTTTCCGTGAAGTACTTTCCTTTTAAGCCTTTTGTTTCTTTCGCACTCTCGACCTTCGAAGAGGTTAAATCCACCTTTGTCTCTGGACTCAAGACCATGTCCTTGTGCGATGGATCAATCCCCGTATCGATGACCGCGACGACGGTTCCTTCCCCTTTGAAGCCATAGTCCTGCCACGTTTCCTTCGCATTGACCATGTCCTTGCTGTACAGCATGTCTGGCTTGGCACCTTTATCGACGGTTGGGCGCGCATATTCGTGCGCGATATGTACACTTTTGACTCCTTCGAGTTGTTTGATATCTTCGATGTCACCGAACTTCACTTCACCACTGAATCCGTTGATGACGGTTGTGAAGCTTTCTTTATATGTAACAGGAATCGCCTTTTTAGCGATAGCTGACTTGACTGATTTTTGGACGCTGACGAGTCGATCCTTGATCGATTCCTTTTCGGCATTACTCAATGTGCTATACCGCTTGTTTTGAGCTTGGGCGATTTGAATCGCCGGTTTTTGTTCCATCTCGATGACGACTCGGACTTTATCCGATTGTTTGTAGTTCTTTTCTTGCCCCGATTTCTTCAGTGAGAGCGCCTGCGGTTTTTGACCCGTCGCTTTGTCTTGCGAGGACAGTGCACCTTGCGCACTGACTAGATTGGAAGACGTCATTAAGACGGCTGCCATAAGTGCAATCTTCTTCTTCATGCGTTCGTTTCCCCTTTTCTGTAAAACCATAGTAGTAATACTAATAAAGCAGTTTAAAGAAAATTCTGTATTTTTAGTTTAATGAAGTTAATGGAAATAAACAATTTATATTTGTCTATTTTTTTAATTTATTTCTTTTTGGTGACATTTTATATTTGGAAGGAATTTAACTGGGAACATAAAAAAACTCCTCGAGCACTCGAGGAGTTGAACGTATGCACTTGGTGGAGACTATCGGGATCGAACCGACGACCTTTTGGCTGCCAGCCAAACGCTCTCCCAGCTGAGCTAAGCCCCCATGAATTATCTTTAGTATACGCATCGCTAACTGCTTTATCAATATAAACATAACGCTTTCATAAAAAAGAATTCCTCCCGAAATTGCTGGAAGGAATTCACGATTCATTTATTCAATTCACGCATCAAATCCGCCTGTCGTTCAAGCTCTGCCTGTTGCTCGAGGATCAAGACCTTTTTATACGTCCGCGCAGAAATCAAGATACTGATTTCATAGAGAACGAACAACGGCACTGAGATCATCAAGTGTGACGTCACGTCCGGCGGTGCGATCAATGCCGCAATGACGAACAGCGCGAAATACGCATATTTCCGATTCTTTCGCATGAAATATGGCGTCACAAGACCAAGACGTGTCAGGAACATCGTCACGACCGGCAATTGGAAGAGAAGACCAAACGGCATCGTCAACCGGATCAAGAAACTGAAGTAGTTTTCGACCCCGATGACTTGCTCGATCCCCAATTCTTTCCCGAGATTCGTTGAGACTTCGAGCAAGAAAGGAAGCAACCAGAAATACGAGAAGGCTACACCAGCCAAAAATAGAAAGAAGATGACTGGAATATATGTCAGTGTTGCTTTTTGTTCCTTTTCATAAAGCCCTGGTCGGACGAATGCCCACAGTTGATACATCCAGAACGGTGACGCTAAAATCAGCGCGATGATGAACGCAAGATTCAAATACAACATTAAAGGATCGGCGACGTTGAAGGCATTTAATCCGATACCGAGCTCTTTTAAGTCCGCTTGCAGAAAACGGACGAGCGGTCGGACGAGCGGAAATGCGACAGCGAACAGGACGACGACGATGAGGAGCGACCAGACAATCCGCTTACGCAGTTCGTCTAGGTGCGACGTCATGCTTTGTTCTTGATCAACCGTCATGATTCAATCACTTCTCTTTCGGTTCGTCCTTTTTATCGTCGTCCATGATGCCGTTCGTGGCATTCTTGAACTCTTTCAATGTTTGACCGGCAGCACGACCGAATTCCGGTAACTTCTTCGGTCCGAAGATGATCAACGCGACGACAGCAATTAATCCGATACTCGCAGGTCCGATACCTAACGTGAGCGGGATAAGGTTTTCCATTATGATTTCACTCCTTCAGCTGATTGCGAATAATGCTTCATGAAATAAACTAACGACTGCAACTCGATCGATAAATCGATGTGATGAACCCGAACGCTCGCTGGCACGTTCAACCGTGCAGGCGTGAAGTTCAGAATGCCTGTCACACCATACTCGACTAACTCATCCGCTACTGACTGTGCGAACTGGGATGGAACCGTCAAGATGGCGACATCGACCTGATTCGCTTCGATTTGTTCTTTCATGTCCGAAACATGATAGATTGGAACGTCATGCGTCGTTGTTCCGACCTTCTCTTCGTCCGCATCAAACGCAACGACTATCCGAGTACTATTATTCTTTAAAAAGTTATAATTTGCAAACGCTGTTCCGAGATGACCGACCCCGATCAAGGCAACATTCGTCACCTCATCTTGATTCAAGGTTTTCCGGAAAAACGTTAAGAGATGTTGAACGTTATATCCATACCCCTTCTTCCCTAGTGCCCCAAAGTAGGAAAAGTCGCGACGAATCGTTGCTGAATCAACCTTCACCGCCTCGCTTAACTCAGCAGAAGAGACGCGGAGCTTACCTGAATTGTATAAACTTTGGATGAAACGATAATATAGCGGCAACCGTTTTGCTGTCGCTTGTGGAATTTTTGTGTCTGGTCCATTCATCCTGCAGTTCCCCCTTCGGCCACATCCATCGTGGCACCCAAATCTTTGCAAAAAGCTTTCTACTCTCCTTGATTGTAAACCACTTCACATAGAGTCACAAATAATATATTCCGCAGGACCTCGCGCTTTTGTTCGTGATAGACTAAAGGGTGGAAGGATGGATGGAAATGATACTCTTACAAGTCAACCAACTCTCGAAATCATTCGGCGTCGAGCCGATTTTAGAAAATATCAAACTAGAAGTACAGGAGCGCGATCGGATTGCGCTCGTCGGACGAAACGGTGCCGGTAAATCGACCTTGCTCAAAATCATTGCTGGCGAACTCAGTCATGACTCGGGTGACATCATGAAAGGTAAAGATGTCAAAATCGGTTATCTCGCGCAGGACAGTGGTCTCGAATCGAACGAGACGATCTGGAACGAGATGCTGACCGTCTTTGAACATCTGCAAGAACAAGAACGAACACTGCGCCGGATGGAAATCGAAATGGGCATGGAGCATATCTTGAACGACCCGGTCGCGTACGATCGTCTCTTGAAGACGTATGATCAAGCGCAACACGACTTCTCAGAAGCCGGTGGTTATCAGTTCGAAGCGAATATCCGCTCCGTCCTGCACGGCATGCGCTTTTATCCGGATGATTACTCGCGCCGGATTCAGACATTGTCCGGGGGTCAACGGACACGGCTCGCCTTAGCGAAGATGCTCTTACAAGCACCAGAACTTCTCATTCTCGATGAGCCGACCAACCACCTTGACATCGATACGCTCGCTTGGCTTGAAAGCTACCTCGGTGGTTATCGTGGTGCCGTCCTGATCGTCTCGCACGACCGGTACTTCCTCGACCAAGTCGTCAATGTCGTCTATGAATTGTCGCGCAATGTCTGTCGTAAGTTCACGGGGAACTATACGAAGTACTTGGAACAAAAAGCAGCCTTATACGACCAGGAAATGAAGCAGTTCGAACAGCAGCAAGAAGAAATCGCAAAGATGCAGGACTTCATTCAACGAAACATCGCTCGGGCGACGACGACAAAGCGTGCTCAAAGCGTTCGAAAACGGCTCGAGAAGGTCGACCGGCTCGATCGACCAGATGGAGATGAACGCAGTACGGTCCTCTCCTTCCCAATCGAAAAACAGAGCGGGAATGACGTTCTTCAAGTCAATCAATTGGCAATCGGTTACGAAGAAGCTGTCTCAAAAGACATCACGTTCCGCTTGCAACGCGGCGAATCACTGGCACTCGTCGGACCGAACGGAATCGGGAAGTCGACGCTCTTAAAAGTCCTCGTCGGTCGTTTACGTCCTCTCTTCGGTGATTTCCGTTTCGGAACTGGCGTCTCGATCGGGTATTACGATCAAGAGCAAGCGGAACTCAATGACCGGAACCGTGTCATCGATGAGATTTGGAACGAATGGCCACTGATGCGCGAACAAGAAGTCCGTTCTGTGCTCGGACAATTCCTGTTCAGCGGCGACGATGTCTTCAAAATCGTTCATGAATTGTCTGGTGGCGAACGCGGACGTCTCGCGCTCGCAAAACTGAAACTCCGGAAGACTAACGTCCTCATCCTTGACGAGCCAACGAACCACTTGGATCTTGATTCGAAGATGGTCCTTGAGAACGCTCTCGTCGACTATGAAGGTACGCTACTCTTCGTCTCCCATGACCGCTACTTCATCGATCGGATCGCGACACGCGTCATCGAGATGAGTGAAGCTGGTGTGACAGAATACCTCGGCGATTATTCGTACTACACAGAGAAGAAGGCCGAACAAGAAGAAATCGCTCGCCTTGAAGCCGAAGAGGCAAAAGCGGCAAAAGTCACGGCATCGAAGACGATCGACAAAGAAGCACAGAAAGAAGAAAAAAAACGCCGTCAGCAAATCGAACAACTCGAACAAGATATTGAACGGCTCGAACAGCGTTCAGCGGAAATCGAACAGTTGCTTTGCGAACCGGAAGTCTTTAATGATATTCCAAAAGCGACAGCGTTATCTGCGGAACGGGACCAGATCGATGTCGATCTACTCGAATTGATGGAACGATGGGAGAACCAACACTGATGCGGACGAAAAGCTTTTTCATTAACTTGATTCAAGGACTGCTATCCGGCATCCTTTATTTCGTACCGATGTATGCGGACTACGTGTCGACCTTCATCCGGCCGGATGCTTTTAATGCCGCGCTTCCTTTGTTTCTCCTGATTTCTTGTATGATTGGTCTCGTCATCCAGACATGGAGCGGTCTTTTCGTCAGTTTACTCTCGGGATTATGCTGTACGCTCCTGACGACACAGCTATTCGTCGAACTCACTGACCCGTTGATCCTATCGTATTACGGTAGTGTCTCACCGCTCACCGCTTTCTTGATCAGCTGTGTCGGCATTTGGGCACTCGCAATCGTCTTTTATTTGCTCGATGGCTATCAGTACAGTAAACGTCATGGTCTTGAAGCCTCTTCAAACGAAATCGATTCGCAACCTTGAAGTCCGATCGATGAATCAGATGAACGACATGAGAAAAAGGAGTGGAGATTCCGGTAGCTAGACCGGTATCTCCACTCCTTTTGTTTGAATCAAAACGAATCGTACGATGAATCGAGCATTCACACTACTATCATTTTGTCGGTCGGGCAATCGTAAACGTCTTCCCGATCGTCGCATAATCATTCCCTGCTAAACGAGCGACAGCCTTCAATCCTGCTGCGTCAATCCGGAACGACTCGACGAGTTCATCCGCGAGGTGATAGCGCAGTACTTCCCCGATCAACAGATCGGCACCTTCTAGCTCGACGTGTTGCGTTAAGCGCATCTCGAACCGGATTTTCGCTTCCGCGATTCCGGGCACGTCGATTGCATCGCTATCGACGAGCGTTAAATCCGTCCGTTCGAGTTCACTTTCACCGTAAGCGAGTGGCGCAGCCGTCTCATTGACTGCGTCGACGATTTCTTCGCTGACGATATGGATGACATAGCTTTGTTTTGCTAGGATATTACGTGCCGTATCCTTTTGTCCCTGATCCGTCCGTTGTACGGCAATCACCAGTTGTGGCGGACTACTTGATGCGACCGTAAAGAAGGAAAAGGGGGCGGCGTTGACCGTCCCGTCTTCCCCTAGCGTCGTCACGAAGGCAATCGGACGCGGAATGATGCTTCCGATCAGTAATTTATAATTGTCTTTTGCGCTAAGCGTTGATGCCTCGAACTTCATGAATGACCCACCTTTTTCCTCACCCGATGAGTGCAGCGAGTGAATAGTCTCCAGCACCGATCATCGCCACTCCAAGGGCGATGACGATCAATGCCATGTTGTATTCGTACCCGTTCTGCGTCACCCAGTAACCATTCGCACCGTGTACTTTAACGATCGCGACAAGCATCGAACCGATGATGAGGATTGCAGCGATCCAGAGGAATACACCGCCTGCAAACAATAATCCACCGATTAATTCAGCAAGACCCGCTGTAATTGCGAGTGCTTTCCCTGGCTTCATGCCGATTGATTCGAACCAACCGCCTGTTCCAGCGATGCCGTGTCCACCAAACCAACCAAATAATTTTTGTGTACCGTGTGCAGCAAATGTTAAACCGATGATTAAACGAATGATTAAAAGTCCTGTATCCATCATTTCTCTCTTCTCCTTTTACCTAATGTTTTTAAGTTACTTTAAGTAACTCGATAAACAGACTATATCTTATCACTTACTAAAAGTAAATAGATTTGTTTTAGTTCTTTTTGTTACATTAAGTAAAATGATTCGATTTTTTTAGCAGAAGCGGGTATACTACAACTATAGAAAGGATGAGTGCTGATGGAAGAAGTCGCAATCCAACCGGCTCTTTGTCCCAAAGTCGAACATGCCTTTGAAATCTTAGGTAAGAAATGGACAGGTCTGATTTTACGTCACTTGTTGACGAAGACATGTCGTTTCAATGAGATTCAAGATGCCATCCCCGAATTATCAGGTCGTATGCTCACGGAACGTATGAAGGAGCTCGAAGCGGAAGGCATCGTCATCCGGACTGTCATTCCCGATCGTCCGATTAAGATTCAATACAGTTTGACCGACAAAGGGCGTCAACTCGAACCGGTCATTCGTTCCATTGAGGAATGGGCCGAACTACAAGACTAATGTATGAAAAAGCATCTTCTTCGGAAGGTGTTTTTTTATATGATCTTTTGACATTGATAATCATTATCAATTAAAGTAAGGAAGTACAGCGAAAGGAGGAACATGCATGCAGATTGCAATTGGATTCGTCAGCATGTCCGGTAATACGGAAGATATCGTCTCGATCATTCAACGTGAGCTCGAGCAACACGATGTCAACGTGACGATTACAGAACTGGATCAATTCGTCGGGGAGGATCTATCACGTTTTGATGGTCTATTACTCGGCTCATATACATGGGGAGACGGTGATTTACCGTATGAAGCAGAAGATTTCGTCGAGGAGCTACGGGAACAATTTTTAGACGGGATGCCGGCTGCTGCTTTTGGCTCGGGTGATCTTGATTATCCGAAGTACTGCGCAGCCGTTGATTTGATTGAAGACGCATTAAAAGAAGCTGGGGCGACCATCGTCACGGATGGCTTGAAGATTGAGTTTGATCCGAACACACCGGAGAAACAAGCCGCTTGTCGCGCGTTCGCACAGACGTTTCATCGCTTTTTGCAGCAGGTGCATTCATAAGTATCGTTTGAATCCGTCATGTAAGGGAATTCTTAAAACAGACTCTATGAAAGTGAGATGAATGTTTTTATGACGATTCAAGCACTCGTCTTTGACGTCTACGGTACATTATTCGATGTCCATTCCGTCAAAGAGCAAGCAGAGGAGCTGTATCCGGGACACGGAGAAGCGATCAGTAAACGCTGGCGAGAGAAACAACTGGAGTACTCCTTCTTGCGACAATTGAACGGACAATATGTGCCGTTCAGCCAAGTGACACAAGATGCCCTCCGTTATACGTTACTCGAACTGAAGCTCCATGTGACCGAGGAACAAATCACGACTTTAATGGAGACGTACCTGACACTTGATGTGTACCCAGAAGTTAGCTCTGTTCTCGAGACGATGGCGCATAAGCGTTTGGTCGTCTTCTCGAATGGTTCCCATGATATGCTCGATCCGTTGATCGAACAGTCAGGTTTAGCCGATCGGTTCGAACACCTCGTCAGTGTTGATGACATCAAACACTATAAACCAGCACCTGCTTCTTATATGCATGCGTTGAACACACTCGGTTTAAAACGCGAGGAGATCCTCTTCATGTCCTCAAACGGTTGGGACATCACCGGGGCAAAGAGTTTCGGCTTCAAAACGGCATGGATCAATCGAAACGGACTTCCGGTCGAAGAATTAAATCTTGATCCGGATCGCATCTATGATGACTTGACCGGTATCACTGAATGGCAATGAACGAACAACAGCGGACTCCTTTTTAGGAATCCGCTGTTTTAATGGATTAGTAATTGGAAAGACGTGAGTAGCCCTTCTTGAATAGATCGAGTTTCAGCCCGCCCTCTTTTTCGATGAAGAAGAGGTATTCGTTTTGATCCGTATCTTTATAAAAGACCTTAAATAACGTCACAGTCCGTTTTTTATTGTTTTCAACAGCTGTCACCTCGTGCTTCGAGATCACTTCTGCTTGGACTTGTTCCGCATCCATCTTTTGAATCATCGGTTCGAATGACTTCTTCTCTTGGTTCGTCACTGGTGTTCCGGGAGCAATCATGAAATAATCATCACTCGCCTTGTTCGTTAAACCGTACTTCCGATCGACGATGACGACGTTACTGAGTTTCCCATTGATTGTCTGATCAAAAGCGTACAACTTTTGAATCCGGGTTTTTTCCCCTTCTGCTCGTCCGATTTCGTAAAGTGGACGTTGTTTCGTGTTCGTCTCGACCGCTTTCTTATCAGGTACGAGTTCTTCCTTATAGGCGACTTGGTATGCGTTGACGATTTCTCGGACCTGAAGTCCGATCGCGACGATGACCAGTACCGCTAACAATGCGATGATGACTTTTTTCATTCCATTTCCCCCAAGTTGTTCGGATTCCTTACTTTAAATCTAGCCCAGGTTCTGCATTCATGGCAAGTGTCGAATAGCGTAACGCGCGATATGGATGAATCGCAGCCGCTCCGATCATCGCCGCATTGTCTCCACACAAGTGCATCGGCGGAATGACGAGATCGATTCCTTCCTTCGCACACGCTGCTTCGAGACCGTTACGTAATCCTTTGTTGGCGGCGACACCACCAGCAAGCAGCAGTTGGCGTCCCCCTTTATCCTTCACGGCACGGATCGCCTTCGTCACGAGGACTTCGACGACGCTCGCTTGGAAACTCGCAGCTAAATCTTCCGGGATGATCACTTCTCCCCGTTGCTCAGCGTTATGCACGGCATTGATGACCGCTGACTTTAAACCGCTGAAGCTAAAGTCATACGAGTCCTTCTCGAGCCAGACGCGTGGAAAATGGAACGTATCCTGACCGGTTTGTGCCAACTGATCGATTCGTGGACCACCTGGATACGGTAACTTCAATGTTCGAGCGACTTTATCATAGGCTTCCCCTGCTGCATCATCTCGTGTTTCACCGATGACTTCATATACACCGTCTTCTGGCATGTAAATCAGTTCCGTATGCCCACCTGATGCAATCAAACAGACGAGCGGGAATTCAAGCTCTTGTACGAGACGATTCGCGTAGATATGACCTGCGATATGATGAACACCGATCAAAGGCTTATTATGCGCAAAAGCAAGTGTCTTTGCCGCACTGACACCAACGAGTAATGCCCCGACCAGTCCGGGACCTTCCGTGACAGCGATCGCATCGATATCGTCGATCGTTACGTTTGCTTCCGTCAACGCATCATCGATGACGTATGTGATTCGTTCGACATGATGTCGTGATGCCACTTCAGGCACGACTCCACCGAATCGTTTATGACTTTCAATTTGAGACGAGACGACATTCGATAAGACGTTGGTTCCTCCACGAACGACGGCAGCCGCCGTTTCGTCGCAGCTCGATTCGATTGCTAGAATCAATGGTTGTGTCATAAGTCTTCTCCCTCCAGCTCCAGCCAATAGATGGCAGCATCTTCATTGTTGTCCTGATAATATCGTTTTCGGATACCAACATAGTGAAATCCGAGTTTTTCATATAAGGTTCGCGCCGGTGTGTTCGAGACACGTACTTCAAGTGTCATCGCTCGTAAATCGAGTGCACGACCGACCGCGATCAATGCCGTTAGCAAGTCTTCCCCAAGTCCTTGTCCGCGGTGCGACTGCTTGACGGCAATATTCGTAATATGTCCTTCATCCGCAATATGCCACAGACCAGCAAACCCGACGATACCATCTTGATCGGCAACGACATAATAGGCATTCGGATTTTGTGTCATTTCTGCTTCGAAGGCATCCAGTGTCCACGGTGTCGCAAACGATTCGAGTTCGACGGCGTGAACACCTGCAGCATCGTTTACGGTCATGCGACGAATCCCCTTACTCATGACGCTGTGCCTCGATCCATTTCGCTTCTGCTTCAGCCAGACGCAGGTAACGTGGCTCAAACGTATGCGCTTCGACTGTCTCGCGTGTTGCACCGAGTAAGGCGAGCACTCCGGCACGCGGCGTCCGAAACGCAGGAGCCGCCTTTTCAAATGGTTGAAGAAGTTCTTCAAATGTATCGACGTCTCCTGTGACGAGCGTATCTGGCGCTAACGTCTTCACAAAAGAGGCGATTTCGACATGTTGTTCTTCACCGATTCGTTGCCCAGCGTCGTATACTCCGACAAAACCTGATCCGCGTCGTGCATCTTGAATCGCTGCAACACGTCCCGTATGACCTGTCGAAGCCGCCATCAACTCAAGTGTCGAGACCGCAACCAGTTCGATACCGAGTGTATAGGCAAGTGTCTTCGCTGTTGTCGCACCAATCCGTAATCCCGTATAAGAACCAGGACCGTCAGCAACGACGACGCGTGTCAGTTGGGATGGTGTCCATTTTGCTTCCACCATCAAGCGCTCAAGCAACGGCATGAGTTTTGTCGCATGATTCAAAGACGTGACGTAAGAAGCTTCTGCTATGATCTGTTTTCCGTCTGAAAGAGCGACCGATAATTGTTTCGTCGATGTATCAATAGCTACGATTTTCATGATCTCAATCCCTCACATAATGTAATGTATCGTTCTCCGATCGGTGTCAGCTCAAAACGGCGGCTATCGTCACCCGTTCGTGTAATCGTGATTGCCAACCGTTCCGGTGGAAGGCTGTCCGCAATCAATTCAGACCACTCGACGACGGCGACGCCTTCACCATTCAAATATTCTTCAAGTCCGATATCATCACCGGAACCTTCCAGGCGATAAACATCCATATGATAGAGAGGGAGACGTCCCGTATAGACTTTCATGATCGTAAAGGTAGGGCTATTGACATGACGCGTCACACCTAATCCTTTCGCAAAGCTTTGAGTAAAGGTCGTTTTCCCAGCACCTAAATCTCCGTCAAGCGTAATGACCATTCCTGCTTCAGCACGTCGTCCGAGTTCAAGAGCTAAGGCAGTCGTTTCTTCCAAGCTGTTCATTTCCAGTTCTATCATACGATGTCTCCTCCTTTAATACGTACTGTTCGTCCTTCTCTATTGTACCGGACGAAAAAGGCAAAAAAAAATACGAAACGCTGAACGTTTCGTAGTAAAGTTGAAGTTAAGTTTAAAATTGGTTGCGGGGGCCGGATTTGAACCGACGACCTTTGGGTTATGAGCCCAACGAGCTACCAGACTGCTCCACCCCGCGACGATAAACGTTTCGGATTTGATTATTTAAAAATTGGTTGCGGGGGCCGGATTTGAACCGACGACCTTTGGGTTATGAGCCCAACGAGCTACCAGACTGCTCCACCCCGCGATGATATAACGTTTCGACAGATATTAATATAACATGTGTCTTTTAAATTGGCAAGTCTTTTTGCCTCATTTCTTTTTACTAACTGTCCTAATGAATATTCTTCTATACTGATACGAAAGGAGTGAACAGATGGGATATTTATTAGATTTACGAAAAATCGTAGGAAATCGACCGTTGATCAGCGTAGGCGCGACCGTACTCGTCATGAATTCACAATTTGAACTGCTATTTCAATATCGTTCGGATACGCACAGTTGGGGGCTCCCCGGTGGTTCAATGGAACCGGGTGAGACACTTGAAGAAGTCGCGATGCGTGAGTTGCAGGAAGAAACCGGACTTCAAGCACAAAGCGTTCAACTGCTAGACGTCTTTTCTGGTCCTGATTACTTCTTCCGTTATCCAAATGGTGACCAAACCTACAGTGTGATTCATCTCTTTCAAGCAAAAGACGTATCCGGTACATTACAAATGACAGATGGAGAGAGTCTCGACTTACAATATTTCTCCTTAAATCAATTACCAGCACCTCTTGAAGCGCGGGCTGCAGCGCTATTACGTCAAATCAAGTCTCGCCTTCTTGACACAACACCTTCTTTTTAATCTAGATGCTTGTCTTAAAACTGACTTGATGACGGATTGACGTTCACTTGTCAGTTTTTCTATTTCTTTCGGGACTACACACAAAAAGACCGACCTGCAATCTGCAGATCGGTCAAGTGCCTGGCAACGTCCTATCCTCACAGGGGGAAGCCCCCAACTACTTTCGGCGTTCAAGTGCTTAACTTCCGTGTTCGGCATGGGAACGGGTGTGACCACTTGGCTATCGTCACCAGACGACGGGCTCGCGCCCTCAAAACTGAAGTCATCAACAAGCATCTGCTAGAACAAGGCCTCGACCGATTAGTATCACTCAGCTCCACATGTCGCCATGCTTCCACCCGTGACCTATCTACCTCATCGTCTCTGAGGGGTCTTTCTTGATTACTCAAAGGGAAATCTCATCTTGGAGGGGGCTTCATGCTTAGATGCTTTCAGCATTTATCCCGTCCGCACGTAGCTACCCAGCGATGCTCCTGGCGGAACAACTGGTACACCAGCGGTGCGTCCATCCCGGTCCTCTCGTACTAAGGACAGCTCTCCTCAAATTTCCTGCGCCCACGACGGATAGGGACCGAACTGTCTCACGACGTTCTGAACCCAGCTCGCGTACCGCTTTAATGGGCGAACAGCCCAACCCTTGGGACCTACTCCAGCCCCAGGATGCGATGAGCCGACATCGAGGTGCCAAACCTCCCCGTCGATGTGGACTCTTGGGGGAGATCAGCCTGTTATCCCCAGGGTAGCTTTTATCCGTTGAGCGATGGCCCTTCCATGCGGAACCACCGGATCACTAAGCCCGACTTTCGTCCCTGCTCGACTTGTAGGTCTCGCAGTCAAGCTCCCTTCTGCCTTTGCGCTCTACGAATGATTTCCAACCATTCTGAGGGAACCTTTGGGCGCCTCCGTTACTGTTTAGGAGGCGACCGCCCCCAGTCAAACTACCCGCCTGACACGGTCCTCCAGCCGGATCACGGCTGCGAGTTAGAGACTCTATGCATGAAGGGCGGTATCCCAAGGGTGACTCCTCCGAAGCTGGCGCTCCGGGCTCGACGTCTCCCGCCTATCCTGTACATCATGCACAAAGCCTCAATATCAGGCTGTAGTAAAGCTCCATGGGGTCTTTCCGTCCTGTCGCGGGTAACCTGCATCTTCACAGGTACTATGATTTCACCGGGTCTCTCGTTGAGACAGTGCCCAAATCGTTACGCCTTTCGTGCGGGTCGGAACTTACCCGACAAGGAATTTCGCTACCTTAGGACCGTTATAGTTACGGCCGCCGTTTACTGGGGCTTCGGTTCAAAGCTTCGCTTGCGCTAACCCATCCCCTTAACCTTCCAGCACCGGGCAGGCGTCAGCCCCTATACGTCATCTTGCGATTTAGCAGAGACCTGTGTTTTTGCTAAACAGTCGTTTGGGCCTATTCACTGCGGCTCTACTCATGTAGAGCGTCCCTTCTCCCGAAGTTACGGGACCATTTTGCCGAGTTCCTTAACGAGAGTTATCCCGCGCGTCTTAGAATTCTCATCTCGCCTACCTGTGTCGGTTTACGGTACTGGCGCCTTC